>NZ_CP188172.1:0-1567500 GCF_049949205.1 Hymenobacter sp. 102
CCTGCAGGAAGCCGAGCAGGTGTAGCACCGGCGGCCGCCGGGCTAAAGCCCGGGGCTACGGAGCCACTCCTTATCCGAAGTCATTTACCAGCCCCGGGTTTCAGCCCGGGAACCATCAGGCCCAATGGCCGAACCCCATGAATATTCTCGTTCTCGACAACTACGACTCCTTCACCTACAACCTGGTACAGGTGCTGCGGGAGTTGGGGCACACCAGCAACGTAACCGTGATTCGCAACGATAAGCTGCGGGTGGACGACGTGGCTGCCTACGACGCGGTGCTCCTGTCGCCCGGCCCCGGTGTGCCGTCGGAAGCAGGCCTGATGCCCGAAATCATCCGCCGCTACGCGCCCACCAAGCGGATTCTGGGTGTGTGCCTGGGCCACCAGGGGTTGGCGGAGAGTTTTGGCGGCGAGCTGTACAACTTGCCCACGGTGCTGCGGCCTGGCCACCGACGCCCACCTCGCGGCCCCCGATAAGCTGTTCGCGGGCCTGCCCGATACCTTTAAAGTGGGGCGGTACCACAGCTGGAGCGTGCGGCCCGAAAGCGTGCCCGCCGAGCTGGAAGTAACCGCCCGCGACGCCGATGGCGAAGTACTGGCCTTCCGCCACCGCACCTACGACGTGCGCGGCGTGCAGTTCCACCCCGAGTCGATTCTGACGGAGCACGGCCACCAGATGCTGCGCAACTGGCTGAGCTGAAGTAGAACGTTATGCTGAGCGAAGCCGAAGCATCTCTACCTCTGACTAATCAACTGGCACTACAACGAAGCGGTAGAGATGCTTCGACTTCGCCTCCGGCTCCGCTCAGCATGACACAGAAACATCCATCAGCAAAATCCTTCTAATCCGCATCATCTGCGATTCACTTGTGAAACAGATTCTGAACAAACTACTGGAGCAGCAGCTGCTGAACCACGCCGAGGCCCGGGAGGCCATGCTGCGCATCGGGCAGGGGGAGGCCAACCCGGCTGAAATGGCGGCGTTTATGGCCGTGTACCGCATGCGGCCCATTTCGGTACCCGAGCTGGCCGGTTTTCGCGAGGCGCTGCTGAGCCTCAGCCGCAGCCCCGAGCTGGGCACGCACGATACGGTAGATATTGTGGGCACCGGCGGCGACGGCAAAGACACGCTCAACATTAGTACGCTGGCCTGTTTTGTGGTGGCCGGGGCCGGCTACAAGGTTACCAAGCACGGCAACATCGGGGTGTCGTCGGCCTGTGGTTCATCGGACGTGTTGCAGCAGCTGGGGGTGGAGTTCGGGGTAAGCAACGACGTGCTGCGGCGGCAGCTGGAGCGGGCCGGCATCTGTTTTCTGCACGCGCCGGCCTTCCACCCGGCTATGCGCCACGCCGGGCCGGTGCGCCGGGAACTGGGGTGCGCACGTTCTTCAACATTCTGGGGCCGCTGGTGAACCCCGCCCGCCCGAAGTATCAGGTGGCCGGTACCTTCAGCCTGGAGCTGCTGCGCCTCTACCACTACCTGCTCCAGCAAACGGATACCCGCTACGCCGTGGTGCACGCTTTGGATGGCTACGATGAACTCTCGCTGACGGCCGCCGCCAAGCTGGCCACGCCCGAGGGCGAACAGCTGGTATCGGCGGCTGATTTGGGCCTGACCACTACCACGCCGGCGGAGTTGGCCGGGGGCAGAACGCCCGCCGAATCGGCCCGGCTGTTTCTGGCGGTGCTGGACGGTCAGGGCACCCGCGCCCAGCGCGACGTGGTAACGGCCAACGCGGCTCTGGCCATCGGCTGCCTGGAGCCCGCCTTCAGCTTCGCCGACAGCCTGGCCGCCGCCCGCGAGTCGCTGGATTCCGGCCGCGCCCGCCAGGCATTGCGGGAGCTGGTGGCAGCGCAGTAGCGCGAAGCCTTGGCTTCGCGTATCAGCCACACCGAGCGCCCATTTGTTACTCACTGATTTCGTTCAAGGAAACGCGAAGCAAAGGCTTCGCGCTACACGCAAAACCTCATGACCATTCTCGATACCATCATTGCTCATAAGCGCCAGGAAGTAGCCACCCGCCAGAGCCTGGTGCCGGTGAAACTGCTGGAGCAAAGCCAATATATGTCGGCCCAGCCGCTGAGTTTGCGCCGCTACCTGCTGCGCGACGACTTGAGCGGTATCATTGCCGAGTTCAAGCGCAAGTCGCCCAGCAAGGGCATCATCAACGCCCACGCCCCGGTGGAGCGCACCACGCTGGGCTACATGCAGGCCGGAGCCTCGGCGCTGTCGGTACTCACGGATTCGGAGTTTTTCGGCGGCAAGAACGAAGACCTGATTACGGCCCGGCGCTTCAATTTCTGCCCCATCCTGCGCAAGGATTTTGTGGTGGATGAATACCAGATTCTGGAAGCCAAGAGCATCGGCGCCGACGCCGTGCTACTGATTGCGGCCGTGCTCAGCGGCGAGGAAGTGCTGCGCCTGGGTCGGTTGGCCAAAAGCCTGGGGATGGAAGTGCTGCTCGAAATCCACAACGCCGAGGAACTGGACAAGACCCTGCACCCCGACGCCGTGAGCCTGGTAGGCGTGAACAACCGCAACCTGCACGACTTCTCGGTCAGCCTCGACACGTCCGGCGAACTGGCCCAGCGCATCCCCGACGAGTACGTGAAGGTGACGGAAAGCGGCCTGAGCACCGCCGCCGACATCGAAGCCCTGCGCGCCGTGGGCTACCGCGGCTTCCTGATGGGCGAATCCTTCATGCGCCACTCCCGCCCCGAAAAAGCCTGCGCCGCCTTGGTGCAGCAGCTCCGCGCTACGGAGGCGGTGACGTTGTTGTAGTTCGCCTCACCCCTAGCCCCCTCTTCGAAAAGGAGAGGGGGACTAGCCTAGATTTTTAAAATTTTAACAGACTAGTTCAGTTGTTTCTAGCTCTAGTTCCCCCTCTCCTTTTCGGAGAGGGGGCTAGGGGGTGAGGCGAACTATAGCTAGAGCACCTTTCAACCTGATGTCAACTCAACCTCACCTCAAAGTCTGCGGGATGGCCGATGCCGACAGCCTGCGGGCGGTGGCGGCGCTGCAGCCCGATTTTCTGGGGTTCATCTTCTACCCGAAGTCGAAGCGGTACGTGGGGGAGCGGCTGCCGGCGGCGGCGGTGCGGGCGTTGCCGGCAGCCATCCGTAAGGTGGGCGTGTTCGTGGATGACGACGCGGCTACAGTGTTGGCGCGGGTGCGGGAGTTTGATTTGCAGCTGGCCCAGCTCCACGGCCATGAAACGCCCGACACCTGCGCCGCGGTGCGGGCGGCGGCGTGCCGGTGGTGAAGGCATTTGCGGTGGGCGAGGGGTTCGACTTCGCCCAGCTCCAGCCCTACGTGGGCAGTGTGGACTATTTCCTCTTCGACACGGCCGGCCCCCAGCCCGGCGGCAACGGCACCGCCTTCGACTGGACGCTGCTGCAGGACTACAACCTGCCGGTGCCGTACTTTCTGGCCGGCGGCATCGGGCCGGAGCACGCGGCGGCGTTGCGGAACCTTCAGTTGCCCGGGCTGTTTGCCCTGGACCTGAACAGCCGCTTCGAAACCGCCCCGGGTACCAAGGATGCCGGCCGGCTGGAGGCTTTTTTTCAGGCGTTGAAAGCGTAACAAGCCAGCATCATACACAGGCAGACCGCAGTAAACGTGGTTATACAAAAGCTATGAGAGAAATAAAGATTGCGCTGGACTGGACGGTAAACACTAACCACACGGGCTTCGTGGTGGCCCAGGAGCTGGGCTGGTACGCGCAGCACGGGCTGGAGGTGGAGCTGCTGACCCCGGAGGCCGACAACTACGCCCTGACTCCGGCCAAGAAGGTAGAGCTGGGCCAAGCCGATTTTGCGCTTTGCCCGCTGGAAAGCATCATCAGCTACCGCACCAAGGCCCGGCCGTTCGATGCCATAGCCGTGGCCGCCCTGCTCACGGAAGACCTGAGCAGCATCGTCACGCTCAAGCGCCCGGATGTTCAGTCGCCCAAAGATTTGGCCGGCAAAGTCTACGCCTCGTACCAAGCCCGTTACGAGGACCAGATAGTGGCGAAGATGCTGGAAAACGACGGTGCTACCAGCCCGCTGACCATTACCTACCCCGAGAAGCTAGGCATCTGGAACACGCTGCTGCAGCAGCAGGCCGACGCCACCTGGATTTTCGATAACTGGGAAGGCGTACAGGCCCGGCAGCAGGGCGTGGAGCTGACCAGCTTCCGCCTGGCCGATTATGGGATTCCGTACGGCTATTCGCCCGTCATCATGGCGTCGGAAAAGCGGGTGCTGGAAAACGGGGAGGCCTACCGGAAGTTTCTGCGGGTGTCCGGGCAGGGCTTCCTGCACGCCAAAGACCACCCGGAGAAGGCGGTGGCGCTGCTGCAAAAGCTGGTGCCGGCCCCAGACCGCAACCCCAGTTTCCTGCTCGAAAGCCAGCAGTACACGGCAGAATACTACGGCAGCGGCCCCGGCTGGGGCCACATGAGCCCCGCCAGGGTGCAGCGCTACCTGGACTGGCTGGCCGAACATGGCCTGGAAACCCGGAAGCTGCCGTTGTCGGAAGTCATGACCAACGACTTGTTATAAGAACTCTTTTGCGTCTGATTTCGCGGGGTAATCCACCGCGAGACCCTGCGCCACCCACCCCGAGACCCTGCGAGAAACCATCATGAAACCAACCTACCAACAACCCACGGAGCGCGGCTACTACGGCCAGTTTGGGGGCGCGTTCATTCCCGAAATGCTCTACCCCAACGTGGAGGAGCTGCGCCAGCAGTACCTGAGCATCATGGCCGAGCCGGAGTTCCAGCAGCAGTACCAGCAGCTGCTACGCGACTACGTGGGCCGGCCCACGCCGCTGTTTGAGGCCAAGCGGCTGTCGGAGAAGTATAACACCCGCATTTACCTCAAGCGCGAGGACCTCTGCCACACCGGTGCCCATAAGGTGAACAATACCGTGGGGCAGATTCTGCTGGCCAAGCGCCTGGGCAAAACGCGCATCATTGCCGAAACCGGCGCCGGCCAGCACGGCGTGGCCACCGCCACGGTGTGCGCCCTGATGGGCATGGAGTGCATCGTGTACATGGGCGAAATCGACATGGAGCGGCAGAAGCCCAACGTGTACCGCATGCGCCTGCTGGGGCCGAGGTGCGGGCGGCCATGAGCGGCAGCCGCACCTCAAGGATGCCACCAACGAGGCCATCCGCGACTGGATCAGCAACCCCGTGGATACGCACTACATCATCGGCTCGGTGGTGGGCCCGCACCCGTACCCCGATCTGGTGGCGCGTCTGCAGGCCGTTATCAGCGAGGAAATGCGCCAGCAGCTGCTGGAGAAAACCGGCTCTGAGCTGCCCAACTACGTGGTGGCTTGCGTGGGCGGCGGCTCTAACGCGGCCGGCGCGTTCTACCACTTCCTGGAGGAGCCCTCGGTGCAGTTGGTGGCCGTGGAAGCCGCCGGCCACGGCGTGCACTCGGGGCACTCGGCCGCCACGTCGGTGCTGGGTACGCCGGGCATCATTCACGGCAGCCGCACGCTGCTGATGCAGGATGAGGACGGCCAGATTACCGAGCCCTACTCTATTTCCGCGGGCCTCGATTACCCCGGCATCGGCCCGCTGCACGCCTTCCTGGCCGATTCTAAGCGCGCCCGCTTCATCAGCATCGAAGACGAAGCGGCCCTGAAAGCCGTGGCCGAATGCAGCCGCCTCGAAGGCATCATCCCGGCCCTGGAAACCGCCCACGCCCTGGCCGCCCTCGACCAGCTCGGCGCCGGCCCCGACGACGTGGTGGTCATCAACCTCTCCGGCCGCGGCGACAAGGACCTGGAAACCTACATCAAGTACGCTGACGCTATTATGTAAGGCAATGGCATTGTCATGCTTGATCTGGCGTCCGCTTGTCGAAGCATCTCTACCTCTGGCTAATTTCTACTTGTAGACCAAGCGGTAGAGATGCTTCGACTGCGGCTCCGCCTTCGCTCAGCATGACAGACAATATCACGTGACATGACCAACCGAATAAAAGACGCCTTCGATAAAAAGCAGAAGAACCTGCTGAACATGTACTTCACGGCCGGCTACCCGCGCCTGCACGACACCGTACCGCTGATCAAAGCCTTGAGCGAAGCCGGGGCCGACCTCATCGAAATCGGGATGCCGTTTTCGGATCCGCTGGCCGATGGGCCGGTGATTCAGGCCAGCAGCACCGTGGCCCTGGCCAATGGCATGAACCTGCGGGTGCTGTTCGAGCAACTAAAGGATATCCGCCTGGAAGTGCCCGAAACGCCGATTCTGCTGATGGGCTACCTTAACCCGGTGATGCAGTTCGGGGTAGACAACTTCTGCCGCGAAGCCGCCGCCGCCGGGGCCGACGGCATCATCCTGCCCGACCTGCCCCTCGACGATTACGTGGCCGAGTACCAGGATATCTTCCGCCGCCACAACCTGCGGCCGGTGTTCCTCATCACCCCGCAAACCGCCCCGGAGCGCATTCGACGCATCGACGAGCTGACGGATTCGTTCCTGTACCTCGTGTCGGGACCCGGCACCACGGGCGGGGCCAACACCCAGGCCGAGGGCGTACAGGAAGCCTATTTCCAGCGAATCGAGGCCATGAACCTGCGCAACCCCGCCTCATCGGCTTCGGCATCGGCGACAAAACCTCATTCAAGAACGCCTGCCAATACGCCGAGGGCGCCATCATCGGCTCCGCCCTGATCCGGGCCCTGGAAGGCGTGGACGATGCTCCGGCCGCGGCGAAGCGGTTTGTTTCTTCTGTACTCAACTAACGTTTCCCGCAGAGGACGCAGAGGTTTCCGCAGAGGACGCGGAGGTCGTTCTTCTGCGCCCTCTGCGAAACCCTCTGCGTCCTCTGCGGAAACCCCGAAAGAACATGATCATCCAACTCGACCCTCACATCACCGAAGCCGATAAGGCCGCCATTGAAGCCCGCATTCAGGAGCTGAAATACAAGGCCACGGAGGTGAAAACCCAGCGCGCCCACTACCTGGTGGCCATCGGCAAGGCCGATGTGGATCTGCGCACCATCGGCCAATTGCCCGGCATCCTCGACATCCATCGGGTTTCCGACGACTATAAGCTGGTGAGCCGCAAGTGGCGCGTGCGCCCTACGGTGCTCGACCTCGGCGACGGGGTGCGCATCGGGGAAGGCTCGCTCACACTGGCCGCCGGCCCGTGCAGCATCGAGAGCGAGAAGCAGATGGAGCTGATTATGCAGCACCTCGTGGACAACGACGTGCGCATCATGCGCGGGGGCGTGTTCAAGCCCCGCTCGTCGCCGTACGCCTTCCGCGGGCTGGGCATGGAAGGCCTGAAAGACTTCCACCGCATGGCCCGGGAGCGGGGCATCAAGATTGTGACCGAGGTAATGCAGGTGTCGCAGGTGGAGGAAATGCACGATTACGTGGACGTGTTCCAGGTGGGCGCGCGCAACACCCAGAATTTCAACCTGCTCGATGCCCTGGGCGGCGTGGATAAGCCGGTGATGATCAAGCGCGGCATTTCGGGCACTATTGAGGAGCTGCTGTCGTCGGCCGAGTACGTGTTTTCGGGCGGCAATGAAAAGCTGATTCTCTGCGAGCGGGGCATCCGGACCTTCGAAACCGCCTCGCGCAACACGCTGGATTTGAACGCCGTGCCCATCCTGAAGGAGAAAACCCACCTGCCCGTCATCGTGGACCCCTCGCACGGCATCGGCATCCGCGAGTACGTGCCCACGATGGCCCTGGCCGGCGTCATGGCCGGCGCCGACGGCATCATCTACGAAGCCCACGAGAAGCCCGAAGAAGCCGCCTCCGACGGTGCCCAAACCCTGAATTTCGCCGAGTCGGAGCGCCTGATCCGCAACCTGCGCAAAGTGTACGACCTGCGCCAGGAGCTGGAGTAGAAGGTAAACTAAAAGCTAGTTCCCCTCCTTGGAAAGGAGGGGCTAGGGGTGGTTGATGAACGTTAGAACGCTGCTAGAGCTAGTTCTATAAACCGTTCTAACGCAAGGTCAACCACCCCTAGCCCCTCCTTTCCAAGGAGGGGAACTACCTTCTTAAACATAGCGGAAGTCCGATCTACTGTTACCTTGCCGGTATGTTCTTCGGCTTCAACCTGTACAGCGGCTTGCTGCTGCCGTTTTTCCTGCAAGGCGTCATTGTGGCGGCGGTGCTGTGGGCGCGGCGGCGGCGCGAGGATACGGCGGCCGATGGCTGGCTGGCGCTGCTGCTGCTGCTGTTTGCCATGCGGCTGGCCCAATGGATGCTGGGCTTTGCCGGCTGGTACGACTCGCACGACGCCCGCACGACGTTTATGTTCTACTGGCCGTTCAGCAACTGGCTGGCGGTGGGGCCCGCGCTGTACTTCTACTTCCGCAGCCTCACCAACCAGGAGTTTCGGCTGCAGCGGCAACACTGGTGGCACTTCGCGCCTGCGCTGGCCTTCGGGGCGTGGCTGCTGGTAGTGTTCGGCTATGATATAGGGTGGTGGCATGGGGTGCAGGGCCGGCCGCTGCCCGCCCACTTCGGCACCAAAGGCCCCCTGGCCAACTGGGCCGACTACCAGCCCATCGGGCTGCTGGCCGATACGCTGGGCTACCTCTCGGTGCTGGCCTACGCGGTGCACACCCTGCGCGCCTACCGCGCCTACGCCCGCTACCTCAACGACAACTTCTCCGATACCGAGCAGCTCCGGTTTCGGTGGCTGCGCAACGTACTGATGGCCGTGGTGGTGGGCACCGGCGTCACGCTGGTATTCGGCCTGATTAACTTCTTCGTTGTGCCCCTGAACTACGTGCAGAACTGGTACGACTACCTGTTTACCGGCCTGCTAATCTACTACCTCAGCATCTCGGGCCTGCTGACGGGTTACCGCCTGGCCGCCTTGCGCTTCCAGCCGGCCCCCGCCGCCGAGGTTTCGTCGGTAATCTTACCATCCAGGGTAGAAGCTGCCGAAGCGCCTAGTACCGTTGCACCAGCGGCAGATGAAAGACCAGTTGCCGCTACGGTTCCCAATCTGCCTGAAGTACCTGTCTCGTCAGCCGCAGCGGCTGCCACCGTGCCGTTGGTGGTCGATGTCCCGGTCCAGGTGCCAGCCGAACCAGCCCCCGCCGAGCCCGACGCGGAATTGGCCCGCTGGACGGCCCGGCTGCTGGCCCACATGCAGGCAGCCCGGCCCTACCTGGAGCCCGAGCTGACGCTGGGCGAGCTGGCCGCCCAGCTGCGCACCAACACGTCCTGGCTGTCGCGGGTCATCAACTCCGGCTGCGGCCAGAACTTCAACGACTTCGTAAACGAGTACCGGGTGCGCGAGGCCGAGCGCCGCCTCCGCGACCCGCAGTTCCGGCACTACACGCTACTGGCGGTGGCCCTGGAGGCCGGCTTCAACTCCAAGTCCACCTTCAACCGCGTCTTCAAAAAGCTCCGCGGCCAGACGCCCAGCGAAGCTGCCCGGCAGCTGTAGAGACGCGACACTTCGCGTTTCCTCGTTGAACGGCCGGCCCTGTACCAGCAGCACGTTGTAGAGACGCAATAGTTGGAGTGTCGGCTTTGAACGACCCGGAACCGCGCCAAGCAAACAAATTCAGCAGCGGCGAGACGCGGAGCGTTGCATCCCTACGCCTGCCCAGTGTCAAACTATAAGTTGAGGCGTCCCAGGCTGTAAACTAGGGCGTTTGGCGGCAGCGGGGGCAGTTTCTTTGGGACATCGTTTCACTTCAAGTCCCACTTGTCATGCGTATTTCCCTTGCCCCACGTTCGGCCGCTATTGCCATTTTCGCTTTTCTGCTCCTGCTCGCTACGGCCTGCTGGGCGGGAATCACCTCCAATCTGCTCATTGAGCCGGGTAAGCAGTTTGCGTTGGGCGGCGGCCAGCTGGGTGGCTTCAAAGTAGAGGCCCACAACGTGGGCAAAGTACCCGTCGAGTTTAAGGAGCGGCCCCGGGGCGGCGGTATCTTCGGCAAGACGACGCTGGCGCCCGGCGAGCGGGGTACGCTACGGTTTATGGCCGGCTCCACGGCGCTGCTGCTCAACCCATCAGCCCAGCAGGCTAGAATAGACCTCAAAATTACCGGCGACACCCGACTGAGCATGACTTACGAGCCCAACGGCAAGCCATAACTGAATACCCTGTCTGATAGCTGATTCATAAAGCCTCAGCAGCTAGGTACTGTCAATATGAAGGGGTGAAGTGTAAAATTAGGCTGTTATTTCAAAAAAGACCCATAAATTATAGGCTGTTTGTTCATGAATGATAGATATTGTTGTCAAGAGGGGTTGAATAATAAGGCTGCTGAAAATTTGTTTATTCCAGAAGTCTTCTATATTTGCATCATCATGCTGACCCTAAACGCGAAACGCTTTATGACCATTAATCGTCCTGTCCAGGACGAGGTCGGGCGCTTTTGCGGGTACGAAAGGTAGAACACAGCATGCTTCTCCTTCTCTGAAATCCACTTAAGAGCCCGACTCCCGCCAGGAGCCGGGCTTTTTTTCTGCCCTGTACGCATATGATACAGCAACACTACGACCGGTACACCACGCAGGATCAGCTGGTATGGAAGGTATTGTTTGACCGCCAGACGGCCTTGCTGCATAAGCGGGCCTGCTCGGCATTTGGCCGGGGGCTGGAGGCCGTGGGCTTCCACCGCAATGCCATTCCTAACTTCCAGGAAGTAAGCCAGCGTCTGCAGAAAGCTACTGGCTGGCAGCTGGAACCAGTGCAGGGTATGCTCAATGATGCCGAGTTCTTTGGGTTGCTGGCCCAGCGCAAATTCCCGGCTACCGTCTGGATCCGGAGTATGGCGCAGTTCGATTTCATCGAGGAGCCCGACCTGTTTCACGGCGTGTTTGGCCACGTTCCCTTGCTCATGGACCAGGCCTTCGCCGATTTCCTGCACTTCCTGGGCCAGGTAGCCGCCCAGCACCTCGACGATGCCGTGGCCCTGGCCCGTCTCGAGCGGCTTTACGGCTTCACGGTGCAGTTCGGGCTGGTGGAGGAGCACGGCCAGACGCGCATGTACGGGGCCGGCCTGCTCTCGTCGTCGGGCGAAATCCACCACTGCATCGGTGACGTGTCGCGCCGCTTTCCCTTCGACCTGGCCACCGTGCTGCACACGCCTTACAGCGAGGCGCACCTGCAGGACCAATACTTCGTGCTCACCAGCTGGGACCAGCTCACCGAAAGCGTAGCCGAACTGGCCGCCCTGCTGTCGTCGGGCTGGGAGCTGCAGCCGGTGGAGTAGCCAAGCTGTCATCCTGAGCGAAGGACCTTGTCACATCAGCACGAGTCGTTGCAACGTAATAAGGTCCTTCGCTCCGCTCAGGATGACAGCGTGAAATCCACGTAATTCAAAAACTCTCTTACCTTTGCCGCACATGCTGCTGTTCACGTCCCGCTATTATTACGCTGCTACCTATTACGCTCCCCTTCGGAGCGGAGCGGCCGCGGCGTATGCGAGGACCTGAGACTAGCCCATCATCCTCCCAACGTCTTTTCAAGCCTGCTTCCGCTCTCTGCGGAGGCAGGCTTTTCTTTTTCCACCATTTCCGTTTTCGTTATGCAGTCTGTTTCTGCCGCCCCCGTTGCTCCCGTTGCCCTGCCGCTGCTTACCCAGGTATATGCCGATTACACTGCCGCCGACCAGCACGTGTGGCAACTGCTCTTCGACCGCCAGATGGCCCTGCTGCCCGGCCGCGCCGCCGAGGCGTTTCTGGAAGGCGTGCGGCGCGTGGGCTTCACCCGCGACGCCATCCCCGATTTTCGGGAGGTGAACCCCCGCCTACGGGAGCTGACCGGCTGGGAGCTGGTAGTAGTGCCCGGCATCGTGGACGACGCCGTGTTCTTCCAGCTGTTGGCCGACCGCAAGTTTCCCGCCACCACCTGGCTGCGCACCCTCGAGCAGCTCGACTACCTCGAGGAGCCCGATATGTTCCACGACGTATTCGGCCACGTGCCGCTGCTGACGGATGATGGTTTCGCTGATTTTCTGCAGACGCTGGGTGCGGCGGCCGTGCACCACGGCCAGCGCTGGCCCGGCACGCTGGAGCAGTTCACGCGCCTGTACTGGTTCACGGCCGAGTTCGGCCTGATTCAGCAGCCTGACGGGCTGCGCATTTACGGGGCCGGGCTTTTGTCGTCGCACGGCGAGGTAAAGTTCAGCCTCAGCGACGCGCCCACCCGCCTGCCTTTCACCCTCGACGGCGTGTTGGATACCCCCTTCGAGAAGGATAAATTCCAGGACCTCTACTTCGTACTCACCGACATGCAACAACTCCCCGAAAGCCTGGCCCAGTTGCAGGCACGGCTGCTGGAATAAGCTGCGGTGATAGACAAAGTGAAACGTCATGCAGAGGCGCAGCCGAAGCATGACGCTTCATTTTTTCCATAACCCATCAATACTGCCAGCCCAGCCGGCGGTAGATGAAATGAAGCAGCCACAGCGGGCCGATGAGCAGGAACTGCAGGTCTTTGAGGAAGCTGGGCTTTTTGCCCTCTACCTTATGGCCCCAGAACTGCCCAATCCAGGCCAGCACAAAAATAATCAGACATATGGCCCAGAGTGGTAGGGCCGCCTGAGCTTGCACCACGCGCAGTGTCAGTGCCATCAGCAGCCATACCAGCAGCATGCCCACCGCCAGCCGGGAACTCAGGCGCACATAGTACCCGAGGGCCAGCACCATCACCACCGTGCCCCAGTTCAGCCACGGACTAACGGCACTTACCACCGCCGGCACCGGTACCGACCATAGCAACCCCAGAATGGCGAACATAATCAGCGGCACGCACACCCAATGCACCAGCTTGTTGGTAGGGTTCTGGTGGCTTTCGGCATACTCGTTCAGCAGTTGCTGAACCGGGGAAACGAAGGCGGTAGACATGACGTGTGACTTGTTGGGAGCTATAAGGTAGCAGCTTCCTTCCATTGGGGAAATTCCGGACGACTGTAGAGACGCGATACTTCGCGTCTCGGCGCGTGCTGACGTTATTCAGGTCTGCAAGTCGTTTGGGCAATACATGCCGACGTGTGCTGACGTTGTGCCGGTGGCGCGGTTCTGGCTGTTCTGGCGGGAGACGCGAAGTGTCGCGTCTCTACAGCCGTTTGTGCTACCATAAAAAAAGAGGCAACCCGGACGGGCTGCCTCTTTTCGTTGGTGTGGTCAGTAGCGCAAACTTTGCTGTTTGCGCTACTGCGGAACGCTATTTCACCTTCAGGTTCTTCTTCAGGTAGGCAACCGAGGCGGCGTGGGCGTCGGCGGCGAACTGCTTGTTGTACTTGGGGTTGGAAGGGTTGGCGAAGGCGTGGTCGGCATCGTAGGTTTTCACCGTGAGGCCTTTTTTGGCGGCGGCCATATCCTTGCGGAACTGGTCTACCACTTCCTGGTTGATCCACTTATCCTGCTTGGCGAAGACGAACAGCACGTCGGTGTTCAGCGTCTTGAGCTTGGCTACGTCCTTCTCGGGCATGCCGTAGTAGGCCACGCAGGCTTTGGCTTTGGGACCGGCCAGCAGGGCCGTCTGGATGCTCCAGCCGCCGCCGAAGCACCAGCCGATGCTGCCGATTTTGGCGTTGGGGCCGGCGTAGGCGAGGGCACCGTTGATGATGGCCTGGGCCCGCTCGGTTTTCACGCCCTGCATCAATTTGCCGGCCTGGTCGGCGTCGGTGGCAATCTGGCCGTCGTAGAGGTCGAGGGCCAGCACGTTCACGCCGGGCAGCTCCTGGGCGAAGCGGGCGGCTTCCTGCTTGATGTAGTCGTTGAGGCCCCACCACTCATGAATCACCAGCAGATACTTATCCGACTTGGTTTTGCTTTTGATTTCGAAGGCTTTGCCCATCTGGCCGTCGGTGGTTTTGAACTCAATCATGCCACCCTCGCCGGCGTAGGTGAAGGGCAGCGGAGCATCGTGGCCGCCCGAGAAATCCTCATTGGAAGCCAGCATGGCAAATACCTCGGTGGCAGCCTGGCCGGTGGCGGGTTTGGTGCAGCAGCTCATCGTCGATTGCGCCGAGGCCATCGTTACCGCGCTCAGCAAGGCGGCACACAGGGTCCAGAATCTTTTCATGGAAAAAGGGGAGGTGAGAAAAAGAGAAAAAGAAGCATCCCGGCATACTCATGTACTTACACGAGTGCCCTGGGATGCTTAAACTCAAGCCCGGTAGTTTGGTTTTAAAAAATCTTATTGCGTTGGGCTGGTGCGGATGGATGCGCCCAACTCGGTGAGGAGGGCATAGAGGCCCACGTAGGTACGGTTGAGGTAAATAAAGTGCTCCGAGCCGCGGGGCTCACGCTGCTGGCGTAGCTCAGGCTGCTGCATCAGGTCGTCGCCGAGGGCATAGAGGCTCTGCATGTAGGCCGGGTCGCCGAAATCGAAGGTGGGCTGGCGGAAGGGGCGGCCTACCAGCTCCAGCGAGGCGCGCATGGTATCTACGTAAAACGCCTGCCGGGCGGGCGTATCCTCGGGACGCACTATACCAGCCTCGGTAAGCAACTGGGTGAGGCGGGCTGAATCCGCTAGGGTCTCGGGGGCCAATAGCGCCGTGAACAGATGATGCACATCGGCCGGCACTTCCTTCACGCAGCCAAAATCCAGCACACCCACGGTGCCGCCGTTGGTATCTGAGAGCAGGAAATTACCGGGGTGCGGGTCGGCGTGCACCTGGCGCAGCTCGTTCAGCTGAAACATATAGAAGCCCCAGAGGGTCTGGCCGAGCTGATTGCGTACTTCTTGGCTGGGGTTGGTGGCCAGAAACTCCTTCAGGTGCCGGCCGGGCAGCCAGTCCATAGTCAGGATGCGGGGGGCCGACAGCTCGGGGTAGTACTGCGGAAACTGCAGGTGCGCGAAGCCGGCGCAGGCCCGGGCAATGTGCTGGCCGCGGCGCAGCTCCAAAGCGTAGTCAGTTTCCTCGAGCAGGCGGGTTTCCACTTCCTGCAGGTAGGGGCGCACGGTGGCTTCGTCGAGGCCCAGTACGCGCAGGGCAATAGGCTTCACCAACCGGATATCGGAGCGGATGCTGTCGGCCACGCCGGGGTACTGCACCTTCACGGCCAACGTCCGACCATCCTTACGCGCGGCGTGCACCTGCCCGATACTGGCCGCCTGCCGCGCCTCGATGTCGAACGCATCGAACACCTCAAACGGCGACTTGCCGAATGCCTCCCGGAACGTCTTCACCACCAGCGGGCCCGAGAGGGGCGGGGTCTGGTACTGGGCCTGGGCAAACTGGTCGGCGTAGGCGGTGGGCAGCAGGTTTTTCTCCATGGCCAGCATCTGGGCCACTTTCAGCACCGAGCCTTTCATCTCGCTAAGTGTGCCGTACAGCTCGGCCGCATTGGCCGCGTGCAGGTCGTCGGTGGGGCTGTCGGCACCCACAGCTCGCTTGGCGTAGTGCTTCACGTAGTTGGCGCCCACGTTGAGGCCGGTTTTGGCGAACCGCGCCGCCCGGGCCACCTTGGTGGTGGGCAGGGAGGTAAGCGACTTGGGAGTATCGTCCATGAGTGGGGTAGTATAAACCGAAAACGGTCATGCTGAGCTTGCCGAAGCATCTCTGCCGCTTCGTTGCCTAGCCACAATAACAAAGCGGTAGAGATGCTTCGGCAAGCTCAGCATGACCGTTCTGCTGTAACTTAAAAACCTTACCGCCGCACCAGAAACCGCACGAAATCCACGGCCGAGTCGAGGGAGTTGCGGCCTACCAAATCGAAGCTCAGGGTAACGGCTTTTTCCACGGCGGCGTCGGTGCGCTCAAAGTCCAGGCTGTCGTCTTTGGCGAAGAAGCCGAGCACGAACAGCATCTGTTGCCAGAAGGCGCGCGGGTACTGGTTCTGCACCAGCGGGCGGGTAGCTACTTCCTCGGTGCGGCGGCCGTCGCGCAGGATTTCCGCTACGAAGGCCTCAAACTCCTGGCGGAAATCGTCGAGCACGCGGGGCGAGAGGCCGGGCATGCGGTGCAGCGAGCGGCGCAGGCTTTGCAGGGCGTAGCTGCGGTTGCGTTTCAGAATTTCGAGCAGGGTATAGTAGAAGCCCAGCAGCTTTTCGCGGCTGCCGTACTGCTCCCAAACCGGCTCGGCTGCGGCAGTGGTGCGGGCTTCCCGGCCAAAATCGGCCCAGATTTCCCGGTCGATGACCTCGAAGGTGGCGTAGTAGCGGTAGAATTCCTGCTCGGCAATTCCCAGCTTTTGTGTCAGCTTAAACACCGAAATAGGTGGCGTGCCTTTGCGCAGCACATAGTCGAGGTAGGCCTGCTTGATGCGGGCTTTGGGCGAAGCTGCCGTCTCAGCGGCGGTGGATTGCTGTTCCATAGCAGTATAACCCGGATATCCGGCATTAAGTTGTATAACCTAGCCGCTAACGTTGCTGATGAAAGCAGGTAAATAAGATGTCCGACTATAAAAAAATAATGCAAAATTTCGTGGGTTAACTAACTAGTCGGCAACTTGGCCGGCCTGTTACAAGTAGCCTGACTCGAATACTCACTCTTAATTTATTATGAAGACATATCTACACCGAATAGCTGTGCTACAGCTGGCTCTCATTGCGTTGTGCAGTGCCGAAACAGCCAGCGCGCAAAGTTTGCAGAAGGTGACCAGCGTTACCACCAGTGGCGGGCCCACCGGTCTGGATAGCAAAGCCAACTATCTGTATCTAGCCAATTTCGGCTCAAGTAGCCTCGAAACGCTGGACATTACGAACCCGGAGTCGCCGGTGTCCAAAAGCACAGTTTCTACCACCGCTTTTAACCGGATTCGTCAGGTAACCGTTGGTGGTGACAGGCTGTACGGTACCCATTTCGGAACGGGTTCCAGCAGTAGCAGTCAACTCACTGGGTTCAGCCTGCAGAATCCCGCTACGCCAGGTGCTCCGGCGGGTACCACCATTACCGGCAATCCGCTGAATGTGGGGGCCAGCGCCACGGTGGTGTGCATCACCACCAGCACCACCAGTACGCCACCCGTTACGTACTTCCAGCCGTTTTCCCCCGATCTGACTCCCGGCGCAAAAGTTACGCTCGATGCTTATCAAATCAGCAAACCCGCCGTGAATGGAAACATTGCGTACGTGCGGGACGGAAGCGTGCTGAAAGTGTTTGACGTAAGCAACCCGCAGCAACCCATCCTTCGCCAGTCAACTACCGGGTACATCCAAGCCATCAATGGCAACAAAGGATATGGGGTATTGAACGGAGTTCTGCAGGTGTATGACCTGAGCACGCCCGAAATTCCGGTTGCGCAGGGCTCGGTAGCCATTCCCAGCGGTACTACCCTCAGCGACATTGCCGTGAGTGGCACGATGGTATACGGCTATTTTGCCGCCAGCGGCGGCGCGTCTAGTTTCACCCTGCAGGCCTTTGATGTAAGTAACCCGGCATCTCCCACGGTAAAAGGAACCCTAACCGGTACGGGTACCGCCTATGACATTGCCGGGGTAGGCAATTACGCCTACGTGCTGACGGATGGTTCCGCCCTGCAGATTTTTCGCTACCAGAATGTTGCTGCCGCTACCGTTGCTTCGGTAGCCCCGGCCAGCGGTAGCCCAGGCACCACCGTTACCATTACGGGGAGCGAGTTTACGGGCGCTACGGCTGTAAAATTCAATGGTAAGGATGCGGCTTCATTTACCGTTATATCATCCAACTCCATTACTGCGGTGGTACCGGCCGGCGCTACTACCGGCCCGGTTACTGTTACCACGCCCAGTGGTACCGCCTCATCGTCGGGTAGTTTTGTGGTAACAGTAGCCGCCATCAGCAACAATACCATTGCCGGCCCTTCGCCCGATGCCTTCTGCGGTAGCGGCGACCCTGGGGTAATAACCGGGCAGGTCCCCGGCGGCGACGGTACCTACACCTACCAGTGGCAATCTTCCTCTGATAATACTGCCTTCGCAAACCTTGCCGGGGCAACCGCTGCCAGCTACGACCCGCCAACCCTCAGCCAGACTATCTACTACCGGCGCACGGTAAGCTCGGGTGGGCAGACTTCCACCAGTAACACGATAACGGTAGCAGTGCAGCCCGTACTGGCAGGAAACTCGCTGACGGCACCTCAGCCGGCCGTGTTTACCGGCCCCGCTGATCCAGGCGTTATTTCTGGAAGCCAGCCCACTGGTGGCAACAACCAATACAGCTACCAGTGGCAAAGCTCGGCTGATAACAGCACGTTCATTTCCATTGCGGGAGCCGTGAGCCAAAGCTACGACCCGCCTTTGCTGAGCCAGACGACTTACTTCCGCCGTTTGGTGGTATCGGGGCCTGTCAGGCATTCAATATCAGCAATACCATTACAGTGACTATTCAAACGGTTACCACAAGTGCCTCAGCAGCTTTGGCTGGGCAGGTAGAGCTGGTGCCGAACCCCGCCCGCGAAAATGTGCACGTATCAATGCCCTTAATAGGAGCCGGCGGCGTTATTCGGTGTGACATTGTGAACGGGCTGGGCCAAGTGGTACAGCAACGCACGCTCACGATGAGCAGCACCGGCCTCAAAACCACGCTGGACATGCATCGGCTGCCGGCTGGATTGTACTTCGTGCAGCTCCGCGGTAACGGCCTCTACGTGAACAAGCGGCTGCAGATTGAGTAGCAGGTTTCCCGGATAACTGTAAAAGGCCTCGTCTACTCTTAAGCGAGCAGAGACGAGGCCTTTTACAGTTATCCGGGAAACCTGCTACTCAATACGCCCTACTTCAACCGGCCCATGCCGCCATCCACGGGCAGCACCTGGCCGGTGATAAAGGAGCCGTGGTCGGAGAGGAGGAAGGAGGCCATGTAGGCCAGGTCCTCGGGCTCACCAATGCGCTGCAGCGGGTGGCGCTTGGCGCTGGCTTCGGCTTTTTCGGGGTATTGAGTAAAGCGGCGGCCAGGGGCGTGTTGGTGAGCGACGGAGCCACGGCATTTACCCGCACGCCACTGGCGGCGTACTCGGCGGCCAGGGCGCGGGTGAGGCCTTCCACGGCGGCCTTGGAAGTAGCAATGCTGGCGTGGAAGGCCATGCCCGTATCGGCGGCCACGGTGCTGAACAGCACCACAGAGGCCCCGCCGGCCTTCTTCAGCCGCTTCATGCTGGCCTGCAGCACCTGCACAGCACCCAGCACGTTCAACTCAAAATCCCCGCGGAAATCCTCCACCGGAATCCGCTCGAAGGGCCGCAGCTTGATGTTGCCGGGGCAGTACACCACGCCGTGCAGCACCTCGGGCAGGGCATCCAGCGCCGTGCCGAAGGGGTGCGTCACGTCGAGGGGCAGAAAGGTGGTGCTGAGTTCGGCCAGCTCGGCCGACTGGTGGCGGGAGGCGGTGTACAGGCTAGCGCCCAGGCCGTGCAGCAGCCGGGCCGTGGCCAGGCCAATGCCCGAGGAAGCGCCCACGATAAGGATGTTCTTGCCGGAGAATTGCATGCGGATAAAGTCAGAGGTAGGGAAGTGGGTTCAGAACTGAACCGTGGCAGGAAAGTTTTGGACGCTGGCTTTCGTAGCCGTGGTGGCCTCCGGCTTGGCTTCCCGGCGCTGATTCTGCATATTGCTGAGTTGCTGCCTGTTTTACTTTTTATCCTCTGCTTATGGAGTCCACTCCGGATATCCTTCTCTATCAATCGGCCGACGGCCACGCCCGGCTGGAAGTGCACCTGCAGAACGAAACCGTCTGGCTCACCCAGGCTCAGATGGTGACGCTCTTTGGCCGGGACCAAAGTGTGATTAGCAGACACTTGCGGGCTGTTTTTAACTCCGGCGAACTGGACGAAGAAAGCAATATGCAAAAAATGCATATTGCTTTTTCCGACAAGCCCGTGACCTACTACAACCTTGACGTTATCATCTCCGTCGGGTACCGGGTGAACTCCCGGCAGGGCACGCAGTTCCGGCAGTGGGCCACGCAGGTGCTGCGGCAGTACCTGGTGCAGGGTTTCGTGCTGAACGAGGAGCGGCTGCGCGAAAACGCCCGCCAGCTCACCGAACTCAAGCGGCTGCTGCGGCTGCAGGGCGAGCTGCTGGAAAACCAGGAGCTGACGCCCGCCCAAACTACGGCCCTGCTGCGGGTGCTCAGCGACTACGCCCGCGCCCTCGACGTGCTCGACCAGTACGACCACCAGCGCCTGCGCATCACGGCCACCTCGCCCGATACACCCTTCGAGCTCACCTACGAAGCCGCCCTACAGGCCGTGGATGGCCTGCGCCAGCAGTTCGGGGGGAGCGTGCTGTTCGGGCGGGAGAAGGATGAGTCGTTCCAGAGCTCGGTGCGCACGATTTACCAGAGTTTTGACGGCGTAGAGCTGTACCCCAGCGCGGAGGAAAAAGCGGCCCACCTGCTCTACTTCGTGGTGAAAAACCATTCCTTTTCCGATGGCAATAAGCGCATTGCAGCCTTTAGCTTCGCTGACCTCCGGTTCTGTTCGTGTGGTTCATGGATAAGAATCACTGCCTCTACAAACCCGACGGCTCTCGCCGCCTCGCCGATAATGCCCTGGTGGCCCTGACCCTGCTCATTGCAGAAAGAAAACCGGAGGACAAGGACGTAATGGTGAAGTTGGTGGTCAACCTCATCAACCAGGAGAACTGAGTGTAGAGACGCAATATTTTGCGTCTCCCCGTCGAACAGCTCTGCCTGGACTTCCCTTCGTGCGACGTCGTTACGCCTTTCGACAGGAAAGCCCAATCCGCTCTTAATAAGCAACATCAGCAACGACGAGACGCAAGATGTTGCGTCTCTACAACCTCCCGGAATCTACCCATCCCAAATAGTCTGCTTCTGCGAAAAATAAACTTTCAGCAAAAATTCGCTAACGAATCCCGCCCCGTTGCGTAGCTTGCACCGCTTCCCTGTTCCACCTTTCACCTTCTCCTGAAACCGATGAACATCCGCAAACTGCTGGTCGCCAACCGGGGCGAAATTGCCATTCGCGTGCTGCGCGCCGCCACCGAGCTGGGCATCCAGACCGTTGCCATCTACACCTACGAGGACCGCTACTCCCTGCACCGCTACAAGGCCGACGAGGCCTACCAGGTGGGCCGCGACGATGAGCCGCTCAAGCCCTACCTTGATATTGAGGCCATCCTGCGCGTGGCCAGGGAGAACGGGGCCGACGCCATTCACCCCGGCTACGGCTTCCTGAGCGAAAACGCCACCCTGGCCCGGCGCTGCCGCGAGGAGGGCATCATCTTCGTGGGCCCGCGGCCGGAAGTGATGGAAGCCCTGGGCGACAAGGTGGCCGCCAAGCGGGTAGCCGTGGAGTGCCAGGTGCCCATCATCGAAAGCAGCGAGCAGGACCTGACCGACCTCGACGTGGCGCTGGCGGAAGCCCACCGCATTGGCTACCCCGTGATGCTGAAAGCGGCCAGCGGGGGCGGGGGCCGGGGCATGCGCGTAATCCGCGACGATGAGCAGCTGGAAAAAGGCTTCTTCGAGGCCCGTAACGAGGCCCTGAAAGCCTTCGGCGACGATACCGTGTTCCTGGAGAAGTTTGTGGAGCGGCCCAAGCACATTGAGGTGCAGCTGGTGGCCGACAACTTCGGCGGCCTCACGCACCTGTACGAGCGCGACTGCTCGGTGCAGCGCCGCTACCAGAAAGTGGTGGAAGTGGCCCCGTCCCTGCACCTGCCCGACCACCTGCGCCACCTGCTGTACGAGTACGCGCTGCGCCTGGGCCGGGCCGTGAACTACAACAACGTGGGCACCGTGGAATTCCTGGTGAACCCCGAGCAGGACCGCATCTACTTCATCGAGGTGAACCCGCGCATTCAGGTGGAGCACACCGTGACGGAGATGATAACCGGCGTGGACCTCATCAAAACCCAGCTGCATATTGCCGACGGCCGCCGCCTCACCGACGCCGAAATTGGGCTGGGGCCGGATAGTACGCCCTTGAAGATGGGCTACGCCATCCAGTGCCGCATTACCACCGAGGACCCCGAGCAGGATTTCAAGCCCGATTACGGCACCATTACGGCCTACCGCTCGGCGGGCGGCTTCGGTATCCGCCTCGACCAGGGCTCGGTGTACCAGGGCGTGAAAGTGTCGCCGTTCTTTGACTCGTTGCTGGTGAAGGTGTCGGCCCACGCGCCCACGCTGGAAGGCGCGGCCCAGAAGATGGCCCGCTCCCTCGACGAGTTCCGGGTGCGGGGGGTAAGCACCAACATCCAGTTTCTGCAGAATATCATTGCCCACCCTGTATTCATGGCGGGGGAGGCCAACGTAGACTTCATCAAAGACCACCAGGAACTGTTCAAGTTCAAACCCCGCCAGGACCGGGCCACCAAGGTGCTCAGCTTCCTCGGCGACGTGATTGTGAACGGCAACCCCGACGTGCGCGGCCCGTGGACCCCAAGCGCGACCTGCGCAAGCCCCGCCTGCCGCACTACGACCCCGCCGCCCCGCTGCAGCCCGGCACCAAGGACAAGCTCACCGAGCTGGGCCCCGACGAGTTTGCCAAGTGGCTGCGGGCCGAGCGCCAGATTCACTACACCGATACCACCCTGCGCGACGCCCACCAGAGCCTGCTGGCCACTCGCATGCGCACCTTCGATATGCTGAAGGTGGCCGAGCGCTACGCCCGCCAGCACCCGCAAACCTTCTCGCTGGAGTGCTGGGGCGGGGCTACGTTTGATGTGGCCCTGCGCTTCCTGCACGAAGACCCCTGGGAGCGGCTGGCCAAGCTGCGCGCCGCCGTGCCCAACATCCTGCTCCAGATGCTCATCCGCGGGGCCAACGGCGTGGGCTACAAAGCCTACCCCGACAACCTGACGGAGCGGTTTGTGGAGCAGGCCGCCGAAACCGGCATCGACGTGTTCCGCATCTTCGACTCCCTGAACTGGATGAAGGGGATGGAGGCCTGCATCGGGTTCGTGCGCAACCGCACCGACCGGCTGGCCGAAGCCTGCATCTGCTACACCGGCGACATTCTGGACCCCCGGCGCAACCAGAAGTACAACCTCGACTACTACCTGCGCCTGGCCCGGCAGATTGAGGACGCCGGGGCCCACATCCTGTGCATCAAGGACATGGCCGGGCTGCTGAAACCCTATGCCGCCACCGAGCTGATTACGGCCCTGCGCGACACCGTGAGCCTGCCCATCCACCTGCACACCCACGACACCAGCTCCCTGCAGCCCGCCACCTACCTGAAGGCCGTGGAAGCCGGCGTAGATGTGATTGACGTGGCTCTGGGCGCGCTGTCGGGCCTTACCTCGCAGCCCAACTTCAACGCCGTGGTGGAGATGCTGCGCGGCCAGGAGCGCCACCGGGAGTTCGACCAGGAGTCGCTCAATGAGTTCAGCAACTACTGGGAAACCGTGCGCGAGTATTACTACCCCTTCGAGTCGGGGCTGAAGGCGGGCACCTCGGAGGTGTTCCAGCACGAAATTCCGGGCGGGCAGTACTCCAACCTGCGGCCCCAGGCGGCTTCGCTGGGCTTGCTGGACAAGTTCGAAACCGTGAAAACCACCTTTGCAGAAGTGAACCAGCTGTTTGGGGATATCGTGAAGGTGACGCCCTCCTCGAAAGTAGTCGGCGACATGGCCCTGTTCCTGGTCAGCAACAACCTCACCACCCGCGACGTGCTGGAAAAAGGCCACACGCTCAACTTCCCTGAGTCGGTGCGCGACCTGTTCCGCGGCGACATCGGGCAGCCCGAGGGCGGCTGGCCCCACGAGGTGCAGCAGGTGATTCTCAAAGACGAGCAGCCCTTCACCGACCGCCCCAACGAGCACCTGGCCCCCATTGATTTCGGGGCCGAGGAAGCCCGGTTTGCCGAGAAATTCGGCCGCCGTGGGAAGTTCACCGATGTGCTGTCGTGGCTGTTGTACCCGAAGGTATTCGAGCAGTACTGGCAGCACCGCGAGGAGTACGGCGACGTGGCCGTAGTACCCACGCGGGTGTTCTACTACGGCCTGCAGCCCGGCGAGGAAACCATCATCGACATTGCCCGGGGCAAAAGCATTATTGTGGGCCTGCAAAGCATCGGGCCGGTAAATGAGGACGGCTGCCGCACCATCTTCTTCACCCTCAACGGCCAGACGCGCAACCTCGAAATCCGGGACACCTCGGTGGAAGTGAAGCGCGTGCAGAACCCCAAGGCCGACAAAGGCAACCCCCGCCAGCTGGGCGCGCCGCTGCAGGGCCTGCTGAGCCGGGTGCTGGTAGAGAGCGGTCAGCCCGTGCGCAAAAACGAACCCCTGTTCATCATCGAGGCTATGAAAATGGAAACCACCATCACTGCCCCCGCCGATACCACCGTGCAGGTCGTGAGCCTCTCCGAAGGCAGCCTGGTAAACGCCGATGATCTGGTGCTGACGCTGGGGTAAGGACTGCAGATAGTCGGCAAAACCGGTATATTAGACTAATAATAGCCCTTTTACTTGATCTTTCTATGATTCTTCGGATTTCTCTGGCCCTAGCGGCCGCTCTATTGACTACCAGCGCGTGGGCACAACAAGGGTCAATAAGTCAGGCAGGTACGGCTGCTCAGGCTAATGTGGATGCCTTGGTGAATGGAGCCGCTGCGGTGCTGCCCCGGGGCGAAGCCTACGGCACCATCGGCACCCCGTACGCCGACAACCGCTGGCTGCCCGGACATCTGCACATGACCACTGGCGTTCCACTGGCGCCCATTCCGCTGAAGTACGATGTGCTGAACCGGCGGCTGCTGATGATGCCCCTCAACCGTAAAGACTCGCTGCTGCTGGATGACCGACGGGTGACGAGTTTTGAGCTGGATGTGCCAGCTGGGCTGCAGCCCGCGCACCAGCGCGTTTTTCGCCGTTTTCTGGAAGCCCCGGAGCCCAGCCAGCGCACTGAGTACGTAGAGGTACTACACGCCGGAAACTACACCCTGCTCAAACGCTTCGGGAAAAAGCTCATTAAAGCCGATTACCAGGGAGCGTATAGCAGCGGGGAGCGGTACGACAAGATTGACGATAAAGTGACCTATTACCTGCTGCGCCCCGATAAGAAGCTGGAGCCGGTGAAGCTGAACCTGAAAGAACTGCAGGCCGCCGCCCCCGAGCTGAAACTGAAAGGTGCCCCCGGGGCCAGCCAGGCCAAATCGGAAGCCGAATGGGCGGCCGTGCTAGCCGCCGTTGATACAAAAGCGGCTAATACAAAATAGGAGAACAGGAGTAGGCTACCAGTACAACCCACGTCCGGCCTTGGCTACCTTCATTCAGGGTAGCCGGGGCCGGACGTAGGTTTTACCGGATTTTAGCGGCCCTGGTGTAGCTCGGCCAGCGGGCCAGCGGCAGGCTCCCCGTACAGCCGCAGCGTATCCCGGCTGATTTGGTACGTGCGCGTGTTGGTAAGCGCATTGGTGAAGCCAGTCTCAACAGCCAGGTCCGGACAGGCCATGCGCGTCGATAGCAATGCGCCGAACCGGAGCTGCTGTGCGGCGGGCAGTTCCACCGACGCTCTGAACCGGTTGCAGGAGGCCTGACCTTCCGCCTGCAGCTGCTCCGGGCTGATTTGCAGGTACAGCTCCTTGGGCGAGGTCACCTGCAGTGGCTGCCCGGCCAGCGCGTGCAATACCCAGCGCGTGCCGCGCAGCTCGGTGGCCGGGGCCGCCTCGGTGGCGGTAGTATTGTCAGTGGTGGGAGCGGTAGTCTGGCAGGCGGCCATCGGAAGAAGCAACAACAGGCTGTAACGAAGCATAGGAAGAAGAGACAAGCGGACGGATGAAAGGCGCAAAACCTAAATTTTTTGCGGCCAACAAATTGTACCCCGTAAAGAACAAAATGGTTATTTTGCGGTATGCGAAAATCCCCCCCGTTCGTTCTCTTCCTCGCGCTGTTTGCTACTCAGGTCTTTGCCCAAAAAAAGTCCGCACCTGTTCCCGCAAGTCCTGGTGTGCCCCAGGCAACCGTTGAGCGCATCATCCGTACCCTGGCTGCCGACGATATGCAGGGCCGCGCTACCGGCAAGCCCGGCAGCGTAAAAGCCGCCGAGTTTCTGGCCGCTGAATTTCAGCGTATCGGCCTCACACCGCTACCTGGTCTGCAAAATTTCATGCAGACGTTTCCGGCCTACGAAACCCGCACAGCCGCCGCTTTCGTCACTATCAACGGTGCCAAAGTAGCCCCCGACAAGATGCTGCTGATTTCGGGTCAGCCCCACCTCAACTGGACGGAAGCCGACGAACCGGCCCCGCGGGTTGTTACCGTGGGCCCACAGGATAACCTGATGCAGCAAATCCGCCCGCTGCTGGACCCCAGGGAGAACACCATTGTATTCATTGACCCCGTGCAGGCGGCGGCCTTCAACCGCGTGGTCGGCTACGTAAAGCGTGGCGGCCTGCGGCCCGAAAAACCCGCTCCGTTTACCACGCTGCTCATTCTGGCTCCGCCGGCCGCTACACCGCTGAAGTTTCAGGTGGCCGCCACCACCACCATCCGAACCGTGGAGCTGCGCAACGTGGTGGGCGTGTTGCCCGGTAAGGATGCCGCCCGCGCCACCGAGCAGGTAGTGTTCAGCGGCCACTACGACCACCTGGGCTTCCTGCCCGCCGTGGCCGGCGACTCCATTGCCAACGGGGCCGACGACGACGCCAGCGGCACCACCGCCGTGGTGGCCCTGGCCGAGTACTTCAAGAAGAAAAACGACAACGCCCGCCCGCTGGTGTTTGTGGCCTTCACGGCCGAGGAAATCGGGGGCTTTGGCGCGCGCCATTTCTCCAAGCAGCTTGACCCGAAGAACGTGGTGGCCATGTTCAACATCGAAATGATTGGCAAGCAGGCCAAGTTCGGCCCCAACACGGCCTTTATCACCGGCTTTGATCGGTCCGACTTCGGCAAAATGCTGCAGGATAACGCCAAGGGCACGGTGTTCCGCTTCGAGCCCGACCCGTACCCCGAGCAAAACCTGTTCTACCGCTCCGACAACGCCACATTGGCCCGCCTGGGCGTCCCGGCCCACACCATCAGCACCGACCAGATTCCAACCGATAAGAAGTACCACTCGGTGGACGACGAGGTGGAAAGCCTGGACCTAGCCAACATGACGGCCGTTATTACGGCCATCGGCCGCGCCGCCAGCGGCATCATCAGCGGCCAGCAGACGCCCACCCGCATTGCGCCGGAAACGGTGAAGCAGTAGCGCGGCTACAACGGGCCTTAGCGCTCAAAAACGGGGAGAAGAGTCCAGTGCACCGGACTTTTCTCCCCGTTAGATTTGCTACTCTATAGACGGTTATAGATTGTGTGCTTGTTCTTATCCGAAGTATGTCCATGCGTAGTTTGTCAGTAGTACTATTATGCTTGCTGTATTGTACTTGGGCGGAGGCCCAGTATAAAGCAAGGGCATTGCCTGAACCTCCAGGGTGTGTGCAAGTATCAGATAGCCTATATATGGATGAAGCAGAGGTAGTTAACATTCATTGGCTTGAGTATATACATCACATCCGGCAGGACTCCTCAAATGCTTTCTATAGAAGTCAAATTCCTGATTCTACTGTGTGGAATACAACTGTCAGAGGAACTGATGGTCACGTATCAGACCCATTTACAGCTTACTATTTCAGGTACCCAGGCTTTCGGTACTACCCATTAGCAGGCGTGAGTTACGAGCAGGCCGTAGCGTATTGCCGTTGGCGGAGCAACATGGTCAACGCCGGCTATTTCCAGTCAGCGGAGTTCCAGCGGAAGCACCCGGAGTTGCGCAATTTTACTGTATTGGCCGAATATCGCCTGCCCACGGAAGCCGAATGGGAGCAGGCTGCGGCTGGTGGCTTGCCAATCGGTATTGAACCGTTACAGCTGGTGCCACCGTCTTCCAAATCCCGCTTCAAACCGCTGCAACTGCGCAAGGAAAAGGCCTTGGATTCCTGCCTGACTGCTCTGGTTTTACCCAAGGGTAAGGCTGTATTTCGGCTTCCCTACACGTTGCTGGAAAACTTCATTTCAGAGGAGAATGGCCAGCCATTCTTCTGTGCCGCGTATCGGCAGTTTTTCACGGAATACATCTACAATCATCCGCCAACTGCAAACAAACTGTACAACGTTATTGGCAACGTGGCTGAGCTAACGGCGGTCAAAGGAGTAGCAAAAGGCGGCTCGTTTCGGTCGTCGGTGCGGCAGATTACGGTGCGTTCCCGGCAGTTGTATCAAGGTCCGCAATGCTGGCTAGGGTTTCGGTGCGTAGCTACGGTGCGGCTGGTGCCCAAAACTGCCGCACGGTAGGGCATATCCTCGCTGCATTCCGACCTTTCTGCGCTGTATCTTTGTTGATTCTCCACTGGCTTTATTCCAGTAGTATCATCCACTTGAGAGAAACAACGAGTGAAAGTTTGCATTGCCGAAAAGCCCAGCGTGGCCCGCGAAATTGCCCAGGTGCTGGGTGCCAACCGCAAAATGGACGGCTACTTCGAGGGCAACGGCTACCAGGTAACCTGGACGTTCGGCCACTTCTGCCAGCTGCGCGAGCCCGAGGACTACCGCCCCGAGTGGAAGCGCTGGAGCATTCACGATTTGCCCATGCTGCCCGAGCAGTTCGGCATCAAGCTCATGCGCCGCGACGACGGCGTAGTGCGGCAGTTCAACGTAATTAAGAGCCTGCTGGCCTCCGCCGAGGAAGTTATTAACTGCGGCGACGCCGGGCAGGAAGGAGAGGTGATTCAGCGCTGGGTGCTGCTGGAGGCCAAGTACCGTAAGCCCACCAAGCGCCTCTGGATTTCCTCGCTCACCGAAGAGGCCATCCGCCAGGGCTTCCAGAACCTGCGCGAGGGCTCGGAGTTCGACTCGCTCTACCAGGCCGGTAAGAGCCGCGCCGTGGGCGACTGGCTGCTGGGCCTGAACGCCACTAGGTTGTTTACACTCAAGTACGCGCCCGGGCAGCGGCAGGTGCTCAGCATCGGGCGGGTGCAGACGCCCACGCTGGCCCTGCTGGTAGACCGGTACCACGAAATCCAGAACTTCCGGCCCGAGCCCTACTGGGTGCTGCGCACCGAGTACCGGGGCACCATGTTCAGCCACGTAGCCGTGGTGAAAAAGGGCAAGGACGACGACGAGCCCGACGAAAAAGCCCGCCTAAAAGCCCGCGGCTACTTCGTGACCCAGGAGGAAGCCGACGCGGCCCTGGCCCAGGTAACCGGCCAGCCGCTCACGGTGACGAACGTGGAAATCAAGAAGGCGCTGGAGAGTCCGCCTGCGCTGTTCGACCTGACCTCCCTGCAGGTGCAGTGCAACAACCAGCTGGGCCTCTCGGCTGAGGATACGCTCAAAACCGTGCAGGGCCTCTACGAGAAAAAAGTGGTGAGCTACCCCCGCGTGGATACCACCTTCCTGCCCGACGACCAGTACCCCAAAATCCCTGGCATCCTGCGCGGGCTGGGCGGCGTGCACGCGGCCCTGGTGGCCCCGCTGCTGGCGGGCGGCAAAATCCGCAAGAGCACCAAGGTGTTCAACAACCAGAAGGTGACGGACCACCACGCCATCATCCCCACCGGGGCCAGCGCGGGCAGCCTGCACGGCACCGAGCAGCGGGTGTACGACATCATCACGCGCCGCTTCCTGGCCGCGTTTTACCCCGATTGCGAAGTCTCAAACACCACCGTAACTGCCGATGTGGCCGGGCGCACCTTCCGGGTGCGGGGCCGGCAGATCCTGAGCCCCGGCTGGCGCGAGGTGTACGGTGACCCGGAGAAGCAACAGGCTCCCTCGGCCCCTAAAGCGGCCGGTGAAGGCGACGACGATGTGGTGAGTACCGTGCTGCCCAGCTTCCAGAAAGACGAAACCGGCCCCCACAAGCCCCGCCTCGACGCCAAGCAAACCCAGCCCCCGCGCGAGTACTCGGAGGCCATGCTGCTGCGGGGCATGGAAACCGCGGGCCGCAACGTGGACGATGAGGAGCTGCGCCAGGCCATGAAGGAAAACGGTATCGGCCGCCCTTCGACCCGCGCTGCCATCATCGAAACCCTGTTTAAGCGCGGCTACATCCGCCGCGACCGGAAAAAGATTGTGCCCACGCCCACCGGGGTAGAGCTCATCGGCCTCATCCGAAACCCCACGCTGAAGTCGGCGGAGTTGACGGGGCAGTGGGAGCGGAAGCTGCGCCAGATTGAAGGCGGTCAGCTCGACCAGGAGCAGTTTCTGGGCGAGCTGAAGCAGCTGGTGCGCGAAATGGTGCTGGAAGTAAAGCACGATGGCTCCGGCCGCGCCGTAACGGTAGCTAATGGTGGACAACCCGCGTCGGCGGTCGGTAAATCCGCACCTACTCGCCTAATAACCAACAACCAACAACCACAAACCAACCTAGGCTTAGGCCCGTGCCCGGCCTGCAGCAGTGGCCACGTGCTGCGCGGGAAATCAGCCATGGGCTGCTCCCGCTGGAAGGAAGGGTGTCAGTTCCGGCTACCGGTGGAGTTCGAGGGTAAGAAATTCACCGACAAGCAGGTGGGCGACCTGCTCAAAAAAGGCCGCACCCAGGTAATGCAGGGCTTCCTGGACGATGCCGGCAACAAGTTCGGGGCCGCCATCCGGCTCACGCCCGCCCGGACGCTGGAGTTGGTGCGCGCCGCCGAAAGCAAGCCCACCACCCCCCAGGACCCCGGCCAGATACCCTGCCCGGTGTGCCGCCTGGGCCAGATGCTGAAGGGCAAAAGTGCCTGGGGCTGCTCCCGCTTCCGCGAGGACTGCCAGTTCCGGGCCCCATTCGAGTGGGGCGGTAAAACCCTCACCGACGCCCAGATGAACCAGCTTCTGCGCAAAGGCAAAACTGGCGTCATCCGCGGCTTCATCTCCAGCAAAACCGGTAACCGCTACGAAGCCGCCCTGCAGGTAGGGGCTGATGGGCGCATTGAGCCGGTGTTTGACAACAAGGGGTGATGAGCGGTAGGAACATGCTGATTGAAGTCGAATTATGGCATAGGTTAACTATATATGATACAAGTGTCTGTTTATGAGTGCTTTGTCAGGTGTCTTTTCCTGACTAGCCTAATTCTGTTAGTGCTTGGGGCAGCACCAGATACTTTTTGCCAGGTAGCGGCGCATAAGTATGTGCCCGGCCGGATTGCTGCCATAAAAACGGATGAGCAGGTGCTGGAGCTGATTCGGCCGTTCGGGTGGGAATTCGAAGAGGCTGTGCTGGGAGATTCAGCCGCAGCAGCGTACCGGCCTTATCGTTTCACCCGGTTTGCAGTGCGGGGAGCACAGACGTGGTTCAAAGCCGATTTCGACCACAACGGGTTACCCGATTTGCTGGTGCTGGCCCGGCGTAAGGATATTCCGTTTGTGTTTTGCGTGCTGGATATGGGAAGCAAGTTTCAGGTAGCGCGCAATTTCGCTAATGGTGTGCGCCGTCGTCAGCCTGTAGCTCGGGTGGTTGTACGAAATGGTCAAGACTTACTGGAATACGCTGATTTTGCCAGGTGGAGAGGGCGAGGGGGAAAGTTGACAGACCGCCGTACCTCGCTGTTATCCTTCGTCGCGGGTGGATTCGTGGAGTATAATCACCGACCTGTCCTTTGTCAGGTTAGACAGCTTACGTACGAAAGCTTTTACGCTTACCACCAAACTGTACGCACCCGCATTGCAGTAAAAGGAGACTCAATTCAGTTCTGGGAGCAATGTACGGATAGACTCGACAGCACCCGGAATTCACAAGCTCAACAGCGGAAACTACTGATGCCCGCGCAACGGCAGCAACTAGTTCAATTGCTGTCTTATATCAATTATTCCGCCCTCCGGAATAACTATGGTAGTATTCATGTTAATCATACTACCCACGTTGAGTTGACGGTAGAGAATGAACATGGGGAAAAGAAGAGTATTGATGATTTAAATGGATACGGAACGATGGGTTTGGGACGGTTGTATGCCTTACTCCGTGAATTAGCCAGCCCGTAACTTCCCATGCCTCCCCACCTCGATAAAACGCTGTTCCTGCTCGGCCTAGGCCTGATGGTGCTGGGGACGCTGCTGTGGCTGGGCGGCGGTAATCTGCTGGCCTGGTTCGGGCGGCTGCCGGGCGATGTGCGGGTGGAGCGGCCCGCAAGGGCGGTTCCTCGCCGGTAGTGGCCGTGCTCGATTACCCCGAACTGGTGACGCAGTCTGGCCTGAATCTGCTCTGCACCCCGGCAACGACGTAGAATCAACCACGGCCGAGGTGGGCTCGGGGGCCACGGTAGTACTATTTACCACCGGCCTCCTGGGCACGCCCACCGGCAACTCCATTGCCCCGGCGGTCAAAATCAGCAGCAACACGGCTTTGGCCCGGCGCATGCCCGACATCATCGACCTGAATACCGGCACCGTCATCGACGGGGAAGAAACCATTGAGCAGGCCGGCGCCCGCATCCTCGACTACGTGGTGCGCGTGGCCAGCGGTGAGGAAGTAGTCGCCGTGCGCCACGACCAGACCGATTTCATCCCCTGGAAGCGCGGGGTGAGTTTATAAGCTGATTTCTATCTGTCATCCTGAGCTTGCGAAGGACCTCATCACGCCTGGATTGTGCCTGAGTGAATTGTGCATGAGGGATAAGCTCCTTCGCGCTGCTCAGGATGACAGGAGTATAAAATCCCCACCCATGAAGCCTTTTCTCAACGACGACTTTCTGCTGCAAACCGCCACGGCCCGCATGCTCTATCACGGGTACGCCCGGCCGATGCCCATCATCGACTACCACAACCACCTGCTGCCCGAGCAGATTGCCGAGGACCGGCAGTTTGACGCCATCACCCAGGTATGGCTCTAAGGCGACCATTACAAGTGGCGGGTCATGCGCACCAACGGCGTGCCCGAGCACTACATCACCGGCGACGCTTCGGACTGGGAAAAGTTTGAGAAATGGGCCGAAACCGTGCCCCAGACGGTGCGCAACCCTCTCTACCACTGGACGCACCTGGAGCTGCAGCGCTACTTCGGCATCACGGAGCTGCTGAATCCAGCCTCGGCCCGCCGCATCTACGAGCAGTGCAACGCCCTGCTGCAAACCCCCGCGTACTCGGTGCGTAACCTGCTGCGCCGCATAAACGTGGAGGCCCTCTGCACCACCGACGACCCGGCCGATTCCCTGGAGCACCACCGTGCCCTGCAGGCCGGCGGCTTCGAAATTCAGGTGCTGCCCACGTTCCGCCCCGATAAGGCCATGGCCGTGGAGGATGCCGCCACCTACAACGCCTACCTCGACAAGCTGGGCCAGTCGGCGGCCGTAGACATCCAGACCTACCACGACCTGCAAGCGTCCCTGCGCAACAACAACAACTCCCGCATGCTGCGCCAGCTCGGCCCCGATACCGGCTGGGACTCCATCGGCGACTTCTCGCAGGCCCGCGCCCTGGCCCGCTTCCTCGACTCGCAGGACAAGCTGGCCAAAACCATCCTCTACAACCTCAACCCCGCCGACAACGAGCTGCTGGCCACCATGGTAGGCAACTTCAACGACGGCTCGGTGGCCGGCAAGGTGCAGTTCGGCTCGGGCTGGTGGTTTCTGGATCAGAAGGAGGGCATGGAAAAGCAGCTCAACGCTCTGAGCAACATGGGCCTGCTGAGTCGTTTTGTGGGCATGCGCACCGATTCGCGCAGCTTCCTCTCGTACCCCCGGCACGAGTATTTCTGCCGGGTACTCTGCAACCTGCTGGGCGAGAACGTGGAGAACGGCGAGCTGCCCGCTGATCTGGACCTGCTGGGCGGCATCGTGCAGAATATTTGCTACCACAACGCGAAAGCCTATTTTGGCTTCGCGAATGCACCGGCAAACGCCTCATCAGTGGCGGTTTAAGTAAAAAAAGAAGCGAAAAAACTGGGCTACTACCTAAAGTCCAAGCATCTTTACCAACTTATCACAATCGATTGTGTAAGCAAAGGCTAATTTCGGAGCTTAAAGTGCTGAACCAGTTAATAGAAGCCACGGAACATGAAGCAAGTTGTCACCTTTGGTGAAATTATGATGCGGTTGTCGCCCCCACAGTGCCAGCGGTTGTCGCAGGCGGCTTCGCTGGACGTAACCTACGGTGGGGGAGATGCCAACGTGGCCGCCGGGCTGGCCTACCTGGGCGTACCGGCCGCCCACGCCGGCTGCTTCCCGATAACGCCGTGGGCCGCGCCGCCGCGCAGCATTTTCAGCACCACGGGGTAGATATGCAGCACTGCGTGTTCCGGGGCCACCGGCTGGGGCTGTATTTCCTGGAGGTAGGAGCCTCGCTGCGGGCCAGCCGCATCGTGTACGACCGGTACGACTCGGCCTTTGCCAACCTGAAGCCGGAGTGGTTTAACTGGGACGCGGTATTCAGTAATGCCCAGTGGCTGCACTGGACGGGTATCACGCCCGCCATTTCGTCCACGGCCGCGCAGGCTACCCGGGAGGCCATTGCTGCCGCCCGCCGCCTCGGCCTCACCGTATCGGCCGACGTGAACTACCGCCGCAACCTCTGGCAGTACGGCCAGCGCGCCCAGGACGTGATGTCCGAGCTGGTAGCCGGCTGCGACCTGGTGGTGTGCACGGAAGGCGACGCCGAAGACCTGTTCGGCATCAAACCCGAAGCCGGGGCCGAAAACAGCTTCATATCGATGAGCCAACAGCTGATGGCGCGGTTCCCGCAGATCAAGCAGGTTATTGCTACCCGTCGCAATACCCAAAGTGCCTCCCACGAGCGAATCCGGGGCCTGGCCTACAGCGGCGGCGAGTACTTCGAAACCGAGGACTTCGACATCAACCCCGTGGTGGACCGCATCGGTGGGGGCGACGCCTTTATTTCCGGCTTCATCTACGGCCAGCTGACCTATCCCATGGTGCCGCAGGCCCTCACGTTTGCCACCGCCGCCTCCGCCCTCAAGCACACCATCCCCGGCGACATCAACTTGGTAACCGCCGCCGAAGTCGAACACATTGTAGCCGGCAACACCACCGGCCGCCTGCTCAGGTAGCGGCGGTTTTTAGTGGGTGGTTTTTGGTTGGTGGCTCATTGAGTCAAAATCAGAAAACAGAAAGCCACCAACCAAAAACCATCAACCAAAAACCAACAACATGTCCCGCTTTTCCGCCGACCAACTTCTCGAAACCGTGCTGCGCTACCCGGTGGTGCCGGTGTTCTTCCACGCCGATGCGGCGTATGCCAAGCGGATCCTGGAGGTGTGCTATGCCGGCGGACTGCGGGTATTTGAGTTTACAAACCGCGGGACCAATGCTTTTGAAGTATTTACAGAGCTGGTAGCCCACGTGCAGGCCAATTGCCCCGATATGGTGCTGGGTATCGGCACCGTATACACCGCCGAAGATGCCGAGCGGTTTATTGAGGCCGGGGCCGATTTTGTAGTGCAGCCCTGCCTTACGGAAGAAGTGGCCAGCGTGTGCCGCCGCCGCGGAACGCCCTGGCTGCCTGGCACCATGACGGTTTCGGAAGTGTACCACGCTACCCGCCTGGGGGCGGCCGTGGTGAAGATTTTCCCTGGCAACGTGCTGGGGCCGGGCTTCATCAAAAGCCTGCGCGGGCCCATGCCTACCGTGCCCTTAATGGTAACCGGCGGAGTAGAGCCCACCGAGGAAAGCCTGCGCGAGTGGTTTGACGCGGGCGTGAATGTGGTGGGCATGGGCTCCCAGCTGTTCAAAAACGCCGATGAACCCGAAGCCCTGCAGCAGCTGATTGCCCGTCTGCTGGCCTTCACGCAATCTGCCGTGTCATCCTGAGCGAAGGGAAGGACCTTGTCGCGCTAGACCGAGCTGTTCGTTCGTTAGCATGGCACACGTGGTAAGGTCCTTCGCTCCGCTCAGGATGACAAAACGGAATGTCTTGTCAGTGCCGCCTTTGGGTGGCTTCTCCATCTGAGTACTTCCCACCGAATTCCCGAACTCGATGATACAAACTCCCACTGCTCCTGCCACTGCCGCTCCGGCCGCCACGGCGGTTGGCCGGTACCGCTGGACGATTTGTGCGCTGGTGTTCTTCGCCACCACCATCAACTACCTCGACCGGGCCGTTATTTCCCTGCTCAAACCCACCTTGGAAAAGGCGTTCAGCTGGAGTGCCGGCGACTACGCCAACATCGAGCTGTCCTTTAAAGTGGCCTACGCCGTGGGCATGATGGGCGTGGGCCGCGTGATTGACCGGCTGGGCACCAAAACCGGCTACGCCCTCTCCACGCTGCTGTGGAGCCTGGCGGCCATGGGCCACGCCCTGGTGAGCAGCACGGTGGGCTTCTCGGTGGCGCGGGCGTTTCTGGGCGTTACCGAGGCCGGCAATTTCCCGGCGGCCATCAAAACCACGGCCGAGTGGTTTCCGCAGCGGGAGCGGGCCCTGGCAACCGGTATTTTCAACTCGGGCTCCAACGTGGGCGCCATTCTGGCCCCGCTCACGGTGCCGTTTATTGCCGCCGCCAGCGCCAATGGCTGGAAATGGGCTTTCCTGATTACCGGGGGACTGGGCTTTATCTGGCTGGTGCTGTGGTATGCGTATTACGAGGTGCCCGCCCGCCACGCCCGCCTCACCAAAGCCGAGTTCGACTACATCCACAGCGACGTGAACGACATGGCGGCCGTAGCCGTGGAAACCCAGCCCAAAATTTCCTGGGGCCAGCTACTGCGGGTGCGCCAGACTTACGCCTTCATCTTCGGTAAGTTCCTGACCGACCCCATCTGGTGGTTCTACCTATTCTGGCTGCCCGATTTCCTGAACAAGCAATACGGCCTGCAAAACACCGCTGTGGCCCTGCCCGTGGCCCTGGTGTATATCCTGTCCAGCGTGGGCAGCATTGGTGGGGGCTGGATTCCGCTGCGCCTCATCAAAGGGGGCATGCCCGCTTTCCAGGCCCGCAAGATTTCCATGCTGATTATTGCCCTGTGCGTGCTGCCCATCGTGTTTGCCCAGTACCTGGGGCAGCTGAACATGTGGCTGGCCGTGCTGGTGATTGGTATTGCCGCCGCCGCCCACCAAGCCTGGAGCGCCAACATCTTCTCCACCGCCTCCGATATGTTCCCGAAGCGGGCCGTGGCCTCCGTAACCGGCCTGGGCGGCATGGCCGGCGGGCTGGGCGGTATCCTGCTCACGGCCCTGGTGCAGAAGCGCATGTTTGTGTACTACGAAAGCATCGGGCAGCTGAATAAGGCCTACTTCATCATGTTCCTGATTTGTGGCGGCGCGTACCTATTGGCCTGGGTGCTGATGCAGGTGTTTGCCCCCCGCATGCAAATGATTCGCTTCGACGAACCCGCCGCCAAGTAAACGAGGCGGCTGTAAGCAAACTCTCCAACAAACCCGATGGCACTTCCAACCTGGCCCACCTCAAGTACGTGGTGGTACAAATCAAAGACGCTAAAAAAGGCTGGCAGGTGGTGCTCTGGCAAAGCCCGAAACAGCCCGATAAAGGCCTGTAGCGCGAAGCCTTTGCTTCGCGCCTGCCCGGCAACTTGAATAGCCAAATCCTCAAAATTGCCTGACAATACGCGAAGCAAAGGCTTCGCGCTACATGCCCATCCGGAATGCACCCGTGCGCATTCTGCGGGCTCCTCTGGCCCTATTCGTGCTATGAATTTGTCCGTTGAAAACCGCATTGCCCAGCCGGTGGGCACCACCCTGGAGCGCTACATCATGCGCAAGCAGGCCGAGTTTCCGTTTGCCACCGGCGAGCTAAGTCAGCTGCTGCGCGACATTGCGTTGGCGGGCAAAATCGTGAACCGGGAGGTGAACCGGGAGGTGAACCGGGCGGGCCTCACCAGCATCATCGGCAGCATGGGCCAGCAGAACGTGCAGGGCGAGGCTCAGCAGAAGCTCGTTGTGGAAACCAATATCTGGTTCATCAGGGCGCTTACCAACGGGGCGAGGCCTGCGCCGTGCTCAGCGAGGAGGAGGACGACATCATCCATACCGGCAACTGCCAGGGCAAGTACGTGGTAGCCATCGACCCGCTCGACGGCTCCAGCAACATCGATGTCAACATCAGTATCGGCACCATTTTCAGCATCTACCGGCGCGTGTCGGCGGTGGGGCAGCCGGCTGGTCCTGAGGATTTTTGCAGGGCGGGCGCACTCAGGTAGCGGCGGGCTACATCCTGTACGGCTCCAGCACCATGCTCGTGTACACCACCGGCCACGGCGTGGCGGGCTTCACCTACGAGCAGTCGTTGGGCGAATTTTTCCTCTCGCACCCCAGCATCACCATCCCGGCCAGCGGCACCGTGTTCAGCTGCAACGAGGGTTACTGGTTTGATTACCCCGAATACGTGCGGGAGTACCTCACCGAATGCAAGCGCCGGGGCCAGAGCGGGCGGTACGTGGGCTCGTTGGTGGCCGACTACCACCGCAACCTGCTCACGGGCGGTATCTACCTGTATCCGCCCACCGGCAAGAATCCCCAGGGCAAGCTGCGCATCCTCTACAAATGCTTCCCGCTGGCCTACCTGATTGAGCAGGCGGGGGGCGGGCCGAAACCGGCACCGGGCCCGTGCTCGATGTGCAGCCCACCGATTTTCACCAGCGCAGTCCATTATTTGTGGGCTCTCCGGAGCTGGTAGCCAGCCTGTTGGCCGCCGCAGAAGTGGCTGCTGAAAACCTGTGGAAATTCCAGCTAGTTTAAGCATGTGGTTTAGGCAGATTGCCCGAACCGTGTACCTTGACGCGCAATGCCCCGGCTGCGGCCGGCGCCCTGTGCAACCCTACACCTTCTCCCTCATGGCAAAAATTGTTTCCCCGCAGGTAGCGTTTGACTTCCTGCTGCAGCAAACCAAAAACGTTACGCCCGAAATCTTCACGGCCGATGGCAACGGCTACCTGAACCTGCTGGAAGGCCGCTGGCAGGAGCCCGGCACGCCCCGCCCGTTCACGTCGCCCATTGATGGCTCCGAAATCGGCAGCCTGCCCATGCTCAGCCGGGAAGTAGCCCTGCGCGCCGTGCAGGCCGCCAAAAAAGAAGCCGCCGACTGGGCCCGCGTGGACCTGGACGAGCGTAAGCGCCGGGTGCAGGACTGCCTCAACCAGCTGCGCGACAACGTGGAGCTGATTGGCAAGCTGCTGATGTGGGAAATCGGCAAAACCTACAAGCTGGGCTTCACCGACATCGACCGCGCCATTGAAGGCGTGCAGTGGTACGTGGATAATATTGAGGGCATGCTGGGCCAGCGTAAGCCGCTGGGTTTGGTAAGCAACATTGCTTCCTGGAACTATCCCATGTCGGTGCTGCTGCACGCGGTGCTGGTGCAGGCGCTGTGCGGCAACTCGGTTATTGCCAAAACACCCACCGACGGTGGCTTTATTTCGCTGAGCCTTACGTTTGCCATTGCCCGCCGCTGCGGCTTGCCCGTAACGCTGGTGAGCGGCTCGGGCGGCGAGCTGAGCGACGTGCTGGTGAAAAACGAAGCCGTGGATTGCCTCTCGTTTGTGGGCGGGCGCTACAACGGCCGCAACATTGCCGATGCCCTCTCGCAGGAGCACAAGCGTTACATGCTGGAAATGGAAGGCGTGAACACCTACGGCATCTGGAATTTCTCCGACTGGAACGGCCTCGCCGACCAGCTCAAGAAAGGCTACGACTACGGCAAGCAGCGCTGCACAGCCTACGTGCGCTTTGTGGTGGAGCGGCGGCTGTTTCCGCAGTTTGTGGAAACCTACTGGAACACCATCAAGGACCTCAAAATCGGCAACCCCACGCTGGTGGATTCGCCCGACGATAAGCTGCCCGACCTAGCCTTTGGTCCCGTTATCAACCGGGCCCAGGCCGAAGACCTGGACCGCCTCTACCAGGACGCGCTGAAAACCGGAGCCACGCCCATCTACGAGGGCAAGCTCGACGACGCGCTGTTCCTGCCCGGCCAGGACCGCTCGGCCTACCGCGCCCCGCGGGCCCTGGTGAACCTGCCCCGCCAGAGCGAGCTATACTTCAAGGAGCCCTTCGGCCCCATCGACAGCATTGTGCTGGTGGACCGCGTGGAGGAGCTGGTGGGCGAAATGAACATCAGCAACGGGGCCCTGGTAGGAGCTCTGGCTTCGGATGATGAGAAGTGGGCTGCTCGTACGGCTAAAGAGGTGCGCGCCTTTAAAATGGGCATCAACAAGCTCCGCAGCCGCGGCGACCGGGAAGAAGTATTCGGTGGCCTGGGTGAATCGTGGAAAGGGGCCTTCGTGGGCGGCAACCTGCTGGTAGAAGCCGTAACCGAGGGCTCCACGCCCGTACTGGGCAACTTCCCCGAGGCCACGCTGCTGCCGGAGAAAATCTAGGCGTAACGTTCCGTGCTTAAAATCTAAGTAAAGGCAAAGTGAGACGTTCGTTCCGGCGGCACGCTGCCGGAACGAACGTCTCACTTTGCCCTTATAACCAGCTTACCGTCGGCGGATCAGCGTTGGGTGGATTTATTTGGTAATCGGTAGCCGAGCCGGAGCCCGATCTGCTGCTGTGTGGGGTTGCCCAGCGTTACAAAACTGCTGGCCTGCCACTGCGGCGTAATGGTGCCCCGGGCTTCCACAAACCCCGACCACCGGCTCTGGCCCTCGGCAATATCGTAGTCTTTAGCCCGCGCCGCGCCGCCCACCAGTTGCCAGCGCGTACCCCAAAGCCGGTGCCCAAACCCAGGCGGTGCTGGGGTTGGCCACGCCGTAGCCGAGGAAGTTGTAATCGGCCAGGGCAAACAGTTGGGGGCGGGGCCCAACCCGCAATGAGGCCTGCCCATCGAGTACGCTCTGCTCGTCGCCGTACAGGATGCGGTGGTAGCCCAGGCTGCCCGCCATCAGCCCTACACCCACACCCAGCCATTTGCGGTCCAGCTGCACATAGGGATTAACAGCTATGATGGAGTTCCGCTGGGAGGATTCGGAAGGGCCGCCGGGGGGAATGTACAGAGGCGTTTGGCGGTCGGAACCGGCGTGCAGCCGGATGCCCCAGGTGGCCTCGGCTTTATGCAGGCGGCCTTTCTCATCGGTGCCCGGCAAGCGGGTGTGGGCAAACCCCACGGTGCCGGTGGTGTAGCGGTGGCGGTATTCCAGCAGCTGGGATGACCCGTTGCACCCCCCGCCCGTATTCTGTTCCCGCTCAAACGAGCCGGTGCTCAGGCTAAAGTCAACTGTATTGTACGCTTCGCGGCCCGTGTGAGCCGAGTCGACGGGTACCTGACTGGTGAGCATGAATACCACCGTGGCCAGGCCCAGCGGCAGGGCCGCCCGGGCTGGTTGCAACAGGCCGGCGGCCCCCAGCAGCAGCGCCCCGCCTTCCAGCAACAGTACGCCCAGCAGCAGTGCCTTCACCACCAGCACCTCGGGCAGCGTAAGGGCCTGCTGGCCCAGCCAGGCCGTAAGCAGCAATAGCGCCGCCACGGCCAGCAGGTTGCGCACAGAATTCTGAGTAGGCTGCCGCTCGGGCTGTGGGGCCTGCCGCAGCCGCCAAACCCAGAGGCCCAGCACGGCCGGTCCCAGCAGCAGCAGCACCCACTGCACCTGTTTCAGGGCCACGCCCAGGTGCACGTGCGTGGCGGCACCTACCTGCTCGCCGGCCGGGTCGCGCCAGCACTCAATCAGCAGCCGGCCCGTGAGCAGTAGCCCCAGGTGCAGCAACCGCCGACTGCCGCCGGGCCAGGGCTTATGGCGGGTGAGCACCAACACCAGAGCCACGCCCGCGCACAGCAGCAACGAATACAGCTGCGTGGGGTGCACCGGTAAGGAGTGGGCCGCGTGCAGCGGAATGGTGCCCCGCACCGCCTGCACCAGGTAAGGCAGCGTGTCGGGCGGGTAGGTGAGGCCCCAGCCGCCGGCCGTGGCCTCGCCGAAGCAGCAGCCCGTGAGCACGCAGCCTATGCACTGCACCATCAGGGCCGCGCACATGGGCAGCGTGAAGGCATCGAATACGTGCCAACTGAACCCGAATGGCCGCCGCAGTGCCAGCAGCGTGAGCGTGCCCGCCAACGCCCCGCCCAGCACGGTGCGGGCCTCCGAGCCGGGCCAGCGGCCGGTGCTGAGCAGGCCGCGCCACTCCGGGCCACTGAGAGCCAGTAGCTTGGTGCCCAGGATAAACGCCAGGGTGGTGCAGGCCAACAGCACCAGCCAGGGCCGCATAGCATACCCCCGGCGGTGGCCCTCCCACACCAGCAATACCAGGTTCAGGGCAAAGGCCAGCACGTAGAAAATCGAATAGAAGTCGTAGCCGGCATCAGCCGGTACGGCCCACGTGTAGGGTGCGGTAAGTAACAGACAGCTCATAGGAATGGGAAAAGTAAACCGGTTTTCCGGCTGCGCTGGGGCACTAAAAAGGCCGCCTCCGCTTCCTCAACATAAGGCGACAGAAGGCGGCCGGGATGCGCCAATAAAAACCAGTCGGCTAAAGGCGGGCAGTGTGACCCAACACAAAGGAATAGGGAGGATGAATAACTGCTTGAAAGGTAGCAGGCTGCCTGATCAGCCTTCAACCACTTTTCCGCCACATCAGACTTTATAAGCGAATTAAATAAGGATTATATAAATGATATATAGATAGTTATGTTGGGTGGCAAAGGATTTTCTGACCTGCTGGTAAGCAGGAGACAGACAGGAGCTGTTTAGCTGCGCACACTGGGGCCTGCTACCGCGGGAGCACTCCGGATTCGGCCGTTTCGGGGCGGGGGGCGGGCAGGGGCCTAGTTTCGCCGTAGTGCACAATGTTTTCGATCATGCCCTTGAAAATAATGAAGTGAAACGGCACCAGCGAGTACCAGTATAGCCGGCCCAGCAGCCCGTGGGGGCGGAACGCGGCCAACTGCTCCAGGGTGTACGAGCCATCCTCATTGGGCAGAATGCGGAACTGCAGCCAGGCCTCGCCGGGCAGCTTCATTTCGGCGTACAGCAGCAGACGGCGGCCGGCGCGGTCGGCTACCAGCACCCGCCAGAAGTCCAGCGGGTCGCCGGCCCGCAGGTCGGTAGGGGAGCGGCGACCCCGGCGCAGCCCCACGCCGCCCACCAGCTTGTCCAGCAGCCCCCGGATGCGCCACAGCCAATCTACCTTGTACCAGCCCCGCTCGCCCCCGATGCTCCACACGTTCTGGAGCACCTCTCGGGGCGGGCGGGTGAAGCGCAGCGTCTGGCGGTCGGTGAGCAGGCCATGCTGCGGAATCTGAATGTGGTCCATGTAGTTGCGGGGCATCACGCCGCTGCTTAGCGCGTCGCTCCAGCTGCTGACCACTTCGTTCTGCTCAATGCGCTGGAAGGCCAGCTCCACGGCGGCGCGGTAGGGCATGCAGGCGTGCGGCACAGCCTCGGCAATGCTGCGGCGCGGGTCGGCCACAGTATCGTTGCGCAGGCTTTCCACCAGGCTCTGGGCCAGCGAAAACGTGGTGCTGGTAACCAGATACAGCCACCACGACGACAGCCGGGGCGTGAGCACCGGTACCGTGATGATGTACCGCTTGAGCCCACGCGCGGCGGCCAGTTCCAGCAGCATTTCGCGGTAGGTCAGCACATCGGGCCCGCCAATGTCAAACGACTGACCCAGGCAGGCGGGGTTATCGAGCACGTGGGTGAGGTAGTGCATCACGTCGCGGATACCGATGGGCTGGCAGCGCGAGTTCAGCCAACGGGGCGTCACCATCACCGGCAGCTTCTCTACCAAATCCCGGATAATCTCAAACGAGGCCGACCCCGACCCGATGATGATGCTGGCCCGCAGTACCGTGAGCTGGGCGTGGGTGGCTTTGCGCAGTACTTTTTCCACGGCTTTGCGGGAGCGAAGGTGCACGCTTAGGGCCCGGTCGTTGGCGATGCCCGAGAGGTAAATGACCTGCCGGCAGCCGGTGCGGTTGAGGTACTGCGTGAAGTTGCGGGCCGACTCCTGCTCCAGCCGGAAAAAGTCCTTGTCGTGGCCGCTCATGGAATGCACCAGGTAGTAGGCTGCGTCAATATCCAGGGGCAAATCAGCCAGCGAATCGGGCTTGAGCAGGTCGCCCTCGGCCACGGTGATGCGGCTGCGCAGGCTTTCGGGCAGCTCGAAGCGGCGGGCGTCGCGCACGAGGCAGGTAACGTGGTGGCCGGCCTCCACCAGCAGCGGTAGCAGGCGCTGGCCAATGTAGCCATTGGCCCCGGTGAGCAGAATCTTCATGGCAGCTTCCAGACAGTGTACTTTTGTCTAACTGCTCAGGTAGCAAGGAGGTTGTGCCCGCTGCCAGACGTTACCGTTTCTGCCGCTTGCCGGGACGCTTGCGGCGCACCCGGGCCAGCCGTTCCCGCTCGGCTTTGCGCTCGGCCCGCATCAGCAGCCGCTCGTCCATGCGGCCCATCAGTTGCCGCCGTACAAAGTGGGCCAGGTCGGAGAGGGGTACCAGGCGGGTGGTGCGCAGAAAGCTCAGGATGTCGCGGCGGCGCAGGGTGCTCACGCCGGGCAGGCCCCGGGCCAGCAGGTATTGCTTGATTTCCTCCACCCGAAGCAAAGCCGCCACGGCGGGCCGCTCCACAGTGGCGTTGTAGAGGGCCGGGCGGTGCAGGTGCAGGTTCCCTGGCGAGGCCACCAGCACGCCCACCCACTCGGGTACTTGGGTAAGCAGCTTGGGCAGATGCTTTTCGGTGACAACGAACGTGACGAAATCATAGGCCTGGCTGTAGCAGGGCAACTGCCGGGCCACGCGTTGCAACGTGTCAGCGTCGCCTTTCAGCTCGTAGCCGTGCATGAACTGCTCCGTAATGTGCACCACATCGGCGCGGGTGGTACCGGTGGGCAGCTCATCCACGTACACCCCGCCTAGCAGCAACGGGTACAGTAAGGTTCGAATTTCGGGGTCATTCATGGGCACAACAGGATACCGGACTTTAAAACTACACCTTAATCCGGCTCAATGCTGCTATATTCGGTACTGTCGGTACCTATCTACCGGCTTCTGACAATGGCAGCAACTTCCCGTTTCCGCCCAACCCCATTTCTGGCAGTGGGCTTAATGTGGCTGATTATCGGCATAACAACTCCAAAATTGCGGGCCTTTATCGGAGTAGGGGCCGCTTTCATTGCGCTAGGCATCATGCGGAAGCCCACAGACCCAGCGCCGCCCAAAACCGACTCGCCACCTGCGGGAACTACGGAAGCTACGGCGGAATAATACGCCGGGCGGGCTTTGTGGCTACCTTCGCGGCAGCTTACCTCGTTGCCGCTGAATTTTGCTGCTATGCCGTTTCCCATGACCTCGCGCCGCTGGCTCTGGATATTTGTACTGGTGCTGGGCGCCGCCTTCCTGACGCAGCTGGGCAGCTGGGGGCCGCTGGAAAGCAGTGAGGCCCGCTACTCCGAAATCGGGCGGGAAATGCTTGCCGGCCAGGACTGGCTGCACCCGCAGCTGCTGGGCATCTACCACTTCCATAAACCCCCGCTCACGTACTGGCTCACGGCGGCCGGGCTGGGCCTTTTCGGCGAGAATACGCTGGGCGTGCGGGTGCTGCCGGTGCTGGCGGTGCTGCTGCAGGTGGTGCTGGTGTATGGGCTGGGGCTGCTGCTGTTCCGGCAGGATCGGGCCCGGGCCCTGGCGGCGGCGGTCATCTACGGCACGCTGCCGGTGGTACTCATTTCGGCCCTGAATGTTACGACCGATGCGTACCTGGCCACCCTGGAACTGGCCGCCACCTACGGCATTCTGCGCTATTACCACCAGGGCGGGGCGCGGTGGCTGTACTTGTTCTGGGTGGGGCTGGGGCTGGCCTTCCTGACGAAGGGGCCGGTAGGCTTCATTTTGCCGCTGATGGCGGTTATCGGCCACTATTTCCGGCAGGGCCAGCCGCGCCGGCCGTTCACGGTGCATCATTGGCTGGGCTTTGGGCTGTTTGTACTGGTAGGCCTGAGCTGGTACCTGTACCTGATGGCCGAAAACCCCGCCTTCGTGCGGTATTTCCTGGTGGAGCACACCGTAGAGCGGTTTGCCAACGCGGCTACCTTCAACCGCAGCAAGCCGTGGTGGTTTTACCTGGTGCTGGCCCCGGCTACCAGTCTGCCCTGGGCCGTGGCGTTGGTGGTGCGGGCCGTGCGCACGCCCTGGAACTCGGTGCCGCGGGAGTGGCGCAACGTGCTTGTTTTCTGGGTGCTGGTGCCGCTGCTGTTCTTCTCCCTGTCCAAATCCAAGCTGCTGCTGTACGTGCTGCCCATTTTCCCGGGCGTGGTGCTGCTCACAGTGTACTATCTGGGCCGCTGCACCGAGGCCGTGCTGCACCGTTGGTACGTGGGCATGGTGGCATTTTATGGGCTGTTGCTGGGCGCTTTGTGCCTGCTGCCCATTTTCGCCACGGTGTTGCCGTTGGGTATTGAGGTGAAGCCGCTCACCGCCATTTGGCCGGCGGCCGGGGTAATTACGCTGGTGCTCACGCTCACGCTCTGGAACCAGGTGCGCATTGCGCCGCGGCTGCTGGTGGCTACCGCGTTGTTTACGGCGTTTCTGCTGCTCTCGGCCAAGCCCATCATGCAGCAGAATGAGCTGGCCTTCAACGGCAGCCGTCCGCTGGCCGGGTTTATCCGGAGTCAGCACCTCACGGGCCGGCCAGTGCTGGTGTACAATGAGTTGCTGCCCTCATTGGCCTTTGAACTGAGCCAAGTGCCGGTTTCTCTGAATGATGGTAATGCCAGCCTGAACCGGGAAACGCAGTTTCAGCCCAACGATGCCTGGCGGCGGCAGCTTATTTACCTGCAGGACCCCGCGCAGGAGCCCACACTGGGGGCACTGTTGCTGCAACACCCGGTGTTGCTGGCTAAAGGCGAGCTGAAACCCGAGCGGCGCTGGATGCTGCGGTATTTCCGGCAGCAGCGGCAGCTGGGTAAGTGGACCATTTGGTGGTAACCAGCCGGAACTGAAAACAGAAAAGCCGCTGCCAGAGGCAGCGGCTTTTTCTCAACGGGGTTGCGGTGAGCAATCTTTATAATATCCACCCTACTCCTGCGTCAACCGCAACGCTTCACTGCGAAAGATGTTCCTTTCCAATTCATCTTTCCAGCGCCGTATGATATTGAAACAAAGATAGGGGAGCCGCCTGCTGCCGTGCCGGAAGTTTTGCCCAACGGATGCTTCTGCCAAGCCAATGCGGCTTTTCAACCGGTGAAGGATACGTGCTGCTTACCGGTACACGGCCGCCGCCTTCTCGCGCAGGTTGTAGCCCGAAGCCATTACCTCCCCGTACGCCCCCGCCGAGCGGATAGCCACCAGGTCGCCGCGCTGGGTTTCGGGCAGCAGCACGCCCTTGGCAAACGTGTCCGACGACTCGCAGATGGGGCCTACCACGTCGTAGGGCCGGAACTCGCCCTGGCTGCTCAGGTTCTGGATGTGGTGGTGGCTGCCGTACAGGGCGGGCCGGATCAGCTCCGTCATGCCCGCATCCAGAATGGCGAAACGCACCTGCTGGCTCTCCTTCACATACAGCACCCGGCTCACCAGGGTACCACACTGCGCCACCACGGCCCGGCCCAGCTCCACGTGCACCTGTTGGCCCGGTCGCCGCTGCAGGTGTTGCTCAAACATACCGAAGTAGGCCGCGAAATCCGGCACCAGATGCCCGTCGGGGTCCTGGTAGTTGATGCCCAGGCCGCCGCCCACGTTAAGGTGGGGCAGGTGGTGGCCCCGGCCTTCCAGCCAGGTTTGCAGCTCGTTGAGTTTGCGGCTAAGGTCGGCAAACACCGCCAGGTTGGTAATCTGGGAGCCGATGTGGGCGTGCAGTCCAATCAACTCCACGTGCGGCAGGCTGTCGAGGCTGTCGATAACGCCACCCAAATCCTGCAGGCTGATACCAAACTTGTTGGCTTCCAGGCCGGTGGTGATGTAGGCGTGGGTATGGGCATCCACGTTGGGGTTGATGCGCAGCGCCACCCGGGCCGTGCGGCCCTGGGCCCCAGCCAGCTCGTTCAGCACCCGCAGCTCCGGCACCGATTCAGCATTGAAGCAGAAAATATCGGCGGCCAGGGCCCGGTTAATCTCCGCATCCGACTTGCCCACGCCGGCAAATACCACGTGGTCGGCGGCAAACCCGGCTTCGAGGGCTCGTTGTACTTCGCCCCCGCTCACGCAGTCGGCCCCCAGGCCAGCAGCCTGAATGCGCTGCAAAATGGGCAGATTGGAGTTGGCCTTGAGGGCATAGTGCACCTGAAAGTTGCCGGGCCGGGCTGCTGCCGTCAGGGCCGCCAGCGTCTGGTCCAGCAGCTGCAGGTCGTAGTAGTAAAAAGGTGTCGGCTGCTGGGCAAGCTCGGCCGGTAGTTGAAAAGACATGAATTGGAAAGCGGTTGGCTGCTAATGGGTTGAACGAAAGTTAATAGCCAACAGCTATTGGTTATTAGCTGAAGTAAACAGGCCTTCGTTCAGGGCCTGGAGCGCGCGGGTCTTGTCGTCGGTACTCACCAGAATGCTGATGTTGTTGGGCGAGCCGCCGTAGCTGATCATGCGCACCGGAATGTCCTTGAGAGCGGCAAAGGCGCGGTTGGCGGCCCCATGCGAATCCTGCTCCAGATTACCTACCAGGCAGATGATGCTCTGATTTTCATCCACGGCTACCGAGCCGAAGCGGCCTAATTCCGCCAGAATCTGCGGGAGGCGGGTGGCATCGTCGATGGTCAGGGACACGGCTACCTCGGAGGTGGTAATCATGTCGATGGAGGTGCGGTACCGCTCGAAAATCTCAAACAGGCTGCGCAGGAAGCCGTGGGCCAGCAGCATGCGGCTGGATTTCACGTTGATGGCCGTAATACCATCCTTGGCGGCCACGGCCTTGATGGCCTCGGCTCCGGTGCGGCTGGAAATGATGGTGCCGGGTGCTTCGGGCTGCATGGTGTTGAGCAGGCGCACCGGAATACCGTGCTTGGCCGCCGGCAGAATGGAGCTGGGGTGCAGAATTTTTGCCCCGAAGTAGGCCAGCTCCGCCGCCTCATCGAACGACAGCTCCCGGATAGGATAAGTACCCTTTACCACCCGCGGGTCGTTGTTGTGCAGCCCGTCAATATCGGTCCAGATCTGAATTTCCTCGGCCCGCACGGCGGCCCCAATCAGCGAGGCAGAGTAGTCGGAGCCCCCGCGCTTGAGGTTGTCGATGGAGCCCTGGGCGCTGCGGCAGATATAACCCTGGGTGATGAATAGCTGTTGGGCGGCGTGCGGAGCCAGCGTGGCGGCCAGGTGCTCCTGAATGTAGTCCGCGTCGGGTTCTTCGTCCACGTCGAGGCGCATAAAATCGAGGGCGGGTAGCAGCACGGCCGGGCGGCCCAGCACCTGGGTTACGTAGCGGTGCACCAGCAGGGTGCTCAGCAGCTCGCCCTGGGCCAGAATCACCCGCTCCCCGTCGCCGGACAGGGGGGCCGCCGTTAGGCCCTGCAGGGTGTCAAAGTTCTGGTTGAGGTCCTGGATAGCCTGCTCGGCTACGGCTGGCTCGGGCAGTAGCTCGCGGGCTACTTCGTGGTAGCGTTGGCGCAGGGCCTCGATGCGGGCCGTGGCGGTGGCCGCGTCGTCGGCGTACAGCAGCTGGCTGATTTCCACCAGCGCATTGGTAGTGCCGCTCATGGCCGACAGCACCACGATGCGCCGCTGCAGGTGGGGGGCGTGAATAAGCTCGGCTACTTCGCGCATCCGTTGCGCCGACCCGACGGACGTACCGCCAAACTTGAGAACTTTCATAGTGCTGGAAACCGAATCGGAGAGTCGGGAAATGCGCCCGCCAGGTTGCGGGCAACGTGAAACATCAGGTCAAAAGAAGCGCCGACCCTTGGCAGGACCGGCGCTTGGAAGTTCAGTGGTAGAGGTACGACGAACGGTTGCGACGGTCAGGTCGGGTTGCGTTTCTTCGATTTCTTGCTCATCAGCAGGCCCAGGGTCAGGCCAGCCCGTTTGCCACTGTTCGGCATGTGGCACACCATCTCCGCACCGGCCCAAGCCAGTGAAGCAGAAGAAGAATACGAAACAGCCGAAACGAGCATAGCAGATGAGAGCAATGGCGGAAAAGAAAGTATTCCGCCGTTTTGCGGCCGCAAGTACGGATGCAGAAAACAATATTCCAAGCGCGGCTACTTTGGTAAGTCCAATTTTTGAGCTTGCAATACTTCGACAGCAGCCTGTTTTATACTTGGCTGGTTAGCCGGCCAGTTGCTTTTTCACCCAACCTGGCAGGCTGCCAGCCGCGTCCATTTTCAGCAATTCATCCAGCTGTTTGTTCTTTTTGAAGCCACCCGCTTGATAGGCACGCAGCATTGTGCGGACGCCCTCCGTGTTCAGGGCGGTTGCATCCTTTACCTCGGGGTGCTGCAGCTGGTAGCGGGCCCAGCCACCCATAAACAGAATCAGCAGCTCCGACTCCCGGCCCGCCAGGTCGGCCACGTACTTCTGTAGTTGCACCGATACCGAGGAGCTGCCGCTGATCCACTGAAACAGAAACTGGTCGGCTTGCTTGCGTACTTCAGGTTGCTGGCTAAGCGGCGTTTTCTCCAGCCAGTTCACCGTGGCAATAACCTGGGGCTCATACTCGGCGTAGTCGTCGGGCGTCTGGAAGGCGTAGTTGACAGGTGGCTGGTAGCTGGTCTGGGCCTGGGTAATGGAGGCTGTTGCGAGGAAAAGTAACGCCGAGAATAGAAGGGGTTTTCTCATGAAAGTCAATGGGATAGGGTAATATGAAGACTGCGCTAAACCTATCGAAAAAAGTAGCTCGTTGTTCGCTAGGTCGCGCATAAAAAAGCCCGGCGCAACACTGTCGTTGCATCGGGCTTTTTCGCAGAACTCGCCGCCGCTTACGATACCGCAGTGGCCGACTGCCCCTGGGCGAAGCCGCGGGCCAGATTGGTGAACTCAGAGGGGATGAGCACCACGGTAGTCGTGTTGTTGTCGATGCCGATTTCGGAGAGCATCTGCATGCGGCGCAGCTCCAGGGCCATGGGGCTTTCTTCCATCTGGCGGGCCCCCTGAGTGAGCTTTTTGGAGGCTTCCAGCTCGGCTTCGGCTTTGATGATGCGGGCCCGCTTCTCGCGGATGGCCTCGGCCTCCCGGGCCATGGCGCGCTGCATGGATTCCGGGATTTCCACGTCCTTGATTTCCACCATCTCAATTTTCACGCCCCAGGTTTCGGTAGCGGCATCTACCAGCTGCTGCAGGGTGGCGTTGATTTGCTGGCGCTCCTTCAGCACCTCATCCAGCTGGTGCTGGCCGATGATATTGCGCAGGGCCGTAACGGAGAGCTGGTACACGGCCTGGTTGAAGTTGGCCACTTTGATAATGGCGTCCTCAGGGTTCACCACCCGAAACCAGAGTACGGCATTTACCTTAATAGTTACCGAGTCCTTGGTAATGGTTTCCTGCTGCTCCAGATCCACGGTTTTGGTGCGGATATCTACGGTGGTGCGGCGCTCAATGAAGGGGATAATCCAGTACAGCCCCGGCCCGCGCCGCCCGGCGTAGCGCCCCAGCCGAAACACAAGGGCCCGCTCGTATTCCTGGGCCACGCACAGGCCCATACACAGCAGAATCAATCCCAAACCCAGTAATACAACCAGCGTCGTCATGGTAACAGTGGCCTCCGGCCGCAACAAGTGAAACAGTTGCCGTTACCGGTACACAGGCCGTGCCAGGCGGGTAAGCCAGTTCGATAAAGGGCCTCTGCGGCCCTTTGCGGGCGGTTTTCGGTTCGAGGCCGATGCCTTCGGGGCCGGATGTCTTACCATTTTGGTAGGGTCAGGCGGTCGGAATGGTAGGGGGTAGGGGCGGCAGGTTATGCCAGTCGTGGGAGCAGCCGTGCTGGCACTGGGTGCGGCGGCGGTGGTCGTCGGCCACGCGGAACACGCTCAGCAGCGCCCGGAATGCGTTGGGGTATTCGGTAGCCGGTAGCTGCTGAATGCGGGTGAGAGCCTGCGGGAGCGGGTACACTCGCAGCAGCACCAGCGGAGTGGAAGTTGGCTTCACGGGGGCTTCGGCCACAGCCTGCTGCACCAGTGCCGGAGTGGGGTGTGTCTGCTGAATGTAGCTCACTAACTCCGCCAGCCAGGGCAGCTGCGCCGCCGCGGGCAGTGTGGCAAACCACGCCCAGGCCCATCCCCACGGCAGCTGTTGCTGCGCCAGGCGGTCTAGCAGATGGTCGGGTAAGGGCTGCATAGCGGGCGGAGTTTATCGGTAAGATGCCGGGCGCGGCGGAGCCTGGAAGGGCACTGGGCGGCCCGTTGGCCGGCTGCGGTTGCCGGCGGCATCTATGGCTTCAAACAGTACGGTGCATTCTTCCCCAAAGGCAAACCGGAAGTCGCCGCCGCAGGTAAACCAGCCAATATCCAGTTGATCCTGCCAGGGAATAAGGTAGCTCACCACCGGAGCCGTCAGCCGCGCCGACTGTATAATGGCCCGCACCAGCACCGGCGAGGCATCCTCTAATGGGCTGGAGAAGGATACGTAATTGTTGATTCCTTCACTGTTTTCGGAGTATTCCTGGTGGACCACGGCAGGTGTAGCCGTCCAGTGCGGAGCTTCAGTATCAGGCTTGGCAGCCACACGCCAGCGGTACACGGATACCAGTTGCTTGCTCCCGGGGCGGGCCCGTTGCATTCGAAACAAGTCGTACTGCAAACTATCGGGGGCGTAGCGCAGAGCGTACACTGTATCCGACAAAAGTGGCCGAACAGGCTGTAGCAGGAGTTGTGGGTCGGTGCCGTAGAGGTTATTAGGCCGCTCCAATATCCGTAGCGGAACCGAGTCGTGGGCTGACCGCAGGTAAAGCGAAATCTGCTGGCCTAGCTTTCGAAAATTGTATCGGGTATGGCTTAAACTTCCCGGGGATAGTAAGAAAACCTGCCGGGGCTGGATAGTAGCCACCCGCTCATCGGGCCACACAGTTATCCAAGGTGATTCCATACACTGGCCACGTGCTGGGCGATGGTTCAGAAGGTGAAATAAGAGGAAAAGACAATAGAAAGGATACGCTGAATTACGCCACATACAGTTGCAAAGTACACGTAAAAGCCCACCATGCAACGCACAGCGGGCTTTCGATTACCTGGTATCCCAGGAGTATTACCGCACTGGTTTCGGAATCACCGGCAGGCTCTCGTGGCCCTCGGCGTCCACCGAAACTACCCCGAAGATGTAGTTGTCCTTGCTGTGGGGCAGGTCGGCTTTGAGGTCGGTTACGAAGAACTTCTGCTGCCACTCCGGGGCGCTGGTTTCGCGCATGAGCACGTAGTAGCCGGCCGGCCGCTCGCCGGTTTTGGGGCTTCCCACTTCAGCTGGGTGCGGTTGGTGAGCTCGGCCGTGAGCACACCCACGTTTTCGGGGGCGGCGGGGGCCAGGGCTAGGGCAGCCAGGGTAGCCAGGTTCACGCCGGTGTTTTTGCGCAGGTAGGCGAAGTCCATGAATTTAGCGTAGTCGCCGTACTCGGTGCCGTTGTCGGTGCGCAGGTCCTGGTGCTGGTGGCGGAAGTCCTCGTTCATCTCCGAAAAGCGCACTGCCGTGAAGCCCTGCTGGTTGAAGGGCGTGTGGTCGCCGCCGCGCAGGAACCGGTCGGGGCGGTACTCCAGCACCACCTCGTGACCGGGTACGTACTGCTGGCAGGCCACGCGGGTGTAGCGGGCCAGGTTGCGGCTGGGCGAGTCGTTTTCCGACGACAACGTGCGGCGCACCCGGGCTTCGTCGGCGGTTTCGGTGGCGGGCACGCCCTCGCTGAACACGCGCAGGCGCTTGTCGTCCTTGATTTCCGGGTCGTGGCCCGTGGAGCTGCCCATGATGTCGTTGTTGAGCATGGCTACCAGCTGCCAGCCTTCTTTCTTGGCCCGCTTGGCCAGGTGGGTGGAGCCGTAGAGGCCCTGTTCCTCGCCCTGCACCGCCACGAAGATGATGGTGGCCGGAAACTGCTGCTGCGACATCACGCGGGCCAGCTCCATCACGGCTACCGTGCCCGAGCCGTCGTCGTTGGCCCCGGGGGCGTCGGCGGTGGCGTTCATCACGTCGGTCACCCGCGAATCAATGTGGCCGCTCACGATGAATACGCGCTTGTCGGTAGGGTCGGTGCCGGGCAGGGTGGCCATTACGTTGGCCATCAGTACGGGCCGGTCGATGCGGCGGCCGTCGGGCTTGATGGTGAACGTGTCCTGCTCCACTTTCAGCCGGCCGCCGCTGGCCTTGCTGTACTTGCGAAACTCGCCTTCCACCCAGTTGCGGGCTGCCCCGATGCCGCGCTTCTTGCTTTTGGTGTCGCTGAGGGTGTGGCGGGTGCCGAAGCTCACGAGCTTGTCAATGTCCTCGCGCAGGTTCTTTTCCGACACCTCCTGCACCATGCGGGTGATGAGCGGATCGGGGGTGGTAGCGGGCTTGGTTTGGGCAAAAGCCGGCGCGGACATACCGAGGGCCAGCAGCAGCGGGGAAAAACGACGCATAGGTTGGTTGTGGTTGGGAAGGCTATAGACGCAGGATTTCCGCCAGCGTTGCGGGAAGGCGGTGTCATTGCGAGGCGCAGCCGAAGCAATCCTTCCTTGTTTATAGCACAAAGCCCAGACCTATTTCGAACGCCCGCCACCAGGGCGTTGCATTTATCAGGGATTCGCGCCTTGAAAAGGAAGGATTGCTTCGGCTGCGCCTCGCAATGACGTTACCGCAGCTCCACCACGGCGCTGGCCGCGTTGCCGCCAAAACCCGCCGCATTCACCAGAATCCGCCGGATAGGTTTATTACCATAAGAAGCCAGATCAGTAACAAATGGAACCGAAGACCATTGCTGGGTTTCCAGCACGTGGCAGGCGAAATCGAGGCTGAGCGCAGCGGAGGCTCCCAGGGTGTGGCCCACGAGCCATTTGTTGGACAGGAGCGCCGGCAGCGTGGGCCCGAACACGGCGCGCAGGGCGGCCCGCTCGGCCGCGTCGCCGGCCGGGGTACCGGGGCTGTGCAGCACCACCGCGTCGATGTCAGCGGGGGAGAGGCTGGCCTGGGCCAGGGCTTCGCGCATGGCCTGCTGGAAGTGCTGGCCCTCGGGCGAGAGGCCGGTTTTGCTGCCGATGGCCTCGAACCCGAAGCCCACCCCGGCCAGCACCAGCAGCGGCCCGGTCTCGGCCGCAACCTGGGCGGCGGAAAGCTGCTCCAAAGCAAACACGGCCGCGCCTTCGCCCAGCACAAACGTGGAAGGCCGGCCCGCGCCCGGCCGGCAGGGCCAGTCGGCGGCAGCCAGGGGAGAGTAAATGCCAATGGCGCGCATCTGGGCCAGGGTGAAATCGGTGAGCGGAGCCTCGGTGCCGCCGGCCAGAAACCGGGTGGCCATGCCGGCTTTCAGCCAAGCCCGGGCGTTGCCCAGGGCCTGAAACGCGCTGCTGCAGGTGCTGGAGTGGCTCAGAGCCGCCCCGCCGTGCTGGCCGGCGTCGTAGGCCACCCAGCTGGCCACGTTGCCCAGCGTGGTCAGCGGTGAAGCCGCCACCGGCACGCTGCCTTCAGCCAGAAACCCGGCGTGAAACTCCTCCAGCCGCCCCGTAGCGCCCCGGCTGCTGCCGATGCTAACGGCCAGCGGTGAAATGGTGAAATGGTGAGTTGGTGAGTTGAGAAGGTGATATTCTTGAACATCACTCACCAACTCACCACTCACCATTTCATCATTTTTCCATCCGGCCTGGGCGGTGGCCTGGCGGGCGGCCAGCAGGGCCAGCAGTACGGTGCGGTCGAGCTGGCGGTAGCTGGGGTGGCGGCGCAGCTCGGCTACGGCCGCTTCAGCGGGGGCGGGCAGGGCGGCTACGGGTACGCCGGTGGCATGGGTGATGAAGGAGGAAGCGGGGGCCTCGCTAGCCGTCGGCAGCGCCAGGCCTAGCGCCGATACCCGGCCCCGGCCCCGGATAACAGTAACGGCCTCGGCCCCGGTGCGGGAGTTAGTCATGCAGGATTTCGGGCAGGTTGGGGGCGGGAGTGAAGTCGAGTACCAGCTCGCGCATGCGGCGCAGCACGTCGTAGAGCAGGCCCAGCTCCTCGTCGGTGGTGCAGTAGGGCGGCAGCAGGTACACCACGTTACCCAGGGGGCGCAGCACCACGCGGTGGTCGAGGGCGAGCTGGTAGAAGGCGTCGCGGAGACGGCTGAAGTAGCTGGTGCCCTCGCCGGGGTCGTACTCCACAGCCAGGATGGTGCCCCGGTGCCGCACCGCCCGCACGCCCGACTGGCCCTCAATTTCCTGGCGGAACGCGGCGTGGGCGGCCTCGATGCGCTGGCGCTGGTGGGTGCACTCGTCAGCCCGCGTCAGCTCCAGACTCGCCAGGGCGGCGGCGCAGGCCACGGGGTTGGCCGTGTAGGAGTGGCCGTGGAACAGGGCCCGCATCTTGTCGTGGCTCAGAAACGCCTCGTACACCGGCGCGGCGCAGGTGGTCAGGCCCATGGCCAGGGTGCCGCCGGTGAGGCCCTTGGAAAAGCACATGATGTCGGGTTGTTCTGTCAGCAGCTCGGAGGCAAACAGCGGCCCGGTGCGGCCGAAGCCGGTCATCACTTCATCCGAGATGCACAGCACCCCAGCCTGGTGGCAGCGGCGCAGCATTTCGCTCAGCACTTCGGGCTCGTACATCACCATGCCCGCCGTGCCCAGCACCAGCGGCTCGAAGATGAAGCCGGCCACATCGGGGCGGAGCAGCAGGGCATCGAGCTGGGTTAGCGTGGCGGCCTCGTGGCCCGGCACTGGCACGTCGAGGAATTCCACGTCGAACAGCAGCGGCCAGAAGGGCTCGGTGAAGGCCCCGCGGGCACTTACGGCCATGGCCCCGAAGGTGTCGCCGTGGTAGGAATTACGGAAGCAGAGAAAGGTGCGGCGCGCGGGCTGGCCCTGGTTGTGGAAGTATTGCAGCACCATTTTCAGGGCCACTTCCACGGCCGTCGAGCCGTTGTCGGAGTAGAACACGCGGGCCTGGTTGGCGGGCAGCAACGCCAGCAGCTGCTCGGCCAGCTCCACGGCCGTGGGGTGGGTGAAGCCGGCAAACAGCACGTGCTCCAGGGTGCGCAGCTGCTCGCTCACGCGCTCGGCAATGGCGGGGTGACTGTGGCCGTGCAAATTCACCCACCACGAGGAAATAGCGTCGAGGTAGCGGGTGCCGTCTTCGGCAATGAGCCAGCTGCCTTCGCCCCGCACCACGGGGATGGGCAGCGGGGCGGTTTGCATCTGGGTGTAAGGGTGCCACAGCACGGCGGCGTCGCGGAGGGCAAGGGAAGTAGGTTGAGGCATTGCGGGTGGGGCCGGAGGTACCGGCCGCTGCAAAGCTACAACCGCCCGCGCTGGCGGTGGTTTGGGCTACGTATTGTGCTGGCGGGAGCCTCACCCCCTGACCCCCTCTCCGGAAGAGAGGGGGCACCGGTTCTGCTGCGGGCGTTAAATTTGTTCTGGAAGAAAGGGCGCAACAATTACAGCACCGACGTTAGGCTCGCCCTCTCTTCCGGAGAGGGGGCTGGGGGGGGAGGCGCCCGGTAGAACGATTTACAACCCAAACCACGCCCGGAACTCGGCGGTGTAGCGGCTCACCACGGCGGGGATTACTTCCGGCTCCTGCAGCACGCGGGGCATAACGGGCACGCCGGTGTGCGCGGTAATGAACTCCTCGGTGGCGGGCGTGGGCTCCCCGTTGAACACGAGGCCCCGCACGCGCAGGCCGCGGGTCTGCAGGGCTTCCAGCGTGAGCAGGGTGTGGTTGATGCTGCCGAGGTAGTTGCGCGACACCACCACCACATCGAGGGCCAGCTGCTGGGCCAGGTCGGCTAGGAGGAAGCCGGGGGCCAGGGGCACCAGCAGGCCGCCCGCGCCTTCTACCAGCAGGTGGTTGTCGGTGGCGGGAAGCTGAAAATCCTCAGGGTGCAGGGTAATGCCTTCGGCGGCGGCGGCGGCGTGGGGCGAGGCCGGCAGCTGCAGCCGGTGCCGCTCGGGCCAGAAGTGGCTGACGGGGTTCTGCACCAGCTCGCGCACGGTGGCCGCGTCGGTGGTGGGGGTGAGGCCGGCCTGCACGGGCTTCCAGTAATCGGCTTGCAGGGCTTCGGTGAGAATGGCCGAGACGAAGGTCTTGCCCACGTCGGTGCCAATGCCGGTAATGAAGAGTCGTTCCAAGGAAAGGAATTAAATGGGTTCAGAGCAAATTGTCATTCCGAGCGAAGCGCGGAATCTGAGCTGGACCGCTGGATGGCTAACCCCGATTCCTCGCTGTGCTCGGAATGACAGCTGAAATTTAAAATACGGGTCTGCGGCAGCGCAGGTGCAGGAAGTACGGCACCACCCGGGCCTTGCGCAAAAACGGGTGGGCCGCCAGCTGCTCGTCGGTGGGGCAGGGCTCCTGCAGGCCTTCCAGCACGAAGCCCGCCGAAACCACGGCCGCCACCCACTGGCTTAGGGTGAGGTTGAATACCGGCACCCGGAACGGCGCGTGGCGCGCCTGCTCCTGGGCCGGGGCGGCATGAAACATCCACTCCTCGGGCTGGCCGTGCTGGTAGTCGAAGTAGCCGCCCACCTCCACGGCGTAGGGCTGGCCCTGGGCATCGCGCAGGTTGCGGCGGTGGGGCGTGGTGAAGCAGGGGTGACTGATGGAAAACTGCAGAAACCCGCCCGGCCGCAGCACCCGGAAGGCCTCGCGCAAAGCCAATGCTGGGTCGGGCACGTCCATCAAACACATGAAGGAGGTGGCGAAATCAAACGTCTCGGCCGCAAACGGCAACGCGGCGGCGCTGCCCACCAGGTACCGGATGCCCAGCGGCTCGGCAGCCTCGGTCTGCTGCGCTGCCTCTACGAAGGCGGGCGCAATATCAAGGGCCGTAACGTGGGCTCCCTGCCGGGCCAGCAGGCGCGTGTTGTACCCCTCGCCGCACCCGATATCCAGGCCCGTGCGGCCGGCCACCGGGGGCAGCCAGGCGAAGAAGGCGGGCGTGTTCAGCAGGTTGCGGTACACGTCGTAGCCGGCGCGGACCAGGGTGGTCCAGGCCGGGGCGTTGCGGTTCCAGTATTCACCTACTTCCTGGTCGTTCATAAGCGGTTTGAGTTGGTGATGAACGGGGTGTTAAATGATTAGGGACGAGTCGCTAGGATATATTTTTCGCTTAGTTCATTAGCTCAGGATTTAACCCCTGGACTATGGAGCGGTTGTTGTCGGCACAGCCGTGACTGAAGTTGCGGAGCGGAATGTAGCGCGAACTTCGCGCCCCAGGTAGAAAACCGCCCGAACGGCGCGGCGGCGCGAAGTTCGCGCTACATCATTGACGAGAAGTCAATATGCATTTCTACGCTACTTCGCTGGCCAGCACAGCGGCCAGCCCGTCAATATCCGCTTCCGAATTATCCGAATGCACAATGAGCCGTAACCGCTCCGTCCCTGCCGGCACCGTCGGTGATACGATGGCGCGCACGTCGAAACCAGCGGCCCGAGCAGCAGCGGCCACGGTGCGGACGTGGGCGGGGCCGGGGTTGCTGCTGAAGAACACGGGGTGAATGACGTGGCTTTCGGCCGGCACGTGCAGGCCGGGCACCGCGTTCAGGCGGGCTTTCAGGTAGTCGGAGAGGGCAAACAGCCGGGCGCGCTCCGGGCCGAGGTCGGGCAGCAGGGCGTAGGCGGCGGTGAGGGCGGCTACCGTGAGCGGGGGCAAAGCGGTGGTATAGATGAAGGGCCGGCTGAAGCTCAGCAGGTAGTCGCGCAGCACGGCCGGGCCGGCCACCGCCGCGCCCTGGTTGCCCAGGGCCTTGCCGAAGGTGAGGATGCGGGCAAACACGGCGTCTTCGAGGCCCAGCTCCGTAACCAGCCCTTCGCCCCGGGGGCCGTAAAGGCCGTTGGTGTGGGCCTCATCCACCACCAGGTACAGGGCCTGCTCCCGGCACAGGGCGGCCAGCTCGGGCAGCGGGGCCACGTCGCCGTCCATCGAGTACAACGCCTCCACGGCCACGAATACGCTGCCGGTGGCGCGGGCCAGCTTGCGGCGCAGGTCGGCCACCTCATTATGCCGGAAGCTCCAGGCGGTGGCAAAGGAGCCCCGGATACCATCCTTTACGGAGGCGTGGGAAGCGTCATCATAGAGAATTGTATCGCCGCGCTTAGGCACGGCCGCGAAGAATCCCATATTGGCGGCGTAACCGGAGTTAAACAACAGCGCCGCCTGGGCCCCGTGAAACTGCGCCAGCGTAGTTTCCAGCGCCTCGGCGGCGGCGGAATTACCGGTAAGCAGGCGCGAGCCGGTACTGCCAGCGGGCAGTTGGGCCGCCTCCTGCACGGCCGCCCGTACCTGCGGGTGCCGGCTCAGGCCCAGATAATCGTTGGAGCTGAAATCGACCAAACCTGCGGTGGGGGGTGTAGGCAGGCGGCGGCGGGTGCCGGCTGCTTCGCGCTTAGCCAGCTCGGCGGCCAGCCGGTTGTGAAGAGGGGAAACCATTATTGCTTCTTTTTCTCGCCGGGCAGCGGGAACTGGCGCGACAACCCCAGAGAATCGGGCTGCCACCCCAGCCGCTGCCGCGCTTCCTGCCGTACGGCCGTTTCAATTACCTGCTCATTGAGCATCCTCAGGCTGGCTACGTGCAGGGACACATCGGGCAACGCATCTTCGTACAGGATATACGTGCGCTGCCCCAGCCAGTACCACATACCCGCCACATTGCCCGCCTGGGGCGGCCCGTAACGGCGGGTGAGCTGCTGCAGGACAAAGCGGGTTTTCTTCTCCTTTTTGAGTTGATAGGTGACGCCGATAAACTGCCCGCCCCGAAACCAGAACTCCGGCTGCACCGGCTGGCCCGCTAAAGTCATGGTATCAACTTGGGGAAGCAGACCATACACCCGGCTGGTTTTCCAGCGCTTGCCGGTGCCCGAAAAGTGGGGCTTCAGGTAAGGTATCGTTGCTTCGGCTGAACCAAACATAATTCCATGCACTGCATAAGCAGAATCAAGCGGCTGGAGTGGCTCGGTACTGCGGCGTTGAGCCCGACTGAAAAACGGTAGTGTCAGCAACAGCCAAAAGAGTGTCTTGCTCACGGGCAGAAAGTAGGTCAGCTATAAAAACGCTCCTTCGGAGCAAAAAGCGTGGCCGAAGGAGCGTTGTAGCAATAAACATGAGGTTAGCATACGCCGCAGTCATGCAGACGTCAGGGCGTATGCCGGGCTACACCTCGAAGCGCTTCACTGAGAGCCAGACGCTGCCGTTCTGCCCGAAAGTGCGGGCGTTGATAACCATCCACTCCGAATCCACTTCCACCCGGTCGCCAACGCCCGGCAGCACGCCGTGCCGCTGCATGATGAGGCTCAGGGCAGCCCCGATTTTGTCTTCCAGTTCCAGAATCAGCTCGTGCGCCTCGCGGGACTCGTGCTGTTGGCGGAAGGTTTCGGCGAAGGCGTGGTCCAGGTTAAGGTCGAAGGCAATATCCATGCGGGAAAGCTATAAAATGGGTTTGGTGATGAACTCTACGCCTCCACTGCCGCCGTGCGGCCGAGCACCGTGGCACCCTCGGGCACGTCCTTGAACGACTTGCGGGGCTTGAGGCCGAGCAGGGCGAACATCTGCTTGTCGGCGTCGAAGTCGGGGTTGGGCGTGGTCAGCAGCTTCTCGCCCGAGAAGATGGAGTTGGCTCCGGCCAGGAAGCACAACGCCTGCTCCGTTACGGGCATTTCCTGGCGGCCGGCCGAGAGGCGCACCATGGTGTGGGGCATCAGGATGCGGGCCGTGGCAATCATGCGCAGCATTTCCCACACGCTCACGCGGGGCTGGGCAGCCAGGGGCGTACCTTCCACGGGCACGAGGGCGTTTACGGGTACGCTCTCGGGGTGGGCGGGCAGGGTAGCCAGCGTGTGCAGCATGGCAATGCGGTCCTCATCGGTTTCGCCCAGGCCGATGATGCCGCCCGAGCACACCGAAATACCGGCCTTGCGCACGTGCTCCAGCGTGTTCAGCCGGTCGTCGTAGGTACGGGTCGTGATGATGTCGTCGTACTTCTCGCGGCTGGTGTCGAGGTTGTGGTTGTAGGCGTAGAGGCCGGCCTGCTTGAGGCGCTCGGCCTGGTACTCGTTCAGCATGCCCAAGGTGCAGCACACTTCCAGGCCCATACCGTTCACCTGCTCCACCATGCCCAGCACCCGGTCAAAGTCCTTATTGTCGCGGATTTCGCGCCAGGCGGCCCCCATGCAGAAGCGGGTAGAGCCGGAGTCTTTGGCGCGCTGGGCCGAGGCCAGCACTTCGGCGTCGGGCAGTAGCTTGTGGGCCTGCACGCCGGTGTGGTAGCGGGCGGCCTGGGGGCAGTAAGCGCAGTCTTCGGGGCAGCCGCCGGTTTTCACGCTCAGCAGGGTGCACACCTGCACTTCGCCGGTAGCCTGGGTCTGGGCGTGGATGGCGGCGGCCTGGGTGACCAGTTCCATCACGGGCTGGTTATAGATGGCTTGTACTTCGTCGAGGGTCCAGTCGGTACGGAGGGTCATGGGTGGGATGCGTTTCGGTGGTTGATAGTCGTCGGGCGAGGGGGCCAAACGGGGCGGGTCGCCGGCGCCGAAGCGGCCAGCGGCCCGCAAGATACAGGAGAAGCGGATTTGTCGGGCAGTTACAGCGGTGTTCCGGGGGCAGGAAGGGCCGCAACCAGGGTGTGAGCCAGAGAAATTGCCTGAGCAAATTCCTTATTGCGAGTTTCTTCCTGGAAAAATCCCGCCTCCAGAATCGGGAGTTGCTGCTTTAGCCACTGCCGTAACAGGGCATTCTGGTGAGTCGCATCGGTTGGAGTAAGTGTACGGATATGCTGCTCCAACGAGTCAAGATTCGATACCATGCGCACCAGATTTTCGAAGGCCCAGCCCGATGCGGCGGGTGCCCAAGCCAGCAGCAGTGGGCTGATGGATCTGAGCAGCCGTATCAGCCAGGCCAATACTTCCTCCTCAAAAAGCACTCATGCTGGATGTGATGGGCCCACCAGGTCAACAGTGCTTCCCGGATGGCGGCCTGTTCCGCTGCCGGCCAGGAAGTCCAACCGGCAAGCTCCAGCTTACAAAACACAGTCTCTTTCTCAATGTCCGCATCCGGCCGCAACGATAGTTCCAGGAGGCGAGGAAGAAAGTAGCGGAAATCGGTAGTGTTTCCCCAAGTTGTCATAGCCTTGAACGCATAGCGCTGAAGTTGCGCTTCCGACAGGTCGGCCAGGGGCACCGTACATAAAACTATGTTTTCGGCGGCCGTGATGCAGCAGGGGCAAGCTTCTGGCAGCTGTGACAGCCGCGGATGAGAAAATATGGCGTACAGCGCCGACAGTGCTTCCGGAAACGACCGGCTGGCAGCAGTTGAAGCCCCGTTCATAGCGTCCGAATTACCCGGCAGGGGTTGCCCACGGCCACCACGCCGGCCGGAATGTCGCGCGTGACCACGCTGCCGGCCCCGATGGTTGTGCCCGCGCCAATCGTCACGCCCGGCAGCACCAGCACGCCCGCGCCCAGCCACACGTTGTCCCCGATGGTGATAGGGCGGGCAAACTCCCAGCCGGCAATGCGCGGCTCCACTTCCACCGGATGCCCGGCCGTGCTCAGCACCACGTTGGGCGCCACAAACACGTTGTCGCCGATAGTGACCGGGGCGCAGTCGAGCACTGTGAGGTTATAGTTGGCGTAGAAATTCCGGCCCAATTGGATGTTGTAGCCGTAGTCGCAGCGGAACGGGGCTTCGATGTGGGCGTCGGTTTCCCGGCCCAGCAGCTCGGCCAGCACCGGCCGGTTGAGGTCCACGGGCTCCTGGTTGTAGCGGTGGCAGAGCTGCTTGGTGCGCCGGCGCTCGGCTACCAGCTCGGGGTCGTTGGCGAGGTACGGCTCGCCGGCCAGCATCTGTTGTTTCGGGGTCAGGCTCATGGCTAAAAGTAGCGCGAACTTTGTAGTTCGCGTCTCCGCGCCAGCGGAATCGTTCGAGCGGCGTGAGGACGCAAATCGAACGGCGCGGGGACGCGAACTACAAAGTTCGCGCTACTGCCGGCTGCTAGTTATGAAACGTTGTTTCCGGTTCCGATGCAGGAGCCGCCTTGGCGTCGCGGGTGTTTTTCTGCACGGCAATGGCCCCGAACAGACTCAGCAGGAAGGCCATGGCGTAGAAGCCCTTTTCGCTCAACAGCAGCGTGGCGTTCCAGAGGCCCACCGTCAGCAGACCGATGGCCAAAATGGTGGAAAACCAGCTTAGCCCATAGTAGATGCCCGTTACGGGAATGCCCTCCAGCTGGTCGCGCACCGACTTCTGGAGGGAGATTCCCGAAAACAGCCCGTACATCAGCACCGTGAAGTAGTAGCCCTTCTCGTTGAGCGCCATCTGCGCGTTCCAGAGGCCGATGACGAAGGCAGCCATTCCGGCCAGCAAAGCAAACCAGGAAGCGGCAATGAAGGCGTTGGACGGTTTGGTGGTGTTCATGATGGTAAACGCTACAGGGTTAAAACGTGAATCGGACGTTTCCTCGTCCAACGCCTCAAACATGCCAGGTCCGCCGCGTTTTCAGGATGCCAGCATTTCGACTAATCAGACTTTTTACGGATTACGTATTTTCCCCCGGGAAGCGCGCAAAACGTGCCTGGGTTGAAGGAAAAATGTTCTTGATATGGATTTAAAGGATGTTTTGATAGTCTGTCGGGTAGGAGAGGAAGCGAATGGAATACCTGAAAAATCAGACCTCGAAAAAGAATAAATCATTGGTACGGACAGATGAAAAACAGCAGAGTCGGCCGCCTCACGTGAGGCGGCCGACTCTGCTGCTGGCGAAACAGGACCGGTAGGGCGGTTACCGCTTGCCGGGGCGGCTGGCCCCGCGCGAGCCGCGGGTGCTGCTTTTGCCTTTGGGCGGCGCGGCCGGTGCCTTGCCCGGGCCGGTGCTGCGCCCGCGGGGGCCGGCCGGCCGGCTGGCTTTGCCGAAACCGGGCCCGTCAGGGCGGATCATGGCACCGGCAGCCCGGCCGGGGCCGGTGGGCCACTGCGGCGGCTCGGTGGGGTTGGGAGCTGGTTTGCCCGCGGCTTTGCCGGCCCGGATGGCGGCTACCTTCTTGCGGGTAGGCTTTTCTACCCAGGCTCCGGCCGGCCGCTCCTGGTTGGGGCGGGCCGTGGCTGGCTTAGGAGCGCCCTGGCGACCGGGGCGGTCGGCCCAGAACTCGGCGGTGGAGGGGCGCTTGCGGCGGCGCGGGCTGCTGCCGTCGTCGGTGCCGCTGGAGTCTTTGATCATCTCAAACAGCACCTTCAGCTCCTTTTCGCGCAGCTCCCGCCACTCGCCCACGCCCAGGCCCTTCACGTTGATGTTCATCACCCGGATGCGCTCCAGCTGCACCACCTCGTAGCCGAAGTACTCACACATGCGCCGGATCTGGCGGTTGAGGCCCTGTACCAGCGTAATGCGGAAGATGTAGGGCGTTTCCTTCGACACCTTGCAGGGCTTAGTCATCACCCCGCCCAGCGGTACGCCGCTGGCCATGCCCTCAATGAACAGCTCGTTGATGGGCTTATCCACCATCACAATGTACTCCTTCTCGTGCTGGTTGCCGGCGCGCAGGATCTTGTTGACGATGTCGCCGTTGCTGGTCAGCAGAATCAGGCCCTGCGACTCCTTATCCAGGCGGCCGATGGGGAAGATGCGCACCGAGTGCTTGATGGCCCGCACGATGTTGTCCTTGATGCCGGTATCGGTGGTGGCAATGATGCCGGGGGGCTTGTTGTAGGCAATGTACACGGCATCTTCCTCGGCGCGGGGCTCAATGAGGTTGCCGTTCACCACCACCCGGTCCTTGCGCGTCACCTGGTCGCCGATGTTGCCCCGCTTGCCGTTCACGAACACGTTGCCCTGCTCGATGTGGCGGTCGGCTTCCCGACGGGAGCAGATGCCACTTTCGCTGATGTATTTATTGAGTCGGGTTGCCATGGGTTGAGTGCTTAGGGCCTGGCGCTTGGTGCTGAGGCACTTGGGCAGGCAGGTAAAAAACAGGCTGCCGGCCCCCTGAAGGGTCGGCAGCCTGCAAAGATACGGCATAAGCGGCGGCCGGCCGTACGCCCGGCCCGGGGTTTAGGCAAAAAACGCAAACAGCGCCGTTTCCAGCGCCGCCGGCAGCACGGGCGGCGTAACGGTACGTAAGGCCAGGGCCGGTTCACCACTGGCGGGCGCAAACGTGCCGGCGGTAGCGTTAAACTGCAGCCGGCCCTGCGTGAATTCGCGCAGGTGCTCCCCCGCTTCCGTCGTCATCGACTCGAAATTCAGCTGGCTGAGTTGGCCGCTGGCGTGGTCGAAATACAGCCAGAAGTACAGGTGGCCGGGGTTCTGGCTCTGGATATCCAGACGCTTGATTTCAAAAATGGTGGCCGTGTCGGCTTCGAACAGAAACAGCGGGCGGTAGGGAAAGGTCATGGGGCAAAGGTCGGGGGAAAGCGCGAGTTGACCCGTATCAGCCAAACAAGCTTTCCAGTTGGGCAGAGTCGTTACGCAGCAGCGTGTGCAGGATATGTACCGCCCGGTCAACGGGCTGCTCCAGCAGTTCCGACATGTAGGCCGGCTGCTGCTCAGTGTACAATCCCCAGAAACGTCGGATGCGTTTGGGACGGATGTAGAACACGTGGAATGCGTAATCCGCCGGTTCGCCCACTGCCGAAATACAAACGGCCTCCTGCGTCACAGTGTTCTTCACCTCAACGGAAGCCGACCAATGCACTTCGTCAGGGGGAGTAACGGTCAGTTTGGGGAGTTCTGCTTCCCACGGCACCTGCCGGAAAAACTCCAGAATCTGCTCTGGCTCCGCCGCACCGAGTTGCCGGGCTTTGGGGTGTAGGGGGTCGCAGTAAGACAAGGTAAAAGCCATGCAGCCAGTAGTTGTACTTTCGTTATCGATGGGTGTTTCCGCCGGCTTTACAGCTTCACCGTCTTCTCGCCCCGGTCCACACCTTTCAGCCAGGTAATGAGGCCGCGCATGTAGGTGGGTTGGTCGTCGTAGAAGCTCATGTGCGAGCCGTTGGGGCAGATGAGGGCGGTGCCGTGCTGCACCTTTTGGGCCACCATGCGCATGTGCGCGGGGTCCATGGTATCGTACCGGCCGCCGATGCTGAGCACCGGCACGCGCAGCTTCGGCAGGTCGGGCACGCGGTTCCAGTGCAGCAGCTTGCCCGATACGCCAAACTCGCTGGGCCCCTGCATGGTCACGTACAGCGACTGGTTCATTTTGGCAAAAGAGCGGTTCACGGGCTCGGGCCACTCGGCGGGCGGACGGCGCAGGATGTGCTCGGCATAGAAGTTGGGCAGCAGCAGCTCCATGTAGCGCGGGTTCTGGAAATCCTTGCGCGCCTCAATGGCCCGGATTTCCCTGAGCACCTCGGGCTTGAACTGCGGGGCCAGCACCTCTTCCGCGTACTTCCCGTAGTCGGGCACACTCATCATCATGTTGCTGATGACGAGGCCCTTGAGATGCTGCTGGTACTTGAGGGCGTACTCGGCGGCCAGAATGCCGCCCCAGCTGTGGCCCAGCAGCACGAAGTTGCTGCTGTCCAGCTGCAGGGCCTGGCGCACCTGCTCCACTTCCTCCACGTAGCGCGGCAGACTCCACATGCTGGTGTCCTTGGGGTTGTCGGAGTTGCCGCAGCCGAGCTGGTCGTAGTAGATGATTTCCACGCCCTCGCGGGGCAGGAAGCTTTCCATGCACTCAAAGTACTCGTGCGTGGCGCCCGGCCCGCCATTGAGCAGCAGCAGCTTCAGCCGCGGGTTGTGGCCGATGCGCTTGGTCCAGACGTTGAACCTGCCCTTGGGCGTGCTGATGGCCACCATCTGCACGCCACCGGTCTGCAGCTGCGTGGTGTCGGGGGCGGGGAAGTAGCTGCGGAGGCTGGGCGTTTCGGCAGAGCCGGTTTCGGTAGGGGCGGGGCCGGAGCAGGCGGCCAGCAGGCCCGTCAGGAGCAGGCCGGCGCAAAGGAGTTGACGGAACACGGGAGTGGGGGCAGCAGTGGAAAAACTAAACCTACCCAACTTCGCCGCCACCACCAAACGCGAAGCGGGCCACTCTATCCGGAGCGGCCCGCTTGCGTTCAAATCGTCTACAAAATCCGTGAAATCCGGAAGATTCGTTTAAATCCGTGATTTAGCCGAGCGTGTGGTACACGGCCTGCACGTCGTCGTCCTCTTCGAACTTCTCAATCAGGTTCATCACTTCCTCCAGCTGGTCGCCTTCGAGGTGCACGGTGGTGTTGGGCACGCGCTGCAGCTGGGCCGATACTACGTTCAGGCCTTTTTCTTCCAGGGCCTTCTGCATCTGGCCGAAATCGGTGAAGGCGGTTTCCACCACGATGTAGTGCTTCTCGTTGCCGTGCTCGTCTTCCTCCTGGTCGGCGTACACGTCCTCGGCGCCGGCGTCAATCAGCTCCAGCTCCAGCTCGTCCAGGTCCAGGCCTTCGGCGGCCAGCTTGAACACGCCCTTGCGGGTGAAGGTGTAATCGGAGGAGCCGGCGGTGCCCAGAGCCCCATTGCCCCGGTTGAAGTACATGCGCACGTTGGCTACGGTGCGGGTAGGGTTGTCGGTGGCGGTTTCAATAACAATGGCCACGCCGTGGGGCGCGTAGCCCTCGTACACCACTTCCTGGTAATCTTTTTCCTCCTTGCTGCTGGCGCGCTTGATGGCGGCTTCCACCCGGTCCTTGGGCATGTTCACGCCCTTGGCGTTCTGCATGGCGGTGCGCAGGCGGGAGTTGGTATCGGGGTTGGCACCCGATTCCTTCACGGCCATTACAATTTCCCGGCCGATACGGGTAAAGTCTTTGGACATCCGGTCCCAGCGCTTCATTTTGCGGCCTTTGCGGAATTCAAACGCGCGTCCCATCTATCAGTGAATTGGTAAAGTTGTGAAACAGTGAGTGAGCCCTGCGGCGGGGTGGGGCCGCAAGGGGCCGCAAGTTAGCAGAAACCCCGGCCGGGCGCAACGCGGGAATCTGGAGAAGGGGGATGCTAAAGCCTTGCTTTCCGACGCGCGAACCCGCCCAGTAGCCAGCAGGAAAGTAGCAATCCGCCCCAGAACGGCAGCAGCAGCAAGGCTGTCAACGGTGGAGTAGTGAGCAGGATGTGAAAAAGTCCTGGTCGCTGAAAAAGCAGCCATGCCAGGAGAAACAAGCTACTTTGGCAGAGAGCCCCGCCAAGCAGTACGCCAAGGAGTGGCGGGCTTGCAACTCGGCTTGTACACCACAGGGCACACCAAAACACCGGTGGCAGCAGCAAGAGAATACACACATAAAGGACCGATAACGCAGGTCCCGCACCCAGCCAAACTCCGCCGGCAGTCGTGAGCAGGAGTGTGCCGGCCGTTGTCAGTAGCACAAGCTCTGAGCGCTTTATCACTGCGTGAACCCGTTACTGCGCCCGCAGAGTGTATATACTCTGGTTGCCGGCCGGAAATCCGGTAATGGTAATCGTCAGCAGCCCGTTGCGTAGCCGGAAGGTGCCTCGGTCAGTACGAGGCTGGCCGTTTTTGCGGTAGCTGAAGCGGATGCTGTCGGCGGCAAATGTGAAACGGCCGTCCTGGTCGAAGCGCATGGTTGTGCCGTTGCCCGCCAAGGTTAGGCGCTTCTGGTAGGTGCCATCGGGGCGGAGCTGCAGGGTGCCGCTCACGCCCTTCGCCGCCAGGGGCGTAGGGCTGCTGGCCTTATCCAGAATGGCGTACGACTGGTAGGTGTACGTGGTAAAAAAAGAGGGGCTAACGCGGGCCTGACCAAATGCGGCCTGGTACGTCAGCACGGCCAGGACCGGAATGCAGCGTTTCATGCGGGCAAGATACGCGGCAGACCGGGCCCCTTCAAACCTGAAATGCCAGCAGCCATTGTTGGGCCTTCTCCTGCTGATCGAAATCGAAAAGTTGCACCTGCAGGCCTTGCACATGCTGCATAGTAGAGGCTACCCCGTAGCGGGAAGGCCAGTCCATGGAATTTATCCAGGCAATGGCCTGAACACCAGTTGTTACGAGCTGAGGTATAAATTCACGCCCGATCCACTCGGCGGCGGGCCACCATTCCCCAAATGCCTCGCTGCTGTCATTGAGTAGCTTGTGGCTATGCGTTTGGGAAGCACAGGACAGCAACTGCGCGCAGCCCTGCCGCACCGAAGCGGCATCATGATTCCCTATCCAGTGAACCCACAGCATCCCCGCGGGGGCGTTGTGGCTGATAGTGAGGGTGGGAGTATCAAGGAGCATAAGCGGGTGTGCCGTGCACTGTGCGAACAATAAGTAAAAATAGCAATTTCATAATATTATTGACGAGCTAGGGCCGGTACAGTCTGTGGGTAGGGCGTTGATCGGGCAATTTCCCGCTACATTTGAGCATGCCCACCTTTATACGCGAATTAATCCGGCCAGTGGCTGAATTACCCGAAGCAGACGTGTGTCTGGTTGGGCTACCCCTGGATTTCGGGACGGTGCTGGAGGGCGGCCGGGCCGGGGCCGCCGGAGCGCCGGACGCCATTCGGCGGGAATTGCGCCGCCACCACAAAACGTACAACCTGGAGCATAATGTGCGACTCGACGGCTTGCGCATTGCCGATGCCGGTAACCTTGGCCTGCACCACCCCGACCACGCTACCAATCACCAGACCATCCGGAGTGAACTGGCTCGGCTGCTGACAGAGTATCCGCGCGTGGTGGTACTGGGTGGCTCCCACGATGGCTCGTACAGCACCGTACGGGGCCTGCGGGATGCCACCGGTGGGGCGGCCGTGGGCGGCATCAACCTGGATGCCCACGCCGATGTGAAGGACCGGCCAGGGGTGCTCAGCAGTGGTACGCCTTTCGGGAAGCTGCTGCGGGAGGAAGTATTAGCGGGCCCGCGCTTCACCGAAATCGGGCTGCACTCCAACCTGAACACGTGGGAGGATATTGATTTCCTGCACCAGCAGCAGGCCCGCATTGTGCCCCTGGCCCACGTGCAGCAGGACGGTATGCCCGAGTATATGAGCCGGGCCCTGCGCCACGCCACTGCTGAGGGGCCTGCATTCGTGAGCTTCGACATAGACGGGTGCGCCGAGGCCTATGCTCCCGCCGTGAGTGCCCCCAGTGCCGAGGGATTTACGCCCCGGCAGGCCGTTGAAGCGGCTTTCCTGGCCGGCAAGGAGCCCGACGTGCTCCTGTTTGAAGTAGTGGAATTCAACCCCGTTTTCGACCGGGACAACCAAACCGCCCGGCTGGCGGCCACCATCGTTGCGGCGTATCTGACCGGTGTCGCGGCCGGGCTGGAGGTCTGAGGCCTACAGTGCGACATGTAATCTGACGGCGTAGTGCGGCTATCGGAGTGCTTTCTGCGTCCTGTGGCGTATTCGTTTTTTCCTTTGATTGTATGAAACTTCCTGTACTTATATCGGGCCTGGTGCTGGGGGCTCTGCCGCTGGCCGCCCAGCAGGCCCCGGCGCTCAGCCTAACGTGTCCGGTCCCGACTGCCAGCACGGCGCTACAAAAACAATACTGCGAAACCCGGGACCTGACAATACCCGCGCCGGCCATCGGCAGCACCCTCACCGTGGATGCCCGCACCAACGGCAGCATTGTTGTACGCGGCTGGAATGGTGCTGGCGTGAAAGTGCGCGCCTTGGTAACGGCCCGTGCGGCGGCCCTGACCGATGCCAAAGCCTTGGTGGCCGCTGTCAAAATCAGCACCCAGAACAACATGCTCCGTGCCGGCCGGGCCAACGAGTCGCTGGATGGCTGGGCAGCGGATTTTGAGGTGCTGGTACCCGCCACCACCAATCTGGAGCTGAAGGCCACGAACGGCAGCATCACCCTTGATAACGTAACCGGCACGCTGCGCCTGGCCACCACCAATGGTTCCCTGGTGCTGCGCAACGTAAATGGGGACGTGCGCGGCCAGACTACCAACGGTAGCCTGACGCTGCAGCTCACCGGCCCGGCATGGAGTGGCCCGGGACTGGAGGTAAGCACGGTAAATGGCAGCATCGACTGGCAGCTGCCAGCCGTGTATGCGGCCACCATCCTGGCCCGCACTACCCACGGCAAGGTTAGCGCCGAACTGAATACCAAACGCAAAAGCGTACTGCCGCACAACCTGGCCGCCACGTTGGGCAAAGGTGGGGCCCAGCTTAAAGCGAGTACAGTGCACGGCAGTATTTCCGTGAAACAACCCGCCGACACGGTGCCGATAGCCCCGGCTTCGGTTGAGTGATACGCCCTGATAAAACGTAGCATGCGGCCCTGGCTGCCGGAGCCAGGGCCGCATGTGGCGGGGCATCAACTTATTTTTCGGCTACCGAACGACTTCTTCCGTGCGCTCCCGCTTGGGCTCAGCCGCCACGGGCCGGGGATATTCGTTTTGCTTGTGGGTTTTGTAACGCTTGATGAGCACTGCTGCACCCACTAAGGCCCCCAGGCCCGCGGCGGCTACGGCAAACTTTGTCCGGATGGGGTCGTGCGGGGCCGGGGGAAGATACGCCACACCGTTTTCGTCGGTGCGGGCGGGCGTGCTCACGTAGCGGCCGTGGGCGGGCACTGTAAATTCATCGGCCAGCTTCTGCAGTTGCGCCGTGTGCTTTTCACCCGATACGGCCGGGCCGTGGCCGCATCCAATGGCGGCGGGCTGCAGGGCCGCCAGCGCCCTTATCGACTCGCCTACCTGCTGCCAGTTGTAGTTGAATGGAGCGCCGGCAATGCTGATTTCCGGCCGCTGAAGCAGCAATTCCGGTACCGACTCGTGGTTGGCCGTGGCAAAGGCGTCGCCGGCCAGTAGCGTGCGGTCCTTCTCCCGGAACAGGGCAATCTGGCCGGGAGCGTGGCCCGGTACGTGCTGCCACCGCCAGTCAGGCAGGAAAGGCGGGTCCAGGTCGTTGGCGGGTAGCTGCTGCACGTAGTCGCTGAGCTGAAACGACTGGGGCGGGAAAAACCGGGATACGAAAGCCAGAGAGCCACCACCGGCCACAGTAGGATCGGCAGGCGGATACACGGCCTTGGCCGTAAGGAAAGGCAGCTCCAACGGGTGGGCCAGCACAGGTACTTTCCAGTGTTCGGCCAGGGCCTGTGCCGAGCCGGAGTGGTCCATGTGCCCGTGGGTCAGAATAATGGCCTCCGGATGGGTGCCGGGATAAAAAATTGCGTCGGCGGCGGCAATGATGCTTTTCTCGGAGCCGGGCAGGCCAGTATCCACCAGCACCCACTCGCCGGGCGTACCGGTTTCCACAAAATATACATTCACGAAGCGCTGAATGGTGAGCTGGTGAACCCCAGCGGCTACTTTTTTCATGAGTTCGGGAGGTAGATGAACGGATACAGCCAGTACGCACGCCGGCCGAGCTTAGATATCCTTTGCCACATATTTGTACCTGGGCAGTACACCGCAATGCCTCAATTCACTACTTTGCCATCCCGGAAAGTGAGCCCCCGCAGTTCGCCTGCCGGGTATGCTTTCAGCCAGCCTCTGCCTCTTATCAATACCACCAATGACTGCCGATTTTTCTAAATCCTCCCTGTTCTCACAACTCAGGCAACAGCTGCAGCAACAGGGGTTCCGTATTGAACACCAAGACGAGGCCCGGCCCTGGGGCGGCTTTTTTGTGCTGGATGAAAACCAGGCCCAACAGTTTGCCAACCAGTATTTTGATGGACTGGCAGTGGATGAGCTACGGATTTCGGGTAAGCTCAGTCCTAAGATTCTGCTGGTAGCTCCGCACAAGCGCCTGAGCTGGCAGTACCACCACCGCCGGGCTGAAATATGGCGCGTGGTGAGCGGCACGGTAGGCGTCATTACCAGCGCCACCGACGACGAAGGTCCCCTGAAAACCTACGGCCCGGGCGAGCAACTCACGCTGCAGCAGAGCGAGCGGCACCGCCTCGTTGGCCTCGACGGGTGGGGGCAGATTGCCGAAATCTGGCAGCACACCGACGCCGCCCACCCCTCCGACGAAGACGACATCGTGCGCGTGCAGGACGACTTCGGGCGCTAAAATCACAGATGGTACAGATGGCGCGGATCCCGCAGATTCGGTCTGGTAGCGCTGCCAGCAAAGTTGAGCTCAGTGGCTGTACCACCTAACAAAACAGCCCCCTCGCATGAGGGGGCTGTTTGGGTGTTGAATGCAACGCTGGCCATGCACGGATCTGGGCTATCCGTACTATCAGCCACAGCCGTGGTTTACGCCAATGCCTTTTTCAAGTCCTGTAGTAGTTGCGCAACGCCGGCTTCTCCGCCCACGGAGCCCAGGTGCACGCGTAGGGTGCGGCGGCCCGCTGTGTGCAGGGCTTCCAGGTCGCCGGCGGCCTGGGCATTCTGGAAAGTGCCGAAGGTGTAGGGGCGGCCGGGCAGGGGCAAGTCCTGGGCGTGGTCGGTGGTGAGCTGCAGGAACAGGCCGGTGTTGGGGCCGCCCTTGTGGTACTGGCCGGTGGAGTGCAGGAAACGGGGACCGTAGCCGGCGGCCGTGGCAATGTGCAGGCGCTGCTGCACCAGCCGGCGCAGCTCGTCCAGCTCCGCGTTCAGGGCCGGCGTTTCCATCAGATACGCCTGAATGCAGAGGAAGTTATCGGTGCCGGCCTGCCCGAAGAAAGCTTTCAGTACATCGGCAGCCGTGGCCGTAGAGCCGGCTACGCTGGTGTAGTAGCTCAGGCCGTTTTCCGTTAGCACCGGGGCACTGGTCTGGGGCAGAGAGCCCCGCTCCACTACTACCTTCATCAGCTGGTCGGTGGCGGTTTTGGCGGCCTGCACGTTGGGCTGATCGAAGGGGTTGATTTCGAGCACGGCACTGGCTACGGCCGTGGCTACTTCCCAGCGGAAAAACTCGGCTCCCAGGTCCAGGGCGTCGCGCATCAGAATGGTGATGACTGGATGGCCGGCCGCCTGCAGCGCGGCTACTTTGCGGCGGTTTTCGGCGTCCGGCTGATTCTCGTAGCCCACGTACACGAATACCCGGTCCGGGCCGTACACCTCGGGCGTGCCCAGCGGGTCGCCGGCCACGGGCAGAATACCCTTATCCTCCTTGCCCGTACTTTCCGCAATCAGCTGCTCCAGCCACAGGCCCAGGTCGGTGAGGTGTTCGGGCACTACCAGCGTGAGCTTGTCGCGGCCCTGCTGGGCCAGTACACCCAGGGCCACGCCCAGCTCCAGACCGGGGTTGTGGGCCACGGCACCCTCCGAGCCGGCGGCGCGCATCATGGCAATGGCGCGCTCCAGCAGGGTCTGGATATTGATGCCGTACAGGGCGGCGGGTACCAGCCCAAAGTAGGAGAGAGCCGAGAACCGGCCGCCCACTTCGGCAAAGTTGAGGAAGATCCGGCGGTAGCCCTCGTTGGTAGCCTGGGTGACGAACTTGGAGCCCGGGTCGGTAATAGCCACGAAGTTTTCGCCGGCCTTGTCGCCCTTCAGTTCCTGGAGGCGAGCGTAGAAATAGTCGCCAAAGGCCAACGGCTCGGCCGTAGTGCCCGATTTGCTGGCCACCACAAACAGGGTTTCAGGCAGGGAAACGGCTTCTTCAATCTCGCGTACCGAGCCGGGGTTGGTGGTGTCCAGCACCAGCAGGGGCAGGCCGTCGGCGCTTTTCTCGAATGCCTGCTTGAACACGATGGGCGTCATGGTGCTACCGCCCATGCCCATTACTACCACATGCTTAAAACCGGCGGCGCGTACTTCCTGCGCAAATTCTTCGATTTCGCCTACGCGGGGTAACATGGTTTCGGCTACGCGCAGCCAGCCCATAAAGCTGCGCAGGCTCTGCTGGGCCTCCGCGTCCTGCACCCACAGGTCGGCCTGTTTCTGCCAGAAGCCGGCGGTAAAGTTTTTAGCGTTGAAATCCTGGAGTTTCGTCTCTACAGCAGCCTGATACTGGCCCAGCTGCAGCGTCATGGCCGGGATAGAGGAAGTGGAAGTGTCCATGGTAATCTGGTTCACGATATGACGGTTGAAGAGGCTGCCCCGGGCTGTAGGCCACGGGGAAGCCGTCGGCGCAGTGCCGCATGGCGCGTACACCGGCCGAAGCCGGGCGGCCGGGCAAAGGTAGAGAAGTCGTGACATTCCCGCTTTATCAGGCCGGAGTGTGTTCTCCCTGAATCAGGAATCAGCGGATAAGGCCACCAACTGCGTTTCCCATTCCTGCTCCAGCACTACCTGGGCACCTTGGGGGGCATATTCCAGCATCCAGTCGAGGGCACCGGCTACGTTGCTGAAGAACTGCACCTCGTAGCGGATGAAGGTGCGGCCGGCATACAACAGGCTCTCAACCACCATGTTGTTGTACACGTTGCTGGCAGGTAATACCAGTGCCACCCGCTCCACGGCTGGCACCGACACCCGGCCCAGCCACTGGGTAGCCAGCCACAACTGGTCACTCAGGCTAAGGGGCGGCAAATCGTGCAAATCCAGTACTACTGACCGCACTACTCCGTACTCAACGAGCTGGGCCACAGCGCTCATACTCAGCTGAAACCGCGGGAAAGCGGCGTCGGCGGGTTGCCACTGAAACCGCAGGAGCGCGTATTCGGGAGCAAACTGGGCCCGAATATCGTGTAGCGTCAGTAGCATGTGGAGGAAAGCAGAAATGCCCGGAGGGGTCAGCGAAAATACGAAACGGCCGAGCTTTTGGATGAGGGGTACAGGAAAAAAAGTGGGTACATAGATTACGCCAGAACACGCGGGCCGATATTTGCCGGATGACTCTCCCTGTTTCCCCTGCACCAACGCCCCGCCTACCGCCCGGACTGGCCCTGCTGCGCCTGAAATTTCGGGTGCTAGGTGCCCTTTCCACTGAGTGGGCTTTTGCCCGGGCCTGGAACCTGTTCACCACGCCTCGTAAACTCCCCATCAAGTCTTGGGAAACGGCAGCTTTACGCGAGGCCCGGCCGTTTGCGGTAACCGTGAGCGGCGGGCAGGTACGGGCCTACGAGTGGAACCCGACCGGCGCGCGCACCGTGCTGCTGGTGCATGGGTGGGAGCACCGGGCCAGCTTCTGGGGTGTGGCCGCGCAGGCGCTGGCAGCGGCTGGGTTTCGGGTAGTGGCACTGGATGGACCGGCCCACGGAGCGTCCTCGGGCACCCGTACCACGCTGCCAGCCTTTGCCCAGGCCGTGCAGGCCGTGGGAGATACCCTGGGTGAACTACACGCAGTCGTGGCGCATTCCTTTGGCGGGGCGGCTACGGTAGGCGTGCCGGTGCATTTCAACCAGGCTACCGGCGGGCAGCTGCCCCGGCTGGTGCTGCTGGCCGTGCCCGGCAGCACTACCGCCGTGGCCCGCCGCTTCGCCGGGCTGCTGCAGCTGCCTGCCGCTGTGGTGCAGCGCATGGACCGCCACGTACAGCAGCAGCACGGCCGCAACGCCGAGAGTTTCAGCCTGATTCAGGTAGGTCATCGGTTTCCGGCCGGCCGCGCCCTGTTGCTGCACGATGAGCAGGATGAGAGTATCCCGTTTGCCGAAGCCCGGGAAATTGTCGCCAGCTGGCCGGGGCTGGCATTTCAAGCGACTACCGGGCTGGGTCACAACCGCATCATGCGCGACCCGGCCGTGTTGCAGCAGGTAGTGGCGTTTCTGGCTTGAGAGAGGTGGGGGCCGATAGGGTAAGGGCTGGTACGCGCACCGGAACATTTGCTGCCCGTGGGCGTTAATCACCCCATGCAGCGGCCTTTTACTCGTGTGGTCGTTGCAGAAGTCTTTCTTTCACTCTCCCAACCTGTTTGAGTATGTCCGCTTCTACCCGCAACATCATTGCCTGGATTCTGCAGGGGCTGCTGGCCCTGGCGTTTATTGCCTCCGGTGGGCGCAAGCTCCTGGATATGCCCGGTACCGTGGGCATGTTTGGCCAGTTGGGCATGCCTGCGGTGCTGGCGTACATGGTGGCCATCGGCGAAGTAGTGGGCGGCATTGGCCTGCTCATTCCGCGCTTTGTGCGGTTGGCAGCGGCCGGCCTTCTCCTCATCATGATTGGGGCAGTGATAATGCACGCTACTAAAATACCGGGGGGCCTGACGAATGGGGTACCCGCTATGGTGCTGCTGGCGCTGTTGCTGGTAGTGTTGTGGCTACGCCGCCCGGCAACCACGGTTGCTTAACCCACGCGGCATGATATCCGCAGAAAGGCCGGGAAGCAAACTGCTTCCCGGCCTTTCCGTGGGTGGTTAGATAGAAGTATGCCCTTCGGCCGCCAGCTCCCGCAGCAACTCCCGCAGGTGGGTGGGCTCGGGCAGGATGCGCAGCACGTGCGCCAGGTATTCGGCCTCGGCGCGGAGGTGACGCTTTATTACCCGGATTTCCTGCTCCCGCTTTTTGCCAGTGCTGCCGCTGAAGCCATTGTCGCCGTATTTCAGCTCGTTGAGCTGTTGCTTAAGCTCCTGCTGCTGTTGCTGCAGCGCCTGGGTGTAACGCACCAGGAGAGTATCATCGGTGGTAGCGGTGGGCGTAGTATCGGAGAGCAGCTGGAGCAGGGTGTACAGGTCGTTGGTTTCGTAGGCCTCCGTGATGCGCTGCATCAGCTGGGTGCGGTGCTGTTGGGTTGCCTCGTCGCGGGCCAGGTCGGGATGATGGGCGCGCGCCAACTGCCGGTACAGGTCTTTGGTGTTGCCAAGCAGCTGCTGCTCGGCGGCGCGGGCCGTTTGGGCGGCGGCTTCCTCCGCTTTCTGCTGCCTGGTTTTGCGTCGGGCCCGGGCCGCTGCGGCGGCCTGCTCGTGGGGTGATAGGGTGGGGTCAAGAGGTTCCGCGACGGGCTCGGTGGTGTTCATCGGGGGCTGCTCGTCGTCCGCATCTACCCGACGACGCGGGGCGTACTTGCGCAGCATCTCGGCTGCATCCTCCCCGAAACGGTCCTGCAGAGCCCGTGCATTACCCACAATCAGGGCCGTAATCTGCTGTTCCTCCAAGCGACTGAAGTAGCCGAGCAGCAGGGCGTTTTCCAGCGGGCCGAATAACGCCTCCCGGGCCTGCACCACTGCCTGCGCGGCGGGGCCTACCTGCTGCCAGTAACGGCGGCGGGCCTCAGCCTGCTCCCCGCGTAGCTCCTGCAGCCGCTGCCGCAACCCTTCCACTTGCGCCACTGCTTCCCGAAATGCCTGCTGCGCCGGGGTGCCTGGCGCTTCAGCCGGGGTAGGGGTGGGCAGCTGGTTGGCGGCGGGTAGGTCAGTGAGCGGGTTGTGCAGATTCATACCGACAAAGGTAGGTGGTTGGTGGTTAGGTGGATGGGTAGTTGGGTGGTTGGGTGGTTAGGTGGTTGGGTGGTTGGTGCTGACATTCCGAGCAGGTCGGTCATCAAACGAGGATGAAAAACTTATTTTCTTTATCCACCCAACCACCCAACCACCCAACTATCTACCCAAACAGCTCATACGCCACCCGGAACGTGTTGCAGTGGGCATCCACAATGTCGCGGAGCTGCTCGGAGTAGCCGCCGCCCATGCTCACGGCTACGGGCAGGCCGGCTGCACGGCACAGGCTCAGCACGTACTCGTCGCGTTGGCGGCAGCCGGGTTGGGTGAGGGCCAGCTTGCCCAGCTTGTCGGTGCTCAGTACATCTACCCCGGCCTGGTAGAAGATGAAGTCGGGCCGTATTTCTGTCAGCAGCCGGGGCAGCGTTTCGCGCAAAATCTGCAGATACGTAGCATCACCGGTGCCCAGTTCCAGCGGAATATCCAGGTCTGACTGCTCCTTGCGCAGCGGATAGTTGGCGCCGGCGTGCATGCTGAAGGTGAACACGCGGGGCTCGTCCCGGAAAATACTGGCCGTGCCGTCGCCCTGGTGTACGTCCAGGTCCACTACCAGCACCTGCCGGGCCAGGCCGTGATGCAGCAGGTGGGCGGCAGCCACGGCAATATCGTTGAGCACGCAGAATCCTTCGCCCCGGTCCCGGAAGGCGTGGTGGGTGCCCCCGGCCAGACTCAGCCCAATGCCGTCCCGCAACGCCCGCTTCGCCGATTCTACGGTGCCGGCCACGCTGCTCAGGGAGCGGCGCACCAGCTCCGGGCTTTGCGGCAATCCCAGGCGGCGTACCTCGGCGGCCGAGAGCTGCAGGTCGCGCACCCGGTGCCAGTATTCGGCGGAATGCACCCGCAGAATATCTTCCTCGGCGGCCAGGCCCGGGTCATAGAAATCTTCGGGAGCGGCAATACCCTGCCAGAGCAGCTGCTCCTGAATGAGGGCGTACTTAGCAATGGGAAAACGGTGGCCGTTGGGCAGGCTGATGCTGTAGCGGACGGAAGAGGCAAGGCAGGGCATACGGTTTCCGCTCAACGCAACGGCTTTCCGGTAGGTTGGCCCTCCGGAGCAGAAATCGGGTTTTCCCGTATGTACTTACCTTGCCCAGGGCCGCTAGTGCATATTCCGCTCCTCAATCAGCTTGAAGAACGCCTCAGCGTACGATTCGCCGATGGGAATGATGGCCTCGCCCATATAAATGCGGTTTTTGCGGATGGAATCGATATGGGCCAGGGCCACAATGTAGGAGCGGTGTACACGCACAAAATCGGGGCTGGGCAGGCGGTCTTCAAAGGCTTTCAGGGAGTTAAGCGTCAGAATAGGCTTGCCGCCGGCGTAAATCTTGATGTAGTCTTTGAGGCCTTCCAGGTACCGGATGTCGCGCAGGTTCAGGCGTTGGGTGTGGTAGTCGGCTTTCACAAAGAGGTAGTCGTCGGCGGCGGGGGTGGGCGCAACGGGCGGGGGCAGCGGGGCCGGTTCGGTCGGGCGGGGGGCCAGGCGGTCCTGGGCGCGCTGGGCCGCCTGCAGAAACCGCTCAAAGGCAATGGGCTTCACCAGGTAATCCACGGCATTCAGGTTGAAGCCCTCCAGCGCGTAGTTCTCATAAGCGGTGGTGAAGATCACCAGGGCCTGGGGCTGCATGCTGCGCACAAACTCCACGCCCGTGAGGTCGGGCATCTGGATGTCCAGAAACAGCACGTCTACCGGCTCGCGCTGCAGCACTGTGAGGGCATCGAGGGCGCTGCGGCAGGTGCCCACCAACTCCAGAAAGGGCACGCGCTCCACGTAGGCGCTGAGCAGGCGCAGGGCCAGGGGTTCGTCATCCACGAGCAGGCACCGGAGCATAGGCCAGAGTCAGGGTTAGTTCGATGATAAATTCGTCGGAGGTTTCCTCCAGCAGCAGTTGGTGGCGGCCATCGGGGTAAAGCAGGTGCAGGCGCTGGCGCACGTTGGGCAGGCCAATGCCCGAGTTGGGGTCGAGGGTGCCGGTAGGGGCAAAGCGCGAGTTCTGCACCGTAAACAGCAGCCGGCTCTCCCGCACGATAATATCAACGGCAATGCGGGAAAAATGGCGGCCACTGACCCCGTGCTTAAAAGCGTTTTCCACGAAGGGAATCAGCAGCATGGGCTCAATCAGGGCCCCGGTCAGCTCCCCATCCACCGTGAAGCGAATGTGCACCTGCTCGTCATCGAGGCGCAGGCGCTGCAGGTCTATGTAGTTGCGCAGGTACTCCACCTCCCGCAGCAGCGGCACCCGCGCCGCCTCCGACTCGTACAGCATGTAGCGCATGAGCTGGGAGAGCTTGAGGATGGCCGCGGGCGTGTCGTCGGATTTGAGGTGGGCCAGGGAGTAGATGTTGTTGAGCGTGTTGAACAGGAAGTGCGGGCTCACCTGCGACTTCAGAAAGGCCAGCTCGGCCGTGAGCTGCTTGTTAGCCAGGTCCTGCCGGGCCTGCTCCGTGGTAAACCACTCGCCGGTGATGCGCATACCGGTACTGATAATCCAGGCCAGCACCCCCAGCAGCCACAGCCCCTGGGGCGGGCGGGAGTAGTGCATAGCACCCGGGGGCAACCGGTGGTGCACATGATGGCCCAGCAGGCCGGCCATGCGCAGCAGCATGGGCAGGTACACCAGGGCCAGCAGGCCGGCCGCCGCCAGAAAGTACAGCGCAAACTTCTTCCGGGCGAAAAGCCGGGGTACCAGCACGTAATAGTTCAGGTAGAAATACCCGGCCACCATGAGCGGCAGCAGCAAATTGCGCACCCGAAACGGTGGCGGATTTTCCGACAGCAGCCGGGGCAACGCTGCCACGGCTACCCAGGCCGCCACGTGCACAATCACGCGTAACACCTGCTCACGGGTAACTCGGGGGAAGGAAAAAACCATGCGGGAAAGCAAAGAGGCGTTGCGTACAGAAACGGCCCGAAAAAGGCTCAATGCCCCTGAACCGTTACGCCCCGGGAGCATAACGGCTCGGGACCGGCGTGGCAGATTAGCCGGAATTACTGGTTGGTGCCGGGGGCCGGGCGTTGCAGCCGTTCCTGCTGTTTCATCTGGTATTTCTGGTACTGCTCGGCCGTGAGCACCTCTTTCAGCTTGGCATCGGTGGCGGCGCGCTGGGTTTGCATCTGCTGGCGCAGGGCAGCCCGGTCGCCGCTTTGGTTGTTGGCACGGGCGGTTTGCATGGCCTGCATCTGCTCCTGCCAGATGGCCGTTACCTGGGTTTGCTGCTCGGGTGTGAGGTTGAGCTCCTGAGCCAGCGCAGCCATGCGGTTGCCGCGGCCGCTGCGGCCTTGGCCGGCGGGCTGCTCCCCTTCGGCAGGCTTCACCTTGGCTTTCTCTTTCTTAACCTTTACTTTCTTAACGGGTTCCGTTTGAGCCTGAGCCAGCGGGGCAGTGGTGAGTATGGCACCAAGTACGAGGAAGGTAATCAGCAGCTTTTTCATGGAGAAGAAAAATATAAAGCCACTACCGAAGTGGCAGGACAAGAAGAACAACTCAAACTTACGGGCCTATCCGGCACCGCGCGAAAAACATCTGCCAACCTCGTAGTTCTCTCGACGCGCCCGCTGACTCCTGCCACTGACTCCCGCCGCGGGTGCTGCCCGATGGTGGTTCCGTACCTTGTCACCTATGTCTGCCCGTCCTTCCTCTGCCGCCCCCGCCGCCGCCTCGGCTGCTACCCCCGTTTCGGCCGACTGGCTGCTGGACTCGCTGCCCAGCGGAGTGCTGGTGCTGGACGCACAGGGCCGTATCCTGCGCCTGAACCGGCAGGTGGCCGCGTGGTGGGGCTTGCCCGCCGGGCAACTCATCCAGCAGCTCTTACCCGAAGTGCCCGCGGCCGCTCTACCCCCGGAATTGTTGCGGGCGCTGCGGCAGCTGCTGGCCGGCCAGCAGCTGCCGGAGGCAACTTATTTTCTGCCGCACTGCCAGCAATGGCTGCGCCTGAGCTGTCGGCAGCAGCCCGCGCAGTGTGTTGTGTACTGGCAGCCCGTAGATGCTCCGGCCCCAGCTGCCCACCCTCCGCAAACCGGACTGCGTGAGGCGCTGGCTACATACCAAGAGCTGTTTCAGGCTACTGAGGAAGGCTTCTGCGTGATAGAAGTACTGTTTGACGAGCAGGGAAAGGCTGTCGATTACCGCTTTCTGGACACGAATCCGGCCTTTGAGCGGCAGTCGGGGCTACAAAACGTGCTGGGGCGCTGCATCAGTGAGCTGGTGCCGGCCCTGGAGCCGCATTGGTTTGCAATGTACGAGCACGTTGCCCTCACCGGGGAGCCCCGGCGCAATGAGCAATGGGTAGGAAGCCTGCGCCGTTGGTTTGATGTGTTTGCCTTTCGGGTGGCAGAGCCCCATCGGCGGTGCGTGGCCGTGATGTTTCGGGATGAAACGCCCCGTAAGCGCATGCAGGACGCGCTGCGCCAGTCGGAGGAGCAGTTTCGGGTGGTAGCCAATCTGGTGCCCGACCTACTCTGGACCAATACTACTGAAGGCGCAACCGACTGGTGCAACCAACGCTGGCTGGACTATACCGGCCAAACCATGGAGCAGGTATGCGGCTACGGCTGGATAGATGTGATTCATCCCGACGACCGGGCCGGCTCCACGCGCAGCTTTCTGGAGGCGGTGCGCGCCGGCCAGCCCCTGCACCTGGAGCACCGTATCCGGAGTGCCGCGGGCCCGTATCGGTGGTTTCTGGTGCAGATGGTGCCGTTCACGCGGCAGGGACAGGATGTAGTGCAGTGGGTAGGCGCTGCCACCGACATTCACGAGCGAAAATTAGCCGAAGCCGCCGTAGCCCGGCACAAGCAGCAGCTGGAGCAGCAAGTAGCCGAGCGCACCCAGGCCCTACAGGAAAGTCAGGCGTTGCTGCACTCGGTTTTTGAGGCCAGCATCAACTCCGTAACGGTGCTTAAAGCCGTGCGCGACGCAGCGGGAGAACTGGTAGATTTTGAGTATGTCATCTCCAATCAGATTGCCCGGTTGTACAATAACGGAGTCGACACCTCGGGTGCCAGCTACACGCAGTTGCATCCCGGCGTGAAGAAAACGCTGCTTTTCGACCGGTTTAAGGAGGTAGTGGCCACCGGTCAGCGCCTCGACCTGGAGCTGTTCTACGGGTACGAGGACATTAACCACTGGTTTCGGGTGGTGGGGGCGCGCCTGGGCGATGGGCTGGTGGTAACCGCCGAAAACATCTCCGACCGCAAAGCCCACGAGCAGGAGCAGGTGCGCAGTCTGCAGCTGCTGCAGGAAGCGGAGGAGGTAGCCGCCATGGGCAGCTGGGAATACTACCTGGCCGAAGGCCGCATTAAGTGGTCGGCAGGTATGTACCGCCTCTACCACTGGGCCCCGGATCAGGCCCCAACTCCGTCCGTGTACCTGCAGTACGCTACTCCCGAGTCGTCTGCGGCGGCCGGGCTGCTGGTGCAGCAGCTGCTGGCCGGTACCACTGGTTTCGAGCAAACTCTGCGGCTGCGGGTGGGTGGCACCGAAAAAACTGTCCGGGTGAAGGCCGTAGTCGTGCCCGAAGCTGAAGGCCGCCCGGCCCGCCTGGTGGGCATGGACGTGGATATAAGTAAGGGGCAGCGCCTGGAGCAGGAAAACCTGCGTTTGCGCCTTACGCAGCAGCAGGAGCTGTTCGCGGCCGTGCAGCAGGCCCGGGAGGCGGAGCGCCGCCGGGTGGCCGAAGGGCTGCATAACGGGGTAGGGCAGATTCTGTACGCCACCAAGCTGCGCCTGGAGCAGCTCTCCGCCTTCGCCCGGCAGTTCACGCCCGAAGCCAAAGCCGCCTACCAGGAATCCAGTCAGCTACTGGGCGAGGCCATGCGGCAGATTCGGGGATTATCGCACGAGCTGGTGCCCCACATTCTGGAATCGTTCGGGCTGACCAGCGCCTTCCAGGATATCGGCTACAAGCTCAGCAGCCCCCGGCTGCGGCTGGAGTGCCGCAGCACCCTGGCAGAGGGTGAGCATATGTTGTCGGAGACCTTACAGCTGGCCCTTTACCGCATAGCCCAGGAGCTGGCCCAGAACATCGTGAAGCACGCCCACGGCGCTACCCGGGCCTGGGTGCAGCTGGACGCAGACGCGGAAGGGGTAATTCTACGCGCAGAGGACAATGGGGCCGGTTTCACCCCGGATGTTGCCCAGAGTACCGGGCTGGGGCTGCGCAGCATCCGCAACCAAGTGAAGCTGCTCGGAGGTACCATTACCATCCAGTCGGAGCCTGCCAAAGGAGTCAAGATTCGGCTTTATATCCCGTTCACCGGACTGGTTATCCTGTAATTTGCTTTAAAATGCAAGGCGCATTTAGTTGAAAAATTAGCGTAGTAATTATGAATGAAATTATCTGGATAAATATTGATTGATGATGGTGGTAAAAAAATAAAAAATATTTTTCAGTGCTATTGACAATATAAAAATAACCTTTCTATCTTTGTCGCGTTCAAGAGCACCAACACATCCTCGAACGCCTAACTTTTATCTGTCATGCGCAGTCACTTCAACGAATATCAGCCAATGCTCTGCGGCCTGGATCGGAAGATTCAGCCGGGGTTCGGCGCGCATGCAACCAGATGAGGGTTTATTAACTGACTATCATCTACGCAAACGCCCGAACCACACCAGGTTCGGGCGTTTTTGCTTTCATCCTTCCACGACGTATTCGCTATTCCAATGTTCCTCTTCACTACTCCGTCGCCCAAATCCTGGCCACTGCTTGCCGCCCACGGGTGGCAGGTGGCCACCCCGGGCTCCGCGTTTATTTCGCAACTGCACCGCGCCTTTCCGTTCCGGTAAACTTCCGCTGGCGCGGGTGCTGAAAAAATAAACTGGTTGGTATTTATCTGCTAAGTAGCGCACGAAAAATGCGCTAATGGAAAAATATTGCCTGTTGTTTTTGGTTTGCTAAATGGCTGTTTATTGTAAAATAAGTGGCCGGGAAACGTGCGCCCATTTTTTAAATAAGACATGATTCAGATAACAACACGGGGTGCCAGTGGCGCACCTTTTTCATCGGCTGCTCGGCCCCTGAGCAGCACTTTCCGATGGCAAATCGAAACAAGCCCCTCTCGGTGGAAGCCCAGACTGCCCGCCGCGCGGCTGCGGTGCTGGCCAACCGCCCCGCCGGACACAAATGGTCCATAGCCCGGCAAATTGATTTTATCTGTACGTGCCGCTCGGTAGCCGAAGTGCACGCCCGGCTGGAGCCCGATACCGTGGCGGCCCGGCTGTACGGCCACTGCCTGCACGGCCGCACCGCCGCTGAACAGGCCATCAGCCGGGAAGCACTGCGGGCCCTGGCCCAAAGCCGCACCCACATCCTGACCCGCCCGGAGCTGGTGCCGGCCGTGGCGGCCATTACCCGGCTGTATCCGCGGCGCTGCCGCGAGGTGGCGGCGTGGCACCCGCACCGGCGTAACGCGTTCCGGCAGCTCTACAGCCTGGTGCGCCACCTGTTTGATGTGTTTTACGACGTGCCGGGGTGGGTGGTGGAAGCCTGGGCAACCGGGCAGCTCACCCAGCACGAGGTGGACATGGCCCAGCTGACCGTGCACCTGGGCAGCGGCCAGGCTCTTCGGAGTTTTCCGAATCTGCCCGTGCCGCTGAGCCGCCGCCTAGAGCACGAAATGCGCCAGGCCCCCTACGAGTACACGCTGGTGCAGGCCGTGCGCTATGCCCAGCTGGCCGCCACCGATGCCCTACACCTGCTGCCGCCGGTGCTGGGTACGCGGCTGGGCCGCGAAATCACCCCGCAGGATGCCGCCTGGTTGCAGGTGGTGGCGTTTTTTCAGTCGGCTCCGCTGCCCGCCGGCGCGCAGCTGGGGCGGGTGTGCGAGTGGATTGAAGCCGTGCGCACGGTGGGCATCAACGGCCAGCCGCCGCACCCCGGCTTCTCGCTGAAAGGCCGCCGGCCGGCCGCCGTGCTGGCCCAGGCCTGGCAGTGGTACCGCCGCACGCAACGGGCCCGGGAATACTGGGGCTACAATGTGGGCCTAGCCACTACCTGGGAAGGGCTGCCGTTTGCGGGGTACATCGCCCCCGGCCCCCACCGGGTGCACATCATCCAGCTGCTCAACTACGCCGCGTTGGTGGAGGAAGGCAGCCTGCAAAAGCACTGCGTGTCGTCGTACGTGTACTACTGCCTGCGGGGCCACTGCGGCATCTTCTCGCTGCGCATCAACGGGGTGCGGGCCCTCACGATGGAAGTGGAGCCCAACCGCCAGATCGTGCAGGTGCGGGGCCGCGACAACCGCTCACCCACCGAGCCGGAGCTGCACTGGCTCCGGTGCTGGATGGCCGAAGCCGGCCTCAGCCTCAGCGCCACAGCCTACTAACCGCCCTGCTCATGCCTGCTCCCTCCAACACCACCCGGCCGGCCGCCTCCGCCGCCGATATTCGCTCCTTCATCAACTACCTCCTGTCCTTGTCCTCCGTTCCACCGCCGCGCCTCCCGCACTAGCACTGCTGCTTATCCGGCCGGGCGCGCCACTATCCTCCCATCCGATGCGTTTCAACTATACTCCCGTTCCGGCGGCTACCGCCGTCAACCACGCCGGCGCACCCGCCTACGTGCTCACGCCGGCCCTGGAGCTGTACGCGGCCGTTGCCACGGCGGGCCTGCAAGATCAGTTCTACGAAAAAGCCGACACCCGCCTGGCCCGCCTGCGCCACCTGGTGGCCCACAACGATGCCCGGTTTGTAGCCCAGCTGGCCGTGTACGCCCGCGAAAAGCTGCACCTGCGGTCCGTGCCATTGGTGCTGGCCGTGGAGCTGGCCCGCCAGCACCGGGGTACTAGCCTGGTAAGCCGCCTGGTGGCCCGGGTGGTGCAGCGCCCCGACGAAATTACCGAGCTGCTGGCCTACTACGCCGCCGCCAACGGCCGAAGCGGCTCCAAAACGCTGGGCCGCCTGTCGAAGCAGGTGCAGAAAGGGTTGGCGCTGGCGTTCAACAAGTTTGATGGCTACCAGCTGGCCAAGTACAACCGGGCCGGGGCCGTGCGCCTGCGCGACGCGTTGTTCCTGGTGCACCCCCGCCCGCACGACGACGCCCGCCAGGCACTGTTCGACCAACTGGCCGCCGATACGTTGCCCACGCCCTACACCTGGGAAACTGAGTTGTCGGCCCTGGGGCAGGCGAGCTTTGCCACTGATGAGGCGCGTACCGCCGCGTTCCGGCAGCAGTGGACGGAGCTAATTGACAGCGGCAAGCTGGGCTACATGGCGCTGCTGCGCAACCTGCGCAACATCCTGGAAGCCCAGGTACCCGCCGAAGCCCTCGGCCGGGTGTGCGCCACCCTGGCCGATGCCCGGCAGGTGGCCCGCAGCAAGCAGCTGCCGTTCCGGTTCCTGGCCGCCTACCGGGAGGTGTTGGCGCTGAAAACCGGCGTGCTGACCTCCGCACTCACGGCCCTGGGCTTGCAACCCAACCCGGCGGCCCAGGTGCTGGCGGCCCTGGAAACGGCCATCGGCCACAGCGCCGCCAACCTACCCGGTTTCTGCCCCGAAACCCGGGTGGTAGTGGCCTGCGACGTGTCGGGCTCCATGCAACAGCCGGTGTCGGCGCGCAGCAAGGTGCTGCTCTACGACGTGGGCCTGGTGCTGGGCATGCTGCTGCAGAGCCGCTGCCCGAACGTGGTAACCGGCATCTTCGGCAACATATGGAAGCGTATTACGCTGCCCGCCGGACCGGTGCTGCGCAACGTGCAGGAACTGTACAAGCGCGAAGGGGAGGTAGGCTACAGCACTAACGGCTACCTGGTGATTGAGGACCTGCGCCGCCGCCGCGAGGTGGTGGATAAGGTACTACTCTTCACCGACTGCCAGCTGTGGAACACCCACCTCAACGGCACCAGCATGGCTCAGGAATGGGCCAGCTACCGCCGCACCGTGGCCCCCCACGCCCGCCTGTACCTCTTCGACCTGGCCGGGCACGGCACCACCCCGGTGCAGGTGCAGCCCGAGCACGGCGCGTACCTGCTGGCCGGGTGGTCGGATAAACTATTTGACGTGCTGACGGCGCTGGAAAACGGCGGCTCGGCCCTCACCGAAATTGAGCAAATCGACTTCTAACCTATTACTCGTGCTATCCTTATCCAGCCGGTTGCTTGTGCCCTGATTGAATATGCTTACCGCGGCCCCGGGAGTGGCTTTGACACCTGATATCCGCGGTGCCACTCCCGGGTTGCGTCCCGAAATTCCCACCTCCTTCCTGCTCCTTCCCATGAACCGAGAATTCCGCCAACAGATTGCCCAAACCACCCTGGCCGCCCTGCAAACCGGCTGCTACCAGTCCGGTGAGGGCCCGGCCGTAGACCTGGCCACCGCGCAGCGCGCCGCCGAAACCGGCAGCCGCCTTTACAGCCCCGCCGATGCCGGCCTGCTGCTGCGGGAGCTGCACCCGGTGCCCGGCCCCCCGGCCGATATCCAAGTGTATGCGGCCACCACGCTGGAAGCCGCCGCCCGCCTAACGGCGGAGTACCGGCGGGTGGGCTGCCTCAACTTCGCCTCGGCCCGTAACCCGGGCGGCGGGTTTCTGGGGGGCAGTCAGGCCCAGGAAGAAAGCCTGGCGCGGTCCTCGGGGCTGTATCCATGCCTCACGCAGTTCAAGCAGATGTACGCCCACAATAGCCGCCCCGACGGCACGGCCCTCTACAGTGACTACCTGGTGTACTCGCCCGGGGTGCCGGTGTTCCGCGGTGAGGCGGGGGAGTGGCTGCCGCAGCCGTTGCTGCTGGATATCATTACGGCCCCGGCCGTGAATGCCGGGGCGCTGCAGCGCAACTCCCCGGAGCTGATGCCGCAGCTGGAACCCGTAATGCGCCACCGCCTGCGGCTGGTGCTGGCCACCGCCATCCGTCACGGCGTGGAGGCCCTCGTACTGGGGGCCTGGGGCTGCGGGGTTTTCGGCAACGACCCGGCCCAGGTGGCCCGGCTGTTCCGCGAAGCCCTGGCCGACCCCGCCATCCGCAACCGGTTCCGCCGCATCGACTTTGCCATCTTCGACCCCAAGCCCCCGCACGCCGTACTTCGGGCCTTCGAGGAAGCCTTGCAGGGCGCGTAGCCGGGTACGATATGTAACCCGCCAATAGCCCGTCATACAAAGGTCAGAGGCCGAAGTATCTCGCTCGGCTGACGTCTGGATAGTATCACAACAGCAGCATACACGATGCTGCACACTGCATGACAGTTCAATTACTTCAAAAACCGCTTAAATCATTTCTGCATCCATGTTCAAGGATAGATAATGTACGTTTTGGGAAGGTGGCTGCCGCTCATTGGGCATCCACCGGCCGGAATGGCTCCGGTGCCGCGCGTGGCGGCCCGCCCATTCCACCCCGACTGACGCTTTCCGGCTACCCGTAGCCGGTGTCGTAGGCAGGCGTTCCTTCGTCTGGTTGAAGCCCACCGCTCAGGTGGGTCAGGGTTCGAATCCCCGCCGCGGCTTGGCCGCGGTGTACCGCCCGCCGCCCTTTGCCCGGCTACCGGTCCGGAAGCGCAGTCGATGGTTGTTTTTCGGGAAAGGTGGGTGCCGTAGCTGTGGCCTACTTCGCGCTCTTAACGCCCAGGTCGCGGGTTCGAGTCCCGCCGGTTTTTCTCTCGCGGGGAAGGCCGTAGCTCAGTTGGGTAGAGCAGGTCCTGGCCCGGCGCTTGTTGCCCCGCCCCACCCGAAACACCGGAAGCAGTGTCGTACGGTTGCCCTCCTTCGCAGGTCAATTTCGAGTAAAAAGAAATTCGCGGGTTCGAATCCCGCCGGCCCGCACACCCGGGCCGTGGCTGAGTGGCTGAAAGCACCTTTTTCTAGCGGGCAACCGGCCTGTTACCTGCTTCTGTTTATAGTGCCAAACGCCGCCCTGCCGGGGCCGGATGCCGTAGGGCGGCCATACTTCGCAATTGGGTTGCCCGGGTCGCAGGTTCGAATCCTGCCGCAGCAGTTGCCCCTAAACCGGGCGGCTGGTGCGTAGCTCAGCTGGTAGAGCAGGATAGAGGCCGCCCGCCTGTTGCTCTGGCCCGCGGTGGGCAGCGTTTGGAAGGAAGCACCTGCCCGGTGCCTTGTAATCGGTTACTGGCTGGCTCTCTTCGATTAGTTTGCAGCGCCGGTTTGGCCGGTAGCCCGGGTAGGGTTTCCTGGATGAGTGGGTGAGTTCCGGCTGTCGTAAAGCCGCGTTCCTTCGACCTGTTTCGTCGCTACTGCTTTGGCGTAGCTGCACGCGGCTTGCTGGTTACGCCGGAGCTCACCTTTCCGTCCTGTTTCTTTCTTCTTGATATAATCCGTTATGGCCTCACAATTACGCGGCAACGACCTTCGCCAACTGGGTTTTCCGGAAGGTCGGGCCATTGGGCTGGCGCTGGCTCAACTGCAGCGCAAGCACCTCAAAAAACTCTCGCAAACCGACCAGCTGACCTTGCTGAAGGAACTGCTGGCTAACCCCCAAACCTACCTCACCCACCTCGACTGGAGCCACACGGCCGCCGCGCTGCTGCCCCCACCCAGCCGCCACATTGCCCTTGCCGAGCGCAAGGACTACACCATCTTCGGCGCCGAGCACATTGAGCAGGGGGCCATTCATCAGATGGAAACGGCCATGAAGCTGCCCGTGGCGGTGGCCGGGGCCCTCATGCCCGATGCCCACCACGGCTACGGCCTGCCCATCGGGGGGGTGCTGGCCACCGATAACGCCGTAATTCCCTACGCCGTGGGCGTGGACATTGGGTGTCGTATGGCGCTGTCGGTGTTTCCGTTGCCGCCTAAGTTTCTGGAGCAGCGGGTGCAGGAGCTACGCAAGCTGCTGCTGGAGCACACCAAGTTCGGCGGGCGCGACGTCTTTCGCCACGGCCAGCGCCTCGACCACGCCGTGCTGAGCCGGGCGGAGTTCCAGGACATTCCCTTCCTGCGCAATAAGCTGGACACAGCCGCAGCGCAGATTGGCTCTTCCGGCGGCGGCAACCACTTTGTAGAGTGGGGCGTGGTGGACATCCTCGACCCTGCCAACGAACTAGGCGTGCCGGTGGGCCAGTATCTGGGCTTGCTCTCGCACTCCGGTTCCCGGGGATTGGGGGCCAGCATTGCCAACCACTACACCAAACTCGCCCAGGATACCTGTCAGCTCCCGGCCGAAGCCCGGCACCTGGCCTGGCTGAGCCTGGAGGCCGAAGCGGGCCAGGAGTACTGGGCAGCCATGAACCTGGCCGGCGACTACGCCTCCGCCTGTCACCACCAGATTCACCACCGCCTAGCCAAAGCCCTCGGCGAAAAGCCCTTGGGGAAAGTGGAAAACCACCACAACTTTGCCTGGAAAGAACGGCTGGCAACCGGGCAGGAAGTAGTGGTGCACCGCAAAGGCGCTACCCCGGCCGGGGCGGGAGTGCTCGGCATTATTCCCGGCTCCATGACGGCCCCCGGCTTCATTGTGCGGGGGCGGGGCGAGGTCAATTCCCTGAGCTCGGCCTCGCACGGGGCGGGCCGGCTGATGTCGCGCACCCGGGCCAAGCAGGAGCTGGGCGAGGCCGAAGTGCGCCGCTACCTGCAGCAGCACGGGGTGGAACTCATCGGGGGCGGCCTCGACGAAGCTCCGCAGGCCTATAAAGACATCCGCCAGGTGATGCAGAGCCAGACGGAGCTGGTAGATGTGCTCGGCTCATTTATCCCGCGTATTGTACGCATGGAAGGTGGCGTATAGAGAAAAGAAAGACCCGTCCGAAGTATCGGGCGGGTCTTTTTGTGGGTAAATTTCAGGGACGGCTGCGCCGATGCCGACAGTAGGTCATCTCCAGCGTTTGATGGTGCGTGGCTGGCTGATGGCGGGTAGCGGCTACTGGGAGCAAATCAGCCAGAAGTAACAGCGCTACTGCCGTAGTGGCAAGGTTAGGGGTGGAGGCGCACGGTTCCATACGAGTGGGTGCTGATATACATATGAATTAAAACAACGGCCTGGTACCGGTGTGTAGGCACAAGGCAATAGGATAAAAGAGGGGGCGACGACCTCAATAGTGTTGGGCACTATCGAGGTAAAGTAAGTAGGCATACTTACGAAAACAAAAGTAGCAATGGTTTTCGCGCCTGCTACTTTCTTTCAGATAAACGCTTGCCTATAATCGATGAGTCGAGGGATGAACCCGTTTAACTAAAAAAACGCGGGGCGTGATAAACGGTTGCACATACACGCAGACTACCCCAGCGCCAAGCGCCTGAAACCAGGTATTTGAACTGGATTTTAAGCAGTTACTGAGCTGGCTCTACTCGTACCACGTCACCCACGCGCAGGCGGCCCCCTTGCACAATCCGGGCCGTGAGGCCGCCGTGGCCGCGCATAGCGTTATAGCCACCGGGGCCTAACTCCTCTTCCATGCGGGAGCAAGGGTGGCACTCACCCGTAATTTCCAGCACTACGTCCGGCCCAATACGAACCTGCCGGTTTTTCAGGGCCAGCAGGTTCAGGCCGCTGACCACCAAATTTCGTCGTAGGCGTTCCGGGGCTACCGGTTCGGGGAGGCCTAAAAACCCGGCCACGGCAGCCAGGTGTTCCTGCTGGATCAGGGTAATCTGCCGCTTACCGCCGGGTTTGGGGCGGGCATGGTCGCCGTGCAGGTGGCGGTCTGTTTCCGCCTCAGCCTCCGGCACGCTCAGCAACTGCTCGCGCCGGGCGGGGCGCAGGCCAATCCACTCCAGGCGGCCTTGTTGGGGGAGGGTATTCAGCAGCCGGGCTACCGTCGATTTATCGTCACCCGCGAATGGGAAAGGCATAAAGAACAGCGTAAAAGTGGCGGGTACTAGCGAATTTCGGTGTGCCGGATCTGGCCGCCCAGGTTGCCGGCCCGGGCCATCAGCCCGAAGCTCACCGCGGCCCCTACCAACGCCGCCAGCGTAAACAGCCGGGCGCGGGAGGTGGGAAGAGTAGCCAGCAGCGCCAGCGCCCCGGTAAGCTCCAGGGCCCAAAAAGCCAGCTCCGCGGCCTCCTCGTGGGCATGAATAAGCTGGCGCGTAACCCCCGGCAGCCGCTCGGCCACTTCCTCGGCTCCCTCGCCGGTAAGCTGGGTTGGAATGGCCAGCAGCGCCGCCCCCAGCAGCGCGTATAACCCGACGCGGCTGGTAGTCGAATTCTTGCGAATAACGCCCGCTGCCAGTACCAGCAGGCCAAATAAACTACCCAGGATAGGTGTGTGGTTCAGGATCAGGTGCAGGTGCGCTTCATTCATAGGAGCAGACAAGAGGGGGGTAAGAAAACGGGTTATTTCATTTCGAACTGCCGGGCTACCAGGAAAGCGGCCCCGGCGGCCAGCGCGCCGGTGCCCGCCATCTTCAGCGCGCCCAGCACCGGGGGCTGGCCCGTTAGGCGGCTTTTCAGATACCCAAAAACCAGCAGGCAGGCCAGCGTAATCACCGCCGACCACAGTAGGCCCTGCTCAGGGGTATCCGTGAGGAAGTAGGCACTCAACGGAATCAGGCCACCCACCGCATACGCCGCGCTGATGGTCAGGGCACTTTTGGGGGCTTGCTTAGGGTCGGGCTTCTCCAGGCCCAGCTCGTATTTCATCATGAAGCGCACCCACTGGTCCCGGTCGGCGGTAAGTTCCTGCAAAGCCTGAGCGCGGGTGCTTTCCGAAAGGCCCATTTCCGCCAGCAGCTCATCCACTTCGGTCCGCTCCACCTGGGGTACCTCGTCAATTTCCCGGTATTCCCGCTGCAGCTCGGAGGCGTAGTGCTCCACTTCGGTGCGGCCCGCCAGGTAGCCGCCCAGGCCCATGGCAATAGAGCCCGCCACAATTTCGGCCAGACCCGCGGTAATCACCAGCCCCGACGACTGCACCGCCCCGCTGAGCCCGGCGGCCAGGGCAAACGGCACCGTCAGGCCATCGGAAAGGCCAATTACGATATCCTGCAGCATGGCTGAACTGGTCAGATGCTCTTCGGGGTGGGGGTGCACGTGTTGCATGAGCAGAAAAAAGGGCCTTGGAATTAACCTGAAGCGGAATATACGCGTATGCTAAGCAAACGAACGGCCTCGGTTGCCGACCTCGTTCTATCTCCGACCCTATTCTTCCCTCCGAACAGTATCATGGCTAAATCAACTGCCAAATCTGCCCCGGCTCCCAAAGCCGCCCCGGCCGCTGCCCCCAAAGCCTCAGCTGCCAAACGCCCGGCCGCCGCGGCCAGCAACGGCCAGAGCGTACCCAGCGTTCAGCCCATCCTGAACCAGCAGTTCAATGCCCCGGCTCCACTCCAGAAGTACGGCACCGTGTCGCAGCGCCTGCCCATCGGCCTCGATGAGAAGACCCGGCAACAGAGTGTAACCAACCTCAACCAGCTGCTGGCCGACACCATCACGCTGCGTGACCTGTACAAAAAGCATCATTGGCAGGTAGTAGGCCCTACGTTCTACCAGCTGCACTTGCTCTATGATAAGCACTACGAGGAGCAAAGCACCCTGGTAGATACCATTGCCGAGCGCATCCAGATTCTGGGTGGTGTGGCCGTGGCAATGGCCCACGACGTGGCCGAGCTGACCAGCATTCCGCGCCCACCCAAAGACCGGGAGGAAGCGCCCGTGCAGGTAGGTCGTTTGCTGGAAGCCCACCAGATTATTCTCAAAAACTGCCACGATTTTGCCAAACAGGCCGATGAATCCGGCGACGACGGCACCAACGACTTAGCGGTAAGCGACGTAATGCGCCTCAACGAAATGCAGGTGTGGTTCATCTCGGAACACGTAGTTGATACCCCGCTGGCCCGCGCCGAGTAGGTGTCCTCAGTTTTCGAACAACAAAAGCGGCTCCCGTTTCGGGAGCCGCTTTTGTTGTTATCGGTGGGCTCGTTTCTTCTCCTGATGGTTTTGCTCGGCTTCTTCCACGGAGTGAGTGCGGCCCAGATCGTGGTCCTGCCTGGCTTTGTCGGCCAACAGACAAAAATAGCCGTGTAACAGGTTGATTTCTTCCTCTGAAAAATCCTGGGCGTTGATGAGCCGGTTGCTGGCTCCTTTGTGGGCGGCCAGCAACTCGTTCAATTTCAGATGTAGCACCAGCGAATCCTTGTTCTGAGCCCGCTGAATGAGAAATACCATCAGAAACGTAACGATGGTGGTGCCAGTGTTGATGACCAGCTGCCAGTTTTCGGAATAGTGAAACAGCGGCCCCGTAACGGCCCACACCAGCACGGTGCCCAAAGCCAGGCAGAAAGCCAGTGTCGAGCCTGACCACGCCGTAACAGCACTGGCGAAGCGGGCAAAAAAGCTGGTATGGGTGGGTTCGGTGGGAGAGAGGCGGCCGGGCATCACGGAAATAAGGAGGTAGTTGGGGGAAAAAAAGCAAGGTTGGCCGCCTTGGGTGAGGGAAACGTGAAATTTTTACTGGCTGACACTGAGCCGACAACCTATTGTCAGGCAGAGTGCGCCAGAAAAAATGCCCGTCAGGTTTGTGCACGTCACTATAACCCTCTACTTTTGTCCTCGATTCGCCGCCTCAGTGAATCCGGAAGCCACGGCTTCTGCCCGAGTAAACGGAGTGCCAACCAACCTCTGCGCACGTGGTGAAACTGGTAGACACGCCATCTTGAGGGGGTGGTGCCTTCGGGTGTGGGAGTTCGAATCTCCCCGCGCGCACTCTTGAAAAAACCGCTTCGGTAGCCCGAAGCGGTTTTTTTGTGCCTGGTTCTACCGTAACCTGGCCGCGGAACCACCGGAGCCTGCCCGGTCGGAGCATAGAGAAGCTGCTATGCTTTTCGTTACTTGGCGGCCCTGTTCCCGTGTTTCTATGAAGCTACCTTCTTTGCAGCACCTAGCTGCCGAAGCTGCCCGCGTGGTGCGGCGTTTTCCCCTTACACTGTTGTGCGCCGCCGTACTGTGTAGCGTGGGCATCTACACCAACCATCTGAGCAATCAGGGGAAGCAGGACCTGGAATGGCTGTTTCCATTACTGTCGGCGGCGGGGCTGGGGCTCTCGGGTACGCTGGCGGTGGCCCTCACGGCCGAGCGGTACCAGTGGCGGCTGGTGCTGCGCTGGGGCGCGCTGGCGGCGGTGCTGGGCCTGCTGACGGTCTGGTACGCCGTAGCTCCCGCCGAGCCCAACCCGGAATGGGGTGCCCGCTTGGCCTTGCTGCTGCTGGGGGCGCACCTGACCGTAGCCGCCGGCCCCTACCTCTCCGAACTGCGCCGCTCGGCCGATACGCCCGGCTTCTGGCGCTACAATGAAACCTTATTCCTACGCATCCTCACGGCCGGGCTGTACTCCGGGGTGCTGTTTGCGGGCTGCGCGCTGGCTTTGGTAGCCGTGGAAAACCTGTTTTTCGTGGATATTAAGCCGCGCGTCTATGCCGATTTGTTTGTAGTGCTGGGCTCCATCTTCAACACCTGGTTTTTTCTGGCCGGCGTACCGCGTGATTTTGCGGCGCTGGAGCAGGAAATCAGCTACCCCAAAGGGCTGAAGGTGTTTACCCAGTTTGTCCTGCTGCCGCTGGTGGTGCTGTATCTGGGCATTCTGTACGCCTACCTGGGCCGGATTCTGCTGCTTCAGGCCCTGCCTCAGGGCTGGGTATCCATGCTGGTGCTGGCCTTGGCCGTAGCGGGCATCTTCGCGCTGCTGCTGATTCATCCCATCCGCCACGCCGCCGAAAACACCTGGATTCGCACGTTCGGGCGCTGGTTTTACTTGGCTTTATTTCCGCTGCTGGGGTTGCTGGCCGTGGCTATTGGCACCCGCATCCGGGCCTACGGCATCACCGAGGAGCGGTATTTCGTGCTGGTGCTGGCTGCCTGGCTGTTCGGTATTGCCATCTACTTCCTGGTGCGGCGCGGGCAGGGCATTATATGGATTCCGGCTTCGCTGGCCGTGGTGGCGTTTCTGGCGGCCGGCGGGCCCTGGGGCGCGTTTGCCGTGGCCCGGCGGAGTCAGCTCAACCAACTCAGCGAAATCAGCGCGCAGTACGGGCTATTGAAGGCTGGCAAGCTGGACGGGGCCGGCAAGCGGGTGCCCAATCTGCCCAAAGAGGCCCGCAAGCGCATCAGCTCCATCTTCGACTTCTTTGCAGACCGGGAAGCGGTTGATAAACTTCAGCCTTTTTTTGCCACAAAGATTGTTCTTCCCGATTCCCTTCATAATAAGCCCCGATGGGCACGCACGTACCCACAAACCAAGCAACTCTACGCTATCAGTGGGTTGCCCGAGTGGAATGAGTATGGAACAGATGCCATAGATGACACGCACTTTTCTTTTACTACTGAGCACTCGGATGCTCAGTCACTAGGCGAGGGTCGATATTGGCTTCGCACCTTGGATTTATCAGCATACCAAAAGCTCAAGGATATAAATCAAGCAGAATTTACAATTCGTGAGGGTACCTTTCAGTTACTAAAAACTTCCCAAGGCCGATTCCTGGAGCTAAGGCAGCAAACTGCTTCGAATGTCTGGAAGCCTATTCTAATAATGAATATGGCCGCATTTGGCGACTCCCTGATAGAGCGCAGCGGTAATTCCGGTTTTACTTCAGTTCCCTTGCCGACGCAGCAACTCACGCTGCACTTCCGCAATGAGCAGGCGGCGTTGCATCTGTATCTGCGTTACATCAATCGGACTAAGAACCAGTCTGATAATAGCGAAGAATATACGTATGACGGGGACGCAATGCTGGAAGTAAAATAGAAAAGGCCCGGAGCGTGCCATATGCTCCGGGCCTTTTCGTGTATTTTCGGGTGAGTTATTCCCACTCAATGGTTGCTGGTGGCTTGGAGCTGATGTCGTAGACCACGCGGTTGATGCCGCGCACCTGGTTGATGATTTTGTTGCTCACCTCGGCCAGGAACTCGTAGGGCAGGTGGGCCCAGTCGGCCGTCATGCCGTCCACGCTGGTTACGGCGCGCAGGGCTACCACCCGCTCGTAGGTGCGTTCGTCGCCCATTACGCCCACGCTCTGCACCGGCAGCAGCATCACGCCGGCCTGCCACACTTTCTCGTAAAGGCCATGCTCTTTCAGGCCGTTGATGAAGATGGCGTCGGCGCGCTGCAGCAGGTCCACTTTCTCGGGGGTAATGTCGCCGAGGATGCGGATGCCCAGGCCGGGGCCGGGGAAGGGGTGGCGGTGCAGGATATTCTCGGGCAGCTCCAGGGTGTGGCCCACTTCGCGCACTTCGTCCTTAAACAACGCCCGCAGCGGCTCCACAATCCGCAGGTTCATTTTCTCGGGCAGGCCGCCCACGTTGTGGTGGCTCTTGATGGTCACGGCCGGGCCTTTCACCGACACCGACTCAATCACGTCGGGGTAGATGGTGCCCTGGGCCAGCCAGCGGGCTCCCTCTACCTTCTGCGCTTCCCGGTCGAACACCTCAATGAAGGTGCGGCCGATGGCTTTGCGCTTCAGCTCCGGGTCGGTCAGGCCCGCCAGCGAGTCGTAGAACTCCTGGGAGGCGTCCACGCCGCGCACGTTCAGGCCCAGGCCCTGGTAGGAGTGGAGCACCTGCTCGTACTCGTCCTTGCGCAGCAGTCCGTTGTTCACGAAGATGCCGTGCAGCCGCTTCCCAATGGCCTTGTGCAGCAGCAGCGCCGCCACCGAGGAATCGACCCCGCCCGAGAGGCCCAGAATGACCTGGTCCTCTTCACCAATGGTACGCTGCAGCGTTTCTACCATCGAATCCACGAAGTGCTCCGGCGTCCAGCTCTGGTCGAGCCCGCAGATGTTCACTACGAAGTTCTGCAGCAGCGTTTTGCCGTCGGTGGAGTGCGTTACTTCAGGGTGGAACTGGATGCCGTAGGTTTCCTGACCTTCAATTTTGAAGGCGGCCACGGCTACCTCGGGGGTGCTGGCAATAATATCGAAGCCCTGGGGCAGGCTCTTAATGGTGTCGCCGTGCGACATCCACACCTGCGACTCGGTGGGCACACCGTGCAGCAGGGGCGAGTCGTGGTGGACGCGGCTCAGGCGGGCGCGGCCGTACTCCCGGATGGTAGCGGGCAATACCTCGCCGCCCTGCTGGTGGGCCAGCAGCTGCGCGCCGTAGCACACGCCCAGCACCGGTACCTGGCCCAGGTAGCGGCTCAGGTCGGGGTTGGGCGAGTCGGCGTCGCGTACGGAGCAGGGGGAGCCCGAAAGCACAACGCCCCGGATATCCTCAGTGAGGGCCGGGGCGTGGTTATACGGATGAATTTCGCAGTAAACGTTCAATTCCCGGATGCGCCGGGCAATGAGCTGGGTGTACTGCGACCCAAAATCGAGAATCAGAATTTGTTGCGGCATGGGCAAAAGTAGCGCACAGATGGGAAAACCGCCGTACCGGCCGATAAATTTTTCCCGACCCCCGCTCGCATCCGGTACAGCCGGCCGCCGGAAATCGGTTAGCTGCCATCACCGGAAACCCATGTCACAGTCAGCAGGCAGAGTGGCGGCGGCAAGCTCGTTGGGTGTGGTCGATAGCCGGGTTTATGGCTAAAGTGCTACCAATATTCGCTGGAAATGCAAGTCACAATTGAGGGAATGGTTGCCTTTACAGATGCCCCGCGCAGGTGCATTTTTGCAGCAGACCGTTCCCGTTCACTAACTACCCCTCCGTATGCACTCCGCTCTACCCTTGCTGGCTCTTTCCCTGCTTGGGGCGCTGGCACTCCCCGCTGCTGCCCAGCAACCCACCGATCCGGCTGCTGCCGACGCGGCCAAAGCTCCGCTGCTGGCCGATGCCCGCTCGCAGGCCGTCGGCAAGCCGGAAAAGAAACTGCTAGCCGGCAACGTGGTGGATGAGTGGGGCAACCCGTTGAAAGGAGCCACCGTGATGCTTGTGGGCGACCATCTGCATTCGGTAAGCACCAACTCAGCCGGTGACTACCTGCTGCCCGTTATGGCGGCGGCCCCCGTCATTCGGGTGAGCTTTGCGGGCTATGAGGATGCGGAGCGCGTAGCCCGCGGCCCGGCCGATTTGCTGTTTAAGCTGGAGCCGATTGCCGGCTACCGCAAAAACCTGAAAAAACGTACCAAAACGGCTGCCAAAGTCTGGAAACGTTAACTGGGGCAACAGCCGGAGCGGCCCCGCGCAAAAGAAAGCCGTTGATAGTGTTGTTGATAGCGGCTCGGAGGAGAAAAAAAGCGGCTGATGTACCGGTTTCGCCAAATCGATTTCTATCTTTGCACCGGCGAGTCAGAACGACCAGCTCCTGCTGAACTCCCCCAGGACCGGAAGGTAGCAAGGGTAAGCGGTTGAGCGGTGCGATTTTGGCTCGCTTTTTTTTGTCCCTATAGCTCTGCGAGTGCGGCCGCGTGCGTCGGACCCCGCGGAAGTCGTGATACATCGGAAAGAGCGGCCCTGCCAGGCCGCTCTTTCGCGTTTCGGAAGGACGGGCAATTTTACCGAGGCGTGCACGCACCCCCGGTTGATGCGGGCGGATGCGGCGCGGAATGTGTAGTCACCAGACCCGCTCCCGGGGGCAGGAGGCAGTGCGTGCCTACAAAATCCGGACAATCCGCTGGCATCCGCGAAAATCCGTGAGCAGGTGCTTAGCTTTGCGGGCATTGTTGTTTCCCAATCTACCCGCATGAAATTTTTCATTGATACTGCCAACCTGAAGGAAATTCAGGAAGCTGTAGAGCTCGGTGTGCTCGACGGCGTAACCACCAACCCTTCCCTTATGGCCAAAGAAGGCATCAAGGGCACCGACGCGGTGATGGCGCACTACCGCCAGATCTGCGAGATTGTGGACGGCGACGTGTCGGCGGAAGTTATTGCCACTGATTTTGAAGGCATCATTCGGGAAGGCGAGGCCCTGGCCGAGCTGCACCCCAACATTGTGGTGAAGGTGCCCATGATTCGGGACGGCGTAAAGGCCATTCGCTACTTCTCCGACAAAGGCATCAAAACCAACTGCACACTGATTTTCTCGGCCGGGCAGGCGCTGCTGGCTGCCAAGGCCGGTGCTACTTACGTGTCGCCCTTCGTAGGCCGGCTGGACGATATCGGGGCCGATGGCCTGCTGCTTATTCAGCAGATTGTGGATATCTTCTCCAACTACGGCTACCCCACCCAGGTGCTGGCTGCCTCTGTGCGCCACGTGCCGCACCTGATCCAGTGCGCCGAGTTGGGAGCTGACGTGGTAACCTGCCCGCTGAACGTAATCACCGGCCTGCTGAATCATCCCCTGACCGATAAGGGGCTGGCCGCTTTCCTGGCCGACCACAAGCGGGTGAACGGGTAACTTTTCGTAATGTGTGAAATGTGAAAAATGTGTTGAATGTGCCGGAAGGACATTTTCACATTTTTCACATTTTCACATTTCTCACATTATAGCGTATGTACATCATCAAAGTAAAAGGCAAGGCCAAGATTCCGGATTACATTCAGCTCCGGGACGAGGCATTTGTGCTGATTGCCTATTTCCGCGCCGACCGGCCCCTGAAGGATTTGCACCGTTACGGCCTCGAAGGCAAGGAAGACGCCCTGGCATCGGTTATTGCCAACCTGGAATTCGGCAAGCTGCAAAAGCTGGAAATTTAGCCTGCTCATTGCCGGTATCTGCCGCCTGCCAACCTAACGAAGCCAAGAACTATGACCGTACTGGAGTTGCACGATGCCTACATTATGCAGGACGTGAATACGGTGCTGCGCAACGTGAGCTTCTCGCTGGAGAAGGGGGAGTTTGCTTATTTGGTGGGCCGCACCGGCTCGGGCAAAAGCTCGTTGCTGAAAACCCTGTACGCCGATCTGCCCCTGCCCGCCGGTACGGGTACCGTAGCGGGCTTCGCGCTGCCCCGAACCGGGTCTTCCGACAAAGTGCCCTATCTGCGGCGCAAGCTGGGCATCATCTTCCAGGATTTTCAGCTGCTGTTCGACCGCACCGTGGCCGAAAACCTGCTGTTTGTGCTGAATGCCACCGGCTGGAAAGGCAAAGCCCGCAAGCAGCAGCGTATTTCGGAGGTGCTGATGCGGGTGGGGCTGGCTAATGCCGCCGCCAAGATGCCGCACCAGCTCTCGGGCGGGGAGCAGCAGCGCGTGGTAATTGCGCGGGCCATGCTCAACGAGCCCCTGCTGCTGCTGGCCGATGAGCCTACTGGTAACCTCGACCCCGACGTGGCCGACAGCATTATGCGCCTGTTCACGGAAATTAACAATGCGGGCACTGCCGTACTCATGGCCACCCACAACTACCAGCTGATTCAGCAGTATCCGCATCGGGTGCTGAAGTGCGAGCAGGGCCAGCTACTGGATTCGGCCAGAACGCCGTTTGAGTTAGTCTGAGGGTGGCGTAGAAACGGCGGCCCTACCGGGTGTGCAAAATTCAGGCGGCTGACAACCAATCCGGCGTGCCTGGAGTCCTGCCTCAGCGCGGACTTTCCCACGATGCTCATGTATTTCTGTTTGTTTTGCTGAGGATGGTAGGCCTTTCGGTACTAATTCCGGTGTTTAACTACGATGTGCGGCCCTTGGTGCGTGCCTTGTTGGCACAGGCACCCGACTGGAGCGGCCCGTTGGAAATTCACTGCCTGGATGACGGGTCGGAGGAAAAATTCCGGCTGCAGAACCGGGAATTGGGCGAGCTGCCGGGCGTGGTGTACCAGGAGCTGGCCCGAAACGTGGGCCGCGCGGCCATCCGCAACCAACTGGCTGCTGCTGCCCGGCACCAGTGGCTGCTGCTGCTGGACAACGACAGCCGCCTGCCGGATGCGCAGTTTCTGGCCCGGTACGCGGGGGCCCGCCATCTGGCTCCGGTGCTATCGGGCGGTACGGCCTACGAGCCGGCACCCCCGCCCGAAACAGCGTTGCGGCTGCGCTGGCTGTACGGGCGGCACCGGGAGGCCCGGCCGGCCGCCGTGCGCCAGCAGGCCCCTCACGGTCAGCTCACGCTCAACAACCTGCTCATTGAGGCCGAGGTATTTCGTCGGCTGGGGCTGGACGAGAGCCTGACGCGGTACGGACACGAGGACACTAAGTTTGGCTGGCACCTGCGGCGCGCCGCCGTAACCGTGCAGCACCTCGATAACCCCGTGTTGCACGATGGGCTGGAACCCGCTCCCGTATTTCTGCAGAAAACCCACGATGCAGTGCGTAACCTGGTACAACTCTATCAAGAGGAAGGGCTGGGAGCTGATACCAAGCTGCTACGGGCGGCGCTGCGCCTGAAGCGGTGGGGACTAAGTGAAGCCGTTTGCACCGCTTTCGGTCTACGGCGGGAGCAGGTGCGCCGCAATCTGCTCTCCAGCCGCCCCAGCCTCCGCCAGCTGGATGCCCTGAAGCTGTACTGGCTGCTGAACGAGCTGCGCTGACGCCGGGCAAGCGCCGGTGGTGTTCAACCAGCTTCAGCCGCTTGCCAACTGCTGAGCCTGCTGCTGCCGACGAAATCATATACAGCCAAAAAAGCCGATTTCTGCATGCAGAAACCGGCTTTTTTGAATTCCTGAGATAGAACAGCTAGTTGTTCTTGTCGTCTTTGCCGTCAAACACGTCTTTCACGGCACCACCCACTTTTTTACCGGCATTCTTTACGTCTTTGGCGGTGTTTTCGGCGGCGCGGCCTACGGCGGAGCGTTCATCCTGCGTTTCGGCGGCTACTTCTTCGGCGCCGCGCTCCGTAGCATCCGCGCCCTGTGCGGCCCGGGCTTCCGCCTTATCGTAGGATTTGAAGGCGGCGTATTTCAGTTTTTCTTTCTGGATTTCTGCCAGGTCGCCGGCCGGAATGTCCTTTTTTACCTTGTCATAGGCTTCATCCAAGGCGCGCCACTCGGCATTGATGTTGCGCCAGTCGTCGATGTCGTACCGGTTTTCGTTTTGTTTGATGTCGTTTACGAAGGCCTCATAGGTCTGGCGGGCATTGGCAGCGGTGAGGCGGGCGGCCGGAGAGCTGGGCTTGTAGTATTTACCCATTTTCATGGTGCCAGTGCTGCCGTTCATGGCAGCCGTAGCGCCGGGGCGGTTGCGCCACGTCATTTCGCGCTTATCGTAGGCCGTAGTATAGCGGGTGCGGAGCTGCTCAATTTCCTGGCGGCGGGCATCGTCGTACTGGTCGGCGTAGCGGTCCACGGCGGCAACTTTCGCATCAAAATCCGATTTTAACTGGGCAGTTTCCCGGTCGTAGTCGGCCTCTGCTTCCGAGGCTACGGCCTCTGTTTTGGCCTCCGTATCGGCTACGAACGTTTTGAAGTCGTTGTAGGCCTGGTCGCTTTCGGCCGATACTTCCTGTTTTTGGGCTTGGTTGCAGCTGGTGAGAAGGGGGCCGCCCAGCAGCAGCACGGCGGCCAGGGCCTGTAGGGTGAGCGTTTTTCTAAACATAGTAGCGGGAGTGAGGTGGGGAGAGAAAAGCTACGGCAGCCGGGAGAATAGCTACCTGCTGCGCTTAACGAAAGGGCTGGGCCTGCGGTTACGGCCGTTTCAGGATGGGGCCGGAACAGGCGGCCCCGTATCTTTGGGCGGCTCACCGGACTCTACTATCGGTTCTCATGACAGCTGCCGACGCTATTCTGCTCCCTATTCACCTCCTGGACCTGGCGGCCCAGCACGTCCCCATTCAGGCCGAGCTGGAAGCTGCGGCGCGCGGCGCGCTGGCCGCCGGGCAATTCATTCAGGGGCCGGAGGTGGCCACATTTGCCCAGGAGCTGAGCCAGTATTTGGGCGGGCCGCACGTGGTGCCCTGCGCCAACGGCACCGATGCGTTGCAGCTGGCCCTGATGAGCCTGAACCTGCCGGCCGGCACCGAGGTGCTGGTGCCGGCCTTCACCTACGTGGCTACTTTGGAGGCGGCGGCGGTGCTGGGCCTGGTGCCGGTGCCGGTGGACGTACTACCCGATACCTTCACTCTCGACCCCGCCGCCGCCGCCGCCGCCATAACGGCGCGCACCGGGGCCCTGGTGGCCGTGCACCTGTTTGGGCAATGCGCCGACCTGGAAGCCCTGCGCCGGCTGGCCGACGAGCGGGGCGTGGCCCTGATTGAGGATAACGCCCAGGCCATTGGGGCTACTTTCCAAACCAGCCGGGGCGAAACCTGGGTGGCCGGCACAGTAGGAGAGGTGGGCACCACCTCGTTTTTTCCGAGCAAAAACCTGGGTGGCTTCGGGGACGGGGGGGCACTGTTCACCCAGGACGCCGGGCGGGCGGCCTACCTGCAACAGCTGGCTAACCACGGCCAGACGCGCAAATACCACCACCAGCACGTGGGCCTCAACTCCCGCCTTGATACTCTGCAGGCTGCCCTCCTGCGGGTAAAGCTGCCCCACCTGCCCGCCTGGACGGCCGCCCGCCAGCGCGTAGCGGCCCGCTACGACGAGCTACTGTCGGGCATATCGGGCCTGCAAACGCCGCACCGCGACCCGCGCAGTACCCACGTATTCCATCAGTATACCGTAACCGTAGCCGATGAGCCCGGCCACCGCAACGCACTGCAGCAGCAGCTGGCGGCTCAGGGGGTACCTAGTCAGGTGTATTATCCGTTGCCCAACCATTTGCAGCCGGCCTACGAGCACCTGGGCTACCGGCTGGGGCAGTTTCCGGTGGCCGAGCGGCTGAGCCGGACGGTGTTGTCGCTACCCCTCCACCCGACGCTCACGGCGGCGCAGGTGGAGTACGTAGCCGATGCAGTGCGCAAATTTGTGGATGTCTGAAAATTAGGGCCGTAGCTGGTGGTACGGGTTGCCCGGCAACGCAGATCGAGGATTAAACCCAACGGAAGGCGTGTGCGGCAGGAAAATGGTTTCCTGAATAGGACGGTGACCAGAATCCTATTTACTTCCGGCTGCTTATTCCTACCACTAGTTCTTCCCTTCATATGACGAAACCGTTTACTCCTTCGGCGGCGCGTACTCCGCTGCTGCGCATGCTCCAACAGGTATTTCGGGCGGCTTCCATTGCCACCGAGCCGGGTGCCCCTTCGGCCGATGAGCTGGCTGAGCAGCTGGTGGCGCAAAGCCGCCGCCGGTTTCTGGCCCGTTCGGCCCAGGCCGGAGTGGTGCTCGGCGCGGGCTCTTTGCTGAGCGCCTGCGCCGAACTGGCCGAGCCGGTAGCGCCCCGTGGCAGCATCAGCGCCGCACAGGCGGCCAAAAGCGGGCAGCCCCGCATTGTGGTGGTGGGCGGTGGTATGGCTGGCCTCAACTGTGCCTATCAGCTTCAGAAGGCCGGGCTGGTGGCGCAGGTGTATGAGGGCAGCAACCGCCTGGGGGGGCGCATCTACACAGCCCGTAACTTCATGGGTCAGGGATTGACTACCGAGCTGGGAGGCGAGTTTATCGACTCCGGCCACCGCGACATGCTGACGCTGGCCAGTGAGTTTGGCCTCCCGCTCTACGATGTGGAATCGGCCAGCGAAACGGCGCTTATTAAGGATGCCTACTTTTTCAACGGCCGCCACTACAGCCTCAGCGAAATCATCAGCGCCTTCCAGCCCTACGCCCAGCAAATCGGGGCCGACTGTCGCTCGTTGCCTAACGTAATTACGTACGATAACCTGACGCCGGCCGCCGCCCGCTTCGATGCCATGTCCATTGCCGGCTATTTCGATTCGGTGGGGCTCACGGGCGTAATCCGGGAACTGCTGGACGTGGCCTACGAAACGGAGTACGGCCAGCCTATCAGCCAGCAAACGGCCATCAATTTTCTCTGGCTGTTTTCGGCCGATACGCACAAAGGATCCTTCGATATTTTTGGCAGCAGCGACGAGCGGTACAAGGTGCAGGGCGGCAACAGCCGGCTGATTGAAGAATTGGCTCAGCGCCTGTTGGGGCACTATACCCTGAGTCACCGCCTGGTGGCCGCCCGCAAAACCGCCGCTGGCCCCTACGTTCTCACCTTCGAACAGCCCTCTGGCACCCGCGTGGAAGTAACCGCCGACTACGCCGTGCTGACGCTGCCCTTTACGCTACTGCGCACCCTGGACCTGACGGGCCTGAGCCTGCCCGCCTGGAAAGCCCAGGCCATTCAGCAACTCGGCTACGGCAACAATGCCAAGCTGATGCTGGGCTTCAATGGCCGGCCCTGGCGCGAGCGGGGCTACACTGGCTACTTTTTCTCCGACACGGCGACGCAGGGCGGCTGGGACAGCAGCCAGCTGCAGCCTACAACCCAGGGCACGTTTACGGTGTACCTGGGCGGACAGGCAGCCGTAAATTTGGGCAGCGGCTCGCCCCAGTCGCACGTGAGTACCCATTTAGCGGTGCTGGAAGCGGCCTGGCCCGGCACCCAGGGCCGCTACAACGGCCGCGTAGAGCGGTTTCACTGGCCCACGCACCCTTTCACCCGCGCATCCTATGCCTGCTACCGGGTGGGCCAGTACAGCACCATCGCCGGAGCCGAAGGCCGGCCGGTGGGCCGCCTGTATTTTGCGGGAGAGCATTGCAGCGCCTGGTACCAAGGCTTCATGAACGGGGCCGCCGAAACCGGACGAGAGGCCGCCGAGGGTATTGCCGCCGCTATCCGCACGGGCAACACGGCTGCGGTGCTCCGCCAGCGGCTTCGGCACCGCGCCCAACACCTGGCCTAGAATTCGGGTAATTACCGGCCAAAACGCCCCTTCTGGTTTCGCCGGGAGGGGCGTTTTGGCCGGTGCCCCACTGGCAGCGGGTTGCCTGGCCGCGTGATTTGGCACCGTTTTTTCTTTTTGCCGTATCAATACCTCATTTCCTGACCTAAGCCTCCCTTTTATGCGCCGTTCTGTTCTGACTGTACTACTGCCCCTGGCCGGCGTAGCTGCTCTTACCACCGCTGCCATTACCAAGCCCGCTCAGGGCTTTAGTCTGTTTTCCATCGACCAGGATATTGCCCTGGGCAACCAGGTAGCACGCCAAACCGACTCCTTATACCAGGCCAAGGGCCAGCTGATGTCGCGCGCTGGCAATGCCCGCGCGTATCAGCTGCTGGATGGGGTAGTAAAGCGCGTGCTGGATAATGGCAACGTGAAGTACCGCACCCAGTTCCCGTGGGATGTGAAGCTCATCAAGGATGACGCCGTGCAAAATGCTTTTGCTACGCCCGGCGGCCATATTTACGTGTTTACGGGCCTGGTAAAATTCCTAGATAACGAAAGCCAGCTGGCCGGTATTCTGGGCCACGAAATTGCCCACGCCGACCGCCGCCACAGCACCCAGATGCTGCAGAAGCAGTATGGCACCAGTCTGTTGCTGGGGCTGCTGCTAGGCAACCGCTCATCGGGCCAGCTCGTGCAGATTGCGGCTGGCCTGGGCCAGCTCAAGTTCAGCCGTGCCTACGAGGTGGAGGCTGATAAGTACTCTACTATTTACCTCAACGGAACCCGCTACTACGCCTGCGACGGGGCGGCGGGCTTCTTCATCAAGGCGGAAAAGCAGGGTGGGGGCGGTACGCCGGAGTTTCTGAGCACCCACCCCAACCCCGGCTCCCGCATCAGCAGCATTCAGAAAAGCGCCCAGCAATTGGGCTGCACCAACCGTAGCGTCAATAATACCAACTTCACCGAGCTGAAGCGGATACTGTAGTTTCAGGTAGGCAAATAACCACGGTGCCGCAGATGATGCATGGCTTTCATCTGCGGCACCGTGGTTATTTGCACCATCAGGGAGTTAGTCGGCGTCGGGTTGAGACGAGGGGGGCAGCAACACCTGGTTCAGCTCGTTTTTGTGGGTGCGCCAGTCGGGCATAAACTGATCCAGGAGGCCCCAGAACCGGGCATTGTGCAGCCGCTCGTGCAAGTGCGTCAGCTCGTGAACCACCACGTACTCCAGGCAAGGCAGGGGGCGCTTGATGAGCTCCAGATTCAGCCAGATGCGCCGGGCCCCAATGTTGCAGGTGCCCCAGCGGGTACGCATCTGCTTCACGCCCCAGCTGGCTGCCTGCCGGCCCACCACCGGCTCCCAGTGCTGTAACAGGCCTGGAATGCGCTGCTTCAGCTGCTGCCGGTACCAGGCGGCTAGCACGGCGGCGCGCTGGGCACTGGTGCTTTCAGAAGGAACGTGCAGGTGCAGTTGGGCAGTGGCCTCATCGAGCCAGGCGCGTGGCCGGCCGGGGGCGGTGGTTACCTGCAGTTCGTAGAGCCGGCCCAGAAAGGGGTGCTGCTCGCCCGATACGTACTGCAGCACCGGCCGGGGTGCCCGGGTGGCAAACTGCTGCTGGTGCTTCTGAATCCAGGCGTGGCGGGCCCGCACGAACTCCTCCACCGCCGTGGCCGGGGTGTGCAGCGGTACGGCCACCCGAATCCGGCCGCCGGCGTACACCGTCAGCCGCAGGCTGCGCATGCGCTGGCGCACCAAGTCAATTTCCAGACCGGCAATAGTAGTAAGGGGCATAGGAACCCCAAAGATAATACTGCCCGGCCAGCCCGCCACGCAGCCGAAGCGGGAGAACCGGCCGTTTTTTCGCAGTTTGCGGGCCCTTTCCTTCAACGTTCCCGCAGTGCCCGGTTCCGCTCCGTTATTCCCTATTCAATTTGCTATCTGTGGCGTGGGTCACATCGGCCGCCGCCACGCCGTCCTGGTGGCCCGCCACCCCGAAGCCCAGCTGGCCGCTTTGGTGGATGTGCGCCCCGAACTGGCCGCCGACCTGGCCCGGGAGTTTCCGGGTGTGCCGTTTTTCACGTCCCTGGAGGACTACCTGGCCCACGGCCCCGCCGCCGAAGTGCTCACGGTAGCCACGCCCAACGGCCTGCACGCGGCTCAGGCCCTGGCCGGCCTGCAGGCGGGCCGGCACGTAGTCATCGAAAAGCCCTTGGCCCTGCGCACCGCCGATGCCCAAGCCGTGGTGGATATGGCCCGGCAAACCGACCGGCTGGTGTTCGGGGTGATGCAGAACCGCTACTCGCCCCCGGCGGCCTGGCTGAAACAGGTGGTGAGCGAGGGCCGGCTGGGCCAGGTATATCTGGTGCAGCTCAACTGCTTCTGGAACCGCGACGAGCGGTACTACACGCCCGGCAGCTGGCACGGTACGCGGGCCTTCGACGGCGGCACGCTGTTCACGCAGTTCAGTCACTTCATAGACTTGCTCTACTGGGTGTTTGGCGACATCGAGAACATTCAGGCCCGCTTCCGCGACTTCACCCATCAGCACCTGACGGAGTTTGAAGACAGCGGTCTAATCAGCTTCGATTTGGTACGCGGCGGGAGCGGTACGCTGCAGTACAGCACTGCCGTGTGGGACCGGAACCTGGAAAGCTCCCTGACGGTGGTGGCCGAGCACGGCAGCCTCCGCCTGGGCGGCCAGTACATGGATAAAGTAGAGTACTGCCACCTGCGCGACTACCAACTGCCCGAACTCGCGCCTACTAACCCCGCCAATCAGTACGGCGCTTACCAGGGCTCGGCCGCCAACCACGTCCACGTCATCGATAACGTAGTGGACACCCTGCGCCAGCGCGGCCAGGCCACCACTAACGCTCTGGAAGGCCTGAAAGTAGTGGAGATTATTGAGCGGATATATGCGTTGAAATAGAGCATATGAACTATCCACAGCAAGCCCTGACCGACCTGCGCGACTGGCAGCGGCGGATGCAGCAGAAGCCCACGCTACTGAACCGCGTAACGCGCCGGGTGCAGGCCCGCCTGAATGCCCTGCTGCCCGAAAAGGTACACGTGGCCATTACCGTGGCCATTCAGAAAATGGTGCAGGGCGTGCTGTTCGGCTCCACGCACACTACCCAAAAGCCGGTGGTGGAGGGTACGTTGCAGGAGCGGGAGGAGCGGGTGCGGGCCCGTATTCGGGCGTACCGCAACACGGCGGCGGTGGAAGGCGGCGTGACCGGGGCCGGCGGTTTTCTGCTGGGTCTGGCCGATTTTCCGCTGCTGCTGGGCATCAAGCTCAAGCTGCTGTTTGACATTGCCGCCCTCTACGGCCACGATGTGCGCCAGTTCCCGGAGCGGCTCTACCTGCTGCACATCTTCCAACTGGCCTTCAGCAGCCAGCACACCCGCCGCGAAACTTACCGCCAGCTCGTCGACTGGCCCACCACGCAGCAACACGTCACGGCCGAGTCGTTCGACTGGCGCACCTTCCAGCAGGAGTACCGCGACTATATCGACCTGGCCAAGCTGGCCCAACTGGTGCCCGTCATCGGGGCGGCGGTGGGAGCCGTGGCCAACTACCGCCTGCTGGAACAGCTCGGCGAAACGGCCATCATGTGCTACCGCCTGCGGTGGTTTGCCGAACATCCGCCCCTGCCAGAGCCGCAGTAATATGTCGTAATCATGCTGTCATCCTGAGTGCAGCTAAGGATCTTTTAACGTTAGAATGGTTGCCGTAGCAACGACTCGTTCTATTGTTAGAAGGTCCTTCGTCTCCGCTTAATTCGCGGAATGCTCAGGATGACAGGTTTAAGCACAAACTCAACACCCAAAAAGCCCCGACGAACGTCGTCGGGGCTTTTTGGCAAGTGGGAGAGAGGCTTAGCTTTTGCCTTGTTTCATGCCCTGACGGTGGGCTTTGTGCTTGGCCATTTTGTCGGCCTGGCGCTGGGTGTATTTGGCGTATTGGTCGGCGCTCAGGATTTGCTTCAGCTTGGCATCGTACTGAGCTTTTTCGGCCTGCATGGCGGCGCGGTGCTGTTTTTTATCGGTGGGAGAGGCAGTGCCGGCCTGGGCTTTGTGGGCGTCCATCTGCCGGGCGCGGTCGAGGGCCAGCTGGCGGACCTGGGCAGTTTGGGCGGCCGAGAGGCCGAGCTGTTTGGTGAGGGCCTGGGCGGTGTGGTCGGCGCGCTGCTCGGGCGTTTTGGCGGCCTTGTCGCCTTTCATGTGCCGGCCGTGGGCGGCTTTCACGGGCGTAGTTTGGGCCGAAGCGGCAGCGGCAGACAGGGAGAAGGCGGCGAAGAGAACCAAGAGCTTTTTCATGAGGCTATGAGAATTGAAGTTGAATGCGAGTGAAGCCGCGGCGTACCCGCCGGCATCTATTCCGGCGGTTGCAACTCCGGTGCCAGTTTCGCCTAAAACCCGCCGGGAAAAAATATAAATTTCGCTGTTAAACCTTCGATTTCGGCGCGCGTCGCAGGTTTTTCGGCTTAGCGGCAGGCGTAGCAGGCCGCCTGTTCAGAGGCGAGCAGGCGGGCGTTATACCGCCGAGTCGGCACCGGGGAAGTGGACAGTAAGTGAAGCTGTTTGGAAAGTAGCTGATAGCCTCTGGGAGAGAACCGTCAGGCTTCGTGGGGCTTAGCCTGAAGACCCAGAGGCGGTGGAGTACCGGCTTTCGTTACGGTTTACAGACGCTAAAACAGGTGGGTTTGCGGGGGCAGCAATCCGGCTTTACCTTTGCCACATCAATTCTTTCTAGCCCAAAGGATTGTTTTTATACAGAGGCGCTGAGAGACAGGCTCGAAGAAGCGTCGGCAACCATCCGCAACTCCGGAACGGTGCCAATTCCTGACCATATAAAAACAACTTGCCGTGGACTTTTCGCCCCGCTTACTTGCCCGTTCCGTTGTATCCGCTGCCGTGCTGTGCCCGTTAGGCGCGCCCACGGGGTGTTGTTGCGCGGGTTGTTGTAGCTAGTTTGGCTGCCGGGCCGGCCTCCCGCTAAGGAGGCAGCGGCCCTATTCTCCTGGTTCCGGCCCGCCGTGGCCCGAACGGCTGCGCGCCCGCTGAGGCGGGGCAGGGAGCTTTATCTGCTTTTCTCTTTCTCCTTTTTACGACCTGTCGGGCCGCGGCCCGATGCACCTCTGTATGCTCAGAAAATCATTGGAACTGCTACGGCAGGAGGCCGCCGAAACCGGCGCCGGAACGCTGAAACGAAGCCTGAACGGCTTCAACCTCATTGCCATCGGCATTGGGGTGATTATCGGGGCGGGCCTGTTCTCGCTCACCGGCATTGCGGCCGCTAACAACGCCGGCCCGGCCGTGACGCTCTCGTTTGTGGTAGCGGCCGTGGGCTGCGCCTTCTCGGCGCTGTGCTACGCCGAGTTTGCCTCCATGGTGCCGGTGGCCGGCTCGGCCTACACCTACGCCTACGCTACTATGGGCGAGTTGTTCGCCTGGATTATCGGCTGGGATTTGGTGCTGGAGTACTCGGTGGGCGCGGCTACGGTGGCCATCAGCTGGTCGCAGTACCTGCTTAAGTTTCTGAGTAAATACGGTATCAATCTGCCCCCGCAGCTGGTCATGTCGCCCTTTGAGACGGCCAAGCTGGCGAGTGGGGCCGAGGTACACGGCTTCGTGAATATTCCGGCCATGCTCATCGTGCTGGCTATTACCCTGATTATTATCCGCGGCACGTCGGGCTCGGCGTGGTTTAATGCGCTGGTGGTCACGCTGAAGGTGGCCGTGGTGCTGGTGTTCATTGCCCTGGGCTGGCAGTACATCGACCCCACCAACTACCAACCCTACATCCCGGAGAATACCGGCGTATTTGGGGAGTTTGGCTGGAGCGGGATTCTGCGCGGGGCGGGCGTGGTGTTCTTCGTGTTTATCGGGTTTGATATTGTGGCCACCATGGCCCAGGAAACCAAGAATCCGCAGCGCAACATGCCCATCGGCATCATCGGCTCGTTGCTGATCTGCACCGTGCTGTTCGTGCTGTTCGGGCACGTGATGACGGGCCTGGCCAACTACACCGAGTTCAAGAACAGCGCCGCCCCGGTGGCCATTGCCATCGAGAAAACGCCCTACGCCTGGCTGTCGTCGGCCGTCATTCTGGCTATCATCGTGGGCTATACGTCCGTAATTCTGGTGGACTTGCTGGGCCAGAGCCGGGTGTTTTTCAGCATGGCCAAAGACGGCCTGCTGCCCCCGGTTTTCGCCCGAATTCACGAGCGGTTCCGCACGCCCCTGCAGTCGAACCTGCTGCTGGGGCTGTTCATTGCGCTATTTGCGGGCTTCGTGCCCATTTCGGTGGTGGGCGAAATGACGAGCATCGGCACGCTGCTGGCCTTCGTGATGGTGTGCGTGGGCATCCTCATTATGCGCAAGCGGGAGCCCGACGCCCCGCGTGGGTTCCGCACGCCTTGGGTGCCGGTGGTGCCCATCCTGGGTATTCTCACCTGCGTGGTGATGATGGTGTCGCTGCCCTGGGAAACCTGGCTGCGGCTGGCCGTGTGGCTGGCTATTGGCCTGGCCATCTACTTCGGCTACGGCCGTAAGCACAGCAAGCTGGGGCAGGCTGGGGAATTAACTATAGAGAAGTAAAAATTGGCGAGATATGCCAGCTGTGACAGCCGGGGCCGCAAGGCCCCGGTTGTTTGCGTTGGGGGGAAGCAGCTAGGGTAGTCGGTCCCATACTTGGCCGGAGTCAGAAACCATCCGAACGATACCAGCGAGGCGGTCATAGTAGAGCACGCGCATATAGGAGGCAGGAACGGGGGCACAGTCCGGCCCGCGGTTGGTAGCCACCAATTCTACTACTTCCGGATAGGTTCGGCCCTTAACAGTGAGTTGCTGAAATGGCCCTTCCAGGGCAGTTCCCATCGGAAATTTTATTCCACGGCAGCGGTAATAGTCGCTTTGTGGGTCGGTGCTACCGATGAATTCGGTCCAGGTCCCTTCTACATACAACTGGCTAGCACGAGGATTGGTACCCTGGGATGGGTAGGATGCGAGCAGCGCCGGGCCCCGGTACATATGAAACTCGCCGCCACTGCCGAGGCTATCCGTACGCCGCACGCGTACCAATATGTCGTCGTAGTACTTGATTAACTCCGATTTGCCAATAAACGACCCAACCGGAACAACAGTACGCTCCTCCATTTGTCGGTTGTCAAGCCGTTGATACAGCTCATAGGTGCGTTGCTGCCCGCGCGAATTTTCAAACTGCCATACCGTGCCCGCTGCTAGTTGCAGCCAGGGCGCATCGGCTTCCGTGAAAAAATAGTAAGGCACGTCATTGACAGTGCGTAAGCCAGGCACCGGAGCTGGGTCCGGCGAACAGGCCGTGCCAGTTAGTAATAGGCTGTTTGTCAGAAAACGAAGGAACGATGAGCGCATCAGGATAGAGAATAGGTAACCTACCGAAAGTAAGCGTGCGGCAAGTGATTCAGCTATCAAGATGTTGCTGCATCAGACTTCTTATTGTGCAGTTGCTGGGATAATTGTATTTGACGCTATAAAGCAAAAGCACCGCCAACAGACGTTAGCGGTGCTTTTTTTAATATATACGTCTTAAAGAAAGGTGTTAAAAAAAGACTTTTCGCAGCGCCCACAGGCTCCATACAATTACCATCAGGCCCACGCCCACGAACATCCAGCGGACGGGCAGGCGGCCGGCTAGGCGGGCGGCCAGCGGCGCGGCGGCCACGCCCCCGATGATCAGGCCCAGGATAATCTGCCAGTGCGAAATGCCCAGGGTGGCGAAGAACGTAACAGCGCTGGCAAACGTGACGAAAAACTCCGTGACGCTCACCGAGCCGATAACGTACTGCGGCGTGCGGCCCCCGGCAATGAGCGTGCTGGTTACCAGCGGCCCCCAGCCGCCCCCGCCAAACGAATCGAGGAAGCCGCCGGCCGCGGCTAGTAGCCCCAGTTTCCGGTGTTTTTTGCGCTGCTGCGTTTGGGCAAAGGCTTTGCTGATGATGCGCACGCCCAGTAGCAGCAGGTACACGGCCAGCAGCGGCTTCACGTAGCTGCCGTATTTCTCGCCGAAGTGCGACAACAGATACGCGCCCGTAATGGCGCCCAGCACGCCCGGAATCAGCAGTACTTTGAACAGACGCTTGTTCACATTGCCGAAGCGGTAGTGGTGGTAGCCCGAGGCTCCGCTGGCAAACATTTCGGCGGTGTGAATGCTGGCACTCACGGCGGCCGGGGCAATGTTCAGGCTCATCAGGCTGATGGCCGTGACCACGCCGTAGCCCATGCCCAGCAGCCCGTCGATGAGCTGCGCGCCGAAGCCGATGGCCACGAACAGCCAGAAGGTTTCGGCGTGGGTGGCTGCGCCCCATACCTGCTGCCAGGTGAAGTAGTAGCTCAGAATATTGAATACCAGCATGGCCGCAAAGGCCAGCAGGGCCCCGGTGGCAATCTTGCGCCACCGCGCCGCGGCTGGCGATTCGTAGGCCGGCCCACCGGTCAGCTCGGCCGTCACGGCGTTCAGGGATTTTACCTTGTGGGCGAAGTCGCCGCCTACCTTCTCCCGAATCTGTGACATGCGCTGGAGCACGTCGTGCAGCTCGTCGGGGAGGGTGTGGGTGAGCATTTCGCGTAGGCGCTTGGCAATGGTGGGCGACTTGCCGTTGGTGCTGATGGCAATTTTCAGGTCGCCCTTCTGCACGATGGAGCCCAAGTAAAAGTCGCAGGCGGCGGGCGTGTCGGCCACGTTGCAGAGCAGGCGCTGGCGCGTGGCGTCGGCCTTGATCTGCAGGTTGAGGGCTTTGTCGTTGGTGGCCACAATCACCAGGTCGTGGCCGACGAGGTGGGTGGGGTCGTAGGGCTGCTCGCGCAGCTGCACGGCGGGGTGCTGGCCGGCCAGCACCCGCAGCTCGGGCCCAAACCAGGTAGCCACCACCGTAATGGCCGCGTTGGGGCTGTTGGCCAGCATGGCCGAGAGCTTCTCGTAGCCCACGGCCCCGCCGCCCACCAGCAGCACGTGCAGCTGTTCCAGCTTCAGAAACACCGGAAACAGCCGGTTGCCATCGGGCACTGCGGGCGGCGGCTCGGGCTGGGGCAGGGCGTTATTGGAGAAAAGGGACATGGTGGTTGGTGATGGTTGGGGTCGGATGGAAAGCAAGGCAGAACAGTACTAACACAACGTCATTCCGAGCGCAGCCGAGGAATCTCGCGTGCAATGGTAATCCTGTCGTTAGGATTAGTTGCTACAACGTCAGCACGCGAGATTCCTCGCGCTGCTCGGAATGACGTTCTAATGTTGTTCGTTCTATCGGTTACTCGTGAAACGTCAGGCCGCTTGCGGTGGGCTGCACGTAGCCCTGGCGGATGACGAAATCACCAAACCGCTCCTGGGGCTGGCGGTTCTGGGCGTAGTCGGCAAGCAGGGGCGTGAGCTCCCGCACGATGCCGTCTTCGTCCAGCATTTCCTTGTAGAGCTTGTTCATCCGCTCCCCGTTGAAAGCGGCACCGAGGTACAGGTTGTAGCGGCCCACGGCCCGGCCCACCAGCCCGATTTCGCCGAGGTAGGGACGGGCGCAGCCGTTGGGGCAGCCCGTCATCCGCAGCAGAATATCGTCCTGAGCCAGACCCTGTTGGCGAATCACCCGGTCCAATCTATCCAATAATTCCGGAAGATACCGCTCGGCCTCCGCGAAGGCCAGCGTGCAGGTGGGTAGGGCCACGCAGGCCAGCGCCCCGCGCCGCAGGGCCGTGTATTCCTTGCCGGCCTCGATGGCTACGCCGTGCTGCTGTAACACGGCCTGCACGCTCAGCCGGTGCTCGGGGGCAATGTTGGCGATGATCAGGTTCTGGTTGCCGGTGAGGCGGAAGTCGCCGGTGTGGAAGGCGGCAATTTCGCGCAAAGCGGTTTTGAGTGCGTAGCCGTCCCGGTCGAGGATGCGGCCGCCTTCCACGAACAGGGTGAGGTGGGCCCGGCCATCGGCCTGGATGGACCATCCGTAGGCGTCGCCGGAGCTGCGGAACTGGTAGGGGCGGGCAGGCTCCACGGTAAAGCCCAGGCGCTGGTTTAGCTCGGCTTTGAACACGTCGAGGCCCACGCGGTCCACGGTATACTTGAGGCGGGAGAACTTGCGGTTTTCGCGGTTGCCCCAGTCGCGCTGAATCGTCACGATTTTCTCGCAGGCATCCACCACCTTGTCGGCGGGCACGAAGCCGATGATGTCGGCCAGGCGGGGGTAGGTGTCGGGCATGCCGAACGTCATGCCCATGCCGCCACCCACGGCCACGTTGAAGCCCACCAGCTGGCCCTGCTCCTCCATGGCAATCAGACCTAGGTCGTTGGCGAAGATATCGGTGTCGTTGTAGGGCGGAATGGCCAGGGCAATCTTGAACTTGCGGGGCAGGTAGGTTTTGCCGTAGATGGGCTCGGCGTCTTCCTCGCCCTCGTTGGGGGCGCTGGTGAACTGCGGCTCCCCGTTCAGCCACAAATCCCAGTAAGCCGAGGTGCGGGGCGTGAGGTGGGCGCTGATCTGCTTCGATACCTCGTACACGGCCGCGTGCACGGGGCTCTCGTGGGGGTTGGGGTTGCACATCACGTTGCGGTTCACGTCGCCGCAGCCCGCAATGCTGTCGAGCAAAGCCTCGTTAAAGCCCTGGATGGTTTTTTTTAGGTCGCGCTTGAGTACGCCGTGCAGCTGGAAGGCTTGGCGGGTGGTGAGCTTGAGCGTGTGGTTGCCGTACTGGTTGGCCAGCTCATCCATACGCCGCCACTGCGCGGGCGAGGCAATACCGCCCGGCACCCGCACCCGAATCATAAGCGAGTACAGCGGCTCCAGCTTCTGGCGCTTGCGCTCCGAGTCCAGGTCCCGGTCCGTCTGCTGGTAGGAGCCGTGGAACTTGATCAGGTGGGTATCGTCGGGGTAGAGGGCGCCGGTGAGCGGGTTCACGAGGCTTTCGGCCAAGGTGCCGCGCAAATAGTTGCTGGCTGCCTTGACGTGCTCGACTTCGGAAAGTTTGGGGGTATCAGCCATGAGAATCAGGGAGCTGTGGAGGATGCCGGAGCAGCCGGAGCCGCAGGGCGTAAATCGAAGTTGTGGAAGTAGAAAACCCGGATGGTGTGCTGGTTGCGGTAGGTGCTACCGGCCGGCAGCTGCTGAAACAGGTGCATGTAGCCAGCCTGCAACTGGGCATGTTTGCTGAAGGGGTACACCACGCCGGCAAACAGCCGGTTCTGGTCGAAGTAGTTCAGGCGAATCTCCTTGCCGAAATTCATCATCACTTCGTTGTTGAGCAGAAACTGCCAGCCGCCGGGCTCAAAACCCCGCTTGGTAAGCGGCAGAAACAGCGCCGCGTTGTAGCGGGTGCGGTAGTTGAAATCGAAATCATCAGTGCGCTCATTCTGCCGGATAGTGCGCCGGAATCGTTCTTCCAGCCGCACCCACTGCATCAGGCGGGCCTTCGGAAACTTGCTGAACCACTGCACCTGCTGCCAGGGGCGGTGCTCGGGCTGGCCCACGGTGCGGGCCCCGTCGGGGTAATGGTGCACGTAGGCATAGCCCCCGGTCAGGCGCACGTCATCGGTGAGGTAGTACGTCAGGCCCACGCGGGCCACCGTCTGGTAGCTGGCCTGCACGAAATGGTCGTGCAGGCGCAGGTGCAGGTCGGTCCAGCTGCCCCAGTGTTGCGAAAACCGGGTTTGGTTGAATATGCCCAGCCACGTCTGCTGCTCGCGCACGTACTGTTTCTGCGCCAGCAAAGGCCGGGTCAGAAGCAGCAAGCCACAAAAGAGAAGGAGCCGTTTCATCACACTTACCGCAGCACGGTGTTATCGAACGTGAGGGCCACGTAGTACAGGCCCCCGATGGTGGGGCCGGCGGCGTACTGGTAGTAGCGGTTGTTGAAGAGGTTGGCGCCGCCGGCTTTGATGGTGGTTTTGAGGGCGGGCACGCGCACGTTCACCTGGGCATCCACGGTTTGGTAGGCGGGCACGCGGCCGTTGGCAAGGGGGCTTTCCCAGAAGAAGGTGCTCTGGTGCCGCCATACCACGTTGAAGCCCACGTTGCGCACAATTTCGCGGTTGCCGAAGCTCACGTTGGTGACCCAGTGCGGGGTGTTGAAGCCCGTCACGAAGATGTCGGGGGCGTTGTTGGCCGACAAGGCGTTGTAGTTCACGTTGCCGCCCAGGGTGTACTTCTGGTAGAAGTTGTAGGTGACGCCCAGCGTGGAGCCGTAGCTGCGGTAGTTGTTGCGGGCGTTGGTATACACCCGGTACCGGTCCTGGCGGGCGGCGCGGTTGCTGTTGAGAGCCGCCAGCACGGCATCATCGGAGCCTACCGGCACCTGCTGGCCGGCGGCGTTTTTGGGCACGCTTACTTCCACCTGGCCCAGAAAGCCGGAGTAGATGTTCACGTAGGCGTCGGCGTCGATGGAGAGTCGGTTATCCAGCAGCACGCTGCGGTAGCCCACCTCGTAGGCGTTGATCTGCTCGGGCTGCTCGGTGGGCAGGTTGCCCACTTGCAGCACGCCCCGGATTTCAGGGCGCAGGGCGGCCTGGCTGGCGGTGGTGCCGGCGTTGGCGGCCACGTAGGCATTCACGGCGGCGTTGAACTGCGAAATAGACGCCAGGGTGTAGGAGTTGTCGAGGTAGTTCAGCCCCTCGTTCACCCGAGCCAAACCGCCTACCCGGCGCACGTTGCCGTTGTTCACGAACGACAGCGCCTCAAACAACGACGGGAAGCGCCAGCCGTTCTGGTACGAGGCCCGGAAGTTGTGCAGGCCGCCGGCCGTGTACACGGCCGCCACCCGCGGGTTCAGCTTGGGGTTGAACTCGGGGTTGTAATCCAGGCGCAGCGAGGCGGTGAGTTTCAGGCGGTCCTGCAGCAGGCGCTTGGTGGCCTGCCCGAAGCCCCCGATTTTCTTGTAGTACTGGTTCTGGCCGCCGGGCTGGGTGCGCTCGGTGAGCGGGCGGCTGAAATCCACGAAGTTGTTGCCGTCGGGGATTACCTCGTACAGGCGGGCATCGGCCCCCAGCAGCACATCGGCAAACTTCACCCGCGGGCCCAGGTTCCAGATGGCATCGGTGTGGTAGGTGCGGCTGCGCTGGGTGAGAGCAGCCCCGCCCGGGATGGGCGCGCCGGGCACGTTCACGCCGCTGTCCCAGTTGTTGGTTTTCACAATCTGGGCTTTCAGGGCGTCGAAGGCGGGCGTACCGGGCACGGCGCGGCCAGCGTCGGCCACGGTGCGGGCCTGCTGCATGGCCTGGGCCAGGGTGGCCCCGCCGCTCAGCTGGCTTTGCAGCTCGGCCTTGAACTTGTTGCCCCAGGCGGCGTTGGAGCCGTTCTGCAGGTCGAGGTTCAGCGCCAGCGGGTTGAGGTTGTAGGAATTGCCGGTGTTTTCGACCAGCATGTAGGCCCGGGCCGTGAAGTTCTCGCCCTTCAGCTCCACCTTGTGGTTCTGCACCGTCACGCCGTCGAGCTGAATCTTGTTGCCGCGCTGAAACACGCCGTCCATCAGCCCGAACCGATAGCCGTAGCTCAGCTCCAGCTTGTCGGTGAGCTTGTAGTGCAGGCTGGCATCGGCCTTGATGTTGCGCACGATGGGGTTGGTGAGGTCCCGCTCGTAGTAGCCGGTGCGGCGCACGTTGAAGGTTTCGTTGCGGCCGTTGTAGGGGATGGTGATGCTCACGTTGCCAGCGTTGTCGTCGCCGTAGCGGTTCCAGAGGTCGGCGGCGGGGTTGTTGGCCCCGCTCAGCTCCGGGAAGCGCGGGTTGGCCGAGGCCAGGTTCTGCGGGTTCTGGTCGTTCTGGGTGTTGGCCAGCCAGTCGGTGCCGCGCAGGAAGCTGCCGTTCACCTTGTAGGCCCAGCGGCCCGAAGCGCCCAAGCTCTGGGCCCAGCGCACGGCCGTTTCCGTCAGCACGCTCGGGTCCCGGTCTTTGCCGTCCACGTGGTTGACGCCCACCTTCTGGTACACGCTCAGGCCCTGGTAATTGAAGGGGCTTTTGGTGGTGAGGTTGGCCATGCCGTTGATGGCGTTCATGCCGTAGAGGGCCGAGGCCGCGCCGGGCGTAATTTCCACCGAGGCCACGTCCAGCTCGGTGGGGCCGATGGCGTTGCCCAGCGGCACGCCCAACGTAGCCGCCTGCATATCCACCCCGTCCACCAGCTGCATAAAGCGGAAGTTGTTCGGGATGTTGAAGCCGCGCGTATTCGGCACCTTGAAGGTGAGCGAGCTGGTGGTCATCTGCACGCCCTTCACGTTTTCCAGCGCGTCGTAGAAGCTAGGGGCCGGCGTTTCCTTGATGGCCCGAATGTCGAGCTTCTCAATGGCCACCGGCGAGGTCAGCCGACTTTCCTCCACCCGCGACGCCGACACCACCACCTCGTTCATCGACACGGCCTTCGACTCCAGCTGCACGCTGATGGGCTGGCTGCCGCTGGCAATTTCCAGCTCCCGTGACTCGTAGCCCAGCGTGTTGAACACCAGCGTAAACGGAAATCGGAGCTTGGCTTTCAGGGCAAACTGGCCGTTGCCGTCGCTGAGCGTACCGGTGGTGCCGCCCTTCACAATAACGCTCACGCCCGGCAGTGGCTCGCCGGTAGTTTTTTCGCGCACGGTGCCACTCACCGAAATCAGGGCCTCCTGGGCGTGCAGGCCGGTGGCGCTGGCGGCAACCAGCGCCGGTACTAATAAAAAAGAGGAAAGAAGATGTTTCATCAAGTTTTTGCAAGGGGAGAAAGGACCCGGGGCGGGGCAGACGGCAGGCCGGCGCAGCCCCCGCGTCCGGGGCGCAGCGGCCGTTACCGGCTACAACATCGTCTTGGAAAAACAGCGGGCATGGGTTGTTCTGGCGGTTTGCCTCACCCCCCCGGCCCCCTCTCCAGGGGGAGAGGGGGAGCCACGGCGGGCTGGGCGGTTGTAGAGACGCGACACTTCGCGTCTCGTCGTTGCTGAGGTTGCCTTGACTGGTTCAGTATCAGTCGTTCTGGCGGGAGACGCGAGGTGTCGCGTCTCTACACTGTTCGTCCGTTTGTTCAGTACCGGCTGTTCTGGCGGGAGACGCAAGATGTTGCGTCTCTACATCGGTGGCAGATGATTACCATCTCACCACTCACGTCTCAGTACTCACTACTAATACACATCCTCCAAAAACCGGCGCGACTTCTTGAGCTGGCGCAGGTACTCGGCGGCGTAGTCGGCGTCGTGGCCGCTTTCCTGCTGGATGATCTGGCGCAGGGCCTGCTGCACGTCGTGGGCCATGCGGGATTTGTCGCCGCACACGTAGAAGTAGGCCCCGTTTTCGAGCTGCTCGTACACGCGGCGGCTTTGTTCCAGCAGGCGGTGCTGCACGTAGAGTTTCTGGGCCTGGTCGCGGGAAAAGGCCACGTCGAGGCGGTCGAGGGTGCCGCGCTTGAGGTGCTGCTGCCACTCGGTCTGGTATAGGAAGTCGGTGGTGAAGTGGGGGTTGCCGAACAGCAGCCAGTTGCGGCCCGTCGCGCCGGTTTCGGCCCGCTCCTCCACAAACGCCCGGAAAGGCGCTACCCCGGTGCCGGGACCCACCATGATGATGTCGGTGGCAGCGTCCTGCGGCAGCTTGAAGTACTCGTTGCGGTCCACCCACACCCGGGCCGTGTCGCCGATGCTCAGGTGGTCGGCCTGGTAGCCGGAGCAGGCCCCGTGCTTGGCGCGGCCGTAGGTTTCGTAGCGCACGGCCCCCACGGTCAGATGCACTTCCTCGGGGTGGGCCAGCAAGGAGGAGGCAATGGAGTAGGCCCGGGCCGGCAACGGCCGCAGCACCGCCGCCAGCTGCTGCCCCGACAGCTCCACCGGAAACTCCGTGAGCAAATCGGCCACGTCGCGGCCGTAGAGGTAGGTGCCTAGCCCAGCCGTATCGGCTAGAATTTCGCGGAGGCGCGGGTATTGCGGAGCTACGGCGGCGTAGCGCTCCAGCACGTCGCGGGTGATAACCGACAGCTCCAGCCGCTCGGTGAGGGCGGTGGTCAGATCCAGCTCCTCGGCTTCGAGGCGCACCGGGGCAGCTTCGGGCAGGCGGGCGGCCTGCAGCACCTCCTGCACCAGCGCGGGGCGGTTGCGGGGCTGCACCATCAGGGCGTCGCCGGGCTCGTAGGTCAGGCCCGAGTCAGCCAGCGAGAACTCCAGGTGGTAGGTTTCCTTGGTAGAGCCCCGGCCGTTGAGCTGAATCTTCTCCAGCAGCTCCGACCCGAAGGGGTTGCGGGCGTTGTACTCCACGGCGGTAGGCAGCGGGGCCACCTCCGGCGCGTGGCCTGCACCCACGGCCGCTACCACCGGCGCGGCCACGGCGGCACCAGCCGTTACGGGAGCCGGGGTGGGCTGCAGCTCAATGATGCGGCTGAGCACCTGCTCGGCCCACTGGTGGGTTTCGTCCTCGAAGGTTACGTCGCAATCCAGCCGCTCAGCCAGGCGGCGGCCACCCAGCTCGGCCAGGCGCTGGTCGAACTCGAAGCCAGTCTGGCAGAATTGCAGGTAGCTTTTGTCGCCCAGGGCCAGCACGGCGTACTGCAGGTCGGGCAGCTTGGGGGCGCGGCTGCTGAGCAGGAACTGGTGCAGCTCCTCGGCTGCAATGGGCGGGTCGCCTTCCCCCTGGGTGCTCACCACTACCAGCAGCAACTGTTCGGTTTTGAGGTCCTTGGTGGGGTAGTCGTTCATGTCGCGCACCTGCGGCTGCAGGCCCCGGCGGCGGGCCGCCTCGGCCACTAGGCCGGCGGCTTTCTTGCTGTTGCCGGTCTGGGAGCCAAACAGGATGGTGAGCCGACTAGCCGCGGCGGCTTCCGCCACCGCCGGAGCCGGGGCCCCGGCCGCAGCGGGGGCCGCCGCGCCGGCGCGGCCGTAGAGGTAGCCGCTCAGCCATACCAGCTGCTGGGAGGTGAGGCCCGCTGCCAGCTGCTGCAGCGCCTGGTCGTCGAGGCCAATGGGAAGCGTGGGGGAAGCTGAAAGAAGTGACATAGGACGTGGTAGTTGGGGCTGCTCTGGTCGTAGTCGCCTCACCCCCAACCCCCTCTCCGAAAAGGAGAGGGGGCTCTAGTACTAGTTTTTAGATCTAGTACTACTTCCTGTTCAGGAAGAAAGAGCGGGGCTGAGGATGTGGCTGAACAGTTGCTAAGCTAGAATTAGAGTCCTCTCTCCTTTTTCGGAGAGGGGGTTGGGGGTGAGGCGACTACGCCGCGTACAACTCCGGCAGCAGCGCCAGCTTCTCCGGGGTGGCCAGGCGGGTTACTTCGCCGATGATGATGATGGCCGGGGCGCCAATTTCGGCGGCGGCGGCGCGGGCGGGCAGCTCGGCAACAGGGCCGGTTACCAAGCGGGCGTGGGGCAGGGTGCCGTTCTGGATGATGGCGGCCGGGGTGTCGGCGTGGCCCTGCTCGCAGAAGGCCTGCACAATGCGCGGCAGCTCGCCCAGGCCCATCAGAATGACGGTGGTGCCGCGGGCGTCGCGGGCGGCTTCCCGGATGCTGCCAGCCAGCTCGCCGGTGGCGGTGGTGGCCGTAATCACCCGGAACCCTTCGCTCAGGCCCCGGTGCGTGACGGGAATACCCGCTGCCCCGGCGGCGGCCACCGCGCTGCTGATGCCGGGCACGTAGTCTGTCAGCAGGCCGTGGGCTTCGGCGTAGAGCATTTCCTCCCGGCCGCGCCCGAACACAAACGGGTCGCCGCCCTTGAGGCGCACCACGTGGCCGTAGCGGCGGGCGTAGTCCACAATCAGTGCGTTGATGTCGTCTTGGGAGTGGCTGCGCATGCCGCGCCGCTTGCCCACGGGCACCAGCACGGCTTCGGGGCGGGCGTGCCCAAGCAGGGCGCGGTTGGCCAGCGCATCGTACAAAATCACATCGGCTTCCGACAGCACCCGCGCCCCTTTGAGCGTGAGCAGCTCCGGGTCGCCGGGTCCGGCACCCAGTACCGTAAGGCGGGGCATTTGCATCGGTGAAATGGTGAAGTGGTGAAATGGTGAGTTTGACGTTCTGCTATCCTGAGCAGAGCGAAGGGCCTTGTTCTGCTAGAACAGCTCTGCGTCTTCTGCGAAAACCTCTGCGAACCTCTGCGGGAAATGACGTCCTCACGTGATAAGGTCCTTTGCTCTGCTCAGGATGACAGGCGTTTATATACCCAGGAGCTAAATTGAAAAGGCTACTGGCGGCGCAACGGGGGCGGTGAAGTACTCGGAGTTGGCGGCTTCTACCAGGCCGGCGGCCAGGGTGTCGCCGGTCAGCTCGTCTACCAGAATGAAGGAGCCAGTGGTGCGGTTATCGGTGTAGTGGTCCACGGCCAGGGGCAGGGCGGTTTTGAGGCGCACCCGCACGATGTCGTTGAGCTGGGCCTGTTCGGTGTGCACCCGGGCGAAAGTCTGCACGTTCACCTTGTAGAGGATGGCCGACACGGCGGCTTTCGAGAGGGCCGAGTGGTGTTGCACCAGCAGCTTGCGACCGGGCCACAGGGGCTGCTCGCTCATCCAGCACAGGGTGGCTTCCAGTTCGCGGGTGAGGGTGGGCTCCTCGGGGCCGGCGGGCACCAGGGCGTCGCCGCGGCTTACGTCCACGTCGTCGCGCAGGCGGATGACCACGGCCTGCGGGGCGGAGGCCGTTTCCACTTCCTGCTGGCTTACCTCAATGGCTTCAATTTCCGATTCCAGGCCCGAAGGCAGCACCCGCACACGCTGGCCGCGGCGGTACTGGCCGCTCAGAATCTGGCCGGCGTAGCCGCGGTAGTCGGGCAGCTCGGGCGTCTGGGGCCGGATGACGTACTGCACCTGGAAGCGGGGTGCGGCCTCGGTTTCCTGGGCGCCGGGCACGCTTTCCAGATGTTCCAGCAGGCTCGGGCCGGTGTACCAGGGCAGATGCTGGCTGGGCTTCACCACGTTGTCGCCCTGCAAGGCGCTCAGCGGAATGGCCGTGGCGGCGGGGAGGTGGAAGTGGTTGGTGAGCTCGGCGTAGTCGGTGGCAATGCGGGCAAACACCGCCTCGTCGTAGTTCACCAGGTCCATCTTGTTCACGGCCAGCACAAAGTGCCGGATGCCCAGCAGCGCGGCAATGAGGGTGTGGCGGCGGGTTTGCTCAATCACGCCCTGGCGGGCATCCACCAGCACAATGGCCAGATCGGCGTTGCTGGCCCCCGTCACCATGTTGCGGGTATACTGCACGTGGCCGGGCGCATCGGTGATGATGAACTTGCGGCGCGGGGTAGTGAAGTATTTGTAGGCCACGTCGATGGTGATGCCCTGTTCCCGCTCGGCGCGCAGGCCGTCGGTCAGCAACGCCAAATCCACGGTGCCATTAGAAGCCTGCCGCTTCTCCAGCGCCGCCAGTACGTCCAGCGACACCGATTCGGAGTCATACAGCAGCCGCCCAATCAGGGTGCTTTTGCCGTCGTCCACGCTCCCGCAGGTGATAAATCGTAGTAAGTCCATGAGGTGAAATTGTGAGTTTGTGAAATTGTGAATTGCTGTGCTGTTGGGGTGAAGCGGGAGAATTTCCACAACTTCACCTTTCACAACTTCACCACTTAAAAGTATCCGTTGCGCTTGCGGTCTTCCATGCCGGCTTCGGAGATGTTGTCGTCGAGGCGGGTGGCGCCCCGCTCGCTTACTTTGGCCAGCAGCAGGTCCTGGATGATGTCTTCCACGGTAGCCGCGTCGCTTTCCACGGCGGCGGTGCAGGTGGAGTCGCCCACGGTGCGGAAGCGTACCTGCCGGGTCACGATTTCGTCTTCGTCATCGAGCTGCAAATGCTCGGTGAGGCCCAGCAGCTGGCCCGAGGGCAGCACCACGCAGGTGCGCTCGTGGCCGAAGTAGATGTCGGGCAGCGGAATGTTTTCGCGCTGGATGTAGCGCCACACGTCCAGTTCCGTCCAGTTGGAAATGGGGAACACGCGCACGTTTTCGCCCTTCTGAATGCGGCCGTTGTAAATGTTCCAAAGCTCGGGGCGCTGGCGCTTGGGGTCCCACTGGCCAAACTCGTCGCGCACCGAGAAGATGCGCTCCTTGGCCCGGGCCTTCTCCTCGTCGCGGCGGGCCCCGCCAATGCAGGCGTCAAACTCAAACTCCTCGATTACCTCCAGCAGCGTGTAGGTCTGCAGCGGGTTGCGGCTGGGGTACTTGCCGCCCGGCTCGCGCAGGCGCTGCCGCCGGATGGTGTCCTCCACCTTGCGCACCACCAGCTTTTCCCCCAGGCGGGCGGCCAGCTCGTCGCGGTACTGCAGCACCTCGGGGAAGTTGTGGCCGGTATCCACGTGCACCAGCGGGAAGGGGAAGCGGCCAGGGCGGAAGGCCTTTTCGGCCAGGCGCGTGAGCACAATGGAATCCTTGCCGCCCGAAAACAGCAGGGCCGGCCGCTCAAACTGCCCCGCCACCTCCCGCAGGATGTGGATGGCTTCGGCTTCCAGCCGGTCGAGGTAATCGAAAGTGGTACTCATAGTTGTCTGGATTTCAAGTGCTTTTTTGGTTGTAGAGACGCGATACTTCGCGTCTCCCGCGTGCTGATGTTGGGTTGGCTGCGCCGTTCTTGTCGTTCTGACGACGAGACGCGAAGTGTCGCGTCTCTACAGCTTACTATCCGGCTGGCACCGGCTCCACCACCGGGTCGGGGCCGTCGTGGGGGGCGGTGGCGTGCAGGCCGCACTCTTTGGCTGAGAGGTCTTCCCACCACCAGCGGCCGGCCCGGAAATCCTCGCCGGGCTTGATGGCGCGGGTGCAGGGGGCGCAGCCGATGCTCACGAAGCCCTGCTGGTGCAGCGGGTTCACCGGAATGCCCTCCTGCTGCACAAAGGCCAGCGCCTGCTCCCAGGTCCAGTCGAACAGCGGGTGGATTTTCACGAGGTTGTGCGCCGCGTCCCATTCCACGGGGTCCATCGTCTGCCGGTTCTGGGATTGTTCGGCCCGGATGCCGGTGACCCAGGCGCCGCGGCCGGCCAGAGCCCGGTTCAGGGGCTCCACCTTGCGGATGTGGCAGCACTGCTTGCGGTTATCCACGCTCTCGTAGAACGAGTTGGGGCCTTTCTGCAGGAGCAGCTCTTCTAGGTCCTCGCGCTGGGGGGCATACACCGAAATGGGCTTCTGGTACCGGATCAGCGTCTTGTTCCAGGTAGAATAGGTTTCCTGGAAGTTGCGGCCGGTATCGAGGGTGAACACCTCAATGGGCAGGTCGTGGGCGAAAATCAGGTGGCTGAGTATCTGGTCTTCCAGCCCGAACGAGGTGGAAAAAACGGCCTGACCGGGGAAGGTGTCGGCTACCAGACGCAGCCGCTCCAGGGCGGAGGCGGCCACTACGAGAGGGCGCAGGCGGTCCAGCTGGGCGTGGACGGCCGGCGCAGCATCAGCTGCAGGCATGGCAGGAAGAGGGGGAGGAGGAAGCGGCCCGCCTGGGGCGCGGCATTCCGGCCGGAAGATGGTTCCACAGCAGGTGCCCGGCCGCACGCAGACGGCAGCCAGAAGGCAACAGGCGGAACGAGAATACACGGAGGCGCTACTCCGACGCGGCACCCGCTAGGGCGTTAGTCGGCCGGGGGCAGCACCCGAACCAGCAAAAGGGAAGTGGTTCGTGCCTACTTACAACAACAGGGCATCACCATCATCGCACAACAGCCATGCTGTACAGCACAGGAGGTAGCGGATGCGGCGGCGAAGTTGAAGAAGCGGTTCACGGTTCGTTGTTTTTATATGGTCAGGACTTGGCACCGTTTCGGATTTTCCGCTGGTTGCCGGCGCTTCAGGGAGCCTGTCTCTCCACGCCTCTGTATAAAAACAATCCTTTGTGGGTAAAAGAATTGGTGCCCCAAAGGTACGGGACGAAATTTTACACTTGCAAATTTTTCTTTTTTCAAGAACCTGATTGCTGGCTGTAATGCCGCACCGTCACGGGTATTTTCGCTTAGCGCGCATCGTCTAAAAGGAAGTATGTTTGAGCCATATCAGACCGTACGGCTCAAGATTATCCTCTATGCAAAAACTCATTTTGGTCGACCCCAATGCCTCTTTGTGTAACGCTTGGCGACAGGCTTTCGCACCTTATCAGGCAGTTGAAATTCTCCACAGCCGATTTGAGCAGGTGCCGGATTTCGACTGCATGGTCAGCGCAGCCAATTCCTTTGGGCTCATGGATGGGGGTGTCGATTTGGCCATCACCCGCTTTTTTGGCTCTGAACTCCAGGAACGGGTGCAAGCGCATATCATAAAGCACTACACGGGTGAACAGCCCGTTGGTACTAGTTTTATCGTAGAAACTGGTCACTCCCGGCACCCTTACGTGGCACACACGCCCACTATGCGTGTGCCCATGCCTATCCACGCCACAGATCACGTCTACTTGGCTATGAAGGCTCTGATCGAAGCCGTTACCGCATTTAATACCCCGCAGGAACGTATCCGGGTGGTCGTATGTCCGGGCTTGGGTACTGCAACTGGCCGAATGCCTGTGGAGGAAGCCGCGCGACAGATGGCCCTAGCTTACCGCTATTACCTCGACCCGCCCCGCGCTATCACGTGGCCTTACGCTGCCGCCCGGAATCGGCATATCATCAGTGGGGATGAATAGGGCGTAGTCGTCAGATTGTATGGGTCTGATTAAGAACGTAAAGTGTTGCCTATCTCCCTAGCCGCTTCCTGATATTTTGCAGCAGCGCGGGCAGTGCCCGTCACCAGCACTAGGCCGCCGTACACGGCCGTGAGCACCGCGGAGCGCAGCAGCATGGTGAGGAAGGGTGAGCCGACGGCCGGTACCAGCCAGGCGGCCCCGCCGGCCACGGCCGCAATGCCCAGAATCAAGGGAATACGCCAGGTGAATGGCTGCATCCGGAAGCTGTGCCACACAAACCACGTGCGGGCCAGGTTGATGCTCACCTGCGCCGCCACCGCCGCCACGGCCGCCCCCACCATACCCAGCCGGGGGATGAGCACGAGGTTCAGCCCGATGGTGAGCAAGGAGAGCGAAACGTTGAAGAGTAGATCAAACCGGTAGCGGGGCGAGGTAACCAGCAGCAGCCCGTTCACGCCCGTTACGCCATCGAACAGCCGACTGCCCAGCAGCAACAGCACCACGATAGTGCCCTGGGCGTAATCGGCGCGCATCAGGGAGTAGATGAAGTCCAGGTTCAGGCCGATGCCCAGGGCCAGGAAGCAGCCGATGAGGGTGTTGAGGCGGGTGGTGCGGCGGTAAAACTCGGCCATGCCCGTCAGGTTCTGCTCCTTCCAGTAATCGGCCAGCAGGGGGAAGGCAATTTTGTTGAGCGAGCGGGCCGGAATGGCCAGCGCCGTGCTGATGTTGAAGGCAATCTGGTAGATGCCGGCCGCCGCAAGGTTTACCTGCGCGCCCACCATCAGGGTATCGAGATACATGATAATGGAGCCGGCCAGGGAGCTAAGCAGCGTAAACGCGCCCACGCCCAGCAGCTCCCGCACCGGCCGCACCGCCAGTACCGCCCGCCGGGGTCGCCAGTGCAGCTCGCCGATGCGCACGAGGTAGCCCGTGAGCAGCAGTACCAGCACCCCGTTCACGCCCACGTACCACAGCACATAGCTGTGAAATGTGAGCCACCCGCCCGCAAACAGCAGGGCCCCGGCCAGAATCAGTACCCGCAGCAGCACATCCTGCAGAAACGAGGAAAAAGCCGTGTGGTACAGGCCCTTCAGGTAGGCATCAAGCAGGGAGTAGAGCAGGGTAAACAGCGCAAACACCGCCCCCCACAGGTAGTAGGTATTCAGCAGGGCGGCGTCCTGCTCATAAAACCCCAGGATGGTAGGCCGACCCAGCAGATACAGCCCCAGCACCACCGCAAATCCCAGCAGCGGCACGCCCACCAGAAACGGCAGGAACCCGTGGTGCCCGTTTTCGCGGTTGCGGAAGTAGGGGAAGAACCGGATGCCCACGCTGGCAAACCCCAGCGCCGCTACCTGCGCAAACAGCGTGGCCAGGCTCGACAACGTGCCCGTGAGCCCCAGCTGCTGCGGCGCCAGAAACCGGGGCAGCACCAGCGTGGTGCTCACAAACCCCAGAATCAGCCCGAAATAGGAAATAACGGTATTACGCAGCCCCTGCCGCTGAACGATGCCCAAGAGGTGAAGTGATGAAAGGTGAAGTTGTGAGTTGCCGTTCTGTCATCCTGAGCATGTCGCGCATCAAGCGAGGACGGAGGGCCTTATCACGTCAGAACGATTTTGTTCCTGGGTGATAAGGTCCTTCGTTGCACTCAGGATGACAAAGAAGGCTGAAACGACCGACAAATATCCGAGCCGTTGACGAAGGCCACGTTGCGGCTGCGAAGGTACTCCATGAGGGCGCGGAACTCGCGGGGGCCGTTGCGGGTGTTGGCCGGGTCGAAGTTTTCGTTGTGCCAAAGCACCGTACACACGCCCCCAAACCGCTCAATCTCCTGAAACATGGGCGTGAGGGCCGGCAGAATTTCCTCCGGAGCCAGCTGCAGATATTTCGGGTGGTGCAGGGTGGCGTCCATCACATTGAGCGGGATTTCGAGGAAATCAGCCGCTTCGCCTAGTTGGAAATTAAATAAGTTAAATGGTAGACAGTAGGAATTACGGAAACCGTAGTGCTCGGCAAAGCCTAGCGTAGAATCGTAACCATTGGTTAGATTATCCACCAGATCTGGTGTCACACGCGGCTCCCAGTGCAAGTAGTGGAAGCGCAGTCCCCAACCTGCGGAGTCGAATGAAACTACTTCATCATACAACCTATCGGGGTCAAGCGAAGTGCCTAAACTGCCGTGAAGCGCTACTTCTGCGCCGTGCTGTTTCAGAGTGGCTATGACTGGCAAGATTTGCTTTACTTGATAATCCGCATTGGTCGTGCCGTTGGGGGCCTTGCGGTGCTCGGGAAGGAAGAAGAATGTGCTTTTGGCGCCATACTCGGCTACGGTTTGCTGCACTTCGGCCAGATTGTCCCAGGCGTCTTTCTGGGTGAAGTGCTGCCAGTAGCGGCGGGCGAAGCCCAGCCAGTCGCGGCGCTGGAGGGCGGCTTTGGCGGGGGCTTTCCAGGCGCTGTAGAGGTTGTCGATGTCGTGGGTGATGAAGGCGGCCCAGGCGCGGCCATCGGCCCAGCGGCGGGGGCGCAGGGGCTGGCCGCCGGCGTGTTCCACGGCCGCCCGCAGCACCTCGAAGTAGTAGTTTACCACCGGCACTGCTACAAAGCCGTAGCGCTGCTGCACGCTGGCCGCGTAGGGGAAGCGCCCGTGCTGGTCCCGCTCGTCGGAGTAGAACTCCTGCCAGCCGCTGAGCAGGTAGAAGGCCGCCGAAACCACATCGGCCTGCACCCGAGCCCTGCCTTCGGGCAGCAGCACCAGTAGCGGCCGGGCGGGCTGGGCGTCGAAGAAAAACGGCAGCTGCCGGCCCTGCCACTCCCGCCACAACGGCGGAGCCGGATAGGGGGCCGTACCCGCAAAAAAGTTGTGTTCCACGGCCACCACCTCCACCTGCGGCTGCGTATCGGCGTACCCAATACTGACCGTGGGCACCGCATCATACGCCTGCCAGAAGTGCTGGAGCACGTAGTGAAGTCGGCTTTCAGCAGTAGTAGCAGGCACAGAAGGTAGCGGCGGTAACATACCGCAAGGTACTACGCAGAACAGCTCTGCGCCCTCTGCGCAACCCTCCGCATCCTCTGCGGGCTAAATTCTTTTGGCTTATTGCCCGTTAGTCTGCAGCCACTCATCCAGTAGCCGCACAGCCCGTTGCTGACTGTGGCCTTCATCGGGCGTGCCGAGGGTGGCGTTGTAGTAGGCGGCGCGGCGGTAAAGGTCCAGCGGCTTGTGTTGCCGGTAGCGGCGCAGCCAGGCGCCCAGCTCCGGCAGTGTATCGGCCCGCTCGATGAGGTTGTGGGCCACGAATCCGTAGTAATCATCGGCTATGCCCTCACTACCGAAGCGCACGTACACGCTGGCCAGATTGAGCAGCACGGATTCCAGGTGGGTACTGGTATCGGCGGCTAGCAGGGCGTCGTGCTCCCCGAGGAACTCAAACACGTTCTGCTGCCGCGCATCTGAGAACCGTAGCTGGGGGTGACGCTGCTGCAGAAACGTGAAGTCGCGCGGGTCGCCGGGGTGAGGGCGCAGGGTGAAGGTGAGGTCGGCAAACTCGGTGAACAGGTACTCGAGCGTGGCGGCCAGGGCCGGCAGGTCGTCGAGGGTGTTGCAGGCCAGGGCCACCCGGCGCACCCGCGGCTCCTGGTTGCGGCGGGCCAGAAAGGCGTCGGCCTTGGGCATGCCCACCAGCGCCACGTGGCCGCGCACGGGGCCACACTGGCGGTATTTGTCGAGGGCGTCCTGGCCTTCCAGCAGGCTTAGGTCGAACCCCAGCGGCGGGAAGCTGGTACTCACGCTGGCGTGCTGCACGTAGGCCGTGGGGATGCCTTCGGCCTGGCAGGCCAAGAGCAGGGCGCGGGCGTCGTCGTTGTGGTCGTTGGCAAACACCACGGCCCGGGGCCGGTAGTGGCGCAGGGCCCGCCGGTACACCTCGTAGTAGCCGATGGCGTTGAAAATGAGGTCAAAAAAACGCCAGGCCCGCTCACCCTCGGTGCGCCGCAACGCGCGATACACGGCCGGCAGCTGCCCATAGTACAGCAGCTTGCGCCGCAGCGAGAGACGGTTTACCTGCCGGTTGTAGCGGCCAATCTGCTTGCTCTGGCCGGCTACCAGCACGGCATCGGGCCGGGCCTCGCGCAGGAAGTGCAGGGAGTCGTAGTTATTCTGGCTCACCACGTACAGCCACACCTTGCCTTGCAGCGCCTCCGGGTTGCGCACCTTTCGGAACACGTTGCCCACCAGCCGCACCGCCGCGTAGCCGGCCACCTTCAGCAGCCGTTTCCACGGGCTGCGCGGCGAAATGGGCTCCAGCGTATGGGGTGGCAGGGAGGCAAACAGGTCGGTGAACCGCAGCTGCAGGATGTCGCGCAGGCGGGTGGCCTCACCCCCCCGGCCCCCCTCTCCGGGAGAGAGGGGGGAGCCTGATGAATCGGGGGGTGCGGGGTGGGGCATGGTTGACACGGGAGGGAACGGCAGGGAATGTGACGGGATGTGAAAATGTGCCGAATGTGGAAGGGTAGACTGCCCGTGAGGCAGCTTATAAAAATTCAGGCACTGCTGGTAGAAGCTTCACGCTTCACATTCAGCCACATTCCACCACATTTTTATTACAGCGCGTCCCAGGTGAGGGGGGTACCGGCTTTGAGAGGCTGGCGGGCGGGCTTACCCAGGAGCTGGTCGTAGTAGCGGGGGGGCAGACCGTCGCCGGGGCGCACTACGCGCAGGTTGTCTTTGGTGAAGACCTCGCCGGGGGCAATGTCCTGGGCTACGTAGAGGCTGCGCTTGTAGAGGCGGCTTTTCTCTTCGGCCCGCTGCACGCCGTACTGCACCTGGCCCAGCGCCTGCCAGGCCCGCTCGGTTTCGGTTACCAATTGGGCCACTTCCTCGGGCTCCAGCGAGAAGGCCGAGTCCACGCCGCCGTCGGCGCGGCGCAGGGTTACGTGCTTTTCTACCACGCAGGCCCCTAGGGCCACGGCGGCCACGGCCGCGCCCACGCCCATGGTGTGGTCGGAGAGGCCCACCAGCGCATCGGGGAACAGCTGCTGGAAGTGGGGCAGGGTGCGCAGGTTGGTGTTGAGGGGCGTGGCGGGGTAAGTACTGGTGCACTTCAGCAGCACCAGCTCGCGGCAGCCGGCTTCGCGCAGCACCTGCACGGCTTCGGCCACCTCAGCCAGCTGACTGGCCCCGGTGCTCATAATCACGGGCTTGCCGGTAGCGGCCACCCGGCGCAGCAGCGGCCAGTCGGTATTCTCGAAGGAGGCAATCTTGTAGGCCGGCACGTCGAGGGTTTCGAGGAAATCCACGGCGGTTTCATCGAAGGGCGAGCTGAAAGCCAGCATCCCGTGCTGCCGGGCCCGGTCGAACAACGGCTTGTGCCACTCCCAGGGCGTGTGGGCCTCCTGGTACAGCTCGTGCAGCTCCCGGCCAAACCAGAGCGAGTTGGGGTCGTCGATGCGGTAGGCCCCGGGCAGGGTCATGGTATCGGCGGTGTAGGTCTGGAGCTTGATGGCGTGGGCCCCGGCGGCGGCCATGGCATCCACAATGGCCAGGCCTCGGTTAAGGTCCTGGTTGTGGTTGCCGCTGAGCTCGGCAATGATGAGCGGGGGCTGGTCGGGGCCGACGAGGCGGGAACCGAAGGAAATGGTCATGCCGCAAAAATACGAAGCCGGCCGCAGCTACAGGTACAAATCGGGGTCGGTGGGGGAGAGGGCCGCCGGTTCCGGAGCAGCCAGGCCCAGCTGCGTGACATTCTGGACCAGTACCAACTGCTGCTCAAACTGCCTGATGCGGCGAATCACCTGAGCCGTTATCAGGGCGGCAAAGCCATCAAATGCCAGGGAAAGCGCCTGAAACTGCATGGCCGTCCGCAGGCTTTCCAGTGTCATGCCGTGGCCGATGGCCGCCACCACAATACCCAGAACGGAGCGCAGCAGAAACGAGGCCCACCACACGCGCAACACCATGTGCGGCCGAATGTGGCCGAAGGCCTCGCGCTGGGTGAGCTGCCAGATTTCGCGCATCAGCTGGTAAGGCCGGTACAGACTGGTAACCGGCAACATCCAGGCATACACCACGCTGGCGTCGGAATACGAAGTATCTACCCCAATAGCCCCAAGGTTGTAGTAAGCCCGTCGGGCCCAGCGGATAAAGCTAACGGCGCTGGCCAGCAATACCCCCAGGTTAACCATAACAGCCAGCTGGTTGAGCAGGCTGAATACCTGCAGCCGCGGCGAGTCCACGCCATCCGGCCCGAAGGAGGCTAACTGGGCCGCAAAGGCAATGTTGAATACCGCATAAGCCCAGGAGAAAATAGTAACCGCCAGAAAGATGGCATAGGCCGTCTGGCCCCGACGCTCATTATCACGCAGCATATAACCAATAAGCTGAAGTAAATTCCTCGAATAGATTGGGATACCCGCCAAAGCTAGCGGAAATCCGGTCTGTTTCAGCCACCCTGCTCGCTTTATCCGGCTAGAACTCCAGAATAAACCCGATGGTAGGTGTCACGCTGGGGTCGTCGTTAGCCAGCAGCAGCGGAATAGCGTTGAAGCCGTCAGGGCGAATGGGCTGGCCGTCGGTGGTGGCGAAGCCGGAGTTGTCGGGCAGACGCTCAAAAGTGTAGGCGGGCACACCGGGGTTTTTCAGCACGAAAGCGTTCTGCACGTCCAGGAACAAGTCCAGAGTGAAACGTTTCCAGTTCAGACGCTTATCCAGGCGGTAGTCGAACTGCTGAAAGCTGCCCAGACGCTGCGTGTTGAATTGGTTGTAGTCGAGCACGCCGCGGCCCGTGGCCAGGTAGCTGGCCTGAGAGGCGGCCAGGTCGTAGGGTGTGTAAGGTGAGCCGCCGGCGGCCCGGTACTTGAAGCCCATTTCCCAGCCCCGGCTAAACTTGCGGCCCAGCAGTGCCGAAGCCAGAAACCGGGAATCCCAGGCCGAAGGCACGTAGGCCCCGGTGCGTCCCGTAAACTCGGAGCGGAAACCCGTCAGCGACACCACGGCAAACACCTTGCGGGTCAGCTTCTGCTGGAAGAAGAACTCCAGCCCGAAGGTGCGGCCCCGGCCGGTGCTGGTTACCGCCTCATTGCCCAGGGCCGCAAAATCACCACCTAGGTTGGCCAGGCTCAGCCCGTCGCGCACCGAAACGGGATAGTAGCGGTACCGCTTGTAGAAGCCCTCCAGCGTGAACCGGGTGGCCGGGGCGGGCAGCCACTCCAGGCCCGCCACGTAATGGTCGGAGCGGATGTAGCGGTTGCCTTGATTGACCAAACGGCCGGCCTCGTCGCGGAAGCCCAGCACCGTGCTGGGCGGAATCTTGTAGTACCGGCCCACCGAGGCATTGAGGTTCAGGGTGGGCAGCAGGGCATAGGAGAGGGAGGCCCGCGGCGACAGGGTGCGGAGCAGGTTGCGGCCGTCGTCGGTGAGGGTGTTGCCATCGGTGCGCAGGCCCGCCGATAGCGTCAGCCGGTCGGACTCCAGGAAAGAGCGGGTGACCTGCACGAAGCCCCCGAAGCGGGCGAAATCCACGGCCGTCTGGAAGCGTACCTCCACGCCCGGCTGCACCTCGTTGCCGGCGGCGTTCAGCACCGGGCGACGGAGGCGGTTGAAGAAGCGGTTATCATACTGCACGTACTGCCCCACCACACCGTAGCTGTACGCCCAGCGGCCCAGGGTACCGTTCATGTCGGCCCGGAGCTTGTTTTCGGTTTCGCCGGAGCGAGTAAGCAGGATGCGCCGGCTCTCGTCGCCCTCCACGCCATCCTGAAACTGGTCGAGCTTGTTGTAGAGCTGGGTACGGCTCAGGGCCACGTTCCAGTAGCCGCGGGGTACTAGGTGGCGCAGGTTCAGGCCCACGGTGTAGTTCCACTGCTCAATTTTGGGGTTCTGGCGCAGGATCAACTCCTTCTCGGGGGTGGAGTTGCGGGGTACGCCCACTTCAAAATTATCAATGGCCCCCAGGCCCAGCGAGGTCAGCGTGGTTTTGGCCCCCAGTCGGGTGGTGGTTTTGAACTGGAAGTCCCAATAGGCCGGCCGGATGGGCAGGTCGATGGCCTTGAACAGCACCTGCAGGTAGGAACGGCGGGCCGAAGCCAGAAAGGTAGTGCGGGCCACGCGGCCGGAGTCGGGCCGGCCCAGCGGCCCTTCCAGCGTGGCTGCCACCTCGGTAGCCGAGGTGCGGAGGTTACCCTGCAGCCGGTCAGGGTTGCCGTCGCGCTGCCGGAACTGCAGCACCGAGCTCAAAGTGTTATCGTAGCGGGCATTGAAAGCGGAGGAGCTCAGCGTGACATCTTCAATAAAGCTCACGTTGAGGATGCCCGTGGGCCCGCCTGCCGAACCCTGCGTCTGGAAGTGGTTGATAACGGGTACCTCAATGCCGTCGAGGTAGTACACGTTTTCGTTGGGTGCCCCGCCCCGGATGATAATGTCGTTGCGGAAGCCGGCAGTACCGCCGGTGCCGCCCCCGCCCACGCCGGGTAGCGTTTGCACCACCTTCGATAGGTCAAAATTGCCGCCGGGGTTACTCTTGATTTCCTCGGTAGTAATGCGCTGCACGCTTAGTGGCGTTTCGGCGGTAGCCACGCGGGTGGCGCGGTTGGCCACCACCTGCACTTCACCCAACTGCTGCGCCCCGGCACTCAGCTCCAGATTGATGATGTTGGCGTTGCCGCTGTTCACCAGCACATTGGCCCGCAGCAGCGGGTCGTAGCCCAGAAAGCTGGCCCGCAGGTTGTAGCTGCCCACCGGAATACCCGTCAGGCGGTAACGGCCTTCCTCGTTGGTAGTAGCCCCCAGGGCCGTGCCCTCCAGCACCACCGTCACGCCCGGCAGCAACTCCTGCGTTGCCCGGTCACGCACCAGGCCGGTAATGGTACCCGTATTCTGGGCCGAAAGTAGCCTGGGCAGCAGCAGCACCAACCACACGGCAAAGCTGATGTAAAGAGGTTTCATGGGCATATACGTGTAGGTGGACAAGTCTACTAATTCCATTCTTTATATTATGTTTTAAAAGTAAATTTCATTTTAAAACTTTGTTATCATATCACATTGATTTGTGTTTGGGAGCAAAAGCAAGTTGTAGTTTTGTGGTGTAGGATTTTTTGCCCGGTATGAAATACGCGTTGCTTACTCAGGTATTGACGTTGCTGGAGGAGTTTGAGTCATCGGCTCCGGCGACGGGAGCCGGGACGAGCCCTTCCCTGAAAGAATTTGCGGCTTGGTTGCAGCTACGCGTATTGCCAGCCCCGGCAGAGCCGGCGGCGCAGGCTGGGCAGCCCCAGGAAACAGAAATAATCATCGGGCAGCTGGTGACTTACCTGTACCGCTACCTGCGCGGGTACTCCCGCCTGGCTCTGGCCGACTCGCCCCTGCTTACCATCGATGATTTCACGTACCTGGCTACTACATTCGGCCATCAGCCCCTAAGCAAAACTGAGCTGATCCGGCGGCATATTCATGAAACCCCTACCGGCAACGAAATTATCAAGCGGCTGCTGGCCCGGGAGTTTCTGGCGGAGCAGCCCAGCACCACTGACCGGCGCAGCAAGCTACTCAGCATCACACCCGCTGGGCAGCAGGCGCTGTTTGCCAGTATGGGCCCCATGCGGCAGCTGGCCCATCTGGCCGCCGGCACTCTTACTCCGCAGGAGCGAAGCCAGCTGGTGTATCTGCTGCAAAAGCTCGATGCCTTTCATCACCCCATCTTTGTCGGCCCCCGCCCCAACACCTTCCCCGACCTGGTGAGCCGACACCTCCCACCCGGTGCCCCCGATGACCTCGCGCCGCAGCCCGGCACCGCACCTGATTTGGTTTAAAACAGGGCAGAGAATTGGACGCTGACGCGTCAGCAGCCAAAAAACGGGAGTAGTATCAGTTCAAACCTCGGCAGCAGCCCGCCACTCAAAGGTCAGAGTGGCATTGTCGGGTGCGGGCTGTAACCCGTACCCGGCCCGCTCAAAGGCTTTTACCGATGCCGTATTTACGCGCTGCACGTGGCCCAGCACCCGGCGCACCTGCGGGAAGTGCTCCAGCACCCGGCGCGTACCGGCCAGCAGCAGCAGCGGGGCCAGCCCGCGTCCCCGGAAGCCCGCATCGAGCAGGTAGCTAAGGGTGGCATCTTCCCCGCTCACGGCAAACCGAATAAGGCCGGCCGGGCGGCCGGTGGCAGCATCCTGGGCCAGCAGCAGCAGGGCGTTGGGGTCCTGGAGGCGGGCGGCCAGCCACTGCTCGTGGTCGGGGCGGGCTACGGGATTGGGGTTGAAGGAGAACTGCCGCACGGTGGGCTCGTTGGTCCAGGCCAGGAGCTGGTCGGAGTCGGCGGGCTGTACGGGGCGCAGGTAGAAGGGTGGCTGGGGCAGCAGCAGGGCCCGCAGCTCCTGCCGCAGCCGCGTCGGGGCCAGCCCATCGAACACCCGGCGCTGGGCCTGCTGCAGGGCCACGGCCAAACGGGCGGCCTCGGGCGAGGTGAGGATGTTGGCGGCCGAAGCATAGGGGCGGGCCAGCCCCGCGCCGCGCAGGTAGTGGTCGATGTCGTGCTGGTTGTCGGCGGTGGGCAGCAGCAGCAGCAGGCCGCCCCCCGCGGCGCAGTACTCGTAGCTGACGGTGCTGGCCGAGCACACGGCCGCGCCGCACTGGCGCATGAGGGCCGCCAGCTCGGGGGGCGGCAGGTTGCGGTGCAGCGTGAGGCGGGGCTGCTCCAGGGCCCAGGTCTGCAGACTTTCCCAGCCCACGTAGGCGCTGCCCACCACCACGTGCACGCGCCGCACGGCCGGTAAAGCCAGCAGCTCGGCGGCCACGCGCTGGGTCTGGTGGGTAGGGTCGGCCCCGCCCAGGCACACCAGCACGGTGGTCGGGTCGGGTGGGGTGGAGACGGGGGCAGCGGTGCGGAAGGCGGCGCGCAACGGCGCGGTGGCCGGCCCGCTGAGCAGGCGCGCGCCGGGCTGGCGCATCTCGTACTGCCGCAGGGTGAGGCCCCCGGCGGGGTTCAGTACCAGGTCGGCGGCCAGGGGGTAGGCGTGCAGGTCGTCGAGGTACACCAGGCGGGCCAGCTTGCCGCGCACGGTGTTCTGGTAGTCGTAGCGAAAGTCGTAGCCATCGAGCACCAGCACATCGGTGGGGCGCAGCAGGTGGCGCACCAGGTAAGCGGCTTCCTCGGCCAGCGGCTGGGCGGGCAGGGCCTGCACCGTGAGGCCGGCGGCCGTCAGTTGCTCCGCTAGGGCCGCATCCGGCTCCCGAATCAGAAACAGCTGCTCCGGAAAATCGGGCCGCAGGATTTCAGCCAGCGCCAGCAGCCGCATCACGTGGCCCAGCCCGATGCGGGAGTTGCCATCAGCCCGGAAAAGCAAGCGCGCCATGAAGGGGGAGTTATGAATGATGAGTTATGAGTGATGAATTGGGCCGTCGGGAATCGGTAGAACGTCATGCTGAGCCTGCCGAAGCATCTCTACCTCTGGCTAACTTAATCGTGCCTTACATCCTGTGCTACATAGCCCAGGGTTTAAACCCTGGGCTATCGAGGGAATAACGAAGCGGTAGAGATGCTTCGGCAAGCTCAGCATAACGTTCCATGTACCGGTGCCTGGGTGTTGCTACAGCTTCTTCTGCTCGATGTGGGCGTTGAGAGCAACCAGTTCTGGGTGGGCATCCAGCAGGGCAATCAGCTGGTCAGCGAATAGCGCGTCGGCGCGGTGCTTTTCAATCAGCTGTTTAATCAGCTCGAAATCCTCAGGGGTATCTACCGTGAGGCGGTAGTCGCTGCGGCCAGGCTCCCGGCGGATGTGGGCAAACTCCACCCGGCCCGAGCGGTTCTGGTGGATGTAGGGCGTTACGTGCTCCCGGTCGGAGGCCGTGGTGGCGTGCTGGTAGGCTTCATCCAGCAGCTCTCTGGAAAATACCTCAAAGTCGAAGCCCCGCGGGTAGGTGCGCTCCAGCACGTTGGAGAGGTACAGGCGCGGATTGCCGGCGGCCAGATACTGCTGCACGGCCTCGCCCACCAGCGTGCCGTCTAGCAACGGGCAGTCGGAGGTGACGCGCACAATCACGTCCAACTCGTGGGCAGTGGCGCACTGGTGGTAGCGGGCCAGCACGTCGTCCTCGGGGCCCCGGGTGCAGGGCAGCTGGTGAGTGGCGGCGTATTCGGCCAGCGGGTCGTCGGTAGGCCGGTCGGTAATAGCCAGGTACAAGGGCTGCCCGGCCGCCCGCAGCCGCTGCACGTGGTACTCCAGCAGCGGCCGGCCTGTCACCGGGCGCAGCACTTTCCCCGGTAGCCGGGTGCTGGTCATTCGAGCCTGAGAAATAATACCGACGCGTTGCAAGGAGGTAGGTGGTTGGGTGGTTAGGTTGTTAGGTGGTTGGGTGGTTAGGTTGTTAGGTGGTTGGGTGGTTAGGTTGTTAGGTGGTTGGGTGGTTAGGTTGTTAGGTGGTTGGGTGGTTAGGTAGTTGGGCCTATGATAGGATTACTTAACCACCCAACCACCTATCCACCTATCCACCCACCACTTCCCGGATGCAGTTGATTACGTACTGCTGCTCCTCGTCGGTGAGGCTGGGGAAGAGGGGGATGCTCAGGCAGTGGGCGTAGTAGGCTTCGGCCCGCGGGAAGTCGCCGGGTTGCCAGCCCAGGCCCTGGTAGTAGGGCATGGTATGCACCGGAATGTAGTGTACCTGGGCAAAAATCTGCCGCTCGCGCAGGGCGTCATACAGGCCTTTGCGGTCGGGCACCTGAATCACGTAGAGGTGGTAGGCGTGGCCCGGGGCCCCGGCCAGCGGCGTTACTTGGGGCATTTCGGCAAAAGCCGCGTCGTAGCGGGCGGCCAGCTGGCGGCGGCGCAGCAGGCCCTCGTCGGCGCGGCGCAGCTGGCTGATGCCGAGGGCGCAGAGCATATCGGGCATGCGGTAGTTGTAGCCCAGCTCCTGCATCTCCATGTACCAGCCGCCGTCGTTGCGGGTCATCTGGGCGGGGTCTTTGGTGATGCCGTGGGTGCGCAGGCGCAGCAGGTGCTCGTAGAGGTCGGGGCGGTTGGTGGTAATCATGCCGCCTTCGCCAGTGGCAATGTGCTTTACCGGGTGGAAGCTGAAGATGGCCAGATCGGCAAACTGGCCGTTGCCGCAGCGCTGCTCCTGGCCGTGGCTGTCGGTGAAAAAGCCGCCGGGGGCGTGGCAGCTGTCCTCAATCATCCAGAGGCCAAACTCGTCGCAGAGCTGGCGGGCGGCTTCCAGGTTCACGGGCAGGCCGGCAAAATCCACCGGAATCAGGCCGTGAAAGTGCCCTTTGGGGTGACTTTCCAGCAGCCGGCGCACGGCCTGCAAATCCATCAACGCCGTGGCAGGGTCGATGTCCACGAAATGCACCTCGCCGCCGCAGTACCGCACGCAGTTGGCTGAGGCCGAGAAGGTGATGGGCGTGGTAATCACGCGCTGGCCCGGCTGCACGCCCAGCGCCAGCGCGCACAGGTGCAGGGCCGCCGTGCCGTTGGCCACGGCCACGGCATAGCGCGCCCCCACGTAAGCGGCAAACTGCTGCTCAAATTCCGCCACCTTGGGCCCCTGCGTCAGGTAATCCGAGTAGAGGGTTTCCGTCACGGCCTGCACGTCCTCGGGGGTGATGTGCTGGCGGCCGTAGGCAATGGGGCGGGTGGGCTGGAACGAAGTGGTGCTCATACAGGGTCAAAAGTAAGCGCGTGCCCGGGAATTGTCATGCGGAGCTTGCCGAAGCCTCTCTACCGCTTCGTTGCGGTACTAACCCAACGAAGCGGTAGAGAGGCTTCGGCAAGCTCCGCATGACGGGGTTTCCTGGCTATGAGCCGCCGGCTCAATGGCGGGCTGGGAGTCCGGCCGCTACTTTAGGCCCAAAAAACGCAACGGCCGCCTATTAGACAGCCGTTGCACTTCCGAAAGACAGCCGTGGCCTATGCCTCAAACATGGGGTCCACGTGCAAACGTATTTCCTCGCGGATCTGCTCGGCATCCAGCCACTCGGTGTTGTTGCTGGAATCGTAGTGGAAGCCGGGCTCCACGCGGCGGCCACCGAAGTGGCGGATGAAGTCGTCCACGTCCCAGCGCGGGGTGAAGGGCAGAATCACGTAGTATTTAGCCAGCTCCACCGTGCTCAGGGCGTCGGTTTCGGTAATCATTTCCTCGTGCAGCTTCTCGCCCGGCCGGATGCCCACAATTTCCTGGCGGCAGTCGGGGCCGATGGCCTTGGCTACCTCGGTAATCACGTAGCTCGGAATCTTGGGCACGAAGATTTCGCCGCCCCAGCTATGCTCCAGCGCGTACAGCACTAAGTCCACACCCTGCTCCAGGGAGATATGGAAGCGGGTCATGTCGGGGTGGGTGATGGGCAGCACGCCGGTTTCGCGGCGCTGCAGGAAAAACGGCACCACCGAGCCGCGGGAGCCGATTACGTTGCCGTAACGCACCACCGAGAAGCGCAGGTCGCGCGAGCCTTTCATGTTGTTGGCCGCCACAAACAGCTTGTCGGAGCAGAGCTTGGTAGCCCCGTACAGGTTGATGGGGGCCGCAGCCTTATCGGTGCTCAGGGCCACCACGTCCTTCACGCCGCAGTCGAGGGCGGCGTTAATCACGTTTTCAGCTCCGAAGATGTTGGTTTTGATGCACTCCATCGGGTTGTACTCGGCGGCGGGCACCTGCTTAAGGGCGGCGGCGTGCACTAGGATGTCGATGCCCTCGCAGGCCCGCTTCAGCCGCTCCCCGTCGCGTACATCGCCGATGAAGTAGCGGATGGCCGGGTACTTGGCGTGCGGAAACTGCTGCGACATTTCGTACTGCTTCAGCTCGTCGCGGGAGTACACCACTAGCCGCTTGACGTTCGGAAACAGCTCAAAAACCGTCTGCACGAACTTTTTGCCGAACGAGCCGGTGCCGCCGGTTACCAGGATGGATTTGTTATTGAGGTCGAGGGCCATGCTACAGGAACAGGGCCGGCCACCAGGCCGGCCGGGGTAAGGAGGGCAAAAGTAGGCATTCCGGCCGGAGCTTACGTAGTTTTGTACCCCTGACGGCAAGCCTGCTTCCCGTCATGCTGAGCGAAGTCGAAGCATCTCTACCGCTTCGTGACAGCAACATTTCAACGAAGCGGTAGAGATGCTTCGACTTCGCTCAGCATGACGCCCGATATTTCTTCTGCCGATTTCGTTTTCCCCCAGCCCATCAAACTCGTCATCTGGGACCTGGACGACACGTTCTGGCGGGGTACGCTCTCGGAAGGGGCCGTGGAGGCGGTGGCGGAAAACCTGGCCCTGGTGCGCGACACGGCCGCCCGCGGGCTCATCCACACCATCGTCAGCAAGAACGACCTGGCTCCGGTGGAAGCCCGCCTCACCGAGCTGGGCGTGCGGGACCTGTTCGTGTTTCTGCGGGTGAGCTGGCAGCCCAAGGGGCCCATCATCCGGCAGCTGCTGGAGGATATGCAGCTGCGGGCCCCCAACGCGTTGTTTCTCGATGACAACCCCATCAACCGGGCCGAGGCCCGGCACTACAACCCGGCGCTGCAGGTAGCCGACCCCATCGACCTGCCTCAACTGGCCCCCGCGCTGCGCACCCAGGGCAAGCCCGACCCCACCTACGCCCGCCTGGAGCAGTACCGCCTGCTGGAGCGCCAGCAGCAGGCCCGCGCCGACTACCAGGGCGACAACCTGGCCTTCCTGCGCGACGCCCAGGTACGGGTGGAGCTGCGCGAGGGCAAAGACGCCGTGTGGCCCGACTTCAACCGCATTGAGGAGTTGATTAACCGTTCCAACCAGCTGAACTACACCAAAAAGCGCGTGGTGTACCAGGAGCTGGAAGCCCGGCTGGAGGCCACGCGCCTGCGCTGGGGCACCGTGCGCGTGCGGGACCGGTTCGGCGACTATGGCCTGGTGGGCGTGTACGCGCTGAATACCTTCACCAACGAACTGGAGCAGTTCACCTTCAGCTGCCGCATCCTGCACCTGGGCGTGGAGCAGTGGACCTACGCCCACCTGGGCTTTCCGAAGCTGCAGGTGCAGGGCGACGTGGCCACCGAGCTGAACCAGACCGAAACGCCCGACTGGATTCAGCTGGAAACCCCGGCCGAGGCCGCAGCCGCAACGAAAGCCGCCGCGTCGCCCACGACGGACCCCGCCAAGCGCCTGCGCATCCTGCTCAAGGGCGGCTGCGACCTGGGCCAGCTCACGCCCTACCTGCAAACCTATCAGATGGAGGTGGTGGAGGATTTCAACTACGTGAACGACAACCAGGTGCCGGTGCACACCGAGCACACCGAGCTGCTGCGCCTGAGCCGCACGCTGCCGCCCGAGGAGCAGCAGCGCCTGGCCGCCAGCCTGCCGTTTCTGGATGCCGAAGCCTTCCGCCCTCGCCTCTGGCAGCCCGGCTACGATGCCGTGGTGTACAGTCCGCTGATGGATTATACCCAGGACCTATACCAGGAAAACGCCACCGGCCTGCTTATTCCCTTCGGCGGCTACCACGACCTGACGCAGGCCGACCCCACCGAGCAGGCCCAGCACTACGCCCAGCGTAGGTTTCGGGGCATGGACGAAGCCTTTCTGCGCCGCTTCCGCCAGGAATACACCTACTTCGGCCCGCTCACGCCCGCCCGGTTTCAGGAAAATCTGGCGTGGCTGCGCCAGCAGCTGCCCGCCGTCGTGCCACTGCTACTGCTCACTGGGGCCGAGGTGGAAGTGCCCGGCTCGGCGGAACCCGGGGCCGTGCAGCGCCACCAGCAGATGAATGCCGCCCTGCTCGATTTCGCCGCCCGCACGCCTAATGTACAGGTGGTGGACGTGCGCGCCCTCGTGCGCACCCGTGCCGACGTGACCAACAACCTGCGCCACTACCAGCGCCCCCTCTACAAACAGCTGGCCGACCAGCTGGCCGCCGCGCTGGCCCGCCACCAGGGCCAGGAGCTGAAACGCTCCGCCCTGGGCCAGATGCGCGCCGCGCTGCTGGATGCTCTGCCCCGGCCCGTGCGCAAAGTCTGGGACCGGCTTACGCAGTAGCGTCGTAGTCTTACTTACTCAGCAGGAAGCGCAGCGGGTCGGCGAGGCGGCGGTTCCAGGCTTGCTCGCTGTGGTTGGCTCCAGGCACGTAGCGCGTGAGCCAGGTGCGCGGGGTGTAGCCACGCTGCTGCACCACGGCATCCACCTGCCGCTGAATGGCCGGGTACAGCGCGTCGAGGGTCTGGTCGCCGCAGTCGAAGTACAGGCGGTGGGTGCGCGGGTCGGGCAAGTGGGTGCGCAGGTAGCTGATGAAGGCCTCGGGCATGGGGTTATTGCGCAGCGTGAAGGTGCCGGGCCAGTGCGTGGAGAGGCAGGCCGCCCCGCCAAATACCTGCGGGTACTCGCACAACGCGTACATCGAAATCAGCCCGCCCATGCTGCTGCCGGCCACGAAGGTGTGCGCCCGGTCGGTATACACGCGGTACTTGCGGTCAATCAGCGGCTTGAGCTCCGTGACGAGGTAGCGTAGGTAGGCGTCGGAGTTGGGCTGAAACGCCTCAGGGCTGCGGCCGGCCTGGCGGAGCTGCTGCTGCACGGTGTCGCGCTGGGCCGTAGTGAGCTGCTCGAAAGGCTTCTGGGGGAAGTAGTTGGGGTGGCGGCGCGGGCCGGCGTTCCACACGCCCACTACAATTACGTCCTGCAGCTGCCCGGCCTGCCGCAGGCGCGTTACCACGTCATCTACGTTCCAGGCCTGGTGGTTCCAGGTGGTGGTGCTGTCGAAAAGCATCTGCCCGTCGTGCATGTACAGCACCGCAAAGCGGCGCTTGCCGTCGTAGTTGGCCGGCAGCCACACGTCCACGAGGCGAGGCTCCACCAGTTGGGAAGTCACGTTGTCGAGCCGCTCGATGCGGCCTGCCACGGGTTTCTGCAGAGGCGGTGTGGGGGCCGTCTGAGCGTGAAGAGTAGTGCTGAGGAACAAGCCGGCGAGCAAGACGAATAGGCGCATGGGGCAAAGAATTTGGGCAAGAAAGCCAGGCAGAGCTACAATCTAGCTCGCACTACGGTATGTGTGGCACGGAGGAAATCAGCCTTACCAGCTGCTCCGTGAGGCTGCGGCGGGAGTAGCGGCTGCGGCCGGTGGCGGGCACCGGAATGGTGGGGTTCAATTGCCAGGCGGCTACCAACTCATCCAGATATGCCCGTATAGCGGCGCGGTCTTCGTACTCGAAGCTGCGGCCGGCCTGGCAGCCTTCCAGCACCCGGGCGGCGTCGGAGCCGGCGGGGCCGATGCAGAGAACGGGGCGGCCCGCGGCCAGGTATTCGAACACCTTGCCCGGCAGGATGCCCCGGTTGTGGGCCACGTCGGGAATGCCCAGCAGCAGGGCAGTGCAGCGCTGCATGTACCTCACGGCCTCATCGTGGGGTACAAACTCTATTAACTCGGTGCGCGCCGTGAGGCCCGCCGCGGCCAGCTGCTGCTCAATTTCCTTCGCTACCCGCCCCACGAAGCGCAGGCGCAGCGGCACCTGCGGGTGCCGGGCGGCGCAGGCGGCCATTTCCTCAAAAAACGGCCCCACGTGGTACTGCCCCGTGATGGTGCCCACGTACGTCAGCAGTAGCGCATCGGCCGGGCTTGCTTCCGGGTGCTGAAAATCAGCTTCGTCGTAGCCGTTGGGCAGCACCGCAAACTTGCCGGCGGACAGCTGGGGAACCTTGCTTTGCAGCAGGCGGCCGGTGTCGGGGCTGGTGGTAATGACCACGTCGGCGGCCTGCAGCACCTGCCGCTCGTAGCGCTGATCCAGCCAGCGGGCCACGGCGGTGCGCATCAGGGTTTGGGTGTAGTAAATGTCGGTCCACGGGTCGCGCAAATCGGCCAGCCAGTGCCAGCCGTAGCGCCGCTTCAGCTCCAGCCCAATGAGCTGGGTGGAGTGGGGTGGGGAAGAGGTCAGCACGGCGTCAAACTGCTCGCCGGCGGCTACCAGCTCGGCCACCTGCCGCAGGGCAAACCGGTTCCAGCCCCGGCGCGGGTCGGGCAGAAACACGTTGCCGCGCACGAAGCGGGCCACCCGTTGCGCCACCGAAACCCGCCCTTCATTGGCAAACCCGCCGTGCGGAATGGGCCGGTTGGTAAGTTTCTGGTAGGCCCCGAACGGCTCCCGGGTGCCCGTGCGCAGTACCCGCACACCCGGCGGTACATCGGCTTCCAGCGAGAAATCCAGCACCGGATAAGCCGCCTGGGCCGGGTCCACGGTAAGTACGGTGGGCTCGACGCCCAGCGCCGGCAAGTGCTTCACCCACTTGAGGCAACGCTGCACACCGGCCCCGCCCGAGGGCGGCCAGTAATAGGTAATCACCAGCAAACGAAGAGGGCGGGCGGCAGACTCGGGCACGGGCAGCAAAGGCAAGAGTGAAGCCGCGAAGGTACGCACCCGCGGCCTTTCGGGGTTTTCTGGTTACTTTTGGAGGCTGAACCCGGTTTTTGCTTTCCGTCAGACTATGGAATCCGTTGTACCTTCTGCTTTGGCGGCAGCCACTGGCCTGGCGCAGCAACCGGTCCTACACAATTCGGCGGCACTACTGCCGCAACAGCTGCAGGAGGCAACAGCCTTCTGGGCCGATGTGGACCGGCGGCTGTGGGTGTTGGAGGAAATCGTACTACCCAAGGCAGCCTAACCGAAATCAGCGAAATCTGTACCATCTGCACCATCTGTGATTCATGTTTGATAACCTCAGTAACAAGCTCGACCGGGCGTTTAAAACCCTGAAAGGTCAGGGCTCCATCACCGAAATCAACGTAGCGGCCACCGTAAAGGAAATCCGCCGGGCCCTGGTGGATGCCGACGTGAACTACAAGGTTGCCAAGGAAGTAACCGACAAGATTAAGGAAGAGGCCATGGGCCGCGACGTGCTCATCAGCGTGTCGCCGGGCCAGCTGATGACCAAAATCGTATATGATGAGCTGACCCAGCTTATGGGCGGCGAAAAGCAGGATATTCAGATCAAGGGCGAGCCGGCCGTGATTCTGCTGTCGGGGCTGCAGGGCTCGGGTAAAACCACTTTTGCCGGCAAGCTGGCCAACCACATCAAAAAGCAGGGCCGCTCGGTGCTGCTGGTGGCCTGCGACGTGTACCGCCCCGCCGCTATTGACCAGCTGAAAGTGCTGGGTGAGCAGGTTGATGTGGAAGTGTACGCCGAGGTGGAGAACAAGAACCCGGTGCAGATTTCCCAAAATGCCATTGAGTACGCCCGCAAAAACAACAAGAAGGTAGTCATCATTGACACTGCCGGCCGTTTGGCCGTGGACGAGCAGATGATGGCCGAAATTGAGCAGGTGAAGCGGGCCATCAACCCCGGGGAAACCCTGTTCGTGGTGGACTCGATGACCGGTCAGGACGCCGTAAACACGGCCAAAACCTTCAACGACCGCCTGAACTTCGACGGCGTGGTGCTCACCAAACTCGATGGTGACTCCCGCGGTGGCGCAGCCCTCAGCATCCGGGCCGTGGTGGAGAAGCCCATCAAGTTTATTTCCACCGGGGAGAAGATGGAGGCGCTCGACCTGTTCTACCCCGACCGCATGGCCCAGCGTATCCTGGGCATGGGCGACGTGATTTCGCTGGTTGAGCGCGCCCAGCAGCAGTTCGACGAGGAGGAGGCCAAGCGCATCAACCAGAAGATCCGCAAAAACCAGTTCAACTTCGACGACTTCCTGTCCCAGTTGGAGCAGATCAAGAAGATGGGCAACCTGAAGGATCTGGTGGGCATGATTCCCGGCATGGGCAAGGCTCTGAAGGACGTGGAAATCGATGACGACGCCTTCAAGCCGATTGAAGCCATTATCAAGAGCATGACCCCGCAGGAGCGCGCCCAGCCCGAGCTGCTGAACGGCTCCCGTCGCCGCCGCCTCGCCAAAGGCTCCGGCACCGATATTCAGCAGGTGAACAACCTGATGAAGCAGTTTGAGGACATGCGCAAAGTAATGCGCACCATGAACAAAATGAGCCAGACCAAAGGCGGCATGCAGCAAATGGCCCGCATGATGGGCATGAAAGGCCCGCTCCGCTAAACCACGGATTCAGCCGGATTCCGGACGGACTGTTACTATACCGCGCCCGGTGGCTTTGGCTGCCGGGCGCGGGGCGTTTTGTGGTAAACCGAAACGCGCTTTACAGCGGGCCATTGGGGTACTGCCCGGCGGTAATAGCAGTCAATTGCGCGGCGGAGTAGGGAGCCCAAGGAAGGTAGCAAGGTAGGAGGGTAACCAGACTGCAGGAAGTCCATTGATACAAAAAGGCCACTGCTCACGGAGCAGTGGCCTGAATGTTTAGCAGGCGAAAGACCTTAGTTTTTCACCATCGGCAGATTAATGTTCACCATCTGGCCGGTTACGCGCACAACGTAGGAGCCCATAGGCAGGGCAGGAGCCAGCGGATGTTCTTGCCCGCCGCTGAGCTGCGTGTGGTACACGCGGCGGCCGGCCAGGTCCAGCACGTCTACCTGGTACGTACCGGCGGGCAGAGGCTGAAGGTCCAGGGTGAAGCGTCCCTGGTGCGGGTTAGGGTACACGGTGGCGGTGCCTGGCAGCCGCTCGAAGCGCACGGTACGAACTGCCGTGTAGGAGCCCGTCCCATCCAGGTCAACCTGATGTAAACGGTAATACAGGGTTTTTGACGTCAGGCGGGCAGCTCCGGTATCGGTGAAGCGGTAAGAGGAAGCAGCGGTGGTCGTGCCTTTGCCCTGCACGGTGCCAATCTTCTCAAAGTCAATACCATCGGCGCTGCGCTCCACTTCGAACCGGTCGTTGTTGATTTCCTGCGCCGTGGCCCAGGTCAGCAGCGCATCCTGGCCGACGGTTTTCGCCCCGAAGCTGGTGAGGGTAACGGGCAGGGGCCGCACCACCGTTACGTCTTCGGCTGGGGAGGAAGAGGCCAGGTAGTTGCTGCCCGAAGCAGCCGTGCCACTGGCCATGGTACCGCCCGGACTAACCGTACTACCAGCGGCCGTACGCGTTGGGTCGAGGTAAGCAGCCGTGCCATCGGCCTGGTACGCAGTGCCGTCGACGGCGGTAGCGGCTATGGCCGCCCGGAACGAGATGCGCACCGAAGCGCCGGCTGGAATATTGAGGCCGGAGAATACCGGACTGCTGGCCGTGGCGGTGCTCACGGAATACCCCGTAACGGGCGACGCCGTCCCGTCCGCCAGGGTTTGCTCAACCGTGGTTGTATTGCCCGTGTTGGTGTAGGTGAATAATGGGTTTAGCGCGGCCGTTACCGAAGCACCGGTTACTCCGCCGCCCGTGTTGGACACCACCAGCACGTAGGCCGCCTGCATAGCAGCCGCCCGGTTTACCTGCGGCGTGGTAGTGCGCAGTGTTGCCGTAATGTTGGGCAAGCAGTCGTCACCCAGCGTGGTGGTAGTGGAGGTGTAGCCGGCCGAGCCATTGGTAGCACCGTTAACGGTTCCACTGGCAACCGATGCGCTACTCACCGCCGCATTGCTTAACACCACGCCGCCGCCACCGGCACCTCCGTTGCCTTCGTTCTGGCTGAACCCGCCGTTGCCCCCCGTTGCAGTTACGGTGAGCTGGTTGAGGGAAGTGCCGCGCACCACAATTGTACCTCCCGCGCCGCCACCGCCGCCACCGGAGTCGCTTACGCCTGTTCCCAACGTAGCAGCATTGGCCCCATTCGCGGATATCGTGCCGGCCGTGGCTACCGAGTTGGTACGCAGGATAATGAGCCCGCCACCTGCCCGGCCACTCGAGGTCAAAAAGCCGTCATTAACACTGGATGTACCACTGCCGCCGCCGCCGCCCAGGTACAACTTGTTGGATGGAGTGGAGTTGACAGCCCCTGCCAAGCCCCCGTTAACAGAGTTTAATGTTTGTCCATCACCGCCGGTACCCCCATTAGAGCCGCCCGCGCCGCCACTAAACGTCGTGCTATTTTTTATGCCGCCACCGCCGCCATTCGCGGCTTTACCAATGGAGTAGCTGCCAGTTGCAAAGTCGTCGTAGCTGGTTGCAACGCTGGAAACGGTACCTGTACCATCATACACCTGGGCGGGTGCCCCCGCAATACCCTCGCCTTTGGCACCGTACGCGGCAGCGGTAGAAGTGTACACGGTATTGTTGCCGTCACCCGAGTTGTTTTTGGCTGCTCCTCCCCGAAATCCTTTTCCATCCATATTCAGTGAGCCGCCGCTGAAACTGGTATTGCCCGCCACCTCCAGGACCAGTACACCGCCGGTGCTGCCGTTCCAGGCGCCGCCCGTTACGGTACCCGAAACCGTTAAGGCGGAGTACTGCGGAATGCGGATAACCTGGAATGTCTGGTAGGCGGTGTTGGAAATGTTGGTGGTAGTGCTGGTTGAGTAAGTGTTCTGCAAAGTGCTCACCAGATTCAGCCGACCCGTAGTCGGGTTAACCGCACCGGCCGCAATGGCGTACTCGTACGTACCCGCCGTTACGGTGTTCACATCACCGTAGGTTGAGCCGTTAGCAATAGTCATCTTGGTGCCTTGCGTCTGTAGCAGCAGCAGCATGTCGCCGGCTGCAATGGGGGTGTTGCTGCCCTGGCCCGAAGGCGTGGGGCTAACGGTTAGGTACGCATTACCGGTTGAGGCTGTGCCAACGCCGGCGTAGTACGTATTGGGAATGGTGCCGGCCGATAAGGAAACCGGACCATCCTTTCCCGGAATGTAGCACACCCCGGCAATATTGCCCGCGCCCGTCACCGCTACCGGGAAGGTAGAACTGTTGTTAGCAGCTACCGCATCCGGAATAACCGCCCCAGTGGGATAAGTGTAGTTGGATACGAAGGAATAGGAGCCCGGGGCCGCAGGCATTCTGACCACAACACTGTTCGTTACCGATTCGCCGGAGTTAAGCGTGATTTGCGGGAAGGATACCGTTTGGGTACCGGCGTTGTAACTGCCTCCCGAAACATACGTCACGTTGGCCGGCAGCGTCAGCGTAGGAATCAGGTTGGGTGCCACCTCCTGCCCGTTGTTAACGGCCGTTACCGTATAGGAGGTAGTCGCGCCGGGGTTCACGGCAGCGGGTCCGCTGATGGTAGTAGCCACGTCAGCCCCCGTTACCGTCACTATAATGTTGGCCGGGCTTGAACGGTCATCCAGTACCGAGGCCACGGTATACGGAATGATGACCGTACCGGAAAATGCGCCGTTGGGCGTGAAGGTGAGTACCCCGCTGCTATTCACGCTGAAAGTGCCCTGACCCGTCACCGTGTAGGTATTGTCGATGGCTGGGGTGCTGGGGTCCAGGTCAACGGAAGCTGGGTTCAGGTTGCTGCCCTGAGCAATATCGTTGTTCAGGATGCTGACGGTAACCGGGACGTTATACTTGGTGCCCGCCACGTCGTCGTTGGCAAACGGCGCTTTTACAATAGCCAGGTTCCGGATTTCGTGGTAGTTGTTGCTACCGCCCGTAGAGCCCGAAAAGCCGATGCGCAGGTTGGCCGGCGGCGTATTCACCGTAACCCGGTTAACGGCCGTTGCCACCGCGTTGCCGTGCTGAATGCGTACGGTAATCTGATACGTGCCGTTGGGTTGCGGAATCACATCAATGTAGGCCCGCCGGAAGTCGGCGCTGCCTTGCTGAGCGCGGGTGGTGGCCACATCGAGGCTGAACGGCAATGTGCCGCTGCCCGCCAGGTAAGGGTAATCAGTGGAGCCCTGACCGTTGCCGGGGCCTCGCAGGGTTACGGCATCCGGTTGCGGGCCGGGGCCACCCACGCGCCCTTCCGTTGGGTTTGAGAAATTGCCGAACTCATCAATACCGATACCCACATAGCCGTTCGGCACCCCATTGCTCACCGGATTAGCGGTTTTTTGCGCGTAGCCCAGCGAACCGCCCGAAGCACCACTTGTAAAGGCAGCCGCCGAGGTCTTATCGGCATCAACCAGAAAAACCGAAAACCCATCGGCTCCATTGCCCCCATAAGAAAAGAACTCGAAAGAAATACTGAAACCAGACGGTGCTGGGAATGACGAATTATCGATGGCGAAACCTGATTGGTTGCCGCCGTTATCCGTGAGGCGGAGGTACCCGGCACCGTTGGTATCCAGGCCGCTGGCCGCCGTCAGTACCGCCGAGTTGGGGTTGCCACCCAGCCGAAAACCGGCTCCCGAGGTCGTAGTATTCTTGAAAGACTCAACCCGCGGAAACTGGGCCTGCGCAGCAGAGGAGCAAACCAGCCCAAGACCTAGAACAGCAGCTAACCGGGGCCCCGTCCAGTGGCCAAGCCATCGGGCCGGTGCAAGGAGAAAAGATGTTTTCATAGTACGCTGACAAGGAAAAGTGAAGCAGTGACACGCCACCCAATCAGCGCCAATTCAGGACAAGCTAGATTTGATGGCGTGCAATGTTATATAACTTTTCCGTTGTAACGAATAGATTGTATTATCATTTATAAATTGTATGCTAATAGTTATATATATAGTAATCGGATTGTATTTGGTGTATTGCAATTGATTGATACAAAGCTTGATTTGTTTATGTAGAAGAAAATAAGCTACAGTTGAGCTTACCTGTTTGTACATAGCTAAGCTATTTACGGGAGGTAAAACTGTCCGGAAATGAGCGGTAAGGAATTGGTGTAATTTGTTTTTTTTTAATTTGATGATTCGTGTAATGACATAGCTTAATGAACCGTCATCAATGGGATGACAGTAAAATTGAAAACCTCACAAAAAAGGTACACTTCTCCCGGGGGCCACCCAGCACTCTGGCAAAAACAAGCTGAGCAGTGGAATAACTTTCCTCTTCCAATCCTACTTCAGGAATGGCAGCCCGGGCCGACTATTCCCGCTCGAAGGGATTAGCGGGGGTAACCAGCAGCACCTGCTCCCGCTCTACAACTACCTGGCCGGGCTGGGCGCCTTTAGGCTTGCGCACAAATTTTTTGGGCGTGTAGGTAACTGGGCACAGTGTGTCGGTTTTGCGCCGGGAATACCAGGCGGCCAGCTGCGCCGCCCGCTCCAGCACCGGCGCGGGTATTGGCTGGCCCGGCCGCTGTCGGATAACAACGTGGGAGCCGGTTACGTCCTTGGCGTGCAGCCACAAGTCGTCTTTGTGGGCGTAGCGCTGGGTGAGCAGGTCGTTGTTCTGGGCATTGCGGCCCACCAGAATGGTAAATCCACTGTCCTCGAATACCTTGAATGGGAGCTCCTGGCTGGGTTTGGCCATGGTGGCCGGGTCGAGGCCGTGCTGCTTGCGCCACTGGCGCAGGGCGCGCAGTTCACCTTGGGGCAACGCGGCCAACTCCTCCAGCCTTTCCAGCGCCTCCAGGGCTTCGGTTTCGCGCCGCTCGGCCCGGGCTTGTAGCTCCTGCGTTTCGCGCTGCTGATTTTTGGCCTTGCGGTACAGGTTCTGGGCCGTGCGCTGGGGCGTTTCGGTGGGCTTGAGCTTGATAGTGCGCGGCTGGTTGTCCTGGTAGAAATCCACCACTTCCACCTGTGCGGCTCCGGCCGGAATCTGGCTAAGGTGGGCCATAATCAGGTCGGCGGTTTGGCGGTAGCCCACCGTGTTTTCCAGGGCGTGCAGACGGCGGCGTACGTGCTGAGCGGCGGTGGCGGCTTCATCGGCGCGCTTTTCCAGCAGCTGTCGTACCTGCCGCAGCTCCTGCTCGTAGGCACGGCGGTTGAGCAGCAGGGGCACAAAGCGACGCAGGGCACCAATGGGGTCACTCACCGGCAAGGTCAATTCCACGTCCCCCACCGGCAGCAGGCTCAGGCGGGTGCGGCTCTCCAGCCGAATGATGTACAACGCCTCAGGATGCTCCAGCCGCTGCACCACTTCCCGTACCAGCGGCCACTTGGTTTCCAGCGGGGCCGGGTCGTAGCCCCGCGTACGCAAGTAAGCCACGGGCAGGTCGCCGAGGCTGGGGTACGCTTTGAGTGGGTTGAGTAGGTGGGAGGTATCAGCTGGCAGAGGAACCGGGGCCAGGTCCGCATCGGCCAGGTAGCGTTGGTGAAACAGTTGAGCCGGGGCCTCGGGCCGGAGCCGGAATACGGCGTTGGGCCGGGTGCTGTACAGTTTCAGCAGCAGGGTAGCCCCGCTCCGGAACGTAAACTGTAGCACCCGGTCCTGGGGCCAGGCGTCCACCGTGGCTACTTCCTGCCCCAGCAGCTCCGGCAGCAAATCCACGGAGTTCTGCCGGGCCCGGTGAAACGACTCGGGCAGGGCCAGCAGGGTTCCCGCTGCCGCCAGCGTGATTTTCAGCCAGAATTCCGCCGTGCCATTCGTCAGTCCAAGCACTAGCTCATCCTTTTCCTGCGAAAAGCACGAAACCACCCGGTAGCCCTGCAGCTGCCGGGTCAGGGCCGGGGCCAGTTGGCGCAGGAAGTAGTAGTTGGTGTGCATATAAACAGAATATACTGACTGGCCGATTATTGCTGCTTCAACAGCTACTTAATATTCGGCACCTAAGTAAACTCTCAAGAATAGAATGTGAGCCTTGCGCACAAACAGCGGTTTGGTTTCGAGGCTGTGGAATCCGATTGACGTGAAACGCACCATATAACGTCCGGGAGCCACTGGCAGGGTCAGCTTACCAGTGGCTGGCGCGTTGGTGTTCAGTACTACCTGATGCAGGGAATCCAGCACCGTAACCGTCACGCCGAGCGGCTGCTGATTAATTTCTTCCTCGATCTGCAAACGAAAAGTCCCGCCAGCTTGATTTTTAGCCGGGCGAAACTCTTCCCGCTCAATACGGTAGTTGCCTCCCCCAGGCGCAAACGCATGCCACCGCTCGTACGAGGAAGCAGCACAACTTCCCAGCAGCATTACGGCTAGCAGTAAGCATATTCCTTTAGCGGCAATCATGGCGTGAAATGCTTTCCAGTAGTTGACTACTCAACTATACCGTCACCCGCAGCCCATCATACGCCAGTCGGATGAAATCGGGCAGGGTGGCTTCTACCTCGCGGTGGCGGCCCAGCTGGTGGCTGATGTGGGTGAGGTAGGCCCGGCGCGGGGCCAGGTCTTCCAGAATATCCACGGCTTCCTGCAGGGTGAAGTGCGAAATATGCTGCTCGTGGCGCAGCGCATTCAGCACAATCACCTCCGAGCCGCGCATACGTTCCAGCGCCTCGGGGGAGAGGTGGTTGGCATCCGTCACGTACGTGAAGTTGCCCACCCGGAAGCCCAGCACCGGCAGCTTGTAGTGCAGCGCCCGGATAGGCTGAAACTCGACGCCCTCCACCCAGAAGCTGTTAGTGTCACTGAGAATAGGGTGCAGCTGCACCTGCGGAATGCCCGGGTACTTGTGCTCCGAAAAGATATAGGCGTATTCCCGTTTCAGCTGGTCCAGCACGCGCGGCTCGGCGTGCAGGGGCATGTCCTGCTGCTGCCGGAAGTTGTAGGCCCGGATGTCGTCGAGGCCGCCGGTGTGGTCCTTGTGCTCATGGGTGAACACCAGCGCATCCAAGTGGTGGATGTGCTCCCGTAGCGCCTGCTGCCGGAAATCGGGGCCCGAGTCGATGATGATGCTCTTGCCCTGCACCTGCAAATGCACCGATACCCGCAGCCGCTTGTCGCGGTAGTCCACGGAGCGGCACACGGCGCAGGAGCAGCCAATAATGGGCACCCCCTGCGACGTGCCGGTACCCAGGAAGGTGATGTCCACGTTGTTTGAATGATGAGTGCTGAATTATGAAGTATGAATTAACCGTTGGCAGTCAGTATTACCGACTGGCCAATTCATAATTCAGCACTCATAACTCATAATTTCCTCTACCCAACGTACTGCTTTACCACCCGCACCAAGGCATCGAAATCCAGGGGTTTGGGCAGGTAGTCGGTTACACCGGCCTCGCGGAATTGTTCCATGGAGTAGTTATTAGCATTACCCGTAATGGCAATTACCGGAATGCGGGCAATGCGGGGGTCGGCGTTGCGGCGGATTTCGCGGGTACATTCCATCCCGTCCTTCACGGGAATGTTGATGTCCATCAGTACGCAGTCGATGGGCTGGGTTTCAATCTGCTTGATAACCTCGCCCCCGTTTTTAGCCGATACTATTTTATACTTCTGGAGCTCCAGAATTTTCTTGGTCAGGTTCAGAATAACGGAGCTGTCCTCGGCAATCAGAATCGTTTTAGAGTCGGCCATGGGGAGGGAAAATGGAGAGGGGTTCGTGTAGTTTGCGTGGAGAAAAAGCAGAGGTTCACCAATTTACAGTGGCCTCGGCGTACTCAGGGGGCCTGAGTGAGAGCAGGGTATGCGGCCTTAAATTGTGCAAAAAAACCAAGTAATTGTTGAAATGATTCCGGCGTACCTTCCGTACGGCCATTTTTCAGCTCATGTTCCAAGTGCTTGGCACTTTCGGCCATGTCCCGGATGCCCAGTGTGAAGCCAGTGCCTTTCAGTTGGTGCAAATGTGGTAAAATCTGCTCGTACTGCCCAGCAGCAACAAATTCGGCGGCTTCAGAAAGGACCTGCTCCGCTTCCTGCTCGAAATCGGCATAGAGCTGAGCGGCAAACTCGCCCCCACCTAATTGCCGCAGTTGCTCCACCACTTCCAGGTCGATGCAATCGGCCACGGCGGGCGGGGTTTCCGGCTCTGGCGGACTGACTGCAACAGCGGGTTTCAGGGAGTCGGCTACGGGCGGGCCGGCCGTCCAGCGGCGCAGCACCGAGTACAGGTCCTGGCTCTTCACCGGCTTGGAAACGTAGTCGTCCATACCCTGCTGCACAAACCGCTCGGCATCCTCCTTCATCGAGTAAGCCGTCATGGCTACAATGGGCGGACAGGCCGTGCCCAGCCGCTGCCGAATTTCCTTCATGGCCGTTACGCCGTCCATTTCCGGCATCTGAATGTCCATGAAAATCAGGCTGTACACTGCATTGGGAGCGGTAGCGCGGCTGATGGCTTCAAACCCATCGGAGGCCACTACTACGTCGCAGCCCAGCTTATCCAGCAGGCGGGTAGCTACCTTTTGGTTAATGGGATTATCATCCACGAGCAGTACCCGCGGAGCCGTTTCGAAGCGTACTACTTCCTGGGGACGTTCCCGGGCCAGCAGGCGTTCCTGTACAATTTCCTCTTCGTTGCGGGCCACCCGGCAGCGCATGGTAAACCAGAACGTGGAGCCCTCACCCACGTTGGAGTACACCCCAATTTCACCACCCAGCAGCTCGGCCAGCTGCTTGCTGATGGCCAGGCCCAGGCCGGTACCCCCAAAGGCTTTGGTGGGGGTAGTGTCCAGCTGGGTGAAGTTGGTGAACAGCAGTTTTTCGTTGTCTTCGGAAATACCAATGCCCGAATCTTGTACGGCAAATCGGAGCAAATGCTCTTCGCCATCGGTAACGGTGGAAGAAACTACCACGCTTACCGTACCCTGAGCCGTAAACTTGATGGCGTTGGAGGTGAGGTTGCTCAAGATCTGGAGCAGGCGCGTTTCGTCGGTGATGATGAAGCGTGGGGTATGCGGAGCAATGTGGTAGGTGAAGGTGAGGTGCTTCTGGCTGGCCCGGTTGGCGAACAGGGAGTGAATCTTGTCCAGGGTGTAGTGCAGGTCGATGCCCGACTCGTTGAGCTGGAGCTTACCCGCCTGAATCTTGGACAGGTCCAGGATGTCGTTGAGAATGGCCATCAGCGCATCCGACGATTTGCGTAGGGTATCCACGTACTCCTCCTGCTCTTCGGAGGCCACCGTTTGGTGCAGCAGGTCAATCATGCCGATGATGCCGTTCATGGGCGTGCGCAACTCGTGGCTCATGTTGGCCAGGAAGAGGGTTTTGGCTTCCAGCGCCAGTTCGGCAGCTTCCTTGGCCCGGCGCAAATCGTCCTGCATCTGCTTCAGGCCGGTAATGTCGCGGGCAATGCCCTCGGTGCCGTTGCCGGCCTCGTCGGCCACGCGGCGGGCATTCACCAGCACGCTCACGGCGTGGCCGTCTTTGTGGCGCATGGCAATTTCAAAGTTGCGGGCCTCCCCATGGCGGCGCACCTCATCCAGCAGCGTGGCCCGCTCCAGCGGGTACATGTAATAGTCGCCGATGTAGTTGCCAATGGCCTCTTCCGGCGAGTAGCCCAGCATTTCCTGTACTGAGGGACTGAGCAGCGTAATCATGCCCTGACCATCCGTGCGGTAGTACACATCCTGGAACGACTCAAAAATGGCCCGGAATTTTTCTTCCTGGGCGGCCAGTTCCAGCTGGCTGCGTTTCTTGTCCGTGATGTCGTGGGCAATACCCGAAATTTCCTCGAAGGAGCCGTCGTCGAGGTAAATAGGGTTGAGGTAGATTTCGCGCCAGGTATCCAGACCCCGAGCGTCGCGCAGGCGCACCTCAAAGCGCTGCGGATGCCCCTGAAACGCCTTGCGGTAATTTTCCACGAAGGCTTCGCGGGCGTCGTCCTCCATCAGGGCCACGTCGGCCTGCCAGAGGTTTACATTCAGGGCCGGATACACCCCGTTGCGGCGCAGGAAATAGGCCGCGTAGTTGCGGTTGAAGGAGGAAAGACGCGAACGGGTATCCACGCTCCACATCAGGTGGGAGCCACTCTCAAAAATGGCGTTCAGGCGGGCGTTCTGCTTCTGAATCTGCACTTCATTGCGCTTGCGCTCAATAGCCAGGGCTACCTGGTTGGAAATGAAATGCAGAATTTCAATATCAGTGGGAGCGTAGGCATCAGCCTTCTGGTAATCCTGCACCGCAATAACCCCGATAATTCGCTCCCCAATGCTCAGGGGGGAGCAGAGCATTACCTCCGGCATCAGCCCGTAGGCCGTAATGGTGCCGTTGGCAATCAGGGCTTGTAGCTCCTCTTTCAGTAGGTACTGCGGGCGGCCCGTGCGGATGATGTATTCGGATACGCCCGAGGAAAACGGCCGGGCCATCATGCCCTGGTCGCCCTGGGCATTCTGGTCTACGAAGTAAGCGAATTGCAGCTGGGTGCGGGCCTCGTCGCAGAGAGCAATATAGAAGTTATTGGTTTCGATGATCTTGCTCAGCTCCCGGTGAATGGCTCCGTACAGGGAGTGCAAATCCTTGGAGCTGATGGCCAGATTGGCAATGCTGTAATACACCTTCTGCAGCCGCTCGGCCTTGATGCGGTCCGTAATATCGTGCAGAATGGCGCGGGTGCTCACCGGCTCGTTGTCCTGCCAGGAGCACGAAATGGAGCCGATGAGGTGGATGGGCTTGCCCGATTTGGTGAGAAACACCGTTTCCAGCTTGTTCACCTTCTCGCCCTTGTACAGGTTGCGCAGCTGGTAGAGCAGCTTGGCCTTGTAGTAGGGATGCACCACATCGGAAAGGGTGAGGTGGGGCAGGTCGGCGTCCTCGTAGCCCAGCTTCTCCTTCCACGCCTTATTCACGAACAGAAACCGGTTGTCGATGCTCAGGTTCTGAATCAGGTCGTGAGCATTGTCCAGAAAGTCCTGCAGGCGGTTGCGGTTATCAGTGAGGGCGCGCACGGCCACCTGCTTGTCGGTGATGTCGCGCCCCACGAACAGGATACCATTTATTTGACCCTGGTCGTCGCGCTCGAACTCGGAGTGCCAGAAGAAGGTGCGGCCCTGGCCGGAAATCGTGAGCAAGGAGCGTTCAAAGAAATCCTGCAGCTGCTCCTGCTCAATGGCCCGCTGGAAAGCGAAGCGGCGGGGAGTCTGCTCAGCCTGGGGCGCAAACAGCATGAAGTATTCGCGGCCGATGAGGGTGGCCGCCGGCCGGCCCGTTACCTCGCAGAAATACTCATTCACGTCCTGAATACGGGCCTCGCGGTCCAGCAGCAGATAGCACATACCGGCCCGGCTGAGTACGTCGCGGAACTGCCCGCGCGAAAACTGGCTGAACGGTACGTTGGGCGAGGCCGCCGTGGACGCAGGCAGCGTTACGGCACCCGGCTGTACATACTGGGCAATGTCGCGCAGGGTGAGCAGTACGAAAGCCGCGTCGCCTTGGCCGATGCGGCTGAGCGTGGCCCAGGCTTCCAGTCCCAGCCCATCGGAGCGGTGCCCGCTCCAGCGAAACGACTGGGGCTGTCCGCTCTGGGCGCAGGCAATCAGCTGTTCGCGCAGCTGCAGCTCCGAGGTCAGCTGTATAGGAGAGGCCGGGTCGGGCACCAGCGCAAAGGCCATCAGGCCGGTACCCAGCAGCATCGGGCGCGTAGTGTGCAGGTAGCTCACCGCACGCTGATTGCAGTCGAGTAGCGTGCCAGTGGTATCATACAGCAGGAGCCCATCGAAGGAATCTTCAAATAGGGCCCGGTACAACTCCGGAGCCAGGCTGGAGCCGGGCGTAGGAGCAGCGGCGGAGGTGCTGGAAAGGATGGACATAGCTAGGACAGATGCGCGGCATTATCTGGCCCAATGGGAGCCGACACCGGATGAAGTTCTTAAATTTGCGACAATTCCTGATAATACCGCCGGCTCTGGGTAGCCTGGTTTGCTGCTTGCCGTGCCTACTCGTCTGGTTTTCACCGTTACTACTGATCTGAACTACGACCAGCGGATGCAGCGCATCTGCAGCTCTCTGGCCGGGGCCGGCTACGAGGTGCTGCTGGTGGGGCGGCAGTGGCCCGCTTCCCGCCCGCTCACGCCCCAGCCGTACCGGCAGCACCGGCTGCGGTGCCGGTTCACGCGAGGCAAGCTGTTTTACCTGGAGTTCAACCTGCGCCTGCTGCTGTTTCTGCTGGGCCGGCGCGCCGCCGCCTGGTGCGCCATCGACCTGGATACGGCCCTGCCCGTGTGGCTGCGGGCCCGGCTGGGCGGGCAGCCCTTCGTGTACGATGCCCACGAGCTGTTTACGGAAGTGCCGGAAGTAGTGGCCCGCCCCCGGGTGCAGCGCCTCTGGCGGGCCATCGAAAATTTCATTGTGCCCCGGGTCAGCCTGGCGTACACGGTGGGGCCTGCCTTGGCGCGGGTATTTGAGCAGCGGCACGGCCGGCCGTTTGCGGTAGTGCGCAACATCAGCCGCCTGGAGGAGCCCCCCGCGCCAGCCGTAGCGGAGCCCGCCGCGGCGGATATCATTCTGTACCAGGGGGCGCTGAATGCCGGCCGGGGGCTGGAGCCGCTGCTGGAAGCCATGCTGCAGGTAAACGGCCGCCTTATCATCTGCGGGGAAGGCGACCTTTCCGATGAGCTGCGCGCCCAGGCCCGGCGGCTGGGGCTGCTGCAAAGCGGGCAGGTCGAGTTTCGGGGGTACGTGCTGCCCGCCGACCTACGAATACTTACCCGGCAAGCCCGGGTTGGGGTGATGCTGCTCGAAAACCAGGGGTTGAGCTACTACTACTCCCTGGCCAACAAGTTCTTTGATTATCTGCACGCCGGCGTACCGCAGGTTGTCATCGACTTCCCCGAATACCGCGCCCTGAACGAGCAGTACAACGTGGCCGATTTGATTCCGGCCCTGGAGCCCGCCACGCTGGCCGCGGCCCTTAACCGCCTGCTGCCGGACGGCGACGCCGCGCACTACCGCCGGCTGGTGGAGAACTGCCACCGGGCGCGGCCCGAGCTGAACTGGCAGCACGAGGAGCAGCACCTGCTGGGCCTCTACGCCCGGCTGCTCCCCACATCTTCTCCTTCCGTCGTATGAACCTGCTGCCTGAACTGACTGCCGCCACCGAGCCCACCCTGCTGGTTATCAGCGGACCCACGGCCGTGGGCAAAACGGCCTTATGCGTGCAGCTGGCCCAGCAACTGGGCACGGAAATCGTATCGGCCGACTCCCGGCAGTTTTTCCGGGAGCTGAGCATTGGCACGGCCAAGCCCACGTCCGAGGAAATGCAGGGCGTGCCGCACCACTTCATCAACTCGCACAGCATTACCGAGGAATACAACGCCGGCCGCTTCGAGCAGGATGCCCTGGCTTTGCTGCAAGAGCTGTTCCAGCGCCACCGGGTAGTGATTCTGACGGGCGGCTCAGGGCTGTACCTGCAGGCCGTAACGGAAGGCTTCGATGCATTGCCCGCCGTGGACCCCGCCGTGCGTCAGCAGATCAAGGCCGAGCTGGAGGCCACTGGGCTGGAGGCGCTGGTGGCGGAGCTGGCCCGCCTCGACCCGGTAACCTACCAGCGCATCGACCGGCAAAACCACCAGCGGGTAGTGCGGGCCCTGGAAATCAGCCGGGGTACGGGCCAGCCGTTCAGCTCCTTCCACGGCCAAACGGCCGCCCGGCGGCCTTTCCGCACCGTCAAAATTGCCCTCAACCGCAGCCGGGAGGAACTCTACCAGCGCATCGACCAGCGCATGGATCAGATGCTGGCCGAGGGGCTGGAAGCCGAAGCCCGCGCCTTATACCCGTACCGCCACCACAACGCCCTCCAGACGGTAGGCTATAAGGAGCTATTCGATTATTTCGAGGGCCAGTACGATTACGCCGAAGCCGTGCGCCTGCTCAAGCGCAACTCCCGGCACTACGCCAAGCGCCAACTTACCTGGCTCCGCCGCGACGCGGAGTACCAGTGGCTGCACCCACAGGAGCTTACCACGCGCGGCTAAGCTGCAGCTGCGCGCCGGGCAGAATGTTAGCCCGCGTGTCGTTCTGCAGGGCTATCCGGTCCCCCAGGCGCCAGGTATTTTCCTGATTCAAGGCAACATCCAGGTAGGCCGAGGCTATGTAGCCCACGTGAAAACCTTTTTCCCGGCGGGGCTGGTATTCGAACTGCTGATTGTTGAGCCTGGCAAATAGCCAAGAGTTCTGGGCCGCATACCCCACGAATCCGCCCCCGCCGATGCCGAACTCCAGTGTCTTATTGGCGCCGAATGGCAGCCAGTGAATTTCCTGCTCCAGATTTACGGCCCGGTAAGATTGGGGAATGGTGTAGCCGCCGCCAAACTCGTAGGGGTGAGAGTTGCCGATGTAGGCCAGCCGGGACGCCAGGCGGCCGTGCCGGCCCACTTGCGGGGCGTATTCCAGGTGGAGCTTCAGCATCGGGTAGTCGCCGGAGCCGTTGAGGCTGCTGCCCGCGCCAAGCCGCACCACGTGTTGCTTAATAGGGGCTGGGACGCTGTTCTGGGCCTGTACGGTGCTGGCTGCCAGCATTCCACCAATTAACAGAAAGTAATAATTATGCATGCGCTACGAAAAATATAGAGTGAAAAAGAAACTAATGCTGCATAAAGTGAAACACAAATTCCCTACCAGAAATTACATTCTGGTAGGGAATTGTTAAATCTTTTGAGGAATCCGCAAACGAAGGGCTACACGCTCAGAATCTCCACCATCCGCATGAAGCTCTGGTTGATGAGCTTCTTTTTGTGGATAGTATCGGTGAAGGGGGTGTACACCAGCTTGCGGTCCACGATGCCGGCCATTACGTTGCGCATGCCGTTGAGCAGGCCCTCCACGGCGGCAATACCAATCTGGGAGGCCAGCATCCGGTCGGCGGCGGAAGGGGCCCCACCGCGCTGAATGTGGCCGATGATGGTTACGCGCGTATCCAGCTCCGGAATGGCTTCTTTCACGCGCTTAGCCACGTGGTGGGCGTTGCCTTCTTCCTCGCCTTCGGCTACCACCACCAGAAAAGAGGTTTTGGAGCGCTGCCAGCTGGTTTTCAGGTTGTCGATGACGGCTTCCGTGGACATCTGCGTTTCCGGAATCATCACAATTTCGGCCCCGCCCCCAATGGCGCAGGGAATGGCAATGTAGCCGGAGTCGCGGCCCATTACTTCCACAAAGAAGCACCGGTCGTGGGAGTCAGCCGTGTCCCGGATTTTGTCAATGGCCTCCAGGGCCGTATTCACGGCCGTATCGTAGCCAATGGTGTAGTCGGTGCCGTACAGGTCGTTGTCGATGGTGCCGGGCGCACCTACTGTGGGAATGCCGAATTCCTGCTCAAACAGCATGGCCCCGGTGAAGGTGCCGTTGCCGCCAATGGCCACCAACCCGTCAATCCCGTGGTTTACCAGCTGGTCAAAGGCCTGCTGCCGGCCTTCCTTGGTCATGAATTTCTGGGAGCGGGCCGATTTGAGAATGGTGCCGCCCTTCTGGATGGTGTTGGCAACGGAGGCTGAGTCCAGCTTCACAAACTCGCCCTTGATCATGCCGCTGTAGCCGCGCATGATGCCATATACCTCAATACCGTGGTACACCGCCGTGCGAACAACCGCGCGGATAGCCGCGTTCATGCCGGGCGCATCGCCCCCACTGGTGAAAACTGCAATACGTTTCATCTATTCAAAACTGCTCTTCAGTACGCAAACGAAAGTCCGGGCCAAGCCGGAACGGGCAAAGGTGGCAAATCCGGGGGGAAAGGTAAGCGCCTACTTTGTGAAATATAAATTAACCCCGATAAATGACTGTTTTCGGGCCGCATGCGTATGCAGGTTATTGTAGAAATGCCCGGTTCTGAGTATCTTCCCTACCTAGTGCCGCGGCCCCGAGCAGGGGCCGTGCTGTTTTACTTCTGTCCGCCCGCAACTTCCCACCATCCTCAACCTAGCTGCCCGTATGTTTGGTTTCTTTGAAAACGAGCAAACCCGTAAAGTAAAAAGCCACCTGATGAACCTGGTGGCCCTGGCCAAAGCCGATGGCCACATTGACGAGCGGGAAATGAGCTTTATTGCGGCCGTGGGCAAACGGGGCGGGCTGCGGGCCGATGAAGTACGCTCCATCGTGGGTAACAGCAGCAACATCCACCTCATCATTCCCGATAACGACTCCGAGCGGTTCGACCAGATTTTCGACCTCGTGGACATGATGCTGGCCGACGGCATTGTGGACGATACCGAAATCAGCTTCTGCGTGGATATGGCCGAGAAGCTAGGGTTCCGCAAAGAGGTAGTAAGCCGCTTGGTGCGCCACATTTCTCAGTGCGTGAAGGACGGCATGGAGCGGGACCAGATCAAGGACGACGCGTTGGCACTGTTGAAAGCCTGAATAGACATTACACTCATCATCCAGCGCAAAGCGAAGGACCTTACTACGTTGGAACGATGGTTCCAACGTAGTAAGGTCCTTCGCTTTGCGCTGGATGATGGATTTTATGCAGCTTCCTCTTTTACTTCACAACCGAAGAAATTGCCCGCAACAACCCCGCACAGGCGGCGTCAATCTGCTCCTCGGTGATGGTGAGGGGCGGGGCAATGCGCAGGGAGTTGTCGCAGAATAGGAACCAGTCGGTGAGGATGTGCTCCTGCCAGAGGGCGTGGTCGATGATGGGCTTGAGCACGTCGAAGGAGTCGAATTCCACGGCCATCATCAGCCCACAGCAGCGCACCTCCCGGATGGCCGGATGCACCAGCAACTCCCGGAAGCGGGCTGCTTTCCGGGCCACACCGGCCAGCAGGTTTTCCTCCTGAATCACGCGTAGCGTAGCCAGCGCCGCCGCGCAGGAAACCGGGTGGCCGCCAAACGTAGTGCAATGGCCCAGAATGGGGTCGGTTTTAAAGCCGGCCATGATGTGCTGAGGTGCCACGAAGGCCCCGATGGGCATACCGCCGCCCATACCCTTGGCCGTGAGCAGAATATCAGGCTCGATGCCGAACTGCTCAAAGGCCCAGAACGTGCCCGTGCGCCCAAACCCCGACTGAATCTCATCCAGAATGAGCAGTGCGCCCACCTCAGTGCAGCGCTGACGCAGGGCCGTGAGGTAGCCGGGCGCAGGCAGCCGCACGCCGGCCTCGCCCGCCACGGTTTCCATCACCACGGCGGCCGTGTGCTCATCAATCAGCTCCAAATCCTCGAAGTGGTTGCGGCGCAGGTGGTGCACATCCGGCAGCAGGGGCCGGAAGGCATTCTTGAATCCCTCGGAGCCGGTGATGCTCAGGGCACCGTGGGTGGAGCCGTGGTAAGCATTGAAGCAGCTGAGCAGCTTGGTGCGGCCGGTGTGGCGCTTGGCCAGCTTCAGGGCCCCTTCTACGGCCTCGGTACCCGAGTTGGTAAAGTACACGTTGTCGAGGTGGGCGGGCAGGGTAGCGGTGAGAGCCTGGGCCAGCCGGGCCGGCGGGGCCTGCACCACCTCGCCGTACACCATCAGGTGCAGGTATTTGTCCAGCTGGTCCTGAATGGCCTGCAATACCCGGGGGTGGCGGTGGCCCACGTTGCTCACGCCAATGCCCGAAATAACGTCCAGGTAAGCCTGACCGTCGGCATCATACATGTACACGCCCTCGGCCCGCTCAATTTCCAGCAGCAGCGGAAAATCGGAAGTCTGGGCCTGGTGGCGAAGGAAAAGCTGACGAGGAGTGAGCATACGCAGGATATGGTTCGGCCGGCTCAGGTGCTCACGGAAGTGAGGCTTGGGAACCGACAGCGGTACCTTACTAACAAAAACGGGCCGCAAAGGTACGGCTCCCAGCGCGCTTACTGTCCCCAACAATAAAAAACGGCCGCCGAAGCAGCCGTTTTTGTCGATTCAGGAAAAGGAGCCGTTAGTCGTCCAGTCCATCGGCGGGAGCGGCCATACCGGGGCGGCCGGCCACGCGCTTGAGCACTTCTTTGGTAAACTGACGCTCGGCAATAAACAGCTTACCCACCTGCCGCACGCTGATTACTCGCTGGAGCCGGTCGAAATACTCCTTCTCCAGCGTGATTTCCTGCTGGCGTAGCGTGAAGGACTGGGTCAGGTTGTCCTTGATCTGCTGGTCGCTGAGGGCATCCAGGGAAGCGGGGCGGAGCAGGCGCATGCGGCGGTTCAGGTCGCGGCGCTTGGTAGTAAACTCATTGTACACCGGCCAGAACTTCTGGGCCTGGTCGGGGGTGAGGGAAATTTGCTCGGTGAGGTAGGCAATGCGGGCGTTTTCCAGCTGGCTCAGGCGTTCCTGGCGACGCGCGCCGCCCTGGGCGTGGGCCGAAGTGAGAGGCAGCCAGGCTAGCAGGCCCAGCAGCAAGGCAGTTCGAAGCAGGTATTTCATGGGAGAAAAGGCGGAAGAGGAAGGTAATACGGTAGTTATAGGTAGGTTTCTTCGGAAGGCTGCCCATCCAGTACTTCTTGCAGCTCATCGGGGGAGGCGTGCAGGTACGTGTCGGTAGGGAGGTTCTGCGTGGCGGGTAGCTCGGCTAGGTCGGAAAGGGTAATGCGCTGCTCACTGGCCATCAGGTACTGCACCAGCTCTTCCCGGGGCACCTGGGCCAGGGAGGTGCCAGCCACGGGCTGCATAGTGGCTTCCGGGCTTAGCAGAAAAGAGGCCGCGAAGCCCCCCAGCACCACCACCGAGGCCAGGGCCGTCCGCAGCGGGGCCGACAAGGCCGAGAGCCAGCCCCAGGTGACGGCCGGGGCGGGGTTGGTGGCCTGCACGCGCTGCATTACGCGCATGGGCAGCTGCTCAAAATACCGGTCCGGGGGCGGAGCCAGCGGCGGCTGGGGCCGGCGGCGGTGTTCATCCAGACGAAAAGGCTTATTCATATCAGTTGGAGGCCACGGGGGCCGTGGGGTTTAATCGGTGATGGACTCGTCGTTGATGTACTGCTCAATTTTTTTGGCGGCGTGGTGGTAGGAGGCTTTCAGGGCCCCCACGCTGGTGCCGGTTACTTCGGCCATCTGCTCGTAGGGCATTTCGTCGTAGTAGCGCAGGTTGAACACCAGCCGCTGCTTGTCGGGCAGGCGCAGGATGGCTTTCTGCAGCTTCAGCTCCACCGCGTCGCCGGCCAGGCTTTCGTCGGTCTCAAGTTTGGCGGTCAGCTCCGCGCCCACGTCGTTGAGGGGCAGGAAGAACTTGCGCCGCTTGCTGCTCAGAAAGCTCAGGCACTCGTTGGTGGCAATGCGGTAAATCCAGGTGAACAGGGAGGCATCCTGGCGGAAGTTTTCGAGGTGGTTCCACACTTTGATGAATACGTCCTGGGTCAGGTCGTCGGCATCGTCGTGGTCCACCACCATTTTGCGCACGTGCCAGTACACCTTGCTCTGGTACTTGCGCACGAGCTGGTTGAACGCCACGTTGCGGGCGGCGGGGTCACGAAACCTGGTGAGTATTTCCTGGTCTTCCAAGGCGCAGGCAGGGCGGGGTTAGAGCGGCGGTTGTGTGGGGTTAGAGGGGCCGGGCGGGCCAGGGTTTAAAGACAAATCAAAGAAAATGAACTTCAGTGTTGTAATTGTCAGGTGACTAAATAGTTAAATAAGTACTTGATTTCAGATTTGCTCAGGACTGTAAAATATAGCAAAACCCTATTTTTACCCCCGTTCCACTACCTCCACAACCAGCAGCTATGAGCAACATGATTCAGTTCGTCGCCAACCACGACGACCTTAGCACCGATAAGGGTTTCCAGTTCAAATTTTACTGCGACAAATGCCGCAACGGCCACATGTCGCGCTTCCTGCCCAACAAAATTGGTATTGCCGGGGAGCTGATGCGGGCCGCGGGCAGCCTGTTCGGTGGACATTTTTACGATGCCGGCAATGCGGCCTACCACGTGCAGCGCGCCATTGGCGGCAAGGCCCACGATGATGCCCTGGAAACGGCCGTGCAGGAGGGCAAAACCTACTTCAAGCAGTGTACCCGCTGCGGCCACTGGGTGTGCCCCGATGTGTGCTGGAACCACACCGCCGGCTTGTGCGAAGACTGCGCCCCCGACGAGCACGAGGAGCTGGCCGCCCAGCAGCGCCAGGCCGCCCGGGAGCAAATCCATACCAAAACCCGGGAGCAGGACTACACCCAAAACCTCGATTTTCTGGGTACGGCCTCCTTGGTGCAATGTCCCAATTGCCAGAGCAAGCTGGCGGCCGGCCAGAAGTTCTGCCCCAGCTGCGGCACGGCCAGCGCCGCCGCTCAACCCCGGGGCAAGTTCTGCGGCGACTGTGGCGCGGCCGTGAAGCCCGAGCAGAAGTTTTGCGCCGAGTGCGGCAGCAAGCAGTAGCCTGCGGCAGAAGACCCACTACACTCAACGGTCATTCCGAGCGAAGCCGCGGAATCTTGAGTGCTGATGTTGGAGTTACTCTTACAACGTCAGCACGCGAGATGCTTTGGCTTTGGGCCTCTGCATGAAGTCCTGTGTTGCTGTTCGGGCTACTTCGTGCTGTAAGCCACGCCGATGGTGACGTTGGTATTGTCGCGGGGTTTGCCTTCCGGAATGCGGTTTTCGAACGTATAGGCGTACGTGCTGGTAATGGCGAAGCGCGGAGTAAAGCGCAAGGCCAGCGACGAGGCGTGCGTGACGCGGTAGTCGGAAAAATCCTGCAGGTTGGGCTGGTAGAAGGTGGTGGAGTTGAAGGTGAACACGCCGTAGGAGTAGGCCACCTTCAGGCGGGTAGAGCTGCGCGATACGGTGCGGGAGCTGCCATCCTGAAAGTACGTGGCTTCCCGGATAAGCAAATTGCTCACGGCTACTTCGCGCCCCAGTGAGTCCTGGTAAAATGCCCAGCCGGGGCCCGCGCCCATTTGGTAGCGGTTGTCAATGCCGCGCAGGTTGCTTCGCTCGTAGCCCCCGATGCCGTAGAAGCGGAAATGACCTTTCCAGTAGTAGGGCGTGGCGTTAAGCAGCCATTCCCGCTCCCGCAGCCGCCGCTCCTGCTTGCCAAACGTGAAACTGCCCGAAACGGGCGCCCCAAAGTGCAGCCCCCGCAATAGCGTAACGGAGTGGGAAGTGGCAAACAGCGTGCGGTTCACGCCACCCGACGTGTACTGCCCCGAGAGCTGCCCGCTGTAGCGGATGATGGTGGTATCGGGTTTTTGGGCCCGGGCCGGCAGGGCCGCGCCGCCGAGTGGCAGCAGGAACAGTAACGGAGAAAAGCGCATTGCATCAACCAGCCGCAGAAAGACGGCGTACCGGCAAAGGTAGCCCGGGCCCGCCGGAGCCAACCGGTTTTGCTCATGGGGGCCTCATGCACGCGGCCTACCTTTGGGCCACGGGCTGGCTTTTGCCTTTTTGCCAAGTTCTTTCCTGCGTCCTCCTTTCCGCATGCTCCTACCCGAACCGCTCCGCCTCCAACTCAAAGCCCGCTACGACGCCATTGCTAACCACCACATCAAGCGCGACCTGCTGAATGCATTGCCTTTTTGGGTAGGAGCCGTGGTTACAGGGCTGGTAGCGGTGCTGTACGCCAAGTTGTTCGGGTGGGCCGAAGCGGGTACGCGCTACATCTACCACCAGTCGCCGTGGCTGTTTCTGGCCGTTACGCCGCTGTGCTTTCTGGTGGGCTGGTGGCTGGTGCAGCGGTACGCGCCCTACGCCCGGGGCAGCGGCATCCCGCAGGTCAGCGCCGCCATCGACCTGAGCAACCCGCGCCACCGCTATAAGGTGAGCCGCCTGTTGAGCCTGCGCGTTGTGGTAGTCAAAATCGTATCCAGCCTGGTGATGGTAGTGGGTGGGGCCGTCATCGGGCGCGAAGGCCCCACTATCCAGATTGCGGCCTCCATCTTCAAGCGCATCAACGACTGGCTGCCGGCCTGGTACCCCAAGGTGTCGCGGCGTAACATGGTCATTACCGGGGCGGCGGCCGGGCTGGCCTCAGCTTTCAACACGCCGCTGGGCGGTATCGTGTTTGCCATTGAAGAACTCACCAAAACGCACTTCAACTACTTCAAATCGGCCCTGCTCACGGGCGTTATCATTGCCGGCCTCACGGCCCTCAACCTGCTGGGGCCTTACCTGTACCTGGGCTACCCCAAGCTCGACCACCTGCCCATCTGGATTATTTTCGTGGTGATGCTGGTAGCGGTGCTCACCGGGTTTGCCGCCAGCAGCATGGCCGAGGCCATTCTGTGGCTGTTGCGTCAGAAAGCCCGCCTGACCAGCCCCGTGCACCGGGCGCTGTACCCGGTAGCCTGCGGCCTGCTGATTGCCGGGCTGGGCGTGGCCTTCGGGGAGCAGGTATTCGGCTCGGGTAAGGAAATTATGGTCAGCACCCTGTTTACCGCCGATAAGCACGTGGCCTGGTACCTGCCGCTGCTGCGCATCATCGGGCCGGTTATTTCCTTCTCTACGGGCGCGGCCGGCGGTATTTTTGCGCCCGCCCTGAGTGCCGGGGCCAGCATGGGAGCCGTGGTGGCCGAGTGGATGTACCTGCCCGATACGGCCACCAACCTACTGGTGCTCTGTGGTATGGCCGGCTTCCTGACGGGCGTCACGCGCAGCCCATTCACCTCGTCCATCCTGGTGATTGAAATGACCAACAGCCACAACATCATCTTCTACCTGATGCTCACGGCGCTGCTGGCCAACCTGGTGTCCAACCTCGTCACCCGCCACTCCTTCTACGACCAGCTTAAAGTGCAGTACATCCAGGAAATCCACCGCACGGAGGAGCAGGCGCGAAAAATGAACGAAATGGATTACACACAAGATATAGTTTGTCAAGTTTTGATTGAAGAAAAGTCCAAAGAGATAATTTATTTGGTGCTAAATGAATTTATACCAGGATATGAGAAAATAAATTTGGATTACACTGGTAAATCTAATGATGAAAATTATAAATTTGAATCGGAAGATGAAATGATTGATTTTTACATAAGTACTCCAAATGTTCGAAAAACCTTTTATTGGAATAAGTATAAGGAAAATTCAGATAAAATTATGGTTGGGGCCAATATCACGACAGATAATCAAATAGTATTTAGCTTGACTTTCAATGGGACTTTAAAAACAGAAGCAAAATATTATCTTCGGTTAAAAAGATTCTTAAAATCAAATGTTGGTGTAATATCTTATATTGATCCTGTTGAATATAATAATGGAAATGATTTCAAAAATAGATATAAAAATATATTATATGAATTTGAAAAAATAGTTAATAACATGTGAAAAAATAATCCACATAAAGCAATGATTTTTTTGTAAATAATAATTAATAAATTGATCAATGGCTTAATGCTGATGCGCTAATTGTGTAATACTTTCTCGTTTTCAAACATTACAAAAATAAAGCTCCCGCAACTTTACGCTACGGGAGCTTTTACTTAAATGTAAAGCTGCTGAAGCTCTACTTCCGACGAGTCATTACTTTCTCCACGGCGGCCACAATGGCGTGCTCGTTGAGGCCGTATTTTTCCATGAGCTGGTCGGGGGTGCCGGACTCGCCGAAGGAGTCGTTGACGGCCACCATTTCCAGGGGCAGGGGCTCCTCGCGGGCCAGCAGCTGGGCGATGGAGTCGCCGAGGCCGCCGTTCATCTGGTGCTCTTCGGCCGTTACCACGCAGCGCGTTTTGCGGGCCGATTCCAGAATCAGCTGGGCATCCAGGGGCTTGATGGTGTGGATGTTGATGATTTCGGCGTTGATGCCTTTCTCAGCCAGCAGCTTGCCGGCCAGGATGGCCTTCCATACCAGGTGGCCGGTAGCGAAGATGCTCACGTCGGCCCCTTCGTTCAGCACGATGCCTTTACCTACTTCAAACTGCTGGTCGGCGGGGGTGAAGTTGGGCACCACCGGGCGGCCAAAGCGCAGGTACACGGGGCCCTCGTAATCGGCAATGGCAATGGTAGCGGCCTTGGTCTGGTTGTAGTCGCAGGGGTTGATGACGGTCATGTGGGGCAGCATCTTCATCAGCCCGATGTCCTCCAGAATCTGGTGGGTGGCCCCGTCTTCGCCTAGCGTGAGGCCGGCGTGCGAGGCGCAGATCTTCACGTTTTTGCCCGAGTAGGCAATGCTCTGGCGAATCTGGTCGTACACGCGGCCGGTGCTGAAGTTGGCGAAGGTGCCGGTGAAGGGAATCTTCCCGCCAATGGTGAGGCCGGCGGCCAGGCCCATCATGTTGGCCTCGGCAATGCCCACCTGGAAAAACCGCTCGGGATTCTCCTTGATGAAGGCATCCATCTTGAGCGAGCCGATGAGGTCGGCGCAAAGGGCTACCACATTGGGGTTGGTTTTGCCCAGTTCCTGCAAGCCAGCGCCAAAGCCGCTGCGGGTGTCTTTCGATTCGGTGTAGGGAAAGTCTTTCATGAAGTATGGTAGGGAAATGGGTTTACAAAGAAGTAGCACACGCTTCAGCTTGTGCTTGATCAGACAAAACAAAGGCGTCCTCAACTGCACAAGCTGAAGCATGTGCTACTCGCCGATCCCGCCACTGCAGACCCGTCGGCAGCTCAACGGCGCTGAACTCCAGGTGAATCACGCGGCGGGGGCGGGAGCTGGTGCTGCGCTGGGAAGCGTGCAGGGTAAGGGGCTGCATCAGCATGAGTCCGCCGGCCGGCACCGCGCAGGTAACGGCTTGGGGCGTTAGCTCGGGATGCTGCTCGTTCGGAATGACGCCGAGGCGGTGGGAGCCGGGTACCACGCCCAGCGCCCCGTTGGTGGCGTCGCAGTCGTCGAGGTGCAGGCGCAGGGTGACGATGCTTTCCAGGATTTCGCGGGGCGGTAGCACGGTGGCCTCACCGTTTTTCCCCGACCAGGGGCCGTAGCCGGGCAGGTCGAGGCGCCGGTCCACCGCCACCATCACATCCTGGTGCCAGGCCACCAGCCAGTTAGAGCCGGCCGGTTTATCGAAGTAAATAGCCTTCACCAGATGCGGCATTTGCTCCGGAAACAGCTCTGCCAGTACCGCCCGCAGCCGCGGCGTAAGCAGCTGGGGCCACAGCTGCGGCACTTCGCCCAGCAGATTCCGAATGGCAAACACATCCTGACTGCGCCGGAAATTGGACGAGCTGGTCTCGGTCGACTCAATGGTGCGCAGCAGACCGGCCGTTTCCTCCGGGGAGAAAACGTTGGGCAGAATGGCGTAACCGTCGGTGCGGAGCTGGACAGTTGGGGTCATGGCTGCTGGCGTTTGGTTTGCAGATGTGACCGGACAGCCTGCGCCGCGGCGGGGTCATTCGGATGCTGGACTTGGTAGATCATCTTATCCGCCAACTCAGTATCGTCGCGGTGGAACCAACGAATAAGACTGGATACGGGAGTGAACAGGGTAGCTGCACCGACAATCATTACTGCGGCAAGCCGGTAGAATACCTGAGTAGGTACACCCTGGCGAAGATTTCGGGAGCTAAGAAATGCCCATATGAGCAACGGAATTCCGAGCACTAAGCCACTGGTAAGCTCATCAGTATCGCCAGGCCAGATCATCAAGCGAAACAGAATGCCCACTACAACCACTGCCAAAGGTAACCCGCTAAGTATGCGGAGAACGACAGCTTTGTGTACAGGATGCTGCACTTCTGGAGGAGAAAACGAAACGGGGCGAGCCTGAAAGTAGCCGCCTAAAAAATACAGAGTTGCCAGCAGGCCTGATCCTATCAACAGTATAGGGCTGCCCCCATCCGTAAGTGCCGACTTCAATAGAAAGCCGATTACAGCCAGGGCAATGAATACTTTTTCACTTATCCGAAATGCGTTATACATGCGAAAACGTGCGAATTACCGGCCGAAAATGCTGACTGAGGTGGTTTGACCGGGGCGGATGGTGAAGGTGCGCACGTCGGTGAACTGGCTGCCGGTAGCGGTTTTGGTGCGGAACACGAGGCGGTAGGCTCCGGGCTGCATCGGCAGGTTCACTTTGCTGCTGGTTTCGGGCAGGTTGTGCACCCACGTCTGCTGCTCATCCTGGCCGAGGCGGTAGATACTGCCGTAGCCTTTCAAATCCGACACGATGTTGAGGATGCCGGGGGCTTCGTAGGTTACAGTCGTTTCCTGGCCCTGCTTCACCGTGATGCGCCGCAGCTGCCGGGGCAGCGTGAGCAGCTCCACCTCGTAGTTGCCGGCCAGCAGCTTCTGCCGCGCCCCGAAGGGCAGGGCCACCGCCGTGGCCGGGTTACCCTGGGCCCGCACCACCGCCTGCACCGTGCCGTAGGGGTTGGGTGAGGCGGCGGGGTTCTGCAGCCACAGCGTGCCCTGTGGCGTTTTGTAGCTGAGCACGTTGGCCCGGCCCGGCCGGATGGGCAGGTTCGGCTGCCGCACCGGGGGCACTGTGTTAATCACCAGGTCGTAGCTCTGCAACGCGTCGATGTCGAGCACGTCGGGTTTGCTTTGGGCGTCGCGGTAGTGCACGTAGTTGTACTCGGGCAACTCCGTCACGTTGTTCACAAACGTCATATTCACGTTCGATTCCACGGGGCGGCCCTGCTCATCGGTGAGGTTTACGCTGACGGTGGTTTTGGCCAGCGTCTGGGTCACTACGTCGTTGAGGATGCTGCGAAAGGTCTTCACATCGGCCGCGTTGTAGTACTGGCCCAGGCATTCCAGCTGCTTGCCAAACTCCCGCTCGGCCCCGATGCCAATCACGAACGGCTTCAGAAACACCCGCTTGCGCTGCAGCGCCAGGGCCGTGGCGCACGGGTCGCCCTTGCACGATTCCAGCCCGTCGGTAATCAGAATGAGCACGTTGCGGGCCGCCTTATCGGCCGGAAAGTCTCCGGCCGACTGCAGCAAAGAGTACGTAATCGGCGTGTTGCCCTTAGGGTCAATTGTTTTGAGCCGGGCCTTGATGGCCGCCGCGTTTTTGGGCGCGAAGGCCACTTCCAGCCGCGAATCCTCGCAGTTGTTCTCCTTGTTTTCGTGCTGGTGCCCGTAGGCCCGCAACGCCAGCTCCAGGTGCGGGTAGGCGTTGAGCGAGTCCACCATCTTCGACAACAGCCGCTTGGCTACGTCCCAGCGTTGCTCGCCCTCCCAGGGCGCCCGCATCGAGCCGGAGGCATCCAGCACGAACAGAATGCGCGTGGTTTTAGGCTGAGTGGGCGCTACGTTCTGGGCACGCGCAGGCCCGGGGGCCAGCAGCCCCGCAAGCAAACCCATAACCAGAAGCAAATGGCGCATGGAGTGGACCTCACCCCCCGGCCCCCTCTCCTCGGGGAGAGGGGGAGCCAGGCGGGCTTTTATTGGGTTTACTGGGGTTGTCGTTTCACACTGAATGTAAACGGCCTTCAACCGATCAGCGAAATCAGCCTGTAATCAGCGAGAATCTGTGATTTAGTAGTCGCCGGCTTTTTCCACGGCCAGCTGCTGGAGGGCAATTTCGAGCTGCTCGTCGTTGGGAGCCACGCCGTGCCACTTGTGTGAGCCCATCATGAAGTCCACGCCGAAGCCCATCTGGGTGTCCATCAGCACCATCACGGGGCGGCCGTTGCGGAGCAGGCCCTGCGCTTCCTCAATGGTGGGCAGCAGTTTCTCCAGGTCGTTGCCGTCGGTTTCCAGCACCTGCCAGTTGAAGGCTTCAAACTTGGCGCGCAGGTCGCCCAGGTTCATCACTTTGTCGGTGGGACCGTCAATCTGCTGGCCGTTGCGGTCCACGAAGGCAATGAGGTTGTCGACTTTATGGTGCGGGGCGTACATGGCCGCTTCCCACACCTGGCCTTCCTCCAGCTCACCGTCGCCCATCAGCACGAATACGGTTTGGGGGTCGTTGTTGAGCTTTTTGGCCTGGGCCGCGCCCACGGCCACGCTCAGGCCCTGGCCGAGGGAGCCCGAGGCCACGCGGATGCCGGGCAGGTGCTCGTGGGTGGCGGGGTGGCCCTGCAGGCGTGAGTTCAGCTTGCGGAACGTAGCCAGCTCGCTTACCGGGAAGTAGCCCGAGCGGGCCAGCACCGAGTAGAACACCGGCGAAATGTGGCCGTTGGAGAGGAAAAACAGGTCCTGCCCGATGCCGTCCATGTCGAAGGGCTGGGGCGTGTGCTTCATCACTTTGAAGTACAGGGCCACCAGCAAGTCGGTGCAGCCCAGCGAGCCGCCGGGGTGGCCCGAGTTGACGGCGTGCACCATGCGCACGATGTCGCGCCGCACCTGGGCGGCAATCTGTTTCAGCTCAGCTACCGATTTGGTGGCTTCGGGCGTGTGGGTTTCGGAAGAAGCGGCGAATGACGTGTCCTGCGACATGGGTTCGGGTTGAGAATGGAATTGGTGAGGCAAAGGTAGGAAGTTGGCAGAGTAACCGGCGGGCCGGCTCCCGTCATCCTGAGCGGAGCGAAGGATCTTATTATAGCAGCACGACAACCGCATAAACGACTTGTCCTTACGTGATAAGGTCCTTCGCCAGCTCAGGATGACAGATGGAAGCTCTAAGTAAAAAGCCCCGCCGGAGGGGCGAGGCTTTCAGAGGAAAAACTACAGCAGCTGAGCCGCGTGGTTTTTGGTGTCGACTTTGGTAATGACTTTCTCGATCAGGCCCTGCTCGTTGATGAGGAAGGTGTAGCGCATGGTGCCCATGTACTTGCGGCCGTACATCGACTTCTCCTGCCACACGCCGTAGTCCTGCACCAGCTTCTTGTCCTCGTCTACCAGCAGTGGGAAGGGCAGTTCGTGCTTGGTGGCAAACTTCTGGTGCGACTTCTCTGAGTCGATGCTCACGCCCAGCACCTGCACGCCGGCGGCCTGGAGCTGCGCGTAGTTGTCGCGGAGGTTGCAGGCCTGGGCCGTGCAGCCCGAGGTATCATCTTTGGGGTAGAAGTAGAGGGCCACTTTGCGGCCCGCGTAGTCCTGGAGGCGGTGGAGGGTGCCGTTCTGGTCTTTGGCTTGGAAGGCCGGGGCCTGCTCGCCAGCTTGAGGTACTGCCATGCCGCGAAGATAGAAGGGATTTTTGGGGATTCAGCAACGAAATAACACCCGTCATTGCGAGCGAAACGAAGCAATCCGTCCTTTTCAGGGTGCCAAGCACCGAACAGCAGAAAGCCCCTGACGCCAGCACGGACGACAGGGGCTTTTGAGTAGGTCAATTGTTTTGCGCTTTGTGAAGGAAGGATTGCTTCGCTTCGCTCGCAATGACGGGCTGGCGTTACGGTTTGCCGGCCATAGGTTGCGGGGTGAAAATCAGGTTTTCAACGGGGAAGCCCAGCTCCCGGCCGCGGGCTACCAGCCGGTCGCGCAGGTTGCGCTCCAGGTGAGGCTTGCGGCTCAGAATCCAGAGGTTTTTGCGCTCCGGCTCGCCTACCAAGGCGTACTGGTAGTCCGATTCATCCAGGTCCAGAATCCAGTAGTCGCCCTCGAAGGGCCAGAAGAACTGCACTTTGAGGCGGGCGTTGGTGGCGTCCACGGCGCGGGCTACGGCCGTAGCGGTTTCCACGGGGCCGTTGAGGCCTTCCTGGTGGCAGGTGTTGCGCACGCTCACTTTGCCATCGGGGCGCAGCTTGTATTCGGCCGTTACGTGCTGGCAGCCTTTCTCGAAGCGGGTGGGCAGGCGGGCCACCTCGTACCAGAGGCCGGCGTACTTGTGCAGGTCCACATGGGCCACGGTGGGCAGGGCCGGATAGGCTTTGCGGCGGGTGTAGGCGTAGGCCGCTACGCCGGCCGCCACAGCGGCGGCAGCGGCTCCCAGCAGCACGGGCTGGCGACGTTTGAGCAGGTTCTTGGGCATAGGGTTGAGGTTGGACGTAGCCGATGTATACGCAAAGTCAACGGTTGCGGCCCGGGAAATTGCAGAGGCGCGCAGAAACCGGGACATCTGGTAGGTTCATCAACCATGCTTTACCTGGACCACAGAATCAGAAACGCACTGGTAAGCCAGCAGAACCATGTCTGCGGAGAAGTTTACGAAACTTGTGCCTCATATGCTTTGATTCGTTGAATCAGTTTACTGAACACAAACTGGCCCGTAACGTGGGCTTGTAGCTAATGTCAGCGCCCTATTAGAGCGGTTCACCAAAACGAGGATTTGAATCACGTACTTTCGTCTCCTTGAAAAAGTAAGTCTATGGATGCGCTAGCGTGGTTACAGCAATGGTACAAGTCGCAATGCGACGGAGAATGGGAGTTTAGACAAGGGATAAAAATTCTGTCGGTAAGTAATCCAGGATGGTCTGTCGAAATTGACGTATCTGACACGGTACTGGAGGATGTTTCAATCGAGCCAAGGGGGCATAATAAAACGCCAGATGATTGGTATGGCTTTGTGTTGGAGGATGGGCTGTTTGTGGGTTCAGGAGATTCATCTAAACTTGAGTTTATTATCCTAGCCTTCAAGGGGTTGCTAGAAGGCAAAGAACTGCCCTAATTAGCGCGTAACTGATTCTTAGTTCAGGAAAACGGTCGAATTCCTGAACGTGCTATATTTACCGCTTTCTGAGAGGATATCCCGCGGTAGAGACGCAATAGTTGAAACCTCGTCGTTGCTGAGGTTGAGCGGTTAATGTACCGCTCAACCTCAGCAACGATGAAACTCTATACCGTTCAGAAACCGGCTTTACAGCACCAGATTAATCACCTTCTCGTTCCCGGCCTGGTCGGTGAGGCGCAGGGTGGCGGGGCCGCGCAGGGGCGGGCCCAGCGTGTCGTCGCGCTCCGAGTAGATGGTGGCGTTTTTGTGCTCGAAGCGCAGCAGACGGAACTGCCCGTTCACTTCCAGCTTGTAGCTGGCCAGGCCCGAGAGGTCGTCGCCCACCTTGAACACCACGCCGCCGGGGCCGCGGCTGATGAGGCGGGCCGAGGGCGGAATGGTATCGGTGAGGAGCTTGAACTGGCCGAAGGTTTTGATGGGAGCCGTAATGGCGGTGGCATCGGCGTTCCACTTGCCGCCCACGTAGGCCCGCCCGCCCTTGGCCGTTACGCCGTAAATGGCCGTGCGGCGCGGGTCGGCTACCGGGGCTTCGGGGCGCAGGGTGAGGGCCATGGTTTCGTAGAGCGGGGTGCGAGGGTGGTGCACCGTCCAGAGGCCCTGTTTGTAGCTGGTCTGCACGTACAGGGTGTCAAACAGCGTCTTCGGGCCGAAGCCCAGGGCCAGGTGCGCCGTGCTGAAGCCGAACTCCCGGCCCGACGGAATCAGGGCCTGCCGGTCGAACTTCTTCGTTACGCGGCCGAACTGCAACGAGTCGGGGCGGCCGGCGCGCAGGTCGTAGAGGTACACGTTCTGGCTTTGCTCGGTGTAGCTGGGCCTGATGGTGAGGCGGCGGTTGCCTTTGAATAAGGTCAGGTTGCCGCCCACGGCGGCCGTGTCGGGGTCCTGGGCTACGGCCACCAGCAGGTTGCGGCTGATATCGTAGCGCAGGGCCGGGGTTTTCACGGCCACTGAGCGGGTTTTTCGGTAGCTGTCGGCCACGCCGCGCAGTGCAAAGCGCAGGGGCGTGAGGTTGCCGTAGGAGTCGCTCAGGCGCACTTCCATGGCGTACACCTTGCCCGGCTCCACGCGCAGCTTGCCCTTGCCGGGGCCGGCGGTGTACATGCGCAGGTCGTTGCCGTCGTCCACGAACAGCTTTTCCAGCTGCCGGCCCTGGGTGGCGCGCCATTCGTAATCCAGGTGGTTATTGATCTGGCGGGAGCCTTCCGGAAACGGAATGGCATCCACCACGTGCTGGTAGTGGGGCTGGCCGTTCACCAGCACCTCCACTTTCTGAATGCCGTTCTTGTTCCACACCTGGTCGAACCGGTCGAAGCCCTGCATGAGCAGGCCCACCGTGCCGTTGGCGGCAATGGTATCGGCCCATACGTAGCCGCCACCGTTAGGCAGGGGCGGGGCCTTGGGCACGAAAACCGACTTGCCGAACCGGCCCTGTACCCGGGCATCAATGCTCAGGGCTTCCACCCCGAAGGCCAGGAGCGTGGGGGCCACATGATCCTGAATTTCGGGGAAGCCGCCCCATTGCAAGGGGTTCAGCTGCTCATCCTGGGCCGTGCGCACTTCCCAGTGCAGGTGCGGCCCGGCCGAGCCACCGGTGTTGCCCGAGAGGGCCACCACTTCGCCGCGCTTCACCGGAAACTGGTCGGGCTTGAAAAACAGCTCCAGGTCGTAGGTCTGCTTTTCGTACTGGCGGCGGCGCAGCTCCTCGGCCACGGGGCCTTTAAAGCGGTTGAGGTGGCCGTACACGGTGGTGAGGCCGTTGGGGTGGGTGATGTACAGTACATTGCCGTAGCCGTAGCTGCTCTGCTTCATGCGGGAGATGTAGCCGTCGGCCGAGGCGTACACCGGCAAGTCCACCCGGCCGTCGGTTTTAATATCGAGGCCGCCGTGGAAGTGATTGGGGCGTAGCTCGCCCATGCTGCCGGCCAGAAAGTTCTGCTGGCCGGGCTTGATGGGGAACAGAAAGTAGCCGTTGGGTACCTGGGGCCGGGGAGCCGGCGCGGCGGTACCGGGCTTGTTTTTTTCGGTAGAATCGGGCTCCTGGCCGCCGCAGGCCATAGGCTGCAGCCCCAGCAACAGCAGGCTGGGTACCGCCATGCTCAGCAGGCGGCCGGGCCGGGTAATCAAAAAATCGGGCATTCGGGGAAAGGAAATCAGCAGCAGAAGGAAAGGAAAACGGTGCCGCAGCAACGCCGGAGCCGGCCACAATCGTGCCCGGTTAGCCGGGAAAAAGGATACGAGGAATATCAGGCGGAGGTGGCAGGAGCAACAAGAAGAACGTCATTCCGAGCCCCGCGAGGAATCTCGCGGGCTGACGTTGTAACGACAACCGCTCCATAGCCCAGGGTGTAAACCCTGGGCTAGTGAATCGTTCAGGCAAAGCGGTAGAGCCGCTTCACTGGGCTCAGCATGACAATTAGCATGTCATTCCTCGCGGGCTCGGAATGACATGCTGTTAGCCTATTTCACCGCCAGGTCAAACATCTTGTCCTCGCCGATGAAGCCGGTGAGCTGGTCGCCGATTTTGACGGGGCCCACGCCGCTGGGCGTGCCGGTGAAAATCAGGTCACCCATTTTCAGGGTGATGAACTGGGAGATGTAGCTGATGATTTTGGAGAAGTCGTGCAGCATCAGGCCGGAGTTGCCCTGCTGGCGCACTTCGCCGTTCACTTCCAGCCGAAAGTCGATGTTCTTCAGGTCGGCAAACTCCGCAACTGGTTTGAACTCCTGCGAAATGGGGGCCGAGCCGTCGAAGCCCTTGGCCAGCTCCCAGGGCAGGCCCTTGCTTTTGAGCTTGCTTTGCAGGTCGCGGGCCGTGAAGTCAATGCCCAGTCCGATGGCGTCAAAGTAGGTAGGGGCAAACTTCTCCTCGATATTCTTGCCGTTTTTGCAGATGCGCAGCACCAGCTCTACCTCGTGGTGGATGTCCTGGGAAAAATCGGGGAGGAAGAAGGGCTGGTTGCGCTGGAGCAGGGCAGTATCAGGCTTGGCGAAGATGACGGGAGCGTCGGGCGTTTCGTTCTGGAGTTCGGCAATATGTTCGGCGTAGTTGCGGCCGATGCAGAGGATTTTCATGCTCAGGGAGTTGGGGGAAACTGGACCGGCCGGGCCGGATAAAAAGCCGTGTACTGATACGGCCGACGAGGTAAACGGTCAAAAATAGCGTTTAATTCGTGGGCTGGAAACCCAAACGGGCCCGGTTTTACCTGCCGAAAAGGGCCACGTAAACATTTTGCCCACCCCCGCACGTATAGCACCGCAGGCAGGTACCGCCTACTGTCTGGCTTCCTGATTCGCCCGCCTTTCGTTCTGTTTTCCGTCCCGTCAACCGTCTTTTCCATGCTCAAGAAAATTGCTTTGGCCAGTTGCCTGTTCGTGGCCGCCGCCTGCTCTACGGTGCCCATCACTGGTCGTCGCCAGCTCAGTCTGGTTTCCGATACGGAGATGAATACGATGGCCGCCCAGGAATACCAGAAAGTACTTAGCAGCAGCCGCGTTATTAACAGCGGCGAGCAGGCAGCCATGGTAAAGCGGGTGGGCCAGCGCATTCAACAGGCTGTGGAAATGTACTTCCGCCAGCAAAACCAGCAGGCCCAGCTGGAAGGCTATCAGTGGGAGTTCAACCTGATTGACGACAAACAGGAAAACGCCTGGTGTATGCCCGGCGGTAAAGTGGCCGTGTACAGCGGTATTCTGCCCATTACGCAGGACGAGAACGGTCTGGCCGTAGTAATGGGCCACGAAATTGCCCACGCCGTGGCCCGGCACAGCTCGGAGCGCATGAGCCAGCAGATGGCCGCGCAGGGCCTGGGAGGGGTAGTTTCGGCGGCGGTGGGGCAGAATCCCACGGCTACTCAGAATGTGTTTTTGCAGGCGGTGGGCGTGGGCTCCTCGCTGGGACTGTTGAAGTACGGCCGCAGCCAGGAGTCGGAAGCCGACCACCTGGGGCTGATCTTCATGGCTATGGCCGGCTACAACCCCGACGGAGCCATTGCGTTCTGGCAACGCATGGAGGCCCGCGAAAATCAGGCTTCGCCCCCGGAATTCCTCTCCACTCACCCCTCCAACGGTACGCGCATTGCCGCCATCCAGAAGGAGCTGCCCGAGGCCCGGCAATACTACAAACCCCGTTAACTTACGGCTGCCTATTCAGCCCATCTAAATGAACTGTATCCCGCGCCCTGCGCTATACCTGCTGAGTACCGGCCTGCTGTTGCTGGGCGGTCTGACGGCCTGCGAAACCACCAAACGGGGCTTTCCGGAAATGAGCGCCCCCACCACCGACACGGAAGAGATGCGTCGTAAACGGGAGGTGGTGAGCAAGCAGATTGCCGAAGTATCGGAGGGCAAAATCCGGTACATTATCCCGCGGGAACAACTTTCCGCTGCCTTTACCCGGGAGTTTGGCGACGGGACGGCCATTGACAAAACCATCATCCGGAAGGTGCAGGAGACGCCCAAGGACAAAGCCGTGTACTATATCGTGGGTATGGGTTTGCGCAATGGTATGTACCGGGCCATGGCGCTGCCTTTGCAAACCTCCACCGATAACAGTCTTTACCTGCCATCCAATGCCGCCCGCTACATTATTACGGGCGTAGGCTGCACGTTTTGCTTTTTCAACTTTGAGAAAAACGAAATTGTAGGCACTACCTGTGAGGAAAATACCGGAGGCAGCCGCTGCGACCTGCGCGTGGAGTCCAACAACACTTTCTTCTCCCGTAAGTAGCCATGCTTAGCCGTAAATGGATTCTGCGCCTTTCCCTGACTGCCCTGGCCTTGCTGGTTACCACCGACCGGCGCCGCAAGGCCCCCGAGGACGTCAGCAGTAAAAAGTAAAAGCGAAACGCCCGGTGCTACTATATGCATCGGGCGTTTCGCTTTCAGGCCGTGTGAACATTCTATTCCTGAAACGTCATGCAGAGGTGCAGCCTCTGCATGACGTTTCAGGATTTTCGCAGGCAGATGAGCTGCCCGCAAGGTTTAAGCCAGGCCTTCCTGCACCAGCTCCACAAACCGCGCAATGCGGTTCACCAGCACATCGGGGTTTACTTTTTCCAGCGGGTGGGGGGTATTCATGATGATTTCGAAGGTGGCGCGGGGCATGTGGTCGGCGAAGGCGCGGGAGGCGTCCACGCCGGCGGTTTTATCCAGCTCGCCCACCAGCACCTGCACCGGTACTTCCAGCGCGGCCAGGTTGTCGGCGTTGAGCAGAGGCGCGTCGCCCAGCCCCCGCAGCAGGCTCGCCGTAGCAGCCAAAAACTCCGGCAAGGGAGTGGGCGCGTGCAGCTGCTCCAGGTGGTGGGCAAACTGCGGTACTTTCTCGCGCATGGCGGAGGCATCCAGCAGCCGGGTAGCCTGCGCAGCCGTGCCCGGCGTCCAGTCGAACTTGGTACCCAGGGTGGTGATGCTGGTAAATAGCTCCGGCCACGTTACGGCAGCCGTAAGGGCCGCGTAACCACCCATACTGTACCCAAACACGTGCACCGGCGGTAGGTTGCGGTCCAGAATAAACTGCCGGATTTCCCAGGCAAAGTGCTTCATCGAAAATGCTTCCGGTACCAACGGCTGCCCGCCGTGGCCCCCGAAGGAGAAGGAATGCACATCGTAAAACGGCGGCAGCTCCCGCTTCAAAAACTTCAGCTCCGCTTCTGAGCCAAGAGCCCCGTGCAGGAGCAAGATAGTATGCTTCATGGTCTGATTTCCGCTGGCAGGCCTTGCTTGGCGCAGGTAGGGTACGCGGGCTGCCAGCGGCAGGTTGATTAGGTGGTTACGGCCGCCGCCAGCTGGTTCAGGTCCAGCCCATCGAAGGTACCCGAGGACATCATCAGCAGGTTGGCGTTCTGCCAGCTCTGGGCGTGCAGGAAGGCGGCCAGCTCCTGGCTGTCGGTGAAAACGCGCAAATCGGGCCGTTGGAAAGCTTGTTGCACGGCTTCGGGCGGGAGTGGGGGCAGGCGCTTGTGCTCCAGCACGTGGGGGTTGAAGTACACCACCGCTACGTCGGGGGCATCGAAGGTATGGGCGTACTGGGGCAAAAAGGCCGGGTTGAGGGAGCTGAACGTGTGCAGTTCCAGGCAGGCCACCAGCCGGCGCTCCGGGTACTGGTTTTTGAAGGCCGTGGCGGTGGCTTTCAGCTTGCTGGGCGCGTGGGCGAAATCCTTGTACACTACGGAGTCAGCGCCTTCCCGCACCTTCTCCAGGCGGCGGGCTGCGCCCTTGAACGTGGCCAGGGCCTCATAAAACTCCTTGCCTTTGATGCCCAGCTGCTTGCACACTTCCTTGGCCGCCGAGATGTTGCGCAGGTTGTGTGCTCCAAACACCTGCACGGGCACTTCTTCGTCCTTTTTGGTCAGCAGGTAGGTTTTGCCGTCCCGAATAACGTGCTCGTGCGGACCGTAGCCAATGTACTTCACATCGGGGGAGCTGGGCACTGTTACCAGCTGCACCTGCTCGTCGTCCTGGTCGTAGATGAGCACGCCGGCTTTGGGCGTCATCTCCGCAAAAATCCGGAACTGCTCCCGGTACACCTCCTCCGTGGGAAACACGTTGATGTGGTCCCAGCTGATGCCGGAAATGACGCCGATGTGGTGCTGGTAGAGGTGAAACTTGGGCCGTCGGTCGATGGGGGAGGACAGGTATTCGTCGCCTTCAATGATGATGATGGGCGCGTCGTCAGTGAGCTGCACCATCAGGTCGAAGCCCTCCAGCTGGGCCCCCACGGCGTAGTCGAACTTACGGCCCCAGTGGCGCAGTACGTGCAGGATAAGCGAAGTAATGCTGGTTTTGCCGTGCGAGCCCCCAATGACAATGCGCTGCTTGTCGCGGGAAGCCTCGTAGATAAACTCAGGAAAGGAATACACCCGCAGGCCCAGCTCCTGAGCGCGCAGCAACTCGGGGTTGTCGGGGCGGGCGTGCATGCCCACAATCACGGCGTCAAGGTCCTGGGTAATCTTCTCCGGGAACCAGCCTTCTGCGGCTGGGAGCAAACCGGCAGCGGCTAACCGGCTCTTGGCGGGCTCAAATATTTCGTCATCGGAACCCGTTACCTGGGCCCCGCGCTGGTGGAGGGCCAAAGCCAGGTTGTGCATAATGCTGCCCCCGGTTGCAATCAGGTGCAGGCGTTGGAGCGAAGAAGGGGTTGCGGCCATTCGGGAAAGTAAGTAAGCAGGCCACAAAGGTACATTGCCCGGCCGATGTGTACGTGGACAGAGGCCACCGGGCCCGCGCCGTGGGGATTGGGTCCTGGGACCTTATCCTACTCTGCTCATCCTCAGTCACTGAGCTTATCCCGGTAACGTTCTGCTTAGTATCAGCATACAAAAAAGAAACCTTTTCTGCCAGTCCCGGATTGTAGAGCCCAGCCGTTAGATTTGTGCCCCTTTGGCTGAAAAGTTGAAAAGACCGGGCCGGAATCCTGCCCAAAACCGGCCCAACCTGCTTACCTTGTAGTGCTTAGTTAGTAATGAACGACCGGATGGATGACCGCCTGAAACTTTCGGCCTCGCGGGCCAAAGCTGCCTGGAACAGCCGCCCGGCGCAGCTGCCCATGGGTGGAGCCGCGGGCAAACTGCCGCCCCAGGCCCTGGAGCTGGAAGCCGCCGTGCTGGGGGCCCTCATGCTGGAAAAGGATGCCCTGACCACGGTTATCGACATTCTGAAACCCCAGAGTTTCTACAAGGAAGGCCACATCCGCATCTTCAAGGCTATCCTGAACCTGTTCGACAAGTCGGAGCCGATTGATATTCTGACGGTTACGCACGAGCTGCGGGAAATGGGCGAGCTGGAGGCGGCCGGCGGCGCGCACTACGTGGCCAACCTCACCTTCAAGGTGAACTCGGCGGCCAATATTGAGTACCACGCCCGCATCATTACCGAAAACGCCATCAAGCGGGAGCTCATCCGTATTGCCTCCGACATTCAGCGCGACGCCTTCGAGGATACCACCGACGTGTTTAACCTGCTCGACAGCACCGAGCAGTCGTTATTCGAGGTGTCGGAATCCAACATCCGCAAGAACTTTGATGATATGCGCAGCCTGATGGGCAAGGCCATCAAGGAGCTGGAAGAAAAGAAGGATCAGAAGGACGGCCTCACCGGCGTGCCCTCCGGATTTTCGGCCTTAGACCGGGTTACGTCGGGCTGGCAACCCTCTGACCTGGTGATTATTGCCGCGCGCCCCGGTATGGGTAAATGTCTTGGTAAAGGCACCAAAGTGCTGATGTTCGATGGTACCCTGCGCAACGTGGAAGACGTGCGGGCCGGCGAGCTGCTGATGGGCGACGACTCGACCCCGCGCCGGGTGCTGAGCATTGCCCGGGGCCGTGAGAACATGTACTGGGTGCGCCAGAACAAGGGTGAAGCCTACCGCGTGAACGAAAGCCATATTCTCTCGCTCAAGCGCAGCCGCACCGAGGGCCCGCACCGCCACGGCGACGTGCTCAACATCACCGTAAAGGACTGGCTCGGCAAATCGGCCAAGTTTCGCTCTAACTACAAAGGCTATAAGGTGGCCGTTGAGTTTGCTGCGCAGGAAGTGCCGGTGGAGCCGTATTTCCTGGGGCTGTGGCTGGGCGATGGTGCTTCGGACAACTGCCGCATCACCAGCCAAGACCCGGAAATCATCGACTATCTGCATCAGTACGCGGCCGACCTGGATATGCAGGTAACGGTGGGCGTGGTGGATAACCGCTGCAACAGCTACGGTATCACGCGAGGCCGGCAGGGCGGCAGTATTGCCCAATATTCCGTGCAGGACGAGCTGCGCCAGCTGGACGTGCTCAGTGACAAGCATATTCCGCAGCCGTACCTGAGCAACAGCACCGAAACCCGCCTGCAGCTGCTGGCCGGCCTCATCGACTCCGACGGCCACTTCGACCCGGTATCCAACGGCTACGAAATCACCCAGAAAAACCACCGCCTGGCCCGCCAGATCAAGTTTCTGGCCGACTCGCTGGGCTTCCGGACTTCGCTGCGCAAAAAGCGGGCATCCATCAGCGCCATCGGCTTCGAAAGCGAGGTGTACCGGGTGCGCATCTACGGCGACATTGACCGGGTACCGGTGCGGGTAGCCCACAAGCAGGCCCAGCCCTGGCGCAGCCCCGTCGACTGGCGTATGACCGGCATTTCAGTGGAGTTTGACGGAGAGGACGACTATTACGGCTTCAGCATCGACGGCAACCGGCTGTTTCTGCTGCAGGACATGACCGTGACGCACAACACCGCCTTCGTAGTATCGGCCATGCGCAATGCGGCGGTGGAGTTCAAGAAGCCGGTGGCTATTTTCTCGTTGGAAATGTCCTCGCTGCAGCTCGTGAACCGTCTGATTTCGGCCGAGGCGGAGCTGGATTCGGAGAAAATCAAGAAGGGCAACCTGGCCGACTACGAGTGGGCGCAGCTGAACCACAAGATTTCTGCCCTGTCGTCGGCTCCCATTTACATTGACGATACGCCGGGCCTCAGTATCCGAGAGCTGCGCACCAAGTGCCGCCGTCTCAAAGCCCACCACGACATCCAGATGATCATCATCGACTACCTGCAGCTGATGACGGGTAACACGGATGGCAAGGGCGGGGGCAACCGGGAGCAGGAAATTGCCTCGATTTCGCGGGCGCTCAAGGGTATTGCCAAAGAGCTGAACGTGCCGGTGCTGGCCCTGTCGCAGCTGAGCCGCTCGGTGGAAACCCGCGGCGGCGACAAGAAGCCCCAACTCAGTGACCTTCGGGAATCGGGCTCCATCGAGCAGGACGCCGACATGGTGGTGTTCCTGTACCGCCCCGAGTACTATAAGATTACGGAGGACGAAATGGGTAACCCCACCCAGGGTACCGGCGAGGTGATTATTGCCAAGCACCGGAACGGCTCCCTGGAAACCGTGCAGCTGAAGTTCATCGGCAAGTTCACCAAGTTTGCCGACCTCGACGGGGCCGGCGGCGGCTTCGGCGACGCGGGCTTCAACCCCGGCGCTTTCCCCACCAGCACCTTCGACGACGACCAATCCGGTTTCGCCCCGAACACCATCCGCCTCGGCTCCCGCATCAACAACGACGGCCCGCCGCCCGCCCAGCCCTTCCCCCGCAGCACCTTCGACGACGGGCCCCCGCCGTTTTAATTCGGCAAGAAACCCAAACCGCCCGCTGAAACCAGCGGGCGGTTTGGGTTTCCAGAACGTCATGCTGAGCTTGTCGAAGCATCTCTACTGCTTCATTGGATTACCATGGCAACGAAGCGGTAGAGATGCTTCGACCACGCCTCCGGCTCCGCTCAGCATGACGCTCTGTTACTTTAAGTTCAAACGACCCTACCCAAACATACCCACCGCATCCTTGCTGGGCAGGGCGGTTTTGCCCATCAGAAACAGGTCTACCTGGCGGGCGGCTTCGCGGCCTTCGGAAATGGCCCATACTACGAGTGACTGGCCGCGGCGCATGTCGCCGGCCACGAAGACGTTGGGCTGAGAGGTGAGGAAGTTGGTGTCGGAAGGGGTACGTACGTTGCCCCGGTCGTCGAGGGCTACGCCGAGCTGCTCCAGCAGCCCTTCGTAGCGGGGGGAGGCGAAGCCCAGGGCCAACAGGGCCAGCTGGCAGGGGATTTCGCGCGCCGAACCTTCGATTTCGGTGAAGGCGAGGCGGCGGCCCAGCACGTCGGTTTCCCAAGTAACGTCGGTGACCAGCAGGGCCCGCAGGCGGCCGTGCTCATCAGCCAGGAAGGCTTTGGTGTTGATGCCCCAGTAGCGCTGGCAGCCTTCCTCGTGAGAAGTGCTGGTGCGGAACACGGCCGTGGGGTAGTGGGGCCAGGGCTCGAAGTGGGGCCGCTCGGGGGCGGGCTGGTGCATAAGGGCAAACTGCGTGACGGAGCGGGCCTGCTGGCGGTTGGCTGTGCCCACGCAGTCGGAGCCGGTGTCGCCGCTGCCGATGACCACCACGTCGAGGCCGGTGGCCTGAATGTCGGGTTCCGACAGCGGCAGCCCGCTTACGCGGCGGTTGTGCTGAGTGAGGTAGTCCATGGCGAAGTGGATACCGGGCAGCTTGCGACCGGGCAGGGGCAGGTCTTTGGGTACCAGGGCCCCGCCGGCCAGCACCACCGCGTCGAACTGAGCGGCCAGCTCCCGGGCCGGGATGTCGCGGCCTACTTCGGTGTTGCAGCGAAACTGCACGCCGTCTTCTTCCAGCAGGCGCAGGCGGCGGTCAATCACCCATTTATCCAGCTTGAAATCGGGGATGCCGTAACGCAGCAGGCCGCCGGGCCGGTCGTCGCGCTCAAACACCGTCACGGCGTGGCCGGCCCGCACCAGTTGCGCTGCCGCCGCCAGCCCGGCCGGCCCCGAGCCCACCACGGCCACCGATTTGCCGGTTTTGAGTACCGGCGCGGTGGGCCGCACGTAGCCCCGGGCAAAGGCCGTTTCGATGATGTGCTTCTCGATTTCCTCAATGGCCACCGGTGCCGCATTAATCCCCAGCACGCAGGCCGATTCGCAGGGGGCGGGGCAGATGCGGCCGGTAAACTCGGGGAAGTTGTTGGTAGCACTCAGAATCTGGTAGGCCTGCTCCCAGTCCTGGCGGTACACGGCGTCGTTGAACTCGGGGATGATGTTGCCCAGCGGGCAGCCCGCGTGGCAGAACGGAATACCGCACTCCATGCACCGCCCCGACTGCTGCCGCAGCTGCGTATCGGAGTACTGGCCCACAAACTCACGGTTGTGCGCCACGCGCTCCTGCGGGGCGGCCTTTGCGGGCAGCTCCCGCTGAAATTCCTTGAAACCGGTGCTATTGCCCATGTGCGTGGTGCCTCACCCCCCGGCCCCCTCTCCTTCAGAGAGGGGGAGCCAGACGATTCGGACGGTTGTAGAGACGCAACATCTTGCGTCTCGTCGTTGCTGATGTTGTTTTGACTGCGTGGTGCTGATTATGCCGGCTGGCGGGCCATGCCGGCTGGCGGCTCGTTCTGGCGGGAGATGCAAAATATTGCGTCTCTACATCGTGCCGTCAGGTTCCCCCTCTTCTCCTGGAGAGGGGGCCGGGGGGTGAGGCATTACCCCACCGCTACCCGGGCCTTCTGCAGCACCTTTTTGTATTCGCTGGGGAACACCTTCACGAACTTGCCGGCTTCCTCAGGCCAGTTGGCGAGCAGGAAGGCGGCTAGCTGGCTGCCGGTGAGCTCGTGGTGCTGGCGGAGCAGGTGCTGGATGTGAGTTTCGTCGTCGGCGTCGAGCGGGTCGAGCTCCACCATTTCGGGGTTGCAATTTTGGGGGAAGGAGCCGTCGGCGTCGTACACCCAGGCGATGCCCCCGCTCATGCCGGCGGCGAAGTTGCGGCCGGTGGGGCCCAGGATGAGGGCTCGTCCTCCCGTCATGTACTCGCAGCCATGGTCGCCCACGCCCTCCACCACGGCCGTGGCCCCGGAGTTGCGCACCGCGAACCGCTCCCCGGCCTGCCCGCGCACGAACAGCTCGCCGGAAGTTGCCCCGTACAAAGCCACGTTGCCGATGATGATGTTCTGCTCGGGCGCAAACCGGGCGTCGAGGGCGGGGTGAATGATGAGGCGGGCCCCGCTCAGGCCCTTGCCCACGTAGTCGTTGGCCTCGCCTTCGAGCCGGAAGCTCAGCCCCCGCACGCTGAAGGCCCCGAAGCTCTGCCCCGCCGACCCGCGGAAGTTGTACTCGATGGTGCCCTCGGGCAGCCCGGCGGCGTGGTAGCGCTTGGTGATTTCGTTGGAGAGCAGCGTGCCGATGGTGCGGTTGGTGTTGCCCACGGCAAACTCAGCCCGCACCGGCTGCTGGTAGTCCAGGGCCGGGCGGGCGTGCTCCAGCAGCTGCCAGTCGAGGATGTGCTGGAGGCCGTGGTCCTGCGCCTCGCTTTGGTGCAGGGTGCTGCCGGCCGCGGGGGAGGTCAGGTACAGCAGGTCGCGCAGGTCGAGGTGGCGGGCTTTCCAGTGCTGGATGTCGGGGCGGGGCTTGAGGAATTGGGCCCGGCCCACCATTTCGTTCACGGTGCGGAAGCCTAGCTCAGCCATGATTTCGCGCAGCTCCTCGGCCAAGAAGCGGAACAGGTTCACGATGTGCTCGGGCTGCCCGCTGAACAGGCGGCGCAGCTCGGGGTCCTGGGTAGCCACGCCCACGGGGCAGGTGTTGAGGTGACATTTTCGCATCATCACGCAGCCCCCGGCTACCAGCGCGGCGGTGGCCACACCCCATTCCTCGGCCCCCAGCAGGGTGGCAATGGCCAGGTCGCGGCCGGTTTTCAGCTGACCGTCGGCTTGCAGCACCACCCGGCTGCGGAGCTGGTTGCGCACCAGCGTCTGGTGGGCTTCGGCCAGGCCCAGCTCCCAGGGTAGCCCGGCGTGGCGGATGCTGCTCAGGGGCGAAGCGCCGGTGCCACCATCAAAGCCCGCAATCAGAATCACGTCGGCGTGGGCTTTGGCTACGCCGGCGGCAATGGTGCCCACCCCGGCCTTGCTCACCAGCTTCACGTTGATGCGGGCCTGGCGGTTGGCGTTTTTGAGGTCGAAGATGAGCTGGGCCAGGTCCTCAATGGAGTAAATGTCGTGGTGGGGCGGGGGCGAGATGAGGCCCACGCCGGGCGTGGCGTGGCGCACCCGGGCAATCCACTCGTCCACCTTGTGGCCGGGCAGCTGGCCGCCCTCGCCAGGCTTGGCACCCTGGGCCATCTTGATTTGCAGCTCGTCGGCGTTGGTGAGGTAGTGGGCCGTCACGCCGAAGCGGGCCGAGGCCACCTGCTTAATGGCCGAGCGCATGGAGTCGCCGTTTTCCATTACCTCGTAGCGCATGGGGTCTTCGCCGCCCTCGCCGGTGTTGCTTTTGCCCCCAATGCGGTTCATAGCAATGGCTAGGGTGCTGTGCGCCTCGTGCGAAATCGAGCCAAACGACATGGCCCCGGTGGCAAAGCGCCGCATGATGCTCTCGGCCGGCTCTACCTCCGCCAGCGGCACGGCTGGGCGGTGGCGGGCAAAATCCAGCAATCCGCGCAGCGTGAAGGCCCCTTTGCCGGGCTCGTTCACCAGCCGGGCGTAGCGTTGATACGTTTCGTAGGAGTTGGTGCGGGTGGCGTGCTGCAGCAGGTGCACGGTTTCGGGGTTGAACTGGTGGGCCTCGCCCCGCCGCCGCCACTGATACACGCCGCCCTCGGGCAGCAGCAACTGTTCTTCCAGGGTGCTGCTCCGGAAGCCCTGGAAATGCTTGAACAGGGTTTCGCGGGCAATTTCATCAAGCCCCAGCCCACCAATGCGCGTCACGGCCCCGGTGAAGTACTGGTCCACCACGGCCCGGTTCAGACCCAGAATTTCGAACACCTGCGCGCCGTGGTAGCTCTGCAGCGTGCTGATGCCCATTTTGGAGAAGATTTTCAGCAGACCGTCGCACACCGCCTTCTGGTAGTTGGCTTCCAGCCTGGGCACGCTCAAAGTAGTGCCCAGCCGCCCCTCGTACTGCAGCGTGCGGATGGTGCTGAGGGCCAGGTAGGGGTTGATGGCCGTAGCTCCGAAGGCCAACAGACAGGCAAAATGATGCACCTCCCAGGCGTCGCCGGCTTCCACCACCAGCCCCACCGAGCCCCGGTAGCCCTTCCGAATCAGGTGGTGGTGCACCGCCGACACGGCCAGCAACGACGGAATGGCGGCGTGCTCCGAATCCAGGGCCCGGTCCGACAGAATCAGCACCTCAAACCCGTCGTCCACCGCATCCTCGGCGTAGCGGCAGAGGCGGGCCAGGCCGGCGGCCAGCGCCCCCGGCTTGCCATCGGCCCGGAAGTAGGTGTTGATGGTTTTGGCGTTGAACAGTCCCGTATCGATGCTGCGCAGCTTTTCCAGCTCGTGGTTGGTGAGGATGGGCTGACGCAGGGCCACGCAGTGGCAGTGCATCTTGTCCTCGTCGAGGATGTTGCCGTTGTTGCCGATGAAGGTGGCCAGGCTCATTACCAGCCGCTCCCGAATGGGGTCGATGGGCGGGTTGGTGACCTGGGCGAAGAACTGCTTGAAGTAGCTGCTCAGGTGCTGGGGCTGGTCAGAAAGTACCGCCAGCGGCGAATCGACGCCCATGGAGCCGATGGGCTCTTTGCCTTCCACCGCCATCGGCGTGAGAATGGTGTCAATATCCTCGCGGGTGTAGCCGAATACCTGGTGGTACTTGAACACCGACTCGGCCGATAAATCGGTGAACACCAGCCGGGGCTCGGGTAATTCCTCCAGCCGAATCTGGTACTCGCTCAGCCACTGGCCGTAGGGCTGGCGCGTGGCGGCTTGGGTTTTCAGCTCCTCGTCGGTGATAATCTGGCCCGCCACGGTATCAATCAGCAGCATTTTGCCGGGCTGCAGACGGCCCTTGCGCACCACCCGGGCTTCGGGCAGACCCGCGCCCAGCACCCCGGCCTCGGAGGCTACCAGCACCCGGCCGTCGTCGGTGAGGGCGTAGCGCAGGGGGCGCAAACCGTTGCGGTCCAGCATGGCCCCCACCATGCGGCCATCGGTGAACAGCAGGGCCGCCGGGCCGTCCCAGGGAGCCATAAACGTGGCGTGGAACTCGTAGAAGGCCTTTTTGAGCGGGTCCATCTGCTCGTTGCCGTCCCAGGCCTCGGGCACCAGTAGCATCATCACCTGGGGCAGGCTCCGGCCGCAGTGCAGCAGCAGTTCCACAATGTTGTCGAGGCAGGCTGAGTCCGACTGGCCGGAGTCGATGACGGGCAGCAGAATTTCCATTTCCTCGGCCGAGAAGTAGGGCGAGAGGTAGGAGGGCAGGCCGGCGTAAAACCAGTTGAGGTTGCCGCGCAGGGTGTTGATTTCGCCGTTGTGGGCCAGCAGCCGGAAGGGCTGGGCCAGCCGCCAGCTGGGGAAGGTATTGGTTGAAAACCGGCTGTGCACCAGCCCCAGCCCCGAGGTCACGCGCTCATCCGACAGCTCGGGGTAGTAGCCGCGCACCTGGTAGGTGGTCAGCTGGCCCTTGTAGATGATAACGCGGCAGGAAAACGACGTGAAGTAGACTTCTTCGCCCGCGAGCTGGGCGGCGGCTTCCCGGTTGATGAGGCGGCGCAGCACGTAGAGCTTGCGCTCAAACTCCTCGGGCGTGTGCACGCCGGTGGGGCGGCCCACAAACACCTGCTCCACGGCCGGCTCGGCGGCCAGGGCCGTGGGGCCAATGCCGGCGGGGTTCACCGGCACCGGCCGGTAGCCCAGCACCGGAAACCCCAGCCGGGCCGCGGCCTGGCTGATAAGGTCGCGGCTGATGTGGCGCAGGGCCTCGTTTTTGGGCAGGAAGGCCATGCCCACGCCGTACTCGCCGGGCTCGGGCAGGCGGATGCCCAGCGTGGTACACTCCTCCAGCAGAAACCAGTGGGGCAGCTGCAGCAGCAGGCCGGCCCCGTCGCCGGAGTCGGCGTCGCAGCCGCAGGCGCCGCGGTGTTCCATGTTTTCCAGAATCGTCAGCGCATCGGCCACAATCTGGTGCGAGCGGCGGCCATCCACGCAGGCAATAAAGCCGGTGCCGCAGGCGTCGTGCTCAAATTCGGGGCGATATAGTCCTTGCGGGGCAGTTTGCTCCATCGGATTAAGGTGTCGTAGGTTCAGGCAAGCGTGACCCCCGGCAGCAGGTCCGAGCCCATTATACCGCCACCGCGCGGGGTCGGCCGAGTGGACCGCGCACGTTTTCCGGTTTCAAACCCCGGCGGGTTTTGGCGGTTGCCAAGAGGTAAACGGGGCTGCGGGGCACGGCAGCGGCCGTTTTCGGCAGTGGCCCCGGCTCCGGCCGCTACGATTTCCAACCCCCGCCCAAACTCCGATATTTGCCCGTATGAAAGACCTGCTGCGCCCCGACCTGACCTTCCGCCTCACCGGCCGCCTGTGGGTGGAATCCACGGACGACCGGTTTATGGGCATCGGGCGGCTGGAGTTGCTGCGCCAGATTCAGCAGCACGGCTCCATCTCGAAGGCGGCGCAGGAAATGGGCATGTCGTACAAGCGGGCCTGGGACTTGGTGTCGTCGCTGAACGCCCAGAGCGCCCGGCCGCTGGTGCTCACCCAAACCGGCGGCAAGCGTGGCGGCGGCACGGTGGTAACGCCCGAGGGCGAGGCCCTGATTGCGGAGTTCGAGGGTTTGCAGGCGCGGTTTCAGGCGTTTCTGGCGGCGGAGGCGGCGCGGTTGTTCTAGCGTTGATTTTTCGCGCAGTGGCTCGCGGTGGAAGACGCAGTGTCTCGCAGTGAACAGCCACTCCGAACCACTGCGCCTTCCACCGCGAGCCACTGCGCGAAAACCTCCCGCCCGGTTATTCGTTATGTTTGAAAAAACATAACGCATGAAACACGTTACGCCCGCTCTGTTGCTGCTTCCGATACTGGCCCACGCCCAGGCCCCCGCCGACACCACGCGGCTGGGGGAGGTGGTGGTGACGGCCTCGAAGGTGGAGGAAAGTATTCTACAGTCGCCCGTAACGGTGGAGAAGCTCAACGCCCGCCAGCTGCGGCTCACGCCCGCGGCCTCGTTTTTCGATGCCATTGAGCACCTGAAGGGCGTGCAGATGATAACGCCCAGCCTGGGGTTTCGGGTGCTGAACGCCCGGGGCTTCAGCAACACCACCAACGTGCGCTTCGCCCAGCTCGTGGACGGCATCGACAACCAGGCCCCGCACATTGGCGGGCCCATTGGGAACGTGCTGGGGCCGAGTGATTTGGATATTCAGGCCGTGGAGCTGGTGCCGGGCACGGCCGCGGCGCTGTACGGGCTCAACGCCATCAATGGGCTGGCCAACTTCAGCACCCGCAACCCGTTCCGCAGCCCCGGCCTGCGCGTGCAGCAAAAAACCGGCATCAACCACCTCAACGACCCGGCCACCGGCGCGCACGCTTTTTCCGAAACCAGTGTGCGCTACGCCCGGGTGCTGGGTTCGAAGTGGGCGGTGAAGGTGAACGGCACCTACCTGCGCGGCTACGACTGGATTGCCCGCGACCCGACCGACATCAACCCCAACGGCAACGCCACCACCGGCCTGCTGGGGGCCGATAACCCCGCCCGCGACCCGGTGAGCAGCTACGGCAACGAATCATCGAACCGCTCGACGCTGACGCTGGGGGGCAAAAGCTACCAGGTGGCCCGCACCGGCTACCGGGAGCAGGACGTGACCGACTACCAGCTGCAAACCCTCAAGTACGACGCAGCCCTGCACTACAAGCTTACCGATAAAACGGAGCTGGCCTACACCTACCGCGGGGCCAACTTCGACAACGTGTACCAGCGCAGCAACCGGTTCCGGCTCGACAACTACCACCTGCAGCAGCACGCCCTGCAGCTCACCGGCCCCGTGGGGCAGGCCCGCGCCTACTTCACCCAGGAAAATACCGGCCGCAGCTATAACCTGCGCTCCGCCGCCGAAAATCTGGACCGCAGCTTCAAGCCCGATGCCCGCTGGAACCAGGATTACACCGCCGCCTGGAACGCGGCCGCACAGTCGGGCCAAACGGTGGCCCAGGCGCACGCCACGGCCCTCGCCGCCGCCGATGCCGGCCGCCTGCAGCCCGGCACGCCGGAGTTTGAGCAGCGCCTGCGCGAGCTGGCCGACATCAACAACTGGGACCAGGGCGCGGCCCTGCGCGTGCAGGCCGATATGCTGCACCTGGAAGGCCAGCTGAACCTCGGCGAAGCCCTGCGCCGGGGCGGCGGCAACCGCCTGCCCGCCTGGGCCGACGTGCTGCTGGGCCTCGACCACCGCACCTATTTCATCCAGCCCGACGGCAACTACTTCATCAACCCCACGGCGGGGGAGGACCCGTACAGCACGCTCACCTACGGCAAAACCGGCGGCTTTGTGCAGGCTGGGGCGCGGCTGGGGCAGGAGAAAGTCCGCCTGACGGCCACGCTGCGGGCCGATAAGAACGACTATTTCAGCACCCGCTTCAACCCCCGCCTCACGGCCGTGTACTCGCCCACCCAGCGCCACAACTTCCGGGTGAGCTACCAGAGCGGTTACCGCTTCCCGAGCCTGTTCGAGGGGTTTTCCAACGTGAACAGCGGGCAGGTGAAGCGCATCGGGGGGCTCCGGGTGATGTCGGACGGGGTGTTTGAGAACAGCTACTTGCGCAGCTCCATTGATGCGTTTAACGCGGCCGTGACGCGGGGCGTGAACACCGGCGGCCTCTCGCGCGGCCAAGCCATCAGCCAGAACCAGGGCCTGCTGGTGAAAAACCCCTACACCTACCTGCGGCCCGAGCACATCAACTCCATAGAACTGGGCTACAAAGCGGCCCTGCTGCCCGGCGGCCGCCTGCTGGCCGACGTGGATTTCTACTCCAACACCTACCGCGACTTTATTGCCCAAGTGGAAGCCTACGTGCCCCTGGACGCCACCGGCCAGCCCCTGCCCCCCGGCTCCGACCAGAACGCCGTAGCCACCGCCCTGAGCGCCCGCGCCGGCCAGGCCCGCTACCGCCTCTGGACGAACTCCCGCAGCCGGGTGTACAACTACGGCGGCTCGCTGGGTCTGCGCTACGAGGTGGCCGGCGGCTACCTGGCCGGGGCCAGCACCACCTACGCCCGCCTGCGCCGCACCGAGTCGGGCGACGGACTGGAGGATGGCTTCAACACCCCGCGCTGGGCCGCCAACGTAAGCCTGGGCAACGAAAACGTGGTGAAGAACTTCGGTTTTGGCCTCAACTACCACTGGCAGCAGCGCTACTACTCCCAAACCTTCCTGGTAACCGGCTACGTGCCCGCCTACGGCACCCTCGACGCCCAGCTCAGCTACCGCCTGCCCGAGCCCAACCTGCGCTTCAAACTAGGCGCCAGCAACGTGCTCAACCACTACTACGCCAGCTACCTCGGCGGCCCCAGCGTCGGCGGGCTGTACTACCTGCAGGTGACGGTTGGGTTGTAGAGACGCAATAGTTGGAGTCTAATCGTTGCTGATGTTGGACCTGTTGGGGAAGTTAATTCCAACATACAGCACGTCATGCTGAGCTTGCCGAAGCATCTCTTCCGCTTCTTTGCAATGGTAATCTATTGAAGCAGTAGAGATGCTTCGGCAAGCTCAGCATGACGTTTATTACCGAACCGTTCAACGACGAGACTCCAACTATTGCGTCTCTACTCCGTTCTGCCCCATGCTCGACGCCCTCCGCACGTACTTCCAAGGCAAGCTTCCGCTCACCGAAACGCAATTCTCCAGGCTGGCTAGCTTAATCACGCCGCGCCACTTGACGAAAGGGGAGGTACTGGGGCGGCAGGGCGAAACAGCACGCTTCGGGGCGTTTGTGGTGCGGGGCTGCCTGCGCAGCTACGTGACGGATGCCCGGCAGAAGGAGCACATCCTGCAGTTTGCCCCCGAAAACTGGTGGATTGCCGACCAGCATAGCCTGCGCCACCACCAGCCGGCCTTGTTTACCATTGAGGCCTTGGAAGACTCGGAGGTGCTGCTGTTTGGGGCCGGGTTCTATAACCAGATGGAGCAATTCGGACCGGCGTTTCAGCAGGTTTTCTACGAGTTGCTGCAGAACAGCTTGGTAGCCATGCAGCGCCGGCTGATTGGGGTGCTGAGCGCCCCGGCTGAGGCCCGGTATCAGGAGTTTCAGCAGCTGTACCCCACGCTGGCCCGGCGGCTGCCGCAGCGGCATATTGCGGCTTATCTAGGCATCACGCCCGAATCGTTGAGCCGGCTGCGGGCGGGCCGGGGGGAGAAGTGAATTGCAGCGTTGTATTTGGTAAAATATGACGAAATATAGAAATAATGCAGGGCCATTATATTCGAATTAGACTGTTATTTAGACTAAATATGGATATTGGGGTAACAAGCTGATAAATAAGGCGGCGGTAAGCTCAGGCAGTAAGGATAGGATTTTGTACAGGCAAAATACGCCGGAAAGTATAACGCCGGAACCGCCCGGCTCGTAGGCTGAAAAGGCTACCCGGCGTACTGCGCCTGGCTCAAGCCGCCGCGTATCTACTTCTATCACCTCAACCTTCTTTCTATGACCCAGCAACCGACCAACTCCGCGGCTTCCGCCGGCGGGGTGGCCGCGCCGCCGCCCACCGGCCCGGTTCGCCTCACCATCAACGGCGAGCAGCACACCCTGCAGATTGCCCCCTGGACCACGCTGCTCGACGCGCTGCGCGAATACCTGCACCTGACCGGCACCAAGAAAGGCTGCGACCATGGCCAGTGCGGAGCCTGCACCGTGCTGGTTGATGGCAAGCGCATCAACAGCTGCCTCACGCTGGCCGTGATGCACGAAGGTGAGAACATCACCACCATCGAAGGCCTCGGCACCCCCGAGAACCTGCACCCGCTGCAGCAGGCCTTCGTGGACCACGATGCCTTCCAGTGCGGCTACTGCACCCCCGGCCAGATCTGCTCGGCCCAAGGCCTCATCAACGAAGGCAAAGCCCGCACCGAGGACGAAATCCGGGAGCACATGAGCGGTAACGTGTGCCGCTGCGGCGCCTACGTCGGCATTCTGAATGCCGTGAAGGAAGTGGTGGACGCTAAAGGTGAGGTGGTGAAATAGTGAACTGGTGAGTTTGCTGTTCCGATGCCCTATGAGTGCAGCGGATGGCAGACGACCTTTTACTCCCTCATTCCAGAGAATTCACCATTTCACCACCTCACCATTTCACTGACATGAACTCATTTACCTACCACCGCGCGACGGCCGTTCAGGACGCCGTGCAGGACAAGGCCGGGCACGATGGCTCGGCGTATATCGGGGGCGGCACCAACCTCATCGATTTGATGAAGGAAAACGTGACGCGCCCCACCCACCTCGTGAGCGTGGGCAAGCTGCCGCTGGCCGACATTGAAAGCCTGCCCGACGGCGGGCTGCGCCTGGGGGCCACCGCCTCCAACGCCGACACCGCCTGGCACGACGAGGTGAAAAGCCGCTACCCGCTGCTGAACCAGGCCATTCTGGCCGGGGCCTCGCCGCAGCTGCGCAACGCCGCCACCAACGGCGGCAACCTCATGCAGCGCACCCGCTGCTACTACTTCTACGACCTGGCCACGCCCTGCAACAAGCGGGAGCCGGGCTCGGGCTGCTCGGCCATCGGGGGCTTCAACCGGGTGTGCGGCATCCTGGGCACCAGCGAGTCGTGCATTGCCACGCACCCCTCAGATATGTGCGTGGCCCTGGCGGCCCTGGCCCCCACGGTGCGCGTGAGCGGGCCCGGCGGGGAGCGGAGCATTGCCTTCGACGACTTCCACCGTCTGCCCGGCAACCAGCCCGAGAAGGACAACACCCTGGAGCCCGGCGAGCTGATTCTGAGCATCGACCTGCCCAAGGAAGGCTTCAACAAGAACTTCAGCTACCTGAAGCTGCGCGACCGGAGCAGCTACGCCTTTGCCCTGGTATCGGTGGCGGCGGCGCTGGAGCTGGACGGCAACACGATTACGGATGCCCGCCTGGCGCTGGGCGGCGTGGCCCACAAGCCCTGGCGCGACCAGGCCGCCGAAGACCTGCTCAAAGGCCAGCCGGCTACCGTGGAAACCTTTGCCCGGGCCGCGGCCAAGGTGCTGGAAGGGGCCCAGGGCCACGGCTCCAACGACTTCAAGATTGAGCTGGCCCGCCGCGCCATTGTGCGCGCCCTCAAACAGGCCGCCGAAGGCACGCAAACCGCATCCGACGTTTTTCAAAACTCCAATCCATGAGCACGACCAACTATATAGGCAAGCCCACCAGTCGCGTTGATGGTCCGGCGAAAGTAACCGGCACGGCCCGGTACGCGGGCGAGTACGCCGTGGCCGACCTGGCCTACGGCTACGTGGTCAGCAGCCCCATTGCCAAGGGCAAAATCACCAAAATCCACGCCGACGAGGTGCTGGCTCTGCCCGGCGTCATTCAGGTGTTCTCGCACGAAAATGTGCCCTCCCTGGCCTGGTTTGATAGGAGCTACAAGGACCAGGTGGCCCCCGGCGGCTCGCCCTTCCGGGCTCTGCACGACGCCGAAATCAAGTTCAGCCAGCAGCCCGTGGCCTTGGTAGTGGCCGAGAACTTCGAGCTGGCCCGCTACGCCGCCTCGCTGCTGCGGGTGGAGTACGAGCAGGAAGCCCACGAAACCAACCTCGAAACCCAGCGCGCCAAGGGCTACGAGCCCGGCCGGGGCAAAACCGGCTTCCAGCCGCCACCCCCGCCCCGCGGCAACCCCGACAAAGCCTGGGAAGAGGCCCCGCACCGCATGGAGGCTGAGTACGTGCACGGTGCCCAGCACCACAACCCCATGGAGCTGTTTGCCACCACCGTGGAGTGGCGCGGCGACGGCAAAATCACGGCCTACGACAAAACCCAGGGCGTGTACAATGTGCAGCAGTACCTCACCAAAATCTTCGGGTTGAAGAAGGACGACTGCCGCGTGGTGAATGAGTACATGGGCGGGGGCTTCGGTTCGGGGCTGCGGCCCCAGTATTCAGTGTTTCTGGCCGTGCTGGCCGCCCTGGAGCTGAAACGCTCGGTGCGCCTCACGCTCACCCGCCAGCAGATGTTCTCGTTCGGGCACCGCCCGCACACGCTGCAGTACCTCAAGCTGGCCGCCAACGCCGATGGCTCCCTGGCCGCCCTGCAGCACCACGCCCTCCACGAAACCTCGCACTTTGAGGACTACACCGAAAACGTGGTAAACTGGAGCGGCATGCTGTACCAGTGCGACAACGTGAAGCTGGGCTACCAGCTGGCTAAGCTCGACGTGTACACGCCCCTGGATATGCGCGCCCCCGGCGCGGCCTCGGGCTCGGTGGGGCTGGAAATTGCCATGGATGAGCTGGCTTACGAGGCCGGCCTCGACCCGCTGGAGTTCCGCCTGCGCAACTACGCCGAGCGGGACCAGAACCAGGACAAGCCCTTCAGCAGCAAAAAGCTGCGCGAGTGCTACCACCAGGGCGCGGCAAAGTTTGGCTGGGACCAGCGCACCCAGGCCCCCCGCTCCATGCGCGACGCGGATGGCAAGCTCATCGGCTGGGGCATTGGTGGCGGCGTGTGGGATGCCACCCAGCAGAAATCGGCCGCCAAAGCCTCCATCACCGCCGATGGGAAGCTGACGGTGCTGAGCGGAGCCGGCGAAAACGGCGCGGGCACCTACACCATCATGACGCAGATTGCGGCCGAAACGCTGGGCCTGCCCATCGAGGCCGTCACGTTTAAGCTGGGCGACACCGAGCTGCCCGAGGCTCCGCTACAAGGCGGCTCCTGGACGGCCGCCTCGGTGGGCACCGCCGTGAAAAACACCTGCGAGGCCCTGGGCGAAAAGCTGCTGAAGCTGGCTCAGAAGATGGACAACTCGCCCCTGAAGGACGCCAAGCCCGAGGACGTGGAGTTCGTGAACGGCCAGATCCGGCTGCGCACCGACGCTAACCAGGCCGTGGTGCTGCGCGACGTGCTGCAGGCCAGCGGCGAAACCAAGGTGGAAGCCGATAGCTCGGCCATGCCCAACATGCTCAAGCAGCAGCAGTACTCGCTGCACTCCCACAACATCGTGTTTGCGGAGGTGAAGGTGGACGAGGAGCTGGGCACCATCCACGTAACGCGCGTGGTGAATGCCGTGGCCGCCGGCCGTATCCTCAACCTTAAAACCGCCCGCTCGCAGGTGCTGGGCTCGGTGGTGTGGGGCATTGGCATGGCCCTGATGGAGGAAACGGTGATGGACCATAAGTTTGGCCGCTACGTGAACCACAACTTCGCCGAGTACCACGTGCCCGTCAACGCCGACATCCACGACATCGACGTGCTGTTTGTGGAGGAGGAAGACGACATTGTGAACCCGCTGGGGGTGAAGGGCATCGGGGAAGTGGGCATGCTGGGCGTGGCCGCCGCCGTGGCCAACGCCGTGTACCACGCCACCGGCAAGCGCGTCCGCGACTTACCCGTGATGATTGACAAGCTGCTGTAAGCCATTGTGGCACAAGCTTCAGCTTGTGCTGTCAGCCGTAACGCAAACCGCCCCGTAGCCGTGAGGTTGCGGGGCGGTTTTGTGTTAATCATTATTGAATGCAAATAAATTCAGTTGAAGTTTGTCTGCCTCTTTCTTCTGTCGATGCTTCTTGCCTTCCGGGGTTTCGATAGGTTTTGAATTTTCAAAATATTTATTGACTCTGGTTATATCGTAGCTTGTAATTCTCTCTATGCCATCATTGTCTATTTTTCTGTTTATTGTCAATAGGCAATTAATGGATGTTCCATTCTTGAATTGAATAGCTCCTGTTTGAACTAAGTTTTTAAATTCATTTGATTTCATGCTAAATGATATAGGTGCTCCTTTGTAAACGCCCATCCATTTGTAGTTTCCTTTTTTTAAAACGGGTGATATTATCTCAATTGTTTCATTGTCTAGTTCAATGGGAGCTAAATCATTGCTCTCCAAAATATATTCACTGAATTCTTTTCTGTAAACCGTTTTTTCTTTTGATAACATGTTTTTGTTAGTGTCTTCAATTGATAAAGATACTTTGCTTACTTTGGGATAATTTTTTAATATTTCATAGAAATTAGATCTTTTTTTCTTAATTATATTTCTATGTATATAATACACATTACTTTCTTGTGTTTCTTGTTTTAGTTTTTCTACCTCAAGCTTGAGTTTTTCTTTTTCTAGGCTTTTGAGTTCTTTATCTTCAAACGCGCTTTCAATTGCTTTTTCTATAGTTTTCTGAATAGGTGATGTGAATATGCTTACTACAATAGCTGTGATAACAGCAGTCATTACAACTGGATTTTTATTTTCTTCCTTGTGAATTAATTTAAACCAACGCCGCAGTCCTCCTTCTGCTAGAGGCTCCGTTTCAATAGAAACATAAGTGCCTAAAGACGCAGATATTGCTTTAATAAGACCTAAAAATTCGTGCTCACATCTGTTTTGAACTACAGCATCCATAGTGTGGGTGCCATCTTCAAACCAGTAGTGTAACTCCAGCGTGTTGCTATCAATAAACGATACTTGATTCTCTCTCATCATATATAAGTCACTGATTGTGTTCCTACGAATCGAACTCAGAGTGTTAGCAATATAGCTGTCTATAAAGGATACCGCGAAGAAGTTGCTAGCACTTTGTCTAAAATTCTACAATCTATCATCGGAGAATTCTGAAAACTAAACCACTGCTCGTCTTCCCCGCCACAACGCCCACAGTCCCAGCGCCGGGCCGAGGGCCAGGGGCAGCAGCAGCAGCGGAGGCGGCAGGCGCGGGGCCAGCCAGCCGGTGAGCTGCACGCTCCCGATGGTGAGGGCAAACCCCAGGCAGTTGACGATGGTGAGGGCCGCGCCGCGCGATTCGGGCGGGGCGTGCCGGGCCACCAGGGTGGAAAACATGGGCGAATCGGCCACCACCACCAGCCCCCAGAACGCCAGAAACGCCACCAGCCCCGCCGCCGAGCCCAAACCCAGCACCACCCCCGAAGCCACGCAGCACCCGCCCGACAACGCCAGCGCCCCGGCCGCTACCCGCTCGGGGCCCAGCCGCCGGGCCAGCAGCCCCGCGCCCACGCAGGCCAGGCTGCCCCCGCCAATAATCCCGAACGAGAGCAGCGGCACCGGCAGCCCCGCCGCCGGGTGCCGCGCCTGAAACGCCGCCAGTACCACCGGCACAAACGCCCAAAACGCATACAATTCCCACATGTGCCCGAAGTACCCGAACGCCGCCGCCCGAAACGGCGGCTGCCGGAACCCCGCCAGAAACGCCGTGAGCCGGGGCCGTTGCCCGGGCCGGCGGTAGGGCCCATCGGGCACCTGCGCCCACAGCGCCAGTCCGCCCAGCACCGCCAGCCCGGAGGTGGCCCCCGTCACGTAGTACCACGGCAGGGCCGCCGTGAGGCTGCGCAGCAGGTGCGGAAACGCCGTGCCCAGCACCAGCGCCCCCACCAGCCACCCCAGGGAGCGGCCCAGGCCCTCCTGATAGTAGTCGGCGGCTATTTTCATGCCCACCGGGTAAATGCCCGCCAGGAAAAAGCCCGTGAGGAAGCGGCAGGCCAGCAGCCCCTCGGCCCCGAGGCCGCTCAGGTGCACGCCCAGGTTGGCCGTGGCCGCCGCCAGCGCACTTACAAAGAATACCCGCGAGGGCGAAAACCGGTCGGCCACGGCCAGCAGCGCAAACAGCAGCGTGCCGCTGATGAAGCCCAACTGCACGGCGCTGGTGAGGGCGGCCACGGAGCCGGGCGGCAGCCGGAACTGGGCCGCCAGCTCGGGAGCTACGGCATTGCCGGCAAACCACAGCGAGGTGCAGCAGAACTGCGCCCCCACAATGGTGGGAAGTACACGGGACATGAGAGCGGGTGGGAGGGAGGGCGGGTGAGAGAGCCGCGAAAATACCACTTCCCCCCAACTGCCTAGCCCCGCGGCCCATTACACAACGGTGTAGAGACGCAATATTTTGCGTCTCGTCGTTGCTGCCGTTGGAATGGGAATGGTGACCTTAAGGTTGATTGCCCACCATGCAGAGGCTTCGGCCTCTGACGGTTTCTATGGCAACGTCAGCACGCGAGGCGCTCCGTCTCTGCATGACTGTCGAGAAGGTAGCCGTTACCAGAACCGGTTGGTGCAGACTACCTGCGTTTTCTTCCGGAGGCGCAGGCCCACCAGTACCTCGTGGCTGCCGCCGTGGTATCCGGCCAGTTTGGAGAGGCCCGCGTCGTAGGAGTAGCCGAAGGTGAACTGCTCGTAATTCAGCCCGCCCAGCACCACAAACGAATCAAACGCCCGCCACGACACCCCGCCCCAGAGCAAATCCTGGTATTTGAGCTTGGCGTTGAGGTCGAGGGAAAGCGGGGCCGGCTGCACGGCCTTCACCAGCACCGAGGGCACCAATGACCAGTCGCGGGAGAGGGGCACACGTACCCCGGCGGTGGCAAAGTAGTGCCGCCGGAGGTAGTTGCCGGTTCCGTCGGCCAGGGTGGGGCCGTAGGAGAAGTTGAGCTTGTTGCCCAGCAGCTGCGCCCCCGACACGCCCACGTAAAAATCGGAACTGTACACCCACAGGCCCACGGTGGCATCGGGCACCCGGGCGGCGTCGCTGGGGGCCACGGTGGTAGGGTCGAAAAACCGCAGCTGCGAGCCATCCACCGCAAACTGCTGCATCCCCGCCGACACGCCCAGGGCCATCCGCAGGTTGGGCCGCAGCACCAGGTTGTAGGCGTAGGAGAGGTAAGCGCCCTTGCGGCTGGTGGGCCCGGTCTGGTCGTTGTACACCAGCCCCCCGATGGCGTGGAAGGGTCGCCGCCGGTCGTAGAGGGTGCGCTTGCTGGTGGTGCGCCACTTACCCAGCGAGGAGCTGGCGCTGAGGTAGTAGGTTTTGGGCGCGCCTTCCAGCCCCGTCCACTGGGTGCGGTAGCTGGCCTTCACGTCGATGTAATCCTCCACGCCCGTGGTGCCGGGGTTGAGGATGTAGTTATTGTTCATGTACTGGCTGTACTGGGCCTGTTGCTGGGCCAGGGCCGGGGCGGCGGCCAGCAGCAGCAGGGGCAGCAGCAGTGGTAAAGCTCGTTTCATACCCATGGGGTGGTAAGGCTGTCGGTGGCAGAAGGGCGGCAGGGCCGGCCGCGCAGGAGGCGCGGCCGGCCGCCGCGGTTAGTACAGAATGGTAATCGACCCGCTGTAGGACCTACCCAGCGGCCCCTTCGTGACGACGACGTAGTAATAAGTGCCCACCGGGGCGGGCTGGCCGTTGATGTCGCCGCGCCACTCGTTGGAGCGGCCGTAGTTGTTGGCCGAGAAAATCTTGGCGCCCCAGCGGTTGAACACCGTCACGGTATTGTCGGGGAACTGCTCGATGAACTCAATCTGCCAGGTATCGTCGCGGCCGTCACCGTTGGGCGTGAAGGCGTTGGGAATCCGAATGGGCGGACGCACCACCACCGTCACCTCGTCGGAATCGGCGCAGCCTCCGTTCCCGGCCGAGAGCGTGTAGGTGGTGGTAACGGTGGGCGAGGCCACCGGCTGCAACGAGTCGCCCACGAAGCGCAGGGTCTGGGAGGGCGTCCAGCGCACGGGGTAGCGGCCATCGGCCCGGCCTTCCAGCGTTACCGAAGTGCCGGCCAGGATTTCCTTGTCGGGCCCGGCATCCACGTTCACGGGTGGCTGAATGCGCACCGGTATGGCGTTGGAGGTAGCCGTAACAGGCTGGGCACAGGTGTTGGTGGTGCGTAGGCGTAGCGTTACTACCTGTCCTTCGCGCAGGGTAGTGCTGGTGAACACCGGCCCCGTGGCCCCGGGCACGTCGGCCCCGTTCACCTGCCACTGGTACTGCGGCGCGGGGCCGGCCCCGGTTACGCTGGCAATGCTGAACGTAAGAGGGGCCCCCAGGCACACCGGCCCACCCGGCTGCACGGCAATGCTCAGCGTGGGAGCCGGCGTGGGCGTGCGGGTTACGGTTACCGTAGCCGTGGCCGGACCGGTGCTGCACAGGCCCGCGGTGGGCGTTACTTCTACCCGCACCTGGTCGCCGGTAACCAGGGTGTTGCTGGTGAAGCTGGGCCCGCTGGCTACGGCCACGTTGTTCACAAACCACTGGTAGGTGGGGGCGGCACCCGCGTTGGTAGCTACGGCCGTGAAGGTGAGCGGGGTGCCGGGGCATTCCACCGGCGGCGGAGCCAGCGTCACGGTGGGCGTCACGCGGGGCTGTACCCGCACCGTTACCACGTTGGAAACGGCCGTGGCGCAGGTGCCGGTACCCGAAGTAACGCGGCGGCGGAAATAGGTAGTGGCCGTCAGCGGGCCGGGGGCGTAGGTAGCGGCCGTGGCTCCGCCAATGGCGGCCCAGCTGTTGTTATCCAGCGACGATTCCCACTGGTAGTCATAAGTGCCGGTACCGCCAGTTGCCCCGCCGCCCGTCAGCGGACTCGGGGCCGTACCGGCGCAAATGTCCTGGTCGGCGGCAATGGTGCCAGCCGTGAGAACGGGCAGCACCGTCAGCGTGACTGCGTTGGAATACAGCGGCCCGCAGGCTCCGGAAGTTACCCGGCGGCGGAAGTAGGTGGTAGTCGTAAGCGGGCCCGGCGCGTACGTAGCGCCGCCAGCTCCTAAAATGGCTGCCCAGGTATTGTTATCCGGTGAGGATTCCCACTGGTAGACGTAGCTGCCCGTGCCGCCGGTAGCATTGGTGGTGCTGGTGAGCGGGGCCGGAGCCGCGCCCGGACACACCGTCTGGTCGGCCGCAATGCTGCCCGGTACCAAGGCCGGCGTTACCGTCAGCGTCACCACGTTCGAGTACACTGGCCCGCAGGCTCCCGCATTGGCCCGGCGACGGAAGTAGGTGGTGGCGGTGAGCGGGCCCGGGGCGTACGTGGCCCCGGTGGCCCCGCCGATGGCGGCCCAGTTGCTGTTATCCAAGGAGGATTCCCACTGGTAGGCCACCGCCCCAATGCCGCCGGTAGCAGGCCCGCCGCTGGTGAGCGGGGCGGCGGGGCTGCCGGGGCACAGCACTTGGTCGGCGGCAATGGTGCCGGCTGTCAGCTCCGGGGCCACGGTAATGACCACGGAGGCGGTGTACTCCGGCCCGCAGCTACCCGAGGTAACGCGGCGGCGGAAATAGGTGGTGCGGGTCAGGGGGCCGGGGGCGTAGGTAGCCCCGTTGGCCCCGCTGATGGTACCCCAGTTTATATTGTCTAAAGATGCTTCCCAGATGTAGTCGAAATTACCCGTGCCGCCCCCGGCTCCCGCGGTGCTGGTGAGCGGAGCGGGCGTAGCGCCGTTGCAGATACTTTGGTCGGCGGCAATGCTACCGGCCGTGAGGGCGGGTAGTACGGTTAATTTCACCACATTGGAGTATACCGGCCCGCAGCTTCCGGCCGTAGCGGCGCGCCGGAAATACGTGGTAGCGGACAATGCTCCCGGGGCGTAGGTAGCGCCAGAGGCCCCGGAAACGGCAGCCCAGCTGCTGTTGTCCGGCGACGATTCCCACTGATAGGCTACGGTACCGGACCCCCCGGCGGCCTCAGCGGAGCTGGTGAGTGGAGCCGGCGTGGCACCGGGGCACAGGGTCTGGTCGGCGGCAATGGTGCCGGGCGTGAGTACCGGGGCCACCGTCAGTGTTACCACGTTGGAGAAAGCCGGTCCGCAGCTACCCGCAGTAGCGCGGCGACGGAAGAAGGTAGTAGCCGTGAGCAGGCCGGGCGCATAGGCGGCGTTGGCAGCTCCGGCAACGGCCGTCCAGTTCACGTTATCCAGCGAGGATTCCCACTGATACGCCGGGGTGCCTACGCCACCCGCGGCGGGTGTAACGCTGGTCAGGGGCGTGGGGGTAGCCCCGCTGCACAGGGTCTGGTTAGCGGCAATGGTGCCGGGCGTGAGGGCCGGGGCCACGGTGATGATGACCGTGTTCGACACGGCCGTGCAGGGCCCGGCGGTGGCTACGCGGCGGAAGTAAGTAGGCGCCGACAAGGTGCCCGGGGCGTAGGTTTCGCCGGTGGCCCCGCTGATGTTGCTCCAGGTAGCGTTATCCGGGGAGGATTGCCACTGGTACGTAATGGTACCGTTGCCCCCGGTGGCCGGGGCGCTGCTGGTGAGCGGGGCGGCGGGGCTGCCGGCGCACACCGTCTGGTCGGCGGCAATGGTGCCGGGCGTAACGGCGGGTACCACCGTTATGGCTACCGAAGGAGTGAACGTGGGCGTGCAGTAGGGGCCTGATCCGTCAGGCAGCAGCAGTTGCGCGCGCCGCCGGAAATAGGTAATGCCGGCGGGCAGGTTGCTGGCCGGCTGATAGGTAGCTGCGGTAGAGCTGCCGGGAGCCGGCGCCCAGCTGGTGTTATCCGGAGAGGTTTCCCATTGGTACACGAGCGGCAGGCCCGCGTCGCCGAAAGCGTCGGTGGTGCTGGTGAGGGCAGCCGGGGCCGTACCAAAGCACAGGGTTTGCGGGCTGCCAATGCCGCCCGGGTTCGGTAGCGCAGGCACCCGGAGTGTTCCCGAGCTTTGCCGGCAAAAGCAGTCCGTATCAATGCGCAGCGTGACGGTGTAGTCGCCGGGGGTGGCGTACACGTGCACCGGATTTTCCAGGGTGGAAGTCGCCCCGTCGCCGAAGGTCCAGAGGTAGGTTTTGTTGTCGAAGTCAATGGGCGGGGCGGTGAAGCTGATTTGCCGGCAGCCGGTTATCCGGAAGCTGGGCCCCACGCGCAGCAAAGAGCTTTGGTTGAAATTCACCAGCCCCAGCCCGCTCAGCCGGCCGCCTAAGCTCAGACTGTCGTCGCCGTAGCGGGCTTTGGGCCCCAGGGAATCGGGGTAGGCAATGAGGCCCAGCGCCGGCTGATTGTCGCGGGCCACGTAAATCTTGCCGTTGGGCGCGGCTTGCATGGAGCCCAGGTCGGCCGGGGTTTTCTGCCGGAGCGGAATGTCCTCCTTGGTAACCGGCCCGGTCCCGCTGACGTCGAATTGCAGCAATTTGGCCGGGTTGCGCACCGTGGCGTAGAGGTAGTTGCCGGGCGAGAAGCTCACCCCGTAATATTTGCCCGCGCCCCGGTCCACAATGTACGGCACCCGTGGATCAACACTAACCTGGCCTGTGTTGGTATCGAAGGCAAACAGCTCTACGGTGCTGCTGGAGTCGCCCACCGCTACCACTTCGCTGTAGCGGGCCAGCGCCAGCCGCTTGCCCTCGGGCGTTATCTTCATCTGGCCCTTGTAGCCCAGCGCCGCCACGGTGGGGGCGTGCAGGCTGCCCACGGTTGAGAGAATGGGCGCATCAATGAGCACCGGCCCCGTGTAGCCGCCCGTAGAGAGCCGCACGCGGTAAGCCAGAAAGGCGTCGCCGCGGTTGTCAGTGCCTGTCTTACTCTCGCCCCAGCCGTGCGTAATCACCCAGATGTCGCAGCCGTTTTTGTGGAATACGGCCGTGAGCTTTTCCGCCGTGCCCCGGGCCAAAGGAGTATTTTTGGTGGCGGCCACCACGGTGCCCGGCCCGCCTCCGTCGGGTATCTGAATTTCGGAGTAGCTCAGGCCCACGGTGCTGTTCAGGGTGAACAGCAGGTAGCGGGTGGGCTGCCCGGCCGTGGGCCGGCCGGGTAGTTTGATGGGCAGCGGGCCATCGGTGGTGAAGCGGTTGCCCGCCAGGCCGGTGCCGTTGGTCATTACGGTGCCGTCGCCGTTCCACACGGTTTCGCCGTTGCTGTAAAACAGAATCCGGCCATTGGCGTCCGACATCACCCCCGAGCCGGCGGGGGCGTCCATGGCTCCGTTGGTGAGCACCGTGGGCGGAATGGTATCCGTCGCCTGGTTGAAATCGAGTCCGGCCTTGAAGCCGAAGTACCAGGTATTGGCAAACTTCTCATCGGCGGCGCACTCCGGCGGCGGGGTGCCCTGGCCCATAGCAGTAGCAGCTAGCAGCAACAGCAGGGGCAGCAGCCAGCCGGTCAGCAGCCAAGGCCGCCGCGTAGTGCATGACCGGGCTGATGGAAAGGTTGTTGGAGAAGAGGCAGCAGAGGTCGGTAGGGCGGAAGGCAGTAGCTCTGTGGGCATATAGGCGCGGGGCAGGAAGGCAGATAAATAAGCAACTGGCAAAAAGAAAAGTGCCGGCTGGCCTGTTTATTAAACGAAGCTGCAGGCCAGGCTATTGCCAGAAAAGGCGTCGTCCACGGTTTCCATTCAAGAGATACACAGCCGGCAAGGGTTGTGCAACACAATGTGCGAATAGTGCAGCGGAAAGTAAGGAGAAAACCATGAATAAAGAGTGAGGCCCCCTTGGTCTCAATGCAGACTTCGGTTGCCGACATTTCTTATCCTACATCAAGGCAACCCCGCCGGCGGGCGGCTAGCTTTGTTGTTCGTGAATTGCTTGTCCCATGCCGCGCCGCGCTTTCTTGAGGGGCGTGGTGCGCTGCCCCTGGCTACTACTATGAACTCCCTGCACGACCTCCACCACGCCGCCGCCGGCTTCCAGACTACCGCCAAGATGCCCGTGCTTTTCGTGGGGCATGGTTCGCCCATGAATGCCCTGGCCGATAACCCGTTCACCCGTACGCTGCACCAGCTGGGCCTGAGTATCCGCAACCGGCAGCTGCCGCGGGCCATTCTGGTGGTGTCGGCGCATTGGCTCACGCGTGGCACCTTCGTGGCCGTGAACGAGCGGCCCGACACCATCCACGACTTCGGGGGCTTTCCCGAGGAGCTGTTTGCCATGCAGTACCCCGCGCCCGGCGCCCCCGAGGTGGCCCGGGAAGTGCTGCAGGCCCTGCCCGACGCTCATCCCACCGACGAGTGGGGCCTCGACCACGGTACCTGGACGGTGCTGCACCACCTGTTTCCGGAGGCTGATATTCCGGTGTTCCAGCTCAGCATCGACTACCACCAGCCCCTGGCCTACCACGCCGAACTGGCCCGGCAGCTGCAGTTTCTGCGGCGGCGGGGCGTGTTGGTGCTGGGCAGCGGCAACATCGTGCACAACCTGCGCCAGAGTATGCCCAAGCTCCTGCAGGGCGACCCCACCCCCTACGCCTGGGCCTCGGAGTTTGATGAGTGGGCCAAGCATAAAATCGACCAGCGCGACCTGCGGGCCCTGGCTCACTACCAGCAGGCCGGTGCCAGCGGCCCCCTGGCCGTACCCACCCCCGACCACTACATTCCGCTGCTTTATAGCCTGGCCCTGGCCGAGCCCGACGACGACATCCGCCACGCCTACGAGGCCGTGGAGTACGGCGGCCTGAGCATGCGCACGTTTGTGGTAGGCGGGTAGGAGTTGCCGCAGAAGGCGTTTGCCACAGCCAAACGCCCGCTTTCTGCGAGCAGAAAGCGGGCGTTTTTACGTCTTGCTGGGGCTGCCGGCGTGCAGGCAGAGGTTAGGGGCCTAGAGTCGCCGGCTGGTGGGCAAACAGCCGGTTGATGCGCGGCTGGATAAACCAGATGCCCACCGGATAAAACCAGAGCAGGAAAAACTCGCCTACGAACTCGCTGAATTGCGCCGGACGCTGCAGCTCCACACTGCGCAACGCCCGGGCTACGTACTGCAGGCTGTACAGAATACCGGCCATCGACAGCAGATGCAGCGGCACAATGAACAGTGCCCAGGCAGACTGAACAGCAGGAGCGGTTGTCGAAACCACGGTTGCCAGTGCGCCCAGAATCAACAGGATGTACGCGCCGGGAAGCACGAGGGCCGCGTGCAGCCACCGGACCGGAGCAACGGTGCCCGCTGGTAGCCGCCGGGCCAGATACGTGCCCAACGTCCACAGCCACCCAAACAGGCTGCCCATCAGCAGTAGCATAACGCAGGAGTAGATAAGGATGAAAGCCGTGGGCTGCAGCGGCCGCAAAATAAGCGCCATGCTACTCGCCATCATCACGCCAAATGGCAGGATAAACGTGAGGGTAAACAGAGGCCAGGGCCTCAGGTGCAGGAAAAAGCGCATGCTATGGAAGATGGCGGAACTTCAGCAAAGGTAAAGGCCGGCACGAACTCAGCTGCCCACGCTGGGTAGTAAATTCTGCTGGCGAGGCCCTCAGCCGGTGCGCACATACCCATCAGTATTGACCGGTATTTGTGCTGCATAGCCTGAAACCGTGCAAATTCACAACCAGCCCCGCCTGTACCCGTACCTTTGCGCTGGGACAGTTACCCCCGATGGTATGATGCAGGAACAAGTACGCTTAGCCCAACACCGCACCGGCGCGGCTCTCTGGAAAAAATTTGGCCCCTACCTCACCGAACGGCAGTGGGGTACCGTGCGCGAGGATTACTCGCCTGATGGTAACGCCTGGAGCTTTCTGCCTCATGAGCTGGCTCGCAGTGTGGCCTACCGCTGGGGTGAGGAGGGCCTGGGTGGCATTTCTGATGACCGGCAGCACCTGTGCCTGAGCGTGGCTCTTTGGAACGAGCAGGATGAAATGCTGAAGGAGCGGCTGTTTGGCCTTACCAACGGCCAGGGCAACCACGGCGAGGACGTGAAGGAGCTGTACTACTACCTCGACAGCACACCTTCCCACAGCTACATGAAGATGCTGTATAAGTATCCGCAGCGGGAGTTTCCGTACGAGGAGCTGCGCCGGGAAAACGCCCGCCGCACTCGCCTGGAGCCCGAGTTTGAGCTGCTGGATACCGGTGTTTTCAGCGAGAACCGCTACTTCGACGTGTTCATTGAGTATGCCAAAGCCGGGCCTGATGATATTCTGCTGCAGATAACGGCTCACAACCGCGGGCCCGAAGCCGCCGCCCTGCACGTGCTGCCGACGGTGTGGTTCCGGAACACCTGGGCCTGGGGCCACGAAGCCGGCGCGGCCAGGCCCGCGCTGCAGGCCACCGGCCCCGCCGCCGCCGCCGCCGACCACCCCGCCCTGGGCCGCTACCACGTGTATGCCGATGAGCCGGCGGGCCTGCTGTTCTGCGATAATGACACCAACCATCACCGTACCGGCGACCCGTTCAACCCCACCAGCTCCGGCCGCTACTTCAAGGATGGTATAAACGACTACGTAGTGGAAGGGGACTTCACGGCTGTTAACCCTAAGCGGCGCGGCACCAAGATGGCCGCTCACCACCCGCTGGAGCTGGCTTCCGGCGAGTCCCGCACAGTGCGCCTGCGCCTGAGCCGGGAGGAGCTGTCCACTCCGTTTGCTGATTTCGAGCCCATTATGGCGGCCCGTTTGCAGGATGCCGACGCGTTCTACCAGTGCATGCAGCAGGAGCTGCCGCCCCAGCCCGAAGTGCGCAACGTGCAGCGTCAGGCCTTTGCCGGCATGCTCTGGAGCAAGCAGTTCTACTACTACGATGTAACCCAGTGGCTGGACGGGGACCCGGCGCTGCCCCGCCTGCCGGCCCGCCGCCGCAAGGGCCGCAACAGCAACTGGCGCCACCTGCACAACCAGGACATTATCTCAATGCCAGATAAGTGGGAGTACCCGTGGTACGCGGCCTGGGACCTGGCGTTTCACTGTATCCCGCTGGCTATGGTGGACGCGGACTTTGCCAAGGCCCAGCTGCGTCTGCTCTGTCATGACCGGTACCTGCACCCCAGCGGGCAGTTGCCGGCCTACGAGTGGAACCTCAACGACGTGAATCCGCCGGTACACGCCTGGGCAACCTGGCGGGTATACCAGATGGATAAAAAACTGCACGAAGGCCAGGGCGACACTGCTTTTCTGGAAGCCGTATTTCATAAGCTGACGCTGAATTTTACCTGGTGGGTTAACCGGAAGGATAAGAGCGAGCGGAACATCTTTGAGGGCGGTTTTCTGGGGCTGGACAACATTGGCGTATTCGATAGGAGCGCCCCACTGCCCACCGGCGGCTACATTGAGCAGAGCGATGGCACCAGCTGGATGGCCATGTTTGCCCTGAATATGATGCGCATGGCCATGGAGCTGGCCGGTCATAATCCGGTGTATCAGGAAATGGCGGGCAAATTCTTCGAGCACTTCCTCTACATTGCCGATGCTATGACCCGGGGTGGCGACGGGCAGTTCAACCTCTGGGACGAGGAGGACCAGTTTTACTACGATGTGCTGCACACCCCCGATGATGCCCGTACCAAGCTGCGCGTGCGCTCCATTGTGGGCCTGATTCCGCTGTTCGCCGTGGAAGTGATTGATGAACAGCTGCTGAACGCCTTGCCCGAGTTCACGGAGCGGGCCCGCTGGCTGCTCGATAACCGCCCTCATCTGGCTCAGTTGGTAGCCCGCTGGCAGGAGCCGGGCCAGGGAGCCCGCCACCTGCTGAGCTTATTGCGCCGCAGCCGGCTGCGGCACCTGCTCAAACGCATGCTCGATGAGCAGGAGTTTCTGTCCGATTTCGGCATCCGGGCCCTCTCGCGCTACCACCTTGAGAATCCTTACGTGTACAGCACCGTCGATACCGATTTTATGGTGCAGTACGTGCCGGGCGAGGCCGAGAGCAGTATGTTCGGGGGCAACAGCAACTGGCGGGGGCCCATCTGGTTTCCCATCAACTACCTCATAATCGAATCGTTGCAGCGCTTCCATGCCTACTATGGCGACTCCTTCCGGGTTGAGTATCCCACGGGCTCGGGACAGCGCTTCAACCTGCAGCAGATTGCGGAAGCTTTGTCGGAGCGGCTTACCCGGCTGTTTTTGCCGGATGCTGGAGGCCGCCGCCCGGCTTTCGCTGATGATGAACTGCTCCAGACCGACCCCCACTTCAAAGACTACTTGCTGTTTCACGAGTACTTCCACGGCGACACCGGGCGGGGCTTGGGCGCCAGCCACCAAACCGGCTGGACGGGCCTGGTCGTGCGGCTGCTGCGCCATCATCGTCCCGAAGCTCCGGTAGCTAGTTGGGCAACGGGAGCAACCACGGCAACGTAAGCGCCTGCTCCCGCGACCCCCTGAAAACCAAGTGGCTGTTACGGAGGGTGCCGGCGTATACCTCTATCCCCGAGCCATCGGCCGGGATAAAGATGCGCACCGTTTCGGCCGCCCGGGGCCGTACGTAGGTGGTGCCAGGCGACAGCGCATCAGCGGTGCCGGAAATCTCAAAGAAGCCAGCGGTAGTGAGTTGGAAATCAAGCATGTACTATGGTAGAGGTGTTTCAGCAGCTCAAATCCAGATACACTGCCACTTAGTTCCGCAGACCTACATGATTTCACAATTGATTACCGGATTGTACAGCGGTCCGGTGGAATAAAATGATATAACTAAAGCAAGATAGAATAAAATAAGTTACTGCCGAGCTCGGGCAGTCCTCGTCTGAAAACAAAAGCCCCGACACGTAGGTCGGGGCTTTTGCATATAAAAAAAATACAAGTACTACTGTTTGCTCTGCAGGAGCTTGAGTACGTCGGGGTTACCACCTTCCTTGGCGCTAGCCAGAACATCCTTGCCATCTTTGTCTTTGGCTTTGGGATTTGCGCCGCTGGCCAGCAGGGCCTGCACAATCTCCAGGTTGCCCTTGGCCGCGGCGGCCATCAGGGGAGTTGCTCCAAAGGAATCAGGCTTATCAACCTGGGCTTTATGCTTGAGCAGGGTTTTTACGACTTCGGGATGCCCATTCTCAGCCGCCAGAAACAAATAAGTCGTTGGGAAGCCCGGCATCATTTCTACCGTGGCGTTGGCATCAGCCCCGGCGGCCAGGAGTGCCTCAACGGCGGCGGCCTGGTTTTTCACTACGGCTGTATATACTTTCTGAGTTGGAGTTTGAGCTTGAGCAGCCGCTACGGTTCCAAAAGATAGAGCGAAACCGAGAAGAAATTTTTTCATGCCGGGAAATACACGCGGAAAGAGAGAGCAAATGCAAAGATACATTCACCCTGCCGGAATATCCCAATTTCACCGTCGGGCCTAATCGCCAGAAACGCGCAAGGGCTGGTAGGTTGTCCAGCAACAGCCGGAATTGTATTATGCCTTCGCCTGCCGGCCCATCTGCTGAGCCATCATGCTGGCTAGAATAATTTGCAGGGCATGGTACAGCATGAGTGGCAGCAGCAATAGCCCGGTGGCTGCCATGCCCGGAAACAGCAGGCTGGCCATTACGCTGCCGTGCACCAATGATTTTTTGGAGCCGCAGAACAGGGCCGTAATCCGGTCTTCGCGGGAGAAGCCCAGCAGCCGGCTCAGCATCCACACCGCGCCACCGATGGCCAGATACAAGCCCACCATACCCAGGGCCAGCAGGGCTACGTCGCGGGCGGCATAACTGCGGAAAATGCCTTGCTCAAACGACTCGCAGAAAGCCGTAAACACAATCAGCAGAATAACCACCTGGTCTGAGATGCGCAGAGTACTCTTATGTCGCTCGGCAAAGGCCCCGAAGCGGCGGTTGAGCAGCACACCCGCTACTACGGGCACTATCACCTGCCAGAGCAGGCTCACGGCCAGGCTCCAGAGGTGGCCGCCATCGGCGGAGGTTGACAGGAACAGGCTGGTCCAGAGTGGGGTAAGCACAATGCCCAGCAGGCTGCTGATGCTGGCGTTGAAAATGGCCGCCGGCAGGTTGCCACGGGCCATGCTCACCATTACTACCGACGAGGATACCGTGCTGGGCAGCGCGCACAGAAAGAAAATACTCTGCCACAGTTGCTGGCCCTTTTCTGCCTCAAACAACGGCCGCACCGCCAAAGCCAGCAGCGGAAATGCCACAAACGTGATGAACTGCACCACCACGTGCAGCCGCCAGTTGCGCAGGCCCGCGCGTAGCTTATCCAGGCTTAACCGCAGGCCGTAAAAGAAGAAAATTAACGCCACGCCGGCCGTAGTTATGGCTTTCCACGGAACAGGACTGGCCTTACCACCCACGGCCGGAAAGAAGTACGCCAGCCCCACCATGCCCAACAGTCCCAGCAGAAACCAATCGAGCAAACCGGCCCGGCGCAGTAAGGCAATCAGGCGGCTTTCGGTGGGTGGCAGGGGAGCAGGTGCAAGCGGCTGAGGCATCATAGCGGGCAAAATAAAAGCGTCGGGCTAAAGAGTAGCCCGACGCTGCGGAAACGTACGATTATGGCTGCCGGAAGGTTAATTCAGCCTTCCACTATGCGGGCACGGCCACGCGGGGCAGTTTCTTACGCTCTTTCCTTAACCGGTTCAGCCACAGGATGAGGCCGGTGATAGGGAAGGTAAAGCCCAGCACGCACACCACTAGGCTGATGATTTTGGATGGCCAGCCGAAAATGGCCCCCGTGTGTACCGGCTTGAACAGGCCCCGCACGCGCTGGCCCAGGTTGCGCTGCTCGTAGGTTTGCCGGCGCAGCACCTGCCCCGAATACTGATCGAGGAAAATTTCGTCGGTGGCATTTTCATACACCGCATTGGGCCGCAGGGTAGCTACCCGGATGCTGCCAGTGGGCTCCTTGGGCAGCTGCAGCGAGTAATACACGGCCTGCGGGGCCAACTGTCGGGCGTGGCTGAGGGCTGCGTCGGGGGTAAGGGTACCCGCTGGGGCTTCCGCCACCGGCGCAACAGACACGGGCGGCTCGGGCCGCTCCATGGGCGAGTTGGTAATGGCGTAAATCCCCTTGTTGAACCACTCAAACGACCACGCCAAGCCGGTAAAGGCAAACACGAACAGGAACAGGGCCGAGTAAAAGCCCAGCACGATATGTAAGTCGTGGTTGAGGCGCTTCCAGCCCCCGCGCCACTTTACTTTCAGCCGCTGCTTCACGGCTTTGCGGCTGGCCGGCCACCAGAGCACCACGCCGGTTCCAATGATGAACAGAAACAGGAATGTGCTCACGCCTACGATGAGTTTACCGGCCGGCCCGCCCACCATCCCGCGGTGCAATGCCATAACGGTGAAAAATACGGTTTCGCGGTAGTTCAGCTCCCCGGTAACGGCGGCCGTGTAGGGATTCACAAAAACGACCGGGCCCCGGCCACCTTCGCCGCCCTTGCCACCTTTGCCTTTTTCGCCCGTTACATCGGGGCCCTCCCGCTGAGGTTGGTGCGCTTCCTGAGAGCGGCCCGCTATGGCCTTGTTGCCCTCCAGCTTCTGGCCGCCTTCGGGGCCGCCGGCCAGACTGAACTCCACGGTGCGGGTGGGGTCGGCGTACACTTTCATGCCCACAATTCTGGCGTCGGCTTTGTAGGTTTTCACTGCGTCCTGCAGGCGGGCCAAAGGCAGGGCTGGAGTAGTGGCGGACTGCACGAAATACCGCGCAGGGTGCCAGGCCTGCTCCAGTTCTTTCTCAAATACCAGAATGCCCCCCGTGAGGCAGACCACGGCAATTATCAGCCCCGAAATCAGGCTGAGATAGAGGTGAATGTTGCGGAAAAAAGTCTTCATAGCGCAGAAAAACCCGGTTTGGAAAGTTGATGTAAAACCCGGAGGCGACTGGTTGCAGCCAGCTGCTCCCGGGTCTTGCTCACTCACTCACTTTTGAAGTATTGAGACGTAAGTACTGAGTAGTGAGGTGTATCCTTGGTTTGCTAGTCAGGTGGTTACAGGGCATCTAACTACTCACTACTCATAGTTCGGTACTTATTTTACAAACGGTACCCTACAGTAGCCGCAAACTGACGCGGGGCAATAGGGTTCACGCTGTTGTCATCGTGCACGTTGTAGCTAAGCTGGTTGAGCACGTTCGAGAGCTTGAGGCGGAGGCTCAGGCGGTCATAGGTGTAGCCCACAGAAGCGTCGAACTGGGTGTACGCGGGCAGCGGAATCAGGCGGAAGGCATCACCGGGTATATTACTGCGGGTGCTGCGGCCGGCCTGCCGCTCCCCAATGTACAGGGTAGTCAGGCCCAGGTTCAGCCCGTTCAGCACGCCGCCATTAAAGGTGTAGAACACGCTGGCGTTGGCCGTGTGGTTGGGGTTGTAGCGCAGCAAACTGCCCACAATGTACATGCTGCTTTTGGTGTAGGTGGTGCGGTTGTAGCTGTAGCCCCCAATCACCGACCAACCCTGCATGGGCTTGCTCTGCACATCCAGCTCCACGCCCTTGCTGGTTACCTCCCCGGCCAGCTCCTGGGCCGTGGGAATATTTTCATTGTAGTTGGGCGCTTTCGAATCAATCGTCTGGGCCAGGTTGCTGTTCACGATACGGTAGCCCGTGAGGTTGGCCGAGAGCAGACCATTAAACAGCTCGTTCTTCACGCCCACCTCATACTGGTCGATGAGAGAAGGCGGCAGAGCACCCCCGGTGTTGTCCACACCGGCATTGATGTTGAAGGAATTAGCGTAGGAGGCGAAAACTGACATCGTTTTCAGCGGCTGATACACCAGGCCTAGCCGGGGCGAGAAGGCGTCGTCGTAGCGCTTCGTGCGGATGAAAGATTCGGGTGTTTTCGTGGTTGGGTGCGTGTAGCGGTAGGTGCCCGTTTCCTGGTAGCTGTACCGTACGCCGGCCAGCAGCTTCAGCTTCTCGGTAATTTCGATGAGGTCTTGCACGTATACGCCCACCCGCCGGATGGGAGCGTAGGAGCGGGTATTGCGGGTGAAGTTCGGTACAGTGCTGTTCTCGGCGTAGCGCTGCGGCTCAAATACGTTGAGGGAATCGTACTTCACTATGGCGTTGTAGGCAATGGAGCGGGTATTGTACTTATCGGCATCCATGCCCACCAGTACCGTGTGCTTCAGGAAGCCGGTGCGCACCTGGCCGGTCACGTCCACCTGGCCCAGGAAGTAGTCCTCCTTCGCTTCACTGGCTTGGAGGCCGCGCACCAGGTTGCCGTATAGGGCTGGGGTGCCGGTCAGTACTTTGGTAGGCTTGCCGTTTTTATCAACCCCGCTGAATACGTCCACCGAGTCGCGCACACTGCTGGGGCGGGAGGCCGAGCGCAGGTTGTTGCTGAAGCCCTGGTAGGCCACCACGCCGCGCACCTGCCAGGTATCGTTGAGATGATGCGTGAGCGTAGCCGTGGCCGATTTCTGCTCCGTGGCAATGTTGGCCCAGTCAGTGTTCAGGAAACGGCCGCGGGGCACGTCCGGAATGCGGTAGTTGATAGCCCCCACGCCAAAGTCGGGTGTGCGGTTATCCTTCAGGTAGTCGCCTTCCAGCAGGAAATCGGTCTTTTTGCCAATCTTGAAGAGCAAAGACGGGTTCACGTAAAACCGCTCGCCCTTCACCTCATGGCGGAAGCTGCGGCTGTTTTCGTAGGTGGTATTTACCCGGAAGGCCACATGCTCACTGCCATTCACGGCCCCGTACACGTCCAGCATGGGCTTGTAGAAATCATAGCTGCCCACGCGCAGGCCAATGGAGCCCCCCGATTCGAAGCGGGGCTTTTTGGTTACCAGGTTCAGCACGCCGCCGGCCGCCACGCTGCCGTACAGAATGGCGTTGCTGCCCTTCAGTACCTCAAACCGCTCCAGGGAGCTGGTTTCGGGCAGAATGCTGTTGTTGTAGCGCACCCCATTCTTGAAGGTGTTGCTGCTGCCGAAGGCAAAGCCCCGGCCCGAAATTTCCTCCTGGTAGCCGCCCGTGTTACCGCTCACATACACGCCACTCACGTTGGCCAGTACGTCGCTCACGCGCAGTACCTGCTGCTGTTCCAGCGTCTGACGCTCCACTGTGAAGGTGCTCTGGGGCAGGTCGAGGGGGGCAATGGCCACCTTACCCACGGCTACCGGTCGCTCGTTGAGGCTGCGGCTGCCAGTCACGCGCACTTCGTTCAGCTGCTGCTGCGCCGGTTGCACTATGATGGCCGGCAGCGTGGTGGTTTCGCCCGCCATAACAGTTGCGGCTGTCTCCTGCGTGCCGAAGCCCAGGCTGCTGATGACCAATTGGTACGTGCCCGCCGGGGCCGTCAGCCGAAACTGCCCGTTGGCACCCGTGGTGGTGCCGTAGGCGGTGCCTTTCAGCGCCACCATCACGCCTTCCACCGGTACGCCCTTCTCGTCCAGCACCCGGCCCGCCAGGCGGCCCCGCTGCGCCGTATCGTCGCCGCCGGAGGCGGGGCTGACGTCTTTGGCTCGTGGGCCACTGACCACTAACGGAGCAGGCGGGACGAGGGACAGCAGGGCAAGGAGGGGTAGGAAAGCGGACATAGATGCAGGGCTTGTTTAGAATTATTTAAAACAATGCAAAGCTGCTGTCTATTTAGATAGATTCAAAATAGATATTTAGAAAAAATCTATATAGTGTAAGTTGTGGTTGATTTACACTGACGTAGTGTTGAGTTTGTGAGGGGTGAGTTCCGGTGTTAACCAAGCATTTAACTGGATTGCCGCCAGTGAACTTTGGTCTGCACCCGCCAACAGTCACCTTGGCTGCCGGTTGGTACCGCCGGAAAAGCCATCAGCCCGACCCCACACGGTGGTGGAGTCGGGCTGATGGTAATCGGGGGAAAATGGGGCTATTTAGGCTCGCACATCGTAGCGGTCCAGCATCATCACCTTGTTCCAGGCCTTCACGAAGGCTTGCACAAAGCGCTGGTGCCCATCCTGTCCGGCGTACACTTCCGCTACGGCCCGCAGTTGGCTGTTGGAGCCAAATACCAGGTCGGTACGGGTGGCAGTGAAACGTTTCTCGCCGCTTTTACGGTCATTGAGCGTGAGGGTGTAGCCTCTGGCATCAGCTTTCTTCCACTCGTAATCCATGCTGGTGAGTACGGTGAAGAAGTCGTTGGTCAGAACACCTACCCGGTCCGTGAATACGCCGTGCTCAGAGTTGTCGTGGTTGACATTCATAGCGCGCAGGCCACCGGTCAGGGCTACCCACTCAGGTGCGGTGAGGTTCAGCAGGTGGGCCTTATCCAGGAATAGCTCCTCGGGGGCTACTTTAGGCGCAATCTTATCCAAGTCGGCGTCGAGGTAATTGCGGAAGCCATCGGCCACGGGCTTAAGCCAGGTGAACATTTCCACGTCGGTCAGCTCCTGCGTAGTGTCGCGGCGGCCGGGAGTAAAGGGTACGCTAGTTGGTACACCGGCGTCGGCAGCGGCTTTCTCCAGGGCAGCACAGCCACCCAGCACAATGAGGTCGGCCAGGGATACTTTCTTGCCGTTGCTGGCTTGCTCATTGAATTTAAACTGCACCGAGCGCAGCTTTTCGATGACGGGCACCGTGCGGCGGTTTACCTCCCAGTCCTTCTGCGGGGCCAAAGCCAGGCGGCCCCCATTGGCCCCGCCACGCTTGTCGCTGTGCCGGTGCGTCACGGCTGCCGAGAAGGCCGTAAATACCAAATCCGAACCTGACACGCCCAAGTCCAGGATGTCCTTTTTCAGGGCGTCCACGTCGGCGGCCTCAATGATGGCGTAATCGGCTTCCGGGATGGGGTCCTGCCAGAGCAGGTCGTTTTCGTTGCGCTTTTCGGGGCCGAGGTACCGCTCCCGGGGCCCCATGTCGCGGTGGGTAAGCTTATACCAAGCCTTGGAGAAGGCCTGGGTGAAGGCGTCGAAGTCGTTCAGAAACTTCTCGCACACCTTGCGGTACTCGGGGTCTTCCTTCAGCGCCAGGTCGGTGGTCATCATCATCAGCGCGTGGGTTTTGCCGGGGATGTGGGCGTCGGGCGTGCGGGGAGCATTGTCGTCCACGGGTGTCCACTGCAGGGCACCGGCGGGGCTGCGGGTCTGCTTCCACTCGTGGCCGAAGAGGTTTTCCAGGTAGCTGTTGTCCCACTGGGTGGGGTTCTGGGTCCAGCTGCCTTCGATGCCGTTGGTCATCGTATGTTCGGCGTTGCCCGCGCCTACGGGGTTGTGCCAGCCCAGGCCCATCTGCTCCAGCGGGGCAATTTCGGGCGGCATCCCGATTTCCTTCGACGGAACCATGCCGTGGCTCTTGCCGAAGGCGTGGCCGCCGGCAATCAGGGCTACGGTTTCCTCGTCGTTCATGGCCATGCGGGTAAAGGTTACCCGGATGTCGCGGGCCGAGCCCATGATGTCGCCGTCGGCGTAGGGGCCTTCGGGGTTCACGTAAATAAGGGCCTGGTGCGAGGCGGCCAGCGGGTTTTCCAGGTCGTAGTTGGCGTCGCCGTTCTGGCCGCGCCAGCGCTTGTCCCGGTTCACCATCTTGTCGGGGGCCTCGGCGGTGCGCAGGTCATGGATTACTTCCGGACCCCAGTAGCCGGCGTTGTCGGCCTCCCAGGCGTCCTCGCGGCCCCCGGCGAAGCCGTAGGTAGGGAAGTTCATGATTTCGAGGGCACAGTTGCCGGTCAGCACAATCAGGTCGGCCCACGAAAGGGAGCTACCGTACTTCTGCTTGATGGGCCACAGCAGGCGGCGCGACTTATCCACGTTGCCGTTGTCCCACCAGCTTTCAATGGGGGCAAAGCGCTGCATGGCCTGGCCCGCGCCGCCGCGGCCGTCGGCAATGCGGTAGGTGCCGGCCGAGTGCCAGGCCATCCGGATCATCTGCGGGCCATAGTTGCCGTAGTCGGATGGCCACCAGTCCACGGAAGTTGTTAGGAAAGACTTGATTTCCTGCTTCAATGCCTCCAGATCAATGCGGCTGAAAGCCTCGGCGTAGTTGAAATCCTCACCCAGTGGGTTCGCCTGGGGACTGTTCTGGTGCAGCAGCTCCACCTTTAAGCGGTTGGGGTACCAGTCGGCGAGGGTGGGGGGCGTGCCCGTAGCCCCGCCTATCCGGTCGCCGCCGAACGGGCATTTACCCTGCATGTCGAAACTCGTAGTGTCGGTCTTGTCGTGACTGATGTGCAGCATGGGGAGTTAATTGGGGGTAAGAAAGGCAGTGTGAGATGCCTAACGTAAGGCCTTGTGAATGAAGAACAGATGGAGGCTGCTGCCGCAAAAAAGGGCAACCGGCTCAACTGTACGCTAATTGACCAGCTTAGGGGGCCTTCGGTTCTTACATAATTCGGGCATTAGTACCCCTTGTTGACCACGCTGCCTGTCAACGGCCCCATTCACCCGATCTAATACGTTGAAGGCGAAAAGGCTACAAAAAACGCCCTGGCGAATGGGCCAGGGCGTGTCGAGGTGTACCAGTAGCGTTGTGTATGAGTACTCAACAGGGACAGTACCGTGGAGCATACGGACGCCGGTTAGTGGCAAGGTGACCATAACCGGGAGGTGTGGCACCACGGTGGGCGTTATTACACGAACTGGGCCACGGGGGGCAGAGTGGCCTGGCGGGAAAGGGCAAAAGCGTCGGCCAGCAGCTCGTAGGAGCGGAGCCGGTCGTCGAAGTCGTGGGTGATGGTAACGGCTACCACTTCATTCACGCCGTAGGCGGCAGCCAGGGCTTCCAGCTCAGCCTTCACCTTATCGGGCGTGCCGCTCACGATGCGGGTATGATGGTATGCCAGGCGGGCCTGCAAATCAGCGGAGAGGTGGCCGATGTTCACCGTTTCCACGGCCTCGATGGGCGTGTACTGGCCGGTTTCGAGCTTGAGCATCTGCAGGGCCAGATTGTCGGCCAGGGCCTGGGCGTGAGCAGCCGTATCGGCGCACACTACGAAAGTGGCCACGTTAGCCTGAGGCGCGGCCAGCTCGGGCGAGGGCCGGAACCGTTCCCGGTACGTTTGCACCATGCGGGGGCCGCCGTTGGGGTTGATGAAGTGGGCGAAGCTGAAGGCCGCACCCACGTGGGCCGCAAACAACCCGCTTTGTCCGCTGGAGCTAAGAAGCCACATTTCCGGCACGGTATCCACAAACGGAGCTGCCTTTACCTTGGCATGAATGGTGTCCTCCACTACTTCGTCCCGCAGAAAGGCCCGCAGATCCATTAGCTGCTCAGCAAAATCCTCGTCCCGGAAAGCGTTGTGGGGGTTGAGGGCGTGGGCTGTAATCCGGTCGGTGCCCGGAGCGCGCCCAATGCCCAGGTCGATGCGGCCAGGATAGAGAGCTTCGAGCAGGCGGAAGTTCTCGGCCACCTTCAGCGCCGAGTAATGGGGGAGCATTACGCCGCCCGAGCCCAGCCGGATGTGCTGGGTTTCAGCTCCCAGGCGGGCCAGCAGTACCTCCGGAGCGGAACCGGCCAGGGTGCGGGTGTTGTGGTGTTCTGATACCCAGAAACGGACAAAGCCCAGCCGGTCCGTCAGGCGGGCCAGCTCTACGGTGTGCTGCAAGGCTTCGCGCGGAGTGCGTCCCAGCGGCACCGGCGACTGATCGAGCACGCTGAGTTGTATAATCGGGGAAGTGTGGTCAGTGGAATTCATAGCGTGTATAACCACGGAACGGACCGGTTGGTTTACCACCGCCTCTCGGCAGCTATGAACTGTGCAGCTTGTGCTGCCGCATCGGCCCAGCACCCTCCCGAGTGGCGTGGGCGTGCCCGGGTGGCGCTGCCGGCTGCGGGAATCAGACCTACCGGGCCTGCTCCAGGGCGTCGAGGTTGGGCATGGGGGCGGTGAGCAGGGCTAGGTGGCGAGTGATTTTCTCGGCCGGCCAGTGCCACCACGCCAGCTTTTCCAGGCGGGCAATGGTGTCCTCGTCGAACCGGTAGCGTACCACCCGGGCGGGGTTGCCGGCCACTACGGCATAAGCCGGCACGGTGCCCGTTACTACTGCTTTGGTGGCCACAATGGCCCCGTTGCCGATGTGCACACCCGGCATAATGGTCGCTTCGTGGCCTATCCACACATCATGCCCCACCACGGTGTCGCCCCGGGAAGGATACTTCTCAGCCACCGACTGCCCCTGGATGGCGGCTTCCCAGCCCCCGCCAAAAATAGCGAACGGAAACGTGGACACCGGGGCCGTTTCGTGGTTGCCGCCGTTCATGATGAACTTCACTCCCGAGGCCAGCGCGCAAAACCGGCCAATGAGGAGCCGGTCACCAATAAAATCAAAGTGGTAAAGCACGTTCCGCTCGAAGTTGGCGGGGTCGTCCAGGTCATCGTAATAGGTATAGTCGCCCACCTCAATGGAAGGGCGGGTCACGAGGTTTTTCAGGAATACCAGCTTGCGGTGGTGGGGCAGTGGGTAGCGGGTGGCGGGGTCGGGACCGAACATAACAGCGGGAAAGGGCGTGTAAAGGTAGGCGGCGGGGGCTGGTTTATTGCGGCAGCTTGTCGCGCAGGGCGCTGTAGGTCCAGGTGCCGGCCAGCGCCGCCAGAAGCATCACGGCGGCGGCCGGTACTCCACTGCCCAGCTGCGCAAACAGGGGGCCCGGACATGCCCCCGTAATGGCCCAGCCCAGCCCAAACAGCAGCCCCCCAATCCAGACGCCATGACTGAACTGCTTGTCGGGCAGGCTGATTGCCTCCCCACTGATGGTGCGCAGACGGTTGCGTTTGATAAGCTGAATAGACAGAATGCCGACAATAATGGCCGAGCCGATAACGCCGTACATATGAAAGCTCTGGAACCGGAACATTTCCTGAATCCGAAACCAGCTTACTACTTCGCTTTTGGTCAGGATAACGCCAAACAGCGTACCCAGCACCAGGTATTTAAAGTTTTTCATTTTGGAGACTTAGTAGCCCTGATGATAAGGGACGGAGAAGTGTAGAATTGACCGTTGGCGCATTCTATACATAAGCCGCGTAGAAAATCATTTGACGGTCCCGCTGCGCCCAGCCGAAGCATCAACCGCTTTGTCTGCGTTGTTCACTGAAGCGGTAGAGATGCTTCGGCTGGGCGCAGCAGGAGGGCATATGTGTTTCAACAGGACTTTCCAAGCAGCTTCACTTGCCTGACTGCATCCCGTATCCAGAATCTATTCTAAAACAACAGCGGATATACCACCCAGGTCATGAACAGGCCGCCCGCAAAAAAGCCGATAACGGCTACCAGTGACACCCACTGCAGATTGGAGAGGCCCGAAATAGCGTGGCCCGAGGTGCAGCCGCCGGCGTAGCGCGTGCCGAAGCCCACCAGGAAGCCGCCCAGCACCATAAATACCCAGCCGCGCCAGCTGCTCAGGTTTTGCAGGGCGAACAGTTCCCGGGGCAATAGGCCGGAAAAATCGGTGAGGTGGAGCTCGGCCCGCAGGTCGCGCACGGTGGCGGCCGAAATGGCAATAACCTCGGGGTGGCCCAGCACGCGGTAGCCCAGCAGGCCACCCAAGGTAATGCCCAGCACAAACCACAGGTTCCAGGCCTGTTGGCGCCAGTTGTAGGTAAGGAAGGGCAGGCCGGCGGGCACGCAGGCGGCGCAAATGTGGCGTAGTGAGCTACTGATGCCCAGGGCTTTGTTGCCGAGCAGCAGCAGAGCCGGGACCGTAAGGCCAATGAGCGGCCCGGCCACGTACCAGGGCCAGGGCTGGCGAAGCAAATCAAGCATAAACAATGGGAAAAAAGAACGTCAGGCCACCAAAGCCGGCTGGCGTTGGAAGGAGCAGAATAGAAAATTTTGGGTGGTGTGAAAAGGGGTATGGTGGTCCTCGGTGAGGCAGCGCAGCTTCCGGAAGCCGGTATGCAATTCGGCCGTGAGGGTGGCCTCGCTGTACTGACGGATGGGCAGGCCACTGCACCGGGTAGGGCCGGCCGGCGAAAATGTGCCCAGCGTCAGGTAGCCCCCGGGTACCACAGCCGTGCGGGCCAGCTGCAGGTATTGAGCTATTTCCGGGGCGGTGGTGAGGAAGTGAAACGCGGCCCGGTCGTGCCAGAGGGCATACCGGGTGGGTGGCACAAACGCGCGCACATCGGTTTCCAGCCAGCGCACGTGCCGGGCGGCTTCGCCCAGCCGCTGCTGCGCCCGGGCCAAAGCCGCCCCGGAAATATCCAGCACCGTGAGGTTGAGGTAGCCGGCCGCCAGCAGGTAATCCACCAGCCGGCTGTCGCCGCCGCCTACGTCAATAATCGGAGCTTCCCGGGGCAGGTGGAAGGCTTCGATAAACTGCAGGGAAGTGGCAGGCACCGGCTGCGTCCAGCTTAGCTCCTGAGGTTGCTTATGGGTGTATATCTTTTCCCAATGCGCCTTATCGGCAGCGGAAGATTCCATCTGAAAAAGGAAAATGAGGAAAAACCTGGTAGCGGAGAAATGCGGTGAACGGCCCGGAAGCGCACCGAAACGCAAAGTGTCGCGTCTCTACCCCGAGCTACTGCACCAGCGGTCCGGGCCAGTCGAGGATGCCGCCCACCAGGTGGGCTACGGTTGAGAAACCAGCTTGGCTGAGCTGACGGGCGGCGGTGGCCGAACGCGCTCCGCTGCGGCAGTACACGCACACGGGCCGGTCAGGGTTGAGAGTGGCCACGCGCTGGGCAAAATCCGAGGCGGTAACCTCTACGTTGAGAGCACCCGGGAGGTGGCCGCGAGCAAACTCATCGGGCCGTCGTACATCCAGCAGCAGTGCGCCGGGCTGGCGCAAGGCCTCCGCAAACTGCTCGGGGCTCAGGTTCTGGTAGGCGGAGGACTTGGGTTTCAGGAAGTCAAACATCAGGCAAGAGAAAAAGCGAGAATTAAAAAAACGACTTGACGGCTTCGCCCAAATCGAAAACGGGCACCCCGGGCAACGCAGCAGCCACAATGCTGCTGCCCGCCGCCGAGCGGTAGCCGCCGGCGCAATGCACTACCACGGGCTTACCGGCCGGAATTTCCAGGGCCCGCTCGCGCAGCTCGGGCAGCGAAATATGGAGCGAACCGGCAAACAGCGGCTCGTTGCGGTGCTCGGTGGCCGAGCGGATATCCACGATGGTGAACTGCCCCGGGTGCTGACGGAACAGCCCCACATTGAGCCGCGGCAGGGTAGCGGCCGAATCCGGTGTGCCTACTGCTGCCCCCAGCAGCAGGGCCTCGTAGCCGATTTTGGCCGTTTTGCGGATCAGGTCTTCCCGGGTGGCTTCGTCGGGGGCTATCAGATAGAACCGCTCCTCGGGCCCGACGATGGAGCCCAGCCAGGTTTCAAACTTGCCGCCTTGCTGAATGTTAAGCGCTCCTGCGGTGTGGCCTTGCTTGAATTCTGCCTCGGGCCGGGCATCCACCACCACCGCGCCGGGCAGCAGGGCTGCACCAGCCCCCAGGCGCGGCACCTGCTGCACGCCAGCCGCAAAGGCCGGGGCACCAGCTTTGTTCAGGGCCACATCGTAACCGAAATACTTCGGAATAAACGGTTGGTCCTGGAGCAGTTCGCGCACAAATTCCGCCTCGCTCATTTTTCGCAGCATGGGGTTGCCGAATTTCTCGTCGCCGATGGTGCTGCTGTTGGCCCCGCTCAGGGCCTTGCCGCAGAGGCTGCCCGCGCCGTGGGCCGGGTACACCAGCACGGCATCGGCCAAGGGCAGGATCTTGTCGCGCAGTGAGTGGTAGAGCTGCCGGGCCAGGTCCTCGCGCTGGGCCTTCAGGTTGCCGGCCTTCTCGCGCAGGTCGGGCCGGCCCACGTCGCCGATAAACAGCGTATCGCCGGTAAAAACGGCCACGTCCTGCTCCTCGCGGCTGAGCACGATGCTGATGGAATCAGGGGAGTGGCCAGGCGTATTCAGGGCCCGGAAGGTGAGCTTGCCGCTGCTGAACGAGTCGCCCTCGTCAAATGCGCGGTGCGGATAATCGGCCCCCACGAGCTTGCTAATCCGGATGGTGGCCCCGGTTGTCTGGGCAATTTCCCGGTGGCTGCTCACGAAATCAGCGTGCGGGTGCGTTTCGATAACAGCCACGATGCGCGCCTCGTGGGCCCGGGCAAAATCGTAGTACGGCTGCGGGTCGCGGGCCGGGTCAATGAGCACAATTTCGCGGGCGCACTCGCTCAGAATGGCGTAGGAAAAATGGGCCAGGCCCTTGTCTTCAAACTGCTCGATTTTCATGACAGAAAGCAACTAGAGAGGAAAATGAATAATGCCGAAACTGCCGGAGCAGGTCCGCAAAACGTTTACAAAACCAGCTCCCGCACCAGAATAAATGTGCCCATGGCCAGCGTAAACCACCCGAAAGCCGGCCGGAGCCTGTCGCCGGGAATGAAGCGGGCCAGGGAGGTGCCCGCCACGATGCCCGCCAGGGCAAACGCCAGAAACCCCAGCAGAAACGGCCAGGCAACCGGCGTCCCCGCGCTCAGGTCGCCAATGAAGCCAATCAGGGAATTCAGGGCAATAATGACCAGGGACGTACCCACGGCCAGCTTCATGGGCAGGCGGGCGCCCAGCACCAGGGCCGGAATAATCAGGAAGCCGCCGCCCGCCCCTACAAAGCCCGTGAGCGTGCCCACCACCAGCCCAATGCCCAATACCAGCGGGTAGTTGAAGGGCAGTTGCCTGTCAGGGGGCAGCGGCATTTCCGGCCCCCGGCGCCGGATCATGGAAGCAGCGGCTACCACCATCAGCCCGGCAAAGGCCACCAGCACCAGCAGATCTTTGGTAACCACCAGCCCGCCCACCGTAAACAACTCCGCCGGAATGGCCGGTACCACCAGCCGCCGCACCGCAAATACCGCCGCCAACGAGGGCAGCAAAAACACCAGCGCCGTTTTCAGCGACACCAGCCCCTTGCGAAAGTAGCCCGAGGCCCCCACCACCGAAGTGGTGCCCACTACAAACAGAGAGTAGGCCGTACTCAGCACCGGACTCACGCCCATTAGGTACACCAGCACGGGTACCGTCAGGATGGAGCCGCCCCCACCCAGAATGCCCAGGGAAAGGCCAATAAAAACAGCAGCGAGGTATCCGGCAGCGTGTAACATGAAAAACTGAACGTATGTAGTTATGAATGATTGTTCATGTGTTGCGGCAAAAAAAAGTCCGCTACAGGAATGTGCACGCGGCAATGCACTGAATCACATCCACCACTTCGCGCATTTTCAGGGAGTAAAACACGTTTTTGCCGTCGCGGGAGCTGCTCAGAATACCTTTCAGCTTCATGCCTGAGAGGTGGTGGGAGGCCAGGCTCTGCTCAATGTGCAGCCGCTCACTAATGTCGTTTACCGACAGGCTTTCCTGGGCCGCCAGCAGCTGCACAATAGCAATGCGGGTGGGGTGGGCCGTGGTTTTGAGGATAAAAGCCACCTTCTCCATCTTTTCGATGGACAGGTTCATTTCAACGGGAGCGGGGAGCGGTGCCATACGGTATGCAAATGTATGATCATTTGTTCATGTATACAAGCCGGGTAGTTACTTTGGTTCCGGTGCCCGAATAGTTTATTGCCAGTGGGGCCGACCTGGCCGCTATATTGGGCCGCCGGTGGGGTGGGCGGCGGCGGTTGCCGTAGGGCAGATGCTCGTGCCGCCACACCCGGTACCGCGCTTTCGCTCGCATGACGACTCCGTTACTGATCATCCTTATTGGGTTCCTGATTTTTCTGGGGCACTACCTAGCCCAGCTATTTCAGCGTACCAAAGTGCCCGATGTGGTAGGCCTGCTGTTGGTGGGTATGCTGCTGGGGCCGGTATTTCACCTGATTGACCCCACCGCTTTCGGGCGGGCAGGGCGGGTATTCACCAACCTGGTGCTGGTATTCATTCTGTTTGAGAGCGGGCTGGAGGTACGCTTTAACCAGTTGCGCTCGGCCCTGCGCGGCACGGCGGCCCTTACCACGCTTAATTTCATCGTGACGGCACTGGTGGTGTCGGCGCTGGCCCAATGGCTGACTGACCTGGATTTTCTCAGCTCTCTGATTCTGGGCACCATATTGGGCGGCACCTCGTCGGCGGTAGTCACCACGCTGGCCCGGGAGGTACACATTCTGCCCCAGACGACCACCACGCTGGTCATGGAATCGGCTTTCAGCGACGTGTACACGCTGGGCATTCCCATTGCTCTCATCAGCTTTTCCACGGGTGCTACCCTGAACGTGGCCGGCTTGTTTAGTCAGCTGCTGGTGGCATTGGTGGGGGCGCTGCTGGCCGGGGCCGGTGGCGGCTACGTGTGGCTGACGCTGCTGAGCAAGGTGCCCACGCTGCTGAAAACCCGCTTCTCAACGCCGGCCTTTGCCTTTATCCTGTATGGGGTAGTGGAACTGCTACAATTCAGCGGCCCCATTGCGGTGCTGTTTTTCAGCATTACACTGGGCAACTTACCCCTGCTGCGCCGGGGCTGGCTGCGCCCGGTACTGCCCGACCAGACGGTGGAGCTGACCACCGTGGAAAAGGATTTCTTCGCCGAAATCGTGTTTCTGCTGCGTACGTTCTTCTTCGTGTACGTGGGCCTGTCCATCGTGCTCGATGATCCGGAACTGATTGCGCTGGGCGTGGGCATGGCGCTGGTACTGTTTGTAGTACGTATTCCGGTGGTGCTGGCCGCCGCCGATAAAACCACCCCGCAGTTCGATATGGCCCTCATGAGCATTATGATTCCCAAAGGATTGGGGGCGGCGGTGCTGGCCACGCTGCCCGCCCAGCGCGGTATGCCCGGTGGAGCCACTATCCAGACCATCACCTTCGCCGTAATTGTGGCTACCACAGTGCTGTGCACGGTGCTGTTCTTTTTGCTGGAGAAGCGCCGTATTCTGGGATTCTACCAGTTGTTTTTCGGTCCACCCCGGCCCCGGGAGGCTCCCGGCGGCCCGGTAGCCGATCATTCCGGGGCTGCCCCGGGTAAGTAGGCGCGGGCCACCGGGCGTGTGCCCAGTAGAGAAAGAAAAGCCCTGGAACTGCCCTACCGGGAATGTCAGGGCCCTATCTTCGCGGCCATATGATTTCGACGTTGACGCTGGGTTTTTTGTGCGGGGCGGCCTTTCTGGCGGGGCTGGTGGATGCCATTGTGGGCGGTGGCGGCCTGATTCAGCTGCCTGCCATGCTGCTCTTGCTGAAAGGTACACCCACTCCCACCATTCTTGGTACGGGCAAGGTGTCGTCTCTGCTGGGTACGGCGGCGGCGTTCCGGCGCTACGCAGGGCAGGTGCCCATTCAGTGGCAGGCGGTGACTCCCGCGGCCGTGGTGGCGGGCGTGTTCTCGTTTCTGGGGGCGCGGGTGGTAAGCCAGTTGCCCCAGGAACTGCTGCCGAAACTGGTGCTGGGGCTGCTGGTGGTAATTGCCGTGTACACCTTCTGGCGTAAGGATTTTGGCTCGTTGCACGCGCCCCGACTGCCGCCCCGGCGGGAGCCGCTGTATGGCGCACTGGTGGGCATGATCATCGGGTTCTACGATGGGTTTTTCGGGCCGGGAACAGGCTCGTTTCTGCTGTTTGCCTTCGTGGGGCTGTTTGGCTACGATTTTCTTACGTCCTCCGCCTCGGCCAAACTGGTGAATATTGCCACGAACCTGGCGGCCCTGGCTTACTTCGCCTACACCGGCCAGATTCTATGGGCTGCCGCCGTGCCCATGGCCGTCAGTAATATCATCGGCTCCACGCTGGGCGCTCATCTGGCCCTGCGCCACGGCACCGGCTTTGTGCGCGGGCTGTTTCTGGTAGTGGTCAGTGCTTTCATTCTGAAGCTGAGCTGGCAGATGGTAGCTCCCTGAATGCGGAAACTCTGCGCATCTTTTAAACAGATAGCCCCTGACGAGAAATATCGTCAGGGGCTATCTGTTTAAAAGATGCGGCCTTCTGGTGAGGTGTCGCTATTCCTCGTAGCGGTTGGGCAGGCCAGGAGCGGCAGTGCCCTGGGCACCTTGCGTATTCGGAACGCCCATTTTCTCTTCCCGTTTCCGCTGGTACTTATCAAACTGAGCGGGAGTTAGGGTTTCTTTCAGCATTTCGAGGCGCGACTGCCCGATGTCGTCCACCACGGCGGCCATCTTGCGCACGTCCTGGCGATAGGTTTGGCGGGCAGTTTCCACGCCCCGTACGCTGATCAGGTTAATCTGGCGCACCTTCTCAATTTGCTGTGGATTCAGGCCCAAGGCCTTTTGCATATTGTCTGTAAGGCCATTAGCCCGAGCCGCAATTTGCTGCTCATTGAGGACGGGTGCCGCCGGGCGGCTGGCAGATGCGGCAGGCTTGCTGGCAGGTTTGGGGCGAGGGGCCGTTTGGGCTAGCGCCGCAGGAGCAGCAGTCAGCGCGAGTAGAGCCACTAGCAGAGAAATCTTCATAGGGAAAGCAACAAAAACGAACCCGGCGACAATTGCCGGGGTGGGTTTGCAACAGTAAAGATGGTGCCAGTTTTTGGGAAACTGACTGCCACAACGCCTGAACGGGCGGTTCTATTTCCCGGCCAGCAGAAAAATATTCGTTAGGCCGGATATATACGGCGTAACCTTTCCGCGGGCATTCCCTTACAACACTGCAGTCCTTCCCCTAATCCTTCTTGGTATGAAGTCCGATACGCGCAACTCCCTGCTGGTGGCCGCTGCCAGCGCTATTGGTTTGCTGGCCGCTACGCTCTACGTGCACCGCCGCGGCTCGTATGATTTGGCTGGTCGGGTAGTACTCATCACGGGCGGCTCGCGGGGGCTGGGCCTGATTCTGGCCCGGCAGGCGGTGGCCGAGGGGGCCCGCGTGGCCATCTGCGCCCGCGACGCCGAAGAACTGGAGCGGGCCCGCCAAGAGCTGGCCGAAGACGGAGCCGAGGTGCTGGCCCTGGCCCGCGACCTGACCGAAGCCACCGAAGTGCGCACCCTGGTAGCCGAAGTGCAGCAGCGCCTGGGCGCCATTGATGTGCTCATCAACAACGCCGGGGTTATCAGCGTGGGAGCCCTCGACCACATGGAGGTGCGCGACTACGAGGATTCGCTGAAAGTGCATTTCTGGGCCCCGCTGCATGCCATGCAGGCCGTATTGCCGGATATGCGTCGCCGGGGCGAAGGCCGCATTGTGAATATTGCCTCGGTGGGCGGCAAGGTGGCCGTGCCCCATCTGGTGCCGTACAGCGCCGGTAAGTTTGCCTTAGTGGGCCTTTCCGAAGGCTTCCGGGCCGAGCTGTTGCAGTATGGCATCCGGGTAACCACCGTGTGCCCCGGCCTGATGCGCACGGGCAGCCCCCGCAACGCTACCATCAAAGGCCAGCACCAAAAGGAGTACGCTTGGTTCAGCATTGCCGATTCGCTGCCGGCCATTTCCATGGATGCGGAGCGGGCCGGGCGCGAAATCTGGAACGCCTGCCGCCGCGGCGACGCCGAGGTGATTCTGGGACTGCCGGCCAAGCTGCTGGCGGGCTTCCACGGCCTGCTGCCCGGCACCACCGCCGATTTGCTCAGCTGGGCCAACCGGGCCCTGCCCGGCCCCACCGAGCGGCAGCTGGGCAACGAGCGGCGCTTTGGCTACGAGTCCGAATCATCCCTGACCCACTCTCCCCTCACCGCCCTTACCCGCCACGCCGAAGGGCAGAATAACGAGCAGTGAGTTGGCTGGGTAGATAGGTGGTTGGGTGGTTAGGTGTGTAACCGAGCGTTGTGCAGAGTGCAGAGGCCAGAGGCCGAGGCATCTTGCGTGCTGATGTTGTGGAGGTATCCAGATGTCAGCAGGCGGGATGCTTCGGCCCCCGGCCTCTGCACAACGTTCTGGTATGATGCGGCTGTGGGCGAAGTGTAGGCTGGCGGGTTTTTTCTATCATTACCGCTGGGTTTATTCCTTCTGCACTCAATCCGCTTTTCGTTGACTTATCCCGTTCATCTTACTCTGGGGCCGCTGGCGTTGCCGGTGCATCTGGTGCTGGAGGTGCTGGCCTACAGCCTCGGGTTTCGGGTGTACCAGCACCTGCGCCGCCGCACCCACGACCCAATTTCGGAGGAAAACCGCCTCTGGATTTTTGTGGGCTGTGCGGCCGGGGCGCTGCTGGGCTCGCGGGTGCTGGGGCTGCTGGAACACCCGGAACTGCTGCTGCACCCACCCGGCGGCTGGCTGTACTACTTCACCAACAAAACCATTGTGGGCGGCCTGCTGGGCGGGCTGGTAGGAGTGGAGCTGACCAAGAAACGCCTCGGCGTCACCACCTCCAGCGGTGATTTGATGGTGTACCCCGTCATCCTGGGCATGTGCATCGGGCGGCTGGGCTGCCACTTCTCGGGCCTGGAGGATGGTACCTTCGGCACGGCTACCACGCTGCCCTGGGCCATCAACTTTGGCGACGGCGTGCCGCGCCACCCCACCAACCTCTACGAAATGGGGTGGCTGCTGCTGCTGGCGGCCCTGCTGTGGCTTACGGAGCGGCGGGGCCCGCTGCCCAACGGCTGGCGGTTCCGGTTTTTTATGGTGGGCTACCTTGTGTTCCGGCTGCTGGTAGAGTTCCTCAAACCCACGCCCGCGCCGGCCGGCTGGGGCCTCACTGCCATCCAGTGGGCCTGCGTGGCCGGCCTGGGCTACTACGCCTGGCTCTGGGCCCGCGACTGGCGGCTTACCCGGCGGCGAACTGCTGAAGCCGCCGGGCAGCTGGTCTGATGGAAGGGGGCGCGATGAACGTGTATCGGATGATACTGGTGCTGGCAGGGGTACTCCTGCTGGCTCCGGCCTGCCGGGCGCAGCGGCTGTCGGCGGCCACGTGGGCCGGGCTGGCAAAGGCGCGGCACTCCCGCATGGGCCGCGCCAACACAGTGGGCTTGGGCTGGCCCGCTACCCACGTGCCGAAACGGTAGCCCTGTTCGAGCAGGTTTTTCAACTGCCCGAACAGGGGCATCGGGCCTGGATGCAGGAATGCCTGCAGGCGGCTATTCGGAAGTACCCGCATCCGCAGTGGGCCGCCCTCAGCTCCCGGCTGCACCTCACCGAGCAGCAGCAGCGCCAGGTAAAGGAGTATTGGGAAACCCCCTGAAGTGCAACTGCCCGCCCCGAAAACGAGGTTTCCGGGGCGGGCAGTTGCACCTCGCCCGGGTGGGTGCGCCGGAGCGCTACACCGGCTGCACAAAGCGCTTGGTGTCGCCGCGGGCAATGCATGATTTGCCGTCGGGGCCGGTGGTCAGGCTTTCAGGATACTGCCTTCCGGCCGGTGGGCTTTACGGTGCTTTGGGCAGGGCTTTGAGGGGCACCATCACCTTGTCCAGCACCACCTGGTACACGTCGGGCGTTACGCTCACGTCGCCCAGGTAGGGGTGGTCCAGGGCCACAATCAGGAAGATCATCAGGCCTACCATGAGGGCCAGCATACCGGTGAGCAGGGCGTGAAAACGTAGATTTTCCACCACGAAACAATAGGAAAACGCAATGGTGACGACGGCCCCCAGCAGCACTACCGCCCATAACACTCCCGGCACGCCGTTGCCAATGCTTTCGATGCGCTGCCGCCGCAGCTCCACCAGCCGGTTGAAGGTGCCGATGGCCTCGCCGTGCAGCACCTGCTGGGCGGGGCTGTTCACGTTGGTACGCAGCAGCTTCAGCTGAAAATCCGTCAGCACGGCCCGCTCGGTGTCATTGGCCATACCCCGGCGCTGGGCCGGCCACGATTTTTCCACAATGAACTCGGTGTACTCGCGCAGCTCGCGTTGCAGGGGTGGGCCCACGCTGTCGGGGTAACCGCTCAGGTCGCGGTAGAGCACGGCCAGCTGGGCGGCTTCCTGGGAGGCAATGCCCGAGGCATCGGAGTAGTTCTGCCAGGTGGCCACCGTGAGCAGGCCCAGCGTGAGGCCGTACAGCACGGTAACACCCGAGAAAAACCAGCCCACGGTGCCGTTGTCGATAAGCGCGGCCATGCGGCTGGAGTGCAGCCGCCGGTGCGTAACGTAGAGCCCCAGCAAAGACACCACAACGGTCAGGCCCACAATCAGCAGGGCCAGCAGCCAGGTAGGCATTTCGTACAGCCAGATCATATAGCGCAGGGAAGGGTCCACGGAATACAACGCGGCCTCCCAGGGCGACTTGGTTTCCATCGGAGGGGGTAAGGTGAAGGGAGAAAAGTGAAGCGGGAGGCGGTATGATACCGCAAACGGTTGAGTTTGGTTGCTGCCCGGGCCACCCGGGGCGGGTAGCAGGAATTCTGAAAATTTATCAGACCTTCCGCCCGCATCCTTTCCCTGCTACCTCACCCTGCCCGGATATGCCCGAACGGCCCTATACCTACTACGACTTCACCCTGAGCCTGTGCCCCCACTGCCTGCGGCGGGTGGAAGCCAAAATTGTGTTCGAGGATGACAACGTGTACATGCTCAAACGCTGCCCCGAGCACGGCCGCCAGCGCGTGCTCATTGCCACCGACGTGGAGTACTACAAGAGCATCCGCAACTACGTGAAGCCCAGCGAAACGCCCCGCCGCTTCAACACCGCCACCCACTACGGCTGCCCCTACGACTGCGGCCTCTGCACCGACCACGAGCAGCACTCGTGCCTCACCGTCATCGAAATTACGGACCGCTGCAACCTTACCTGCCCCACCTGCTACGCCGAAAGCAGCCCCCTGCACGGCCGGCACCGCACCCTGGCCGAAGTGGAAGCCATGGTAGACGTGCTGGTGGAAAACGAGGGGGAGCCCGACGTGGTGCAGATATCCGGCGGAGAGCCCACCCTGCACCCGCAGTTCTGGGAAATTCTGAATATGTGCAAGCGCAAGCCCATCAAGCACCTGATGGTGAACACCAACGGCGTGCGCCTGGCCAAGGACGAGGAGTTTGTGGCCCGCCTGGCTACCTACGCCGGGGCCTTTGAGGTGTACCTGCAGTTCGATTCGTTCCGGAAAGAAGTCCTGGAAAGCCTGCGCGGGCGCGATTTGCGCGATGTGCGCCTCCAGGCCCTGGAGCACCTCAACAAGCACAACCTCAGCACCACGCTGGTAGTCACGCTGCAGAAAGGCCTCAACGACGACGAAATGGGCGAAATCATCGACTTCGCCCTGAAGCAGAAGTGCGTGCGCGGCGTCACGTTCCAGCCCACCCAGGCCGCCGGCCGCCTCGAGCACTTCGACCCCGCCACCGACCGCCTTAGCCTCACCGAGGTGCGCCAGGGCATCATCGACCAGAGCCCGGTGTTCACGGCCGAAGACCTGCTGCCCGTGCCCTGCAACCCCGATGCGCTGGCCATGGCCTACGCCCTCAAGCTGGATGGGGAGGTGTTCCCGCTGACCCGCTACGTCGACCCCGCCGACCTGCTGCAGAGCACCGGCAACACCATCGTGTACGAGCGGGACCCGCGCCTGCGCCAGCACCTGCTCAAGCTGTTTAGTACGGCCAACACCGTGGATACCGTGCTGCCCGAAATGAACCAGCTGCTGTGCTGCCTCCCGCAGGTGCAGGCCCCCAATCTGGGTTACGATAACCTGTTCCGCATCATCATCCTGCAGTTCATGGATGCCTGGAACTTCGACGTGCGGGCCATCAAGAAGTCCTGCGTGCACATCGTGAGCAAAGACCTCAAGATTATCCCCTTCGAAACCATGAACCTGCTCTACCGCGACGAGCAGAAACAGCAGCAGCTGGAAGTGCTGCGGGATATTCCGGTGCTGTAGTCATTGTCCATGGAACAACCAACGCAACCCACGCCTGCCCCCAGGCATTACATCGGTCGTGTTCTGCTCATCAACCTGGGGATAGTGCTGGCCTTGCACCCTGGCCGGCAGCTGTTCACCGGCGGCGACGAGGGTATTTTCATGCTGCTCTTTGTGCTGGCTTACCTGAACGGGCTGTTTTTTATTGGCTGCCTGGTGAGTGGACGGAGCAAAACCGGTATTGGGTTTCTGCTGGCGGCGCTGCTGGTATTTGTCATCGGCTTCGGCGACTGCGCCACGCATCTGCGCCTGGGCAGCATGCACTGAACGGAGCTACCTGACGTCAACCAAAAAGCCAACCCGTATGAAGTGGCTACCAGCAACTGCCGCCTCTCTGATATCGGGAGTTAACCTAGTACTGGGCGCAGATGCCCTGTTGCACCACCGGGGCTCGGTAACCGCCGTATACCTGCTGGCGGCCCTGCTGATTGGCTTGATTGGCTTCGGTGACTGCGTAACTCATTGCCGACTGCACCCACAGTAGTCTTAATCCCGATACCCCGATGCAACCCGACCGTCCTGCCACGCCCCGCATTCTGCGCAACAACGTACTGGCTATCCTTGGGGTGGCACTGGTGCTGGGGCTGTTGGCCCCTTACACTGATGGAGCTTCAATAATCGTGTTTGGAGTGGTGTACCTGGGATTGGCACTGGTTAATATCGTGCTGGGCTTCGTGCACTTGAAACGGGGAGCCGCTGCTTATTTTCTAAGTGCTTTGCTGGTTTTCCTCATTGGGTTTGGCTCGTGTGCGGCCATGTTCATGCTCGGTGGAATGGGCCAGATGTAGTCCTTGCAGGTTGCCTGTAGGAGCTGGCTAACGCAAACTGCCCCGCTGGTATCAGCGGGGCAGTTTGCTTGAACGGTGGCGGAAATCAGGGAGGCGCTTAGCGCGAGAATACGGACGTGTAGGTGGTGGCAGCGCCCTGCTCACCTTTCTGCGTGAGCTTTACGCGCAGAGTGGTAGTAGTAAGCTCTTCCACGAAGAAATGGCGGGTAACATCGGGCTGGCTTACCGTCAAGGAGTCGCCGGCCAGCTTCCAGGAACCGGTAATCTGCTGAGGGGCATCCGGATGAGCTTTTAGCTGAGCTTCATCAAGTACGTAGCCACCATCTGCTTTAAAGGTGTGCAGATTGTCGCGCTGGGCGGCCTTCATGCGGGGTAAAATATCAACGGCGGGAGCAGCCGTTGCCCCTGGGGCGGTACTGGCCAGTGTGAGGCTGGCCAAGTGCCAGGGGCCGGAGGCCAACAGCTCCGGTTTTGATTGGGCATTTGCAGCGGCAGCTGCCACTTCCTGGGCGGGATCTTTTATCTCCTCAATTTCTTTCTCGCACGATGCAAACACGAGGGTGCTTGCCAACAAGCTCAGGAATACGGGCAGTTTCTTCATGAAAACGGATTTTGGTGAATGTGCAACAACACGCTCGGCGGCGTAGTACATCTGCGGCATGTGCCTCACAATTAAACGTCCAACTTCTCTACTACATCGGCTGCCTTCGACTGCCGGTGTGCAAATCTAACTAATTATAAATCGTAGTGGTTCAGGGGGTTGTCTAATTTGGTCGTATCTTCCAATGATGTATCTGAGAAGTACTATAATAGGCGCATTTTCTTGATTATATGCCGATAAATTATATAAAAAATGAAATACCCCGCAACAGCAGTAGTTGCGGGGTAGTTGAATGTATAATGGTATTATTCAGATACTAAGGTGCTGGCTGACACTTGGGACAGGTGTAGGTGGCCCGTCCGCCTACATAGGTTTTTACAATTTTAGTGCGCGGGTGCCGAGGACAGTAATGGTGTTTGTCAGTGCCGGGAGTCGCGGAATCATCCCATTCGCGCGCATGGATCAGAAAACTAGCCGGAAAATGCCGGTAATTGGCCTCGTGCTGAATGGCCGTGCGCAACACCAGCCCCATGGCGCTGTGGATACGCCCAACCTCCGCCGGCATCAGCGACGACGCCACGCGCTCCGGATGAATTTTGGCTTGAAACAGCACCTCATCCACAATCCAGTTGCCCAGGCCCGCCGCCAGCCGCTGGTCCAGCAGCAAGGGCTTAATCAGGGTTTTGCGCTTGCCCAGGGCAGTTTGCAACTGGTCTACCGTAATATCCAGCGCATCGGGACCCAGCTTTTTGGCCTGCTGGTACTGCGCTACGCCATCGGCCAGCCGGATGCGGCCGAACTTGCGCGGGTCAATAAACGCCACGCGCAGCCCCGAGCCCAGGTGCAGGGCCACCCGCGTGAAACGCGGCATATCGGCCACGTCGCGGTAGGCACCCACGTCGCCGGTCATGCCGAAGTGCAGTACCAGCACCCGACCGTCGGCAAGGTGTAGAAAGCAGTTTTTACCGAGGCGGGAAGTGCGCGTAATGGTTTGACCGACCAGGGCAGTTTGCAGCGTGGCGGCCTCCATGGCCAGTACGTGGGCATCCAGCACTTCAAAAGCGGTGATGGTTTCGCCCACCACCAGCTCATCCAGAAAGCGGCGGTAAGTTTCGACTTCGGGTAATTCAGGCATCAGGGAGAGCAGGTACGATAGACGGATGATAAGCTCAACGGGACGGGAAGCCCAAGGGTTAGCGCGCCATCCGTAACTATTAACCACGACAGCCGGCCTCCCTTGTGGGAAGCCGGCTGTCGTGGTGGGGGATATATAGGTGCTAGGAGGGGTCGGAGAGGGAGGCTACCTGTCGGCCGTTGGTATCGAAGATGCTGCCGGTCCGGCTAACGTATAGGCGGCGCTGCCGCCCATCCACCAGTACGTAGGGGTAGTTCACGCTCTCGGAGCGGGTGAGGCGGCCCACCACCTGGGCCGTTTGGGCCCCAGCGTCGAAACGCACCACGCTCAGCCGGTTGGTGAGGTAATAGTCCTCATGGGGGTTGTCGCGGAAGGTGATTTTGCCCAGCACGCTCACCGGAGCCGCCGAGGTAGCCGCCACTGTGCGCACGGGCGCAGTGGTGCGGTTGGCCAGCACGGCCGGAGTAGCCGAAGGAGCCGCCGTGCGGGAGGTGGCTACAATCTGCTGATTGGCCCGTAGCCATCCGTCGCTGATGGCAGTAAGCCGGGTGCTGCGGCCAGGGTGAGTCGGGGAGGCTTCATCGTCGGAAACGACAGCCATACCAGCCTGGGCCTCAGCCATACTGGCCCCCATTTTCCGCAGCACGAAGCCCGAGAATTCATCAGCTTCCAACTCATCGGCCGGATTGGAGCCCCCGGCCCGCAACGTATGTCCATTCAGGTGATGACCCATTTCATGGGCCAGAATGCTGATGCCTGCCCAGTCGGTGCGGCCGGCCCGGTTCACGGCGGCTACAAACCGGGGGTTGTACAGCAGGTAGCGCTGCCCCCCATACACCACGGCGGCGGCGTTCTGCACCTCGGAAGTAGCGCGCAGCTGAAAGCGGGGTTTCAACCCTACTACATCGGTAATTTCGCGCAGTACGTCGCGCTGGCCGGTAGAAGCAGACTGCGCTTCAGCTGATCCGGTTATAACAAGCCACCCGGCAAGTACCAGACCTGCAAAGCGGCGGAAAAAGCGTGAGTGGTTCATGGAAAAGTACCTTTTGTGTGAGTAGTGATAGGCAATTACCTTGCCGGAAATACTGAGCTGTCAGTTTCGTAGCTTTGGCCCGCTGGAGGAGTACTACGCAAAATTATTGTATATTCGCTGCCGCAGATATACGCTGGCTTAGCGAGTGGAAGAGGAAGAAAGAACGTGGGAAAATTTCTGAGTTACATGGAAAAAACACAATTGTCCCGGAAAAGGTTCCTGCAGGTTGGGCTTGGCGCGCTTGGGTTGGTACTGACCCTGGCAGGCGCAACGCAGGCCCAGGAGGCCTGTTTGCTGGAGCCACTGTCGTGGGCGCAACGGCTGCAGGAAGCGCCGCTGGTGGTGGAGGCGCGGGTGCAGGCCGTGCGCAGCCAGGACACCGGCCCCCACATCATCACCCTTAACGAGCTGGACGTATTTAAAGTATTCCGGGGCGCGCTGCCGGCCGGGAAACTGCTGCTGGTAACCGAAGGCGGTACCGTAGGCATGCGCCGGGAGGAGGTGTCCAATGCGCCCACGCTGGCCGCCGGCGAACAGGCCATCTTCCTGCTGCAGCCTGACCCCGGCCAGCCCGGCCGGTACCGGCTGGCGGCCGGCCCCCAGGGCCTGATCCGGCTGGACCTGACCACCGCCACCGCCGCCGACCCATTCCGGCGCTACGCATCCATTCCACTGGACCTGTACCCCGTGCTGCAGGCCCAGACCGGGAAACCATACCGCGAAATCCAGCCGAATGAAGCTCTGCTGGCCCGGTTGAGCCGGGCGGCCCGGCCAGCCGCCGCACCGCTTATTGATGATTTCAGCCCCACAACCGTCACGGCTGGTACCCAATCGGTGCTGACGATTACCGGTTCGGGCTTCGGGGCCACGCGGGGCAGCGGTACGGTGGGCTTCAGCAACGCCAACAACGGCGGAACCTCGTTCGTGTCGCCGCTGGCCGGGGAGTACCTGAGCTGGTCGGATACCGAAATCCAGGTGCGGGTGCCTTCCGTGACGGTGGGCGGAGCGGGGCCGGCGGGGACGGGCCGGCTGCTGGTTACCAACGGCACGTCGGAAAGCAGCCTGAGCAGCACCGAGCTAACGGTGAATTATTCCCTGACCAACCTCGAATACGATGGGGCTTCCGCTCCCATTGCGCTGGTGAGCCGGGATGGAGCCGGTGGCTACACGCTCACGTACAACCAGAATTTTGCGGCCAATACCGCCGCCGCCGCTTCCTTTGAGCGGGCCCTGACCACCTGGCGGAACGGGGTAGGGGCCAACCGCAAGCTGGCGGCTGGTACCACCACCATCAACTCCAACGTGGCCAACGACAACGTGAACGTGGTGAGTTTCGATGATGCCACCGAGCTGCCGACCGGGGTGCTGGGCGTCACGTACTCCTACTATTCCGGCTGTTCCAACGGCGCGGGTGGCATTAGCTGGGTGCTGGCGGGCACTGATTATATCTTTGATGGGGAGCGGAACTGGCAGTACGGCCCGGCCGCGCCCACCGGCGGACAAACGGATTTTGAAACGGTAGCCCTGCACGAGCAGGGGCACGGAATTCAGCTGGGCCATATCATCAAGCCCGGCGCGGTGATGCACTACGCTATTGCGGCCAACACCCAGAACCGGGTGCTCAACCCCACCAACGACGTGGCCGGCGGCAATGCCGAAATCGACTTCAGCCTGAGCGCCCCGCGCTGCGGCAACCCCGTGTACGTGCGGCTGGCGTCGGCTTTGCCCGTTACGCTGGTGAGTTTCGGCGCCGAGCGGGTGAGCGGGGGCGTACGGCTGCGCTGGCAGACGGCGGCGGAAATAAATAGTGCCTTCTTCGCGGTGGAAACTTCCCTGAACCCGGCCGGTGAGTGGCAGGAGCTGCAACGGCAGCCCGCCGCCGGCAACTCCACCACCGCCCGCACCTACGAGTATCTGGACTACCGGACCGTGGCCGGGCTGCGCTACTACCGGCTGCGGCAGCAGGACGAAGACGGATCCGTGCACTACTCCGCCGTGGTAACGGCCCATGTAGCCGGGACCGGCGAACTGACGGCTTACCCCAACCCGTTCGGGACGGAGCTGCGGGTGGCTTTGCCCGCCGCCGAAGCCGCCACGCTGCGCCTCTACAACCTGGCGGGTCAGCTGGTGCAGGAGCAGCCAGTACCGGCTGGGCAAACCGGGGCAGAGCTGCCGGCTACGGCTTTGCGGCCGGGAGTGTACCTGCTGGAATGGCGCGCGGCCAGCGGGCAAGTGGCTCGTACCAGGGTGGTGAGGCAGTAGCTCTGTTGCGTGGTTATGCAAAAGCCGCCGGTCCGAAACGCTTCGGGCCGGCGGCTTTTTGGTTGGCAAACTGTGCAGTCACCGTCTTGAGAAAAGCAGCGGATTCGCGCTACAGCCTAAGCCAGCTGTCCTTTCGGGCGAATCAGGGCCTGGGGCCGCTCCCCGATTTGCTGGCGCCACATGGCGTAGTACAGGCCGCCTTGGGCCAGTAGCTCTTCGTGGCGGCCGGCTTCGGCCACGTGGCCGCGCTCCAGTACAAAAATCCGGTCGGCGTGCAGGATGGTGCTGAGGCGGTGGGCAATGAGGATGGTAATATGCTGCCGGGAGCCGGACAGCTCCCGCACCGTCTGGCTGATTTCCTCCTCCGTAAGCGAATCCAGCGCCGAGGTGGCCTCATCAAATACCAGCAGCGTGGGATGGCGCAACAAAGCCCGGGCAATGCTCAGGCGCTGTTTCTCGCCCCCTGATACCTTCACGCCCCCTTCGCCAATTACGGTATCCAGGCCCAGCGGGGCGCGGGCCAGCAGGGAGTCGGCGGCGGCCTGGCGCAGGGCGCGCAGGCACTGCTCGTCGGTGGCCGTGGGGGCCACGAAGCGCAGGTTTTCCCGGATGGTGCCCGCAAACAGCTGGGTATCCTGCGTCACGAAGCCAATCTGCTCGCGCAGGGCATCGAGGTCCAGCTCGGGGCCGGGAATGCCGTTGTACAGGATGCGGCCCCGCTCCGGCGGATACAGGCCCACCAAGAGCTTCACCAGCGTGGTTTTGCCCGAGCCCGAGGGGCCCACGAAGGCAATGGTCTGGCCCAGCTCGGTCCGGAAACTGATGCCATCGAGGGCGGGGGAAGCGGCCGTGAGGTGCTGGAAGTGCACGTCGTCGAACTCCAGCGTTTGGATCTGGCCGATGTTTTTGGGATGAGCCGGCTTTACCTCCTTCGGCGTATCCAGAATCTGCTGGTAGTTGGCCAGGGAAGCCTCCGTTTCGCGGTAGATGTTGATGATGGTGCCCAATTCCTGCAGCGGCCCGAAAATGGCGAAGGAGTAGAAGAAGAACGTGATGAACTTGCCTGGCTCAATGATGCCCTGCACCACCAGAAACACCAGCATCAGCAGAATCACGTTGCGCATCAGGTTTACAAACGTGCCCTGCACAAACGATAGGGAGCGGAGGTAGCGCACCTTTTTCAGCTCCAGCTTCAGAATTTTTCCGGTGGTGGCGTTCAGCCGCTGGGTTTCCTGCTGGGCCAGCCCCAGGCTTTTGATCAGCTCAATGTTGCGCAGGCTTTCGGTGGTAGAGCCGGCCAGGGCCGTGGTTTCGGCCACAATGGTTTTCTGAATCACCTTGATGCGCTTGCTCAGAAAAAAGCTCAGCGTGGCCAGCAGCGGAATGGTGAGGAAATACACGAGTGCAATGGGCCAGTACACGCTCAGGGCGTACCACGTCACGAAAATGATGCCCACCAGGGAGATAAACAGCACGTTGATAAAGCTCTGAATGAGCTTCTCCACATCGGTGCGCACCTTTTGGAGCTTGCCCAGGGTTTCGCCCGAGCGTTGGTCCTCAAACACTTGGTAGGGCAGCTCCAGGGAGTGCCGCAGGCCGTCAGAGTACAACGCGGCTCCCAGCCGTTGGGTGATGACGTTGGTGTAGTAATCCTGGAAGTTCTTGGCAATGCGCGACACCATCGCCACGCCCAGCGCCTGCAGCACCAGCCAGCCCGCGCCGCCCGTCAGAAACTCCCAGAACGATGGGTGTAAGCCACTTTTCAGCTTCGGCGACACGTACCGGTCAATGATTTTGCCCAGAATGTAGGGGTCGAGCAGGGAAAATACCTGGTTGATGGCCGCCAGCAATAACGCCAGCGCCAGCAGCCCCCAGTAGTTCCGAAGGTAGCTGTAGAGTAATTTCATGAGCAGCAAAGAGAGAGGAGAGAGCACACAAGCCGCAAAGCCCCCGGAAAGTTTTCGGGAGGCGCTAAACGGGGAGTTTATCGACGGAGGACTTATTCCAGTGCTGGACAATGGCGGGTACGCTACTCTCAATCCAGTCAGCGAGACGGCGCACGTGCTGGGCGGCCTGCTGGCCCAATGGCGTAAGGCTGTATTCCACGTGCGGGGGCACTACCTCGAAAGCCACGCGGTGCACTAGGCCATCGGCCTCCAGCCACTGCAGGGTCTGGGCCAGCATCCGCTCACTTACGCCCCCAATCAGCCGGCGCAGCTCGCTGAAGCGGCGGGTTTCGCCCTCCAGCACCAGCAGCACCAGCACGCCCCAGCGACTGGTCACGTGCTTCATCACCGTGCGCGAGGGACAGGCGGCCGAGAGCAGGTCGCCGCGCCGCATCTTTTCCGTTAGCGTAGCGGCTTCCAGAGCAGGAGGTAATTTATCTTTTTTCATACTTACCTTTTTGTACGTACTTACTTTACGTAAGTATAGCACATACTTTTGCGGCGTTCCTCACGTAACCGATGAAACCCATGAAAATTGCCGTTACCGGAGCCACCGGCCAGTTGGGCCGCCTGGTAGTTGAAAAGCTGAAAACCCGCATACCCGCCCACGAAGTGGTGGCGCTGGTGCGCAACCCCGCCAAAGCCGCCGACCTGGGCGTGGAAGTGCGCGAAGCCGATTACGGGCAGCCCGCCACGCTCAGCACTGCCCTGGCTGGCGTAGATAAGCTGCTGCTGATTTCCTCCAGCGAAGTAGGTAAGCGGGCCGAGCAGCACCACAACGTCATCGAAGCTGCCAGGCAGGCCGGGGTGCAGCACATCATCTATACCAGCGTGCTGCACGCCGATACCTCACCGCTAAGCCTGGCTGATGAGCACCGGGCCACCGAGGCCGAGCTGAAGGCCTCGGGCATAGCGTACACGCTGCTCCGCAACGGCTGGTACACCGAAAACTACACGGGCTCGGTAGGCGGTGCCGTGGCCGGTGGGGCTTTTATCGGCAGTGCCCAAAACGGTAAAATTTCCTCGGCCACCCGCGCCGATTTTGCCGATGCCGCCGTGGCTGTGCTAACCAGTGAAGGCCACGAAGGCAAAACCTACGAGCTGGCCGGCGACGAAGCCTACACGCTGCCGGACCTGGCCGCCGAAATTTCGCGGCAGACCGGTAAGGACATTCCCTACCGCAACCTGCCCGTGGCCGACTACGCCGCCGCGCTGGCCAGCTTCGGCGTGCCCGAAGGCTTCGCCCACGGCATTGCGAGCTGGGATGCAGATGCCGCCGAAGGTGCCTTGTTCGACGACAGCCGCCACCTCTCCCGGCTGATTGGCCGCCCCACCACGCCGCTGTCCACGGCCGTAGCCGCGGCCCTCAAGTAACCAGATAGAAGGTCAGGTTAAATCACCGTAAAGCCCGCTGCCAACAAATTGGCGGCGGGCTTTTTCCTAGCGGGCGTCTGTGGCTGTGAAGAGGTTAGATGCCGCAGGGTGTTGTTAAGCCGTGGCCTCACCGGCGGTGCCGGCTACCAGCCGGGTGCTGCCCGGCACCATAACGGGCGGCGCGGCGGTGGGGCGGTAGTGCTGGGCCAGCAGGTGGGTGATGTGCGGTGGCTCGGGACCCTGGTGGAGCGGCCGGATCTGGCTTTTCAGCGCGGCTTCATCCCGGCTTACGCCCCGGTCGTGCTGCTGCTCATGCTCCTCCCACGATTCCACCAAGAAGTATTCCACCATGCGCGTTGGGTCGGCCAGGTCGGCGTAGAGGCCCCAGCCAATAGCGCCCTCGCGCCGCCGAATGCGGCCCAGCTGCTCCATGAGGTAGGTGAACAGGGGCCGGTGCTCGGGCAGAATGCGGTACGTGGTGGTGATGATAACGGGCCCTTCGGTGGCGGCGGGTTCTTCGGCCAGCACCGGCTCTAGCCGGGCCCGGGCAGGGGTATGGTCGAGGGCTTCGGGCGAGTTGCGCAGGGAAAATTTCAAGACCAATAGCGTGCTCAGGCCCAGCCAGCCGGCCGCCCCGCCCAACGCCAGCGGCAGGCCCCACTGCTGGGCTACCGAGCCCCACACCACCGAGCCCAGCGCCATACCGCCCTGAATAGTGAGCAGGTAGAGGCTGATGGTGCGGGCCTGCACCCAACGCGGTACCACCGTCTGCACGCCCACGCTGAAGGAATTCAGCACCAGCATCCAAGCCATGCCCACCAGCGTGAGCAGCCCGTAGAGCAGCCATTTATTATCGGCGAAGCCCAGCCCCAGCAGACCCACGGCAAACGCCGAAGTGGCCAGCGTCACGCGCCAGTCAATGCTGAGGCGGCGGTTAAGGCGGGGCAGGGTCACGGCGGCAATAACGGCCCCCAGGCCCATGCACGAGAGCAGCAGGGAGTAAAACGAGGTGGGCAACTGCAGCCGCCGGGCCACCACGGCGGGCATCAGGGCAAACAGCGCGCTGGCCCCAAACGTGAAGCTCACGCCCCGCACCAGAATATGCTGCACGGCCGGCGCAAACCGGGCGTAGCGCACCCCGCCCCGAATGGCCGCCACCACCCGCTCGGTAGCCAGCGTGGCCGTCGCCTGTGGCTCCCGTTTCCAACGGTACACCATGTAGATAGTCGCCAGAAACGATAGTCCGTTCAGCAGAAACGCCGCCCCCGCCGAGAAATACCCGATTACCAGCCCGCCCAGCGCCGGCCCGAAGGCCCGGGCCAGGTTGAAGCTCACGCTGTTGAGGGCAATGGCCTGGGGCAGTTCCTGGCGCGGCACCAGCTCGGGCGTTACGGTTTGCCACACGGGGTTATTCAGCGCCCCGCCCAGCCCCAGCAGAAACGTCAGCGCGAGCAGCAGCCAGGGCGAGTTTAGACCCAGCAGCGTAACGGTAGCCAGCAGCAGCGCCACCACGGCCATCCAGGTTTGGGTGGCCAGCAGCATTTTGCGGCGGTCCACCAAATCGGCCAAAGCCCCGGCGGGCAGGCTTAGCAGGAAGATGGGCAGCGCCGAGGCCGTTTGCAGCAGCGCCACCAGCACCGGCGAGGCAGTCAGCTCCGTCATCAGCCCCACGGCCCCCACGTTCTGCATCCAGGTTCCAATGTTCGATACGAACGAGGCCACCCAGAGCATCCGAAAAAACGGAATTTTGAGCGGCGTGAAAGGTGAAGTGGACGTTGCTGGCGGCGCGGGGGCAATAATCGGAGCAGACATATTGTTCCTTTACGTGATGGTGGGGTAGGAGGGTACGGGGACGGGAGGGTAGGCGGTATTGCGAGCAGCGCGAAGCAATCCGTCCTTTTCGAAGCCCCGAGCCCTGAAAACCGCAAAGCCCCTGCCATCCGCTCGGACGTCAGGGGCTTTTGCATAGGCCGATGCTTGGCGCGTTATAAAGGACGGATTGCTTCGCGCTGCTCGCAATGACAGGTTTCCGTCGCTACAACCGTATCCCGATGCCCGGCCCGAACAGGAAGAACAACGACTTCTTGTTCATCAGGTATCCCCCGCCCAGGTACAGTGGAAACGTGAGCTTGGCGTCGGAGCGGGTGGGGTACACCGAGCCCAGCACCACAATGCCCAGGTCCCGGTTCACGTTGGCATCCTGGCTCAGGTTGAAGGCATTCAGGGCCACAAACCCGGCCCCCACTTTGTACGGGCGCAGCTTGTTGATTTTGGTGGGGTGGTAGAAGCTGAACTGGGCCAGCGTGGCCAAGGAGATACCACCAAACGAGGTAAAGCTCGACTCGCCCTTGTATTTGGTCAGCAAACCGCCCGGAAAGCTGATATCGATATCAAACTTTACCCGGCGCTGCAGCACTAACTCCAGCTTCTGGGTAAAGCCCGGCTCACTATACTGCGCCTGGTTGTGGCGCACCGTCACGATAATCGTGCTCCAGTCGTCCAGCGAATACGTTTTGCGGGAGGAAAGCAGGTTGTTCAGGCTGATATTGCCCACCTGGCATTGCTTGTCCTGGTAAAAAGCCGCCCGCACCGAGCCTTCATCCGGACAAATCACCACGTTGTCGATGGTGCGCATCTCAATCAGCTCGCCCTTGGCGTTCTGCGTCCGGATGTCAAAAGTAAGGTACTGCTTGCCGTAGAGCTGCTTATCGGAGTCAATAGCCCCGGTATTAAAGCTGAATACCACGTCGCTCACCGTCCGGTCGTAGAGCACCGGACCGTTGAGGCGGGTAATCGGGCGTGGGGCCTCGCCAAAGGTGACGCCCACAAAATCCAGCGGGTGGGGGCGCTGAAACTCCCGCACCGCCAGGCTCTGGCCGGTAGCCTGGCCGGCGTTGTAAATCGTGATGCGCCGCTTATCAATGGTAATGGGCACCTGCACCCGGTACACCACGGCCGCATCCGACTTCACGCTGGAATCGGACGGAATCACCCGCACATCATCAAAGTGAAACCGGGCCCGGCTCAACGACTCGCCTTCCAGGCGCACATCCACGGTTTCGCCGGGGTTTACGGTAGCGTTGGTGGTCCAGTCGCCGCCCCGGTGCCGCACGCTCACGGCCGTAATGGCAGTTTTGGGCGAAATATTGAAGTTGGTGATGTACTTGGCCAGGTCGTTTTCCTTGATGTAGAGGTAGCTTTCCGTCTGGCGGTGGGTGTTGTACACGCGCAGCCAGCACAGCACCCGGTCGTTGGTAAGGTACTGGCGCGTAAACAGCTCGGCAATCAGCGTGCCGCCGGCTTCCTCCTGGTCCTCGATGCGGTAGGTGCGCTTCAGGTCGAAGGTGCGGCCATTATCCAGAATCAGCTCCACGCCCTTGCGGCGCGAGTTATCATCCAGGGTAATTTCCTTCTTATCCACACTCAAAAACCGCAGCCGGGAGGCCTTCACCGTAAACTCCTGGCGAATGGGCGGCAGCGCGTAGGTTACGCGGCGGTTGTTATCGGTGAGGAAGGGTCGCTCCGTTTGAGGGCGCAGCGTGAGCTGACGGGTACCCAGGGCATTGGGCAGCACATGCAGGCGCAGCACGCCTTTTTCCTGCTCCAGGCGGTAGTCGATGTCCTGGCCGCGCGTCCACTCGGGCGTTACCCGGATGTTTTTGGCGTTGTTGCTGCTCAGGTCGAATACCTTTTCCTCGCCCACAAACAGCTCCGTGTCCGCGGGGCGGAACTCCAGGGTGGTGCGCGTAACGGGCAGCAGCTTCACGGTTTCGGAGCGCGGGGCAAACCCAATGGAGTCGGAGGGCTGGCGGAAGGTCAGACTCAGAAACTTGTTGCTGCCCAGATCCTTAAAGCGCAGCTTGGCCCGGTAGTACTGGGCCCCATCCACGGGCGTTAAGGAATCGAGCAGGGTGAAGTCGGCGGAGCGTTGCAGGCGCAGGCCCTGGCGGCCGGGTGTTTCCGGGTACACCAGCAGTTCGGCCGTTTCGTCGTCCTGGCGGTAATAGAAGTACAGCTGGGACTCGCCCTGCACCTGCACCGTATTGCGGCTGAGGCTGTAGCGGGTGGTATCGGTGCGCAGGCTCAGGTCGCGCAGAAGGGGGGCGCGCTGGGCGCGGGTGGTCTGGGCACAGAATAGCAGCAGACAGGTAACGAAAACGCCCGCCAGCCCGCGAATCCCGGAAAGGTGTAACACGGCAAACAAAGGAAAAACGGCTCCCGACCCACCGGAAGCTTCTGCAAAGGTAGGCCGCCCCACCGGCCGGTTGCACGGCCGGCCGGGGTTTTTGTGATAATTCTGGGGAAATAGGAAGTTGCCGGAAAAACAAAAAGCCTTCTGCCGGGTAGCAGAAGGCTTCTTATGTAGTCCGTAGGGGAATCGAACCCCTGTTGGCAGAATGAAAATCTGCAGTCCTAACCCCTAGACGAACGGACCAGTTATCCAAATCCGGCTGTCGTTTTCCGTTTTGGTGATGCAAAAGTAGTGCGTTTTCGACTTACTGCAAATACCAGCAGCTAAAAAAACTATTGAAAATGGCTAACCGTCGCAGAATCAGGCAAATTATTTTTGCTTTGCCCGGTTTCGGTCCCACCACACGTAGGCTCCGAACAGCACCACGCTCACGCCTGTCACCCAGAGCAGGCCGGTTTTCAGCCGCTCACTGTCTTCGCCCAAGTAGGCCAGCAAAGCAATGAGCGGCACTACGCCGGCCACCGTGGCGGTCATAAACTTCCAGTAGCCCATGCGGGCCAGGCCCGCCACGAAGCTGATAGCGTCGTCGGAGAGGGCGGGGGAGAGACGGGCAATGATGACGGCCCACACCCCGTAGCGGTCCACCACGTCCAGTACCTTCTGCTCGGTTTTGCGGCCCAGCAGCTTCTGCACGAAGGAGTCGCCCAGGGCCCGACCCAGCGCGTAGCCCACCGAGGAAGCCACCACCACGCCCAGCAGCGCCAGCAAAGACCCCCACCACGGCCCGTAGGCCAGAATGGCCACCAGAATCAGCAGCACCACGTTTACCACAAACAGGAACATCTGCACCACCATGGCTACCACCAGCACCACCGGCCCCCAGTAGCCGAACTGCTGCATCCAGGCGGCAATGCGCGGCTGCTCCCCCGACTTGAGCACTACCCAGGCCTCCTGAACCTGCTCCTGAAACGCGGGCCAGCCAAACCAGCAGCCCGCCAGCGCGGCCAGCAAGGCCAGGGTAATGTAGAGTGGTAAATGGCTACTGCGTTTGCGGGCAGCGGGCGAAGCGGTAACGATAGAAGACAAAACGAAGGAAAGGCTAGGGTGAGAACTGGTAAACTGACCCGGGACAACAGGGTTTTGGTGCGCATACGCACCCCACGAATCGGTGGCTGACACAACCTCAACGGGGCGGGCAGGGTACTAGCCTCTACCAGACGACGCCCGACGCCCCCAGGTTGCCGGGCAAATTTCCTGCTTCATGACAAAACATACCTATGATTTCGGCCTGATTGGCAACTGTGCTTTCCTGGGCCTGATTGGCACCGACACGGCCGTGCGCTGGCTTTGCTGGCCCCGCTTCGACAGCAGCTTCGTGTTTGGCTCGTTGCTGGATGAGCAGAAAGGCGGCGAATACAGCATCCGGCCCGCCGATGCAGCCCAGGAGTTCACCTCCCACCAGAAATACCTGACCAACACCAACGTGCTGCAGACCGATATCAGTACGGCCGACGGCAGCTACCGCGTCACGGATTTTGCGCCCCGCTTCCCGCAGTATGAGCGGTACTACAAGCCGCTGATGTTTATCCGGAAAGTGGAGCCGCTGGAGGGCGCGCCCCGCATTCGGGTAGCGTGCCGGCCGGTGGGCCGGTATGGCGAGCTGGCCCTCACGCGCCGTCGCAGCTCCAATCACATTGCATTTCTGGGCCTCGAAGAGGAAATCCGCCTCACTACCAACATTCCGCTCACCTACGTACTGGAAGAAGAGGATTTCGTGCTCAATGAGCCCAAGTACCTGGTGATGACCTACGGCGCACCACTGGAAGCCCCGCTGGAAAGCACTGCCGAGCGGTTTCTGCGCGCCACCATTGACTACTGGCGTACCTGGGTGAAGAGTACCAGCATCGGTAGCTTCCAGCAGAGCCAGGTGCTACGCTCGGCGCTGGTTCTGAAGCTGCACCAGTACGAGGATACCGGGGCCATCATTGCCGCCACCACCACCAGCCTGCCCGAAGCCCCCGGCAGCACCCGCAACTGGGACTACCGCTACTGCTGGATGCGCGACACCTACTACATCCTGACGGCCTTCAACAACATCGGGCACTTTGAGGAGATGGAACGGTATTTCCACTACATCGTGAACATATCCACCAAAGTGCAGGGCCGGTACCAGCCGCTGTACGGCATCAGTGGGCAATCGAAGCTGGTGGAGCAGGAACTGCCGCTGGCCGGCTACCAGGGCAACCAGCCGGTGCGCATCGGCAACGACGCCTACACCCATATTCAGAACGACGTGTACGGGCAGGTGCTGGTGGCCCTGCTGCCGCTGTACGTGGATTGCCGCTTCTTGGACCCTGAGCGCCGCGCCCCGGAAAAGCTGATGTACGACACGCTGGCCCTGATTGAGCAGACGATGGAGGAGCCCGATGCCGGTTTGTGGGAGTTCCGCAACCTGGCCCAGAAGCACTGCTACACCTACCTGTTCCACTGGGCCGGCAGCCACGCCGCCCGCAAGGTAGCCCGGGCCGTAGGCAACCCCGAGATGGAAGCCCGCGCCGACCGGTTGATGCAACTGGCTGCCGACCACATCGAGCAGTGCTACAACCCCGAACTGCAGGCTTATACCAACGCCATTGGCTCGCCCCACCTCGATGCCAGCGGGCTGCAGCTGATTCTGATGGGCTACCTCGACCCGGCCTCGGAGCGTGCCCGCCAGCACCTGACGGCCCTGGAAAATGCCCTGATGACGCCTGAAGGCCTGTTTTACCGCTACCGCCACGCCGATGACTTCGGCACGCCCGAAACCACTTTCCTCATCTGTTCCTTCTGGTACGTGGAGGCCCTGGCCAGCGTGGGCCGGGTGGAAGAAGCCATCCGGGAGTTTGAAAAGCTGACCACCTACACCAACCACCTGGGCCTGCTCTCGGAAGATGTGGATGCCAAAACCGGCTCACAGTGGGGCAATTTCCCCCAGGCCTACAGCCACGTTGGCCTCGTCAATGCCGCCTACCGCATTGCCCAGAAGCTGGCCAAACCCAATTTCGTGTAGGGTGTGATGATAAGAGGATAGTCATTGCGAGGAGGCACGAGGAAGCAATCCGTCCTCTTTAGTGCTCCAACCGTTGACCAATTCAAAAGCCCCTGACGCCAGTGCAGACGTCAGGGGCTTTTGCGTGAAACAGAGTTGGGTGCAGGAGAAGGACGGATTGCTTCGCTTCACTCGCAATGACGGGTGCCCTTTCACAATGATGGGTTACAGCAGGCTCCGCAGCAGCTGGCGCACGTCGGTGGTGGCGGCAACGTGGTAGCGGGCCAGGGAGCGGGCGGCGGTGCCCACTTTAATGGTATAGGCCTCGGGCGGCATGGCCCGGAAGGTGTCTTCGTCGGTACGGTCGTCGCCGAGGGCCAGGGTGAAATCGGGCTGGTAGGTAGCCAGCCAGCGGGCGGCGGCGGTGCCCTTGTTCAGCCCGGCCGTTTTGATTTCAATCACCTTATTGCCCTCCATCACCTGCAAATCGGTGTTGGAAGTCATGAAGGAGAGGTGGTTGAGTAGGTCGCGGGCCCGCACGGCCCCCAGCTCGGCGTCGGCGCGGCGGTAGTGCCAGACCAGGGAATACTCCTTGTCTTCGATGAACGAGCCGGCGGTGCGGGCCACGTACAGCTCCAGAATCGGCCGGATTTCCCGCTTCCAGTCGTTGTTGAGGGTCTGGAACAGCTGCCACTCCTCGCCGGCCGCCCGCAGCCACACGCCGTGCTCGGCAATGAAATCAACGGGCAGATGGCCCAACCAGGCTTGCAGTGTCGCCCGGTCGCGGCCACTGATGATGACCACGCGGTTCCGCGGCTCATCGGTGAGGGCGCGCAGCAGCAGCAGCAGCTCCTGGTCGGGCTGGGCGCGCTGGGGATTGGCGTGGAAGGGGGCCAGCGTACCGTCGTAGTCCAGCAGCAGCAGGCGGTTTTCGGCGGCGCGGTACTCGGTCAGCAGCTGCTCGGAGAGGGCCGGATGCAGGGTTTCCGTGGTGAGGGTGTGCTGCTTCATTTTGGTATACTCCAGCCGGTTCATGAACAGCCTGGTCCAGGCAAACACATTGTACTGGCGCACCAGGGCTTGCATGGCGCTCATGCGCTGCACCTGCTCGTCCTCGGGCATCACCAAAGCATCGTGCATGGCCTCGGCCAGCTCGGCCGTATCGGTGGGGTTGATGATGAGGGCATCCGATAGCTCCCGGGCCGCGCCGGCCCGCTCGCTCAAAATCAGCACGCCCTTCTGATCAACCTTGCTGGCAATGAATTCCTTCGCCACCAGGTTCATGCCGTCGCGCATGGGCGTTACCAGTGCCACTTCGGCCAGGCGGTAAAGGGAGGCCAGCTCGTCCAGCGGGAAGGAGCGGTAGAAGTAGTGAATGGGCGTCCAGGAGATGGTGCGGTACTGGGCGTTGATGCGGCCCACCAGCTCGTCGATTTCCTCCTTGAGCGAGGCATACTGGGCTACCTGGTCGCGGGAGGGCACCACCACCATAATCAGGCTCACTTGCTCGCGCCACTCGGGGTAGCGCTGCAGCAGCACTTCAAACGCCCGCAGCCGCTGCGCAATGCCCTTGGAGTAATCGAGCCGGTCGATGCTGAGAATCACGCGCACGTCGCGCAGGGCTTGCCGGTAGGTGGCCTCGTGGGCAATAGCCGCCTCGGACGCGGCGGCCTGCACGTACCGCTCGTAGTCAATCCCCATCGGGAAGGCATCGGCCAGCACCGTACGGGACCCGGTTTCAATCTGCCCGTTCTGGGAGGAGTAGCCCAGCAGCTGCGACACGGCGCTCAGGAAATGGCGCATGTAGCCGAAGGTGTGAAAGCCCAGCAAATCGGCCCCCAGCATGCCGCGCAGCAACTCGCGCCGCCAGGGAAGCACCCGAATCAGCTCGTAGCTGGGGAAGGGAATGTGCAGGAAAAACCCGATGGTGGCGTTTGGGCGGGCTTCCCGTAGCAGCTGGGGCAGCAGCAGCAGCTGATAATCATGCACCCAGATGGTGTCCTCGGGACCGGCCAGCTCCAGTACGGCCCGGCAGAATTTCTGGTTTACGGCCACGTAGGCGTCCCAGTGGGCCTGTTCGTAGGTGGCGTACTGGGTGAAGTAGTGGAAAGTAGGCCAGAGCGTGGAGTTGCTGAAGCCCTCGTAAAAGTCCCGGATTTCGGCTTCGGTGAGGAACACGGGCACCATGCTGTCCTGGCGCAGCTGCTCGCACACGTATTCCTCTTCGGCCGCATCTTCCACAAACAGCCCCGGCCAGCCTACCCACACGTTGCCCTCCTGCCGGTAAATGGAGCCCAGGCCGGTTGCCAGTCCGCCCTCACTGGGCTGAAACGTGAGGCTGTCGTCGGAGCGGAGGATTTTGGTAGGAAGGCGGTTCGAGACGATAATGGTGCGCGACATCGGCGGAAAAGGTTGGTGAACCCTTAGACGTACGGCAGAAAACCGTCCGCGGCCACTAGTTTCTTTCCCGATTTGTGTTATCGCGCCGGCCGCGTAAGTACTTAAGCACAACTGTAAAATACCCCGGTTTCGCCCTCGTCAGGCCCCAGCGGACTCCCGGCCAACGCGGCCCAGGCGCGTATCCTGAAAGCCGATATTGTGCTGGAAGATATAGCTCGGTATCCGGTCAAAGGCTAAGTGAAACCAGATTAACAAGTAATGTGCTTCTCGCCATCGGCCCCCGAATAAAACACCCGGCAGGCCCCGGAAAGCACCAGTTCTGAACGCGGAGTGGGTGCATGGTTGCGGCAAAACCAGCTACGCGGTTATGGGCGCCCGTGGTTGGTGTAGCGCGAACTTTGTAGTTTGCGTCCCCGTGCCGTTCAGATGGTTGTCGTTCTGGGGCGCGAAGTACGAAGTTCGCGCTACTCCACCCGCGTCACCCGCAGGTAGTCGAGCATAGCCTGGTTTACTTCCCCGTTCATGTTCTCGTTGGTGGGCTCGAAGCTGAGCGTCAGCGTATGTTGGCCTTTGGGGAGCTGCACCAGCACGGAGTTGGTAAAGCCCCAGTTTGACCACTCGGCCACGCCGCGCTGGGGCAGCACCACGGTGCCCAGCGGCTGCCGGCCCAGGCGCAGCGTGCGGAGGGCGCACTTGTTGTCGGTGTTGAGGGGGCCGTTGCCGTTGGCGTAGCGGAAATCCAGGGCGTAGAGGCCGGCTTCGGCAACGGTAACCGGAATAGTCAGGCGGGTATTCGCCGTTTTGCTGATTTCCACGAAGCCCGCACCGCTGAACCCTTTGTACGGCTTGCCCGATTTCGGGGCGCGGGTTTCCAGCTGCACCAGCTGGGCCGGGCGGGCGGCCACCACCAGCGGCTCACTGGCAAACGACTCCAGCCCCTGCCCATCCACGGCTACCAGCTGGTACTCGGCGTAGGCGGCGGGCGTAACGGCCACGCTGGTTTCGGTGGTGCGGGCCGCAAACCGGCCGTTGCGCAGCACCTGATAGGCGCTGGCCCCGGCCACCGGAGCCCAGCTGAGGCGGCCGGCGGCATAGTGCACGGCGGGCGTTTCGGGGGCAAAGGCGTTTTCAGCGTGGGTAACTACATAGGTTGGCTCCGGCACGCTATTTACCAGGGCAATGCGCACCTGATGGTGCCCGGTGAGCGAAGCCGGTATGGCATTGTCCGTTACGGGGCTGCCATCCAGCGTCATGCTGTCAATTCGGTTGCCGTAGCCTGTCAGCTCAATATCCAGGACTGCCTTTCGGTAGTGAAAGTTGGTAAGCGTGCGGGTGCCTTGTAATGCCTTGGGTACGAAAGGCCGGAATACCAGTTGGGTAGGCTCGAAATTCATTCCGAATAAGCCTTTGTAAACCAGGCCCAGACTACCCGAAAGGCTCCAGAGCATGTTGCTGGAGTTAATCTGCGTACCGGCAAAGTCGCCATTCTGTGCTACGAAGTTTTCCTTGTTGGTCAGGAACAGCGCTGCCGGCCGGTACACCGCCGCCATGCTTTCCAGAAAGGCCTGCTCATTAGCCACCTTAGCGGCGGCCAGTCCCCATAAACTCTGCACAAACGGCCACACCGCGTTATTATGATAAGGCGGAATGCCCGGAATCTGGGGGTAGACGCACGGAATGCCATAGGCCGTCACGGGCGTGCGGGCTATTACTGATGTGGCTCGCGCGGACCTGGCCACGTCATACAACACGCTTAACGCCTCACCTAATGCTTCGGCTTTGGGCGATAGGCTCAAAAAGTTGCGGCCGTACAGATACTGCCCGTAATAGCCCTTCTCCGGCTGCCAGAGGTGCGTATTTATTCCGGTCCGGATGGTTTTGGCCAGTCGCCAGTATTGCCCGGCCGTAGTGGTGTCGCCCAACTGCCCGGCCATTTCCGACAGCACCACGTTGGCCTGAAAATGTACGGCGTTGGTGCCCAGGTTTTCGCTCTGGTAAATATCCACCGGCTGCATCCAGCGCGGGTAGGTCTGCTCCCGCCAGTCCAGAAACGACGACTCGCCGCGCACGAGGCCGGATTGGGCGTCGTAGGCGTTCTGCCGGTCGTCATCCAAAGAGTTTTTAATAATGGGGTACACCTTGCGCAGCCAGTCCTCGTCGCCCGTCACCAGGTAGATTTCCCAGGCGGCCACGGCCCAGATCATCCGGTCGGTGGAGCAGGGGTAGGCCCCACCGGTACCGGTGTCCTGAATGATGCGGCCGTTGGCGCTAACCTTGCGCAGCAGGCTGTTCATGGCCACTTTCGGCTGCAAAGTTGCCTGGGCCAGAATGATAGAATAGCTGATGTCGCGCGTCCAGACGCCGGCCCACTCCTGGCCGGTGCGGAAGGTGCTGTCGGGCTCCACGGCGCGGCGAGCTTCCTCCAGAGCCAGGTTGTAGAGGGCGTCAGTCAGCGGGTAATCGGAGCGGTACTGCGGAAAATCGGCCGTGTTCAGGGTTTGCTGCCAGCGGCCGGCCGTAGATTTGGCAGCTTTGGGCTGGTTTAGCACCAGCATTACCTCGTAGATGCCGTTGCCGTCGGGGTCTTTGAGTTCCAACTCCTGTTTGCCGGCCAGGTTGGCAAAATCCCAGCTTAGCGGAGCGGTGTTGCCAGCCACGAATACGCCTTTAAAATCCTGGGCGTAGAGCTTCTCGCCGGCATAGGTGGTAAAGTAGCCCTGCTTCTTGAACGCCGCCAACACCGGCCGCATATCCAGCCGAATCGTCAGCGGCGTGTTGGGTGCCAGGTAGGTGTTGGCGGGTACCTCCGTTTTATCGACAAACTGCTGCCCAAACGTAAGCACCGGCGTTTCTAGCGCCGTGCTGCCGGCTCTGGGAAGGGCCACGATGCTATGGTCCCGGCCCGGGGCCATTTCGTTGTCGGCTCCGTTTAGGCTGAACTTGAACGTGATGCGCGGGGCCTGGTAAGCGTTGGCCGGGCTCTGGTAATTGGACGTCAGCTCCGTGCGCGACACGGCCCGGCCCACGTGCGGGCCCTGCTCCACCCGGTCGGCGTAGAGAGCATAGGCTTCGTTTTTCCAGATCAGGGGGGCTTCGGCCGGGAGCGGCGAAGCGGGCACGGCGGCAGATTTCACTGGGGCAGCGGGTTTGGGCGTCTGGCAGGCACTCAGCAGGGCCAGAGCCAGCAGGCCGCCCAGCGCGGGGGCAGAATACGACATCACCGCTAGCAGACGCAGAAGCCCGCCCGGCGGTTGCGCGGAGAAGACACTGCCACCGAGCCAAAAACAAAAAAGCCTTCCGCTGGGCAGCAGAAGGCTTTTTATGTAGTCCGTAGGGGAATCGAACCCCTGTTGGCAGAATGAAAATCTGCAGTCCTAACCCCTAGACGAACGGACCAGACTATCAGAAGCGGAGCGTTATTCCGTTTTGATGATGCAAAGATAGGTGGCTGAACATTCGGCGCAATACCCGGTTTTGAAAAAACTTTACCGGATGGCGTAAATAAGCTGATTTTCAGGTAAAAATTTTTGCGGCGGGGCTTTCCTGCGCAGTCAGGTGGGTGGGTTTTCGGGGCATTGACCGCCCATTCGGGCCCGAGTTGTGGTTTGATTTGGCGAAGTACCCCCAGCCCGTTACCTTCGCTCCGCGTTTTCACCCGGCCCTCCCGGACCGATAAACCTCCCATTTCCCCAACTTATTATGGCTAAAATCAAAGTTGCCATCAACGGCTTCGGCCGCATCGGCCGCCTGACGTTCAAGGCGCTGCTCCAGCGCGAGAACGTGGAAGTCGTGGCAATCAACGACCTGACCGACAACAAAACGCTGGCCCATCTGCTGAAGTACGACTCCGTACACGGCCGTTTCGATGGTACGGTAGCTTACGACGAAGAAAGCCTGACTGTAAACGGCCAGCGCATTGCTGCTTTGGCCGAGCGTGACCCCAAGCTGCTGCCCTGGGGCCAGATGGGCGTTGACGTGGTGCTGGAATCCACGGGCCGCTTCGTGGACGAGGCCGGTGCGGGTCAGCACCTGACCGCCGGTGCCAAGAAAGTGGTTATTTCGGCTCCCGCTACCGGCAACATTCCTACGGTAGTACTGGGCGTGAACGAAGACATCCTGACGGGCGAGGAAACCATCCTGTCCAACGCTTCGTGCACCACCAACTGCCTGGCCCCCATGGCCAAGGTGCTGGACGATGCTTTCGGTATCGAGAAAGGCTACATCACCACGGTGCACGCCTACACCTCCGACCAGAACCTGCAGGACGCACCCCACAAAGACCTGCGCCGCGCCCGCGCCGCCGCCTACAGCATCATCCCGACTTCGACGGGTGCTGCCAAAGCTGTTGGCCTCGTGCTGCCCCAGCTGAAGGGCAAACTGGATGGTATTGCCATGCGCGTGCCCATTCCAGATGGCTCGACGACCGACCTGACCGTTATCCTGAAAAAGGAAGTGTCGAAGGAGGAAATCAACGCCGCCGTGAAGGCTGCCGCTGAAGGCCCCCTGAAAGGCATCCTGGAATACAGCACCGATCCGCTGGTGAGCATCGACATCGTGGGCAACCCCCACTCATGCATCTTCGACTCGGAGCTGACTTCGGCCAACGGCACGCTGGTGAAAGTAGTAGGCTGGTACGATAACGAAACCGGCTACAGCACCCGCACCGCCGACCTCATCCAGAAGCTGGGCGAGAAAATGAATGGCTAAACGTTCCGGTAAGTCACAGAAAAAAGGGGTTCCGTTTCCGGAACCCCTTTTTTCTGTGACTTACCGGAACGGAGTAACTGAGTAGCGGAGTAACTGTGTAAATCGTAGAGGCAGGAGGAGGTCTGCGTGCTATTCGTAATACAGGTGGCGCCACGGGCTGACAACCACACTCAGCTAAGCAGCTATATTCCGGAGCCGGGCAACGGCTGCTTACCTTTGTTCACCCCGTCCCCCAGGAATTTGCTCAGTTACTCCGCTACTCAGTTACTCTCCCCGTGCGCATCTGCTTTATCCTGAACCCCACTTCCGGTACCAACCGCACCCAGGATGTGCCGGCGCTGCTCACGCGCTACGCCACGGCCGCTGGGGCCGACTTCGAGATTCAGCTGACCCAGCGGGCCGGGCATGCCACCGAGCTGGCCCGGGAGGCGGCGGCGCGCGGCTGTCGGGTGGTAGTGGCCGTGGGCGGTGATGGCACGGTGAACGAAGTAGCCCGGGGCCTGCTGGGCACCGGGGCCGCCCTGGGCATTGTGCCCCGGGGCTCGGGCAACGGGCTGGCCCGCCACCTGCGCCTGCCGCTGGATCTGCCGGGGGCCGTGCGCCGCGCCTGCCAGCCCACGTTTCAACGGATTGATGCAGGCCAGATTAACGGATACTGGTTTTTCTGCACGGCGGGGCTGGGGTTTGATGCCCACGTGAGCAAGCTGTTTGCACAGGCCGGTACCCGCGGGCTGAGCACCTACGTGAAGGTGGCCCTGCGCGAGTACCGCCGCTACCGCCCCACGCCGGTGCAGGTGGAGCTGGAAAACAGGCAGCTGCTGGATACCCACTGCTACGTGCTGGCCTTCGCCAATGCCGCCCAGTACGGCAACAACGCTTACATAGCGCCCCAGGCCAATATTCAGGATGGCCTGCTGGATGTGTGCCTGATTGATGCGCTGCCCATGCTGCGGGCCGTGCGGGTAGGAGTGGGGCTGGCGTTGGGCACCCTGGCCACCTCGGGCGGAGCCACTTACCACACCAGCCGCCGCGTGCAGGTGTATGCCGCCCAGCCCCTGGGTTTTCACGTGGATGGCGACTACGTTGCCGACGCCACCGAATTTGCCGTGGAGCTGCACCCGCTGGCCCTGGAAGTAGCGGTGTAGTGGTGATTTAGCGACTTCGTGATTTAGTGAGTAGGTAATGCCGTTTCTTTGTTGGGTGAAACAGGCCCACTCGCTAAATCACTCAGTCAGTACATCACCGCATGAAAGCCAATAAAAACCGCCGGGAAGGCGTAGTATACTCTACCAACCCTGACTTCGAGTATCAGGACACCCACGAGCCGGCCGCCGTTACGCTGCCCCCGCAACAACAGAATTTGCGCGTGCAGCTGGATAAAAAGTCGCGGGGCGGCAAGCAGGTCACGCTCGTGACGGGCTTCGTGGGCCAGGATGAGGATCTGCAGACGCTGGGCAAGCTGCTCAAAACCAAGTGCGCTGTGGGCGGCAACGCCAAGGATGGCGAAATTATCATCCAGGGCGACTTCCGCGACAAGGTCATGGCTGTGCTGCTGGAGAAAGGCTATAAGGCCAAGAAAGCCGGCGGATAGTCGTAGAGGTCAAAGGATGGCGGCTGGTGTTTTGACGTTAAAATCAATACCGCGGGGGAATTGGGTAACGGCAGCGTAGTGGTTCCGCCAGGAGAGTAGCAATTTGCAGCTGATAATCTTTTCCCGGCCGCACAGGCCGCTACGCACTCCTTTTTTATCCGCATGAACCCACTCCGTAATCCTGTTTCTGCCCGTCGTCTGGGGCTGTTGGGGCTGCTGTGCCTGCTCTGGGGCACGCTTCGGGCCGAAGAAATTAAGTCGCCGAACGGGCAGCTGACGCTCAACGTCACGCTGGCCGAGGGCGGCGTGCCCACCTACTCACTCACCTACAAAGGCCGGCCGGTTATCAAACCCAGCAAGCTGGGCCTGGAGCTGAAAAACACCACCAGCCTGCAAGCCGGCTTCACCCAGACCGACAAGCAGACCCGCTCGTTCGACGAAACCTGGACGCCGGTGTGGGGTGAGGCAAAGACCATCCGCAACCACTACAACGAGCTGGCCGTGACGCTCACTCAGGCCGCCACTCAGCGCACCATGCGCGTGCGGTTCCGGGTGTTCGATGACGGCCTGGGCTTCCGCTACGAGTTCCCGCGCCAGCCCAAGCTGGACTACTTCACCATCCAGGAAGAACGCACCCAGTTTGCCCTGGCCGGTGACCACAAAGCCTTCTGGCTGCCCGGCGACTACGACACCCAAGAGTACAGTACCGTTACGTCCAAGCTCTCGGAAGTGCGCGGCAAGATGAAAGCCGCCACCACGCCCAACGCCTCCCAGACGCCTTTCTCGGCCACCGGCGTGCAAACCCCGCTGATGATGAAAAGCCAGGACGGCCTCTACATCAACATCCACGAGGCGGCCCTCATCGACTACAGCTGCATGCACCTGGAGCTGGACGATAAGAACATGGTGCTGGAAAGCCACCTGACGCCCGACGCCGTGGGCGACAAAGGCCTGATTCAGACGCCCGCCAACTCGCCCTGGCGCACGGTGATTGTGAGTGACAAAGCCGGCGACATTCTGCTCTCCAAGCTGGTGCTCAACCTCAACGAGCCTACCAAGTACCGGGACGTATCGTGGATTAAGCCGGTGAAGTACGTGGGCGTGTGGTGGGAGATGATTACGGGCAAGGGCACGTGGTCGTACACCAACCAGGAGAACATCAAGCTTGACTCCATCGACTACAAAACGGTGAAGCCCAACGGCACCCACAGCGCCAACAATACGCGGGTGAAGCAGTACATCGACTTCGCCGCTCAGCACGGCTTTGACGCGGTGCTGGTGGAAGGCTGGAATACCGGCTGGGAAGACTGGTTCGGCAAGCACAAGGATTATGTGTTCGACTTCGTGACGCCCTACCCCGACTTCGACGTGGCCGAGCTGAACCGCTACGCCGCCAGCAAAGGCGTGAAGATCATCATGCACCACGAAACCTCGGGCTCGGTGCGCAACTATGAGCGGCACCTGGATTCGGCGTTCCAGTTCATGAACAAGTACGGCTACAACGCCGTGAAAACCGGCTACGTGGGCGACATTGTACCCCTGGGCCACCACCACTACGACCAGTGGGTGAACAACCACTACCAGTACGTGCTGGAAAAGGCCGCTGAGCACAAAATCATGGTAAACGGCCACGAAGCCGTGCGCCCCACCGGTCTGGCCCGCACCTACCCGAACCTCATCGGCAACGAGGCCGCCCGCGGCACCGAGTACGAGTCGTTCGGGGGCAACAACGCCGACCACACCACCATTCTGCCCTTCACCCGCCTCATTGGCGGCCCGATGGACTACACGCCCGGCATCTTCCAGACGCGCATCAGCACCTTCAATCCGCAGAACACGTCCTTCGTGCACAGCACCCTGGCCCGGCAGCTGGCTTTGTACGTGACCATGTACTCGCCCCTGCAGATGGCGGCCGACATGCTTGAGCACTACAACGAGCACCTCGACGCGTTCCAGTTCATCAAGGACGTGGCCGTGGACTGGGATGATACGAAAGTGCTGGAAGCCGAGCCCGGCGACTACATCACTTACGCCCGCAAGGCCAAGGGCAAGAGCAGCTGGTTTGTGGGCAGCACCTGCGACGAGCAGGGCCGCACCTCCCGCGTTGACCTGAGCTTCCTGGAGCCCGGCAAGAAGTACACCGCCACCATCTACGCCGACGCCAAAAACGCGCACTACGAGAAGAACCCCCAGGCCTACCAGATCCGCAAGCAGACGGTAACCAGCAAAACCAAGCTGACCCAACTCTGCGCCCCCGGCGGCGGCTACGCCATCAGCCTGGTGGAGACGAAGTAGAAAGACAACGCCCGTCATTGCGAGCGGAGCGAAGCAATCCTTCCTTTTCAAGGCGCGAATCTTTGACCTACAAAAAAGCCCCTGACGCCAGCACGGCCGTCAGGGGCTTTTCGCATTTCAGGGCTTTGCGCTTCGTGAAGGAAGGATTAGCTACGCTGTCCTTCAGGTGCTTCGCTCCGCTCGCAATGACGAGCCGCTTTTACTTTGCCCCTTCGATTTCACGCAAGTGCCGCAGCGCCCGTTCCACGTCCTCCGGGGTGTCGATGCCGATGGTTTCCAGCTCGGTTTCGGCGGTCTGGATGCGGTAGCCGGCTTCCAGCCAGCGTAGCTGCTCCAGGCTTTCGGCCAGCTCCAGCGGGGAGGGCGGGAGTTGGGTGATTTCGCGCAGCACATCGGGGCGGTAGGCGTAGAGGCCGATGTGGCGCAGGTAGCGGTGGTGGCGCAGCCACTCGGCCTGCGGGTGCTGGCGCTGGTAGGGCAGGGGGTGGCGGCTGAAGTAGAGCGCCTCGGCCCGGGCGTTGAGCACCGCCTTGGGCAGGTGGGGGCTGAACAGTTCCTCCTCGCTCACTACGGGCTTCACCAGCGTGGCCAGCTGCGGTGGCTCGGGGGCGGCAAACAGCTGCACCAGCGCGTCAATCTGGGCGGGGTGGATAAACGGCTCGTCGCCTTGGATGTTGATGATGCAGTCGGCCTGCACCTGCAGCTGCTCGTAGGCGTCGCGCACCCGGTCGGTGCCGCTGGGGTGGTCGGGGTCAGTCAGCACGGCCTCACCCCCGAAGCTGCGCACGTGGTCCAGAATGCGCGGGTCGTCGGTGGCTACCACCACCCGGCTCAGGCTGGATTGTTGGGCCTGGCGCACTACCCGCTCAATCATGGATTGGCCCCCCAAATCAACGAGGGGCTTGCCCGGCAGGCGGGTGGAGGCGAAGCGGGCGGGAATAATACCGATGGCGAGCATGGGAAACGGAATCAGAAGGTGAGCGGCGCAAAAAACGCGAAAAACCAACAGACCGTCCCACTCCGGAAGCCCACAAGGCGGTTTTGGGCGGGGTTCTTCCTGAAAATCATCAACTGCATACTGCTCCTGTCCTAGAATGGCGGTGGCTTCAACCTGAATCCGTAACTTTCGGCAAATTGTATGGAAGTGGGGCATGCTGTACCGATATTGCTTTGCTCCCACTTTGTGCCCGCCAACTAGTATGTTCCGATTCCCGTTGCTGACTGCCGCGTTTGTTCTCACTGGTATTTCTGCCTGGGCCACTACCAGCCCGGTTGCCCCGCCCGATTCCATTGGCGTGGAGTATCGGGGTAATAAGCTACTGATCAAGCACCGCGTAACCCCCGGCGAAACGCTCTACGGCGTGGCCCGGCGCTATAAAGTACCGGTGGAGGATATTGTAGAAGCCAACTCCGGCCAGAAAGGCGCGCTGGTAACCGGGCAGGTTATTTTGGTGCCCCGCAACCGGGTGGTACTCACCCAGCCGGCCGCGTCCAAAGCCACAGCTACCGCTCCGGCCGCTACCCGCGCCCTGGCCACCGATGCCCGCGGTAACAAGGTGTATAAGGTGGAGCCCGGCGTAACGCTGTTTGCCATTGCCCGTCGCTTCCAGACCACTCCCGCCGAACTGTCCCGCCTCAACGGCTTTCCGGCCAATTACAACGTGCGCGTGGGCGAATCGGTGATTGTGGCTGGTACGGCCGCGGCAGCGCCGGCCGCGCGACCCAGCACGCCGGTGGCCGCCACGCGCCCGGCCCCCACGGCCCGCCCCGAGCGAGACGAGGAAGCCGAGCAGGATGCCCGCGAAGCCCGGGAAAAAGAAGCGCGGGAACGTGCCGCCCGGGAGCGGGCCCGCGACTCAGCCAGCTCACCGGCCATCACGCCCGCCGCGCCTGCCACTACCGCACCGGCTCCCGAGCGGGAAAAAGTGCCCACCCGCGCCAGCGAAATCGTGCGGCGCGTGTCGGAAAGCGGCTTGGCTACGGCTATACAGACGGATGCCTCCGACAAGTACCTGGCCCTGCACAAAACGGCTCCGGTGGGCACCATCATGGAAGTGAAGAACATCATGAACGGGCAGTCGGTGTACGTGCGCGTGATTGGGCAGCTGCCTGACACCGGCGAAAACACCAACATCCTGGTGCGCCTCTCCAAGCGGGCCGTGCAGCGCCTCGCCACCCCCGACCAGCGCTTCCGCGTAGAAACCAACTACGTACCGTAACGGTGAAATTGTGAAGTGGTGAACTTGTGAAGTAGTGACGTTCAATTCGCACAAACTGCGCAAATAGAACATCAGACTCACAAGTTCACCACTTCACAAGTTCACCACTTCACCGCATGAACCACGCCCAGGTGCGGGCCCTGCTCGACGAGAAGTACCGCCACTACGATCAGCCCGGCTTTATACCCCTCGACCCCATCAGCATCCCGCACCAGTTTACGCAGCGGCAGGATGTGGAAATCAGCGGGCTATTTGCGGCTTTGCTGGCCTGGGGCCGCCGGCCCACCATCATCAGCAAGTGCCGGGAGCTGCTGCAGCGCATGGACAATGCGCCCTACCAGTTCATCCGGCAGCATCAGGACGATGACCTGAAACGCCTGCTGGGCTTCTGCCACCGCACCTTCTGCGACACCGACCTGCTCTACTTCGTGCACTGGCTGCGCTGGTTCTACACCCGCCACGACACGCTGGAAGACGCCTTTTTGGTAGGCAACACTCAAAAGGAGCGGCTGGAAAATTTCCACAACCTGTTCTTTAGCCTCGACGATGCGCCCCAGCGCACCCGCAAGCACGTGGCTACCCCGGCCCGGGGCTCGGCCTGCAAGCGCGTGAACATGTACCTGCGCTGGATGGTGCGCCCCGACGCGCACGGCGTGGATTTTGGCCTCTGGACGCGTCTCTCGCCCGCCAACCTCATCTGCCCCTGCGACGTGCACGTGGAGCGCGTGGCCCGCCGCCTGGGTCTGCTGGAACGCAAGCAGGTAGACTGGCTGGCCGCCGAAGACCTCACCGCCCACCTCCGCACCTTCGACCCCCAGGACCCTGTGAAGTATGATTTCGCTTTGTTCGGACTAGGGGTAGAAGGGGAGATGTAAGATAACTAGCAGTGCTAAAATGAGAAATTATACGGTTCGAGTTGCGAGAGTTAAACGGGTAGTAGTCATTTGCTTGGGCTGTATAATCTTGTTGATTGCCGGACCATTCATAGTAGACTTGCCAAATACAAACTATACGTATGGCATTGTTCTGTTTTGGTCGTTTGCTTGTATGGGTATTGGCTACTTCCTGTTAAAGCAGTTAGCAATGGAACCTTTGCAAGTGAGTTTAAGTGCAGAGGAGCTGATTATTGATTCACCTCGGTCAGGGAGTAAACAGGTTATCAAACTTGATGACATTGCGTCATTTGTGAGTCAGGAATTCAACGGCAGCAAATCCCTGCGGTTGCGGCTCCATTCCGGAAAAAAAGTAACATTAGGCCGCAGTGATACCTTTGCTGCGAATGATGAGTTGCCAACTTTGATTGCGGATTTCCAGGAATATATATGCGGCCGGGCCGCAACCAATGAGCATCGTCACAAACCTGCCATTATTCGGGAAATGAGCTTTTTCGAGAAGCCAATTGCTAGTGTATTAGGTTGGATTATTGTAGCAGGTCTGGCTTGGTTCAGTATCGATCTACTGATGCATGGAGTGAGAGATGGAAAATGGGGGGCATTATTTATGATTTATGGCAATGGTTTGGCTTACCTGGGCTCATGGCTGGCTGTCCGCCGGAACGCCCGAAATTGATAATTACTATTCTATAGTATTTGTCGACTTCAGCGAATCTTTAGCCTGCATTATACTGTTTATCTTCGCATTCCATTCCGATTTCCAAGACTCCCCGATTTGATTTTACCCCAGAATTTCGAGCAGAAGATTGGCTTCACGCAGCTGCGTGAACTGCTGGACGGCCTGTGCCTGAGCGCGCTGGGCCGGCACTTTGTAGCCAAGATGAGCTTCCTGACCAAGCACGACCAGCTGGAAAAGCTGCTCCTGCAAACCGATGAATTCCGCCAGCTGCTCAACAGCGGGGCCGAGTTTCCCGGCTCCCACTACCACGACGTAAACCAGCACCTGGTGCGGGCCAATCTGCCCGGCTCTTACCTGGAGGTGGCGGCTTTCTACGCCATCAAGATGAGCCTGCGCACTATCCGCGAGGCCCTTACCTTTTTCAGCCGTACCGAGGAAGACCTGTACCCCACGCTGCGCCTGCTGGGCATTGGCGTGCAGGTAGACCGCAACCTGCTGGCCGCCCTGGATAAAGTGGTGGACGACGAGGGCCTCGTGCGCGATGATGCCTCGCCGCTGCTGCGCCAGATCCGGCAGGAGCTGATTGCCCGGCAGGTGCAGCTGCGCAAGCAGATTGCCGGCATTCTGCGCCACGCCCGTCAGGAAGGCTGGGTGCCCGAGGGCTCCGAGCCCACCATCCGGGGTGGCCGTTTGGTACTGCCCGTTATTGCCGAGCACAAGCGCCGGGTGAAAGGCCTGATTCACGACGAGTCGGCCACGGGCCAGACGGTGTACATCGAGCCGGAGGCCGTCTTCGAGCTCAACAACGATATCAAGGACCTCGACAACGCCTACCACCGCGAGCTGGTGCGCATTCTGCTGCAGCTCACGGCCCAGCTGCGCCCTCATATTCCGGATCTGCGCAAGGCGTATCAGTATCTGGGCTTGCTCGACTTCATTCGGGCCAAGGCCCAGCTGGCGCGCCGCCTGGAGGCGTCCTTGCCCGTGCTGCATCCGCGTCCGATGATGCGCTGGCAGCAGGTGCGCCACCCGCTGCTCTACCTCACGTTCCTCAGCCACGCCAAGGACGACCCCCGCGAGGTGGTGCCCCTGGATATTGAGCTCACGCCTGAGCAGCGCATCCTGCTGATTTCGGGGCCCAACGCGGGCGGTAAGTCGGTGAGCATGAAAACGGTGGGCCTGGTGCAGTATATGCTCCAGTGCGGCCTGCTGATTCCGGCCGGCGAAACCTCCGAGGCCGGTATGTTCGATGATATTTTCCTCGACATCGGCGACGAGCAGAGCCTGGAAAACGACCTGAGCACCTACTCCTCCCACCTGCTGAGCATGAAACAGTTTGTGACGCTGGCGGGCAAGCGCAGCCTGGTGCTGATTGATGAATTTGGTACCGGCACCGAGCCCAGCCTGGGCGGGGCCATTGCCGAGGCGGTGCTGGAGCAGCTCAACCGCGCCCGGGCTTTCGGCGTCATCACTACGCACTACACCAACCTGAAAAACTATGCCGAGCGCACGCCCGGCATCGTGAACGGGGCCATGCGCTACGACCCCGAGCAGCTGCAGCCCTTGTACCGGCTGGAAATCGGTAAGCCGGGTTCCTCGTTTGCCATCGAAATTGCCCGTAAAATCGGGTTGCCGAAGCAGCTGGTGGAGCGCGCCACGCAGCTTGTGGGTAAGGATAAAATCCGCTACGACCGGCTGCTGGAAGGCCTTGAGAAGGAGAAAACTGAGCTGGAGCAGCGCACCGCCGAAGCCGCCAAGGCCGAGCGGCGCATGAAAAAAGCCGCTCAGGAGTATCAGGACCTTAAGAAGTACCTCGACGATACCACGCTGGAGGTGCTGCGCGACGCTAAAGCCAAGGCCAAGCTGCTGCTTAAGGATGCCAACCAACAGATTGAGTCTACCATCCAGGAAATCCGGATTGGGCAGGCCGAGAAGGAACGTACCAAGGAAGCCCGCGGCAAGCTGGAAACCTTCGTGCGCGAAAAGCTGCACATCGAGCCCCCCAAGCCCCGGGCCACCCGCGAAATGGCCGACCCCAACACCCTCAAACCTGGCGATAAAGTGGCGCTGCTGGGGCAGGAGGGCCACGGCGAAATCATGAGCGTGAAGGGCAAGACGGCGGAGGTGAGCTTCGGCGGGCTGAAAACCATCGTAAAAGTCAGCCAGCTGGAAAAGCTCACCCGTTCCGAAATTCGGGAGCGGGAGAAAACGGCTGCGCGTAAGGCCCCGGCCCAGCATGCCACGCTGGATATTACGGGCCGCATGGCCGGCTTCAACACTACTCTGGACCTGCGCGGGGAGCGGGCCGAAGATGCGCTCAATAAAATCATGGCCTACGTGGATGACGCCGTGATGCTGGGCGTGCCGGAAATTAAAATCCTGCACGGCCGCGGTAACGGCGTGCTGCGCCAGATTGCCCGCGACTACCTGCACCGCACCCGCGCCGTAGCCAGCGTAGCCGACGAGCACGCCGACCGCGGCGGCGACGGCGTGACTATTGCCGTGCTGAAGTAAGTTTCCCGGATTCAAAGCCCGCCCTGGCTGCCTGCAATGGTAGTTAGGGCGGGCTTTTTATTTATTTCACAGCATGAAATCTATATTGATTCGGATAGTAGTTGGTGGATTACTGCTGTTGGGCGGGTTGGGAGTATGTATACTGTGTACCGACCGGGTGATGCCCTGGAACAAAGCAGAAGCCATAAATACAACCCTGGAATGGGGTGGGCTGGCCGCACTTCCGGTTCCTGTTTCTGAGGTAGAAATTAAAAAAGTAGATGGTTCATTCAGCCAGAAATTCTCTCTGCGGTTTAAGTGCGATTATGCCGCGCAACGCCGCTGGATACACAGTAGTAGTGGCCTGAAGAACGGTCGTTTACAAGCAGTAACGGGAGAAGGAGCATCCTCAACATTTTGCTTGCACCCTAACCAAGATGGAGTTTATGGCGGAACGTTGACAATTCGGGGGCAAGAAGTGGAGCTTCAGATGAAAAGAAGCTATTGTTGGTGAGCGGTCGGTCATAGTTGACAATCAAGTAGTCTGGTGCGAGGCAACTATCTTGCTCCGGGTGGCCGCGCTGGTAGCCCTGCATAATTAGGTATCTGCTATGGAGGATACGCGAAGCCGCCGCTGGGCCGTAGTAGGGGCGGTGCTGGGGCTGACGGGCCTGGGTCTGCAGTTTTACCTCACGTTTACCACCGGCAGCTGCCGCCGCTGGAAACCGTCATTCGTTTCTGCAGCTACTTCACCATCCTGACCACTGCGCTGATTACGGCGTATTTTCTGGTACGTGGGCTGGTGTCGGGCGGGCGGCTTGGGCACTGGGTGCGGCAGCCGGAAGTAAATACTGCCCTCACGGTGTACATTCTGGTGGTGGGCGTGGTGTACCAGACGGTACTGCGCGGGCTGGTGCCCGTGGCCGGCTGGGGCCGCATGGCCGACGATATCCTCCACGGCCTCGTACCTTTGCGCGCGCTGGGCTTTTAGCTTACACGCTGCTGCGCGGGCCAGGAGTCCGGTTTTATCCGTATCCGTTCGTGGATGCGGCGGCCCTGGGCTACCCGCGCGCGCTGCCCAACAGTGCTGTGGTGCTCCTGGTGCTGCTGGCGTTTTCGCTGGTGCTGGGCAGCGTGGCCAGCCAGTACCGGACCGCTGAGGCGGCTCCTTCATCTTTTTTTCGCTTTCGATTTTGCACCCTCGCAACCCCCACAACGCCCGCTACGATTTTCCGCAGCTGCTCAGCCATAGCCCCGAGCTGGCCGCCTTCGTGGTGCCCAACCCCACCGGCGACCAGACCATTGACTTCAGCAACCCGGCCGCGGTGAAGGCCCTGAATCGGGCCCTGCTGCGGCAGTTCTATGGCGTGCAGCACTGGGATATTCCGGCCGGCTACCTCTGCCCGCCCATTCCCGGCCGCGCCGACTATCTGCATTACGCCGCCGATTTGCTGGCCGAAACCAACGGCGGCGAGGTGCTCCACGGCAAAGCCGTGCACGTGCTCGACGTGGGCGTGGGGGCCAACTGCGTGTACCCCATTATCGGCTCCCAGACGTACGGCTGGCGCTTCGTAGGCTCCGAAATCGACCAAGTAGCCTTGAAAGCGGCCCGCTCCATGGTGGCCGCCAACCCAGTATTGACCGGCCGCATCGACTTCCGCCTGCAAACCCACGCTGACTACGTGTTTGACGGTATTGTGAAGCCCCGGGAGGAGTTTGACCTGGTGGTGTGCAACCCGCCGTTCCACGCGTCGGCGGCAGCAGCGGCCGAGGGCAGCCAGCGCAAAAACCGCAACCTGGGCTACCCCAAAGCGGCCGCACCGGTGCTAAATTTCGGGGGGCAGAACTCGGAGCTATGGTGCGAAGGCGGGGAGGAAGGCTTTCTGAAACGCATGGTGGCCCAAAGCGCGCCGCTGGGCCAGCAGGTGTTGTGGTTCACCACGCTCATTTCTAAAAAGGAAACTCTACCCAGCATCCAGCACTTCCTGAAGCTGGCCGGCTCCCCCGAAACCCGCATCCTCAACATGAGCCAGGGCCAGAAAATCAGCCGCCTCGTAGCCTGGTCGTTCCAGACGCCCGAGCAACGCCAGACCTGGGCCCAGCGGCGGTGGAAAGCCTAGGTTTTTACCATTTGTCATCCTGAGCAGAGCGAAGGACCTTATCACGTCAGAACGAGTAGTTGTTACGATTGTCGTTTAGGCGTGATAAGGTCCTTCGCTGCTCTCAGGATGACAGTTGAGAAATATCAATTAACAAGAAAGGCGGCTCCCGATACCGGGAGCCGCCTTTCTTGCTACGTAAGCAGTCAGAAATCTAACTTCTAACAATAACCTACTCCACTACTACGCGGCTAACCTGCGTCGATTCGGCGGTTTCGATTTGCATCAGATACAGGCCGGCGCGCAGCTGTGAGGCGTCCACGCTTACGTCCTGGCCGGTGAGGGCTTTAGTCTGGTCGAGGACGACGCGGCCGGTGGCGTCGCGCAGGATGACGCGGGCCGTACGGGCGGCACCGGACTGCACCCGCAGCTGGAACTGGCCGCGGGTGGGGTTGGGGTACACCTGCACGCTGCTCTGCTGCACCGTGGCGGTTTTGCTGCTCAGTACCAGGTTACACACCTGAATCCCCCGGTTCTGCTCGCTGATGCGGGCGGCGAATTCCTGGTAGTACTGGTTGGTGACGCGGGCATCGTGCACGATGAGCGTATTCTCGTCGTTTTCGGTATCGGCCGAGAGGCTCCAGTTGTGGGAGCCCACAAATACCTGCGGGTCCGACTGCGCCGCGCCGGCATCGATGATGGCGTATTTGTGGTGCATGATGCCGCTGGCCGATTTCACCAGGGCCCGCTCGCCCAGAGCCGTGCGGATGGTGCGCAGAATGGCTCCGGTGCCGGTGTTGCTGGTGTCGTTAAGCAGCACCTCGGAGCAGCCGACCAGGTTGCGCGCCCGCACCTGGTCCACGATGGCGCGGCCGATATCGGTGCGGGTGATGAGCATGGTGGCAATGTGCAGGTCGTTATCGGCCGACTGGATGGCCTGAATCAGGCGGCTGTTCACTTGGTCGGTAGGCGAAAACCACGATTCCACCGACTTGCCACCGATAACTAGGTAGTGGGGCGTGTTATCGGTTTTGGCCGAGCCGAAACGGGCCGTAGCCTGGGTGCCGCCGCCCCACATTTCGTTGAATTCGATGGTGTAGGTGCGGGCCAGGGCCTGGTCCTGCACGGCAATGGCGTTGTTGCGGTCGGTGCTGAGCTGGGCCGGCGTCCAGTTGGTTGAGCCCGTCCACACCCACGGCACGTTGGGGTTGGTGGCCTCGGCATCAATCACCACAAACTTGTTGTGCATGATGTTTTGCTGCGTCTGACGGCCGATGCGCGGAATGGCCGCGTTGAGGCCCGGAATGCTCACGTTGGCATTTTCATCCTCAAACAGCACCCGTACCTGCACGCCGCGGGCGTGGGCCGCGTTTACGGCCGTCAGAATGGTGGGGCTGTTCCAATTGTAGATGGCAATATCCAGCGTCTGCCGGGCCAGGCCGATGTAGCGGGCCAGGGTATCGGCAATAGTTCCGTTGGGCAGGTAAGTAGCGGCGTTGCCGGGCGAGGCCAGGGCGCTGTTGACGGAGTTGGTGAAGTAGGTGCGCATCTTCCCGCTCGACAGCGCGGCCGTCACCATTGGCACTACCCGCGACTCCGAGGTGCCGATGCTGTTGGTTACGGCGGCCTTCACGTAGTACACCACGCCCGGCTGCAACCCGCTCAGCGCGATGCTGTGCTGGGTGGCGGCCGTGGTGCTGCCGGCTACCTCCGTAAACGGGCCAGTGGGCGTGGTGGCGTAGCTCAGTTTGGCCGTGCCCGCGTTTTCGGTGGTAAAGTTCACGCTGAATCCCGTCGACGTGATGGTGCTGGGGAAGGGCGTGTTCTGAAGATTGGGCGTGCCGCCCAGCACGAAATCGGCGTAGCGGCGGGGCAGCACTTGGTAGCCGCCGGTGCCCGTCGAGCTGAACTGGCTCATAATGCCCACCACATCAAACGGAGCCGCCGGAATAGGCCGGCCCGTAATATCGTTGGTGGCACTGCTGCCGGGCGTGCGCAGCGCGGCGTTGGGGGTGCCGTTGAGCAGGTAGTTGGTCGCGTTGGCAAACGCGCTGACCGTCCCACCGCTGCTGCTGGTGATGCGGGTAAGCCCGTTGATGCGCACTACCCGGCTCTCGTACTGCTCGGCGAAGGGCGTAGCCAGGGCGGTAGCCGCATCAACTGTAATAGCTGGCCGGATGGTGCGGCCCTGGGCCAGTACGGCCACACTGGTTACAGGGTCAAGCTCCAGAATACCGTTGAAGTTCTTCAGCGTGCCGCTGATTTCGATACTGTCGCCGGGAATGAGGCCGGCAAAACCGGCCGCCGAAGTGGAGTACGCGGCCAGGCCGCCGGTGCCATCCTGCAGGTAGCGGATAATGCCCAACTCGGGCCCGTTGGTAACCACGCCGCGTACGGCCACGGTAGCCCCAACCCCGGCCTGGCGGGCCTGAGCCACGCTGACAACCGTTTGGGCCCGGGCCGAAAGTACCGCTCCGCCGTACAGCAACGCCAGAAGCGTAAAGTTTTTCATGCGAATCAAAAAGAAATGAAAGTGTGAGAAAACGAAGCAGTCAGCGCCAAGGCGCTCGGCCCGCGCCTAGCGGCCCACGGGCTTCTTCTTATTATCCGTAAGCATCGGCACGGCTGCCGACCGGGACGTGCCCGCCGCGTTGGTGGAGGAAACCCGCACGTAGTAGGAGGTATTGGGCTCCAGGTTGCTGATTTCGACGGTGTGCAGCCGGGTAGGGGCCGGCAGATCCACTACTGTGCCCAGGGCGGAGGTTTTGCCGTATTCCACCTTCGTGGTGCCCGGGTTGGCCGTCTGGAATACAACCGTGAAGCCGTTGCGGTACACGTTGGTGGGCACCGGCTCGCCTTCAATGGCCGGTAGTCCGCCCGCCACCACAAAATCGGAAGACAGACGGGGCAGAATCTGGTAACCGCCCGTGCCGTTCTGGGTGAACTGGCTCACCGAGCCGACTACATCAAAGGTGCCCGTGGGCGGGGTTTTGTCAACCAGCCCTTTCTCCCCGGTGGAAGCCACGTGAATCCGGACCGGATTGTTTTTCTGGCCGTTGAGCAGGTAGTTGGTATTGCCCTTTAATGACTCGGCCGGGGTGCCGGCGGCCGTAGCCAGGCTCGTTACTCCTTTAATGCGCACCAGCCGGCCTTCGTAGGCATCGTCGAATACGGTGTTCATTTCGGCCGCTGGTACCTCCACCACCGTCACCGGGCGGCCCGAGGCTATTTTGGACACGCTGGCTACCGGGTCCATTTCCAGCAGGCCATTGTAGTTTTTGAGCGTGCCGGTAATCTGCACACTGTCGCCGGGTACCAAGGTGTGCAGGTCCGAATTGGTGGTCGAAAAGACCGCAAGGCCCGCCACTTTATCCTGCACAAACCGCAACTGCCCCAGCTCGGGGCCGTTGGTCACTGTTCCCCGGATGGTGACCGTGGCTCCGGGGCCCGCCGCCCGGGCCGCCGTGATGGTGGGGGGAGCGGGAGCCACCGGGGCGGGAGCCACCGGGGCGGGAGCCGTAGCGGGCTTGGCCGGGGCCGGCTTGCGCTGGGCCTGGGCGGCCAGCGTAGTAGAGAGCAGGAGTGCCGGAAGTAAAAGCTGTTTCATGTAGAGGGGGCGGTTGCGTGCGGACGGTAAAAGAGTGCAATCAGGAGGTAAGTAGCAGAACAGTAGCTTCGCCAGTTGAGGTAAAAATACACCTTTCTATTCCTAAAATGCTGCACTTTTTTCCGCGGATGGGAAAAAACCCAGAAACGAAAGGGGCCGGCTGCTTTAAAGCAGTCGGCCCCTTTCTGGATTGCCTATAAGATGTTCACCTCAGGGTGCAGCTCAATGCCGAACTTCTCGCGCACCGAGGCAATGATGTCGTAGGCCAGCTCCCGGATATCGTGGCCCTGGGCCCCGCCGTGGTTGACCAGCACCAGGGCTTGTTTATCGTGCACGCCGTGGGCCCCGCGCCGCTGGCCCTTCCAGCCGCACTGCTCAATCAGCCAGCCGGCGGGCACCTTTACGCCCCCTGGTACGGGGTAGCCCGGGATGCCGGGGTGCTGGGCTTGCAGCTCCTCAAACTTGGCCTGCGACACCTCCGGATTCTTAAAGAACGAGCCGGCATTCCCAATCTGGGCCGGGTCGGGGAGCTTGCTGCGGCGGATGTGCATCACGGCCTCGCTTACCTGCCGCGGAGTGGGCTCCTCGCCAATGCCCATATCCTCCAGCGTTGTTTGGATGGCCCCGTAGCTGACGTTGGGCTGAGCACGGCGGTGCAGGCGCAACACCAGTCCGGTTACTACATACTGGTTTTTGAGCGGCCCCTTGAACACCGATTCGCGGTAGCCGAAACCGCACTCCGCGGCCGTAAAGGTGCGCACGTGGCCGGTAGCCAGCTCCAAGGCCTCCAGGTGGTCGAAGGTATCCTTCAGCTCGGCCCCATAGGCTCCGATGTTCTGGAGCGGTGCCGCGCCCACCGTGCCCGGAATCAGGGACAGGTTTTCGATGCCGTTGAGCTCACTATCCAGCGTAAACTGCACCAGCCCGTGCCACGACTCGCCGGCCCCGGCCCGCACCAAAGCCGAGTCGTCGTCTTGGCTTACCACTTCCAGCCCCCGGATTTCGTTTTTCAGCACTACGCCGTCGAAATCCTGAGTGAACAAGAGGTTGGACCCCCCGCCCAGTATCAGCTTCTCGGCCTGCTGCACCTCGGGTAGCGCCAGCAACGCCCGCAACTCATCGGTGGAGGCAAAGCGGGCAAACAGCCGGGCTTTTACATCGAGCCCAAAAGTGTTGAAGGGACGCAGGGAAACAGAGTGTTCAAGTAGGGGAGCCGGGGCCATAGCGCAGGAAAACGGATGATGCAGGCGCAAAGGTAGCCGTTTGCCGCCTCGTTCAGGTGCGGCCTCGCGCACGGCCACCCACCCCCGGCACCGGCAAGGCCAATAGGGTACCTGGACGGCAGAAGAATCAATAAAAGGATGAGGCAGGCCGACAGCCCGCGGGTAAGTCAGAATGCCTTGCGCTTTCGGTGGGGCGCATCCATCACCAGTGTTACCAGCAGGGCGTGGGGCAGCGTCACGATGGAGGCCACCACCAGCGCCAGGCTGAACCAGGCGGCGGCATCGGGCAGGCGATGAGCCAGCAGGCGGCCCAGCACCAGCAACGCCATACAGCTCAGTAGTAGCAGCGGCGCGGCTCGCCGCAGGAAAAACACCAGCTGGGGCAGCAGGGCCCAGCCGGTTGGCAGCAATTGCCCATTACTCAGCCAGCTGGTCAGGCGCAGTACGTGCTGCAGGCTGTGCCAATACACAAAGTACACCGCCACCGACCAGCGCGGCGGCAGTAGCAGGAGCAGCCCGGCCAGTACCAGCAGCTCCACCAGCTCCCGGCGTAGCAACTCCCAGCGCCGCTGCCGGGCATACCAGCCCCAGAGTGCTGCGTGCCCGGTCACCACTACTATTCCCAGCCCGCCCGATACCGCGCCGAACGTGAACGGGGAAATAGCTGCTGCTCCGGTGAAGCGCAGCAAATCGTTGACGATGCTGGCCGTCTCGACGGGCCACCAGGCGGCCGGTACCGCAAACAGCAACGTGCCGCGCAGCAGACTATGGCTGAGCCAGACCGCCCCTGAAACCTGGGTGGGCGGGGGAGCATCGGCCGAGCCCCAGTGCCACATGGTGAGCAGAAAAAACAAGCCAACGGTAGCGGCCGGCCAGCGCCACCAGCACAAGCCCACGACAACTGCCAGGCCCAGGTACCCGACCAGAAACCGGCCCCAGTAGCGCCAGTCGCGCAGCGCGTTTGCGGCCGGCGCTGCGGCGGGCACTACCAGTTGGTCGCAGGCTCCGTGGGCAAGGCCCAACGCCACCATGCCCACAGCCAGCGGTACGCCCAACACGAAGTTGGCGTAGGCTGGAAACAGCTGCCCAAGCCCGACTAGTAGGCTAACGGCCGCGTAGGAATAATAGCGTGGGGGCCAGGGCACCGCCGCCATTGTACCGGAAGAAGAAAGCATACGTAGCGGAGAAAGAGCAAGCAGGCTGCACGACCCGGGGTGGGCAACGCAGCCTGCCAGCCGGTGAATTCCAGGAAAGCCGGAGTAACCCCCCCGCCGCTACACCACCGAGGCGGCGTTGGCTGGGGCTACCTTCACCACCGATTCGCTGCGGGCAATGCCATACACCACCAGGCCGAAGCCGATTTTGTTGATGGCATCAGCAATGTTATAGAGCAAGTCCAAGTCGTGCGGCCGCAGAATATTGGCTCCATCCGGCCCGAGCCAGCCGCCGGGCATGGCCATGTACCCGATGGGGTAAATAGCCCAGCCCACCAGAATAAACCACGCCAGTGCCCGTACCCCTTTCTGTACCGATACCGAGTTGGACGCCGCGGCCAGCTGCGCCACTTCGCCCATCCAGGCCGCGTACAGAATATACACATAGCCCAGCGTAGATAAGGAGCCCCACAGCACCGAGTGGCGCATCGACCCATCGGTAAAGGCCTCGCCGATATAGCCGAACACCAGCATGATGAAGGCCGCCAGAATCAGTTTCCAGAGCAGGGAGGCCTTGGCCCCGGCCGCCCGCACCAGCAGGTAAAATTCTACTACCATCAGCGGCACGGTCAGGGTCCAGTCGATGTAGCGGAGGGCAATGGGAGTTTCGTGGGTGGTCACGTAGTAGTCGCGCATGTAGTAGTAGTGCACGGCTGCAATACCCGTAATCAGGCCCGAAACCAGGAGGGAGGTTTTCCATTTGTCGGCCACCGTACTCCGCTCAAACAGGAAGAATACGGAGGCTGCCGCCATGGCCATGTACCCCGTGAAGAACGTAAAAGCTACTGGGTCGTCAACCGGAATGCGCATGACGTCGAGTGTTAGCGTTTGCATGAGATAAGTGGTTGATGGTGAGAGAAAAAACCTTACTGCATTAATAGAATACTATGTTAAAATGTTTAAGATTTGATGACAAAAGATTAAACAGAATAATTGTTCAGTATCGAGGGTGGCCCCTCCTGTATTCTTCGTCCATCAACCGGCTAACCTGGTGCAAAAGGAAGCGGGGTCGGAACCAGGCAGCAGACTGGTTCCGACCCCGCGGAGGAGGAGAAATAGTTCGACTACCGTAGTCGATAACCCCTGAGCGAGTAATACAATAGATAGGCGTAGCACAGGGCCGGCAGTACAAAGGCTACCCGCAGGCCCCCGGCGTAGGTGGAAACAGCTCCCATCAGGAAAGGAATAAGGGCCCCACCCACAATGGCCATAATCAGGTAAGAGGAGCCCTGCTTGGTAAGCGGCCCCAGCCCTTTGATGGCCAGGGGGAAGATAACGGGCCACATAATGGAGTTGCACAGGCCGCAGAGTACCACCAGCCACAAGGCCGCTTCGCCGCGCACCAGCACCGCCGCCACCACGCTCAGCAGCGCCACGGCGCACACCAGCACCAGGGCCAGCCGGGCATTGATGCGGCTAAGCAGCGGAATACCTACCACCCGCCCAATCAGGGAGCCAAACCAATACGATGATACCAGCACCGCGCCAACGGCCTTGGTGAAACCCGCCGTGGTATCAATGGGGGCTGGCGCCTGTCCGAACAGGGCTGCGCCCCAGTTGGTAGCCACGCTCAGGCTGCGTACCAGGGCCTGAGTAAAGCCCGACAGCTGCTGAATATTCTGGGTTTCTCCGAAGCGGATCAGATAATCGCCCAACCCAACCTCTACGCCCACATACAGGAAAATAGCCACCACGCCCAGCACCAGGTGCGGGTACTGCAAAGCCGAGCGCCGGGCGGGTAGGGCCGTGTCGGCAGCGGCCGTTTCTTCGTCGGTGAAGGTTTCCAGCTCCGGCAGTTTCAGCAGGGCAAACACGCCCGCCAACACGGCCAGAAACACGGCCAGGCCAATGTACGGACCTTTTACCAGGGCGGCTTCCTCGCCCAGGCGCTGGGCCACGGGCATGGCCGCCAGCCGGGCCTTCAGCACTTCGGAGCCGCCAAACAGTAGCATACCGCCCAGCAGGGGAGAAAGGGTGCCGCCAAAGTTGTTGGCTACACCTACCAGGCTCACCCGCGACGCTGCCCCACTGGCCGGGCCCAGCACCGATACGTAGGGGTTGGCCGCCACCTGCAGCAGAGTAATACCGGCACCCAGAATGGCCAGGCCCAGCAGAAATACCCCAAATACCCGGGAGTTGGCCGCCGGAATGAACACCAGCGCCCCCACGGCCATAATCAGCAGCCCCACCACAATGCCGCGCTGGTAGCCCAGCCGTTTCAGCAGCACCCCGGCCGGCAACGACATCAGGAAATAGGCCCCGAAAAACGCTACCGATACTGTGGAGGACTGAAAATCAGTGAGCTGGCACACATCCTTCAGGTAGGGCATGAGTACCCCATTGAAGTTGGTAACGGCCCCGAACAGGAAAAACAGGCTGGTCATGGCTGCCATGGGCAGCGCGTAGCTACGCGCTGCGGTGCCAACGGTGGCCGAGCCGGAAGAAGTAGAAGGAATAGCCATGCAAAGGCGGAAATAAATAGAAAGAAGAAGCCGGCCCGAAAGGCCGGCTAAGCAATGCTACGGAGTTTTTTCGGGAAAATGGAAAGATGGAAGTTCGGCCACTTGTGCCTTGGCACGCTGGCCGGCGCGCTACAGCGGGAACTGCCGGCGCAGCTGCTGGTAGCCGGGGTGGTCGTCGAGGCTGGTGAGGCTTTCGAACATACTGATGAAGGTGCGTACCAGCTCGGGGTCGGTGGTTTGCAGGGCCCGGGCTTCGGCCACCTTATCGAGGTTGTACTGGCCCAGAAACACCACCAGCGCCCGGAACGGCTCCTTGGCCTCGGCATCGAAGCGCAGCAGCAGTTGCAACGGCAGCACCGGCACCAGCTGGTGTATGCCCAGGCCGGCGGCCCGCTGCTCGGGATGCTCCGAAAGCGTCTGGAAGGCGTCGTCGAGCTGGCGGAGGGTAGCCAGGTGCTGGGCCCGGTGCTCCTCCCAGTACTCGGGGGCAATGGCGTCGGCGTCGGGGTGAAACTGCTGCCACACGCCCTGCACGAAGTGGTGCAGGCGGCCGTGCTGGTCGGGGGTGGGCGGCAGAGTTTCGGGGGCTTCGTCGGCGGCCAGGGTAGCCAGGTAGAACTCGCGCGAGTCGCGGGCCCGGTCCAGCAGCAGGTCGTGAATCCGGTCGGTGAGGGCGCGCATTTCGCGCTGGTTCAGCTCGGGGCGGTGGTGGCGGGCGTAAAAGGTGCCAATGGCGGCCGAATCGGTGAGCAGGGCCAGGTACTCGCTGCCGGCCGCTTCCTCCAGGAACTCGGCCATGCGCTGCGTAATCGGCTGAAAGCCCTTGTACAGCTCCCGCGTGGCGTCGCTGATGGTTACTACGGCGCTCTGAATCTGCTCCTCCACGGCGTTGGAGCGTTCTACCAGCTGCCGGGTTTCCTGGGCCAGCTGGCGCGTTTCGCTCGTGAGCCGGTGCATCTGCTGCATGGCCTGGTCGGAGTTACGGGAAGCATCATCGGCCGCCTTCCAGCTCTGAAACGCCACGAACAGCCCCAGAAAGGAGGCTACGCTGCCGATAATGGAATAATGGCCGTTCAGCGCGTCGTAGGCCGTCAGGCCCAGCACAGCCAGGGCCAGAAACAGCACCAGGTAAAACCGGGAGTTTTTATTGGGGTCGAATAGGAAGGAGGCGCGCATAGCACAAAGATGCAGATTGCCGTTGGTTACGGCCGACCCAGACCAGGCCCGCCGGCCAGCTAGGTTGCCCCGGCCGTATTCCCGACCTTTGCCGCTTCACTCTACTGCCACCCCATGCCCGATAACCGCCGCTCTGCCCCGTTCTACATGACCGCCACCACCCAGTTCGGGCTGGAAGAAGTGCTGGCCGAGGAGCTGCGCCAGCTCGGGGCCAAAATTGAGAAAGTGGGCCAGCGTGCCATTGAGTTCGTAGGCGACACCCAGCTGCTCTACGAAGCCTGCCTGTGGTGCCGCACGGCCATGCGCATCCTCAAGCCCTTCGCCGGCTTCTACGCCGCCGACGAGAAAAGCCTGTACCGCGAAGTCGGCCGTATCGACTGGAGCCGCTACATCCGGCCCGACCAGACGTTTGCCATTACGGCCGTGGTCAACAAGTCCACCTTCGACCACTCCCTGTTTGTGGCCCAGCTCACTAAGGATGCCATTGTGGACCAGTTCCGCAACCGCACCGGCTCGCGCCCCAGCGTGGACGTGAAGAACCCCGATATCCGGCTGCACCTGCACATGATTGAGAACGAGGTGGTGCTCAGCCTCGACGCCTCCGGCGAATCCTTGCACAAGCGCGGCTACCGCCAGCAAACCAACGTGGCCCCGCTCAACGAGGCTCTGGCCGCCGGCCTGCTGCTGCTGGCGGGCTGGGACGGCAAAAAGACGCTCATCGACCCCATGTGCGGCTCGGGCACGCTGCTCACGGAGGCCGCCCTCATTGCCCAGCGCATTGCCCCCGGCCTCTACCACCAAGGCAAGTTTGGGTTCGAGAACTGGGCCGATTTCGACGCCGCCCTCTGGGAATCGGTGCAGCTGGATGCCCGCCAGGCCCGCATCGAGGAGCCCCAGGCCTACCTGGCCGGCTCCGACCTCTCGCGCGAGTTCATTGAGCTGGCCCGCCAGAACGTGGCCGCCGCCGACCTGGAGGACTACATCCGCTTCGGGGTGCGCGATGTGAAGGAGGCCAAGGCCCCGGCCCGCGAGGAGCCTGGCATCGTCATCATGAACCCGCCCTACGGGGAGCGAATCGGGGAGGAGGCCGAAATGGATGCCCTCTACAAAACCATCGGCGACACGCTCAAATCGGGGTTCCAGGGCTACGACGCCTATATCTTCACCGGCAACCTGGAGGCCGCCAAGCGCATCGGCCTGAAAGCCAGCCGCCGCATCCCGCTCTACAACGGCCCCATTGATTGCCGCCTGCTGAAATACGAGCTGTACCAAGGCACCCGCAAGGTGAGCAAGCCTGAGTAATATTTCTCGCAGTGTAGCGCAGTGGAAAGGCGCAGGGTTTCGCAGTGTCGTTCAACGGACCACTGCGAAACCCTGCGCCTTTCCACTGCGCTACACTGCGAGAAACCTCGTCGACCCCGTATCTTCCGGTCCCCAATTTCCCCCGAAGATGAAAAAGACGCTCTACACGCTGCTGCTGGCCGCCGCGCTGCCATTTACCGCCGCGGCCCAGTCCATCACCCGCCTGAACCCGACCAACTGGTGGGTGGGTATGAAGCACAACACTGTGCAGGTGCTGGTGTACGGCCCCCAGGCCGGCACGCTCACCTACACCGTGAACTACCCCGGCGTGAAGCTGGTGAAAACCAACACCGTCGGGAACCCCAACTACGCCTTCCTCGACCTGGTAATTGCGCCCACGGCCAAACCCGGGCAGGTGGCGCTGGTGGGCAAGAAGGGCACGAAAACCGTGACCCAGAACTGGGAGCTGAAGGCCCGCGACAACGCGGTGAAAGCCCAGGGCGTCACGCAGGCGGATTTCATCTACCTGGCCATGCCCGACCGGTTTGCCAACGGGGACCCCTCGAACGACAAGTTTGCCGATATGGCCGACCCCAACTCAGACCGCGCCAACCCCTTCCTGCGCCACGGCGGCGACCTGCAGGGGGCCGCGCAGCACCTCGATTACCTGAAGGAGCTGGGCGTGACGGCCGTGTGGTTTACGCCCGTCATCGAAAACAACCAGGGCCTCACCGACGAGGGCGGGGCCAAACGCTCGGCCTACCACGGCTACGGCTTCACCGACCACTACACCGTGGACAAGCGCCTGGGCGGCAACGCGGCCTATAAGGCCTTCGTGCAGAAAGCCCACGGTATGGGCCTGAAAGTGGTGCAGGATGCCGTGTACAACCACATCGGCAACAACCACTGGTTTATCCAGGACCTGCCCATGAAAAGCTGGCTGCACCAGTGGCCCGCCTACACCAACACCAGCTACCGCCAGCAACCCATCACCGACCCCCACGCCGCCCAGATTGACCGCAAGGTGACACTCGACGGCTGGTTTGTGCCCTTCCTGCCCGACCTCAACCAGCAGAACCCCTACGTAGCCAACTTCCTCATCCAGCACGCCCTCTGGACGGTGGAGAACTTCGGGGTGGATGCCTGGCGCATCGACACCTACATGTACAACGACCAGCCCTTCATGAACCGCTGCAACGCGGCCCTGCTGCAGGAGTACCCCAAGATTCACATTTTTGGGGAGTCGTCGGTGACCAGCATTGTGGACCAGGCCTACTACGTGCGCAACAAGATTGACTTTTCCTTCAAGTCCAACCAGCCCGGCGGCCTCGATTTCGTGCTGGAAAACGCCATGCTGGCCGGCCTGAAGGAAGTGGGCACGCCCGGCGCCACCGGCTGGGACAACGGCGCCCAGCGCGTGTACCAGGCCCTGGCCCAGGATGCCGTGTACCAGGACCCCACCAAGCTCGTGACCTTCATCGACAACCACGACCACAACCGCTTCCTCTCGGAAGTAGGCGAGGACGTGGCCAAGTATAAAATGGGCCTGACCTGGCTGCTGACTACCCGCGGCATCCCGAGCATGTACTACGGCACGGAAATTCTGATGAAGAACTTCAAGGACCCCTCCGACGCCGAAGTGCGCCGCGACTTCCCCGGCGGCTTCCCCGGCGACCAGCAGAACAAGTTCACGGCCGCCGGCCGCACCGAGGCCGAAAACGACGCCTTCCGCTTCGTAAGCACCCTGGCCAACTACCGCAAAACGCACCCGGTGCTCAGCTCCGGCAAGTTGATGCAATACCTGCCCGAAAACGGCCAGTACGTGTACTTCCGCTACGCCGACGCCGGCACCGTGATGGTGGCCTCCAACACCACCTCTACAGCCGCCAGCCTGCCCACCGCCCGCTTCGCCGAGCGCATGGCCGGCTTCACCAAAGCCCGCAACGTGCTAACCGGCGAAACCATTTCCGACCTCAAAACCCTGCAGCTGCCCGCCAAAACGGCCGTAGTGCTGGAGCTGATGAAGTAACCAAAAACCGTCATTGCGAGCAGAGCGAAGCAATCCTTCCTCTACAGAGCGCAAAACCCCAACCTATTCAAAAGCCCCTGACGTGTACACGTCAGGGGCTTTTAGGTGTAGAAACGCGACACTTCGTGTCTCGTCGTTGAACGGTAATGCACATCGTTCTAACGGGAGACGCGAAATGTCTTCAGCATAAGGTTTGCGAACAGGTCAGGGCTGGGAGCACGGAAAAGGACGGATTGACGCCGCTTGATGCGCGGAATATCGTACCTCCTCGTAATGACATTCACTTACCCCGCGTACTGCTGGCAGGCCTCGGCGCAGGCGCGGCAGGCAGCGGCGCACTGCTGGCAGTGGGGGTGGTTGTGCTTGGCGCATTCGTTGGCGCATTTCGTGCATACCTCAATGCACTCTTTGATGAGGTGCTTGGCGTGCTCGGAGCCGCGGGCCACGAGGCGGGCTACCAGCGCGCAAATGTCGGCGCAGTCCCGGTCGAGGCGGATGCAGTCGGTCATGTGCTGCACGTGCTCTTCGCCCAGGCAGGCGGTGGCGCAGTGCTCACAGGCGGCTACGCAGCGGTTGAGGGCGTCGAGCAGGGTCTGGTTCTGGGTGGCGGAGGCGGGGGAGTTCGTCATGGAGGAAAAAGGATGAAGGAAAGAGGAATGCCAGGTTGTACGTAGCTGGCCGGAGCCATGGTCGTGCACGATTCGGGCCGGCTGGGTGTACCATTTTCGCCCGGGCAGGGTTAACTTCCTGCTTTTACCCCGCCCGCTTTAGCCGTATCTTTACCCCATGTTATTTGCCGCCGAACCACTCGCTCCCACGCTCGAATCAGCCCGTAAAGTCCTTAAGCAGTACTACGGCTATGATTCCTTCCGGCCCATGCAGGAAGACATCATCCGCAACGTGCTGAGCGGGCAGGATACGGTGGTGCTCATGCCCACGGGCGGGGGTAAATCGGTGTGCTTTCAGGTGCCGGCCGTGGTGCAGGAAGGCGTGTGCGTGGTGGTGTCGCCGCTCATTGCTTTGATGAAGGACCAGGTGGAGGCCCTGAAGGCCAACGGCATTTCGGCCGCCTACATCAACAGCAGCGTGGGCCAGAGCGAGCAGAACAACATTGCCGCCGACTGCCTCAACGGCTACCTCAAGCTGCTGTACGTGAGCCCCGAAAAGCTGCTCTCCGAAGGCTTTCTGACGTTTTTGCGTCGGCTGCGCATCAGCATGTTCGCCATTGATGAGGCCCACTGTATTTCCAGCTGGGGCCACGATTTCCGGCCTGAGTACACCCAGTTGCGGGTGCTGCGCGAGCAGTTTCCGCAGGTGCCCATTATTGCCCTCACCGCCACCGCCGACCGCCTCACCCAGCGCGACATCCAGACCCAGCTGCGCCTGAACAATCCGCGGGTGTTTCTCTCGTCGTTTGATAGGCCCAACCTCAACCTGATTGTGCGGCCGGGCCAGGACCGCGTGGGCGGCATCCTGGAGTTTCTGGAGCGCCACCCCGGCGAGTCGGGCATCATTTACTGCCTCTCGCGCAAGCAGTGCGAAACCCTGGCCCAGAAAATTCAGGCCAAGGGCGTGAAGGCCGGCTTCTACCACGCCGGCATGACGCCCAACCAGCGCGCCGCCGTGCAGGAAGGTTTCCTCAAGGATGATCTGCAGGTGATTGTGGCCACCATTGCCTTCGGCATGGGCATCGACAAGAGCAACGTGCGCTGGGTGATTCACTACAACCTGCCCAAGAACATTGAGGGCTACTACCAGGAAATCGGGCGGGCCGGCCGCGACGGGGCCCCGGGCACGGCCGTGCTGTTCTACAGCTTCGCCGACGTGATGAGCCTGCGCGACATGCTCACCAAGGAAAACCCCAACCTTACCCAGCTCAACCTCACCAAGCTGGAGCGCATGCAGCAGTTTGCCGAGGCCGCTGGCTGCCGCCGCAAAATCCTGCTCAACTACTTCGGCGAAACCCTGCCCCAGGACTGCGGCAACTGCGACATCTGCCGCAACCCGCCCACCACCTTCGACGGCACCGAGCTAGCCCAGAAGGCGCTGTCGGCGGTGGTGCGGGGGCGGGAGCGGCTCAGCATCAGCCTGCTGATTGACGTGCTGCGGGGCATGCGCAACCAGGCCGTGCTCAGCCAGGGCCTCGACCAGATCAAAACCTACGGCGCAGGCCGTGACCTGCCGTACTTGGACTGGTACAGCTACGTGCACCAGATGCTCAACGACGGCCTCCTGTACATTGCCTATGAGGAAGGCTACGCGCTGAAAATGACGAGCTTAGGCCGGGAAGTGCTGCAGGGCCAGCGTCCGGTATCCATGAAGAAATTCCAGCCCGCCGAAAAAGCCGAGAAGCCTGCCAAAGGCCGCAAAGCCGCCGCGGCCAAAGCCACCGCCACCACGCCCGAAGCGGGCTTGTTCGAGGCTCTGCGTGCCCTGCGCAAGCGCATTGCCGACGAGCAGGGCGTGCCGCCCTACGTTATCTTCACGGATACCACCCTGCAGGAAATGGCCGTGGAGCGCCCCGTCAACCGCAATGCCATGCTGGCCATTTCGGGGGTGGGCATGAAGAAGTTCGAGAACTACGGCGAGGCCTTCATCCGGGAAGTGCTGGCCCACGGCGGCAACCCCGCGGCCCTGGCCGACCTGGACGAGGACGATGTGCCAACGGATCTGGGCTTCGATGCGGCAGCTCCGGCCCGGGCCCCGCGCAAGCGGGCCGCCAAGGCCGCCCCCGAGCCGGCCGGCGAAACCACGGGCACCCTGGAAACCACGTTTCAGCTGCACCGCATGGGCCTGAGCGTGGAAGCCATTGCCGAGCGCCGCGACCTGGCCGTTTCTACGGTGCAAACCCACCTGACCACCGGCTACGCCAAAGGCCTGGCCCTGCGGATAGAAGAATTTCTGAAGCCCCAGGAGCTGGCCGAAATCCAGACGGCCCAGGCCCAGCTCGGCGGCAGCCCCATGCTCCGCGACCTGTTCGACCACCTGCGGGAGCAGTACGATTACTTCCGGTTGCGGCTGGCACTGCTGTATTTCAAGCGGATGCGGGGTGAGTAGCGCAGAGCTCCAAAGTCAGTTATAACGCATCGGCCCTGGATACTTTCCTCTCCGGAAGGTGTCCAGGGCCGGTCTGATTCTACCGATGGAATTTTCTAGCTTTATTCTGTCTCGCTCAGGTCTTTACTTATGCTTTCTCTCTACCCGCTCCTGAAACGCTCCGTGCAAGTGCTGGCGTTTCTGGCGGTGGCCGCTTTCAGCCTGCGGATGCTCACAATGGTGCTGCCGTACCTGGGTTTCGAGAAGGGCATTTTGTTCCTGACTACCAAGCCGGCCGCCGTAAATGACAACCTGTGGTTTCGGGTGGGGTTTTACGTGCACATCACCAGTAGCTGGTGGGTGCTGGTAGCGGGGCTCGTGCAGCTGGTGCCGGCTGTGTACCGCCGCTGGCCGCGCCTGCACCGGCGGCTGGGGCAGGTGTATGTAGTGAGCATTCTGGCCCTGGCGGCTCCTTCGGGACTGGTATTGGCTTTGTATGCCAATGGCGGGCTTTCGGCTAAGGTGGGATTTACCCTGCAATGTGTGGTATGGTGGCTGGTGACCTGGCAGGCATACCGCATGGCCCGGCAGCGGCGCTGGCTGCTGCACAGCGAGTGGATGCTGCGCGCCTACGCCGTAACCTTGGCCGCCATGAGTCTGCGGCTGGAAAGCTACGGCCTGTACTACTTCTTCCATACCCGGCCCATCGAAACCTACCTGACCGTGGTGTGGCTTTCCTGGGTGGGCAACCTATTACTGGTCGAAGTGCTGGTACAGGCCGGCCTGGGCCGCTGGTACCTGCGGGCGTTTGGGCCAGCTGCTGCTCCTGTACTGACCCGGCAACGGCCACTGGTTGCGGAGGGTATAGTATAAGCTGTATATTTCTTTATTAATTCTCTCACACTACGCTATCAGCCTTACCAATGCGCTTCGCCTATTACTCAGCCCTTTTAGTGGTTCTGTTGGCTGGTTGCCAGCAAAAACCGGCCAGCATGGTTTCTTCTCCAGCCGCCAATTCCAGCGCTGTAGCCACTCAAACTACACCCACGGCGGCGGCCTCGGTAGCCACTCCCACTCTGTCGGCGGAGGAACGGAAGTTTTTTGCAGAATACGATTTGAGCAGCCTGATTGCCAAGGAGCCCGACGACCACGAGGTGATGAACGGCTTCTACGGCCCCGACCACTACCGCATCGAGTTTGCCCTGCTGGAAGTGCGCCGTGACCCCGCCAATCCGGCGCACTATTTTGTGAAGGGTAAAAACCGGTTCAAGAAGGCCGTGACGCCGTTTGAGGGCGACATTCTGTTCACGCAGTTGGGTGGGCAGACTCCCCTCACCAAAGCACCCGAGTATTATCCGGCCAAGGACGGCAAGGAGTACCTGGCCGAAGTCAACGCCGTAAACGCGTATTCCTCCTTGGGCACCTTTACCCTTCGGGAAGAGGCGAGCTATAAAGGAGCCGGCGTTTTTAAAGGCGAAGTGCTGGTTGATTTTGCGGTGGGGGATGGGGGCGAAATACGCCCCTATTGCCGGGACGACAAGCAAAACACCCGGGGTGGCTATGTCGTGTTCGATGGCACTTGGACGAATTCGGAAACCAAGCAGCAAAAACCCGTACTCTGGGTTCAGAATATTTTTGAGTACCAGCAGGATATTTTACGAAACTTCCTGATTGGTGAGCGGGACCCGGATTTTAACCCCAAATACGCCAAGCTGGGCTGGGACACTTACTGGCAAAATGAAGAATGGTGGGCTGAACCGGGGCAACTAACTGTCACGGAAGTCGAAACGGCCCATAGCAGTGCCGACGTAGCAGCTGATAGCAGCGCCGGAATATGAGAGCCGGCGGGTACATCCTGTTCAGCCTGGGGCTGGGGGCCTGCAATTCCGCCAGTGTACCCAGGGTAAACCCCGCGCCGGTGCAGGTGGTAGGGGCTGAGTTTGGCAACGTATCCTTACCCGTACCCGATTCGGGCTCTACGGCCGCGCTCCGGCGCTTCCTGGCCCGGCATCCCCTTACTGAGTACGTCGAGTACTTGGATGCGCCTAACTTTCCGAACATGGCTATGCAGGGCTTTTCCGGGCCCGAGAACCGCCGGATTGAAGTGCTGTTCGAGGACCTGCAGCCCGTGGCGGGCAGCCTGAATGTGTGGACGCTGAAGGGGAAAACCCGTTATCGGGAAAATATCCAGCCAATAACCGGGCAAATAGTACTCAACCGGATGCGGCGACTGGCTCCCCGCCGGCCCACTGAGCCCAACCTCGAAACATACCAGGTAAGTGAATCGGACGGAGAAGGGCTGCTGGGCGCGTTTCCGCCGCCGCCGGGTTTTGAAACCGTAGCCAGCTATACCATTCGGGGGGCATTCTGCTGGGCGCAGCCCCGGCAGCCAGGCAACGGCTACCTGTATGGTCTGGTGGATATTGATTTGGCCCAGTGCCGTAATGGGCGCTACATGCCGCAGTCGGTGCGCTTTACGGAAGGGGCCAAAGGGGGGAATGCAAAGTTTGAGGGCGTCTGGACGAGTTACGCCACGGGTCATACCCGGCGGGTGGTGTTCGTACAGGACGTTCTGCTCTACGGCACGCGGGTATTCCAGCGCTTCACCCTGGGCCAGCGCATGCCCGAGTTCAATCCCCAATACGCCCGGCTGGGCTGGAGCGGCTACTGGAGCGGGGAGGAATGGTGGGCGAATCCGGTAGCTGCGTCGGAAACCAAGTTGTAGTCGCCTAAAATTTTAGTAAAAATTTCGGCTAATTGAATTAGTATTCGCGTAAACGGGTTCGTATCTTCGTGAGCCGGTACTTGCTTGCCGTCGCAGCCCTATTCCCCGGCTCCCCTGCGTTATGATTAACACCAACCTCAAATTCTGGCGGCGCGAGCTGAGCCTCACGCAGGCCCAGATGGCCGAAAAACTTGGCATCAAACGCTCCCTCGTGGGTGCGTACGAAGAAGGCCGGGCCGAACCCAAGCTAACCACGCTGGTAAATATGGCCCGCCTGTTCGGTATTACCCTGGATGCGCTGGTAACCACCGACTTCACTAAAAAGAAGAACGCCAAGGCCGCCGCGCAGCTACAGGCCCAAACGGCTCAGGCCGCCGCCGAGCAGAGCAACCGCGGCAACGGCCTGCGTATTCTGGCCCTGACCGTAGACCGGGACCAGAACGAAAACATTGAGCTGGTGCCCCAGAAAGCTGCCGCCGGCTACCTCAACGGCTACGCCGACCCGGAGTATCTGGAGGAGCTGCCCAAGTTCCGGCTGCCCATGCTGGGCAACACCGGCACCTACCGCGCCTTCGAAATTGCCGGCGACTCGATGCTGCCCATTGCCAGCGGAACCGTTATTGTGGGCCGCTACGTGGATGATTGGCTGAGCATTAAGGATGGGACGCCCTGCATTGTAGTGTCGGGCAAGGAGGGCATTGTGTTCAAGCGTGTGTTCAACCGCCTGAAGGATGCCGCCCGCCTCACGCTGCACTCCGACAACACGCTGTACTCGCCCTATGAGATTGAGGTGGAGGATGTGGTGGAAATCTGGGAGGCGAAAGCCTACATCAGCAGCACCTTCCCCATTGCCGACCTCTCGCTGAACCGGCTGGCCAGCATTGTGCTGGATCTGCAGCAGCAGGTCTCAACAATGAAAAAGGTTTAAGCACGAGCCTATACCGCTCGTTATTCAGCAAAAAAGCCTCCCTACCCGGAGGCTTTTTTGCTGGCTGCCCATCGCGCCGGTCTGGTTCTGGTTGCGCGGCTGCTATTAACCGCAAGTGCATTGCTTGCGTACAGCGGGGTATTCCATCAACCAGACTCCCGATGCTCAAGCTAATCCCCTCCACCGACCGTCATCACGCCGCACCCGTGGCTTGGCTCAACAGCTACTTCCTGTTCAGCTTTGCCGATTACTATGACCCGCAAAACGTGCATTTCGGGCCTTTACGGGTGTTTAACGATGATACGGTGCAGGGCAACGCCGGCTTTCCTCAACACCCGCATTCCGAAATGGAAATAGTAACCCTGGTGCTGGATGGCGAGCTGACCCACGAGGACACGATGGGCAACAAGCGCACCATCACGAAAGGCGAAGTGCAGCGCATGACGGCCGGCACCGGCCTGGCCCATTCTGAGCTGAACCAGACTGAGCAGCCGGTGCACCTGTATCAGCTGTGGTTTCTGCCTAACCAAAAGAATCTGGCCCCGAGCTACGAGCAGAAAGACGTAGATTTTCTGGATACCAAAAACGAATTGGTACCCCTGGTTTCGGGGCAGAAGGTGCTGGAGGACGTGGTGTATATGAATTCTAACAGCACCGTGTACTGGTGCAATCTGCGGGAAGAGAAATCAGTAAGATTTAAAACATTTCCCATCCGCAACACCTTCCTGTACGTGAAAGAGGGTAAACTCTACGTGAACGGCGTCGATATCGGACCCAATGATCAAATCCGGGCAACGGACGAACACGTACTTGAAATTCAGGCAACTGCCGATGCCCAGTTTATCCTCATTGACCTGCCCGGCAGCGAAGCCAATTACTAAATCTGCTGCATGACTTCTGCTTTTCCCGGCCAACTGGTACCGGCCAACGAGGCAACCCGTCTTCGTACGCTGCATCTGTATCAGATTGCCAATTCCACGCCTGAGAAAATTTTTGACGAGTACGTAGCCTGGGCCGCGCAGCTGTTCAACACCCCAATTTCCCTGATTTCGCTGGTGGATGAGGAATACGTGCATTTCAAGGCAGTAGCCGGGGCCGAAGGCGTACCGGGGCTGCCGCGCGAGGAAAGCATGTGTTCAGCTGCTATTCTGTTAGATACGCCCATCATCACCTCCGACTATAAGGCCGAAAGCTGCCGCCTGATTAAGCCTGATGTGGCCCAGGCCTTGGGCCTGAACTTCTACGCCGGGTCGGCGCTGCAGATGCCCAACGGGGCCCGCATTGGTATGATGGCGGTAATTGGGCGCGAGTACCGGACCCTGACTACGGTTGAAGAAGAAGTGCTGAAGCACCTGGCCGATCTGGTAAGCCGGACTATTGAGCTGCGGTTTCAATATCTGAACGCTGACCTGGCAGATGAGTGGGAGGCTGCTCAACAGGAACTGTCAGCCACGCTGGACGATAACGCCGCCCTGACCCGCTACCTGTCCACCCGTAACAACGGGATTAACCTCGACGACGAGCAGGTGCTGGACTTGGTGCAGCGCCGTCTGGCTGGCGTGGATAAGGTGCTGGACCGCCGCATGAAAGCCGCTTCACACGCCGTCTAAAACCAATATCGGCCCTACACCATGACGACCAGCCCGCACAGGTTGGTCGTCATGGTGTAGGGCCGATTCTGGCCTAGTGGAATCCGGCTTCCGGACCGGGTTGCTACATGGTGTACTTACGGCCTTTGTTTTGCTGTTTCAGGTAGGTCATCAGCGGCTGGAAATATTCCACCATGGCGCGGGCCGAGAGGTCTTCGCCGGTTTTTTCCTTCAGCACGGTGCGCCAGTCCTTGCTGGCCCCGGGCCGCATGATATCGGCCAGGAACGCGCCTACTTCCTTGTTGCCGTAGTAGTTGGTGGCGTGCGGGTCCTGCTTGAGAATCTGCTTGCTGATGTGGTCGTGCAGCTGGAACAGGATGACGTACGAGAGGGCGTAGTCGTAGTACTGCGCGGGGTCGTCGTTGATGTGGGTTTTGGTGGCCGGGTCGAGGAACTGCTCGCCGCGGGTAGTCGGGGGCACAATGCCCTGATATTGCTTGGCCAGCGCCCACCAGCGGGCGTTGAGCTGGTCGGCGGGTAGCTTATCGGCGTAGAAGCTGTTTTCCCACTCGCTCATCACCCCCGAAGCAAACGGGATGAATACGGCGTAGTTCAGGGCTTCTTTCAGCAGCGTCTGCGTCTGGTCGGTTTTGGCTTTGGCGTCCACCAGGCCCAGGCCCGCGAGGAAAGGCTTCTGAGTAGCGGCCAGGCCCATGAGGGAGCCCATGGCCTCGTGGTAGGCGCGGTTGGCCCCGCCGCGCAGCAGGGGCGGTACCTCGGGGTTGGTGTAGGTGAGGTAATAGTAGATGTGGCCCAGCTCGTGGTGGGTGGTTTCATACCACTCGGTGTTGCCTTCCACGCTCATCAGGCTGCGCACGTCCTGGTTCAGGTCCATGTGCCAGGCCGAGGCGTGGTTGTTCTTTTTATAAGTCGCGCCTTTGGGCAGTGGGTACAGGCTCGATTTCTCGTAGAACGAGCCGGGCAACGCCGGGAAGCCCAGGCTCTGGTAGAACCGTTCGGCCTGTTGCACCTGCCACTCGGGGCCTTTTTTCGCCAGCACGGGGTCAATGTTGAGGCCCTTCACGTCTACCATGGCGCTCCAGTCCTGACCCCAGCGGTTGGGCAGCCAGGAGGCGGGCAGGTAGTCGGGCACCTGCTTCACCCCGTACTTTTTGGCCAGCTCGTAGCGGGCGTAAGTGTGCAGCTCCCGGTACAGGGGGCGCAGCTCCTCGTTGATTTTGCGCACCAGCGTCATCATCTCCTCCCGGCTCAGGCCGTAATCGGAAGCCTGGTAGCTGAAGTAGTCGGGGTAGCCCAGGGCCTGCACCGTCTGGTTGCGCAGGTCGCGCAGGTTCAGTAGCCCGTCCTTGAGGGTGGGGCCGATGGCCTTGCTGGCCTCCCAGATCTGCTGGCGCTTTAGTGGGTTGTTTTCCTTGCGCAGCAGCTCGTCCAGGTCGTTGGTAGTTACCGATTTGCCCTGGTACTTGTAGTCGAAGCCGTAGAGCTTCTCGGTTTGCTGGGTTTCGGCCTTGATGCGCTGCTTCACCACCTCAGCAATGGTCTGGGGCGAGTTGGCCGCGTTGTACAGGGCCGTTTGCAGCTGCTTCACCTGAAGGTCGGACAGCTCGGCCTTGTGCTCCAGCAGTTCCCGCAGGCGCTGAATGTTCTGGGTAGAGCCGGTAAAGGCCGCCATCCGCTCGTTGGCCCGGGCGGTAGCCCCGGCGTTGGCCGTGTCGCCGGCCACAATGCGCGTATTGGAGCGCCATTCGGCCTCCGTGGACTGCGTGTACAGCCGCACGTACTCGGCTGAATACTCTTTCAGGAACGCCTCGGCCTGCTCCGGCCACGAAGGGGCGGTGGGTTGGGTGGCCGGCTCCGACCGGGTGGTATCGGGAGCGGTTGCCGTAGGCGTTTTGGCCGTGGGGGCGCAGGAGGCCAGCACGGCGGCCGTGAGGGTAGGCAGGAGGTAGCGTTTCATAGGGCAGGAAAAATAACTGGAACGTCCGTAAAGGTACACTGCCCGGCGCTGACCAAAAGGAGACGAGAAACGCCCGCCGACAACCAGCCAGAATCAAGGTTTTTCAGTCAGCGGCAGACCATCGGGCTGCAGGAAATGCAAGGGTACCGGGCCCGCCGGAAAATAAAAGTTGGTAGGCACCGCAAGTTTCTGCGGCAGTTGGGTCCCAAGGCAGTACAGTGCTCTTGCTGCCTCCATTGCTCCGGCCCGGAGCTACCTTTTTTCCGCCGCTTCCTATGACTTCTCTGCTTGGTTACCTGGTCTGGAGTCCGGACCCCGTCATTGTCCAGCTTGGTTCGGTCGCGCTGCGTTGGTACGGACTGTTGTTTATGGCGGGTTTTGTGGTGGGCACGCCCGTATTCCGGCATATTTTCCGTAGCGAGCGAGTCTCGCCGCATTGGGTGGATGTGCTGACCCTTTATGTGCTGGTGGGCACGGTGGTGGGCGCACGCCTGGGGCACGTGTTGTTTTACGAGCCCGAAATGCTGCTGCACAATCCGCTGGAAGTGCTGAAAGTGTGGCACGGGGGGCTGGCTTCGCACGGGGCTACAGTGGGCATTCCGCTGGCCTGCTGGCTGTTTGCCCGCAACAACCGGTTTGATGTGCTGTGGGTGCTCGACCGGATTGTGCTGGTAGTGGCCATTGGCGGGGCGTTCATCCGCCTGGGCAATTTCATGAACTCCGAAATTGGCGGCTACCCCACTACCGTGCCCTGGGCCGTGGTGTTTCCGCGCGACACGGGGCACCTGCTGCCCGCCACCCGCCCGCTGCCGGCCGGGGCCGTGCTGGTAGCCCGCCCCGAGCTGCTGCCCACCGGCGAGGTCCGCCACCAGATACTGCCCGCCGCCGCGCCTAGTGGCCCCGATTCCCTAATGGCCGTGCCGCGTCACCCTACTCAACTCTACGAAGCCCTGTACTGCGTGCTGCTGGTAGCAGTGCTTTTTTACTGCTGGAGCCGCACCAAAGAGCGCACCCCGCGCGGGGTGCTGCTCGGTCTGTTTCTGGTGCTGCTGTTCACGCAGCGCTTTTTGGGTGAATTTCTGAAGGAGGTCCAGGTGGCGTTTGAGCGGGATAATGTGCTCAACCAAGGCCAGCTGCTCAGTCTGCCGCCCATTCTGTGGGGCCTGTGGCTGCTGTGGCGCGCTGGCAAGAATCCGCAAAATCCGTACGGCTACGCCCCACGAGATGTAGACGAGCTTTTGCCAACCGGCCGGATAATCGGTTCTTTGCCAGTCGCCAACCACGTGTAGGGCGCGCTATGAATATGCTTTACCTCAAAACTCTGCCTGCGCTTCATTCCCGCTCTTTCATGGCCCTTCAGCTGCTGCCCGCGTGAGTAGTTTCCCCACCGATGCGGAGTTGGTAGCCCAGCTGCAGGCGGGGCAGGCGGCGGCCTTCCGCACGCTGGTCGAGCGGTACCAGGGACCTGTGTACCGCACGGCCCTGAGCCTGCTTCGCTCACCCGAAGAAGCCGAGGACGTGGCCCAGGAGGTGTTCGTGGAAGTCTATCAGACCATTGGCCGGTTTCGGGGCGAGGCGGCCCTCAGCACCTGGCTTTACCGCCTGGCTCTACCGCCTGGCCACCTCCCAGGCGCTGAAACAGCGGCGAAAGGCCCGGACCAAGAAGCGCTTTGCCTTCCTGACTTCCCTGCTGGGGGCCAACCAGGAGGTGCTGCACGAGCGGCCCGACGACCAGCACCCGCTGGCGCTGCTGGAAGGCCGGCAGCAACAGCAGCAGCTCCTCGATGCCATTGTCCGCCTGCCGGACAGCCAGCAGGTAGCTTTCACCCTGCGCCACGAGCAGGAGCTGAGCTACGAGGAAATAGCCGCCGTGCTGGACATCAGCCGGCCCGCCGTCGAGTCCCTGCTGTTTCGCGCCCGGCAAAGCCTGCGCAAATTCCTCCATCCCCATCTAGCCTAATCTGCCATGTCTACTTCCCCCAATCTGCCCGAAGACGATGAAGCTTGGACCACGCTGTTGCGCTCATGGTCGCCGGGGCCACCGGAGCCGCGGCCATATTTCTTTACCCGGCTTCAGGCCCGTCTGGAGGCTCAGCAGCCCCAGCCTCCCGCCTTGCCCACATGGCTGCGTCGTTCGGTGTACGCTTTTTCCGCGGTGGCTCTAGTGCTGGTGCTGAATGCGGACACAACTTTATCAGCTGTGCGCTAAACGACGCATCCGGACGAGTAGGCTGGCTGCAATGCCCGGCTACGCGGCGACGGATTCCTGCAGTTGGTGGCACTCTTTGTACTTCTTGCCGCTGCCGCAGGGGCAGGGGGAGTTGCGGCCGAATTTGCGGCGGCTGCGCAGCTGCTTCAGCCACTCACGCGGGTCGGTGGCCCGGCGCAGGAAGCTGCTTTTGGGGTTCTGGCGGAAAGCCAGCAGCAACAGGCCGTACAACTCAGGGTGATGCTGCTGCAGCTTCTCGGGCTTCTCAAAGAAATACTCCGTTACCACCGCAAAGAACTCCGCCTCGTTGGTGCCGGCGTAGTCGTTGATTTCGGAGTTGCCGGCCCGAATGGCGGCAATTTCGCGCTGCATTACGGCCTCCCACTCGGGGCGCAGGGCGGCGGGCAGGGCCAGGCCGGGTACCCCGTCAATCTGGCCGTCGGCCTCATCCAGCAAGTGAGCAAACTCATGAATACCCACGTTCTGGCGGTCCAGCGCGTCGCGGAAGCCCTGTTCCAGGGAGGTCTTGGACAGGCGCATGTACTGCGAGGTCTGAAAGCCCTGCACTGAGCCCAGCAAGGTACCTTCCAGGCCCACGTATTCGTTTTTAGGGTCACGCTGCTGGGCCCAGGCGTCGGGCACAATCAGCACTTCGCTCAGGCTGGCGTACTCCCAATCGGGAAACCCGAACACCGGAATAATAGCCGAGGCCGCCACCAGCAGGCGGGTAGTATCATCCACCTCGGTTTGAACGCCGGTAATGCGCGTGCGGGCCAGAAACACCTGCACGCGCTGCTCGAACCGTCGTTGGGCCTCGGGGGGCAGGGCCAGGTAAAAGGCCACCCGCTCGGCGAGCATTTGCCGCCAATCGGCCGGAAATTCGGTGGCCAGGGCGGCCCGTTCCAGACGGGACTCGCGGGTGAGGTAGTGGTAGAAGGCGTAGCCGACAACGGCTACCAAAGCGGCAAATAGGTAAGGCATGGTGCAGGCTCAACGCAGGCGCGGGCTACGGGGTTGCCGCGGGGCTACCACACCAGGCCCAGCTGCTCGGTGAGCCGCTCCCGCAGCAAATCCTGCAGAATGTGGTCCATAAACTGAAACTTGTCGGGGATGCGCAGGGTGATGAGGCGCTTGCCGGCTAGGGCATCGGGGAACTTCTGGCGGAGGTAGTCGGCGTGCTTGCGCTCCATCACCACCACCGTATCGGCCCAGCCCAGGTGGCCGGCCGTGACGCGCACCCGGGCCCCCGGCTCTGTGCCGGCCGAGCGGGCCGTAATGGCAGGGTACTGGTCGAACAGCCGCTCGGCCGTGAGGCTGCGCCAGCGGTTCTGGCTGCAGATAAATAAAAGCTTCATGAATAGAACGCCGGGCGAAATCAAGCCGGCGCAGGCCGTAAACATACGCCGGGCGGCGGTGCGGCCCCGGTTGTTCCAAAAAAAATGGGGGTGCTGCCAGCCCTTCTCGGGCCACCGACGATGCCCGTTACATCACACGCGTAACGGGATTTAGGTGGTTGGTAACTGGTTGAGGACCTGCAAATTTAAGGAGGAGCCGGGGTAGCGTGAGCACCCGGGCAAACGGCCTGCCTGCACTTACGTCACACGTACCCGCCCGGACCCGGAGAAGGCGGAGCCGGCACCTGCCCGGCCCCCCGGCTGGCGGGTTTGGGCCACTCCGCCGGATTGGCTAGGTTTGTACATAGCCGACCTGCCGCTGCGGGCTTGGCTGGGCCCCCCTGCCGGCGGCCCGCGCCCGATTGCCGGCCCTGCCCGGGCCTTGCCGCGCCTCCCTTGCTTTCCCACACACAGTTTGTACTAGTACCCATGAAACGAGTTTTTCGAAACGCGCTGCTTTGCTCATTGGGCTTGCTCACGCCGGCGTTGCAGGCCCAACAGTCGGTCCCGGCCGCCACAATCCGCCCCGCGGCTGATGACCCGAAGATGACCAGATTCATCGACGAGCTGCTCCAGAAGATGACGCTGGAGGAGAAAATCGGGCAGCTGAACCTGCTGGCCGTGGGCTTTGATGTAACCGGGCCGGTAGTGAGCAAGGACGTGGACGCCAGCATCCGGCGCGGCGCGGTGGGGGCGGTGCTCAACACCTTCACGCCCCAGGCCGCCCGCAAACTGCAGGAAATGGCCGTGAAGCAAACCCGCCTGCACATCCCGCTCATCTTCGGCTACGACGTCATCCACGGCCACCGCACCATCTTCCCCATTGCCCTGGGCCTGGCCAGCAGCTGGGATTTGCCGGCCATGGAGCGCAGCGCCCGCATTGCCGCCGAAGAAGCCTCCGCCGACGGTATCAACTGGGTGTACTCGCCCATGGTGGATATTGCCCGCGACCCGCGCTGGGGCCGGATTTCGGAAGGCTCGGGTGAGGACCCCTACCTGGGCTCCCAGATTGCCCGCGTGATGGTGCGCGGCTACCAGGGCGACGACCTGAGCAAGAACAACACGGTAATGGCCTGCGTGAAGCACTTTGCCCTGTACGGGGCCGCCGAAGCCGGGCGCGACTACAACACCACCGACATGAGCCTGGTGCGCATGTACAACGAGTACCTGCCGCCCTACAAAGCCGCCCTCGATGCCGGGGCCGGCTCGGTTATGTCGTCGTTCAACGACATCAACGGGGTGCCCGCCACCGCCAATAAGTGGCTGATGACCGATTTGCTGCGCAATCAGTGGGGCTTCCGGGGCTTTGTGGCCACCGATTACACGGCCATCAACGAGATGACCAACCACGGCATGGGCGACGACCGGCAGACCTCGGCCCTGGCCCTGAACGCCGGCATCGACCAGGACATGGTGGGGGAGGTGTTCCTCCGAAACCTGGCCCAGAACCTGAAGGACGGCACCGTCACCCAGGCCCAGATTGACCAGGCCTGCCGCCGCATTCTGGAAGCCAAATGGAAGCTGGGCCTGTTCGAAGACCCCTACCGCTACACCAACGAGAAGCGGGCCAAGGCTACGATGATGAAAAAGGAGTTCCTTGCTGATGCCCGCGACATTGCCCGCAAAAGCATGGTGCTGCTCAAGAACAGCAACAACACCCTGCCCCTGAAAAAGCAGGGCACCATCGCCCTTATCGGCCCGCTGGCCACCCGCCAACGCGACATGATCGGCTCCTGGAGCGCCGCCGGCGACTGGAAGCAGGCCGTGTCCCTGGAGCAGGGCATCCGCAACGTGGCCGGCAGCGGGGTGAAGATTGTGACGGCTCAGGGGGCCAACTTCACCGACGATGAGCAGATGATTACCCGCCTGAATGAGCACGGCGGGGAGCTGAACGTGGATAAGCGCAGCGCGGAGGAACTGATTCGGGAGGCCGTGCAGGTAGCTCAGCAGGCCGATGTGCTAGTGGCCGCCGTGGGCGAAAGTCAGGGTATGACCGGCGAGGCCGCCAGCCGCGCCGATATCGGCCTGCCCGGTCAGCAGCTGGAGCTGCTGAAGGCGCTGAAGAAAACCGGCAAGCCGCTGGTAATCGTGCTGATGAATGGCCGCCCCCTCACGCTGCCTTGGGAGGATAAGAACGCCGATGCCATGCTCGAAACCTGGTTTGCGGGCTCCCAGGCCGGCAACGCTATTGCCGATGTGCTGTTCGGCAACTACAACCCGGCGGGCAAGCTCACGGCCACCTTCCCGCAGCATGTGGGCCAGGTGCCGCTGTACTACAACCACAAAAACACCGGCCGCCCCTACACCAACGGCACCCCCGACTGGTACAAGTCGCGCTACCTGGACGTGCCCAACGACCCGTTGTACTCCTTCGGCTACGGGCTGAGCTACACCACCTTTGAGTATGGCAAGCCCGAGCTGAGCACCACTACCCTGGCTATGAACGGCGCGCTGGAGGTAAAAGTAACCGTGCGCAACACCGGCAACTACGACGGTGAGGAAGTAGTGCAGCTCTACACCCGGGATATGGTAGGCTCCATCTCGCGGCCGGTGCAGGAGCTGAAGGGCTTCCAGAAAATCATGCTCAAAAAAGGGGAAAGCCGCACTGTAAGCTTCCGGCTCACGCCCGAGGACCTGAAGTTCTACAACGCCGACCTGCAGTTTGTAGCCGAGCCCGGCGACTTTCAGGTGATGGTAGGCGGCAACTCCCGCGACGTGCAGATGGCCACCTTCAAGCTGGCCGCTCAGTAAGCCGTTGGCCAACCTGCGCCTCGTGTGGGACGAATGCGCGGGGGCTCCCGGAAAGCAGCCGGCCAGCTAGATAAGGGCAGGCCGCTAATCCGGGGGCCGAACAACAAAAAGCGCGACGCCTGAGCAGGCGTCGCGCTTTTTGTTGGCCGATGTATGCCAGGTGTCTTGTTACAGGATGGGGTATTGCCAAAAAAGAAGTCACTGGGTAGGAAGTACCACTGCCCCAATTTAATTCACCACCATCGTCAGGATGGAATGAGCGGGGCTGGTGGTGGGAGCGGCCTGGCCTTTAATCCAGAGCTGGAAAGGCTGCTCTTTCTCGGTCTGGTTCATCACCACCACGGCCACTTTGCCATCGGTATTGAGAAAAGCCGTGGCCTGCAGCACGTCGCGGCTGGCGGTAACGGCTACGCGCTTGGCCCCGGGCCGGATGAACTTGGAGAAGTGGCCGATGTAGTAATAGGCGTTGGTGTAGATGAGCTTGCCGCTTTTGGTGTCGCCAATAACGGGGGCGTAGCAGAAGTTGCCCACGTGGTTGGGGCCGCCGGTTTCGTCCAGCAGCACGTTCCAGTCGGTCCAGGCTACGGTGCCGGCGTTGAAGTCGTTGATCATGGAGTTGCCGTACCGCTCACCCAGCGTCCAGTCCTGCACGTTGCTGAAGTCAAATTTCTCTACGCACCCTTCTGTGAACACCAGGTTTTTATCGGGGTAGGTTTCGTGCACGCGGCGCAGGTTATCGAACTGCATGGCCGAGCCGGTCCAGGTTTCGTACCAGTGGTAGCCCAGCCCCCAGTAGTACTTGCTGGCCTCGGGGTCGTCGAAGAGAGTGCTGGCGCGCTGGAACATCAGGTCCCGGTTGTGGTCCCAGCCGATGAGCTTTTTATCCCCCATACCGCCCTTTTTGAGGGTGGGCCCGAGGAAATTCTTCACGAAGTCCCGCTCTTCCTCCGCCGTGAAAATGCAGGACTCCCAGCGCTGCTTGGCCATGGGCTCGTTCTGCACCGTGAGGCCCCACACCGGCATGCCCAGCTTCTCGTAGGCCTGAATAAACTTCACGTAGTGGTTGGCCCAGGCCTGGCGGTATTCCGGCTTGAGCTTACCGCCCTGCACGAGGCTGTTGTTGTCCTTCATCCAGGCCGGGGGGCTCCAGGGGCTCACATACAGCGGCAGCTTGCCGCCCGCCGCCTGAATGGCCTGCTTGATGAACGGAATGCGGTACTGCTCGTCGTGCTTTACCGAGAAGGTTTTCAGTTCCTTGTCTCCCTCCTGCACGTAGGCGTAGCTGCCGCTGCTAAAGTCACAGCTGGCAATGTTGGTGCGGGCCAGGGTGTAGCCAATGCCATTGGTGGGGCTGTAGTACGCCTGCAGAAGCTCCTGCTGCTGGGCCTTCGGGAGCTTGGCAAAGGTTTCGGCCGAGGCATCGGTAAGTGCCCCGCCAATGCCCAGCAGGGTTTGGAAGGTGTGAGTGGGGTCCACAAAAACGGTGGGCTGGGTTTCCAAGGGTTGCCCCACCTGCTGAAACGTGAGCTTAATGCCCGCCGCCAGCCGCTGTTGGGTGCCGCTGGCGGTGGTGTACACCTGCACTTGCCTGCCGGCAGCCGAGTAGGGTTTGCGGGTGCTGTTAGTGGCAGACCGAGCGGTGGCCATCGTACTGAAACCAGCGGCCAGCAAAGCAGTAAAAAGTACTTTTTGCATGGGAAAGGAAGGAAGAATCATGATGAGGACTTACCACACGTAGGTACCGGCGGCTCCGGCCTCCAAAGAGGTAGTGGCCGCTTTACCCCGGTATGTAATGTCGAAAGTCTGGGTACTGCCGCCCGTGTTCATCACCAGCAGTACTTTTTGGCCCCCCGGGTTTTTGAAGGCCACATTGGGCAGGTTAGTGGGCGTATTGGTGTTGATGCGCACTGAACCGGGCCGTACAAATTTGGCGGCGTGGGCCACCGTGTAGTAGGTGGCGTTGCGCGTTACCGTGTTGCCGCTGATGGTAACGGCGCCCATGCAGGAGCTGCACCCGCCCGGCGTGTGCGGCCCAAAATTCTGGTCCGAGGCCAGGTTCCAGGCAATAACGTTGCGGCTCCAGTTGCGCGGGGCTCCAATCATGAGGTTGCTCATGTGAAAGCGGAAACTCTCACTAAACGGAGAATTTCCATCGGTCCATTGCTCCGTGAAGTACACGTTCTTGGCGGGGAAGGCATTGCGCACAGTGGTCATATCACTGATGGCGCCGCCGTACAGGTGAAATGCCGAGCCGTCCACATACGGATTGGCCTGCGGGTCACGCAGCACCGCCAGCGGATAATCGGTCCGGTCCAGGTTATGATCGTAGGCAATAATTTTGGTGGTGATGCCCGCCGCCCGGAAGGCCGGGCCCACATGGTCGCGGATGAAGGCAGCCTGCTCGGCGGCCGACATGAGCATACTGGGGTTGTTGCCGCCGTACAGGGGTTCATTCTGCAGCGTTACCGCATCAATTGTGACGCCTTCCGCCTTCATTCCCTGGATGTACTTTACGAAATACTGAGCGTACGCCGCGTAGTACTCCGGTTTCAAAGAGCCACCCACCGAGTTGTTGTTGGTTTTCATCCAGAGCGGGGCCGTCCAGGGCGAGCCCATAATCTTGATGCCGGGGCTGATGGCCAGAATTTCCCTGAGCACCGGCAGCAGGTGCTGCCGGTCGGGGTCGAGGGTGAACTTGGCCAAGGTCGGGTCGGGGCCTGCCTCATCGTAGGTAAACACCCGCGGGTCCAGGTCGGAGGCCCCGATGCTCAGGCGCAGGTAGCTGGTGCCGATGTTGGCGCCGTCGGTGGCAAACAGTTCCTTCAGCAGTGCTGCTCGTTCAGCGGCACCCATCTGGTGCAGCAACTGGGCGCTGCCCCCGGTAAGGGCGTAGCCAAAGCCATCAATGGTTTGATAGGCTTGGGTGGTATCCACGAAGATGGCCGTGTTCTGACTACTGGTGGCCGCAAAATTGAGCGGAGTAGTGCTCTTGGAAAACCGGGCGGCTGGGTTCGTGGTCGTAAGCCAGAGCTGCACCTGCGAAGGCCCGGTGGATACTGGCGGCAACGGCGGCTCGGGCGTGGGTCCAGGCTTGTCGTCTTTGCCGCAGCCGGCCAGTAGACTCACTGCCAGCAATCCTGTCAGGCCGAAGGTAGGCGCAAAAGATAAGTTCATAGAGAAATGGAATAGAAGCGGAGCAGAAGGCGGCGCGGAAGGCGCGCCGCTGGAATAGGGTGGTTACTGTGACCAGGAATCGGAGCGGAAGGGCGGGGCCGGCAAACCGGCTTTGTTGTAGAGCGTGGCCGGTCGGTTGTTGCCCCAGGCGTAGCGCACGGCTACGGGGTTGGGGACAACCTCGGCCTGTAGCACCACGGTGTTGCCCTGCACTTCGGCCCGGGCCCACACGAAGCGTTTGTCAGGCCCCGCAATGGCGAAGGAAGTAGCGCCATCCGCCGTTGGTTTGAGTACCAACCCGCCTCCCAGATTACTAAAGCTGAGCGTCAGCCTGTTGCCGGTGGTTGTCAGTTTCTCAAACGTGGGGCCTGAGGATGTTACGGTGTTATCCGAGTAGGCTGCGCGGCGGGCCTGCAGGGCCAGGCGGTGGCCCACGTCCTGCTTGTTGCGGGGGTGAATGTCGTCGGCATTACCCAGGTCGAGGGCTACGGCCATACCGGTGTGCGGCACCGTGCGGCTGGTCTGGCGCTGGGCTTCCCGCAGGCGTGCCCAGTCGGGGTCCGAAGGCGAGTCGGGGTCATATTGGTAGCCGGCCAGCTGCACGAACAGGAACGGCAGGGCCGGCTGCTGCCAGCGCGTACGCCAGTCCTGAATCATCGTCGGAAACAGCGTCTGGTACTGCTCGGCCCGCTCGGCGTTGCTTTCCCCCTGATACCAGATTACGCCCTTGAGGGTGTACGGCAGCAGCGGCGCAATCATGCCATTAAATAGCGCAGTCGGCTCGTTCTGGGGGCCGCCGGGGTAGGGTGGGCGGGGCCGGGAGCCGGGGGCGAAGGCGGGGCGGTACAGCCACTCGCCCGCCAAGGGTACCACGGTGCCACCCACGGTGGCCGACATATCACTGGGTTTACCCCAGATGCCGCCGCCGCTGCCGGTGTCCGTTACGCGCACGGTTACCACGTTACGGCCGGCGCGCACCAGGTTAGCGGGCACCGTGTAGCGGCGCAGTGCGGAGTAGCCCCGGATACCCCCCACAGCCACCCCATTGAAAAAGGTGCTGTCGGCATCATCTACCTGGGCCAGACTGAGCGTGAGCGGCTGCCCGGCCGCCGAAGCCGGCAGCGTCAGGTCGCGGCGGAGCCAGACGATACCGTCAAAGTCGTGCAGCTCCGGGGTAGAGGCTTCCCACTGGCCAGGCAGGGGCATGGTTTTCCAGGTGGCGGTGGGTAGGTTGGGGTCGGCCCAGGTAGGCTGGCCGGGCAGCAGGCCCTGGTCCTGGCCCTCGGGGCTGCGCTGCCAGGTGCTGAGGCGGGTGACGTAGGCGGTTTGTTCCTGGGCAAAAGAGCCGGTTTGCTGGGCCAGGGAAGCCAGGCGGGATTGAAATTCGGGTAGCTTCCGCAGGGCCTCGGCGCTGGTCCAGGCCTCGGCTACGGTGCCGCCCCATTCGGCCGCAATCAGGCCCACGGGCACCTTATACCGCTCCTGCAGCTCCCGCCCGAAATAATAGGCCACCGCCGAAAACCCGGCCGCCGACTGCGGGGTACACACCTGCCAGTCGCCACCAGCCAGCTCGGTCTGGGGGCGTAGCTCGGCGCGGTTAGGTACGTTGAACAGGCGAATTTGCGGATGATTAGCCGCCGCTGCGGCGGCCGCGCCCCCCGCCGCATCCCGCAGCGGCCATTCCATGTTCGATTGGCCCGAGGCCAGCCATACGTCGCCCACCAGCACATCGGTCAGCTGAATGGTATTCGTGCCTTGGATAGTCAACGCAAAGGGCCCGCCCGCCGGCTGCGCCGGCAGAGTCAGAGCCCAACGCCTGTCACTGCCCGCTTTCGTCTGGGCGGTTTTGCCCCGAAACGTCACCTGCACGGCCTCGCCCGGCGCGGCCCAGCCCCACAATGGGAGTGGGGCGCTGCGCTGCAGAACCATGTGGGAGCTTACCAGTCGGGGCAACCGCACCGTGGCCCGGGCCGCTGGCGGGGCCGCCACGAGGAACAGGGCCAGCAGGGAAAAGCGGGAGGAGTAAGTCATTGTCAGAAGGAAACCACGGCGGCCGGTATTCAATTCCGTGAGCTGGGAGCCAGGCAGCCGGGGAGGCGGTAAGTGGCGTAAAGTTGAATCGATAGGCAGATGAATAATGCCAGCCCCGGCCAGTTGCCGGGGCTGGCAGCGGAGGTTTATTCGTGGCGGATGACTACCCGGCGGGTGAGCTGGCCGGCAGGGGTATCCACCTGCAGCAGGTAGATACCCGCCCGCAACGAGGCCACGGGCAGCTTCAGGAGGTTTTCACCGGTGGTGACGGCCCGCTCAGGTTGGTTTACCACCAAGCGGCCCGTCAGGTCGAGCAGGCGCAGGTGCAGGCGCTGGGCGGCCGGGGCGCTGTAGTGCACGCTCAACTCGGCATTGGCGGTGGTGGGGTACACCTGCAGGCGCAGGTCGTCGGCCGAGCCGGCCGCGGCCAGGGCCGTGCGGGCCGCGCCCTGGTCCGAGAACCACCAGCGCTGGTTGTTGCCGCCCCCGTAGGTCCATTGGTGGATGGTGGCGCCATCGGCGGTAGAGTTGTCTTTCACATCCAGGGCCTTACCGCTGTATTTGTTAATAATGCGGTAGGTACCGTCGCCGTTGCTCAGAATCTGCCAGAACTGGCTGTCCTGCGTCAGCCAATCCCACTGGTGGATCAGGGCGCCATCGGCGGTGGAGGGGCCGGCCACGTCCAGGCTCTTGTTGCTGTTCAGGTTCACGATGCGCACGTAGCCACCGCCGGCATCTACCAGCTTAAATTTCTGGTTGGCCGTGCCGGCCCAGGTCCACTGTTGCAGGCGGCCGCCGTTGGCCTGCGAGTTACCGTCAATATCCAGGGCCTTCCCGCCGTTCTTGGAGCTGATTTCGTAGATGCGCCCGATGGCCGGGCCGCTGTAGGTGCTGCCGGTGCCGTTGTAGTTGCCGCCGCCGGGGTAGTTCACAATGCCGTTCTGGTTGGGCGATACGGCCGCTACCGTGGTGTTCGGCACGCAGTTAGCAAACTGAATGTTGGTCAGCACCTGGTTGAGGCCGGCGGGCCCATCCACCACGTAGGGCGGGTTGATATGCATAAAGGCCGGGTTGCTGCGGTCCTCGAAACGCTTGTACGTCCAATGGCACCAGCCAATACCCACCGAGTTGAGGTTCCGGGCCGCGTCGCGCATCCAGGTGTCGGAGTTTTCGCCGGTTTCGCCCACCCAGATGGGCACGTTGTGGGTGTTGCGGAAGTTGCGCAGGTTGCCGATGAAGCGCAGGTCGTTGGCCCCGCCGCCGGTGGAGTTCACGCCGTTGTCCATCTCGTAGCCCGAGCCACTGTAGCGGTGCGAGTTGTACACCAGGTTGGCGCGGTTCGGGAAGGTAAACGGCTCCATGTAGTTGTAGTCGTTGCCCCAGCCGTTGCCCTCCACCAGAATCAGGTGGTTGTCGCCCTGCCCCCGAATGGTGGTAATCAGGCGCTGAAATACGTCGTGAATCTTCTGGTTGCTGGGGTAGTTGTTCGGCTCGTTGATGAGGTCGTACATGGCCACCCGCGAGTCGTTCTTGTAGCGGTTGGAAATAAACGACCACAGCCGGTTGAGCACATCCTGGTTGATTTGCCGGTTCCAAAGGTCATTGGCCACAATCTGGTCGGCAATGTTGGCGTCGGTGCCTTGGGAACCGGGCACGGCGTGCATGTCCAGCACCACGTACATCTGGTTGGCCTGGGCCCAGGCCAGCACGTTGTCAATCATGCCCAGCGCCGCCATGTTGTTGGGGTCGGTGAACAGCTGGTTGTTGTTGTACCAGCCCGTCAGCTGGCTCACGTAGGAGTCATAGGTCACGGTGCCGCGCATCACGCTGCTGCGCACGGCCCGCTGGCTCGGGGTCAGAAACAGCTCGTAGTGCAGGGGCAGCCGGATGCAGTTAAAGCCCTTGCTGGCAATGTAGTCGATGTCGGGCCGGGTGATGAAGTTGGCGCGGTAGTTCTGGTAGAAGGTTTCCACGGCCGCGTCGCTCATGCCCGCGTTGTAGAGGCTCTTTTTTACTGCGCCCTGCGTCTGCTTCGTGGCGCCGTTTATCGTGGCCCCAGGCCAGCCCACTTTCATCATGTAGCCCTCCTGCACGGCCCAGTTGCCCAGGTTCATGCCGTTCAGGATTACCTCCTGATTGCTGGCATTGACAATGCGCTGCCCATCGGCTCGCAAAAAGCTCTGCGCCTCGGCCGACTGCCCGAAGCCTAAACCGGCGAGTACCAGCGGCACATACCGCCACGCCCGGGCCCAGCGGCCTCCTGAAAATGTACTGGTGTTCATAAAAGTGGGAATTGGTTGTGAAAAAGGAACTGAAAAAAGGCCTTGGGATGGCCCGGAAAAGGTCAGTGGCAACCAGCCCGGGGGCTGGTTTATTTCGCTAGGTCACTACCATTTCCCACGCGGTACAGGAGGGGGCGGGGTACTCTGGGTATTCGGTTAATCAGGCAATGAGGCAGCTGAGGAGTGGCCCGGCTGCTTGGGGTTCAGCCGGGCCACTCCTCAGCAGGTTTACCACACGTAGGTGCCGGCCGCGCCGGGCTGCAGGGTAGAGGTGAGGGTGCGGCCCTGGTAGCGGAGGCTGAAGGGCTGGGCCTGCTTGGAGTTGTTCTGCACCAGCACCACCTTCTGGCCGTTGGGGGCTTTGAAGGCCACATTGGGCAGGGTTTCAGAGGCAGTAGAGGCAATGCGCACCGAGCCGGGCCGGGCAAACTTGCTGGCGTGAGCCACGATGTAGTAGGCATCCTCGCGCGTCACATTGCTGCCGTCAATGGTGAGGGCTCCCCGGCACTCGGTGCAGCCCCCGGGCGTGTGGGGGGTCTGCTGGGGGTCGGCGGCCAGGTTCCACTCCAGCACGGTGCGGGCCCAGTTGCGGGTAGCCCCAATCAGGAGGGTGCGCACGTGCCAGGGGAAATTCTCCTCAAACTTGCTCTTCGAGCCCACCCACTGCTCGGTGAAGTACACGTTCCGGTCGGGATGGGCGTCGTGCACTTTGCTCAGGGCCTCAATGGGGCCGGCGTAGAGGTGGAAGGCCGAGCCATCCACGTACTTCTTGGCCTCGGGGTCGTTGAGGATGGTCAGGGGATAGTCGGGCCGGTCGGCGTTGTGGTCGTACACCACAATCTTGGTATCGATTTTCGCCGCCTGGAAAGCCGGACCCAGGTGCTTTTTCACAAACTCGGCCTGCTGCTCGGCCAGCATCAGCAAGCTGGGGTTGTTGCCGGGGTGCAGGGGCTCGTTCTGCACCGTTATGGCGTCGATGCGCACGCCCTCGGCCTTCATGCCCTGCACGTACTTCACGAAGTATTGGGCGTAAGCCGGGTAGAACTCCGGTTTCAGGGAGCCGCCCTTGGAATTGCCGTTGGTTTTCATCCAGGTCGGCGGCGACCAGGGGGACCCCAGGATTTTGATGTTGGGGTTGATGGCCAGGATTTCCTTGAGCACCGGCAGCAGGTGCTGCTTATCCGGCGCGAGGCTAAACCTGGCCAGCGTGGGGTCGGTTTGCCCTTCGGGCAAATCGTCGTAGCTGAACACCGTGGCGTCCAAATCAGAGGCCCCGATGCTCAGGCGCAGGTAGCTCACGCCAATGTTGTTGCCATCGGTGGCAAACAGCTCCCGCAGAATGGCCTTGCGGGCCTCGGGCGTCATGCGGTGCAGCAGCTCGGCGCTGCCCCCGGTGAGGCAGTACCCAAACCCGTCGATGGTCTGAAAGGTCTGCTTATCGTCTACCTCAATCACCGGCGTGCCGGCCGCCGGAGTCGCACTGCTCCAGGTTGGGTCGGCCTGGGGCTGAAACAGCACCGATTTATCGGGGTTGGTGAGCCAGAAGCTGGCCGACCCCTTGGCCGGGCCCGACTGCGGCCCGCGCTGGCAGCCGGTGCCCAACCCAAGGGCCAGTAGTAGAAAAGCGGAGGAATAGGAGCGGGAAAGGAAGGACATGAGGGCGGAAGGAAAAGGCAAGCGGATGGCCGTCGGCCGGCGAAAACCGGCTGCACAGGCGCAAAATCCAGGAAGCAGAAAAAAAGGGCCGGCCTAGGCCGGCCCCTGGTTACTCGGCGGCTGGCTTATGGCCCCGGGCACCGTACCACATGATGTACAAGTAGCAGAGAACGGGCAGTACAAAGGCCCAGCGCAGGGCATGCACACCGCCGCCGCCAATGGTGCTGTCGGCAATCAGGCCAAACAGCGGCGGAATAACGGCCCCACCCACAATAGCGGCCGACAACAGACCTGACGCATCCTCGGTGTGACGCCCCAGGCCGGCTACTGCCAGCGTGAAAATTACCGGGAACATGATGGAGTTCATTAGCCCCACGGCCAGCAGGCTATACATAGCCACGGCACCAGTGGTATTAATCGAAATTAGCACCAGTATTACGGCTCCAATAGCGTTAAATGCCAGCACCCGGCCCGGCTTAGCAGCCCGCAGTATAAAAATACCTGCGAATCGGCCGATCATAGCACCTAGCCAGTAAATGGATACTTTATAACCTGCATCTAGCGGAGAGAGGTTAGCAACTTCCGATTGACCGAGGTAGCTTACGATGTGCGAGCCAATGGCTACTTCAGCTCCCACATAGGTGAAAATGCCAATCAGACCTAGCAACAGGTGCCGGTAATTCCAGGCGCGGCGAGTATCGCCTTCCACAGCTGGGGCGTGTTCAATTTTGGGCAATTTCAGAAAGGCCAGCAGCAGGCTAATGATAATCAGTACGATACCAATGCCAATGTAGAGCTTCTGGACGGGCGACACATCAATAGCGGCAGCCTGAGCAGCAGTCAGCTTTTTCAGATCGGGCAGATGTGAAAGAATGAGTTTAGAGCCCAGATAAGGAGCAATAGCCGTGGCCAGCGAGTTGAATGCTTGCGTGAGCGTGAGCCGGGAAGAAGCTGTTTCGGGTGGGCCCAGAATGGATACATAAGGGTTGCCGGCAACCTGCAGCGTTACAATACCGCTAGCTAGAATAAATAGAGCGCCTAGGAAAAGGGCAAACGTGCGGCTTTCGGCGGCTGGGAAAAAAAGGAAGCAACCCAGCGCCGCCACCAGAAACCCAATCAGCATACCGCCTTTATAACCCAGCCGTTTCACGACCAAGCCCGCCGGCACACCCATGATAAAGTAGGCCCCGAAGAAACAGGAGTTTACTAGGTTCACCTCGGCATAGCTCAGTGTAAACAGGCTCTTCAGGTAAGGAATCAGAATGTCATTCAGACAGGTGATAAAGCCCATCATGAAGAACAGCACCGTGAGCGAGGCCAGGGCCGGGGTGTAATTGGGCGTGGCTGCGCCGGGGGGCGTAGCGGGCGTTTTGGGAAGGGTAGAGGCAGATACGGGAGCAGCCATGTTGGGGAATGAAGGGGAAAAGGGTATCGGGGTAAAAAGGAGAGAACCTGCAAAATCGGCTCTTTTCAGCAAAGTAGTCGATTATGGGCGGATGGTTGCCGCGGCTCTCCCGGAAGGACCGGCCCCGCTCCCCTTTAGCGAAGCCGGCCCAAAACCCTGGTCAGTCTAGCGAAACCGGCCGGGGACGGAGAATCCCGGGTATAGCTAGCATAGCCGGGGACGTAGGATGAAGTGCAATGATGCTACGGAACGGTGCGCGCCAAGCGAGGCGGAAATTCCGCTTTAGGTGTAGGTGCCAACGGGCGCTCAGAAGCGGGTAAGCTGGTCAAATATATCGGCCGGGTTCATCAGAAAGCAAACCTGAAAAAGCGGTTATTTCTCAGCCCAAGCGGGTTTTATACACTTACCACACACGGCCAACGGGTTGTTTTTAGGGGCTGAAAAGCCAGATGCCCCCTCCTCAGACCTACCCGTATCGGATAAGAAACAACGAAAAAAACGCTGTATCAGTCACAGACAAGTGTCGGCGTTTCATCCAAACGCACAAAACTGTCCGAACAGTGAGCGTATCACCACCCGGACGGTTTTGCGGAGCGCGGGGCCGGGGCGGTTACGCCACCACCGACACGCGTACTTTCTTGCCTTTTACTTTGGCTCCGGCCAGCCGCTCGGCCACTTCCTGGGCCTGCTGGCGCGGCACGGCCACGTAGCTGTAGTAGTCGAAGACCTCAATGTGGCCGACCTCCTCGCGGGCCACGCCGCCCACGTTCACGAAGGCTCCTACCAAATCGTGAGCACTCACTTTATCCTTCTTGCCGGCCGATACGTGCAGGGTTACGTTTTCGGGGCGGGGGGCTTTGGGGGCGGCGGGCGGCAGCTTGGGGGCGTGCATCTGCTGCCACTCGATGCCGGCGGCCACGGGCCACTTCTTCACGTGGGCCAGTTCCTTATCCGTTACCAGAATGTGGGCCGTGCCCTCGGCTCCGGCGCGGGCGGTGCGGCCGGCCCGGTGCTGGAAAGCATCAGCCTTATCGGGCGCATCGTACTGCACCACCGTATCCAGCTGGGTTACGTCGATGCCGCGGGCGGCTACGTCGGTGGCTACCAGGACCTGGCTGGAACCGTTGCGCAGTTTCAGCAGCGCTTTGTCCCGCTCGGGCTGGGGCATTTTGCCGTGCAGCACTTCCGCCGCTACGCCCCGGCCCACCAGAAAGCGCGTCAGCTCCATGCACCGCTCCCGGGTGTTGCAGAAGATAAGGGCGCGGCCGGTTTCGGGCTTGTTGAGCAGGTGCAGCAGAGCCGCCGGCTTCTTCTCCAGCAAGCCAATGTGGCCCACCAGCTTCAGGTTTTCGGGCAGCTCATCGGTATCCTCGCCCGCATTCACCACCCGGGGGCGCGTCAGGTTCTTGCGAATCAGCTCCAGCACTTTATCCGACATGGTAGCCGAGAACAGCAGCGTCTGGCGGCGGCGGGGCAGGCGTTTCACAATTTCCACCAGCTCATCCTGGAAACCCAACTCCAGCAGCTTGTCGGCCTCATCCAACACCAGCACTTTCAGGTTGTTGGGGATGATGCTGCGCCGCTCCAGGTGGTCGAGGAAGCGGCCGGGGGTGGCTACCACCACGTGCGGGGCCTGGGTAAGGGAGGCGGATTCCTCGCGGAAAGCGTGGCCGCCATAGAAGGCCGCCACCCGCAGGTTGGGCAGGTACTTACCGAGTTTTTTGAGGGCGTCGCGCACCTGCAGGGCCAGCTCTCGGGCGGGCACCAGCACCAGCATCTGCACGGCATCGGTTTTTACATCCAGCTGCTGCAGCACCGAAAGGCCATAGGCAGCGGTTTTGCCCGAGCCGGTGGGGGCCTGGCCCACCACATCCTGCCCGGCCAGCGCCATTGGAATTACCTGCTCCTGCACAGCGGTGGGGGCCTGAAATTCAAGTTCGTTCAGCGCTTGCAGCAGTTCCGGGGCCAGACCCAGATCGGCGAAGGAAGGAGGGGTTACAGTCATAAAGCAGTAGTTCAGCCGACAAAGGTACGGTTTGTGAAGGGGAGTTAGGTGGTTAGGTGGGCAGGTGGCTGGAGTAATCCGTCCCGCTTAACGCACCGCAACCCCTGGCCGCACAAAGCCCCTACCATCTGCGCGGGCGTCAGGGGCTTTGTGCGGCCAGGGGAATTGCACTTCGAAAAGAAAGGGGTAGCTGCGCTGTCCTTCGGGTGCTCCGGACACTGGCTTGATGCGCCACGTGCCTCGCAATGACCGTTCAACCACCTCACCACCCAGCCACCTAACACCCAACTACCCCTCCACCTCTGCCACGTCCACCAGCTTGTAGCGTACGGCCGTTTTCTTGGGGCGGATATCGAAGCCCACGTAATGGGCATAGGCTTTGGTGAAGCAGGCCCCGAAATAGAAAATCATGGCCGAGTAAAACACAAACAGCAGCACCAGCACAATGCTGGACGCCGGCCCGTAAATGGGGCCCAGGTTGCGGGGCACCAGCAGCAGGCCCAGCACGTTCTCCCCCAGATCAATGAGTACGGCCGTGAGCAAGGCTCCGCGCCACACGGCCCGCGGTGGCACCTTGGCGCTGCTTAGGTTCCGGAACGTGACCCCGCACCAGGCCGTCAGAATGAGCAGGGAAAATACCTGGTTGCCAATCTGAAACAGCACCGACGAAAAGGCGGCCCCGAAATCCTGGGCGTAGTGGGAGATAAACGCCAGGGCCGCATCGGAGAGAAACGCCAGCATGCTCAGCAGCCCCGTTACCAGCAGCAGGCCCAGGGAGCGGCTCCGTTCCTTGAGTACCTTATGGAACTGCCCGGTGCTGCGGCGCACCCGCACCTGCCAGAGCTGGTTCAGGGAGTTTTGGATAACGCCGAACAGGGTGGTGGCAATAAATACCAGAAACCCGAAGCCCAGCCACGTTACCAGCCGGCTCCGCTCCACGTTGGTCACATTCTGCAGAATCTGCTCTACCAGCCCCGCCGCCGAGGACCCTAACAAATGGGAGAGCTTGGTGAGCAGTAGTACCCGCACCTGGGAGCGGGAATACAGGGAGCCCAGCAGCTGGATAAGGATAATTACGATGGGCGGCAGGGCAAACGTGGTGAAAAACGCGGTGGCCGCGCCCAGCCGCAGCGGGTCGTTGGCCGCAAACTCGCGGGCCGCCCGGCGCAGCAGAATCAGGATGTCGCGGAAGATGTGACGGCTGGCGTGGCCGGACTCGTGTACTTTTGTCATGGAATGCGCGTACTATCTGCAGGCGCGCCGCCAGCGCAGACATCGGGGGTACGAAGGTACTACCCGGTCTTGGCATCACCCAGCCCCCATTTTCGTCAACTCCTGTATTTGTGCAGCCTTCATCCTCTGGTTCTTCCAATTCAGCTCCCGCCGAAGCGCCCCACAGCTGGTGGCGACGCCGCCTGGTACACCCGTTGCTTAACCTGTTGAAGCAGGGCCTCACTCCGCACCAGCTGGCGCTCACGGCCACAGTGGCCACCGCCGCCGGCCTGATTCCGGTGCTGGGTACCACCTCGCTGCTCACCACGGCCGCTGCTCTGCGGCTGCGCCTGAATGTGGCCGCCGCCCTGCTGATTGCGCATTTGTGGAGTCCCGTGCAGTTGCTGCTCATGATTCCGCTACTGACGCTGGGCTCCCGCGTATGGGGCAGCAGCGGCCCGGCCCTGACGCTGGCGAAAGTAGAGCATCTCTTTACCCACAACCTGCTGGGTGCCTTTCATTTGCTCTGGCACTCTATTCTGGGGGCACTGGCCCTGTGGGCTGGGGCGTGCTGCGTGCTCGGGCCGCTGCTATATTTTGGCCTGCGCCCCATACTGACCCGGGTGATGCGCAGACAGGCCGCCGCCCCCAATGAGGTAGCGGCCTGATGCAATTACAAAAACGCACGAAATAAGAAAGGCCCCACCGTAATCCGGCGGGGCCTTTTTTCATATCCTCTAAGCTCTACGCTTCGGCGCGTTTGTACACGGGTTCCGAGTTGAGCAGGTAGTGTACCAGCGGCTCCTGAGAGGTGGGGTCAATCAGCATCATATCCACGAATTGGGTTTCGCCGATGTTGCCCTGGATAACCGGGCCCAGTTCCTGTAGGAAGGCGGGGTCCTGATCATCGGCCTGGAAGGCCAGCAGCAGGCGGCTTTCCTGGGGATTATGCTGCATGCGCATCTCCGTCAGGTACACGGCCTGGATTTTCTCATTGCCGGCGCTGTACTCGCGCAGAGCATCCTTAAGGGCGGTGGGCTCGGGCTCCGGGTCGTGCAGCGACACCTGAATGTCCTGCTGCGGGGGGGCCTCAAACAGCTGACCGGCCAGCAGAGCGTCAATTTCGGGGGCTTCCAGCAGCTTACCCACAGCCGAGAAGGGATTCAGAGCACAGTCAGCTCCTTTCACCATCGTGAAGAAGTCGTGGCCGCGCAGGCGCAGGTAGGCTACGCTGCCCTCAGGTACGGCACCGTTATCGAAAATGCGTTCTACGGCGGTGAAAACGGCAATTTTACCGTCGTGCAATGCCTGCAGCTGAATTTCCATGCCTTCGGTGGGCGTTACCTCGCCGGGCTCCTGGCCTTCCTGGGCCGCCATTACTACCACTACTTCCTCACCCAGCAGGGCCTGGTAGAAGGGGCTGCGGAACTGGGGCTCCACGGCGGCCTGCATCAGCAACTGCTCCAGAATGTTGAGGGGCTGGAAATCAGGCATCGGTGGAACCATGGGGCCATCAACGCCCGGCAGCGGAATGGGTGGAGCCGGCGGAATGTGTGGTACGGCCGCCGGGGCCGGCGTGGCTGGCATCTGGTAGTTGGAGCCTTTATAACGGGGGCCGGCAGGCTTGTCGGCTCCGGGGGCAGCAGGCGTGGGAGTTGCGCCGGGAGTGGGAGTGGAGGCGGGGGCGGGAGTGCCCTCGTCTTTCTTTTTCAGGAAGTCAAACAGACCCATAATAAAACAAACAGATGAAGATGCAAGCTAAGCAGGTTTAGGGGAAGATGCACGAAATAGTAGTTGGGTGGGTGGTTAGGTGGTTGGGTGGCTAGGTGGTTAGGTGGTTAGGTGGTTAGGTGGTTGAACGGTCATTGCGAGGCGAAGCCGAAGCAATCCTTCCTTTTCGAAGTGCAACTCCCTGACCTAGTCAAAAACCCCTGATGACTGGTTCTGGCGTCAGGGGCTTTCTGCAAAGCAAGGTTTAGCGCGTTAAAAAGGACGGATTGCTTCGGCTCCGCCTCGCAATGACCGTTCAACCACCTAACCACCTAACCACCTAACCACCTAGCCACCCAACCACCTAGCCACCTAGCCACCTAACCACCTAACCACCCAACTACACCTCTGGCTGCTGCCACTGGCGCAGGAACTCCTGCCGGAAGGCGGCCCCGAGGGGTACTACGGCCCCGGCAATGGTAAGCTGGTTACCCTGCAGCTGCTCAACGCGTTCCAGCGGCACCACAAACGACTTATGCACCCGCAGGAACCGGGCCGGGGGCAGCTCCGTGAGCAGCCGGCGCAGGGTATCGGGCACTACCAGCCGGCCGGTGGGGGTGTGCACTTTCACGTAGTTGCCGTAAGCCTCCAGGTAGGTAATATCGGCCAGGGGCACGCGGTGGGTGGTGGGGCCGTCGCGCAGGAGCAGGGCGGCGGGGGCGGCCGGAGGGGCTGAAACGGGGGCGGGTGGGGCCGCGGCGGGAGTTGGTTCGGGCGCGGGCAGGCGGGCAATGGCCTTCAGAAAGCGCGGGAACGGAATGGGCTTGAGCAGGTAATCAATGACCCCGTACTCGTAGCCTTCGAGGGCAAACTCGCTGAAGGCAGTGGTCAGGATTACGCGCGGGGCGTGGGGCAGGGCCCGCAGCAGCTCCAGGCCGCTCATTTCGGGCATCTGCACATCCAGCAATACCACATCCACGGGCTGCTGGTGCAGAAAGGTGAGGGCCTCCACAGCCGTGTAGCAGTGGCCGGCCACGCGCAGGTGGGCCACCCGCTCCACGTAGGTTTGCAGCACCTGGTGGGCCAGGGGCTCGTCGTCCACAATCAAAACCTGCAGCGGGGTCATAGCGAGAGGGTGAGTTGGGTGAGGAAGGCCGACTGGTCGGGGGTGGGGGCGGCGTGCAGGTGGTGGCGGCCGGGGTAGAGCAGGGCCAGCCGCTGGCGGGTGTTGCTCAGGCCGGTGCCCGTGCCGCCGCCCGCGTCGGTGGGCGGGGGCAGGGCGTTGCGCAGCGCCAGGTGCAGCTGCTGCCCATTGAGTGTCAGACTAATTTCCACGAAGCTGCCGCTGGCCCGCCGCGTGCCGTAGGTGAAGGCGTTTTCGATGAGGGCCAGAAACAGCAGCGGGGCCACGGTGAGGCTGGCCGCTACCTCCTCGGGGGGCAGACGCAGCTGCACCGGGCACCGCGGGCCCAGCCGCAGCTCCTGCAGCTGCACGTAGCTGCGCAGGTAGTCCAGCTCCTCCTGCAGCGGCACCTGGGCCCGGCGGGTGCTTTCCAGCTGGTAGCGCATCAGCCCCGACAGCGCCAGCAGCATATCGGGCGTTTGGGGGCTTTGGGTGAGGCTGAGGGCGTAGAGGCTGTTGAGCGTGTTGAACAGAAAATGCGGATTCACCTGGGCCTCCAGCAGCCGCAGCTGCTGCTCGCGCTCCAGCAACTGCCGCCGCAGCCGCTGCCGGTGCTGCGCCACCGACCGCCAGATGAGCAGCAGGCCCATGGCTATCAGCATCGTAAACAGGCAGTTGACGGCGGGCTGATGGGCCGCGGCGTGGACCTCGGGCCACAGCAGCCGACCCGCCATGTGCAGCAGCAGCGTCCAGCCCAGCAGGGCCAGCGCGTACCAGCCGTAGCGGCCCCGGTCGAACAGGGTGGGTACCAGCCCCAAGTTGTTGCCGTACACCGCCACCATGCTCAGCCCCACCGTCACCAGTACCGCGTGCTGCAGCTGGGCCAGGTTACCATTGGGCACCAAAGGCAACGTCCGCCACAGCAGCAGCAACAGCAACCCCCAGATAAAAGCGTCGCGGAGGACCAGCCAGGGCCAGCCAATCCGGGTTGGGGGAAAGGATGCGGAAGTGGAGTGCATAGGAATATGGGGGCAGCGGAAACCTGCTCTGCGAAGGTATCAGGCCGGCGGGCCGCGCCCAAATGCCCGGGACGAACCACGTTCGTCAGCCGCGGGGCCTTGGTCGTCAGCGGCCGGGCGGGGTTCGTCATTCTCTTTAGGGCCGGGGCCCGCTGGCAGGCACCTTTGTATCAGTTCTCTGGCCGGCCAGCAGGCCCCGGGGGCTGGTTTCTCCCTTCGTCTCCCTAATCCTTAATCTTTCTCGCTATGAACTCCACGTTCCGCCACCTCGCCCTTGCCGCCGCTCTGCTGACTGCCTCCGCGGCCACCGCCCAAACCACCCCGGCCGGCCTCTGGCAGGGCAGCCTTAGCGTGCAGGGCACCAACCTGCGTACCGTAGTGGAGCTTAGCGGCAGCGGCTCGGCGTGGCAGGGCAAGCTCTCGGTGCCGCAGCAGGGCCTGCAGGGAATGGCCCTGAGCAGCGCCGTAGTGCGCCACGACAGCCTGTTGCTGCGGGCCGATAATATCCAGGGGCGTTTTGCGGGCCGGTTTGCGGCCGATGGGCAGTCGGTGGCCGGCACCTGGTACCAGGGTGGGATGCAGCTGCCGCTCACGTTGCGCCGCAGCTCGGCGGCGGCCGAGGCCAGCGCCGCTCCCCGCCGCCCCCAGGTGCCGGTGGCACCCTTCCCGTACCATAGTCAGGACCTGACTTTCCCCAATGCCAAAGCCGGTATTCAGCTGGCCGGTACGCTCACGCTGCCCGCTGGTATGGGGCCATTTCCGGCGGTGGTGCTGGTGAGCGGCTCGGGCCCCGAGGACCGCAACGAAACCGTGTTCGGCCACCAGCCCTTTCTGGTGCTGGCCGACTACCTCACCCTCCAGGGCTTTGCCGTGCTGCGCTACGACGACCGGGGCACGGCCCAGTCGGGCGGTACGTTTGCCGGGGCGCTGACCACTGATTTTACTGCCGACGCCCAGGCGGCGCTGGCCTACCTGCGCACTCGCCCCGATATCCGCGCCAGGCAGGTGGGCCTCATCGGGCACAGCGAAGGCGGATTGATTGCCTGGCAGGCCGCCGCCCAGCCCGCCGGCCCCGATTTTGTAGTGTCGTTGGCCGGCCCCGGCGTACCCGGCGACGCGGTGCTGCTGCGTCAGCAGGCCGACCTGGCCCGCGCCGCCGGGGCCGATTCGGCCACCATTGGCCAGAGCCAGCGCCTGCACCGGGCCCTGTTCGCCGAGCTGCGCCGGCAGCCCGCTACACTCAGTGCCGATGCGCTGACCGCCAGGCTGGCCGCCGTGGTACAGCAGCGCGTGCCGGGCACCAGCGCCGAGGTGGCTCAGAAACAAGTGAAACCCCTGACTTCACCCTGGCTGCGCAGCTTCCTGCTCACCGACCCCGCTACCTATCTGCCCAAGGTAAAATGCCCCGTGCTGGCCCTCAACGGCAGCCACGACCTGCAGGTAGCTGCCGACCAGAACCTGCCCGCCATTGAGCGGGGCCTGCGCGCCGCCCACAACACCCGCGCCACCGTGCAGACGCTGCCCAACCTCAACCACCTCTTCCAGACCGACCCCGCCGGCACCAGCCAGTACGCCACTATTGAAGAAACCTTCGCCCCCAGCGCCCTCCAGGTCATCGGCAACTGGCTGAACCAGCAGGTGAAGTAGATGGGTGGTTAGGTGGTTGGGTGGTTGGGTGGTTGGGGGGAATGAACTGTCATCCTGAGCGCAGCGAAGGACCCTATTACGCTTGAACGACAACTGCCATAAAGGCTCGTTCAAGCGTGATAAGGTCCTTCGCTGCGCTCAGGATGACAGACGTTTTTTCAACACCCAACTACCCAACTACCCAACCACCTACCTATTGCCCATCCGAGCCGTTGCAACGGCTGAGTAGGTCGGAGGCTTCGCGGATGGTGTAGGGCTGGTTATTGTTGCCCCAGTTGGTTTGCAGGAAGTTGAGCAGGTTGGTGATTTGCGAGTCGGTGAGGTCCTCGTGGCCGGGCATTACCTGGTTGTACTCAATGCCGTTGACCACCAGCGGGCCCTTCATGCCCTTACGGATCAGGCAGGGCAGGTCGGCGCGGTGCCAGGCCACGTAGTCGGCGGCGGCTACGGGCGGGATGAGGCGCTGCAGGCCCTGGCCCTGGTCGCCGTGGCAGCTGGCACAGTGGGTGGCGTAGAGCTTCGCTCCCTCATTCTGGCGCTCCGTGAAGCAGCCGCTCAGGCTGGTGGCGGCCACCGTGGCGGTGGCTGCCACCAGCAGCCCGCGTTTCAGCCAGGTACCGGTGGCGTGGCTCATTTGGCGGCGGGGGCGGTTTCCAGCTGTTCTTCTTTCAGCAGCAGTGGCAGGTCTTTAATCAACTGGTCCACCTGGTCCTTCTCCATACCATCGTACACGCCCCGGATGCGGCGCTTGGAGTCGATGAGGGCGAAGGCACCGCTGTGGGCGAAGCCGCCCTGCACAGTTTTATCCACCTGCGCGGCCGTCATGTAGGCCTTGGCCAGCGCAAAAATGGTGTCGTGGGAGGCCGTGGCGAAGTGCCAGCGCGAGGCATCCTGGATACCCAGCCGCTCGGCGTAGTCGCGCAGCACCGGAATGGAGTCGTGGGCCGGGTCGATGGTGTGACTCAGGAACAATACGTTGGGGTTGCCCTCGAACTGCTTGTACACCCGCAGCAGCTCACTCTGCATTTTGGGGCAGATGCTGGGGCAGGTGGCAAAGAAGAAATCCGTCACGTACACCTTGCCGGCAAACGTCTGGTTGGTGATTACCTGGCCCAACTGGTTGGTGAGGCGGAAGGACGGCACCGGGTCGGGCAGGGTATCGGCGGGCGAGGTGGGGGCGTTGTGTTTGATTCCCAATACCGGCAGGCGCTCGGGCTGAGCGCCTGTGGAGGTCGAATCGGAGGAGCAGGCAGCCAGCAGGCTGCCGGCGGTCAGCAGGCCCGCCAGTACGGCGCGGCCCGCGGCGGAACGCAGAGGCATACAAGACATTACTGAGCAGAAGAAGGAGCCGACGAACCGGCTGCCAATACTAACCGGGCCGAGTCCTGGCTGGTTCGAAACAAGCTGGCCACCGAGTCGATACGCTGCTGCTGGGCGTCAAAATACGCCAACCGGCCTTCCACTGCCATCGTGTCGGCGGGCTTGCGGTAGTGGTGCATCCAGAACATCATGGCATTTTCGGCCCCGAGCAAAGCCCGGCGCTGGCGGCCGGCGGCGGCGGTATCGGTGCCCGGTATTTTCTGAAGTTGCTGGCGCAGGTCGTAGAGGTGGTCCATCTGGGCCATCAGCTCGTCATGACGGGCCAGCACGGCCTTTTCGGCCGCTTCGGCCTTCTGCTCCTCGCTCTGCAGCGAAAGGCAGCCGCCGAGCAGCAGCAGCAGGGGAATAAATCGGGGCGTTTTCACGGCCGCAAAGGTACAACAGGAACGCCTTAAACTCCGGTCCTGTCTGGCTTTCCTGCTGGGTTGGGCCGCTTACAGCCGGGCTGCCACCCAGTGCCAGAGCAGCCAGCCGACCCATACCAGCCCCGCCGCCAGTAGCAGCAGCACCAGCACAATCAGCAGCACCAGGCCTTTGCCCGAGCTCTGGTACCTACCCTCCTGGTAGTGGCGGCGCAGCAGCTCCACGTTGCGGTTGTTGGCTTTATAGGCGAAGTCGAAAATATTGCCGACTACCGGAATAGCTCCCATCAGCGTGTCGAGTAATACGTTCAGCACCATCCGTACTATTAGCTGGCCGCTGGCTCCGTGGCGGAGCATGGTGAGAATAAGCACGCCGGAAACCGCCAATGAGGGCAGCCCACCCACCACCGGAATCAGGCCCATAATGGGGTCGAGACCGAAGCGCCAAGAAGTGCCGGGACCCGAAACTGGCTGTCCAGCAAATGAGAAACGCGTTCTACCCAGTGGAGGCGGGCATCCTGATCGAAGGAGGAGGTGGACATGGCAGGCAGGAATGGGAGCAAGCAACGGGAGCTGTATACGTACCGTACAGAATCCCGGCGGTCGGGCAACGGCCGTGGTACAGGACTAACCTTCTTTTTATAGGTAAGATGAAAACACGCCAACTGGGCCAAAGCGGCCTGCGGGTATCCGCGCTGGGGCTGGGCTGCATGGGAATGTCGGACTTTTACGGAGCGCGCGACGAGGCCGAGAGCCGGCGCACGATTGCCCGGGCTCTGGAACTGGGCATTACCTTCTTCGATACGGCCGATATGTACGGCCCCTACACCAACGAGGAACTGGTGGGCCGGGCCCTGAAAGGTCAGCGGCAGAAGGTAATCCTGGCTACGAAATTCGGAATTCAGCGCGACGCGCAGGACCCCGCTAAGCGCGGCATCAACGGCCGGCCCGAGTACGTGCGCCAGGCGGTGGAAGGCTCTCTGCAACGCCTGGGCACCGAGTACATCGACCTGTATTACCAGCACCGCGTGGACCCCAATACACCTATTGAGGAAACGGTGGGAGCTATGAGCCGGCTGGTGGAAGAAGGCAAAGTGCGCTATCTGGGCTTGTCCGAAGCTGCTCCCGATACGTTGCGCCGGGCCTGCGCCGTACATCCTATTGCGGCGCTGCAAACTGAATACTCCCTTTGGAGCCGGGAGCCGGAAGAAGAGATTCTGCCCACCTGTCGGGCATTAGGGGTTGGATTTGTGCCGTATTCGCCGCTGGGCCGGGGCTTTCTGACGGGACAAATTCAGCGGTTCGAGGAGTTGGCCCCCGATGACTACCGCCGCCATACGCCCCGCTTTCAGGGGGAGAACTTTCAGAAAAATCTCGATTTGGTAGCCCGCATCCAGGAAATTGCCCACGAAAAAGGCTGCACACCGGGCCAGCTGGCTTTGGCATGGGTGCTGGCGCAGGGCGAAGACTTGGTGCCCATTCCGGGCACCAAGCGGGTGGCATACGTGGAGGAAAACGTAGGTGCCGCCGATATTCTGCTCTCCCTTGAAGACCTGGCCCGCATCAACCAGGCTGCCCCACCTCACAGCGCAGCCGGGCAACGTTACCCGCCCGCCATGATGGGCAGCGTGAACGGGTAACGATAAGGTGGAGGAATAAGGAAAGGTGATCTTATGCTGAGCCCTTGGGGCTAAGTGCCATAACCTAACGTCAGCTTTCCTTACTCCCCCGCCTTACCGCCGGACAGGCGGAAGCAGGTCAATCCAGCCGTCCTCACTGACTACTATGGCTAGTACCGGGTAGCGGCTGCTTTCCACGTAACGCAGAGCGGAATTGTAGCGGGAGCCGCGGCTGGAGTCGCCTTTCTCGGTGGCTAGACCGTCGAGGATGGCCCCAATGGCGTAGCAGGTACCAGCCGGGTCGATGAGTACGGCTCCGTCGATATTCGTAACCAGCCGCAGCACGGAGGGCGTCATCAGGCGAGGCGCTACCCGGAAGCACTGGCGCGTGAGCCGGGCCGCCTCCTGGGCTGCGCCTTCCGAAATTACCAGAATAGTGCCGTTTGATTGGGCCGTAGCCTTGAGCGTCAGCTCCCAGAGGTAGGCAATACCAGCGGTATCCACGGCCGGAAACACGCGCCGGATGGCTTCCGTGAAGTTATTCTCGTCCACAGTGCCCTGTGGGAGACGGGGCGTATTGGATACCACCTTCATCATCACCTGCGCATCGTGGCTGAGTTCCCAGCTGTAGTGCTTGGTGAAATGGACCGTAAACAGAGGTTCGTATTGCGGGTCGTTGGTCTCTACCAGGTAGCCGAGACCAAATACATCGGTGGCGTCGGTAATGAGGGAAGTGCGGTCTTCACTAAGCTCCAGTAGCTTTCGAATGCGGCGGTAGTCGCGCAGCGGGATAGGGGTTTCCAAGGTGAGCACCGGCACCACGGCCGGGTGGTTGCGGCGCGACACCAGCATGGTGCCCACGCCCTCGTCGCCCTCGTGGCGCAGGGCAGCAATGCCGTTGCAGGCATCGTACAGGCCGTGCGAGCCGGCCGCGGCGCGCAGCATAAAGCGGCGGCCCGCGGCGCGCAGTATCTCGTTATAGTCCCGGTCCAGCACTGGTCGGTCGTCGTCGGTATCCGACTCGCGTAGGGCGCGGGAGGCATCCTGCAGCACTTCCTGCACAGTGGAAGCCAGCAAGGACGCCGGCCGGGTGGGACTGGCCGTGCCAGGCAGGGAGTAATAGGCATTAAAGGCTTCCTGATTGAGCTGCAGCACAATTACCACCAGATACCCACCCACGCTCACGGGCTGGGAGCAAAAACTTACCCGCTCTTCTCGCCGGCTGCCTACCAGGTCGTTGAGCGTGTGTTCGGTTGCCCGGCGCAGTAAATCGTACCAGCGCTGTTTCTCAAACCGGTCGTGGTCGAGGGGGTGCAGGTGGTACACTACTTCACGGGGGCCATCGGGCTCCAGGGCGGCGGCCCGGGCCTTGAGAACGGCAAAATCCTGGGGTTGATACCGGTGCGCGCGGGGCTCCAGCACTACGGCCTCGGGCTCGTCTGCTTCCCGGGCCGAGGCCAGGCCCAGTAAAAATACCTCCGGCTTCAGCGTCCGGTCCAGCAAATTGAAAACACCATCAGCAAACAACTGGGCCGATACGCGAAACAGACTTTGATTTTCCCACATACGGGAGGGATATACAGAAAAAAAGGGCAGTAAGATGGTAAGTACGCAAAAAAGCCCCGCGGAGGTGGCAGGGGCGAAATAATTCAGTTTCATCGTCTATTCCGAAAACAACCGACTGGGTGCGCCGTTATTAGGAATGCGCCCGGCGCGGGGAGGAAAGGCCCGCGTTGGGCGGCCTCTCGTCGTATGCCTTCAGGGCCCCGAAATCATGGTACAAGACACCGAGATTGAGCAGTACGTCAAGCCGTTTTTTCTGGCAGTTGTGGCGGTGGCCCTGGTGATGGTGGCGCTGATTTCGGGTTACTGTGCCCGTAGCCACGGCCGCTCGTTCTGGCTATGGTTTGTGTTGGGCCTTGTGTTGCCAATGGTGTCGTATCTGGTGCTGTTTGCGCTGCTGCTGCATCAGGAGCTCAACCAGGGCCAGCGGCTGCTGAACGAGGCCCGCGCTATTCTGGCTGCCGCCGCTGCCCGGGCTGCTCACCCTGAGGAGCACTAATGAGCCCACTGTGCGCAAGCCATTGCCGCATACCCCGTGCCGCCCAGGCTCCGGTGCTGAAGCAGCCTTGTAGCAGGTAGCCGCCGGTAGGGGCCTCCCAGTCCAGCATTTCACCCGCCACGAAGGTTCCCGGGCGCTGCCGCAGCATCAGGTGGTCATCCACTTCGGTCCAGCCCACGCCGCCAGCCGTGCTGATGGCCTCCTCCAACGGGCGCAAACCACTTACCGGTATAGGCAGATCAGTCAGCAGCCGGGCGGCCTCAGCTGCTTCCGCCGGAAAGTCAAGCATGCCTAACTCCCGGAGCAGCGTAGGCACGGGCGGCCCCAGGCGCAAAGTTTCTTTCAGAAAAGAGGACCAGCTGCTGCCCGCGCGCCGCTGGCCAAGCCTGGCCATAAGTTGGGGTGGGGGTAGGTCGGGCTTGAGATTGAGGTGCAGGAGGGCAGGGCTGCTGGCCGCCAGGGCTGCCCGTAGGTGGGGTGTGAGGGCGTACACGGGTGTACCTTCCAGGCCGTACTCAGTCAGCATGATTTCGCCGCGCACGGTGTGGGGGCCGCAGCGCAGGGCCACGTTCTTGAGCGGCTGCCGCCCCACCTTCTCCCGGAAAAACACCGACCACGCTACCTCGGCGCCGCAGTTGCTGGGCGCGAAGGGCTCGCACTGGATGCCCGCCGTTTCCAAAATCGTCAGCCACTGGCCATCGGAGCCGGTTTTGGCCCAGCTGGCTCCTCCCAGGGCCAGCAGCGTGGCGGCGGGCTGCGCGGTAAACTCGGTGCCGGTAGCTTCATCGCGCAGGCGCAGGCCGGTTGCGCCCGCAAACCCCAGCCAGCGGTGCCGGGTCTGCAGCACCACGCCCAGCTGCTGCAGCCGCGCCAGCCAGGCCCGCAGCAGCTGGGCCGGTTTGTAGTCGGCGGTAGGGAATATCCGGCCGCTGGTTCCCACAAAGGTTTCGATGCCCAGCGCAGCGGCCCAGGCGCGCAGGCTGTTGGGTGAAAAGTGGTGCAGATACCGGGTGAAGGCCGGGGCGTGGGCCGCGTAGCGGGCGGCGAAACGGGTTTCTTCCTCGGCATTGCTGAGGTTGAAGCCCCCATGCCCGGCTACCAGAAACTTGCGGCCCACGGTGGCCTGGGCCTCAAACACGCGTACCCGCAGGCCTGCTTCGGCCAGGTGCTGGGCGGCCAGCAGGCCGGCCGGACCACCGCCTACCACGGCCACCCAGGAAGAAGAATTCTGCTGCATCAGGCAAAGGTACTACGGCCGGGCGGGTAGCAGGAAAACCGGGGGCACGGCCACCAGTCGGGGTTTCGCGTATAGGCCCCCAGTCAGTGTTGGGCTTAACTTCGCCGCATGGGTCCTTATTCTATTCTGATTGGTCTGAGTCTGGCCGTCATTCTTTCCTACCTGTTTGATCTGGCTGCGCGGGCTACCAAGGTGCCTTCGGTGCTGATGCTGCTGCTCTCGGGTATTGCCCTGCGCCAGGGGGCCGACTACTTCGACTTTACCCTGGGAATTCCGAAGGTAGTGCTGGAAATATTCGGCATCATCGGGCTGATTATGATTGTGCTGGAAGGGGCCCTGGACCTGAAAATCAGCCGCGACAAAGCGCCCCTGATCCGCCGCTCATTCCTGGCCGCTGCTCTGATTCTGGTGGTGCAGTCGGTGGTTATTGCCCTGATACTGCACGTGTGGCTGCGGGTGAGCTTTCAGAGCTGTTTGGTGAATGCCATTCCGCTGTCAGTCATCAGCTCGGCCATTGCCATTCCCAGCGTGGCCAATCTGTGGGGCGAAAAGCAGGAGTTCATCGTGTATGAAAGCACGTTTTCCGATATTCTGGGCATCATGTTCTTTAATTTCGCCCTGCAGAGCAATTTTGCGCAGGGAGCTTCCGTCATCACCTTCGGGGCCGATGTGCTGGCCGTGCTGGTGGTGGCGGTACTGAGCACGGCCGCGCTGGCCTTCCTGCTCGACCGGATTCGGCTGCACGTGAAGTTTTTTCTGATCCTGGCCTTTCTGATTCTGCTTTACAGCATTGCCAAAAAGCTGCATTTGTCGTCGCTGGTACTGGTGCTGGTGTTTGGCTTGGCCGTGAACAACGCCGAGCAGTTCCTGAAAGGCCCCTTGCGGCGCTGGTTCCGGCCCGAGCGCCTGGCCGAGGAAGTACACCAGCTGCGCAGCATTACGGCCGAGTCGGCGTTTCTGATCCGCACGTTCTTTTTCCTGCTGTTCGGCTTCAGCATCACGCTCAGCAACGTGCTAAACCCCCAGCTGCTGTTGCAGGGTGTGCTGATTGTGGCGGCCCTCACGGCCATCCGCTTTGTGTACCTGCGCTATATTGCCCGCACCGACCTGATTCCGGAGCTGTTTATTGCCCCCAAGGGCCTGATTACGGTGCTGTTATTTTATAGCATTCCGCAGCAGCACCTCATCGGCGAGGTCAGCGAGAACATCCTGTTTGTGGTCATCCTGCTCACCGGTGTGCTGATGATGGTGGGCCTGCTCATGAGCCGCCAGCAGCCGGAAATAGGGGAGTATTGAGGGAGAGGAGTCAGGAGTTGATTTTTTAATCACCTAACCCCTAGCTTCTGGCTCCTCAAAAGTTGGCCTTAAACAGCTTGATGGCAATGGCCAGCAGAATTACGCCGAACACGCGGCGCAGAATGTCCTCGCCGGCTTTGCCCAGCTTACGCTCAATCCAGGCCGAGCTTTTCAGCACCAGGTACACGAACACCAGGTTTACCAGGATGCCGGCCAGCACGTTGGGCAATTGGTAGGCGGCGCGCAAAGATAGCAGCGTGGTCATGGTACCGGCCCCCACGATGAGCGGAAACGCCAGCGGCACGATGGAGCCGGTGGCGGCCAGCGGATTGTGCTTGAATAGCTCCACTCCCAGAATCATCTCCATGCCAATAAGAAAGATGATGATAGCGCCGGCCAGGGCAAACGACTGAAAATCAACTCCGAACAAACTCAGAATGCTCTGGCCCAGAAACAGAAAGGCCACCATCAGCACACCCGCCACCAGCGTGGCCACCTCGGCATTGATACCACCTTCCCGCTGCCGGATCTGAATGATAATCGGGATGGAACCCAGAATATCAATGATGGCAAACAGCGTGAGCGTAACGGAGGCTATTTCCTTGAGGGAGAACATGCGGTGCAATTATGAATGTTGAGTGATGAGAGTTGAATTTGGGCGTTCAGAAGCGACTTAACCACTTCATAATTCAACTCTCATTACTCATAATTAATCAGGCGAATTCCCGGGCGAAGAACTGCACGAGCTGCTCGAAGGCAGCGTCAGGAATGGCGGGGAAGTTGGCGATGCGCAGGCTGGTGGGCTTCCAGGTGCCGTAGCCGCTGCCCAGCTGCAGCTCCTGGGCCAGGGCCCGGCGCTTCACCTCCTCAATAAGGGCCGGCGGGCCCTGCAACCCGATAACCGTAGTAGAGCGGGTTTCGGGGTTGGTAATGAGGGGCGTAAGCTGGGTGGCCTGGTCGAAGTAATCGTAGAGCTTGGTGGCGCGGTCCTGCAGGTGCTGGTGTACCTGCTTGATGGGTGCCCGGTCGGCCAGGGAGCGGCTCAGCAGGTAGATGCCCAGCACGTTGGGCGTGTGGGTGGTCTGGAAGTTGAGCATCTTCTCGTACTGGGCCGTGAGCGAGTTGTAGTGGCTCCGCTCATTGATCTTGCGCAGGCGCTCCACCGCTTTCGGCGACAACAGCATGATGGAGAGCCCCGCCGGTAGCCCGAAGCACTTCTGCACCGAGGCGTACCAGATATCGGCTTTGATGTACTTGAGCTGGATACCGGCCATAGAAGAAGTGGCATCTACGGCCAGCAACGCGTTGCCGGGCAGGCGGTTGTAGAGGTTCAGAATCACGCCGTCGCGCAGCTGGGTGGCGTTGCTGGTTTCGTTCTGCGTCACGCATACCAGGTCCGTGTGCTCATCGAGTCCGGGCAGGTGCTGCACGTTGGGCACCTCATCAATACCAAACTGCAGGCCGGTGCTGGCCGGACGCAGGGCTTTGGCGTACTCAAACCACTTCTCGCCAAACGCCCCGCTGTACAGGTGGAAGCTCTTGGTGGGCGTGAGGCTCTGCGTAAGCACTTCCCAGCACTCGGTGGCCGAGCTCATAAAGAACACGGTGTAGTCCTGGGGTACGTTGAGCTTGTTTTTTAGCTCCTGAATGGTCTGGCGCATGAGCTGCACAAACCGCTCGCCGCGGTGCGGGGCCGAGAGCCAGCCTTCATCAAAAGCATCCTGCAGGTAGCGGCGCACCTGCGGGTACACCTGGGAAGGGCCGGGATTGAACGTATACATAGGTTGGAAAGGCAAAAGGAAGGAGAACGTAAAAGTAGCACATGCTTTAGCTTGTGCCGAAAAACAACAACGCGCATTCGTGGGAAACCGACACAAGCTAAAGCATGTGCTACGTTACACCTTAAACCCCACGCGCTTGGGGCGCTGCCCATCGAAGTAGTGCAAGGCCAGCCGGTAGCTTTCCAGCTTGAAGCCGCTGATGCTGCCGATGCAGTTGCGGCCCAGCAGGCTTTTCTGCCGAAACTCCTCGCGGGCGTGCAGGTTGCTCAGGTGCACTTCCACCACGGGCGTGCCAATGGCGGCCACGGCATCGGCCAGGGCCACGCTGGTGTGAGTGTAGCCGCCGGCGTTGAGCACAATGCCGTGGTAGCTGAAGCCCACCTCGTGCAGCTTGTCAATCAGCTCGCCCTCGTGGTTGCTCTGGAAGTATTCCAGCTCGAAGTTTGGGAAGGCTTCGCGCAGCTCGGGCAGGTATTCCTCGAAGGAACGGGTGCCGTAGATGCCCGGTTCGCGGCGGCCCAGCAGGTTCAGGTTCGGGCCATTCAGAAGAAGAACTTTCATGTGTAGTGGGTAGTGGGTAGTGCCTGGTGCCTGGAACGCATGGGGCCGACCGAAGACAGAGTGTGTAGCTTGCGGAGGCAACTGTAGCCGCAAGCTACGGCTGTACGGCAAGTAAAGCGAAGTTTTGCCTGCTTGGCGGTGGCCGATATACCTATGCCAGGCACTACGCACCTACCCACTACGCACTACAATATGTCCACCTGGTCCATCACCATCAAGCAGTTTGCCGGGTACCTGCAGCTGGAAAAATCCTTGTCGCCGAACTCGGTACAGGCGTACGTGCGCGACGTGGAGAAGCTACGCCAGTACCTGGAGCTGGAAAAGCTGCCGGCCTCGCCCCAGCAGGTAACCACCCGCATCCTGCGCGACTTCCTCACCTGGCTGGGCAGCCTGGGCATGGAGGCCACGTCGCAGGCCCGTACGCTCTCGGGCATTAAGGCGTTCTACCGCTACCTCATTATGGAGGATCTGCTGACCATTGACCCCACTGATACGCTGGACGCCCCCAAAACCGGCCGCAAGCTGCCCGATACGCTCAGCTACCCCGAAATTGAGCAAATTCTGGCTGGCATCGACCTGAGTACGGCCGAAGGCACCCGCAACCGGGCCATGCTGGAGGTGCTCTACAGCTCGGGCCTGCGCGTGAGCGAGCTGACGGGCCTGCGCCTGTCCAACCTGTTTGCCGACCAGGGCTTTGTGCGCGTGACGGGCAAGGGCAACAAGGAGCGGCTGGTGCCCATCGGGCGCGACGCGCTGAAGCACCTGGGCTTTTACCTGCAGGGCATCCGGGCGCACCTGGATATCAAGCCCGGCCACGAGGATACTGTGTTTCTGAACAACCGGGGCAGCGGTATTTCGCGGGTGTCAGTGTTTACCATTATCAAGGCAGCGGCCGAGGCGGCGGGCATCCGCAAGAGCATCAGTCCGCACACGTTCCGCCACAGCTTTGCCACCCACCTCATTGAGGGCGGGGCCGACTTGCGGGCTGTGCAGGAAATGCTGGGCCACGAGAGCATCACCACCACCGAAATCTACACCCACCTCGACCGGGACTACCTGCGCCAGATTATCACGGAGTTTCACCCGCGCAGCTAGGCAATTTCGGGAGGAGTACTCCGGAGCTGTGCGCCGGAGCGCAGGTGCTGGCTGGTAGCTATGCCTCTTCCTGGGATTGGCAGCTGCTGAGCCATTCCACCGCCTCGGTAGTTGTGTCAAAAAGTTGGATTTCGAAGGCGGTGAACAGCATATGCACCGGTGTGGCCGTGAAAGAGGTAGCAAACTTATGAGCCTGCGTGACGTGGGCCACGTAGCGCAGGCCCGCCCGGGCCGCCGCGGGGCCCCACTCCCGGGTCAGCCAGTACACCGAGTCGAACCAGGGGCCTTCCAGCGCGCTGTTGTCGTTGAGCAAATAGGGGCAATGGTAGATATTCAGCATTTCCAGGCTGGCCACGCCGCCCTGCATAGCCAGGTCGGGCCCCACAAACCCCTGCCACTTCGTCCGGAGCCAGTGGCTTTTCGGATCATAGGTCAGTTGACAGTATACGGCGTCATCGGGGGTGGAGAGGAGACGTTGAAGCATAGGGGAAACGAAATATAGAGCAGTAGCTAGGTTGAACGCGGAAAGCCGGGTAAAGATGCTGTTCAGGCAACAACTATTTTTGCCGCCCTTACCATCTGCCCTTTGTTATGCCTGCATCCGCCGCATCTTTTCTGCCCGCCCGGCCCTTGTGGTGGTCTATTGGGCTTTTGCTGCTGCTGAGCATGGCCTACCTGGCACCAACGGGCCACACCTATATTCTTATTGATGATAACCTGGACACCGAGCTGACGGTGCCGTATCTGCTGGTGCAGGAGGGCAAAGCGTTGGATTACCGGCCCACCACCCGGGTCGAGCATCTGCTAAATGGCATCCCGCGCAACGCGCTGCGGCCGGGCCTGCAGCCGCTGGTGGGCCTGCTGGCGCTGCTGCCCCCATTGTCGGCCTACCTGGCGCACGAGTTGCTGGTCCGGCTGGTGGGGCTGCTGGGTATGTACGGGCTGCTGCGCCGCTACGGCCTGCGCCAGCCAGCTGAGGCCGGAGCCTGCGCCGCCCTAGCGCTGGCCTGGGCCACGCTGCCCGCGTACACGGCCTACGGAGTATCGGTGCTGGGGCAGCCCTGGGTAGTGTGGGCCCTGCTGAACCTGCGAACCGGGCGGCGGCGAGCCGCCAGCCTGGGGGCGCTGGTGGCGTTCGGGCTGTGGTCGAGCCTGGTGCTGGCGGGCGTGTTTGTGCTGGCAGTGGCCGGCGGAGCGGTGCTGGTTGATGCGCTGCGGACCCGCCGGATTTGCTGGGGGCCGGTGCTGGGCCTGGCCGCCTTAACGCTCACTTATCTGATAGTGGAGTATCCGCTGCTGTACTCGTTGCTGCTGGAGCGGCAGTTCGTGCCCCACCGCCTGGAGTTCGACTACGCCCGGTTAACTCCCGGTGGGGCAGGGGCGGGGCTGCTGTCGGCGGGGCGCTACCTGCTGCTGGGCCAGTACCACGCCGGGGCGTTTCTGCGGTTGGCCCCCCTGCTGGCGGCCGGGGCCGCAGCGGTGCTGGCGGCGCCCGGTCCGGTGCGGCAGCGGCTGCGCCGCCGCCTGGCCCTGGTGCTGGTTGGGCTGGGGGGGCTGGCACTGTTCTGCGGCTTCTACCCGCAGCTGGTGGCCGGGCTGCAGCAGGCCCTGCCGCCGCTGCGTGCGTTTAACCTCACGCGGTTTCACTTCCTCACGCCTTTGCTATGGTTTGGCGTGCTGGTGTTGAGCTTGCGCCACCTGCCGGCGGGCCGGGCGCGGGGGGCGCTTATCGGGCTGCAACTACTCATCGGGCTGGGCATGAATACGGAGTGGACGCGCAATGTGCAGCGCTTGCTGAACCGCCTGCCTGCCTCTGAGCCTACCTACGCGGCCTACGTGGCCCCCCGGCTGCTGGGCCTGGTGCAGCAGGATATCCGGCGGCGCACGGGGCAGGAGCCAAAAGATTACCGCGTAGCCTCGTTAGGACTGCCCCCGGCGGTGGCGTCCTTCAACGGGTTCTACACCCTCGATGCCTACCTGAACAACTACCCGCTGTCCTACAAGCACGCCTTCCGGCCGGTTATTGCGGGGGAGCTGGCCAAAAGCCCGGCGCTGGCCACGTATTTTGATGCCTGGGGCAACCGGTGTTACCTGTTTTCGGCGGAGCTGGGCAAGAACTTCCGGGTAGCGGCGTTACCGGAGCGCCGGATACAGCACTGGGCCTTCAACGCGGCGGCTTTCCGCCAGTTGGGTGGGCGGTACGTGCTGTCGGCGGCGCGGCTGGTCCGGCCGCAGGAGAGCGGGCTGCAGCTGTTCGGGCACTACACCAGCACCGGGGCCTACTGGCAGCTGTGGGTGTACGCGGCGGAATAGTGAAATGGTGGGGTGGCTGTTCAATTGAGCTACACCGGGCAAACCGCGCAAGTGGCGCAAGCAGAACAGCCACCTTACCATTTCACCACCCCACCATTTCTCCATTTCACTACTTCCCCATTTTACCACCGCTTCAACTCAGCGTTTATGCCTAGATTTGGTCTTTGGCGAGTATTCTGATGGCTAAAAATACCTACAAGCAACAACCCGACTCTGCCGCCGCCCGCTCCAACGAGCCCCGGCCGGTTTCTGAGCCTAAACCAGCTCGTAACCAGCCGCGCCCGGCCGCTGAGCCGGCCCGGGAAAACCGCCGCAACGAGCCCCGCACCGCCGCGCCCAAGCCGGCGCGCACGCCTCTGAAGCTGCCCGCAGTCCGGCTCGGCGGTCTGTTCGATTTCGTGCGCGACCGGCGTTTTCAGCTGTTTATGGGCTTTTTCTTCCTGATAAGCTCCATTTACCTGACCATTGCCTTCATTTCCTTCCTGTTTACGGGCCACGCCGACCAGAGCGTTACCGAAAACGTGGGCAATGTCACTATCAATCAGGCCGGGCAGGAAACCGGCAACTGGCTGGGGCTGCTGGGAGCCATTATGGCCCAGTTTCTCATTCAGAACGGCTTCGGCGTGGCGGCTTTTGCCGCCATTCCCATCGTATTCTTCCTGGGCTACAAAATCGTATTCCGGCGCGCTGGGGTATCTTTCACCTACGTGCTGGCTCTGTGCCTGTTTATCATGGTGTGGCTGAGCGTGTTGCTGGGCTACGTGGTGCTCAGCATCCAGGGCCCCGGCACTGATCCTGCAGTGGCCCACAGCCTTGATTTCCTGTGTGGGCGGGTAGGCTACGAAACGGCTTTTTTCCTGGATAGCCTCATTGGCTGGGGTACGGTGCTGCTGCTGGCCTTCGTGCTGATTTCCTTCGTGGTGTTCTTCTTCAACGTCACCAGCCTCAACCTCAACCTGAGCCGCAGCGCCGAGGACGAGGAAGAGGCGGACGACCTGGCCCCGGCCCCGGCCTCCGCCGCCAACACGGCCCCAGCCGCCCCGGCACCCTGGCACGACGATGAAGAGGAAGAAGAGGAGCCAACGCTGGGCATCACGCTCAAGCGGGTAGGCCCGTTGGCCGCCCAGCCGGAGCAGCCGGAACCAGCTCCGGCCGAGCCCGTCCGAACCGGCCCGGTGGCTTCCCCCGCCCGCCCGGCCGGGCCCGGCATCGGAGCCGATGTACTGGCTCCGGCTGCCGCTGCTGCTGCCTCCGCAACAATGGCTGCGGGTGGTATGGCGGCTTCAGCCGCTGCCATTCCCCTGAGCATGGCAGCCCCGGCAGCAGCCACTGATACGCCGGCTTCGGCCACTTCCGGCCCCAGCTTTTCCTTTGAGGTTGCTCCTGAAGAACCCGTTCGGCCGGCTACTCCGGTTGCTGCCCCCAGCGTCCCTACGCCGCTGTCACTGGCTGATTTGGTGGACGACGATACGCCGCTGCCTGCGCCGGCGGTAGCACCCGTTGTGCCCGCGCCGGCAGCGGCGCCGGTGGTAGCTGGTCTGTCCTTCGAGGTGGAGGATGCCACCACCGGCCCGGCCGAGCTGGACCCCTCCGCCGGGGCCGATATGGCCGTTATTGCCGAGGAGGTAGAGGACGAGGAAGTCATGCCCACCGGCGAGTACGACCCTACCCTCGACCTGCCCCGCTACCAGTACCCCACCCTGGAGCTGCTCAACGACTACGGCGTAGCGAAGGCCCAGGTAACCAAGGAGGAGCTGGAAGCTAACAAAGACCGCATTGTGGAGACGCTGGGCCACTACGGCATCAACATCGCCAGCATCAAGGCCACCATCGGCCCCACCGTCACGCTCTACGAAATCGTGCCCGACGCCGGGGTGCGCATCTCCAAAATCAAGAGCCTGGAAGATGATATTGCCCTGAGCCTGGCCGCCTTGGGTATCCGCATCATTGCGCCCATTCCGGGCAAGGGTACCATCGGTATCGAGGTGCCGAACACCAGGAAGGAAATGGTGAGCATCCGCTCGGTATTCAACACCGACAAGTTCATCAGTACCGAAATGGACCTGCCCATTGCCTTCGGGCGCACCATCACCAACGAGGTGTTTGTGGTGGACCTGGCCAAGATGCCGCACCTGCTGATGGCCGGGGCCACGGGCCAGGGTAAATCGGTGGGCCTGAACGTGATTCTGGCCTCGCTGCTCTATAAGCGCCACCCTTCGCAGCTCAAGTTTGTGCTCGTCGACCCCAAGAAGGTGGAATTGAGCATCTTCAACAAGATTGAGCGCCATTTCCTGGCCAAGCTGCCCGAGTCGGAGGAGCCCATTATCACCGATACCAAGAAGGTGGTGAACACACTCAACTCCTTGTGTATGGAGATGGACCGGCGCTACGATCTGCTGAAGGATGCCGGCTGCCGCAACCTGAAGGAGTACAACCGTAAGTTTGTGGAGCGCCGCCTCAACCCCAAAAAGGGCCACCGCTACATGCCCTTCATTGTGCTGGTGATTGACGAGCTGGCCGACCTGATGATGACCGCCGGCAAAGAGGTAGAAACGCCCATTGCCCGCTTGGCCCAGCTGGCCCGCGCCATTGGTATTCACCTGATTGTGGCCACGCAGCGCCCCTCGGTGAACGTAATTACCGGCATCATCAAGGCCAACTTCCCCTGCCGGATTTCCTTTAAGGTGACCAGCAAAATCGACTCCCGCACCATTCTGGATGCCGGCGGCGCCGACCAGCTCATTGGGCAGGGCGACATGCTCATCTCCCAGGGCTCGGATATTATCCGGGTGCAGTGCGCCTTCATTGATACGCCCGAGGTGGACCGCCTCTGCGACTTTGTGGGCGAGCAGCAGGGCTACCCCAATGCCTACGAGCTGCCCGAAGTGCCCGGGGAAAGCGGCAGCGGCAACGGCGACGCCGACGAGTTCGATATGAGCGACCGGGACTCCATGTTTGAGGAGGCCGCCCGCGTGATTGTGCTGCATCAGCAGGGTAGTACTTCGCTCATCCAGCGCAAGCTCAAGCTGGGCTATAACCGCGCCGGCCGCCTCATCGACCAGCTGGAGCACGCCGGTATTGTGGGGCCCTTTGAGGGCAGCAAGGCCCGCGAGGTATTGATTCCCGATGAGTACAGTTTGGAACAGTTGTTGAATAGCCTGCAGAAATAGAAGCAGGAGATGCAGAACTTAGCGCGTAGAAATTGTTCTGTTTTTGTCTGATTCCCGTTTAAACCTTAGCTGAGTTCTGGGTTCTCAGATCGAAGCACTCCAAATTCACCACCAACCATTGCAATGAAGAAATATTTCGCCCTGCTTGCCCTGTCCGCGTCATTGACTTCTGTGGCTACGGCGCAGCAGGACCCCAAGGCCGGCAAGATTCTGGATCAGATGAGCGCCAAGTATCAGGCCATGAAGGCGTTCAAGGCTACCTTCACCCAGACGCTGGAAAACGACGCGGCCAAGGTGAAGGAAAACCTGAGCGGCGACATCACCGTGAGCGGGCAGAAGTTCCGGCTGAAGCTGAGTGGTCAGGAGGTCATCAACAATGGCCAGACCATGTGGACGTACATGAAGTCGGAAAATGAGGTAAACATTTCCGATTACGAGCCCGAGGATCAGGAAATCAACCCTTCCCAGATTTACACTCTGTATAAAAAAGGCTACAAGTACGCGTATGTGCAGGAAGCCAAAGAGGGTGGGGAAATGGTGGACGTGATTGAACTTTCGCCCGAGGACCGCAACAACCCCGTGTACAAAGTGCGCCTGAAAGTGGGCAAAACGGATAAAGCTGTGAAAAGCTGGCAGATGTTCAAAAAGAACGGCAACCGCTACACCTACCGCATCAGCAAGTTCCAGCCCAACGTGCCGGTGGATGCCACCACTTTCAACTTTGATAAGAGCAAATACAAGGGCGTAAAGGTGATTGACCTGCGCTAACCCACCGCGTACTGCCGAAACAGCCGGCCCGCTTCTGCCTGATGGTGGAAGCGGGCCGGTTTGCTTTCCGGCCCGCTAAAATGCTACTTAGGGCAACGGCCCAGCTTATGCGTTACAATTACCCCGGCTGGGCCGCATCTACAGCGAAACTCAGCTATGCCTATTCCGGTGATGAAAGAAGATTTTCTGCACTATGTCTGGCAGCACCAGTATTTTGACAAGACGGCTTTATTGACCGAAGACGGCCAGCCCATAACCGTGCTCCGCCCCGGCCACCGCAACCCCGATGCCGGCCCCGATTTCCTGAACGCCCGCCTGCAGCTGGGAGAAGTAGAGTGGAACGGAGCCGTGGAAATTCACATCCGCGCCTCCGACTGGCACCGCCACCAGCACCAGACAGATGCCAAGTACGACCAGGTAGTCCTGCACGTAGTGTACGCGGCCGATGCGCCGGTGCAGCGTACCAACGGCTCCGCCATTCCGGCCCTGGCGTTGCAGCCGCGCATTGCCCCGGAGCTGCTGGCCGCCTACGAGCGGTTGAGCAGTCAGCCCCCGGAGGCCGCGCTGCCCTGTGCCCCGCTGCTGGCCCAGGTACCTCAACTAACGCGCACCATGATGCTGGACCGGGCCTTGCTGGAGCGGGTGGAGCAGAAAGCCGACCGCATCAGCGCCCTGCACGGGCACACCGGGCAGGACTGGGAGGCCACGGCCTGGCACGCGCTGGCGGCGGCTTTCGGTTTCCAGAAAAACACCGACCCCATGAGCCGGCTGGCCCGGGCGCTACCCCTGAGCCTGGTGCGCCGCCACCGCCACGATGCCACGCAGCTGGCGGCGCTGGTATTCGGGCAGGCCGGCTTTCTGGAGGATGCGCCCACCGACGAGTACAGCGGCCAGCTGCGGCAGGAGTTTGCGTTTCTGCGGCATAAATACAGCCTGCACGGTACCGCCCTGGCCCTGCACGACTGGAACTTTCTGCGGCTGCGGCCGGCCAACTTCCCCTCGGTGCGGCTGGTGCAGCTGCTGGCGCTGCTGCACGCCCGCCCTACCTTGTTCGATGCGCTGGTAACGGCGAAGGACGTGCGGGCTTTGGAGCTGTTTTTTGCGGTGCCGCTGCCCGCGTACTGGCAGAGCCACACACGACCGGGCAAGCCGGGCAAAACCGGGCCGCTGGGCAAAAGCAGCATCCACCTGCTCATTACCAATCTGGTGGTGCCGCTGCGGGTGGCCTACGCCCGGTCGGTGGGCAGCCCGGAGCAGGTGGAAGCCGCCGTAACGCTGCTGGAGCAGCTGCCGCCCGAGCACAACCACCTCACCGAAATCTACGAGGCCGCCGGGTTCAGCAACCAATCGGCCGCCGACTCGCAGGGGTTGCTGGCGCTGCAGCGTGGCTATTGCGCACCGCGGCGGTGTCTGGCCTGCGGCATTGGAGCCCGGCTGCTGCGCCAGTAGCGCCATGCGGCATTGCCGGCCCGGGCCGTTACCTTTGGGCCTTGCGTAACCCCGTGCCCCGTTGATGGTCAAACTACTTCTCGCCTTTAGTCTGAACGCCGGGTTGCTGTGGCTGCTGTGGCAGTGGCTGCGCCGCGTGCGGGCGTTGCCGGGAGTGGGGCGGTGGGTGCTGCCTACCCTGGCTCTAAAGCTGCTGGCTACGCTGCTGTCGGTGGGGCTGATCAGCGAGGATGCCCGGTATTTCATGCTCTGGTCGGGCCGGATGACGGACCAGCTCTGGCATGCGCCGGGCCAGTGGCTCATTATGCTGGGGCAGGATGAGTTTCGGTGGCAGGGGTGGGCCCTGGTATTTCACGGCTTCTCCAACACGCTGTTCATCATCAAGCTGCTTTCTGCGCTGAATCTGGCTAGCCTGGGTAGCGCCTGGCTGAACGGGCTGTACCTGTCCCTGTTCAGCTTTGTGGGCGGCTGGGAGCTGGTGCGGCAGCTGCGCCTGCGCCTGCGCTGGCCGGCAGCCACGCCGGGCGCGGGTATAGTGGCGTTTCTGGGCTGGCCCACGGTGGTGTACTGGACTTCCGGCCTCACCAAGGAAAGTCTGCTGGTAGGTAGCGGGGCCTTGGTGCTGGCGCTGGGCATCCGGTTAAGCTACGGGCCTGCCACCCGCGTTGCGGCAATCGGGCTGCTGCTGCTGGCAGCCAGTCTGCTGCATTTCAAAATGCGCTATTTCTTCGCGGTAGTGCTGTTCGGGGTGCTGGCGGGCCTGGGGCTGATTCGGGTGTTGCAGCGGCTGGGTACGGCCCGCAGCCGTCTGGCTCAGCTGCTGCTGCTGGCGGGGCTGCTGGCCGGAGGGGCCTGGGCGGCCAGTGAGGTCAGTCCGGTGTTTCGCGCCAACAAGTTCACTTCCCAGCTCCAGCGCAACTACACCGACCTGCTGCGCACCTCCGGCCACCGCCCCCACCTGGAGTACCCAGACCTGCGCCCCACTACCGAAAGCGTGGTGCAGCATACCCCCGTCGCCATTTTTCACACCCTCTCGCGGCCCTGGCCCTGGGAAGGCGGCACGGTGCTGTACCTGATTGCCGGGCTGGAAAACCTGGCCCTGCTGCTGGTGCTGGCCGGGGCGTTGCTGGCCGCAATGCGGGGCCGGGGTGGGCAGCTACCCTTTGCGCTGGTGCTGGCCCTGCTGCTGTACTGCGGCATTCTGGCGGCGCTGCTGGGCCTCACCACGCCCAACCTGGGTACGCTCAACCGCTACCGGGTAACCTTTCTGCCGTTTCTGTTGTTGCTGGCCCTGCAAAACGACTACGCCGCCCGCCTGCTGCGGCGGCTGGGCCTGTAGCTGGGGGCCGTTGTTTTCGGCCTGCTAAACATCCGCCGGAAACTACCGGGCCTACCCGTATCTTTGCAGTTACTTCCGAACCCTCACCGGCCGCCTAGCGGCCGTTTTTTCTACCGATGGAAAATCCCGTAATCATCCTGGGCGCGCAGGCCGTGGGCACCGCCGCCCTCGACGCCTTCCAGAGCAATGATGTAGTGGTGTACTGCCTGCTCGACGATAAAGCCGAGCTGCAGAATACCGAGCTGAACGATGTGCCCGTGATGGGCAACACCGACGATAAGGAGCTGCTGAAGCTGCTGGGCAAAAAGTGCGAGGTATTCGTGGCTACTGAAGACACGGCCAGCCGCCGCAGCCTCACCAACATGCTGCGCGAGGAGTACACCGTAGCGCCCGTCAACGCCATTCACCAGCGCGCCAGCGTATCGCCGCACGCCTGGCTCGGTCACGGCAACCTCATCGGGGCCAACGCCGTGGTGGCCGGCACGGCCAAGCTCGGCGACGGCTGCATTCTGGGGGCCAACGCCGTGGTGGATGTGAAGGCTGAAGTAGGCGACTACGCCCAGCTGGGGGCCGGGGCCATCCTCAACGCCGAGGTGCAGGTAGGCGAGTTGGCCTTCATCGGGGCGGGAGCCGTAGTAGTGGCGGGCGTGAAAATCGGGGCCAAAGCCCGCGTGGGTGCCGGCTCCGTGGTAGTGGCCGACGTGCCCGCTGGGCAAACCGTATTCGGCAACCCCGCGCAGAAGGTTTAATTATGAATTGAGAAGTAGGAGTTATGAATTATGGATTCGATAACGCCCATAATGTGAGGGGTATCAATTCATAATTCATAACTCCTAACTCATAATTGCGAAAAGAAGTGGACTACCTCGTTCTACTGTACTACTGCTACACGCCCATCGAGAATCCGGAGCAGTTCCGGGAGGAGCACCACCGGCTGTGCCTGGGGCTGAACCTGCTGGGCCGCATCATTGTGGCCGCCGAAGGCCTGAACGGCACCGTATCGGGCCGCCGGGCCGACTGTGAGGAATATATGCGTCTGGTGAAGGCCGATCCGCGCTTTGCCGCGCTGGAGTTCAAGGTAGAGGAGGCCCCGGCCAACACGTTTCAGAAGCTGCACGTGCGCGTGAAGCCGGAAATCGTGCACGTGGGCCTGCCCCACATCAAGCCCTACGAGCGCACCGGTATCCATCTGGAGCCCCAGGAGTTCCGGGCCATGAAGGACCAGGACGACGTAGTGGTGCTGGACGTGCGCTCCGACTACGAGCACAGCCTGGGCCGCTTCAAAAACGCCGTTACGCTGGACATCGAAAACTTCCGCGAGTTCCCCGAAAAGGTGCAGGAGCTGGAGCAGTACCGGGGCAAGAAAATCCTGACCTACTGCACCGGCGGCATCAAGTGCGAAAAGGCCTCCGCTTTCCTGCTGGAGCAGGGTTTCGAGGATGTGTACCAGCTGCACGGCGGCATTATCAAATACGGGCTGGAAGCCGGCGGTGAGGATTTTGATGGCAAGTGCTACGTGTTTGATGGCCGGGTGGCGGTGGACGTAAATAGCGTCAACCCTACCATCATCAGCCAGTGCCACCACTGCCACACGCCCTCCGACCGGATGGTGAACTGCGCCAACCCGCACTGCAATGCCCACGTACCGCTCTGCGAAGCCTGTGCCCAGCAGCTGGACGGGGCCTGCTCCGCTACCTGCCAGCAGCACCCCGATAAGCGCCCCTACGACGGTACGGGCACCTACCCCAAGCTGAGCAACCACTACAACCCCGAGCAAGGGCTGCTCTCGTACCGCGCCCCGGCCCGGTAAAGTGGAGCCCAGTACATAGCTGTCATCCTGAGCGTGCGAAGGATCTTTTCACGTTAGAACTGCAACGCGTGCAAACGACCAGTTCAATGGGGAATAGATGCAGGCCCGCTCAGGATGACAAATTTTTGTGGCTGCGCCAACTGCGTTTTTTCCCGTACCATTGCACCTTTTCTTTTCCAAAATTCCCCCGCCATGCCCATCGCCGAATCGGAACTGATCCTGAATAAGGACGGCAGCATCTACCACCTCAACCTCCTGCCCGACCACCTTTCCGAAACCATCATCACGGTGGGCGACCCGGAGCGGGTGCCCTCCGTCAGTCAGCACTTCGACTCCATAGAGACCAAAATCCACAAGCGCGAATTCGTGACGCACGTGGGCTACTACAAGGGCAAGCGCATCAGCGTTATCAGCACCGGCATGGGTACCGATAACATTGATATTCTGATGAATGAGCTGGATGCACTGGTAAACGTGGACCTGGTGACGCGCGAGCCGCGCCCCCTGGAGGAGCGCATCAGCCTGCGCATTGTGCGGGTGGGTACCAGCGGCTCCCTGCAGGCCGATATTCCGGTGGGCTCCATGCTGGCCTCGGAGCACGGCGTGGGCCTGGACTCCCTGATGCAGTTTTATCCGCTGGTAGAAACCGGCCTGGAAGTAGAAGTAGCCACCGGCATCCAGCAGGCCCTGCAGCTGCCGTACCGCCCGTACTGCGTGCGGGGCTCCGACTTGCTGCGCGAGCAGCTAGGCTTCGATATGGTGAAGGGCAACACGCTCACCTGTCCCGGTTTCTACGGACCCCAGGGCCGCGTACTGCGTCTGGATTTGCGCCTGCCTACGCTCATCCAGGAGTTCCAGCAGTTCCGCCACCAGAGCGCCGAGGGCGAGTTCCGCCTCACTAACTTCGAGATGGAGACGGCCGGCTACTACGCCCTGGGTCGCATGCTGGGCCACGAGGTGCTGTCGTTGAACGCCATTGTAGCCAACCGCGCCACCGGCGAGTTTGCCGCCAACTCTGAACAGGTAGTAAACGACCTGATTGTTAAAACCCTGGACCGCATCTAATCACGGATTTCGGCCAATTGATCGGATTTTATAGACGATTATCCGGCTGTCAATCCTACTGCGTGATAAATGACAAAAGAAAAACCGCTTGCCATATGGCAAGCGGTTTTTCTTTTTTGTCTAGACCGGATTACGGAAACGTTCACAAAATTCGATCAACCCGTCGCAATCCGCCTGAATCGGTGATTAGTAGAAGTCGAAGCTGAGTACGGCCCGCAGGGGTAGGGCAATGCCGGACTTGAGCGTCAGGTATTCCTCGTGCATGGCCCAAATGGTGGTGTACACGCGTTTTACGGCGCCATCGGCCGTTTGAAAATAGATGTCCAGCTTGCCATGGTAAGCGTTGCCCAGCGTGGCAGCCCGCTCTGCATCGTGGCGGCGGCGTTTAATGGCGGCAGGGTCGGTCAGTACATCTTCGCTCGAAAAGTGCAGGCTGGGAATGCTTTCCTTCTCGATGGTTTCGATGGCAGCGTCGGTCGGCTTGAGTTCAGGTATCATCGTCAGAGCAGAAATTATAGCGGTGAGCGGAGAAATTCCGTCAAAGCATACGGCAAGCCGAATGGAGAACAGATGAACGTCCCGGCTGGCTTGCCGCTGCAGAAATGAGCACGGAACTGAACGAGTGTACGCAGCAATTCCGCATAAGGTGTACCTACAACCGTGCCTAAAATGCTGCCGGTATGCGCTTGTCTTTGGCTAAGGTGCTTTGCTGTAGAAAGTTAAATTACAAAAGCTCAGCCAGAAAATTCATGGTGTCCACGCCGTCGGCGTAGTCGGATACGGCGGGCTGCTGGGCCCGGCCGAAGGGAAAGCTGCCCGGATACAATCCGCCCGCCGAAACCAGGCACTGCGTCTGCGTGGCCACGTCGGTGAGCTGGTCGAGCAGGTCCACCTCGCTGGTATAGGTGGCGTAGTGCAGCACCGAAATGGGAGAAACGAGCTGGGCGCTTTCGGTGAGCAGCAGGAAGCCTGAATCCAGATGGGGTACCCGGTTCACCAGCAGAATGCTCTTGTTGTAGTCGTAGTTGTTCTGGTAGCGGTTGTGCTCCAGCACGCGGTGCCAGGGCTGCAGGGCATCGAGCAGGGGCGTGAAATCATAGCCGGCGGGAGCATAGAGTTTGCTCACGTTGCGGCAGCCCAGGCCGTAGTAGCGGAAAATATCCTCGCCCAGCAGCCCCAGGTCGTGGTCCGACTCGCGGCCGGTAAGCACGGCCAGGCTGGTGCGGTTGCGGCGGATGATGTGCGGCCTCTTGCCGAAGTAGTACTCAAAATAGCGGGCCGTGTTGTCGGAGCCGGTGGCAATGAAGGCATCGGCCGCGTTCAGGCGCTCCACCAGCTGAATCCGGTCGGCGAAGCGGGGCTCCAGGCGCGTGAGCTCGTCCAGCACCCAGCGCATCAGCAACGTGTCGTCCTTGCTGAGTTTGGCCAGCAGCACGTGGCCCGCGAGCAGCACGCACAGCGCGTCGTGGAAACCAACTAAGGGAATATTACCGGCCATCACCACCCCAATCTGGCGCGGGGTAGTGGGCTCCGGGGGGTAGCGGGCGGCCCAATTGCTCAGGGCGGGCTCGGCCAGCAGGTGGGCAATGCCGCGCAGGGACGCCAGCACGTTGGGCCGGTCGAACCAGGGGTTCTGGTTGCGGGCGCGGGCGGCCAGCTCGGTCAGCTCCTCGGAATGGTCATCGGAAACCAGGACCGTGAGGCGCTGGCCCAGGGCTACAAAAGCGGCAAGGCGGTCGGCGTGAAGCATAAAGGCAGGCGGGAATAAAAGCCGGAAGGCAGAAAAACAAAATCAGCGGCGCGAAAGTACTGAACTGTGTACGGCTAATCCCTAATTTTGCCCGGCCGCATCCTGCCCCCGGCGGCTTGCGTACTCTCTCTGATTCGATTTTCTACTTTTTAACGACGACCGAGGCTATGGCCATCATGATAACCGACGAGTGCATCAACTGTGGTGCCTGCGAACCGGAATGCCCCAACACCGCCATTTACGAAGGCGGCGCCGCCTGGCGCTGGGCCGATGGCACCAGCCTGAAGGAAGTGCAGCAGGACGGAGGAAAAGTGGTGTCGGGCGTAGCTCCGCAAACCCCCATTTCCGACGAGTACTACTACATCGTATCGGATAAGTGCACCGAGTGCGTGGGCTTCCACGAGGAACCCCAGTGCGCCGCCGTGTGCCCCGTTGACTGCTGCGTGGACGACCCCGACTACCGCGAATCCCAGGACAAGCTACTCAGCAAGAAGCAGTGGCTGCACCAGGAAGCCTAACGCACGGATTTTCCCGGATGAAGCCGGATGGGTCGGATTTCGTGGATTGTGCCTTATAGCGAAGAAAGCCTCCCGAGTGGGGGCTTTTTTTATTGGGGTGCCGTGAGGCCCTTGCGGAGGATGACGACTGTTCAGTATTCGTGTGGCACCTGGCAGCTGGTGTTGCGGCGGAATCAGGCGGGGAAGCGGAGGGTGCGGCCGGCGGCTTGCTCCTGGGCCAGCAACGCCAGAAACTCCGGGCGGCTCACTTCTTCGGCCCCGAGGGCGGCCAGGTGGGGCGTCAGCTGCTGGATGTCGAGCAGGCCCGCACCCTGTTCTAGTAGGGTGTCGGTGAGGGCCAGCAGGGCCAGTTTGGAGGCGTTGGGCCGAAAATGAAACATACTTTCGCCGGCAAACACGCCCCGCACCGAAACCCCGTAGAGGCCGCCAATCAGCTCGGGGCCGTCCCATACTTCCACGCTGTGGGCGTAGCCGGCGTGGTGCAGGGCCGTGTAGCCGCGCAGCAGCTGGGGCGTAATCCAGGTACCGTCTTGGCCGGGGCGGGGCTGCTGCCGGCAGGCGTACATCACCTGCTCAAACGCCTCGTTGAAGCTGATGCGCCAGGTGGATTGCCGCTGCACCCGGGCCAGCGTGCGGCCCACGTGCCGGCGCTCCAGCCGCAGAATGCCGCGCCGGGGTGGGCAGAACCAGGGCAGCACCGGCCAGCCCGGCACCGGCCACGGAAAAATGCCGCGGCTGTAAGCCGCCACCAGATTTTCAACCGTTGCCGACCCGCCGGCCAGCACCAGGCCATCCAAGGAGTCGTCGGCGGCGGTATCGGGGTTGGTGGGAAAGGGCAGAAGCATCAGGTGCCGCAGTTGAAGTACTTGTCGTAGGCTGACTCGGGAATGAGCCGGAACTGACTCAGGAGCTTGATGGGCCACTTCAGCAGCCGGATCAGCTCATAGTTGTTGGGGTAGGCGCGGAAGGTTTTGGGCGGCGCGGCCACAATATGCTCGAACTCCTGCCGGCTCAGGCCCAGTCGCTTGATGCAGAGGTTGATAACCCTTTCGTCTTCGATGCTATTCACGTGCTGCACGCGTTCCAGGGCCACCTCCCGGGGCATCTGGCCGGAACGCACCAGGGCCGAGTAGTTGAACAGCCGCCGGTCGATGTTGAACTTGGTGCGGTTGAGGTAGTAGATGACGCTCTGGTACAGGTCGTCGAAGTAGTGCGCCCCGGGGTTCACCCAATCCAGCTCCCGCTCCAGCAACTGGTCCACGTCGGCGCGCACGTAGTCCACGTGGTAGAGCAGCGTTACGGTTTTGATGCGGCGAATGAAGGCGTAGTAGAACATTTCCTTGATATCCAGGTGAAAGCCCGGGTCGGCGGGTTTCCACGGCCGCAGCGGCACCGTACCGAACTGCTTGTGCACGGCCTTCAGGTACTTGCCGTCGAGGTAGTTCCAGCTCAGCGGGGCAATGCCCTCGGTGCGGAACGACTGCCCGATAATAATGCGCTGGATGCCTTCTTTGGCGGCCACGCCGTACAGGGCCGTGGCAATGCCCACATCAGTGCCTTCCTCCATATCGGGCACCGAGGCTTTCAGGAAGGCTAGTTTCAGGTCCTTGGATTCGCGCCAGTCGGAGGTGATGGTGCGCATTTCTACTCCCAGTTTGCGGCAGGCCTTGGTCATGTTCTCGCCGGCCACGGGGTTGCCGAAGCCGTCGTTAAAATGTACGGCCAGGGGGCGCAGGCCCAGCTTCACTACGCAGTACCAAAGCGTAAACGAGGAGTCCCGGCCGCCGCTCACGCCCAGTACGCAGTCATATTTCCTGCCCCGCCCCAACTCTCTCATATCCGCTGCCATTGCCTGCACGTACCGGGCTCCGGCCTTACCCAGAGGAAAGGCCCGATCCATCTTATCGTGCAACGCGCAGAAATTACACTCGCCCGCCGCATCGAAGCGGATACCGGGTACGGTGGTATCCATGATGCAGCGGGTACACTGGCGGTACGTTTGTTTCATTCAGCAGAGTAGAAATCCGGCTGCTAAGTAAGTGAGTCGGATTAAGGTCGGATTAAAAGCGGGGCCAGTGGAAATCCGGCCCAACAGACATTAAGCGGGCAGCGTGTCGAGCGGGTAGCCCTTGCGCTGCAGCATCTGCCCGATTTGGGTACCCTGCTCAGCACGTACCGGGCGGGGTAGATCGGCTACCACCAAATCTCCGGCAAACTCATTGAACACGCCCTGCGCCCGAATACCAGTGGCATCCACGGCCAGGGAGCAGCCCACACTTTTCTTGCCCTCGTAGGGCCCCCCCACGATGTACCCGACGGAGGTAGTGCCCACCACCGATACGTTGTAGAGTTGAGCCAGAATGGAATACGGTTTTACCCATTTTTCACGGTACGGGTCATGCTCCTCCGTAATGGAATAGTCCACCGTCCAGGACGAGGGCGAAAGAATAAACTCAGCCCCCATGCGGGCCAGCGTATGCCCGATGGGCAATCCATCCAGGAAGTTGTCGGCGCAGATATTCACTCCGATTTTCCCCAGCGGCGTTTCCACCACGTTCAGGGTCCGGCCCACCGCGTAAAACGGTAGCTCTACTTCCAGAAGGTTGATTTTGTGGTATTTGCAGATGATTTCGCCCTGCGGGTTGATGAGAATAGCGGCGTTGTAGTTGCGGCCATCGGGGGCGCGCTCGGTGAGGCCGGCGCAGAGGTAGAGGCCATGGCGCCGGGCTGCCTGGCAGAGCCGGTCGGAGTAGGGGCCGGGAATAGGTTGGGCCTCGGTGAGGGCGCTGGGGTGCGTCCAGGCAAAGTCCAGGGTTTCGGGCAGCAGTACTACGTCGCACTGATGGCTGGCGGCTTCGGCAACCATGCGCTCGGCCCGCTCCAGGTTGCGCTCCGGTTCCCCGCCTTCCACCAGCAGCTGGCCCATACCTACCCGGATGGAGCCGGCAAAGATGGATGCGGCAGGTGGGGGAGTTGGGGTAGAGGCCGCCGGAGCCACCGGACTGGTTGATGATTTACGGAAGGAAAAAAGAGCCATGCGCACGCATCAACTATAAGGAAGAAAGCAGGAGTAAATTAACTCAATGGAACCGGGGGAGGGGCGGCAGGAGAGAACAATGTACTGTTAAGCTACAAAAATAGAGTTTATGGTATTACGAAACTGCCAGGGCCTGTTGCAGTGCCTGAAAGGAAGCTAAATGAGTTTCTGCGCGCTGCCAGGCTTCCCCGGCAGGTCTTCGGAGCCCCTGATTTCCGGCCCCCGCCCGAATTGCCTACTTTTGCGCCCATATCTGAATAGAATTTCCCGCCGATGTCCATCGCCAAAACCTATACCCCCGCCGACGTTGAAGCCAAATGGTACCAGCGCTGGCAGGAGCAGGGCTTCTTTAAAGCCAAGGCCAACCCCCGCAAAAAGCCCTACACCGTGGTGATTCCGCCGCCCAACGTAACGGGCGTGCTGCACATGGGCCACATGCTCAACAACACCATTCAGGACGTGCTGGTGCGCCGGGCCCGCATGCAGGGCAAGGAAGCCTGCTGGGTGCCCGGCACCGACCACGCCTCCATTGCCACCGAGGCCAAGGTAGTGGCGCTGCTCAAGGAGCAGGGTATCGAGAAGAAGGACCTGACCCGGGAGCAGTTTCTGGAGCACGCCTTTGCCTGGAAAGAGAAATACGGTGGCATCATCCTGGAGCAGCTCAAGCAGCTGGGCGCTTCCTGCGACTGGGACCGGACGCGCTTCACGATGGAGCCCGAGCTGACCGAGGCCGTTTTGCGCGTGTTCGTGGATCTGCACCAGAAGGGCCTGATCTACCGCGGTGTGCGCATGGTGAACTGGGACCCCCAAGGCCAGACCGCCCTGTCCGACGAGGAAGTGATTCCCAAGGACGTGATGGCCAAGATGTATCACCTGCGGTATGAAGTAGTGGGGCAGGAGGGCCAGTTCCTCACCGTGGCAACGTCGCGGCCCGAAACCATCATGGCTGACGTGGCGGTGGCGGTGAACCCCAACGACCCGCGCTACACCCACCTGCACGGGGTAAAAGTGCGGATTCCGCTGCTGGGCCGGGAAATTCCGGTGATTCTGGATGAGTACGTGAGCATCGACTTCGGCACGGGCGCGCTGAAGGTGACGCCGGCCCACGATTTGAACGATTACGAGTTGGGTGTGAAGCACAACCTGCCCGTTATCGACATCCTCAACAACGACGGCACGCTCAACGAGAAGGCCGTGCTGTACGTGGGCCAGGACCGGTTCGCCGCCCGCCGCAACATCGTAAAGGATCTGGAGGAAGCCGGTCATCTGGTGAAGGTGGAGGAGTACGCCAGCATCGTGCAGACCTCGGAGCGCACCAAGGCCGTCATTGAGCCCCGCCTGAGCATGCAGTGGTTCCTGAAAATGGAGCACCTGGCCAAGCCGGCCCTGGACGTGGTGGAAAACGACACCGTGAAGCTGCACCCGGCCAAGTTCAAGAACACCTATCGGGTGTGGATGGAGAACGTGCGCGACTGGTGTATTTCGCGGCAGCTGTGGTGGGGCCAGCAGATTCCGGCCTACTACCTGCCCGATGGCACCTACGTGGTGGCCCTCACCGCTGAAGAAGCCCTGATCCGGGCCCGTGAGCAGAGCGGCAACGCCGACCTGCAGCTCACCGACCTGCGCCAGGACGAGGACGTGCTGGATACCTGGTTTTCGTCGTGGCTGTGGCCGATTTCGGTGTTCGACGGGTTCAAGGACCCCGACAACGCCGACGTCAACTATTTCTACCCCACCAACGACCTGGTGACGGGGCCGGACATTCTGTTCTTCTGGGTGGCCCGCATGATTATGGCCGGCCTGGAGTACCGCAAGGAGGTGCCCTTCCGCAACGTGTACCTCACCGGCATCGTGCGCGACAACCAGGGCCGCAAGATGAGCAAGCAGCTCGGCAACTCGCCCGATCCGCTGGACCTTATCAAGCAGTTCGGGGCCGACGGCGTGCGGACCGGCATGCTGTTCTCGGCCCCGGCCGGCAACGACTTGCTCTACGACGAAAAGCTGGTGGAGCAGGGCCGCAACTTCAGCAACAAGCTCTGGAACGCCTTCCGCCTGATTAAGGGCTGGGAGGTAGATGCCGCGCTGCCCTTCCCCAACGACAAGGCCGTGGAGTGGTTCGGTGCCAAGCTGAACGCCACCATTGTGGAGCTGGACGAGCATTTCGAGAAGTTCCGGATGAGCGACGCGCTGATGACGGTGTACAAGCTGGTGTGGGACGACTTCTGCTCGGAGTACCTGGAGATGATCAAGCCCGCCTACCAGGCCCCCATCGACCCCGAAACGCTGCGCCTGACCACCGGCTTCCTCGAAACCCTGCTCAAGCTGCTGCACCCGTTCATGCCCTTCATCACCGAGGAAATCTGGCACGAGCTGCAGGAGCGCGGCCCCAAAGAGTACGTGTGCGTGGCCGCCTGGCCTAAGGCCCAGCCCGTAGCGGGTGCTGCCGAGGTGCTGGCCCGTATGGAAAAGGCGCTGGCCATTGTGGGCGGCGTGCGCACCATCCGCAACCAGAAGGGCCTGGGCCCCAACAAGCCCCTGACCCTGGCCGCCAAAACCGACGACGCCCAGCTGCTCACGGACTACGACGGTATCATCCGCAAGCTGGCCGCCCTCACCGACGTATCGGTGGTGACGGAAGCGCCGGCGGCTTCGGTGGGCTTCGTGGCGGGCGGCTCGGAGTTCTTCGTGCCGCTGGAAGGTCAGATTGACCTTGGGGCCGAGAAGGAGCGCCTGACTAAGGAGCTGGAATACGCCCAGGGCTTCCGCGACTCGGTGCTGAAAAAGCTGGCCAACGAGAAGTTCGTGGCCAACGCCAAGCCCGACCTGGTAGAGCGCGAGCGGCAGAAGCTGGCTGACGCCGAAGCCAAAATCACCGCCCTGGAGCAGAGCCTGGCGGCGCTGTAAGCCAGACCTAGTGTAGAGACGCGACACTTCGCGTCTCCCGTTAGAACGACCCGTTTTACCCGGTACCGTTCAACGAGGAGACGCGAAGTGTCGCGTCTCTACATTCCGGCTGGTACGGTTACTATGATAAACCCGGGCGGTCCTCTGCCGTTTTTACGGCCTGGGCCGCCGCCCTTCGCAAATTCCCCGTTTCTTTAGCGCATCCTTTTCACTTGTTGACTTGTTGCGCTATGAATTCCTTGTACACATGGCTCACGGGCGCGGGCCTGCTGCTTAGCGGCGCGGTTTTCGCCCAAAGCACTCCTGCCACTATGCCCAAACCTCCCGTTGCGGCTCTCAAGCCCAAAGAACTCAAGTCGCCCTTCGGCACCCGCCTCGACAACTATTACTGGCTCAATGAGCGCGAGAACCCCGAGGTAATCAGCTACTTGAACGCCGAAAACGCCTATTTCGAGCAGCAGATGGCCCCGGTGAAGGGGCTGGAGGAAAAGCTGTTCCAAGAAATCAAGGGCCGCATCAAGGAGCAGGACGAGTCGGTGCCGTACCGGGATAATGGGTACTACTACTACACCCGCTTCGAGGCCGGGGCCGAGTACCCGATTTACTGCCGCAAAAAGGGCAGCCTGAGCGCCAAAGAGGAAATTCTGCTCAACGCCAACGAGCTGGGCAAGGGCAAGGCCTACTACCAGATTGGCGGCTTCGAGGTGAGCGACGACAACCAGGTGCTGGCTTACTCCGAGGACGTGGTGAGCCGCCGCCTCTACACGCTGCGCTTCCGCAACCTGCAAACCGGCCAGCTCTACCCCGAGCAGATTCCGAACACCAGCGGCAACGCCGTGTGGGCCGCCGACAACAAAACCGTCTTCTACACCCGCAAGGACCCCACCACGCTGCTGGACTACCAGCTCTACCGCCACACCCTGGGCACCGACCCCAGTAAGGACCAGCTGGTGTACGAGGAGAAGGACAACACCTTCCGCATCGGGGTGCACCGCTCCAAGTCGCGGCAATATGTGTTCCTGACCATTGGCAGCACCATGTCATCGGAGGTGCGGTACGTGGAGGCCGCCAAGCCCACGGCGGCGCTGCAGGTGTTTCTGCCGCGCGAGGCTGACCATCTGTACGAGGTGGAGCACTTCGGCAACGACTTTTACGTGCTGTCCAACGCTGGGGCGCCCAACTTCCGCCTGCTGAAAACGCCGGTGAAGAACACTGCCAAAACGGCCTGGCAGGAGGTTATTGCCCACCGTCCCGACGTGTTCCTGGAAAACATGGAGCTGTTCAAGGATTACCTGGTGCTGGGTGAGCGGAAGGAAGGCCTGCTGCAGCTGCGCGTGATTCGGTGGAAGGACAAGCAGGAGCACTACCTCAACTTCGGGGAGCCCACCTACACGGCCGCCATCAGCATCAACCCCGAGTTTGATACGCCCGTGCTGCGCTACGGCTACTCCTCGCTCACCACGCCCAACTCCACCTTCGACTACGACATGAACGCCCGCAGCAAGAAGCTGCTGAAGGAGCAAACCGTGCTCGGAAGCTTCAAGAAGGAGGATTACGTGACCGAGCGGGTATACGCCACCGCCACCGACGGCACCAGAATCCCGATGTCCATCGTGTACAAGAAGGGCTTCAAGAAGGACGGCTCGGCCCCGCTGCTGCAGTACGCCTACGGTTCCTACGGCTACTCCATGGATGCCACCTTCAGCGCCGCCCGCCTGAGCTTGCTGGATCGGGGCTTCGCCTACGTGATTTGCCACATCCGGGGCGGGCAGGAAATGGGTCGGCAGTGGTACGAGAACGGCAAGAAGCTCAAGAAGAAAAACACCTTCACCGACTTCACCGACTGCTCCAAATTTCTCCTCGACCAGAAGTTCACCTCCGCCGACAAGCTGTTTGCCATGGGCGGCTCGGCCGGCGGCCTGCTGATGGGCGCGGTGGTGAACAACCACCCCGAGTACTACAAGGGCGTAGTGGCCGCCGTGCCCTTCGTGGACGTGGTGACCACCATGCTCGACGAAAGCATCCCGCTGACCACCGGCGAGTACGACGAGTGGGGCAACCCCAACCAGAAGGAGTTCTACGACTACATGCTCTCGTACTCGCCCTACGACCAGGTGAAGGCCCAGGCCTACCCGAACATGCTCGTGACCACCGGCCTGCACGACTCGCAGGTGCAGTACTTCGAGCCGGCCAAGTGGGTAGCCAAGCTGCGCACCCTGAAAACCGACAACAACCTGCTGCTGCTCCACACCGACATGGCCGCCGGCCACGGCGGGGCCTCGGGCCGCTTCAAGTCCATCCACGACACGGCCCGGCAGTTTGCTTTCATGCTGCTGCTACTGGGCGTGAAAGCCTAGCACAGTAGCGCGCAACTCCGCTTCGCGCTACAACAGAACGCCCCTCTGGTTACCGGAGGGGCGTTTTGCGTTTCCGGCCGGCCACAAACCCGACAAATATTCGGGCCTTTGTGCCACCTCGGGCCTGAAGTTGCGTCTGTGGCTCGGTTACCTGGTATTCACCCGACCTTTTTTCGGGCTCCGCCGCAGAAATCAGCCGGTTGGTCGGCTTCATTTCAGGGGCGGGGTCCGAGCCCGTAGGTTTGTGCTGATGCCGCGCCCCATGGCCCGCCGCGGCCGTTTGGCGGCCGGGTGATAGACGCTTCCCCTCTCGCACATGAAAAAACTACTCTTCCCGATTCTTCTCCTTTCCGGCAGCCATGCGGTGCTGGCCCAAATGCCCGGCGGCACGCCGCCAAGCGGGGCCGCGCGTCCGGCTGGTGCTACCCGGCCGGCCGGAGCCGGCGGGGCCGCCATGGCCCCGCAGGAGGGAACGGGCCGTGTTACGGGCACCGTTACGGATGCTACTTCCAAGCAGCCGGTGCCCTTTGCCACGGTGGCTCTGGTAAACCCCGCCACCGGCAAGCCCGTGGATGGTACCGCTGCCGATGACAACGGAAAATTCACTATTCCGCGCATTGCGCCTGGTACCTACACCGTGCAGATTACCTTTATCGGGTATAAGCAGGTGGAAAAAACCGGCGTGGTGATTACCGAGGCCGGCAACACCGTGGCCCTGGGTACGGTAGCGCTGGAATCGTCGGCGCAGGCGCTGGGGGAAGTGCGGGTGGAAGGCCAGCGCAGCCTGGTGGAGGAGAAGGTGGACCGCACGGTGTACAACGCCGAGAAGGACGAAACCACCCGTGGCGGCGACGCCACCGACGTGCTCAAGCGTGTGCCCAACCTCTCGGTAGACCTCGACGGCAACGTGAGCTTGCGCGGCAGCCAGAACATCCGGGTGCTCATCAACAACCGCCCCAGCACCATCTCAGCCAACAGCATTGCCGACGCGCTGAAGCAGATTCCGGCCGACCAGATTAAGACGGTGGAGGTGATTACTTCGCCCTCGGCCAAGTACGACGCCGAAGGCTCGGGCGGTATCATCAATATCGTGACCAAGCAGAACAACCTGCAGGGCTTTACGCTGGATTTGCGCACCAGCGCCGGCCTGCGCAGCTCCGATCTGGGCCTGAATGCCTCCTACCGGGTGGGCAAGATGGGCTTCTCGCTGGGCGGCGGCGGCCGGGGCCAGTACAACGTGCCCGGCAGCTTCCGCAACGAGCAAACCACCTACGGCATCACCGGCAACGACATTGCCAACCGCCAGCTGCTGAGCCGCACCGTTCAGTCGGCCGATACGCGCCAGCAGAACGTGTTCGGGCGCTACTCGCTGGGCTGGGACTACGACATCAACAAGTACAACTTCCTCTCGGCCTCGGTGCAGCTGGGCCTGCGCAACGGCACCAACTACCAGGATGATCTGGCCTCGCAGACCACGTTTTTCCGGCCGGTACTGGGCGATTCGCTCACCAACCGCCTCAGCGACGTGAAGGTGCTCGACAACTCGAACACCCTGGATGCCACGCTCAACTACACCCGCACTTTTGAGACGCCTCAGCGCGAGTTCAGCCTGCTAGCCCAGTATAGCCGCAACACCCGCACCAACAACTTCACCAATACCACCCTGAGCGGGGAAGGGGTTGGCGACTACCGCCGCAACCTCAACGACAGCTACAACCAGGAAATCACGCTGCAGGCCGATTACCAGACGCCCCTGAGCAAAACCCAGCTGCTGGAGTTCGGGGCTAAGGACATCGTGCGCCGCGTCAACAGTGACTATACCACCTTCCTGAACGGGCAGCGGCAGACCGGCACCACGCTTTCCAACGTGTTCGACTACAACCAGAACATTGCGGCGGCCTACCTTTCGTACACCCAGAGCTTCCTCAAAAGCTACACCCTGAAAGCCGGGGCCCGCTACGAGTATACCACCATCACGGCCGACTTCCGCACCGACACGGAAACCTCCATTGACCCATATGGAGTGCTGGTGCCCAGCGTGAACCTCTCGCGCAAGCTAGCCAACGGCAACGTGCTCAAAGCCGCTTATAACTACCGCATCCAGCGTCCTTCGCTGCAGTTCCTGAACCCCAACCGGCAGTCGGGCAACCAGCTACAATACACTGAGGGTAACCCCGAGCTGGAGCCCGAGTACACCAACAACTACGAGCTGGGCTACAGCACTTTCATTAAGCAGACCTCGCTGAATTTCTCTGCCTTTGCGCGCAACACCAACGGCTCCATCCAGCCGGTGCGTACCGAGGACGGGGCTCTTATCCGGACTACGTACGCCAACATCGGCACCGAAAACGCCTACGGTGGCAGCATGAATGCCAACGTCAACATCCAGAACAAGCTCACACTGGGCGGCGGCCTGGATGTGTACTATGCCACGCTTGATAACAATACCTCCGACGTGCTGTACGCGGCCAGCAATCAGGGCTGGGTGGCCAGTGGCCGTTTGATGGGCGGCTACACCTTCGCCAAGGGCTGGGGCGTGCAGGCGTTCAGCTTTTACCGCGGCCGGCAGGTGCAGCTGCAGGGCTACCAGGGCGGTTTTGGGGTATACAGTCTGGGCTTGAAGAAGGATTTTGCCGATAAGAAAGGCAGCATCGGCTTCGGAGCCGACAACTTCTTCACGCCCACCAACAAAATCCGCAACTCCATCAATACCCCAGTGCTCGACCAGTACAGTGTGAACGTGCTGCGCCGGTCCGGCTTCCGCGTGAACCTGAGCTACCGCATCGGCAAGATGAGCATGGCTCAACCCAAGCGCCGCCGCTCCATCAACAACGACGACCTGAAAGATGGCGGCGACGGTGGCAACGGTGCCGGCGCCACGCCGGCTCAGGGCCCCAGCGGCGGCCGGCCGTAGTTTTTCGGGCACCACCGGTTAAAACGAATGAACCGACTGCGCGCAAGCCGCAGTCGGTTCATTCGTTTTAACCGGTGGTGCTGCTATGTTTGCTCTTCTGGCGTGAGCATGGCCCGGCCTTCACCTGGCCGGTGGCCGTGAGGTGTCTTCCAACATGCTTCCCTATCAGTCTCTTATTATCCTGCGGCGCGACGCCGCGCCCGTGCTGCCCCAACAGATTGCTACCGGCCTGATTGACCTGATCCGGCGAGGCGTTCTGCCGTTTGGCGCACAATTCCCCGGAACCCGCCAGCTCGCGGAACAGCTGTGCGTGAACCGGCAGACGATTACGTTGGCCTACGAGGAGCTGCAGGCCCAGGGCTGGCTGGTGCAGCAGCCGCGCAAAGCACCGCTGGTCTGCGCGCAGTCGCCGGAGGCGGTTAGTCAGCCCCTTCAGGTCCTGGCCGGGAACTTCCCGGACCGGGCCGCTTTTCGTTTCGCGGCCCCGCAGTCGGCTCCCGTTTCAGGGCCGGCATCTTTGGTGCTCGATGGTGGGCTTCCGGACTCCCGGCTGGCACCGCACACCCTGCTGGCGCGCAATTATCGGCTGGCTACCCGGTGGGCCGCGCAGCAGCGGCAGTTGCTGGGCTACGTGGCGCCCCACGGGGTGCTCCGCCTGCGTCAGCAGCTGGCCCGCTACCTGCACGACACGCGCGGCGTACCCGCCACGGCCGGGAATGTATTCATCACCCGGGGCAGCACGATGGGGTTTTTCCTGTTGGCCCAGCTGCTGGTGCAGGCCGGTGATACGGTGGTGGTGGGCGAGCGAAGCTACGCGGAGGCAGATGCCATTTTTGAGCGGCGCGGGGCCCGGCTGGCGCGCGTGGCCGTGGATGAGCAGGGACTGGTGGTGGAGGCGCTGGAAGCACTCTGCCAGCGGCAGGCCGTGCGGCTGCTCTACGTTACGCCTCACCACCATTACCCAACCACCGCTACCTTATCGGCGGTGCGGCGGGTGCGGCTGCTGGAGCTGGCCGAGCAGTACGATTTCATCGTGTTGGAAGACGATTACGACTTCGACTACCACTACGCCGGCGCGCCCATTCTGCCCCTGGCCAGTGCCGACCGCACCGGGCGGGTGCTCTACACCGGCTCCCTGAGCAAGGTACTCGCGCCCGCCTACCGCATTGGCTACATTGTGGCTCCTGAGGAGGTGCTTGCTGCCCTGGCCCCGCTCCGGGTACTGATAGATCAGCTGGGCGACCCACTGCTGGAAACGGCCGTGGCCGACCTGTTCGCCGAGGGCACGATGCAGCACCATCTGGCCCGGTCCCGGCAGGTGTACCAGCACCGCCGCGACGTGTTTTGTACGGCCTTGCAGACGCGGCTGGCGCCGTGGTTTTCCTTTACTCCGCCCACGGGCGGACTGGCCGTCTGGGGCGGGTTTCTGCCGGAAGTTGACGTGCCACGGCTGGCCCAGGCCTGCCTTCGGCACGGATTGCTGATCAGTGACGGAAAAGCCTGCCAGCTGCCAGCGGAACCCCGGCCAACCCACCTGCGCCTGGGCTTTGCCTCCCTTTCGCCCGCCGAGCTGAACCGCAGCGTACGCGTGCTGGAGACGGCCCTGCGCACGCTGGAATAAAGGAATTATTCCAACGTCGGCGCCGAGTGCGGCCCCGGCGCGTATTGCATCTCCCGCATCGTAGCCGCCGCCACTTCCGGGCCCAGCAGGCGGCCAACTACGTGCAGGGCCATATCAATACCCGCCGAGATGCCGGCAGACGTGATTACCTGGCCGTTATCGGTCCAGCGCCACTCCGGGGCCACGGTGGCGGTGGGCAGCAGCTCCTGCAACTGCCGGGCCACGGAGTGATGGGTGGTGACGGTGAGGCCCTCCAGCACACCGGCCCTGGCCAGCACGAAGGCACCCGTGCACACCGATAAAACCAGCTCGGCCGTGGCTATGTGCCGCCGCACCCAGTTCAAAATAACCTCGTTGTGCATTTCGCGCCGGGTGCCCAGCGGCGTGCCATCGGCCAACAGGCTGGCCCCGCCCGGCACGATGATGATGTCGGCGTCCGGATGATCCTGGAGCCGGTACGTGGGATTCAGCGACAACCCGTTGCGGGCAAAAACGGGGCTGTGCTCGGCGACGGTAAACACGTTGAAAGGGCGGCGGCCGTCCACTTCGGTTACTCCGAATACTTCAAAAGGGCCGGCAAAGTCCAGCACTTCAACTTCGTGGAAAAGTAAAATGGCAACCTGGTACATGAGGATGGAATGGGGGAAAGAGAGTGCAGAAGGGTAGTGTCGCTTACGCCGACCGGTAGCTTGCGGCTGCGGCTGCTACAAAAGTGCGGGTTTCCTCAGGCCGGCAGCCCATCCAGATGGCCGAAATCAACCAGGCCAGCCAAGGGCGCGCCGGGTAACGGTGACGCACTGATGCCGCCTCCGTATGTGTCCTTCCCGAATCCGGCTTCCTCCCGTCCATACCCGCCTGACGTCAGGCCGGGCGGTGGTGATATTGACAGGTCGTAATCCCGCCGAAAGCCAGCGGCCCCGGCACGCCTGACAAGCAGGGTGCCGGGGCCAGCATGCAGAGCCCGGCAAGGTGTGCAGTTAGTCGCGCACTTTCAGGCTGTCGGGCACGGCGCGGCCCCGGGTGGCCTGGGTGAGCTGGTTCTGGAGCTGGAAGTTTACCTGCTCACAGTCGGAGAAGCGGCGGTTGGCTACCTCCAGGGCGGCCTCCGTGGTGCGCAGGCGCTGGTACAGGAACAGAATCAGGCCCAAGGCAATAAGTAGGGCCACCAAAGGCAGTGCTTTATTCATCAGAAAGAGAAGTCAGTACAGAACCCCGAACAGAAAAGTCGGGCCGGTATATAATCAGTACACAAAAGTACGGCTTCGCGCCGCAAAAAAGCCCCGCCACGTAACCACGGCGGGGCGTTTTCATACACACTAAGCACTAAGCACTAAGCACTAAGCACTAAGCACTAAGCACTAAGCACTAAGCACTAAATGCTGGTATTGGGGTCGAACTGCTCCAGGTAGTCGGCCACGCGGCGCACGAACATGCCGCCGAGCGAGCCGTCCACTACGCGGTGGTCATAGCTGTGGCTCAGGAACATGAAGTGGCGCACGCCAATCAGGTCACCCTGCGGGGTTTCGATGACGGCGGGCTTCTTCTTGATGGCACCCACGGCCATAATGGCCACTTGCGGCTGCATGATAATGGGCGTGCCCATCACGTTGCCGAACGAGCCCACGTTGGATACGGTGTAGGTGCCGCCTTCCAGATCCTCGGGCTTGAGCTTGTTGGCGCGGGCCCGGTTGGCCAGGTCGTTTACCTTCTTGCTCAGGCCGTTCAGGTTCAGCTGATCGGCGTTGTGAATCACGGGCACGATGAGGTTGCCCGAGGGCAGAGCCACGGCCACGCCCACGTTGATGTCGCGCTTCTTGATGATGTAGTCGCCCTCAATGGACACGTTGATCATCGGGAAGTCCTGAATGGCGCGGGCAATGGCCTGGATGAAAATGGGCGTGAAGGTGAGGTTTTCGCCCTCGCGCTTCTTGTAAGCATCCTTGTGCTTGTTGCGCCAGTTCACGATGTCGGTCACGTCGGCCTCCACGAAGGAGGTAACGTGGGGCGAAATCCGCTTGCTGTCCACCATGCGCTGGGCAATCATCTTGCGCATGCGGTCCATTTCCAGCAGCTCCTGGTTGCCGCTGATAGAGGGCACGGCTTTCGCCGTTTGCGACGTGTTGGCGGCGGCCACCGGGGCAGCAGCCGGAGCCGGCGCGGCCGGCGCAGCTACTGGGGCCGGAGCCGCTGGTGCGGCTGCAACCGGGGCCGCAGCAGCCGGTGCGGCGGCCTGGGCCAGGGGCTTCTTGCCGGCGGCTACGTAATCGAGAATGTCTTTTTTGGTCACGCGGCCTTCGCTGCCGGTGCCGGGCAGGTACTCCAGGTCGGCCATCGAAATGCCTTCTTCGCGGGCAATGCTCAGCACTAGGGGCGAGTAGAAGCGGCCGGCCTGGGGCTGGGCGGCTACGGCCTGGGCGGCGTTGGCCTGCGGGTCGTGGGCTTCGGGCAGGTAGGGCACGGCGGGCTTCTCGGCGCCGTTGATGGACGGGGCAGGAGCCTCGGCGGCGGCGGCCGGGGCGGTGGTGCCGGCGCTGGCCGCGTCGGTTTCAATAACGGCAATGGGGGCCCCCACGGCTACTACCTGGCCTTCCTGCACCAGAATTTCCTGGAGCACGCCGGCGTGCAGGGCGGGCACCTCGGTATCCACCTTATCGGTGGCTACTTCCAGCACCGACTCGTCCTGGTCGATGGTGTCGCCTACTTGTTTGAGCCATTTCAGAACGGTGCCTTCCATGATGGATTCGCCCATCTTGGGCATCGTCATTTCCACTCGTGCCATGCGGTTGGGGGTGTTTAGGGAAAAGGGTGGGGGTGGGTTTCGGAGCCCAAAGGTAAGTGAAGTGTTGGACTGTTGGATTGCGGGATTGTCGAATAGGTAGATTGTTGGATGGCTGGCTGGTTTGGTAGGTAACGTCTGTCATCCTGAGCGAAGCGAAGGACCATATCACGGTGTACCGTGTCGTTGTAACGTGATAAGGTCCTTCGCTTCGCTCAGGATGACAGTTTACCTCCATGCAACCACCCAACAATTCAACCACTCAACCACCAAGCGGCCCCTTCTCCACTTCCAGCCGCAGCAGGTTCAACGCGGCGGTAGTGGTATACTCCAGGTTGAGCTGGCGGCCGCGGTTGAAGCTGATCTGGCGGGTAACGGTGTGGCGGGCGTCGGCGTAGGCTAGGCAGATGGTGCCGACGGGCTTGGCATCGGTGCCGCCGTCGGGGCCGGCAATGCCGCTGGTGGCCAGGGCCACATCCACGCCCAGGCGGCGGCGTAAGCCCTCGGCCATTTCGGCTACGGCCGGCTCGCTTACGGCCCCGTGGGCGGCCAGCGTTTCGGCCTTCACGCCCAGCTCCTGCAGCTTGATGTCGTTGGAGTAGGCAATGATGCTGCCCTGGTAGTAGCGGGAGCTGCCGGGTACGCTGGTGAGGCGGTGGGCCAGCAGGCCGCCGGTGCAGCTTTCGGCGGTGCCCACCGTGAGGCCCCGCTTGGCCAGCAGGTTGCCCACGGCCGTTTCCAGGTTGATTTCGCCCTCGGCGAAGATATGGTCACCGAGCAAGGTGCGCAGCTCCGGCAGCAGGGCCTCCATGCGGGCGCGCAGGTCGGGCTGGCCGTCGTCGTGGCCGGTCAGGCGCAGGCGTACGCCGCCCAAAGAGGGCAGGTAGGCCAGCTTCACGTTGGCGGGCAGGCGGTTTTCCCAGTCCTCAATGCGCTGGGCCAGGAATGATTCGCCCAGGCCCACCGTCTGCACTACCACGTGCTCAATGGCGGGCGTCTGGAAGTGCTGGCGCAGGCGGGGCAGTACCTCGTCGGTCATCAGCCCTTTCATTTCAAACGGCACGCCGGGCATGCTCACGAACACGGTGCCCCGGTCCTCGAACCACATGCCGGGGGCCGTGCCCAGGGCGTTATGCAGCACCGTGCAGTTGGCCGGCACCAGCGCCTGCTGGCGGTTCACCTCCAGCATGGGCCGGTTGAAGCGGGCAAAAATGCCTTCCACGTGGCGCAGGGTGGGCTCGTGCAGTACCAGCTCGGCACCGAAGTAGCGGGCCAGCACGTGCTTGGTGAGGTCGTCCTTGGTGGGGCCGAGGCCGCCGGTCATGAGCACCACCTGGGCCCGCTGCCGGGCCAGGTCGAGGGCGGCCACAATTTCGTCGGCCCGGTCGGATACGCTGGTAATCTGGCGCACGCGCAGGCCCAGCTTGCCCAACTCCTGGCCCATAAAGGCCGAATTGGTGTCGATGACCTGCCCGTAGAGCAGCTCGTCGCCAATAGTCATGATTTCAACGTCGGGAATGAGGGGCATAGGGAGAAGGTTAGGAGGAGTAGCGGATTTGGCGCAATATTGGCACCTCGCCCGCTAACAACGCCACACTGGCGTCTGGGTTTACCTGATTTTTTCCGTATGACTCCCCTCCGTACCCTCGCGCTGGGCCTCACGCTCACGCTGGCCACCGCCCAGCTAGCCGCCGCCCAAACCAAAACCACCACGAAAAAGACCACCACGTCCACCACCAAGAAAACCACCCCGGTCAAGAAAACGACGCCCGTCAAAAAGACCACGACTACCACCAAAGCCACCGCCGCTACCAAAGTAATAGCGCCCGTCGTCGTGCCCCTCACGGCCGACGAAGCCACCGGCGGCCTGCGCGAGGCCCTCACCCAGGCCGTAACCAAAGCCGTGGCCCAGGGCGGCGAAACCGATGGTTTCAATGCCAATGCCGACATCCGCATTCCGTTCCCGCCCGAGGCCGAGCTGGTAGCCGCCACGCTGCGCAAGCTGCGGGCCGGGGCACTGGTCGATAATTTCGAAGTGGCCCTGAACCGCGCCGCCGAAACGGCCGCTGGTCAGGCCAAACCCATCTTCCTGAACGCGGTGCAGAACCTGAGCCTGCAGGACGCCCTCACGCTGGCCACCAGCAAGGAGTCGGACGCGGCTACCACGCTGCTCTACGAGAAAACCGCCGCCGACCTGCGCACGGCCTTCCAGCCCACTATGCAGCAGTCGTTGGAGCAAACCGGGGCTACTAGGCTCTACGCCGAAATGGTAGCCCGCTACAATAAGATTCCGCTGGTGACGCCCCTCAACCCCCAGCTGGTGCCCTACGCCACTGAGAAAACCGTGGATGGCCTGTTTGCCCTCATGGCCGCCGAGGAAGGCCGCATCCGGGCCAACCCTGCCGCCCAGGGCAGCGCCCTGCTCAAGCGCGTGTTCGGCGGGAAGTAGGTTGGGGAGTGCTGAATTATGAGAGTTGAATTATGAATTGGGGGTACCGCTCATTCAGGGCAGTACCCCCAATTCATAACTCAGCACTCATAACTTAACTCTTCGCCAAAAGTGGTCCGGTTTCTGCAAAAGTGCCGGCAGTACCTTTGCCGCTCACTTTCCTTGCTATGAACTACCGCCGTTTTCTCGCGTTGCCCGTCGTGTTGCTGGGGTTGCAACTTTCCGCTTCGGCCCAGATAAAGCTCTCGAAGCTGGGAGATATTCTCAAAACCACGCTGCCCAAAACTACTACCTCCCAACCTGGTAGTACCACTGCCGGTACCGGCAGCCTTACGCAGCAGGAAGCTGCGCAGGGCTTGCGCGAGGCGCTTTCGCAGGGCATCAGCAAGGGTACCGACCAGGCATCCAAGCAGGATGGCTTCTATCTGAACCGGCTGATCCGGATTCCGTTTCCGCCCGATGCCCAGCGCGTAGCCAATACGCTGCGCTCCATCGGGCTGGGCAGCCAGGTGGACCGGTTTGAGCTAACGCTGAACCGGGGGGCGGAGGATGCAGCCAAGAGCGCCAAGCCCATCTTTCTGGCAGCCATCAAGAGCCTCACGTTTAAGGATGTGTGGGGTATCCTGACCGGGGAAAAGGACGCCGCTACCAACTACCTCAAGCGCACCACCACCGAGCAGCTCACCACGGCCTTCCGGCCCATCATCCAGCAAAGCCTCGACAAAGTAGGCGCCACCCGCTACTACACTGACCTGACCACCCGCTACAACCGCATTCCGCTGGTTACGCCCGTGCAAACCGACCTCAACCAGTACGCCACCGGCAAGGCCATCGACGGTCTGTTCACGCTGGTGGCCCAGGAGGAAGCCAACATCCGCGAAAACCCCGTCGCCCGCACCACCGAAATCCTGCGCCGCGTCTTCGGCCGGAAATAAGCACGGTAGTAGCGCGAACTGGGTGGTCCGCGCTATTGATTATAAAAAAGGCCCGCTTTCCGTAAGGAAAGCGGGCCTTTTTGTTGAGGAATTATGGCGGAAGAAACGCAAGCCGGTGCATTTTGCACATTGCTCACATTCCCGCCACATTCACCACATTACGCATTAATAGTCGTCGTAGTCGGAGTTGCGGCGGCTGTTGCGGGAGCTGCCGCTGCTGCCGTACTCGTCGGTATCGTCGTCGGAGAAGTCATCGTCGTCGAGGTCGTCGAGGGAGCTGAAACCGTTGCTGCCATCGGGGTCTTCGGTGGCTTCGGCGGTGGCGTACTCGTCTTCTGTCATGCTGGCCAGGTCCAGGGCCTCATCGTGCGAGGAGCCGGTGTCGCGCCACATCAGGTAGTCGGCGTACTTGGCCGAAAGCTGGTCTTCGGAGTTGCCACGGGTAGCACTGCCGCCGGTAGCGGCAAAGTTATCTAGCTCATCGTCATCGAAGAGGTCGTCGTCGAGGTCGTCGTGTTGTCTCATGGCCTTGCTAGGGGCGGTAAAGAGTGAAAAATTCGGGGTGAAATCGGGGCTGTGTTCCGGCTGCGAAGATACGTGCCGAGGGCTTCCAAAGGTTGCACCTCCTGCCGGAGAAGAAGTCTGGAATCCGGTATCCTAGGTTAGCAGGCTGATTGTCAACGGCTGTTTTCAGGTTCGGTGCAACCTAAAAATACGTAGTTCGCCCCACTATGCGGCTACCGGGCCGCCCGGGCCCCAAAATCGGTGATATTGACCTGCTCGGTGCAGAAATCGTACTCCTCGGGCACATTGCTCGACACCAGCACCGTGCGGCCGGTCAGGGTAGCGTGCACGTGCTCCAGGTACCAGGCCACGCCGGTCCGGTCGAGGTTGGTGGTGGGCTCGTCGAGCAGCAGCAGGGGGGCATCGGCGTACAGGGCCAGTGCCAGCTTCAGGCGCTGCTTCATGCCGCTGGAGAAGTCGCGCACCAACTTGTGGCGGGATTTCTCCAGGTACATCAGCGTAATCAATTCCTCGGCCGAAAGGCCCGGTCGCAGCGGCTTGAAGCGGGTATGAAACCGGATCAGCTCGGTGAGGGTCAGCTCCTCAATCAGCTCCAGGTAGGGCGCGGCGTAGGCCAGGCAGGCGGGTACGTCCTCTACCGCAATGGCCTGTCCCCGGTGCTCGTACGCCAAGGTGCCGGCCGTGGGCAGCAGCTGGCCCGAGAGCGTATTGAGGAGCGTGCTTTTGCCCGCGCCGTTGGGCCCCAGAATAGCCGTGGCCGTACCGGCCCGAAACGTGTACGTCAGGTCCCGAAAAATCCATTCCCGCGCAAACCGCTTGCTCAGGCCCGTGGCGGTAATCTGCATGTTTTAGCGCTTAGATAGTGAGAAGCGAGAAGTGAGACTGGCGTTCAATGGGCATAAGCCCGAACAACAGTCTCACTTCTCGCTTCTTCGTACTCACTTCTTCGAATCTATTCTCCGCCGCCGCTGGTGCTGCGGGAGTAGCCTTTGATGACGCCGCGGCCGGAGTTGCGGATGAAGTTTACTACCTCGTCGCGCTCCGGGGAAGGAGCCAGCTCCAGCTCAATCTGGTCGAGGGCGGCGGCGTTGTTGAGACCACTCAGGAACAGCAGGCGGTAGAGCTGCTGGATTTCAGCAATCTTCTGGTCGGAGAACCCGCGGCGGCGCAGCCCAATGCTGTTGATGCCCACGTAGGTGAGCGGCTCGCGGCCGGCCTTCACGAAGGGGGGCACGTCTTTGCGAATCAGGGAGCCACCCGAAATCATGGCGTGGGCCCCAATGTGCACGAACTGGTGAATGGCCGACGACCCGCCCACAATGGCGTAGTCCCCAATTTCCACGTGGCCCGCTACCTGCACCGTGTTGGCCAGAATGCAGTTGTCACCAATCACGCAGTCGTGGGCCACGTGCACGTAGGCCATCAGCAGGCAGTTGGCCCCGATGACGGTTTTGAGCTTGTCCACGGTGCCGCGGTTCACCGTCACGCACTCCCGGATTACGGTATTGTCGCCGATGTGCACGGTGGTTTTCTCGCCGGCAAACTTCAGGTCCTGGGGTTGCGCCGCAAGTACGGCCCCCGGAAAAATCTTACAGTTTTTGCCAATGCGGGCCCCGGCCATAATGGTCACATTGGGGCCAATCCAGGTGCCTTCCCCGATTTCCACGTCCTTGTCGATGGTCGTGAAGGGCTCCACTACCACGTTCTGGGCAATTTTGGCTTCGGGGTGAATATAGGCGAGCGGCTGGTTCATTCGATGTTGAGTTATGAGTTATGAGTTCTGAATGATGGGTTGCTGAACGACAAAGAGGTAAGTCAGATTCGACCGGCTCTGGAAGTCAATTCAGCACTCGTAATTCAACTCTCATAACTAAAAAAACTAGGCAGTTTTCCGGACGATGCTGGCCGACATTTCGGCCTCCATGACCACTTTCCCATTTACGTAGGCTTTGCCGCTCATTTTGGCAATACCGCGTTTAATGGGAGCGGTCAGCTCGCATTTGAAGATGATTGTGTCGCCGGGTTTAACCATCCGCCGGAAGCGGCAGTTTTCGATACCCAGAAAATATGTCCAGTAGTTTTCGGGGTCGGGCACGGTATTGAGGACCAGAATGCCACCAGTTTGGGCCATAGCCTCAATTTGCAGTACGCCGGGCATCACCGGGTTACCCGGAAAGTGGCCCTGGAAGAAGGGCTCATTCATCGTCACATTCTTGACGCCGGTTACCGTGCTGGCATCAAGGTGAATGATCTTGTCGATGAGCAGGAAGGGGTAGCGGTGGGGCAGCGTAGCGGCAATCTTATTGATGTCCATTACCGGCTCGCGGGCGGGGTCGTAGGCCGGCACCGGGCTGGTGTGGGCTTCCATCATCTTCTTCTTGATGCGCTTGGCAAACGCCACGTTGGCCGCGTGGCCGGGCCGGGCGGCCAGAATCTGCCCCTTCAGCGGGCGGCCTACCAGGGCCAGGTCACCCACCAAATCAAGCAGCTTGTGGCGGGCGGGCTCATTCTTGTAGCGCAAGTCCACGTTGTTGAGGATGCCTTCCTTCTTCACGGCCACCTTGGGCTTGCCCAGCATGGTGGCCAACTCGTCCAGTTCCTCGTCGCTCACCACGCGGTCCACTACCACAATGGCGTTGCTTAAATCACCGCCTTTGATGAGGTTCGACTTGTAGAGTGCCTCCAGCTCGTGCAGGAAGCAGAACGTGCGCGACGACGCAATTTCGGAAGTGAACTGGTCGATGTGGGTGAGGGAGGCGTGCTGGGAACCCAGCACCGGCGAGTTGTAGTCCACCATTACCGTGAGGCGGTAGGAGTTCAGCGGCAGGCCGGCAATTTCCACGGCCCGGGCGTTGTCCACGTAGCGGATTTCGTCGGGAATCTCGAAGTAGTTGCGCAGCGCGTTCTGCTCTTCCAGGCCCGCTTCCAGCAGAGGCTTGATAAACTCGTAGCTGCTGCCGTCCATGATGGGCGGCTCGGGACCGTCGAGCTGAATGAGTACGTTATCAATCTGCAAGCCTACCAGGGCCGCCAGCGTGTGCTCTACCGTATTGATACGGGCCCCATTCTGCTCAATGGTAGTACCGCGGGACAGGTCCACTACGTTGTCCACGTCGGCATCTACGATGGGCTGGCCGGGCAAATCCACGCGCTGAAACTTGTAGCCGTGGTTGATGGGGGCCGGGCAAAACGTCATGGTGGCCTGTACGCCCGTGTGCAGGCCAATGCCGCTCACAGTCACGGGGGCCTTAATGGTATGTTGCTTGTCGTTCATTTAAAGAAGCTAGGAGCCAGGAGCTAGAAGCTAGGAGGTAAAGGGTATAAAGAAGACAGGCAAGCCGGGCCTTCTAGCTCCTGACTACTAACTCCTAGCTTCTTCAGAGCGCAAAGCTAGGGCTTTTCTGTTGCGCTTTGGCTGCGTTCCAACTGGCTAAGGCGGCGTTCCAGATCGGGCAGGTGGCGGAATACGGCATTGGCCCGCAGCGAATCCCGCAGGCTAAAAGCCGGCGAGCCTTGCAGCAGCACGCCCTCTTCTTTCACTGATTTGCCCACACCCGACTGGGCCGTAACGGTGGTGCGGTTGGCCAGGGTGAGGTGGCCGGCCAGGCCGGTCTGGCCGGCCAGCACGCAAAAATCCCCGATTTTGGTAGAACCTGACACGCCCGACTGCGAGGCAATAACCGTATGGCGGCCTACTTCTACGTTGTGGGCAATCTGTACGAGGTTGTCGATTTTAGCGCCCTCCCGGATAATGGTAGAACCCATAGTCGCGCAGTCGATGGTGGCGTTGGCCCCGATGCTCACGTTGTCCTGCAGCACCACGTTGCCAATCTGCGGAATGGTGCGGTAGGAGCCGTCGGGCTGGGGCGCGAAGCCGAAACCATCGGAGCCGAGTACGGCCCCGGCATGGATGGTGCAGCGGCTCCCGATGACTGTTTCGGCGTACACCTTGGCCCCGGCGTAGAGAATGGTACCGTCGCCGATTTTCACCCGGTCGCCGATAAACACGTGGGGAAAAATCACCACGTCGCGGCCAATCTCGCAGTTCTCGCCAATGTAGGAAAACGCCCCGCGGTAGTGGTTTTCGCCGATGCGGGAGCTGGCGGCCATGTAGGCCGGCTCTTCCACGCCGCGCTTGCCAGTGCGAGTGGCCTGCTGGTAAAACTCCAGCAGCGTGGTGAAGCTGGTATACGGGTCATCCACCCGAATGAGAGCCGCCTGGGTGGGCTGACGCAGCTCCAGCGTGCGGCTCACAATAACGGCCGTGGCCCCGGTGGTATACAGATGATGCTCGTACTTCAGGTTAGCCAGAAACGACAGGGAGCCTGCCTGGCCCTCTTCAATCTTGGCAAGTCGGTCAATGCGCTGGGTGGCGTCGCCTTCAACTGCTCCGCGCAGCACTTCTGCTATCTGGCCTACGGTAAATTCCATCGGGCAAAAGTAGAAAATAATAGGGGTTGGTGCTTCGTGCTTCGTGCTTAGAATCGGACAAGGAGGTCTGCTCGAACAAACCAGGCACTAAGCACCAAGCACTAAGCACTGCTTACAGAATCTCCTTGGGGTAGCAGATGTAGTGCTTTTCCACGCGCTGGCTGATGGCGCGGATGTTGGGCAGGTCGGAGGCTTCGGCGACGTTGACTACCCGGCCCTGTTTCGTGAGCACGTCAATGGGGTCCTGGCCGCCAATGTCATAGGCGTTGTTGCTGATGCGGCCGATGAGCATCAGCTGAGCGGCATCCTCGTGAGGTAGGCGGAAGTGTTCGGCAATCAGCTCCACAATACCCAGTTGAAATTCCTCGTCGAAGGGCTCCGTCTGGAGCGTGATTTTGAACAGATGCCTATCGAGCAGGCTTTGGGCCAGGTAGTTGAGCACCTTATCGGGGTGGTCGGCCCAGAGCTTCACGGCCCCCCACACGTCGGTATCATCGAGGCGGGTGAAGCGGCGCAGAATCTGGTCGTCGTTTTCGAACTCCTGCTGCGTAACGTTGCGCGACAGAAAGAAATGCAGGTTGGGCGAGGCGGGTACCTGTACGCCCGCCCGCACCAAATCCCGGGCCCGCTCCATAATCCGAATCACCATCTGCTCGGCTGAGGTAACGGTTTTGTGCAGGTACACCTGCCAGTACATCAGCCGCCGGCTCACCAGGAAATTCTCGATGCTGTACACGGCCTTTTCTTCCAGCACCAGCTTTTCATCTACCACCGTCAGCATTTTGATGAGGCGGTCGGCGCCGGGGCGGCCTTCCTGCACGCCGGTATAAAACGAGTCCCGGTTCAGGTAATCCAGCCGGTCCATATCCAGCTGGCTGCTCACCAGCTGATGAAAGAACGGCCGCGGGTAGGTGCCTTCGAAGATGGCAATAGCCAGATCGAGGGCCCCTCCAAACCGAGCATTCAGCTTGCGCATCAGGTGCAGGCTGATGGCCTCGTGGTGGACATCATCAAAAATGCTGCGCTCCAGGGCGTGGGAGAGGGGGCCGTGGCCGATGTCGTGCAGCAAAATGGCCGCCATGGCGGCCTCGCCTTCCTTGGCCGAAATATTCACACCTTTGTCCTTGAGCGTGCGCAGGGCCAGCGTCATTAGGTGCATGGCCCCCAGCGCGTGGTGGAAGCGCGTGTGCAGGGCCCCCGGGTACACAAACATGGTAAGGCCCAGCTGCTGAATCCGGCGCAGACGCTGAAAATAGGTGTGCTCAATTAGGTCAAACAACAACTCCGTGGGAATGGTGACAAAGCCATATACCGGGTCGTTGAAGATTTTCTTTTTGTTCATGAGAAGGAGAGAAACCGGGGCCTGGAAACCAGCCAACACCCAGCGAAAAGGAACGGGAAAGTAGGTTCTGTGTTGTTACTACACCAGTATGCCCCCACTGAGGGCCGAACGAACGCCCGGTGAAGTCGACATTTTTCGGCTACTTTACCGCCGAGTTGGGGCGAAGTATAGGCTGGTGCGAATTTTTTAAATCAAAAACCACGGATTGGGAGTAAAGCTACTTACGAAACTTCAGTTGCATTTTGCAGCCACTACTTGCAGCTACTGCGCAAGATGTGGTATCTGTATTTCGTGAAGTGCGTTTAATGACGCGCCGGGCAGTGCCCGGCGCTACACCCCAAGTCCCCACCACATGCAATACTCCATTCTCTGGGCCGATGACGAAATCGACCTCCTGAAGCCCCACATCCTCTTTCTCAAGGACAAAGGCTACGACGTAACCGGTGTAAACTCCGGGGCCGATGCTATTGAGGAAATTCAGGAGAAGACCTACGACATTGTGTTTCTGGATGAAAACATGCCCGGCCTGACGGGACTGGAAACCCTCACCGAAATCAAGGCGGTACGGCCCACCGTGCCGGTAGTCATGATTACCAAGAGTGAGGAGGAGCATATCATGGAATCGGCCATCGGGGCCAAAATTGCCGACTACCTCATCAAGCCGGTTAACCCGAACCAGATTCTGCTGTCGGTAAAAAAGGTACTGGATAACAAGCGCCTGGTGAGCGAGGCTACGAACAGCGGCTACCAGCGCGACTTCCGCCAGCTGGGCATGCAGCTTTCTGACCGCCTCAGCCCCTCGGAGTGGGCCGATGTGTACAAGAAGCTGGTGTACTGGGAGCTGGAAATCAACGAGACGGAGGGCAAGAGCATGGCCGACGTCTTCAACATGCAGAAGGACGAGGCCAATACCTACTTCGGCCGCTTCATCACGGAGAACTACGAAGACTGGGTGAACGGCGACGATGATGAAGCCCCGCTGATGTCGCACCAACTGTTCAAGGAGCGGGTGTTCCCGATGCTGAAGGAAACCGGCGACACGCCCGTGTACTTCGTGCTCATCGACAACCTGCGCTACGACCAGTGGAAGGTGCTGGAACCCATCATCGCCGAGCTATTCACCGTTGATTCGGAGGAAACCTACTACAGCATTCTGCCTACCACCACGGCCTACGCCCGCAACGCCATCTTCTCGGGCATGATGCCGGGCGAAATCCAGAAGAAATACCCCAACCTGTGGGTGTGGGATGACGACGACGAGGGCAAGAACATGCACGAGGCCGAGTTCATGGAAATCATGTTCCAGAAGAACAACCAAAAGGCCAAGTACAGCTACAATAAGGTGACTAACCTGCAGGCCGGCAAAGACTTGCTGGGCAAAATGGCCAACCTGCACAATAACTACAAGCTCAACGTCATCGTCTACAATTTTGTGGACATGCTCAGCCACGCCCGCACCGATATGGCCATGATCCGGGAGCTGGCCGCCGACGAGTCGGCGTACCGGAGCATTACCCGTAGCTGGTTTCTGCACTCGCCACTGTACGAGATGATGCAGCAGATTGCTGAGCGCAAGGGCAAGCTCATCATCACCACCGACCACGGAACCATCCGGGTGAAGCGGCCCTACAAGATTGTAGGCGACCGGAACACGAACACCAACCTACGCTACAAGCACGGCAAAAACCTGGGCTTCGATGACTCCCGCGACGTGTACACCGTGCGCAAGCCGGAGCGCATCTTCCTGCCCCGCGAAAACGTGAGTACCGCCTACGTGTTCACCGTGGGCGACTACTTCTTCGCCTACCCCAACAACTATAATTACTACGTGAACTACTACAAGGACACGTTCCAGCACGGCGGCATCTCCCTGGAGGAATGCATTATCCCGTACGTAGTGCTCAGCCCGAAAGGGTAGTGGTACAGTAAGTCAAAAAGCAGAAAAGGCCGGTCACTTGACCGGCCTTTTCTGTTTTCTGGTGATTGCGCTGGCATGGGGTGTAGTTATAATGACAACACCATTCCAAGTATTCGGGCCAAAAAGCCTTATAGCTTTTTTGGGTTGTATCACCTGAAGATGGTAGACGCTGTCTGGTGGGAACTCCTGTATCCGGAAGGATGCTGGCTGCAAAATGCCGTTCACTATGTACAGGGGTCCAATTGTTGTTGGTGGCGTACTATGGGTGCTGATGTGGCTAAGGATGCGAGAGACTGTTGAATCAGAAAGTATCTGCAAGTGGGGTACGTGTGGCTGCAGCCGTTGTGCGCGTGCTGGGAGCTGTTGGAGCAAGGCAGTAGCTAATAGCAATCTGGATAGGAGCATCCGTTTCGTTGAGTTATGGGTTCGGCTTTCTGATGCCCAGCAAGGCTGCATTCCACTTCGGGCGGAGCGTAAATGGAGGGTCTACTGTGTCGCCTGATTGTAACTTTTTTATAACATGGTAATAATCAAGTAAGTATTGTGGAAGTGGTAGCTGGTCAGTACCTTGAAATATCGTGTAATTCTAACGTCCTGCTATTATGAAACCAGCTACCACTGCCGTTGTGCTCATTGAGTTTCAGAACGATTTCACTACCCCCGGCGGCTCTTTACACGAGGCGGTGAAAACGGTGATGAAGAAAACGGATATGCTGGCCAATACCGAGGAACTGGTGCGGCAGGCCCGCAATGCCGGAGCCCTGATCCTGCACGTGCCCATCAGCTTCACCGAGAATTACCGGGAACTGAGCCCGCGCCCCTATGGCATCCTGAAAGGCGTAGTGGATAGCAACTCCTTCCGGCAGGGCTCCTGGGGGGCTGACATTGTGGACGTGCTAAAGCCCCAGCCCGATGACATCCTTATTGAAGGCAAGCGCGGCCTGGATGGCTTTGCGACTACTAACCTGGATTTTGTGCTGCGGCAGCGCGGCATCACGCACGTAGCCCTGGCCGGGTTCCTGACCAACTGCTGCGTGGAATCCACGATGCGCACGGCCTACGAGCTGGGCTACCAGGTGTATACCCTCACCGACTGCACCGCCACCATGAGCGAGGAAGAACAGCGCATGGCCTGCGAGAAAAACTACCCCATGTTCTCTAGGCCCGTTACGCACCGGGAGTTTCTGGAACAACTCTCCGCCCTCGAGCAGCCTGAGCCGGTGAGCGAGGGGCGGGGGTATTACTAAAAACCGGTTGTAGTCAAAAACCAATGTGTCATTCCGAAGGAAGGGCGGCATAAGGGCTCAACCGCAACTAGGTCAAATCCAGATTCCGCCCTTCCCTCGGAATGATAGTGTATAGCCAGTTACTGTCCGCCGGCACGACGCTTTTCGTCTTCGGCCCCGCCACCCCGGCGCTTGGCGGGAGCCAGCTTGTCATTGCCGAAGCGGTAGGTGAAGGCCAGTGTACCCTGCCGGGAATCCTGGCGCTGGTAGAACCGCTCCACGTAGGTATCGTACTCCGACACGGCGTGGATGGGGCTGGTGAAGAAAATATCGGCCATGCTCAGCTTCAGGGTGGCTTTGCGGTTCCAGAAGTTTTTCTGGACGCCGGCGTTTACTTCTCCGTTGGGCCGCACCCGCAGGAAACCGTAGATGTCGCGGGCCTGGTAGTCGGCGTTCAATTCGGCGCTCCAGCCTTTACCCAGCGTGAAGGTGTGGTTGGTGGTCAGCGTGAAGGAGCCCCGGCCCCGGTTCAGGTTGGTACCTGCCAGGTTACCCTGGAAGCGGCTGTAGTAGAACACGGCGTTGTTGTACATCGTCCACCACTTGGCCACTTCCACGGGCGCCGTGAGGGTGAGGGCGTAGTAGTGCTGACGGCTCAGGTTCTGGGTGGTGGATAGTACCGTGCTGTCCGTTTCGGGCTGTACCACGCTGATGAGCGGTCGGTTGGTGAGGCTGTAGCTCAGGCCCAGGTTGTATTTCTGCCGGAAGGTGTGCGTGAGCTCCAGGTTGTAGCTGGTTTGCGGCCGCAGATTCGGGTTGCCCCCGCCGGAAGTCGTCTTATCGATAATTACCCGGAATGGGTTCAGCTGCCCGTAGGAAGGCCGGTCGATACGGCGGCTCAGGGAGAGGCTGGTTTCGTGCCGCTCGGAAAACACCCGCTTCAGGGCCGCACTCGGAAACAGCTGGAAATAGTGCCGGCTGAAGTTGGGCAGCTGGCCCGCCTGCACCACGTCCTGCCGGCCCTCGGCGTTGGTTTGCTCCCCGCGCAAACCGGCTTGCAGCGTGTACTTGGGCTGGGTATAGTTCAGGTTCACATAGCCCGCGTTGATGTTCTCATCGTAGCGGAAGCGGTTGGAGCGGTTCTGGTCCAGCTCTCCATCCGTGAAAAACTGCACGTCATTATCCGCCGTCACCAGGCTGGCCTTGGCCCCGGCATCCACCCGCAGCTGCTTGGTCAGGAACTGGGTGTAATCCACCTTCGCCGACTGAATCGTGAGGGTGCCCTGCTGGTCACCGGTGATGACCTCGCCCACCTGCTCGGCCCCGTTGAAGCGGGTTTCCAGGCGCTGGTCGCGGCTGGTGCGGTAGCGGGCGTAGTCGGCATCGGCCGTCAGCTCCCGGGTGCCCAGCGTATCCTGGAAAGTGTGGCGTAGGCTGAGGTTGCCGGCCACGTTGGGTGTGCGGCCCACGCGGTAGTTGTCGGAGTTATACTGCTGGGTCTGGTTGCGCAGTACATCATTGATGATGGTGCTGTTGCGGCCCTGCTGCACGTTGCGGTTGGCCAGCCCGCTCACGGCCCCGCCCAGCACCGTGCGCTCCGTCAGGTTATAATCAATGCCCGCTTTCCAGGTGTGAGTGCGCAGCCGGAAAGGCGAGCGGTTGGCCTGGTCCGTCACCTGAATCAAGTGGCGGTCGGCTTCCCCGTTAGCGCCCGGCCGGTAAAAGTCCCGGTGAATGGTCAGGCGGGGCTCTCCGGCGCGGTCGGTATAGGTATAGGAGCCGAACAGGTTATAGTTCTGCTGGCGGTGGTTCAGGCTCAGGCCCGCGTTGTACTTGTTGTACTGCGTGCGGCCATAGCTGGTGTTCAGGCTGCCATTGGTGCCTACCCGCTGGTCTTTCTTCAGGTTGATGGCAATGATGCCGGCCCCGCCCTGGGCATCGTACTTGGCGGGCGGGTTAGTAATCAGCTCGATGCTCTTCAGCTGCTCGGCCGGCAACGCCCGCAGGTAGTCGGCCAGCTCAGTGCCCGTCATGGGCTGGCGCTTGCCGTCGATGAGTACCAGCAAGCCCTGTTTGCCGCGCAGGGCGAGGTTGTCGTTGCCGTCAATGGTAACGCCAGGCGAGCGGCGCAGCACATCCAAAGAGGTGTTGCCGGCGGCCAGCGTCGAGCCCTCCACGTTCACAATGGTACGGTCGGCTTCCCGCTCAAAAGTAGGGCGCTGGCCCGTAATGGTTACCTCTTTCAGGGCCGTAGCCGCATTGGCCTGCAGCGTCAGCACTATCGGAGCCGCCGTGCTCTGGTCCGACGGCGGAAACGGCCCCGCCCAGGCCCGGGTGTAGCCCACCTGCGCCGCCGATACCAGGTACTGCCCGCCGGCCGCCGACTCAAAGCGAAATACGCCTTTCTCGTCGCTGAACTCCGTTTTGACCGCCACCGAATCGGTGGCGCGGTGCAATACTACGGTGGCAAACTCAATGGGAACTCCGGCGGCGGTTTTTACCTGTCCGGTCAGCGTTTGGGCCCAGGCGCTGGAGCAGAGCAGCAGTGCTGGCAGTAGCAACCAGCTACCATACGTTGATTTCATAGTGAACGGAGGAGAAGTGGAAAGTGAGGGCAATGCTCCGCCAGCTACCACGGACAAGCTTTTTTTGCCGGGAGCGAGGAGTGGAAGAAGTAATACGAATGATTTCGTAGTAAACGTACGAAGTATTTCGTATATTAAAACAAGCCTATGCTGATTTTTTCGGTGCCTGGTTTATTCTGGCTGCTTTGAGCAGTTGGCGGCTATCTGTTCCAGCAGAAATCGGAGCGTGTTCAGATCATTCTCGCTCAAACCCTGCAAAGCAACTGCCCGGTTATTGAGCACTACCGGCTCCAAGGCCGCCAGGGTGCGGTGCCCTTCGGCTGATACCCGCAACCGGGTCCGACGCCCATCCTGGGGGAGGGGCTCCGCCTGCAGCATCCCCCGGTCCAGCAGCAGCCGGATCATGCGCGCCACCGATGCCTGATCTTTAAAAACCCGCTCGGCAATGTCGCTTTGGGTCAGGTCGTCGGTTTCTTCAATCACGCGCAGTACCAGCCACTGGTCGATGGTAATGGCCACGCCGGCGCGGTCAATATTGGCCTGGGCCATGCGCCGATACTGCCGGATGGCTTTATCAAGTGAGTAAAAAAGAATGGATGACAGCATATGTGTATGATATGTTATAAAGATGTATGATACAGCATAAAGGTTGGCCGATTGCCAGATAATTTGTCTAATCAGTTTTGTTGAAGCTGGTTAAGCTGTCTGGAGAAAGTCGTAAAAATCAATAGCCCGTTATACGGAGCGCAGCATGACGGGCTATTGACTTTTGCTATACCATTCGGTTTTGCCAATCAGGTAACTGTAGTTACACCGTTGCGAGCTACGGCGGCCGGGCACCCGAAGGCGTTACTGCACGCCCGAAGCGCGCCGCTTTTCCTCCTCTGCGCTACCAGCCCGGCGGCGGGCTGCCGCTACCTTATCGTTGCCAAACCGGTAGGTCACCGAGGCCGTGACTACCCGGGAATCCTGGGCCGAGCGAAACGACTCGGACAAGGGCTGGTAGCGGGAAGTGGCCCGGAGCGGAAGAGTGTAGAGGGCATCGGCCACGTTCAGCTTCAGGGTGGCCCGCCCCAAGGTTTTCTGCACGCCCATCCCGAACTGCCCGTAGGAGCGCACCAGCTGGTACCCGTAGCGTTCCAGCGAGTTGTAGCTACCGCTCAGCTCAGCACTCCAGCCCTGCGGCAGGGTGAACGTGGAGTTCAGGCTCAGGATAGCTCCCGGTTGGCTGAGTGGGAGCGGGGAGCCTGGCAGCTGGCCCCGAAACCGGATGTAGAATAGCTCGGCGTTGGCGTACAGCTTCCACCAGGCCGTAGGCGTAAAGGGCGAGGAAACCGTCAGGCCCCAGTAGTCCTGGCTGGCCAGGTTCACGTCGGTGGCCGCAATCAGTCCATCCGGGTCCAGCAGGTACACGCTCAGAATGGGCCGGCGGGTGTAGGTGTAGCGTAGCGCCGTGGTGGTCTGGTGCCGGTAGGTGTGTGTCACTTCGGCCTGGGTACTGATTTGGGGCCAAAGCGCTGGGTTGCCCACGCGGTAGGAGGTGGGGTCAACGTAAGAGCGGAACGGGTTGAGCTGGTTGTAGGTAGGACGGTCGAGGCGGCGGCTGAGCGAGAAAGCCAGCTGATGCGCCTCACTGATGGGCTTTTGCAGGTTAATCGAGGGAAACAGCTGAAAATACCGGCGGCTGAACTCCTGATTGCCCACGGCCTGCCGGCCCAGCGTATTGGTTTGCTCCGCCCGCAGCCCCGCCGAAATACTCAGGCGGCGGCTACTGCGACTCAACGTAAAATACCCTGCCCGGATGGTTTCCTCATACCGAAACTGGTTGCTGAGGTTGGTATCAACCTGCCGGCTCCCGCCGTTTTGCTCCCGCTCAAACAGCACGTCGTTGCGGGAGGTAACGCGGCTGACTTTCAGGCCGGTTTCCAGCCGCAGGCCGTGCCGCAGGTTGCGCACATAGTCGGTTTTGGCGCTGAGCAGCGTGAGCGTGCCCTGCTGGTCGCCCAGCAGCCGGTTGGGCAGCGCGCCGGGCCGCAGCGCGGAGGCCGAGGTCAGGTCCAGGGTGCGGGTGAGGCGGTACCGGCCCGCATCGGCATCCACGGTCAGCTCCGGGGTGCCCAGCGAATCTTTTGGGAACAGGTGGCGCAGCAGCACGTTGGCCGTGGCATTGGGCGTGAGCAGGTTCCGCTGGTTTTGGGCCAGCACCACATCGGTAAGCTGGTGCTGCGCATCATACAGGCGCGATTCGTTGGGCCCGATGGAAGGCAGCTGGCTTTCCAGTCCGCTTACGGCCAGGCCCAGGCTGGTGCGGGAGCTGAGCGTGACATCGGCCCCGGCCCGCCACGTGTGCGACTGTAAATGGCCCCGGGGGGTATTCGTCTGCTCCAGAAACCGCGCGGGCTGGCCGTCCTGCAAATACGTGCGGTCGATGGTCAGCCGCTGCCAGGTTTGGCGGTCGGCGTAGGCGTAGGAGCCGAACAGGTTGACGTTTTTGCGGCGGTAGTTCAAAGTCAGGCCGCTGGTGAACTTACCGTACCGGCCCCGCCCGTAGGCGGCGTTGGCGCTGCCGTTGAAGCCGAGCCGCTGGTCTTTCTTGAGGTTGATGGCAATGACGCCGGCTCCGCCCTGGGCATCGTATTTCGCGGGCGGGTTCGTAATCAGCTCCATGGTAGCCACTTGCTCGGCCGGGAGGGCCCGGAGCATGGCCGCCAGCTCGGGGCCGGTGAGGGGCACCCGCTTGCCATCCAGCACCACCAGCAGCCCCTGGCGGCCCCGCAGGCCCAGGTTGTCGTTAGCGTCCAGGGTTACGCCGGGCGCCCGGGCCAGCACATCCAGGCTGGTGTTGCCGGCGCTCAGCACGCTACCTTCCACGTTCACCACGGTGCGGTCCGGCAGGCGCTCGAACAGGGGGCGCTGGCCGGTCACGGTTACATTCTGCAGCTGGGTGGCTCCGGGTTTGAGCCGACATTCCAAAGCTGGCATGGGCTGGTTGCCAGCTACTACCGGGCCGTGCCAGCAGCGGCCGTAGCCGAGTTGGCTCACCGATACCAGATACCGCCCTTCGGCGGGTACCGCCAACGTAAAGTGACCAGCCTGGTCGTTGAATTCGGTTTTAACAACGGCCGAATCGGTGGCCTGATGCAGGGTAACGGTGGCAAATTCCAATGGTCCGGCCGTACTCAGCACCGTACCGGTAATCGGAATCAGCCGCGCCTGCGCCTGGGTTTCTGAGCAGGCCAGCAGACTACCGGCAGCGGCTACACAACCGGCAGCAAGCCGGTTAGGAATAAAGAGCATAAATACACGTTCCGGTTGGTTGTGGAAATCGGAAAGTGCAATAGGGGGTAAGGGTAGAATGGCAGCGCAGGTACCATCCAAAAAGGGGCAGAAATTGCTCAGCGCCGATTTACAGCCCCGAACAATCAGCGAAATATAGCAAAGAATACCGGAGAGTCGGACGAAGCGGACAGTACATAAAAAGCCCGGCCAGCCCAGCGGCGGGAAGCCGCAAAAAAAGAGTGGCTGACCGGGACATTGCGCCCCGGTCAGCCAGCAATACGGCCACAATCAAGTGCCAAGCGTTACCGTAGTGCTTCCAGGGCCGCCTGCAACCGGGGCAGCGCGGCCTCAATGGACTCCAGTGAGGCGCCGCCCACCGACATGCGGAACCAGGGGGCCGAGCCATCGGTACCGAACGCGCTGAACGGCACCAAAGCCAGCCGCGCCTCGCTGATGAGGTAGGAGGTCAGCTCCTTGGTAGAAGTCAGCACCTGCCCGCCGGGGGTGGTGCGGCCCAGTACATCCAGCTTGGCCGTGAGGTAGATAGCGCCCATTGGTACCATGGAGTCAACGGGCAGGCCGGCCGCTTTCATGGCTTGGAGGCCCTGGTGCAGCGCCTCCAGGCTGCGCTGCACTTTCTGCTTGAACGAATCCAGGAATCCATCCACGGCGGCGGTTTCGGGCAGGTACTTGGCGGTGGCTACCTGCTCGGCTTTGGGGGCCCAGGCACCCACGTGGCCCAGAATGGCCTTCATCTTATCAATCACCGTGGCCGGCCCGAAAGCGTAGCCCACGCGCACGCCGGTAGCGGCCAGGCACTTGGAAATACCGTCAATGTACACGGTATAGTCACGCAGCTCGGGCCGCAGGTTCACGGGGTCGTAGTGCTCGGTGTTGCCGAAAGTCAGTAGCCAGTAAATCTGGTCATAGAGCAGATACAGTGGCTTTTCCGCGGGACCCCGGCGTTTGTTTTCGGCCAGCACCAGGTCGCAGATGGCTTCCAGATCCGCGCGGCTGAACACGGTGCCGGTGGGGTTAAGCGGGGAGCACAAAGCCAGCAGCGTAGCGCCCGCCAGGTGCGGAGCCAGCTCGGCGGCCGTGGGCATGAAGTTGTTTTCGGGGCGGGTTTCCACCATCACCGCCTCGGCCGAGGAGAGGTGGCAGTAGTGGTTATTGTTCCAGCTGGGCACCGGAAACACCACTTTGTCGCCGGGGTCCACCAGGGCCAGGTAGGTGGCGTAGATGAGGGGGCGAGAGCCCCCGGCCACCAGAAAATCGTTGGGCGAGTAGGCGAGGCCCAGCCGGGTTTCGGTGAAAGCGGCGGCGGCTTCGCGCAGGGCGGCCATGCCGTTGGCGGGCGGGTAATTGGTGTGTCCGGCCTGGTAGGCCTTGGTAATTTCGGCCTCCAGCTCCGCCGGAATAGGGAAAATGGACGGGTCAAAGTCGCCGATGGTGAGGTTGCAGATTTGCTCCCCCTTGCGAATCATGTCGTTTACTTCGTTTCCGATTTTGATGATTTCGGAGCCAATCAGGCTGCCGGCCATTCTCGAAACTTGCATGGGCTGTCGTGGTTTGGATCGGCCAAATATAGAAGGCTGCGGCTGCCGGGCCCGGTGCCGCCGGCAAAAACCACGAAAATCAGAGCTGGGTCCGCAATTCTGAGGCAGATTAACCAAATTTGCGGGCTCAGGTTATTCAGGCGTATTTACCCGGCCTTTTTCAGATGACAACCCAGACCGTCGACATTCCCTCCCTCGAAGCGTTGCCCCAGGCCGCCGCGCAGGTCAGCGCCGCCCTGCAGGGACATACCATTATCTGCTTCGAAGGGGAAATGGGAGCCGGTAAGACTACATTCATCAAAGCCCTGTGCCGGGCCCTGGGGGTGCAGGAGGAAGTCAGCAGCCCTACTTTTTCGCTGGTGAATGAGTACCGGGACGGGCAGAACCAGCCCATTTACCACTTTGATTTTTACCGCCTCGACCACCCGCGCGAGGCCGAAGGCATCGGGGCCCTTGAGTACTTCGATTCTGGTTATCTTTGCCTGATTGAGTGGCCCAGCCGCATTGAGGCCCTGCTGCCCCCGGATCGGCTGCTCATCACCCTTACCGTCACCGGACCCTCCTCCAGGGAATTAGTAATTAGTAATTAAGAATGAGGAATTTGGGGGCTTGGCTAGTGCCAACCATCGAAAAGCCATTACTAATTGTTCATTACTAATTACTAATCAAACCATTATGCCCGACGCAGTGCCCTCCGGATTTGAGTCGCTGGCCACCAGCCGCGCCTACTTCACCCAGGAATCCATGCTGGCCGTGGAAACCCGGAAGCGGAAGCTGTTCATCGGGCTGCCCCGGGAAACGTCCTTGCAGGAAAACCGCATCTGCCTCACGCCCGAGGCCGTGAAGCACCTGGTGGAGGCCGGCCACGAGATTCTGCTGGAAAGCGGAGCCGGGGAGCCCAGCAAATACTCCGACCATGAGTATTCCGAAGCCGGGGCCACGGTGGCGTATTCCCAAAAGGAAGTATTCGAGGCCGACATCATCCTGAAAGTGGCCCCGCCCACCTACGACGAGATGGAGTATCTGCGGGCCGGGCAGACGCTGATTTCGGCTTTGCAGTTTGGCTCCCTCACGGGCGAATACATTACGGCCCTGCTGCGCAAGAAAGTCAACGCCATCAGCTTTGAGCTGATCAAAGACCCCTCGGGGGCGCGGCCGGTGGTGCGGGCCATGTCGGAAATTGCCGGCTCCACCGTTATGCTGATTGCCGCCGAGTATCTGGCCCGCTCCAACGAGGGTAAGGGTATTATTCTGGGCGGTATCACGGGCGTGCCACCTTCCCAGGTAGTTATCCTGGGGGCTGGTACGGTAGCCGAGTATGCCGCACGGGCGGCTATCGGGCTGGGGGCCGAGGTGAAAGTATTTGATAATCACTTATATAAACTTCGTCGGCTCAAGCAGAACTTAGGGCAGCCTCAGCTGTACACTAGCACCTTCGATACCTTCGCCCTGAACCAACAAATCCGCCGCGCCGATGTGGTGATTGGGGCGCTAAATGCCGAGGAAGGTCGTATTCCGTTTATGGTATCGGAGGACGCCGTGTCCACGATGGCGCCGGGCTCCGTGATTATCGATGTGAGCATTGACCAGGGTGGCTGTTTCGTGACCAGCGAAATGACCAGTCATAGCAAGCCCGTTTTCCGCAAATACGACGTCATTCACTACTGCGTACCCAATATTGCCTCCCGGGTACCGCGCACCGCCACCAATGCGCTGAGCAACATCTTCACGCCCATTCTACAGGAAATCAGCCAGCACGGCGGCATCAATGAGGTGCTGTTCACCAACGAGCATTTCCGCTCCGGGGTGTACGTGTACAAAGGCTCGCTCACCAACGCCAGCATTGCCCGCAAGTTCAACATGCGCTATAAGGAGCTGGCTTTGATGATTGCCGTGCGCAACTAAGGCCACTGATTCCACAGATTTTGTGAACGATTCAGTCGGCTGGCGTGAATATTGCGCGGCCTCTAGCCGGTGTTTATTCTCTCTCAATACCTGCTATGATCCGACAATTACTACCGCTGACGGCTGGTCTGTGGCTGGCTGCCAACAGTTCGCTACGGGCGCAAACTGCCCAGTCCCACTCTGACCTCAGTACCGCTCGGTACGACCGTTCCGATACGCTCCGGGCTGTGCGGTACCTGTTTATGCGGCGCAGTCAGGCTACCCGCGGCTGGCTGCAGGCGGGCACCGGCCTGGCCGCTACGGCCGTGGTAGAGAAGGGTATGCTGGCTACCACCGGCCTGAAAAAGCAGGATAAGCAGTATTACCAAACCCGGCAGCAAGAGGCCAACGGCGACATTCTGCTGGGTAGCCTGATCACCGGCTACGGCCTGCTGCGCCTCAGTCGGTTCGGGCCGCAGCAGTACCAGCGCGTGCTGAACGCCTACCTGCAAGGCGGCCCGCTGCCCCAGTATCTCGCACGCCGGCTGAGGCCAAGGTATTTCCGGATGATGCCGCCGGTATAGGTTGGTGTATTCTCTACTCCGCCAGCAGCAGCACCTTCCAGGCGTCCAGCAGGCGGCCTTCTTCCAGCAACTGCTTACCCAGTTGCACTAAGGCTGATTTCTGTTCAGCGGCCTCAGCATGTTTGCTGAGGGTATAGCTCACGATGGGCTCCTGGCGGAAGGCCTGCACCTCGGCAGGCGTAGGAATGGATTGTACTTCGATGTTGGCGAGGCGGCCCAGGTTGTTACCAGTCAGGATATCGGAGGTGCGAATGTGGGCCGGGAGCTGGTCGATGCCGATGCCGAGGTTGCGGTTGGGCTTGGGCACTTCGAACAGCGTGGCGGCCGAGCGGCTGTACCAGTCGCCGCCGAGGCGGGCTATGGCGTCCAGCTTTACGGGGTCGATGCCGATACCGGAGGGCAGGATGATGTCTTCGCGGAAGTGGGCCAGCACCACCCGGCACAGCACCAGGTTGCCGGCCCCGTTGTTCTGGCCCAGCTCCATCACCTGCTCCACTACGCACTCGAAGGCGGCCGGCGCTTCCAGCACCCGGGGCGGGCGCACCCGCTGGCTGGGCACGGCCGTGAAGCCGGCTTTCACAAACTCATCCACGCCCTTAGCGTACTCCGTGCTGGCCAACGACATTTGCTCCACCATATCGTAGCTGCAGATGTGCACCACGCACTCGGCTACCTCGCGCACGTTCTGCAGGGTGTGCTTCTGGGAGTTGTCGCGCACCCGGTTGGCGGGGGAGAAGGCCAGGATGGGCGGGTTGGAGCCGAAGCAGTTAAAAAAGCTGTAGGGGCTGAGGTTCACGCTGCCATCGGCCGCCACGGTGCTCACGAAGGCCACCGGGCGCGGGGCCACGGCTCCCACCATAAACGGGTGCCAGTCGGAGGGCGAGAGGCTGGACGGGACGATGCTGCGGAACGGGGTGGGAGTAGTCATGGGGGCGAAGTTCGGCGTTGGCCGGCAAATATTCTTCCCCGATTTTACCCGCCGGGTGCTGTTCTGGCATACGCCACCGGGCGCGGTAGCCGTTCAATCGAAAAGATGAGCCTATTCACCGCAAACCGATCTATGCGTTTCGTACTACTCTCGTTCCTGTGGCTGCTGACCACCTCGGCACTGGCTCAGCCCGCCGGATTACCCGCCGATACGGCCCGGCTGCGCCAGCATATTGTAGCCCTCACCGGCACGCCCCAGCCCCGCAACTACCTGCACGAAGCCAGCCTCAACCAAGCCGCCGACTACATCCAAGCGGAACTGGCGGCGGTGGGTGCCCACCCTGCGGAGCAGCCCTATGAAGTGCAGGGCCGCACCTACCGCAACATTCTCGGGCATTTTGGGCCGGAGAGTGGGCCGCGCCTCGTGATTGGGGCACACTATGACGTGTGCGGGGAGCAGCCGGGAGCCGACGACAACGGCAGCGGCGTGGCGGCTCTGCTGGAGTTGGCCCGGCTGTTGGGACGGGAAAAAGCTTTGCCCTATCGCATTGATGTAGTGGCCTACACGCTGGAAGAGCCGCCGTTTTTCCGTACCCGGCACATGGGCAGCTACGTGCACGCCGAGTCGCTGCGCAGGGCCGGCGTGCCGGTACGGGGCATGGTGGCGCTGGAAACACTGGGATATTTCGACGACCGGAAGCACACGCAGGACTATCCGGTAAAGCCGCTGCAATGGGTGTACGGCACCCGGGGTAATTACGTGACGGTGGCTCAGAAATTCGGGAACGGGCGCTTTGGCCGGCAGTTTGCGCGCCGCTACCGGGCCGCGGCGGCGTTGCCGGTGAAGCGGTTTAAAGCTCCCGCTTGGCTGCCCGGTATCGACTTTTCCGACCACCTCAACTACTGGCACTTCGGCTACCCGGCCCTGCTCATTACTGATACCGCCTTTTACCGCAACAAGCACTATCATAAACCCACTGATACGCTGGGCAGGCTGGATATGCGCCGGCTGGGTTTGGCCGTGGATGCCCTGCTGGCCGTAGTGGCGGGCCGGTAAAATTCGGTCACCATACCAACCCCAGGCTGTTTGGGGGCGTACTGCCTTCGTTTGACCCCGCCCTTTGCGGGTGCCGTGAATGAAACAATACGCTCTCCTGCTGGCTGGCTGCCTGCTCACTACCGTCGGCTTCGGCCAGTCGCCCCGCCTGCTCGACCACAATACGCTGGCTTGGGTTGTGTATTCCGGCGACCACAAACTTAGCCCTGATTGGGCCCTGCACACGGAGTACCAGTGGCGGCGTGTCAACTGGGCCCCGCAGCAGCAGTTAGCGCGGCTGGGGCTGGTGCGCCGGCTGTCGGAGCGGGTGAAAGCGTCGGGCGGCTACACCTATTTCCAAACCCACCGCTACGGCCGCTACCCCACGGTGCCTAACCGTCCCGAGCCGGAAAATCGCCTCTACGAAGACATTTCCCTGGATGACCAGCTGGGCCGTCTTGCCCTGAACCACCGGCTACGGCTGGAGCAGCGTTGGCTGGGCACCCGCGCCCAGGAGGGCCGGGGGGCGGTACAGTCCTGGGAGTATCAGAATCGCATCCGCTACCAACTGGCGGCGGAGTGGCCGCTGCAGGGGCCTACCGTGGAAGACGGGGAGTGGTACCTGAACGCTTTTGATGAGGTGTTCATCGGCTTTGGCCGCAACGTGGGCGATAATGTGTTCAACCAGAACCGCTTGTCCGGCGGCCTGGGCTACCAGTTCGCGGACAATGCCAAGGTAGAACTGAACTACCTGCACCAGATCAGTCAGCACGCCGTGCCGGAGCCGGTTTCGGGGCGGCCCGTGTTCGAAATCAACCAGGGCTTCCGGTTGAATGTGCTGTATAATCTGGATTTTACCGGGGAGTAGCATCGGCCAGCTGCCCCACCCACACCCAGCCGGTTTGCACGATCAGGAAGAGCCGACCATCGGAATATGTGTGCTCATGGTGTGGGTATCGGCGCAAGCTGTCGGGCCAGCCACCCGGAAAATCGTCCGCATCATAGCCCACTTCCCAGGGGTACGTCTGCCACGTCAGCTTATCGGCATCGGGCAGTTGCTGGTATTCGGCGGGCAGGGGCGGGCCATTGGGGGCTGGTTGCCCGAATATGGTCTCGTAATACGCTGTTCTTTCATCTATTCCCGCTACTACCTGGGAGCCGTGCGCAAACTCCGGCCCCGCCAACCACACGGCAGCATACACTGGTTCGGCTAGCGCAGCCAGGGCTGGCTGCCAGGCGAAGAAAGTGGTGAGTAGATGCTGGGCGGCCAGCTGCCGCACCTGTTTCGGGGGCTGCCGGTGGTGCCAATGCCAGGGGTGCAGCCCCAGCTTTTCATAGCAGTAGTGCCGGTTCTGCAGTGTATCGACAGACAGCGGTGCGGCCCAGGTACCTTCCGCCTAAAGGCGTTTTAGTCGCCGCTTGCCGCCGCGTATTTTCTTGTGGTCTCGGCAGTAGGTACCGCGACGATGCTTTAGTGCCCCCATGCGTAGTATGAAGTATTGAAAACTATTTTATTGCTAAATTAGTATATGTTTACTAAATAGCTATAGTTGCTTTGTAAGTCCTTACTCACCCTGCCATGTCCCAGTTGCGTTGTCCCAAGTGCGAATCAATGGAAGCTACTAAAAGTGGGGTAGTAGGCGGGCGGCAGCGGTACAAGTGCAAGAATTGTGGCTACCATTATTCAGTGGCCAAAACGGGCAAGGAAACCAGCTCGTATTACGTAATTAAGGCCTTGCAGCTGTACGTAGAAGGGGTAAGCTACCGGGAAATTGAGCGGCTGCTGGGCGTAAGCCACGTGTCGGTGATGAACTGGGTGAAGAAGTACGGCGTGAAGGCCCCGCGCCAGACGGATTATCACCCGACCTACAAAATTCTCAATCAGAAGGAGCTGGCGGAGTTCTTTCAGAAACCTGAAAATCTGAAAGCAGCGGGGTTGATTGTAACAGAGTTGGGTGATAAGTACATGATGATCAAATGGGAGCGTTTTAAGCAAGCCTAGGGCTATAGATGCTTAGCACAAGTATAGCTAGGTTTCGGCTTATCGGCGGGGATTTTTCTACTTCGGAACACCACTTCCGCCGTTGTGTGGCCGGACAGTGGTGTTTTGCCGCCTCATCCCAATCCACCCTGCTGTATGTTGTGTACCCGCTACGCTCTAACCTTGAGCGCGCTTCTGGCCGCCGCCGGGGCCGCTGCCCAGGTAACGCCGCCACCACCGCCCGGCGCCCCCACAATGCCTCCGCCCGGCCCGCCCGGCCCGGTGGTGGCGGCACCCGCTACCACGCCCACTGAAACGGTGCCCTACGGCTCCGGAATGAAGGTAAACCTGTCGGCCGATGGTACCAAGTATCTGCGGTTTATTACCTGGCACCAGATCTGGAGCCGCTACACCAAAAACAACACCGGCACGCTGCGCGCCCCCGGCAAGCCCCAGTCTGACCAGCTTGACTTCTCGCTGCGCCGCTCCCGTCTGATTGTGCTCTCGCAGCTGAACCCGCGGTTTCTGGTATATACCCACATTGGTATCAACAACCAGACGGCCGTGAGCGGCGGTACGGCCCCCACCGTGGATGGCAAGAAGCCCCAGCTGTTCGTGCACGAAGCCGTGGTGGAGTACAAGGTAAACCAGTACCTGAATCTGGGGGCTGGCATGCACTACCAGAATGGCCTCTCGCGCATGACGCGCTCCAGCACTATCAACTACCTCACCCTAGACGCGCCGCTTACCAACTGGCCTACCATTGAGGCCATCGACCAGTTTGTGCGGGGCATTGGGGTGTACGGCAAGGGCCGCGTAGGCAAGCTGGATTACGTGCTGTCAGTGAATGAGTCGTTCCTGACCAACCAGACCGGGGCGTTCAGTACGCCGCTGGGCCTGGGTACCACCACCGGCACGGGCACCGCCCGGGTAAATACAGGCAGTAACGTGGCGCAGTACAATCCGCAGGGTACCAACCACGTGTACCAGGGCTACGCCAGCTACGAGTTTCTGGACCAGGAGGCCAATCTGCTGCCCTTCAACGTGGGTACGTACCTGGGAGCCAAGCGTGTATTCAACATCGGGGCCGGCTTCTTCTACAATAAGGACGGCATGTATTCCCGCCCGACGAGCAGCGTGCTGGATGCCACCGCCATTGATGCCGCGACGGCCGCCGGTGCCAATGCGCTGAATACCGTGGCCACCAACAAGCACGACATTGCCCTGTTCTCGGCCGACGTATTTTTTGATACGCCCATTAACAAGGAAACCGGTACGGCCTTTACTGCCTATGCCGTGTACTACAACTACAACATGGGCCCCAACCACGTGCGCTTTATTGGGGCAGCCAACCCCGGCTGGGGCACCGATGCCCGCCGCGGCAACGCCGTGCCGCACTCCGGTACCGGCAATGTGGGGTACGTGCAGGCCGGCTACCTGCTGCCCAAAAGCCTGCTGGGCCCCAAGCTGCGGGTGCAGCCCTATGCCTCGCACCTGCTGGCCGGCTACGAGGGCCTGCGCACCAGCAGTGGCGAGCAGAAAAACGTAAACATTTTCGATGCCGGGGCCAACTTCTACGTGGATGGACATAACGCCAAATTCACGCTCAACTACCGCGCCCGCCCTGACTTCACCAACGTGAACAACGTGCGCTACCGCCCCGAAATTACCCTCCAGACGCAGGTAGCCCTGTAACCCCTTCGGTCGTCGCCCGCCGAAAGCCCGGCCCGCTGACGGCTCTACTGCCTTGCCGACGGCCGCGGAACCGCATACTCCCGATAAACCAATCAGCAACCCTAAAATCCCACTACAATGGACCAAACCCAACCGCAGCGCAGCGCCTATGCCGGCGCGGTGCCCGTGGGCGGCTCGGCACCCGCCGATGATGCCGTGGCCCACGACAACAACACCGTTTCCACCAGCAAAATCTGGCAGGTGATTACCGCTTCATCGGTGGGCACCGTTATTGAGTGGTACGACTTTTACATCTTCGGCTCGTTGGCGGCTATTATCGGGCCGGTGCTGTTTGGGCACGCGGGCAAGCTGGAGGATTCGTTGCTGGGGGCACTGGCCGTATTTGGGGCCGGCTTCGTGGTGCGGCCGTTCGGGGCGCTGTTCTTCGGCCGCCTCGGCGACATGATCGGGCGTAAATACACCTTCCTGGTGACGCTGCTGATTATGGGGGGGGCCACGTTCATCACGGGCCTGATTCCGAGCTACGACACCATTGGCATTGCCGCGCCCCTGATTGTGGTGGTGCTACGCCTGCTGCAGGGCCTGGCCCTGGGCGGCGAATATGGTGGGGCCGCCACCTACGTGGCCGAGCACGCTCCCGATAAGAAGCGGGGCTACTTCACCAGCTTTATCCAAATTACGGCCACCGGCGGCCTTATTCTGAGCATCTCGGTTATTGTGCTGACGCGCAAGATTATGGGCGAGGATGCCTTCAAGGAGTGGGGCTGGCGCGTACCGTTCCTGCTGTCGGGTTTGCTGGTAATTGCCTCGTACTATATCCGGCGGAAGCTGCACGAGTCGCCGCTGTTTGCCAAGGCCAAGGCCACCGGCACCACCAGCACCAACCCGCTGCGTGATTCCTTCATGAACCCCGTGAACCGCCGGCTGGTACTCATTGCCTTGTTCGGCGCTACCATGGGCCAGGGCGTAATCTTCTACACCAGCCAGTTTCAGGCGTATTCCTTCATGAATAACACTCTGAAAATGGACCTTGTGGATTCCAGCACCATTCTGGTAGTGGCCATGCTGCTGGCCACGCCGCTGTTCGTGTACTTCGGCTCCCTGTCAGACCGCATTGGGCGCAAGCGCATCATCATGACGGGTATGATCTGCGGGGCTTTGTTTACCATTCCGCTGTTTTACGGCATTAAGGCATTTGCCGGCCCGCTCACTGAGATTACGCCCGCCACGGTGGATGCTGCCGGTAAAGCTGTGCCCGCCGTCATGAAAGCCCTCACCCCGAATGTGCCCGCCATGATTGCCCTGACGTTCATTCTGGTGCTGTTCGTGACGATGGTGTACGGACCCATTGCGGCTTACCTGGTAGAACTGTTCCCCACCAAAGTGCGCTACACCAGCCTCTCAGTGCCGTATCACATCGGCAACGGCGTGTTCGGGGGCTTTGTGCCACTGGTGGCTACCTGGATTGGCGTGTGGGCCACTACCCAGCCGGAAGGCACTTTCGCTAAAGACCACAGCAGCCTCATTGGCCTGGCGTACCCGTGCATTGTAGCTCTAATCTGCTTCGTTATTGGTGTTGCCTACATGCGCGACGTGCGCAACGTGCGCATCATGGACTAGTGGAGCAGGTAGGAAATCTTTGCATCTGGGAAGTCCGCCGTGCCGCTGGTTCGGCGGACTTTGCACTTCAGGGCCGGCCGGCTGGGGTGTTATCCTCTGAACGGCGCCATGAACGGCCTTGGCATTGCGTTGCATTTCATCATCCGTTTACTTGCCGCCATGTCTGCCTCTCATCCCGAAAAAAGCGAGCAGCGCCGCGGACAGCGGCTGCTGTTTGTAGCCCTGCTGTTCGCCGTGCTGCTCAACTTTCCTTTCCTGGGCGTTTTCAACCACGATGCCCGCGTAGCCGGCATCCCGGTGCTTTACCTCTACGTGCTGCTTGTGTGGAGTTTGCTGGTACTGCTCACCGGCTGGTTGATTCGGAAGGAGGGATAGGGTTTGAGAGATGCGTTATGAAGTATCAATCAGGTAGGAAAGCCAGCCATCGTTGCCAGCCTAGCCTGCTTTGAAATCACCAACAAACCCCGCCGCCCACCTACTGATTTCCAGTTCATAACTCAACTCTTCTAACTCATAACTCAACTCTCAAAAAATGTCCTCCCTGCTTGTCATTGGCTTTTCCTTCGGCTACCTCGTGCTGCTGTTTGGAGTAGCGTATGCGGCGGAGCGGCGGTCGGCGGCCCGGCGGAGTCTGGTGAGCAACCCCTACGTGTACGCCCTGAGCATGGCCGTGTACTGCACCGCCTGGACGTACTACGGCTCGGTGGGGCGGGCGGCGCATTTTGGGCTGGAGTTCATTGGGATTTACCTGGGGCCCACGCTCATGGCCCCGGCCTCCTGGCTGGTATTGCGCAAAATCATCCGCATCTGCCGCGGGCAGCGCCTCACCTCCATTGCCGATTTTATCTCGGCCCGCTACGGCAAAAGCGCCGGCCTGGGGGCCCTGGTGACGGTGGTATGCGTGCTGGGCGTGGTGCCCTACATTTCCTTGCAGATTAAGGCCATTGCCGCTTCCTTCGATATTCTGACCCGGGATGTGGCCACCCTGAACCTGCCGGTGCAGGATGCTTCGGCGGCGGCGGGCTCGGCCTTTTATACCACCGTGGCGCTGGCGTTTTTTACCATCGTGTTCGGGGTGCGCTCCATTGAGGCCACCGAGCGGCACGAAGGCATGGTGCTGGCCGTGGCCCTGGAAAGCCTGGTGAAGCTGGTGGCGTTTCTGGCGGCCGGGCTGTTCGTCACGTACGGTCTGTTTAATGGGTTTGCTGATGTGTTCGAGCGGGCCGCCGCCCGGCCTGAGCTGGGCCGCCTGTTTACGCTGGACGGGGCCGGTACCACGCCCGGACAATGGTTTACGCTGCTGTTACTGAGCATGGCGGCCATTTTGCTGCTGCCCCGGCAGTTTCAGGTATCGGTGGTGGAAAACGTGAATGAGGACCACCTGCGCAAGGCCATGTGGCTGTTCCCGCTCTACCTCATCGTCATCAACCTGCTGGTGCTGCCCATGGCCTTCGGGGGCCGCCTCCTGGATGCGGCTGGCCGCTTCGACGCCGATACGTTTGTGCTGGCCCTGCCGCTGCAGGCCGGGCACCCGTGGCTGGCCCTGCTGATTTACCTGGGCGGCCTCTCGGCGGCCAGCAGCATGATTATCGTGGAAACTATTGCCCTGAGCGTGATGATGAGCAACCACCTGCTCATGCCCTTGCTGGTGCGGATTCCGGCGGCCCGGGGCCAGGCGGCGCACTGGTTTGCCCGCCTGGGACAGGTGGCGCTTAATAGCCGCCGCATGGCCGTGGTGCTGGTGTTGCTGCTGGCGTTTGGCTACTATGTGGCGGTGGGGCACTTACTGCCGCTGGTGAATATTGGGCTGGTCTCGTTTGCGGCGGTGGCCCAGTTTGTGCCGGTGGTGCTGGGCGGACTATACTGGAAGGGTGGCACCCGCCAGGGAGCCACGGCGGGCATTTCGGCGGGCTTTGCGGTGTGGTTTTTCACGCTGGTGCTGCCCACCATGGTAGGGCCTGATTTGCTGCCGGATACCTTGCTGACGGAAGGACTGTTTGGATTCCGCTGGCTGCGGCCGTTTGCGTTGTTCGGGCTAGAAGGGCTGGACTACCTCTCGCACGGATTATTCTGGAGCTGGTTTTTCAACCTGGGGCTGTACGTGGGCGTGTCACTGCGGCGGCAGCCCTCGGTTCTGGAGCAGCGCCAGGCCGAGTTGTTTGTGAATGTATTCCGCCACGGTACTAGTTTTGAAGGGCCGGCCGGCTGGCACAGCGCCGCCGCCCTGCCCGACGTACGGACGCTGCTGGTGGGCTTCCTCGGAAAGAAGCGGACCAACCAGGCGTTGCGCGTATTTGAGACGCGCTTCCCCGATGCTCACGTAACCGATGCCGTAGCCCCGCCCCAGGCCGACCCCCGCCTGCTGGCTTACGCCGAAAAGCTGCTGGCCGGCTCCATCGGCCCGGCCTCGGCCCGGCTGCTGCTGCGTTCCTCAGTGGGGGTGGAGGATATCAGCTTTGATAGCGTGGTGGGCATCTTGCGGGAAAGCCAGCAGCTGCTGGAAGCCAACCGCCAGCTCCAGAAGCAGCAGCGCCAGCTCCAGCGCCTCACCCAGCAGCTGCAGCAGGCCTACGACCAGCTTCAGGAGCTCGACCAGCACAAGGACGAATTTCTCTACACCGTCACGCACGAGCTGCGCACCCCGCTCACCAGTATCCGCGCCCTGGCCGAAATCCTCTCCGATAACCCCGACGTGGAGGAGGAAGAGCGCCAACGTTTCCTGCTCACCATCACCAAAGAGTCGGAGAGGTTAAGCCGGCTGATTACGCTGGTGCTGGATCTGGAGAAGTACGAATCGGGTAAAGCCACGCTGGAGCTTACTCCGGTGGATGTGGCTGACGTGGTAACCGATGCCCTGGAAGCCGTGGGCCAGCTCCTGCGCGACAAGCAGATTCAGCTGGACCTGGCCGTGCCGCCCGCTCTGCCCCAACTCCCCGGCGACCGGGACCGGCTCATGCAGGTGCTGGTGAACTTGCTCAGTAACGCGGTAAAGTCGTGCCGGGCCGGCGGGTTGGGACGCATTGCGGTGGAGGTGAAGGTGCTGTCGGCAGCCCTGCGCATTACGGTACAAGACAATGGAAAAGGTATTGCCCCCGAGTTTCACCAGCTCATCTTCGATAAGTTTTTTCAGGCCCGCCACCAAACCATCCGCAAGCCCGAGGGCTCGGGGCTTGGCCTGGCTATTACGCGCAAAATTGTGGAGTTGCACGCCGGCCGCATCTGGGTGGAAAGCCAGCCTGAGCAAGGGGCCCGGTTTTCGGTGGAGCTGCCCTTTTTAATTAATAATTAGGAATTAGTAATGAGTAATTCTTTTACACAGTCAGATTCTGCTCTGCTGCATGCAGCTTGGCAGGAAGGGTTATATCGTGAACATGCGTGTATCGGCTTTGCCGCCTTTGGCAATTATTAATTACTAATTCTTAATTACTAATTGACATGAACACGCCCCACATACTCATTGTCGATGACGAACCCAACATCGTCATGTCCCTGGAGTTTCTGATGCGCAAAAGCGGCTACCAGGTCAGCATTGCCCGTAACGGCACCGAGGCCCTGGCTGCGGTGGATGAGCAGGCCTTCGATGTGGTGTTGCTGGATGTGATGATGCCCGATGTGGATGGCTACCAGGTGTGCCGCCACCTGCGCCAGCGCCCCGACCGGGCCGGAACCCGCGTCATTTTCCTCTCGGCCAAAAGCAAAGAGGCTGACATCCAGAAAGGTTACGAAGCCGGTGCCGACCTGTACATTCCCAAACCCTTCAGCACTCGTCAGCTTATGACCATGGTAAAAAACCTGCTGAATATGCCCGCTTAACGGCTTCTACCAGCTCAAACTTCCTATCTTTTGCCAACTCAAGCCCCCATCAAACCCCCAGTGCCACCCATGCCCGATCACGCCCGCATCCGTAGCATCGAAGGCTACCACGAAGCCTACCACCTGAGTATCAACCACCCCGAAGAGTTCTGGGCCTCCGTGGCCGCCCCGTTTACCTGGCGGCGCAAGTGGGATAAAGTGCTCAGCTCCGATATGCCCGCCGGCCGCAACGAGTGGTTCCAGGGGGCCCGCCTCAACATCACCGAAAACTGCCTGGACCGCCACCTGGCTACCCGCGGCAACAAGCTGGCTCTTATCTGGGAGCCCAACGACCCCAAGGAGCGTCACCTGCGCCTAACCTACCGCGAGCTGCACCAGCAGGTGTGCCAGTTTGCCAACGTGCTGCACAACAACGGCGTGGAGAAAGGTGACCGGGTGTGCATCTACATGCCCATGATTCCGCAGCTGGCCGTGGCCGTGCTGGCCTGCGCCCGCATTGGGGCCATTCACTCGGTGATTTTCGCCGGCTTCTCGGCCACCGCCATTGCCGACCGGGTGAACGATGCCCAGGCCAGCGTGGTCATTACCTCCGACGGTCTCAACCGGGGCCCCAAGCAGATTCCGGTGAAGCGCGTGGTGGATGAAGCACTGGAAACCTGCCCCTCGGTGCGCCGCGTGCTGGTGGTGGAGCATCTGGGCTGGCCCGTGCAGATGGAGGAAGGCCGCGACGTGTGGTACCACGAGGAAGTGGAAGGCGTGGCCAAAACCTGCCCCGCCGAGGAAATGGACGCCGAGGACCCGCTGTTCATCCTCTACACCTCGGGCAGCACCGGCAAGCCCAAGGGCGTGGTGCACAGCACCGCCGGCTACATGGTGTGGGCCGATTACACGTTCCGCAACGTATTTCAGGTAGAAGAAAACGACATCTACTGGTGCACCGCCGATATTGGCTGGGTAACCGGCCACTCGTACCTGCTCTACGGCCCGCTGCTGGCCGGCAGTACCTCGCTCATGTTTGAGGGCGTGCCCACCTACCCCGATGCCGGCCGCTTCTGGGAGGTGATTGACAAGCACTCGGTCAGCATTTTCTACACCGCGCCCACGGCCATCCGCAGCCTCATGGCCGCTCCCCTGGACAACGTGCTCAGCTACTCGCTCGATTCGTTGCGGGTGCTGGGCTCGGTGGGGGAGCCCATCAACGAGGAGGCCTGGCACTGGTACCACACCCACGTGGGCAAGGAGCGCTGCCCCATTGTGGATACGTGGTGGCAGACGGAAACCGGCGGCATCATGATTTCGGCGCTGGCGGGCATTACGCCCAGCGTACCGGCCCGGGCCGGGTTGCCGCTGCCGGGCGTATTGCCCGTGCTGCTCACGCAGGAAGGCCAGGAGATTGAGGGTAACGACCAGGAGGGCTACCTCGCCATCAAGCAGGCCTGGCCCGGCATCATCCGGACCACTTACGGCGACCATGAGCGGGCCGTGCAGACCTATTTCAGCGCTTACCCCGGCTATTACTTCACCGGCGACGGGGCCCGCCGCGACGAGCAGGGCCTTTACCGCATCATTGGCCGCGTGGATGACGTGATTAACGTATCAGGCCACCGCTTCGGCACGGCCGAAATCGAAAACGCCATCAACCAGAACCCCAACGTGGTGGAATCGGCCGTGGTGGGCTACCCCCACGATGTAAAGGGCCAGGGCATCTACGCCTACGTGATTTGCCGTGACGGAGCATGTGAGCGGGACTCCGACAAAGCCCACGTCGAAGCCAGCATTATTGAAACCGTAGTGGCCGAAATCGGTAAAATTGCCAAGCCCGACAAGATTCAGTTGGTATCGGGCCTGCCTAAAACCCGCTCCGGCAAAATCATGCGCCGCATCCTGCGTAAGGTGGCCGAAGGCGAAACCAGTTCCCTCGGCGACACGACTACCCTGCTCGATCCGGCCGTGGTAGAGGAAATTATCAAGGGCAAAAAGTAACTGGAGGGGGGCTACACAGCCAGTGACTACGTGGCGCTGCTCCAAAAAAACGCCTCAGCTGAAAAGCTGAGGCGTTTTTTTATCAGGCAAAAGCAACTGGAACTTTTAATATCGGCTCAGGTAATTTTTCTTCAGGAGAGCCTTTTTTTCTTTCTTGCCCGACGACAGCCACACCACCATTCCAGCCGTAATGGCCCCGATAATGGACATCTTGGTAATAAAGGCAGTGCGGTTATACTTCCACTCCACATCATAGCCTTTTTCGGCCCAGATATTGGGGACTTTACCATGTGCTAAGTCGCCTACAATCCCCTCTATCACGTTTACCCGGTCGGCCACGATGAGGGGTAGCCAGTGCCGGTAACGGTTTTCGCTGTAATGGAAAGCGGCCCGCCGAATCAGGCCGCTAAGGCCTCGTGGCGGGGCTGGCGTGCCAAATACCGCCGATATGTTGGGCCGCTCAATGGAGCGTAGCACTTCCGTCGTTACGGGTTGAAGGGAGGCAGGCCGGTGTTTGCTGTCCGGGTCCTGGCTCACGTTCATCCGGTCCCGCATGGGGTAGGTGGGGTCGTTCTTGGGGTCGGCATCTATGCCCCAGCCTTTAATCTGGGTGGGGTCGGTTCGCTTGTTTTCCATGATGAGGGCAGCGTTACTGGTTGGCGGTGGGAGGGAGCAGCACAGTTTTAATGTTGTTATCGAGCTTGGCCGAGAACATGCGGTAGCCATCGGCCACTTCTTCCAGGGGCAGGCGGTGCGTAATCAGGCCTTTGGGGTTGAGTACACCATTCTGCACGTGGTCGATCAGGCGGGGCAGCAGGCGCTTCACCGAGGCCTGGTTGGCCCGGATGGTGAGGCCCTTGTTGAGCACGTTGCCAATCGGAATCAGGTTGTCAGTAGGTCCGTACACGCCCACAATACTCACTACGCCGCCTTTCTTCACGGAGTTGATGGCCCAGTGCAGGGCCGTGGCCGAGCCGGCCTGCAGCAGCAGCTTGCGGCCCGTGATAGTCTGCATCGTATTACCGGCGGCCTCGGCCCCCACGGCATCAATCACGCAATCAGCCCCCATCCAGTCGGTAATCTTTTTGATGAACACCACCGGGTCGTTCATTTCCCGGAAGTTGTAGGCCTCGCAGTAGGAGTAATTGCGGGCAAACTCCAGGCGGTAGTCTTCCTGGTCGATGATGATGACGCGGCCGGCCCCGAACAGCCAGGCGCAGCGGGCGGCCATGATGCCGATGGGACCGGCTCCGAACACTACCACCGTGTCGCCGGTCTGGATGCCGGCCATTTCGGCGGCCTGGTAGCCGGTAGGCACCACGTCGGTGAGCAGCACGGCGTCGTCCAGGTCCATACCCTCCGGAATGATGGTAGGGCCGACGTTGGCGTAAGGCACGCGGGTGTACTCGGCCTGGCCGCCATCAAAGCCGCCTGCCGTGTGGGAGTACCCGAAAATGGCCCCCACAGCCGACGCCTCGGTGTTGGATTCGTGGCAGTTGCCGAACATACCCTGGCGGCAGAAGTGGCATTCGCCGCAGGCAATGTTGAAGGGCACAATCACCCGGTCGCCGGTTTTGAGTTTGGTCACCTCGGAGCCAATTTCCACCACCTCGCCCACAAACTCGTGGCCGAAGGTAGAGCCCACGCGGGTATCAGGTACGTTGCCGTTGTACAGGTGCAGGTCGGAGCCGCAGATGCAGGTGCGCAATACCCGCACAATAGCATCCTGCGGATGCTTTATCTCGGGCATGGGTTTCTGAATGGCGCGGACCCGCTTGGGGCCCCGGTAATCCATTGCTAACATACAGGTGGACTTAGAGAACGAATGGAAGTTTGTTTTTGCTGCCTGTAGGCGGGGCCATGCTGCCTGCGGCAGACCATCCCGGAATAGGGCAGAGGTAGTCCTGCATAGTACTAGCCCCTGCCCGCAAGGTTCTTCTTAAAGCTGCTGGAATACCCGAATTAGGTATTAATACCAGTCGATTAGGGTATTAATACCGAGCACCTGCGGCCACAACCCCATAACGCCACGTCGCCCGGCTTTCCTTATGGAAAACCGGGCGACATGGTCACGGAATGCTTTCGAAACAGCCTAGAGTTGTGGAGCCGGTAGCACCTGGCCCGTCACCTCCCCAAACCCGATGCGCAAACCGTCCTTTTCGCAGTAGCCGCGCATGGTTACCCGGTCGCCGTCCTGCAAAAACTTGCGCTCCGAGCCATCGGCCAGCGGCACCGGGCGGGTGCCGCGCCAGGCCAGCTCTAGCATCGAGCCCAGCGAGTCGGGCGTGGAACCGGAGATGGTGCCCGAGGCGTACAGGTCGCCCACCTGCAGGTTGCAGCCGTTGGAGGCGTGGTGGGTGAGTTGCTGGGCCATACTCCAGTACATGAGCCCGAAGTTGGAGCGGGAAATGGTAGTTTCGGGGCCGCCGTCGGGCTGAATGGCTACTTCCAGGTGCACATCGAAGTTGTGCTGGCCGGGCTGGCGCAGGTACAGCAGGGGCTCGGGCTCCTGCACGGGGCCGGCCACCCGGAAGGGCTCCAGGGCATCCAGCGTGACTACCCACGGCGACACGCTGCTGCCGAAGCTCTTGCCCAGAAACGGCCCCAGTGGCACGTATTCCCAGCTCTGGATGTCGCGCGCGCTCCAATCATTGAACAGCACCAGCCCGAAAATATGCTCCTCGGCGTACTGAATCGGCACGGTTTCGCCCAGGTGCGTGCCCTTGCCCACGATGAAGCCCACTTCCAGCTCAAAATCCAGCTGCTGCGAGGGGCCGAAGGTGGGGGCGGCGGCATCGGGGGCCTTGCGCTGCCCGTTGGGCCGGCGCACGTCGGTGCCGCTTACCACGATGCTGCTGGCCCGGCCGTGGTAGCCGATGGGGATGTGGCGCCAGTTGGGCAGCAAAGCGTTGGCCGGGTCGCGGAACATCATGCCCACGTTGGTGGCGTGCTCGATGCTGCTGTAAAAATCGGTGTAGTTGTGCGACTTTACGGGGCGCAGCATCCGCACCTCCTGCTGGCGCAGCAGGCACTCGCGCATCACTTCATCGGAGCGCAGGGCGGCGTTGTCGTGGCGCAGCAGCTCCGATACGCGCTGGCGCACGGCCCGCCACGCCGGCCGGCCCAGGGCAATAAACTGGTTGAGGGAGCGGCGCCGGAACACCTTGGGCATCTTCGCGCCCAGCTCCAGGTCATCAAAGAAGCCGAACTGGGCTACGGCGTACAAATCCAGCACGTACTCGCCAATGGCTACGCCCAGCCGTGGGCCCCGCTCCTCCGTCTCAAACACGCCAAACGGCAGGTTTTGAATGGGAAAGTCGCTGCCGGGGGCAATATCAATCCAGGAGTGCAGGGCGGGGTCGTTGGGGTTAGCCATTCGGGGTGGAAAGTTGATGGTAGGAGCGGCAAAGGTAGCGGGCCGGGCGGAATGCCGGTAATCGAGGCATAATGCTATGAAGCCGCTATCTTGTGCCGTAGCTTCTGCCACGTATTGCCGCAACTAATTCGGAAGGGTTTGTTTGAGTTATGGAGTGTCTGCTGGAGCTATAACCGAAATAGGGAGCCGATAGAAGATGCTGTGCGTCATCACAAAACCGTAATAATTTTGCACCTGTGAGAATTGTACTGATCATAATAGCTACTATCCTTTCACTGATTTCTTTGCTTTTCATTGCAATTAGCATAGAAGGGTTAATACAATATTCAGGACAGCATATGAGCAATGAGGCAAGAGGTTTTCAGTCGTTTTTTACTGCTTTGGCCTTTGTTTTTACTGTCTTGGCTGTGCTTCTGTGGATTTATATTTTCAATAAGAGAAAAAAGCAATTGCCTCAGGATCAAGGTGCAGTGTAGGTTTCAATGCTATTGATGGCCAGTGTATATCTGTAATGCTCAAACCTGCTGCCGTTAACCCCATACTTCTCAAATCCGCTAGCCTAAAACTCACAGCGCCCCGCCCCAACCGGAAAACCGGCAGGAGCGGGGCGCTGCTGTATGTAACTCTAAGAAGCTTAGAACTGCGGGGTGGGTACCGGCGCGGGCGACTGGGGGTGCCCGGTCTGGCCGGCGGGCTGGGCCGACATGGGCGTGAGGTTGATGGCCTCCACGGCCCGGATTTCGGGCACGGCCTTCTTCACCGATTCCTCCACGCCGGCTTTCAGCGTCATCGGCGACATGGGGCAGGTGCCGCAGGCCCCGAGCAGTTCCAAGCGCAGCACCATATCGTCGGTAATGTCCAGCACGCGCACGTTGCCTCCGTCGGCGGCCAGGTAGGGCCGGATAGTATCCAGGGCCTGTTCGATGCGGGGCAGGAGCGGATGGGTTTCCACGGCGGGTGATACGGTCATAACGGAAGTTTCACTGGGTTGTACGCTGGGCGGGTGGCAAAAGGGCCCGCCAGCGTCGGCAATACGAAAGCAAAGGTAGAACATTCGCCCGACGCTACGGTAAACCGGCCGGAACGGGGAGAAGTTCAGGAGAAGCGCAGGCCCCCAGGGCTGAAGCCCTGGGGCGCGGTGCCTGTTACGACTTCATCTCCACGATGTTCGTTTTCGGAGCCATGGCGTTGCGGATACTCACCTGCCGGGCCAGGTCCTCGGCCAACTGGGCGAAGACGGCGGCGGCCGACGTGTTTTCCTCCAGGATGGCGGGCGTGCCCTGGTCACCGTGCTCACGGATACTCTGCACCAGCGGAATCTGGCCCAGCAGCGGCACCTCGTGCTTGGCGGCCAGCCCTACGCCGCCGCCTTCGCCGAAGATGAAGTACTTGTTATCGGGCAGCTCGGCGGGCGTAAACCAGGCCATGTTCTCCACAATGCCCAGCACCGGCACGTTGATTTGCGGCAACCGGAACATCTGCAGACCCTTTTCGGCGTCAGCCAAGGCTACTTTCTGGGGCGTGGTTACGATGAGCGAGCCGGTGACGGGCACCGTCTGCACCATGGTCAGGTGGATGTCGGAGGTGCCGGGGGGCATGTCCAGGAGCAGGTAGTCCAGTTCGCCCCAGTCCACCTCCGTGATGAACTGCTTGAGGGCCGAGGAGGCCATCGGGCCGCGCCACACAATGGCCGATTCGGCCGGGGCCAGGAAGCCGATGCTCATCAGCTTCACGCCGTGGGCCACCACCGGCTGAATGAGGTTTTTGCCATCGGGGCCCTGAAATACGTGGGGCCGGGCGTCCATCACGCCAAACATCAGGGGCATGCTGGGGCCGCTGATATCGGCATCCACCAGGCCCACTTTAGCGCCGGATTTGGCCAGGGCAATGGCCAGGTTGGCCGTAACGGTGCTTTTGCCCACGCCGCCCTTGCCCGAGGCAATGGCAATAATGTTTTTCACGCCGGGCAGCAGGTCACGGTTCTGGCGCATGGTGGTCACGCGCGAGGTCATCACAATCACCACCTCGGCGCCCGGGTCCACCATCGTGTGGATGGCCCGCTCGCAGGCGTCGTGAATGAGCTGCTTGAGGGGGCAGGCGGGCGTGGTGAGCACCACCGTGAACGATACGCGGCGGCCGTCAATCTGCACATCCTCAATCATGTTGAGTGTCACGAGGTCTTTGCCCAGGTCGGGCTCTTCCACGTAGCTCAGAGCCTTGAGGACGGCTTCTTTGGTGATGGGTTCCATTATAGTCAGCGAAGAAAAGGCGAATGCAAAGCGCAAAGATAACCCGGAAACCTGGCCGGTGGTTGCCGGCGGCGCACCAGGGCGTTCCGGCCCTACGAGCCCGTTCCCTATCTTGGAGGCACTTCGCTATTCTATTACACTTGTTCTCATGCTCGATTACGCTTTGTGCCGCCGGCTGGTCCGGCTAACTGCCGCGGTGGGGCTGGTGGCTGGCAGCTACCAGGCCCGCGCCCAGGCTCCCGCCGATACGGCCTTTCAGCGCTTGGTGCGCGCCAATCAATTTACTCTGACGCAAAGCGGTACCCAGTTCGGGGGGCCAGGCTGGGAGAAATTGCAGCGCGACATCCGGCAGAGCGCCGTGGTGCTGCTGGGTGAGGACCACGGCATGGCCCAGATTCCGGTGTTTGCGCAGGCAGTGGCCGAGGTGATGCAGCCCAAAGTGTACGTGGCGGAAATCGACCGGTACCAAGCCCAGGACCTCACCCGCCTGACCGCCCAGCCCGGCCTGCCTTCGGCCTTTCTGCGGCAGTACCCCATGGATTTGTCGTTTTACAGTTGGGCCGAGGAGTTTGAGCTGGCCCGCTCACTACGGGCCCGGAACGCGGCCATTGTGGGTATTGATCAGCTGGGCTTCGCCGCCGTGGGCCGCACGCTGGCGCTGATGGCCGAGCAGGTTAAGAGTAAAACCACCCGCGCCTACCTACGTCAGCAGTCCGCCGCCATCCAGGCCCGCGACCGGGCCGCGCTGGTAGCCGGCAACTACGGCGGCGTCAGCATCAACGGCCTGCGGCCTTCCCTGCTGGACAGCCTGCGCAGCCTTACCCGCACCGAGCCAGCGCCGGTGCGCCAGATGCTCCAGGACCTGGAAGCCAGTGAGGCCATCTTCCGTACCAATGCGGCCGGCAAACCTGGCGGCCACCAGACGCGCATTAACCTGATGAAGCGCAACCTGCTGCAGGAGCTGCAGCCGTATCAGCCCACTGCGCAGCCGCTGCCGCCCATGCTGTTCAAATTCGGGGCCTACCACGTGGGCCGGGGCCGCAGCATCTGGGGCGACATTTATGATGTGGGTAATCTGATGGTAAACTTGGCCGATGTCCACGACCAGAAAACGCTGCACATTTTCATTATCGGTAAACAAGGGCAGCAGGTGGGGGGCCAGAACCCGGAAGATTTCAGCAAGAATGCCGTGCCGTACTCCAATGCCGAGGCTCCCATGGTGCAGCCCTTCATGGCCGCCTCGGCGGCTGGCGCGGCCTGGCAGGTGTTCGACGTGCGCCCGTTGCGCCGGGCGCTGGTGCGTAAGGGGCTGCCCGTTGCTTCCCAGGAGCTGCAGGCCACCATTCTGGGGTTCGATTACGTGGTCATCATCCCCGAAACCACCGCCAGCCGGAATTTCTAGGCTGGTGGCGTAGAGGCGTAGAGCCGCGAGGTGGCGCGTCTCTACAGCCAAGACGTGCTACTACGCGGCTGATCCTGCCTACCTTTGGGGTTCCGTTCAGTGCCACCCTATTGCCCGCACCGCCTTGGCCCGCATCCCCAAAGAAACCGTTGATCAGATTATTCACCACGCCGACATTGTGGAGGTAGTGGGGGATTTTGTGAGCCTGAAGCGCAAGGGCCAGAATATGTGGGCCTGCTGCCCGTTTCACCACGAGAAGTCGCCGAGCTTCTCGGTGGCCCCGGCCAAGGGGCTGTACAAGTGCTTCGGGTGCGGCAAGGCCGGCGGGGTGGTGCAGTTCATCATGGATATTGAGGGCACCAGCTACGTGGAGGCCCTGAAGTACCTGGCCAAAAAGTACGGCATCGATGTTCAGGAGGAGGAAAAGACGCCCGAACAGCAGCTGGCCCAGAACGAGAAGGACTCCCAGTTCATCGTGTCGGACTGGGCCAAGAGCCACTACCACCACCTGCTGCTCAACACCGACGAGGGCCAGGGCATTGGGCTGAGCTACCTGCGCCAGCGCGGGCTTAACCAGGCCACCATCAAAACCTTCGAGCTGGGCTACTCGCTCGACCAGTGGGACGATTTGCTGAAATCGGCCACGGCGGCGGGCTTCGAGCAGAAGTACCTGGAGAAAACCGGCCTTGTGATTCGCCGCGAGGACGACAACGGGCAGGACACCGGCCGGCGCTACGACCGGTTCCGGGGCCGGGTGATGTTCCCGATCCACAACATTTCGGGTCGCGTCATCGGCTTCGGGGCGCGCACGCTCAAGCCCAACGACAAAACGGCCAAGTACCTGAACTCGCCCGAGTCGGAGATTTACCACAAGTCGGATGTCCTCTACGGGCTCTACCAGGCCCGGCAGCCTATTCGCTCGGAGGAGTTGTGCTACCTGGTGGAGGGCTACCTCGATGTACTCAGCCTGCACCAGGGCGGCATCAAGAACGTGGTGGCCTCATCGGGTACCTCGCTGACGGACGGGCAGATTCGCCTCATCAAGCGCTACACCGACAACGTGACGGTGCTCTACGACGGCGACGCGGCCGGCATCCGGGCCTCGCTGCGCGGCATTGACATGCTGCTGGAAGGCGGCCTGAACGTGCGCGTGGTGCTGTTCCCCGATGGCGACGACCCCGACAGCTACATCCGCAAAGTAGGCGACCAGCGCTTCAAAGAGCATCTGGAAGGAGCCAGCCAGGACTTTATTCAGTTTAAAACCGACCTGGTGAGCCGCGAAGCCGCCCAGGACCCGGTGAAGAAGGCCGAAGCCATCCGCGACGTGCTGCAGAGCATCGGCAAAGTGCCCGACCCGATTAAGCGGCAGGTGTTTCTGCAGCAAACCTCGCAGGCGTTCGGTATTGATGAGCAGGTGCTCATTACGGAGTACAACAAGCTGGTGCGCAACGCTTCCCAGAAAGCCGCCGGTGGCCAGAACAGCAGCGGGAGCGGGGCGGCGGGCAGTGCCAGTGGCTACAGCGGAAATCAGCAGGCGGCGGGCGGTGGCGGACAACGCCCGACCCCGCGGCCCCTGAGTCCCGAGGAAGAGGCCGAAGCCCTGATGTACGGGGCCTCGCCCGAGGACCTGATGGGCGGGGGCGGCGACCTGCTGAGTCTCACTCCCGAGGAGCTGGAGCCCGTGCCCGACGTGCTGGCCCAGTGCGAGCGGGAGGTAGTACGGCTGTTGCTGCTGTACTCACCCCAGCCCCTGGCCCCGGAGGTATCGGTGGCCCAGTATCTGCTGGAGCAGCTGGAGGATACCAACTTCAAAACCGGCCTGTACGCCGATTTGCTGCACCTGTGCCGCGAGGAGTTGGAGCAGGGCCGCTGGCCCGAGGTGCGCACCCTCATCCAGCATGGCCGCTCCGATATCCGGGCGCTGGTGGCCGAGCTGGCTACCGAGAAGTACGAGCTCAGCCCTAACTGGACCACCCACCAGATTCACGTACCCCGGGAGCTGGACCTGCTGCAAACCGCCTGCGACAACGCCATCCTGCGCCTCAACAAGGTGAACGTGGAGCGGGAGCTGGCCGCCCGCCTCGAAGCCCTGCGCCATCCCATGGATGATGCCGCCCTGATGGAAAACCTGCAAACCATTCACCTGCTTAAGCAGATGGACAACCAGCTGGCCAATATGCTGGGTACGGTAATTCCGCGGGCGGCTATGTAACCCAGGTTGCTGGCCTGCCTGCACCCGGTCAGGATAACGCCGCCCTAGTCCTGACAGGGTGAAATCAGCGTGTTTTACGCTCGGGCGAGTCGTTTTATCTTTGCAACATGCCTGCCCCTCCGCCTGTCCAGTCCGCCGCGCTGCGCTACCTGCGCACGGTGTGGCAACGCTTCAACCTGAGCCGTTTTGTGGGCGCGCTGGCCCTCACGGCAGTTAGCCTGGCCGTGGGCATTGGTGGGTTCATGTGGATTGAGGGTTACTCCCTGCCCGACGCACTGTACATGACGATGATTACCGTCTCGACGGTAGGCTTCGGCGAGCTGCACCCGCTGTCGGGGGCCGGGCGGCTGTTCGTCTCGTTCTATATCTTCTTTAACCTGCTGATGCTGGCCTACCTGTTGTCGGTGCTCACCACCTACATCTTCGACGGAGGCCTGCGCTCTATGTTTGCCATGCTCAGAAACGACCAGGAAATCCGCCGCTACTCGGGCCACGTGATTGTGTGCGGCTTTGGCCGCAATGGCCGTAAGGCCTACCATGAGCTGCGCAGCAGCGGGGCCGATGTGGTGGTGGTAGAGCAGAGTGAAGCCCTGCTGAAAGAAGCCACTGAACTGACCGGGGAGGCCGTGGCCGCGGTTTTCGGCGACGCCACCCTCGATGATACCCTGCGTGCCGCCGGAGTGGAGCGGGCCCGCGCCCTCATCACGGCCCTGCCCAAAGACGCCGACAACGTGTTTGTGACGCTCACGGCCCGCGAGCTGGCCCCCGATATCACCATTGTGGCCCGGGCCAGCCTCAAAAGCTCCGAAACCAAGCTGCTGCGGGCCGGGGCCAGCTCGGTGGTGATGCCCGACGAAATTGGCGGTTCGCACATGGCCAATCTCATTACCCGGCCCGAGGTAATCCGGTTTCTGGACATGATTTCGGGCCTGGGCCCCAACAAGCTGCGGCTGGAAGAGCTGCGCACCGAGGAGCTGCGCGGCGAGTGGCGGGGCCTGAGTATCCGGGAGCTGGACATCCGCAGCCGTACCGGGGCCACCGTCATCGGCCTCAAGCACCAGCGCGGCGAATTCACCGTGAGCCCCTCCGCCGACATCGTACCCGTGGCCGGCGACATTTTCCTGTTCCTGGGCACCGACGAGCAGATTACCAGCCTGCTCGATCAGTTCCGTCGGTAGCCAGTAAGTAGCGCGAAGCCTTTGCTTCGCGCATAGCTGCCCGGTGCGGCGTTTCACGCGCAACGGTACGCGAGGCCAAAGCTTCGCGCTACCCGGTTCGTTGGAGGCGGGGCAGGCGCTGCTTTGTAACGGGCCGCCACTTTGTAGCTTTGCAGCCTGACCAGCCCCTTTCCTTCGTGCATATTCTGCAGCTTTGTCCGCGCGTTCCGTACCCGCCCACCGATGGCGGGGCCATTGCCATGTACGACGTGGCCGCCGGACTGGCCCGGGCCGGCCACCGCGTGACGGTGCTGGCCATCAACACGCCCAAGCACCACCAGCCCGCCACCGTGCTCGACCACCTGGGCCCCAACGTGCGGCTGATTACCGTGGACGTGAACACCAACCTCTCGCCGGTGAAAGCGCTGCGCAACCTACTATTTAGCCAGCTGCCCTACAACGTGGAGCGGTTCGTGAGCGACGCGGTAAAGGCGAAGCTGGCCGAACTGCTGGCGCAGGAGCAGTTTGACGTGGTGCAGCTGGAAGGTACCTTCGTGGCCTGGTACGCCGGGTATTGGGTGGAGCGCACAATCTCTGATGGGCCAAATTGGCGGCACCTGCCGCCCGTCATTTTGCGGGCGCATAACCTGGAGTACACAATTTGGCAGCAACTAGCTGAGCATACCAGCAATCCGCTCAAGAAGTGGTATTTAAGCAAGCTCGCGCACCGTCTGAAATGGTTTGAACACTGGATGCTGACCCGTTTCGACGCCGTGGCCGCCATAACGGAGGCCGATCAGCAGCGGATGCGCCAGATCGGGTGCCAAGAACCCGTAGTGTTCATTCCGGCCGGCGTGGACCTCAGCCGCTTCCGGCGCGACGCGACCGTGCGGCCCCGGCCCCGCACCCTGTTCATGATTGGCTCCTTCGACTGGCTGCCCAACCAGGAGGGGCTCGACTGGTTTCTGCGGGAGGTGTGGCCCGCGGCCCGGGTGCAGTTTCCGGAGCTGGAGCTGCATCTGGCCGGCAAAAACCTGCCCGAGCGGTTTGCCCAGCTGCAGGTGCCGGGCGTCACGGTGCACGGCTTCGTGGAGTCGGCGGCGGCGTTTATGCAGCAGTACGAGCTGATGCTGGTGCCCCTGCTGAGCGGGGGCGGCATGCGCATCAAGATTATTGAGGGCATGGCCCTGGGCAAGTGCATCCTGAGCACCGGGCTGGGAGCTGAGGGCATCCACGTGCGGCCCGGCTTCGATATCGTGCTCGGCGACTCGCCCGGGGAATGGCTCACGCACCTGGGGCGCTTCTACCGCGGTGAGTTGGGGCACACGGATATCGGGGAGGAAGCCGCCCGCACCATTGTCCGCCTCTACGACAACCGCCGGGTGGTGGAGAGCTTCGTCGATTTGTACACCATTCTGCAGCCCGCGCCCCGTGTTGCCGCTTCCTGAGGCCCTGGCGGCGGCCGGCCTCTGGGGCGGGCTGGGACTGGTAGCCCACACTTATGTGCTGTTCCCGCTGCTGCTGGCCCGCCTGGCCCGGGGCCGTCACCAGAACGCCAACGTATACGCGCCCGACAGCCCCGAGCTGCCGGCCGTGGATGTGCTGCTGGCCGTGTACAACGAGGAGCAGGTGATTGAGCAGAAAATCCGCTCCACCTTCGCCACCACCTACCCGCCCGAGAAGCTCACCTTCTACATCGGCTCCGATAACTCCTCGGACGGTACCAACGCCCTGGTGGAGCGGCTGGCCCGCGAGTACCCGCGGCTGCGGTTCCGGCCGTTCGGGCAGCGCACCGGCAAGCCCGGCGTGATGGATGCCTTGTCGCGGGAGGCTACGGCCCCCGTGCTGGTACTCACCGACGCCAACGTGTTTTTCACGCCCGATACGCTCTACCACCTCGTCAAGCACTTCCGCAACCCCCGGGTAGGGCAGGTGGGTGGCAACATCCTCAACCCCGACCACCGCCACGACGGTATTTCGGGCCAGGAAAAAGCCTACCTGGAGCGCGAAAACCTCATCAAGTACCAGGAAGGCGTGGTGTGGGGTAGCATGATTGGGGCCTTCGGCGGCTGTTTTGCCGTGCGCCGCGCCTGCTACCACCCGGCCCCGCGCACCTTCATCGTCGATGATTTCTTCATCTCAATGGCCGTGCTGCAGGATGGCTACCAGGCCCTCAACGAGCTGGCGGCCGTGTGCCACGAGGATGTGTCGGACAAGCTGCCGGAGGAGTTCCGGCGCAAGGCCCGCATTTCGGCCGGCAACTTCCAGAATCTGGTAGCGTTCCAGCGGCTGCTGTGGCCGCCCTGGCGGGGCGTGAGCTTCGCGTACTGGTCGCACAAGGTGCTGCGCTGGCTCACGCCGCTGCTGCTGGTGCTTATGCTGCTGTGCAATGCGGTGCTGGTGCTGCGCGGCGGGGGCTGGTTCTACCAGCTGATGCTGGCCGGGCAGATGGCCGCCCCGGCGCTGCTGCTGCTGGATGGGGCGCTGCACCGGCTGGGCATCCACCTTCGGCTGCTGCGCTTTATCACCCATTTCTACAGCATGAACCTGGCCCTGCTGCTGGGGTGCTGGCGGTTTCTGCGGGGCGTGAAAACCACCGTCTGGGAGCCTACCCAGCGGTTTCAACACAAGCGGTAAGCAGCGGGTGAGGCCGAGTGGGCATCCGCTGTCCTGGTCCAGTGCCCTGGCCGGCCTTTGCCGATTCCTGCTTATGTTGCCCGCCTGAACCTACTGGCCGTCACGGCTGCTTCGGTATGAAACCCCTTCGGATTGCCATTTTGGGCTGCGGCAACATGGGCATGGCCTTCGCCAAAGCCTTTCTGCACTACAACCTTGTGAGCCGCGCCGACCTGCTGCTGCTGGGCCGCCACCTCACGCACTGCCAGCGCCTCACCGCCGCGCACCCCGGCCTGCCCGTGGCCGAGCTCAGCCCCGCCGTGGGCGACTACGACGTGGTATTTGTGGCCGTGAAGCCCCAGGATTTTGGCACGGTGGCCGCCGGTTTGCGGGCCGTGCTGCAGCCCGGGCAGGTAGTGGTATCCATTATGGCCGGTATTCCCATGGCCCGCCTGCAGCGCGAGCTCAGCCACCGGCAGGTGATGCGGGCCATGCCCAACACGCCGGCCTTGCTGGGTATGGGCATCACCGGGTTTTCGGCCGCGCCCGAGGTGGAGCGCAGCCGCCTGCACCAGGTAGAAAACCTGCTGAACGCCACCGGCCGCTCTATTTTTCTGGAAGAGGAAAGCCTGCTCGACGCCGTAACGGCCGTGAGCGGCAGCGGGCCGGCCTACTTCTACTACATCGTGCAGGCCATGATGCAGGCCGGGCAGGAGTTGGGCTTCTCCGAATCAGTGGCCGGGCTACTGGTGAAGCAAACTATGCTGGGTGCCTACCACCTGCTGAATACCTCTGACAAAAGCCCCGACGAGCTGATAGCCGCCGTCGCCTCTAAAGGCGGCACCACCGAAGCCGCCCTCCGCGAGTTTCGGGCCGGTGGCCTGGCCGAAACCCTGGCTGCCGGCATTAAAGCTGCCCAGCACCGCGCCACCGAGCTGGCGAAAGAGTAACTGAGTAGCGGAGTAACGGAGTAGGTGCTGTTTCGCAGCAGGCCCGGACAGCCATGCATGACAGGGTTTTATCATCGTCCTCCAGTGCCGGGCTCGTAGGGTTTTACTCCGTTACTCCGCTACTCCGTTACTCTCTCGTAACTTCGCGGCACCGTTACGGGTTGTAGCGGCGTACTGCGCATTGAAGACGGCTTACCCGGGCCGAAACCGCAATCCGCGAAATTCTTTCATCCGTTTAATCCGCGCTCCATGCTGGATTCCATTGAAGACGCCATTGCCGACATCCGCGCCGGCAAAGTCGTAGTAGTCGTTGACGACGAAGACCGTGAAAACGAAGGCGACTTTATCTGCGCCGCCCGCTGCGCCACCCCCGAGGTTATCAACTTTATGGCCACCCACGGCCGCGGCCTGGTGTGCGCCCCGCTCATTGAGCAGCGCTGCGAGGAGCTGGGCCTGGAGCTGATGGTAGGCCGCAACACGGCCCTGCACGCCACCCCGTTCACCGTGAGCATCGATTTGCTCAAGAACGGCGTAACCACCGGCATTTCGGCCTCTGACCGGAGCAAGACCATCCTGGCCCTCATCGACCCCGATACCAAGCCCGAGGAGCTGGGCAAGCCCGGCCACATCTTCCCGCTGAAAGCCCGCAAGGAAGGCGTGCTGCGCCGCGCCGGCCACACCGAAGCCGCCATCGACCTGTCCCGCCTCGCGGGGTTTGAGCCGGCCGGCGTGCTGGTGGAAATCCTGAAGGAAGACGGCGAAATGGCCCGCCTGCCCGAGCTGCGCGAAATTGCTACCAAGTGGAATCTGAAGCTGATTTCGGTGCAGGACCTGATTAAGTACCGCCTCGAAAAGGAAAGCCTCATCACCCGCGAAATTTCGGTGAAGCTGCCCACCGACTACGGCGACTTCGACCTGATTGCCTACACCCAGCGCACCACCAACGCCCAGCACCTGGCCCTGGTGAAAGGCGACATTTCGGGCCCCGAGCCGGTACTGGTGCGCGTGCACAGCTCCTGCGTCACGGGCGACATCTTCGGGAGCTGCCGCTGCGACTGTGGCCCCCAGCTGCACCGCGCCATGCAGCAAATTGAGCGCGAAGGCCGCGGCGTTATCGTGTACATGAACCAGGAAGGCCGCGGCATCGGCCTGCTCAACAAGCTGCGCGCCTACAAGCTGCAGGAGCAGGGCCGCGACACGGTAGAGGCCAACCTGGAGCTGGGCTTCGGCATGGACGAGCGGGACTACGGCGTGGGCGCCCAAATCCTGCGCGACCTGGGCATCAGCAAGATGCGCCTGCTTTCCAACAACCCCCGCAAGCGCACCGGCCTCATCGGCTACGGCCTCGAAATTGTGGACTCAGTGGCCATTGAGGTGGAGCCCAACGAGCACAACGAGCGGTACCTGACCACCAAGCGCGACAAACTGGGCCACACCATCCTGCACAAGGACCGCACCCCGCACCCGGATACAGCCCCGGCTACTGCGGCGGAATAGCGTAGTGGCAGTAAGTGAACATGGGCCCCTGTCGACAGTGTGTTTGGCAGGGGCTCGTGCTTTACGTAGAAAGCCGTATCTATCGAAGAGACTTCTCGCAATAAACTAATTTCTGTGTCCCGAACATTTCGCTTTTCCGGTTTTTTGATAGTTGCGGAAATGCTTTTCGCCCTGACCGGACAGGCACAAACTAGGGTCAGCCATCCGCCTACTGCCAGTGAGGTGAAAAAGGCGGTAGAGCACTTGGCTAGCCTCACAGGAGAAGGGGACGATGGTCGGGCTGAAGGGGTGGCCCGGAAAGTGGTAGCCTATCTGAAAGCACATCGGCCCGACGAGGATGAGGCCAGCGAATTAGGCCTCACGCTGGATACTGCATTGGATGACCAAGCCCAACTGAGCGTATACAGCTTCTCCCATGAGTCGGGCGGTACCCGCGGTACGGTGCATAACGTGGTGGTACAATGGCAGAACGCGACGGGCCAGCTGTTTGCCTATCATATGCCGGTGGAGTGTGCCTTCGCAGAACTATATCGGCTCCGGGCTCCTGGCCGCAACCTGTATCTGCTACTAGGCAATGAGAAAGGCAGCGGCATTTGTCTGGGATACACGGCATACGTGCTGGAATTGAAAGGCAACTACCTGATTCTGAATAATCAGGTGTTTGACGGTATTGACCACGGCAAACAAAACGAGCTAACCACTTGCAACGTGGCAATGACGTTTGACCCTGCACGGCAGGTATTGTCATTAGATGCAGATGGTGGCCCCAACGACCCGGATGTGTATTCCGACAAGCCCTTCAAGCCGTTCAAGCTGGTATTCCGGCAGGGACGGTTTGTGCTGCTGCCGTAGCCGCCGCTGAAATCAATGGGTTTTCGTATCCTGCGTTATGAAACAGCTTCTTGGCTACCTTCTGCTGTTGCTGCCCGTAGCCGCACAGGCTCAGCGGGGGGGCGAAGGCTTTACCCAGCAGTTCAACCGGGCTTCCGTGCTGCTCAGCACCGGCGACACCCTTTCGGGCCCGGTGATGCTGCACCGCACCGAGGAAACCCTCACCATGAGCCTGCCCGATAATACGGTGCGGACCCTGCCGGCCGTGAGCGTGCAGAGTTTTGCTGTGCAGGGTGAGCGGTACGACCGGAGCCGGGAGCGGTTTTACTACGACGACTTCTACGCCATGCGGCAGGGCTACTAATACGGTAACCCGCTGTACACGCTGCCCATACCCCGCCGCCGGGAACGGCCCGATACGGCCCTGGTGCGCGTGTTCCGCACCTACCGCTGGAACCGCGGCAACGACTACAGCGACTTTCGGGCCCCGGGCTTCTTTGAGCAGCTGAGCAGCGGGCCCATCATTCTGCTGCGGCGCGAGGGCTTGGTGCAGCGTCCCATCAACTCCGGGCTAGGCCCCTACGGCGGCTACGGCTACGGTATGCCCGGCCGCACGGTGGGCTACTACACTGATGTGCAGGATTCCTTCTTCCTCGGCCTGCCCAATGGTAATGTCCTCAGCCTGCGCAACCCCAAAAAAGACCTGCTGGCCTATTTCCACGACCAGGCCCGGCGAATTGAGCAGTACGCCAAAGACAATAAGCTGAGCTACACCGATGCCCGCGAGCTGGCGTACATCGTTAACTATGCCAACTCGCTGAGCGCCGCAAAACCGTGAGCGGGTGGTCATCTTGCAGACAGCCGAAGTGGTACTACAACTGGAAATCGTAGTACCACTTCGGCTGTCTGCAAGATGACCGATGTGGTTTTTTAGAGTACCCGCAGTACCGGGTAGCGCAGGTGGGAGGTTTCGTAGTGGTCGGACTGGCGGTACACCCAATCAAGCTGGGCGGCGGCACTGGCGGCAAAGGCGGGGTCCTGCTTTTTCTTCGTCTCCAGCTGGGCACGCAGCTCGGGCCGGCGGCGCAGCAGCTCGGCGGCCACATCCTCAAACACGTAATCCGAGAAATACTCCTTCTGCTGCAGGATGCTGTCGAAGAAGCCCCAGGCAAAAAATGAGTCGGTGGCCTGAGGTTCCAGGGTTTCAATGAGGTAGCGGGCCGCCGGCTGATCGAGCGAAATCAGGTAGTCGCCGCGCAGGAAGGGGCGGGCTTGGCGCACCGGGCGCACCTGCACCTGGGAGTGCAGGTAGTGGCCCTCGTAGGGGCGCGGGGCGGTTTTGTAGTCCTGGATGTAGTAGGTTTCGCCGTTGATGACCGTATCGGCGGCCAGTTGCCGCAGCTGCACCCCCGAGAGGCGGAGGCGTTCTACCACCTCGCCCCAGGCCTGGGGCAACACGTAGGCGCGGGGGCGCTGCACCTGCACCGTGGGCCGGAAGGTGTTGCGGTACGGAACGGCTTTGGTGTAGGGTGCTTTCCGGTCATAAAACAGCCGGGGCAGGCCGCTTACCTCGCTGGGCTTGGTCTTGCCCTCAAACCCGCGGAAAGTAAATTGTTCAATCTGCGTAGTGTCCAGCCTCCAGCCTAAGGCAAACTGCTGTTGGGTTCGGGTCTGCTGGGCCGCTTCGGCCCGGGCCTGGGCCAGGGCCGCGCCATCCTGGTGCACCTGCCCAATGAGCAGGACCAGGAAATCATAGGTGGCGCGCACGCGGGGCGTGTAGGCCTTCAGCATGTGCGTTTCCGTCACAAACCCGATGGTATTGAACAGCGTGGTGTAGCCGGTGGAGTAGCGCGGCGTTTCCAGGAAGCCCACCAGGCCCCGGGCATCGGGGGTGCGGCCCTCGAAGTCAACGTAGGGCGTGAGGTGCCACTTTTTCTTGTCCATGCCGCTGTACAGGGCCGGGAGCAGGCGCTGCTGCATGTACCGGCTCAGGGCCGGGTGCAGCTTGTCCTTCTGGGTGGCAATCAGCGTCATGGTGTACTGGTAGTCGGCCCCGTTGGAGGTGTGGGTGTCCACGTACACCTCGGGCTGCCAGCGCTGAAACAGCTGGGCAAATGCGCGGGCATTGCGCGAGTCCTGCTTGATGTAGTCCCGGTTCAGGTCGAGGTTGCGGGCGTTGCCCCGGAAGCCGTAGCTCTCGGGCCCGTTCTGGTTGGTGCGGGTGGTGCTGTTGCGGTTGAGGGCCCCGTCCACGTTGTAAATCGGGATGAACACCAGCACCACGTCAGCCAGCTGCCGGCGCAGCTCTTTTTTCTGCACGTAGTCGCGGGCCAGCATCATACTGGCATCAATGCCCTCCGGCTCGCCGGGGTGAATACCGTTCTGGATGAACACAACGCGCCGCCCTTTGGCCCGGAGAGAAGTCGGTTCAAAGTCCCCGTCCAACGAAACTACCACTTCGTGCAGGGGCCGGCCACTGTCGGTCTGGCCCACTTCGCGCAGCTGAATTTCGGGGTAAGCCGCGTCCAGCTGCTGGTAGTACCCGATACACTCGGCGTGGGTAGTGGTGGTATTGCCGTTGCCTTTCTCGAAGGGCGTGCGCCAGTCGGGCGCAGGGGCGGTAGTCAGCAGCAAAGCAGAGAGGAGAGTTGCCAGCATGGAAAAGAGGTAAAATGGTCGAAAGGACGCAAGTTGGGGGAGAAGGTGACGTATAAAGAGAAGAGTCATCCTGCTTCAGGTGCAGAATGACTCTTCTCCAATCAACAACGTAGTGCACGACTTCCTCCTGATAGATAAAAAACCGGAAGTATATGCCGGGGCTTAGTGTGTTGGTTTCTTAGGGTAGTTCCGTTTCCACAGTAAGCGAATAACCAGAAAGGCAATCAAGCCGCCCGCTGCCAACACGAAAAGCAGCCAGATGATGAGGATAGTTTTGGGTGCGAGTTCCATTATGCCCGAGAATACACAGTTAGCGAGTGAGTTGCATATACAGCATCCTTAATACAGCCGGCGCGGGGCCGGAAACAGCAACTGGTCGAGGCTGTACCGGCCCGGGCCGATGAAGGCGAGGCTGAGAAACAGAATGGCTGACTCCAGGGCGTGGGAATACTGGTTAAACCCGTCGCCGTTGCTTAGGTGCACCACGGTGGCTACCACCATCGTGCCGAGCAGCAGGGCGCAGGTAAACCGAAAAAACAGCCCGATGGCCAGCAACTGACCGCCCACTGCTTCGGCGAAGGCCGCCAGAAACCCCCAAAACGCCGGAGCAAACCGAATGCCCAGCAGTTGCATGGAGCCACCCAACTCGGTCCAGGCTTCAACCCCGCCCGTAAGCTTGGGGTAGCCATGCATGGTGAACATAATCCCAATTCCGAGGCGCAGCAGCAGCAGGCCCACATCATGCGTACGGTAGCGGTTTTCAAACAATGCCATAGGCGGGCAGGGTGAGGCCAGGGGCGAAACGGATGGAAGAATGCGCTAAGCTTGGCCAAAGTACAATATTTGCTGCTAAATCCAACTGCCCTGCCCCGGGCGCTACCGGTAAAGTAATACCCCCGTGATGCGCGCCGCCGGTGGAATCTCGCTGGATTGAATCTGCTCCGGGGGCTTAGTGGGCAGGGATTTCGGATCAACCACCCAGGCCAGCTGCACCTGTCCCGATACCGCCGCCAGCCCGGCCGGGGTATTCCGAATGCGGGTGAGGCCCAGGTTCTGCCGGGCGGCCCCGAACGGCGAGCCAACCCCAATGCCCTCGGCCGTGCGATAATAGGGCGAGTAAATGCGAATCCGGCGGATGCGGTAGCCCGTACGCGCATCCCCAATGAGCTGCAGCAGGGAGGCCGGCGCGTCGGGGTGGTCGGCGTCCCGCAGCTCGTAGGCCGGCAGCGTCTGGCCTTTATCCTGGTAAGTGATGGGCGTGAGCAGGGCCTCGGGCACTACCTTTTTCAGCCGCGCCTCCGACATACCCAGGCGCAGCCGCCCGGCCCGGCCCGGACTGATCAGGTGTAGCGAATCGGGGACGGGGGCCCCCGGTGTGGGTCCTGGCACGGCGGCACTTTGCGCCACCGCTGCCGAGCCCGGCGAAACCGGGGCCGCGCTGCCATCGGCCGGAGTGAAAGGCGGGGTGCCGGGGTCGGTGGCGGTGCGGGTGGTGGTGCCCGGCTCGCAGCCGGCTAAGGCGGCGGCCAGGGGCAGGAGGGCGAACAGAAGACGAGCAGACATGCCCGCCTATACGAGGCCACCAGCGGAGTTGTTGAAAACCCGGGCGGATGGGCCGGTGTTACCTCTGGGGTGGGCGCGAAGGCCGGGTTGCGCGGCCGTTTTTACCTTTGCCCGGTTTCTCATTTATCCACTCATCCCGTTGCTTGTGACTGACACCGCCCGTAAGCCCCTGATTTTGATTTCCAACGACGACGGCATAACTGCTCCCGGCATTGCCGTACTGGTACGCGTGATGCGCCGCATCGGTGAGGTCGTTGTTGTGGCCCCCAACTCCCCGCAGTCGGGCATGGGGCACGCCATTACCATCGGGCACCCACTCCGCCTCGATGCCAGCCGGATTTTTGAGGGCGTGGAGGCCTACGAGTGCAGCGGTACCCCGGCCGACTGCGTGAAGCTGGCCAAGCACCAGGTACTGAAGGACCGGCGGCCCGACCTGGTAGTATCCGGCATCAACCACGGCTCTAACTCCGCCGTGAACGTGCTGTACTCGGGTACTATGTCGGCGGCCATTGAGGCGGCCGTGGAAGGACTGCCTGCCATTGGCTTCTCCCTCTGCGACTACGGCCACAATGCCGATTTCTCCCACACCGAGGAGTGGATTGAGTTTCTGACCCGCCAGGCTCTGGCGCACGGTATTCCGCAGGGCACGGCCCTGAACATCAACATTCCCAAAAAATCGGCGGAGCCCATTGCCGGAGCCCGCCTGTGCCGGCAGGCCCGGGCCAAGTGGCAGGAGGAGTTTGATCTGCGCCACGACCCGCATAACCGCCCGTATTACTGGCTGATTGGGTCTTTCGTGAATGAAGACCACGGCCAGGATACCGATGAGTACGCGCTGGCCAACAACTACATTTCCATTGTGCCCTGCCAGTATGATCTCACGGCCCTTTATGGGCTGCGCGAGATGAACGCCAGCTGGCAGCTCAGCCCCACGCCCACGGGAGGCAATGCCCCGGCCCCCATAACCGGCAGCGCCGAGCCCGCCCTCGGCGAATCGGCGGAAAGCCTGGGCTAAGCGCAAGGACCGTCACGCAATGAGCCCCGGCTTACCCAACCAGGGTTGGGAGTCGGGGCTCAATGCGTAAGTTGGTTTGGTTAGCGGGGCGGCAGCGAGACATGCTTGGGGTGAGCAGCAGGGTGTTCAGGCTTGCGGACCACCGGTACCGCTGCCATGTGGGGGGGCGAGGGTAAAGCCGGCGGCAGCAGCCGGCCGAGCAGCCATAGCAGCCCCAGCAGGGCCGCGGCCAGCAGCAGAAGCTTCTTCATAAACGGAGGAAAATACGTGAGCGGGCGCGCTGCCAAACGTACCGGCCTCCGCATGAAGAGCGCGTGAACCTACCGTTGCATCGTGCGCGTGCGTTGGGTGGTGTTACGACGGCTCATGGAGGCTTTGCGGGTGCTGGCGGGCGTGGTTACCGTTTGAGTTTTGGCCGTGGCGTTGTAGTTGCCGCTGGGCGTATGAACCTCGTGGGTGCGTACGGTGGTGCGGGCCGCACCGGTAGGCGTGGAGTGGGTGGTGGTGGCCGTTGTTTTTTTCTGTACGGCCTGGGCGTGAGCAGTAGCGGCAGCGGCGGCCAAACAGGCCAGTAACAGGAGCTTTTTCATGGAAACGGGGAAGGTGTAGTGGGCGTATGTCCCGTGTACGCTTCCGCCCGGCTCAGGATGCCCGCGCCCGGGTCCGGTTACGGGAATAGCAGCGAAAACGTAGTGCCTTTGCCTTCCGCCGATTCTACCGCGAGCGGGGCCTTGTGAAACTCGGCAATGGTCTGGGCAATGGGCAGCCCCAGCCCGTACCCCTCCGGGGCCGAGGCTCCCGCTTGAAACCGCCGGAACCGGTCGAAGAGGTGAGGCAGGTGCTGGGCGGCAATGCCGGGTCCGGTATCGGCCACCGACAGGCGGTAGCCACCTGCTTCGGGCCGGCCGGTTACGGTAATGCTGCCGCCCACACGGTTGTACTTCACGGCGTTGCTGATAAGGTTAAACAGCAGCGTGAACAGCAGCGTGCGGTTGGCCTGGGGCACCACGTAATCGGGCTGCAGGTCCTCCAGCAGCCGGATGTCGCGCTGGGCCAGGCGGTCTTCCAGCTCAGTAGTTACATCGGCCAGCACTACGGCCAGGGATACGGCCTCGTCGCGCAGGTACTGCTCGTTTTCGATGTTGGCAATCAGCAGCAGGGTTTTCACGGTGTTGCGCAGCCGGTACAGGGTTTTCTGCGACTCCACAATCTTGAGGGAATGGGCGTGGCTCAGTGCCGGGTCCTGCAGCATATTTTCAAACCTGGACTGCAGAATGCTCACCGGCGTCAGCAGCTCGTGCGACACGTTGGACATGAACTCCCGCTCTTTCTCGAAGGCTGTCTGCACCCGGCGCATGGTGTCATTCAAGCTGTCATCGAGGCGGCGAAAGTCGGTGGTAGTAGTTTCCAGCGGCTCATAGGAAAACGCCGAGGGATGATGCACGCCCTGCAGCTTGCGGCTGATGAGCTGGCGCAACGGGCGTAGCAGATAATGGGCAAAAGCGGCATCAGTGGCAATGGTGAGCAGGGCGGCCATTACCAGCACCCATAACGCCATGCGCTGCAACGTATCGGTGAGCAGCTCCACCGTGGCCAGCGACGAGCCGATTTCCAGCCGGTAGTTGCGGCCCGCCGTGCTGAACTGCTGGCTTAGAATCCGGAAATCCTCCACCTCATTATCCACCTGCCGGGGCTCATCGAAAATGCGGGGCGGGTGGGGACGGTGGCGCGGGTCGGCGCTGGTGGGCAGGGGCGTGAGGGTGATGTACTCCTGCTTCAAAATGTTGTAGTCGGCGTATTCCTCACCCTGCACGAACGTTGAAATACCGTCCCGCTCAATGAGAGCCAGCACTTCCGTCCGCTTTTCGTGCAGGCGCTGGTCGGTGTGGGATACGGCCACCCGGCTCACAATTGGCGGAATCACCACGGCCCCCAGCAGCACCAGCAACAACTTCGAGAGGGCATTCAGCAGGGCCAGCTTGGCTTCCAGGCGCATGGTGGAGGAGAGTAACGGAGTAAGGGAGTAACTGAGTAATTTGTGGGTGATTTATACACGTAGTCCGTGCCTGTTTCTATGTCCGATGAAAACAAGATTGCTCAGAACGAAGCCATGCGGTTACGCACCAAAACGGCCGCGCTACGGATCATCAAACTCTATCAGCAACTGCCCCGCAGTGGAGAGGCTGAGGTGCTGGGCCGGCAGATACTTCGCTCAGCCACTTCGGTAGCTGCCAATTACAGGGCAGCGTGCCGGGCGCGTTCCGCTGCGGAATTCTATGCGAAGCTGTGCATCTGCGTAGAGGAAGCCGACGAAACACAGCTGTGGCTGGAACTGCTGGGGGATGTCAGTATTGTTCCCAAGAGTCGATTGACTGATCTGGAAAACGAATATGCCCATATCACGCCATTCTCACCAGAGCCCGCAAAACGGCCTCCGGAGATAGAGTAGCGGAGTAACGGAGTAATCGTTCTGCTTGCTGGCAATTTGGCCCGGCCCGCCAAGCAGGACGATTACTCCGCTACTCCGTTACTCCGCTACTCGATACCCAATGCCGCGCACGGTTTCCAGGAAGTCGGTAGGAGCGAACTGGCTTAGCTTTTTGCGGATGTTTTTGATGTGCACGTCAATGTAGTTGGAGTCCGAGTCATCTTCCAGCACGTTGCCCCAGAGGTGTTCGCCCAGCTGCAGGCGCGTGAGCACCCGGTTTTTGTGCAGCAGCAGGTAGTGCAACAGGTCAAACTCCTTCTTGGTGAGGGCCACATCCTGGTCGTGGTGGCGCAGCGTGCGGCCGGTGGCATCCAGCTGAAAGCCGCTGCCAAACGTCAGCTCCTGCCGCTTCAGTCCGAACTTGCGGCGGGTGATGGCCTGCATGCGGCTCTGCAGCTCCAGCAATGAGAAAGGTTTGGGCAGGTAATCGTCGGCTCCCAGGTCCAGCCCCTTCACCCGGTCGTCAATGGCCCCGCGGGCCGTCAGAATAATAAACGAGGCCTCCTGCCGGTCGTTGCGCCGGGCCTCCCGCAGCAGGTCCAGCCCGTCGCCGCCGGGCAGGCCCAGGTCCAGCAGCACAAAGTCGTAGCTGTTGACGAATATCTTCTCGGAAGCCTCCGCGTAGGTATAGGCCGAATCGACGAGGTACTGGGACTGCAGCAGAAACTGCCGGACTTCCTGGTGCAGACTTTTCTCGTCTTCCACAATCAGAACGTGCATAACAGAGGCGGAATGGGCGGATGAATGGTGCAACATACGCAGCCTGCCGGTGAAGAGTACATGAAGCGGGCTCATTTGGCCGGATTTGCCGCCCAAACGGCCCGGTAGCAATCAGCCCGGGGCGCAGGTGCCAAAAAGGCCCTCCCGGGAACGGGAGGGCCTTACGGGTTACGCCGGGAAAGGAAGTATCCGATTATTTCTTCTCTATTTTCAACACGGTCACCTGCCCATCGAGCACTACGCGGGCCAGGTACACCCCGGCCGGCAGTGCGGGTAGGCCGGGCAGCGCCAGCACCGCCGCCGGGCTCAGGCTGCCGCTGAAATCGTGGGTGTACACGGTGCGGCCGGCCAGCGTACTGAGCGTTACGGTGGCCGAAGCGGGTACCGCGCCGGGGCTGCTCACGTACAGCGCCAGCTGAGTGTGGAAGGGGTTGGGCGCGGCCGTTACGGTGGCGGCTCCGGGGCCTCGGCGGGGCGTGAGCGTTATCACCGAGGAGTATGTGCTGGTGCCGTCCTGGTCTATCTGCCGCAGGCGGTAATAGCGCGGGCCGGGCTGCGTGGTGGTGTGGCGGAAAGTATAGCGGCGGGTCTGGGTAGAGCTACCGGCAGCGGCCACCCGACCCACTACCTCAAACGCCCGTCCATTAAGGCTGGCCTCGACCTCAAATGCTGCCGAATTCACCTCCTGGGCCGTATGCCAGGTCAGCTCCGAATACGTGGCCGTGGCCTGCCCCCCGAAGGAGGAGAGTGTTACGGGCAGCGGCGGATTGGAGAAGGTGGCCGTCTGGGCATTGTACGCTACAAAGGCCAGGTCGCTGTTGCCGCTCAGCAGCACCCGAAACTTGCGGATGCTGCCCACGTTGGCGCTGGTGATGCCAAAGGCGCTCAAATCGGCGGCCCAAAGGCGCAGGTCCCGGTCGGTCTGCCGAAAGCCGGTAGTCAGCGACATGGGCCGCTGGGAGGCTTCGTAAAAATCGGCCGTCCAGCTGCCCACCGGGGTAATGCTGGTGAAGGTAACCGTAACCGTATTTCCGATGACCTGGTTGTTGGCATCCAGAAACTGGTACTGATCCTGGGAGCCAGCCGGGTCGGCAATCTGGGTTACCAGAATATCCGGCGTCCCGTCGCCCAAGGAGGAGGTTACCACGTCGGAAATCGAAAAATCGAGGGACCCGTTGGGCACGTTGGCCGCACCCGTTCCCAGGTTGAGGCCGTTGCGGCCGTCGCGCAGGTAAAACGGAATATCGTTGGCCGGCGGCGGGGAGCTTGCCCCGTTGGCTACGTTATCATACAGCTCGCCCAAGCCTACTTTGGTGTTGTTGCCAATGGCTCCGCTGATGGCCAGTACCGGCAGGGCCTTAAACTGAGCGGGCGTAAAAGTAAGCTTGTTCGACTCCAGCACCGCGTCATCAACTCCGGTAGAGTACCGGATGCCGTTCAGCGAAAACGCCAGCAAATCGTGCGAATTATTAGGCTTGACCGTGTTTTTAGCCGTGGTCGAGCTTTGCCAGTAGCCGCCGAAGCTGGTTACTACTTCCGTTACGTTGTTCACGGCCTGAGCGTGCGCCCCGGTGCCGGCTAGTAGTAAAGCGGCCGCGAGCAGGGGGTATCTGTTAAGCATAGAAAGGGCAGATGGTAAGTGTGTAAGGCAGGTGTAAAGAATTGCTATTCAGAGAGCTGATAGCGGAGCAGGGACAGGGATGTGCAAAATTATGGTATAATTTCGGGGCAAAACAACACCTTCCCCAGAAATAAGTCCGCCGGATGCCGCCGAATTTCCGCTGTTCCGGCTGCTTGATTTGCCCAGAAAGTCGCTTGTTTTGTGTGGCCCGGGCTTACAGTCAAGCCTTTCTCCTGGTTTTTTACTACCCGCTGATTCCATGAACCATCGTCTTTCTCCGCTGCTGCTATTGGCGGCATTGCTGGTGCTGCTGCTCGGCAGCAACTGCAGCCGTCAGGTCTGGCAAAACCACTACGCCAAAGGATTCGACACCCGCGTGTACATCGTCCGCCACGGCGAGAAGGAACTTACACCCGGTCTGCCCGACCCGCCCCTCACCGCTGCTGGCCAGCAACGGGCTCTAGCCCTGCGCGACTCCCTGCAGCGTGATGGTATGCTGGCGGGCGTGTTCAGCACCGCCACGGCCCGCACCAAAAGCACCGCCCAGCCCCTGGCCGATAAGCTCCGGCTGCCCGTGCAGCCCTACGACGCCAAACAACTAGCCGTCCTGGCCCGGCGGGTGCGGCAGGAGTACCGGGGCAAAAGCGTGCTGGTGGTAGGCCACTCCAACACCATCTTGGAAACGGTGGAGGCCTTCGGGGCCGCCCGGCCCGTGCCCACCATCGGCGACAATGAGTACGATTACCTGCTGGAAGTGCGCATCCCGCGCGACTCTACCCGGCAACCCACCGCCTCGGCCCGCCGCTACGGAGCCGCCAGTCACTGACCTCAGGCAACCCGGCGGCCGTTTTCGGTTCTATGGGGCACCTTTACGCGAAATTCTTTCTCTCTCCCGATGCCTACACCTTTCTTCCGCCGGGCCCTGGGGCTGGCGGCCGTGCTGCTGACCACCGCGCCCCTGGCGGCCACCGCCCAAACCACCATCGACTCGGTGGCCATCCGCAAAATCTACGATGAGGCCCTGGCCCGCGGCCAGAGCTACGACAACCTGCGCTACCTCACCGGCCAGATTGGCGGCCGGCTCAGTGGCTCGCCCCAGGCCGAGCAGGCCGTGCAGTGGGGCAAGGTGACGATGGAAAAGATGGGCCTTGACCGGGTGTATCTGCAGGAGGTGATGGTGCCGCATTGGGTGCGGGGCGCAAAGGAAAAAGCCCAGATAAAAGGCTCTAAGGGCAAGGGCCTGAACCTGAATGTGTGCGCCCTGGGGGGCTCGGTGGGCACCGGCGGTAAGCTGAAAGCCCAGGTGATTGAGGTGCAAAGCCTGCAGGAGCTGGCTGCCCTGCCGGCCGAGAAAGTGAAGGGCAAATTCGTGTTCTTCAACCGCCCCATGAACCCACTGTACATAGAAACCGGCCGAGCCTACGGCGAGGCCGGTGACCAGCGCCGCAGCGGTGCTGCCGAGGCCGCCAAGCGCGGAGCCGTGGGCGCACTGGTGCGCAGCCTCTCCCTGGCCCACGACGACTTCCCGCACACCGGCACCATGCGCTACGAGGACAACGTGGCCAAAGTACCCGCCGCCGCCCTTAGCACCAATGGGGCCGACGAGCTGAGCCAGCTGCTGAAAGCCGACCCCGACCTGACCGTGGAGCTGGAAATGAGCTGCCAGCAGCTGCCCGAAACCAAGAGCTACAACGTCATCGGTGAAATCAAGGGCTCGAAATATCCCGAGGAAATCATCAGCGTGGGCGGCCACCTCGACTCCTGGGACCTGGGCCAGGGTGCCCACGACGACGGTACCGGCTGCACCCAGAGCATGGAGGTGCTGCGCCTGCTGAAAGCCACCGGCCTGCGCCCCGAGCGCACTATCCGGGCCGTGCTGTTCATGAATGAGGAAAACGGCGTACGGGGCGGCAATAAGTACGCTGCAGAGGCCAGAGCCCTCAAGGAAAAGCATCTGGCCGCCATGGAGTCGGATGGGGGCGGGTTTACGCCCCGGGGGTTCTCCATTGAGGCCGACCCGGCCACGGTGCGCAAAATCCAGAGCTGGCAGCCCCTGTTCCGGCCCTACGGCAGCGGGGAGTTCACCACCGGCCACTCTGGCACCGATATCGAGCCCCTCAAAGAGCAGGTGAAAGCCCTGGTAGGCTACCACTGCGACTCCCAGCGCTATTTTGACCTGCACCATACCGCCGCCGACACCTTCGACAAAGTAAACCGCCGGGAGCTGGAACTGGGCGGAGCCAGCATGGCTGCTCTCATTTACCTGATGAGCAAATACGGCCTGTAGCGCAGCCCGAAAGGTCATTTCAACGCCCGCTAGCGGGGGCGCGTACTCCTGCGTGCCCCCGTGAGCGGGCGTGTTTGTTGGCGTAACTTATCGGCATGGATTTATATCTCGTTGCGTTTCTGCTGCCCCCGGCGGCCAGCCAACCAGTGTGGGCCCTGAAACAGGAAGTACACCGGCTCACAGGCAGCCGCAACGCCATTCGGCTACCGCCCCACCTTACGCTGCTGCCGCCCCTGCGCCGCCCACCTGAGTTTGATGGGGAGTTACGGCAGCTGCTGGCGGCCTTCGCCGCCGAAACGCCCGCCTGTCCGGTGGCGCTGCGCAACTTTGCCTGGTTTCAGGACCGGACGCTGTATGTGTGCGTTGAGCCGGATACCGGGCTGCAGCAACTGCACCATCGGTTTTATCAGCTCTGCGCCCGGGAACTGCCTGCCGTGCCGCTACCCACGCGCCCGTTTGTGCCGCACGTAACCCTGGCTACCCGCGACCTGCCTCCGGATCAGGTGCCGGCCCTGCGGGCGCTATTCGCGCCGCGCTCCTTCGCGGCCGATATCGTGCTGAACGAGTTGGTGCTGTTTCGGCACACCGGGCAGCAGTGGGAGGCTGAAGCCCGGTTTTACCTCCCAGCCACGCCGGTTAAGTAACCAACCAGAAACACGCCCGCCCGGCTCAGGCGAGTCGGGCGGGTGGGGGAGAATAATTTCAGCGGGCGAAAGTATTATTCGGCGCTGGCGTTTTTGCGGGGACGGCCGGGGCGCTTGCCGTTGGCGTTGACGGCGCGGGGCTTGCGTTCTTTTTTAACTACTTTATAACCGGGCTCCAACATTTCGTTGAGCTCCGTCATCAGCTCATTTACTTTCGTTACCTGCTTACGGATTTGCGAAAGTACAGCATCGTTTTCTTCGGCATTAGCCAGAATTTGTTGCAGTTTGTTTAGATCAGCAGTTGCCATTGAGCAAGAAATTTATTTGGGAGAGAAAATGGAAGTTCAAATGTGCGGTTTTTTAGCGAAAATATAAACCTGTAATTAATAAATAAGCGGATTAGGTGACGAGCTATTCTTAAATACCATCAAGAATATAGCAGTTGCTCGTGCGATTCTGTGAATTGACTACGCTTACGCGGATTGTTGCAGGATGTTTCTGAGATTCAGTAAGAAAGCCTGAATTAATTAATTGCGCGCGGAACAGGCCAGCTGCAACCAAGCCGAACATTCTGAATATTACAACGGCCGGCTTGGTTCCGGAGAAATAAATACGCCTAGTTCTGCTCCAGAATCTGAAACAGCTCATCAAGCTTAGGCGTCAGAATAATTTCGGTGCGACGATTGAGGGCTTTATTCTGGGGCGAGTCATTGGTGGCTACGGGTACGTATTCGGCCCGGCCTGAGGGGGTAACCTGCCCGGCCGGTAAGCCGGCCTGCGTTAGAATACGCGTTATTTCAGTGGCCCGTAGCACGCTCAGGTCCCAGTTGTCACGCATACCGGCGGTGCCCCGCGCAATGGGTACATTATCGGTGTGGCCCTCCACCAGTACATTCACATCCTGATTACCCTTCAGGGCGGCAGCTAATTTGGTCAGAGCATCCTGGCCTTTGGGGTCAACTTTGGTGGAGCCGGATTTAAATAACAATTGCTCGGAAAGTGATACATATACTTTTCCGTTGCGCACGTTTACCTGTAAATCCTGAGCGTTAAATCCAAGCAGCGCATCACCCACTTTCTGGCGCAACGCTTTTACTGCCGCATCTTTCTGATCCAGGATGCGCTGCATCTCCGCAATGCGCTGTTCCTTGCTGCGCAAATCGGCTGAGAGCTGGGAATTTTCCTGCTGCGCCCCGCTTAAATTAGCATTCAACTGGTTTACCTGCTGATTTTTAGATAGCAGACTGGTGCGTAAGGCTTCTTCGTTTTGCGTTTTCTCCTGTTGCAGCGCCGTCTTTTCTACCATCAGCTGGTCGCGGGAGCGAGTGGCGTCGTTATACTGGCTTTGCAGCGCGGTATATTTCTTCTGCGAAACACAGTTGGCAGTGCCAACCAATAAACCAATACCGCAGGCGGCGTGCAGAAAACCCAATGGAAGAGAATATTTCATGGCAAAAAATTAATTAAAGCAGATGTGGTGCCCAAGGCCCCCCTGCTTTATTCAACGCCCGTTTTGCGGGAGGAGTTACGGAGCTGGGTGAGTAGCATATGTTATTGGGGAGGTATTGCGCAGTTTGCCGTACTTTGAAGCCACGGTATCATTCTTCGGTTTAGATTTATTGATTTGCGTTTACACTACCTCGGTTTTTTACTGCTGCTACTGCCGGGCGCAATCCGGGCGCACACTCCTCCGCCAACGGCGCGCTACTGGGTAAGCTTCCGCCACAAAGCCGGACAGACGTTCCAGCCAGCCGCGTATTTCAGCGCGGCGGCCCAGGCCCGTCGCCGTCGTCAGCATCTGCCCCCGGCCGATAGCACCGATTTTCCCGTGCGCCCGGATTTCGTGGCTCAAGTGCGGGCCGTGGCCGATTCAGTAACGCTGGTCAGCCGCTGGTTTAACGCCGTGGCCTGCCGGGCAACGGCGGCGCAGGCCGCGCAGCTGGGCAGGCTTCCGGGGGTGGCGCAGGTAACGGCCTGGCCCGAGGCTGCCATGCTGCCGGCCGGGCTTGAGGCTGCCGCCCGCCCGCTCACCGCCGCCGACCGGTCGCTGGCCCGGCGGCAGACGGCTTCGTTGGGCGGGGCAGCGTTTCGGCGGGCCCGGCTCAGCGGTAAGGGGCTGCGCATTGCTATTTTTGATGTGGGCTTTAACGGCGCCGATGTACATCCGGCCTTTGCGCACCTGCGGCGCCGGGGGGGCATTGTGGCCACCTACGACTTCCTGCGCCGCAGTCCGCACGTGTACCAGGGTGGCAACCACGGTACGGAAGTGCTTTCCTGCGTGGCGGGGCAGCTGCCCGACAGCACCTACCTGGGGCTGGCCCCCGGTGCCGAGTTTCTGCTGGCCCGTACGGAGCAGATGCACCGAGAAAAATATGCCGAGGAAGAAGCCTGGCTGGCCGCCGCTGAGTGGGCCGACCGCAACGGGGCGGACATCATCAACTCCTCCCTGGGCTACACCGACCGGCGGTACTTTCCGGAGCAGATGAATGGGCGCACTAGCTTAGTAGCCCGGGCCGCAGAGCTGGCGGTGCGCAAGGGCATGCTGGTGGTAAATGCCGCCGGCAACGACGGAGCCGACCCGCGCTGGCGCACGGTGGGTACCCCGGCCGATGGTGACTCCGTACTGGCCGTGGGGGGCCTCGACCCCGATACCTACCTGCACATTGATTTCAGCAGCTACGGGCCGGCCCCGGGCAAACGGCTCAAGCCCAATGTGGCGGCCTTCGGCTCGGCGGTGGTGGCTTTGCCGGGCGGCTACACCCGCACCGAGGGCACGTCGTTCGCCAGCCCTTTGGTGGCGGGCTTCGCTGCCTGTGCCTGGCAGCAGCAGCGCAGCCTCACGGCTATGGAACTGTTCCGGCAGCTGCAGCAGTCCGGCCGGCTGTACCCGTATTTCGATTACGCCCACGGCTATGGGCTGCCCCAGGCCCGAGCATTTCTGGGGCCCGCTCCGGCTGTTGCGCCCACCTTCGATTTCGTTCGGCAGGATTCCACCGTGCGGGTTATCATCCGGGCGGCGGCTACGTATGTGCCGGCCCGCACGCTGCCCCTGCTGGCCGACTCGGTGCAAGCCGTTACGCCCGCCGAAGCCAGGCCAGTAGGGCCGGTGGGGCAGGAGCAGGCCGCAGAAACGCCGCTGGCCCGGCCCGATGAGGTAGTAGTTCCCGAGCCGCCGCACTACCTGTACTGGCAGGTGCTGGACGCCGTCGGCCGGCCTCTGCGCTACGAGGTGCTGGAAGTGACCCAGCGGGCTATCCTGCAGGTACCCTTACCAGAACTGGAGGAAGGCAAATCCGTGCGGGTCCATTATCAAGGTTACACAGCAACGTACCCCACTCCATGAGCCTTTTGCGCAAGCTGACCTTTACTTTGGCCGGATGCCTGGGAGCTTTGAGTGCCCCGGCCCAGCGGGTACTCCTCCGGGCCGAGCCGGCCACTGATTCCATGGATGTGCGCTACGGTCCCAATCGGGCCTTTTTCCAGCACGTATTTCTGGGCTATACGCCCGTGGTGGGCCGCCCGGCCGGACCCGGGGCCGATTTGCGGCCATTTTCCTCGGCGGAGCTTTTTCTGGGAGTACGCTACAAATTCAAGCTCAGTACATCAACGGCGGCGGGCGTTGATGTGCGCTACGCCCGCCTAGTGTACGCGCTGGAGCAGAATGCTCGCAAAGTGGTACCCAGTGCGCAGCAGCACCAGCAGGAGTCTTTGGTACTCTCGCAGCTGCAGCTGGCGCCCTACTGGCGGTTCAGCTACGGGCGGCGCGGTAACGTTATCGGGCGCTACGTGGATGTGAGCGGCTGGGGCGGCTGGGCCATGGCCGTTACGCACCGCACCGAAGACGCGCCCGGCCCAACCGGCGGCAAACGCCTTACCAGTACCGAGCACGGCCTGCGCTACCTGCGCCGCTGGCCCTACGGGGTAGGTGCCCGGCTGGGAGCGGGCCGCTACGCGCTGGTGGGCCGCTACCGGCTTTCGCGCACCTTCACCGCCGCCGCCAACCCGGCCTACGTGGAACTTCCGCGCTGGCTGGTGGGGTTGGAGCTGGGGATATTCTAAAAAGGCCCTAAAAAAGTCCGTTCAACACATCCTCAGGGATAGTTAATCCCGTAAAAAGCCCTAAACGGTCACCGGCTTGCGGGGCCGCGCCAGCCGTGCGGCTTGCTTTAGCCGCCGCCGTATGGTGTGCTTTTTCTACCTCCTTTCGGCTGACGGTAGTTTTTGTATTTTGCCGAACTGATTTGACGATGGTTTTCTTCCCCTTCATGAAAAAGATTCTACTCCCCACCGCTGGAGCCCTGGTTTTGCTGCAGCTTGCCTCCTGCATTAACACGGAGCGCGAAGTGGGGACATCCAAGAATGCCGACCGGGTATTCACGCCTACGCCCGAGGCCAACCGGGGCCGGGTATCGGAGCGCACTATTCTGCGCACGGTAAATGCTCAGCACACGTTCTCGTCTACCAAAGGCAAGGATAACTTTGTGCTACAGCTCCGGGGACCTAAAATTGCTACTTCCCAGGCTTACTTCATGATTGTGAGCAGCACCGGTGATACACTACGCAAGGAGGTAATGCCGGCCACGGCCCTCATCAACGACCGGGAGCTAGATGATCCTCAGGCGGCCACCGTACGCGACAAGGAAATTGCTATTCTGCAGGCCATGAACAATTTCTTCCGCGACGACCGGTTTGTGCAGCCCGCCGTGCCCCGCGCCGCCACTCAGCCCGAGAATGTGGATGCGCAATCCTGGACTTCGGTAAAGGAAGACAGCCGCGCCGTAGGGTTCGACTATCCCGCAGCCGATGGACGGGAGCGGCGCCTGGCTTACTCCAAGAAACTGGGCCGCGCCGTCGTCATTGCTGAATAGACCACAGGCCAACATACAGTGAAAAGCCCCACCCGATGCAGTATCGGGTGGGGCTTTTTGGTGTTTGATGTGAGGGTTTATTTAGCGGCCGAATACCAGTTGCGGAGCCGGACGTCAATTTTCTTGTTGGCGGCAGTCACGGTTTTGCGGAACGCAGCCACGTCGCTGAGGCCGTTCTCGCCGCGGTAGTGGTAAGGGTACACGATGCCCGGCTTAAAGGCCAGAACACCCTGCGCGGCCTGCTGCACGTCCATGGTATAGGGCAGGTTCATGCACACGAAGGCCACATCGATGCCCTTGAGGGCGCGCATTTCGGGGGTGGCTTCCGTGTCGCCGGAGAGATACACGTTTTTGCCGCCCAGCGTGAGCACGTAGCCGTTGCCCCGGCCTTTGGGGTGGCGGGCCTCGGGCGTGGCAGGCAGGTTATACATGGGAATCGCCGCCACGCGCACGCCCAGCGTATCAAGCTGCTGCCCATTGCTTAGCACGCGCGCCCGGCTTCGGTACTCGGCCGGCAGCTTATCGGCCACGGCTTGGGGCACCAGCAGCAGGGCCTTCGCCAGCGAAAGGCCGCCCAGCGTTTTCAGGTCGAGGTGGTCGGGGTGAATGTCAGTGATGAGCACCATATCGGGGGCGGCCAACCCGGCGTAAGCGGCGGCGCCACCATAGGGGTCTATGTACAGGGTTTTGCCGCTCCAGCTCAGCACTACGCTGCCGTGGGTGATGGGCTGCACTGTAAGTGGGCCCTGGGAGGTGGCAATCTGGTCGGCGGGTACGCGGGCGGCGGCCGGGGTGGCGGCAGTCGTCTGGGCTTGGGTAGGCGCGGCCAGGGCCGTTAGCACTGTGGCGAGGAGGAGAGTAGCTTTCATGCCTTTTGTACCGGAAAGGCGGAAAGCAGGTTCGATTTTTTTGGTCAGTGGACAGTGAGCGGGCTCAGCCACTCGCCATCCACTGACCGTATTATCCGCCTGGCAAACCCGCTAAATGGCGTCCTGCCCCGGCAGGCCGAGCAGCTCCGCCGCCTGCCGGGCCACAGCCTTGACGCCGGCTGCCTCGGAGCCGGTGATGGTGAGGTGGCCCATCTTGCGGCCGGGGCGGGCCTGGGTTTTGCCGTAGAGGTGCAGGTGCGTGCCGGGCAAATTCAGCACAGCCGGCCAGTTCGGCTCCCGCAGCTGCCCGGCGGCGTCAAACCACACGTCACCCAGCAGGTTGAGCATGATGGCCGGGGAATGTTGGCGGGGCTGGGGCAGAGGTAAGCCGGCCATGGTGTGCACCTGCAAATCAAACTGAGAGGCGTCGCAGGCATCCAGGGTGTAGTGGCCGCTGTTGTGTGGGCGCGGGGCCATTTCGTTGACTACCAGGCGGCCGTGCGCCGAGCCATCGTCCACCACAAAAAACTCCACGCACAGCACGCCCACGTAGCCCAGGTGTTGGGCAATAGCCACGGCCGCCTCCCGGGCCCGCTCGGCCAAAGCGGGCGGCAGCGCGCCTTCGTAGGCGTGCGTCACGGCCAGAATGCCCGCCTCGTGCACGTTGCGCTGGGGCGGGAAGCTGACTACCAGCCCATCCCAGCCGCGGGCCACCAGCACCGAGCACTCGGCGGTAAGCGGCAGCATCTTTTCCAGCACGCAGGCGGTGTGGCCCAGCCCGGCCCAGGCGGCGGCCAAGGCGTCGGCGGTTTGCACGCGCACCTGGCCCTTGCCGTCGTAGCCCAGGCGGGCAGTTTTCAGGATGCCGGGCAGCAGCTCCGCCGGATTGGCCTGAATAGCCGCCAGCTGGGCCGGCGTTTCCAGTACCGCGTAGGGCGCGCAGGTTACGCCCGACACATCGGCGCAGGCCGAGAAGTGGGCTTTTTCCTCGATGCGGTTCTGGGCAATGCCCACCACGGCCGCGCCCGGGGCCACGGGCCGGGACTGGGCCAGCGTGTGCAACGCCTGGGCAGGCACGTTCTCAAACTCGGTGGTAATGGCCTGGCACAGCTGGGCTAACTGCGCTAAGCCGGCCGGGTCGTCGTAGCTGGTCTGGATGTGATGGTGGCTGACCAGGCCGGCGGGGCTGTGGGCGTCGGGCTCCAGCACGGCCGTGTAGTAGCCCAGCCGCTGGGCAGCGTGCACGAACATGCGGCCCAGCTGGCCCCCGCCCAGCACGCCCAGGGTGGCGCGGTGGCCGGTGGCGTCCAGGCTGCCCGGGAAAATTGGCTTCGAGGTGATTATAGCGGCTTCCTGGCTCATACGGGCAGCGTCATGGCGCGGGCGGCTTCGGTTTGGGCGGCGCGGAAGGCCAGCAGCTTGGCGGCCAGCTCTGGGTTGTGCAGGGCCAGTAAGCTCACGGCAAACAACGCAGCGTTGGCCGCGCCGGCCGTGCCAATGGCAAACGTAGCCACCGGGATTCCCTTGGGCATCTGCACGATGCTGTGCAGCGAATCAACGCCTTGCAGGTGGCGGCTGGCTACGGGCACACCCAGCACGGGTACGGTGGTTTTGGCGGCCAGCATACCCGGCAGGTGGGCCGCCCCGCCCGCCCCGGCAATAATGGCCTGCAACCCACGCGGTCCGACCTGCTCGGCGTAGGCAAACAAATCGTCGGGCATGCGGTGGGCCGATACCACCCGGGCTTCGTGCGCCACGCCGAAATCCGTGAGAATCTGGACGGCGTGCTGCATGGTGTCCCAGTCGCTGCTGGAGCCCATTACTACCCCAATCAGGGGTTTATCGGAGGAGGAAATGCTCATTAAAAGTTATTTAATCGTCGTGTTTCATCTAGTGTCCGCGCAGCCGAAGCACCTTTACTGCTTAGAGGGTATCAAGCCTAGCTGCGTTTTCGTCCGTAAGACATGACGCCAATCTTATTGAATCCCATTGCTTTTGTAAACGAAGTATTACAGAGCAATATATCTGTCAACATCAAAACCGTACTCACCTTCTCTAACGCTTCTTTTAGAGTTGACAAATATGAGTCATGACGTCCGATAACAACATACACCTCGTCTTCATCAAAGAGAGAATATGCATACTCGGCCACCTTTTCGGCTTTATATTCATTTGACTGTGCATGGTTCAAACCCACATAAATCGAGTCTGACCATTCAATAGTGCTTAATCGGTGTTTGCTTGAAATGAAGATGTTTTTTGAATCCATATAGTCTTCGACTTTCAAAACCGGCTAAGTTCAACCAAAGCGGTAGAGATGCTTCGACTACGCTCAGCATGACGTTCTATTTTGCGCCCAGTTAGCCAACGGCCACCGTGGCTTCCCGCTCTAGCAGAATTTCCGGGCCCAGAATCACCATATCCACCCGGCCTTTCAGCGTTTGGTTGATGAAGGGCGTGTTCTGGGATTTGGATTTCATGAACTCCCGGGTGAAGGTGGTTTCGGCTTCGGTATCAAACAGCACGCACTCGGCGGGCTGGCCTACTTCGATGGTGGGCACCGGTAGGCCCATCAGGCGGCGGGGCTCGGCGGAGTAGCGTTTCACTACCAAATCCCACCCAAACTTGCCGGGCTCCACGAAGTGGTGGTAGAGCGACACCAGGGCCGTATCGAGGCCGGTGATGCCGTTGGGCGCGCTGATGAAGTCCTGGGCTTTCTCGTAGGGGGTGTGGGGGGCGTGGTCGGTGGCAATCAGGTCGAACACGCCTTCCTTGAGCCCTGCCAGCAGCGCGTCGCAGTCGGCCTGGGTGCGCAGGGGTGGGTTCATCTTGTAGTTCGTGTCGTAGTCGCCGATGTGCTCGTCGGTAAACATCAGGTGGTGGGGGGCCACCTCGGCCGTTACCTTCACGTCGCCGCGCGACTTCCACCACTTAATCGTTTCCATACCCAACTTGCTGGATACGTGCTGGATGTGAATGTGCGCGCCCGCCGCCCGGGCCAGCCGGATGTCCCGGTCGATGATGATTTCCTCGGCGCAGGCCGGCGAGCCTTTGATGCCCAGGCGGTAGCTCATTACGCCCTCGTTGAGGGCGCGGGGCCCGGCCAGCTCCGGCACCTCGCAGTGGCTGGCGAAGAACATCCCAAACTCAGTGGCGTACTGCATGGCCCGCAGCAGCACGGCCGGGTCGTTGGTGGTGTCGCCGTCGTCGGTGAGCATTTTCACGCCCAGCAGGCGCATCCCGTCAATTTCGGCCAGCTCCTTGCCTTCCCGGTTTTTGGTGACGCAGCCGGAGGTGTACACCGGAATGCGGGCCTTGCGGGCAGCACTTTCCAGCACCGCCGACACTACTGCCGCCGAGTCGATGGCCGGGCGGGTGTTGGGCATCATCACTACGCCCGTCACGCCCCCGTTAATGGCCGCCTCGCTGCCGGTGGTAATGGTTTCCTTGTTCTCAAAGCCCGGGGCGCGAAAGTGCACGTGGGCGTCAAACATGGCGGGCATCAGTATCCGGCCGCGCGCATCAATAACCCGGACTCCCGCCGGCACGGCCAAGTTACGGCCGATTTCCTGAATTTTTCCGTCGATGAGCAGTACGTCGCTTTCACTGAGTTCGGGCGAGTGTTCGGAGGCAATACGGGCGTTCTGAAGCAGGAGCATAGGGGGAACAGGGGAGTTAAACGGCAAAAAAGGGTGGCTTTGGGGTAGAGGATGTGCAAATAACGTACGGAAACAGTGGCCGGGGGCTAGGCCAGCAGGTGGGGCAGCGGGGCCGAAGAGCGCCCGGCCGTGGGCTCCGACTGTGGGCCTTCGCCGCCCGGCGTAAGCCAGTCGAGCACGGCCATGCGCACGGCAATGCCGTTTTCTACCTGGTTGTTAATCAGGCTCCGCTCGTAGTCCATCACGGCGTCGCAGAGCTCCACGCCCCGGTTCACGGGGCCGGGGTGCATGATGTAGAGGCCGCGCTGGCGGATTTCCTCCAGGCGGGTGTTGGTGATGCCGTAGATGCGGTGGTACTCGCGCAGCGTGGGGAAAAACTGCACGTCCTGGCGCTCCATCTGCACCCGCAGCAGGTACACCACATCGGGGGCCCACTGCATGGCCTCGTCGTAGTTGGTGAAGCGGCGGATGGTGGCCGGGCCGTAGGTGGGCACCAGGGAACCGGGGCCGAGGTAGGCCACTTCCACGCCCAGCTTCTGGAGCAGGTTGCTGGTAGAGCGGGCCACCCGGGAGTGCAGAATATCCCCGATGATCAGAACTTTCTTGCCCGCGGGGTTCGGGAATTTCTCCTTGATGGTGAAGGCGTCCAGCAGGGCCTGGGTGGGGTGGGCGTGGGCCCCGTCGCCGGCGTTGATGACCGAGGCCGTGGTCTGGCGGGCAATCAGGCCGGGCAGGCCCGAGCGGCCGTGGCGCACCACAATGTAGTCGGTGCGCATGGCCTGCAGCGTTTCAATGGTTTCCCGAATCGACTCGCCCTTGGTGATGGAGGACTGGGCCACGTTGAAGTTCGTTACCTCGGCCGAGAGGCGCTTGGCCGCCACCTCGAAGGAGGTGTGCGTGCGGGTGCTGGGCTCGTAGAACAGCATCAGCACCGACTTGCCCTCCAGGGCGGGTACCTTCTTCACCGAATGGGTGAACAGGTCCTTGCAGGTGGTGGTGCGGTCGAGCAGAAACTCGATTTCCTCGCGGTGAAGGGATGCAATGTCGAGCAGGTCTTTACGTGCCATACCGGAAGAGAGGAAAAGTAAGGTAGTGTAGCGGAAACGCGTGGGATGAAGTATGCGCAGTGGGTACCGGGGCAGGACCGCCGGAACCGGAAACAGGCCGCCGGGTAGGGGCTGCCAAACTCAACGGGCATAAAAAAACCGTTTCGGAATCCGAAACGGCGGCGGGGTAACACCCGAAAAAAACAACAGAGCCAGCAGCGGCCAAATCAGCAAAACCGATGAGGGGGCAGACCTTGCAGTCCACTCGCGGGTCCTGGCCGGGCAGGCCCCCGCGCTTCATCAACGGGTTCTGGGATTGAAGCACGTTGCAAAACTACGGCATTGTTCCCCCCGCTCGCGCATTGGGGGCGGTAATTTTTTTCCGGGCGGCTGATTGTGGGTATTGCAGCGGATGCTGGCCAGCCAAGTACGCAAGTGTTTGGCGGCTCTGCGCCGGAAGGCGTAGGTGCAGAAAGCAGAAGTTTGATTCAGAGATGGTTAATAGGGCAGCTGAATACGCGCTACGGCCAAGTGCAACGCACCCAGCAGCCCACTGCCAGCGAGCGGAAAGGGCGGCGGACGGGCTCCAAAAATCCAGCCCGGACCACATCTGTCGTCGGGTCACGCATGGGGGGATTTGCAAACAGCCCGCCCGCTTCCGTAGCGGGCGGGCTGTTTCGGGCAGTATAGTTACCCCGGCTACGGCATAGTAAAGGCCAGATCGAAGCTCACCACGCTGGCGTGAAAGTCGACGGTGCGTTGGTAATAGGCGTAGCGCACATCCAGGGACTTGAACTTGGCCACCTTGCGGCCGCCAGCGCCGTTGCTGAACGGCGTTTTGAAGCGCGAAATACCGTACACCGGCGAGTAGCGCAGCCCCAGCCCGTACTTATTGGCCGAGAATTTCGAGAGGTCATAGTCGGACGTATAAAACTCGTCCTGGAGGCTGTGTTGGGCGTAGGGGGCGAAGTACTTGGCCGCCGTCTGGGTGTGGTAGCGGTAGAAGGGGTACAGCACGAAGAAGGGCGTGAGCTTCAGCGGGGCCTCCAATTCCAGCGTATGGGCCGTAATGCCGAAGTTGTCGTTGTAGAAGCGGTAGAAGCCCCGCAGCTGCACGAAATCAGAGGCGTAGTAGCTCACGCGCAGGCCCACCGGATACTTAAAGCGGTGCTGGGGCAGCTGCTCCACTTTCGGCGCGGCGGAGCCCTGGAAATACACCCGGTGGAAGGGCGTGCTCAGCAGCCCGTTCTGGTACACCAGCTCAGTGCTCACGGCTAGCTGCAGCCGCTGGCTAAGCACCTGCGAGTACACCAGATTCAGGTTGTAGCTCTGGCGCTTATCGGTGGGCACCAGCATCTGGCCGGTGCGCAGCTCGGTGGGGTAAATCAGCTTGGCCTGGTCGAAAAAGGCTTGTCCGGCCACGCTCAGTTCCCGGTTGCCATCCTGCGAGGCCCTGGCCCAGGAGGCGGCCACGTTCACCGAAAAATAGTCGTACTCCTTCGACACGCCGCCACCCACTCCCACAATGCGGTGCTTGGCCTTGTTCTCGCGCGAGTAGCCCAGATCTACGTGGTAGCGGGCATCGTGCGAGGAAGGCGTGGAGAGGTACACTCCTTCCACGCCATCAATCCGGTCAGTGGAGGCTGAGGCGTAGAAGTCGGCCCCGATGTTGGCCGTCAGGCGGCTGGCGGTATCGAGCGGGATGTTGAGGAGGATAGTGGGCGTGACGTCGGTGAGTTGCTCGGTACCCCGGCCGCCCTGCACCGCGCCGTGAGAACCATCCTGCTGATAATAGCTGCCGAGGATGTTCACCTCCGTTTCGCCGGGTGAAACCGTGCTGACGTTCGTGGTGGTGGGCGTAGCGGGTACACCGGAGCCATCAATCCGGTTAGGCGTGAGGCCACCCTGCGCCAGGGCCAGCCACGGCAGCAACAGCAGCCCCGCCGCCACCGGCAGCATCCGGAAATTAAAGGAGAAGTTCATAGCAAAACGAGGGGAGTGGTGTGGGGACTTCAGGCCGTCATGCTGAGCGAAGCCGAAGCATCTCTACCGCTTCTTGCACTCGCATTGGTTAGTCAGAGGTAGAGATGCTTCAACTCCGCTCAGCATGACGTTCTGTAAGACTTACTGAACAGCTAATTACAGCCGCAGCCGCCGCCAACTTTGCCGCCGTTGGCACCGCCGGCACCTTCGCGGTAGCTTTCAAAGTTGGTTTCGTACACTTCCACCCGCTTGTTGGCAAGCTTCATGTCCTCGTCGTTGAGATATACTTTCTGGTAAGCGGCCACCGACACGCAACCCGAAAGGCTGGAAGCAGCGGTTAGTAGTCCGGCCAGGCCCAGAATCGGGCGGCGCAGACGCGCACAAATAAGGTTTCGGTTCACGGGCGAGGGGAGAAAAGGGCGAAAAAACTGAGCCGCCGCTAGGGCCGCAGAGCGGTGGCGGGCACCGGGGCGTTGTTGCGCAGGTAGCGCACCTGCATGTTTTTCGACACCAGCGTGTGGTTGTCGTCGGTGATGAGCGTACAGTCCACGCCTTTCAGCGTGTTAATGAAGGCCAGGCCGTTGGTCGGGCCCTTCACAAAGACGACTTCATCCAGGCAGTCGGCCAGTTCCACATCGGGGCAGATGATGGTCACGGAGCGCAGGCCCGTGGCGGGCAGGCCGGTAGCGGGGTTGATGATGTGCCCGTACACCTTGCCGGCCGCGGTAAAGTACTGCTCGTAGTTGCCGGCCGTTACCACGGCCACGTCGGTTACCTGCACCCAGGAGGAAATACTGCCGGGATGGTCCGGGTCGCCGATGGCTACGCGCCACAGCGAGCCGTTGGCCTGCCGGCCCCAGCACAGGATGTCGCCCGAGCCATTAAGCAGACCGCCTTTGATGCCCATTTTATCCAGCACCTGCCGGGCCCGCCGGATGCCGTAGCCCTGCAGCACCCCGGCCAGGTTCAGGCGCATACCTTTTTCCTTGAGCAGCACGGTGCGCTGGGCGGGGTTGAGCACGACGTTGCGGTAGTTGATGCGGGCCACAGCGGCCATCCTTACCGCGGGGTCGGGCAGGGGGTGCTCCTGCCGGTCAAACCTGTAGATCTTGTCGGCCGAGGCGAAGGTGATGTCAAACGCCCCGCCACTCAGCTCCGAGATGCGCAGGGTGCGCTGAATCAGGTCGAATACTTCCTGGTCCACCACCACCGGGCGCAGGCCGGCGGCGCGGTTGATGCGGGTAATCTGGGAGGTGGAATCCCAGAACGACATGAGCCGGTCGATGCGGCGGGTTTCGGTAATGGCGGCATCGAGGGCAGTCCAGCCCAGCGAATCGTTGTCGGCCACCACCGTGTAGGTGAAGTGAGAGCCCATCAGGTGGGCTTGCTTGGAGAAATTGCGCGGGTGGGCCGGCCCGGCCGTAGCGGCAACGGGAAGCAGAAGCGTAATCAGAAGTGTAATCAGACGCAGCATAGCAGCAACAGCAAAGGGCGAAACAACCGGTGCCCCGCGCAAGAGACACACCGGCAGGCGGGGTGAAGTGGCTTACTTCTGCGCCAGCAGCGTGTTCAGGTAAGCGGTATAGGCCGTGGCTCCACCGGCGCGGTAGCCGGTTTTGGCCAGCACCTTACCCTCGGGCGAGAGCAGCACCACCAGCGGAAACGAGCCCTCCTTGTTCAGCATGGCCGCAGCCTGCTCGTTCTGTTTCGTTTGCTCGGCGGGGAGCTTGTTTTTCTTGCTGCGCGGGAAGTCGAAGCGGGCCAGCACCAGCTTATCCTGGGCATAGCGGGTAAACGCGGGCTGATCGAATACTTCCTGCTTGAGCATGATGCAGGGTTTGCACCAGTCGGAGCCCGAAAATACAGCCAGTACGGGATGACCGGTAGCCCTGGCCTGCTGCATGGCCGCGTCGAGAGTGGTATTCCAGGTAGCCGGAGCGGCCGTTGCAACGGTGGCCAGGGCCTGCGCCCGGGCAATGGGTGTGGCGGCCGCGAAAGTCACCGACAAAACAGCCAGCAGGAGGGGAGTGCGCATGAGCGGGAATTCGGATAAGGGGAAGTTGAAAAGCCAATACCGAGCACCTGGAAACCACCATGACGGTGCATGGAAAAACGCGGAACAGCTTTGGTTATAAGCCACCCCGCGTTCTTTACTCCAATCACCGTAACAAACGTACAGGCCAGTGGATGAAGGCCGAATGAAGAAACCAGCCTGTCTGAAAAAAATATCAGGCTTAGGTGGGCTGTACGGCCAGCCAGCCGGTACGCCCATCGGCCTGGCGCACCAGGCGGTAGCCGCCAAACTCGCCCAGGACCGCCACGGCCGTTTGGGCGGGCAGAGAGGCAATGGCTGGGGCATCAGCCAGGGGCGAGGAACGAAGCTCCGCTATGGCCGCCAGGTTTTCACGGCGTAGGGGCGCGGCCGTCAGCACGGCTCGGGCGGGCACAAAACCCGTGCGGCCGGCTGGCAACTGCACCCGCAGCCACTCGGCGGAAGCGCCCAGCACCAGCAGCGGAGTGGTGCGGGTAGCCGCGGCGGCCACGCCCGCCGTGGTGGCCGGCATGCGGCGCAGGTTCAGGTTGGCCTCCTTGGCCCGCACCCACTGGCCCAGTCGGGCCGGCAACACTTTGTGGGCGGGCGGCAGGGCATCGGCCCGGCGCACGAAGGGGAACGGGTCCACGGCCCCGTTGCGGTACACGCCGAAGTGCAGGTGGGGCGGGGTGGTTTTAGCGTTGCCGGTATTGCCCACCAGGCCCAGCGTGTCACCGGGTTTCACCTGCTGGCCGGCCTGTACCAGCTGCTTATCGAGGTGGGCGTAGTAGAGGTGCTGGCCGTGGTCAGTATCGGCCAGCCACACCACCCGGCCCCCGCGCGGGGTTTCCTGCACCCGCGTGATGTAGCCGTTGGCAGATGCCACGGCCGGCGTGCCACGCTGGGCAAAGATATCGATGCCCTCGTGGCGGCGGGCCCCGCCGTCCCGGTCCACGCCCCAGAACGAGCCCACGGCCACGTCCGATTTGCCTTTTACCGGAAAGCTCAGGCTGGGCTCGCGCCGGATGCGCAGGGTATAGCGGCCGCCGCGCAGTAACTCCGGCTGCACCCGCAGCAGGTGCTGGCGGTCGGCCTCGGCCACGTAGCGGAAGCTCAGGTCAGCAGTATCGGCGGAGGCCAAAGGGCGCGGCGTGCGGCGGTCGGGGCTCAGCTCAAAGGCGTCCACGAACACCTTGGGGGCGCGGGTACCGGGAGCCAGCGTGAGGCTGATGTGGATGGTTTCGCCCTGGCGCACCGGGTAGCGCAGGCCGGTGGCTACGGCGCGGTCGGCCGGGAAAAAGCCCGATTCCTGGAACGGCAGCTTCACCACCAAGGAGTCGCGCAGGGCCTGGTCGGCGGCCCGCAGCCAGTCGCGGCCCAAAGCGGTTTCGGCCAGGCCGGCCTCCTTCAGCTTGTGGGCGTAGGCCTCGTGTGGGGTGCGGGCTTGGAAGATGCCCTGCAGCGTCTGGCTTTGGCTGCAGGCAGTAAGAAATAGGACAAACAGAACGGCGGGCAAGGCCCGGAGTCGGTGCAGCATAGAACGGGGTAGGTAATGGAGAACAGGTAATTGGATAAACCCCAGCCGCGGCGGAGTAGTTCGGCTTCCGTCATTGTGAGGAGGCACGACGAAGCAATCCTTCCTTTTTCAAGGTGATAAGCTCTGTGATTCGAAAAGTCTTTAACCTGTGGGGAAGTATGGGAGCCGGGCTTTTGAAAGTGGTTGCGAACGGATGACTCCAGAAGCACCTGCATCAGGGGCTTTTGAATAGGTTGAAGATTGGTCCCCTGAAAAGGACGGATTGCTTCGTCGTGCTTCCTCGCAATGACGGAAGCCAGTACCTTCGCAACTTCACCACCCTTTCCACCCATGCTCCACCTCACCGAATGCCCGCGCGACGCCATGCAGGGCTGGCCCACGTTTATCCCTACCGCCGATAAAATCAGCTACCTCAACACGCTGCTGCGGGTGGGGTTTGATACGCTCGACTTTGGCTCTTTCGTGTCGCCGAAGGCCATTCCGCAGCTGGCTGACACGGCCGAGGTGCTGGCGGGCCTCGACCTGAGCCAATCCAAAACCCAGCTGCTGGCCATTGTGGCCAACCTGCGCGGGGCCGAAACCGCGGCCCAGCATACGCAGATCCGGTTTATCGGCTTCCCGCTGTCGGTTTCCGAAACCTTCCAGCAGCGTAACACCAACAAGAGCATTGCCCAAGCCCTCGACGACGTGGCCCGGATGCAGGAGCTGAGCGCCCGCACTGGGCAGGAGCAGGTGGTGTACCTGAGCATGGGCTTCGGCAACCCCTACGGCGACGCCTGGAGCCCCGCCGTGCTGGGCGAGTTCACCCAGCGGCTCGATGCGCTGGGCGTGGGCATCGTGGCGTTGTCGGATACCATTGGGGCCAGCACCCCGGCCACCATTGCCCCCGCCTTCCGGGAGCTGACCGCCGCTTACCCGCACATCCGCTTCGGGGCGCACCTGCATACCACGCCCGCCACCTGGCGCGAGAAGGTGCAGGCCGCCTACGAGGCCGGCTGCCGCCACTTCGACGGCGCGCTGGGCGGCTACGGCGGCTGCCCCATGGCGGCCGATGAGCTTACCGGCAACATGCCCACCGAACGGCTCCTGGACTTCGCCGCTGAAGTAGGTGCCGCGCCGGAGCTGAATCAGGAGGCCCTGGCTGAGGCACTCGCGTGGAATCAGCGCATATTTGCGGGGCATTAATGATGTGAGCTACTTCAGATGACCATTTCGGATTTAGATCAAATTCTTATAAGGATGAGGATTCGCCCTGACGCTTATGATTTAGGCGGTGGTCTTCCTAATGAAGTGATGTGCTTAAATCAGAATGGTCAGTTGTGGGAAGTATATTACAGTGAACGGGGGCAAAAAACGAATCTATATAGCTTCGAGTCAGAAGACGTAGCTTGTAAGTACTTACTTGGAACACTAATAGGCATGTTTTATTCGTAGCTCGAGCCTGCTCAGCTGTATCTGTTCCTCTACGTTCTTTCTTACGCTTCAACAGTTTCTGCTCTTTATGCCAGCCCCTCAAGTCGATCTGTTCATTCCCTGCTTTATTGACCAGCTTTTCCCGCATACGGCCCTGAACATGGTGAAGGTGCTGGAGGCGGTAGGCTGCCAGGTGCACTACAACGCCAACCAGACGTGCTGCGGCCAGCCCGCCTACAACGCCGGCTATAAGGAGCAGAGCTGTGAGGTGGCCCGCAAGTTCCTGGCCGATTTCCCCACTGAGCAGGAGCACTACATCGTGAGCCCCTCGGCCTCCTGCATTGGCATGGTGCGCAACACCTACGCCGATTTATTCGAGGGCACGCCCGACTCGGGCCGTTACCACGGGGTGCAGCGCCGGGCCTATGAGCTGACCGAGTTTCTGGTGGACGTGCTGGGCGTGAAGTCGATTCCGCAGGCCCGGCTCAGCGGCAAGTACACTTACCATGACTCCTGCTCTGCTTTGCGCGAGTGTGGCATCCGCGAAGCCCCGCGCCAGCTGCTGGATGCCGTGCCGGGCCTGGAGCGGCTGGAAATGGCCGAGACTGAAACCTGCTGCGGCTTCGGTGGCACCTTCGCCGTGAAGTTCGAAGCTATTTCGGTGGCTATGGCCGAACAGAAGGTGGAGCATGCCTTGGCCACCGGTGCCGACTACCTCATCAGCACCGACACCAGCTGCCTCATGCACCTCGACGCATACATCCGCCGCGAGAAAAAGCCCCTCAAAACCCTGCACGTAGCCGATGTGCTGGCCAGTGGCTGGTAAATCAAGGATTTAGACGAATTTTCAGGTGATTTATAGAAAGCGAATCTGTATCCTGTTGCTTGGTATTTGGATGGTGGTAGCCTGCAGCCAGAATACGGCTGAGCTACCAGTGACACAGGAGCCTGCTATTTACACCAGAAATAAGGAGTTTGTGTACTTGGTGACACGTGATACCGTCGGGCAATCTGTCGCAGTGGATACTATAGTATTGACTTCAACCGGCCGCGCATGGAACTCGGATTCCGCGCAAAAAGCCATTAGCTGGGCTGATCGGAGAAATAGGACTACTAATTTCACCGGTGTAAAGGAAAGTGTGGATGGCGTCTGGATTCATCCACCGCGTTTTAATCAGTACGCTATTCTGGAGCTGAGTCCTTTTCCGGAGGTGAAGAAGCCCTGCAAGAAGGGGCAGGAATGGGACTGGGAGTTAGGGGTGGGCTCTCAGTATGCAAATCCAGCCTGGGCAGTTTGGGAAGGTGATATGCTGGTCAAAACCCACTATCGGACAGTTGGTGAACAAACCGTAACTACCCGGCTTGGCCGGCTCACCTGCCAACGCGTAACGGCCGTGGCTCGCTGTGCCCAGGGCTGCTCTACGCTGGATCTGCTGTTTCACCCTCTCTATGGATTTATAAGGTTGGATTACGTGACCATTGACGGTAAGCGGATGCGGCTCGAACTAGTATCCGCGACCGTAACAAATCAGTTTAACGGCAATGAGTATTTTGGGAGTTAACCGTTTCGAGAGGTTGCTTAGCCAATTCTCAAAACGGTTAATCTACATATTCGAAGGATGAATGGTCTGACGATGACTAGGGCGTGTTAACAGTCACGCAACCAGAGCACGGTTGCGGCGAGGTGAATAAAGGCCAGGAAATGAGCATCCAGCTTGTCGTAGCGTGTGGCCAGGCGGCGAAACTGCTTGAGGCGGCTGAACAGCCGTTCGACCGGGTGCCGTTGGGCGTAGCGCAGCGGGTCATAGGCCCGGGGATACCGACGCTTGCGCCGGGGCGGAATGACGGCTTGCGTGCCGCGGCGGGCCAGGTCGGCCACCAGCGGGTCTGAGTCGTAGCCGCGGTCGGCGATGAGCCAGGTCGGGGCGAACCCGTCGAGCAGCGGCAGGGCTTGCGGCGCGTCGTGGCGCTGGCCCGCTGTGAGCCGGCAGCGCCGCAGGCGGCCCCGAGCGTCGGCCGCCACGTGCAGCTTGGTGGTCAGTCCACCGCGGCTGCGCCCGAGGGCTTGCGGCCCGTTTTTTTGCGCGCCCCGCTCGCGTGCTGGTGCGCCCGTACGGTGGTGGAATCGACCAGCAGCGTATGCAGCGCCGCCTCGTCCTGCACGGCTTCGAACACGCGTTGCCACACGCCCGAGGCCGCCCAGCGCTGGAAGCGCGTGTACGTCGTGTGCCAGTTGCCCCGCTCGGCGGGCAGGGCCCGCCACCGCGCCCCGTTACGCGCCAGCCACAGCACGGCTTCCACGAACTGCCGGTTGTCCCGGCCCCGCCCACCGCTGGTGCCCGGCCGGCCCGGCAATAACGGCGCCAACCGCCCCCACTGTGCATCTGTCAACATCTGCTCCATAACGCAAGATAACCACTGTTAACACTTCCTAGTGGGCCATGTCCTCGGCAAACTCCAGGATGTTGCCGTGCAGGTCCGTGACGAAGCCGCAACGCTTGCCAATAGCCGGCACCTCGAATGACTCCCGCACAACGGGCACCCCTTTTTTCCGCAGGTCCGCTAACGTGGCGTCCAGATCATCCACTTCCAGGCAAAGATGATGGAAGCCGGCTGTAACTGGCAGGGCCGGCGGCAGCGTTGAATCCGTGGCGGCTTCGCACACTACTTCCAGCCAGAAGGCGTCGTCGTTGGCCGGTGCCAGGAAGGCCAGCCGCAGGCTCCCGACGGTCCATTCTTTGAGTATGCGGAAGCCTAATTTTTCGGTATACCAGTTGAGGGTGTCAGTGTAATGGGCCGTGCGCAGGCCTACGTGGGCGGCGCGCATGGTACCATTACTGCCTGCTGGATTTTTTGCCGGTAACGGCAGCTGCGGGTTCTGCATGTGGGTACTTTGTGTCAGGATAAATCGTCGGCTGCCAAATGTTGGGCGGGTAGCAGGGCTACTGAGGCCGCAGCAGCTGACGAAGCACAAAGGTCCGGGGCTTTCAGCGGGGCGCACTGGTGAATATTTCAGTTTTTACTGCGTGGAGTACTACAGTTTTGCGGCCGGCATGCCAGTCTGGAGTCTGCTAGGGCCGTTGGGCTGGCTGCTATGCTGAGGTTGTACCGTCTTTATCCTAGCGTTAGCGAATAGCAACCGGGTCAAGGTGATTCACTGAGCGAACTGCGCCTTGAATTGACGACTCTGAGTTGAAATCAGGACCGTAGTGGTATCAGGGTGAGGCGACAGTAAGATGTGCAGGGTCACCGCGGAGTCAAGGGCAGTAAACTGGGCCGCTTCCAAGTCAACAGAGGTGCCGTTATGTCGCTCAAATATGCCCGCACAAGTTGTAACCAGCGCCACGCGGGGTGGCCCCAACGGAGTGTTGGCACTGCGAAAGGTGTACTCGCCCTGCCGGTACATATCGGTTTGCGGGAGCAGGGCGAAAACCGGAGCTGATATCACAAGGAAAAATATCCGGTCGAGTAAAAAGGCCCCGGCCATCAATAAAGGATACGAAAACCAACTGCCAAAATAGAGCTTGCCGGCCCAGCTCATGTGCTTGCGGCGCAACAGGAAGTAGCTGCCGGCGGCTACCCATGCTACTGCAACAGGTAGTATCTCAAGCCATTGCCCGCGTAAGGATATTTTTCCGCCTGCATAAACTACTGCTAACAGCAACGAAAAGCCCCAACTGCTCCAGTGAACAAACCGGAGAAGATGGGGCTTTTGCCGAAGCAGGCGAACTTTGGTCAAGCCAGCCACGCAGCCATAAAACCCTACCAGGAATAGGCTATTGGCGGCTTCCACTTCGCTTACAGCAATACGCTGATTCGCTCCTTCAGCCCCTCCGAGCCTTCTACCAGCGGCAGGCGCACGGCATCGGCGCAGAGGCCCTGGGCGGCCAGGGCGGCTTTCACGCCGACGGGGTTGCTTTCCTCGTACATCAGCGGGTTCAGCTCCACGAAGCCGAACAACAGCTTGGACGCGGCCGGGAAGTCGCCGGCCAGGGCGGCACGGGTCATGTCGGAGAAGCGGCGGGGGAAGGCGTTGGCCAGCACCGAAATGATGCCCACGGCCCCGAAGCTGATGAGCGAAGTCGTCATTATGTCGTCGCCGGAAATCAGCAGGAAATCGTCGGGTTTGGCGGCGGCAATGGTAATGCACTGTTCCAGGTTACCGCTGGCCTCTTTGATGCCGATGATGTTGGGGTGCTTAGCCAACTCCAGAGTGGTAGCGGCCGTGAGGTTGGAGCTAGTGCGGCCGGGCACGTTGTAGAGCAGCACCGGCACCGGCGAGGCATCGGCCACGCGCTGGTAATGCGCAATAATGCCGCGCTGGGTAGGCTTGTTGTAGTAGGGCGAAGCCGAGAGCAGGGCCGCAATGCCCGTGAGGTCGGTGCTGCGGATGGTGCGCTCCACGGCGGCCGTGTCGTTGCCGCCAATGCCGTACACCAGGGGCACGCGGCCCGCTACGTGCTCCTTGGCAACGCGCAGGATTTCGGCCCTTTCCTCGGTGGTGAGGGTCGGCGACTCGGCCGTGGTGCCGTTGATAACGAGGTATTCCACCCCGCCTTCGAGGGTGAAATCAATCAGCCGACGCAGGGCCGGGTAGTCCACGGCACGGTCGGGGGTGGGAGTGAAGGGGGTGACGAGGGCGACGCCGGTACCACGAAGGTTGTCCATGCGGAAAATTAGCGGTTGATTTGTAGAGGGAAGACCCGCGGCGAAGATACGCACCCTGCGCCCAAGGTCGGCCTCTCATCTTTAAAAGTACGGTTCGGAGCCTCTCGGGCCGCGTTATCCTTCTTCATGAACTTCCCTAAGTACCCCGTGCTGGCCGCCGCGCTGGCTACCCTGGGCGCCCTCAGCGCCTGCAACGATGCCAAAAACGCCACGGCCTCCGAGGCTTCTGCCGTAGCCAACAAAGCCCAGGATGCGGCCGACTCGGCCAGTACCGCCGCCACGCCCACGGCCGGCAACGCCTCGGCCGCTAGCACCAGTGCCGGCAGCCCTGCTACCATCCCCGCCGGCCAGCGCGCCGATGCCGCCACCGTGCTGGCCCGCCCCCAGGTGCCCATTCTGTGCTACCACCAAATCCGCGACTGGCGCGCCAAGGACTCGAAAGGGGCCAAGGATTACATCGTGCCCGTAGAGCAGTTTAAGGCCCAGATCAAGATGCTGGCCGATTCGGGCTACCACACCATCCTGCCCGATCAGCTCTACGCCTACCTCACCACCGGCGCGGCCCTGCCCAGCAAGCCCATTATGCTGACCTTCGACGACACCGACCTCGACCAGTTCACGGTAGCCCGTCCCACCCTCGATAAGTACGGCTATAAAGCCGTGTACTTCATCATGACGGTGAGCCTGGGCCGGCCCAACTACATGAGCAAGGAGCAGGTAAAGCAGCTCTCGGACGAAGGCAACGTCATCGGCTCGCACACCTGGGACCACCACAACGTGAAGAAGTACGAGGGCAAGGACTGGGTGACGCAGATTGAGGAACCCACCAAAAAGCTCGAAGAAATTACCGGCAAGAAAATCAACTACTTCGCCTATCCCTTCGGCCTGTGGCGCCCCGAGTCCATCCCCGAGCTGAAGAAACGCGGCATGGATGCGGCCTTCATCCTGGCCGAGAAGCGCGACCAGCAGGACCCGCTCTACACCATCCGCCGCATTATTGCCAGCGGCTACTGGAGCCCCCGCACCCTGCACAACAGCATCGTGCAGAGCTTCTAGGGTAGAAGCGAGAGGCGAGCTATGAGAAACGAGACAGACAAGCCGCAATCATTGCGAGGGCGCGGGCCAACATAGTCCGTCCTTTTTCCAGAGTAAAGTTTAGACCTACGCAAACAGCCCCCTTCGTACGCACGAAGGGGGCTGTTTGCATGTAGAGACGCGACCCTTCGCGTCTCACGCCTACAATCGGGTTGGCATCAAGCGCTTGGCGAATTCAGCAGCCTCTGATTTTAAGAAGTAGAAATTGCCTCGGCTTAGCCTCGCCATGACAGACGGTTCTACTTTTTGACATCCTGTTTCTTCAACTCCTCGTAGCCACCGGCATTCAGCACTTTCTTAAAACCTTTGTCCTGCATTACCAAACCAGCTTGGTTGCTGCGGTTGCCGGAGCGGCAGTATAGCACATACACCTTGTTGGGGTCGAGCGACGCGAGGCGGGAGGCGAAATCAGGGGAGTTGAAGTTGAGGTTTTCGGCCCCGGCAAGGTGGCCGGCGGCGAATTCCTCCGGAGTACGCACGTCGAGCAGTACCGTGCCGGGTTGCTGGAGCAGAACCTTGGCTTTCTGGGGCGGAATTTTGGTAACGGCCGGAGCGGCAACGACGGCCGTTTCACCCCGAAGTGCGACATTCTTGGGGAGAGGAGAAGCCAGCTTAGCATCTTGAACCACATTGGTTTGCGCCATGGCGCTCAATGAGGCCACAGCAAAAGCGAGGGTAAGCGAATAGCGGAGCATAGGGTAGCTGGATGAAGGAGATGGACGAAACTGATTGAAAGACAAGTGCTCAGCAGAAATCGTTGCCTGCCGGGGAAATGATGTCCGAACAATAGCAGACAGAGGTTGCAAGTTGCCGGAACGGATTCAGGAAGGAAACAGACCGTCAGGCTCTACTACCGGCCTTTTGCTTAGAACAGGCTGGTTTGCTGACCAGCATCGGCTTTGGGCTGGGGGGCCGGGGCGGCGGGCTGCTGCTGTTCCTCCGGGGTTTCGGCCTCGTCGGTGGCGGTGGGGAGCATGGCCAGCAGGTCGGTTTCGCCAATGATGGGGACGTTGAGCGAAGTGGCTTTTTCGCGCTTGGCGGGGCCCATTTTGTCGCCGGCCACCAAGTAGCTGAGCTTCTTGCTGATGCTGCCCGTGATTTTGCCGCCGTGCTGCTCAATCAAATGCTGCAACTCCTCGCGGCTGTGCTGCTCAAACACCCCCGACAGCACAAACGTGAGGCCCGCCAGCCGGTCGCTCTGGGGCTGCGGGGCCTCGCCGGTGAGGGCTAGCTGCAACCCGGCGGCCTGCAACCGCTCCAGCAGCTGCCGGTTGGCGGGCTCCTGGAACCAGGCCGCCGCCGATTCGGCAATGACGCCGCCCACCTCGGGCACGGCGGCTAGGTCGGTGGCCGTGGCGGCGGCCAGGGCCTCCACAGTGCGGTAGTGGTTCACCAGTTTCTCGGCCACGGTCTCGCCCACGTACCGGATGCCCAGCCCGAACAGCACCCGATCAAAAGGCACCTGCTTGCTGGCTTCGAGCCCGGCCATGAGCCGCTGCACCGATTTTTCGCCCATGCGGTCCAGCTGGGCCAGCTCGGCGGCTTTAGCGGGCAGGTCGTAGAGCGAGGCGGCGTCCGTCACTAGCCCTAGGTCGAAGAAGCGGCCCACGGTTTCGGCTCCCAGCCCGTCGATGTTCAGGGCCTTGCGCGACACAAAGTGCTCCAGCTTGGCCTTGCGCTGGGGCGGGCAGCCCCGGTCGTTGGGGCAGCGGAAATGGGCCTCGCCCTCGGGCCGGATCAGCGGCGTACCGCAGGCCGGGCACTCGGTGGGATACACAATGGGCTGACTTTCGGCGGGGCGGGCGGCTACGTCCACGCCGGTAATCTTCGGGATAATCTCGCCGCCCTTCTCCACGAACACCATGTCGCCGAGGCGCAAATCGAGGGCGGCAATCTGGTTGGCGTTGTGCACCGAGGCGCGCTTCACCACGGTGCCCGCCAGGGGCACGGGCTCCAGCAGGGCCACCGGCGTAACGGCCCCGGTGCGGCCCACCTGGTACTGAATGGCCTGCAAACGGGTGCGGCCGGCCTCGGCGGGGTACTTGTAGGCAATGGCCCAGCGGGGGCTTTTGGCCGTGAAGCCCAGCAGCTCCTGCTGGCGAAAATCGTCCACCTTAATCACAATACCGTCCGTAGCTACGGGCAGCTCAAACCGCTTTTTGTCCCACTGATGCACGAAGTCCAGCACTTCCTCAATCGTGCCGCACAGCCGCCAGGTATCCGATACGGGCAGGCCCCAGGCGCGCAGGGCTTCCAGCGAGGCGCTGTGGGTGGGGAACTGGTTGCGGCCGGGCATCAGGAAGGAATAGGCGTAGAAGCGCAGCCGGCGGGCCGCCACCTGGGCCGAATCCTGGAGCTTGAGCGCGCCCGAGGCGGCGTTGCGCGGGTTAGCCAGCAGGGCCTCGCCGTTGGCTTCGCGCTCCTGGTTCAGCTCCGCGAATACGGGCAGGGGCATGAAAATCTCGCCGCGCACCTCAAACTCGGGGGGCTGGGGCGCGCCCTCGGGGCGCAGGTGCAGGGGCAGGTTCCGGATGGTGCGTACGTTGCTGGTCACCACGTCGCCGCGGGTACCGTCGCCGCGCGTAACGCCCTGCGTGAGCTGACCCTGCTGGTAGGTGAGGCTCATGGCCACGCCGTCGAACTTCAGCTCGCACACGTAGGCCACGTCGGCCCCTTCCAGGCCCCGGCGCACCCGCTCGTCGAACTCGCGCAGGTCGGCTTCGGAGTAGGTGTTGCCCAGGCTGAGCATGGGGTAGCGGTGCTCGGCCGTGGGGAACTGCTTGGTGATGGTGCCGCCCACGCGCTGCGTGGGGGAGTTGGGGTGGGCCAGGTCGGGGTACTGCTGCTCCAGCTGGGCCAGCTGCGCCAGCAACTCATCAAATTCCTGGTCCGATACCTCGCTGATGTCGCGCTGGTAGTATTGGTAGTTGAGGTGGTGGAGGCGCTCGGTGAGGGCGGTTATCTGTTGCTGAAGTTCGGTCATGATGCGCGGGGCGGATTAGGGCTGCAAGCTACAAAGTAGCGGGTTTTTGGGCCCGGTTTCGCGTAGTGTCTCGGGGTGGAAGGCGCAGTGGTTCGCAGTGAACGGCCACTGCGAACCACTGCGCCTTCCACCCCGAGACACTACGCGAAAAAAGAAAGCCCCGGCCGGAAAGGGCCAGGGCTCTGGAATAGGAGTTAAAAATCTTAAAGCTGGCCCTGAATCAGGACTCCATCAGCTTCGAAATTGAGCTGCTCCTGGGGTTTGGTAATGGCGGCAATTTCCTGGGCCGATTTGCCGGCATCCTTGGCGTAGTGCTGCTGGGCCGCTACCGATACCACTTCGCGCTGGGCAATGCCGTTGACCACCACGGTGCGGCCGGCAATGTCCTTGGGTACGAAGAAGGCGTAATCCTTAAACTTCACCCGCATCTTCTGGCCATCGGGCAACGCCAGCGTCAGCCAGCAGCCTTTGGCCTGGCACACGGCATCGGCCTTGCCCACCAGCGTGAGTGGGGCCGAGCTGCGGCTGCCCAGCAGCTGCCGCACTTCGCCCACCGGTCGGGCCTTCGCTGCAGCAAAGCCAGCGCCGTAAATGGTGCCGGGAGCCACGGTTTGGGCTTTGGCCTGGGCGGCGGTTTCAGCCTTGTCGTCGCAGGCTTCGGCTACTTTAGTCGACTTTTTCTGGGCCGATACGCTTACGGGCAGGCTTAGCGCCAGGGTAATGGCCGGTACACTCAATGAGAGGAAAGTGCGCATAGCAGGCAACGGGATGAAGTGATTGGAGGCCTGAATTTACGATTTTTTCACCTTGACTTTCTCTTTCACTTTCTGCGGACCCTGGGTAGCCATACCACTGTTGATGGCCGTCAGGAGTTGTACTTGGCTGAGCTTACCTTTTTTGTCATACAGTTCGGTTTTGACTACGCCCACCTCCGGTGCGTAGAACTGCACCACCCGCAGCGCGTCGCGCATCACCATATCGGCCCGGGCAATGGTCGAAATTTCCTGCTGGCCTTCCACCTTGTAGCACTGAAACGTGCCGGCGGGCGTAGTTACCGCCTCCGTGCCCGTGATTTTGCGATTCTGCACTACGGCATTTACGGTGGCAATGCTCACGGCCGTGCTGCTAACCTGCACGTTCACCCCGCCGCCGGGCAGGCTGCTGCCCACGGTGGGGCGGTTGGGCCAGGCAATGGGCATGGGCGTATAGGCAAACAGCCGGTCGCGGAAGGAGCGCAGGGCCGTGGGTTCCAGCAGGGCCATACCATCGGTGAAGGCCGTATCCTGGCGACAACGGAACGTAAGGTCCTGCTGGTGTAACAGGCGGTTTTTGGCATCGTAGAGGCCTTGCTTGAGCAGCACGGTGCCAGTAGTAATGGTTTTCTTTTTATTCTGCTCGGAGCCCATGCTCACCACGCGCTGCCGGATGGTGCCGGCGGGTTTGCCGCTCCCATCCTGCAACTGGTACACGCGCTCCATATTGTCGTGGAGGCCAAAGGGGGCCTGGCACTCGGGGGTGGGGGCAGGCGTCTGAGCCTGGGCGAGGGTGGGCAGTAAAACGGCCAACGCGGCAACAAATCGAATCATAACTAGGAAAAAATGGGTGGCAAACCAACCGTTGAGGTTGCATACGCAGCCTGCAGTATTTGGATTCTGGCGGTACAGCGGGCCGCCGGTTTCCCCGCAGTGGCAAATGCCTTGCCAGTTGTAGCGTGTAACTTGCCCCGGCAACGGCCGTTTGCCGGTGTACCATCGACGAGGTCGTCGGCGGTTTTTCTGTTATTCTCTCCTTTCATTATGCCTGAACAACCAACTTCCTGGGCCGACACAGCGGCTTCCCTGCTTTCCAAGCTTTCCGGGGGCGTAGAACTGGCCCTGAACTTCGAGCAGATGGAGCTGCAGGTGCCCAACCCCCAAAATCCGGCCACGCCCACTACCTGGCGGCTCAATGGCTCGTTGCGCATCCGTACCCGGGGCGAGAATCCGCCCAGCAACGCGCTGCCACCCGTTACGCCCCCCGGCCTTGGCTAAGGGGCTGGATGTTGAGGCCCGGCTACTCATCAGCCTCGATGGGGACGACATTCAGGTGGCGGGCTCCGGGGGCTACCTGATTGTGAACCTGCCTAGCCAACGGGTGCTGGACAAGCTGACCAGCGGCCCACCCAAGGACCCCAACGCCCCGCCTGAGCCCCGTACCGGCCCCCGGCCCGACCCCATGCAGCAGCTCAACGACTTGGCGCACGAGCTGGGCCTGGTGCTGGACCTGCGGGTGGGTGGCAAAACCTACGTAACCTTCGGAGCGGGCCGCTCCGCCAAGATTACACTCAACGCCGTGCTGGGTAAAATCGGCTCTTTCTTCCGGAAAGAGTAAGCCAATGGCTGCCCAGCAGTGCTGATACCGGACCTGCAGCTTGGCAGTGGTTAGCGCCCTAAAAACGCACGTCGGCGCGGGCTACTTTTACGTACCTTGGAGAAGCCTCATCTGGTAGGTGCCGGGTGCTCCGGCCGGAACTAATGGGGAAGCAATTGGTTTGCTAGCACGTACGCAACTCCGCTCTACCACCATGAATTCCGATTTTGAACCCAGCAACAAGGTAGGGGCCAACCGCCCGGCATCATCTTTCCAGCGTCTGGAGCGCGTGCCGCTGTTGATGATGATGCTGTATGTAGGGCTGGTGGGCATTTCAGCGTTATTTCTGGTGCTGGTAGGAGCATACGCCTACACGCGGCTGCGCAACGGCGAAACCATTGGCAACGGGTATGCGCTGCCCCGCTACTTTTCGCTGAGTACCCTTGTGCTGCTCCTGAGTACCTACGTTATTTCTCAGAGCCGGCGGCTGTACGCACAAGACAATCTATCGGCCCTGACACGCTGTCTGGGGGCTACATTCCTGTTGAGCAGTATTTTTTCCGGCCTGCAGTTACTAGGCTGGCAGGAGCTGAGTCAGCAGGGACTTAACTTCACCGGCGAGGCCAGCAGCACATTTGTGTACCTGATATCGGGGGTGCACGTGCTGCACGTGCTGGGGGGGATGTTGTTTCTGCTGGTGCTGCTGGTACGCACTCACCACGCCTCCCGCGACGCCGTGCGCAGCCTGGTGTTTATCCGTAACCCCTACCGCGTGCTCCAGCTGCGCATGATAACGCTGTACTGGCACTTCATTGATGGGGTGTGGCTGGCCCTGTTTGCCGCGTTTCTGTTCCTGTAGTAACCCGCGTTGTTCACTACCAGAAGACCTCGGGCCAGGATCAATCCGGTAAAACCGGTGGTCCTGGCCCGAGGCTTTTTTTGCGCAATGTGCGGAGCCTAGTCGGCAATAGTTACGGTGCCCTTGTACTTCTTTCCGTCCGTAAACTCAATCAGGTAGAAATACACGCCCGACGGCTGCTGGCCCCCATCCCAGCGAAAGGCCCGGTTAGTGGTGCGAAACACTTGGTTGCCCCAGCGCGAGAAAATCAGGATATCGGCGAAGTTGGAGTCGCAAAAATCAGGGGGGAGATTAGCCCGGGCGTTATCAAGGGTAAACACATCATTCAGGCCATCTGCGTTGTGGGGGGTGATGATATTGGGGGGCAAAAAAGGCTGCACCGCCGGCGGCTCCACCACAAAGCGTACCCTGCGGGCGCGGGGCTGCGGCCGGCAGGTGCTTTCCTGCAACTGAAAGGTGACTTCCAGCCCGTTACGCCGCACGGCTTCACAGTTGCTTACCCATCGGAAAGTGGCGCTGGCGGCCCCGGTGCCGTTGCGGGGCGTGAACGTCATGCCTGCGGTAGCCAGGACGAAGCCGTTGCCAGTGGCATCCAGTACCAGGGCATCCTGGTCGATATCGGTGCCCTCCAGCGTGGCCTCAAATACCCCATTCAGCGGCCGGCGAATAACGAGAACAGAGTCGGCGGCAGTGGAGGCGGGGAAGCTGGAACGCAGGACGGGTGGCGTATTCTGATAATCAATTTGTATTGGAATGATTACGGTGGTGGCCTGCCGCTCATTACAGGGAGAGGCTGCCGCCGTAAATTCAAACTCATATACGGGTTTATCCACGGCCCGGCAGTCAACCCGCCAGCTGAAGCGCCCATTCAGTTGCTTGCCGGCACTGCCCTGGGTGAGGCCGGCACCCAGGTTCACCGGCGCGAATCCCCGGCCCGTCATGGTCAGGGTCAGCGGGTCGCCGTCGGGGTCAGTAGCCGCTAGGTCAAAGGTTATCAGGTCGCCGACGCGGGCGCGGAGGGGCGGAGTAGCCGTGGTAGTAAGGGCCGGAGCACCGTTAGGGTCGGGCACAGAGGTGAAAGCCACTCGCACTGTATCGCGCTTGGGCAGGCTGCAGCCATTATCGGCCACTATTACATCCAGCAGGAAGACCTTGCCCCGGGTGTTGAAGCACTCCGGAAAACACAGCCGCGACACCACCGTATCGGGCACGCCGGGGGCCCTTACCGTGCCCTGCTGCACACTCAATGAAGGCAGCACCCCGGTAAAGTTAACCGGACTCAGCGACAGGGACAGGGCGGAGGCAGGGTCGGCATCGGTGAAGCGCAGCGTAACGCACCGGTCTTTGCCCGGCGTCAGGCGGAGCGTGTCCCGGCTGGGTTGGTAGGCGCGGGTAGCCCCGGGCAGTTGCAGCAGTACTTTGGGGCGGGTGTTGGTGGCGCAGGTGATGACCTTGAGCTGAAAATCGCGCCGTACTTCCCCCAGGCGTACCCCTTTGCGGTATTCCGTGCACCGGATGGCAAACACAAACAGGCCCAGCTGAGTGGGCCGCACCTCCAGCCGGCCATTCTGCCGGCCAATCCGCAGGGTGGGGGCGCCCGGAATCTGGTAGGTTTCGCTCAGGCCCGGCACCCAGAAAATGGGCGCGTAGGGAGCCGGGTCAGCGAAGCCGGGATTTGGGAAGGCCGTGGTGGAGTGTCCGTTGAGTGGAGTAGCCAGGTCATACACCAATGAGTCGCCATCCACGTCCTGCCCGCCGAAATTATAGTAGAACAGCTCGCCCCGGCAGGCATAGTCGCTCAGGGGCGGAAAAATGCGGGGCGTGGAGTTGCGCAGTGCCACGCCATTGCGTACCACCGGCGGAATCTCCAGGTAAAATGTTTGCGCAGCTCCGGCGGGATTGATAATGTTGCTGATAGTATTGTTGCGGCAGCAGCGCTCCACGGCCACGTAGTAACCGGTGGCATTGGCGTAGGTCTGGGGCGGGAGGGCAATAGTGCTGGTGTACACAATCCGGCGCGTTACCAGATCGGAGGTGGCACAGGCCGGGCTGGTGTAGCTTACCAGCGTGTTGTTGAGCTGGGAAAGGGTCACATTCATCATGCGCCGGTTGGATCCTTTCTCAAAGATGCTGGCCACCATCTGCGGGTCCAGGGCTCCGGGGTTGCCATTCACCGCATCAAAGTACAGATTGAGGGTCAGCTGGTAGGAGTTGCCACTCAGGTACTGCAAGTCCAGCTCCCCGCCCACAATGTGCGTAGCCCGGGCCGCCGGCGCGGCCAGCCAGCACACTAGCAGTAGCACTACAAAGCGGCCGGAAAGCAGAAAGGAAGGTAAAGTTGACATCATACGCGCACAAAAAGCTAGCTCCCCAGTAAGGTACAACGACTTTAGCCAACTATCTATACCAGAACGGTGCCGGACACGGGCAATGGTGCCGTACCTTAGGCTTTCATCCCACCTTACGCGGTTTCTATGCTATCCTCTCGTTACTACGCAGCGGCCCTGCTCATCCTGGGGCTGAGCAGTTCGGCCTTTGCCCAGTTGCCCGCTTACCAACCAGCCGCCATTGATCTGGACGGCTCGGCGGCGCTGGCCTGTGCCCGTACCCATACCAGTGCCCTACGCCCGGCCTACGCCAGCCTCAGCCACCGCCAGAAAATGGCCCGCTACGACGTGAAATACTACAAGCTGGACCTGAACCTGACCAACACCACCCGCTCCGTAAGCGGCGTGGTAACAATAAAAGCGCTGGCTGGCGCAGCGGGGCTTGATTCGCTGGCGTTCGAACTGTACTCCACGCACACCATCGACTCGGTGGTGGTGAACGGCAAACCCGCGTTGGGCAGCCGGCGCAAGGGACTGGGCGACGTTACCGTGGGCCTGGGGCAGCCGGTAGCGGCCAACACGCTCTTCAACGCCCTGATTTACTACCGCGGCACCGCACCCAACGGTGGTTCGGCGGCCATCGGCAACGCCCTCGATACCCGGGTGGCCCCGACGTACGGCGTCAGCACTACCTGGAGCCTTTCGGAGCCCTACAACGCCTATGAGTGGTGGCCCTGCAAGCAGACGCTCACCGATAAAGCCGATTCCTCCGACGTGTGGGTGTCAACAGCGGCCACCAACAAGGTTGGCTCCAACGGGGTGCTGCAACGCACCACTGCGCTGCCCGACGGCCGGGTGCGCCACGAGTGGAAGTCGCGCAACCCCATTGCCTACTACCTGATTTCGGTGGCCGTGGGGCCCTACGTGGAGTACGTGAACTATGCCAACCCCGCCGGCGGCTTGCGCATCCCCATCGTCAATTACCTCTACAACCAAGCTAATCTGAACGCCTACCGTACCGAAATAGACCGCACGCCGGGCTTTCTGGAGCACTTTTCGGAGCTGGTGGGGCTGTATCCGTTTGCCAACGAGAAATACGGGCACAGCATGGCTCCTTTCGGGGGCGGCATGGAGCACCAGACCATGACCACCCAGGACGGTTTCACGTTCACGCTCACCGCTCACGAGTTGATGCACCAGTGGTTTGGCGACAACGTGACCTGCGGGGCCTGGGAGGATATCTGGCTGAACGAAGGCTTTGCCTCCTACGGCGAGTATTTGGCCCTGAACCGGTTCAGCTCGGCCGCTGCGGCCCGCAACTGGATGGACCAGGCCCACGCCACCGCCATAAGCCAGCCCGGCGGCAGCGTATTTGTGTCGGACACCAGCGTCGTGAACCGTATTTTCAGCTACCGCCTGACCTATAAAAAGGCCGCTTCGCTGGTGCATATGCTGCGCTACGTACTCAACGACGACGTGAAATTCTTCCGGGCCCTGCGCACCTACCAGAGTTCCTACGGGGGGCGCACTGCCCGCACCCGCGACCTGCAGCGCATCTTCGAGGCCGAAGCGGGCCGCTCCCTGCAGTATTTCTTCGACCAGTGGTTTCGGGGCGAAGGATACCCCACGTTTGCCGTGCGCTGGAATCAGGCCAACGGGCTGGTGTACATCCAGAATACTGAAACCACATCCATGCCCGCCGTCACGCCCTTCTTCCTGACGGACGTGGATTACCGGCTCACCTTCACCGATGGCAGTACCCGCACCTTGCGCCTGAACCAGTACCAGCCGGTGGTAGCGGCGGCCGTGGCCGAAACGCGCCCCATCAGCAGCATCAGCGTCGACCCGGACCAGTGGCTGCTCAACGGGGCCGGCACCGTCACCCGCGACAATGGCCTGCTGACCGGCACCCGCACCGCCGCCGCTGTGGCTGCCCTTACGCTGTATCCCAACCCTTGCCGCGACCAGCTTCGGCTGGCCGATTTCAGCGGCGGGCAGGCCACGGCCGAGGTGCTGGATGCTACCGGGCGCGTGGTGCTGCGTCAGCGCGTGACGGCGGCGGTTCCCATTCTCCATACAACCGCGCTGGCTCCCGGCCTTTACCAGCTCCGGCTGCTGGCGTCAGGCGGCGTGGTCGCCCAGGCCCGCTTCGTGCGCGCTGAATAGAAACTGCCTGGCTTGTTGCAAAAAACACCGCCCGCTTTTCCTGAAAAAGCGGGCGGTGGTCTGTTATTGCCAGGAGAACCTGCTGCAGATTACAGCTTGCGGTATTCCGCAATCCGCTGCTCAATTTCCGGGGTAGGGGCCGGCTGGTTGAATACGGCCTCCATCAATTCATCGAAGGAAGCAGCCGGGGTGAAGATGGCATCCGAAAACGGGTTGCTCAGCACCCGGATAAAGCCGGGCTGCCCGTTGATGCGCACCAGATCCACGGTTACGTTACCGAAGCGCTGGTCGCAGCGGCCGGAGCTGGCGCAGTCGTGGGGGCGGGGTTTCAGGAAATACTTCTGGGTAGATTCCGTGAAGGTCTCGTGCCGGGTAGTGCGCTCATCGGCGGCACCCAGGTGATAGCCCAGCCCCAGCACCCGGTCCCGCAGATAATCGAACAGGTGCTGGAAGTTACCCGGACCAATGCTGGGGTCGTATAGAAAGACAGCCCCGTGCAGATGTGCTTCCCGGATTAGCTGCACCCGGAAACGGGCCCCCGGCAAGCCGGCCTTCTGGTAGTGGTAGGCCTTAAAGAACGGTCCCGTCCAGTTGCGGAATACCTCATCCGCCAGCCACTGCTGCCGCCGCCGCTCGTGGGCCGGGTGGCGCTGCAAGGGCTGCCATTCCGCCGAAGCGGGATGGGAGCTGGAAAAAAGCCGTTTAATAAAATTCAACAACGTGGTGCAGATGAGTTCAGTTGGTAACACGGCCCGGCACAAATGGTTTGTCGGCCCGGGCCAGCATGTGGTCCCTCAACCTAAATCAAACTGCGGGCCACACGCCGGCAAACCGGCAGTGAACAATAAAAAAAGCCTCTTCTGAGATAGAAGAGGCTTTTTTTAAACAAAGGCGCAGCTTATTTCACCCGCGTCCAGGTCTGCGACTTGCCAATGAGGGAGAAGCCGATGTAGCCTTTTACCTCCATGGTGTTGGCATTTTCCATTTTCATGTAGCAGGAGTACGTTTTGCCGCTTTCCGGGTCGTAAATCTTGCCGTCGTCCCACTTATTGTCGCTGTCGTACTCGAAGCCCTGCATGAACACCAGGCCCAAACGGGGGCGGCTGCGCAGCTTGGGGTCGGGATTCATGGAGTCCGTCTTGGGCTTGCCGGTTTTGGGGTCGTTGGGCACGGTAAGGGTTACAATTTTGCCGCAGAGCTTATTGCCGCACTTGTAAATCTCAAACGTGGCCTTTTTCTCAGCGTTTGTCCACACCCCCAGCGGAGACAGGGACTGGGCCGAGGCCGCACCGATCAGACCCAAAAAGAGGCCCAGGCAGAGGAACAAAATTTTTTTCATGGTGGTGGTGATGAAGTAAATGTGGGGTTTTCGGGAAAAAGATAGAGGAAAAGTCGGGAATGACGATGCACATCAACTCAACTATTGTCCGGAGTGGCAGTTGCAACTTTGGGGCCAGCCTGCCAATTGCGCAGCCAGAGGTATAATAGGTTTTGCTAAAACCTTTGATGGTCAGGTAGATGAAGAAAATATGGCGTGGGAGGCCTAAAAAAAGGCCTTTTTATTTTGAACCATCCCGGGGGCTTTTAACTTTACCTACCGTAGTGAGTGCTACAGCCCCCGCCAAGCAACCCTAAGGTGCTGGGAAGCGCGGCCCGGGTTATGTCGGATCTAAAGAAAGGAGGTACAAAATGTCTAGTAGTCCCAAACAAATCCTGCCAAGCCTGTCGAATGTAGTCCGCTTCACCGCCGGACGCGCGTAACAAGAGCTTCGCGCGGAACTCGCTCCTAACTGAGTTATTTCCCGCATTCTGGCAAGGTCTTACCTGATACGTAGATGGCGGGCCTGTACCCCAGGCCAACCGCTTGGTAAGATTTGAAGGATTAGATGCCCGGTCGCCCAGCACCCTCACCTTGGAGGTCTGCACAGGCAACCGGGCATCGTTGCGTTTATAGTACTATGAGAGATGAGTTATGAGAGTTGAATTATGAGTAATAGCACGACCAAATTCATAATTCATCTCTCATAATTCAGCTCTCACTCACAGCACCCGCCGCACCTGCATAAAGCGCCGCTCGTAATCGGTGCCTTCTACCTGGCTGATTTTGACGCCTGACTCGCGGCGGGCCGAGGAGGAGTGGATGAAGCGCAGCGGTTCACCGGGCTGGCTGAGCACAATGCCCGCGTGGCCGGGCGTGGTAGCCGTTTGGGCCGTGCCCGTGAAAACCACAATGTCGCCGGGGCGGGCCTGCTGGCGGGGCACCGGCCGGCCCACATCAATGAGCAGGGCCGTGGAGTGCGGCACCGGTACTTTGTAGCGGGCAAACACGTAGTTCACGAAGCCCGAGCAGTCGAAACCGGTGTCGGGGGTACTGCCGGCGTAGCAGTAGTTGGTGCCCAGCTGGCGCATAGCAAAGGCCACGATGCTGTCGGCGCGGGGGGAAGCGGTGTTACGGATGACGTAGGCCGTTTTACGGGCGGGAAGTGAGGCCGACGTTTCCGGTCCGGTTTGGGCAGAGTGCAGACGGGCATACGTGGCCCAGGCCAGCAGCCCTGCTACCAATCCCAGAAATATCAGCCAGACAAGACGCATAGGAGGATGACGCACGGTGGAGTTGCTCCCGTAACGGGCGGGTTCCGGTGGAGGTTGGGTAAAGCGTAAAGCCAGTGATGAAGAAAGCATCATAGATACAATAGGGGGGAGTTGGAGCGACGCGGGGAGAGGTATTGGCAATTTTGCGGCCAGGGTTGCAGCCTTCCACGGTTTTCCCCGTTCTTTGGCCGCCCGGCGGTATCGGCCGGCAACCCGTTTACTTTCTCACCCCCCTTCCCGTTCATGCGCCTGATTTCTGCCCGCTACCTGACGCTTGCCGCCCTGGGTGGCCTGCTGAGCACGGCCAGCGCCGCCTCGGCGGCCCCCGCCATCCGCTACACCCTGTCGATGCCCGCCCCGCAAACCCACTACTTCGAGGTGGACATGCAGCTCGACGGCTTCAGCAAAACCTACACCGACGTGAAAATGCCCGTGTGGGCCCCGGGCTCGTACCTGGTACGCGAGTTTTCGAAAAACGTGGAAGGCTTTGAGGCCTCGGCCGGCGCGGAAAAGCTGCGCACCGAAAAGATTACCAAGAATACCTGGCGGGTGTATCACCCCAAGGCCAAAAACTTCCGGGTGCACTACCGCGTGTACGCCTTCGAGCTGAGCGTGCGCACCAGCTTTATTGATGCGGCCCACGGCTACGTGAACGGCACCAGCGTGTTCATGTACCCCGCCGAGGGTAAACAACTGCCTAGCACCCTAGAAGTGAAGCCCGCTCAGGGCTGGAGCCAGGTGAGCACCAGCCTGAAGCCCGCCGGTGGCACCTTTACATTCCGCTCCGGCAGCTACGACGAGCTGGCCGATTCGCCCATTGAAATCGGTAACCAGAAGCTCTATACCTTCACCGCCAACGGCACGCCCCACACGGTGGCTATGTTCGGCGACCCGAAGGTGGACGAGCAGCGGCTCACCCGCGACATGCAGCGCGTGTGTGAGGAAGCTCACAAAGTAGTTGGCCAGAACCCACTGGACCGCTACGTGTTCATCGTGCACAACATCGACCGGGGCACGGGCGGGCTGGAGCACCTGTTTTCCACCACCCTGTCGGTGTCGCGCAACGCCTATTCCTCGGAGGCTGGCTGGAAGGGCTTCCTCGGGCTGGTGGCCCACGAGTACTTCCACCTCTGGAACGTGAAGCGCATCCGCCCGGTGGCCCTAGGCCCGTTTGACTACGACCAGGAAAACTACACGCACATGCTATGGGTGAGCGAAGGTGGCACCGAGTATTTTTCGAATCTGATTACCCAGCGGGCCGGTTTTGTGAGCCCCGACGAGTACCTGGGTGACCTGAGCAACGGCATCACGCGGGTGGAAAACACGCCCGGCAACAAGCAGCAGTCGGCCGCCGAGTCGAGCTTTGATGCCTGGATTAAGTACTACCGCCCCAACGAGAACTCCTCAAATACCGGCATCAGCTATTACGACAAGGGCGAGGTAATCGGGGCGGTGCTCGATCTGATGGTGATTAATGAAACCAAGGGCCAGAAGCGTCTCGACGACGTGATGCGCTACCTCTACGACCAGTACTACGTGAAGCAAGGCCGCGGCTTTACCGACCAGGAGTACCAGGACGCCGTGGCTAAAATAGCAGGCCGCCGCTTCGATGACTTCTTCCGCCGCTACGTGTACGGTACCGAAACCCTGCCCTACGAGCAGGCCCTGGGCTACGCTGGCCTGAAGCTGACCGTAACTGGCCCCGCCGCGTCCGACGCGGCGTTGGGTGCCAGCATCAGCCCCGCCGGTGGCAAGCAAACCGTGAGCAGCGTGCTGCGCGACGGCAGCGCCTGGCAGGGCGGCCTGAGCGTGGGCGACGAAATCCTGAGCATCGACGGCACCCGCGTTACCGACGACCCCAACAAGCTGCTGGCCGGCCGCGCCGTGGGCTCGGAAGTGAAGTTTCTGGTAAACCGCGACGGGCAGATCAAGGAAATTAACATTCCGCTGCAGGCCTCGGTAATGCGCCGCTACCGCATCGAGCGCCAGGCTACCCCCACTGCCGAGCAGCAAACGGTACTGGCCAAATGGCTGCCGGTAAAGCAATAACCTAACCTGGAACCTGTTTTAACCCCTCCGATTCCACCCGGTAAATAGCCTGGAGGCTATTTGCCGGACTCCTCCTCGTTGCATGCACGTATTAGTTGTGCTGGCTCATCCAGAGTCAGCTTCTTTCAATGGCCACCTGGCCCGCCTGGCCGAAACTACGCTGACGGCTGCCGGCCACACTGTCGAAATTTCAGATTTGTACCAGCAGGAGTTCGGTGCAGTAGCTGGCCTGGCTGATTTTACGGAGCCTCTGTCCACCGATTATTTTGATCTGCAGGCGCAGCAGCGGGCGGCTGTAGCCAACCGCACTTTTGCTCCCGATGTACAAGCCGAAATGGATAAGCTGCGCCGCTGCGACCTACTGCTGTTCCAGTTTCCGCTGTGGTGGCATTCAGTACCGGCCATACTGAAAGGCTGGATTGACCGGGTGCTGGCCGTGGGCTTCGCTTATGGGGGCGTGAAGGAATTGGCTGGCAAGAGGGCCTTGGTGTCTCTGACCTCGGGCACGCCCGAACACCTGTGGGATGGAGTTACTCTGCCCACACTCGAAAGCACGCTGAGTCATCTGCTGCGCGGTACGCTGGCATTCTGCGGGATGGCCGTGTACGAGCCATTCATGATTGGGGGCGTCAAACAACTCAGCCCCGAGCAACGGGCCCAGGCCGAAGTTGATTTTGTGGAGATGCTACACCACCTGCCGCAGCGTCGGCTGATTTTTTAGCTAGGCCCGCCCCGCTGGCACCCCCTGCAATACAAACGCCCGGACCGCACTGCGCGGTCCGGGCGTTTGTATTGCAGGGACTAACCGGTTACTGCAGCACAGTTGCCCCCACGGCCGAAGCCAGGTTCACGCGGCCCCAGCCGAAGCTGGCGTTGCGGGCGGCGCGGTTGGAGCTGGCCGCTACCAGGCGGCTCATAATCTGGGCGCGGGTTTCGGTGGGATATTTGGCCCACACCACGGCCGCCATGCCGGCCATGCTGGCGGTGGCTACCGAGGAGCCGCCGATGGTGCTGGGCGCGTCGCCGGTCATGGCCAGGGAAAGGGGGCGCAGGTTATTGCTGCTGCGCTGCATTACCACGGTAAACTCCACGTCGGCACCCACGTGGCACTCGTCGCAGCGGGTAGGCGTGGTGAGGTTATCCTTCATGCCCGTAACGGCCACCGCCTCCGCCAACGAGGCCGGGTAGATGACGCCTACGAAGCCCGCCGACCAGTCAAAGGAAGTGCCGGCCGCGCAGAAGATGAGCTTGCCCTTGCCGTAAGCATAGCGGATAGCATCGGTCATCTGCGACGACGACGTGATCCGGCCCATGCTCATGCTGATAATGCGCACATCGGCGCGGTTACCGGCCAGCAGATAGGCATCCGTCACGCCCTGCACCTCCCGGCTGGCATCCAGAAATACATCTTCAGCGGCGCGCACCGTAATCAGGTTGGCGTTGTAGGCCACGCCCACACTGGCGCCATCGGTGCCACGGGGGGCCGCGCAGGCTCCGGCCATACCGGTGCCGTGGCCGCAGCCGTCGTTGGGCGTTTCGTAGTCGCCGTAGGGAATGCCGAAGATGGTGTTGCGGGGCAGCGTCACCAGCCGCTCCAGGGTGCGGCCGGAACTCAGGCCCTGGTTGAAGGCCGCGCCCAGGTTCTCCTGCCCATCCGAAGCACCGGTATCAATGATGAGCACTTTGGAGCCCCGGCCGGTGCTCTGGCTCCAGGCCGCCCGAATGCCGTGGTACACGTCGGCCTGGTTCCAGGAGGATTTGCTGCCGTTGCTGAGCACCGTGTAGTCGGCGCCGGCCACCAGCCCGGCGGTGGCCACGTTGCTGCCGCAGCCACTGCTGCTGAGAATGGCGGCGGCTTTGCTGGCGGCCGGGTGATAGGGCTCGTAGCCAATGGGCTCGGCGTAGCGCACCAGCCCGGAGGCGCGCAGGGCCTTAATCGTGCTCAGCTCCCGCACCGTTACCGTCAGCACCGGCAACGCATTCGGCTCAAATACCTGCAGCTTGTCGGCCGTCATTTCAGGGTGTGCCCGTTGCTCCTCGCGCAGAATCAGGGCCAGCACCTCGGCGCGGGCCTGCTGCCACTCGGGACTTAGGCGGGCATCTTCGGGCAGCGGAGCCGAGGCCCGCACCGTGGCCGGGCGGTAGCCCACCGACAACACTTGGTCGGATTGCCGCAGGGCGCTCCACACGGTGTGGGCCGGGGCCGCATTCCAGTCGAACCGGCCCTGCTGGCGCAGGGTGCTGTAAATCTGCTCGTCCAGCTGCTGCTGCGAGAGGGCCGTGGTGGGGTCGGGTTGGGGCGTGGGCAGCTGCTCACTGGCTTCCTGCTGACAGGCAGTGAAAGCCACGGCCAGCCCCGCCGCGGTGGCTAGGGGTAAAAAACGCATAGAATGGTGGGTGTTGGTTGGGAAAAGAACAGTAGCTAAAGAAAGCTGAATAGTAGGGAGTTACAATGTGTAGAATTATGTTCGGCTTGCCGAGTAATTCGGAAACCGGCTGCCGGTAAACGCAACGCGCCCCCTCACCAAGTGGCAAGGGGGCGCGTTGGATCTGAACTTCTGGCTGAGCAGATCTACTGCACGCGCTTCAGGGCCACGTCGCGGACGGGCGTAAGCACCAGCGGTACCTTTTCCACCTTCACCGAACTGGTATCCAGCCCGAAATACTTGTCCTCGGAGGCAATGAACTGCTTGATGTAGAAGTACGCCTGCATCACCAGCTTCTCCACCATCGGGAATTCGTTTTCCACCGAGAGGAACTTCTCCAGCACCACGAAGCGGAAGTCGCCGGTTACGTGCTGCTTGCTCAGCGACTCGTAGCGGGACGTAATATCCACTTCCTTGTTGCGCACGAGGTCCTCCACCACTTTGCGGAAGTACAGGTTGATGCGCTGCTCCACCCGGAAGCCCAGCCGGAACGTGATGCGGAACACGTCGTCGTGGGCAAGCTCCGTCACTTTATACTCCATGGTGTACGGCTCATCGGTAGTATCCACGTGTACAAACCAGTAGATATCAGCCCGTTTGGGGCGCTTCTGGAAGATGGAATAGATGATCTTCGACTCGATTTCCGACTGCCGCTCGGCCGATGACATGAACACCAGGTGGGTGGCGTACTTGGACACGGTTTCGTCGTTGCTCAACTCCTTCAGAGCATCAATGTACGGGTCAATCTTGACGAATTCCGTGAGGCGGCGCTTGATGTAGAAGGCCCGGAGCCACACGTACATGACGCCCATCAGGGTGATGCCAATGGCCAGGGAAACCCAGCCGCCGTGGGGAAATTTGATGAGGTTGGCAATCAGGAACGACCCCTCAATAGCTCCGTAAACCAGCCCGAACAGCAGAATGGCCGGCAGCGGCACCCGCTTGGTGCGCAGCCACATAATGAGCAGGATGGTGGTCATCAGCATGGTAAGCGTGATGGCCAGGCCGTAGGCCGCTTCCATATTCTCCGATTTCTGGAAGTACAGCACCACGGCAATGCAGCCCAGCAGCAGCAGGCGGTTCATGCTGGGTACGTACAGCTGGCCCTTCACATCGGTAGGGTAGTTGAGCTTTACCTTGGGCCACATGTTCAGTCGGATGGCCTCGGCCACCAGCGTAAATGAGCCCGTAATGAGGGCCTGCGAGGCAATGATGGCGGCAATAGTGGCAATGCCAATCCCGATGAGCAGAAACCACTCGGGCATCAGTTCATAAAAAGGGTTGCGCTTATTGAGCATCTCACCCTGGTGGGCCAGCAGCCAGCCGCCCTGCCCCAGGTAATTCAGCACCAGGCACGATTTTACAAAAATCCAGCTGATGCGGATGTTGCCCTTGCCGCAGTGGCCCAGATCGGAATACAGCGCCTCAGCCCCGGTGGTGCACAGGAATACCGCGCCCAGCAGCCAGAACCCGCCGGGGTAGTTCACCAGCAGATCGTAGGCGTAGTAGGGGTTGAGGGCCTTCAGAATTTCCGGGTGCTGCAACACGCCGGTTACGCCCAGCACGGCCAGCATGGAAAACCACACGAACATAATCGGGCCGAACGCCTTGCCCACAATCTGGGTACCAAAGCTTTGCAGCAGAAACAGCCCCGCAATAATGCCAATGACAATGGGTACCGTGGGAATATTGGGGTACACGGCTTCCAGTCCCTCAATAGCCGAGGAAACTGAAATGGGCGGCGTAATTACCCCGTCGGCCAGCAGCGCTGAGCCCCCGATGATGGCAATGGCCGACAGCCAGGCCCCACGCCGGCGCACCAGCGCGTACAGCGAAAAGATGCCCCCTTCCCCGTTGTTGTCGGCGTTAAGGGTGAGCATGACGTACTTGATGGTAGTTTGCAGGGTGAGCGTCCAGAAAACGCAGGAAATTCCCCCCAGCACGAGCATTGGGTTAATCTGCTCCGGCACAATGGCCTTCATTACGTACAGCGGCGAGGTGCCGATGTCGCCGTAGATAATGCCGAGGGCAATGAGCAAGCCCGCCGTGGAAATGGCGGTGTGCTGGTGTTTGGCGTCCATGTGCGGGGTAGTAGTGAGAGAATAGCCGTTTTTTGACGAGCGGGGCCAAAGGTAGTAGTTGAACCGGAAAGCCGGTACTAGCCGCGCTTACGCAGCAGCGGAAGAAACGGCTAACCGGCTTGGCTGATACGTCAGGTCAGGGCAGGAGTGCCGGTGGCCGGGCCGCCGCCTGCCAGTCGGCCAGCGCCAGGGCATAAGCCGCCGCCGCCGCCGCCTCGTCGTGGCGCTGCCGGATGCGGCGGTTGGCCTCCAGAGCCAGCCCGGCCCAACTGGCGGCCGGCCCCGACAGGGCCACATGGTACGGCTCCCGGCCGGGCCGGTACACGCGCCAGCGGTTGGTACCCCGCACGCCCCAGGCCAGCAGGGCCAGGCCCGCGCCCACTCCCAGCGCCGCCGGCACCATTCGCAGCCAGAACTGCAGGTACCCGAGCAGAAATGTGCCGAGCACAAAAATCCCCAGCAGTACCCCCAGCAGCCAGCGCACCGGGCGCACCTCCACGCCCTCCAGTTCCCGCCAGCCAAAGAGCTCCTCCCGCAACTCCAGCCCGGTGTTGGTCAGGGCCACCCGGCCGTCTTCGCTGCGCAGCTCCGTAAATTGCTCGGGCGGCGGTGGCGGCTGGGGTGGAGCCGGCGGGGCAGGCCAGTGGGATGCCGGCTCATCGGCGGGCGGCAGGGCTGGGGGAAGAGTCGAATCGGAGGCGGACATAGCGGCAAAAGCCCCGCTGCCGGTGGTGGTTCGTACCCATGGTGGGGAAACGAGGCGCACGGGTGGCAGCGGGGCTCTCATGTAAGTGAAGAGGTTGATTACATTAGTCAGTAGCCTCTCAGTCAGCTATGTAAAAAATGTAATCGGCTTCGGGCTAGCGGTTTACTTTCAGCAGCTCTACGTCAAAAATCAACGCTGAGTCGGGGCCAATGTCACGGCCGGCGCCGCGTTTGCCGTAAGCCAGGTTGGAAGGAATGTACAGGCGCCACTTCGAGCCCTCGGGCATCAGCTGCAACGCTTCTGTCCAGCCGGCAATTACTTGATTGACGCCGAAGGTGGCCGGCTGGCCGCGCTGGTACGAGGAGTCGAATACGGTACCGTTGATGAGCGTGCCGTGGTAATGGGTAGTCACCGACGAAGAAGGACCGGGCTTGGGACCGGTACCTTCCGTCAGCACTTCGTACTGCAGGCCGCTGGGCAGGGTAGTCACGCCCGATTTCTGGGAATTTTCCTGGAGGAAGGCGTCGCCTTCGGCTTTGTTGTTGTTCATGGCGTTGGGGTCTTGGGTATCATCTTGGTCATCACCACCGCCCAACTGCTCCTGCAGCTGCTGCATGGCGCTCTGCATCTGCTCGGGGGTGAGACGGCTGGGCTCCCCGGTCAGGGCTTCTTTCATACTCTGGGCAAACACGTCGATGTCCAGGTCGAGGCCCTGCTGGGCGAAGTTGCGGGCCATGTCGCGGCCGATGATGTAGCTGATTTGCTCTTTCAAGCCGGTCAGGTTCATAAAATCGAGGATTTTGCCGGTTTCCCGGGCCGGGCCGGGTGGTTGGCGGGTACGTTTGTGCAGCGGCCCCCCATGGGTCGCCGCTGTGAAGTACCGAAAACCGCCGCGAATGGATATGGTTTTTTTTGCCCGGGACGGATAACCTCCTGAGCGTGAAGGTCACAAAACCACCTGAAAACAGCACACCCCACCGAATGGGTGGGGTGTGACGGGTAAAACCGGTAGCAGCTCCTGCTTAGCAGAAGTGCAGCTCCTCTTCGTCGCGCAGGTCGAAGAACAGGTTCAGGTCGCGCACTTGGGCGGCTAGGAAGCTCAGGGAGCCCAGGCCTCCCAGTACCAGCAGCGAAGAAACGGCAGCAGTGGACTTTTTCATGCAGGTATGGCTAGAATGATGGTAGTCAGTTTGTTGGGTGCAAAGATAGTACGCGAATATGAATAAAATGTTATGCAAGCATCATTTTTTATCCGTGAATAGGGTAGGCTGCCCGTTTTCCAGTTCCAGCAGGCGCTGCTTGCGCCACAGGCCGCCAGCGTAGCCCGTAAGCTTCCCATCGGCCCCGATAACGCGGTGGCAGGGAATGAGAATGGCCACCCGGTTCTGACCGTTGGCGGCGGCCACGGCGCGCACTGCCTGAGGGCGCTGCAGGGTAGCTGCCTGGTGCCCGTAGCTGCGGGTGTGGCCGTAGGGAATGCGCGTGAGTGCCTGCCACACCTGCTGCTGGAAGGCCGAGCCGGGCGTATGCAGCGGCACCGTGAAGTTACGCCGCGTGCCGGCAAAATACTCGGCCAGTTGCGCCCGCAAGGGGCCGAAATGCGGATTTTCGCCCTGCACCACGGGGGCCTGCACGCGGCGGCTGAGGTCCTGTAGCTCGGTTTCGAGGCCCCGGCGGTCAGTGAATTCGAGCAGGCATACGCCCGCGGCAGTAGCGGCGGCTACCATGGGACCCAGCGGTGTATCGAGGCGGGTGAGGTCGATGACCTGCTGCTGGCGACTGTGGCTGGGCGCGGCCCCAAACACCGTCCGAAACGACTCCTGAAACCCGCTCAGCGACTCGTACCCGCTGCCAAACGCCGCCTCGGTGACGGGCGAGCCGCTTTGAAGCTGCTTGAAGGCAGTGTTGAGCCGGTACAGGCGCTGGTAGGCTTGAAACGTGAGGCCGTGGGTGCGCAGGAACCAGCGCCGCACGGTGGCCGGCTCCAGGCCCAGGGCCCGCAGGTGCTCGTCGCGGATGCGGGTGGCGGGGTCGGCGGCCAGCCGGGCCAGCAGCTGCGCCACAAAGGCGGGCGCATCGGAGCCGGTGGCGGCCAGTGGGGCGCACACCTTGCAGGGGCGGTAGCCGTGTACCAGGGCCTCGCGGGTGGTGGCAAAGAACTCCACGTTCTCGGCCTTGGGCTTGCGGGCCCGGCAGGTAGGACGGCAGAAGATGCCCGTGGTGCGCACGGCAGCAATAAAGCGGCCCTCGTAGGCGGCATTGCGGGCCACCAGGGCGTGGTAGCACTCAGCGGTGGGGGGCAGCGGCAACGTGGTTGGCATGGGCAGCAAAGGTCAGGTAAAGAGCGGAGACAGGCTAGCGGATTCGGCTACGCGCCGGGCCAGCGGCAGAGGCGAGGCGGCCTCGTACAGGAAGTTGCCCATGCTCACGCGGCGCACGCCGGCTGCGGCCAGGTCGGGCAGGGACGGGAGCTGGGGTAGGGCCATCACGTTGAGCGGCAGCGCCGTGTGCTGGTGCAAAGTCCGCATGGCGGCCAGGTCGGTGAGGCCGGGTACGAACAGGCCATCGGCTCCGGCAGCGGCGTAGGCGGCGGCCCGGCCTTGGGTTGCGGCCAGCGGATCGGGGATGGGGAGCAGGTAGGTGTCGGTGCGCACGTTGAGGAACACGGCCAACTGGTGCTCGACGCAGTACGCACGCAGGTGGTGGAGCAGGGCGACCATTTCGGCGGCGGGGCGCAGGTAGCGCGGGCCGCTGGCGGTGGGCACCGAGTCTTCGATATTGATGCCCACCACGCCGAGCCGGAGTAGCGCGTGCAGGTGTTCGGCCACCTGGCGCGGGTCGGGGCTGTAGCCACCCTCCAGGTCCACGGTGAGGGGCAGTGGGGTGGCGGCGCGCAGGCGGCTCACCAGGTACAACAGCGTGTCGAAGGGAAGCTGCTCGCCATCGGGGTAGGCCAGCATATCGGCCATGGCGGCGCTGGAAGTACCCACGGCGGCAAAACCGGCGGCCGTGCAGGCGGCGGCGCTGCGGGCGTCCCAGGCGTTGGGCAGCAGCAGGGCCTCAGATTGGTGGTGAAGGGCGCAGAAGCGCTGGTATAGCTCGGCGGACATAGGGACAGGTGCAGAAGGTGAATTCGGCGGCAAACCTCGCTCATCACCACCCCGGCCCGCAACCGGAAACTGAACACGTATTTTTTTCCGGGCTACTCGGAGGCGTATCAGAAGTCTATTCAAAAAGTAGTGGAACGTCCTGCTGAGCTTGTCAACGTATCGTTCCCACTTTGTCCAAGCAAATCCGTCGAAGCGGTAGCCATCCGTCGACAGGCTCAGCAGGACCGCCCCCCGACCTCCCTCAAAAGGGAGAGAGGGGAGCTGAACGATTGAGGGGGGACATGGACTGGAAAACTGCTCAAAGCCCTTACCCAAGCCGCCCCCGCGGCACGGGGCAGCGGGGGCGGCGGTAACAGAGTCGGAAAGCCGGGGCTTACTTGGCGAAGTCGGCGTCGAGCACGATGCGGTAATGAGCCTTACCGGCGCGTAGGTGGTCCATAGCAGCATTCACCTGACTCATGGGGAAGTGCTCCACCACGGGCGCAATCTGGTGGCGGGCGGCAAAGCGCAGCATCTCGTCAATCTGGCGGCGGCTGCCGGTGGGCGAGCCGGCCAGCGACTTTTTGCCGAGCACCAGCGCCATCACGTGTACCGGCACGGGCTCCAGCACGGCCCCCACAAAGTGCAGCTTGCCGGTGGGCTTCAGCAGGGCAATGATATCGTTCCAGTCGAGGGGCACGTTGGCAGTGATGACCAGGAAGTCGAAAGTGCCGGCCAAGGCTTTCAGCTCCTCGGCATTGGTGCTGGAGGCTGCGTGGTGGGCCCCCAGGGCGCGGGCTTCCTCGTGCTTGGCGGCGCTGCTGGTAAAGGCCGTCACGTCGCAGCCCCAGGCGCTCATAAACTTAATAGCCATGTGGCCCAGCCCGCCAATGCCAAACACGCCCACCTTGTGCGTGGGCAGCACCTGCTGGTCGAGGAGGGGGGAGAAAACGGTGATGCCGCCGCAGAGCAGCGGCCCGGCTGAGGCCGCATCAACGCCTTCCGGAATGGGTACGGCCCACACCCAGTGGCTGCGCACCTGCTGAGCAAACGCGCCGTGGTGGCCCACAATGGTAGGCTGCACCGTGGAGCAGAGCTGATGCTCACCGTCGAGGCAGTGGGCGCAGTGCAGGCAGCTACCCGCGTTCCAGCCCACGCCCACGCGCTGCCCGATCTGCAGGCCCTTCTGGCGGGCAATGTCGCCCAGGCCCACCACCCGGCCGATGGCCTCGTGGCCGGGCACAAAGGGGTAGGCGCTGATGCCCCACTCGTTGTCGAGCATCGACAAATCGGAGTGGCACACGCCGCAGTATTCTACTTCAATGTCAACGTCCTCGGGGCCCAGCGGGCCAGGGTCGTAGGAGTACGATTCGAGGGGAGCTTTGGCCGCTTGGGCCGCCCAGGCGTGTACTTGTGCCATGCGTGGTTTGGTTGGGGGGTAGAAGAACAGGAACAATGCTGCCAGTGCCGCACAGATGCGTTAAACCACGCGGCGGAAAAAAGGTTGAGCCTGGCCGGAAGGCCGGCACCGCATCCAGAGGAACTGGTAGAATAACGCCAGACCATACGTTCCCTGCATACGGTAGTCCTGACTATTGATAGTCCTGCCATCGGTGAATGTGACGTGGCGATAATACGTCTGATCATCAGTGCAGTGAACGGCGCAGCGTGATTGCGCAGGCTGTTACCGAATCTGCTGCAGCAGTTGTCACAGGTACGAGTAATCCGCAGGGCTAAACTGCTGCCAGTGAACCGCGGACCAGTGGCAATGCGGCAGGTGGGGCCCAGTGAAGCCGCGTATAGCATCGGGCGGTGCTGCACCAGATACAGCGTATCAAAGGTGAGATGGTAGGTGGGGCGGCTGCTTTGCGCGGTACAGAGTGCTGTTCATGTGCGGTACACAACGTAGGCCCGACCCTTGCTGTGCAAGGGGGGCGCTACCCGCTCCGGATGGTTGCCGGAGGTGAACCGGGCGTTGTCAAGCTCAACAATAGCTGGGTAAGGGCCACCGGTCAGGACCAGCAATTCCTCCGAGCCCTTGCGCTTTCCGCTCCGGGTTACGAGGGCGCGCACCAGAAAATCAGGCGCGTTGTCGTGGTTGACATCAGCCTGGTACCAGAAGACTGGCACGGATGGCTTAATCAGAACGGTATCCTGAAGGAGCGTAGTAACCGGCAGCAGCTCCACCCTCGCAAAATGTCCGATGCGGATTGCGGCTGTGGTTGGGCGGCTGGTATCCGCCTGCTCCAGGGTACGAAATACGGGGAGTGAGAACAGAAAAAGTACATACAGTCGCATTGACGTCGCGAGAGAAAAACCGGGTACAAGCTGGGTGCTGATCTGGTCCGGTTTGCACACGTGGGGGCAGCTTTATTTCGCCTCGCTCACCTCTACCCGGCGGTTGCGGGCGTCGGGGGAGGGGTGCAGGGGGCGGGCGTCGCCGTAGCCCGTGGTGCGTATGCGGTCGGGAGCCACGCCGGCCTGCACCAGAAACGCCTTGACGGCCTCGGCCCGCTGCTCACTGAGAACCTGGTTTTTCTGGGGCTCACCAATTTTGTCGGTGTGTCCGGCAATGAGAATGCGCAACCCAGGGCGCTGCAGCAGCTCGGCGGCCAGCTGCTGCAACGCCGGCCGGCTTTCGGGCAACAGCTCCGGGGAGCCCAGCTTAAATAGCACGGTGGGTAGCACCACCGGCCGCTCCGACAGCACCGGAGCCGCTGGTGGCCCGGGCGCAACAGGCCGCAGCGTTGGGGGCAGCGCCGCTGGGGGCGGGGCGGGCACGCCCGAGATGGTGCGCCCGGGCAGCGTGGCTACGGGAGCAGGCTGCGCGGGCAGAAGGCCCCCCTCAACCTGCACCGTGATAGGAATAACCGCGCTTTCGCGGGTGGGATAGAAGCCTTGGGTAAGGTAGAAGGTGGTGGTTTGGCCGAGGCGGGTGCGGTAGGTGTTGCCAGTAGCCACAGGCTGCTTCAGCTCGGCATCAGCGTACCAGAGCACGTTGCGGCCCGATACTCGAATGGTCGTTTCGGCCCCGGCCGGCACCGTGGCAGCCGATTTGAGCTTGACCCGGTACAGCACAAAAGTGCCGTGGTCACAGTCGCCTACGGGGCGGTAGGTAGCCCGGCCGGTCAGCCTTTCCTGGGCGGCGTCGTAGGTGAAGGTGATGGCGCCGTCGCACCAGTAGCTGAAGGGGCTGCGGCCGGTTTCGGCCAGTTTACGCACGTGCTCCAGCTGCAGGCCCCCGGCAGTGCGGGTGGCCCGGATCTGAAACGTTACGCTTACCTGCGGCGCTTCGCCCACTTCCTGGTAGAGTACTCCTAATACATTGCCCGATTTGCTCTGCTGCACGCGCAGCAGGGCCGGCCAATACCCGTCCCGGTCACCGGTGTCGGTTTCTACGCCCTGCCACACCCCGGATAACGACTGGGCCTGCCCGCTCAACGCAGCAAAGGCGACGAATAGCAGTGAGGTAACGACGTTTTTCATGGTTATTGCTGTGGTAGACTTTATCCCGGGAGCGGGGCGAGGGTAGCAGCAGGAGTCACGCGCCGGACTCCGGGTGGCGGACTGTTCACATCAGCTTGGTTGTATGGCTGAAATATCGGCCCGAACCGGGGTTGAACGCAAGCCGTCCGGATTAGGGCCGGCCGAATATGCGCTGCAGAAATTGCACGGTGTACTCCAGCGTGGGCGCAAACCAGGGGTTGAATAGCGGAAAGGGGTGCGGAGCCTCGGGAAAGGAGTGCTCTTGGGAGTAGATGCCCAGCGCAGTTAGCTGGCGGTGCACGTCGTCGCGGCCGGCGTGCCCGGACCAATGTGGCTCAGGGCCGAGGCCTGGGGCCACGCAGTGGCTGGCGAGCCGGCTGCTGCCCAGCCACTGCGTGGCCGCCGAAAGGCCCTTGGTGTCGTCGCCTTCCCCTGATTCAGGGTGGGTGAAGGCCAGAATGCCATCCACATCCACAATGGCCTGCACGTGGCTATAGCGAAGGGCACGTTCACGTGGCTGCGAACAGTGCCGGGCACCGGCGTCCGGGCAATACTAATGCTGGGGTGCTGCTTGCGGGCCTTAAGGAAGGCGCTGTAGGTGGTGAAGGAGGTGTCGCGCGGTACAGGGAGGGGCTGGGCCTGGGCGGGGGCGCCTCCCAACAGCCCGCCGGCCACCAGTAGCGGGCATACGAAGGCAGGGAAGAAAACGAAGCGCAGCATAGGGCAGGGACACAAAAGCGGCTGTAAGCTACGCAAGCTCCCGCACGACTCGGCCGGCCGTGGATTCCTGCGTAGCTTGCGGCTCTTTTTTCTCTACCTCATTTTTTTCTACTATCGTATGAAGTACATCATTACCCTTGCGGCGGCACTGACTATTCAGCAGGCTCAGGCTCAGATAAGCCTGATAATGAATGCTACCCGGGCCGCCACCGCAGCGGCCACGCTGGCCGCCCGCCAGAAAAAGAACAAGGCTGCCCACCAAGCGGCCGGTACTGCCACTACCCCAGTGCTGGGCCGGGGTGTTACGCTGTTCACGTACCGCGGCGAAAACGTGCAGCGCAAGCGCACGGCCCCCGAAACCTTCAAAGGCAAAGGCGGCCCCGAAATTCAGGCTTTGGAAGCCCTGCTGGAACAGCGCCACCAAGCGTTGCTGGCCGATTCCACCGCCTCGGTAATGACTCCGGAGCAGCTGACGGCCCTTACCACGGCCGCCCGCACCGCCGCCACCGCCCGCCCCGACTGGAACTATGCCCCCTACCAGCAGGAACTGGCTTTCTATCGGAAAGAGGAGGAGCGCCGCCACCCGGCCACACCGCCCGCTGCAACCAAGTAAACGACCGGCTGCTTCTGCTTCCGACGCCCCATCTGCCGGAACTAGCTGCTACCCATCCGGACCACCGCCAAAAAGCCGCCGCACCAGTACGCAGGTGTGGCGGCTTTTTGCTGGTTAACTATCGTCGGAAATGATTTACTCCAGGTACGCCATTTCCGCGCTGTCCAACCGGATAGCGGCGGCAGCCAGATTTTCGCGCAGGTGAGCCAGCCGGGAGGTGCCCGGAATCGGCAGCAGCCAGGGCGACTTGTGCAGCAGCCAGGCAATATGGAGCTGGGCTTCCGTGACACCGTGGTGGCGGGCTACTTCGGCCACGCGGGTATTGGAGTGGGGCAACGCGTGCAGCAGGGAAAAAAACGGAATGAGCGGAATGCTGTGCTGCTCGCATAACTCCAGCACTTCCGCACCGCCGGGGTTGGTACCATGGGCATGCACCAGGGTAGTGCGCTGGGCGTGGCCGTACATGTTCTCGACGGTGGCAATGGGCCCCTGCTGCAGCCCTGCTTCCAGCTCGGTCCGCGTAACGTTGCTCAGGCCCACGTGCAGCACCTTACCTTCAAGTTGCAGCTCAAACATGGCCCCCAGTTGCTCCTCCAGCGGCACCGGGCCTGCGCCCATCAGCCGCAGGTGCACCAGCTGCATCTGCTCCTGGCCCAGGGTGCGCAGGTTGTTGTCGATGCTGGCCCGCAGCTGCTCGGGGCGGTTGTAGGGTACCCAGCTTTTATCGGGGCGGCGGGTGGCCCCCACTTTGGTGCAGATTACCAGGTTGGCCGGGTAGGGGTGCAGCGCCTCGCGGATCAGGCGGTTGGTCACGTCCTCACCGTAGTAGTCGGCCGTGTCGAGGAAGGTGACGCCTACGTCCACGGCCTCACGCAAAATCTGCAGGGCCTCGGGGCGGTTGGCCGGCTCCCCCCAGATATCGGGCCCGGTGAGCCGCATGGTGCCGTAGCCTAGCCGCGCCACGGTGAGCGGGTGCGCGGAGTGCGGGGCAATGGTAATGGTGGACGTCATAAACGAAAGGATGAGGAGGAAGGAATACCAAAGAATCGGCTGAATGCCGGCGCTGGCAATCTGTGTTACGTCAGTTTAAACGGTGCTGCCGTTGGTGTTTGGGTACTGGGAAGAGTAATCAACGAGCCGCCTTATAGATCTTATCTGCCAGCACTTCCAGGTCGGCGGCGTCGGTGTTGGTGAGTATAAGTACGACGCGGCGAAATTCCGGGTCAGTGAGCAGGACGGAGTTGAAGCCCTCGATGCTGCCGCGCCGTTCCAACACGGGCCGGGGCAGGGTTTTGTCGTTGTAGTAAAAGCCGATGGTGGGGTAGCCCCGGGCGTAGTCGATGAAAGCCGACTGCTGAGGTTGCCGTACCAGCGCGGCCGTGGTAGCGGCCGACAACAGCGTGTGGTGGCGCAGGGCTTCCGTCAGGCGCAGCAGATCGGCGGCGGTGGAGTAGAGGGCCCCGGCCCCGGCGTAGTTGGAGAGGTAGCGGGGCGCATCGTTGCGGAGCGTGTCGCGGGTGGTGCCGGCCCCGAAAGTGTAGTTGTGGTAGCCGTAGACCAGGCGCGGTATTACCCGCTCTTCCTGCACCACACCCGAGTCGTGCATTCCAAGCGGCGTGAAGATGCGGGCCTGCAGCAGGCGGGCAAACGGCTGCTGCGTCACCACCTCCAGCACCCGCGTCAGCACCACGTAATCCACGTTGTTGTAGTGAAACGTACCGGGCCGGCGGGCCTCGTCGCGGCGTACGAACCGGCTGACGTACTGCGCCGGTGAGTACGGGGCGGCGTAAGCATCCTGTGGTTCATTCCGCAGGCCCGAGTGGTGGGTAAGCAGGTCCAGCAGAGTAATGTACTGACAGTTGACCGGTAGCTCCGGTAGGTACGCGGCGACTTTACTGCTTAGGCGAAGCTGGTTCTGCTCGACCAGCTGCAGCACCAGAATGGCCGTGAACGTCTTCGACAGCGAGGCAATGGGGAAGCGGGTGTCGGGGCCGATGGGAACGGCGAACTGCCGGTTGGCCAGGCCGTAGCTGATGCGGGTGGTGGGCCGACCCTCGTGGGCCACCAGCACTGTGCCGCTGAAACGCCCGGCCTCATATTCGACCAGGAGCAGCCGGGCAATGGAGCCCTGCGCGTAGCCCCCTACGGGCAGTACCATCAACCCCACCACCAGCATTCGATACCAGAATAAGAAGGACATAATTACAAGTTGATACGATAATAACAGCCTGGAGTATGGATACGGGCGGCGGGGCAGAGCAAAGCTCTGACCGGCGCAAATGCGCGAAAAGCGTCCTATATCAGCCCTCTTGAGGTGTCAATATATGAATTGAAGCACCGGAAGGTGGGGAGTTGCCGTGCTTTGGCTCACTTGCTGGCTGCTCCGGCCCGGATAAGCCCGACAAGTCTTTCCCTTCACCTCCAACCCTCGCTGCCATGTTCCGCCTCCTACGTCCGCTTCTCGAACCCGTTGTGTTGCCCCATTGGTGGCAGGATGCGTTGCTGCTGCTGCCCCGCGTAGTGTGCGGCTACCTGCTCACCGCCGAGTTTGGGGCCGCCAAGTTCGGCCTGCCCTGGTCGCCGCCCGACAACAACCTGGGCCTGTTTGAGGTGGCCTTCTGGTTTCCGCAGGACGTGGCCGCGTATGGTGGCATCTTCGCCGTGCTTCCCGCCTTCTTTGCCTGGATGGGGGCGTTCAGCGAAGCGGTGGGCGGCCTGCTGCTGCTGGCCGGGCTGGGCACGCGGGTGTCAGCCTTCCTCATCAGCTGCACCATGCTGGTGGCCATCTTCATGCAGCAGCTGCCGCAGGGCATGTGGAACACGCTGCCGGCCGCGGGTTTTTTGTGGGTAAGCCTGATGGCCCTGGTGCTCGGCTCGGGCCGCTTCGGCCTCGATTACCTGCTGGCCCGCTGGCTCCGCCCCGGCCCGGCCGCCCCGGCGGTGGCCCCGTTGCGCCCCGCCACTGCCCTGGCCCTGCTGACCCTGCTGGCGCTGCTGCTCCCCGGCTGCGTGCAGCCCGCCCACGACAAAACCGTGGTGTACCTGCTCGACGTGAGCGGCCACGGCCCGGTAAAGCAGGTGGGCCTGCGCGGCCGCGACAAACCCCTGAGCTGGGAGCAGGACCTGTTCCTCACGCCCGTAGTGCCCGACAGTCTCTACCGCGCCGTTGTGACCACCCACACCGGCTACCGCACCACGGAAGTGAAGTTCACCCTCAACGGCGACTTCGAGCTGGCCGGGGCCGATAACCGCCGCATCGAGTTCGGCCCCGGCGATATGGTGACGTACCGGGCCCGGCTGGGCGTGGCGCAGTAGGGTGCGGGGCTTGTCCCCGCCCTCCGTTGGTACGGATTCAACAATTCTGGCTGCAACGGGCGGGAGCAAGCCCCGCCATCAGCGCGAATGGCGGGCGGGGACAAGCCCACACCCTACGGTTTCTGGCGCAAAGTGTAACTACCCGCATTGCCAGCCCCGGCTACTTCTTATCCGCCTGCATCACGGGGTGGCGGCTGAGGTCGAGGGGCTGGGCGAAGGGCACGCCGGCCAGGGCGGCATCGTCCTGCTGCTGTAGGGCCTGGCGGGCCGCGTCGGGCAGCAGGGTGTGGGTGGCGAGGGGGCGGCCCCGGGCATCCAGCACCTGCACCCGCAGCTCCCGGGCCGACTGGCGCAGGTGCAGCGTGGCCCCGTCGGGCAGCTGCACTTGCTGGGTAGGGAAGGGCGCAACGTCCACCACGGCGGTGGTGCTGAGGCCGTGCAGGGTGTAGCTGTGGGAGGTGGTGGGGCCGGGCTGGTACTGGGCATCGAGTTGGCCCGCGCCGAGGCGCACGGTGTAGCCGAGGGCCGGGCAGGCCTGGGGCAGGCGCGGGGCCAGCGTGAGGCGGCCGGTGCCCAGGTCGGGGCGGATGCCGAGGAAATACTGGTACCACACGCGCAGCTGCTCGGCGTTGGACCAGGCCTGCAGATAGGTGCCGGTGAGGCGGGGCCAGGCTTCGCCGGGGTGGGGGTAGGCGTCCATATTTTCGCTCAGGCCGCCCACCACGCCGCGGGTCAGGGCCTGGCGGTTCATGTTCGCAAACAGCTGCCAGGCCGTGGCCGACTGCCCGGCTTCCAGCATGCGCTGCATGGCAATGCCGTTGTTCCAGAGCCACACGGCCCCGCGGTGGTAGGCGGCATCCTTGTGGTACACGCCGGGGGCAAGGTGGTAGGGGTGGAAGGCCGGGTCCTGGCGGTTGAGCGAGGCCACGCCCCAGGGGTACACCAACTCCTGCCAGCACTGGCGCACCACCTGGCGGCGCAGGGCGGTGTCGGGCACCAGGTCGAGGGCGTAGAGCTGGTTGGGGCGCAGGGTGAAGTCGGGGCGGTTTTGGGCGTCGAGGCGGTCGGCCAGGTAGGGGTGTTGGGAATCGGGGGCGAAGTCGCGGGCGAAGTGGGCCTGCACCCGGTCGGCCAGCTGCTGCCACTGCTGCTGGCGGCCGGCGTCGTGCAGCAACGCGGCAAAGGCCGCACCGGCCCGCAGCTGTTCCACCCACAGGGCCTGGATGTCGTTGGCGCGGGTGCCGCGGGGCGTGTAGGCCACCAGGTTCTGGTCGCGGGCGTCCATCCAGGTTTCGTTGTCCTCGTGCAGCAGGTAGCCCTTGTCGTCGGTCCAGTACTTCAGCGCCCCCTCAATGCTGGCCCGCACGTTGGGGTAGAGCTGCCGCACCAGGGAGGTGTCGCCGGAGTAGCGCACGTAGTCCTGCAGCCCCAGCACGAAGCGCGGGGTGCCGTCGGTGGTGTGGTAGTCGATGTTGCTGGGGTTGACGATGTTGGGCACCCGCCCGTAGTAGCGCGAGGTGGGGTCGAGCTGCTGGTACTGGGCAAACGACAGCAGAATGCGCCGGGCGGGGCCAAACTGCCCCGTCACCAGGGCCGTGCCGGGCAGCGAGATGAACTCGTCGCGGCCCCAGTACTCGTTGAACCACGGCAGGCCGGCGTAAATGCCCTCGCCCTGCTGGTGGGTGATGAGCTGGTCGGTGGTGGCGTGCAGCCAGCGCAGGGCCTGAGTCAGCGAGTCGTGGGGGCTGTGCAGGTACACGGGGCCGCGCAGGTACTCGCCCATGCGCGTGCGGCGGGCCTGCTTCAGCTCCTCGCCCCGCTGCTGCGCCTCCCGAATCAGGGCCGTGGCCTCTGCCTCATCCTTGCCCACCGCCACCAGAAAGCCGGTGCCGCCGGTAGTCTGGGCGCGTTGGTTTTCTACCGTCAGCGCCTGCCCGGCCTGGCGCGGGGCCACGGCTATCAGGAAGTTGCCCTCCCGCGCCGAGAAGAACGCCACGTTGGCCTGCTGACGCAGGAAGTTTACTTTTTCGCCCTTCAGGTGCAGGGCCAGGGGCGCGTTGTGGATCTGGTCAAGGTCCACGGCCAGCACGTTGCGCTCATCCAGCAGCCACAGGGTTTCCACCGCGCCGCCGGCGTGCCGGCGCTGCAACTGGTGCGGGTACACGGCCACTTCGGTAGCGGCGGCATTATCGAGGGGCTGGCCGTTCACCCACAGCGCGTAGCCGCCGAACACGCGGTTTTTGGCCACGTTCAGGCCCTCAAACCAGCTCCACTCGGGGTGGTCGGTGCGGTGCGTCTGGGTGAAGTAATAGGCGGCGGCTTTGTTGGTAAACGACACCGGGCGGTTGGCCGCGCGGGGCACCACCATGCGCATCTGCGCCAGCAAATCGGGGGCCGAGGGACGGGACATGGCAGTGGGGCGGCCGGGGCGGGCAGCGGTGCAGGCGGCCACGGCCAGCAGCAGCAGCGGCGCGGCCCGGCGAACCAGGAAGGAAGACATAGGCAACGGACTAGGGACGGCAAAGGTAAGTCCTCAGGCCCGAGCGGGTAACGGCTGAGCTTGTACGCCCCGGCACATACAGCGGTGGTCCACTACCTGTCGTTGGTCAGTTGCCCGGGCTATTCCTCCGCCAGCTTACGGCGTATTTCATCCAGAAACTCCTGCGGTTTGGTCAGAAAGCGCACGGCGCTGGATTGCTCAATGGCCGCCCATACGGCCGGTACTTCGGGCTTCAGCAGCCATCCTTTGTCATCGAATACCAGCAGGTGCTGCTCCCGGCAGAGGGTGAGCATGGCCGCCAAAAAGCCGGTGTTCCGCGGGTGCGGGCGCAGGTCGGTTCGGAATTCCAGCCACTCCAGCGCGTCGGTAGTTTCGTTGCGGTGCAGATAACAGTCGTGGTCGGGACCGTCTTCGTCATTACTTTTCCAGCTGTAATAATCCGGGCTGGGCTTGCCCCAGGTAGTGCGGGGTAATAGCGCATCTATTTGGGTAGCCACCGGAGCGGCAGGAATGTGCAGCCCGTCCCACCACGCTGTCGAATAGGCATCATTGAACACGGGCTCATCGTCCTTATCCGTGAAGCTGCGGTGCTGCCACGCGTTGCGCCGGCCTTCGTGGTCGATGAAGAGCTGGGTGGGAAGGTGGTCGTAACGGCGGCGCACGGCCTCTTCCGGAACGGCTGTCAAACGATATTGCCAGATTGCCATAAAGCCAGGTCTGAATTCAGGCGAGGTAGAATTACGTAGTCGTTTTTGATAAATGAAGTGTATTTCAGAACGTCATGCAGAGCCGGAGGCGAAGCATGACGATTATAGCTCCTCTGCATCCGTACTTTGACTACTCCCGCCGCGCCCGGCTCATGATGCGCCGTTCCCAGTGCTTGCGCTTGGGGGCAATGGAGCCGCGCAGATACTTTTCCATCACCATCACGGCGCAGGGCGCGGCAGCGGTGGCCCCGAAGCCGCCGTTTTCCAGGTACACGGCCACGGCAATTTTGGGGTTGTTGGCCGGGGCGAAGCCCACGAAGGCGGCGTGGTCGTCGCCCTCGTCGTTCTGCACGGTGCCGGTTTTGCCCGCTACCGTAATGCCCACATCGGCCAGGCTGGAGGCGTCGGCGGTGCCGCCGCGCTCTAGTACGGCCACCATGCCGGGCACCAGGGCGGCAAAGTGGGCGCTGTCGATGAGTGTGTGGCGTTTCTGGCGGAAGCGGGGCAGCGGGCCGCCCGTGCCCACGCCGCGCACTAGGTGGGGCGGGTAGTACCAGCCTCGATTGGCCACAATGGCCGCCATGTTGGCCATCTGCAAACCCGTCAGGTTGATTTCGCCCTGCCCGATGCTGAGTGAGTAGATGGAGCGGTAGGTCCAGTTGCGAGTGTGGCGGGCTTTGTCGTAATAGGCCGGGGTGGGCAGAAAGCCGGGTGCCTCCCGGGGTAAATCCACGCCCAGCACTGAATCGAGGCCGAAGGAGCGCACGTACCGCCGCCACTGCGCTAGGTTGGCGTGGCGGGCGGCCACGGTATCCTGCGCCAGCGAGTCGGGAACGCAGTCGATAAGGCTCTGCATCACCTGGTAGAAGTAGGGGTTGCAGCTGTATTTGAGGCCCAGGGTGAGACTGGTGGCCGGCCGGTGGTGGTGCACGCAACTCACCAGGCTCTGGTTGCAGCGGAAGCTGCTGGCCGGCGTGATGGCCCGCAGCTGCAACGCCACGGCCGCATTCACCAGCTTAAACACCGAGCCCGGCGGGTTGGCCAGCATGGCGGGCCGGTTCAGCAGGGGCATGTCCTCGTGCTCCAGCAGCTCGGCCCGCACCCCGGCCTGGTCGGGGGCGGTGAGGGTGCTGGCCGGGTACACGGGGCCGGAAACGTAGGCCAGGATTTCGCCGGTGCGCGGGTCGAGGGCCACTAGGTAGCCCTTACGGCCACCCAGCAGCTTCTCGGCGTAGGTCTGCAGCTTCACATCCAGGGTGAGGTGCAAATCCTGGCCCTGCTGGAAGGCGGTATCTTTCGCCCAGCTGCCGTGCTGCCGACCCTGCTTGTCAAGCAGCGGGTGCTGGTAGCCGCGGTGGCCGCGCAGCAGGCCGTTGTAGTAGCTTTCCACCCCGCCGTTGCGCAGGCGGTAGAAGCGGCCCCGCCCGGTGCGGCGGGCCTGGCGGTAGAAGCTCTGGGCCTCGGCGCTGAGGTAGCCCAGGGCGTGGGCGGCGGCCGGGGAGGTGTACACCCGGCAGCGCTGCTCCACCAGCTTCAGCTGGGGCCAAGCGGCGCTGTCCTGGCGCACGCGCGCCACTTCGGCGGCGGTCAGGCGCAGTAGGCCGGGGTAGCTGGCGGGACCGGCGCCCGGGAAGGGCAGGGCGTCCTGAATGCGCCGCCGCACGGTGGTGGAGTCCCAGCCCAGTAGCAGGCCCAGGGCCAGGGTATCGAGGGGGTAGCGGCGTGGCAGCTGCAGCAGAAACTGCGGGCGGGTAGCCACCAGCACCGAGTCGTGGCGGTCGAGGATGCGGCCGCGCTCCGGCACCTGGGGCAGCACCACGCGGCGGGCGGTGTAGCGCACGCGCACATCGGGAGCCTGGGGCGAGTGGGTGGGCTGATCGGGCGAGGAGCAGGCGGCCAACCCGATCAGCAGTGCCAGCAGGCCGGTTTGCCACCAGAAGAGAGCAGTGCGCATGGGGTAAAGCTAGCTAATTGCCGGGCTTCGGCGGCGCGACTTTCGGTGAACGGGGCCGGCCGCGGGTTGAGCAACGGTCCGGCCGGCACCTACCCGGCCACTCTTTCTAAACCAGCAGCCACCGAAACCCGGCTTCGACTCTCAACAAAACCTACTCCAGCACCACCTTTCGCTACACCCAGACCCGGCGGAACTGGTTTCTGCCCCGCCCCGGCCAGCCCCACTACTGCTGCCACGATACCACCGCCACCGCCGCCGAAACCCCGCAAACCACCCGTGACTCCACGCCATTCTCCAGGGTTCGATATTGCCCGTTGCCCTCCCGCGCTGTGCGCAAACTGTCGTAGTAGTGAGCTAAGTATGTCGTATCCGCATAACACCGCCGCGCTTGCATCTCCTGTTCTGTTGGAGCAGGGGTAGAACAAGTGTCTGAATAGTTTACAGAAGTTGGGGGCTGCCCTATTGCCTCTTGGCTTAGGCATAGGAATGGCTGTAGCCAGCAAAAAGCGGCTACAAACAGAATGTACGCGTGTTTCATAGAGGAGGGGTTAGGGCTTATATAAAGTTAAGCTTGGCAGATACAAACCCTCCCCTTCAGCCACTATTCGGCCGTTGTATCTAAGCGTGTACCGCTCGAACTCCGCAAAGTCGCAGCGGTTGTTTTTCAAGCGAAAAGACAGGGCAAATGTGTCTTGATCGGCCCTGTTTAGGCGCAGGTAATACGTTCTCACCAAGTCAATGCCGAGTGGCAACTTATCCATTTCATATTTAAGGGCATGAAAGTCAACATAGCCGTCCGGGCGAAGGGGACCGGGAAAAACTACCTCTCCGGTTGAAGCCACGACCTTGACACTATCCGGGTAATAGGGGCCGTTCCAAGCCAGCAAGTTGCGAGAAGTGCGTTGCTCTAGGAGCGAAAAGGAAATGACGGCGCTGTGATAGACCTTATTATCACCCGGCTCGCATTTCTCACTTGCACCAACTAAGCTGCAACCGCTCAGAAGAAAACACAAAGATGAGAGTTTGCGCATATAACAAGTAAGGTATGAGCGAGGAGCAAGGAGCAAGAAGAAATACGCTCGGAGTTGGTTTGGTGCCTTGCTTCGGCCGCATCAGCTTCGCGGAGTTTCAGGGAGTGGAAGCAGTAGAGTAGGTGAAAATAACCGCGCCGCCTGGAGCAATTCGAGCGGCGCGTTCTCGGCTTGGCGCGCCAGCTGGGTTAGCGGAGCTATTTACAATACTTCTTCTGCAAATCATGAGCTTCTTCAACGTCGAAAGCAACAGCTTTGGCTAGATCAACACAGCCAATATTTGGCTTATTTCGCTTTTCTATGAAGTGCAGTGCTTTGGTTAAATGGCCATAACCGATTAACTCCCGCAACTGATATAGGCTATCCGGGCGCCCTTCTTTGCTTTGGCCGAATTTCTCGATCCTTGCCAGATGTTTTTGCATCTCGCTCAGACGTAAGTCACACGTTTGGGCATACAGGCGGTCATCTTGCATTTCTGCATACATGTTAGCTAGATCTTCGTAAACGTCCGAATGCTCATGGTAAAGCTTTAAGGCTCGATGATAATCATTATCGGCAGCCGAATAGTTTTTCAAGGCTGCATACAGAAATGCACGCTGTCTATAATAGTAGCCAACTTTACTGTTTAGGGCAATAGCCTTATTTAGGTAGCTAACAGCTTGTAAGTGGTCCTGTTGCGTGCTTGCTAGCCACACCCAGCCCATATCTAAGTCCGGATAGGTATCAAGTAGTGTCTTGAGCTGAGCTCGTTGCGCTGTAGCATCGAATTTTCCAAATGGCTTCGGATCGAAAGGGTATATATCAGCTAGGCTGTGTCTGAAAAGTGGTGTTGCTTAACTTAGAGTATGGCAGCACGATACGAGTTAACGGATGCGCAGTGGGTCGTGGTGGCAGCCGAGTTGCCACCGCAGCGCACGGGCCGGCCGCGGCGCGACGACCGGCCGCTGTGGAACGCGTTGTTGTGGATCCTGTGCACGGGTGCGGCGTGGCGGGACTTGCCGGCGCGCTACGGCCCGTGGCAAACGGCTTACGAGCGGTTCCGGCGCTGGTCCTCGGACGGCACCTTCGAGCGGGTGCTGGCCGCCTTGCGCTTACGCCTGGACCAAGATGGGCTGCTCGACCTGGACACGTGGCTGGTGGACTCGACCACGGTGCGCGCCACGAAAAGCGCGGCCGGCGGGGCGAAAAAAAAGCCCAGTGCCTCGGGCGCAGCCGCGGTGGTCTGACCACGAAGCTGCACGTGGTCTGCGACGGAGCGGGCACGCCACTGGCCCTGCAGCTCTCGGCCGGGCAGCGCCACGACGCGCCGCAGTTCGAGCCCTTGTGCGAGCAGGTACGCGCCCGCCGCCGACCGCGTCAGCTCATTGCCGACCGCGGCTACGACGCACAGCACATCCGCCGCTGGCTGCGCCGGCGCCGCATTCGCGCGGTCATTCCGCGGCGCCGGCCTGCCGCAGGCCAGCACTGCCGCCGACGCGGCCGCCCGCCGCGCATCGAGCCGCAACGGTATGCCTGCCGCAACGTCGTAGAGCGCTTTTTCGGTTCGCTCAAGGAGCACCGCCGCGTGGCTACTCGCTACGACAAACATGATGCACACTTCCTCAACATGGCCTTGTTGGCCTGTATTCGGCGCATTTTGCAACACCACTTTTCAGACACAGCCTAGTAAATCATTCAATGCATCAGGTGCTTTACGGATGCGTTGAGTAGCCTGTGCCAAATGGTTTGTTTTATTCGCCGTAGGCTCAAAAACGAAATAGGATACATGAGGGCCTCCTGATACCTGGGTAAGTAAAATGGGCGACAAAACCGCAAGTTCCTCGTCCAGCCTTACCAAAGCGGCTTCTTTCGAAGCAGGCTTGGTTAGAACTAATAGGGTAGGTGATGAACAGGTTGAGAATAGCAAAGCCGCAAAGAGCAGACAGGATAATTTCATATAGTTTCTATAGAAAAGGGCGCTACCTCAGCAAGGTAGCACCCGTTTTCATTCAGCCAAAGTGGCCGCAGCTTACATATTCCTTCTATACTGCCCGCCCACCTCAAACAGCGCATTCGTAATCTGGCCCAGGGAGCAGAACTTCACGGTTTCCATGAGGGCCTCGAAGAGGTTGCCGTTGGCCACGGCCACTTGCTGCAGCTGCTTCAGGCGCTGCTCGGTGGTGGCGTGGTTGCGGGCGTGCAGGGCCTGCAGCATCGTAATCTGGTACTGCTTTTCCTCCTCCGTGGCCCGGATTACCTCGGCGGGTACCACCGTGGGCGAGCCGGCCGACGAGAGGAAGGTGTTCACCCCGATGATGGGGTACTCGCCCGTGTGCTTGAGCGTCTCGTAGTACAGGCTTTCCTCCTGAATCTTGCCGCGCTGGTACATGGTTTCCATGGCCCCCAGCACGCCGCCGCGCTCCGTAATCCGGTCAAATTCGGCCAGCACGGCTTCTTCCACCAGGTCGGTCAGCTCCTCGATGATGAAGGAGCCCTGCAGCGGGTTTTCGTTTTTGGCCAGGCCCAGCTCCCGGTTGATGATGAGCTGGATGGCCATGGCCCGGCGCACCGAGGCTTCGGTGGGCGTGGTAATGGCCTCGTCGTAGGCGTTGGTGTGCAGCGAGTTGCAGTTGTCGTAGATGGCGTAGAGGGCCTGCAGGGTGGTGCGGATATCGTTGAAGTCGATTTCCTGGGCGTGCAGGCTCCGGCCGCTGGTCTGAATGTGGTACTTCAGCATCTGCGAGCGGGCGTCGGCGCCGTACTTCAGCTTCATGGCCTTGGCCCAGATGCGGCGCGCCACGCGGCCAATTACGGCGTACTCGGGGTCGATGCCGTTGGAGAAGAAGAACGACAGGTTGGGGGCGAAGTCGTTCACGTTCATGCCCCGGCTCACGTAGTACTCCACAAACGTGAAGCCGTTGCTGAGCGTGAGGGCCAGCTGGGTAATAGGGTTGGCCCCGGCCTCGGCAATGTGGTAGCCCGAAATGGAGACGGAGTAGAAGTTCCGCACCTTGTTGGTGATGAAGTACTGCTGCACGTCGCCCATCAGGCGCAGGCTGAACTCGGTAGAGAAGATGCAGGTGTTCTGGGCCTGGTCTTCCTTCAGGATGTCGGCCTGCACGGTGCCGCGCACCTGCGCCAGCGTGCGGGTTTTGATGGCGTGGTACACCTCCTGGGGCAGCACCTGGTCGCCGGTTACGCCCAGCAGCAGGAGGCCTAGGCCGTTGTTGCCCTGGGGCAGCTCGCCCTGGTAGCGGGGGCGGGGCTGGCCCAGCTCCCGGTAAATGGCCTCAATCTTCTGGTTGACTTCGTCTTCCAGCCCGTTTTCCCTGATGTACAGCTCGCACTGCTGGTCGATGGCCGCGTTCATGAAGAAGGCAGCAATGGTGGCGGCCGGGCCGTTGATGGTCATCGACACCGAGGTCATCGGGTCGGCCAGGTTGAAGCCGGAGTAGAGCTTCTTGGCGTCGTCGAGGCAGCACACGCTCACGCCCGAGTTGCCGATTTTCCCGTAGATGTCGGGCCGGTGGTCGGGGTCCTCGCCGTAGAGCGTCACCGAGTCGAAGGCCGTGCTCAGACGCTTGGCGGGCAGGCCCATGCTCACGTAGTGGAAGCGGCGGTTGGTACGCTCGGGGCCGCCTTCGCCGGCAAACATGCGGGTGGGGTCTTCGCCCTCGCGCTTGAAGGGGAACACGCCGGCCGTGTAGGGGAACTCGCCGGGCACGTTTTCCTGGAGCTGCCACTTCAGCAGGTCGCCCCAGGCCGTGTAGCGCGGCAGGCTCACCTTCGGAATCTGGAGGTGGGAGAGGCTCTCGGTGTGGGTTTTCAGGCGCAGCTCCTTGTCGCGCACCTTAAAAATGAACTCGGGGGCTTCATAGGCGGCTACCTTCTGCGGCCAGGTCTCCAGGAGCTTCCAATTTTGCCCGTCCAGACGGAGCTTGATTTCCTCGAAGGTGCTCTCCAGGCCGGCCACGAGGCTTCCTGCTCCGGGTGCGTGGCTGCCGTGCCCGCTGCCAGGTCCGCCAGCGGCGTTTCCGAGACTTTCGACGGCTCCGACGGCTTGTCGGATTCCATAGAGCTGCTGAGCAACGTCAGCTTGTTTTTGAACCCACTGGTCATACTGGCGGTTGGTTTCGGCAATTTCAGACAAATACCGCGTGCGGTGCGGCGGAATGATGTAAATCTTCTCCGAATCCTGTTGGGAGGTTTCGAGCTGGGAGGCGAAGGCCGCCCCCGTCTTGGCTTCTACGGTAGCCAGCACGGCGCGGTAGAGGCGGTTCATGCCGGGGTCGTTGAACTGCGAGGCGATGGTGCCGAACACGGGCATCTCGTCCAGGGGCTTGTCCCAGAGCTGGTGGTTGCGCTGGTACTGCTTGCGCACGTCGCGCAGCGCGTCCAGGGCCCCGCGCTTGTCGAACTTGTTGAGGGCAATGACGTCGGCGAAATCGAGCATGTCGATTTTCTCCAGCTGGGTGGCCGCGCCGTACTCGGGCGTCATCACGTAGAGGCTGGCGTCGGAGTGCTCAATGATTTCAGTGTCGCTCTGCCCGATGCCCGAGGTTTCGAGGATAATCAGGTCGAAGCCGGCGGCGCGTACCACGTCCACGGCGTCCTGCACGTACTTGCTCAGGGCCAGGTTGCTCTGGCGCGTCGCCAGGCTGCGCATGTACACCCGCGGCGAGTTGATGGCGTTCATCCGGATCCGGTCCCCGAGCAAAGCCCCGCCGGTTTTGCGCTTGCTGGGGTCCACCGAAATGATGGCAATGGTCTTCTCGGGGAAGTCCAGCAGAAACCGCCGCACCAGTTCATCCACGAGCGACGACTTGCCCGCGCCGCCGGTACCGGTAATGCCTAATATAGGAGTTGTCAGTTGCGAATTGCCAGTTGCCTGTTCGTTCTGCTGGTCGCCTTCAACTGGTAACTGAGAAACGGCAACTGGCAACTGAGCCCGCATCCGCTCAAACTCCTCGGGGAAGTTTTCGGCGGCCGAAATGAGGCGGCCGATGCTGCGGGCATCTTTGGCTTTGATGTGCTTGGCCTCGCCGTTGAGGTGCTGGCCGGTGGGGAAGTCCGACTGCTGGAGCAGGTCGTTGATCATGCCCTGCAGGCCGAGGGCGCGGCCGTCGTCGGGGGAGTAGATGCGGGTGATGCCGTAGCCCTGCAGCTCGGCAATTTCGGTGGGCAGAATCACGCCGCCGCCGCCGCCGAAGATTTTGATGTGACCCGCGCCACGCTCCTTCAGCAGGTCATACATGTACTTGAAGTACTCGTTGTGGCCGCCCTGGTAGGAGGTAATGGCAATGGCCTGGGCATCTTCCTGAATGGCGCAGTCCACAATTTCCTGGACCGAGCGGTTGTGGCCAAGGTGAATAACCTCGGCCCCGCTGGCCTGGATGATGCGGCGCATGATGTTGATGGCCGCGTCGTGCCCGTCAAACAGGGCCGCTGCCGTCACAATCCGGACGTGGTTCTGGGGCTTATAAGGAGCTACGGGAGCTGGGTGCATACGCGCAGTACAAAGTGGGTGGAATTCGAGGGGTGAAGGTACAAAAAAAGCCCCGGCGGGGAGGCGCGGGGGCTATTTGATGATTACGCATGGCAGAACGGCTGGACAAGGGGCCGCAGAAAATTATAGCTTTCAGGAGGTAAATTGATTTCACGGGCTACGGCCTCAGCCTGCTGAAAAAAACTCTCGGTAATCCTGATATCAAATTCGTAAAGCTGCACTACGATAATATCAAACCCGACTTCCCACTCGGCATGCTCGAACATCTCTGCGTTTGCACTATCTCGCGGCGGTAATCCCAAAGCTGTGGCAGTGGATAATAGTAACCAGTATTTCTCCTGCTGCTTTCTCATATGCTAGCTGAGTCAGCCCTCAGCGGGGCGGCATATCGGTAGTAATGATAGGAGAATTCAGGGAAAGCCCCAGCGAGTCGACACTGGTTCCGGGTGTCGACCCGCTGGGGCTTGAATAATTCTATTAGCCGGCTTTTCTACCGATATATCGCCCCGCCGGGGTTGGCTGCGGAGGTGTCATCGGCGGCTGTTGAACCGATGAGGGCTGCTTGCATAACTACGGCCATTCAGGAAGCCTTTGGTTACTTCTTGGCAAGTACGCTGGGGTTGAGGACCTGCTCAAGCGGGCCTATTGTCAACAAGTCAGCAATAGTGGCTTCTATACATTGCCGGGTCAGTTCTCGCACGAATAAATCGGGCGGGCGTTGGTACAGGCCGCCCAGGTTTTCACCCTGTGCTATGTCTAACTGAATGACAGTCTGTAGAAACTGATAAGTCCAGACATTGATGCCATACTGCCGGCCATCAGGAAGGGTTACATGAATGTTACAAGCCTCATTTGCTTTTTCCCAATCACCACCCGTTACAAACGTTTCTGTATCCGGGGCCCACTTGATGGAATAATCAACGTGCTCGAATTCGAGCCAGAGCGTGAATGCCTGCATATCCGAACATCTCAAAATGTATACAAAACGGCTACCGCTTGTCCACTTCCTCCAGCACCGTGAAGTATAGGCTGGGCTGCATGGCCTGAATCGTCCAGACGGCCTGGCTGTTCTCCCGTTCCACCATCACCTGCTTTTTGTCGCGGCGCACCGGAATCGAGAAGTATTTGTCCCAGGGGTCCGTTTTCTCGCTTTGCAGCCACTGAATGGTGGCCACCACGGGCTGGGCTTCCAGCCGGATATCGTAGCTGCTCACGTCCAGCTGAACCCAACCCCGCTGCTTGTTGGTAGTGGTTAGCTGGATGTCCTGGGCCAGCAGGGCCCGGCCGGGGCGGCCATTTTCCAGCGTGTACAGGTTCAGGCGGAAGCGCAGGTGCTCGTAGGTATTCGTGGACAGGTACACGTGTAGGGCATCGAGGTAGGCGGGGCGCTTGGGCGTGAGCACCGTGCCCAGTTCCCAGCCCCACTCATCATCCACAGTTTCCTTGCCCGAGGAACCGGCCGTCCAGAGCACCTCGCCGGTGGGTTGGGTACGGCCGATTTGCCCGGCTTTCACCCGGCGGCGCTGCACTACCACGTCGGGCAGGGCCTGTTCCAGCGGCACCAGCGTAAATTCCCGCTGCCCGTTCAGCAAGGCCTGCGGCGACACGGCCGCCCGGAAAAAGCCCACGCTGGTAATGACCAGGGAATCGGTGGGGGCAGCCGGAAACCGCAGAATATAGCGGCCCTGCTCATCGGCCACGGTGCCGATGTTGCGGCCTACAATACCCAGGGTGGCAAATGGGATGGGCTGGTCGGTGCGGGCATTGCGTACCTGCCCTTCGAGGGTAAAGGCCTGCGCGTACAAACAATAGGAGGATAGGCAGAGCAGCCAGCTCAACAACAGCCGACGAATAGACACGGGCAGAACTACGGAAAGGAGGGTTGGGCCGCGAAATAACACGGTTTTTCGTCGGGAGTTGCCCTATCGGGTAGCTTTCTTTTCGGGGGCTTCCGGCAGTGCCTTGGCTGGTAGCGGTAAGCTGAGCGGGTGCCGTTGGAGTCGGATGTAGCCCGGACTTGGGCTGCTAGCGTTTTTGGGGCCTTTTGCGTACCTTCGCCCTCGGAAAAAACCGCCTCTAGTGAAGAACATTCGCAATTTCTGCATCATCGCCCACATCGACCACGGCAAAAGCACCCTGGCCGACCGCCTGTTGGAATTCACCAGCACCGTGGCCAAGCGCGACATGCAAGCCCAGCTGCTCGACAACATGGACCTGGAGCGGGAGCGGGGCATCACCATCAAGAGCCACGCCATTCAGATGCAGTATCAGTACAAGGGCGAGCAGTACACGCTCAACCTGATTGATACGCCCGGCCACGTCGATTTCAGCTACGAAGTATCCCGCTCCATTGCCGCCTGCGAAGGCGCGCTGCTGATTGTGGACTCCTCGCAGGGTATCGAAGCCCAGACGATTTCCAACCTGTACCTGGCCATCGGCTCCGACCTGACCATCATTCCGGTACTTAACAAAATCGACCTGCCCCACTCCATGCCGGAGGAGGTATCGGACGAAATTGTGGACCTCATCGGCTGTGAGCGGGAGGAAATTATTCCGGCCTCGGGCAAATCCGGTATCGGTATCGAAGCCATTCTGAATGCCATCTGTGAGCGGATTCCGGCCCCCCAGGGCGACCCGGACGCGCCGCTGCAGGCCCTCATTTTCGACTCCGTCTTCAACTCCTACCGCGGCATTGAGGTTCTGTTCCGCATCAAGAACGGCACCATGAAAAAGGGCGACAAGCTCCGCTTTATGGCGACCGGCAAGGAATACGGAGCCGACGAAATCGGTATCCTCGGCCTCAACCAGGAGCCCCGCCCCGAAATTTCGGCCGGCAACGTGGGCTACCTGATTTCGGGTATTAAAGAAGCCCGGGAGGTAAAAGTAGGTGACACCATCACCCACGTAGCTCGTCCCACGGCCGAAGCCATTGTGGGTTTTGAGGACGTGAAGCCGATGGTATTCGCCGGTATTTATCCGGTAGATACCACTGAGTATGAAGAGCTTCGTTCGTGCATGGAGAAGCTGCAGTTGAACGACGCCTCGCTGGTGTGGGAGCCCGAAACCTCAGTGGCCCTGGGCTTCGGTTTCCGCTGCGGCTTCTTGGGCATGCTGCATATGGAAATCGTGCAGGAACGCCTGGAGCGGGAGTTCAACATGACGGTGATTACCACCGTGCCCTCGGTGCAGTTCCACGCCACCGGCACCAAAGACCAGCTGCTGACCATCAACGCGCCGAGCGAAATGCCCGAGCCGAACATGATCAAGCACATCGAGGAGCCCTACATCAAAGCCCAGATCATCACGGCGGCCGACTACGTGGGACCCATCATCACCCTGTGCATGGAGAAGCGCGGCATCATCAAAGGCCAGAGCTACCTGACCAGTGAGCGGGTGGAGCTGACGTTTGAGCTGCCATTGTCGGAAATCGTGTTCGACTTCTTTGACAAGCTGAAAACCATTTCGCGCGGCTACGCTTCGCTCGACTACGAGCTGATTGGCTTCCGCGAATCGGACATGGTGAAGCTGGACGTGATGCTGAACGGGGAGAAGGTCGATGCCCTGTCGGCCATCGTGCACCGTAGCAAGAGCTACGAGTGGGGCCGCCGCCTCTGCGAAAAGCTCCGGGAGCTGCTCCCGCGCCAGCAGTTCGAAATTGCCATTCAGGCGTCCATCGGGCAGAAAATCATTGCCCGGGAAACCGTGAAGGCCCTGCGCAAAAACGTAATTGCCAAGTGCTACGGTGGCGACATCAGCCGGAAGCGCAAGCTGCTGGAAAAGCAGAAGGAAGGCAAGAAGCGGATGCGCCAGGTGGGCTCCGTGGAAATTCCGCAAGAGGCCTTCCTGGCCGTTCTTAAAATCGATTAGTAGCGAAAACGCGGCTCCGGAAACGGGCCGCGTTTTTTGTTTCCTTACACTCTTTACCTCATTTTCTCACCTCATACACTTCTTGACACGGCGTGTACTGATTAACCACTTCAAGAACATGTCCGACACCCTTCTCAAGAACTGCACGAGCCCGGAGCAACTGGAAAAAATCATCAAAGGCCAGGAGCGCAAGTTCCGGTGGCGCGACGACTGGCCCGCTATGGAGGCCGCGTTGCAGGCTGCCGGAACCGCCGCCATTGCCGCCCACACCAACACGCAAACCCCCGATCAGAAATAACCGCAACCCAGCATGACCAACAACCCTGAAGCGACTACCTACCAACTTATCGACGGCAAACAGACGGCCGAGAACATCAAAGAGGAAATTGCCGCCGAGGTAGCCCAGCGCAAAGCCACCGGCCAGAAGACTCCGCACCTGGCCGCCATCCTGGTGGGCCACGACGGGGGCTCCGAAACCTACGTGCGCAACAAGGTACTGGCCTGCGAGCGGGTAGGGTTCGGCTCCACGCTGCTGCGCTTCGAGGACGATATTACCGAAGCTGAGCTGCTGGCCCAGGTGGACAAGCTGAACAACGACCCGGAAATTGACGGCTTCATTGTGCAGCTGCCCTTGCCTCGCCACATCGATACCAATAAGGTAATCGAAGCCGTGCGCCCCGAGAAGGACGTGGACGGTTTCCACCCCATGAACATTGGCCGCATGGTGGCTGGCTTGCCTGCGCTGCTGCCCGCTACACCTTCTGGCATTGTGGAGCTGCTGCGCCGCTACGAGCTGCCGACGGATGGCAAGCACTGCGTGGTAATTGGTCGAAGCAACATTGTGGGTACGCCGGTTAGCATACTGTTGGCTAAGAACTTAGAGCCGGGTAACTGCACGGTTACTTTATGTCACTCGCGCACTCAAAACCTGGCCGAGATTACCCGCAACGCCGATATTCTGGTGGCTGCCCTGGGCCGCCCCGAGTTTGTAACGGCCGATATGGTGAAGCCCGGTGCCGTGGTAATTGACGTGGGCACTACGCGGGTAGAGGACGCCGCCAAGAAATCGGGCTGGGCGTTGAAGGGGGATGTGAATTTTGCCGAAGTGGCCCCGCTGGCCTCCTACATCACGCCCGTTCCCGGTGGCGTCGGCCCCATGACCATTGCTATGCTGCTGCTCAATACCTTACGCGCCGCCAAAGGAGAGGTGTATGCTAAGTAAGCTGCTGCCAAGTACCACAGTGGTGCTGAAACAGACGAGAAACCAGGCTGCCTGACTCGGTGATTGGCCTTGTTTAATCCAATTAAAACCGCCTCAGGCTTTTAGATTTCAAGGCAGTGTACTACTTTTAAAGTCGGGCCGTTAGGAGAGGGGCTTGTCTGCGGAAGCGGAATCCCTGCCAACGGCCTGACTTTTTGTTGTCTGAATACGATTGTTTTGCTGCACGAACTACCTGTTACGTCGGCGGCCCCGGCCCAGGGGACGGCGGCGCCCGAACTGCCCGTGATGGAGCAGTTCTACACCATCCAGGGCGAAGGATACAACACCGGCCGGGCGGCCTACTTCATTCGCCTGGGTGGTTGCGACGTGGGCTGCGTATGGTGCGACGTGAAAGAGTCGTGGCCTATGGATGCGCACCCGCGTCAGGCTATTCCGCGCTTAGTAGCGGCCGTTACGGAGCACCCTGGTCGTAATGTGGTTATCACCGGCGGCGAGCCGCTGATGCATAACCTTGGCCCCCTCACGGCGGCTTTGCACGAAGCCGGCTGTCAGAACTGGATTGAAACCAGCGGGGCGTATCCTCTTAGCGGCTCCTGGGATTGGATTTGCGTGTCGCCCAAGAAGTTTAAGGCCCCGTTACCCGAGGTGCTGGCAGCGGCCCACGAACTTAAGATTATTGTTTTCAATAAAAGCGACTTCGCCTGGGCTGAGCAGCATGCCGCCATGGTTGGGCCAACTTGCCGCCTGTATCTGCAGCCGGAGTGGAGTAAATCGGCCGACATGATGCCGCTGATTGTGGAGTATGTAAAAAGCAACCCACAGTGGCAGGTTTCGTTGCAGACGCACAAGTTTCTCGATATTCCGTAGCCGTTCTACTTCTCCCACCTATGCGCCGTTCGTTTGTTGTACCGGTAGTTTTGTTGTTTGCCGTGGGCGGGTTAGTACCGTTGTCGGCGGCGGCTCAGGCCCAACTTGGCACCACCAACACGAAAGCCCGCAACCTCTGGGATAAGGCCCAGCAGCAAGCCAAGGCCCGGGACTTTACTAAGGCCATCGAAACGCTGGGTCAACTCAATCAGAAGTTTCCCTCGCTGGGGGAGCCGTACGTGCTGAAAGGCTCCCTGCTGAAAGCTATGGGCGAGAATCAGTTGGCTTTCGAATCCTATCGGGACGGGCTAACCAAGCTCCCGGTGGAGGCGGCCCGTGCCAACGACTACTTCACGCTGGGTGAGTTGGCCATGACCTTTGGAGAATACCAGACGGCGGCCGATAGTTATCGGAAGTACCTGAAAACAGCCGCCAAGAACCAGCGCAACGCTCCCCGGGCGCAACGTCAACTGCTCAACTGTGAGTTTGCCCAGAAAGCCATGGCCAAGCCCACGGGCATCCAGCCTGAGCCCTTGCCGCAGCCGCTTAATACCTTCCGGTTTCAGTATTTTCCGGTGCTCACCGCCGACAGCCGTTTCCTGCTGTATACGGGGCGGCCCACGGCCGAAAGCGGGGAGGACCTGTTCGTAAGCCGACAGAACAAAGACGGAACGATGGGGGAACCGGTATCTATTTCTCCGGCCATCAACACTTCGTATAACGAGGGAGCCGGGGCTATATCCGGGGATGGCAAAACCTTGGTGTTTGCCTCCTGTGACCGGCCCAGTTCGGTGGGCAACTGCGACCTGTACATCTCGCGCCGCACCGGCAACACGTGGAGCAAACCCCAGAACCTGGGCCGCAACGTAAACTCGCCGGAGTGGGACTCGCAACCGTCGCTCTCGGCCGATGGGCGCACGTTGTATTTCACCAGTACCCGACGTGGGGGCAAGGGCCAGGAAGACATCTACATGACCACTCAGGATGTGGCGGGGAACTGGACGCCCGCCCGCAACCTGGGGGCGCCGGTAAACACCAGCGGCAAAGATATGGCCCCCTTCATCCACGCCAGCGGTACCACGCTGTATTACGTCACCGACGGGCTGGTGGGTATGGGGGGACTGGATGTGTACCGCTGCGAGCAGCTGGCCGCTGATAAGTGGAGCATTCCACAGAATCTGGGGTACCCACTCAACACGTACGAGAATGAAGCCTCTTTGTATATCACCTCTGACAACCGCCGGGGCTTCTGCTCCCGGTCCAAAGCCACGGTTTCGGGGGTGAAGCAGGAGCGGGACCGGCCCGTAGAGCTGTTTGGCTTTGAAGTGCCCAAGGAAGTACGCGCCCGGGAAACCAGTACCTACACTCAGGGGCGCGTCTTCGATGCTTTTACTAAGAAGCCCATCCGGGCCGATGTGCAGCTCTACGACCTCAACACGGATGAGCTGGTGCAGTATGTGGGCTCCGACGCCGAGAATGGAGAGTACACTGTGGTGCTGAATGAAGGCCGGCAGTACGCCATGTATGCTTCCGCCGATAAGTATCTCATGCGCAGCCTCAGCTTTGACTACAGCGACAAGCGCAGCTTCGACCCGCTCACGCTGGATATCTACCTGGAGCCGGTACGCTCCGGCCGCAGCATCGTGCTCAATAACCTGTTTTTCGACTCCAAGGAATTCGCTCTGAAACCCAAGTCGCGCACGGAACTGAACCGGCTGGTGAGCTTCATGAAGCAATACCCCGATATACTGGTGGAAATTTCGGGCCACACTGATGACGTCGGTTCTGATGATGACAACCTCGTGCTTTCTCAGAACCGGGCCAAATCGGTTTATACTTATCTGATCAGCCAAGGGGTAAAGGCCCAGCGTCTGCGCTTTAAAGGCTACGGCGAGACCAAGCCTATTAACCCCAATGATACCGATGAGCACCGGCAGCAAAACCGGCGTATCGAGCTTCGAATTCTCTAACCTGCTCCGTCAGTCCACATGGAAAGGCCCTGTCCGCAAACCGCAGACAGGGCCTTTTTTTAGGTCCTTACTGGACCATTAGTTTGCATAAGCAATTGACTGCCAGAACGTTGTGTAGGCGGTTTTTGAAAAATAAATCAAAAAAATTATAATAAATCTTTGTATTATTAAATAATAGAGTTTATGTTTGATCATCCTCACCTCCCCTACCGGGGGCGGTTAGTCCGGAGCTGCTCGCTGAACGCAGTAGTTGGCCCGGCACTGGATCAAGCAAAAACACTCATTCATCATACACTTAAAACCTCCTGACCACCGTGAAAAAAATTACGCTTTTCATTGCCCTCGCCCTCGGTTTACAGGGCGTGAGCCTGGCCGATGAGCGGGGCACCGGCCTGCAGGCCCGGGCTACGGCCCTGACGCGCTCCATTGCTGAGAAAGCCCGCCTCGATGAAGGCCAGTTCGTGCGAGTGAAACAGCTCAACATTCGGATGCTCACCGAAATGGAGGACCTGCAGACCCGCTTTGCTGCCGACCCCGCTTTGCTGGACCAGCGCTTGGCTGCAGCCCAGCTTCAGTATGAAACTGCCCTGACGGCGCTGTTGCGTCCCGCCCAGCTGGCTCTATTCCAGCAGAACCGGGCCAACATGACGGCACTGGGGCAGCACTAACCCATTCCAACTTCCCATCACTCTACTCCCAAATCCATGAAAAAGCTGACGATTACTTTGCTGCTGGCAGTCCTGACGTTGGCCTCGCAGCGGCTGCTCGCCGACCCGGGCAACGGTAACCGGGACTTGCAGACCCGTGCTTCGGCCATGACCCGCTCGCTGGCTGGGCAGGTTCACCTCAATGAAGGTCAGTACGTCCAGGTAAAGGCCCTGAACCTGCGGTTATTGCAGGAAATGCTGGCTGCCAGGGCCGTATTTGTGCACGATTCGGAAATGCAAAACCAAGCCATTGCCGATGCCCAGCAGCAATATGACTACGAATTGGCAGGGCTGTTGCAGCCCGCACAACTAGCTCTCTACCAGCAGAACCGGGCCAGTCGTACGGCCCTCAACGCCGGCCACTAGAAAAACAGCCCGGGTTTCGTAAGCGAAACCCGGGCTGTTTTTAGTTTAAATATTTTATTGTTTTAATTATATAAATCAGTATTTTCAGCTATCCGTTCTATGCCACTACTTCACATTTCACTTCAAACCCAGCCCACCACCGTCATGAAAAACGTATTCGCCTTCTTCGCCTTCTGCACCTTGGTATCCATTGGTTTCAGCGCACCGGCCACCGCTGGTGATGGTACCACCAAAACGTCCACCCGAGCCACAGAAATGACCCGGCGCATTGCCGAGCATACCCGCCTCACCGAAGGCCAGTACGTGAAGGTGCGGGCCCTCAACCTGCGCCTGCTGAATGAGACGGCCGAGCTGCGTCGGCAGTTTGCGACTGATGCCACGAAGCTCGATGAGGCTATTGCTGAAATGCAGCTGCGCTACGAGTGGGATCTGGCGACCATCCTGCGGCCTCACCAAATGGTAGCTTATGACGAAATGAAATCAACGCTGACAGCAGTTAACGTTCGTTGATTGTCAAGATGTTACAGTGCTTTACTTCTGGTAAAGCTTAACCCAAAAAAAAGCCCGCATTAGCGGGCTTTTTTTTGGGTCTATATCTTTCGGCAGGATTAAGCGCGAGCATCAATGCTCACGTATTCCCGCTCGGTTTCACCAGTGTAGATCTGACGCGGACGGCCGATGGGCTCTTTGTTTTCGCGCATCTCTTTCCACTGGGCAATCCAGCCGGGGAGACGGCCCAGGGCGAACATCACCGTGAACATCTCAGTAGGAATGCCCAGGGCTTTGTAGATGATACCCGAGTAGAAGTCCACGTTCGGGTACAGCTTGCGCTCAATGAAGTACGAATCGGTGAGGGCGGCTTGCTCCAGCTCCTGCGCAATCTTCAGCAGGGGGCTGTCCTCCAGGCCCAGGGCGGTCAGCACTTCGTCGGCGGCCTTCTTGATGATTTTGGCGCGGGGGTCGAAGTTCTTGTACACCCGGTGACCGAAGCCCATCAGGCGGAACGAGTCGTTCTTATCCTTGGCCTTGGCAATAAACTTGCTGGTATCGCCACCGTCCCGCTCAATGGCTTCCAGCATCTCAATTACCTCTTGGTTGGCACCGCCGTGCAGCGGGCCCCACAGGGCATTGATACCGGCCGAAACCGAGCCGTACAGCGACGCATTGGCCGAGCCTACCAGACGTACCGTAGAGGTGGAGCAGTTCTGCTCGTGGTCGGCGTGCAGGATGAGCAGCTTGTTAAGGGCGCTGACAACGACCGGGTTGATTTCGTACTTCTCCGTGGGGAAGCTGAACATCATGTACAGGAAGTTGGCGCAGTAGTCAAGGTCATTGCGCGGGTAGTTCAGCGGATGACCCATGTTGTTTTTGTAGGTCCAGGCCGCAATGGTAGGCATCTTCGCCAGCAGACGAATGATGTTCAGTTCCATTTCCTCGGGGCTCAGGTCCGGCGATACGCTCTGGGGGTAGAACCCGGTGAGGGCGCAGATCAGCGAGGACAGGATGGCCATGGGGTGCGTAGCCGACGGGAAACCGTCGAAAATTTTGCGCATATCCTCGTGCACCAGCGTGTGCTTGGTGATCTGGCCGGCAAAATCGTCGAGTTCCGCCTTAGTAGGCAGCTTGCCGTAAATCAGCAGGTAGGCTACTTCCAGGAAGCTGGATTTTTCGGCCAGCTGTTCAATGGGGTAGCCGCGGTAGCGCAGAATGCCTTCCTCGCCGTCCAGGAACGTAATGGCGCTTTTGGTGGCACCCGTGTTTTTGTAGCCCGAGTCGAGGGTTACGTAACCGGACTGGTCGCGCAGCTTGCCAATATCAAAGGCTTTTTCGTGCTCGGTACCTTCAATAACGGGGAGAGAGAAGGATTTCCCGTCGAGGATCAGTTCAGCAGATTCTGCCATAAAAGTGGGTTGAAGGGTGGGTTGCAGGGCGAAACTAAAGAATTACCGGTTTAGCCGGAAACCCAGTGAGAGTTTGATGCCTATACTACAACCAAGCCCGAGTTGTTGTTTGAGATAGGGAAAGCGCAAAGAAACAGCCCACCCGTTAAAAATGCGGCATGCAGCGCCAGGTTTTTGCCCGTGAGTCAGCATTTTTTCGCTGGCAACGATACCAGAGCCTTTGGCTTATTTGCCGATGCAGAACTGGGTGAAGATGCTGGTGAGCAGGTCGTCGTTGCTGATTTCACCGGTAATCTGACCGAGGGCAGCCAGAGCGTGACGAAGGTCGGCGGCCAGCAGCTCGGTGCCGGCTCCGGTGCTCAGGCCCGTCAGCACGGCGTCGAGGTGCTGGTTGGCCTGCTCCAGGCTCTGGGCGTGGCGCAGGTTGGTAACGATGGTGCTACTGCCGGTGCGGTCAAGGCCATCGAGGCGGGCCCGGTGCAGTAGCTCCTGCCGCAACTCGTCGAGGCCGTCGCCGCGGGAGGCGGCAATGAGCACGGTGCCCGGCCGGTCCCGGAAGGCATCCAGGGCAGGGTCGGGAGCTACGTCCAGCTTGTTGCCCACAGCCAGGACTCCTACGCCAGCAGGTAGCTGCAGGGCTTCAATTTCAACTTCAAGCTCAGTAGGGGTAGTAGTCGATATATCAAATAGATATACGACCAATGCCGCCTGCTTGGCGCGCTTCAGGGTGCGCTCCACGCCAATGGCTTCCACCACATCGGAAGTATTGCGCAGGCCGGCCGTATCCACGAACCGGAACCGGATACCGTCGATGCTCACCTCATCCTCAATCAGGTCGCGGGTGGTGCCGGCCACGTCCGAGACGATGGCGCGCTCCTCGTTGAGCAGGGCGTTGAGCAGCGTACTTTTGCCGGCGTTGGGCCGGCCGGCAATAACGGTAGTAACGCCGTTCTTAATGACGTTGCCCAGCTCAAACGACCGGAGCAGGCGGCGCACCAACTGCTGTACTTCCTGCAGCAGCTGCACCAGCCCGGTGCGGTCGGCAAATTCCACGTCTTCTTCGCCAAAATCCAGCTCCAGCTCCAGCAGGGCGGCAAATTGCACCAGTCGGCCCCGCAGGTCTTTCAGCTCCTGGGAAAAGCCGCCCCGCATCTGCCGCATGGCTACTTGGTGCGAGAGGGCCGAGTCGGCGGCAATAAGGTCAGCCACGGCTTCGGCCTGGGCCAGATCGAAAGCCCCGTGCAGGAAAGCCCGTTTGGTGAATTCGCCGGCCTCGGCCAGCCGGGCCCCGCGCCGCAGCAGCAGGGCCAATACCTCCTGCACAATGTAATCGGAGCCGTGGGTGCTGATTTCCACCACATCCTCGCGGGTGTAGGAGTGCGGGCCCCGGAACAGGGATACTACTACTTCATCCAGAATCCGGTTCCCGTCGCGGATAGTGCCCACGTGCAGAGTGTGGCTGGGCTGGTCGCGCAGGCGCTTGCCGGCAAAAACCTCATCGGTCAGGCGCACTGCCTCCGGGCCCGACAGCCGGACCAAGGCAATGGCGCCGGAGCCGGGCGGGGTTGAAAGGGCAACAATGGTATCGGTGAGGGAAAGCGGAAAGGCTAGGGCCACAGGCTGCATAAATGGGTTCAGCCGCAAAGGTACGGCTAACCAAGCAGCTAGAACAGCCACGCCCATACTGCGCGTCAGGAAGCGAAGAACCGGCTTCTTGTGTCAGCCCCGGGGCCAGGCAAATTCCGGAGAGCATCCATAAGGAATGCCTTAGTCTGTGACGAGTAGGTTGCGGCTTACCTCGGCTGATATAAGATAATTCTGTTGGGTATTAATATTGATTTCAAGCGAATTATCGAATACAATCTTATCTATAACTTCAATAGTAGTGCCCAGGTTGATGCCCACTTTATCCAGGTACTGCAGGAAGGGGGCGGAGGTATTTTTGACGGCAATAACCCGGCCTTGCTCACCGGGGCGCAGGTCGGAGAGCAGGCGGTGCTGGGGGCGGTGCAGCACGCCATCGGCCGTTGGAATTGGGTCGCCGTGGGGGTCCAGCTGCGGGAAGCCCAGAAACTCATCGAGGCGGCGCACCAGCAGGTCAGAGTCGATGTGCTCCATCTGCTCGGCCACGTCGTGCACCTCATCCCAGTTAAAGCCGAAGTGCTGCACCAGGAACACTTCCCAGAGGCGGTGCTTGCGGATGGTAAGTAACGCCAGCCGCCGGCCCTCCGGCGTAAGTGTAACGCCCCGGTAGCGGGTGTAGTGCAGCAGCCCTTTCTCACCCAGCCGGCGCAGCATATCCGTCACCGAGGCGGGCCGGGTCTGCAACTCATCGGCTACGCTGTTGGTGCTGACTTCCGTGCCCGGCTGTGCTTCCGACAGCTTGTAAATGGCCTTCAGGTAGTTTTCCTCGGTGTAGCTGGGCATTCTCTTAAATTAAGAATTGTGAGTGATGAATGATGAATTGGTTGTTCAGCAGCTCAGCAGAAGCTTCGTCAACCAATTCATTATTCATCACTCATCATTCATAATTAGACAACCTACCACTTAATCAAAGCAGAGGCCCAGGTGAAGCCGGAGCCAAAGGCGGCCAGGCACACCAGGTCGCCGCGCTTGATGCGGCCTTCCTGCACGGCTTCGCTCAGGGCAATGGGCACCGACGCGGCCGTAGTGTTGCCGTAGCGCTGAATGTTGCTGAAGATCTTGTCGTCCGTGAGGCCCATTTTCTGCTGCACGTACTGGGTGATGCGCAGGTTGGCCTGGTGGGGAATCAGCATGTCGATATCTTTCGACTCGTAGCCGTTCTGGTCGAGGGCTTCCTTGATAACCTGGGGAAAGCGGACCACGGCGTGCTTGAACACGTTTTGCCCGTTCATGTAGGGGTACATGTCCAGCTCATTGGCCACCACGTAGTCCACCCGGTTGTTGCGGTTGGAGCCGGGCTCCTTTACAATTAACTCCTCGGCGTGCTCGCCCTGAGAGTGCAGGTGGGTGCTCAGGATGCCGTGCCCCTCGCGGGTGCTGGGCCGCAGCACAACCGCGCCGGCTCCATCCCCGAAAATAACCGATACGCCCCGGCCGCGGGTGCTGATATCAAGGCCCGAGGAGTGAATCTCGGAGCCGACTACCAGTACGGTATCATACATGCCGGTTTTGATGAACTGATCGGCCATGCTCAGGGCGTACACGAAGCCCGAGCACTGATTGCGCACGTCGAAGGCCGGTATGGGAGCCTGAATGCCCAACTCGCGCTGCAGCAGTACGCCGGAGCCCGGGAAGAAATAATCCGGCGACAAGGTGGCGAAGACAATCAGCTGCACGTCGTCGGGGGTGAGGCCGGCCATTTCCAGGGCTTTGCGGGCGGCGTTGGCGCCCATGTTGGCCGTGGTGTCCTTGCCTTCCTCAAACCAGCGCCGCTCCCGGATGCCGGTGCGCTCCTGGATCCACTCATCGGTGGTATCCATCAGGGTGGTCAGATCGGCATTGGTTACCACGCGCGCAGGCACATAATGGCCAACGCCGGCAATTTCAGAGTGTCGGAGAGAGTTGTTCATCAGCAGGGGAATTTACAGGCAGGGCAGTCACTAGATAAGCGCACCGAAGGTAGAAAAAATCGGCACCTGCACTGTAAACGGGCCGCAAAGGTCGGTAGTTACCGGATAGAATCCATGAGTCGGTGCAATTTTCCTGCTTCCGTACTCCACAGGGCAGTGCGGTCCGGACCGGTCGGGTAAAAAGCAGCCGCCTGAAGCTGAGCTACGAAGGAATCGACGGGAGGGTAGGTGGCGGCCTGAAAGTCGAATGCCAGGCCCGCGCCAGCCGCGTGTACCGGGGCCGTCCACAATGGGTTAGGGGGTACCACGGCGGGCAGGCCGCTGGCTAAGTACTCGAACAGCTTGGTGGGCACGCAGCGGGCCGTGCTGGGGTGCGGGCGGTAGGGCAGCAGCCCCAGGTGGCTACTCCGGATGGCGGCCACTACCTCGGCGTGCGGCACCAGTGCCGGGCCGCCCACCAGCCGCACGGCTCCCGCCGAGGCTGCCACGGCCTGCTCCAACCGTCCCAACAACCCCGGCTGCTGGCAGGCCCCGATGATGGTGAGCCGGGCCCCCGGCCAGGCCGGCCGCAGCCACTGTACAAACCGGATAGCCTCCCAGACCCCATTCAGCTCCGAGATAGTACCCGAGTACAGCAGCTCCAGCGGCTCCGAAACGCCGGGAAGGCGGTGCCGGGCCGCGGGCGGTTGGGTATCGTAAGGCTGATACTTGTTTTCAATGACGATGGGCCGGGCGGCAAACGGCAATTCATCGGCGTAGCTCTGTTCCGCCAAAATCACGCCCGCCGCCCGGGCGGCAGCCAGGGTTTCGAGGCGGCGTACCAGACCCGCCAGCAGGCCGCGGGCCCAGGCCGGGTACACGGCCTGGGTCCGGATGTTCAGGACATAGTTTTCCCGTACATCGTATATGAACTGTCGCCCGGGGCCCAGTGCCTGCCAGAGCACCGTGAGGGGGAGCAGCTCGGGGGCGTGCACGAAGACTACCTGGGGCTGCAGCCGCCGCAGGAGCTGCCAGTAGCGGGCCTGGGCCGCGAGTCGGGCCCGACTCAGCCGGTTGCCCTGGAGCAGCGCATGGGTGTGCACGTTACCGGGCAGGTGAGGCGGCACGGGGGCGTGGCGGCCTGCTACGTGTACGTCCGTTCCGACCCGCCCGGCCAGGGTACGCCCGAACTTGCCCAGCATGCGGGTATCATCCAGGGGCTTGAGTATGGAAGCCAGTAAAATGGTAATGGCAGGCGGCATATTGGGTGCGAAGATGGTACTTTTGCCGCACGAGTTGTCAGTTTCGGGTTGCCAGTTGTCAGGAACCTTCTGATTCGGCGGGTGGCCAACCCTGACTGACCTCTACAACCTGATACTTCATTTTCATGACTGAGCTACAAACTTTCATCGAAGCGGCCTGGAACGACCGGAGCCTGCTGCAACAACCTGCCACCACCGAGGCCATCCAGCACGTAATTGAGGAGCTGGACAAAGGCCGCCTGCGCGTGGCCCAGCCGGGTGCTGAAGGCGCCGAGTGGCAGGTAAACGACTGGGTGAAAAAGGCCGTTATCCTGTACTTTCCCATCCGCCAGATGGAGACTATTGAAGTGGGACCCTTCGAGTTCCGCGACAAGATGCAGCTCAAAACCAACTACGAGCAGCAAGGCGTGCGCGTGGTGCCCCCGGCCGTGGCCCGCTACGGCGCGTATCTGGCCTCCGGCGTTATCATGATGCCCAGCTACGTAAACATCGGCGCGTGGGTAGGCGAGGGCACGATGGTGGACACCTGGGCTACGGTGGGCTCCTGCGCCCAGATTGGGGCTGGCGTGCACCTGAGCGGCGGCGTAGGCATCGGCGGCGTACTGGAACCGGTGCAGGCCGCGCCGGTTATTGTGGAGGATGGCGCTTTTGTGGGCTCCCGCAGCATTCTGGTAGAAGGCTGCTTCGTGGGCAAAGAGGCCGTAATCGGAGCCGGCGTGACCATCACCGGCAGCACCCGCATCATTGATGTAACCGGGGCTGAGCCCAAAGAATACCGCGGCTACGTACCGGCCCGCTCGGTGGTGATTCCGGGCTCGTTGCCCAAGCAGTTCCCGGCCGGTGAGTACCACGTGCCCTGCGCCCTCATCATCGGACAGCGCAAGCCTAGCACCGACCTGAAAACCTCGCTCAACGACGCCCTGCGCGAGCATAACGTGGCCGTGTAAGCTTCTGCTGGTTAGCGCGTGCTCCTGTACCGTCCCCTGTCCGCTCACGCCGAGCCGGGCAGGGGACGTTTGCGTTGCCGGTCTGGGGTTCCATAATACCGGCGGGCAAATCCTGCTATTTTCGTAGGACCACACTGGCAAATCTGCTAACATTGTGGGCAGTGGTACGGGCGCAATTTCTGCCCGCCCACCGGACTATTCTTTCCCTTTTGCTTGATGAGTACCCATAAATCAGTTGTATCGGCCGCGCAGGCCCGCGACGAAGTGCGCGACTACATTGCCCAGGAGCTGGAAATTGCCCCGGAATCCGTTCAAACCCGGGTAGCTTTCAACCGGGAGCTGCCGTGGGTAGATGGCCGCAGCCGGCCGTGCTTTCTGGTAGAATGGGCCGAGCCCAACGGCCGGGACGGCGTAGCCATTGCCGGTCCCTACACCCACAATTTCTTCGAGTTCACCCGCGCCGATGCCTACCAGTTAGGAGCCCAGAACGCGTGGCGGCAGCAGCTGCTGAACCTGTACGCTGGCTGCGAGCTGGTAGCCCATGCCCGCCTCACCCAGCCCCTCACCGATACGCCCGACCCCACGCGCCTGGCCCTGATCAAGCAAAATCTGGAGGAGCGCACCAACTGGCGCATTGCCGTTAACGTGTCGCTGCGGGACTTCCTGCGCCTGGGCACCGATGAGTACTACATCTTCAACGGCAGCTGGGTATGGAACCCGAACTATCGTTACTCGCACCTGAAAGGCTTTGTGCCTTACAGCGAGAAAACCCTGATGGAGCTGCCGAAAGGTGAATTTCTGCCCGTCAAAAACTTCTCGCCCTTCGAGGCCATTCCGCCTTTGGGTGAGGATGGGGCATACCCCGGCGAATTGGTGAGCTTCATTATCGTGAAGAACAACCAGATTCTGGAAACCCGCGCCCTCGACCTCTACGCCCGCACTCTCATGAACCAGGTAGCTATGTTCTACGCCCTGGGCCGGGAGCATGGCCCCTTCCAGATTGATTTGGTAGAGCAGCAGTAAGCAGTCCGTGTACGGTAGCAAAAAGTCCCGCCCCGAATAGCTCGGGGCGGGACTTTTGCGTTTTCGGCGGCTTCCATTACTTCACGGCGGCCGTCTTCAGCTTATCGGCAAATACCTGCCGGACCTTATCCACCTTGGGCTTCACCACAAACTGACAGTAGGGCTGCTGGCCGTTCTGGTTGTAGTAGTTCTGGTGGTAATCCTCGGCGGGGTAGAAGGTGGTGGCGGCCGTAATTTCCGTCACAATCGGGTTCGGGAAGGCGTGGGCGGCGTTCAGCTTCTGCTTGTAGCCTTCGGCCAGGCGGCGCTGCTCCTCGTTGTGGTAGAATACGCCCGAGCGGTACTGCGTGCCCGTATCGGCCCCTTGGCGGTTGAGGGTGGTGGGGTCATGGGTTTTCCAGAACACCTCCAGTAGCTCCTCAAAGCTGATAACGCTGGGGTCGTAGGTAATCTGGGCCACCTCAGCGTGGCCGGTGAGGCCGCTGCATACTTCTTTATAAGTAGGGTTGGCAATGCGCCCGCCCATATAGCCGGATACAACTTTCTCGACGCCCTTGAGGTCCTGAAAAACGGCCTCGACGCACCAGAAGCAGCCGGCTCCAAATGTTGCCTGTTCCATTCGTGTTGGTTTCTTGGTTGAGTGGGAGAGGGCGGTGGGTTGGGCAGCGGCCGTGGTTAGCAGACCCACGCCCAACAGCACCGTCATAATAGCTCGTAGCATACGGGTATAAGGGATTTAAGGCGGAAAAAGTTTGCTACTGCCGAGAATAAACGCAGCCCTGCCACTGCCCCGGCCACCTGGTGAGGCGCTTCCGGGGGCGTTGGCAGGGCTGGCTAATTTTAGTCGGCGTACTGTGCGGCTCCGGGAGTTACTTCTTGAACCGGTCGGCTACTACCAGGTCCTTGGTGCCGTGGCCCCAGCTGTAGAATCCTTCGCCCGATTTCACGCCCAGACGGCCGGCCGTTACCATATTCACCAGCAAGGGGCAGGGGGCGTATTTGGGGTTGCCGAAGCCGTCGTGCAGCACCCGCAGAATCGCCAGGCACACATCCAGCCCGATGAAATCGGCCAGCTGCAGCGGGCCCATCGGGTGAGCCATGCCCAGCTTCATCACCGTATCAATTTCCTCCACGCCGGCCACGCCCTCATACAGGGAGTAAATGGCCTCGTTGATCATGGGCATGAGGATGCGGTTGGCTACGAAGCCGGGGTAGTCGTTTACCTCCGTGGGCGTCTTTTCCAACTGCCGCGAAAGGTCCATGATGCGCTGCGTCACCTCATCGGAAGTGGCGTAGCCCCGGATGATTTCCACCAGCTTCATCACCGGCACCGGGTTCATGAAGTGCATCCCAATCACCTGCGCCGGCCGCTGGGTGACGGCCGCAATTTTGGTGATGGAGATAGACGAGGTGTTGGAGGCCAGAACGGCATCGGCGGGCGCGTGCTTGTCCAATTCCCGGAAGATGTTCAGCTTCAGCTCCACGTTTTCGGTGGCGGCTTCCACTACCAGCCCGGCGTTGCGCACGCCCTCGGCAATGCTGGTGTAAGTGGTCAGGCGGCCCAGGGTAGCGGCCTTGTCGTCGGCCGAGAGGCTGCCTTTAGTTACCTGCCGGTCCAGGTTTTTGCCGATGGTGGCCAGACCTTTGTCCAGGGCCTGCTGGCTGATGTCGATGAGGGAAACGGCGAATCCGTGCTGGGCAAATACGTGGGCAATACCGTTGCCCATGGTGCCCGAGCCAATAACGGCTACGTTCATGCGAAGAAGGAGAAAAGTGGGTGGGAAGTGCAGCCGGCCTGCCGGCTTACCGCCGCAAAGCTAACCCAAAAGGCAACAGTTGTCCAACCAGGCTACTCGTGGGTGGCAACTGAATATACCAGCCAGCTAGCAGAAAGTTTGAATAGGGTAATATGTTGATAATAAGTTATTTGCGCATGATTTTTGAGATATTCAAAAAAAATAATCCATTGCCGCAAACCTTTTGCAGAAAGGCCCGCGTACAAAACCGCAGATTGGCTGACCAGGCTTCTTCACCCAATTTACCCGGTCAGCCACGCTTTTCTCTCCCTTTTTTCCACCAACTCTCTCCTCTTACCATGGGAAATCTACTGTATATCATTGCCGTTGTGCTGATCCTCATCTGGGCTCTGGGCTTCTTCGGTGTGCTCGGTACCGGCATGGCCGGTAACAACCTGATTCACATTCTGCTGGTTATTGCCATTATTGCCATTCTGCTGCGCGTTATCCGCGGCGGCCGGGTAGTATAGCTGCTTCACCGGTACTAGTCCTGCCCAGGCAAGAGCCTGCAGGTCCAAAAACACAGAACGCCCCGCTCAAGCATTTTGAGCGGGGCGTTCTGTGTTTAGGCCGGTTCGGGGGAGGCGGGGCTATTTCAAATCAAACAGAAAGCTGAAGCGGATAACCGGTTGCCCGTAGATGTCGTTGATGCCGTCGTTAAAGTTGTACAGTACCACAATATCGGCGGCGGCCCGGTCGCTGAAGCGGGTGCGGTAGCCGGCTCCGGCCAGGGGCGTAGTCACGTTGAGTTTGCGCTTGAATAACTGGCCGGTGTTCGTATCCTGATACAGGACTTCGGCATTGGTTACTTCATACTCGGCGTGCAAAAAAAACTCCTTGTACACGATAAACTGGGCAAATCCTTTCAGCCCCAGGCTATTGGTTTTAATGCTTTCAGCCCCGCGCAATGAGTAGCTGTTGTAGGCATAAGAAATACCCGGACCGGCCGCAAACCGCTCGGTGAACCGGTAGCCAATAGCGGGCGCAACGCTGGCGCTGAACTGGCTGAAACCATATATGCTGCTGAAACCCAGGCCGAAGTTGCTGTACAGAAAATACTTGCGCAGTGGCGGGGGCGGCGCTGCCACGCCCGGCCGCTCCGGCAGATCCAGGCCCGAGGGCCGGTTGGGGTCATAGGGCATATTGGAGGCCGGAACGTTGGGCTCAGGGGCCGGGGCCGCCGGGGTAGGCTGATACACCGGCTGCTGGGGGCGGGGGGTGGGGGCACTACCGGGCGGGGCCGTGTTCAGCTGGGGCTTTCCCGTGCGGGTGGTATCGGTGGTTTGGGCTGAAACGGTAGGGGCCAGCCCAACCAGGCCGGCCCCACCCATCAGCATCAGGAACAAGAGTCGTTTCATAATGCTAGCAAGAACGTAATTACGATACCAACTGATACATACGCTGGCGTTGTACCTTGATATTTTCATCGGCCAGGTACTCCTCATAGCTCATGCGCCGGTCAATAATACCATCGGGCGTGAGCTCAATGATGCGGTTAGCCACCGACTGAATTACCTGTAGGTCGTGGGAGGCAAACAGCAGCGTTCCGTTAAAATCGCGCAGCGAGTTATCCAGGGCCGTAATGCTTTCCAGGTCCAGGTGGTTGGTCGGGTCGTCGAGCACCAGCACGTTGCCGCCTTCCATCATCATCTTGCTTAGCATGCAGCGCACCTTCTCGCCCCCGCTCAGCACGTTGGATTTCTTCTGCGACTCCTCGCCCGAGAACAGCATCCGGCCCAGGAAGCCCCGGATGAACGATTCGTCCTTTTCGGTGCTATACTGGCGCAGCCAGTCCACCAGGTTCAGGTTGGTATCAAAGAACTCGGTGTTTTCCTTTGGGAAGTAGCTGGGCGTAATGGTAGTGCCCCACTTGAAGTCGCCGGTATCGGCCTTCACCTGCTCAAACAGCACGTCGAACAGGAGAGAAGCGGCCCGGTCGTCGCGGCTGATGATGGCCACTTTATCCTTCTTGTCAAGCGAGAAGGATACGTTACGGAAAATTACCTGCCCGTCCACCGACTTGCTCAGGTTTTCCACCGTGAGCAATTGGTTGCCGGCTTCGCGCTCCGGCTTGAAGGCAATGTAGGGGTACTTGCGCGAGCTGGGCTTGATTTCCTCCAGCGTAAGCTTCTGCAGCAGCTTCTGGCGCGAGGTAGCCTGCTTGGATTTGGAGGCGTTGGCCGAGAAGCGGCGCACAAACTCCTCCAGTTCCTTGCGCTTATCCTCGGTTTTCTTGTTCACCTCCTGGCGCTGGCGCAGTGCCAGCTGGCTGCTTTCGTACCAGAACGAGTAGTTGCCGGGGTACATGGTAATTTTCGAGAAGTCCAGGTCGGCCATGTAGTTACACACCGCGTCAAGGAAGTGACGGTCGTGGCTCACCACAATTACCGTGTTCTGAAACGAGTCGAGGAAGTTTTCCAGCCACAGCACGGTTTCGGCGTCGAGGCCGTTGGTGGGTTCGTCGAGCAGCAGTACGTCGGGGTTGCCGAACAGGGCCTGGGCCAGCAGCACGCGCACCTTGTCGGAGGTACCCAGGTCGGCCATCAGGGTGTGGTGCTTGTCTTCGCCGATGCCCAGGCCCGAGAGCAGCTCGGCGGCTTCATACTCAGCATTCCAGCCTTCCAGGTCCGCAAATTCACCTTCCAGCTCGGCGGCCCGCTCCCCGTCGGCGTCCGAGAAATCGGCCTTGGCATAGAGTGCGTCCTTTTCCTCCATTACCTTCCACAGGCGGGTGTGGCCCATGATGACGGTCTGGAGCACTGGAAAAGCATCGTACTCGAACTGGTTCTGCTTCAGCACCGAGAGGCGGGCTCCCTTAGGCATATCCACCGAGCCGGTGTTGGGCTCAATCTCGCCCGAGAGAATTTTCAGAAACGTGGATTTACCCGCGCCGTTGGCCCCGATGAGGCCGTACACGTTGCCGGGCATAAACTTGATGGTAACGTCTTCAAACAAGATGCGCTTGCCGTAGCGCAGGCTTACGTTGGAGGTGCTGATCATAGAAAAATGGTAGGGAAAACCCGAAAAGGCCGGTAGGCGAACAACTGGCCCCGCAAAAGTACACAAAATGGCCCGGCTAGCCGGAATATCACCGCTTCCAGTCCCGCAAAGCCGAAAAAAAACCGCCGCATACACAACCGTCTCCCCATCAGGATGGTATAGTATAGGCAGCGGCCGATGCAGGGTAACAACAGCCGGCCCCAGGCTGGTAGTTCCGGGGTATCGAAACCAGCTGCAATAGGTTTTACTTCCACCATTCACCTTTCACTCGTTATGGCTACCTCTCACCTCACCCCCGAAGCCAATGGTGTCCGGTACGGGCTGTTCACGGCCGGCGGCATGATTCTCTACTTTCTGACGGCCTCTCTCTTTGGGCTGACCGAGCATATTGAGTTGAGTTTTCTGAATGGGCTGATTTTGGCCATTGGCATCTGTATGGCCATCGTGCACTACAAACACTCCCGCCACGGCCGTATGCCTTATCTGCACGGGTTTGGTACCGGTATCATCACTGCAGTAGTAGCCTCAGTGGCATTCAGCTTCTTCTTTGTGCTGTATGCTGGTGTGCTGAACCGGCACATTATGGATGGTATCCGGGCGCAGGACCTGTTCGGGTTCGATTTGTCAGTGACCATTGCCTTCCTGGCCATCATCCTACAGGGAGCCATGTCAGGCATGATTATCTCGCTGATTGCCATGCAGTACTACAAAAGCCCCGACCACAAGCCGCTTACCGGGCTTAAGTAGCCAGCAATACATACCCGCAATTCTGAAAAAGCCGGCCCAACAGGGCCGGCTTTTTTTAGGCAGCTGGAATAGATGAGTACTATTATACTGTATTATTGTAATATATATTTTAACATTTTCTATTAACGTGCCTTGTTAATATGGTTTGTTTGTTATTTATTTGTATTAAATAGATGAAGAGAGATTGGAATTTTCTCGGCAGAAATATGGTTTCTCTGCACAAACCTGTTCTTTCTTAGTACCTGCCTGCTTTCCCTACTGTATGAAAGCTCTTATTGTAGCCCTTTTATTACTTGGTTTCTGCTCTGTGGCACATGCCCAGCGGCAAGACCGGTTTGCTGAACGCCCCGGCGATGCAGAGCCTTTTGCTGCCCAGGTGGAGCAGCTGACCCATACCATGAGCCAACAGCTCCGGCTGAATGAGGCGCAGATAATTCAGATGCGCGCCGTCAACAAAATCAAGATTAGCCGGGCCGAAGAGATTCAGTGGCAGTACCAGCACAACACTGCGGAACGGAACGCGCGCTTAGCCGAGCTGGAAACTCAGTATGAAATTGAATGCAGCCGGATTCTGACGCCTTCCCAGTTGAGCATGTATCACGATGATAAACAACGGGACTCCATTGCTGTGCCGGTGAACTCCACCGACGGGGGGCTGGGCTAGCGCGCCAGTACCTGCCAAACGACAATGCGGCTATCCTTCATTGAGAGGGGTAGCCGCGTTGTCGTTTGGCAGGTACCGGCGCGCTAGCTCAAAACAGGCGCTGGTATACCAGTGCAGGCAAATAACGTGTCCGGGGGGAAGTATTATAGGAAATTATATATAAGAATAATCCATTTTACTATTGTAGCACTGGAATGATAAGTTCAGTGACGGTACCAGTGGCTCCGCTACGAATCAGGAGCCGGTTGCGGGAGGAGCGGGGATGGCCCGGGAGGCAATGCGGGCCGGGAGTTACATAGTAGATGTACACCTTGTCGCTCTGTTCACCCAACTCTTCCTCATCAGGGTGACCGAGCAGCGCCGTTACTTCGTTGATTCTGGCTCCGTACAGGTCGTCGCGGTGCTTTTCCAGCACTGGCAACAACGGGCGCCGGGCGTTCTGACAGCCGTATGGGTCAGAGCGCCAGGCGGTAGCATTGAACTCGGGAAACTCGGGCAGGGCATGGCCGCAACCGAAAAAAAGAAAGCCTGCTCCTAGTAGAAAAATGAGCGACTGACGGGCGTAGGAAACGATCTGCACAGGTAGGTGGTTGAGCCGGGCAAGTATATGTAAAGCAAAAGTACTATTTTTGGCCAGCCCTTCGCAGAGCCGTTGCTCAGGGTAGTTTACTTTTACTTGTGCTGCTTAGTTTAGCTGATGACGAATTTCCCGACGGTTGCGGCCGGATTCCTGTTCGTATGTTTTTCGTGGTTGAGTGAAGTTCGCGGCGCGCAGGCCGCTACCAAAGTGGCTTTGACGGGAAGTGGTACCAAGGCAATTGTTACTGTGCCAGTCGTTCTGAGCATGGCCGAGCGAGCGTACTACACCGCCGCTTTCGAGCAGTACGTTACCGCCACCTATGCCCAGGCCCACCTAGTACAAGCTGGGCTGCCCCTTGAAACTTTCCGCAAAGCGCTGATCGGGTATTACAGCCTGCAGCAGCGGGGCGTAATCAGCCAGAACAGTCGCACGCTCACCATTATTGATTTTCAGCGTTCCAGCACGCAGGAGCGGTTCTGGGTGGTGGATCTGGCTGCGGGACGGCTGGCATATCAGACGCTGGTGGCCCACGGCAAGAATACTGGTGAGGAATACGCCCGCACGTTTTCCAACCGGGAGGGCTCAGAAATGAGCAGCCTGGGGTTCTACGTAACCGGCAACACCTACCAGGGTAAGCACGGCCTCTCACTGCGGTTGCAGGGCGTAGATGCTGGTTACAATACCAACGCGCTGAGCCGGGCGGTAGTAATACACGGAGCCGACTACGTAAGCCAGGAGTTTATCCGGGCGCACGGACGGCTGGGCCGCAGCCAGGGCTGCCCCGCGTTACCGGTCACGCAAACGCCGGCTATCGTTCGTCGCATCAAAGGTGGAACGGTGGTATTTGCCAGCGCGCCGGTACGTACGGCCTACCAGTCGGAGCTGCTGGCACTGGACCCGGCGTTGCTGGCCTTTGCGCAGAGCAAAGGCATCCGGCTGCCGGCCAGCTGATAAGGGTTTCGCATTCAAATAAGCCACAACGGCCCTGCCGCCAGGATGTATTTCCTGGCGGCAGGGCCGTTGTACTTTCAGAAGAGCAAGCAGGGGCGGCTACGCCCGGTCGCTGGTGGTGCGTACCAAGTTGATGCCCGCAAAGAAGAAAATCAGACCCACCACGAAGGGAACCCAGGAGTTCATCTTGCCAACGCCCAGGCCCCCGATGCCGAGAAAGGCCATAGCGCCCATGATGATACCCACGATGCCCAGGATGGTGAGGATGCTGCCGAAAGTGCGTTTCTGATTCATAGGGAGGGAAAATTGCGGTAGGGGAGAGAAGCGGCCGAAAGTCCGGCCGCCGGAACAGGGCCTGATACGTGAGTGGGCTGGTCTTGGGTTTCGGGAGCTGGAAACCCTACGCTAGCGGCCGCGTTACAGGGCCTATAGGGCAGATGTGCCCGCTCCCCTCTCTTTCCAAAACCACTAGCTCAACGACAGCATGCGAGGTAACTTACGGTATATCATTGCCTTGGTCATGGCCGCCTTTGCGTTCATACCTTACTACTGCAATACCCAGAAAAACGAGGTAACCGGCGAAGTGCAGCACGTAGATATGTCGGCCCAGCAGGAAATTGCCCTGGGCTTGCAGGCGGCTCCCGAAATGGCCCAACAATACGGCGGCATTCACCCCGACAAGCAAGCCGGGGCGGCCGTGGAGCGTATTGGCCAGCAGATAGTGAGCACCACTAAGGCCGGCCAGTCGCCCTACAAATTTCAGTTCCATTTACTCGCCGATGAAAATACCATTAACGCCTTTGCCCTGCCCGGCGGACAGGTGTTTATCACGGCCGGCTTGCTGAAAAACCTGAAAACCGAAGGCCAGGTAGCCGGGGTATTGGCTCACGAAATCGGCCACGTGGTGGGCCGGCACTCGGCCGAGCAGATTGCCAAGTCGCGCCTGACGAGCGGGTTGACCGGGGCCGCTGCCATTGGCCTCTACGACCCGGAACGCCCCGGTACGGCGGCCAGTGCCGCCGCCGCCGCTATGGTGGGTAAACTGCTTACCCTGCGCTACGGCCGCGAAGATGAGCTGGAAGCTGATCGGTTGGCCGTTGACTTTACGCCGGCCGCCGGCTACGACCCCCGGGCCATGATTCAGGTGATGCAGGTGCTGGAGGGCGCCAACCGGGGCAGCAGCCCGCCCGAATTTCTGAGCACCCACCCAAACCCCGGCAACCGAATTCAGGAGCTAGAGCGTGATATTGCCGCTGACTACCCCCAGGGCCTGCCGGCCAATTTGAAGCCTTAAGCCGTGTACGTGCGGAAACAGTATGTTTGGGAAGATGGGGGATTCCTGTCTTCCCACTTTTTTGCTATTCAGTATGCCTGCCCAATTCCATAACCTGCTGTTCGTACTGAACCCAATTTCCGGTGACGTAGATAAATCGGCACTGGAGGCCACCATTGCTGCTTACTGCGCGGAGCGGGGCCGTCAGGCCTGGTTTTTTCACACCACCGGGCACGATGACCAGACGCACCTGAGGTATTACCTGGAAAACCACGCCGTGGATGCCGTATTCGCGGCCGGGGGCGACGGTACGGTTAGCCTGGTGGCCGAGGTATTGTGCGGGGGCACCCGGCCGCTGGGGATTATTCCGTTAGGCTCGGGCAATGGTTTATCCAAAGACTTGGGCGTACCCCAGAGCGTGGAGGAAGCTTTGCGCCTCACCTGGGACTACGAAGTGCGGGTGTTGGACACCCTGCGGGTGGGTGGCAGATTCGCCGCTCACCTCGCCGATTTAGGCTTCAACGCCCTGATTGTGGAACGGTTTGACCAGGGGGCGGCGCGCGGGCCCGGGGCCTACGTGCGCATTGCCACTCAGGAATACGCCGCTTACCAGCCCGCCACCTACCGTATTGAAACTGACCAGGAAACGTGGGAGGGTCCGGCATTTATGCTCACCATTGCCAACGCCAATACCTTTGGCAGCAATGTTGTCATCAACCCCAATGGGCAGTTGGATGACGGGCAGTTCGAAATCTGTCTGATTGCGCCATTTCCCAATACGGCCGCGCCGGGGCTGCTTTATCGCCTTTACGCCAGTGAGTTCGATGACTCAGACTATACCCGGCGCCTGTGCTGCCGACACGCCCGTATTTCCGTGCCTGGAACCACCGAGGTGCTTGTGCAGATTGATGGGGAGCCGTGCCGCTTGCCTACCCCGGTGGAAGTAGTTATCCGGCCCGGTAGCCTGCGGGTGCTGGTGCCGGCTACCGGTTCCTGAACTGAGCCAGAAGGCGGGGCAGAGCTACCACGGGCGGAGCTGGCACCGGGGTCGGGTACAGCCGTAGTCGGAATACTTCGGAGGCAGCACCTGGCTCCAGCACCCGCAGCCAGGTCTGGTCGGGGTAAAAATCGAGGCTGAAAAAGCCGGTGTGCTCGTGCACGAAAGCCGCTCGTCCGCCCTTCTGCACGAAAGCCGTTTTGCTGCCCGCCCCGCTTACGAGGTAGTGCCCGCCGTGCCGCTGAAAATACTGCAGGTTATGGTCGTGGCCAGCGGCGTATATCACGTTGGGAAAATCGTGCAGCACCCGCAGCAGGCGGCGGCGCAGGCGGCGGTAGCGGGGATGAGCCATATCCTCGGCCGCCCCCACCAGCTTGCGGTAGAGGGGCAGCAAAGAGCCGATGACGGGCAAGGGCACGTAGGCCTGCTTGTGCACTGTAGTGAGCGGAAATACGTGCTGCTTGGCGGTGAATTTGCCCCCGTGCAGGGCGTTGGAATAGAGCGGATGATGTCCGGCTACCAGCACACGCTGGTGCCGGTTGGCCTCCAGTAGCTGCCGCAGCTGGCGGAACGGGGCTTTACTGTCGGCGGCGGGCTTTGGGCCCCGCTGTACCCACCACTGCGTGTTGAGCACTACCAGCAGCACATCGTCGGCCAATTGCAGCGTAACGGGTCCGGGAGTGCCGTTGACCGGCAAATAGTGCGCCGTGGGCAGGTGCTGCCGCACAAAAGCTTCCTGGCGCTGCAGGTAGGCCCAGCCATCGGGGCGGCCTTTGTTCCAGTCGTGGTTGCCACTGAGCAGGACTACACGCCCCGGAAACTGCCGCAGGGCCGAAAGCAAAGCCATAAACCGGGCCTCCGCCTGCGCCCGCCTGGGGTGCTCGGGGGCGGGTAGCCCAACCGGATAAATATTATCGCCGAGAATGATGATGGTACCGGCCCGACCGGTTTGCTGCTGCCAGTCGCCCAGCAAGTCCAGAATCGGGTCGGGGCCGGTGGCGGCCACCGCGCCGGGGTCGCCGAGCAGGGCCACGCGGTGCCGGGGCGCTTGCGCTGGCAGAAGCTGGCTGGCCCAGTTGTTGTGAGTGGGGGCCACGTAGGGCCGCCGCCGGTACTGCCGTTCCTGCCGGTACCGGAATACCAGCCAGAGCAGTAGGGCGCTTATTGCGGCGAGGGTGCAGAATAGAAGTAATGTAGCCGACACGAACGAACGGAATAGAGTACAGCTTCTGTACGCAAACAAGCGGCTATTTGCTGCCTGGCTGCTAAAATGCCGGCGGGGTCAGGTTTTTGAAGTGCCCGTTTAGTCGTACCCGTTCCTTTAGCCGCTCCGTTTCCTGCAGCACTGGCAGTACCGCTTCCAGGTGCTGCAAAATGAGCTGCTGCCGCTCTACCTCCGTTTCCATTTCCAGCAGCTGGTATTCTTGCTCTGTGCTCATGCCCAGGTGATGGGCCACGTCGTACGCCCGGAAATTTTCAGGCAGCTCCAGCAGCAGGCGCTGCAGCCCCAGAATGGCGTAGAGCTGCTCAATCAGCTGGCGGGTCCGGTGGTACAGGGCCACGTCGGCGGCAGTATCATCGGGCAGGGGCTCCACAGTAGCTCCGGCATAGAGCTTGCCCGGCAGCTCATGAAAAAATTCCCGCACCCGGAACAGCCCCACCGCTTTGGTGCGAATGTCCGACTCGCCAGTGCTATAGGCTTTTTCAATGCCAACCAGCCGCATTTCCGTACCAATGGTGCTCACTCCCCCGTTGATGTAGGGCGGGATGCCAAACGTAATGCCTTCCTGCACGCAGTCCTGCACCAGTTGACGGTAGCGGGGCTCAAAGATGTGCAGGTTCAGCTTTTCGCCGGGAAATACAACAAGGTTCAGCGGAAACAGGGCCAGTTGGCGCATAGCGGGTGGGCTGGTTAGGGCAGATGCGGGGGAGAAATAGGTCGAAACATCAATATGAACAAATAATTGAGACTCTTGGTCGAGGCTGGCAAGGCAAAATCTGGTAGGCAAGCAAAAACATCTGAGGTCAAGCCGCATCTGCGAGGCAGAAGCCGTTATTTTTGCGCTGGGCTTACCAGAGAAGGCTCATGGATTGCAACCCTCTTTTGCGTGACGGATTACAGAGTATGGGCCCGCCGGACGGGCCGGATAGCCGTGCAGGTGCTGGCTGCATTGTTCCTGACTTCGGTGGCCTGGGTGCTGCTATACCGGTGGGTGAGTCCGCCCGCCACCTGGCTGATGCTGGACCGCTGTGCCCACGCCCCCGTGGGTAAGGGCTACTACGGCATCCGCGAGGAGGACCGCCGCATCCGCTACAGCTTCCGCACCCTCGATGAGGTATCACCGCAGCTCCCGCTGGCGCTGGTAGCCGCCGAAGACCAGCGCTTTTTACTGCACCACGGCTTTGATGGGGACGCCCTGCTGAAGGCGGCCAAGTCCAACATGAGCGGCAAGAAGCAGCTGCGCGGCGGCAGCACCATCTCGCAGCAGGTGGCCAAAAACGTGTTTCTGTGGCAGGGCCGCAGCTACGTGCGCAAAGCGGCGGAAGCGTATTTTACCCTGCTCATTGAACTGCTCTGGAACAAGCGCCGCATCATGGAAATGTACCTGAACGTGGCCGAAATGGGCGACTGTATCTTCGGGGCCGAGGCGGCCTCTCAGCAGTATTTTCATAAGTCGGCCAGTAAGCTAAGTCCGCAGGAGGCGGCGTTGCTGGCGGGCGTGCTGCCCAACCCGCTGCGCTTCCGGGCCAGCAACCCCGGCCCCCAGGCCCGGGCCAAGCAGCGCCGGGTGCTGCGCCGGATGCGGCAGCTGCGGGGCTCCGTGTACGTGCGCGAGCTGACGGAGAATTAGCCAAGAACCTATTGCCTTACCGTAAAAAGGTCCGTTTCGGCCGTGTGCCGAGAACCGACCTTTTACGTTATTGCAGGCTCCACGAGTGGTTTTCTTGCTTTACGACGATGAAATACGTTTTTCTCAGTGCGGCTTTGGTACTAGCGGCGGCCTGCACCACCGCCCGCCAGCCCACGGCCGCCGATTCGGCCGCTTCCCGCCAGGCTATCCTGCAAGTGCTCAGCACCCAAACCGCCGCCTGGAACCGGGGCGACGTGGCGGGCTTCATGCGGGGCTACTGGCAGAACGATTCGTTGGTATTCATCGGGAAAAGCGGGCTGACCTACGGCTGGCAGCGCACCCTGGACAACTACCGCCGTAGCTACCCCACGCCCGCCGCCATGGGCCAGCTCGATTTTTCCAACCTGCGCATCCAGTCTCTCAGCCCTGATGCGGCCCAGGTAATTGGCCGCTGGCACCTGGCCCGCCCTGCCGCCGGCGACTTGCAGGGCCATTTTCTGCTGGTCATGCGCCGCATCAACGGGAAATGGGTGGTAGTAGCGGATCATTCGAGCTAGGAGTAATTGAGTGGCGGAGTAAGGGAGTAATTGTTCTGGCGAGGCCGTTCGGGCCGTTAGCACAATTACTCCCTTACTCCGCCACTCAGTTACTCCACTACTGCATCACCGGCTGGCCGCTGCCTTCTCCATCCATGCCATCCTCTTCGGAGGCTGATTCATCCTTGCGCTTTTCCTGTTCCACGGCGGGTATGGCTTCGTGGAAAACGAGGCCCGTGCGGGCGGCGTGCTCGGCGGCCTGCACGGTGTCCTTCACCAGCAGCATCTCCACCTTATCATCCACCAACTCAGCGGATACCTTTTGTACCATGGCGGAGCGTTCCGGCAGGTTCACGTCGCGGATGTAGATGGCCAGCACCCGGCCGGGGTGGCGGCGCACTACCTCCGAGTAAATGTTGGCATCTTCCTGGCCCGAGTCGCCGATGAGCACGAAGGGCAGCTTGGGGTAGGTGAGCAGCAGGTTGTCGATTTCCTTGAGCTTGTGGCCGTGGTGTTCGGAGGCCGCGCCGGCCTGCTTGCGCTTCAGGGCCATGTCGCGCAGTAGCAGGGGGCCGGGCGGAATGTCGTTGAGGTGCAGAAAGTCCTCCAGCAAATCATACAGGTTCCAGGGCGAGCTGCTGACATAGAAGAACGGATTGTTGCGCTTGCCATTGCGGCCCAGCTGCAGCTGCCGGTAAAACTCGGCTACGCCCTTGAAGGGCAGGCGGGAGCGGGCGTTGCGCAGCAGCACCGTGCGGGCCATGCGCAGCAAATCCGTAGCCGAGGTCTGGATAACGGTATCATCAAGGTCAGAGATGATACCGTACTCCGCATCAACCGGCGGGATGAGCACCATGGAGCGGGTACTCAGCCGGGGCGGCGTGGGGAAGGGGGCGGGGGCCTGCCGCAGCAGCACCTCCACAGGGTACCAGAGGTAATCCACCGGCTCGGGCAGCTGCTGCGGCGCCAGGTTCAGCGTATAGTACCCTTCCTCATCCGACACCACCGTGTGGTCGGAGCCATCGGCGGGCAGCACGCTCAGCTGCGCCCCGCTGATTTCGTTGCTGTCGAAACGGCGGTACATATTCAGCAGGTTGTGCCAGCGCGAATCCGAAGGGTCCGGCTCACTGATGCCCTTGTCAGTGAGGAGTCGGCCCTTCACGTACAGGCGCTCGGGCGTACCGTAGCTGCGGTAGGCAACCAGCTGCAGCGGGTCCAGCAGCCCCAGCCGGGCGCGGGTGCGCGTGAGGGCCTCGTCGGCGCGTTCCGCCCAGTCGTTTAGTTTATCGAATAATGGTGCCATCAAAAGAGAAAGGGTGATTTGCTGAGTCTGTACCTACGTATAACCCACCGCCGAGTGTTGTCAGTGGGACCAGAAACCTGCATCGAAAGCCACAAAAAAAGCCCCCGGCCCAGGCCGGAGGCTTTTTAAAAAGTAGCAGGCTCTGCTTTAAAGAGCATTTCGGAGGGCCGCAAAATCGGAGCTGCCGGCCGTGCGGTTGCGGCAGCTCAGCTGGTCGGCTTTGGTTTGAATGTTCTGGATGCGGGAACCCGGGTCGGGGTGGGTGCTCAGGAACTCGGGTGGGCTCTGCTGGCCCTCGTTCTGGGCCTTGATGAAAAAGCCCGCCGCCCCGTCGCAGGCGTAATAGTTGGTGCCGTTCAGGTACTCCACCGAGTAGGTGTCAGCCTCCGTTTCATAGTCGCGGCTGAATTTCAGCTGGCCCAGGCCGGAGGCCACGTCCGCCAGCGTGTTCTGGTTTTCGCCCAGCAGCAAGCTCAGCAGTACGCTGATGCCATACTGGTTTTGCAGCTGCCGGGAGGTATGCCGCCGGTCGGCGTGGGCAATTTCGTGACCCAGCACCCCAGCCAGCTGCGTTTCGTTGTCGAGGTACTTAATGAGTCCCGAGTACACGTAAATGTGGCCGCCGGGCGTAGCAAAGGCATTCTGGGTCTGGTCGTCGCGGATGATTTTTACGTCCCAGGGAAACTCGTTGCGGTACTGGAGCTTGCCGTTATCCAGCACCCGGGTGACAATGCGGCCCAGAGCAGCGTAGGCCTGGGGGTTGCTGCCGGGTTCCACCAGCTGGCCTTTAGCCCGGAAGGTGGAATCGGTTTGGGCGGCTACTTTCTGGCCCAGGGCCTTGTCGTCCTCCACGGAAAACAGTAGAACCCCGTCGCCGTCTTTAGAGCAGGAGGCCACACCGCCTAGCGTGAGGGCCAGGCCGGCCAGCAATCCGGTTTTTTGCAGAAGGTGGTGCATACGATGCGCGTCAAATTGAAATAAGGGAAAGGAGCGGATACCAGGCTCCTAGAAAAAACAATGCCAGAGCCGGTAGGCAGCCTAACGCGCCCGGCCGCTCATGTGTTGCGCCCGGTACCTCCCGCAACGGGCAAGAGAACGGTAAATCAGGTCGAAAAAATCAAGAGCAGCCAAGTGCCCGCACCCTTGGTGCCGTTGCTGCGTACAGGCAGGTACCGCTCGTGTTGGCGGTTCTGTAACTCCCTCGCTCCTCATGGCCACTGCCGCTGCTACCGCCCGCCCCAAAACCAAAAAGAAGCGTCTTGATCCGCTCACGGAGGCGCATTTATTGTATAAAGACCCCGCCCGGCAGGCTGAGCTGGCCGGGCTGCGCTACCTCACCGATACCAAGCCCGGGCTAACCCGCACGGCCACCAAAGCCGGGGAATTTGCCTATCTGAGCCCCAAAGGCGAGCCGGTGCAGGATGAGAAAACGCTGCACCGGATTCAGGGCTTCGTGATACCGCCAGCCTGGACGGATGTGTGGATTTCGCCTTCAGCCAACACGCATTTGCAGGTAACCGGCCGCGACGCCAAGGGCCGCAAGCAGTACCTCTATCACCCGGCCTGGGACCAGGCCCGGGCCCTTACCAAGTTCAGCCGGCTGCGGGCTTTCGGGGAAAAGCTGGCCGAGCTGCGCGCCCGCATGCACCGCGACCTGGCCCGCCCCCAGCTGGATAAGCCCAAGGTAGTGGCCCTGGTGCTTACGCTCATGGATCAATCGTTTATTCGGGTTGGGAACAAGGAATACGCCAAGAAAAACAAAACCTACGGCCTCACCACTCTGCGCGACAAGCACGTGCAGGTATCGGGGGCGGATGTCCGCTTCAGCTTTGTGGGCAAGAAAGGCGTACCGCACGATCTGACCATTCACGACCGGAAGCTGGCCCGGCTGGTGCAGAAGTGCAAGGAAATTCCGGGCCAGCACCTGTTTCAGTACTACGCCCCCGACGGGCACCGCCAGGAGCTGGAATCCGGGGATGTAAACGACTACCTGCACGAGGTTACCGGTATGGCGCTTTCCGCCAAAGACTTCCGCACCTGGGGTGGCACCGTGAAAATGGTGGAATGTCTGGAACGGATACTGGCCGATGAGCCAAACTTTCCCAAACCCAAAACCCTGAAACGGGCCATTAAGGACGTGGCCGAGAACCTGGGTAACACGCCCACCGTGTGCTCCAAATATTACATTCATCCCCAGGTAATTGAGCTTTTCAACTCCGATAAGCTCATCGACTACCTGCGCCGCCACGATGCCGACCCTACCGAACAGGACCTGCTCAGCCCCACCGAGCACATGGTGCTGGATATGCTGGCCGAGCTGGAAGGGCAGAAGTAGCAGAGAAGGTGACAAGTGCTGATTAGCCGGAGCACTTGTCACCTTATACCTATCTTACCGGTTATCGGCCGGAGCCGTCCCGGTCAAAAGCATGGGAAAGAACGTCGTGCTGGGTGCGGTCCTTGGTTTCGGGGCCGGGCTCCAGCACGTTGTTGCGTTTGGTATCAAAAAAACGGGTGCGCTTGCGCAGGCCGGCTACCTGCGAGGAATCCTGCACGGTGTCCTCATCGGGGCCGCCGTAGATGTCTATAAACGGCGACTTTCGCACGTGCCCCGTCAGCACGAATTCATCCTTACCCTCCAGGCCATGCAGCAGCACAGTGCGGGTGTCGGTGGGGTTGAAGCTGCGCTGGTAGAGGAGGGAAGTGCCGGGGTTTTTCTGGTTGAGCGGAAGCGAATAGACCGATACCACTGTAGCAGTATCAGCCCGGCGCTCCACCACAAACCGCTCAGCAGCATCGGTACCGGCCACCAGCACCTGCCGGGCCTTCAGCTGGTAAAATGTGCCGGCTACGGCTGGTAGCTGGGCCCGGCGGGCCTGCAGGGTGGAAATCAGCCGTGGGCCCTCCAGCCGGAACACCTCAGGCGGCAGTCCCTGCCGGACGGCCCGCACGATAACGCTGTCAGTGAGGCGCTGCTGTAATTCCCGGGCAGTACGCAGATATTCACTGCGCGGCACCGCCGCCAACGCCCGCTCATCCATAAACGCAGCATTACGGGTGTACCCTTCCACACTCTCAAACCGGGGACTGAATGTGCGGAACTTCGCCACCAGCTTGCTCGCCAGCCAAGACACCAGGCCGTCATCGAACCGGAAGAATACCTGGTCCCGGTCCTGCGGCACTGGTTTCCAGAGGGTACGTCCCCCCGGCTGGGCGTAGGCCGCCCAACTCCATTGGCCTTCGTGCCGGTCCCAGTCGCCGAGCCAGAGGTCCAGCAGGCGGGCGCGTACGTAGGCATTGCCGTCCAGTTGATGCTTGGGGGAAGCATAGCGTTCCGCCAGCACATCCTCCGATTCCTCCAGGTCCAGGGCTCCGGCTACCGGGCCGGCAATGTTCTGCTTGCCTTCGTATTTTTCTTCCAGCAAGACCACTTTGCCCTGAAAACGCTCCGAGGCCGACCCCAGGCCCTGCTCGTCGGCGCGTACGTAAAAAGCCCGGGGCGTTGTATGAGGCAGCCCGGCGGCCGCGGCCAGCGGGGGCACCACAAACGCTCCGTAAGGCATACCAGCCGATGTTGCGTCGCGCACAATTGTGAGCACAAAGCCTTGCCGCAACACCTTCGGCAGGGTGCGGTAAGGGTCTTTATCGAGGCTGCGCAGGGCGTAGCTCCGGCCGTCGGCTCCTACCAGGGTCATGCTGGTGGTTTGGAAGCCGCCCCCGATTTTGCCGAAGCGCAGGCCGCCGGGCACGGCCGTTTGCGGGTTGAACACGGGCAGGGTAACGGGCTGAGCCCAGGATGTGCGGTAGTGGCGGCCCAGAAAGAACCGGCCCAGCGGCCCGCGGTGGTAATGTCGACCGGCCGTTACCTGGGCACTGTCGGCAGTGGAGGGCAGAGGAGTGCGGAAAGCCAGCCGGGCATCGGGCTGAAAATAGGTGTTGCGGCTGCACCCGAAGGTGACGAGCAGCGTAGCAAGAAGAGTAGTTCGTGGCGTCATGCAGGGCGGAAAAGCGCGGCTAGGAGTTCCTTCAACGCAACTCGGCCAGAAAAGTCAATTCTCCGTTCTACAACCGCCAAGGCAGGGTTTGCGCTATAAGGCCTACTGTTCTAATGCGGGCACAGTGCCTACGTTCAAAATTCGTCTTTCGTGCTCTTCTCCTTGTCCAACTCCTGGGTAACTGCCAGCCTGAGTGGCAGCCTGCTGCTGGTATCGTGCTCAGCCCCGGCCCAGCCCCGGCCCGCCACCCGGCCCACCATTCGTCCCGACTCCACGGTGCAGGTGGCTGCCGGTCCGCAGTATGACCGGGGAGCCCTGCACCGGTTTTTCTGGGGCACGCACTACCGGCCGCTGTGGGGGCTGCCCGTGACGGCTCCGGTCTTCAACCTGCGCACGGCCGTGCCGGGCGGGCTTACTCCCATTCGGGAAGGCGGCTCGTTCCAGACCAAAAACCTGCGGCTGGTAGACCGCAACGGCGTGCAGTACGTGCTACGCTCCGTGGATAAGGATGCCACCAAAGCCCTGCCCGAAGGCCTGCAGGATGGCCCCATTGGTCGGCTCATGAAGGACCAGACCAGCGTTATTCATCCCTACGGGGCCTATATAGCCGCCCCGCTGGCCCAGGCGGCCGGGCTATACCACACCAACCCCCGGCTGGTATATGTAGCCGATGATCCCGCCCTGGGCGAATACCGTCAGAGCTTTGCCAATGCCCTCTACCTGTTTGAAGAGCGCCCCGAGGGAGACCAGCGTACCGTAACAAGCTTCGGTAACTCAGCCGCCGTGGAAAGCTCCCGCAAAGTATTCACGAACCTGGTAGCCAGCACCCGCTTCCGCGTAGATGCCCGGCAATACCTGCGCAGCCGCCTGTTTGATATGTGGCTGGGCGACTGGAGCCGGCGGGAGGACCAGTGGCGATGGGCCAGCTTTCCGGCGGCCTCCGGCCGCACGGTGTACCGCGCCATTCCCCGCGACCGGGACCATGCGTTCTTTAAGTTCGATGACGGTCTGCTCACCCACATCATTGGCTGGGTGAAAACCAACTACCAGAGTTTTCACGAAGAAATCCGGCTGGCTGATGTGGAGGGCCTTAACCAGGCCGCCCGGCCCATGGATAAATCGTTACTGGCCTACCTGAGTCGGGAGGATTTCCGGCAGGTGGCCGATTCGCTGCGCCAGGCGCTGCCCGATGCCGCTATTGACCGGGCTTTACGCGTGTGGCCCGCCGAAGTGCAGCAGATGAGCGCTACCGAATTCAGCCGCAAGCTGCGCCGCCGTCGGGAGCAGCTGCCCGCCGTGGCCGACAAGTTTTACCAGCTGCTGGCCCGGGATGTGGAGCTGCCCGGTACCGATGAAGCCGAGCGGTTTGTGGTGGAGCCGGCCGGGCCGGGGCTGGTGCGGGTGCAGCTGTTCCGACTCACGCCCGAAGGGGCCGTGCTGGTGCAGCAGCGCCAGTTCAGCCACCGCGAAACCCGGTCAATCAAGCTGTTCGGGCTGGGCGGCAATGATGGGTTTGAACTGCGCGGCCAGCCCGATGCCCGCATTGAAATTGGGGTGTACGATGGCGCCGGTCAGGACGTGGTAGAGGCCACGCCTGCTCCGACAAAGCGTCCGCCCAGCCGCCTCACCATTTACGACAGTGGGGACGGAAATACCCTGCGTACCGGCAAGCTCCGGCTGGAGAAGTACCAGCCCCGGGCCGAGGAGTTTGACGGAGCCGGCTGGCTGCTACGCCACCGGCTGTTTTGAGCCCGGCCAGACACAGGGAGTGCCGCCTGCTTCTATTGCCCGGCTGCCTATCTTTAGGCCCTATTCTGTTGGTATGCGCATTTTCGACGCTCCGGACTATCTGCAACTCTCGTTTCGCAGCGACCTGAATTTTTTGGTAGCCCGGTGGCTGCGGCCGGTTACGGGAGCCGAAACCCGGGAAGGCTATCAGCTTATTCTGGAAGCGGCCCGGCAGTGTAGCTGCCCCTATTGGCTGCTGGATGGCCGGCGACGCTTACCGGCCGACGCGGAAACTACCCGCTGGGGGCTGGAAGAGTTTTTTCCGCGGCTAGCCGAACTACTGGGCCAAACGGTGTACCTGAGTCAGCTTCTTTCGCCATCCTACCAGCAGCTCACGGACGCCTTGCCGGCTTTCTACACCGCCGAGCACGACCGGCAGCGTACCTATCAGATGCGCCGTTTCAATGACGAAACCACTGCCGTGCAGTGGCTGCAACAAGTGCAACGGCCTCATTAGCCACAGCAGGTTTAACCGAATACTTTCACTTTGTCTTTGTGCTCGGTGCGCAGATACTGACGGATAATCTGCTGGGCGTCCTTATTATCGTGGTAGCGGGTAATGGCGTCCCGGAAGTCCGGGAAACGACGGGCGGTGAAGGTTTCGTCCACATAGCCGAAACCCATGTACCGGCCGTTTTCCACCACTACCAGGCTTTTCTCATCGGGCCGGCGGCCGGCCCCGATTACCACGAAGGAGCCGTGCTCGTAGGTGAACGACTCAATGGCCTCTTCCACGCGCTTGTTGTACTCCTCGGCCGGCTCCAGCCCAATGCAGGCACCTTTGCAGCGGTGCACCTGGTAGTCAAAGCAGGAACCCTGGGTCTTGTACAGGTCGCAGAGCTTCTGGCAGAGGTTGAACTTGGCTACTTTATGAAACAGAAAGCCCTTGGCCTTGAACTGGTTGCCCAGCGCAATCAGCGGGTGCGACTGGGCGTGGTCGTCGGCGCGGCCGTAGTAGAGGCGCTTGTAGCCGTTCTCATCGGTGCGCAGGAAAATACCGGCCGGAAACACGGAGCGGCGCAGCTTGCGGTTGTACAGCGGCTTTAACCGCTTGATTTCGTGCGACTCGTACAACAATGCTACCAGCTCCGAACCCGTTAGCTCCCATGTAATATCCGAGATGGAGTTCTTGAACTCTATGCTCTTGCGCGACTTATAATCGACGGCAAAGTGCTGCTGAATCCGCTTATAGATGTTGATGCTCTTGCCCACGTAAATCACCTCCCCAGCCTCATCGTGGAAGTAATACACCCCCGCTTCCTGGGGCAGAGAAGCCACTTTCTCGGGGGTGATATTGGGTGGAAGCAGGGCAGTTTTGATAGCCTCCTGCACCGCCTTAAGCTTCCGGGGCGAAGGCTGCTTGCTGGTTTCGGGCTTGCGGCCGGCCGGGGCGTTGGCATCCACCACGGCCAGCGTATCGGCCGCGGGGCGGGTGCTGTCGGGGTCCTGCTGCTGACTGATGGCCAGTAGCCGCCCGAACAGAATGGCGGTGGCGGCGGCGTCGCCGGCAGCACGGTGGCGGCCGTTCAGCGGAATGCCAATGTTTTGGCACAGCTTGCCCAGACTGTAGCTGGGTTGCCCCGGCATCAGGGAGCGGCTCAGGCGCACCGTGCACAGGGTTTTGCGCGAGTAATTATACCCCAGATCGGCAAACTCCTTTTTCAGAAATGAGTAGTCGAACCGCACATTATGAGCCACAAACACACAGCCCTCAGTCATCTCCACCACTTTGCGGGCCACCTCGTGAAACTTAGGCGCATCGCGCACCATATCATCGGTGATGCCGGTGAGCTGCGTGATAAAGAAGGGAATGTTGCGGCCGGGGTTGAGCAGGGTGCTGAACTCGTCCACCACTTTTTCCCCATCGTGGATGTAAATGGCAATTTCCGTGATGCGGTCCTGCGTGGGCTGGCCCCCGGTGGTCTCAAGGTCGATGATGGCGTACAAAGGCGGCGTGCTACGAATGCGGCGGTATAGCTAAACAGATTGGTAACAAAGATACCCGGCCGGAAGGTTGCAACCACCGCTGCCTAAGTAGGTAGGCACGCAAAAAGCCCGCCTTGGGGGCGGGCTTTCTACACTAATACTACCGGACAAGGGTATTAGCGGGTACCTTTTTGCTGGGTAATCCAGTTCTTGGCCGACAGAATTTCGCCGTGCTGCTTCTGAATCACGTTACGAGCCTCTACCGGCAACTCATTGGAGCGCAGGGCCGTTTCGTAGGTTTTCAGCGCGGTGGCGTCGCCGGTTTCGCACTCACCCAGAATGGCCGAGTCGTCCTGGCCCGTTACGGCCGATTTGATGTTGATCCAGCCCCGGTGTACGGCGGCGGCAGCATCTGCTACCAAGCCTTCCACGGTACCTTCGCTTTCAGGGTTGATGCCGTACTGCTGGGCGTGCTGGCTAAGCTCCGAAGCAAACTGGGCGCGCTGCTGGCTCATCTGGCTAAGCTTCGATTTCAAATCGGGGCTGGATACGCCTTCAGCGGCTTCCTGGTAGCCTTTAGCGGCCGTTTTGTTGATTTCTACGAGGTCGTTGTATGCGCGGGCGGTTTCGCCGGTGATGGTTGACATAGGAAAGAAAATTAGGGTGGTAAAGAGCACATCGGCAGGTAGGGTGTTGGCCCGGGCTGCTGGGTGGTATACCGTACGGAGGCGGGCTGAGGTTGCGTACAAAATTTGGCTGCTGGTGCCGCACGGCATTCTCAGGGGACAAAAAAAAGGTCTGCCGGCAACGTGCCGACAGACCCTTCAGGCAGTAGCGCAGCTGCGGTATCAGGCCGCTTTGCCGGTTAGTCGGCCCCAGAGTCGTTGTAGCGCGTTGGGTTGCTTATTCTCAGGCTTCACGGAATCCTCGCCCTCGGCCGTATCGCCCAGCAGAAAGCCCCAGGGCTCGGTGGCTTTGTTGGCGTCCAGCACCACTTTGGCCACGGCCATCAGCGGAATGCTCAGAATCATGCCCGGCGTACCCCACAACTCCCCACCCAGAATCAGGGCCAGGATGGCAGCCAGCGGGTTGATGCTTACCTGCGAGCCGGTAATCATAGGCGTGATAAAGTTGCCTTCCAGAAACTGCACCACCACAAACACACCAATTACCAGCGCCGCCTGCACCGGGGAGCCGGTCTCCACCAGCGTGATAATGGCCGGAACAGTAGCCCCAATCATGATGCCGATGTAAGGAATGACGGCCAGCACCGAGGCGAAAATGGCGAAGAAGATGGCAAATTTCACTCCCAGCGCCAGCAGGCCGATGCCATTGAGAATGGATACGATGATAATCACCTTTACCAAGCCCGAAATGTAGGCCTGCACTACCGTCTGAATGTTATCGACGGTGTGCAGCACCGTGGTGCGCTTGTCCGGCGCCACAAACCGGAACATAAACTGGCGCAGATGGTCGCGGTAATACAGAAAGCAAAAGATGTAAATGAGTACCTGAGCCAGGTTGCTGAGTACGGCGGTAGTGGTGTTGAGCGTGGTGCCCAGATAAGAGCCACCCGATTTCTTAAGAGCCTTGATGGAGGTTTCCTTCAGGTCGGCGATGCTCATGGGCTGGTAGCCGAACTTCGTGTGGGCCCATTCCTGGATGTCGGTGAAAAACTGCATCATCTTGGTCTGCAGCTTCGGAATCTCATTTTTAAACTGAGCCAGCTGGGAGCCGAATCCCAGAATAATGCCCACAAACACGGCAATAACAAGCAGCAGGCACACTACAATGGCCAGTACCCGGGGTACCCCGCGCAATTCCAGCCAGCGGCAAATGGGCAACAGCAGCAGCGTGAACACCGCCGAGAACAGCAGCGGCAGCAGAATGTCGTCCAGAATTTTAAGCGTGTACACCAACAGCACTAGCCCCACCATAAAAAAGGCGAACTGAATGATGGGCGTTTGCTTTACTACCGGGCTGGGCTTGTGGCCGGAAGGCGGCAGATGGTGTTGTGCGTTGGGGTGCAGCATTTGCTAATATGATTGGTAATTGAGGGGAAAGAGAGGAAGCGGTTACGGGGAATTAACGCGAATTTTTTCCTGATTCGACCGTTGTGATTGGCGAAAGCGCCGGTAAAATGCTAACTTTACTAGCGAAATGCGGCGCGGAAAAGGTCAATTTTCTGCGTTATTTTACCCCGAATCTGATTTCTGGTTTTCTCTGATGGCTGAACAGCAAGTTTCTTCCGCTTCCCACGCATATACCGAAGACAGCATCCGCTCCCTCGACTGGCGGGAGCACATCCGGCTGCGTCCCGGTATGTACATCGGCAAGCTCGGCGACGGCTCAAGCTACGACGATGGTATTTACGTGCTGGTAAAGGAAGTCATCGACAACTCCATCGATGAGCACGTAATGGGCTACGGCCGCACCATCGACATCAAAATCTCCGACAGCCGGGTGCAGGTGCGCGACTACGGCCGGGGCATTCCGCTGGGTAAGGTGGTGGAGGTGGTCAGCAAGATTAACACGGGCGGCAAGTACGACAGCAAAGTCTTCCAGAAATCTGTTGGCTTGAACGGCGTAGGCACCAAGGCGGTTAATGCGCTTAGTAATTATTTTCTGGTGCAGAGCGTGCGCGACGGCCAACTGAAGGCCGCCGAGTTTGAACAGGGCCTGCTCAAAACCGACGCCCAGCCCCAGCCCACCAGCCAGCGCAATGGTACGCTGATGGTGTTCCAGCCCGACGACAGCATCTTCCGCAACTACCGCTTCATCCCGGAGTTCCTGGAAAGCCAGATCTGGAACTACTGCTACCTGAACGCGGGCCTCACCATCAACTTCAACGGCCAGCGCTACCACTCCGAAAATGGCCTCAAAGACCTGCTGGCCCGCAAGGCCGACCCCGAGGCCATGCGCTACCCCATTATCCACCTGAAAGGGGAGGATATTGAGCTGGCCCTTACCCACGGCAACGACTACGGCGAGGAGTACTACTCGTTCGTGAACGGGCAGTACACTACCCAGGGCGGTACTCACCTAGCTGCCTTCCGCGAGGCCGTGGTGAAAACCGTGCGCGAGTTCTACAAGAAAGAGTACGACGCGGCCGATATCCGGGGCTCCATTGTGGCTGCCATTTCGGTGCGGGTGCAGGAGCCGGTATTTGAAAGTCAGACCAAAACCAAGCTTGGTTCCCTCAATATGGGCCCCGATGGGCCAACTGTGCGCGGCTTCATCCTTGATTACGTCAAGGAGCACCTCGACAACTACCTCCACAAAAACCCGGCGGTAGCGGAGGCCCTTAAGAAACGCATTGAGCAGAGTGAGCGGGAGCGGAAGGACATGGCCGGGGTGAAAAAGCTGGCCAACCAGCGCGCCAAAAAGGCTAACCTGCATAACCGCAAACTGCGCGACTGCCGCCTGCACCTGGGCGAAACCAAGGACGAGGAAAAAGCCCTGCTTACCACCCTGTTTATCACCGAGGGCGACTCCGCGTCGGGCTCCATCACCAAGAGCCGCAACGTGGAAACGGAAGCCGTATTCAGCCTGCGGGGCAAGCCGCTCAACTGCTTCGGGCTGAAGAAGAAGATTGTGTACGAGAACGAGGAGCTGAACCTGCTGCAGCACGCCCTCAACATTGAAGAGGGCATCGAAAACCTGCGCTACAACCGCGTGGTCATTGCCACCGACGCCGACGTGGACGGCATGCACATCCGGCTGCTGCTGCTCACGTTCTTCCTGCAATTCTTCCCTGATCTGGTGCGCAACGGCCACGTGTTCATTCTGGAAACCCCGCTGTTCCGGGTGCGCAACAAGAAAACCACCATCTACTGCTACAACGAGCAGGAAAAACAGGCCGCCATGCGCCAGCTGGGCCGCAACCCCGAAGTGACGCGCTTTAAAGGCCTGGGCGAAATCAGCCCCGACGAGTTCGGCAAGTTCATCGGCGACAACATTAAGCTGGAGCCCGTGATTCTGCAGTCGGACCGCTCCATTCAGCAGGTGCTGACTTACTACATGGGCAAAAACACGCCCGCCCGCCAGGAATTTATCATCGACAACCTGCGGCAGGAAAAGGACTTGATAACCTCCGACGTGCTGCCTGTGGCGGAAGTAGCGGAAGAGGATCTGGCGTAATTTCAGGAGTTCCTCCGGCCGCTGGTCGGGGAGAGGTACAAGAACAATAACTGTGGCAGGTGCCACACCCTACCGTGTCAGAAGAAATGAACCCCCAAGACCCAAATTCGGAAGAGCAGCCTAACTTGTTCGGGGCTGGTGACTCTGTTGAATTTGGGGCTGCATCCGCCCCGACCGACGCTTCGCAGCTTGCGGTGAGTGAGGACGGTGAGCTGCTGCTGGAAATGGCGGCTATCGAATCAACCGCTGAGCTGGTATCCGAGGAACCCGCGCCCGAGGAGGAGCCCAAATTTGCGCCCGGCGAGACGATTCACGACGTAGCCACCGTGAATGGCATGTATCAGAACTGGTTTCTGGACTACGCCAGCTACGTGATTCTGGAACGGGCCGTACCCGCCATCGAAGACGGCCTCAAGCCCGTGCAGCGCCGCATTCTGCACGCCATGAAGGAAATGGACGATGGCCGCTTCAACAAAGTAGCCAACGTTATCGGGCAGACCATGCAGTACCACCCCCACGGCGACGCCAGCATCGGCGACGCCATGGTGAACCTGGGCCAGAAGGATTTGCTGATTGAAACCCAGGGTAACTGGGGCGACATCCGCACCGGCGACGGCGCGGCCGCGCCGCGTTACATCGAGGCCCGCCTCAGCAAGTTTGCCCTGGACGTGGTGTTCAATCCCGATATTACGGAGTGGCAGATGAGCTACGACGGCCGCAAGCGCGAGCCCACCACGCTGCCCGTGAAGTTCCCGTTGCTGCTGGCGCAGGGCGTGGAGGGCATTGCCGTGGGCCTGAGCACCAAGATCATGCCCCACAACTTCCGGGAGCTGTGCAAGGCCAGCATCGACGTGCTGCGGGGCCGCGACATTCAGCTGTTCCCGGACTTCCCCACCGGCGGCCTCTGCGACGTAACCAACTACAACGGCGGCCTGCGCGGCAGCAAAATTCGCCTGCGCGCCACCATTGAGAAGGTGGACAAAACCCTGCTCGCCATCCGCGACATTCCCTACGGCACCACCACCACGGCGCTGATGGAAAGCATTGTGAAGGCCTCGGAAGCCAATAAAATCAAGATTAAGAAGGTGGTGGACAACACCGCCGCCGAGGTGGAAATTCAGGTGCACCTGCCGGCCGGGGTGAGCCCCGACCTGACGATGGACGCCCTTTACGCCTTCACCGACTGCGAAATCAGCATCTCGCCCAATACCTGCGTGATTATTGAGGAGAAGCCGCGGTTTGTGGGGGTGGAGGACATGCTCAAGCTCAGCACCCAGAAAACGGTGCGTCTGCTGGAGCGGGAGTTGGAAATCCGCCAGGACGAGCTGCAGGAGAAGTGGCACTCGGCTTCACTGGAGAAGATTTTCATCGAAAACCGCATCTACCGTAAAATTGAGGAGTGCGAAACCTGGGAGGATATTCTGCAGACCATTGATGCCGGCCTGCGCAAGTTTGTGCGCGTGGAAGGGGAGAAGCCCAAAGCCAACGACCAGCGCATTGTGCTACGCCGCGCCATCACCGAGGACGACCTGACCCGGCTGACGGAAATCCGCATCAAGCGCATCAGCAAGTTTGATGGCTTTAAGGCCGAGGAGTACATTCAGCGCCTGGAAACGGAGCTGGCCGAGGTGGCCGACCATCTGGCCAACCTCACCCGCTACGCCATCAACTACTTTGAAGGGCTGCTGAAAAAGTACGGCGCCGGCCGGGAGCGGAAAACCCAGTTGCGCACCTTCGACGTGGTAACGGCCCAGAAAGTAGCCATTGCCAACCAGAAGCTGTACGTGAACCGTCAGGACGGTTTTGTGGGCTACGGCCTCAAAAAGGACGAAAAAGCCGAGTTTGTGGTGGATTGCTCCGACCTGGACGACATCATCAGCATCCGGCGCGACGGCACGTTCATGGTGAGCAAGATTGCCGAGAAAACCTTCGTGGGCAAGGATATCCTGCACGTGGGCGTGTATAACAAGAACGACGACCGGCTGGTGTACAACATGATTTACCAGGACGGGGCCTCGGGCATCAGCTTCGCCAAGCGCTTCCTGGTAACGGGCATCACCCGCGACAAGACCTACGACCTGACCAAGGGCACCAAGGGCACCAAAACGCTCTACCTCACGGCCAACCCCAACTCCGAGTCGGAGGTGGTGAATATACAGCTCTCGGATAAGGCGGCGGCCCGCGTGAAGCAGTTTGATTTCGATTTTGCCGAGCTGGCCATCAAGGGCAAGGGCTCGATGGGCAACATCGTAACCAAGCAGCCCATCAAGAAAATCGTGCAGAAAAGCCTGGGCGACTCCACCCTGGGCGGGCGCGAAACCTTCTTCGACAGCGTAGTGGGCCGTCTCAACCACGCCGGCCACGGCCGCTACCTGGGGGCCTTCGATACCGACGACACCCTGCTGCGCGTGTTCAAGGATGGTAGCTACGATTTGCAGTCGCCGGACCTGGCCCTGCACTTCGACATGGCCAACATGGTGCTGCTGCGCAAGCTGGAGCCTGATACCGTGCTAACGGCCGTGTACCAGGAGGGCGAGTCGAAAACCTACTTCGTAAAGCGGTTCAAGATTGAAACGAGCACCTTGGATAAGCGCTTCGTATTCATTTCCGAAACCAAGGGCTCCAAGCTGATTGCCGTGACGGCCAACCCCGAGCCCGAGGTGGAAATCAAGCTCCAGCGCGATAAAAAGGCCGACAAGGAAACCGAAAAGCTGCTCCTGCACGAGTTTATCGACGTGAAGGGCTGGAAGGCTCAGGGCAATAAGCTGGGCTACTTCAAGGTGCACGCCATCCAGCTGCTCACTGACGAAGGCCCCGAGCCGGAGCGCAAGGCGGCTAAGAAGAAAGCCGGCCCGGCCACCATACCACGGGCCACCGCGCCGGTTACGGCCGAGTCTCTGCCCGACCAGACGGGGCCCGTAGATATTTCAGATGCCGACGTGGCTCAGGCGCAGGCGGTCCTGAAAACGCCCAAGTCGCAGCTGAAACTGTTTTAAATTCACCGCATTTTCCGGGCTTTTCCCGGAACTACATGGCCGCCCAACTTAGTTGGGCGGCCATTATGCTGCTGAATGCTCAACTTTGCGCGTAATCAGGCGTCTTTTTCGTCGTTCGTCTTTGCCCCGTTATCCTTTGTTGCTGCCTGGTATGTTCCGTCTGGTTTGCTCCCTGGTTTGCTGGACGCTGCTGGCCTGGGCAATTCCGCAGCTAGGCCGGGCCCAAGCGGGCGGGCAGGCCGCACCGGCAGCCCTTTCTGCCCCCGATCCGGCCACGGCCCGGTTGCTGGCGGAAGCGGCTCGGCTGCAGAGTGAATACCACGAGTCGGAAGCCCTGGCTAAGTACGAGCAGGTGCTCAGCAAAGCACCGGCCACGTACGAGGCCCTGTGGCCGGCCGCTGTACTGAGCATCCGTATTGGTAGCCGCTACACCGATGAAACCCGGAAGGCGGCCTATTTTTCGGCGGCCCGGCTGTACGCCAACCGAGCCTTGGTGGTGCGGCCAGATGGAGCCGAAGGGCACTATGCCGAAGCGTTTTGCCTGGCAGCCCAGGCTCCGTTGCTCACGGCCCGGGGGCGGTTGCTGGCCTACCGGGAAATGCGTCCCCATGTATTCCGGGCTACGGAACTGCGCCCGGAGTGGGCCGATGCCTGGCAGTTGCTGGGCCGCTGGCACTACCGCGTGGACCATTACAACATTCTGGAGCGAATCTTCAGCCGGGTTTTTCTGGGCGGTATGCCCACCGGAGCCAGCACGTTCATGGCTATTGATGCGTTGCGCAAAGCCCATGAGCTGGATCCTCACCGTATCCAGTACGCCTATGACCTCGCGCGCGTGTACCTGAACCGGGGCCAGCAAACCCGCGCCACCGCCGTACTGCAGGAAGCTGTGACGCTGACGCCCGTTACGGTGGATGAATTGGAAACCAGCCGCCGCTGCCGCCGCATGCTGGAGCTACTGAACCGGCAGCTCCGCCGGCAGGTGCATCGTCGTCTGAAACGGCTGTAACCACTTACTGCCGAATTTGCCCCGTATCTTTAGACCAGTTTTTTATCGTTGCTCGTGTCTGCCTCCCATTTTTCTTGGTTTTCACTTGTGTTGGCCTCCGGCTGGCTGCTTGGCTGTGCCGAAGCCCCGACGGAGCGCCCTGAAAGCATGGTGAACCTGAAAACCGTGCAAAGCGGCCCGCATATTCAGGCCGAAGAACTTGACGGCGCTATTCAACGCCAGCCCCGCAGTGCCTCTTTGTATGCGCGTCGGGCTGCTTTCCGGCTGGAAGCAGGCCAGGTAGAGGCTGCCCTGAAGGATATTGAACAAGCAGTGGAGCTGGATGAGTCACCGGGCGAGTTCTACTTCACCAAGGCCCGGGCGCTGCGTGCCCAGGGCCGCATTAAATCGGCGCTGGCTGCCACCAACGAAGCCGCCCGCCGTGGGTTTGCCTCGCCTGAGTTGAACCTGCTGGTGGGGGAGATGCACTTGGCTACCCGCCGCTACCAGGATGCGCTGGACCAACTGGACCGCGCCCTGCAGCAGGAGCCGGACTTAGCCGCCGCCCTGTTTTATAAAGGCGTGGCCTACGTAGGCTTGCAGGATACCGTGCAGGCGCTGGATTACCTGCGGGCCAGTCTCGCCCGTGACCCCCGCCAACCCGAAACCCTGCACCAATTGGCCTTTCTGCTGAATGCCTTCCGGCAGCCCGCGCAGGCCGCGCAGTACGCGGCTAAAGGCCTGAAGCTGGCACCTACTTACGGTCCGCTCTGGTATGACTACGGCCGGCAGTTTGAGTTGCAGAACCAGCCCGACAGTGCTGCCCGCATCTACGCCCGTACCGTGCAGTTGGACACTACATTCTACCGGGCCGATTATCGCCTGGGGCTTGCGGCTTATAAAGGTCACCGGTACGCCCAGGCCATTCCGCATCTGCAGCGGGCTCTACGCCGCGCGCCGCGCCTGGAAAACGCCCGCCAAATGCTGGCCGAAAGCTTCGAAAGCCTGGCTCGTTGGGCTGAAGCCGCCGACCAGTACCGCTTGCTGGTGCAGGAAAACCCCGGCAACCGCCACTGGACTTACAAAGCCTGGAAAGTTGGCAACCGCTCCCGCGGAGTCATCGTGAATGAAACTCCGCGCCCGGCCCCCGTGGAGGCCATTGAGCCCCTCCAGGCCCAGCAGCCGGGGTTGTAGATGCTGAGGCGGGGAGTTTGCCGTTCAACACGCGAATAGTGCATTAGCAGAACATCAAACTCTCCATTTCACCACCTCACAATCTCATCACTTGCGTAACTTGCGGCCTCACGGCTGTTTGTATAGCCACAAATCCCATTTTATGCTCAATATCACCCTCCCCGACGGCTCGGTGCGCCAGTTTGTAGATGGCGCCACGGGCTACGACGTTGCTGCCGGCATCAGCGAAGGCCTCGCCCGCAATGCCCTTGGTGTGCGCGTCAACGGCGAAGTGCGCGACCTGCACCGCCCCATCGAACACGATGCTGAGGTGGCCATTCTCACCTGGAACGACCCCGACGGCAAGTCCACGTTCTGGCACTCCTCGGCGCACCTGATGGCCGAAGCGCTGGAAGCCCTGTATCCTGGCGTGAAGCTGGGCATCGGCCCCAGCATCGAAAATGGCTTTTACTACGACATCGACTTGGGTGAAGGCCGCGCCATCTCTACCGACGACCTGCCCGCCGTGGAGCAGAAAATGCTGGAGCTGGCCAAGAAAAAAAGCCAGTATCAGCGCCGCGAAGTCAGCAAGGCCGACGCCATTGCCTACTTCACCGAGAAGCAGGACCCCTATAAGCTCGATCTGCTGGAGCGCCTCGACGACGGCTCCATCACGTTCTATACCCAGGGTGATTTCACCGACCTCTGCCGCGGCCCCCATATTCCCGATACCTCGCCCATTAAGGCCGTTAAGCTGTTGAATGTGGCTGGGGCTTACTGGCGCGGCGACGAGAAAAACAAGCAGCTCACGCGCATCTATGGCATCACCTTCCCCAAAGCCAAGGAGCTGACGGAGTACCTGGAGAAGCTGGAAGAAGCCAAGCGCCGGGACCACCGCAAGCTGGGCAAGGAGCTGGAACTGTTTGCCTTCTCCGAGAAGGTAGGCGCGGGCTTGCCCCTGTGGTTGCCCAAAGGCACCGCCCTGCGTGAGCGGCTGGAGCAGTTTCTGCGCCGGGCGCAGGTAAAAGCCGGCTATTCGCCCGTGGTGACGCCCCACATCGGCTCCAAGGAGCTGTACGTGACCAGCGGCCACTACGAGAAGTACGGAGCCGACTCGTTCCAGCCCATCAAAACGCCGAACCCGGGCGAGGAATTCTTCCTCAAGCCCATGAACTGCCCCCACCACTGCGAAATCTACAAAACCAAGCCCCGCTCGTACCGCGACCTGCCGGTGCGCCTGGCCGAGTTTGGCACCGTGTACCGCTACGAGCAGTCGGGCGAGCTGCACGGCCTCACGCGGGTGCGCGGCTTCACCCAGGATGACGCCCACATCTTCTGCCGCCCCGATCAGGTGAAGGAGGAGTTCATGAAGGTAATTGACATCGTACTGTACGTGTTGCGCGCCCTCGACTTTCCCGACTTCACCGCCCAGATCTCCCTGCGCGACCCGGAAAACAAAACCAAGTACATTGGCACCGACGAGAACTGGGCTAAAGCCGAGCAGGCTATCATCGAAGCCGCCACGGAGAAAGGCCTGAACACGGTAACGGAGCTGGGCGAAGCCGCCTTCTACGGTCCCAAGCTCGACTTCATGGTGCGCGACGCCTTGGGCCGCAAGTGGCAGCTGGGTACCATTCAGGTGGATTACAATCTGCCCGAGCGGTTCGACCTGGAATACGTGGCCCCCGACAACTCCCGTCAGCGCCCCGTCATGATTCACCGCGCGCCGTTCGGCTCGCTGGAGCGTTTCGTGGCCGTACTCATCGAACACTGCGCCGGCAACTTCCCGCTCTGGCTCTCGCCCGAGCAGTTTGCCGTGCTGCCCATTTCGGAGAAGTACCACGACTACGCCCAGCAGGTGTACGACCAGCTAGTGCAGGCCGAGTTGCGCGGCACCGTGGATCACCGCGACGAGAAAATCGGCCGGAAAATCCGCGACGCGGAGGTTTCCAAGATTCCCTACATGCTCATCGTAGGGGAGAAGGAGCAGGCCGAGGGCGTGGTGTCCGTGCGCCGCCACGGCCAGGGTGACGTGGGCAGCATGCCCATTGCCGAGTTCATCAGCAGCTTCCAGCAGCAGGTGCAGGATATGATGGATGGGAAGGTAGCAACCGCCGAAACCCACTAATCCAAGCAGTCCGGCCAGCTACCCGGCTGGCCGGTGGCAGGCTCCCGTTACCCGCTTGGGTACGGGAGCCTGCTCGTTCCTGGCCGCCCCAGGAGCATAATTTTACATAGGCTTTTTTGAGCGTTTGGAAAAAAAGCCGGATATTCGCCCGCTGATTGAACCCATGCGGACCAACTAGTGTCCGGTCAATCACGCGCAAAACCGACTTTCACCTTAAGGAGAAACCGCCATAGCTACCCCCAACCGCCGCTACATCCCTCGCACCCAGGTCGAGGAGCCGTTCAAAATCAACCAGAAGATTACGGCCCGTGAAATTCGCCTCGTTGGCGACAACGTGGAGCAAGGCATCTATTCCACTGACCAGGCTCGTCGCATGGCTCAGGAACAAAACCTGGACCTGGTAGAAATTTCCCCCACGGCCGTACCGCCGGTATGCCGCATTATCGACTACTCGAAATTTAAGTACGAGCAGAAGAAGAAGACCCGCGAGCTGAAGGCCAAGCAGACCAAAGTAGTCATTAAGGAAATCCGTTTCGGACCCAACACTGATGACCACGACTTTGCCTTTAAGCTAAAGCACGCCCAGGAGTTTTTGCGGGAAGGTGCCAAGATTAAGGCGTACGTGCACTTCGTTGGCCGTAGCATTGTGTTCAAAGAGCGGGGCGAAATCCTGCTGCTCAAGTTTGCCCAGGCTCTGGAAGACCTGGCTAAAGTAGAGCAGTTGCCCAAGCTGGAAGGCAAGCGCATGTTCCTGTACCTGGCTCCCAAAGCCGTAGCCCCGGCTAAACCAGCCAAGGCCGCTGCCCCGAAGGAAGGTGGTAAAGAAGCTCCCAAGGAAGCTAAACCTGCCGCTGCTCCCGCCGATAAGGCTGCTGAATAGCTTTTCCGGGGCTTCGGCCCCACTTTTACGCTGGCGCACCGGCCCTAGGCAGCCGACCGCCGCAGTTTTTCACCTTTTATCACCACCACAATGCCGAAAATGAAGACCAAGTCCGGCGCCAAGAAGCGTTTCTCGCTGACCGGCACGGGCAAGATCAAGCGTAAGCACGCCTTCAAAAGCCACATCCTGACCAAGAAAACCACCAAGCAGAAGCGTGCCCTCACGCACGTTGGTCTGGTTTCCTCGGCCGACATGAACCGCGTGAAGGACATGCTCAACCTGTAATTGGTTGCTGGTTTTCGGGTTTCGGCTGATTTGATCAACCGCTAGGCCTAAGACCAATTACCGAGAACAAACAACTCATTTTTCACCAGGCGTCCGGTAGACTCCAAGCTGCGGCAGATATGTCCGCCGCCGGCCGCCAAAAACAACTCTGGTTATGCCAAGAAGTGTAAACCACGCGGCCTCGCGCCACCGTCGGAAAAAAGTAATGCGTTTGGCGAAAGGCTACTATGGCCGTCGCAAAAACGTATGGACCGTTGCCAAAAATGCCGTTGAGAAAGGCCTGCTCTATGCTTACCGTGACCGTAAGGTTAAGAAGCGTGAGTTCCGTGCCCTCTGGATTCAGCGTATCAACGCTGGTGCCCGTGAGCATGGTATGTCGTACTCGCAGCTGATGGGCGGCCTGAAGAAGGCGGGCATTGAACTGAACCGTAAGGTTCTGGCTGACCTTGCCCTGAACCACCCCGAAGCCTTCAAAGGCATCGTGGAAAAAATCAAGTAAGCTGCTTACTGAGGGGTTTGCCCCACCGAAACACCTGACCTGTTCGCATGGGTCAGGTGTTTTTTTATGTGCTTAATTTTCGTCACAGGCAGTAGCAGCTACTAGCCTAGAACTTGCTACAGCGTGTGAAAAATTAATTCTTAAAACCGGGCCTCAGAACAGCCAAGTGGGGGGCTATAAGTGCCGGATGGACACAGGCATGCCCTGCTACTGATTGGTTGGCTGACTACAGGCCCAGGCCCGTGCGGTAGGTACATCAGTGAAATAGCGTAGCTCGATGGGCAGACCCTGCACCGGGGAAGTATATTCTTCCTGAATCAGGGCCCGGTTAAATCCATCTTCCGACTCAACAATAGCTAGGCGCCGGAGGCCATTAGTAGCCAATGCCGGCAGAATTTCCGCGCCAATCCAGGCCAGATCTTCTCGTTCCATTGGGCCCAGGCGCCGGTCATCCGCAATCCAGGCTTCAGCGTGGTGCTGTCGCACGAATACCACTGCCTGCTGAATCGCCTCCCGAAAAAACGAGCTGCTGACGTAGTCGCCCCACACCGCTTCCAGGGCGTTGCAGCCAATGTTGTGCAGATAAAACGTAACAAAGGGAAATGAGGCGAGATGCACCATTCGTATAAGCCCGAAATAATTGAGTACCCACCTGCGTAGGTCGGCACACGTGATGGAATAAGCAATAAAACGCAGTACGAATACTGCCGGGTAAGATACTATACATATATAATCTTGATCGGGTAGCTGCCGTCCGCCTGGAAGTAGCAAGAGCTGGGGCGAACCCAAAACGATAAAGATGTCAGGCGGATAAGATCGGGTAGAAGCCAATGAAAAAACGGCTTCTCCGATCTGGAAAAGCCGTTTTTGCAAGTAGCGGGGACGAGAGTTGAACTCGTGACCTCAGGGTTATGAATCCTGTGCTCTAACCAACTGAGCTACCCCGCCCTGTTTTGGTGGTGCAAATGTAGGAACAAGATTTGACGTAATGCAAGTGTTGTGCAAAAAAAAACCCGCGTATATTGGCTGCCGGGCCACTTTCACCAATCAGCCTCCCGCCCTAAATTCTTTACTCTGTTCTGCTTATGCCGCTTTCCGCTACTCGCCTCAAGCACCGTTTTACGGTTGAATACCCCGTGAATGCTTCTCCCAAAATTCTGTATCCGTACTTAGCTACGGCTTCGGGCCTTTCGCACTGGTTCTGTCAGGACGTGAAAATTGAAGGCGGACACGTGTATAATTTCATCTGGGACAACCAGCCGCACTTTGCCGAAATGGCCTCGCACCGCACCAACCGCTCCGTGCGGTTTGTGTTTCTGGACGATAACAAGCGCCATACTCCCGACGCCAATTACCTCGATTTTCTGATTGAAGAGTCGCAGCTGACCCAGGAAGTGTATCTGCGGGTAGTTGACTACTCGGAGGAGGCCGATACTATTGAGCTGCAGGAAATGTGGGATAATCTGATCCAGAACCTGCGCGAGCAGGTGGGCGGCTAACAACGCCACCCGACTCTTGTGGAGAGGAGCAGGCACGAAACGAACCGTATCTTCGTTTCCTGTTTGCTCCTTTTTGTTTGTAGCCCAATGCCGGGCCAGCCGCAGCAGCTGGCGGCACCTAGTATGAAAAAACTCGATAAGCTGATTCTACAGGCCTTTGCCGGACCCTTTCTGCTCACGTTTGCCGTTGTAGAATTTATTTTCCTGATGCAGTTCATGATGAAGTACATGGACGATCTGGTAGGTAAAGACCTGGGCTTTGGGGTAATTGCGCAGTTGCTGTTTTACTTCAGTGTGCTGATTGTGCCCATTTCTTTGCCGCTGGCCGTGCTGCTGTCGTCGTTGATGACCTACGGCACGCTGGGGGAGCACCACGAGCTGACGGCCATCAAAACGGCGGGCATTTCGCTAACCCGCATTCTGCGCCCCGTGATGCTGTTCAGCCTGTTTCTAGCCGGGGGAGCGTTCTGGTTCAACAATACTATTGTGCCGCTAGCCAACCTGGAGGCGTACAGCCTGCTCTGGGACGTGCGCCAGCAAAAGCTGGCCCTGGACATCCGGGAAGGCGTGTTTTACAATGGCATACCGGGCTACACCATCAAGGTAAACAAGAAGCTGGGCGAGAACGGGGATATTCTGAAGGGCGTGATGATCTACGACCATACCCAGAGCCGGGGCGGTAGTGCCGTTATTCTGGCTGATTCGGGGCGGATGTACACCCGCTTCGGGGGGCAGTATCTGGCGCTGGAGCTGTTCCGGGGCCGCACGTACGTGGAGCAGCCCAGTGCCCAGGGTGGGGCCGGAGCCAGCTTCATCCGCCAGAATTTCGACCGCAACCTGATTACCTTCTCCCTGGCTTCCTTCGGAATGGACCGCACCAAAAAGGAGCTGTTCAACACCAACAAGATGATGCTGAATCTGGGGCAGCTCACGCACTATACCGATTCGCTGCACAACCGGGTACTGCTGGAGCGGCGGCAGTTGATTCCGCAGCTGAACCCGTACTACACCTTCCTGCGCCTGGATACGACCGGCCGCGTAGCCATGCAGCGCGTGGAAAGCTGGCAGGTGCCCGATAAGGAGCTGCAGCCGGTCAGTCTGAACGTGGCCCAGCAGGCGGCCAACCGGGCCCGCAACGTGCGCTCCTTCCTGGGTACCTCGGCCGAGCGGCTGACCAACTTGTCCAAGGAAACGGCTAACTACCGCATCGAGAGCTACCGCAAGTACACGCAATCGGTAGCCATTCTGCTCATGTTTCTGATTGGGGCTCCGCTGGGGGCCATCATCAAAAAAGGCGGTATTGGGGTGCCCATTCTGGTATCCATCGTCTTCTTTATAATTTACTACGTGGTATCCATCATGGGGGAGAAGTACGGCCGGGAGATGGTCATGCCCGTGGGGGTGGGAATGTGGCTCTCGGGTGCCGTGCTACTGCCCATCGGGCTGTTCTTCCTCTACCAGGCCCGCCACGATTCCGGCGTGCTGGACGTGGACTGGAGCCGCTTTGTACCGGGCTGGCTGCGCTGGCCCTGGCGAGGCTACAAAAAGGCGGTATGAGTAGAATGTGTTAGAATGCAGGCGAATGTGCAGAATGTGAAAAATTAAAAGCGACAACACATTCCAACACATTCCAACACATTCCAACACATTCCAACACATTATTCCGATTAACTCCTTACCTTTGCGGCCACCCCGAAATGCGGGGTGGCTTTTCTTTTTCATATTTTTTAATCTAAGACGGGGAAACCTATCTGCCGATGCAACTCACCACTGAAGCAAAACAGGCTATTTTCGAAAAAAACAGCCTGCAGAAGTCCGCTAACGACACCGGTTCGGCCGAGTCGCAGATTGCGCTGTTTACGCACCGCATTGCTCACCTGACCGAACACCTGAAGGTGAACAAAAAGGACTACTCGACCCGTCTGGGTCTGCTCAAACTCGTTGGTAAGCGCCGTCGGATGCTGGACTACCTCCAGCACCGCGAAATCAACCGCTACCGCGCCATCATCAAGGAGCTGGGCATTCGTAAGTAAGCCCACCGCCTGGAGCAGGGGACCTTCCACCACGGAAGGTTCCCTGCTCTTTTTTTGTCCGAAGCGGAGCGCACCATTTGCCGGCTTCGGGCGTTGAGTTTCCCAAAGAAGAATTTTTAGAGCAAAATAAGGCCGCTGCCGGCCTTGTTTTTACGGCTGCTCGCCCGCTGCACGCTTTCCATAAGCAACCCCTCTCAGATGCCCAATTACAACGCGGTTACCAAACACATTACGCTGCCCGACGGTCGGCAGATTTCCATTGAAACCGGCAAGCTGGCCAAATTTGCGGATGGCGCCGTAGTAGTACGCCTCGGCGACGCCATGCTGCTGGCTACCGTTGTGTCGCAGCCCAGCGCCCGCGGAGACGTGGATTTTCTGCCCCTGTCGGTTGACTACCAGGAGAAATTCGGTGGTGCTGGCAACATTCCAGGCTCGTTCCAGCGCCGGGAAGGCCGCCTCTCGGATTACGAAATTCTGGTGTGCCGCCTCGTAGACCGCATCCTCCGCCCGATGTTCCCCAAGGACTATCACTACGAGGTGCAGGTGATGATTACCCTGATTTCGGCCGATAAAACCGTGCAGCCCGATGCGCTGGCCGCGTTGGCTGCTTCGGCTGCCCTCTCCATTTCGGATATTCCCTTCGCTGGCCCCATCTCGGAGGTGCGCGTAGCCCGCATCGATGGCAAACTGCAGATCAATCCTCTCACCGCCGACATTGCCCGCGCCGACATCGACCTGATTGTGGGGGCCACGGCCGACTCGGTAGCCATGGTGGAAGGTGAAATGAACGAAGTGAGCGAGGAGGAAATGGTAGAAGCCATTGCCTTCGCCCACGAAGCCATTAAGGAGCAAGTGCGCGTGCAGCTGGAGCTGGCCGCTGAGGTGGAGAAATCCCACGTGAAGCGCGAGTACCCCAAGTACGAGGAAAACGACGACCTCAAGAAGCGCATTCAGGAAGGCGTGTACGAGCAGGCCTATAAAGTGGCGCACTCCGGCAACCCCAGCAAAGCCGGCCGCAAGGAAGGCTTCTCGGCCATCAAAAAGTCGCTGACCGAGAAACTGCTGGAAGAGCAGCCCGAGCTGGACATGAAGATGTTCGGTCGCTATTATTCTTCGGCTGAGAAGAAGGCCATCCGCGACATGATGATCAAGGAGCGCACCCGCCTCGACGGTCGTAAGCTCACGGAAATTCGCCCGATCTGGAGCGAGGTGAACTACCTGCCCGGTGCCCACGGCTCGGCCCTGTTCACCCGCGGCGAAACCCAGTCCTTGACCACGGTGGCCCTCGGTACCAAGCTCGATGAGCAGATCATCGATACGGCCATGACTTCGGGCTACAGCAAGTTCATGCTGCACTACAACTTCCCGGCTTTCTCGACCGGTGAGGTGAAGCCGAACCGCGGCCCCGGCCGCCGCGAAATCGGCCACGGCAACCTGGCTCAACGCTCCCTGAAGAAGGTAATGCCTTCTGATGATGAGAACCCCTACACCGTGCGTATCGTGTCGGACATCCTGGAGTCGAATGGCTCTTCGTCGATGGCCACGGTGTGCGCTGGTTCCATGGCCCTGATGGATGCCGGTATTCCGGTACGCGCCGCTGTTTCGGGTATTGCCATGGGCCTCGTGCAGGACAAAGAAACCGGCGAATACGCCGTGCTTTCGGACATTTTGGGCGATGAGGACCACCTCGGCGACATGGACTTCAAAGTGACTGGTACCGAGAAGGGTATCGTGGCTTGCCAGATGGACATCAAAATTCAGGGTTTGAGCGCCGAAATCATGACGGCTGCCCTGCACCAGGCCCGCGAAGGTCGTCTGCATATCCTGCGCGAGATGGCCAAGACCATCAGCCAGCCCGCCGCCGAGCTGAAGCCGCATACGCCCCGCTCGCACAAGATGCTGATTGATAAAGAGTTCATTGGGGCCGTAATCGGGCCCGGTGGCAAGGTGATTCAGCAGATCCAGAAGGATACTAACGCCACGGTTATCATCGAGGAGAAGGAGGAGAAAGGCCACGTAAGCATCTACGCCTCTAACCAGGAAGACATGCAGGCGGCCATCAGCCGCATTCAGGCCATTGCCGCGGTGCCGGAAGTGGGCGCTACATACAAAGGCAAAGTGCGCAGCATTCAGCCTTACGGTGCCTTCGTGGAAATCATGCCGGGCAAAGACGGCCTGTTGCACATTTCGGAGGTGTCGCACGAGCGTCTGGCTGCCCTGGAAGGGGTGCTGGAAGTAGGGCAGGAAATTGACGTGAAGCTGCTCGATATCGACAAGAAAACCGGTAAATACCGTCTGTCGCGCAAGGTGCTGCTGCCCAAGCCTGAGCGGGCTGCCGATTCCAACGGCGCCGCATAAGCAGGCCTTCCCGAACTTTCGCGGGTACCGGTGTGTTGGACACAATCAATGCCGGTACCCGCGTTTGGGTATCCTCCGTATAGCGGAGTAAACACGACGTTAGTAGCATCAACACTTCAATTCTCTCGCGCCCGCAATGAGACAGCTAAAAATCAGCAAGCAGATCACCAACCGCGAAAGTCAGTCGCTGGACAAATACCTCCAGGAGATTGGCAAGGTGGATCTGCTCACCCCCGATGAGGAGGTGACGCTGGCGCAACGCATCAAAGAAGGTGACCAGCAAGCGCTGGAAAAACTCACCAAAGCCAACCTGCGCTTCGTGGTGTCGGTGGCCAAGCAGTACCAGAACCAAGGCCTGAGCCTGGGTGACCTGATCAACGAAGGCAACCTGGGTCTGATTAAAGCCGCCAAGCGCTTCGATGAAACCCGGGGTTTCAAATTCATTTCCTACGCCGTATGGTGGATTCGTCAGTCGATTCTACAGGCGCTGGCTGAACAGTCCCGTATTGTGCGTCTGCCCCTGAACCGGGTAGGCTCGCTGAACAAAATCAGCAAGTCGTTTTCGGAGCTGGAGCAGAAATTCGAGCGGGAGCCTTCGCCCGAAGAAATTGCCGAAGTACTGGAACTGACTACCTCGGAAGTGGTGGATACGCTCAAGATTTCGGGCCGCCACGTATCGGTGGATGCTCCCTTCGTGCAGGGGGAGGAAAACCGCCTGCTCGACGTGCTCGAGAACGAGGACGAGGAGTCGCCCGATACCGGCCTGATGAACGACTCGCTCCGCAAGGAAGTGCAGCGCGCCCTGAGCACGCTCACCAAGCGCGAAGCCGACGTAATCACGCTGTATTTTGGCCTGAACGGGGAACACTCGCTCACGCTGGAGGAAATTGGCGAGAAGTTTAACCTGACCCGCGAGCGGGTTCGTCAGATCAAGGAAAAAGCCATTCGCCGGCTGCGTCACACGTCCCGCAGCAAAGCGCTGAAACCGTATCTGGGGTAAGTTTTTCTACCCCGCCACAGAAAACCCTGACCATTGGTTGGGGTTTTTTGTTGACTACAATCATCCACATTCTTCTTCATGCCTGAATCCATTCAAAGTTCAGTTGTTGGGCTGTTGGTGCAAGACGATAATTTTGAGGACTGGTGGCAAAGCCAGCCGGTGCCCGTGCCGTTTTTCGACCATATGCCGCTGACGGTCATCCTCAGCGGGGCAACAGCACCAACGGCCTCAGACCTAGCCGACCTGGATGACTGCCTGCGCAACTTTCTGGCGCTGGGTCCAGCCGACCGGCTAGCCGCGTCCGGCCTTGTCTGGGCCAACTATCAGGAGATGGTCGACGCAGTAGGCGAGGAAGAGTTGGACGTCAGCATTTCTGCGCCGGCCGAGGTGTGGGCGCAGGTGCGGCCGGGCGACATACATATCTCGTGGCGTGACCGGCGTGACCAGGACGTGTACCTGAGCATCGAGTGTGGCTGTGGCTGGGAAGAAGAGCACGGCCTGCAACTGGTGTTTCGACGGGGACGCATGCTCACGCGGGTCAGCCAGTACGACGGGCATCTTACGGAGGCAGATGCTTATGACCGGCCGGATGTAACCGACGCGCTGCTGTCGGCCTATAACACTACTTTTGCATTTCCAAAAAAATAGAACCTACCCGAATGAGCGAGGCAACCACTGCCGCTGAACACATCAAGTGTCTGATTATTGGCTCTGGCCCGGCCGGCTACACAGCGGCCATCTACGCGGCCCGCGCCAACCTGAAGCCGGTCATGTACCAGGGCCTGCAGCCCGGCGGCCAGCTAACCATTACCAACGACGTAGAAAACTTCCCCGGCTACCCCGACGGCATCATGGGCCCCGAAATGATGGAGGACCTGAAAAAGCAGGCCGCCCGTTTTGGTACCGATATCCGCTACGGTATTGCCACTTCAGTGGACTTCTCGGGCCACCCGCACCGCGTGACGGTGGACGAAAAGGTGGAACTGACGGCCGATACTATCATCATTGCCACCGGAGCTTCGGCCAAGTGGCTGGGGCTGCCCTCGGAGCAGCGCCTGAACGGCTCGGGCGTATCGGCCTGCGCCGTGTGCGACGGGTTCTTCTACCGCGGCAAGGACGTGGCCATTGTGGGTGCCGGCGACACGGCGGCCGAGGAGGCTACGTACTTGGCCAACCTCTGCAACAAGGTGTACATGATTGTGCGGAAAGGGGAGATGCGCGCCTCGAAAATCATGCAGAAGCGTGTGCTGGACAACCCCAAGATTGAGGTGCTCTGGAACACGGTAACCGACGAAATCCTGGGCGAGCACGCCGTGGATGGAGCCCGCGTGAAAAACGTGCTGGACGGCAGCACCCGTGACCTGGCCATTGAGGGCTTCTTCGTGGCCATCGGGCACGAGCCCAACTCCAAAATCTTCCAGCCCTACCTGCACCACGACGAGCAGGGCTACCTGAAAACCATTCCCGGCACCGCCAAAACCAACGTGGACGGCGTATTTGCTTGCGGCGACGTGCAGGACTACACCTACCGCCAGGCCGTAACGGCCGCCGGCTCCGGCTGCATGGCCGCCCTCGACGCCGAGCGGTACCTGGCCGCGCTGGGGGACCATTAGCAGTGAATGAGTGAATGAGTGATTGAGTGAGTTAGGTTAGCGTCACACTATCCATTTAGATGGGACGTTGAGCTTACTTTCTCATTCACTCATTCGCCCAATCACTCATTCACTCATTAATTTTTTGCTCTTGCTGCATTTTGTGAAACATTGGCTGCTGCCGCTGCTACTGATCGGGCTGTTTATTGGCTTGCCCGGCCAGCTGCAGGCCCAGCGGCGCAAAACACCCGAGCCCAAGGCCAAAGCCGGCTCGGCCGGCAAGCGGAAGGATTTTTTTCGCATTAAGTCGCCTACCATCCGCTACGTGCGGCCCGATACCACCATCCTGATTGAGACGGAGGAGCTGCCCGAGGAAAACTCCGACGCGGCCAAATCCATCTTCTTCAACCCCGCCAAAAAGCTCTCCATTGTGAGTGAGGATACCAGCACGCTAAACGAGGGCGTGCAGGAGATTGTGGAAGTATCGGAGCAGGTGAAAATTGACTCCTCCTGGATTAAAGTGGCGGGGTATTATGCCATTTGGGATACGCACAACATCAACCCGTACCGGGTAGATGGCCGCCGCATAAAGGACACGCTGAACCTGAAGCTGACGGAACCCGAAAAGCAGCGCTACGCCAAAATGCCCCTGACCAAAACCCCGATGACTTCGGACTTCGGTTTCCGGGGCTACCGCTGGCACTACGGCGTGGACCTGGACCTGGAAACCGGAGACTCGGTAAAAGCGGCCTTTGATGGGGTCGTGCGCATTGTAAAGTGGGACGGCTCAGGCTACGGTAATTACATCATGGTGCGCCACTACAATGGCATTGAAACCCTGTACGGTCACTTGCAGAAGTCTCTGGTGACGCCGGGCACGTTTGTAAAGGCCGGGGAGCTGATTGGGCGGGGTGGCAGTACGGGCCGCAGCAGCGGCTCCCATCTGCACTTTGAGGTGCGTTACGAAGGCAACCCCATCGACCCGGAGCAGATGTACGACTTTCCTGACTACCGGCTCATCAAAGACAATTTCCAGATTACCTCCGGTTTGTTTGCCTACTACAGTAAGTCGCTGAAGTACCGGGGAGGCAGCGTGCCGGGAGCGGGCAGCGGTAGTAGTAGCCGCAGTGGCAGTGGCCGGCCCACTCAGGCCCGGCAGGTAGTCACCCATAAAATCCGCTCGGGCGATACCCTATCGGAAATTGCGGACAAGTACGGCGTGTCGCAGGCGCAGCTGCGGCGGCTCAATGGCAACGTGGGCGTATTGCGGCCTGGCCGCACCCTGCGCATTAAATAAGTTTTCGGTTGCGAGGTGCCAGAATGATGCTGACAACTCGCAAGCGGCGACCAGCAACTGAATACACATGAAGCTTGATATTTTGGCCCTGGGGGCGCATCCCGACGACGTGGAGATGTCCGCTGCGGGTACCTTGCTGGCGGCCGTGGCTGCTGGTAAAAAGATTGGTATCGTTGATTTTACCCGGGGCGAGCTGGGTACCCGCGGCACACCGGCCACCCGGGCGCAGGAGGCCGAAGCCGCCAGCCGTATTCTGGGCCTGAGCGCCCGCGAAAACCTGGGCCTGCCCGACGGCTTCTTCCGCAACGACCGGGAGCATCAGCTGCCCGTTATTGCCGCCATCCGCCGCTACCAGCCCGATATCATCCTCTGCAACGCCATTCATGACCGCCATCCCGACCACGGCCGGGGCGCGCAGCTGGCCTCGGAATCGTGCTTTCTGAGTGGGCTGCGCATGATTGAAACCCTCGGTGACGACGGCCAGCCCCAGCAGCCCTGGCGGCCCCGGCTGGTGTTTCACTACATCCAGGACCGCCAGATTCCGGCCGATTTCGTGGTGGATATTTCGGCCCACTGGCCCAAAAAGTGGGAGAGTATCCAGGCCTATCGTACCCAGTTTCACGACCCCGAGAGTACCGAGCCCAGCACCTACCTCTCCACGCCGGTATTCAGCAACTTTATGGAAGCCCGCGCCCGGGAGTTCGGCCACCTGATCGGAGTAGAGTTCGGGGAAGGCTTCACGCGGGAGCGGCCGTTGGGCGTGCGCGAAATCACCGAGCTGATATAAGTACGCGGTCAAGCCGCAAACCGAGAAAGCCTCACCAGTCTGGTGAGGCTTTCTCGGTTTATAGGTAGTTGCATGTGCCGAAAGCGTAGAAGTACAAAGTCTGATTGGCTGACCTGAAAACGGCTCTTAATGCTTATCTATGGCTGGCGGATAAGTCAGTGAAAAGTCTGATGGTCGGGTGGATTGAACTGGCGAAGCCGAATTCAGCGTGCTACTTCGGGCATCCTCTCGGTGCAACGCCATGAGCCGCGTGGCGGGAGGACCAAGCGTTGTTTCGCACCTCATTCTTCTTCGCTCATGAAACGTGTTCCGGCCCGCCTGCCGCTTTGGTTGAAACTGGTGTTCACCGCCTTCCTGCTGGTGATGGTGCCGGTGTACTGGGTAAACTACGGCCCCACCAACTTCCTGTACTTCTGCGACGTGGCCCTGCTGCTGTGTCTGGTGAGCGTGTGGACGGAGCGCCGCCTGCCGGCCTCCATGGCCGCCGTGGGCATCCTGCTGCCGCAGGTGCTGTGGTGCGCCGATTTTGTGGGGGAGCTGTGCGGCCACCATCTGCTGGGCATGACGTCCTACATGTTCGATGAAAACCGCTCCCTGTTTCTGCGGGGGCTCTCGTTCTTCCACGGCTGGCTGCCTTTCCTCATCCTTTTTCTGGTAAAGCGCCTGGGCTACGACCGGCGCGCCCTGCCTGCCTGGACGCTGCTGGCCTGGGCGCTGTGCCTGGTGGCCTACTTCTGGCTGCCGCCCGCCGGCACGGTGCTGCCCAACCCCAAGATTCCGGTGAACATCAACTACGTGTTCGGCTTCGACGATGCCCACCCGCAAACCTGGCTGCCCGCCCCGCTGTACCTGATGGGCTGGATGCTCACGCTGCTGCTGGTGATTTACCTACCCACGCACTGGGCCCTGCGTCGCTGGCTGGCCCCGAAATCTGCCGGAGCTACGGAGCCGGCTACGTCTTCGGGCCAGTTGGCCTGGGAGCGGGTGTAGGATTCGGTAATTGTTAGCTGAACCAGTATCTTGTTATGAAAATCACGCGTATTATCCGCCCCATTACCCGGTTATTTCTGATGTCTGTCTTTGGTCCTGAGCCATCCACCGATGCCGCTTGCCAGCCCACCGCCCGCCCTGGTCGCCGCCAGCGCCTGGTGGGGGCCACCGCCACCCAATTGCTGCCGCTGCTGAAGCTACTCGACACCATCCAGCCCCAGGTTTCTAGCGACTCGGTGTTTCACCTGCGGCGGCTGAAAATTCAGGCCCACTTTGCCGAGGTGCGCCAGGAGCTGCGCACCGAGCGGCCCCGGCGCGAAGCCGTGCAGCATGCCCTCCACGCCCTCACTGAGCTGGTGCGCGAAGAAGTGCGCGACATCCACCGCGACGAGCTTCAGCAAGCCGCCAAGGAAGTAGTACTGGCCACCCTTAAGAACGCGCCGGCGCTGATTAACGTGGCCAACCAGGCGCGGCTGCTGGCGTAAAGAGCTATGCAAGCCAATTGGCTGCTGAGGTGATTTTTGCTTATATGTTTAACAAACTACTGCTTAATGCCTGTCGACAGTTTTATTCCGCAAAACAGAGTCTTAAAACTGCTAAGCTATTACAATCTGATAGGTGGTATTGCTGGTCTGTTTATACTGACATCTCATTTATCTGAGTTAGATCAATCAGCCCTACGCATTAGCGGTGGTATATATGCGGCATTGGCCTTCGTGCTCTCCATTCTCTCGTTCATCACATATCAGAAGCTGCAAGACCCTACATTGATGGGTGTTATGGCCATCCTGCAGTTACCAGTCATCCGATATGGAGGGCTGAAGTATGTGCTCAGTAATGGAGTATTAGCCGTCTTCGGCCTTGATGCCTTAAGTAATATCGGCCTGACTTTAGATGCTCTCTATGAGGTCAAGTTTAGCTTTGCCATAGCTAATCAGGAAGAGTGGTTTTTTGGCGTAAATGTAGTGCCGGCAATTATGCTGTGGTATCTGATGGTACGCTACAAGCCCACAGATTCAGCAGAAATTACAAAGCCCAAAGCAGGGTAGTCATGAGCCCAATAGAATAGTTTTTATTTCCGCTTCCCAATCAGGTAAATTATCCAAATACACATAAAGCCAAACGCCCGGCCATCTGGCCGGGCGTTTGGCTTTATGTGTATAAACTACATTCTACCGCACTCCCAACCGGTTGCGCTTCCAGGCGGAGCCGGTGGCGGCCGGTGCCTCAGCGGCGGGCGTAGCACTCGGTTTCTTCTCCGTCAGGAGCATGGCGGTGAGCACGGCGGCCAGCTTGGCGGTGGCTTCGTCCGGGGCGGCGGGCTTCAGCGACTCGGGCGTGAAGTGGTCCTTAATGAAGTTGGTGTCGAAGTTGCCGCTCACGAAGGCCGGGTGCTGCAGCACGTAGCGGCCGAAGCCCAGCGTGGTTTCGATGCCGGTAATCTGGTACTCCTCAATGGCGCGCAGCATCCGGGCAATGGCCTCCTCGCGGGTGGCCCCGAAGGTCACGAGCTTGGCAATCATGGGGTCGTAGTAAATCGGAATGTCCATGCCCTGCTCGAAGCCGTCATCTACCCGCACACCGGGGCCCTGGGGACGCACGTAGGTAGTCAGCGTCCCGATGTCGGGCAGGAAGTTGTTCTGCGGGTCTTCGGCGTACACGCGCAACTCCAGGGCGTGGCCGGTGATGGTGAGGTCTTCCTGGCGGAAGGACAGGGGCTGGCCCTGGGCTACTTTAATCTGCTCCTTCACCAGGTCGAGGCCGGTAATCTGCTCCGTGACGGGGTGCTCCACCTGCAGGCGGGTGTTCATCTCCAGGAAGTAGAAGTTGCGCTGGTCGTCGAGCAGGAACTCCACGGTGCCGGCGCCGGTGTAGTTGCAAGCCCGGGCCACGTCCACGGCGCAGCGGCCCATTTCGGCGCGTAGCTCGGGCGTGAGCACCGAGGAAGGCGCTTCCTCAATCACCTTCTGGTGGCGGCGCTGAATGGAGCATTCCCGCTCGAACAGGTGCACGATGTTGCCGTGCTCGTCGCCCAGTACTTGAATTTCGATGTGGCGCGGGCCGGTCACGAACTTCTCAATGAACACGGCCCCGTCGCCGAAGGCCGACACGGCCTCATTCACCGCCAGCTGCATCTGCTCCTCAAATTCCTCGGGCTGGTACACCAGGCGCATGCCCTTGCCGCCGCCCCCGGCCGAGGCCTTAATGAGCACCGGGAAACCTACCTGCTCGGCCACGCGCTTGGCCTCCTGCACGTCGCTGATGGCTTCATCCAGGCCCGGCACCAACGGAATGTTGTAGGCTTTCACGGCCTGCTTGGCCGAAAGCTTGTCGCCCATCACATCCATGGCTTCCGGCGAAGGACCTACGAAAATCAGGCCGGCTTCCTTCACAATGCGGGCGAATTCGGCGTTTTCGCTCAGGAAGCCGTAGCCGGGGTGAATGGCATCGACGCCCAGCTGCCGGCATACTTCCAGAATTTTGTCGCCGCGCAGGTAGCTGTCCTTGCTGGCGGGCGGGCCCACGCACACGGCCTCGTCGGCGTAGCGCACGTGTAGGGCGTTGCGGTCGGCTTCGGAGTAGATGGCCACGGTTTGCAGGCCCATTTCCCGGGCGGAGCGCAGCACGCGCAGGGCAATTTCGCCGCGGTTGGCGACCAGCAGCTTGGTGATTTTCTTCATGGTGGAGAGGGTAGGCGGGTGGGAGAGAACAACGCCGGCGGCCCAGAGGCAAAACCCTAAGCTCAGCAGGGAGTTTACTGTTCTGCTGCGCGGCGCAGGGCTTCAACCCCGGGCCGCCGGCGTAATGTAATGCCAAAGAAACGCCATTCCGGCCGCACCAGAAAACGCATCGGGCCAATTCCTATAAGGTTGGATGCCTGCCCGCGGCGGGCTACCTTTGCGGATTGCCATAACTTTGTACATTCCCCGAGCGTTATGCCCCCCAAGCATAACCGCTTGTTTTCGTTTCACATTCAACCTGTTCCCTCGTGGATCTATTTGAGAAGATTGCCGCCAACCGCGGCCCGCTGGGTAGCCATTCACACTACGCGCACGGCTATTTCACCTTCCCCAAGCTGGAAGGCGAGATTAAGCCCCGCATGATTTTCCGCGGCAAAGAGGTTCTCACCTGGAGCCTGAACAATTACCTGGGCCTGGCCAACCACCCCGAGGTGCGCAAGGCCGACGCCGACGCCGCGGCCGAGTACGGCATGGCCCTGCCCATGGGTGCCCGCATGATGAGCGGCAACTCCAACCTGCACGAGCAGCTGGAAAATGAGCTGGCCGAGTTTGTGATGAAGCCCGACTGCATGCTGCTCAACTTCGGCTACCAGGGCGTGGTGTCCATCATCGACGCCATGGTGGGCCGCCACGACGTGATTGTGTACGACGCCGAGTCTCACGCCTGCATCATTGATGGCGTACGCCTGCACGCGGGCAAGCGCTTCGTGTACGTGCACAACGACATGCAGAGCTTGGAGAAGCAGCTGGAGCGCGCCCAACGCATCATCGACGAAACCGGCGGCGGCATCCTGGTCATTACTGAGGGCGTGTTCGGCATGTCGGGCAACCAGGGCGACCTGCGCGGCGTGGTAGCGTTGAAGGAGAAATACCAGTTCCGTTTGTTCGTGGATGATGCCCACGGCTTCGGTACCATGGGCACTACGGGTGCCGGAACGGGCGAAGAACAGGGCGTACAGGACGGTATCGACCTATATTTTTCGACGTTTGCGAAGAGCATGGCCAGCATTGGTGCCTTCGTGGCCGGCCCCGAGAACGTAATTGAATATTTGCGCTACAACATGCGCAGCCAGATTTTCGCCAAAAGCCTGCCCATGCCGCTCGTAGTGGGCGCTTTGAAGCGGTTGGAGCTGCTGCGCACCCGCCCTGAGCTCAAGGAAAACCTCTGGACGATTGTGCACGCCCTGCAAAGCGGTCTGCGCGAAAAAGGCTTCAATATCGGCACCACTACCTCGCCGGTTACGCCGGTACTGCTGGAAGGCCAGATTCCGGACGCCACGCAGGTAACCTTCGATCTGCGTGAGAATCACGGCATTTTCTGCTCTATTGTGGTGTACCCGGTAGTACCCAAAGGCGTGATTATGCTCCGCATCATCCCCACTGCCGTGCATACGCTTGACGATGTGGCCATCACCATTAAGGCCTTCGAGGCGGTGCAGGAGAAGCTCTCGAAAGGGCTTTATTCCAAAGCTGAAGTGCCCGAGGGCCTGCAACGCTAGTTTGAGCTTCGCTAAGTGCAAAAGCCAGCTGCCACCCGGTAGCTGGCTTTTGTGTTTTTGTACTATTCCGTGGGTGGTAGTGGTGTGAAGTAAGGTGTAGAAGAGGCCCGGAAGGATAAAAAGCCTCCCTGTGCGCCAGAAAAGGCATTTGAAAAAAAACTTGGCAACTTGCTTGTATTTGAAATCCCTGTATATTAGGCCCGGTTAAACACTTTTTCCACACCATACAACCCCTCCCAACCATGAGCAATTTCGCCCAACTGAAAGACCTCGTTATGTCGCTGGAAGCTGACTTCGAGAAATTCTACGACAAAGGCAACTCGGCCGCTGGCACCCGCGTGCGTAAAGGCATGCAGGAGCTGAAGAACATGGCCCAAACCATCCGCACCGAGGTGCAGAACAAAAAGAACGACGGTGCTGCCGCCGCTCCGGCTGCTAAAGCTGCTCCGGCTAAGAAAGCCGCTGCTCCCGCTGCCAAGAAGGCTGCTCCCGCTAAAAAGAAGTAATGCGGCGCTACGCCTGGCGTAGCTACTCTTCTTATCGCAAAAAAAGGCCCTGCCGATTATCGGCAGGGCCTTTTTCTTTTTTTACTGGCCGGGGCGCAAGGGCTACACCAGCGTAATCAGGAAGTAGCTCTTACCCTTCTGGGCTACCAGGTACTTGTCCAGCAGCGGGGCTACGGCCGTGGCGCTCTGGTCGAGGGTTACTTTCTGGCGGTTGAGCTTCACGCCGTTGTTCTGCACCATTTTGCGGGCCTCGCCTTTGCTGGAGAAGATAACGGTGCCAGCAGCGGTGCTCAGCAGGGTGAGGGCATCCTGGCCTTCCAGCTCGGCGCGGGAAACCTCTACGTGGGGCACGCCGGCAAACACGTCGAGCAACGTAGCTTCATCGAGGCTGCTCAGCTCCCCACCGCCGAACAGGACCTGCGAAGCAGCCAGCGCGGCCTCAAAAGCCGCTTCGCCGTGCACGCGAATAGTTACGTCTTTGGCCAGGGCTTTTTGCAGCACCCGCAGGTGGGGGGCAGCGGCGTGCTCGGCCTCTAGGGCCTCAATTTCCTCCTGCGAGAGCAGCGTAAACACGCGGATGAGGCGGGGCACGTCGGCGTCGGCGGCGTTGAGGAAGAACTGGTAGAACTGGTACGGGCTCGTCATGGAGCCATCCAGCCACACGGTGCCGGTTTCGCTCTTGCCGTATTTGGTGCCATCGGCCTTGGTGATGAGTTGGCCGGTGAGGGCGTAGGCCTTGCCCTCGCCGCCCGACATGCGCCGGATCAGCTCGGTGCCGGTGGTGATGTTGCCCCACTGGTCACTGGCGCCCATTTGCAGGGTGCAGCCAAATTCCTTATAAAGGTGGAAGAAGTCGTAGCCCTGCAGCAGCTGATAGCTGAACTCGGTGTAGCTGATGCCCTCGGCGCCGGACTCTTCGTTGCCGCCGATGCGGCGCTTCACCGAATCCTTAGCCATCATGTAGTTCACGGTGAGGTGCTTGCCCACTTCGCGCAGGAACTGCAGGAAGCCAAACTCCTTGAACCAGTCGTAGTTGTTGACTACCCGGGCCCCGGTGGGCGAGTTGTCGAACACCAGGAACTTCTCCAGCTGGGCCTGAATGCCGGCCTGGTTGCGGCGCAGCGCGTCCTCATCCAGCAGGTTCCGCTCGGCCGACTTGCCCGAGGGGTCGCCAATCATGCCGGTGGCGCCGCCTACTAGGGCCAGGGGCCGGTGGCCGGCCCGCTGCAAATGCACCAGCAGCATAATAGTGGCCAGGTTGCCGATGTGCAGGGAAGGCGCGGTGGGGTCGAAGCCGATGTAGCCGGTGATGGGCGCGTTCTTCAGCAGGTGCTCCTCGGTGCCGGGCATCATGTCGTGAAACATGCCCCGCCAGCGCAGTTCGTCTATGAGGTTCAAAGTGTAAGTAGTAAGTAAGAATTAGGAATTAAGAATTGAGCCGGCGAAATCCAGAGAGGCAAACGTGCTTTCCTCAGCCGGTACCAGCCGCCCAATTCTTCCAAAGCTGTTCGGCAAAGGTAAGAGGCAGCCCGTACCTTTGGGCAGGAAGAATTGGGAAGGTGCTCACCAGTGCGCCCGCATCAATTCTTAATTACTAATTGCTCATTACTAATTAAAAATTGACTCTCTCGCCCGACGAAATCCTGAAGCAGCTCCAGCAGCGGCAGTTTGCGCCCGTGTACTTTCTGCAGGGGGAGGAGCCGTATTATATTGACCTGGTGGCCGATCTGCTGGAAAAGCACGTGCTGCCTGAGCACGAGAAGGGTTTCAATCAGGTGGTCATGTACGGCAAGGATACCGACGTGGCCGGCATTCTGGGCCAGGCCAAGCGCTTCCCCATGATGGCGGAACGCTCGGTGGTTATTGTGAAGGAGGCCCAGGCCGTGGCCGATCTGGAAAACGACAAGACGTGGCCCTTTCTGGAGGCCTACCTGCGCAATCCGCTGCAGAGTACGGTGCTGGTATTCTGCTACAAGCACAAAACCCTGGACGCGCGCAAAAAGCTGGGCAAGCTGCTGGCCGGCGACAAAAAGGAGCCCGCCCCGGCCGGCACCGTGCTCATGACCAGCAAAAAGCTCTACGATAACCAGGTGGCCCCCTGGCTGAGCAACTACGTGCGCTCCAAAAACCAGCAGATTACGCCCCAGGCCACGGCTATGCTGGCCGAATACATCGGGGGGGAGCTGGGCCGCCTCACCAACGAGGTGGACAAGATGCTCATCAACCTGCTGCCCGGCCACAGCATCGACGAGGACCTGGTGCAGCGCATGGTGGGCATCAGCAAGGAGTACAACATCTTCGAGCTGCAGAGCGCCCTAGTGCGCCGCGACGTGCTCAAGGCCAACCGCATCCTGCTCTACTTTGAGGCCAACCCCAAGAACAACCCGCTCATCCCCAACCTGACGCTGCTGTTCAACTACTTCTCCCGCCTGCTGGTGCTGCACCAGCTGCCCGGGAGCCCCGCCGAGGCCGACTGGCTGAAAATGGGCCTCCGCTTCCCCATCCAGCGCCAGGACTACCAGGTGGGCCTGAAAGTATTCGACTTCCACCGCACCCGCGACATTGTGCACCTCATCCGCCGCGCCGACGCCCAGAGCAAAGGCATCGACTCAGGCTCCATGACCGACGGCGAAATTCTGCGGGAGCTGATCTGGCTCATCATCCACCCGGTGCCGCTGCACGCGGTGGTGGGGCAGTAGAGGACGAGTTGACGTTGCCTCGGAGAGTAGGTGACGGCAGGGGGCGTGAGTAGTGTATACTTAGTTAATACGATGGAGCGTAGTCGGGTTAAACTGAAGTGGTATTGGCTGCTTGCGACGCTGTGCGCAATGGGCGCAACGTGGATGGCCTATCCGTACGACCATAGTCTGTTGCCGGCTCTGATGGGTATCGGCTTTGCCGCCTTGCTGCTGTATGCCACCATCTGGCTGCTGCGCCGGATTCTGAAACCCCGCCCCAAACGAAATGTGCCCTAACTGCTTCCCGGCCGGGATGTACGGCTTCCCCTCGTAGTGGGCCTACGAGGCCTTTGAGCAGCAACTGCTATGTAAGCCGCTGAAGCTGCTGCCCGGTGAGGTGATTCGATACACCTGCCCGGCGTGCCGGGAGGTGTGGGTGCTGTCGGAGCGGACAATGCGTGGCGGGGCTATTTTCTGCCGCAAGCCGCTGCCGACGCTTATGGGCGTCGGCGGGCCCTGCGCGCGAAGATGCGCCGGCTCGGCTGCTTGGGGCTGTTGCTGGCGGCAGGGTTGTATTGCGGGTGGCGGTGGTGGTAAGTAAGCTGCAGGTGCCGTTGTCGGGAACAGACTGGTTTGCGGGAAACACTCAACGGTACAATAAAGAGTGAGAATGTGAAACAATGTCTATACATTTGATGTATAGACATCAAATGTCTTCTCCGCAGACTGCCTAGCTGGCCGTTGCCTTTTACTCCTAGGGTGGGGCCGACATGATTTCGCAGCTCAGCGGTAAGACGCCTACTTTTCTCTAAACACGGTAGTATGAACATTCTGAACGTCATTTCCAGCCCCCGTGGCGGCGCTTCCTTCAGCATCAAGCTTGCCAACGGCATCATCGAGAAGCTGCAGGCTGCGTATCCCGGCAGCACCGTAATTACCCGCGACCTAGCCACGCATCCGTTCCCGCAGCTGGAAGAAGCCAAGCTGCAGTCCTTCTTCACGCCGCCTGCCAACCGCACGCCCGAGCAGCAGGAAGCCGCCCGTCACTCCGACGACGCCATTGCCGAACTGCAGGCCGCTGACGTCATCGTTATTGGTGCGCCGCTCTACAACTTTGGCATTCCGTCCACGCTCAAAGCCTGGATTGACCACATTGCTCGCGCCGGCATTACGTTCAAGTATGTCGATAATGCTCCCCAGGGCCTGGTAACCGGCAAGAAAGTGTACGTGGCCATGTCCAGCGGTGGCATTTACTCCGAGGGCCCGGCTGCCGGCTTCGATTTCGTGGCCCCGTACCTGCAGGCCGTGCTGGGTTTTCTGGGCATGACCGATGTAACGGTGGTGCGGGTGGAAGGCGTGTCCATTCCCGGCATACAGGACACGGCCCTGGAAAAAGCCCTGAACAGCGTGGTTATCTCGCAATCGGCGGAACTTGCTGTATAGCTGTTCTCTTGGTCCAGCAACGCCGCGTGATTAGCAACGACGAGGCTACAGCTAATCTGGTTCTGTAGCTTCTGTATGGCAGCTTGAATAGCCGTTTGGCCTCCGTAGCCGGTTTTCTGGTTGCAAATAAAGCCTGGTCAGTTTTCCAATGGAAAATCGGCCAGGCTTTGTTATTGGGTGGGGCCCCAACTGGTACCGGGCTGACGTAGTTGGAGAACTTAGAGAAATTTTTCCTCGTTAAACGGAAAAATTTCTCTAAGTTCGTTCTGTCAAACACACACCGATGGCTACTGCTGCACACCACCCGAAAATAACGGCCGTTATGCCGGCGGCTTTGCGCAAGAAATGGGCGGCCTGGGGCCGGACCGGGCAGGACGCGTACGCCCTGGTGATGGAAGCCCGCAAGGGCGTACCGGCCGCCACGGCGTTTGAGGTGGCGGAGGCCTACCAGCTGCAGGCCCAGGAGCTGGAAGCCATCTACGAGCTATCCACCAAAACCCTCCGCACCTACTCCCAGGAAAAGAAAAACCTGAGCGCCGCCAGCAGCGAGAAAACCCTGAAAATCATCAGCCTCTATAATCTAGGAGTGGAAATATTCGGGGAGGCCGCCGCGTTTCTGCGCTGGCTGGATAAACCGGCCCACGGCCTCGACGGGGAGATTCCACTGCGGCTGCTGGAAACCAGCGGGGGCATAGATCTGGTGGCCGAGGAGCTCACGCGCATTACCTACGGCGACTTATCCTAGGGCCCCGAGTATGCTGGTGTACCGCATCTGCCTGGCCAAATACGCCGACGACCTGTTTGCCTCCGGCTACCGGGCGCGCTGGAATTATAAGGATCAGTTTGTGATTTACACCGCCGCCAGCCGGGCCCTGGCCTGCCTGGAAAACGTGGTGCACCGCGGCGGAGAGGGCCTCACCGGCCAATTTCGGGTGCTGGTGATTGACGTGCCCGATGACCTGTTGGTGGAAGAGGTACCACTGAGCCAGCTGCCCCGGGACTGGGAGCAGGCCAGCCGCTACGCCGTGTGCCAGCCTCTCGGGGCCGAGTGGTACGCGCGCCGCAGCTCGGCCGTGTTGCGGGTGCCCTCGTCCATTGTGCCCCAGGAGTTCAACTACGTGCTGCACAGCCGCCACCCCGATTTCAAGCGCATCCGGATTGTGAGTCGGGAGGAGTTTCGGTTTGATGCGCGCATTAAGGCCGATGAAGTAGGGTAGCGGGGAATAAGGCTGGTGACAATAATTGTCATTCCGACCGAAGGAAGGAATCTGAGTCAACCATCTGACGGATAACCCAGATTCCTCCCTTCGGTCGGAGTGACAGTTGAAACAATATCAGCAAGCAGCAACCCGACAGGAAATACTCGGCCGCTGCAACTGCAGAATGTGCCTCGCTTGGCGTAATTTCCGGCTCCAGTAAAGTTCACTGTGCCGCATACCGTTCATCTCTCCCAGCAACTCCCGGACCTGACGCTGCCTCAGCTGCTGCAACTGGTCCCGCGCGGCTTTGTGCCGGATACGCGCCAGTACCGGGCCGTGACGCCGCTGGAGCTGACTGTGGATACCGGGCAGTTTTCAGCCGGAACGGTAGTAGGAGGAATGACCGGGCCGGAAGTGGAAGTGAGTCAAACCAAAACCGGCCTGACGCTGAGCTGCACCTGCCCGGCCGGCACGAACGACGAGCTGTGCGAAAACCAGGCCCTGACGCTGCTGGCCCTGCTGCACCGGCCGGAGCTGCGGGCGTTTTTCGACGGGGAGCTGCGCGGGCAGAAGCTGCGCGCTGTGGCCCGGGAATACGGCCTGGAACAGGCTCCCGACCTGGACGCGCACTTTCAGCTGACATTTGCCAACGGGGCCACAGCGGTAATGCCGCGCCGGGCGGATCTGCTGCCCGTGACGCCGGCTTCCAAGCAGGAACTGATGCGGCAGTTACTGCCCGCGAAGCCGGAGCCGGTGGTGCCGGGAGCAAATGGGCAACGGCTGCTGGTGCTGGCCCGGCATCGGTATTATAGCCACCTTACGCTGCACCTGGTGGAGGCCAGCCTCACAGCAGCGGGCAAACCCAAGAACCCGCTGACGCTGCTCAACCCCCTGGACGGTATCTGGCAGCTGACCAACCCGGCGGAGCTGAAGTTCTACACCGGCCTGGCCCGCTTCCAGCACAACTACGACGAGGAACGCACGCCGGCGGCCGTGGAGGCCTTGCGGGCGGTAGTGCAGAATCCGTTTCGGCTGCCCGTTTTTGCGTACCGCGGCCCCCAGGGCGACAAGCTCACGGCCGCGGCGCTGGTGCCGGTGCGCCTGCACAGCGCCCGCCTGCAGCTGCGCCTGCAGGTAACTCAGGAAGACGAATTCTACCAGATAACTGGCCAGCTGCTGCTCCACGACCAGGCCCTGGATCTGGAGCAGCTTACCCTGCACTACGACTACTTCGTGGCCCTGCACGATGATCTGTACCTGCTGGATGACCTGGACCTGTGGCGGGTGGTGGAGTTTTTCCGGCAGCGCAATAACGCCTTGCTGATTCACCAGTCGCAGTTTGCGGAGTTCCGGGAGGATGTGCTGACCAACCTGGAAAACCGCCTGCAGATTCACTACGCCTACCTGCGCCCGGCCACCCGGCAACAGCTGGCGGCTGCGGGCTTCGACGAGGCACCCGAGCCGGTGCTCTACCTTTCCGATGCCGGCCCCCACGTGGAGCTGCTGCCGGTGATGCGCTACGGGGAGCGGGAGGTGTCGGTGCTGAGCAAGCAGCAGCTCCAGGCCACCGACGCTTTGGGCCGGGCCTTCACCGTGAGTCGTAATGCCCTGGCTGAAGACCGGTTGGTGGCGGCCGTGTTGCGGCCCTGGCCGGAACTGGCCGGGCAGCAAACCCCCGATTCCTTTTACCTGGCCCGGCATGAGTTGCTGGACGCCGACCGAGTGCTGCCCGCCCTGGAACACTGGCGGCAGGAAGGTATCCGGGTGCTGGGCTTCCGGCAGCTCAAGGATAACCGGCTTAACCCGCACCCGGCCCGGGTGTCGGTACAGGTAAGCAGTGAAACCAACTGGTTTGATACCAGGCTGGCGGTGCGGTTTGGCAAGCAGCACGCCACACTACCGCAACTCAGCCAGGCCCTGCGCAACCGCCGCCGCTACGTGGTGCTGGATGATGGCAGCCACGGCGTGCTGCCCCAGCAGTGGCTGGAGAAATTTGCCCGCTACTTCGCCGCCGCCGAGCTCATCGACGGCCAGCTGCGCACCCCACACAGCCAGTTTGCCGCGGTGGAGGAACTGTACGCGGAGGATGAGCTGCTGCCCTCGGCGCGGCAGCGGCTAACCGAAACCCGCGCCGCCCTGGCCGATTTCACTGGTATTGCGCCCGTAGCGGTACCCGCCGGCCTGCACGCCACCCTGCGCGACTACCAGCGGGAGGGCCTCAACTGGCTGAATTTCCTGGATACGTTCGGCTTCGGGGGCTGCCTGGCCGACGACATGGGCCTGGGCAAGACGCTGCAGGTGCTGGCCTTCGTGCTGCACCTGCGCGCGGGCGGCCGTACCGGACCCAGCCTGGTGGTGGTGCCCACGTCCCTGGTGTTCAACTGGCAGGCCGAAGCCGCCCGCTTCGCTCCCGACCTGCGGGTGCTAGTGTGGCACGGCGCGGGCCGCCAGCGCACCCAGCCGGATTTCGCCGACTACGATTTGGTGCTGACTACCTACGGCACGCTGGTGTCGAATTTGCGCCGGCTGAAAGCCCAGGAGTTCGAGTACGTATTTCTGGATGAGGCCCAGGCCATCAAAAATCCGGCTTCGTTGCGCTACCGGGCCGCTTGCCAGCTGCGGAGCCGGGGGCGGGTGGTGCTCACGGGCACGCCGCTGGAGAATAATACCTACGATATTTTCGCGCTGCTCTCGTTTGCCTGTCCGGGGTTGCTGGGCACGCTGCGGCAGTTTCGGGCGCAGTATGCCACGCGCATTGATAAGTTTGGGGATGAGCAGAAGGCCCGGGAGCTGCAGCAGAAAATCCGGCCCTTCGTGCTGCGCCGCACCAAGGCCCAGGTAGCCACCGAGCTGCCCGAAAAGACGGAAATGGTGCTCTACTGCGAGATGCCGCCCGAGCAGCGCCGCGTGTACGAGGCCTGCCGCCAGGATTTCCGGAATCTGCTGCTGGGCCACCGCGAAGATGTAATGGCCCGCAACCATGCCTCGGTGCTGCGGGGCCTTACGCGCCTGCGCCAAATCTGCGACTCGCCCGCTTTGCTGCCCGATCTGGAGGATTATGGTTCCACCTCGGCCAAGCTGGCCGTGCTGCTGGAGGAAATTCAGAACCACGCCCCGGAGCACAAAATCCTGGTGTTTTCGCAGTTCGTGGGCATGCTGAACCTGGTACGGCCCATGCTGGATGCCCACGATATTCCCTACGAGTACCTCACCGGCCAAACCCGGCAGCGCGGGGCCGCCGTGCGGGCATTCCAAGAGCGGCCCGAGGTGCGCGTGTTCCTTATCAGCCTGAAAGCCGGCGGTACCGGCCTTAACCTCACCGGCGCCGACTACGTGTACCTGCTGGACCCCTGGTGGAACCCCGCCGTAGAAAACCAGGCCATCGACCGGGCCTATCGCATCGGCCAGACCAAGCCCGTAGTAGCCGTGCGCCTCATCTGCCCCGGTACGGTGGAGGAGAAAATTCAGCACCTGCAGCAGTCCAAGCGGGAGCTGGCCCAGGGCCTGATCCGCACCGACGCGGCCCTGCTCAAATTCCTGACGCCCCAGGAACTGCTGGCGCTGGTGGGTGAGGAAATGTGAAGGTGAAACCAACAGCCCGTCATTCCTCGGCTGCGCTCAGAATGACGGTCGAAATGTCATTTGCCCGATAAAATCCGCAGCTTTACACCATTCCAACCAGCCCCGCCATGTTCCAGACCTCGCCCGATATGCAAGTCGTTGATATTATCCAGATGTCGCCGAAGGAGGTGTTCATGGTGGGATACGTGAGCGGGCCGGTAAAGCCGGGACAGTGGGAGCTGCGGCGCAACGGTGAGGCCGTGGCCACGGTGCAGGCCACCGGGGAAGTGCAGGTGGAGGCCGGCCGCAAGGGCAAGCTGGCCCCGCCCCGGGTTATCAGCTGCCAGGGCCAGGTAGATAAAAAGCAGTTCGATTTCACCCAGGACGAAGTAACGCTGGTGCCGCTGCCGGCTTAGCGCGGCCGGAAAAACTGCAGCACTTCCTGGTTAAACGCGGCGGGCATTTCCTGCGGGGCGTAGTGAGTAGCCCCTTCCAAAATGAGCAGCCGTCCGTTGGGCAGTGCCCGGGCAATGGCCCGCGTGTGCGCCTCCCGAATTACATCATGCTGCCCGGCCAGCACCAGCACCGGGGCCTGAATCGGGCTGATTTGCGGCAGGGTGAAGTGCGGCTCCTGCACCAGGAGGCGCACCAAGCGGGTTTCGGTGGAAGTGGCGCTACGGCTTTGGACCTGCTGTAACTGCCGCTGAAACTGCGCCAGCACGGCCGGCTCAATGGCTTTAGAAGTAGGGAATAGATTGGCTCCCATAATGGCCAGGCGGCCCACATACTCCGGGTGGTGCAGGGCCAGACTTAGCGCCGTATTGCCTCCGTCGCTCCAGCCCAGAATATTCACCCGGCGCAGGTGCAACGTATCCAGCAGCTGGCGCACATCATCGGCAAACAGCTCGTAGCTGAAATCCTGGGTGGTAAAATCCTGACTGCGGCCCTGGGCGCGGGTATCCAGGGCAATAACGTCGAACTGCCGGGCCAGCTCGGCAATCTGGAGCTGGAAAGCGGCAATGGACTGGCCGTTGCCGTGCAGCAGCAGCAGCGGCTGGCCCTTCCCGTACCGCTCGTAGTACAGCCGGCCGCCCCGCACGTGCAGGTGGTGTCCGGCGGCGGGGTTGCTGCCGTAGTGCTGAGGGTTGGTGAGTGGTAGCCCCGATTGAGAGACGAAGCGTGTGTACTGCAGGCTGTCGGGCAGCGCGTAATTTTCGGGCGTATCCGCTGCGGCCTCTTCGTTGGCAGTGGGTTGGTTGCGGGAGGTTTGGTAGGTATCGGCGGTGAAGTAGATGCTCAGGTAGCCAGCTGTTTCCTGCCAGCGGGCCTGACTTTTGTCGCGGGTGAAAATGCTGTGGCCGGGCAGCGGCACGGCGGCAAGGCCGAAGGCTTTGGGGTTGCCTTCCTGCGCCTCACTCCGGAGCCACTGCACCGTCACGGCTACTTCCTTCAGGTCCTGCAAATACAGATTATAGGGCAGCAAATCAACTTTCACCCAGCCTCGGGATTGGGTCACGGTGAAGCGGATATCAGGGTGGGAAAGGGGCTCGGCGGGGCGGCCGTTGCGTACCCGGTACAGCAGCAGCCGGAATGTAACGGCCCGGAACCGGTTGAAGGCCACAAACAGGTGCACGTCGCGCAGGCGGCAGTCCAGGGTGAGCGGCACAATGGTACCCTGTTCCTTGCCCAGCCCGTCGCTGAGCAGGCCGGGCTCGGTGTAGAGGCGGGCCGTCATGAGCGTGGAGCTGCTGGTGCGCCCGAACGTGCGGGTGCGCACCTTACCGGGCCGCACCGTTACGGTGCCCAACCGCTGGGCCAGTGGTTTCAGCTGGATAACTGCCGCTCCGGCGGTGCGCAGACTGGCTGTTGGCACCGTGGCCGGCGCATATCCCACACTGGAAACCACTACCGGGTGTTGCACCGAATCGGGGAGGTGAAACCGGAAACGTCCGGCACTGTCGGCCACGGTGCCGAAGGGGCGCCCGGCTACGCCTACCGAGGCAAAGGGTATTGGCTGGTGGGTGGCCGCATCCAGTACGGTGCCCTGCAGCCGGGCAGTCTGAGCGAATAAGGTAAACCGGAAACAGCAGAGCAGAAGCAGAAGGAAAGCCGCGCGCATAAACAGGAGGAATGTCCTCCCGGGAGTAGTAAATGCCCCGAACCGTTGCGTGTGCGGCAAAAATTCCGGGCTTTTTCTGGTTGCGCGCAGCACGTTAGGTAGTGAAGCACCTGTACTTTACTACCCAACGTGCTGCGGCTGGTGCCGGACTAGGCTGTGTCTGAAAACTCCAAAACAGTCATGCTGAGCTTGCCGAAGCATCTCTACCGCTTTGTCAGATGGTTCGCACGAAGCGGTAGAGATGCTTCGGCAAGCTCAGCATGACGTTCCGCGAGTCTCAAACGACATTTCTAGACATAGCCTAATGCAGCAATTTATAGTGGATAGGTGTGGAGCGGGCCCCAATGAGCTGCACGTAGTAAACGCCCGTACTCAATGGCACGGTGGCAATGTCCAGTTCAGTTTGGGTGCTGCCTACTGGCAGGCGCAGCTGCCCCCGGGCCAGTACCCGGCCCACCGGCGAAAGAAGCGAGTACGTAAGGGTGGCGTTCTGGGCGGGCGGAAACGTGAGGGTATAACGCCCATCGGGCGAGGGGTTGGGGTAAATGGCCGAAGGCGGAGCCAGCTGCCGAACGGTGGCTGCTGCCAGCGGCCGGGCCGCCGGGGTGCCCGTGGCCTGCCAGACTTCCAGGCCGGAGAGGTTACAGGTGCCGCCCGAGGTGGTGAGCTGCAGCTGCCCGGTGGTGACGCTCACGTCAAACGGCCCGAGCTTGCGCCAGGTGCCGGCCGGGCCGCTGTTGTAGTTGGATTGCACGGTCTGCCCATTCAGGGCCAGGCTGAAGACTTCCGCGTTGTTGTCCTCCCACACGTAGGCCCACACCCGGTATTGGCCGTTGGGCACCTGGCTGAGGGTGGCCGAGAGGCTGGTCAGGCTGTAGGCCGAGCTGCGGATCATTCCCGTACGGGCGGCATCAGTAGCCGGCAGTAGGGGCACGTTATTGTTGGAGAAGAACGTGCCGTTGGTGGTGAAGTTCGGGGCCGGCGTGCCGCTCCAGGCGTTGCCATCCAAGGTCAGGGCGGGCCCATTCAGATTCACGGCCCGGTAGAAGGTGTAGGTCAGGCTGCCAGCCGGATTCACCGTGATGCTCACCAGGTCAGCGGTGCTGCTGGCCCCGGCGTTGTCTTTCACGACGAGGCTGAATACATAGGAGCCGGCCACCAGCCCGCTAACGGTTGGCGCAGCGGTAGTCAGCGAAGAAAACACTGCCGTTGTGGGCCCGCTCACCTGGCTCCAGGTGTAGCTGCTGATGGTACCGTCGGGGTCAGTGCCGGAGCCGGCCAGCGTGGCGGAACTGGTCGGCAGCGTAACGGTTTGATCCGGCCCAGCATTAGCGGTGGGCAGCTGGTTGGTAGGCGGTGGGGGCGGGGTGCCCGTGGCCTGCCAGACTTCCAGGCCAGAGAGGTTGCAGGTGCCGCCCGAGGTGGTGAGCTGCAGCTGCCCGGTGGTGACGCTCACGTCAAACGGCCCGAGCTTGCGCCAGGTGCCGGCCGGGCCGCTGTTGTAGTTGGTCTGCACGGTCTGCCCGTTCAGGGCCAGGCTGAAGACCTCCGCGTTGTTGTCTTCCCACACATACGCCCATACCCTATACGAACCAGCCGGTACGCCGCTCATGGTAGCGGATAAACTGGTCAGGCTGTAGGCCGAGCTGCGGATCATACTGGTGCGGGCGGCATCGGTAGCCGGCAGCAGGGGCACATTCCCATTGGAGAAGAACGTGCCGTTGGTGGTGAAGTTGGCAGCAGGCGTGCCACTCCAGGCGTTGCCGTCCAGCGTCAGGGCCCCGCCGCCCAGATTCACGGCCCGGTAGAAGATGTAGGTACTGGTGGGCGGGGGTGGCCCCTGAGGATTCACCGTGATGCTCACCAGGTCAGCGGTGCTGCTGGCCCCGGCGTTGTCTTTCACGACGAGGCTGAATACATAGGAGCCGGCCACCAGCCCACTCACCGTCGGGCCCGCAACGGTGGTGGAGCTGAACGCCGCCGTAGTGGGCCCGCTCACCTGGCTCCAGGTGTAGCTGCTGATGGTACCGTCGGGGTCGTTACCGGAACCTTGAAGCACCACAGAACTAGTGGGCAACGTCAGTGTGACATCTGGGCCGGCATTGGCGGTAGGCAGCTGGTTAGTGGGCGGTGGGGGCGTACCGGAGGCCTGCCAGACTTCCAGGCCGGAGAGGTTACAGGTGCCGCCCGAGGTGGTGAGCTGCAGCTGCCCGGTGGTGACGCTCACATCAAACGGCCCGAGCTTGCGCCAGGTGCCGGCCGGGCCGCTGTTGTAGTTGGTCTGCACGGTCTGCCCATTCAGGGCCAGGCTGAAGACTTCCGCGTTGTTGTCCTCCCACACGTAGGCCCACACGCGGTAGGCCCCGTTGGGTACGCCGCTCATCGTAGCCGACAAGCTGGTCAGGCTGTAGGCCGAGCTGCGGATCATACTGGTGCGGGCCGCATCGGTGGCCGGCAGCAGGGGCACATTCCCATTGGAGAAGAACGTGCCGTTGGTGGTGAAGTTCGGGGCCGGCGTGCCACTCCAGGCGTTGCCATCCAAGGTCAGGGCCGCCCCGCCCAGGTTCACGGCCCGGTAGAAGGTGTAGGCGGGGGCGGTGCTGCAATCCGGGTTCAGGCGGATTTCCTGGGTAGTAGCCAGGCCGGCGGCGTCCGTCACGGTCAGTACCACGCGGTAGTAGTACGTTTCGGCTCCGCAGCCCAGGGGGGAAGTTGTCAGGCTCCCGGTGGCCGTAGATTGGGTCGGCTCGGGGTGTTCGTGGTCGGCGTGGTGCAGGTAGCACTGCCACAGGTAGCTAAGCTGGCCGGAGGTGTGCTCCTGGTCGGTTACGGAGGCTGTGAGGGCAAACGTGGTGGCAGTTATAATAGAGTACAGCGCGTTGTTGGCAGGGCTGGTAATGGTAACCTGGGGCGGGGTGTTATTAGCCGAGATGAGCAAGGTAGCCTGGCTACTGAGGCCCTGGTTGTCGGTTACCGTCAGCCGCACCGAGTAGGCCGCCGGAGCCGGGCCGGGGGCCATGAAGGTGTGCGTGGGGTTAGCCGCAGTGCTGCTGGTACCGTCGCCGAAGTCCCAGGCGTAGCTTAGCGGTTGGCCCTCGGGGTCGGTGGAGGCACTGCCCGTAAACTGTACCGCCAGCGGACTGGCCCCGTATTTCTTATCTGACGATGCTACGGCGACGGGCGGCTGATTGGCCGCGTTGTAGGTGATTTTGCGAATCTCGTTGGGGAAGTTTGCGTAATAGAGCCCCGGCTGCGAAGGATGGACCGCCAGCCCCACGGCAATGGCTCCGCTGGGAACAAAGTCGCGCACCACCGAGGGCACATTGCCGGCATCCACCGTCAGGCTACGCAGCCAGCCCCCCGAGTAGTCGCCGAAAAAATAGGTGTTGCGGTAGGAAGCCGGAAAATCGGCGTGCGGGTAAAACACCCCGCCCACGCTGGCACTACCCCCAAACTGCGGCCCCGCTACCGGCGAGCCGGCCGCCCCCAGGTTGGCTACCGTGGCCGTACTCCCGCTAAAGGTGCCCGTGCGCGACGGCCCGGTGCCGTGCTTCCAGTCAATGAGCGGGCGGGTGTGCACGAAGGTGGGTACCGAAGCCGCAATGGCCTGCCCCCCGCAGGGGTTCAGGAAGGTAGCCGTGCCGCCAGGCGTGGCCTGGGCAATCAAATCCTGAAAATAGTAGTACTGCTGGGTGCAGCCATTTACGCCGTACTGCGGGTTGGGCTGGTAAAAATTGTAGCGCTTCTGGGCCCCGAAGGCACTATTGGCTTCCAGACCCTCAAACAGTGGCCACCCCATATTCTGGCCCGGCCGGCTCACCACGTCCACTTCCTCCCAGGTAAAAAAACCCACGTCGCCGATGTAGAGTGTGCCGGGGTTGCCGGCCGCCGCTGAGGTGCTGCCGGTGCCGGGGCGCAGCGTCATCCGGAAAGGGTTGCGGAAGCCCAGGGCCCATACCTTGGAGCGCGGGGCCTGCGGGTCGGCGGCGTTGTAGAAGGGGTTACTGGGCACGCCTGCGCCGGTTTCGGGGTCCAGGCGCAGGATTTTGCCATTCAGGCAGTCTACCAGCTGGGCCCGGAACGCCCCCACGTTTTCCTTGCTGGTAATGATGCCGTCGGCCAGGGCCTGGGTGTAATAAGTACCGGGGTTGCTGCCGAAGTCGGCGTCGGCCCCGTTGGCCCCGTCGCCGGTAGCCACCAGCAGCGTTCCGTCCGTCCCGAACACGAGGCTGCCCGTTACGTGGCTGCGCTCCAGCGAAGGCACCCCGGTGGCTTTGGTGGCCCCCAGCAGCACCCGGCGGCTGGCCGGGTTCACCGAGTACACGCCCCCGCTCAGGGTGGCCGTGTAGCGCGTAAGCCGGCCAATGGTGGCGCTGAAATAGTCGTTAGTGGCGGGGTTGTAGGCTGCCGTACCGTAGTTGAGCAGGTGGTGGCGGTCCACCAGGTAAAAGAGGTAGAAGTAGCCGTTGGTTTCAAACTGCGGGTGCAGCGCCAGCCCCAGCAGGCCGTGGTCGTGCCAGGCACCCACTTCCTCGCTGATATCGAGCAGCAGGCGGCGCTGCCCGTTCTGCACCGTCCAGACCTTGCCGGGCCGCTCCCACACAAACATGTGCGAGCCGGAGGCCGTGAACGTCAGACCCACGGCCTCATTCCACTGGTCTGAAACCAGGGTAGAGGTAAACCCGGTGGGGGGAGTCTGGGCTGGCAGTGCCAGCGGGCAAAGCAGCGCAGACAGTAGCCAGGCAAGAATATGGTAATGCATAACCGGAAAAGGTTAAAATGAAACATGCCGCCTCCCGGCCAACTCCCGGGCAGGCAGCGGAACAAAGCCAGAAAGAAGGGATAGAATGGGGCGCAGCCTGCAGCCCGCGCCGGAGCCATGGGCCACGCGCAGCCTGCAGTAAGTCAGTTCTGCGTTCAAAAAAGCATGTGTGCAGGCCGATTAAGTTCTGGCGGCCCGATCCAATTAGTACACCATTCCCTGCACCAGTGCCATCCTTTGGGGCGGCACCACACTACAAATCAGCCCGGCTCCCGGCCGGGCCACCCAACAACCCGCAAGCAGCACTGAACGGTGGTGGTAGAAATAGTAATTTACAGTAATTTTTAAATAAAATATATAATTTATTTAATAAATAAAAATAAGTGTATAGTGATTCTGCTGTGCAGAGCCGGGCTGTCGTTAATACCGCCTTTCCTTCCGCGCTGCGCTCAGGTCCAGCAGATACTCGCAGGCCCGGCGGAAACCATCCGGTTTGTCGGGGCTATGGCGGAGTACCGCGTGGTAACTATCGGCCGTGTGGGCTTCCAGCATCCAGTAGGCCCCGTCCACTACAGTACTGGATTCACAGACCGTTTGCCGTGAAAAGCCACTCCGTTGCAGGAGCTGCTGAAACTGCTGCCATTGCTGCGGCGTGAGGAGGCGGGTGGTTTCCAGCTGCGGTAGTTGCTCGGCCGGGCGGTTCGTTTCGGCTAGTTTGCGTTGCACTTCCGGGTTTTTCTGTTCCAGGTCGAACTCGCGCTGTAGCCGGGCTGCTTCCTGGGGTGAGGCTGTTGGGGGAATGAATAGAATTACGGCAAGCCTGGGAGCTGAGGCTGATTTGGTGAGGAACTGAGTCCGGAGCGTGGCCCCATCGGCCTGCTGCGTGAGGGTCAGTAATACGGGCCGGTGGAAAGACTGCAGCCACAAAAACCGGTAGGTATCGTGGCCCAGGTAGTAGTTCGACAGCACCGGTGCCCCAAAGCAGTGCAGGTTAGCGGAGGCCCCGCCGAATACTTCCCGGCAATACGCAGCCTGGGTATTCTGTTCCTCCGCACTCAACTGGTTTGCAGTCAGAACAGGCTTACTCGCCAAATCTGCCGCCGGGAAATAGAACGTGCTGGAATCCCGTGGCTGGCCTTGCGCATCCGAAACGGCCGGATTCTGTGGATACCTGGACTGGCTGACAGCAGGCGAGGAGCAGGCCCCCAATAGCAGCGAAATTAGTACAAGGATACGGCGCATGGATGGCAGGATAAGAGGATAAACCAGTCGGCCGCAAGGTAGGAACCAGCGTTGCCGTACACCAAACCCACCCCGCTTCGCGTTAAAACCCGCAGAAAGGCCCATTTCGCGGCAACCCCGCCCGAACTTTTCGCTACTTTTGGCTACCCCCGTTGCGGCTTCCCGCCGCGGCTCCTCTTCCGCGTAACGCTTTCTGATGAAACTATTCCCCCGCCTGGCGCTGGCCGCCTCCCTTTCCGCTGCCGCCCCGCTGGCAGCTTCGGCCCAGCAAACGCAGGTGTTCACCGCTGATGAACGCCACTTCCAGGAAGGCCTCGAACTATTCGACCGTGGCAAGTACGGCGCGGCCCAGCAGGCTTTCCAACGCTACCTCGACCTCACCCAGCGCCGCACCGGCGAGCTGGCCCCCGGCCGCACCCAGGATGCCGAATACTACTACGCCGTAGCCGGCCTCTACCTGTTCCACCCCGACGCCGAGGACCGCATCCTGGCCTTCGCCACTCAAAACCAGGCCCACCCCAAGGCTGCCCAGGCCTATTTCGAGCTGGGCAAGTTCTACTTCGATAAGAAGGACTACGTGCGCGCCATCGACTACCTGCAGAAGGTGGGGCCCGATAATCTCACCGACGACCAGCGGGCCGAGGCTGAGTTCAAGCTCGGCTACGCCTACTTCGCCCAGAAGGAGTTCGACAAGGCCAAGCTGCAGTTCGACCGCAACAAAGCTGGCAACCACCAGTACCGCTACGCCAGCTCCTACTACGCCGGCTACCTGGCCTACCGCGCCGGCGACTACGCCGGGGCCCGCAAAGACCTGGCCGTGGCCGAGCAGAACGACGCCTATAAGCCCGTGGTGCCGGCCGTTATGTCGCAGATATACTACAAGGAAGGCGACTACGACGGGCTGATTGCCTACGCCACGCCGGCCCTGCAGCAAACCCCGCCGCCCCAGAGCGCCGACGAGATTCAGCTGCTGATGGGCGACGCCTACTACCAGAAGGAGGATTTCAAGCAGGCCGCCGAGTACTTCGACAAGTACGCCGCCGGCCGCAAGAAAATCGAGCCCGAGGTGCAGTACAAAATCGGGTACGCCAACTTCAAGCAGGGCGACTTCAAAGGAGCCATTGGCAACCTGAAAGGCGTGGCCGCCCGTCGCGACTCACTGGGGCAGAACGCCGCCTACCACCTGGGGCTGAGTTACCTGAAAACCAGCCAGAAGCCGCTTGCTTTGAACTCGTTTGATGCGGCCCGCAAGCTCACCTTCGATAAGGTAATTACCGAAAACGCCACGCTGAAGTACGCCCAGGTAAGCTACGAGCTGGGCAACACCCAGGAAGTCATCAACGCCCTGCGCGACTTTGGCAAGCGGTACCCCCGCTCCAAGAACCGCGCCGCCGCCGACGACATCCTGAGCCAGAGCTTCCTCAACTCCTCCGACTACGCCCAGGCGCTCAACTACCTCGACAACCTCGACGACCGGAGCCAGAAGCTCAACGCCACGTACCAGCGCGTGGCCTACCTGCAGGCGGCCACCCTCTACAACGACAACCGCTACCAGGATGCCCTGCCGGTGCTCGATAAGAGCCTGAAGTACCCCGAGGACGAGGCCCTGCGTGCCGCCGCCCAGGTGCTGAAGGGCGAAATCTACAGCATTGGGCAGCAGTACCAGCCCGCCATTACGGCCTACACCGCCGCCGCCCGCACGGCCCGCACCGGCTCGGCTTCCGAAACCGACTTCGACCAGAAGGCCCGCTACGGCCTGGGCTACGCCTACTACAACACCAAGCAGTACGACCGGGCCCGCCAGCAGTTCCAGGCCTGGCTGCAGGACCCCGTGGCCAAGCCCGCCGACGCCAACTACTACGACGTGACCCTGCGCCTGGGCGACACCTACTACATCGGCAAGCAGTACCAGCAGGCCCTGGAGCAGTACAACAAAGTCATTCAGGCCAACGCCGCCGATAAGGACTACGCCTACTACCAGAAAAGCGTGGTGCTGGGGCTGCTGGGCCGGCGCGAGGAGGCCGGTGCCACGCTGAGCACCCTGCTCAAAACCTCGCCCAACTCCCGATACGCCGACGACGCGGTGTACCAGCAGGCCCAGCTCGATTACGAGGCCGGCTCGTTCCAGCCCGCCGTGGATGGCTTCACCAAGCTCATCAACAACCGCCCCAACTCAGCCCTGATTCCGCAGGCTCTGCAGAAGCGCGGCGTGGCCTACCAGAACCTGGATCAGCACGACAAGGCCGCCGAGGACTTCAAGCGGGTGCTTACCCAGTTTCCGCGCACCAAGGCCGCCAGCAGCGCCATCTACAGCCTGCAGGAAAGCCTGAGCGCCCAGGGCAAGACGGAGGAATTCGACCAGTACCTGGCCCAGTTCAAGCAGCAGAACCCCGACAGCAAGGCCACTGAAAGCGTGGAGTTTGAGGCTGCTAAGTCCTTGTACTTGGCTGAGAAGTACGCCCAGGCCATTCCGCGCCTGGAAGGCTACCTGCAGCAGTACCCCAGCACCACTCTGGCCGCCGACGGCCGCTACTTCCTGGCCGATTCCTACCTGCGCACGGGCCGCAAAACCGACGCGCTGCCCCGCCTGAAAGCGGTGGTAGAGGAAGGCAAGAGCGAGTTCGTGAACCGGGCCGTGGGCCGGGTAGCCGACCTGGAATTTGAAAACAAGAACTACGCCGAGGCCGCCAAATACTACGGCCGCCTGCGCGAGGTGTCGCAGAACAAGCGCGAGGTGGCCAACGCCGGCATCGGGCTGATGAAGAGCTATTACGAGGCCGGCGACCTGGAAGGTACCCGCCGGGTGGCCCAGGAACTGCAGGCCCAGGGCGGCGCTTCGCTCAACGCCACCAACCTGGCGCTGCTGTACCTGGGCAAGGCCACCTACAAAGCCGGCAGCCTGGAGCAGGCCATCGGGGAGCTGACCACGGCCGCCGCCACTGCCAAGGACGAGAGCGGGGCCGAAGCCCAGTACCTCATTGCCAGCGCCCTTTACCAGCAGAAGAAGTACCCCGAGGCCCTGGACGCGGCCTACAAGAGCAATTCCGACTTCGCCAACTACGACCTGTGGCTGGGCCGGGCCTTCCTGCTGATTTCCGACATCTACGTGGCCCAGAACGAAATCTTCCAGGCCCGGGCCACGCTCAACTCCATCATCGACAACAAATTTCCGGTAGCCGAAATTGTGGCCGGGGCCAAGGAGCGCCTGGCCACCCTGCCCGCCGACCCCGCCGCGCCGGCCCCAGCCCCGCCGAAAGCCACGCCTAAGTCGGCTCCGGCCACCACGCCAAAATCAACCACCAAACCCGGTACTACCACCAAGCCCACCGGCAAAACGACTCCGGGCAAAACGCCGGTGCGCAACTCCCTGGCTCCCTCGGAGGTGCAACCCGCCGATACGACAACCAACCCCGGGCCCACGCCAGTCGAGAACTAACGGCGTAGCAGTAGCTGTAAGCACTGCTTGATGTTGCGCGTAGTAATTGGTTGATAATAAGAAATAAATCCTGAGTAATAGGAGAGAAGTGACAAGCTTCTAACGGGCCTGAATCCTGACTTTCCTACTTGCTTGAGTTTCCCAGATAGAATGACACATTCGTCGAAACTGCTGGCCGCTGCGGCCCTGCTGACTGCCACCGCCCACGGTACCGATGCCTGGGCGCAGAAGACGCGCGGCAAGATTGAGGACGCCGAAATTGAGATTGTGAAGGAGCGGGTGAACGAGCTGCCCGAGGCCACCCGCAATTTTGAGAAGGTAAAAATTGAGGCTCCTGCCAAATCCACGGAGCCCGTCAATTATTCCTTTTCTGATTTCCGCCTGCCCGCCGACAAGCTCAACCCCTCGGTGCGGGTGCTCACCATCCGGCAGGAAGAGCTGGCCCCGCTCACCGGCAACTACCTCAAGGCTGCATTGGGCAACTACGGCACCGTCTATGGGCGGGCCTACCTGCACAACACCCGCTCCGAAGCCGGCAGCTACGGCCTCGATTTCAAGCACCTGTCGTCGGCCAACGGGCCAGTGGACCGCCGCAACTCCGGCCAGAGCCAGACCAGCCTGGGCCTGAATGGCGAAACCTATCAGGGCCCGCTGGTGCTGGGTGCTAAGGTAGACGTGGGCCGGGAGCGGTATAACTTCTACGGCTACAACGGCAACGTGCTGCGCGAGCTGCCCAAGGCCGACAGCATCAAGCAGGTATTCAAGCGTGCGGCCGTGAAGGTGTACGCCCGCAACCGGGCCAAAGACGCCGCTTTCCAGTATGATTTTGGCCTGGGCTTCAACTACTGGTCAGACTTCTACAACGCCCGGGAAAGCAACGTGTACGCCACCCTGCGCTCGGGTTACACGCTGGGCGAAACCAGCCGGGTGAGCGTGAACGGCGACGTATCGTTCATCTCTCACAAGGATTCGCTCACCGTGAGCCGGCCCTTCGTGCAGGTAACGCCCGCCTACGAGCTGACGCTGGACCGGCTGGCCTTGTCGGTGGGCGCTACGCTGGGCTACACCGGCGACACCATCGGTAAGGCCCGGCAGTTCAACGCCTACCCGGCCATCCGGGCGGCTTACACCGTAACGGAGGATAAATTCGTGGCCTACGCGGGCCTGGGTGGCGCCATTCAGCGCGTAACGCTCTACGACCTGTCCACCGAAAACCCTTGGCTGGCCCCCAACGTGCGCGTGGCCGACACCCGCCGCGGCCCCACGCTCTACTTCGGCTTCCAGGCCACGCCGGCCCGGGCCCTAGAAGTAAATGCCCGCGTCACGCTCAGCAACGACCGGAACCTGTACTTCTACAACAACTCCCGCCGCGACTCCAGCAAGTTTGATCTGGTGTACGATAAGAAAGCCACCCAATTGGTGAACGTGCACGGTGAAATCATCTACAACGCCGCCGAGCAGTTTCGCCTGGGCTTCAAGGCCGACTACAACGGCTACAACGTGAAGACGCTGGCCAAGGCTTTCCACCGTCCGGCCTTCCAGGGCGTACTCTTCGGCACGTATAATTTCTACGACAAGCTGCTGGTGGGCGGCGAGCTGTACACCTACAGCTCCAGCTTTGGCACCGGCCTGCAGCGGCGCGAAATTCCTTCCGTGCCACCCGGTCCTTCTCCCGTTATCTACACCCGCACGGTACGCCCCACCGACTCGGTTATCGACCTGAATCTGCGGGCTGATTACCGGATTATGGAAAATCTGTCCATATTTGCTTTGGGCAACAACCTCATTGGCCGCAAGTACGAGCGGTTCCTGAACTATCCGGTGAAGGGAATCAACGTGCTGGCCGGTGTCACGTATGACTTTTAATTCGGCGCTGTTTTAATGCGGAACCAACCGGCTAATCATCTGTCATCCTGAGTACAGCGAAGGACCCTGCTCCGTCTGAACGCATAACCGGACCGGTTATGAAAGCGGCGCAAGGTCCTTTGGCGTACCCAAGATGCGGGGTGGTTTAGCTGTTATCCGTCCGGCGTTTTCTTCTTACCAGTACCCGCAACCGAATGCTCTCTGACCATATCCGCACCTTGCTCCGGAACCATGACTGCGTCATTATTCCTGATTTTGGGGGGCTGATTGCTGACTACGCGCCCGCCCGAATTCATCCGGTGCGGCACACGCTGGCTCCGCCAGCCAAGCGTGTGGCCTTCAATCAGTCGCTCACCCGCAACGATGGACTACTGGTAGATGCCCTGAGCGCTCAGCTCAGCATCAGCGCGACGCAGGCCCGGCAACTCGTGCGTGAGGCCGTACTGCGGATGGAGCGGGAGCTGGAAAGCGGTGCCCGTACCGAGCTGGAGGGAGTAGGCGTGTTTCGCCGCACTCCCGGCCGCGGGCTGGAGTTCGAATACACCGGGGCACAGAACCTGCTTAATGCCAGCTTCGGGCTACCCGAGCTGGTGTCGCGGCCGGTGCGCGCCACGGATGCCCTGCTGGCCCGGGAGCGGCCGGTTCCTGCGCCGCTGCTGGCGGCTTCCCGCTCCCAAAAAATGGCGCGGGCGTTTCGCTCGGTCGGTACGGTCGTCATTGCGGGCCTCGTGCTATCGGCCAATTACATCTTTGCCGATATGTTCGGCTACCTGCCGGACCAGCTGCGTTTGCCGTCATCTACGGCAACAGCAGCTACCCCGGCTCCTGCAGTCGTTGAAATGCCGGTTCGCAGCCAGCAAGCCGCGTTGGGCAACCCACCGTCGGAACTGGCTGCTACGCCAACGCCCTCCAGTATGCCCGCTTCCGAAAAGCCTCAGCCTGCCTTGGCGGCTAAGGCTGCAGTTCCGGAAGCTACACCCGTGGTTGTAGCCCGCCCGGCCGTAGCGACAACCGTGGTAGCTAAGCCGGCCGCCAAACCTGTGGTCCAAACTGTAAAGGGCAGAGCTACCGCCAAGTCAGCAGTTAAAGCCCCGGGTTGGGAAAAAGCAGCGGCCACTAATGCAACCAACGCAGCTGTTTCCTCGACAATTAATCACCGCACCGGGCGTTACTTCATTGTGGCGGGCTCTTATACCAGCTTGGCCAACGCTGAAAAGGGGCGGCAGGCACTGGTCCGGCTAGGCCATCCGGCCCGCGTGATTCTGCCGGCCGCGGGCAGCCGCCAGTACATGCTGTCGGTAGCTGATTACCCGGACCGGGCTTCGGCTGACCGGCAGGCCAGTATCCTGCGCAAGCGCCTGGGTGACCTGTGGATCAAAAATTACTAATCTCCCACTTGAAGTAATTCTACGCATTTGTGAAAAGCTAAAACACTGGAGGCTACCTGATTAGGGCCTTGGTGTTTTAGCTTTTCTTTTGCTTTTTATTCTCTCTCCCGCATGACGCACCTGCTTTCTTTGCTGCTGCAACTACAGGTTGGTGACGCGGCCCCCGCCGCTTCGCCCGCCGCCGCTGCCGATTCTGCCGCTACGGCAGCCAACGCCGCCGCCGCCGCCGCGCCCGGCCTCTCGCTCATCGACCTGATTCTGGCCGGGGGCTGGATTATGGTACCGCTGTTTCTGCTCTCGTTTATTTCCATCTACATCATCCTGGAGCGCTACATTACCATCCGCAAGGCGGGGGCCGTGCCTGAATCGTTCATGCCCGGCATCCGCAATCTGATGGTGAAAGGGGACCTGCAGGGAGCCAAAATGCTCTGCGCCCAGAATGCCACCCCGCTGGCCCGCATGATTGAGAAGGGTATCCGCCGCATTGGCCTGCCGCTCAAAGAAATCGAAACCAGCGTGGAAAACGTGGGCAAAATTGAAATTGCCCGCCTCGAGAAGAACATCAACGTGCTGGGCATTATTGCGGGCGTGGCCCCCATGCTCGGCTTCGTGGGTACCATTATCGGGGTAATCAAGATTTTCTACGCCATCAGCTCCACCGGCGACTTCGGCATTGCCCAGATTTCGGGCGGTCTGTACACCAAAATGGTAACCTCGGCCGCCGGCCTCATTGTGGGTATCATCGCCCACGTTGGCTACCACTGGCTAAGCATCATGGTCGAGCGCATGGTTTTCCGCATGGAAAACTCCGCCATTGAGTTCATGGATATTCTGCAGGACAATTAGCGTTAATGTGTTTGAATGTGCGAAACGTGGTAAATGTGTCTGTTCTGACACAACCGGATACCATTTCTCACATTCTGCACATTCAGCCACATTTCTCACATTCACGCAATGGACCTCAGCCGGCGTCGTAAGCTTTCTTCCCACGTCGAGACCAGCTCGATGAACGACATCATGTTCTTTCTGATGCTGTTCTTCCTGATTGTGTCGACGATGGTGAACCCCAACATTATCAAGCTCATGCTGCCCAGCGCCAAGAGCAGCAAGCAGATGATGAAACAGCCCATTACTATTTCGGTGGATGCCGGCGGGGCCTACTTCATTGACCGCCAGCCCACCAGCGCCCAGCAGCTGGAAGGCGAGCTGCAGCGCCGCATTCAGGGCCTGGAAAGCCCCACCGCCGTGCTGCGGGTGGATGCTTCCCTGAACGTGCAGAAACTGGTGGACATTCTCGAAATCGGCAACCGCCTCAAGATTAAGATGGTCATGGCCACCCAGGCCCAGCAGGGGAAATAAGATTTTCGTTTTTCGTTGGTCGTTTTTTGTTTTTCGGCTCGTTTAAAAACGGGTAGCAGTAGCAAAGCAACAGGCACCAACCCAGCCAACGGAAAACAAAAAACGACCAACGAAAAACAAAGATGGAATACCGGGAAGAACATCGGCGGGAGGCCCTGATTGGCACCGTGGTGCTGCACGCGGCCCTGGCGGCGCTGTTCATCTTCACCGTCTTCAAAGGCCCCGATCCGCCGCTGGAGTCCCTCGGTGGCGACGGGGTGGAGTTGAACTACGGCGTAGATGAAGTCGGCTCCGGCGACATCCAGAGCCAGGCCCCGGCCAACGAGTCGCAGAACCGGGAGGACAGCCGCCCGCCCGCTGCCCAGCCCGACCCCACGCCCCCGCAGCCCACCGCCCAGCCCGACCCGACCCCGCCCAGCGAGGCGCGCGTAGTGACCAGCGAAGCGGAGGAAAGCCCCGTGACGGCCCCGCCGGTAGAAAAGCCGGCCCCGCAGCGCGAGGAAGTGAAGCCCGAGCCGCCCCGGCCCAAAGTGGATCAGCGGGCCGTGTTCACGCCCCGCGCCAACCGCGCCGAGGGTGGCGGCAACGGCGTAAACGGCACCAGCAACGCGCCCACCGGCAACAACAACGGCGACAACCCCGGCACCGTGGGCGACAAGGGTGACCCGCGCGGCACCTACGGCGGCACGGCCTACTCCGGCGAGCCGGGCAGCGGCGGCCGCGGCACCAGCCCCGGCAGCGGCGGCCTGGAAATGGCCGGCTGGGCGTTTGTAACCCGGCCCAACGTGCCGGCCCTTGACAACAACTCCGGCTTTGTGCGTTTCAAAATTAAAATCAACGCCGATGGGGAAGTGGAGGCCGTTACCAAAGTGGCGGGCAATGTAACGCCAGCCCAGGAGAAGGTGTGCCGCGACGCTCTGGAAAACGTGGAGTTTCGCCGCACCAGTTCGGCCGAGGGCGGGGCCACCGGCTTCTACACCTTCCGCTTCACGGTGCGATAGGCCGCAGCCCTAACCACGCACAAGCGCCACTCCGGTTCCGGGGTGGCGCTTGTGCGTGGTTAGGGCTGCGGGCAAGTGGCCGAGTCGGCTACCTTTGCAGTCCACCCGCGCATTTTTAGCTCCATGACTTACCAGCAAACCCTCGATTTTCTCTACCAGCAGCTGCCCATGTTTCAGCGGGTGGGCGAGGCGGGGTACAAGCCGGGGCTGGAACGCACCGAGGCGCTGGCCGCGGCCATGGGCAACCCCGAGCGGCGGCTGCGCTGCGTGCACGTGGCCGGCACCAACGGCAAAGGCAGCTCCAGTAACCTGCTGGCCGCCATTCTGCAGGCTGCCGGCTACAAAGTAGGCCTCTACACCTCGCCCCACCTTAAGGAGTTCACGGAGCGCATTAAGGTAAACGGCCAGGACCTGGACCCTGGCTACCTGGTGCAGTGGGTGGCCCGGTGGCGCGGGTTGTTTGATGAGGTGCAGCCCTCGTTTTTTGAAATGTGCGTGGCCCTGTGCTTTGCTTACTTTGCCGAGCAGCAGGTGAACGTGGCCGTGGTGGAAGTGGGGCTGGGCGGGCGGCTCGACTCCACCAACATCATCCGGCCGCTGGTGTCGCTCATCACCAACATCAGCCTCGACCACCAGAACCTGCTGGGCGAGACACTGCCACTCATTGCGGCCGAAAAAGCCGGCATCATCAAGCCCGGTGTGCCCGCCATCATCAGCCAGACCCAGCCCGAGGTAGCCGACGTGTTCCGCCAAAAAGCCGCCGCCGAAGCGGCCCCGCTGCAGTTTGCCGACGAGCAGTTCCGGGTGGAACTGGTGCAGGAACCGGCCCCCGACGAGCCTACGCAGCGCCTCCAGGTGCTGCGCAACGAAGCGCCGTATTTGCCCGACCTGGAGCTGGCCCTCGTGGGCGACTACCAGCGCCTGAACCTGCCCGGCGTGCTGGCCGTGGTGGAGGAGCTGCGCGACCAGGGCTTTGCCATTCCGGAAGCGGCCGTGCGGGAAGGCCTGCGGGAAGTGCGCCGCCTCACCGGCTTCCGGGGCCGCTGGACGATACTGGGCCGCCGCCCGCTGGTGGTCTGCGACACGGGCCACAACGAGGCGGGCATCCGCTTCATTACCGGGCAGCTGGCCCGGCTGCCGCGTCGGCAGCTGCACTTCGTGCTGGGCGTCGTCAATGACAAGGACGTGAGCAAGATGCTGGCCCTGCTGCCCCGGGAAGCCACCTACTACTTCTGCCAGGCCAGTATTCCGCGGGCTTTGCCGGCCGACGAGCTGGCCGAGCGGGCTGCGGCCCTGGGCCTGCAGGGCCGCGCGTACGGCCCGGTGCCGGCCGCCGTGGCCGCTGCCCGCGCCGCCGCCGCCGCCGATGATGTGGTCTTCATCGGGGGCAGTACCTTTGTAGTGGCGGAGATTGAGGAGCTGTAACGTCGTGGTTCGTTTTTGGGGATTCGTTTTTCGTGGGCTGCAAGGCGCATCCACGGTTTACAACTACCAAAATCAAACGGCGAACAACGAAAAACAACCAACCAAAAACGAATAGAGTGAGTCGAGTAAAACTGAAGCGCTTTGCCGAAAATGCCGAACGGGCCAGTGTGGTAGAACCCGGCAAAGACACCTACCAACAGCTCGGCGGCCGCTGGCACGAGGCTTTTTTCCAGAACCCGAACCCGATTACCCTGGAAGTAGGCTGCGGTAAGGGCGAGTACACCGTGGGCCTGGCCGAGCGCTACCCCGAGCGCAATTTTCTGGGCCTCGACATCAAGGGCGACCGGATCTGGCGGGGCAATTCCCGGGCCGAGGAAATGGGTCTGACCAACGTCGGCTGGGTGCGCACCCGGGCCCACGATCTGCTCACGCATTTCGCCCCCGGCGAGCTGCACGAAATCTGGATAACCTTCCCCGACCCGCGCCCCCGCGACCGGGACATCAAGCGCCGCCTGACGTATCCGCGCTTCCTCGACCTGTATCAGCAGATTCTGCGCCCCGGCGGCCTGATTCACCTCAAAACCGACAACGAGGACCTGTTCGACTACTCCCTCGAAACCGTGCAGCAGCGCCCCGGGGCCACCATCCTGGCCCACACCAAGGACCTGTACGCCACCCCCGAGCTGCTACCCCACGCCGAGGACATCCAGACCACCTTCGAGCGTAAATACCGCTCCGTCGGCGTGCCCATCAAGTACCTGCAGTTCCAGGTGAGCTAGACCGTAGCATCCAGCCTATGCGCGTGCAACGAACAGGAACGCAGCAACCGGCTCTGGCTAATACTCAAAGCCTGAAAAAGCGGAAATCCGGCAACCCGTATTTCCGCTTTTTCGTGCCTGCTCACTACTCACTACTCACTACTCACTACTCACTACTGATGCAGCCCGTCCGGATTCCTGATACCCTGCCGCTGTTTCCGGTGCTTGATGACCTGCTGCTGCAGGTGTTGCGCAGCCTCAGCCCGGCCGACTGGCAGCGGCCCACGCTGGCGCCCGGCTGGACGGTACACGCCGTGGCCCTGCACCTGCTCGATGGCAGCCTGCGCAGCCTGTCCATGCTGCGCGACGGGCACTTTGCCGGTCAGGGGCCGGCGAGCGGGGATTACGCCGATGTGGTAACCTACCTCAACGCGCTCAACAACTCCTGGGTAGCGGCCGGCCAACGGCTGAGTCCGGCCGTGCTGCTGGAGCTGCTGGCCGCCGTAGGGCCTCAGTATAACGACTTCCTGACAAGCCTTGATCCGGCCGCGCCGGCTGCTTTTGCCGTGGCCTGGGCCGGGGAATCCGAGTCAACCAATCACTTCCACATTGCCCGCGAGTACACCGAGAAGTGGCACCACCAGCAGCAGATCCGGCAGGCCGTTGGGCAGGAGGGGCCGCTGCTGGAGCCGGCGCTGTACGCGCCGTTTCTGGCTACCTGCGCCCAGGCCCTGCCACACCACTACCGCGCCGTGGCGGCGGCCCCCGGCACCGTAGTGCAGGTGCAGCTGACTGGCCCCGCGCCCGCAACCTGGTTTCTGGTCTGCACCCCGGCAGGCTGGGAGTTGGGACAGCACAACCCCGGCGCAATAGCGGCCAGCATCGAGCTGGACGGAGCCGTGGCGTGGCGGCTGTTCACCAAAAGCCTGCCCCGGCCCGAAGCCGCCCGCCACTTGCGCCTGCACGGCCCGGCGGCGCTTACCGAGCCCATCTACTCGCTGCTGACGGTAATGGCCTGACAACCCCAGAAAACCGCGGAGCCCCGAAACGACACGTTCGGGGCTCCGTTGTTTCCGGGGCAGGTTGGCTTATTCTTCTTCCAGCTGATCGAATACGGCCTCCATTTCGTCGAAGTCGCGCAGGCCGGGCTTGATTTCGTCGCCGCCCTGCAGCACGATGCCGGCCGGGCGCAGCGTCTCCACGAAGCTGCGCAGGTTATCGGGGGCGAAGCCGGCTCCCAGCCACAGCGAGTAGGTGCGGGCCTGCTCGGTGAGGCGCAGCAGCTCGGCGGCGTTGGGCAGGGGCGAAGGGGGCGTGGCCAGCACGAAACCCTGGTAGTGCGGGGCCTGCTCGCGAAAGCGCAGGTCCACGTCTTCGGGCATCATATCCTGCACCCAGGCCGTCAGCTTCAGGGCTGGTACCATAAGCTGGGCCAGCTCGTCGGCGGGGCGGCGGCGATGCAGCAGCACCGCGTGCAGGCCGCATTGCTGCACGAGGCGGTTGATATCTTCCACCGGCAGCGTATCGAACTCGCCGATGAGCTGCACGCCGGCCACCCAGCCGCTCAGCTCCTGTACGGCCTCGGGCGTCAGGTGGTCAGCAAAGGCAGGATCGAGGCGGAAGGTGAGCGAATCGGCCCCCATGCCGGCGCAGTAGCGGGCGTCGGAGAGGTTATTGATGCCGCGCACCAGCACGGGAACTAGCAAGGACATAGATAGGGAAGGCAAGTGAAAAATGACTGTCGGAAACGCCCTGCAGGCCTCGGGCCGGCATTGCGCCTGCAATATTCGGAGGAAATATGGTGTGAATGATGAGAGTTGAATTATGAATGATGAGTTATGAGTTGGGACGGCAGCCTGACGATTCTGATTTCATGGTGGATGATGGGGCCAACCTGGTAGCGCAGGCCACCGCATCCCGGCCCAGCCAGAGCCACCGGCCAATTCATCTCTCATCATTCATAACTCAACTCTCATCATTCATATCTCCACATCGTATCTTTGCCCATTCGGCCGGAACCTTTCACGCTTCGGGCGCAATTTGATTCACGTATGAATACAACGAAAGGACGGGTGCTCGTCGCTATGAGCGGCGGCATCGACAGCTCCGTGGCAGCCGTGATGCTCCACGAGCAAGGGTATGAAGTGGTGGGCATGACCATGAAAACCTGGGATTACGCCTCGGCGGGCGGCAGCAAGAAGGAAACCGGCTGCTGTTCCCTCGACAGCATCAACGACGCCCGGCAGATTGCCGTGGAACTGGGCTTCCCCCACTACATCATCGACATCCGCGACGAGTTCGGCGACTTCGTCATCAGCAACTTCACCGAGGAGTACCTGGCCGGGCGCACGCCCAACCCCTGCGTACTCTGCAACACCCACATCAAGTGGGACGCGCTGCTGCGCCGGGCCGACCAGCTGGGCTGCGAGTTCATTGCCACCGGCCATTACGCCCAGGTGCGCCAGGAAAACGGCCGCTACGTCATCAGCAAAGGCCTTGATGATAACAAGGACCAGAGCTACGCGCTGTGGGGCGTCACGCAGGAAAGCCTGGCCCGCACGCTGTTCCCGCTGGGCCAGCTGCGCAAAACGGCCATCTACGATTTCGCCCGGGAGCGGGGCTTCACCGAGCTGGTGAACAAGCCCGAGAGCTACGAAATCTGCTTTATTCCCGACAATGACTACCGCGGCTTCCTGCGCCGCCGGGTGCCGGGCCTGGAGGAGCGCGTGGCCGGCGGCGAGTTTGTACTGCGCGACGGCACGGTGGTGGGCAAGCACGAAGGCTACCCGTTCTACACCATCGGGCAGCGTAAGGGGCTGGGCGTGGCCCTGGGTTTCCCGGCCTACGTCACGGCCATCGACCCTGAAACCAACCGCGTGGTACTCGGCAACTTCGATGATCTGGCCAGCACCCGTACGGTGGTGGGCAAGCTCAACATGGGCAAATATGCTTCCCTGGAGGGTCGCGGCCTGGTGCCCAGCACCACCAAAATCCGCTACAACCACGACGGCTCCCCGGCTTTCCTGGAGCAGAAGGGCGACAAAATCTACGTGTACTTCGAGGAAGCGGTGCACGCCGTGACGCCCGGCCAGGCCGCTGTGTTCTACGACGGGCAGGATGTACTGGGCGGGGGCTGGATTGAGCGCCATACCATCGGCGAAATTCCCGAGCCTTCCGTAGCAGTGGCCCTTAGCTAGTACTGCTAAACGCACGAAAGCCGGTTTTCTGCTGTCAGAAAATCGGCTTTCGTGCGTTTAGCAGTCTGGCCGCGTCCGGCGCGGAACTGCGCGGGGGTGAGGTCCGTTCAAGCGGACAGTACCGGAAGTTGCCAAAGGAAGCGTACTTTCAGCCAGTGAATTTCATGATATGAAGCAAGAATATTCGTTTACCTGGGGGCGGCCGGCGGCCGGCGCGCTACTGATTATGCTGCTCGGGTCGGCCGTGGCCGGCTGCAACAACGACGCCGAGATACTGCCCAACCCCGGCCCGGAGTACTATCCGCTAGCCGTAGGGGCCTACCGCATCTATGACGTGGCCGATACCACCTGGCGCAACAACGTGCCCACCGCCAGCCGCTTCCAGTTCCGGGAGCAGGTAGCCGCCGAGCTAACTCCAGATGCCACCGGGCAGCCGGTGTACCGCGTGATCCGCTCCCGCCGGGCCACCGCCACCGATGCCTGGGCCGTCGATTCAGTGCTGACCGTAACGGTGGGCAAAAACTTTCTCACGGAGCAGCGCAGCAACCGGCGCTCGGTGGAACTGGTGTTTCCGGTGGTAGAAAATAAATCTTGGAGTAATACCGGATTTTATGCCCCTGACACCGCAAAGCAGGTAAATCGGGAACCTACCCGGTTTTACCGGGCGGTAGGAGAACCATTTACTATTGCTTCCGGAACGAAGCAGTTTTCCTACGAGAATACCGTGACAGTAACGAATGATTTATCAACCCCTTTTATCTTTCCAACGGACCCCGGAGGGCCAAATATCAATAACAAGACTACCAATATTGTGCGGGCCACGTTTGCGAAAGGAATCGGACCTGTGTACCGATACAAACGTTCGATTGATCATTGCTCCATTAATGGTGGCTCCTGCGACCGACGAAACTTCATAATCGGCCAGTCGCGCAGAGAAGTGCTTGTGGAAAGCGGGCAGTAATTTCTACACGCTGCCTTAACGCGGCACCCTACCAGCGTGGCACATCCGCCCTGGTTTCCGGGGCCGAAACTGTGAATTTACCGGGGCGCGTTGTATCTTCCGGCACGCCAATCCTTTTTTGAATGGTTTCATCCCGCCTCCTGCTCACCGCCGCCCTGAGCTGTTCGGCCGTTCTAACGCACGCTGCCGCCCCCGGGCCTCTTCTTCAAGCGGGTACGCCCGCCAAAACGGCCGGCACCATCCGCAAGCACCTCATTTACTTCAAGGACAAAGCGGGTACGCCATTTACCGTTACCAATCCACAGGCCTTTCTCTCGGCCCGGGCTATTCAACGCCGGCAGCGGCAGAATATTGCCGTGCTGCCCCGGGATTTGCCCGTGTCGCCGGCCTATGTGCAGCAGTTGAAAGCCGTGTCCGGCGTGCAGCTGTGGTATACTTCCCGTTGGTTTAACGCCGCCGTTGTAGCCTGCGACTCCGCCACGCTGCAGCAGGTGCAGGCCTTGTCCTTCATCCGCTCGGCCCAGACCCTGAACCGGGGTTTGCCCGGTACCCGCAAGCCCAAGGGCGAAGATCCGGACGAGCCGCAGGTGCTGGAGCGCGGCACCCGCAGCCAGTACGGCAAAGCCTACACTCAGGCCCAGATGATTGGGGCCGTGCAGATGCACGACGCCGGCTACCGGGGCGAAGGGATGCAGATTGCCGTGTTCGATGCGGGCTTTCCGGGCGTAAATACAGCTTCTGCTTTCGCTTCCATCTTCTCGGAGCAGCGGCTGGCCAGCACCTTCAACGTGGTTAGCAAATCCACGCAGGTATTCACCAGCAACAGCCACGGCACGCACTGCCTGTCGGCCATCGGAGCCAACCAATCGGGGCTTTACATTGGCACGGCTCCCAAGGCTACCTTCCGGCTGTACATCACCGAGGATGTGGCCTCGGAGCACCCCATCGAAGAAGCCAACTGGCTGATTGCCGCCGAAAAAGCCGATTCGGCGGGGGTGGATATCATCAGCTCCTCGCTGGGCTACAGCACCTTCGATTTTCCGTCCATCGACTATACCTACGCTAACATGAACGGGCGCACGGCCCTTTCTACGCGGGCGGCCACGGTAGCGGCCCGGGTGGGCATGGTGGTAGTAAGTGCCGCCGGCAACGAGGGCAACGGGAACTGGCGCTACATCACGGCACCCGCCGACGCCGATTCAATCCTGACCGTTGGGGCCACCGACTCGCTGTCGGTGGTGGCTGGCTTCAGTTCCCGCGGGCCTACGGCCGATGGGCGCATCAAGCCCAACGTCGGAGCTATGGGCGTGCAAACGGCCATCGTGAGCCCTTCGGGGGCAGTTACCCGGGGCAACGGCACGTCCTATGCCTGTCCGGTAACGGCCGGGATGGTGGCCGGTTTCTGGCAGGCCAACCCCACGCTCACGGCCCAGCAGGTTATCAGCTTCCTGCAACGCTCGGGCACCCGCGCCACCGCCCCCAACGACGAAACCGGCTACGGGATTCCCAATTTCGTGCGGGCCTACAACCTGGCCAATCCCAATGTGCCGCTGGCCGCCGCCCCGCCGGCCCCCCGCCAAGACCTGCTCATCTATCCCAACCCCTCCAAGGAAGATGAGCTGTACCTGCAGCTGGCCGTCGATTTTCAGGCGGTGCCGCTCCAGGTACGGATCTATGATGCCCGGGGTGGGTTGGTTTCGGAGCAGCGGGTAGGACCTACCTCATCGGCTGCCGTACGCCTGCAGCCTGGCGTGCTCGGCAAAGGCGTGTACACGTGTCGCATCAGCAACGGCCGGGAACAGCGGGTGGTACGGTTTGTGAAATTATAGCCGCTCAGTAGCAAATCAATGAAAAAAGCAGCTCGTAGCGGGCTGCTTTTTTCATTGATTTGCTAACCTGTTTGGGTGTAAAATTGCGAATAAAATTAGTAAATTGTACCAGATTTCCGGTCCGGAGACATACTGCCAACGGACCTTGTTTCTGCACTCACTTAATCTCGTTTGACCAATGCTGCAAATGATGGTAACCAAGCGCCTGGGGCGCCGCACTTTTCACTTCACCGTGTCAGGCAATAACCTGCACGAAGTGGTGGCCGAATACGACCGGCTAAGTTTTCCGGACGTGGCCAAGTGTGGTATCTGCGGCTCCGATAACCTGGACCTGACCAGCCGGGTGGCCAAGGACAAGTTCAAGTACACCAGTCTCAAATGCCTCGACTGCCGCGCCGACGTGACGTTCGGCAAGCGGGCCGATGATGATACCACCTACTTCCTGCGCAAAACGGAGGACGGCAAGCTGGACTGGCGCGCCTGGGAAAAGGAGCCAGCGGTAAAATAGCCAGGCACCTTCCCGATAGCCTTTCCCTCTTATGGGCGAACCACAAAATGCTACGGCGGGCAGTGGTTCGCCCGTTTTTTTGGGGCAAGTACACCAAACGCTGCCGGGCCAGCGTTGCCGGAATTTCAGCCGGTCCGTATTGCCTGCCGTTCCGGAGTTTTCCGGGCTTTGGCGTGTTACTATCCTGCGCTATTCAGTTACTTTCGCGCTATGAATCCAACCCGTCGAATGGCGCCGCTGCTGGCTCCCTCACTTCTCGCCGCCGATTTTGGCAACCTGCAATCTGAAATGGAGCGCCTGGCTGGCTCCGCCGCCGACTGGCTGCACTTCGACGTGATGGACGGGCGCTTCGTGCCCAATATCTCCTTCGGTATTCCGGTGCTGCAGGCCGTGCATCGCCACTGCCAGCAGCCCATTGATGTGCACCTCATGATTGAGGAGCCCCAGCACTACCTCAGCGCCTTCCGCGACGCGGGCGCGGCCAACATTACCGTGCATTACGAGGCTTGTCCGCATTTGCACCGCGTGGTGCAGCAAATCAAGCAGCTGGGCTGCCGGGCAGGCGTGGCCCTGAACCCCCACACGCCGGTGAGCGTGCTAGAGGACGTGGCCGCCGACCTGGACCTGGTGCTGCTTATGTCGGTAAACCCCGGATTCGGGGGGCAGGCCTTCATTCCGAATACCCTGCGGAAAGTGGCGACCCTGAAGGAGCTGCTGGTGGATTGCGGCTCGCAGGCCCTGATTGAGATTGACGGCGGCGTGACTCTGGACAATGCCGGGGCGCTGGTGGAAGCCGGGGCCGATGCGCTGGTAGCCGGCTCGTTCGTGTTCAACTCGCCCGACCCCGTCGCCACGCTGGCCGAGATGCGCCGGCAGCTGGCCGTAGTGGTGCAGGGAGAGGAGCTTTCTTAAGCCGCGGCGAATGGCAGGAAAATTCCGCGCCCACTCCGTGCTGTGCGTACGGTTGCTGCTGGGAGCCGCCGCCGCGGTTGCCGGGCCCGTTGCGGTGCAGGCCCAGCAACCGGCCCGGGTGCTGCTTACCGGTACCGTGCGCGACGCTGCCGGCCAGCCTCTGGAGCAGGTGGCGGTGGGCGTGGAGGGTATGCCCGGCGGTACCAGCACCGATGATAAGGGGCGGTTTGCCCTGAGCGTGGTGCGCCCGCTGGGCAGCAAACCGCCCGTGCTGGTAATCCGCCGCCTGGGCTACCGCACCGAGCGGGTAGTCCTCGACCTGGCGACGCAGCGGGAGCTGACCCTGACCCTGCAGGAAGACAGCCGTTCCCTGGGCAACGTAACTGTGCGCGGCCGCTCCGACGCGACGGATACCCGCGAGCAGGTGAGCGTGCTGGAGCTGGAGCCCCGCACGGCCAAGGAAATTCCCTCGCCCTTCGGGGATTTTTCGGCCATCGTTAAAACCCTGCCCGGCGTCAGCACCACCAATGAGCTGACCAGCACCTACTCGGTGCGGGGCGGCAACTACGAGGAAAACCTGGTGTACGTGAACGGCTTTGAGGTATACCGGCCGTTTCTGGTCACGGCCGCCCAGCAGGAGGGCCTCAGCTTCGTGAACCCCGATCTGGCGAGCCGTATTGAGTTTTCGACCGGGGGCTGGCAGCCGAAATACGGGGATAAGCTGTCCTCGGTGCTGGATATTCAGTACAAGCAGCCCGACCGGTTCGAGGGCTCAGCCACGGCCAGTCTGGTGGGCGGCACGGTGCACGCCGGGGCGGCTTCGGCCAACAAGCGCGTGAGCTACCTGGCCGGGGTGCGCTACAAAAACGCCACCTACGTGTTCAACTCTTTGCAGCAGCAGCAGGGCGGCTACAACCCCACGTTCTACGATGGGCAGAGCCTGATTACCCTCAACCTGGGTCCCAAGGAGAACCTGGAGCGCACGGGGCTGGGTATCTTCAACACGTTTGCCCACAACGATTTTCGCTTCAATCCGGAAAGCGGGCAGAGCACCTTTAGCACCGGCACTAACCAGCTCTCGCGCCTGTACATTGTCTACGCCGGCCGGGAGCGGATGCAGTACGATATGTACCAGGGCGGCTTGCGCCTGCACCATGACGTGGGCCGCAACCTGCGCCTGGAGCTGTTGGGTGGGCTGCTGTACTCGCGGGAATTCGAGTACCGGGACGTGGAAGCGCAGTATGATATTGCCGAAATCAACCGGGACCAGAATTCCCCCAATTACGGCAACGACGTGAACCGGCGCGGGCTGGGCAGCCGGTTTCAGCACTCCCGCAACAACCTGCTGGCCCGCATTGCCACCCTGGAAACCCGCGGTACCTGGACGCCCGGTAACCGAAACACGGTGCGCTGGGGGCTGAAAACCGGCCGGGAGCGAATTGAAGACGTGCTGAACGAATACAGCTTCGTGGACTCGGCGGATTTTGTGCCGGAAGCCCGCCGCACCCGGTTGGTTTCGACGCTGAACCTGGAAAGCACCCGCACCCAGGGCTACCTGCAGCACACCATCCGGTTTGATTCCCTGCGCACGCTCACGTACGGGGCCCGGGCCAGCTACTGGACGGTCAACCGGCAAACCACCTTCAGCCCCCGGGTGCAATACGCCTTCACCAGTGCCCGCAACCCGCGCCTGTCGTGGAAAGCGGCCGTGGGCCTGTACCACCAGCCCCCGTTTTACCGGGAGTTGCGCAACCAGACCGGCGCGCTCCAGGATCAGCAGGCTGTGCTGAACACGGAGTTGCGGGCCCAACGCTCCCTGCATTTCATTGTGGGCAATGAGCTGCGCTTTACCCAGTGGGGCCGCCCGTTCCGGTTCACCGGCGAAGCCTACTACAAGTACCTCACCGATGTGGTGCCCTACGACATCGACAATGTACGGCTGCGCTACTTCGCCAACAACGAAGCCCGCGCCTACGCCGCCGGGGTGGATGCCCGCGTGAGTGGGGAGTTCATTCCCGGCACCGAGTCGTGGTTTAGCCTGGGCGTGCTCACCACCCGGGAAAACCTGGCCAACGACTCCATCAACACCTTCGCCAACGGCACGGTCACCGGCCGCGTGCCCAAGGGCTATATCCGCCGGCCTTCCGACCAGCGGGTGAATCTGGGCGTATTTCTGCAGGACAACCTGCCCGGCAACCCCTCGGTGAAAGGCTACGTGAACCTGGTCTTCGGCACGGGTTTGCCCTTCAGCCCGCCCGATTTGCCCGATTTGCGCGGCACCAGCAGGCTCACCCGCAGCTATAAGCGCGCCGACCTGGGCTTTACCAAGGTGCTGAGCCTGCGCACGGCGGTAGAGGAGCAGCAGGGCCGTACTGTGCAGCTGCGCACTCTCTGGGTGAGTCTGGAAGTGCTGAATGTGCTGGGAGCCGACAACCTGGCCGGCTACAACTACATTCAGGACCTGAACGGCGTCACGTATTCCGTACCCAATTTCCTCTCACGCCGCCTCGTGAACCTGCGCGTTATTGCCCGGTTTTAGCTGGTGGGTAAAAAGGCAAAGCGCTGACGTGGCCCGCTACAGGCTGCGTCAGCGCTTTGCCTTTTTAGCTTCGCGTGGGGCTAATCTAGTACGCTTTGGCCTGCCACTCCGTGAGGGCAATGCGCATGTTCGGCAGCTGCGACTTGAAGGCAGTATCTTCCTTGTCGCCGAGCTTAATGGCTTTGCGGGCGTACACGATGGCCGTGCCGAAATCCTGTTGCTGGGCCAGTAGCCGCGCCTTAATCCAATTATTGGTGGCCGCGTCCTGCAGCTTCAGTGACTCGTTGATGTACGTAAGCGCCCGCTCGGGCTGGATATTGTTCTGCACCAGGTAGTCTGCGGCCTGCGCCAGCAGCTGCCAGTCGTTAGGGTGCTGCTGCAGCACCTGCTCCATGCCGGCCATCACCTGCTTGTGTACTTCCGTTTCAATGGGCAGCATCAGGGTGCGTTTTTCCCAGGTCAGGTTCAGGTGAGCACCGGTGGGCTTGATGTCGGAAAACCAATACGTGAGGTTTTCGTGGAAAGGGGCCGTTTCGGGCATCACGGGCACCCGGATAATGTCGTCGCGCTGGTCGTAGCCTTCGTTTCCCCAGTGCGTGGTTACTTTGTTGAGCACCAGCTCCCAGTCCCGGTCCTGGTGGGGCACTACGTAATAGGAATAGCGCCCGGCCGGCAGCAGCTGCTGTTTCAGCAGTACGGGCGTGGAGAAGCTGATGATGGTGTTCTCGTTGGCCCCGGCCCGCCATACCTGGTCGTAGGGCACCAGGCCGCCCCACACGTTGCGGTTGCGCACGGCCGGCGAATGATACTCCACGGTAATATCCGTGAGGCCCACTGATTGCATCACCTGCGCCCGGGGGCTAGCCTGCGGTACCGGCAGTTGGATCGGGCCGGTGGCGGGCATAGCGGAGACGGGTGCCGGTACCGGGGTGGCTGGGGTAGGAGCAGCCGCAGCGGGAGTGGGCACCTCAGGTGTAGCCGTTGGTACTGAAGTAGGTGCTGGTGCGGGGGCAGGAGTTGTTTGGGCCTGAACCAGCGACACGCCACCCAGGCTAAGCCATAAGCATACACTAGCGCGTTTTATCAAGGTCATAAGCAGCGGCAATAGGAGTAGAAAACCCGGCAACCGGCCTATTGAAACAATAGTGCCAGAAAATTGGCCGGAAAGAGCGGGCGAACCGTAAAGTTCTGGCTTTCGGTTAACTTTTTCCCGCAAAAATTTTCATCCTGCCGTTTGCCTCCTACCTTTGTCCCGCTACTCTAAGCCCCGTATGCAATTCTCCGCGCTGTTTCTGTGCCCCCTGAGCCACCCGGCCGCCCCCGTAGCGGGTCGCCTGGCCGAGGCCTGCGCGTCTGAGTCGAAGCACCACCATCATCACGGGCACCATTCCTCTTTCTAGAGGAATGAACGCATCATATTGACCCCGTTGGGCGAACCGCACTTGGTTCCCCGGCCCCCGCAAACTGGTGGCCCGGCCTTCTACTGGCCTTTTTCCAACGTCAGGGTCCTCTTCCCCGTTTCCCCACCAACCTGTTCTGAATTACGATTACGTTCTGGCTCCAGTGGCCAATTCCGAACTCCTAATTCATAATTCCTAATTCAAAGAATATGCTCCGTCTGGCCATCCAGAAATCGGGCCGCTTAAGCGAAGATTCCCTGAACCTGATTCGGGAATGCGGCATTAGCTTCCTCTCGGCTTCCTACAAGCTCAAAACCGAAGCCACCAACTTTCCCCTCGAAATCCTCTACCTGCGCGACGACGACATTCCCGGCTACGTGCAGGACGGCGTGGCCGACCTGGGCATCGTGGGCCAGAACGTGCTGGTGGAAGCTGGTTTCCCCAGCCTGGAAGTGGAAGGCCTGGGCTTCAGCAAGTGCCGCCTGAGCCTGGCCGTGCCCCGCGCCGCCACCTATGATTCCATCGAGGATTTGCAGGGCGTGAACATTGCCACCTCGTACCCGCGCATTCTGGGCGACTACCTCGCGGAGCGCGGCGTAAAAGCCAACCTGCACACCATCAGCGGCTCGGTGGAAATTGCGCCCAGCATCGGGCTGGCCGAGGCTATCTGTGATATTGTGAGCAGCGGCTCCACGCTGCTGGGCAACGGCCTGCGCGAGGTGGAAACCGTGTTCCGCTCCGAAGCCGTACTCATCGCCAACCAGAACCTGAGCGCCGAAAAGTGGGAGCTGTTGGAGCAGCTGCAGTTCCGGATGCAGGCCGTACGCCGCGCCCGCCGCAACAAGTACATCCTGCTCAATGCCCCCGTGGCCTCGCTGGATGCGGTAAAGTCCCTGCTGCCCGGCATCAAGTCGCCCACCGTGACGCCCCTGGCCGAGGAAGGCTGGGTGTCGGTGCAGTCGGTGGTGAACGAGGATGACTTCTGGCACATCACCAGCCAGCTCAAAGCCGTCGGCGCCGAAGGCATCCTGGTGCTCCCGATTGAGAAAATGATTTCCTGATTAGTGCTCAGTTGTTAGTGCTTAGTGCCTAGTAAATGGGTTTTGAAATACTAAGCACTAACAACTAAGCACCAAGCACTATTCCAGATGAACATCTTCCAATATCCATCCCAGCCGGAGTGGGCGGCGCTGCAGCAGCGGGCGGCCCAGCAGCAGGCCCAGGACGTGGAGCAGCGCGTGCAGCAGATTTTCGAGGACGTGCGCCAGCGGGGCGACGCGGCCCTGCTTGACTACGCCCGCCAGTTCGACGGGGCCGACCTTTCGGCTGGTCTGCACGTGGGGCCCGAGGAGCTGGCCGCGGCTGCGGCCCAGGTGCCTTCGGAGCTACAAACGGCCATCCGGCAGGCGCACGCCAATATTTTGCGCTTCCACAAAGCGCAAATCCCGCAGGAAGAGCGCGTGGAAACCATGCCGGGCGTGACGTGCTGGCGGCGGGCGGTGCCCGTGCAGCGCGTGGGCCTCTACATTCCGGGCGGCACCGCGCCGCTGTTTAGCACCCTTCTGATGCTGGGAGTGCCCGCCCGCCTGGCCGGCTGCCCCGAAATCGTGCTCTGCACCCCGCCCCAGAAGGACGGCTCGGTGAACCCCATCATCCTGTTCACGGCCCAGCTGCTAGGCATCAGCACCATCGTGAAAGCCGGCGGGGCCCAGGCCGTGGCCGCGCTGAGCGGCGGTACTGACTCGGTGCCGGCCGTGGACAAGATTTTCGGGCCCGGTAACCGCTACGTGACGGCCGCCAAGCAGCTGGCCACCCGCTACGGCGTGGCCATTGATATGCCGGCCGGCCCCTCCGAGGTGCTGGTTATTGCCGACGAATCGGCCACGCCGGCTTTCGTGGCCGCCGACCTGCTCAGCCAGGCCGAGCACGGCCCCGACTCGCAGGTGATTCTGCTGTCCGACTCGCTGTCGATGCTGGAGCAGACCAAAGCCGAGGTGGAGCGCCAGCTGCGCGAGCTGCCCCGGGCCGAGGTAGCCGCCCAGGCCCTGACCGAAAGCCGCGCCATCCTGCTGCGCACGCCGGAAGAAATGTTATACTTCTCGAACCAATACGCGCCCGAGCACCTGATTCTGGCCGTGCGCAACCCCGAGCAACTGGCCGAAGGCGTGACCAACGCCGGCTCCGTGTTCCTGGGTCACCTCACCCCGGAAGCCGTGGGCGACTATGCTTCGGGCACCAACCACACGCTGCCCACCAACGGCTACGCCCGCAACTACAGCGGCGTGTCGCTGGATTCGTTCCTGAAGAAAATCACCTTCCAGCGCCTCACCTCCGAAGGCCTGCTAAACGTGGGCCCCGTGGTAGAAACCATGGCCGAAGCCGAAGGCCTCCGCGCCCACGCCCGCGCCGTAACCCTCCGCCTGGAAGCCCTGGCCGGTGGGGAGCAGTAACGATTGGATGAAGTAGAACGTCATGCCGAGCTTGTCGAAGCATCTCGCTTGCCAACGCCAGATCGACAACCGCTCCATAGTCCAGGGTATAAACCCTGGGCTACTGAACCACCGCCGGCCGTTTTACAAAATCCGTGAAATCCGAATAATCCGTCTAAATCCGTGATTCATGTTCAACCTTGATAGCCTCGTACGCCCCAACCTGCGGGATATGAAGCCCTACTCGTCGGCCCGCGACGAATTCCAGGGCGAGGCCCAGGTCATGCTCGACGCCAACGAGAACAGCCTCGGCAGCGCCGGCCCCGACCAGTTCAACCGCTACCCCGACCCGTTGCAGCGCGCCGTGAAGCAGGAGCTGGCCCAGTTCAAAGCCGTGCGCCCCGAGCAGATTTTCCTCGGCAACGGCTCCGATGAAGCCATCGACCTGCTGGTGCGCCTCACCTGCGTGCCCGGCCACGACAGCCTGCTCATCCTGCCGCCCACCTACGGCATGTACGAGGTGGCCGCCAACCTGAACGATGTGCGCGTGGAGCGCCTGCAACTGACGCCCGACTTCCAGCTCTCGCCCGAAATCGTGGCCGGCGTGCTGGCTTCGGATGCCAAAATCGTGTGGCTCTGCTCGCCCAATAACCCTACCGGTAACCTGCTCCACGCCGAGTATATGGAGGAAATTCTGCGCGGTTTCCGCGGGCTGGTGGTGGTAGATGAGGCCTACGCCGATTTCGCCGCTGCCCCCAGCTGGACCACCCGCCTGGCTGAATTCCCCAACCTGGTGGTGCTGCAAACCTTCTCGAAGGCCTGGGGGCTGGCCGGCCTGCGCCTGGGCATGGCCTTCGCCTCGCCGGAAATCATCGGCTACCTCAACAAAATCAAGCCGCCCTACAACGTGTCGGAGGCTACGCAGCGGTTCGCCCTGCAGGCCCTGCGCGACGCCGACCGGTTTGAGGCGCTGCGCCGGCAGCTGCTGGTAGGCCGCGACTGGCTGCAGGAGCGCCTGCCCGCGTTGCCCATTGTGGCGGAGGTGTTCCCCTCGGATGCCAACTTCCTGCTGGTGCGATTCCGTCCCGATGCCACGGCCGTGTACGATTTCCTGGTTGCCCGGGGCATTATCGTGCGCAACCGCACTACCCAGCCCGGTTGCGCCGGCACGCTCCGCCTCACCATGGGCACCCCCGCCGAGAACGAGCTGCTGCTCCAAGCCCTGCGGGAGTTTGCGGTTGCGGGGTAGTATATATAAGGAGTAGAGCCCGACATGCTGAACGAAGTCAAAGCATCTCTACCGTTTCGTTCATTAATCAAGTCCGAGCCATGAGCGAAAATCCTGTGATTGGCCGAATAGCCAATGCGTCCCTAGTTCTTGAGCACTTCGGGTACTGGCCGAATTTCCACGATGCGGAAGTAAAGAAGGTGGCCTTTGAAGCTAATCCGGGCTATTATCCGACAGTTACTTTCGTACTAGCCGCATTTCAGTCGTCTGCGTCAACCGATGCGCAGGGATATTTTCGTCAGGTCAAGCACTGCGAAATCGAACTTCGGTTCACGGGCATCAAGGAAATCGACTTTGATGGATTCAGTCATCAGAACGTCATCTTTAATTTAAAATTTGATGAGCAAGGCATCGACCTTATCTGCACACTTGAGTCGTCTGTCGGTTTGGATGCTTGTGTTAAAGCTGAAGCAGCTGAAATTGTAAGTCTGACCCCGACACTTCTTATCTAACATACCTTACCATGCAGCTTGTGCTGTTCTGCGGAATTCAGGCTACCGGAAAATCGACGTTTTATCAACAGCGGTTTTTCCATACGCACGTGCGCATCAGTATGGACCTGCTGCGGACGCGCCACCGGGAACGGCGGTTGCTAGAGTTGTGCCTGGAAACCCAGCAGCGTTGCGTGATAGATAACACGAACCCCACGCAGGCTGAGCGGGCCGTATATCTGTCGGCGGCCCGGGCGGCGGGGTTTGAGGTAGTTGGCTATTTCTTTCAGTCGGTGGCGGCGGAGGCACTGGTGCGCAACCAGCAGCGTCCGCCGGAACGGCAGATACCCGACAAGGGTATTCGGGCCACCCGCAATCGGCTGGAGCTGCCTACCCGCGCTGAGGGCTTCGAGCAGCTATACTTTGTGCGCCCGCTCGGCAATCAGGAATTCGACGTGACCAACTGGCAGGATGAAATTTAATGACCTCGACGCGCGACTGCGCGTATTCGAAACCGCCCACGACCATTGCGCGTTGCCTGGCCTGTATCTGGTGGCGCGCCTGGACGGCCGTGGGTTTACCCGCCTGACCAAGGAAGTACATCCGTTTGAAGCTCCCTTCGATGTGCGCATGCGCGACTATATGGCTGAAACCACCCGGCACTTGCTGGAATGTGGTTTCCGAATCGTGTACGGCTATACGCAAAGCGACGAAATTTCCCTGCTGCTGCATCCTTCGGAGGACTCTTTCGGCCGTAAGCTGCGCAAGTACACGTCGGTACTGGCGGGGGAGGCTTCCGCCAAATTCTCGCTGCTGCTCGGTGATATAGGAGTATTTGACTGCCGAATTTCCCAGTTGCCGCGCCGGGATAATGTGGTAGACTATTTTCGGTGGCGCCAGGAAGACGCTGCGCGCAACTCCCTGAATGCGCATTGCTACTGGTTGCTGCGCAAACAGGGTAGCTCTGTAGCCGAAGCTACGGTGCAGGTGAAAGGCCAGCGCACCGCAACCAAGCACGATTTGCTTTTCGCGCACGGTATTAATTATAATGAGTTGCCGGCCTGGCAAAAGCGGGGTCTGGGTTTGTACTGGGAAGAGTATCCGAAAGCCGGCCTCAACCCGCACACGCAGGAGCCCGTGGAAACGATGCGCCGGCGGCTCGCACTTAATCTGGAGTTGCCGTTGGGCGATGCCTACGCGGATTTCATCCGAACCCTTTTGCCAGCCGACTGAGTAAGTCGGCCGTTGTTTCACTGTTTATTTCCGGCTGTCGGATTGTAGTGGTTCGGCACCAAGAATTCTCTTCATGAAAAAAGTACTCTTCATTGACCGGGACGGCACCATCCTCATCGAGCCGCCGACGGATTTCCAGGTGGACGCGCTGACGCGGGAAAAATTTCAGTTTGTGCCCGGTGCCATCACCGGCCTCTCGCGCATTGCCCGCGAGCTGGATTACGAGCTGGTGCTGGTGAGCAACCAGGACGGTCTCGGCACCGAGAGCTTCCCGGAGGATACCTTCTGGCCGGCTCACACCATGATGCTCGACGTGCTACGCTCGGAAGGAGTGGAGTTCGTGCGCGAGCATATCGACCGGAGCTTTTCCCACGAGAACCTGCCTACCCGCAAGCCCGGTACCGGCATGCTCACTCAGTACCTAGGCGAGGGCAGCGGCTATGACCTCAGAAACTCCTTCGTCATCGGCGACCGGTTGACCGACGTGGAGCTGGCCCAGAACCTGGGCTGCCAGTCTATTCTGCTGAAGCCGGAAGGGGAGGGCGACGAGCGCGCCGCGCTGACCACGATGAGCTGGGAGAAAATATACCAGTTTCTGCGGCTGCCCGCCCGTACCGCCGTGGTACAACGTGACACCAACGAAACCAAAATCAGCATCGAGCTGAACCTCGACGGCAACGGCCGCTCCGAGATGCACACCGGCCTGGGCTTCTTCGACCACATGCTCGACCAGCTCAGCAAGCACTCGGGCGTGGATATGAAAATCACGGTGCAGGGCGACCTGCACATCGACGAGCACCACACCATCGAGGACACGGCCATTGCTTTGGGCGAAGCCTTCACTCAGGCCCTCGGGGATAAGCGCGGCCTGGCCCGCTACGGCTTCCTGCTGCCCATGGACGACGTGCTGGCTCAGGCCGCCATCGACTTCTCGGGCCGCCCCTGGATTGTGTGGGATGCCGAGTTCAAGCGCGAGAAAGTAGGGGATATGCCTTGCGAAATGTTTTACCATTTCTTCAAGAGCTTCTCCGACGCCGCCCGCTGCAACCTCAACATCAAAGCTGAGGGCCAGAACGAGCACCACAAGATCGAAGCCATTTTCAAGGCCGTAGCCAAGTCCATCAAAATGGCGCTGGTGCGCGACGCCGGCCGCATGGAAATCCCCAGTACGAAAGGCATTTTGTAGTTTATCCATTTGTTTAAACAAATGGATAAAGAGCTGGTTACACGTGATTTGCACGCACAACTGTCATCCTGACTGAAGCGAAGGTCCTTACACCTTGCACCGATTCGTGCTACCGTAACAAGGCTTTCGGTTCCAGTCAGGATGATGATTTACAAGGGGAAACCTCCTTAAACATTTATTTAAACAAAAGATAAAGCAACGTCCTTCACTCGATATGTTCAAATGGAAATAGCCATAGTAGATTACAAAGGCGGCAACGTGCAGTCGGTGCTGTTTGCGCTGGAACGGCTGGGCGTGCAGGCCACGCTCACGGCCGACCACGATGTGATTCGCCGGGCCGATAAGGTGCTGTTCCCGGGTGAGGGCGAGGCCGCCTCCGCCATGCGGGAGCTGCGCGCCCAGGGCCTGCATGAGTTGCTGCCTACGCTCACGCAGCCGTTCCTGGGCATCTGCCTAGGCATGCAGTTGCTGGGCCGCCACACCCAGGAAGGTGGCGGCACCGAACTGCTCGGGATTCTGCCGTTCGACGTGGTGCGGTTTCCGGCCACGCCGGAATACAAAGTGCCGCACATGGGCTGGAACAACCTGCAGGCCTTGCGCGGTCCGCTGTTCGAAGGCCTCAGCGCCGAGGACTACGTGTACTTCGTGCACAGCTACTACGCCCCGGTGGGCGAGTACACCATTGCCGAGGCCTCGTACCCCGCGCCATTCAGTGCCGCCGTGCAGCACGAGAACTTCTACGCCGTGCAGTTCCACACCGAAAAGAGCGGTCCCGTCGGCACCCGCATCCTGGAAAACTTTCTCAAGCTGTAAGCCCGTGATAAAACAACGGTCATGCTGAGCCTGTCGAAGCATCTCTACCACTTCGTTGTGGTGGTATTTGATTACCCTCGGTAGAGATGCTTCGACAGGCTCAGCATGACGTTCTTTTGATCCGCTATCAGCACCAAGCATTAGACCCCAACATGGAAATAATTCCCGCAATTGACCTCATCAACGGCCAGTGCGTGCGCCTGACGGAGGGCGACTTTGCCCAGCAGACCACCTACGACGCCGACCCGCTGGCCGTGGCCCAACGTTTCGAGGCCGCCGGCGTGAAGCGCCTGCACCTGGTGGACCTCGACGGGGCCCGCGCCAAGCGCCCCGTGAACCTGCCCGTACTGGAGCGCATTGCCCGCCACACCAGCCTGCACATCGACTTCGGGGGCGGGCTGCAAAGTGAAGAAGCCGTACGCCAGGCCTTCGACGCCGGGGCCCGGCAGATTACCGCTGGCAGCATTGCCGTGCGTGAGCCCGAAACCGTGAATGGCTGGCTCCGCACGTTCGGGGCCGACCGCATCATCATTGGGGCCGACTACCGCGACAACCACATTTCCATCAACGCCTGGGCCGAGCAGAGCGAGCGGACCCTGCGGGAGTTCGTGGAGGGCTACCTGGCCAGCGGAGCCACCACCTTCATCTGCACCGACGTGAGCAAGGACGGCAAGCTCCAGGGCCCATCACTGGCTACGTACACCGAGCTGCGCGAGCAGCTGCCCGCCGCCCGCCTCATTGCCAGCGGCGGCGTGACCACCCTAGCCGACGTGGAGGCCCTGGCCGCCGTGGGTATGCACGGAGCCATCATCGGCAAAGCCATCTACGAAGGCACTATCACGCTGGAGCAGCTGCAGCCCTGGCTGTAGTCTTTGGTTTTTGGTAGGTGGTTTTTGGTTTATGGCTCAGTATCGAGAATCGTCACAGCTACTAAACCCTACCGAACATCTGCTAAAAACCAAAAACCACCTACCAAAAACCAATACAATGCTAACCAAACGAATCATACCCTGCCTCGACGTGAAGGACGGGCGCACTGTGAAAGGGGTGCGCTTCGAGGGCCTGCGCGACGCCGGCGACCCGGTGGCTTTGGCTGCCCGCTACGCCCGCGAGGGGGCCGATGAGCTGGTGTTCCTCGATATCACCGCCACCAACCAGAAGCGCGCCACGCTGGTAGCCCTGGTGCGCGACGTGGCCCGGGAGCTGGACATTCCGTTCACCGTGGGCGGCGGCATCGGCACCGTATCCGATGTGGAGGCCCTGCTGATGAACGGAGCCGACAAAGTAAGCATCAACTCGGCCGCGTTGGCGCGCCCCGAGCTGATTGACGAGCTGGCGGCCCGCTTCGGCTCCCAGTGCATTGTGGTGGCTGCTGATGCCCGCTACCACGACGCCGACGACTGGCAGATCTATACCCGGGCCGGCACCCACAACACGGGCCGCGACGCGGTGCAGTGGTGCCGGGAAGCTGCCGACCGGGGCGCGGGCGAAATCCTGCTGACCTCCATGAGCAACGACGGCACCAAGGACGGCTTCGCGCTGGACATCACCGGGGCCGTGAGCCGGGCCGTAACCATCCCGGTAGTAGCCTCGGGCGGCGCCGGCTCCAAGCAGGATTTCACTAATGTATTCCAGCAGGCCCACGCCGACGCCGGCCTGGCCGCCAGCATCTTCCACTTCGGCGAAATCGGTATCCGCGAGCTGAAAGAACACCTGCGCCAGGACGGCATTGCCGTGCGGCTGTAATCTGGTTGGTTTTTGGTGGCTGGTTTTTGGTTTTTGGCCTGGGGCGGAAAGTCGTTGCCAACAATCGAAATGAACCTCAACCAAAAACCAAAAACCACCCACCAAAAACCAACACGAAATGGATTTTGCCAAAATGCCCGATGGGCTGATTCCGGTGATTGTGCAGGATGCCCACACGGGGCAGGTGCTCATGTTGGGCTACCAGAACGAGGAAGCGCAGCGCGTGACCCGCCAGACGGGCCGCGTGACATTCTTTTCCCGCTCCAAGCAGCGCCTCTGGACCAAGGGCGAAACCTCCGGCAACTACCTCACCGTGGTGAGTGAGCACGAGGACTGTGACCAGGACGCGCTGCTCATCCTGGCCCGCCCCGATGGCCCCACCTGCCACCGGGGTACCACCAGCTGCTTTGAGCAGCCCCAGCAGACGCGCTACCCGGCCCCGGCCGTGAGCTTCGTGGCGGAGCTGGAGCGCCTGGTGCAGCGCCGCCACCAGCATCCCGACGAAGACCCCAAGTCGTACACCGCCTCGCTGTTTAGCAAGGGCATGCCCAAAATCGCCCAGAAAGTGGGAGAGGAGGCCGTAGAAACCGTCATCGACGCGGTGGGTGGCAACCTTGAAGGCCTGAAAGGCGAAGCTGCTGACCTCCTGTACCATTTGTTGGTCCTGCTGACGGCCTCCGGCCTGTCGATGGAAGACGTGGTAGAGGTGCTCAAGCAGCGCCATACCACCATTTCCGGCGGGGTGCGGCGGGAGTAGTTACTTTTCGTTGAGCTAGATGAAACGCTGCCGGTGCCTTATCAGGTACGGGCAGCGTTTTTCCATTTCTTTAAACGAATGGGCACAGCGGCCAAAACGCCGATACCCGAGCCCCGCACGGACAGCGTTACGGCTCCCCGCTGGGAATTATAAGTGTATTGTACCGGTACCCGCATCATCGTTGTTAATCCCTGATTTAGAAACAGGCTAATGTTGAAACGTTCCCGGCCCAAACGGTAAAATCGGGCCGTGGCCCCGGCGGTGAGAAATGCGCCCCAATGCCGGATAATACTGGGCTGCTGACGAAACACAATGGTATCCTGAGGCGATACAAAACCGGCACTCAGGTTACATGTCTGACAAAAGCCACGAACGTAGTTCATCCCGCCGCCCGCAAAGGCGTCTATACGGATACTGTACACGTATTGCTCGGCTGCGGTAGGTAAGGGTTGAAAATCAAAACGCGCCACGGGCCGACTCACCAGCAAGGGAAGTCGGTCAAGATAGACTCCGACAGCACGGCCAGCGTAAGCTCCTCCGTATGCTCCGTTGCTTTGTGCTTTAGGTATCTGGAGTGTATAGCCCCATCCTAGTGCCCCGCCCGAGTAACCGAATGAAATGCCAGTGTCATTTTGTAGTTGTAAGCGAACCATAGGGGCTAAAAACGGATTTAGCAGGAACGCATGTCCTTTGAAGGGTCGTTTGCCTACCCCGAAATGTCCTCCTTCCGCATACGCATACTGACCGCCTATCTGGAGGTCTAAAGAGAGCTGCTGAGCCTGGGTTTGACTAGCGAGGCCAATCAGGAGGGTTAGTATTGTTGTGTTTGGGATAACATAAGGGCTGACGGTTGCCATATGCCTGTTATAGATAGTGTCGATTGGATTTGCTTGCGCTAACGTAATGTTTATAGCAATATATATAACTGACGAGCAAAAGATGCTGCCATCCGTTCGGCCGCTTTTGCGTATGGGCAGGTACCGTGCCCGAAACCTTGCGTACCTTGCGCCCCGTTTTACCCCTCTGTTTCTATGTCTGCTGCTCCCGACCGCGCTGCCTACCTTGCCTCCCAAAGTCTGACGGTATTGGTACCCGTCTATAACGAAGAAGAAAGCCTGGGGCAGTTTGTGGTGGAGATGGACAAGTTTCTGGCCGAAACGCCGGTGCCGACCACCGTGCTGTTCGTTAACGACGGCTCTACCGACGGTTCCCTGGCCATTCTGCGCGACGTGTGCCGCCAGAAGCCGCAGTATGAGTTCATCAGCCTAAGCCAGAACCGGGGCCTGAGCACCGCCGTGAAAGCCGGTATCGACCACGCCCGCACCACGCTCATCGGCTACATCGACTCCGACATCCAGACCACCCCGCTCGATTTCCTGACCTTTTTCGAGTTCTTTCCGGAGTTCGACATGGTGAACGGCATCCGGGCCAAGCGGCAGGATACGTTCGTGAAGAAGATGTCGTCGCTGGTGGCCAACACCGTGCGCCGCACGCTCATCAACGACGGTATTCAGGATACGGGCTGCCCGCTGAAAATCATCAAAACCGAGCATGCCCGCCGCATTCCGCTGTTCCATGGCATGCACCGCTTCCTGGGGGCGCTGGTGCAGCTGCAGGGCGGCCGGGTAAAGCAGCTGCCGGTGCGCCACTTCCCGCGCTTCGCGGGTACGGCCAAGTACAACCTCTGGAACCGGGCCTGGAAGCCGCTGGTGGATACATTCGGGTTCCGCTGGATCCGCAGCCGCTGGAAGAACTACGAAATCGGGGAGGCCCACCGCCAGGATGCCGGCGTGGCTGCCGCCCAGTAACCCCGAGGCGCTATGACAACGCAAACCGTTGCCCTGGGCATTGGGCTGGTGTCGCAGCTGTTGTTTTCCAGCCGCATTGTGCTGCAGTGGATTCAGAGCGAGCGGGCCAAGCGGGTATTGGTGCCCACCTTGTTCTGGCAGATCAGCCTGATTTCCTCGTTTCTGATGATTGTGTACGGTATCCTGCGCCACGACCCGGTGATTCTGGGGGCGCAGGTCATCAGCTACGCCATCTACATCCGCAACCTGCAGCTGCTGGGCGAATGGCGTAAGCTGAACCCGTGGTTCCGGGCCGGGGCCTACGTGTTTCCGGTAGCCATGCTGGCGTGGTTTGTGGCCGGCAACCAGCACTTCAGCCTGCGGGCCATGCTGGGCAGCCGCATTCCGGGCGGGCTGCTGGCACTGGGGGCCGTGGGGCAAACCATTTTCCTGCTGCGCTTCGTGTACCAGTGGCTGTACTCCGAGCGCAAGGGCGAATCCACGCTGCCCCTGAGCTTCTGGGTGATTAGCTTCGTGGGTTCGGTGCTGATTCTGGTGTACGCCTTTTTGCGCTGGGACGCCGTGCTCATTATTGGCAACGTATTCGGCACGGTGGTATACGCCCGCAACATTGTGCTGCTGCGCCGCGAATTGCGCCGCACGGCTACTGATGAACTCAGAGCACCAGTTCGGTAGATAAGATACGGGTGATAAAACAAGCGGGAGCGGGGCTAATAGTTCCGCTCCCGCTTGTTTGCTGTGTACAGACCCTAAAAACCGGGTGTAGGGGTCGTTGTCGGCCCGAAATGCGTGTGTATCTTTGAATCAAGCGTACGGTAAACACCCCGCCAACACGGTAGCCTATAAACGGCGAAACCCCGACTGTTGGCGCAATCGGGGTTTCAAGAAGCGGGTGAATACACACCCTATCTTCTTACTCCATGAGAAAGGTGCGTACGAACCCGAAGCAAACCGTCCGTCGGTTTCTTCGGGAGAACAAGTCCCTGCTGCTGCAGGTGGCGTTGTTTGTGGTAAAAGAGTGGCTGCTGCCGCTGCTTACCCACAAGTAACAGTTCGGATAGGGGGCGGGGCCTGGGGCTCAGCCCCCTATTTTGGTAAGCAGCCGCTTGCTGCTCCAGGCAAATGTACGGGGTTTGAAAAAAATTGGTGCGCCGCCCCGCTAAAATTTACTGTCTACCACGGCTCTGGCTGGTAGCAGGGGCTGGTCAAGCCACTGCACGAAGCGGGCCAATCCATCGGATAAGGTAGTTTTTGGGGCGTAGCCCAGCAGCCGCTGGGCCTTGCTGATGTCAGCGTAGGTGATGTCCACGTCGCCGGCCTGCATGGGCTGGAATGTCAGTTCAGGGGCTATGCCCACGGCCTGGCCTACGGCGGCAATCAAGTCCAGCAAGGCTACCGGCCGGCTGTTGCCCAGGTTTACGGTTTCGTACACGCCCTGGTGCCGCAGCAGATATTCCACGCCCCGGGCAATGCCATCCACGGTATCCAACACGAAGGTATAGTCGCGGGCCGTGCTGCCGTCGCCGTACACGGGAATGGGCTGTCCGTCCTGCAGGAGGCGCACAAACTTATGAATAGCCAGGTCGGGGCGCTGCCGGGGGCCGTACACGGTGAAAAACCGGGCATTGAGCACATCCAGCCCGTAGAGGTGGTGATAAGTGTAGGTGAGCTGCTCGCCACTGAGCTTAGAAGCGGCGTAGGGCGAGATGCAGGCCGCCTGCAGGTTCTGCTCCTCCCGGAAGGGCTGCTCCCGGGTGTTGCCGTACACGGAGGACGAGGAGGCAAAAAACAGCTTGCTAATGTCGCGCAGGCGCATCCATTCCAGCAGGTGAGTAGTGCCGAGCACGTTGTTTTCCAGGTAGCCGATGGGATCCTGCACCGAGGGGCCGACGCCAGCCTTGGCCGCCAGGTGTACGACCACCTCAACGGGGTCGGCGGGCAGCGAATCCACCAGCGCATCCAGCCCCCGGCGTAAATCGGCTTCGTGAAAGCTGAAGCGGGGGTGGGCCAGGCAGGCGGCCAGGTTCTGTTGCTTCTGGGCCTGGGAATAGAAGGGGTCGAAGTTATCCAGGCCTACTACGCGGTGCCCGTCGTGGAGCAGGCGCTCGGCCAGATGCGAGCCGATAAAGCCCGCGCAGCCCGTTACCAGAATGGATGCCATGCGTGAGATGCAGGGGAAAAAGAGAGTAGAAGAACAGTGTCCGTGAGGGTGGGGGCGCAAAGGTAAACGGAATTACCCGCCGCCGGTTATCCTCCGTATAGGGAGAATGCTGCTGCGCCGGAGCTGTTTTCCGCTTGGCGAGGCTGCGGGGGCCCGGGGCCTGGTACTGTTTTTATCCTCTGTGTATGCGCCTGCGCTGTTCTACTCTTTTCTGGTGCGGGGTACTGGCCCTGGGGGGCCTGCCGGCTCCAGCGGCCCGGGCGGGGGCCGCCGACGAACCCGTTGCGCCGACGGCCCCCGCCCGGGCAACGCTGGTTATCGGACATGCCGGGTCTGGCTTTTTTCACTTTTTCAATTCCCTGCCGCCCAGTAGCCTGCGCGGCATCCGCCGGGCCCTGCACCGGGGTGCAGATGGGGTAGAAGTGGATGTGCGGCTCAGCCAGGACAGTATTCCGGTGCTTTACCACGATAATGCTCTCGCCTCCATGACCATTGGCACGGGCTGCGTGAGCCAGACCCCGGCCGCCGAGCTCACCCGGCTGCGCTACCGGGGCGGCTGGCCCCACGACTGGCTGCAGCACGAGAAACTACTGACGCTGGAAACCCTGTTGCAGCAGTTGCGTCAGCAGCCCCGGTTCCCGTACCTGCACCTGGATTTGCATGAGGACGACGACTGCAATGCCCATGATACCGCCCGCAGCCAGGCCCTGGCCCGCCGGTTGCGGGAGCTGCTAACCCGCTACCAGGTGCCCCTCGACCGGGTACTGATCCTGACTAACCGGGCCAGCACATTGGCTTATTTGGCCACACTGCTGCCGCAGGTGCCACTGGGGCTGGAAATGAATGCTACCTACGCAACCGATCTGGCTACGCTGCAGCAACAGCCCGGCGTGCGGGTGGCGGTGCTGCACAAGGATAAGATCACGCCCGAGCGGTCGGCCGAGCTGCATGCGCTGGGGCGGGAAGTGGTAGTGTTTGGTGGCCGCTCCGCTCGGGCCGTCCGGCGGGTAGTTGCCACCGGCCCGGACGCCTACGAAGTCGATAACGTCCGGCAGCTGCGGGCAGCTTTGCGCCGCTAGCACGCCGTGTTGCCCGGCGGATTGTTTCTTTGCGGTAGCCCCCGGCTGCGGTAAGCGGGGGCAGCGCCTATTCATTCCCTCCCTTATGATACTACAACAACTGGCGCAGTCGCGCTGGGGCCGGCTGCTGGCCGTGCTGGTGGTGTGCGGAAGCAGTTTCTTTATCCACGGAGATGCTCCGGCCGTGAGCCTGATGGAGTCCCGCAATTTTGTAGCTGCTCGCGAAATGGTGGCGGGGGGCTCCTGGCTGATTCCGACCATGAACGGGGAATTACGCCTGGCTAAGCCCCCGCTGCCTACCTGGGCCGTGGCCGCGGTACAGCTGTTTACCGGTCCCACGGCCGATTTAGGTTTGCTGCGGCTCCCGGCTGCGCTGGCGGCTACCTTGTTGGTTTTGTTCTTCTGGGGGCTGGTGCGGGAACTCACCCGACACCAGCCCGCCGAAGGTGCGGCCCCCGGGCGCACGGCTTGGCTGGCGGCCCTGGTGCTGGCCAGCAGCCTGCTGGTGATTACCACCGGGCGGGAAGGACAATGGGATATTTTTGCCAATAGCCTGCTGATAGGAGGGGTGTGGCTGCTGGTGCGCGGCTGGCAGCGCGTAGGCGCGGGTACCGGCAGCCTCTTCGGGGCCGGGGTGCTCGTGGGACTGGCAATGCTCAGCAAAGGCCCGGTGCCCCTGTACGGAATCCTAGTGCCCTTTCTGGGGGCCTACCTGCTGGGCCAGCCCCGCCACCGGCAGGTGGTAAGGCAGCACACGGCCGCTACCATGCTGGCCGTGCTGGTGGCTCTGGTCGTGGGGCTGAGCTGGCCGGTATATGTCTGGGCCCACGTGGCTCCCGTAGCCCGGGCAGTTGCCCGTACCGAAGTCTCCTCCTGGGCCGACCGGCACGTGCAGCCGTTCTGGTACTACTGGTCGTTCTTTGCCTTTACCGGATTGTGGGCTTTGGTAGCCCTGGCCTCACTGGTCACCACTTACGCCCGGCCCCGGCTGCGGGCCTTTATTCCGTACGGTGTTGCCTTGGCGTGGGTGTTGGGGGGGCTGGTGCTGCTGAGTGTGGTGCCCGAGAAGAAAGAACGGTACATGCTCCCGTTGATGCCACCGCTGGCCCTGCTGATTGCCGGGCTGCTGCGCTACTGGGAAAGCCGCCCGGTCCGGGAGTGGTCCCGGACCGATGGGTGGTTGCTTAAAAGCTGGGGAGGACTGCTGGCGGCCGTATGCGCCGCGCTGCCAGTGGCATTGGGGTGGGTGTCCCTGTCCGGGTTTGAAGTCGGGACCTTTCGGTTTATGCTGGTGAGCCTGGTATTCGGAGGAGTAGCGGGGGGGCTGATTGTGCACGTGGTGCGAGGCGTGCGCCCGGTTAGGCTGGTGGGAGCCACGCTGCTCGTCACGGGTGCCGTTACGGGATTACTGATGCCCGTGTATCCGGTGTGGGAGGCCCGCAAGGCCACTGCCAGTCTGCCGCGCATGGAGAGCGTGGGGGGGAAGTCGGCGTATGCCGGGGTTTCCCGGTGGTACAGTCTGGATACCATGCACGTGAAACAGGTGTGGGCGGCCGGGCGGGCGGTACCCATCTGGCACCCCACTGATAGCTCCCTGGCGGCACTCCCGGGCAGAGTGGTGGTAGTGGCTGGCTCATCCATCCAAAAGAAACTGCCGGCTGGCTGGGAGCGTCGGGTCAGGATCAGCCAGCCGGACAGCTTCTACCTTGGCCGGGATGAGAAATCAGGCTACTGGCTGATATGCCGTTTGGATCCAATTTGATATTTCAGCAAACAGAAGCATTACTTACTGTTAATAAGTGGGTTATGTAAAATATTTGATTAACATAATTATAAACCAACCGGTTTGTCTTGTATAAGCTGGATGCTGTAAAGCAGTAAGCCGTTGAGGGACGACGATATGATTACGTCGTCCCTCAACGGCTTATCTGTGTAATAAGGGGGCCAGAATTAGGAGAATCAGGAAGACAGGCGCCGACGGATCTGCTTCAGCAAAGCCTCAACCACCGCTAAATCATCCGCTTCCTGAATAGTGAGGTGGGTATCTAGTCCGGGGCCCTGAATGCGGATAGCGAATGTCAGTTCCGGCTCAACACCAGTGTCTCGGGGAACTGGCAGATGAGGTAAGGCCGTAGGCATCGGGAGGGCCACTGCTTGGCTTGGGCCGGCCGCGGTGGCAGGTTCTGCAGCAGTTGTGGGCGTGGAAGCCGGGGCGTGATGTGCGGAAACAGGTAGGGGTGGTACAAAGATGGCCTCCGGGCCGCTGAGGGGTACAGCTAGTTCATCGGCCACAGAGGGAGAGTCTTCCAGATCATCGGTATCCAACCCAAATAAACTCGACACAGCATCCAGAGTACGCGTTGGTGCGGGTACGGGAGGTATAAGAGTTACGGGGGAAGATATACTACCGGAGGAAATAGGAGCGGAGCCAGCACCCGATGTTACGGAAGGGGCACCCGTGCCTCCCCGGAACAGATTAGGAGGCATTTCACCGCTACTTAATTCCTTGCGTGGTGTCTGCTGGGCAGCCAGCTGATCAATGTCGGCAATGATGTTGTTCTCGTCGAGAATACCAGCCATTCGGGCCCCATCAAGGAAGGCTTTGGCAACACTCTGAGCATTTATCTCTTCAACTCCAAACTCCCGAATGAGCATTACATCAAACATGTGCACCGGTAGTTCCCGGTTGCGGAATTTGCGACAAATCTGGTTGAACATCGGCGGATGCAAAAAGGCCTCCCGGTGGTATATGCGTTCTTCCTGTTTGTCATAAGCATGCTTTATCCGGCGAAACAGGTTCGTAGTTGTCAGGAACTCCCGTTTGCTGGTAAGCAAACCGAATTTAACGGCAGAGCCAATGATGGCCTTAAATGAGCCACTGACTTTTCGGTTCAATTTACGAGCAGCAGTATCGATGGCGCACTTGCCACCAGTATCGTCAACTACTTCAGCTACTTCCCAAGCACCAGCATAAGAGGTGCGGGGATAGTCAATAGTCTTTGGCATAAAAAGAAGTGGAGGATGGAGAAGTAAATATAAAGAGTAGAAAAATAAACACAAAGAATAAAAGTACAAAAAAGTAGTATAAAGTATATAAAAGTAAAACTATTTATAACTTTTTGTACTTTTATGTACTTTTAATGCCTATGCTTTATAATTCTCTTCCTTATTGCTTTAACAGTACCATTATTAATTTAAATACCCTCTTTTTATTTATCCGGGTCGGGACGGGCAGCTAGACTCCTGTCGGGGCCTGTATTGGCCCCGTTACGCTCATATCTCGGATTATTATAGAAGAGTTGCCACTCCAAGAAAAGTCTGCCCATATGGCTTATATACAGCGTTACCAGACCTTGATTTCATATAGCACTTTCTCGGAAGTCGGCATGCGTGACTTCACAACAGTAAGGCAGAATAGGAGAGTGGCCCGTTTTATAGTTCCTAATCCATGAACTACCCTGATGCAAATCACCCATCAGTAATAGGCTTAATTAGAAGAAACTCATTAAAGTCAGCCACAGTGAGCATGAACAATTCATAACAGAATAGCAGGACCCAATTTGCGCAACTCCAGATGCGGGATGCTTCGAACTCGCTTACATAACAGGTTTAGGTCATCTTCAAAGTAACCGCCCGGATGGTCTGGCAACAATCCGCACAACGTTCTAAGGAACTTCAGCTGCTTAAGCTATATCAAGTGACTATTCAGAAATGGATTCTTTTTAAGACGACTCATTAAAGCAGGGCGCGGGGCGAAGCTTCCAGCTCCAACGAACAGGACGCTATGCCATGGATATGAAACGCGACAGCATATAAGTGACTTTTGAGAAAAGCAACAACACTCCTGGCTAACGCACCACGAAGACCCAAAGACTATTTGGTTGTAGAACACGAACACCACCACACAGTGAAACCAGAGAACAACTTATGAAGAGTCATTTCCTAGCGTATTTTATTGTCTTATAATTTATATTATGTTAAGTAATATTTCACAATATAGGCCGGACATACTATCCGGCCTATAAAGCAATTAGTAGATGCTCCCCTCTTGGAGAACTTTACCTACAGTGCTTATTTTTTGGAGGCATCCAGTTTAGCAGCCATTCGTTCAGCGTCAGCCGTGCGACCTACCCGCAGGTATGCTTTCTGCAGAGAAGAAATTGATGAACGATCATCCGGTTGAATCTGGACGGCTTTTTCAAAATACGGAATGGCTTCCTGGAACCACTTCTTTCCATCAGCCTCAAACTTCTTACCGCTTTTCTGATATTCGGCCAAGCTCATTTTGCTGGCTTTGGTGAACAGATCAGCGCCCTTGTTATAGTTGTACACCCCAAGGTTAAAGTTTGCGTCAAAATTATTCGGCTCTACCTCAACCGCCTTTTTGTAGGCCTCCATTGCTTGAGCCGACTGCTTGGTGGCGTCCAACAGCCCACCTTTTACGGCGTAAAGGTTGGCATTCTTAGGATCCGCCGCAATGGCAGCGTCAATTTTGGCCAGGGCCTGAGCACTACGCCCAGCGCTGATATCCATATTCAGCTCCTCCAGCATGAATCCCTTGTTAGAGGGAAACGCCGCCCGGGCATCCTGCACAACTTTCAAAGCAGCTGCATCATCCTTTTCCTGACGGGCAATCTGCAGCAGACGGCCATACATCTGGGGCGACTTGTAGCCAATGCCCTGCAGCTTGCCGTACATTTCCTTGGCGCCAGTGAAGTCCTGGTTGGCCTCCGCAGCATACGCCGCGTACAGATAGGCCGTTGAATCCTGAGGACGGATCTGCTGAGCCATTTTATACGAGTCAATCGCCTTGGCGAAATCCTTGCCGTTGTAGCTTTCCACTCCGGAGTTCAAGGTCAGACCGTACAGGCCGTCGAGCTTGGCCGTGGCCATTTTGCCGTACTCGCTGTCTTTACCTTCCAGGCTTACGGCCTTGGAGTACGACTCGAAAGCCGTTTTGGTAGCCTCCGTGGCGGGCATCGTTTTGCCGTAGATGGGGCTGGCTACAATGCCTTCGTAGATTTCACCCCGGGTGTACCAGGTTTTGGCTTTACCCTGGGTCTTCTCGTGGGTGATGGCCTTGTCGATTTCCGTGCGGGCTTTATCCAGCGTGCCTTGCTTCTGATACAGAATGGCATTCGTTACGGCAGAATTCTGAGCGGAGGCCGTGTGCAGGGCCGCCGCTGCTACGAGCGTCAAAACAAGCTTCTTCATGGGAGTTTTGCTGAAGAATTACAGGTGTAAGTGAAAGGAATTGCAAGACAAACGGCAGAACCCGTTTCCGAGTTCTGCCGCCGCAAGTTAATTAGCACTGATGAAATCCGGGTCCGTCAGGTCGTTGAGGTCGGTGTCCGGGGTGGCGGAATGCTCCTCCCCGTCCGGACCGGATCCGTTGGTTTCCCCGGGCAGCAAGTCCAGTTCCGACTCGGCGTCCTTTTCCTCGGTCGCCACTTTCGCCACGGAGGAAATCTCGTCGCCGGAGCTGATTTTCAGCAGCCGCACGCCCTGGGTAGCCCGCCCGATGCTGCGCAGCTCGCTCATCCGCAGGCGGATGGTAATGCCCGACTTGTTGATGATCATCAGGTCGTCGGCGTCGTTGACGGCCTTAATGGTCACCAGCTGCCCGGTTTTGTCCGTCAGCTTCATGGCGCGCACGCCTTTGCCGCCGCGGTTGGTGATGCGGTATTCCTCCAGCGGGCTGCGCTTGCCGTAGCCGTTTTCGGAAACTACCAGCAGCTCATCCTGGCTGTCCTTGTCGATGCACACCATGCCCACTACCCGGTCGTCGGCCATTTCCTCCGACAAGGTGATACCGCGCACCCCGGCGGCCGTGCGGCCCATGGAGCGCACTTTCTCCTCGGGAAAGCGCACGGCCCGACCGGAACGTAGGGCTAGTACCACCTCGGAGTTGCCGTTGAGCAGTTGCACGTCGAGCAGCCGGTCGCCCTCGTTGATGGTAATGGCGTTGATGCCGGCGGTACGGGGCCGCGAGTAGGCCTCCAGCGGGGTTTTCTTCACGGTGCCCTGCTCGGTGCAGAACATCAGGAAGGTATTGTCGAGGTAGTCCGGGTCGCGCAGGCCGCGCACGTTCAGCACGGAGCGCACCGAGTCTTCGCGGGGAATTTCGATGAGGTTTTGAATGGGCCGGCCCTTGGTGTTCTTGCCGCCTTCGGGCACTTCGTACACTTTCAGCCAAAACACACGGCCGGCTTCGGTGAAGAACAGCAGGTACTCGTGAGTGGTGGCCACGAACAGGTGCTCCGTGAAGTCGTCCTGCTTGGAAGCGGCCCCGCGGGCCCCTACTCCTCCCCGACCCTGCGCCCTGTACTCATCCAGCGCGGTGCGCTTGATATAGCCCTCACGGGAGATGGTAATCACCATGCTCTCGTCGGCAATCATATCCTCCATCGAGAAGTCGCCGCCGGCGTACTCGATGCTGGTGCGACGGGCGTCACCGTAACGGTCCTTGATATCTACGAGCTCCTGGCGGATGATGTCGCGCTGCATGTCCTCGGAAGCCAGTACCGCCTTGAGGTGGTCAATGAGCTGCATCAGGTCGTTATATTCCTGCACCAGCTTATCGCGCTCCAGGCCCGTGAGGCGCTGCAGACGCATATCCAGGATGGCGCGGGCCTGCACCTCACTCAACGAGAACCGCTCAATCAGCTGGGCGCGGGCCACGTCTCCGTCGCGGGACGCGCGGATCAGGGCAATTACTTCGTCGAGGTGGTCGAGGGCAATCAGCAGGCCTTCCAGGATGTGGGCGCGCTTCTGGGCTTCGGCCAGCTCGTAGCGGGTGCGGCGCACCACCACGTCGGCCCGGTGCTCCACGAAGTGGTGGATCAGATCCTTGAGGTTGAGCGTCATGGGGCGGCCTTTCACCAGGGCCACGTTGTTCACGCCGAAGGACGACTGCAGCTGGGTGTACTTGAACAGGTTGTTCAGCACCACCGTAGGCATGGCGTCGCGCTTCAGGTCGTACACAATGCGCATCCCGTCCCGGTCCGATTCGTCGCGCAAATCGGCAATGCCCTCGATTTTCTTCTCGTTGATGAGGCCGGCGGTTTTCTCAATCATCGAGGCCTTGTTCACCATGTAGGGAATTTCGGTCACGACAATCTGCTCCTTGCCGGAAGCGGTGGTTTCGAAGTGGGCTTTGGCGCGCATTACCACCCGGCCGCGGCCGGTTTCGAAGGCCTGTTTCACGCCCTCGTAGCCGTAGATGATGCCGCCGGTGGGAAAGTCAGGAGCCGTTACGTGCTCCATCAGCTCGGCAATGGTGATGTCGGGGTTGGCCAAGTAGGCCACGATGCCGTCCACTACCTCGGTGAGGTTGTGGGGGGCCATGTTGGTGGCCATGCCCACGGCAATACCAGTGGTGCCATTAACCAGCAGGTTCGGGAACTTGGCCGGCATCACCGACGGCTCCTCCAGGGAGTCGTCGAAGTTGGGCTGGAAGTCCACGGTTTCCTTGTCCAGGTCGCCCAGCATTTCGTCGGCCAGGCGCTTGAGGCGGGCTTCAGTGTAACGCATAGCGGCCGGTGAGTCGCCGTCGATGCTGCCGAAGTTCCCCTGACCATCAACCAGCGGATAGCGCAGGCTCCAGTCCTGGGCCATACGCACCATGGTGTCGTACACCGAGGAGTCGCCGTGGGGGTGGTACTTTCCGAGCACCTCCCCCACGATACGGGCACTCTTCTTATAGGATTTGTTGTAGGATACGCCCAGCTCGGACATACCGTAGAGTACGCGCCGGTGCACGGGTTTGAGGCCGTCGCGCACATCGGGCAGGGCCCGGGAGATGATAACCGACATCGAGTAGTCGATGTAGGCCCCACGCATCTCATCTTCAATGTTTATCGGAATGATCTTTTCGCCTTCCGCCATAGGGAGCATGTAGTCGGCCGGGGCGCTCCGCAAAAAGGAGCTTCCAGGCCCGTGAGAGTGAACTTCGTTAAGCCTGCAAGATAGGCATAAAAACCCGCTTTACCTAGCTAAAAACCCAATTTCGGGCCTATTTCAGGGTCTTACTCCGGTCGTTGGAATGCTTGCCGGTTTCCTGCTTGTGCACCTTGATTTTTTCGCCGATGGCCGGGTTCTGCTTCTTCCACAGCGGCTGCCCGCGAAACTTGTTGCCGCCGTGCAGGTGCACCTTGCGGGTGTGGCAGGACTCAATGGGACAGGTGCGGCAGGAGCTTACCAGCAGCAGCCCCAACACCGGCAGCAGCAGCCGGGAAAACGGAAGAGAAAAACGCATGGGGTAAAGATAGGAATTAGCGGTGGGCCACGTCCTGCCCGTCCCACTCACGCAGAAACTGCGCGAGAAACTGCTCCATGAAGCCGTGGCGCTCCTCAGCTACCCGGCGGGCGGCGGGGGTATTGAGCCGCTCGCGCAGGTGCAGCAGCTTCTCGTAGAAGTGGTTGATGGTGGGCGCCGTGTTCTGCTTGTAGCTCTCGAAGGTGGCGTGCGTGACGGGCGGTACGGCGGGGTCGTGCAGGGGCCGGCCTTTGTGCCCCCCGTAGGCAAAGGCCCGGGCCACCCCAATGGCCCCGATGGCGTCGAGGCGGTCGGCATCCTGCACCAGCTCGCCCTCAATGGAACTCATGGGCGTGGCCACCCCCAGGCCCTTGAAGCTGATTTCGCGGATGATGGCTTCTACCCGCGCAATGACCTCCGACGGGGCCTGCTGGCTTTCCAGCCACTGCCGGGCCGCCCGGGGCCCGGCCTCCTCATCACCGTCGTGGAACTTCCAGTCGGCCACGTCGTGCAGCAGCGCACCCAGCTCCGTCACCAGCGCATCGGCCCCGGGCGTACCCTGCGCCAGCCCACGGGCCACCAGCCACACCCGGCGGATGTGGGCCCAGTCGTGGCCGGAGCCTTCGTGCAGGAATTTTTCGCGGATAAACTCGGCGGTGCGCGTAATCAGGGGGTGCTCAGTAGGAAAAGCAGTTGTAGGCATAGCTGCAGCAAGACAAAATCAGGAATGGACCTGCAATGATACTTCGTTCGGAGAGGCCCGCCAGCCGAAAACTGTCCATTACTAGGATTTACCTTATTTTTTACCGAAATTATTCCAGTAATTCCCTTTCTCGCTCATTTCAACCGAACTACCTCCGACGCCTATGTAACTACCCTTTACTGCCAGCATTTTCCCAAACTTCTGACCATTACCCCTATGAACTGGTTGAGAAGCATGGTGCGGTCTGCCGTTTTTATTGTTCTACTCACTGGCTGCGCGTTATCCGGAGTTGCTACCCCCGGCGAACATAGTGAGGAAACTGTATCGGCCGCTGTCCGGACGGCCCGGGCTTCTTTGCGGAGCCTGCTGGACACCCACGAGCGGGGCCCCACAGCAACCTACCAGGCTCTTGGCCTGGGCGGCGGGGCCGCAGCACCCACGTTTTACGCCCGATGCAATTTCACCACCCATTGGGTGGAGGAAACCGGGTGGAATCCGCAGGCCCGGCAGGCCCTGAAGCTGTTGAGCCGGGCCGCCGATGTGGGACTGGCCCCCAGCCGCTACGCCGAGCCTACGCTGCAACACCTCCCTGATTCACTGGCCCGGGCCAACGGCCCCCGGCGGGGGCTGCAGCTGGCCGTGTCTGAGCTGCGCCTGACTGATGCCCTGCTACAGTACCTGCTGCACGTACAGCGGGGGCAGCTGCAGCCGCACACGCTCACTCCCATAGCCCCGCCAGACAGCGTTACGGCCCGGCTGGTTGCCGACCAGCTCCGGCAGGCCCTGCAGGCACCCGAGCTAGTACCGGCCCTGTTGCGGTACCAGCCCCCCAGCCGTAGTTACCGTCTTCTGCAACAAAGCTGGGTCCACTTACTGCATGCCACTCCCCAGGATTCAGCCCGGTTGATGCAGGATACTACGGCTGGATTCCGTCGGGTGGCAGTTAACCTGGAACGGCTACGCTGGGAGCCAGTCCCTGATTCGGAATATGCCGTGGTAAACATTCCGGCCTACCGGCTGCAGCTGATCCGCAACGGTCAGGTACTACGCACCCACCGGGTAATTGTGGGCAAGCCCGAAACGCCTACCCCCGTGCTACGGGGCCGGATTGGCGTGTTTGTAATAGCCCCCGAGTGGCGCGTGCCGTACAGCATTGCCGTCCGGGAATTTCTGCCGGAACTGCAGCAGGATCCGGGCTTTCTCGCCGACCACCACTACCGCCTCTACGACTGGCGGGGCAACCGGGTAAATCCCTGGCGGGTCAACTGGCAACGCGTAACACCGGAAAAGTTTCCCTACAGCATCCGGCAGCAGGCCGGCTCGTTCAATGCGTTGGGGAACGTGGTATTCTACTTTCCGAATCAGCAGACAGTATTCCTGCACGATACGCCCGCCCGCAGCGCCTTCTCCCGCCCTGAGCGGGCCCTAAGCCACGGTTGCGTACGGGTGGACAAGCCCTTACACCTGGCCGAGTATCTGCTGCGGCGGGAAAACCGGGCTGGCGAGCTGACGGCCATGTACCAGCACGTCCGGCAGCACGAAAAACAACGCATCAACCTGGTCCGGCCCCTGCCCATTTACCTGCAGTACCTGACCTGTGAGACAGATAAAGGTCAACTGCTTTTTCTGGCCGATATTTATCAGTTGGATACTGCACTGGCTAACGCTCTGTTTACTTACTGAACCGGCGCGTACTAGCTCAACGCAGACTGCTCACCAAGGTGGTAACGGACTGCGGCTCCACGTGCAATGAGGTACCGGTGGGTACGGTAGCACTAGGCGCCAGGTCGGAGGTAGCGGAGGTAACGTATGTTTGGCCGCGGCTAAGGGGTTTGCCAGCTACTTCCAGGCGCAGGTTGGCGGCGGTAGCAGCAGGGTTCACCACCACCGTAATCAGCTGGCGGCCGTTGGGACTACGGTAGGCCGATACAAGAGGACCATTAGCTGGTGCGCCTTCGAGCGTGGCGGTGAGGCGTACGGCCCCGGGGCGCACGAAGCGGCTGTAGTTGCCCAGCACCCACAGCATTTTGCTGGAGTGGTAGTTGCCGTCGGTCTTGTTTTTATCCACGTACACCAGTCCGTCCTTATAATCGTAGGGTGACACGGCCAGCCACCACTGCCACGCCGTGGCGTTAGCCACCGTGAGGTCGGTGTGGATTACGCGGGCCAGGTATAGGGCAGCCGTCATGCCCAAATCACGCGGGCCGCCGTTGATTTCGCCCGCATTATCACCCAGAATGCAGTATTCCGACTGCCAGAACGCCAGCCCCGGCAGGGCGGCTACCTGAGCTGCCAGCTGCTCCCGCGTGGCCACGGCCGCCGTTTGGGGCGAGGTGGTGAAGTAGCTATGCCCGGCTACGATGCGCGCCACCCGGGGCGTATTGCCCAGGTAGGTCTGTGCCGTGGTATTGCCGAAGAAAGCGGCAATCTGGCTACCCTGCTCGGGTTTATCGGCGGGGCCAGTGAGGTAGTCGAGCTTGCCGGCTTCGGTGATGAGTACTTGGGTGGGCAGCTTGCTGGCCTGCAGCTTCGGGCCCAGCGCCCGGGCAATGCCGCTGATGTCATCGTTGCGGAAGGGCGTGCCTTCCTGGCCTCCGTCGCTCCAGTCCCACTGGGGCTCGTTCACGGGGCTGAGGTACTGAAAGGTGATGCCCGTTTTCTGGCGCAGGCCTTCCAGCACCCGCACGCAGTAATCGGCCAGGGCGGCCTGGCGCCCGGGGGCCAGATTGGGCTGCTTGGCGGTGGCGTAGGCTTTGCCGTTGCGGGTGAGGCTCACGGGCGGGCTGTTCAGGAAACCCAGGAACTGCTCCACGCCCCGCTTCCGGGCGGCTTCCAGAAACCAGCGCTGCCCGGCCAGGCGGTTCCAGTCGTAGGTGCCGGCTGGGGTTAGGAACGATTCTGCCCGCCGCCACTCATCCTTGATGCCGCTTTGCTCGCCCTGCTCGGCGCTACCCGCCCCCAGGTTGAAGCGCCACATCGAGAGGCCAATACCCCGGGGCTGCCCGCCGGGGCCGGTGGCAGTGCTGAACAGCAAATCGGCAATGGCCTCTTTCTTAGCCGTTGGCCAGTTGCCCACAAACTGGCAGGCCCAGGCATCGGAAGCGGCGAAGTTAGCAATGATTTGCCGGGGCTGGCCAGGCTCGATGCGGACGGTATAGGTGGGCACCGACTGACTGTAGGCCGGCTGCGCCAGCAGCCACAAGCTACCGAATACGCCCGCCGCCAGCCCGCGGACCTGTTGCATGGAAAAGATGGACATAGAACGGAAAGCGGCGGCCACTACTAACTCGGTAGCAGCCGCCGATAAGGTGGAAAGGGAAAGCACAAAGAAAAGTGGTTACTGCTGCCACACCAGCCACTGCTGGCCGGCGCTGTTGGTGCCGGCCGCCTGCATCACCCCCGCCGCCGTGGTGGTAGAAGCCCCGCTCCCATCCAGCACCTGGCCCGTGCTGCGGTTTTTGAGCGTATAGTAGCCGGCCTCGTTGGCCGTAAGCTGCCATTGCTGGGTTGGGGCGCTGTTATCGGGGTTTTGCACTACCATGGTGGTAGTCACGTCGAGCAGTTGGTCGCTGTTGCGGTTTTTGAGCGTGTAGTAGCTGCCGGCCGAGGTGAGCTGCCACTGCTGGTTGGCCGCGCCGTTGGAGTACCACTGCACCACGGGGGCCATGGGCTGCTTGCTGGCCCCGTTCACATCGGCCACTTGGCCGCTGCTGCGGTTGATGAGGCGGTAGTAGGCAGTGGGAAACAGCTGATTGGTGCCGCCCAGGCCCTCGCCCCAGGCAAACTGCACCCGGCCCAGGCCCGAGCCGTTAGTCACGGTGGTGTTGGTGCCGTCGAACTGCAGCAGGCTGTACTGGTCGCCGCTGCGCAGGCCGGGCCAGTACACGCTGGCAATGTTATGCTGGCGGCAGTAGTTGCTCACGCCCAGCACGTAGGCCTTCTTCACGTCGTTATCAATGGCCGAATAGTAGTTCACGCCGGTGGTCATGAACGCGCCCCATTCGGTAAAAACCGTGCGGCTGGCGTTGTTGCCCAGCTTGCTGGCAAACACGGCCTCCCAGCCCGCCGCCGTGGTGGCGGGGCTGTTGTAGAAGAAGTCGTAGAGGTGCAGGGAGAGCAGGCAGTTACTGAAGCGCGTATCGGCACCCAGCTTGGTCAGGTCCTCGGAGTAGCCGGTGCCGCCCAGCAGCACCCGGTTCTGGGGCACGGCCGGAAAGCGGCTCAGCCAATCGGCGTACAGGGTGCCCAGCTCGGCGAGGGAGTAGCCGTAGGGCTCGTTGAACACCTCGAAGTACACCTTGGGGTTGGTGCCGTACTTGCCCACTACCGTTTGCCACATGCTGATGAACTGCGTCGGGTCGTCCACGCGGCCGTCGCGGCGGGAGCTGCTTTCCCAGCAGGCCAGAATCACCTTTATGTTCTTGGCCAGGGCTTGGTCGATGGCGCCGGTGTAGGCTTCCCAGGTAGCGCCGGTGGCCGTGGCCGGGTTGATGGGCAGGCGCACGGTGTTGGCCCCGGTGCTGCCCTGCAGGCCACTGATAATCTTGGCCGATTTGGTTTGCACGGTGGCGTAAGTGTCGCCGGCCTGCAGGCCCGAGAGCACCAGGGCATCGTCCACGAAATTGTCGCGGGGGTCGGCCCAGTTGAGGCCGGCAATGTTGCCCGCGCCCAGCCCGGCGGCCAGCACGGGCTCCACGGTAACGGGCGGAACCGGATCAGGGTCCTGCGTTTTGGAGCCACAGCCGGCCAGCGCCAGCAGCAGGGCCCCGGCCGCCAGGCGGGGCAGAATAACAGAACGAATCATGGGCATAAGCTCGTCAGGAAGAAGCCGGTAACAACCAAATGCCCGGCGCAGACTGGTCTGCGCCGGGCATTGAGCCTGTAAAATGGGTTAGTAACCGGGGTTCTGGGTTACCACGCCGCCCGAGAGCTGAATCTGGGGCGTGGGAATCGGGAACAGGTTGTTCTTCTCCGAAATCTGGTCCTTCACCTTGCCGCCGTCATACTGGTCGGTGTTGGTGCGCTGGGAAGCGTTGAAGGCCTGCATTACCTGCACCAGACGCTTCTGCCGCACCAGGTCGTAGTAGCGGTGGCCTTCCATGGCCAGCTCCAGGCGGCGCTCCAGCCAGATGTCGGCCAGCAGCTGCGCGCCGCCGGAAGTGCGGGGCAGCACGGTGCCGGGCTGCAAACGGTTGGCGCGGGCCCGCACCAGGTTCAGCGAGGTAAGGGCTTTGCTGTCCTGACCCAGGCGCTGCGAAGCCTCGGCGTGAATCAGCAGCAAATCGGGGTAGCGCATTTCGATGCGGTTAAGCGGGGAATGCTCCCGCTCGTTGGCCGGACGGTCGGCCAGGGGCACGAACATCTTGCGGCTGATGCGGCCCGACTCGTTTTCCGACGGTTTGGTGTCGTACTTGGAGTAGTCGAAGCTAGCCGTTTTCGGACCCACATTGTCGCCCTCCTTGATGATGGTCCACTTGCGGCGGGGGTCGTTGCCGAAGGCCTGCTCCAGGTTGCTGGTGGGCGTGTTGAAGCCCCAGCCGTTGTCGGCGCGGCTGCGCATCACCACCGTCAGGGCCGTACCCAGGTTGAAGGTTTGGTTGGCGTTGTAGTTCAGCTCGAAGATGGACTCGTTGCCGTTGTGGTTGTTCACGTTCCACACGTAGCTGAACTCATCGTTGAGGTTGTACTGGCCCGAGTTGATGACCTGCTCGGCAGCCTGCTGGCTGAGGGCCCACTGCTCCGTGAACAGGTAGGCCTTGGCCAGGTAGGAGTTGGCGGCACCTTTGGTAGCCCGGCCCTTCTCGCTGCTGGGGCGGGCGGCCTTCTCGGGCAGCGCGGCGGCGGCATCCTGCAAATCCTTGATGATCTGGGCGTAGCAGTCGGCGGTGCTGGCGCGCTGGATGGTAAGGGCCTGGCTCGGCGACACCGGCGTGAGCACCAGCGGAACCCCGCCGTAGCCCTTCACCAGCTCAAAATAGTTGTAGGCGCGCAGGAACTTCAGCTCACCCAGCAGCTGCTGCTTCAGGGTGGCATCAACGGGAGCCTTCTCTACTCCTACCAGCGCGGCGTTGCAGTTGCCGATGGCTTGGAAAATGAAGGTGTAGCGGTTATCGAACCACTCGTTGTTGGGCAGCCAGAAAAAGCGCGAGAAGTCGCCGAACTCGCGCTGGTCGCCGGCAATGGAATTGCCCTTCCAGGCGTCGTCGGAGCCGGCGTCGCCGAACATGCGGGTGCGGTCAATTTTCCACCAGTCGTCCTGGTCGGTGAGGGCGTAGCAGCCCATTACGGCCGCCTTGCACTCGTCGGCGTTGGTGTAGAAGTTGGCGGTCGTCTGCTGGCCGTTGGGCAGCTGGGTCAGGAAGTCTTCGCAGCTCTGCAGCGCGAGGCCCAGAGAAACCAGGCCCACATATAGACAGTATTTTTTCATGACAGGGAGCGGGTGGGAAGGGTTAGAACGTGATGTTGGCACCGGCCAGGAACGTGCGGTTGGTGGGGTAGTTGCCCAGGTCTACGCCGCGGTTCAGGGCAGAGGCCCCGTCGGTGTAGGAGCGGCCGTAGCCCAGCTCGGGGTCGAGGCCGCTGTACTTGGTGAAGGTGAACAGGTTCTGGCCGCTCACGTACAGGCGCAGGCTCTTCATGCGCATGGTGTTGGTGAGGCCGTTGCTGAAGGTGTAGCCCAGCTGCAGGTTCCGCACGCGAGCGTAGGAGCCGTTCTCCACGTAGAAGTTGGAGAAGCGCGTCAGGTTCTGGTTGTTGTCGTTGGCTACCACGCGCGGCACCGAGTTGCTGGTGCCTTCGCCGTGCCAGGCTTTGTCTTCGAGGCCGGCAATCTTGTTGTAGTTGTAGCTGCCCGAGTACCACCAGCCCTTGTTGGCATTTACGATGTCGTTGCCGAAGCTGCCCACCAGCGAGGCCTGCAGGTCGAAGCCCTTGTAGCCGGCCGTGAGGTTCACCCCAAAGGTCAGGTCCGGGAAGGGGTTGCCGATAAACTTCTGGTCGTTGGCGTCAATCTTTCCGTCGCCGTTCAGATCGGCAAAGCGGAAGTCGCCGGGCTTGGCGTTGGGCTGGATGGTTTGCCCGTTGGCCGCCTTGTAGTTGTCTACCTCGCCCTGATTCTGGAAGATGCCGCTGGTCTGGTAGCCGTAGAACGCGCCCACGTAGCCGCCTTCCTCGGTTTTGGAGGGCCGGCCGAAGATGGGCGTGTTGCCCGAGTAAATGGCCTGCCCGTTGGCCAGCTTGTCAATGCGGCTGATGGCGCGGGTACCGTTCACGCTCACGCCGTAGGTGAAATCACCGGCCGACTTGTTGTAGCCCACCGTGAAGTCGAAACCGTTGGTGTGCATGCTGCCCACGTTGGTGATGGGGCTGTTGTAGCCCGCGCCCACGTGGCCCGGAATGGCCTGGTACATCAGCATGTCGTAGGTGTTGCGGCGGAATACGTCGGCCGTTACCGTGAGCTGGTTGTTGAACAAGCCCAGGTCGGTACCCACGTTGTAGTCTTCCACCGTTTCCCACTTCACGTCGGTGTTGGGCACGTTGCTTTGCACCACGGCCACCTGCTGGGTGGCATCCACGCCGGTTACGTAGTAGGTTTTGGCCAGTGTGCCGATGAAGGCGGTGTTGCTGATGTTCTGGTTGCCTACGCGGCCCCAGCTGGCGCGCAGCTTCATGAAGTTCAGCGTCTCAAACGACTTCAGGAACGACTCATCCGACACCAGCCAGCCCACCGACAGCGAGGGGAACGTGCCCCAGCGGTTGTTGGCGGGGAACACCGAGGCCGCGTCGCGCCGCACGCTGACCGACAGCAGGTAGCGGCCTTTGTAGTCGTAGTTCACCCGCCCGATCAGCGAGGCAATGGTGTTCACGTAGTTGTTGCCGTAGGCCGCGTAGTTGGCCGTAGCGGCATCCAGGTAGCGCAGGCTGGGGTCGTTGCTGGGAATGGCCTGGCCCGAGCCCGACTGGGTGCGGTTGTCGAACTTCTCCAGCGTACCGGCGGCCAGGGCCGTGAAGTTGTGGTCGCCCAGCGTTTTGGTGTAGGTAAGCGTGTTGGTGTTGTTCCAGTAGATGCCCAGGTTGTGCTCCCGGGTTACGGAATTCACCAGGTTCTGCTCGTTGCCATCAATCTTGAAGAACGGGTAGAACGAGTCCCGCTCGTAGATGTTGGTGTTGGTGCCCACGCGGGTTTCCAGCACCAGCCCGTCGATGAACTCGTAGTTGGCGTACAGGTTGCCCACCACCGAGTAGTTGTTGCGCCGGTCGTCGTTGCGCTCCACTACGGCCAGCGGGTTGCCAATATCGGTAGGCGAAGCGCCGTAGTAGTCGTAGGGGTTGCCGGAGGTGCCGGGTACGCGGGCCTTCGTGATGGGGTCGTCGTTGAAGGCGTCGCGGAACAGGCTGCCGCTGTTCTGGTAGTGCTGGCCGGTGGTGGTGAGGGTCAGGTCCTGCCCCACTTTTAGTCGGCGGGCCGGCTGGTACTGCGTTTTCAGGCGCAGCGACAACCGGTCAAAATCCGAACCCTGAATCAGGCCCCGCTCCTTAAAGTAGCTCAGGCCCGTGGAGTACACCAGCTTGTCGCTGCCGCCCGAGAGGCCCAGCGAGTAGTTCTGGGTGATGCCGCGGCGGGAAATTTCCTTCCACCAGTCAGTGGTTTCGGTGAAGGAAGCCGGGTTCTGGTACACGGCCGGCAGGCCGGAGTTAGAAGCCGCCAGGTTCATCAGGCGGGCGTACTCGCTGGCCGAAGCCATATCGGGCACCCGCGTGGGGCTGGATACGCCGGTGGTGGCATCCACCGCAATAACCGACTCGCCCTTGGTGCCGGTTTTGGTGGTAATCAGGATAACGCCGTTGGCCGCGCGGGAGCCGTAGATGGCCGCCGAAGCCGCATCCTTCAGCACCGAAATGGTGGCAATATCCTTCGGGTTCAGAAAGTTGATGTTGTTTACCGGCAGGCCATCCACCACGTACAGCGGCGAGTTGCCGTTGATGGTCGAAATACCCCGGATCAGAATCTGGGGCGGAGTCCCCGGCTCCGAGCCCGCGCCCACTACCGTTACGCCGGCGGCCTTACCCTGCAGGGCCGAGCCTACGTCGCTCACCGTGAGCTTGGAGAGCTCCTTACCGGCCACCGTGGTTACGGCGTTGGTGACGGTGCGCTTTTCCTGGCTACCGTAGCCTACTACTACTGCTTCGCTCAGCAGCTGCGTATCGGGGCTGAGGGCCAGCGAGAAGGTTGATTGGTTGCCCACGGGCACCTCCTGCCGGGTGTAGCCGATGGAAGTAAATACCAAGGTGGGGTTGGCGGTACCGGCCGGAATTTGCAAAGAGAAATTCCCGTTCTGGTCGGTGGTGGTGCCTACGGAGGTGCCCTTCAGGATAACCGTTACGCCGGGCATACCGGCCCCTTTTTCGTCGCGTACGGTGCCACTCACGGGGCCGTCGGCCACCACGGCGGGGGCACTGGGTGTGCGTACCGCCCCGGCCGAAGCCAGCGTGGGGGCGGCCGCCAGCGGCAGCAAGGCACCGCAAAGCAAAATAGAAGTTCTCTGCATGATGTGGGAGGAAATTGTGGGCCGGCGGGGCAGCCCGTGAGGGAGGGAAGTAGTAGCGGGAGTAAGTGGTTACTGGACTCCAGAGAGTGGCCGCAACCGGGGCCGTTGTAAGCTGGGGTAAAACTAGCGGGTGGTTACGCCCAAATCGGGCGGTATTTCGGGCTATAAGGGGGCACAGATTCGCCACTCCCCCGGCTGGCTGCCCTCTGACGAACGGCTGCTCCCTCTTACCTAATTGCCAGCACCAACATCACCCCGCTGCCGGTAGCTGCCGGCCGAACTTCCCTGTCAACTGCCCCCACCCCGCGGCCGCCAGTAGCCTGCCGCCCGACAGAACAGTATTCCGGACGGTACAGCTACCACCCCATCATACTATTAGGAGTTGCCTGGCCCCCGGCGCCACCCACCGGGGGCCAGGTGTAGCGCCGCCCCGGGAGGCCAGCCACACCTGGCGATTCGAGGCGCGGCGCTACACCTGGCCCTCACCTATTCAAGTCAGCCCCCCCCGATTTGACGGATTTACCGCCCATTATCGCAGGATTTGGAACGCCCCCGGGCTTGCACCGGCCGCTACCTTTGAGGCATCCGATGTCCATAGCCGGCAGCCAGTAAGCTGACATGCTCTTTACTGCCCCGTTTCGCCCCCGGTTTTTAGCGGACGCTTTCTATGCTGCTCCGATAGCGGAGCCCGCGCCGCGGCAAACCATCCACCCCCATTCGCCACATCTCCTTTCTAGCACGTGATGATAGGAAAGCATATTGCCGGCCTGCTGCTGAGCGGCCTGACCCTGACCACCGGCGCCTCCGCCCAATCGACCGCCGCCAAACCGGCCACCGCCAAGCACAGCTTCACGCTGAGCGACGAGCAGTTCCTGCTCGATGGGAAGCCTTTCCAGATGATTTCCGGGGAGCTGCACTACCCCCGCATTCCGCGGGAGGCCTGGCGGGCCCGCATGAAGGCGGCCAAGGCCATGGGCCTGAACACCATTGGCACCTACGTATTCTGGAACCTGCACGAGCCCGAGCCGGGCAAGTTCGACTTCAGCGGCAACAACGACATTGCCGCCTTTGTGCGCACGGCCCAGGAAGAAGGCCTGTGGGTGGTGCTCCGGCCCAGCCCCTACGTCTGCGCCGAGTGGGAATTCGGCGGCTACCCCTACTGGCTGCAGAAGCAGAAAGGCCTGGAAGTGCGCAGTCTGGAGCCGCAGTACCTGGCCGCCTACGGCCGCTACCTCAAGGAAGTAGCCCGGCAGCTGGCCCCGCTGCAAGTCAACCACGGCGGGCCGGTGCTGATGGTGCAGGTGGAAAACGAGTACGGTTTTTACTCCAATGACAAAAAATACCTGGCCGAAAACCGCCGCATGTTTGAGCAGGCCGGCTTCGATGGGCTGCTGTACACCTGCGACCCGGGCGACAAGGTAGCCGAGGGCCACCTCGACGGGCTGCTGCCGGCCGTGAACGGCTGGGACAGCCCCAGGAAGGTGAAGAACGTGGTGCGCCAGAACCACGGCGGCAAGGGCCCCTATTACATTGCCGAGTGGTACCCGGCCTGGTTCGACTGGTGGGGTACGCCGCACCACACCGTGCCGGCCGCCCAGTACAGCACCCGCCTCGATTCGGTACTGGGTGCGGGCATCTCCATCAACATGTACATGTTTCACGGGGGCACCACCCGCGGCTTCATGAACGGGGCCAACTACAAAGGTGGCGACACCCGCTACGAACCCCAGACCAGCAGCTACGATTACGACGCCCCCCTGGACGAAGCCGGCAACCCTACCGCCAAGTTCCTGGCTTTCCGGCAGGTTATTGAGAAGCACCTGCCCAAGGGTCAGCAGTTGCCGCCGGTGCCCGCTGCCAAGCCGGCCATGCGCCTGCCCACCATTAGCCTCACCAGCAGCACCAGCCTGCTCACCGCCCTGCCCAAGCCGGTCGCCAACGCCCAGCCCCTCACCTTCGAAGACCTGAGCCAGCCCTACGGCTACGTCCTGTACCGCACCACTGTGCCCGGCGGCCGCACCGGGGCCCTGCAGCTCAAAGACCTGCGCGACTACGCCGTGGTGCTGGTGAACGGCCAGCGCGTGGTCACCCTCGACCGTCGCCTCAACCAGGAGCAGGTGGAGCTGAAGCTGCCCGCCGGTCCGGTTACGCTGGATATTCTGGTGGAAAACATGGGCCGCCTGAACTTCGGGCCCTTCCTGAACCAGAACCGCAAGGGCCTGACCGGGGGTGTGCGCTTCGCCGGCCGGCCCCTCACCGGCTGGCAGCACTACTCCATGCCCTTCACCACGCCGCCTGCCGCGGTTAAGGCTACGGCCAAACCCGGCAGCAACGCGCCGGTACTGCGCCGCGGCTCCTTCACCGTAGCCAAGCCCGCCGATACTTACTTTGATATGAGCAGCTGGGGCAAAGGCTGCGTGTGGGTGAACGGCCACCACCTGGGCCGCTTCTGGGAAATCGGGCCGACGCAGACCATGTACGTACCCGCCGAATGGCTGAAAAAAGGCCAGAATGAGGTAGTAGTGCTGGAGTTGCTCAAAACCGACCAGGACCAACTCACCAGCCTCGACAAGCCCATTTTGGACGTAGTACGACCCGACGGCGAGGCCCGTAAGCAGGAGTAAAAGCTACTGCTGACATTGGCAGCGCCAACAAGCCGGGAGCTGCTTATCCGATTCGGATAAGCAGCTCCCGGCTTGTTGGCGCTGCGGCTACTCTAAAAAACAGTGCGTGGCGCTCTTCGCTCGCGCCCATGAAGCAGACATTACTCGGTACATTCCTCAGCTTCTCTCCTCATAAAAACCCCGACAAACCACAGGCAAATTCAATGTACCAAACCCAGTGTATTCACCACGTAATTATCATACCTCGACACTATTACAATCCAAAAATTTATTACAGTTATTGAAGTTGAATAATTATTTTATTTTTTCTAAATCCAACCAATCAATGCAGCGCGTACATGCGGCAAATAGTATCACACCCTCATTTTCTTGCTCGCATTACCCCATGAAAAAACACCTGCTTTCCCTTGCGTTTGTCGCTCTGCTGGGCACCGCGGCTGCCACCTCTGCCGCGGCTCAGGCCAAACTCACGCCCGGCACCGTTTCGGTAGGTGGCGAGGCCATGTACCCGAATAAAAACATTGTTGAAAACGCCGTCAACTCCAAGGACCACACCACGCTGGTAGCGGCCGTAAAGGCTGCCGGATTGGTAGAAACCCTGCAGGGAAAAGGTCCTTTTACGGTATTTGCCCCTACCAATGCTGCTTTCAATGCCCTACCCGCCGGCACCGTGGAAACCTTGGTAAAACCCGAGAACAAAGCTACCCTTACCAAAATCCTGACCTACCACGTGGTAGCGGGTAACATGACGGCCGACAAGATTATGGCCGCCATTAAAACCGGCAAAGGCACGGCTACCCTAAAAACCGTAAGCGGCGGCACACTCAAGGCCATGATGAACGGCCCGAAAAACGTAGTACTGCAGGATGAGAAAGGAAATATCTCGACGATTTCTACTTACGACGTTGTGCAAAGCAACGGCGTAATTCACGTAATTGACAAAGTACTGATGCCCTAATTCAGGCAGGTATTCGTAAATAAATAATTCAGGCCAGTGTTGTTTAACGCTGGCCTGAATTATTTATTTACGAATACTATTTTCAGTTGGCTGACCGCTTTCCAACAGACTTTTTTCGCTTCCGATGGTTGTACAGGACCAACCCTTCCATCGGCCCCCGCCTATGCCTCATTTCACCGCCGCCGACCTGGCCCAACTAGAGAAAGTGTACCGCCTGAATCTGGTGAATGCCATTACCGGCTTCAAACCGGCCAACCTGCTGGGCACCCAAGACCCCGCCGGGCGGACCAATCTGGCCATCATCAGCTCAGTAGTACACCTGGGGTCTAACCCGGCACTGCTGGGCTTGGTAATGCGTCCGCCCAGCGTGGAGCGCCATTCCTACGAAAACATCCGCTCCACCGGCCACTACACCCTCAACCACATTCATGCCGGCATTGTGAAGGCTGCCCACCTCACCTCGGCCAACTTTCCCCGGGAGGAATCGGAGTTTGGAGCCTGCGGCCTGACGCCCGAGTACCGGGACGACTTCCAGGCTCCGTACGTGCAGGAAAGCTACCTGAAAATTGGGCTCACGCTGGCCCAGGAGCTGCCTATTGAACTCAATGGCACCATCCTGCTGATTGGCCGCGTGGAGCATGTGTACCTCCCGGAGGAAAATGTGCTTCGCCCCGACGGCTCCCTGCACCTGACGGCGGCCGGCACCATGGCCCTCAGTGGCCTCGATACCTACTATGAAACTACTCCCGTGGCCCGCTACGGCTACGCCCGCCCCCACCAGCCCCTGCCGGAACTGCCGTTGTAAAGCAGTTACGGGCGGCAGACTGGGAGCTGGGAGCTGTGGGCGCTACTCTACTCTCACGGCTCCCAGCTTTACCAGTTCTTCCCAGACGCGGTGTACGGGCAGCCCCATTACGTTAAAATAAGAGCCTTCCAGCCGGGTCACGGCCATCATCCCAATCCAGTCCTGGGCCCCGTAGGCCCCGGCCTTATCCAGGGGGCGGTACTGGCGCACGTAATGCTCAATTTCGGCGAGGCTGAGCGGGCGAAAATGCACGCGGGTCTGGTCCGAAAACACAACGCGGCGGCCGTCGCCGTGCAGCAGGCACACGCCGGTGTACACGTCGTGGGCGCGGCCCTGCAGCCGCTGCAGCATCAGCACGGCCTCCGCTTCGTCGGCGGGCTTGTTGAGCACGTCATCGTCGAGGCACACGATGGTATCGGCGGTAATCACCAGCTCGTCGGGGGCCAGGGTGGCGGCGTAAGCGGCAGCTTTGTGGGCGGCCAGGTACTCGGCTACCTCGGCCCGCACCAAGTGGGCCGGAAACGACTCATCCACTTCCTGCAGCCGGATTTCGTAGCGCAGGCCCAGCTCCGTGAGCAGCTGCCGCCGCCGGGGCGAACCGGAAGCCAGCACCAGCCGGGGGGCGGACGAAGCAGCGGGGGTAGTACTATCAGCCATGAAATGCCGCGTAAAAGGGTGACTGCGCTTCGGCCGGCTGAATGCTGCTGAAGAGAAATCCCCCGATTGTTTTGGGATAAAAGAAAGTTGACTTCGGGGGCATTACGGCCCCGGAGTGGCACACCCGCTCCACCTCTGCCATGGTCACTTCATTGGTGATAAACGCGGCGCAGGCCTCGCCCCGGTCCACGCGGGTGAGGCACTCGGGAAAGTTGCGCACGTAGGCTACCCCAGACCACTCCCGCTGTGCTTCGGGCCCAACGATGCCCAGGGCCTTGTCCAGCACAAAGTAGTGCAGCACCGTCAGGTCCAGGTTTTTTACTTCGGGGGTCGTATCCCAGTCCAGCAAAGCGTGCACCTCGGGCCGCAGCCGGAGCTTATACACCTGCCCTTCGCCCAGGTACAACCCGAAGGCCCACTGCTTGCCGGCAATGCGCTCGGGCAGGTCGTAGGGGTCGTCCAGGGGCAGCACCGTGAAGTAGGGGGCCAGCCGGGCCAGCAGCCCAGCCGCCGTGAGTCCACAGGGCAGCTCCAGCAGCAGCCGGTGCGTAGGCAGAATCCGCAGGTCGTCGGCGGCGCTGTTGGTCAGGTACATCAAATGGTAGTTCCAGGGCTCCTGCCCCGTATAGGCCGCCCCGGCCGCCTGCTGCCGGGCCCGGCGGTAGGCCAGGGAGCCTTCGTAGCGGTGGTGCCCATCGGCCAGAATCACCTGCCGCTGGGCCAGCACCTGCTGGAACTGCCGGATAACGCCTGCATCCTGAATCACCGCCAACACGTCGCGGGCTCCCTGGTAGTCTTCCTCCGTCTGGTAGAGCGGGTTGCGGATGGCTTCGTCCAGGTACTGCTCCAGGCAAAACCCTTCGTCGCGGTACAGCCCGTGGGTGGCGCTGGTTTGAAACTCGGTACGGGCCAGCAGCTCCGCCCGGTCGTTCACGGCGGCGGGCAGGGTGTTTTCGTGGCGCAGGACCACGTTATCGGCCCAATCATAGGCCCGGATATGGCACATGAAGCCCTTGCGGCAATACTCCCGGGCCGAGCCTGGCAGCCGGAAATACTGGTAGTACACGTAGATGCCCGGCAGCTCATCCTGGCGCAGCACCCCACGCTGCTGCCACTCCAGCAGCAGCGCCCGGGCCGCACCGGCCGGGTCAGGGCCCCTCGGCACCGACAGGTGAATACTGTTGAGCGGATTACGGTACAGCGCTTCCCGCTGCTTTACCGACACTACATCGAACAGCGGGGAAACGTACTCATCGATGTGCTGGCTTAGCTCCGGGTTGTAGCGCCAGCCGCGCACGGGTTGAATTTCGGCCAAGGAATACTAAAATGATGAATGCAGAGAGTAGAATGATGAAGCAGGGAATGATGACAGTCGAATTGCCGGTTTCAATTCATACGTCAACTCTCATCACGTATAATTCTTCACGGGGCCAGCCGGCTGATGTGCCAGCCCTGGGGTTGCCGCTCGTACACCAGCCGGTCGTGCAGGCGGGAAGGCCGCCCTTGCCAGAACTCAATACGATGGGGCCGCAGCACGTACCCCCCCCAGTGCGCGGGGCGGGGCAGCGGGTCCTGCCCGGCAAAGCGGGCCGCCACTTCCTGCTCCCGTTGCTCCAGCTCCTCCCGGGTCCGGATGGGCTGGCTCTGGGGCGAGGCCCAGGCCCCCAGCTGGCTGCTACGCGGGCGGCTCTGGAAATACTCGGTGGATGCCTCCGGAGCCGCTTTCTCAACGCGCCCTTCCACCCGCACCTGCCGCTCCAGCGCGGGCCAGAAGAATGTGAGGGCCGCCAGCGGACTGGTAGCCAGCTCCTGTCCCTTGCGCGAATCGTAATTGGTAAAAAACAGGAAACCGGCATCTTCGGGCAGCCCCTTGAGCAGCACGATGCGGGCAGCGGGCTGTCCGGCCTCGTTCACGGTTGCCAGCGTCATGGCAGTGGGCTCCTCTACCCGGGCGGCAATGGCCTCATCCAGCCAGGTTCGGAACTGGGCTACGGCCTCCGGCTGCACGTCGGCTTCGGTAAGAGTTTGGCGGGAATAGGTCTGGCGCAAGTCCGCCAGCTGCTGGTCGGTCATGGAAAGGAAACTGTAAACGAAGAAAAGTACGCCGGCGGGCAGAGGCCGGCCGGGGGCCACTGCCCCCACGCACCGGCTCCGCAAGGTAACACAAATGAGGCGGGCCACCCCAACCTGAGCCCCCCTGCCTCGCGTACTGCTGCCAGAAGCTGCTGTTGGCCATCCCCGGACGCCAACCGGCTTTTTCGAGAATTTTTGTTCCCTTCTGCGCGTTTTTTCCGTTAGACCTCCCACCGTCAGTCTTTTCCCATGCCTCATCTTCGCCCCGGCTGCCTGCTGATTTCCCAACCCTTCCTCGGCGACCCGAACTTTGAGCGCACGGTGGTGTTGCTCTGTAGCCACTCGGAGGAAGAAGGCTCTTTCGGGCTGGTACTTAACCGCCCGGCAACCCTGCAGCTGGGCGACGTGCTGACGTTGCCCGGGGGCGACGCCCTGCCAGCCGCCCGGATTCCGCTGGGCGTAGGCGGCCCCGTGCAGCCCGATACCCTGCACTATCTGCACCGCCACGCCGCCCTACCCGAGGCCCAGTCCCTGGGCCAGCAGGTGTACTGGGGGGGTGATTTTGAAGGCCTGCTGGCCCAGCTCATCAGCGGGGCCCTTCCTCCCGGGGATGTGCGCCTGTACGTGGGCTACTCGGGCTGGACGGCCGGACAACTGGCCGCCGAAATCCGGGAAAATGTCTGGATTGTACACCCCGATGCTGCCGCGAAAGTATTTACTTTGACCACCGATGCCTTTTGGCAAGCCATTCTGCGGGAGAAAGGCGGCCGCTACCGGATGCTGTCCAACTACCCCACTGACCCCCGTTTAAATTAACGCTCCTCCACCTGCCGGCTTCGTGCCCGGCCTTCCAGCTGTTGTCTATGCTACCTGACCAAGATACCCCCACGCCCGCCAACGCCCCCGGCGACAACGAGTCGCCGCAGCGCATTCTGGAGCGCCGCCTGGCCGAAATTCAGGCCCGGCAAACGGCCTCCGATGATATAACGGAACGCCCGCCCCAGGGCACCCCGGCCATGCCGGCCCAACCCGCCGGAGCGGGCACCGCCGAGCCCGAAGCTACGCCTGCCCCGGAAGCGGCCGCCACCGCCGAATCGGTGGAGCACCTGCCGGCCGACGCCCCTGCTACCCCGATTCACTCGGCCGGTGAAGCCCGGGCCGTGGCCCACTACGGCACAACCACCCCCGCAGAGCCGGTCGCCCCGGCCAACTCAGATGCCCCGGAGTCCGCGGTGGATGCCACCTCGGCCGAGTCCGCCGAGCCTGAGGCTCCGCACGTAACTCCCGTTGTAGAAGTTGCGCCCACCGAATCAGTTGAGGCGGCGTTGGAAAGCAGCCCCACCGTTGGCTCATTGCCGACCTCCTCCGATGCGGCGGCCTCGGAAGAAGAAGAAGATTATGTACCGGAAACGCCCGTGGCCGATTTCCAGGCCCTGGATCTGCCCGCCCAAACTCAGCATCTGCTGGGGTTGCTGCAACGACCCGATGCCCGCCAGAACCGTCGGCAGATTATGGACCTGCACCGCCAGTACGAAACCGGCATTCAGGCCGACCGGACGACGGCCCGGGAGCGGTTTCAGGCCGAAGGCGGCGCGGCTGATGACTTTGCTTATGCAGGCCCGGCCGGTTACCCCGACCTCACCAAAGCCGTGCAGAGCTTCCGGGAAACCCGGGCCCGCGACGCCAAGGCGGAGGATGAGCAGCGCGCCAAAAACCTGGCCCACAAGCAGTATCTGCTTTCCCAGCTCCGCACCCTGGTAGAGTCGGCCGAGACCAAAGACAGCTCCGCCCGCCTCAAAGCCCTCCAGCACGACTGGAAAGCCACCGGCCCCGTGCCGCAGAAAGACGCCCAGGAGCTATGGAACAGCTACCACGCCCTGCTGGACATCTACTACAACAACCGGGGGCTGTTCTTTGAGATGAAGGAGCTGGACCGCCGCCGCAATCAGGAGGCCAAGGAAGCCCTCATTACCCGCGCCGAGGCCCTGCAGCAGCAGCCCAGCATCAATAAAGCATTGCAGGAGTTGCGGCAGCTGCACGAGGACTGGAAGCACATCGGCCCCGTTCCCAATGAACAGCGCGAAACCCTGTGGCAGCGTTTTCTGCAAGCTTCCGAGCAGGTGCACAACCGCAAGCAGGAATTCCTTTCGGCCCGCCAGACCCAGGAAAACGCAAATCTGGAGCGCAAAACAGCGCTGCTGGAGCAACTCCGGCCCTTTGGGGAGTTTCAGACGGAACGCGTGAACGAGTGGCGCGCCAAAACTGATGAGCTGCAGAAACTAAAGGAAGCCTGGGACGCCGCCGGCCTGGTGCCCCGCGACAAGGCCGAGCAGCTGAACAAGCAGTTCTGGGGTGCCTACAAAGGCTTTTTCCAGAAGAAAAACCAGTTTTTCAAGGCGCTTGATGAGGAGAAAAATGCCAACCTGAAACGCAAGCTGACTTTGTGTGAACAGGCTGAAGCCGCCCTGCAGAATTCCGACTGGGAAGCCGCCCGCGAAACCGTGATTCGCCTGCAGAAAGACTGGAAGCTGATTGGCCGGGTGCCGGAAAAGCAGTCCGATAAGGTATGGAACCGGTTCCGGACGGCCTGCGACGCCTTCTTTGACCGCAAGAAGGAAGAAACCCGGCAGCGGGAGCAGCACGTGCAGCAGCTCAGCCAGGAGCAGACTCAGCATCTTACCCGCCTGGCCGAGGCCGTCGCCGCCCTCTCGCCCGACCAACCCGGTACACTGGAAGGATTCCGCCAGCACCTTGAGGAGTGGCGGGCCTTCGACGGAGCCCGTACCAGCAATCAGGCAGAGGAGAAGTTTCAGGCCCAGATGGCCCGCTACCTGGATGCCGTCCCGGGCCTTACTTACCCCGAGCGGACTGATTTGCTGTTTAGCCTGCAGGTAGAGCGGCTGAAGAATTCCCCGGACGCCCAGCAGCTGCTCTATAAGAAGGAGCAGGCGCTGCGCCGGGAAATCAACGAGCTGGAAAACGATATTTCCACCCTTAAAACTAACCTGGAGTTTTTTGCCCGTTCCAAAAATGCCGGGCAGCTGCGGCAGGAGTACCAGGGCCGCATCGACGAAACCCAAACCCGCATCGACGGGTTGAAGCGCCAGCTCAAAGCCGTCCGGAGCTAATTTGGCTGGCCCTTGCTGCCAAGCACTAAAAAAGGCTCCGCTGGAAGAATGCGGGGCCTTTTTTAGTATCCGGTTAGTCAGCCAGTTACCAAATTCTTTCGCCAATTCCGGCAAAAATATTTGCCCTGCTCACTTTCAGCATCTACTTTTGTGCCACCTGAACGCCTCCTTAGCTCAGCTGGTAGAGCAACTGACTTGTAATCAGTAGGTCGTTGGTTCGATCCCGACAGGAGGCTCACAGTAGTTAGAACGCCTTGCAAATCAGTGATTTGCAAGGCGTTTTTGTTTTACAGCATGTACATTCATCAGCTGCCGTGCAAGCCGGTATACCGGGGCCATGAATATGGGCCTACTAAACCGGTAGCCAAATAGCCAGCCCACTATGTCAGTCGGGCAGAGCGGCATTCAGCCCGGGTATTGGAACCCCAATGGCACGAACTGCCCAACCTTGGATAATGCTCCCTACAGGTCTGAAAAATACGCACTGCGTTATATCCCACACAGGATAAGGCCTGCAGACCTTTCGCCATCCTATCTTTGCCTGTATGAAAGCCCCCCTATTTCATCCTGGCCAGGAAGTCGTTTGCACCAACGACGACTTTACGCTGCTGCTGGTGCAGAACCCCAACATCCAAACGCCCAAGCGCGGGCCCATCTATACCGTGCGCAGCGTGTACGACACTCACAATGGCTTCGGCATAACGCTGGCGCAGATCAACAACGCGGCCGTGGCCCCCGGCTTTCCGGAAGCCAATTTCCACGAGGGCCGTTTTTGCTTGGTACCGCCAGTGGAAGAAGTAGACATCAGCGCCGCAGTGGAGGAATCCGTGGTAGCTTAAACAGCTCATACGGGAGGTCTGCCCCCGCTTTCACCTGCCCTGAACCTAGCCCGCCCCGTTTCGTAGGGAGTATTCGGCGGAGTTTCCCGTAACGCCGGTGCAACCCCGGCTTCGATTTACCACTCCATATCGTCTGGCTAATCCGCCAGGCATACCCTATTTTATCTGACACCCTCACCCACACACCCTACGAATGCCGACTAGGCTGTGTCTGAAAAGTGGTGTTGCTTAACTTAGAGTATGGCAGCACGATACGAGTTAACGGATGCGCAGTGGGTCGTGGTGGCAGCCGAGTTGCCACCGCAGCGCACGGGCCGGCCGCGGCGCGACGACCGGCCGCTGTGGAACGCGTTGTTGTGGATCCTGTGCACGGGTGCGGCGTGGCGGGACTTGCCGGCGCGCTACGGCCCGTGGCAAACGGCTTACGAGCGGTTCCGGCGCTGGTCCTCGGACGGCACCTTCGAGCGGGTGCTGGCCGCCTTGCGCTTACGCCTGGACCAAGATGGGCTGCTCGACCTGGACACGTGGCTGGTGGACTCGACCACGGTGCGCGCCACGAAAAGCGCGGCCGGCGGGGCGAAAAAAAAGCCCAGTGCCTCGGGCGCAGCCGCGGTGGTCTGACCACGAAGCTGCACGTGGTCTGCGACGGAGCGGGCACGCCACTGGCCCTGCAGCTCTCGGCCGGGCAGCGCCACGACGCGCCGCAGTTCGAGCCCTTGTGCGAGCAGGTACGCGCCCGCCGCCGACCGCGTCAGCTCATTGCCGACCGCGGCTACGACGCACAGCACATCCGCCGCTGGCTGCGCCGGCGCCGCATTCGCGCGGTCATTCCGCGGCGCCGGCCTGCCGCAGGCCAGCACTGCCGCCGACGCGGCCGCCCGCCGCGCATCGAGCCGCAACGGTATGCCTGCCGCAACGTCGTAGAGCGCTTTTTCGGTTCGCTCAAGGAGCACCGCCGCGTGGCTACTCGCTACGACAAACATGATGCACACTTCCTCAACATGGCCTTGTTGGCCTGTATTCGGCGCATTTTGCAACACCACTTTTCAGACACAGCCTAGTTCTTCCCCGTCGCTTGGGGGCATGAAGCACATTGTATACATCAGCCGCGCCGTTCATCCGCTTTCCGACGCTGACCTCCAATATCTCCTTGACCAGTCCCGGCACGACAACGCCGAAAATGGTATTACCGGCATTCTGTTTTACAGCCATGGCAACATTGCCCAGCTGTTTGAGGGCGAAACCGACACGGCTGATGCCTTGTTTAAGAGGATTGCCGTGGACGGACGCCACTCCCACGTGCGCAAGCTGATTGACCGGCCCATCACGGCCCGCAGCTTTTCCGACTGGTCGATGGCCTTTCACCCGCTTGAACCAGCCGGTTTTGAGGCCCTGCAGGGTTTTTTGCTCCCCCACCGCGTTCCAGCCGTTCCCCCTTCCCTCTCCATTGCCGATGCCTTGCTGGTAGAACTGGTACGCTTGGCCGTATTTGGCCCCGACCCGTCCCAGCCCTTCCATCATGCGTTGCCCGTTACTTCTTTGCCCGAAGAGTAAGAACCCGCAGCTGACTACCCATGGCTCGGCCGACGAGCCAATTTATCAAGCTGAACCATAGCGAGGCTGAACGGTTAGCCACCGAGCCCCGACTACTCAGTAGCCGGCAAGTCTATTATATTGCCTTTGTTAATGACTACTCCTCCATTTGAGCAAATGCTGCGCCAGCTGCAGGCAGGCGTGGCAACGCTGACCGGCCCTGACTTGCGCTATGGTTTCGTGAATGACCGGATGCGCGAGCTTGTGGGCCCCGGAGCAGTGGGCCAGCGCGTGGCTGATCATCCGGGCTACCTGCCTTCCGTTTTCGTGGAGGTGCTGCCCCGCATTCTGACTGGCGGGGAACAGTACGTAGCCAAAGCCTGTGCCTGTGGTCCGCGTCATGGCAACGGCCCCTCCCGGTGCTACGACTTATCGGTGGAGCCTTACCACGACGAGTCGGGCACTGCAACGGGCCTGCTGTTGCTGGCCGTGGATGTGAGCGAGCAGGAGGCGGCCCGGCAGCGGGCCCACGAGCTGTCCATTACCACTCGCCGCCTCGATGCCCGCCTACGGGTGCTTACGGAAACGGCTCCGCTCGTGACCTATACCATCGATGATACCGGGGCCGTTACGTACGCCAGTCCGCAGTGGTACCGCTTCACCGGCCAGCCGCCTACCGCCGATTTGACCGCCATCTGGCCCCTGCTGATTCATCCGGACGACCGGCTCCGGGTACTGTATGAGTCGGATGCCGCCCGCCGCGCCGGTACGGGTTGGAATTTTGAGTACCGTTTGCGGCGCTATGACGGACAGTTTCGCTGGATGCTGAGCCGGGCTCTGCCTGAAGTGCACCCGCCTGATCCACCCGTGTTCTGGCACGGCGCCTTGACGGAAATTCACTCCCAACGGGAGTTAAGCGAAGCCCGCCGCCGCGGCGAAGCCGCCCTGCAGTTCCTGGCCGATAGTATTCCGGAGCTGGTGTGGACTGCTTCGGCCGAAGGCCTGGCCGACTACTACAACCAGTACACCCTGGATTACACCGGCCTGACGAAGGAAGAGCTGGGCCCTACTGGCTGGGTGGGCCTGCTCTACCCTGAGGAACAGGCCGCCGCCGCCCGGCGGTGGGTGCAGAGCGTGGCGAGCGGGGAAGACTTTGAAGGCGAATACCGCCTGCGCCGCCACGATGGCACCTACCGCTGGCACACTATCCGGGCCCGGCAGCTCAGTGACGAAAGTGGCCCCCGCTGGTTTGGTACCTGCTCCGATGTGGAAGAGCAGTACCGGCTCCGGCAGGTGCTGCAAACCCAGTACGACGAGCTGGCCCGCGCCCACCACGACTTGGACACCTTCGTGTACGCCGCCTCCCACGACTTGCGGCAGCCGACACTCAACCTGCGCGGCCTATTTGATGAGTTGCGCCGCTCGGCCACCTTTACTGATCCGGAGCAGGCCATGATGCTGCGGATGGTGGATACTGCCCTGGCGCACCTGGATACCGTACTGACGGATCTGGCGGCCACCGTGCGCACCCAGCGCCAGCAGCAAGAGCCCATTGAGCTACTCGACCTGGCCCTGGTACTGGAAGAGATACTACTGGGCGTACGCCCCCAGATTATGCAGCGTGGTGCCCGCATGGACGTACTGGTGCAGGAAGCGCCGGGCCTGTTTTACAGCCGGGCCAACCTTCGCTCCGTAGTACATAACTTAATCAGCAACGCCCTCAAATTCAGCCACCCCAACCGGCCCCCGCACGTGGTGCTGCGCAGCTACCTCACCCCCGATGAGCAGCCCGTACTGGAGGTACGCGACAACGGACTGGGTATGCATATTGACAACCCGGCGCATCCGGTGTTTCAGCTGTTCGCCCGCCAGCACACTCACGTAGATGGTACCGGCGTGGGTCTGTATCTGGTGCAGCGCATTGTGAGCAGCCAGGGCGGCCACGTGGAGGTTGACAGCGTTATTGGGGAAGGTACCACCTTCACTATTTACTGGACCAAGCCTGCATCGGCGAATCCGTAGTCAGCGCGGATAATGCAGCGGAAGTCGGCAACTTTTCTGGCCGTCGGAGAGTTATGTCTTGCTGTTGAGCTCCGGCCCGGCGCCTGCGTTGCCGGCTCCCCCGCTCGCCCGAACATACTGACGTTTGCATGCATCACATTATCTACCTGAGCCGCCCCGCCGCGGCGCTCAGCAACGACGACCTTATGCAGCTGCTGGCCGGTGCCCGCGCCACCAACAGCCGGCTGGGGGTTACGGGCATTCTGTTCTACGGAGACGGGCAGTTTGCCCAGCTGCTGGAGGGCGAGCAGTCGGTGCTGGAGCAATTGTATGCTAAAGTGTGCGCCGACCCTCGGCACAAGGATGTGGTAAAGCTGGCGGATAAGGAGATTCAGCACCGCGCCTACGACACTTGGGCCATGGCCTACGAGCCCGTTTCGGGGCAGGCCTTCGAAGCCTGAGCGGCTACCTGAGCCCCGAACAGGTTCAGGTCCCGCCTCCCCAGCTTACCGCGGCCGATGCACTGCTGTTCGACATGATTAAAAGCTCAGTTGCCCCTCAGAGCTAGTTTTTCTTAGCCCGGCCGAGGAATATAAGCACCCTGAGCCTACCCCCGCGTGAGCCCCTGCCGCGCCGCCATCTGAAAAAATACGCTATGCTGCCCGGTATCCCCCCTTTGTAATCTATTTCTGTAAAAACACCCGGAACCCTCGTCTTGCTTTCGGTACTGGCCTCTGCCGCCGCCAGTGCACAAACATCCGACCCACCGCTGCTGCCAACGCCTACCGTTACCAAGGCCGACCCGCAGGTGCACGACGTGACGCAATAAACAGGAGATGGACGTGCAGTACCGCAACCCGCGGAAATGCGCCGTGGCCTTTCTGCAGCAGGCCCGGATGGAAGGGTGAAGCAAAGAGCAGCCGGCCGCGTAAGCCGCGCAGGTTCCACCCCGGAGAATAGCTGGCTGGCAGCCGGGCCCGGCCTACGGCAGCGCTGGCCTCTGCCGAGCATGTTACCTTTGTTGTTGAAGCGGCCGATGGTCACCCGCTTGTGCGCTGGCAGGCCCCGGCCTCAACGCCCAAACCGGTACGGCTTGGGCGTTGAGGCTGTACGCCGAAGTAGTTATGGTGCACCTGCCCGTCCCGCTGGCGGATGGGGACCGTGAATTGGAGGAGGACACCACGAAGAAGCGGTTTGCTTTTCTGATTCGGTTGTAGGCCTGGTGGACCGTTTTACTAAGCCAACAGCCGCAAGGTAATGGGACGGCAAAATTTCCTCTCCCCGCTGCGGTAAAAAAGCCCGTCAGGGGTACCATTTCCGTTCCGGAAAAAGCATAACGATACGCGGCCCGCCCTCTACTGCAGTGGAGGGCGGGCCGCGTGTTTCCAGTGGGCTGCTGGTTAGGCTTCCTGTCAGAGGGCACCGGCATCCGTACGGCTTTCCACTACCTGCTGCACGGCCGGAGCCACGGCCGAGAGCAGGTCGTAACCGGTAGCTGCTTCAATGGCATCCACGGTGGTGCGGTACTGGCCCCAGTTGGTGTTGATGGTATTATCGTTGGGCGTGTCCACGGCAATAACGCGGGTTTCGGCGGTTACGCGGGCGGCGTCGTTGTCGCCCACGGGCAGAATCACCACCACCTTCCAGATGCGCGCCGGTACGGTAACCCGGCCCTGGTCGAGAGTGGTTTTGTAGCCGCTGGAGCCAGTGCCGCCCACTCCGTAGCTGCCACAGACGACGTACACCTCATTCGCTCCATTGTTCAGCTGAGCCCGGGTAAAGTTTTCCAGGTTGGCCCAGGTCTGCTGGTTGTTGCGCGGGGCCTGGGGCATCATGTTGGTCATCAGAAATGTAGCCGAGTTATCCGCCACCGAGGAGGTCCGGTCCGCCGACGGGCAGTTGTGCCCCCTGTCGAATCCGGACCCGCTGTAACTAGTGGCCTGCACCTGGTACCAGCCCGCAGGCAGCGTAGCGTCCGGCCGGAAGTCATCCTGGCGGTCAGAGTTGCCGCGGTGGGCGCTGGTCAGGTGCCAGCTTACCCAATTGGGAATACCCCGGTCACGGTGGTAGCTGAGAGCATACTGCGGCTTCAGCATCAGGTAGTTGGTGGGCCGGTCAGCAGCGGCTACAGCCCCACTGGGGTTGCCCAGCGTCAGGTGCTCCGGCAGTACTACGGGCGGGGCACCCGGCGTGGGCGGCGTTGCAGGTGCGGGGTCGGCGGTGGATGCGCAGCCACTCAGCCAGAGTGCCGCGGGGAAAGCCAGCGCAATTGAAAAGAGTTGACGGAAAGCAATGGGTGTGTAGAGCATACCCGCAAGGTACAACCGGCGGCCCAGTTGCCGGGTCGGGCGCCGTATCAGCCGGACCCGAAAAGGCCCGCCGAACGGGGGTAAGCACCGCCCGGTTGGGTTGGGTAGCCGCTTGGTGCCCCCCACCAAGCGGCCCGGCACAGCTAGCCATCAGCTGCCGGACAGGGGCAGCAGAAAATAGTGACAGGCAAAGGCCGGAAACTCACCCCGGATGAATAGGCGTGTACGGCATGCCAGCAAATTAGGGCCACTACCGCAGCCACGAAAGCTTGCAGCAAACCAGCTGCACAGGCTAAACAGGTAGAAGCCTGTTTTATTCCCGTAAAATACCATATATAGTGTTATTTTGCGGTTTGTCTGCCTTTTGCTGGTTTCCTCCGGCCATCTTTTCCGGTACTTCGGTCCTTCGCCTATTTTTTCATGATGATCCGCTTTCTGGCACTGTGGTCGGTGCTGGGCGTGCTGCTGAGTTTCTCTGCCCGCGCGCAGAGCCCCCAAACCAAGCCGATGCTCCGCGCGCTGGCCGCTGCTGCCACCGATACGTCCCGGGTATTGTGGCTGGCCGATGTGGCCGCTACCTACCGCTATTCTCGCTTCGATTCGCTGCAATGGTATGCCCAGCAGGGGTTGGCGCTGGCGTCCCGCATCGGGTATGCCAAGGGGAAAAGCCGCTGTCTGGCCCGGTTGGCCATTCTGCCCAGCGAGCGGGGCAACCTGCCCCAGGCGCTGCGCCTTGATCTGCAGGCCCTGCACCTGGCCCAGGCCAGCCACGATACGGAAGGCACCGCCCGCCTCCTCAACCAGACCGGACTCCTATACTTTGCCCTGGATGATTTTCGGCTGTCATTGCGCTACTACCAGCAAGCCCTGCGGCTGTACCAGGCTACCGCCGCACCCGATACGTCGCAGCTGGTAAGCGTACTCACAAACCTGGGTGCCAGCTACGAGGGCCTGCACCAGTACGACTCGGCTGCCTACTTTCTGAACCGGGCCTGGACCATGACCGCCCGCTCCCGGGCAGTACACCGCAGCAGCTGGGGCAACCCGGCCCCCTACGTGCTGCGCGAACTGGGGCTGTTGCAGCTGGCGCAGGGTCACCCCAAGGCCGCCCTGGCCTTCTACCAGCGCAGCGCCCGGGCGGCCCTGCCTGAAAACGACCGGCGCAGCGCCAGTCGCACGTTTCAATACATGGCCGAGCTTTTCCAGGCCCGGGGCCAAACTGATTCCAGCATCTTTTACGCCCGTAAGGCCCTGGCCCTGGCCCAGACCCTGCCGTTTATGCTGGGCGTAGCGCGCAACAACAAGCTGCTTACTGAGGCCTTTGAATCCCGGCACCAGCCCGATAGTACCCTGCGTTACCTGCGGGCCATGCTCGTTGCCCAGGATAGCCTGTACAACCCCCGCCGCATCAAGCAGCTGGACGCGCTGGAATTTGCCGAGCAGCAGCGCCTGCAGGAGTTGGAAACGGAGCGCGCCCAGCTGCACGAGCGGGTGTGGCTGGTGGCATTGGCTACCGGGCTCTGCGGCCTGCTGGTAGTATCGGTGCTGCTATGGCGCAACAACTACCTGCAGCGGCAGGCCCACCGGCAACTCAGCCACCTCCACGAGCAGGTCAGCGTGCAGACCCGGGAGCTCACCGCCCAGCGCGACAGTCTGGCCCGTATGCTCCAGGAGCTTAAAATTGCCCAGAGTCAGCTGGTACTGCGGGAGAAAATGGCCTCGCTGGGAGAACTTATGGCCGGCGTGGCCCACGAGATTCAGACGCCCGTGAACTGCGTACGAAAATTTGCCGCTATCAGCGTGGAGCTGTGCGAGGACGTACGCCTGGAGCTGCAGAAACTCACCCTGCCTGCCCACGACCAGGAAATAATGGACGAGATGCTGCAGAATCTGGGGCAGAACCAAACCAAGATAGCCCAGTACGGGTACCGGGCCGAATCCATTGTACGGGGAATGCTGGAGTACTCGCAGGATGGCACAGCTCCGCGCCAACCTACCGACCTCAACCGCCTGGCCGAGGAATACCTGCGCCTGACGTACCAGGATCTGCGCGCCAAAAATCGTTATTTCAACGCAGCCCTGCTCCTGCACCTGGACCCGGCCGCCCGCCCCGTGCCCATCATCCGCCAGGATATCGGACGGGCGCTGGTGGGCGTCTTCAGCGCAGCCCTGCTGGCGACCCAGCAACGGCTGGCCGATGCGGATGAGGAGGCGGAATATGTACCCCAGGTGGAGCTAAGTACCCGCTACACCGGGCAGCAGCTGGAAATCCGGGTGCGCGACAACGGACCGGGGCTGGCTCCCGAACAGCTGCATCTGCTCTTCCAGCGGTTTCAGGGGGGAATTGATGCCAAGCTAGGGCTGGCCCTAAGCCACGATATTGTAACGAAGGGACACGGCGGCACACTCACGGCCCAGAGTACGCCCGGTCTGGGCACGACCTACCTACTAACCCTGCCGGCGGAAACAGCAGTGGCCGCCCCCGCTTAAAGTGGCCCCGTCAGCCAGGCTGTGGCACTGGCCTCATCCGTGAAGGTGCGATAAATCAGCGGCAGGTTTTGCACCGAGGTGGTGATGTAGGCCGTCGCCAGCCGGGTAAATACATCCTCCGCTACCAGCACGCTGCCGTAGCGGTACCCGCCTTCCTGCACGGCGCGGGGCAGCCACTGCTGCACAATCCACTGCTGCTCCTCGGTGCTGAAAGCGCGCAGCTGCCGCTGATCCACCAGGATTTTCGACCACCCATTGCGGCGCAGGGCCTGAATCATGTGATTGAACACGGCGTGGCAGGTTACCGCGTCGCGCTCCTGCGCAGTCCAGATAACCCGCAGAAAACCGGCCGGATCCTCCAGGATGCGGCCGGCGCTGTTTTCAAAATAGAGAGTAGGAGAAACCGAACGCATAGGAGTAGAGCAAAAGTACTATCAAGCATTCCGTTTTGTTTGCGCGCCCATACCATTCCGGCAACCCACCCTTCCAAAACGGAAGGGTTTTCTTTTTTGCTACCAATCTATCACCCAGCTCATCAACAAGCAACTAGCTAATTATTAGACATTTAACAATAAAAAGTAAGCAATAATCAAAACAGGCACCGGACTTGGCATTGGGTCATCATCTCCCAAACACCACCAATACCAATGCCCCTGTTTGATCACATCGCCAAAGCCGCCAAGGACTTCTTCATTGAAGAAACATCCCCCGAAGGGCCGTCCGTAGCCGCACCCCGCCCCCTGCCCGGCCAGGTGGCCCCGGTGGCTGGTTCCAGTTTCTCCGCCCCCGCCGCGGCTCCGCTCCTTACCCAGCCCGAGCAGCGCCACCTTGACCACATCCGGCAGTTGCTCGCCGGCGACGGCAAAGATTTCATGGCTTTCACCAAACTGGTGACCAGCCTGCAGGCCAGCGGCCTCTCGGGCCCCATCCTGTACCAGACGGCCTTCAACGCCTTCGCGGCCGTGACCAGCCTGGATTTGCCGGCGTTGCTGAAATCAGCCGAGCAGTTTGAGCTGAAGCTGACTGCTGACCGCAACAGCATTCTGGAGCGGCACCGCGAGAAGGTGGGCGAAATCCGGATTCCGAACGTGCCGCCCAGCCCGCTGGTGCAGCTGCAGCAGCAGGAACAGCAGCTGCAAACCGGCCTGGCCGACCTGGCCCGGCAGCTGGAAGAAGCTCAGCAGCGCCTGCTGGCCGTGCGCCAGCAGCTGCAGGAGCAGCAGCAGAAAGCCACCGCCGCATTGGCCTCCTACGAACTGGCCCATGCCTCCGCCGCCGCCGAGCTAAAGGCCCACCAGCAGGCCGTGCAGGCCTTTCTGCTGAAGTGAGGCGGCCTGGCCCGGGTAAAAATTCTGGTCCTCTCCTCCGACTTCTAACCAGGCGCATCTCTCTACTCACTACCAACTACTCACTACTACAACCATGAACTCTCTTTCCACTCCCGATTTTAAAACCGGCGAGCTGCCCAAGTGGCAGCAGCCCGAGAAGGTAGCCGGCTGGATTTTCCTGGCCGGGCTGGCCGGAGCCGGCATCTACTTCTGGGGTACCATCGTGCCCTTCCTGGTCGAAATGGTATTCGACACCGTGAAGCTGGGCATCGGGCTGGGTGTGCTGCTGGCGGCCTGGCTGGTGCTTACCAGCCCCCGCGTGAAGGCGGGGCTGTGGTACGCCGGGCAGCGCATTTTCCGCACCGCGGCGGGCATCTTCGTCAACACCGACCCCATCGGCATCATGGAGGACTACATCCGGAGCACCTCCCAGGAGGCGCGCAAGATGGAGGAGGAAGTGGGCCACGTAGAAGGGGCCCACGAGCTGGTGAAGCGCAAGCTGGAAGCCAACACCCTGCAGATGCGCGAGTACCTGGCCCTGGCCGACGCCGCCACCCGCCAGCGCGAGCCCGACGCCGCCGAGCAGTACGCCAGCCGCGCCGCCCAGTTGCAGGACTACAACCAGCGCCTGCAGCCCATGCTCACCACCACCCAGAACGTGAGCCTGGTGATGCGCCAGATTCTGAAAGCCGCCCTGCGCCAGATTGACGGCAGCAAGTTCAAGGTGAACCTGCTCAAGGACGAATACCAGCTGGTGAAGCGTACCAGCTCGGGCATGCGCGCCGCCATGAACATCCTGCGCGGCGACCCGGATAAAAAGTACTTCTTCGACCTGGCCACCGACCGCGTGGCCCAGGACATGGCCCAGCAGCTCGGCCAGATCAAGCAGGCCATGCGCTACAGCCAGGAGTTCGTGAAGGAAATGGACATCCAGAACGGGGTGATGAGCGAGAAAGGCCAGCGCCTGCTCGAAAAGTATCAGAAAGGCGACTTCAACGCCCTGCTCGACGAGAAACCTGCCCCCACCACCCCCGCCCAGCAGCGCACCGCCACCAACGACGCCTACCGCAGCCTGCTGGATTAGGGGTGAATGTGAGTGAAATGTGCGGAATGTGGCGGATGCGCCTCCGCACAAGCAGTAACAACCAGGATTAGAGCTACAAACTCCCCTCCTTTTTCAAGGAGGGGTGCCCGAAGGGCGGGGTGGTAAACCCGCCTGAACGACTACTGGAAAACTAAAAGCTACAGCTAGAGCCCCTCTCCCCCCGGAGAGGGGTTGGGGTGAGGCGACTAGAGCAAACGAAGCGGTAGAGATGCTTCGGCTACGGCTGCGCCTCCGCTCAGCATGACGGCCCATCAACCGGCCTATCCAATCAAAAAACAATCAACCCAAAAACGAACAACGACAATGACAACCCGTGGTAAACTGGTACTAGGCGTGCTGCTGGCAGCGCTGCTGTACTTCGGCATCAACAAGCTCGTGCAGAGCGGGGTGCTGTTCAAGAAAGCCGCCACCGAATCGGTGCTGCTGAGCTCCATTGAGCTGCCGAGCAGCGCCGGCGGCTCGCGCACCAACGTAGCGGTGCCGCTGGCTCCGCTGCCCTCTGAAACTCCGGCCGGTAAGGGCACCCCGCTGGTGTGGGAAGTAATGGCCTGGAACTCGCAGATGGCCGGCATGCTGGCCAACGGCGGCCCCCGCACCACCCAGGGCTCCAGCATGGCTGCCGGCGGCCTGGATATGCAGATTGTGCGCCAGGACGACGTGGCCAAAATGCAGGCCGACCTGGTGAAAAACGCCCTCGACCTGCAAAGCAACCCCGAAACGCCGGGCCTGCTGGTGAGCATCATGGGCGACGGGCTGCCGGCCTTCTCGGCGGTGCAGCCCCAGCTGGAAAAAGCCGGTACCGGCCTGCAGATTATTCCCTACTCGGTGGGCAAGAGCTTCGGCGAAGACAAGCTAATGGGCCCCAAGGAGTGGCTGGATAACCCCAAAGCCGCTCTGGGCAAAACCGTGGCCTGCTACCTGCGCGACGGGGACCAGAACATTGCCCTGAAATGGTGCGCCGACAACGGCCTGAAAGTCAACCCCGACGAAACCACCTACGACCCCGAGGCCGTGAACTTCATGGCCGCCTCCGACTTCCTGGTGGCCGCCGAGAAATACATCATCGGCAAGCCCGAGCAGCGCGTGAAAGTGGTAAAAGGTAAAAACACCGGCGTGAAAGTGGACGTGGTGGCCGACGCCGTAGCCACCTGGACGCCCGGCGACGTGAACATTGCCAAGCAGAAAGGTGGCCTGGTGAACATCGTGAGCACCAAGGACTACAGCAACCAGATGCCCAACATCATGGTGACCACCAAGCGCTGGTACGACGCCCACCCGAAGGAAGTAGAAGCCCTGATGACGGCCCTGGCCGTGGCCGGCGACCAGGTAAAATCGCACCCCGAGGCCCTGAGCCGCGCCGCCGACATTTCGGCCTCCGTGTACGGCGATAAGGACAAGCCCGGCAGCTACTGGCTGCGCTACTACAAGGGCGTGAGCGAGGCCGACCGCAACGGCGAGGTGGTGGAGCTGGGCGGCTCCAAGGCCTTCAACTTCGCCGATAACCTGGCTTTGTTCGGCCTGAACGAAGGCGGCACCAACATCTACGCTGCCGTGTACAAAACCTTCGGCGACGTGCAGCACCAGCTCTACCCCAAGGAACTGCCCAGCTACGTGCCCCTCGACCAGATGCTGGACCTGGCCCCGCTGCGCAAGCTGCAGGACAAGTACCGGGGCAAAAACCTGGCCCCGGCCGAGCAGCAGCAGTTTGCCGCCGATGACGAAATCCGCCAGAGCGTGAGCCGCCGGGCCTGGAACATCGAGTTCAACACCGGCCAGCGCACCTTCACCCCCGCCGCCGAGCAGCAGCTCAACAAGCTGTTCAACGACCTAGTAGTGGCCGGCCGCCTGAAAGTAGCCGTGCACGGCCACACCGACAACGTGGGCGACGCCCAGCGCAACCAGCAGCTTTCCGAAGACCGCGCCGTAGCCGTGCAGCACTGGCTGGAGCAGCGCAGTTCCAGCGCCTTCCCCGCCGGCCGCGTGCAGGTGTACGCCCACGGTGCCCAGGAGCCCGTGGCCCCCAACACCACCCCCGAAGGCAAAGCCCGCAACCGCCGCGTGGAAATCGTGCTGGGCAACTAGCGGTAAATGAGCGAGTGAGTGAATGAGTGAAGTGTCATCCTGAGCCTGCGAAGGACCTAATGGCAGTTGCACGACCTCCGTGAACCTCTGCGGGAAATGACCTCCGCCCGTGAAAAGGTCCTTCGGCTACCGCCTCAGGAGGACAAGCTACTTCACTCATTCGCTCATTCACCCATTCACTCATTGTATCATGAAAACCCTCTTCCTCCCCAACGCCCGGCCGCCGCGCACCACGTTTGCCCTGATGGCGGCCGGGCAGGCGGGGCTGCTGCTGCTGCTGTGGCTGTTCTACCCGCTGCAGCTGTTCCCCTCGCTCGGCGACGTGCTGCGGGCCCTCGTGGACCTCACCACCACTCAGGGCCTCATTCCGGAGCTGTGGGCCAGCATGACTACCGCCCTGCAGGCCCTGGGCATGGCCACGGTACTGGCGCTGCTGATTTCCTACCTCACGGCCCTGCCCTTCTTCCGGCCCCTGGCCTACGCGGCTTCCAAGATGCGCTACCTTACCCTCACCGGCCTCACGTTTTTCGTGGCCCTGCTGGTCAGCTCGGGCCACGAGGTGAAGCTTTCGGTACTCACCTTCGCCACCACCGTGTACCTGGTTACGGGCATGACGGCCGTGATGCTCAGCACCACCCAGCAGGAGCTGGACCACGCCCGCACCCTGGGCCTGGGCGAGTGGCGCAGCTTCTGGGAAGTGGTGGTGCTGGGCAAGCTGGCCGATATGCTGGAAGTAGTGCGCCAGAACTTCGCCATTATCTGGACGATGATTACGCTGGTGGAAACGCTCTACCAGTCGGAAGGCGGCATCGGCCTGCTGCTCTACAAGCAAAACCGCTACCTCCACCTCGACGGCGTGGTCGCCATCCAGCTCGTCATCCTGGCCGCCGGCGCCGCGCAGGACTATGTTTTCGGCCTGCTCCGCCGCGTGTTTTTCCCCTACGCCAGCCTGGCTGCGGCGCGGTAGGGGCCTCCCCCCCCGGCCCCCTCTCCTTCAGAGAGGGGGAGCCTGACGACTCCCTGAGTCTGTTTCGGCGACTTACTCTGATTCTCTAAATAAAATTAAACGCGCACCCACCAAGCCGCCATGGCTCCCCCTCTCCCCCTGGAGAGGGGGTCGGGGGGTGAGGCAACCGCCAGAACGACAACTCACTCATTCGCTCATTCACCGATGACTCCCTATTTCTACAAATCCCCCGTGCTCACCCTCGACAAGGTGTCGCTGACGCTGAACGGGGAAACCATTCTGCGCGACATTTCGGCGCAGGTGCTGGATGTGTGCAGGCCGGGCATGAGCCAGGGCCAGGTGGTGGGCTTCTACGGCCGCTCGGGCATGGGCAAATCTGTCTTGTGCCGGCTGATGGCGGGGCTGCTGCCCCCCAGTAGCGGCGAGGTGCTGGTGGGCGAGGCGCAGCAGCCGGCCACGCCCGGCGCGGTGGGCTTCGTGCAGCAGCACTACCCCCTGTTCAACCACCGCACCCTGCTCGATAACCTGCTGGTGGCCGCCGCCCGCCGCTACCCCAACCCCGCCGAGGCCCGGCGTCAGGCCGAAGAGTATCTGGAGCGGTTCCAGCTTACGCCCCACCGCGCCAAGTACCCGGCCCACCTCTCGGGCGGGCAGCGCCAGCGCGCCGCCATTGCCCAGCAGCTGCTCTGCTCCGACCACCTCATCCTGCTCGACGAGCCCTTCTCTGGCCTCGACGTGGCCATGATTGACGAGGTGCGCAAAATCATCCTCGAAGTCACCACCCTCGACGAGCTCAACACCGTGGTCATCGTCTCCCACGACCTGGCCACCACCACCGCCCTCTCCGACCGGCTCTGGCTACTCGGCCAGGAGCGCGACGCCGCGGGCCAGCTGCTGCCCGGCGCCACCATCAGCCCCCAACACCAGTACAACCTCGCCGAAATGGGCCTCGCCTGGCACGAAAACGTGGAAGCCGAACCGGAATTCGTCCGGTTCGTGGAGCATTTGAAGGAGGAGATTCGGCTGAGCGCGTAACTAAGTTGTCAAGCTTGTTTTCAGCTCAATTATCTCTCCTTTCGATACTCGGCCTATCAATGTTTTAGAGAAGCTACTGATGAAACTATTAGACACAAGCTTTTCAAAAGAATCAAAATAAGACGAGGGACTGCCTGTTTCCAGTATCAACAGCCACACTTCTTCACAACCCGTCAGATAGCCTCCAACATTCTTGATCTTACGCTGAATGATAGCTTGAACTGTTTCGGACGAAATTTCAGGCACCCAAAAACTAGTAATCGGTGACCAGCAGGATTCGGTGAGACGGTCCAGATAAAATAAGCTAAATCCCTGAATATGGGTGTGCCCAACGTCGTTAATACAGATATCAAATTGCGACTGCCTCGCTAGATTCGATATAAGATGTTTTATCTGCTGCTCAACGCAATTGGCCAGATACACTGCTGCCTGCTTGCGGTCGACCCGCTTCCAATCAACTGTTTCGACGAAATCAACGGAAACATGCAATGGAATAGGGTGGCGTGCTTCGAAGAGGCATTGAGCTTGACTAACGATGGCATCTTGCGCGGCCTCTCGCTGCCTAACGCCACTGTCTGGTATTAGATCAGTGATTTCAATGCCGACCAATTTTCCATCAATGTGGATAATAACGTCTGGCAATGGCGGAGCAGGTTGGATCAGCGAATACGATTTTCCATCCAATAACTCGGGTAAAAATCTTTGGAGAAGATAAAGCTCACGACTCTGTTTATCTGACATAGAAACGAGGCTGTAGAGACGCAATATCTTGCGTCTCGTCGTTGCGGATGTTGTTTAAACCGCTCGGGCAAAGTCGTTCAACGACGAGACGCAAGATATTGCGTCTCTACACTCCGGCCTGCAGTTTCCCTCACAAGCCGATACTTTCGCATCCGAATCCCTCATTACTAATTCATAAAATGCCCTCCGGTACCCTGCTCCTGATTGATGACGAAGCCCGCCTGCGCCAGCTGTTGGCGCGGGTGCTGGAGCTGGAAGGCTACACCGTGCTGCAGGCCCCCGATGCCAGCCGTGGCCTGGAGCTGCTGCAGCAGCACGCCCGCGAGGTGCTGGTGGTTATTTCCGACGTGAAGCTGCCCGACGGCCACGGCGTGGACCTGATGCCGCGCTACCGCGCCAAGGCCCCCGACTGCGAAATCGTGCTGCTCACGGCCTTCGGCACCATCCCCGACGGCGTGCGGGCCATGAAGCAGGGCGCCTTCGACTACCTCACCAAGGGCGACTACGAGCAGCAGCTGGTGGTGGTGGTGGAGCGCGCCGCCGAAAAAGCCCGTCTGCGCTTCCGGGTGGCCGAGCTGGAGCGGCGTATGAGCCAGCGGTTCAGCTTCGAGAGCATGGTGGGCGCGGCCCCGGCCCTGCGCCGCGCCCAGGACCTGGCCCGCCAGGTAGCCCCCACCGACAGCACCGTGCTGCTGGAAGGCCCCACCGGCGCGGGCAAGGAGCTGTTTGCCCAGGCCCTGCACGAGGCCAGTGAGCGGAAAGCCAGGCCCTTCGTGGCCGTGAACTGCTCGGCTTTCCCCAAGGATTTGCTGGAATCGGAGCTGTTTGGCTACAAGAAGGGCGCGTTTACGGGCGCGCTGGCCGATAAAAAAGGCCTGCTGGAAGAAGCCGCCGGCGGCACGCTGTTTCTGGACGAAATCGGGGAGCTGGAGCTGAACGTGCAGGCTAAATTCCTCAGGGTGCTGGAGACGCGGCAGTTCACCAAGCTCGGCGACACTAAGCCCACCAGCGTGAACGTGCGCATCGTGGCCGCTACCAACCGCAACCTGAAGCAGGAAGCCGCCGAAGGCCGCTTCCGCCCCGACCTGTACTACCGCCTCTCGGTGTTCACCATTCAGGTGCCCAGCCTGCGCGACCGGGCCGCCGACGTACCCGCCCTGGCCCGGCACTTTCTGCAGCATTTTGCGGCCCAGCTGCGCAAGCGTCTGCCGGGCCTGGAGCCCGAGTGCGTGGAGCTGCTGCAGCGCTACGAGTGGCCCGGCAACGTGCGCGAGCTAAAAAACGTGCTGGAGCGCGCCGCCATCCTGGCCCCCACCGACCAGCCCCTCGCCGCCGGTTACCTCCCCGACGAGTTCCACACCCTGCCCGCCCCCCTCAGCCCCGACGCCGACCCCGCCGACCAGAGCCTGCGCGCCGTGGAGGCCCGCCACATCCGCCAGGTGCTGCACCAGTGCCAGGGCAACAAAACCGAAGCCGCCCGCCGCCTCGGCATCGGCCTGACCACGCTCTACCGCAAGGTGCAGGAGTACGAGCTTTGATTAGGGTGAGCGGGTAAGCGGGTGGGAGTTGAGGAGTTGTTTATCATCCTCCATCTGGCGTCCGCCTGCGAAGGACCTTATCCCGCTCAACCAACTCCTCCCGAACGACTCTGCGCCCTCTGCGCCAAACCTCTGCGTCCTCTGCGGGCTAAAAACTGCTGAACGACCATCGTGCCACTGGCATAAGGTCCTTCGCAGGCGGACGCCAGATGGAGGATGACAGACAACTCCTAAACGCTTACCCGCCCACCCTGACACCCTACAACCCATGTCCCTCAAACTCAAAATCCGCCTGAGCATCCTCACGATGCTGGTTCTGCTGCTGGGGCTGGGCGGGTACACGTTCTTCAGTTTGCAGCGGCTGGAAGGCGGGGCCCGGGGCATTCAGCGGGCCAATTTCCGCTCGGTGGAGTACGGCGAGCAGATGCTGCGGGCCCTGGAGGCGCTGCAGGACCAGCCCACGGCCCGCTCCCCGCTGCAGCAGCTGCGCCGGGCCCTCACCCGCGAAGCTGCCAACATCACCGAGCCCGGCGAGCTGGAGCTGGTGGACACGCTCACCCAGCAGCTGGCCGACTACCAGCGCCTGGTGGATGACCGCGCCCCGGCCACCGCTCAGGTAGCCCAGCTGCACCGGCTGCGGGCCGCCACCCACCGCATGATGCGGCTCAACGCCCGCTCCTTCAACCGCCAGACCGACCAGGCCGCCGCCCTGGCCCGCTCGAGCCGGCGCACGGTGCTGGCCCTGCTGCTGCTGAGCACGGCCGTGGGCCTGAGCCTGGTGGTGCGCCTGCCCCGGGCCGTGCTGCGCCCGTTGCGCCGCCTGCGCGCCGACGTGGAGGACGTGGCCAGCCCCGGCCCGGCCACCCAGGTGGCCATCGGCAAAAACGACGAAGTGGGGGCCGTGGCCCTGGCCCTGAACCGCGCCTTCGGCTACATGCAGGACCAGCGCAGCGTAACGCGGGCGGCCCTGGCTACGGAGCGGAGTCGATTGGAAAGCCTGATTGAGCACCTGGATGAGGGCCTGCTCCTGCTCGACCCCGACCGCACCGTGCTGCTGGCCAACCCCGTGGCCCGGGAGCTGCTGGGCCGCGAGGCCGCCGCGCTGGTGGGCCGCCGGGCCGAAGACCTGAGCCAGGAAACCGAGCTACTGCACCAGCTGTTTCGACCCTTGCTGGAGCAGGAAGCCGTGCGCGCCGGCGACACGCCCGCCCCGATTACGCTCACCCTCAGTCGCCCCGACGGCGAAACGGCCTACTACCAGCTCACGCTCAACCACATCGTGAGCCGTAACCGCGAAACCGGCCGCACTGAGTTTGTGGGCCACATCCTGAGCCTGCGCAACGTGTCGGATTTCAAAAAGCTGGACGAGGTGAAATCGAACTACCTGGCTACCATTTCGCACGAGCTGAAAACCCCGCTGGCTAGCATCAAGCTCAGCCTGATGCTGCTGCAGGATGCCCGCACCGACGCGGAAGAACGTCAACGCCTGGCCGACGGCATCGGCGACGAGACCCAGCGTCTGCTGGGCATGGTGGGGCAGCTGCTGGCCGTATCCCGGCTGGATGCGGGGGCCGAAATTCAGTTCGATGTACAGCCTATTCCGCTGCGTGATATTGTGCGCTACGCCGTCGAAACCGTCCGCCCTCAGCTGGAAGACCGAGAACTGCACCTGCGCCTGGAAATACCCCAGAACCTGCCCGCTGCCCGGGCCGACCTGGAAAAAACCACTTGGGTGCTCATCAATCTGCTGGCCAACGCCATCCGCTACAGCCCCCGCGGTGCCGATTTGTGCGTGCAGGCCACGGAGCGCAACGGGCAGCTGGAAATAGGCGTGCAGGACTGCGGCCCGGGCATTGCGGCGGAACACCACGAACGGATTTTCCAGCGGTTCTCGGAGGTACCGGGGGGGGGCAGCGGCCACAAAGGCGGCTCAGGGCTGGGCTTAAGTATTTCCCGGGAGTTCATTGAGGCGCAAGGCGGGCGGCTATGGGTGGAAAGTGAGCCCGCACAGGGCAGCCGGTTTGTATTTACGCTGCCCGGCACCGGAGCCGCCTGAAAGTAGAGTGCTTTTGCTATCCGGCCTTGTCACAAACAGTCATTGTTTTCGGGTGGTTTTTTGCTCTGGCCTGGATATCTACCCACTATAGCGAGGAAAAACGCCCGACTTCTACTTCCTGGCTCAACGGTAGCCGTGTCACAAACGCAGCGAAACCGGGCTTGGTGGGTACTCCGGATTAGGGCACCTTTGTGCATCCCTATGGCCTGTTCTGCAATAACTGGCCAACCCCGTCCCCCTTTTCCGCAACCAAACAGCACAACCCGAGGCCTGGCCCCGGGTTGTGCTGTTTTGGCCGTGGGCACCGATGGTCGATTACAGCCCTGAGTGCCAGTCGTAGCCCCGGTCAGCCCAGTAGTCGGCGGGGCGCTGGGGCGGGAAGCTGATGGAACCCAGCCGCTTGATGTGCTTGATGCCGTACTTGACGGGCGTAACCAGCCGCAGGGGGGCCCCGTGCTCGGGGGTAAGCGGCTGCCCGTTCATCTCGTAGCACAGCAGGGTTTGCGGATGCAGGGCGCTGGCCATGTCCAGCCCCACGTAATACTTGCCGTCGGGCGTGGTGAGATTCACGTAGGGCAAGCTCGTATCGGCCAGCGGGTAGCGGGCCAGAAAATCGGCGAAACGCGCTCCGGCCCAGGTCACAATCACGCTCCAGCCTTCAATGCATTTCAGCTCGGTGGTCATTTCTACCCGGGGCAGGGCCTGCACCTCGGCCAGGGTAAATTCCCGGGCGGCCCCACCCGCAGCCGGCGTTACGCGCAGGCGCCAGGTGGCCGGATCCAGCACTGTTTTCAGCCCCACTTTGCCATTAACCCGTGGCTCCCGGGCCCGGCTCCTGGGGAATACCGGAGCCAGGTGAGCCGAGCTGTAATACGCTTCGGCCAGCTGGCCATTAGCATCCAGCACACTCCGCAGCGGCCGGGAAATGCCGTCGGCCTCGTCGCCGGTGCTGGCCCAGCGCCAGCCCAGCAACCCCAGCAGCGCGGCGCTGCCGCCCACTACAAAAGCCCGGCGGGAGCGGCGGCGGGCTTCCAGGAGCACCGCTTCGTCGGCGGGAGTTTGCGGCTGATCAGGTGAGTTAGTGGCCATGCGAGGACGGAATTGACGAATCAGGAGTTGATGAAACGGTGGGCGGGGTAGGATTGTCAACAACCTCGAAGCCGGCCACCATGGAGCGGAAATTGTTCCAGCCGGCCCGCGCTACCTGCGCCACGTGCACCACAAAGAACAGCACGTAGCCGATGGTCAGGACGAAATGCTCCAGCCGGGCCGCCGCGTAGCCACCCAAGGCAGTAGTCAGCCAGGCTAGCTGAGTAGGTTTGTAGATGGCCGCGCCCGTGAGCAGGGAGCCCACGGCCATCAGCACCACGGCCGAGTAAGCAATCTGCTGGGCGGCATTGTACTTGCGCGCGGGCGGCGCAGTTTTACGAAACCCTAAGTCGTGCAGGATAACCTGGCCGGCCTCGCGCAGGGCGTGGCGGCCGGGCACCAGCTCCCGCCACTCCCCCGATACCAGCGTGTAGAGCACGTACAGCAGCCCGTTAAGCACAAATACCCACATCAGCACAAAGTGCCAGGCCATGCCCTTGGCCAACTTGTAGGGCACGTCGAACGCCTCGTAGAAGGATTGGGGAAAGAATTTGAGTAGCGTGGTGGAACCCCAGCCCAGCCGGTACACGTCGTTGGCCCAGTATATCCAGAGGCCGCTCCAAATCATCAGGGCCAGCACCGGAAAGTTGATCCAGTGAAACCACCGGATGGCCAGGGGGTGCTTCTCGCGCAGGTATTTCATGCCGGAATCTACGAGAAAACCGGCCCGGCCGGTGCAGCAGGCCGGCTGCTTTTAGCAGCCGGCTGCCGGTTAGGTGCCCGGCGCGGGCAATGGGCGGGCCGGATGTTATGCCAATGTTACGTCGTTATCTTGCAGCCCCTTCGTGCCCAGTTTCCTTCCGAAAGCCAATCCCGATGCCCGCTACCCTTCTCGTTGCCGCTCGTAGTCAGGCACTTGCCGCCCTGCTCTGCGTAAGTACGGCCCTGCCCCTGGCGGCCCAGCAAGTGCCCGTGGCACCCACCGATACCACCCGCAAGTACGAAAACCCCGGCGGGGTGCCGGCTCCGGTGAAAAGCCCCTGGTACAAGGGCAAGCTGGTGAAGGCCACCATTGTGCCGGCCCTGCTCATCGGCTACGGGGCATCCACCATCAACGGCAACGGATTTTACAGCAGCTACGATGCCCGCCGGGACCTCCGGCGTAACTTCCCCAACTTCCGCACCAAGGTGGATGATTACCTGATTCTGGCCCCGTACGCCGAGTTGGGCCTGGTGGCGCTGGCCGGCGTGGAGTCGCGCAACGACCGGCTGAACACGCTGCTGATTATCGGCAAGTCGGAGCTGATCTTCGGAGCACTGACGTACGTGCTGAAGAACACCACCAAAATACTCCGGCCCGATGGCAGCACCCGCAATTCCTTTCCCTCGGGCCACACGGCCCAGGCGTTTCTGGCGGCCAGCATCGTGCACACCGAGTTCCGGGATAAAAGCCAGTGGTACGGCGTGGGGGCCTACACCATTGCCACCAGCGTGGCCGCCCTGCGCATGCTCAACGACCGGCACTGGCAGTCGGATGTAGTGGCCGGGGCGGGCATTGGCATTCTATCGGCGCACCTGGGCTACCTCTCGCACCGCAACCGCTGGGGCCGCAAGCCGCGCATCAAGGGCATGAGCATGTCGCCGATGGCCTGGCCGGCCGGCACCACGGGCCTCACGTTCGTGTGGCGGCCGCAGTAGCCCCGCAGTATAGCCGTAACACGCCGCCGGGCGGCTACCACGTTGTTACTGGCAGCCGCCCGGCGGCGTATTGTAGCTGAGTAGGAAGCGTCCGGCGACTAATGCCCGCGGGCCAGCAGGGCAATGCCCACCACAATGCACAGCAGCCCCGCCACCTGCGGCCATGACAAGGCCTCGCGCAGCACCACCAGTCCCAGCACGGCCGTGAGCAGCACCGAGCCGCCCACAATTACCGGCGTACCCACCGAGGAAGATACGCCCCGGCTGAACACGATGAATGTGAGGATTTCGGCCAGACCTACGCCGGCCCCGGCCAGCACCGCCAGGCCCACGCCTTTACTGCTCACGTCCAGCGGCTGGCCTTTCAGGCGCAGCACCAGCAGCCAAACGCCACCCAATGCTGCCGCCACCAGCTGCAGAATAACAGCCCCGGCCGCCGCCGAAATATGGCCGGCCGCCAGCTTAATGAAGAAGTTATAGCCCGCCAGGCAAAATGCCGTGAGCAGGGCTAGTACCAGCCAGGGCACGCTTACTCAGCCGCTAAGCGGGCCAGCAGATCCTGCTGGTGCTGTTGCCACTGCGGGTAATCAGCTGATTTGGCCCATTCCTCCTGCAGCTCCGATTTGCGCAGCACGGCTTCCACCGCTTCCACGGCCAGATCAGCCAGGTCGTCGTCGGCTTCCATGCCGTTCACGGCTAGCAGCAGGCCCGGCAAAAAATCATCGGTTGGATGCCCCAGAATGGCGGCTACAATTTCGGCGGCAGCCAAGGCCTCGGCGGCTTCGGGCAGCTCCACGGAATCTTCGGTTTCGGCAGCCGTGGCCAGGGCCTCGTACAAAACGGCCTCGTTGGGGTTCTGGCGGAAGTTCTCGGCAAAGTCCGCCGCGTCGTCGTTATCGAAGTTGTGGTAATCCCAGGTGCCCATGTGGTGTGTGGTAAATGTCGAGTGGAAAGAGGAAAGCTTACTCCTGATTCTCTGTGTACGGAGAGTAATAGCGTCGGGGTGGCCCCTGCGTCTCCAGATACCGGGCTTTCAGGTGTCGAAAAGCGTATTGATAGGCTACTACGCTCAGAGTAAGAAGCGCGGCGGGCAGCATTCTACGCCAAAGCGCGTCCGTCTTTACTGACACCCGAAAAGCCCACGTAACCAGCCCGGTCCAGAACAGCACGTTAAGCAGCGCCAAAACCGGAGGCAGCCCGGAAAGCAGACTAACGTAGGAGCCCCAAGCCGCTACCAGCCACGTAAAACCCAGCAAAACCGCCGTCAGAATCAGCCGCATCCTACTTAAACTTCTCCTTCAGCAGCTCAATCTCAATGGCCGGGGAAATCTTCTCGTAGAGGATGTGGTAGGCGGCCGAGGTGATGGGCATGGACACCTGCAGCTTGCGGTTCAGCTCGTAAATGCTCTTGACGGCGTAGTAGCCCTCGGCCACCATGTTCATCTCCAGCTGGGCCGATTTTACGGAGTAGCCCCGCCCCACCATGCTACCAAACGTACGGTTGCGCGAAAACTGCGAGTACGCCGTCACCAGCAAGTCGCCCAGGTAAGCGGAGGCCGATAGGTCGCGGGGCTGGGGGTTGAGGGCGTGCACGAAACGGCGCATTTCCTGCACGGCGTTGCTCACCAGTACGGCCTGGAAGTTGTCGCCGTAGCCCAGGCCGTGGGCAATGCCGCCGGTGAGGGCAATGATATTCTTCATCACAGCGCAGTACTCAATCCCGTCGAGGTCCTCGGCGGGGTTGGCTTTCACGTAGCGGTTGCGCAGCAAACGGCTGAATTCCTCGGCCAGGTCAGCGTCGGGCGAGCCGATGGTGAGGTAGCTCTGCTTTTCCAGGGCCACTTCCTCGGCGTGGCAGGGGCCGGCCACTACGCCTAGGCGGGTGTGGGGCAGCCGGAACCGCTCGGCCACGTAGTCCGTCACCAGCACGTTTTTGCCCGGAATCATGCCCTTGATGGCCGAAATAACCCGTTTGTTCTTCAGCTCGTCGCGACCCAGCTTGTCGAGGGTGCTCTGCACGAAGGCGGCGGGCACGGCCAGCACCAGCCAGTCGGCCTCACGCACGGCCTCATCCAGGTCGGTGGTGGGCAGCACCCGGCTCAGGTCGTGGGCCACCGACGACAGGTAGCGCGGGTTGTGGCGGGTGCGCAGCAGGTGCTGCACGTCGTCCTTACTGCGCATCCACCAGTGCACGCGGCTACCGTTTTCGGACAGGATTTTCGTGAGAGCAGTGGCCCAGGAGCCGCCGCCGAGCATGGCTATTTTTTCCAAGGGGTGGGAATGGTGAACTGGTGAGGTGGTGAGATGGTGAGTCTGGCGTTCGGATGGCGCTAACGGCACGGTTTGCGTGGCGTCGGACCCCGAGGTTCTCCACCACCGTAAACTCGCCGTTTCACCACTTCACCAACTCACCTTCCCGTCAATCTTAGCCAAAAAAAACGGAAGGCGGGCCCTCCGGTCAGGAGAACCCGCCTTCCGGCCGGGGTTAGCAACTACTACTCAGGCAGTAGCCGGCGGGCCGATTATTTATCTTCTTCGTCGGTAGGCTCCTCCTTCATGGCCGCCTTGTCGAGGCTCTTGGCGTCCTTCACTACCACCATAGCGCCATCCTTCAGGGTTTTGGACACGGCCCGGAACGGCCCGCTCACCACTTGGTCGCCGGCCTGCACGCCGCTCAGCACCTCAATGTTCTGGAAGTCGCTGATGCCGGTTTTTACCGGCGTCAGCATGGCCTTGCCGTTGCGGATGAGGAACACCACTTCTTGCGCGGCGGGCTTGATGCCGGTGGCCTCGGGCTTTTCAGGGGCCGCCGTGGAGCCACGGTTTACTTTGATACCGGAGCCACCTTTTTTATCCTCCGTCTTGGCGCTGTCGGAGCGGGTGGTTACGGCGGCCAGCGGCACACTCAGCACATTGACTTTGCGGTTGGTGATAATGTCCACGGAAGCCGTCATGCCGGGGCGAAACGGAACGATGGTGCGGCCCTGCACCGTGCGCGTGAGCGAGCGGTACGACTCGGGCAGCAGGCGGATGCGCACTTCAAACTCGGTTACGGCTTCGGCCGTGAGGGCATCCTTGGCCGTATTGGCAATGGCCGTCACAATGCCCCGGAATTTCTGGTCCTTGCTGGCGTAGCTGTCCACTTCCACGTCGGCCGAGTCGCCCAGGTCCACGTTGATGATGTCGTTTTCGTTCACGCTCACCCGCACCTCCATGTTGTTGAGGTTGGCGATGCGCATGATTTCGGTGCCGGCCATCTGCGAGGTACCCACTACCCGCTCGCCCTTCTTCACGTTGAGCTTGCTGACGGTGCCGCTTACGGGGGCGTAAATGGTGGTTTTATCGAGGTTGCGGCGGGCTTCCTCCAGACCGGCGCGGGCGCTCCGCACGCTGCTCTGGGCCGCCCGGATGCTCTGGCGGGCCGAGTTGATTTCCTCCTGCGAGGCATCATAGGCGGCCCTGCTGGCCTCGTAATCAGCCTGCGAAATCACCTTCTGCTTGTACAGCGAGGCATTGCGGCGGTAGGTCAGCTCGGTTTGGCGGGCGTTGGCAATGAGCTGCTGCAGGCGGGCCTGGCTCTGCCCCACGTTGGCCTGCTGGGTACCCACCACGGCGCTCTGCTGGCTTACTACGGCCTGGTAGTTATCGGGGCGGATGCGCAGCAGCAGCTGGCCCTTCTTCACGGAGTCGCCTTCCTCCACGTACAGCTCGGTAATTTCGCCCGATACGTCGGGGGAAATCTTCACTTCGGTTTCGGGCTGCACTTTGCCCGAGGCGCTAACCTTCTCCACAATAGTGGCCGGGGCCGCTTTGGCAGCCAGTACTTCGGTGCCGGCCGGCGCCCCTACCAAACCCATCTTTTTCGCCACCATAAAGCCGCCAATCAGCAGCACCAGCACGCCGAGCAGGATAAACAGGGTACGGTTATTCTTCATGTTCTAGGAGAGAAGTTAGAAATCAGGTGCTAAGCCACTTGCAGCCTTTCTGCAGAACCCTGGCTTGAACCGCTGCCGGGCACCCGTTCAGGCGTGGATACTGCTTACAGCGCTACGGGCCGGCCCTGGTAGAAATCCAGCACTTTGCGGCGGAAGATGAATTCGTATTTGGCCTGAATCATCGTGGATTCGGCGGCCGTGAGGTTGTTCTTGGCAATGTTGAACTCGGTGCCGTTGAGCAGGCCGTTGTTGAAGCGGATTTCGGCGTTGCGGTAGGCCGTGGTGAGGGCCTCCACCTGCCGCCGCGACGAGAGGTAACGGCGCTGGGCGGCAATGGCATCGGCGTAGCTCTGCTGAATACTCTGGCGCAGCGTGAGGCGGGTTTGCTCGGCCCGCAGCGCCTGCTGCTGAATATTAATCTGGGCCCGCTGCACCGAGGTGCGTACCTGCAGACCATTCAGAATGGGGATTTGCAGCGAGAACTGGATGTTTTTACCCAGGTTGTCTTTCAGCTGCTGCGAGAAAGCCGTGGAGCTGAATTCGCGGCGGGGCTGCACCGTAAGCAGGCCCAGCGAAGGGTCGGGCCGGCCCGTCTGGCGGTTAATAACGGGGATAAACGTGGAATCGAGCCCGGTTTGAATAAACGAGGAGCGCGCCGACGAGTAACCAGTGAAAATACCGGCTCCCAACCCCAGGCGGGGGTAGTAGCCACCCCGGGCCACATCGAGGCTGCGCTGGGCAGAACGCACGCGCAGGTCGGCGGCTTTGATTTCGGGTAGCAGACTCTGGGCCGTCTGGTAAGTACCATCGGGGTCGGCTTCCAGCAGCGGCGCGTCGTCGGGGTCGGCCAGTTGGGGAACCTCAATGGTAAAGCCCGCGGGCGAAGGGAGGTTGAGCAGCTGCGTGAGTGAGAGGCGAGCCAGGTCGCGCTGGTTTTGGGCCGTAATCACGTTCAGCTCATCGGAGGCCTGCTGGGCCTGGATATCGAGCAGGTTGCTTTCCGGAATGGCACCGGCCTTCAGCAGCTTCTGAGTACGCTCCACCTGAGCCTTCGTGCTGCTCACGCGAATTTCGTTGGCGCGCACCAGCTCCTCGGCCAGTACCAGCTGCAGAAACGCCGAGGCCACGTTCAGCGACAGGTCGTTGCGGGATTTCTCAATATCCAGGACCGAGGCTTCGGCATCCAGCAGGTTGCGCTTCACCGTGTTGCGCAGCTGAAACCCCGAAAACAGCGTCACCTGCGAGTTCGCCGAGAAGTTGTTGGACCGGATGGTCTGGCTCTTGAACTCGTTGGTCAGCGGGTCAATACTGGTACCGAAGTTCCAGGCCTGGGTGCCGCTCAGGTTGGCCGAGGGCAGCAGCGCGGCCCGGCTTTGGCGCAGGGTGGCACTCTGCAGCTCGGCCGTAAGCTGCTGCTGCCGCACCGAGAGGTTGTTCTGCAGGGCGTAATCAATGGCCCGCTGCAGCGTCCAGGGGCCGGTGGGCGCGGTGGCCGCTACTGTTCCGGCCGGCGGTTGCGTGGGCAGCTGCTGCGCCTGCGCCGCGTGGCCCCCCGCGAGCCCGGCCATCAGCAGAACCCAGTAAAAACGCTTCATAGAAAAAGGAAGTGAAGGCGTGAACAAGCTCATCCGTGGCCACCAGGGCAGTTTGCGCGGGTGGCCTAAGCCACCAAAGGTACACGCCACCGGTAGCCAGCCAAGCCGAAAATCAACCAACCGCGCAAATTCGGGCGTTAACCCAGCGGATTCCGCCGTTAGTCGATGGTGGGAATGTACGTGACGCGGTGCACCCACCGTAGCTGGCGCAGGTAGTCCAGGGTGATGTCGCGCAGGCCCGAGTCGATTTCGATAAACTGGCGGGCCGCGTCATTTTTCCCTTTCCGGCTCACGAACATGGTGGCAATGTTGCAGTCGTCGTGGGCAATAACGCTGGCAATGAAGGCAATGGAGCCGGGCACGTCGTCGGCATCAATGATGAGCGTGTGCAGCGAGGCCGAGAAGTCCGACGGAAACCCATCTACCTCCACAATCCGGATTACGCCCCCGCCCCGGCTCTGCCCGATTACTTCCACCGCGTGGCCCGTGCGCTCGTCGCGCAGCTGCAGCCGGATAGTGTTGGGGTGCATGGTGGAGGCATTGCCCACGCCCTGAAAGGTGTACTGCAGGCCGGCTTCCCGGGCGTGGTCGAAGGCCTCGCGGATGCGCACATCGTCGGTGGGCATGCCCAGCAGGCCGGCCACAATGGCGCGGTCGGAGCCGTGGCCCTCGTAGGTGCGGGCAAAGGAGTTGTAGAAGGTGATGGTAGCGTGGGTGGGCACGCTACCCAGAATGCGGATGGCGGCCCGCGCAATGCGCACCACCCCGGCCGTGTGCGAGGAGCTGGGTCCTATCATCACCGGCCCAATCATGTCGAAAATGCTGGATTTTTCTGCCATAAGCAGGGTAAAGGTAATTTTTAATGTGATTGAAATGTGGGAAATGTGAGGAAGGGCCAGCGGAGTGAGCCAGAACAGGTAGATGAAAGCGTTGCCTCTTCCGTATCCGTCCGCTTCGCCGCGTTGCCTGCATTCCCTCACATTTCTCACATCTTTGCACCTGCTACCGTCCTTTCCCCCCACATGACGACTCCCGAATTTCAACCTTCCCCTGCCGTGCTGGAGCAGCTGCAGCGCCTGCAGCAACGCTACGCCGCCGACGACCAGGACCTGGCCGCCTACCTGGAAGGCCTCTACCACACCCGCTACCTGGGCTACTGGGACTACATTCAGCTGGAAACCCTGCTGAGTTTGCAGCGCCCCCTCACTACCATCCCCGACGAGCGGATTTTCATCATCTACCACCAGATTACGGAGCTCTACTTCAAGCTCTGCCTCTGCGAGTACGAGCAGCTGGGCGACCTGGCCGCGCCCACCGTGGAGGAAGTGACGCGCCGGGTGGGCCGCATCAACCGCTACTTCGAAAATCTGATTGATTCGTTTGACGTGATGGTGGACGGCATGGACAAGCAGCAGTTTCTGGAGTTTCGGATGGCGCTGATGCCGGCCTCGGGGTTCCAGAGCGTGCAGTACCGTATGATTGAGCTGGCCAGCACCGCCCTGAGCAACCTGGTGCCTGAGGAGCAGCGCCGCCTGCTGGGCGAAGCCGCCGCCCACGACGAGCTGATGGGCTGCATCTACTGGAAATCGGGGGCCACGGTAGTGGAAACCGGGGCCAAGGCCCTTACGCTCACGGAATTTGAGAAGAAGTACGCCGACCGGCTGCTGGCCCACGCCCGCGAGTACGAGCACCGCAACCTCTGGGCCGTGGTGCAGCGCCTGTCCCCCGGCCCCGAGGGTCAGGAGAACCCGCGCCTGCTCCGCCAGCTCAAGCAGCTGGACGTGAACGTAAACGTGAACTGGCCTCTGATGCACTACAAATCGGCGGTGCGCTACCTGGAGCGCCGGCCCGATGCCATTGCGGCCACCGGCGGCACCAACTGGCAGCAGTACCTGCCTCCCAAGTTTCAGCGCCGCATCTTCTACCCCCAGCTCTGGACCGCGCAGGAGCTGGCCGACTGGGGCAAAGGCTGGGTAGAAAGTGTGCTGGGAGAAAGGTAGGCGGCTGACTTCCGGTGGCCTGACCCGCCGTATAGCCGCCTACTTTACCTCAAACTGCACCTGCGTTTTCTCCCAGGCCAGCGTTACCTGCCCGGCTTTGCTGGCCGTGATGGTGAATTGCTCCAGCGGGGCGGGAATAGCAGTTGCGGGGGCCGGCACGCGCAGCACGTCATCGGCAGCCTGGTACTCGTAGGCCCCCCACTGCTTGGCCGTTTTGTTGAAGATGATGGTCCACTCCTTTTTAGTGGGGATGGTAAACAGGGCGTATTTGCCGGCCGGCAGCGGCTGGCCCTGCACCCTCACCGGCTGGCTTACCTCGAACGTGGTGGCCTCGTTGGCCCCGGTGCGCCAGACCTGCCCGTACGGAACCAGCCCGCCGAACACGGTGCGGTCTTTGGCGGAAGGACGGCTGTAGCTGATGCGCAGGGTAGCACCAGAAGGCGTGGTTGCCACCACCTGAGCCGGCGGGCTGGGCCGGTTTACCGCCCGTTCGGACCTGTCGGACTTGGAGGAGCAGGAGGAGCAGCAGAGAAGTACTCCCAGCGTCAAGAACGAAAAGCGCGCGGCAAGGGTACGGGTAGCAGGCATAGGCAACAGAAGCGGATCAGAGAGGCGTTGACCATACAAAGCAAATGGTCGGCGGTAGCTCCCTCAATAATTATACCTCAATTTGGGCGTTAAGTTGCCTCGGGCTTGATTCTGGAAATTATGAAGCGCCCAACCTTTTCTTTTTCCGTTGTTTCCCTCCTACTTTCGGGCACTATTCGCCGGTTTTTAGCTGACATCATATGCTGAGTTTTCGCTCCCAGCTGTTACGCGCCCTACTGGCAGCCCCGTTCGCCCCGGGGCTGGCCGCCTGCTCCCCCGATGCCCAAGAGGCCTCCTGCGCCGTTGAGGTGGGGGCCACCGTGGTTACGGCCACCAGCGCCGGAAGCGGCAAAGTTGGTACTCCCGTGCCGGTCACCTACGTGGTGAGCATTGGCGACGGCTGCGGTAAGTTTCAGCAGCTGCGGGAGCAGCGGGAGGGCAACAAGGTGTATCTGGTGCCCATTGTGCGTTATGAAGGCTGCACCTGCCCCCAGGTTGTTTCCGAATATCAGGGCACGTACCAGTTCACGGCCACGCAGCCGGGCCAGTACGTGCTGCTGTTCCCCAACCCAACCCGGGCCGTCGCCGATACCATCACGATTCAATAAGGCTTGCGCGGGCTTCTTCCTGGCTGATGCGGGACGTGGCGCGGGTATCGGGCATGCGCCAGTACACCAGCAAGGAGGCGGCGGCGCAGGCCGTTACGTACCAGTAAAACCAGTGCTCCACGCCGTGGTCCTTGGCCAGCAGCGCCAGGTACTCGGCCGTGCCCCCGAAGATGGCCACCGTGAGGGCGTAGGGCAGCCCCACCCCCAGGGCCCGGATTTCCGTCGGGAACAGCTCAGCCTTCACCACGGCGTTGATGGAGGTGTAGCCGCTCATAATCAGCATGGCCAGGAGCAGGTAGCCGAAAGCGCCCCCCACGCTGCCCGGGTGGGCCAGCGCAGTGAGCAGCGGCACCGTAGCCACCGTGGCTCCCACGCCAAAAAACAGCAGCACCGGCCGCCGCCCAATACGGTCCGACAAGGCCCCCATCAGCGGCTGCAGCAGCATGGCCCCGCCCAGCGCCCCGAACGATACCAGCGTGGCCTGGTCCTTGCTGAAGCCGGCGGTGTTCACCAGAAACTTCTGCACGTAGGTAGTGAAGGTGTAGAACACCACCGTACCGCCCAGCGTGAGGCCCACCACCGTGAGCACCTCCCGCGGATGCTGCAGCAGAATCCGCAGCTGGCTGGGTTTTTCGGCCTGAACCGGGGCTACTACCCGCTGCTGGAAGGCGTCGGTTTCTTCCATGGAGCGGCGCAGGTACAGCGCCACCAGCGCCGCCAGGGCCCCAATCACAAACGGCACCCGCCAGCCCCAGTCGGCCAGCTCGGCGGGCGTGAGCAGCTGCTGCAGGCCCAACTGCACCAGCAGGGCCAGCAGCTGCCCGGCAATGAGGGTCACGTACTGAAAGCTGGAGAAGAAGCCCCGGTGGCGGGAATCGGCCATTTCGCTGAGGTAGGTGGCCGAGGTGCCGTACTCCCCGCCCACGCTCAGGCCCTGCAACAGCCGGGCTACCACCAGCAACACGGGGGCGGCCACGCCAATCTGGCTGTAAGATGGTGTGAGGGCAATCAGCAACGAGCCCCCGCACATGAGCAGCACGGAGGCCAGCAGCGCCGCCTTGCGGCCGGCCCGGTCGGCGTACAGGCCCATGAGCCAGCCGCCCAACGGCCGCATCAGGAAGCCCACCGCAAAAATGGCCGCCGAGTTCAGCAGCTGAGCCGTGAGGTTGCCCTTTGGAAAGAAAGCCGGCGCGAAATACAAAGCGAAGGCCGAGTACACGTACCAGTCGTACCACTCCACCAGGTTGCCCACCGAGCCGCTGAAAATGGACCGGATGCGGGAGGACATGGTACGCGGCGGGGCAAGGGGCAACATAGGCAGCAAGGTGAAAGCAAGGACAAAAGAAACTCTAAGCCGGCTGCCCACGGCCCGCCGCGCCTAGCGACCGGCCGGCGGCAACCCCGGCAGCTCCGGTTCGGCGGACCGCGCGGCGGTTTCCGTGGCAACTACCACAAACCCGTAGCCGAAAACAAACAGGTTCAGGCTGATTTGCAGGCTCAGGATATCGACCACCAGCATGGCGACGGCCTGGGTGAAGATGAACACCCACACGTAGGGATTACGGCGGGTGGCCCGCTGCACCAGCGGCCCCAGCAGCACGGCCAGCCACAGGGCCAGCCCCACCACGCCCCCGCCCACCAGCGTGCTCAGGTACTGGTTGTGCACGTTCACCCGGTTTTCGGGCCGCAGCCCGAAGTTGCGCCAGGCATACTGCGCCTGCATGGCGGCGTAGGCATCGGCCGGGCCCGCGCCCAGCAACCAGTTTTCCCGGATGATGGCCCCGGCCGTTTCCACGGCCGCCAGCCGCTGGGCCAGGGAGTAGCCGTTGATGTCGCGCCCCTCGGTGTACTGGGCCACGTCGTAAAGCGTGGTGCTGATGCGCTGCTGCACCGGCTCCAGGGTGCGGTAGGCCAGCCAGGGCAACACCAGCACAGCCAGCAGCAGCCCCAGCCCCACCAGCCGCTGCCGGCGCCGCAGCAGCAACCGGAACGCCCAGGCCAGCAGCCCCGCGTACAGCACCAGCAGCCCCGTGCGGTAGGCCAGCACGTGCAGGCTCAGCGCAATTACCCCCACGGCCAGCAGCAACCCGGTCCGCAGAGCCTGCCCCGCCAACGGGCTGCGCCGCAGCAGCAGCCCCCAGAAAAACGCCTGGGCCAGCATCAGCCCGAAGGCAATGTGAAACGTCCCCGTAGCCGCCTGTAGGTTCTGCCCCACCCGAATGGCCTCTAATGCCGCCGCCGGATCAAGCAGGTACTGGCCCATCGTCAACAGGCCCACCGCCGCCGTGCTCAGGACGAAAAAAGCGCCCACTGTCAGCCGCTGGCGGGCGCTCAGGGGTACGGCCAGCGTGAAGGCCAGCGGCACGCCCAGCCAGGTCAGGCTCCGGAACAGCTCGTGCCGCCACACGGCCCACTCACTGGTGTACAGGCCGCTCAACAGCAGAAACGCCACCAGCGCCGCTGCCCGCAGGGCCGCGCCGTTGCGCCAGTATTGGGGCAGAGCCTGCCGCAGCCGGGGATTGGTCAGCGCGGCCAGCACGCCCACCACCGGACTCAGCGCAATCAGCATCCGGAAAGCCAGCAGCCCCGCCACTCCGGCCCCGCAGGCTAGCCACAGCAGCTGCTGCGACAACTGCCCCGAATGGTAATACTGCCCCCAGGAAAAGGCCCCAATTCGCTGCTGCATAGGGTATTCGTAACTAAATCTGCTGTGCAAAAGTAATCAGGTGCGGGCCGTATCCAGCGCGAGCTTGCCCGTCAGCTCCCGTACTGCCTCCGTGGTTTCCAGCCGCTTTTCGTACTCCACAATCAGGTGGCCGCCGGTGAGTACCGTCAGGCTGTGGTTGAGCTGGGCCAGCTCGGCGTACGCCTCCGGGCGGCGGGCCGAGGGCGTGCCTTTCCGCAGGCCCCGCTGCCGGGCCCGCCACCCGGCCAGCCGCATCCAGGGATAATAAAAAGGCAGCAGTGCCAAGGATGTATAGTTGACCTTTGAGGGATGCACCTCCACTATCCGCAGCCCCGACAGCGCCGCCAATGCCCGCTGCTTGGTGAGGTTGGCGAAGAAGATATGGCCCAGGTACACGTCGTGGATGGTGCGGGCATTATCCGAGGCCCACACGGAATCCACTTCGTTGGGGGGCATGAGCTTGTAGCCCTCACTTTCCAGCAGCAGGTAGCTCAGGCGGGTGCGCAGGTTGGAGTAGTTGGGCGTGGTGATGATGGCCCGCCCCCCCGGCCGCAGCACCCGGTTCAGCTCCTGAAACAGGTGCAGCTGGTTGGGCATGTGCTCAATACCCTCCTGGCAAATCACCATATCAAAGCTGGCATCGGCAAAGGGCAGAGCCCTGTTCAGGTTGGCCTTGACGCACTCAATAGCCGGCACCCGAAAAAACTCCGGGTACAGGTCGGCGGCCGTTACCTGGGCCCCCAGTTCCAGCAGGAGCCGGGCCGTGTCGCCGTTGCCGGCGGGTACATCCAGCACCCGCTGGCTCACCAGCCGGGCCTGCTCCCGCCGCAGCAAGTTGTTTACCAAGTGTTTAATATCCTTACTGCCTGAGAAAAACGGCCGCGCAATACGAATCATTAAAAATACTAATTAAGTAGGCCCCGTCAGCGGGTGGAGCGCAAAGGTAGAGGCATTGCCCGGATACTTCCGCCGGGCCAGCGGCCGCAAGCAAATCGCGCAAACTGTGCGTAGCTTGCGGCCACGTTCTTTGCCTGTGTTTTTCAGTCAGACGAGCGGCGTGGTGGCCTTTCTCCCTGCAGAACAGGCCCGAAAAGGGAACCGGGTGCAACTCCCGGACAGACGCGCTACTGTAAGTGCCCGTGGCCCGCGTAAGCGGCCGCAACGGTATCCCCGCGCAGCCCATTGCCCCTGGCGGGTGAGAAGGGCGGGATACCGGGCACAAGTCAGGATACCTGCCCGCCGCTTTTGATGATGAGGCCTCTTCGCGACCTGAGGGCCTTATCGGGTGCTGCCACTTCGGGCCGACTAGCGGCGGCCCGCGCCGTTTCGTGTGGGCCGGCGCGGCGGAGGCGTGGGCAGAACACCGGGTAAGCACCTTGGGAAAAGAGGCCCCCGAAAAGCGGGCCGGGAAGGTTATTCTTCACCTTTTTCCCTTTCACCCATGCTTACCCTCGACGAGAAAATCAGCCAGGCCGAAACCCGCATCTTCAAGGCCGTATTCCCCAACACCACCAACCACTACGACACCCTGTTCGGGGGTACCACCCTGCACCTGATGGATGAGGTGGCGTTCATCACGGCCACCCGCTTCTCCCGCCTCAAAATGGTCACGGTTTCCTCCGACAAAGTGGATTTCACCCACCCGATTCCCGGCGGTACGCTGGTGGAGCTGATTGGCCGGGTGGAGCACGTGGGCACCACCAGCCTGAAGGTGCGGGTGGAGCTGTTTGTGGAGCAGATGTACTCCGAAGAGCGCCACCGGGCCGTTTCGGGGCTGTTCACCTTCGTGGCCATCAACGACCAGAAGCAGCCCGTCCGGATTCTGCCGGCGGAGGCTGAGCCGCTACGCCCGCGGTAGTGCTGCCGTGCAGTGAATGGAGAAACGGGCGCCCGGCGGAATGGGACGCAGGCAAGAATTTTTCGAGTTATCCCGAACTATTTAGCCTGTGTTGGCGGTTTGCTTGCCACTCCCCGTTTCTTCCATTCTTCACTATGTCTCACGAGCAGCCCTCTACTTCTCCTATAAATAAGCGTCTGGAACAGTCATTCCGGGATGCTGACCAGGCCCGGGAAGAACTTACTGAGTCTCTGGCCAATTCGGTGGCCGCCAACTGCGACCTGCTGCACCACGGCCTGGTCAGCGCTAAAGGTCTGGAAGTAACCACCGAAATGTACCGTCACTTACTGGGCCAGCTGCTGCGCCACTCCTCCGGAGAAGTGCGCAATCAAGTGCTGGCGCAGTTCAACGAGTCCATCGAGCAGTTCTGGCCCCGGACGAAGGGCAGTAAGGGCAGTTCCTCGCTGACCAACAATTAGCGTTCAGTACCCCATTTGCGCAAGCCTCCCCTGCTGCCCGCCGGATTTCAGCTCTGGCCCGGCCGCAACGGGAGGCTTGTCTGCGTATCTTTGCCGCCCCTTGCGTACCCGTTTCGGTTCAAAGGCTAACTCCCTTTCACCTCTCAGCTATGGCTTCCCCCCAGGAAATTGAGCTGCTTCTGCCCCCGGAAGTGGCCTATGATGAACTGGCCCGCTACCGGGCCCTGCTCGATGCCGCCGGCCTCGTGCCCGGCCAGGCCGATTTTGTGCACCTGCGCAAACGCTCCATTGATGCCCGCGGCCGGCAGCCCCTCATACGCCTCCGCGCCGATATTTACCGCGCCGCCCCGCCCGCCGAGCTGTTCGGCCCCTGGTTCAGCTACCCCAACGTCAGCCAGGCCACCCGCTCGGTACTGATTGTGGGCGCGGGTCCGGCCGGGCTGTTTGCCGCCTTGCGGGCCATTGAGCTGGGTATCAAACCCATTGTACTGGAGCGCGGCAAAGACGTGCGCACCCGCCGCCGCGACCTGGCTGCCCTCAACAAAGAGCACGTGGTGAACCCCGACAGCAACTACTGCTTCGGGGAAGGCGGGGCCGGCACCTACTCCGATGGCAAGCTCTACACCCGCTCCACCAAGCGCGGCGACATTCAGCGGATTCTGCGGATTCTGGTGCAGCACGGTGCCACCCCCGATATTCTGGTGGACGCCCACCCCCACATCGGCACCAACAAGCTGCCCTACGTGGTAGCCGCCCTGCGCGACAGTGTGCGCGAGGCCGGCGGCGAGGTGCGCTTCGACACCCGCGTGGATGATTTGATTTTGACCGGCAAGCACCTGCGCGGCGTGGTTACCAGCACCGGCGAGGAGCTGACGGCCGACGCCGTGATTCTGGCCACCGGCCACTCGGCTCGGGATATGTATGAGCTGCTGCACCGGCGCGGGGTACTCATCGAAGCCAAGCCCTTTGCTTTGGGCGTGCGCGTGGAGCACCCCCAGCAACTCATCGACCAAGCCCAGTACCGCCGCCAGAACCGGGGCCAGCTGCCGGCGGCCTCCTACTCGCTGGTGCACCAAACCCAGTGGCAGCAGCGGCAGCGGGGCGTGTTTTCGTTCTGCATGTGTCCGGGCGGCTTTATCGTGCCCGCCGCCACGGCCCCCGGCGAGGTGGTAGTAAACGGCATGAGCCCCAGCCGCCGCGACTCGCGCTTTGCCAACTCCGGCATTGTGGCCGCCGTGGAGCTGGAGGATATGGATGTGCGCCAGTACGGAGCCCTGGCCGGCCTGCGCTTTCAGCAGGAAATTGAGCAGCGGGCCTGCTTGCTGGCCGGCAACACCCAGGTAGCCCCGGCCCAGCTGCTGGGCGACTTTCTGAAGAAAAAAGTATCTGCCAGCCTGCTGGAAACCAGCTACCAGCCCGGCCTCGTGTCGGTACCAATGGATAAAGTGCTGGGTGCTGGGCTGGCGGAACGGCTGCGCCAGGGTTTTCAGAACTTCGGCCGCAAAATACCCGGCTACGCCACCAACATGGCCCAGATTGTGGGCGTGGAAAGCCGCACCTCCTCGCCCGTGCGCATCCCCCGCGACCGGGACACGCTGCAGCACCCCGAGGTGCGGGGCCTGTTCCCCTGCGGCGAAGGTGCGGGCTTCGCCGGCGGCATCGTGTCGGCGGCTATGGACGGGGAACGGTGCGCGGAGGCGGTGCTGGCGGGCTTTTGAGTTTTTTGTCGTTGGTTTTTCGTTTTTCGGGCGGGGTTTGGCGCATGAATCGGTCTTCTGCATGATTTATGCGTTAAAGTCACCATCCTGCACAGGCAGCAGTGCCTCTGGTCAGCCAGGTAACGGACGAAAAATCAACAATCCACAACGATAAACGAGTCATGAAAAAGACCCTGGTACTGGGTGCTACCGATAATCCCGCCCGCTATGCTTACCGGGCTGTGCACCAGCTCAAAAACCACGGCCACGAGGTAGTGCCCGTGGGTATCCGCAAAGGCTCCGTGGCCGGCCTGGAAATCCGCAACGACCGGCCCACGGCCGCGGATGTGGACACCGTGACGCTGTACGTAGGCCCCCAAAACCAGCCCGCCTGGTACGACTACATCCTGGACCTGAACCCCAAGCGCATCATCTTCAACCCCGGCACCGAAAACCCGGAGCTGGAGGAGCTGGCCCACCAGCGCGGCATCCAAACCGAAGAAGCCTGCACGCTGGTAATGCTCAGCGTGGGGCAGTACTAGCCTAATCGTAAGTACACACAAAAGCCGCCATGCCTTGGGCACGGCGGCTTTTTGCGTTATAAAGCTTGCCGAAAGCTACTCGGCGTTGCCGTACATATTGGACTCGCCGCCGTCGATGGCAATGGTCTGGCCGTTCAGGTAAGAGGCATCGTCGCTCAGCAGGAACGCCACTACTTTGGCTACTTCCTCGGGCTGGCCCAGGCGGCGCGTGGGGTTGTTGCTGGCGTACCGGGCCTCGGCCTGTTTGGGGTCAGAGGGATTGACCTGCTTAAACGCCTCGGCCACCATGGGCGTGAGAATGGCCCCGGGCGCAATGGCGTTGGTGCTGATGCCGTAGCGGCCGTATTCCAGGGCCGCGTTCTTGGTCATGCCCGACACGGCGTGTTTGCTGGCCACGTAGGGCATCTGGTTGAGTACGCCCCGGATGCCGCCCACCGAGGCCACGTTTACAATCCGGCCGAAGCCCTGGCGCTGCATCACGGGCAGCACGTAGCGCAGACCGTAGTACACGCCCATCAGGTTGATATCGATAACCTTCTTGAACACGGCCACATCGTATTCCGTGATGCTGGCCTGCTTGCCCTCAATGCCCGCGTTGTTGTAGAACCCATCAATGCGGCCAAACTTGTCCACGGTTTCCTGCACGTAATGCTGCACGGCCGTTTCGTCGGATACGTCGGCCACTACCGTCAGAATTTCTACCGCCGGAAACTCCTGGCTGATAGCCTCGCGGGCTTCCTGCAGGCTTTGCTCATTGTAGTCAACCAGCACCAGACTGGCACCCCGGCTCGCCAGCTCTTTAGCGGCGGCCAGGCCCAGACCCATGGCTGCCCCGGTAATCACCAATACTCTTCCTTGCATCGTCTTCATAGCGAACGAATATATGTTGGTACATAATATAGACAGATTTCCCTCCCCGATTGTTGAATAAAGCCGGTATTTTTCCAGCAGATTTCTCCCGGCTATGTTGGTAAGTTTTTTTTGAGTAGCCAGGCAACTGTCCGCCGTTTCCTGCCATCTAGCCTCCCAAACGCCCTGCTTCTGACTGCACTTTACCCTTTCTTTCCGTGACTGAAGTAGAACTTATAGCTGCCTGCCGCGAGGGCAGTAGCCGGGCCCAAAAGCTACTCTATGAGCGGTTTGCGGGCCTGATGCTGTCTGTGTGCCTGCGCTACCTGCGGCGGCGTGAAGATGCGGAGGAGGCCTTGATTGTGGGCTTCACCAAAGTATTCCGGGCCCTGGGCCAGTACCGGCACGAAGGCTCCTTCGAAGGCTGGATCCGGCGCATCGTGGTGAATGAGGCCCTGGGCATGCTCCGCCGCAAGGAGCCGCTGCACATGGCCATTGATGATTTAACCTACGACGTGCCGGCCACCGCCGCCGAAGCCGAAAGCCAGCTCAACGCCCAGGATATGCTGGCGTTACTGGCCGAGTTGCCGGCCGGCTACCGCACCGTCTTCAACCTCTACGCGCTGGAAGGCTACACCCACCCCGAAATCGGCGAGCTGCTCGGTATTTCGGAAGGCACCAGCAAGTCGCAGCTCAGCAAGGCCCGGGCCATGCTCCAGCGCCGCCTGGCGGTAGCCGGGGCGCAGGCCCGGCCCACTCCTACCACCCTCTACAGCTACTAAGCCATGCACCCCGAAGATATTGACAAGCTGTTCCGCGAGAAGCTGGCGGACCACGCGCCCACCCCGCCGGCCTTTATCTGGGCCGAAATCGAAGCCGAAATCCGGCCCCGCAAGCGGCGGCCGGTACTGTGGCTGGCCGCCGCCTCGGTGGCGCTGCTGACCTTGCTGGGCGGCCTTTGGTGGACGCTGCAAAACGGCGCGGGCCCGCAGAATGGCCGTCCCGAGCTGGCTGCTACCACGCCGCGCCGCGCCGCTGCTTCAACTTCTTCAACTTTTTCTCAGCCCCAGGCAACCCCCACCCCGACGGTTCCATCTAGCCCCTCAGAAGCCCCGGCCACCGAGCCGACTGCCGCAGTGGCCACTGCGGCGCCCACTGTCAAAACCCCGTCCGAGGGTGTACAACCGGACCCGGTTTTGGTAGCCCGCCGGCCCAGCCGGCCCCGCGCTTCAACCCTGCGCCAAGACGTGGCCCAGGTTACCCCGGAGCCCGCTGCTCCTCAGCAGCTGCCCGCCACGCCTGAGCCACTCGCTCCGGCGCAGGCACTGGCCCAGGCCCCCACGGAGCTACCCGCCCGCACGGTGGCCGCTACCGGCCCCATTGAGGTGGAAGTACGGCCCGCCGCCGCTCCGGCTGCGCCCGTAGCTCCGGCTCGCCGGCCCCGGCTGGTGGCCCTGCTCCGGCAGGCCCGCAACGTGGTGCAGGGTGAAAAGGTGAGCCTCACGGCCGCCGGCTTACCCGAAACGGTGACGGTGCAGGCCCGCGTGGCGGGTCACACGCTCACCAAAGTCATTCAACTCTAACTCTCCCGCTTTCAGCGCCTTTTGTCATGAAACGCCTCCCCGTTCTCCTCACCGCCCTCCTGCTGGGTGCTGCCTCCGCCGCCCAGGCCTCCGACTTCACCCGCCTCACGCCCCCTCGCGCGGCCAACGACGACACTATTGTGGTGAAGCTGCCCAACCAGGCCAGCATGACGCTGTTCGTGAAAAACAAGGCCCAGCTGCGGGAGCTGCGCCAGTACAAGCTGGACTCCCTGCTGGTGCTGCTGGACGGCTACATTACCCAGGCCGAAGCCGCCGGCAAAAACTCCAAGTCGGAGCAGGTAACCATGGAGTTCTACCCCGCCAAGGAGCAGCCCGGCAAGCAGGTACCCGAGCAAATCCGCATCACGGTGCGCAACCAGGGCACCGGCGCGAAAACCACCAAATCGGCCGACCACGTGGACGTGACGCTGGGCCGGGTGTTCGGGGTATCAGTGGATGAAAACACCGACGGCGGCTCCGACCGGGTATCGGTGCGGGTGGGCTCCACGCCCGCTTCCGATTCCATCCGGAATGCGCAGCGCCAGGCCAAGCGCGAGGAATACGCCAACCGTTCCGTACACAGCAACTTCGACATTGACCTGGGCGTGAATGCGCTGGTAAATAAAGGAGCCGATGCCAATGGTGTCACTCCCGACCTGCGGCCCATTGCCTCCCGCTACCTCAGCCTCAACTGGCATTATGATATCCGGGTTGGCCGCAAGGGCTCTGCGCTATTCCTGCGCACCGGCCCGGAGCTGGCCTTCAACAACTACATGCTGGATGGCAACTACCAGTTCGCCAACACCAACGGCGTAACTACCCTGGTAAAACCTGAGCTCGGGCGCGACCTGGAGAAAAGCAAGCTGTCCGTCACCAGCATCAACCTGCCTCTGATGCCCATGCTCAACTTCCAGGACAAGAATGGTAAAGATGCGTTTCGCCTCGGGGCGGGCGGGTTTGTGGGCTACCGCCTGGGCTCCCACACTAAAATCAAGTACCAGGAAGGCGGCACCACCAAAAAAGATAAGGACCGGGGCAGCTACAACCTGGAAGACTTCCAGTACGGCGTGCAGGGCATCGTCGGCATCCGGGGCATCGACCTGTTCGTGAAATACAACCTCAACGACACGTTTAAAAACAACCGCGGCCCCCAGGCCCAAACCCTCAGCTTTGGCTTCTCGCTGCTGAATTAGCGGTGAAACAGTGAGGTGGTGAAATGGTGAGTTTGACGTTCCGCTTGCGCCATCAGGCCCGGTGGAACGTCAAACTCACCATTTCGCTATTTCACCACCCCACTGTTTCACCGCTCGTTCCGGTAGAAGTTATCCAGCAAAATGGCGGCTGAAACCGCTACGTTGAGGCTTTCGGCCTGGCCCCGGCCGGGAATGTGCAGGCGCTGGGTGAGGCAGGCTTCTACGGGCGGCGTGAGGCCGTGGCTTTCACTGCCCATGATAAGCACGCCCGTGGGCCGGAGCGTGAGGCGGTGCACGTTGTCGCCGTGCAGGTCGGCGCCGTACACGGGCAGCTCCGGGGGCAGGCTGCCCAGCCACTCGGGCAGGTTGCGCTGCCACACCGGCACCCGGGTGAAGGAGCCCATGGTGGCGGCCACGGTTTTGGGGGCCCAGGGGTCAGCGCAGGTATCGGAGCACACCACGCCGGCCAGCCCGTACCAGTCGGCCAGCCGGATGAGGGTGCCCACGTTGCCCGGGTCGCGCACTTCGTCAAGGGCCAGCACCAGCTCCCGGGCGGGGTTGGGCAAGGGCTTCTCCTGGGGCAGCTGAGCCACGGCCAACGCGGTATTGTTGGTGCTGAGCGTGCTCAGGCGCGTTAGTTCCTCGGCCGAAACCACATCAACTGGTACGCTGGCGGGTAGCTCGTCACTGATTTTCTCCGCGAATTCAGCCGTCAGGATAAGCCGTTCCGTTAGAATGCCGGAACTTAGCAGCTCCCGCACGCTTTTGCCGCCCTCTACCAGGAACGCGCCGTGCCGGGTTCGATACTTCTTCAGGTGCAGCGCGTGCACATATTTCGCTACTGCTTTTGAAACCATTGGCGCAAGTAAACGGAGGCCCTTTCGAGGGGCATTTAGTGAATAAAAAAAGAACCGGGCTGCGGCTGGGCACGCTGCTGCTGGCCGGCGGTTTGAGCGCCTGCTCACCTACCCGCCTGCTTCAACCCGGCCAGCGCCTGCTGAGCCGCGTGAAAATAGAAGGAGCCAAGCAGGCCGATTCGGAACGGATGCAGGCGCTGGTGCAGCAGAAGCCCAACAGCACCTTTCCGCTGCCAAAGGTAGCCATCTACCAGCTAGGCCGCTCCTTTTACAACCCCGGGCGCATTCAACAGAAGCTGGACGAGGACCGCACCCGCTACGACCAGCTGATGAAAGCAGCCGCCACCGACTCGGCCGAGGTGGGCAAGCTGCTCACCAAGCGCGACCGGCATACCCGCCGCCACCAGCTGGCCCTGGACAAGGGCAATGCCGTCATGCGCCTGGGGGAGGCCCCGGTTATCTACGACTCCTCGCTCACGGCCGCCTCGGTGCAGCAGCTGGGCATCTACCTTAAGTCGAAGGGTTTCTTCCGCAGCTCCGTGTCAGCCACCGATACCGTTCCGACTGAGCGGTTTGCACCCTTCCGGATTTTTGCCCTCAAGTCGCCGTTTCACGCTGATTCGCAGCGCGTGACGGTGACGTACCGGGTGCAGGAAGGCCCAGCCTTCCACTACGCCCAGCTGGATTATGACATTGCCGACTCGGCCGTGGCCCGGCGGGTACTGGCCAGCCAGCCCCAGAGCCTGCTGCGGGTGGGTCAGCAGTACGATGAGGAAATTATCGGCTCGGAGCGCAGCCGCCTTGAAACCCTGCTGAAAAACCAGGGCTACTTTGATTTCCGGGAGCAGTACATTACCCTGGAAGCCGATACCAGCTTTGCGCCTACCACCGTGCGCCTGCGCACCCTCATCAGCAAGCCCGCCCGCGGCGGGCAGCACCGGTTGTATACCATCCGGAACGTAAACTTTATTACGGATGCCGGCATCGTGCGTTTCGGGCAGCAGCGCGACACCTTGGTGCGCGACTCGGTGAATTACCTGGCCTACCGGCACCGCTTCAGCACCCGCGCCCTTGACCGGAAGCTGCTGGTGCGGCCGGGGCAGCCCTATAGCCTGGCCAAAACCCAGCAAACCCAGCGCCAGCTCAGCAGCCTGGATATGTTCCGGTTCAGCACAGTTACCTACCGGCGCGTGCGGGGCACTGCAACCCTGACCGACTCGACCCAGGGTCTGCTGGATGCCACCGTGAATGCCTCGCCGGCCAAGAAATTTCAGGAAACCACTGAGTTCGGTGGTACCTACGTGGCCGAGAAAGTAGGGCCGTTCGGCAACGTACGGCTGAAAGTGCGCAACGTGTTTGGCGGGGCCGAGGTGCTGGAGTTCGGGGTGCGGGCCGGCTTTGAAGGACAGTATAACCTGACGGGCCTCAACCAGAGCGACATTCAGTCCTCGAACCTGCGCAGCCAGCTTACTACCCAGCTGGGGGCCAATGTAAACCTGGTACTGCCCCGGTTTCTGGTGCCCTGGCAGGGCGGGCGCTACTTCGCCCGCTACAACCCGCGCACCCGCATCAACATGGCGTACACCTACGTGCGCCGCCCGGAGTACACCCGCACCAACGTGGAGGGCACGTTTGACTACCTCTGGCAGCCCTCCACCTACGCCCAGATTGTGCTGACGCCCATCGACGTGAGCATCATCCGGACAGCTTCCATCGATACGGCTTTCCAGAACCTGTTGCAGCGGCTACGCTTCAACCAGGGCTCCCCCCTGTACCGTAGCTTCGATAACCTGTTCGTTCCCAGCATCAGCGCCTCTTATCTCTATAACTCCAACGACTTCACCCAGACCCGGGATGCTCAGTACCTGCGGCTGTTTGCGGAAGTAGGCGGCCTCACCCGCGGGCTGTATCAGCAGGAGCCGCTGACCACGTACCGCGAGGATTTTGGCAGTAACAAACTCAAAATCTATGATTTTGGGAAATTTACGGCCGACTACCGCCGCTATTTCAAGTTTTCGCCCAATACTTATTTTGTGTACCGGCTGGCGGGCGGTATCGCCACGGCCCTCACCAGCACCGATATCATCACCCAGAACAAGGATGGTTCCAACGCTATCCGGGAGACGCTGTACCTGATTCCGTACGACAAGTCGTTGTTTGCGGGGGGCAGCACCAGCGTCCGGGCCTGGAAACCGCGCCGCCTGGGTCCCGGGGCCTACGCCACCACCCGCACCATCCGGAACTCCGATGGCACAACCTCCACCGTGCGCGACTATAACACGGAGCAGCCGGGTGAGGTGCTGCTGGAAGGCAACGTGGAGTACCGCTTCCCCATCTACAGCTTTATCAAAGGGGCGTTGTTCACGGATTTCGGCAACGTCTGGACCCTGCGCAACGACCCGCGGCCGGGGGCAGAGTTCAAGCTGAATGAGTTTTACCGGCAGTTTGCCGTGGGCTCGGGCATCGGCTTCCGCTTTGATTTCGACTTCCTGATTCTGCGCCTCGACGTGGCCACCAAGGTGTACGACCCTTCGGCAACCGGCAACAAGTGGGTGATTCGCAAGTTCAGCCTGCGCGAAGACCAGTCGGCCTTCAACCTGGGCATCGGCTACCCCTTCTAATCCCTTCCGGAATATACAAAAGGCGGCCCCTCCAGTGGAGGGGCCGCCTTTTTGGTATGCCTGCGTGGGCTAGTAGCTGAGCAGCTCCTGCAAAGCAGCCAGTACTTTGTCGGGGTTGGGCAGCATCTGCTTTTCCAGCTCCACGTTGAGAGCAATGGCGGGCAGGTTGGCGGCCCCCAGCGTGAACACCGGCGCATCGAGCTGGCGGAAGCAGTGGCGCTGGATGCGGCCGGCCAGGCTCTCGGCGAAGGAGTTGAGCAGCGGCTCCTCGGTGAGCACCAGGGCCTTGCCGTGGCGGCGCACCGCGGCCTGCACGGCCTCCCAGTCGAGGGGGTTGAGGGTGCGCAGGTCCAGGATTTCAACCTGGCCGGGCAGCTGGCGGCTGGCGGTTTTGGCCCAGTACACGCCCATGCCGTAGGTAATCACCACGCAGGTTTCGCCGTTGCGCAGCTTATCGGGGGCGGCCTCCTGGGCTACGGCAGCCTGGCCCAGCGGCAGCACGTAGCCGGCGGCGGGCTCCACGGTTTTGGCATCCTCGGTACCGGGCACCTTGCTCCAGTACAGGCCCTTGTGCTCCAGCATGATGACCGGGTTGGGGTCGAGGAAGGCGGCCCGCATCAGGCCCTTCATATCGGCCGCGTTGCTGGGGTACACCACCTTAATGCCCCGGATGGTGAGCAGCGTGCTTTCCACCGAGCCCGAGTGGTAGGGCCCGCCCCCGCCGTAGGCCCCGATGGGCACCCGGATGAGGCTTTGCACCGGAAACTGGCCGTTGGAGAGGTAGCACGATTTGCTGAGCTCCTCCACCAGCTGGTTCAGGCCGGGCCAAATGTAGTCGGCAAACTGGATTTCCACGATGGGCTTGGCCCCCACGGCGCTCATGCCGGCGGTGCTGCCCACAATGTAGGCTTCCTGAATAGGGGTGTTGAACACGCGGGCGTCGCCGTACTTTTTGGCCAGCAGGGCGGCCTCGCGGAACACGCCGCCCAGCTCCCCGCCCACGTCCTGACCGTAGAACAACGCCTCCGGGAATTCCTGCAGAATATCGTCCACGGCGTGCAAAGCCGCGTCCACCATCAGAGCCTTGTCGGCCCCGGCGGGGCTCCGCTCACCGGCTTCCTGCGTCACGGCGGGCGGGGCAAACTCGTGGTCCTGGAAGGTAGCCGGGTCGGGGTTGGGCGCGGCCAGGGCGCGCTCGTAGTCCTGCTGCACGGTGGCGCGGGCGTCGGCGGCCAGCTGCTGCAGCTCTTCCTCGGCCAGGCCCAACGCCAGCAGCTGCTGATGGAAGCGGGGCAGCGGGTCCTGCTGGCTATGCTGGGCCAGGTTGTCGCCGCGGTACCACTCGCGGCGCACGCCGCTGGTGTGGTGGCCCAGCAGCGGGCAGCGGGCGTGTACCAGCACCGGCCCGCGGCGCTGCCGCACGTACCCGGCCGCCTCGGCGAGGGTGGCGTAGCTGGCCACGAAATCGGCCCCGTCGCACTGCAGCCGGTGCAGCCCTTTGAAGCCGGCGGCAAATTCGTAGGCATCCATGCTGCGCATTTCGCGGCCGGTGGCCGAAATGCCCCATTCGTTGTCCTGCACCAGGTAGATGATGGGTAGCTGGTGCAGGGCGGCCATCTGCAGGGCCTCGGCCACTTCGCCCTCCGTCATGGCCCCATCCCCGATGGAGCACAGCACGAGCGGGCGGTCGGCGGGGCCCGCGGCCCCCCGGGGCGTGAGCTGCTGGCCTTCCAGATACTTCATGCCCTGGGCCACGCCGGTGGCCGGAATGGCCTGCATACCGGTGGCAGAGCTTTGGTGCGGAATGGTGGGCAGGCCCGCCCGGCGCAGCGAGGGGTGGCTGTAGTAAGTGCGGCCGCCCGAGAACGGGTCGTCGCGCTTGGCCATAAGCTGGAGCATCAGCTCGTAGGGCTCCAGCCCGAAGCCCAGCAGCATGGCATCGTCGCGGTAGTACGGGGCGGCGTAGTCGGAGCCGGTGAGCTGGAAGGCGGCGGCCAGCTGAATGGCCTCGTGGCCGCGGGCCGTGGCGTGCACGTAGCGGGCCGTTACGGCCTTGTTTTCTTCGTAAAGGCGCGCCATTTCGGCGGCCGTGTGCATCAGGCGGTAGGCCCGGCGCAGGGTTGTCCCATCGGGGTGGGCGGCAGTAAACTCAGTTTCGGGCAAAACAGCAGTTTCAGTAGTCATGTGCGGGTGGTGGGTGCGGGCACGAAGTTACAGGTTTGGACGGAGGTGAAGCAGCGGGTAACGGAGGAGCTGATGGAAACCCCGCCGGCGAAACAGGTTCTGCCAGGCCTGCCGCCTGCCGCCTCGGGTGCTCAGCCGGATGGTTGGCCCTTTAACAAGACAAGGTGGGTTTATGCATCCGCGTAACCCTGCCTATTTTTGTCCCATGTCTGCCTCCGACCTCTTCTTCTCCCCCGCCTCCGAAGCCGAACTGCCCGCCCTCAACCGCCTGGTAAACCGCGCCTACCGGGGCGAGGCCTCCGAGCAGGGCTGGACCACCGAATCGCACCTGCTGGCCGGCCAGCGCACCGACGAAGCCGACCTGCGCGCCCAGCTCCACACGCCCGGCGTCACGTTTCTGCTGGCCCGCACCAGCACCGGCGAGCTGGTGGGCAGCGTGTTTCTGCAGCCCCAGGGAGCCGATTTGTACCTGGGCATGCTGTCGGTGGAGCCGACCCGGCAGGCGCAGGGCCTCGGCCGGCAGCTGGTTACGGCCGCGGAAAATTTTGCCCGCCAGCAGGGCTGCACCGGCATCCGCATCACCGTCATTTCGGTGCGCCACGAGCTGCTGGCCTGGTACGAGCGCCTGGGCTTCCGGCCCACCGGCGAAACCGTGGAATTCCCCACCGACCCGCGCTTCGGCATCCCGCGTCAGCCCGAGCCGCTGGTTCTGCTGGTCCTGCGCAAGGAACTCTTCCGAGCTTAATTTTATGAAGCACTTGCACCTGACAATCAGCTTATTGTTTTGTGGAAGCTGCTTGCCTTTCAGGCACCAAACTCAACCTGTATCGGTAGATGTAAGATTTCCATCCTGCGTAGATGGGACGCCTATTCTTACGTACATTTTCTCCAATCCAAATACTCAACCCGTTACCATCCATCCGGCAGGACTTGGCTTTGGCGATTTTACGAGCATTACCGCACTTGAGCCACCCCGACTTGCAAGAACTTGTGGTGATGCTACTACGCTCCCACAAGTGATGATAATCCCTGCAAGAGGTCGGATTGAGGTTCAAGCCCACGGCTTGTTTTTCGGCAGCTTTGACCTGGATAACGGGGAACAGTATCAGGTAAAGCAAACGGTGTTTTTATACGGCAGTCGGCGTGCGGCATCCTTGCTTATTCAAAAACCTACCATCACATTCAGGACGTGTAAATAGGCTAATTATCAATCAAACGCCCACCACGCCTCCCGTAGCGGGGCCGCGCCCAGCGTGTACGGCTCGCCGATGCGGGGCACCGTGACGGGCAGACCCGCCGCGTCGGCGGCGGCCAGCACCCGCTGCACCGGCTCGTTCCAGGGGTGGTAGGCCAGCGTGAACTTGGCCCAGTGCACCGGCAGCAGCAGCCGCGCGCCCAGCTCCCGGGCAGCCAGCACGGTTTCCTCGGGCAGGCAGTGAATGGCGTGCCAGCTCAGGTTGTACTGGCCGTTTTCGAGCAGGGCCACGTCGAAGGGGCCGTACTGCTCCCCGATGGCGCGGAAGTGCGGGCCGTAGCCACTGTCGCCGCCCAGAAACAGCCGGTACGCATCCAGCTGCAGCACAAACGAGGCCCACAACGTGCGCTGCGGCTTGAGGCTGCGGCCCGACATATGCTGGGCCGGGGTGGCCGTGAGCTGCACGCCGGGCACGGGCGTGGCGGTTTCGTGCCAGTTCAGCTCGGTTAGCTGCTCCGGCGCGTAGCCCCAGGCCCGCAGGTGGCTGCCCACGCCCAGCGACGTTACCACGTGCCGCACCCGCGGCTGCAGGGCCCGCACGGTGGCGTAATCGAGGTGGTCGTAGTGGTCGTGGGTGAGCACCAGCACGTCGATGGGCGGCAGGTGGGTTACCTGGTAGGCGTCGGCGCCGGGGTAGGCCCGCACCGCAAACGGCACCGGCGAGGCGGCCCCGCTCAGCACCGGATCAACCAGAATGTTCAGTCCCCGGGCCTGAATCAGGTAGGACGAGTGCCCGAACCAGATAATGGTGGGTGCGGCGGTGGCGGGCTGGTGCAGGCTGGTGGCCACCGTGGGCACGGGCCGCGACGGGGTAACGGTGCGGGGCCGCCGCAGAAAATCCCGCAGCATCTGCCCCATGGGGGCCTCGCGGGGGCTGAACCGCACGCCCCCCAGGTTCTCAAACCGCCCGCCGCGGTAATTGGCTAAGCCGGTAAAGCGGCGCTGAAATTCCGCCGTTGGGTTCTGACCGAAAACTGAAAACATAGAAGCAAACAAGCCGGAAATACGCCCCGGACCGCGCAGGCAGACGCGGCAGGCCGGGTTTTACTTTAGGCGGGCAGCAATTTGTGTTGATTGGGATGATGACTGACCAGCATGCAATGAGCCTGTCGGGGAAGAAGCAGCGCTCTATGCCGGGCATTCTGCCAATCACGCAGCAGCGAAGCATCCCGCTCGGCTGACATCAGGAGTACTACTGCAACCTCAGCACGCGGGATGCTTCGGCCTCCGGCCTCTGCATGACGTTCATTGCCTACCTTTGCGGCTTGTATCACCGCCCCGTTCCGGCATGCAGATTCCCGCACTATCCCCTTTCCCGCAGCCCCAGCCCCACACCCGCTTCCGCGACACGGTGGAGCACTGGATGCGGCAGTTTCAGGACTGGCTGTGCCAGCAGCTCGAAACCACCGACGGCCCGGGCCGCTTCCGGGAAGATGCCTGGCAGCACCACAGCGGCGGCGGGGGCCGCACCCGGGTACTTACCGACGGGGCCGTTATTGAGAAAGGCGGGGTGAATTTTTCGGGCGTGGAAGGCCGCATGACCGAGCAGGCCGCCCGCGTGCTGCTCATGCCCGACCCCAACTACTTCGCCACTGGCGTATCGGTGGTGCAGCACCCGCGCAGCCCCCGCGTGCCCATTTCGCACATGAACGTGCGCTACTTTGAGGCCGGCAACGGCGAGGCCTGGTTTGGCGGCGGGCTCGACCTGACCCCGATTTATGTGGACGTGGAGCAGGCCCGCTGGTTTCACGAGCAGATTGCCGAGGTGTGCCGGCGCCACCACCCGGGCTACTATGAGCGGTTCAAGCAGTGGGCCGACGAGTACTTCTTCCTGCCCCACCGCCAGGAAACCCGCGGCGTGGGCGGCATCTTCTTCGACCGGCTGGTGGTGGGCAAGGAAGCATCGGCCGAGGAGCTGTTTGCCTTTGTGCGCGACGTGGCCGAGGTGTACGGCCGCACCTACACGGCCCTGATGCAGCACAACGCCGCCCTGCCCCACACCCCCGCCCAGAAACAGTGGCAGCTGGTGCGCCGGGCCCGCTACGCCGAGTTCAACCTGGCCTTCGACCGGGGCACGCGCTTCGGGCTGGAAACCGGGGGGCGCACCGAGAGCATCCTCATGAGCTTGCCTCCGCAGTGCGAGTGGCACTACAACCTGCAGCCCGCTCCCGGCTCGCCCGAGGCCGACACCCTGCAGTGGCTGTGCAAGGACATTAACTGGCTGGCCGCTCAGCCTTCCGCGGCGTGCTAAAGCAGCTGCAGGCCCTCGACCGTTGGCTGCTGGTAGCGGCCAACGCCCACCGCACGCCCCGGCTGGATACGTGGATGATTTTCTTTACCGAGCGGCTGGTGTGGTTTCCGGCCTACTTCGTGCTGCTGGTGGTACTGGCCTACCTGTACCAGCGCCGGGCGTGGCTGCTGCTGCCGCTGCTGGGCCTGAGCGTGGCCCTGGCCGACGTTATTTCCAGCCGCTTCTTTAAGCCCTACTTCGCCCGCCTGCGCCCCTGCCACGACCCCGACCTCTCGGCCACGCTCAACCTGATTCACGGCTGCGGTGGGCAGTTCGGCTTCATTTCCTCGCACGCGGCCAATGCCTTTGCGCTGGCCGTATTCGTGGCCCTGGTGCTGCCCCGGCGCTACCGCGTGGCCAAGTGGCTGCTGTTCGGCTGGGCCTGCCTGGTAAGCTACAGCCGCATGTACCTGGCCGCCCACTTCCCCTCCGACGTGCTGGCCGGCGCGTTGCTCGGCTCCGGCCTGGCCTGGCTCTGCGCCTGGGCGTATCAGCGGCTGGCGGTGCGGTGGTTTGGGCAAGCATAGCACATAGCCTTTGTCTCGCACCATCACGCTACGGCCGCAGTAGGACGTTTTTTAGTCGGAGCCGTTTTACTCGGCTACCATACCCTACGCATTCTGAATCAGCTAATAGCAAATTGTCAGATTCAACGCCTCCACCTTTTTCGTCTGGCCTTGTTGATGCCCGTCGAAGGTGAGCGTAAGGTTGTTTTCAGCGGCCGCCCTGAAGCTGAACTGAGTTTGGTCAACCAACTGTTGTAAGCCTGGTTCATCGGCGGCAAAGTGGCGTAGTCCGAAGTGGGCGTGGGTGAGTTGCTGCAAACCAGCCAAGTGCTGAGTGGGCTCGGTAGTGGCCGTTTTAGCGCCCTTGAATGGTAGCCGAAACAGCCAGGGCAACGCATGATTGTGCGCGTTGGGCAGCACGTCGACGGTCAGGCCCGGTGGGAAATATTGGGGCTGGTACACCAGCGCATCCGCGAAAACCGAATCCGTATCCGGCGTATTGACCAGGCACAGACCGTACGGCGAAGCTCCCGTGGCAGCGTACTGAGCCCGCTCCCACAACCGGGTAGGCAGTAGCAGCGGGCTGGTAATTTCAGTTACATCATGCACCCACAGGATTTCTAAAAAGAAGTTCTGGAAGTAGAACTTCCGGTTGGTTGTTCCCTGTCCCGGATGCACGCGGCTGCTTCCTTCCGTCAGGCCCAGTGCCAGCAGTTCCGCCGCAGCTACGTTCGGCGAATCGGAGAAGATGAATATATGGTCGATTTCCATACGTGTGGCGGCACTGCCTTTCCGCGGTTAACCGTTGTAGCAAGCCAAGGGTTTGCATCCTACTTCCCCAGCAGCTTGGCCACGTACTTGCCCACGATGTCGAACTCCAGGTTTACCTGGTGGCCGGGGCGCAGGTCCTGGAAGGTCGTGTGCTCGTAGGTGTAGGGAATGATGGCCACGGAGAAGCCGTCGTCGGTGCTGTTGAAGCAGGTGAGGCTGGTGCCGTTGATGCAGATGGAGCCTTTTTCCACCGTCACGCGGCCGGGGCCGGGCGCGTGGCGGAACCGGTACAGCCAGCTGCCGTTCTGGTCTTCCACCGACTCGCACTCGGCCGTGAGGTCTACGTGGCCTTGCACGATGTGGCCGTCGAAGCGGCCGTTGGCGGCCAGGCACCGTTCCAGGTTTACGCGGCGGCCAGGAGCCCAGGCGTTCAGGTTGGTTTTCTGCAGCGTCTCGTCGATGGCCGTTACCACGTGGGTGCCAGCCATGCCGTCCACGGCCACCACCGTGAGGCACACGCCGTCGTGGGCCACGCTCTGGTCGATTTTCAGCTCCTGGGCAAAGCCCGACTGCACGGTAAAATGGATGTTGGTGCCTTCGCGGCGCACATCGGTGATGGTGCCAAGGGTTTCAATGATGCCGGTGAACACAGCTGCTGAATTATGAGTGATGAGTGATGAGTGATGAAGTAACTCCCGAAGCCCGCCGCAGTTTTCAGCCGGCTTCAATTCATAATTCAGCACTCAACTCTCAGAATTAAATTTCTACTTGCCCCGCCCCTCCACGATAATCTTCAGCGTGTAGAGGAGCACCCGGAAGTCCATCGCCAGGCTCATGTTTTCGATGTAGAGGATATCGAACTTGAGGCGTTCTACCATTTGCGCCACAGTTTCGGCGTAGCCGTACTTCACCTGGCCCAGCGAGGTAAGACCGGGCCGCACGCGGTGCAGGTGGCGGTAGTGGGGGGCAATCTGCACAATCTGGTCGATGAAATACTGGCGCTCAGGGCGGGGGCCCACAATGCTCATATCGCCCTTGATAACGTTCCAGAACTGGGGCAGCTCATCGAGGCGCACCTTGCGCATAAAACGGCCCCAGGGCGTGATGCGCGGGTCGTGGTCGGAGCTGAGGGCGGGGCCCATTTTTTCCGCATCCACGTACATCGAGCGGAACTTGTAGATGCGGAAGGGCCGCCCCTCCCGCCCAATGCGCTCCTGCGAGTAGAACACCGGCCCGGGCGAGGAAAGCTTCACCATCACGGCCGTGAAGGCGTACACCGGCCAGGCCAGCAGCAGAAACAGCCCCGACAATACCACATCGAGCACCCGCTTGAGCACCCGCTGCCACAGCGGCAGCAGCTCCTGCTTGATTTCGATGAGCGGCGTGCCAAACACGTGGCTCACCTTCACGGAGCCTAGCAGCATCTGATACAAATCGGGCAGGATACTCACCCGGGCAGGGGTACCGGCCAGCAGCGTCAGAATCTCCTCAATGGTGCGGTGCTCACTGGGCTCAATGGCAATAATTACCTGCTCGATGTTCAGAGCCCGGATAAGGGCCGGCAGCCGCCGGAACGTGCCCTGGGCGGGTAGCTCAGCGACCAGCTCGGCATCCACCACGTCGCTCAGCGGAGTAAAGCCCACCAGCTTCAGCCCCAGGTGGCGGCCGGTGCGGCGCAGCTCCCGGGCCGTGTCGCGGGCCAGGGCGCCCGAGCCCACCAGCAGCGTGTTGAAGGTGATAACGCCCCCGCGCACCAGCTTCTGCACGCTGCTCACGGCCCAGAGGCGCAGAATGGCCGTAAGGGAGAAGTGCAGCAGGAAATACGCCGAAATGGTTTTGTAGTAGCTGCGGTAGTTCTGCACGCCCTGGTCGTCGAGCAGCAGCACGAAGAAGATGAGGATAGCCCCCAGGATGGACACCCGCCCCAGCCGAATCAGCTCGGCCAGGCGCGACTTCCGGAAAATATCGTGGTACTCGCCCAGCAGCGCGTACAGGCCCGTCCAGAACGTCGCAATCATCAGGGCCGAGCCGGAGAGAAAAGCCGCATCAGCGGTAAAGTGGTAGTCACCGGTGATTTCGCGCAGCAGGTATTTGCGCAGCAGAAAAAAACATACCCACGCCAACAGGGCCGCGCCGAAATCGGCGGCTATCAGCTTCAGTTTTTGGAGAGTACGAATCAAGAGCAGATGAACTACCCGGCCGGGCCGGTACCTGGGGTGATTTTATGCGCCCCGCGCCGTAATTTTACGCGTCGGGAAGGGCTGCGCCGGCCCGTTGGGGCCGTTTTGAAAGTTGCGCAAAGGTAGGAAAACCCCGCAATCCGGCACCCCGCCTCTCACCCACCCGTTTTTCCCTGTCGCCCTTTCTGATGTCTGCCGATACCTACCGTCACCGAGGAATGCGCCGCACGCTGGTGGAGGAGTTGCGCCGCAAGGGCATCCGCGACGAGCGGGTGCTGGCGGCCATCGGCACGGTACCGCGCCACCTGTTTTTCGAGTCGGCCTTCCAACCCCACGCCTACCAGGATAAGGCCTTTCCCATCGGTGAGGGCCAGACTATTTCCCAGCCCTACACGGTAGCCTACCAGACGGAGCTGCTGCAGGTGCAGCCCACCGACCGGGTGCTGGAAATCGGGACGGGCTCGGGCTACCAGTGCAGCGTGCTGCTGGAGCTCACGCCCCACGTATGCAGCATCGAGTACAATGAGGTGCTGTTTGAGCGCACGGCCCGCCGGCTGGCAACTATGGGCCGGGCCCCACGCCTGTTCTGCGGCGACGGGTCAATGGGCCTGCCCCAGCACGCGCCCTTCGATAAGATTCTGGTGACGGCCGGTGCGCCCGTGCTACCGCGCCCCCTGTTGCGGCAACTGCGCGTGGGTGGGGCCCTGGTTATCCCGGTAGGCGATGAAACCAGCCAGCGCATGATGCGCGTGGTACGGGAAAGTGAGACGGAGTTTTCCCGCCAGGAACTGGAAGAGTTTCGGTTTGTGCCGCTGCTGGGCCAGGCCGGCTGGGCCAAGCAGTAGATGAATAGTTAGGTGGTTGATACTGTTAGCCTGAGTCTGTAGCGCAGCAGGCAAGCACGCAGGATGACACACAAGCGGCTTACTATTTCTCCACCTCTCCACTTCAGAATCCCGCCGCAGAGTACCTTTGCAGTATCATACTACCCAACACCAATGCTGCGTAAACAAAAGCCCGTAAAAGACTCCTTCGTCCGGATGACGGAACTGGTCCTCCCCAATGATACCAACACGCTCAATAACCTGATGGGGGGACGCATGATGCACCTGATGGACGTATGCGCGGCTATTTCCGCTCAGCGCCACTCCAACCGCATCGTGGTAACGGCCTCCGTGGATAACGTCTCGTTTCGGGAGGGCATCAAGCTGGGCAGCGTGGTTACCCTGGAGTCGCAGGTGACGCGCTCCTTTAGCTCCAGCATGGAGGTGCACATCAACGTATGGGCCGAGGATATTCCCAGCGGCACCAAAATCAAGAGTAATGAGGCCTTCCTCACCTTCGTGGCCGTGGACCAATCGGGTCGTCCGATTGACGTTCCGGAGGCTGTGCCCTCCACCCCCGAGGAAATTGCTCTCTATGAAGGGGCACTGCGGCGGCGGCAGCTGCGCCTGGTACTGGGCGGCCGCATGGCTCCGCACGAAGCTACCGAGCTGAAAGCCCTGTTCGAAGGCCTGGAGTAAGCCCCTCCTTGGCGGAGGCTTCCGCATCCCCTATTCGCCGACCACTCTGTTATGGACACTGCTGCCACTCTTTCTTTTTTCCAGAGCTTCTACACCGGAGCGGCTCTGTACGTGGTACCGGAGGCGAATACTCCGGTAACTACGGAGCCAGTGCCCGGGTTGGTAGAAACTGCTGCGGAAGCCGTCGCACCACTGGCTCCCGCAGCAGCCTCACCCGTTCCACCCAGCGTACCACCCCCTGCGCCACCAGTAGCTGCGGTGCAGCCCGCTGCGCAACCTCTGCCCTCACCTGCGCCGGTTGCGCCTGCGCCGGTTGCGCCGGCCGCGGCGCCAGTCACTACGCAGCCGCTGGGCACTCTACCACTGGCCAACCTGCCAGCCGCGGCTCCGGCTCCGGCCGGGCGGGTGCAGCCTACCCCCACTCAGTCGCCGGTAGCCCATATCCCGTTCAGTACGCTGGGCAGCAACCCGCACGGTCTGGTGCTGTTGGTGCGGCTACCGGCGGAGCAGTTCCGTAAGCTGCCGCGCAACGTGTTCCTCAACAACCTGCTCAAGGCGTTGCGTCTGGTGATGGAGGACGTGGTGCTGGTGAACGTGGAGCACGAGAAATACCCCGTGGCTTTGTGCAGCCTGCGCCGCGAAATTGCCGCCCGCCAGATTCTGGCTTTCGGCAAAAACCTGCTCGACGTAGCCGTATACACCACCCAGCCTTACGAGCCCGTACTGCTCTACGGCGACACGGCCTACCTCGGAGCGAGTGAAATTGATATGCTGGAGTACGATGCCGGCCGCAAAAAACAGCTCTGGCAGGCTGTACAGCGGATGTTTCTTAGCTAGTTGTCAGTTGTCAGTTGTCAGTTGTCAGTTGTCAGTTGTCAGTTTTGTATTGATGGACAGATAAAGAGTTACAAAAAAGGCCCGCTATGTGCGGGCCTTTTTTGATTTAAAGCTGTCACCTACCACCACTATTTCAGCACCGAAGCCAGCTTGGCTTCCAGAGCCTCGCCGCGCAGGTTTTTGCCAATGATGCGGCCCTGCGGGTCGAGCAGAATGGAAGCGGGGATGGATTTGATACCGTAAGCCTGACCGGCGGCCGATTCCCAGCCTTTCAGGTCCGAAACGTGCTTCCAGGTGAGGCCGTCGGCTTCAATGGCTTTGAGCCACTTGCCCCGGTCCTGGTCGAAGCTCACACCGTAGATTTCAAAACCCTTGCCTTTGTACTTGTTGTAGGCCTTTACCACGTTAGGGTTTTCGCGGCGGCAGGGGCCGCACCAGCTGGCCCAGAAATCAATCAGCACGTATTTCCCCCGCAGGCTAGTCAGCGGTAGCGCCTTGCCATCGGGAGCAGCCAGGCTGATTTCGGGGGCGGTAGTGCCCAGGGCCGTGGCGCGCAGAGGCTCCAGACGGGCCACCAGGGCCTTGGTGTAGCGGGAGTTGGGCTGACTGGCTTTCAGCTGGTTGGCTACCGAGTCGGCCAGGGTGAAGTTCTCATCCGGGTTCAGCACGCTGCTCAGCACAAATGCCGATACCACCGAGTTGGGCTGCTGACGCACCAGCCGGGCCACTTCGCGCTGCCCCTGCCCCTGCAAAGCTTCGGCTTTGCGCTGGATAATCTGCATGGAATCCTGACGGCCGGCCTGGGCGGCGCGGGTGTAGCGCTGCTCCAGCAAGGGCATGGCCTGCTGCATCTGCTGCTGGCTGGCCTGCAGCGTCCGGTTGATGTTTTTGAGCAGTTCCGAATCGGGGGAGCCTTTCACGGTGTAGGTGGCGGGCAGCTGGTTGGCGTCGCCGGTCAGCTCCACGCGGCTGCCGTTGCTGAGCACCACCAGGGCCTGGCTCTGGTCGGAGGTTTTCACCTGGTAGAGACCTGGTTCGGGCACAGAACCCGTGAATTTGAACTGTCCCTTCTCGTCCACCGTGGCCGTGTCCCGGGATACAAACTGGGTTTCGCCCAGCTCGGCCAGGTACACCTTGGTGCCGGCCGGCGCGTTCTGCAGCTGCCCGCTCAGCTGGTAGCTGGCTGCGCCATCCGTGTTGCCCGTGGTGGGCGTGGTGTTTTTGTTACAGGCATTGGCCATGCCCAGCAGGGCACCCATATAGAGCAGGCTCTTCATTTTGTGCATCATTCAGGAGGCAAAACCGGCCGGAGCCGGGAGTAGTTCAGCTAGTGACGGAGAAATGGGCCGCAAGTTGCCACTTTTGCCCGGAATTATGCCCCGGCCGCCTCACTTGCTCGGCTTGCCTAAGGCAGTAGCTTTGCCAGCCGTTTTTCCAGCGGCTCGCCCCGCAGGTTTCGCGCCAGCACCCGGCCATCCGGGGCAATGAGCACGGTGTAGGGCACGGCCAGCACCCCATATAGTTGGGCAGCCGGTGACTCCCACCCTTTCAGGTCCGATACCTGCGTCCAGGGTAACTGGTCCTGGGCTACGGCCTTGCGCCATTTGTCCCCGTTGGCATCCACCGACACACTTACAATTTCCAGCCCCCGGCTCTGGTAGTGCTGATAGAGGCTGCGCAGCCGCGGGTTCTCGGCGCGGCAGGGGCCGCACCAGCTGGCCCAGAAATCAACCAGCACGTATTTCCCCCGCAGGCTGCTAAGCGCGAAGGCCGGCCCCGCCACGGTGGGCAGGGAAAAATCCGGAGCTAACTCGTCCCCTTTTTCGCTCTGGGCGGCCGTACGGGTGCGGGTGGTCAACGTCTGTATTTCGGCCAGGTTTGGCTGCCGCTGCGTTAACACGGTGGTCATGGAGTCCACGAATGCCTGCTGGCTGGCCTGACGGCTGAGGTAGCTTTTAGTGAGGTAGGCCGCCAGAAAATCGTCGGGCGTACGGCGCACCAGGGCCCGCAGTTCCCGCAGGCCCCGGTATTTGGCCGGAAACTGGGTTGAGCCAATCAGCTGTGGCATAATGGTGCGCTGAAACTGCTGCCACTGCTCCACGCCCACCGAGCCCTGGGCCGTGAACCGCAACGCCTCCTTTCTCGGCTCCGGTTCCAGCCTGAAGGTCAGGTTGTCGCCGGGGTGCAGGGGCAGTTGATACAGCACTTTCTGCCCCCGGACTTTCAGGGAAGCCAGAACGGGGGCCGGCAGCTGCCCCCGCAGTTTACAGTAGCCCGCCGCATCCACGGTAGCCGAGTCGAGCGTAACCCACTGGTCCTGGTAGTGGGTGAGGTAGATTTTGGTGCCGGGCGCAACGCCGGTCAGCTGGCCCTGCACCACGTAATCGGGTGAAGGTACGGCCAGGCTCAGTAGCCAGGGAAATAGAGCAGCGAGCATACAAAAATGGAATAACGTGGAAAATAGGAGCAGCAAAGCTGCCTAATCCAACGCATATATTTTAAAAAACTATTATTCGGGGCAGCTTGCCGCCGCTTCGGCCGGCCCCATGGCCTAATCCAGCGGAATGTATTCCGAAATCTTCTGGCCCAAAGCCCGGCCGCGCAGGTTGGTTGCCAGCACGCGGCCTTCGGGGTCGAGCAGCACGGAGTACGGAATGGCGCGCACCCGGTAGGCCCGGACGGCCGCGCTCTGCCAGCCCCGCAAGTCCGACACGTGGTACCAGGTAAGCTCATCGGCAGCAATGGCCTGGTGCCACCGCGCCCGGCTGTCGTCCAATGACACGCTCACCATTTCCAGCCCCCGGGAGTGAAACTGCCCATACATCTTCCGCAGATTGGGGCTTTCGGCCCGGCAGGGCCCGCACCAGGAGGCCCAAAAGTCAATGAGCACGTACTTGCCGCGCAGGCGGCTGAGCTGAAACCGGGAGCCGTCGGCCGCGGGCAGGTCGATTTTCGGGGCCCGCCGCCGCTTCGCCGCTGGTTCCTCTGCCACGGTCTGTTCAGCACCGGGTACCCGCCCGGCCGGGCGCTGACCCCCCATCCACAACCCTGCTATCAGCAGGAAAAACACCGGTGCACGCATGGTTACCTATCGGTATGTCACCCTGGATGGAACGCCAGACAGAGCCAGGGGCTTGTTGTTGCCAGAGTAGCCGTCGTGCTTCGCCTGCGGCTCTGCATGCCGGTTGCTACTCCCATATCATCCCAGGCATAAAAGAAAACCCCTTCAACGCTGGGGCTGAAAGGGTTTTCGGTCAAGACTTCAAGCAGGCTACGCGTCCAGTTTCTGACGCAGCAGCTGGTTGGCCAGTTTCGGGTCGGCTTTGCCGCCGGTGAGCTTCATCAGCTCGCCCATGAACATACCCGTCAGGCTCTTTTTGCCGGCGCGGTACTCAGCCACCTTGGCCGGGTTGGCATCCAGCACCTGCTGAATCATAGCTTCCAGCGCCCCGGCATCCGACTGCTGCAACAGGCCCTGCGCCTCGGCGGCGGCGGCGGCGGTTTGCGTGGGGTTGTCGAGCAGGTACGGGAACAGCTGCTTGCTGGCAACTGAGTGGCCCACCTTGTTCTCGTCGATGAGCCCGATTATATCGGCCAGATGCTGAGTGGTAAGTGGGAACTGGTCCAGGGTGAGGGCCCGCTCGTTGAGGTAGGCTTTCACGGGGCCGGTTACCCAGTTGGCGGCGGCTTTGGCGTTGGGCGTCAGGCGGGTCAGCTCATCGAAGAACAGGGCCACGTCCTTGTCGGCCGTCAGCACGTTGGCGTCGTAATCCGAAAGGCCCAGCTCGCCGGTGAAGCGGGCGTAGAGCTGCTGGGGCAGCGCCGGCAGCTCGGCCTGCACGCGGTGCAGCCACTCATCGGAGATGATAACCGGGGGCAGGTCGGGCTCCGGGAAGTAGCGGTAGTCGTTCAGGGTTTCCTTGCTGCGCTGCCCGCTGGTGGTGCCGGTGGTGGCGTCGAACCCCCGGGTTTCGGAGTCAATTTCGCCCCCGGCCTCCAGAATGGCAATCTGCCGCTCAATTTCGTACTCAATGGCGCGCTGCACGTTGCGGAAGGAGTTCATGTTCTTCACTTCCACCTTGGTACCAAACTTTTCGGCACCCCGTAGCATCACCGAAATGTTGGCGTCGCAGCGCAACGAGCCTTCCTCCATGTTGCCGTCGCAGATACCCAGGTACTGCACCAGCTTTTTGATTTCGGCCAGGTAAGCGTAGGCTTCTTCGGAGTTGCGAATGTCCGGCTCCGATACAATTTCGATGAGCGGCACCCCGGCCCGGTTCAAATCCACCAGGGTTTCAGTTTCGCCGGCCAGGTGCATGGATTTGCCCGCGTCTTCCTCCATGTGGATGCGGGTAACCCCAATTTGGCGGATTTGCCCATCAGCCAGCCGGATGTCCACGTGCCCATCGTGGCAAATGGGCGTTTTGTCCTGGGTAATCTGGTAGCCCTTCGGCAGGTCGGGGTAGAAGTAGTTTTTGCGCGCAAACAGATTGTCGCGGCGGATGTGGCAGTTGGTGGCCAGGCCCATTTTCATGGCGTACTCCACGGCTGAGTAGTTCACGCGCGGAAGCGTGCCGGGGTGACCCAGCGTGATGACGCTCAGATTGTTATTGGGCAGAGCGCCGTACTCGTTTTCATCGGAGGAGTACATTTTGCTACGGGTAAGCAGCTGGGCGTGTACCTCGAGGCCGATAACGGGCTGGTATTTGGATTTGATGCTGTCGTCCATTGAATCACAGATTCGCGCTGATTGTACTGATGGCGCTGATTTCTGCCGCAAAGTAAGCACTATTCCGCCGGAGCCCTACAAAAGGGTAACTCCCAAGGGCTGCCGCTATGCTAGTCCTTAAATACCGGAATATAGGCGGCCTGAAAGTTGTTACCGGCCTGGTTGTATGCCTGGGCCAGCTTCTGGTTTTGCGCGTTGTAGTAGCCGATAAAGCCGTTGAATTTGTCGGCATCGGCTTTGGTGAAGGCGTCTTTGCGGTCCAGCAGAGTCTTCATCTGGGGGGCTTGGTTGGCGGCAAACGCGGCGTAGAACTTCACCAGGTTGCGGGCCGCGTCGCGGTACTGGGCATCCTTGCCCCGGAAAGGCTTGATGGCCGTTAGCTCGGTGGTGGCGGTTTGGGCATCCTGCACCAGTTGCAGGCGGGCGGCTTCAAAGGCGGCGGCGTCCTGGGCGCTGAGGGCGTCGGTGAGGCGGGCCGAGGCTTTTTCGATGCGGAACTGCGCCAGATACACCCGGTGCTGGTAGCTGTTCACCTCCGATACCTGCCGCATGTACTGGGCCAGCCGCTTGCCCTCAGGGTCCTCGGAAATAGTCATTTTGTGGCGCTTGGCAAACCGGGCCTGGGCGGCATCCACCGAGTCGTTGATGATTTGCATTTTGGCCTCGGCAATTTCCTGGAGCTTGAAATACTGCTCCATGTTTTCCACGGTAGCCGTGCGGGTGGCCGCCAGCATATCCACCGCTTTGTAGTCTTCCGAGTACACTTTCAGCAGCTGATACAGGGCCTCGGTGGTTTGCTCCTTGAAGCCTTTATCATCCTGAAAAGCCGGCAGCTTGGCAATCTTGTTCAGCGAGAGTTCCGTCTGCTTGATCAGGTCCTGGCGCTTGGCATCAATCTTTTTCTCGTTGTCGGAGTGAGCCGATTTGCTGATGTAGCGCAGGTTTTTCTTGAGCATGGCCCGCTGCTCACTCACGATGAAGTTGTTGTAGGCGCCAGGATCGGTAAACATCTGGGCCTGGGCAGTGGTGGCGAGGCCCAGCAGCAGGCCGGCGGAAAGAATGAGGGTAGAAACGCGCATAGATTGTGGGTTAGAGGAAAAGAATGATTAACGAATGGTAAAGGTGACGGGCAAGCCAAACAGAACATCCACCGGCTCCCCGTCCAACCGCCCCGGTGTCCAGCCTTGCAGACTATTCACGACCCGCAAGGCTTCGGCATCAAGCTCGGGGTGCACACTCTCACGGATTCGAGCCTGCCGGATGCGGCCCTGCGCATCCACCACAAAGGCCACTTGCACTTTCCCCGTCACGCCTTGCCGGATCAGTGGCTGCGGGTAGGTCGTCCGGCGCTGAATATCAGTCAGGAGCGTCAGCAATCCACCCGGATACTCCGGATATACCAGCAGCTCCGGCGTAGCCTGCCCTGTACCATCGGGCGCATTGCTGCTGGCTTTTTTCTGCTTGCCTTGCTGGTATAGGCTGCGCCGCTTCACGGCCCCGCCGGGATAGTAGGTCGTCAATTCACCGTGCAACTCATTCTCCCTGTATTGCTCCGACAATTGTACCTGCCCGGTTTCATACCAGCGGGTATGCGGCCCGCTGAGAACACGCTTTTTAAAATCGGCATACTCATACTGCTCGTACACCTGACCCGAAGGATAATACTTTTTAACGGTTCCGCCCGCTCCGGTAGCCGCCCGCACGGTGTCTGTACGGAATAACACACCCGACCCAAAACCAAGAGTAGTCTGGTGAGGCTGCGTTTGGAAGTATGCCGTGAGCGTTTGGCCTGGCTGCTGGGCGAAAGCCGGAGTAGATAGTCCTATCAACAGGAAAAACAAAGTGCGCATGGATTTAAACAAATACTCGTGACTTATTGAATAAAGCTGTCCGGATGACCAGGAGTTGAAAGCGGCACGCCGCTGCCCCTTTTTACCACCTAATCTAGTAGCGAAAGCCGCCGCTGCACTAAGCAGTTTACAAATAATGACGTAATGAAAACGGGCGTTGTGCTATACCGCACAACGCCCGTTTTCAAAGGCAAGGATAGACAGTCAAAAATACCGCCTTCCTACTACAATACAAATCTACGCCAGCTTCTCGCCCACCAGCGCCTCGGCTTTGCCGATGGCGGCGGGCAGCCCGGCGGCGTTTTTCCCGCCGGCCGTGGCAAAGAACGGCTGGCCGCCGCCCCCACCCTGAATTTCCTTGGCCAGCTCGCGCACCAGCGTGCTGGCGTTGAGCTTACCACCCTTGGCCAGCTCATCGTCGAGCATTACGGCCAGCTGGGGCTTGCCGTCGATTTCGGCACCGAGCACGGCTACCAGGTTGGGTACCTGCTGGCGCAACTGGAAAGCCAGGGTTTTGAGTGAGTCGGCGGAAGTTGCCTGCACCTGCGCAGCCAAGAAGTTTACCGCGCCGAGCGGCTTCACCTGGCCCACCAGCTGCTCGCGCTGCTGGTTGATGCTCTGCTGAGCGAACTGCTCAATCTGCTTGCGCAGGCCGCCAATTTCCTCGGTCTGCTTTTCGAGGCTGGTGAGCAGGTGTTGGGGGTTGCCCAGAGCCTCGCGCACCTGCTGTAGCAGGGCTAGTTGCTGGTCTACGTAGGCTTCGGCGGCGTCGGCCGTTACGGCCTCAATGCGGCGCACACCCGCGCCCACGGCGCTTTCCGAGGTAATTTTGAAGTAGCCAATGCTGCCGGTGTTTTGTACGTGCAGGCCCCCGCACAGCTCCACGGAGTAGTCCTTATCAAAGGTGATAACGCGCACAAAGTCGCCGTATTTCTCACCGAACAGGGCCATGGCACCCAGCGTTTTGGCTTCCTCAATGGGCACGTTGCGGCGCTCATCCAGCGGAATCTGCTGGCGGATGCGGCGATTCACGAGCTGCTCAATCTCGCGCAGCTGCTCGTCGGTTACCTTGGTGAAGTGCGAGAAGTCGAAGCGCAACAGCTTGTCGTTTACCAACGAGCCTTTCTGCTGCACGTGGCTGCCCAACACCTGGCGCAAAGCAGCCTGCAGCAAGTGGGTGGCCGTGTGGTTGTTGCGGATAAGAGCGCGCCGGGCCGCATCGGGCCGGGCCAGGAACTCGGCCTCCAGGTCCTGGGGCAAGTCCAGGGTGGTATGGATGATGAGGTCGTTTTCCTTTTTGGTGTCTAGCACGCGCACTTTGCTCAGCGGCGACTCCAGGTAGCCCGTGTCACCAATCTGCCCGCCCGATTCAGCGTAGAACGGCGTCTGGTCGAGCACCAGCTGGTACTCGGTTTTGCCCTTCTTGTCGATTTTGCGGTAGCGCAGCAGGCGGGCCGTGGCCTCGTCGTGGTCGTAGCCCACAAACACGTTGGGCGCGTCGTGCTCGGTTACCGTTACCCAGTCGCTCTGCTCGGTTTCCTGGGCGTTGCGGCTGCGGTTCTTCTGCTGCTCCAGCTCCTTTTTGAAACCTTCCTCGTCCACCGTCAGGCCTTTTTCGCGGGCAATGAGGGCGGTCAGGTCGAGCGGGAAGCCGAAGGTGTCGCTCAGCTCGAAGGCCGTTTTGCCGTCAATCACGCCGCCGTTCTGGCGGGTGGTTTCTTCCAGGGCGTCGAGGCGGCGCAGGCCGGTTTCCAGGGTTTTGAGGAAGGCAATTTCCTCCTCCTCAATCACGCGCTGCACGAAGGCCGTCTGGGCTTTCAGCTCGGGGAAAATACCGGCCATCTGGTCGGCCAGCACGGGCACCAGCTTATACAGGAAGGGCTGCTTCTGGCCCAGCGACGAGAAGGCGTAGCGCACGGCCCGGCGCAGAATGCGGCGAATCACGTAGCCGGCCTTCACATTGGAGGGCAGCTGCCCGTCGGCAATGGTGAAGGCGATGGTGCGGATGTGGTCGGCAATTACCCGGATGGCAATGTCCGTTTTCTCGTTTTCGGTGGCCGGCTGGTCGTTCACGGTGGCCGGGGCCGTACCGTGGTACTCCTTGCCTACTTCCTTGGCAATGAACTGGATAAGCGGCTGAAATACGTCGGTATCGTAGTTCGACTTTACGCCCGACACGGCCATCATCAAACGCTCGAAGCCCATGCCGGTGTCCACGCTCTGCTCGGGCAGCTTAATCAGGCTCTTATCGGCCAGGCGCTGGAACTCCATAAACACGTTGTTCCAGATTTCCACCACCTGCGGGTGGTCGGCGTTTACCAGCTCGCGGCCGGGCTTCTGGGCCCGCTCCTCCTCGGAGCGCAAATCGATGTGGATTTCGGTGCACGGACCACACGGACCCGTATCGCCCATCTCCCAGAAGTTGTCCTTCTTGTTGCCGGGCAGAATCCGGTCGTCGGTGGTGTACTGGCGCCACAGGCCTTGGGTCTCGGTGTCGGCGGCGGTGCCGTCGTTCTGGTCACCCTCGAAGTAGGTCACGTACAGGCGGTCCTTGTCCAGCTTATACACCTCGGTGAGCAGCTCCCAGGCCCAGGCAATGGCGTCCTTCTTGAAGTAATCACCAAACGACCAGTTGCCCAGCATCTCGAACATGGTGTGGTGGTAGGTGTCGTAGCCTACCTCTTCCAGGTCGTTGTGCTTGCCCGATACGCGCAGGCACTTCTGGGTATCGGCAATGCGCTTGAAGGGCGCGGGCTTGTTGCCCAGGAAATAGTCCTTGAACGGGGCCATGCCCGAGTTGATGAACAGCAGCGTGGGGTCGTCCTTCACCACAATGGGGGCCGAGGGCACGATGTGGTGGCCTTTGGAAGCGAAGAAGTCCAGGAATTGCTGGCGGACGTGCGAGGCGGTGGGCAGTGACATAGGAGTAGCGCGAAGCTCTGCTTCGCGACGCGTGAGGGTTCGTAGAAATTGGCGGCTGCCGGGATTTTGGCTATTTTTCGCCTTTCCCCGGAAGAGGCACTAGCGGCAAAGGTAAAAGGTATTGAGTATTGAGTGCGGCGTAGTGAGACATTGTTTCAGCTGCCGATATTCCATCTCATTACTCGATACTCTCTACTCACTACTACATCATGCCCTACAAAGAGCGCGACATCGAGAAGCAGTATTACACCATCGGCGAAGTGGCCGCGCAGTTCAACGTGGCCCCCTCGCTGATTCGCTTCTGGGAAACGGAGTTTGAGGAACTGCGCCCCCGCAAAAGCAAGAAGGGCAACCGCCTCTACACGCCGCAGGACATCGACACGTTCCGCACCATCTATCACCTGGTAAAGGAGCGCGGCTACACCATCCCCGGCGCCCGCGACATGCTCAAGCAGAAAGGCCCCCAGCTCAAGGAAAAAATCGACGTCATCCAGAGCCTGGAGCGCATCCGTAAGTTCATGGTGACGATGAAGAAGGAGTTGGATGCCATTGGGAAGGCACAGCAGCAGGGATAGTTTCTGCTAAAAATTGACCTTTTTAATTATTCATCGCCCTTTTGATATTATAAATAGTGATTTTTTACATTTTTATCCCCAGCGTTCTGGGCTGGCTATTCTTTCGCTTCATCGGCTTATGCTTAGGCGACCCAGTGCAAGCTCGCTATGCAAAAATATTTGCGCTAGCAGCCTTACTATGGGGACCTTTGCAGCTTGCGTGGTATAACAGCTTGTCGAAGGATTATAGCTACTGGGTTAAAGATAGAAGTAAACCCCCTATCGGTCGTTATGAAAATGGCATGCCTATGTATCCATCAAAGTTTATTGAGGTACCGGGGTACCACTACGGTATAGGCTACAAGTTTAATCTGGCAAATCCCATCGCTAAGTTCATATATGATAAGATAGGCTGGTTAGGAACGATGGTTGTCATGTCCTCTGTGGATGTGCTCATCTTGGGGAGTATATGCTCCTTTCTGGTGTGGCATCTCCAGCGGCCGAATCCTCATATTCGTTAGCCATTTACGCAAGTCATATTTATCCCTGATAAAGCGTGAAGTCCACCGAATGAACGATACGGACACCCTCCTCCACGAAGTCGCCTTGACGCTGTTTTCCGGCGTGGGGCCGCAGCTGACGCGGCAGCTGATGAGCTATGGGGGCTCGGCGCGGAACGTGCTGCACCTGCCGCCGGGTAAGCTGCTGAAGATTCCGGGCGTGGGGCCGGCCACGGTGAAGGTGCTAACAGGACCGGAGCGCACTGCCGCGCTGAAGCAGGCCGAGGAATCGGTGCGCAAGGCGGAGAAGGAAGGCGTGCAGTTGCTGTTCTACACCAGCAAGCAGTTTCCGGCCCGGCTCAAGCAGATTCCCGACGCCCCCGCCCTGCTCTATTACCAGGGCACCGCCGACCTCAACCAGCCCAAAACCCTGGCCCTGGTAGGCACCCGCCAGGCCACCGACTACGGCCGGGAGCAAACCGAGCGGCTCATCAAAGGCATTGCCAGCCACCGCCCGCTCATTGTGAGTGGCCTGGCTTACGGCATCGACATTGCCGCCCACCGCGCCGCCTTGCAGGAGGGCTTGGAAACCGTGGGCGTCATGGCCACCGGCCTCGACGTCATCTACCCCCACGCCCACCGCAAAACCGCCGAGAAAATGCTCAGCCAGGGCGGCCTGCTCACGGAATTTCCCTTCGGCACCCCGCCCGATAAATACAACTTCCCGGCGCGTAACCGCATCATTGCCGGCCTCTCCGATGGTACCGTGGTAGTGGAAGCCGCCCGCAAAGGCGGGGCCCTGATTACGGCTGATCTGGCCCTGGACTACAACCGGGAGGTGCTGGCCGTGCCCGGCCCGCTGGGCTCCCCCGCTTCCGAAGGCTGCCACGATTTCATCAAAACCAGCCGGGCCGCGCTGTACGCCGAGCCCGCCGACATTGAGCAGGCCCTGAACTGGGACTTAGCCCTGCACCTGCAAGGCAAGCCCACGGCTCCCACAGCATTTAATAGTCAGGACTTTACACCTGAGGAATGGCAGCTGGTGCAGGTACTGCAGGCCGCGCCCGACCGGGAAGAGCATCTGGATACGCTCGCCTGGAAAGCCCAGCTGCCGGTACATACCGTGGCGTCCCTCCTGCTGGGCTTGGAATTCCGAAGCGTGCTAAAGGCACTACCAGGCAAGCGGTTTGGGTTACTGTAAAACCGTGCGCCACGCCCGACCCGGCCATAATTAGCATCTTAACTTGCTACACAAATAATCGTGGAACACCAAAATGTTCCACGGGGAACCTTGCCTGAAAAAATGGGTTTACGCGCCGTTATGCAAGGTTTACAATACGTTAAGCATTCCATCCAATCCCCATATTTTGTTGATACTAGCTGTAGTGCGGGGGCCTGAAAGCGGGTTCCACGGCCGCGTCGTACCTTGTTCACCGGTTTTTGACCGGCGCTGGTAACTCGTTTGCCTGCTCTGCTTTTCTTTTACGTCGCATGGTTCTGTACAACGGTCAACTGCTGCCCGCCGACGAGGTGCGCCTGCCCCTACCCAACCGGGGGCTATTTTTCAACGACGGGTTCTTTGAAACGCTCGTGCTGCACCAAGGCCGCATCCGGTACCTGCCGCACCACTGGCAGCGGCTGCAGCGCGCCGCTCAGGCCCTGCAGTTGGCGCTGCCTGCCCAGCTGAGCACCGCCGAGAGCCTCACCGCTACCCTTGTTTCGCTTGCTGCGGCTAGTGCAGTTAGGGTCACCACGCGGTTTCGGCTGCAGCTCTGGCGGCAGGGTGGCGGGCTGTATGCGCCCTCCTCCGACGACGCCAACTGGCTGCTGACTCACCAGCCCTTTCAGCCAGCCCACGGCCCTATCCGCACCTGCGAGCTGGCCGGGCAGGTACGCACGCTGGCCTCTGCCGTATCGTTCTGTAAAGGCCCCCAGGCGCTTACTTACGTGTTGGCGGCCCAGGAACGGCAGCAGCGCGGTCTGGATGAGCTTATTCTGCTGTCGGCCGAGGGATACCTGGCCGAAACGGTGGCCGCCAGCCTAGCCTGGATTCAAGGGGGTACGGTGTTTACGCCGGCAGCGAGCAGCGGCTGCGTGGCGGGTACACGCCTGGCCCATCTGCGGGATTGTGCCGTCCGGGCCGGCATTGGGTGGCAGAGCGGGTTGTATTGGCCGACGGAACTGCTCACGGCCGAGGCTGTATTTACGGCCAACATTGCCGGTATTCGGCCCGTGTGCTGGGTGCAGGGTACGGCATTTGCCTCAGCCAGCCACCCGCTGCTGCAGCGCCTGATACAGTTGGATGAGGTAGCGTAGCAATCAGCAGCAGCCCGGCGGCTGGGGCTCAGGATACCCGGCAGCGCATTTGAAACCAGCTTTCAAAGTACTCGGCCAGATCAGCCTCCGTTACGTTGTTCACCCGCAGAATCGTAGCTCGGTCCTGCAGCGTCGCATCCAGAGAGTATAGGGCTACCCAGGCACGGTGCCGCCGGCTTAGATGGGTATGGAGGATAGTGGGCATAGCGCAAACACTTGGAGTGTACCATACCCGAGCTACGAACCACTTGGAGGGATTGGATTTTACGCAGTCAACTGCAGATTTTTAATTCCCAAACTGGCAAAAACGGCTACTCGTCTGTGCTATTTTTTCGCACTTGCATTCTGAACCAACTTTCCTGGTACTCTGCCAGGTCAGCTTCGGTTACATTATTCTGAGCCAATACCTGATTGCGGTAAACCGGGGCAATTTGTAAGGTATATAAAGCAATCCAGGCGCGGTGCTCACGCGATAAGGAGGAAGTAGGAAAACTGGCAACAGGCATGACGCTATCAATTTTATGCAGTTATCTACGACCGTAGTCCTATTATCGGATTGCATTTTTCTCAAATTGAGGCAAAAAAAATTTTAGGAGGGAACTTTTTCAGGAGTTGAACTCCACCAACTTTCTGGCTTTAAACCATGTAGCTACTTATATTCAGTGTGGTTATAACTTGGCTATTACCACGCCCATATATTCAAAGCTGCCTTTGACGACCTTAAACATTACACGGCTACCGGGGCTTTGATGGCGGGCCAGGGGTTGTAGTTTTCCAGGGTAAAGTCCTCGTACTGGAAGGCGAAAAGGTCCTGCACGGCCGGGTTGAGGCGCATGGTGGGCAGCGGGCGGGGCTCCCGGGTGAGCTGCAGGCGGGCCTGCTCTAGGTGGTTGCTATAGAGGTGGGTGTCGCCGCCGGTCCAGATGAACTCGCCGGGCTCCAGGCCGGTTACCTGGGCCATCATGAGGGTGAGCAGGGCGTAGCTGGCAATGTTGAAGGGCACGCCCAGGAACACGTCGGCGGAGCGCTGGTAAAGCTGGCAGCTGAGGCGGCCGTCGGCTACGTAGAACTGGAACAGGGCGTGGCAGGGCGTCAGGCGCATTAGCGGCAGCTCGGCCACGTTCCAGGCCGATACCACCATACGGCGCGAATCGGGCTGGGTGCGGAGCAGGTGCACCATCTGCGCAATCTGGTCGATGCTCTGGCCGTCGGGCGTGGCCCAGCTGCGCCACTGCTTGCCGTAGATCGGGCCCAGGTTGCCGTTCTCGTCGGCCCACTCCCGCCAGATGGTCACGCCCACGTCTTCCAGCGACTGGTTGCTGGTGTCGCCGCGCAGAAACCACAGCAGCTCGTGAATGATGCTTTTCAGGTGCACCTTCTTGGTGGTCACCAGCGGGAAACCCTGCTGCAAATCAAACCGCATCTGGTAGCCAAACACCGAGAGCGTGCCGGTGCCGGTGCGGTCGGTTTTCCGGGTGCCGTGGTCGAGGATGTGCTGGAGCAGGGTGTGGTACTGGTTCATGGGAGCAGATGGTAGCGTAGGCTTTAGCGTGCGCCGAAGCGGACAAGCCGCCAAAAATAGAAAAAAGCCGCCCGGTTCAGGCGGCTTTTCTGGCTGACTGGCTTTTGGAGGAAATACGGCGCGTTTACCGCTTGCTGATTTTGTTGTGGGTGATACTGCGCTGCTGGTTGCTTTTGAAGCCGTCCACGTCGTCGGAGCGGAGGGCGCGGTGCTTGGTGGCGCGGCCGGTCATGCGGGCCCGCCACATCCGGAACGAGGACGCCTTCATTTCGCGGCGCATCAGGGCAACGACCTCCTTTTCGGCCAAGCCAAACTGCGCTTCAATGGCCTCGAACGGCGTGCGGTCCTCCCACCCCATTTCGATGATGCGGTCAATGTCGGTGGAAGATAAAGGGGCGTTTGCGGGCATACGGCAGCGGATAAGTGCAGGCGGGGGGCGGCCGGCGCTTCTGCAACCGTCGGGCTTCGGGGGATGTTTCGGGAGGCCCCGCCGCTGGCCGCTACTGCGGCGGCAGCACTTCGCGCCACTGGCCGCTTTCGGCGTAGTGCCTGACCACGCGCGCCCGCTCCACCAGAAACTTCCGGAGGTAGCGTTTCAGGACCAGCGCATCCACCACCCGGCCCAGCCAGCCCAGCGGGGAGGCAAATTCGAACACGTCCCTCATCAGGGTACCAGCATCCTGCCCCTGAAAATGGTGCTCGTGGCGCATGCGTTTAAAAGCGCCCCGCTGCATTTCGTCGCAGAAATAAGTCGGGGCCTCAAACGCTGTGACTTTGCTTGTCAGCGTCTGCCACACACCAAAATGCCGCGCTCGGAACGTGACATAGTCGCCAAGCTGCAGCACACCGCGGCGGACGCCACCGATGATTTCCTCCTGGGTTTGGCGGGCCGAAATAGTATGCAAATCCATGCTTAGCGCCAGCTGAAAACAGCGGGCCGCCGGGGCGTTGATGAACGTCAGGACTTCGATAGTGGGCATACCGTGCTTACCATTAACTGCTTGCTCATCTTACACTATGCGCCAGGCAGGCTTCCCTGAAACTTACTATACTCTGCTTTTCAGCCTGCTTTAAATACCGCTTGATTGGCGCATAGCCGACAGTTTTAGGCACGTTAACCGAGAAATAACCGGGCAAATGACTTTCCTCCCAATCACAGCCCAGCTTCTCCAAAGCCTGTTGCACCTTACTCCTCATATCCGCCTGCAACAGCATAATCTGCAGCGTGGTGTTGCCGGATTCCTCTTCCAGACCTTTCACAACCAACTGCCCTTCCTCCATCTCCGCCAGCACAATGTCGCCTAGCGAGTAGCTCGTCACGAAAAACGGCACATTATCGAGCCGGTATAAACCTTGATTCTGGTCAACTACTTCAGCCCACAGGCTTTCTACATAGTCCTCATCAAGCACCGTATTGAAGAAGTGAAAAACCACTTTAACTGAGGCTGGCTCCATTGAAATCATATAAGCGGTTGACAGGAATCAGTAGAATCACCTGTCTGATAAAAGGCTGTAAAAGCGAAATACCCCACGCATTTCTACATGCGTGAGGTATCAGCTGCTTGCTAAGAATGGGCTCTTCTTACAGCGACTTCACGGCCGGGGCCGGCGTGGCGGCGGCAGTTTTGGCGCCTTTCTTCATGCAGCACGAGGGCGTACCGGCGGTGGCGCCGGTTTTGGCGCACTTGGCGGCCATTTCGGTGGAGCAGGCTTCTTTCTTCTTGCCTTTGGCGGCGGCTTTATCGCCTTCGGAGGCAACGGCGGAACCGGCGAAGGCGAACAGGCAGAGGGCGAGCAGGGCGTTTTTCATGGGCGAAGACGGGGGAAACGAGGAAACAAAAGCCCGAAAGCCGGGGTTGGCTTCTGGTTGCCCTAAAGTAGCGCGGATTTGGTAGAAACCCGCGCCGGGGCGGCCCTACCTTTGCGCGGGCTGCCCTGCGGCCTTTTTCCGTTCAACGATGCGCGCGGCCCCGGCGGCGCGGTACTGGTTTCTATGCCCCTTCGCAAACTTGCGCACCTCACGCTGCTGGCCCTCGGACTGCTCACGGCCCTGGCCGGGTTCTTCGTGGCCCAGTTGCGCTTCAACTACAATTTCAACGACTTCTACCCCGCCGGCGACCCGGACCTGGACTACTACGAACAGTACGCCAGCCGCTTCGGCAACGACAACGACTACGTGCTGCTGGGCCTGGAGGCCCCGGCCGGCCAGACGGTGTTCGAGCCCCGGTTCCTGACCAAAGTCGATTCGCTGACGCGCTTTATCCGGGCGCGGCGGCACGTCACGCAGGTATCGTCGCCCACCACAGCCAGCAACCCGGTGGTGGAAGGACTGGGCGTGTTCAATGTGCCCTACCTGCACCCGCAGGAGCCCGAGCGGCGCGCCCAGGACTCGGCGCTGGTGTACCGCACGCCGGGGCTGGTGGGCAACCTGGTTTCGCGGGATGCCCGGGCCGTGACCATCCTGCTGCAGACCTCGCCCAACCTCAGTAAACCGCCCGGCGACTCGCTGCTGGCGGCCGTGCGCACGGAGCTGGCCCGGCAGGGCATTCCCGAAAACGAGTACCATTTGGCCGGCAAGATGGTGGCCCAGTCGGTGTTCGTGGACCGGCTGCAGATGGAGCTGCTGGTGTTCATGAGCCTCTCGGTGCTGCTGGTGACGGGGCTGCTGTGGCTCACGTTCCGGACGTGGTGGGGCGTGGTGCTGCCGCTGGTGGTGGTGCTGGGGGCCATTCTGTGGGGGCTGGGCGTGATGTCGGCCTTCGGGGTGAGCATTGATTTGATGACGGCCCTGCTGCCGGTAATGCTGTTCGTGGTGGGCATGTCCGATACCATCCACATCATCACGCGCTACGTCACGGAGCTGGGCTACGGGGCCAGCAAGCGGGATTCGCTGCTGATTGCCCTCAAGGAATCGGGCTTCGGCTCGGGGCTGTCGGCCCTGACCACCAGTATCGGGTTTTTCACCCTGATGACCAGCACCATCCGGCCCATCTACAACTTCGGACTGTTTACGGGCATTGCCGTGCTGCTCACGTTTGCCCTCAGCTTCACGCTGCTGCCGGCCATGCTGGTGCTGCTGCGCAAGCCCCAGCTGCGCATTCCGCGCCAGGAAGGCCACAGCTGGGACGGGGTGCTGGGCCGGATGTTCCGCACGGTGCTGGCCCGGCGGCACTGGGTGGTGGCCATCAGCGCCGTGGTGCTGGGGCTGTCGGTGGCCTCGGCCTCGCGCATCCGCATCAACTCCGCTTTGCTGGATGATTTGTCGAAAAACGACCCGGTGAAGCTGGATTTCCGGTTTTTCGAGCGGCAGTTTGCCGGCGTGCGGCCCTTCGAGCTGGACCTCAAGCCCGGCCCCGGCCGCACGATTTACGACCTGCAGGTACTGCGCCAGACCGAGCAGATTGAGAACTACCTGCAGCGGGACTACGGCCTGAACTTCGTGGCCTCGCCCGTCACGCTCATCAAATCGGTGCGCAAAGCCCTGAACGGCGGCCTGCTGACCGAGTACCGCCTGCCCGACTCGGAGTCCGAGCTGCAGCGGCTGCTGCGCAAGGTGAAGCTGTTTCGGAAGAAGCCCGAGTTCCGGGCCCTGGCCCTGCCCGACGGCTCCGAGGGCCGCCTTACCGGCCGTATGCCCGACGTGGGCAGCATCCGGGCCGACCAGCTAAACGCCGGCCTGCGCGGCTTCCTGCGCACTTCCGTGGACAGCACCGTGCTGCGTACCCGCCTTACCGGCTCGGCCAACCTCATCGACAAAAACAACTCAACCCTCACGCTCAACATGATTACGGGCATGAGCATCGACATTGTGATGGTGACGCTGATTGTGCTGCTGCTGTTCCGCTCGGTGCGCATGACGGTGGTGGTGCTCATCCCCAACCTGGTGCCCATTCTGCTAGTGGCCGGCGTGATGGGCGCGGCCGGCGTGAGCATGAAAGTCAGCACCAGCATCATCTTCACCATTGCCTTCGGTATTGCCGTGGATGACACCATCCACTTCATCTCCAAGCTGAAACTGGTGCTGCTCAAAGAGCCCAGTCTGTTCAAAGCCGTGCGCAAAACCTACCTGATGGCCGGCAAAGCCGTCATCGTCACCTCCCTGATTCTGGTGGGCGGGTTCTCCACGCTGATCTTCTCTTCGTTTGACGGGACGTTTTACGTGGGGCTTTTGATTGGGCTGACCTTGCTGTTCGGGGTGGTAGCCGAGCTGACGCTGCTGCCGATTCTGATTCTATACTTCTACCGGCATAAACCCAAGGAAATCCGGCAGCCGGTGCCGCTGCTGGAGGCGTAACATTCCTATAAAAACGGCCTCCCCGCTCGGAAAGCAGGGAGGCCGTTTTGTTTATTGGTTAGACGTTGTTTAGGGCTTAGCTAGCGTCAGACCTACTGGTGCCAGCAGCGGACCTTCGTCGTAGAAGTTGAGGTAGAGCAACATAGGTTTGGCGTTGCCGGCCCAGGTCACCTCGTACACGTCCAGCATACCCATTCCGCCGATGATGCCGTTGGGCGTTTTGAAGGCACAGCAGCTTCCGCGCCGCCGGTAGCTGATTTCCTCGCCGCTGGGTCCACGCAGAGCATTCAGATAAGCCTGCTGATTACGGGCTCCCGAATCCGTTTTGCCGCCCACACAGATGGGTTTTTGCTGTGTTACGCCGTACTCCGGGTCGGTGGTACCGGATAGTCCGGTGGCCGGTGCTACAGTCTGGCGCGCGTTGTCATAGTAGCTTTGCGGCAGGTTGGTAGAGCCGGTTATGTTCGGCTTTTCATTGGTACCGGACGTAGTTTTGGCGGTCTTACAGGCCGAAATACTCAGCACTACCGATAGACTTAGAAGATAGAATATACGTTTCATAGGCTCGATTTACGCATAATTGCCTTTCTCTCCACCTCTGCTTCTGTTTCGCTTTGATTTGTTCGCCCTTTTCGCGCCGCTTCACATCCTTTTGCTTCGCCACTTGCCTAACTCTTGGGTCAGTCCTCGCCCAGACGCCCGCCACCGCCCCGCCCGACGACCCGCTGCCCCGCCTGATTCAGGAGCGCCAGCAGCTGGTGCAGGAGTACGAGGCCGCCGCCGCCCAGCGCAACGCCTTCCTGGCCGATAAGCCCAGCAAAAAAGACCTGCAAGAAGTGGTGGACGCCCTGAAAGGCATCATCCGCAAGGACACTGAAATAGTGCGGGCCGTGCAGGCCGGCACCCTGCGTAAAACCGCCGCCGTAGTAGCCGAAAACCAGCAGGTGAAGCAGCTGGCCACTGTGGCGCAAACCGACCAGAGCAGCACCCGGGAGCGGTTCCACGACCTGGAAAACCAGATTGCCAACCTCCAGGAGCGGGACCGGCAGCGCGACAAGAAACTCCAGGACCTGCAAGCCACCGCCGACGAAGCCACCGCCGCCCGCACCAGCCGCGAGCTGCTGGCCGCTGCCCTGGCCGTGCTGAGCGTGGGGCTGTTGGTGTACGTAGGCAAACTGCGCGGGCAGCGCGGCACGCCGGTGAAACGCCGGAAGTAGAACAAGTAAACAACAGCATTGTAGAGATGCAAAGTATTGCGCCTCTACAATGCTGTTGTTTACTCTGCGCGGTAACAGTCGGACCCCAACGAGACGCGAAGTGTCGCGTCTCGACGCCGTTGCAATCCGCTACCATCGTACCTTGCCGCCTATGCCTACAACTTTCCCTTTCCAGGTGGCTGATTTAGCCGACAAGGCCGAGCCTGGCCGCCAGGAGCGAATCCTGGTAAACCTCACTCACCTGGAGGACTACTATAACGTGTTCGAGAAGTACGGTTTCAGTGGCAGCGGAGCCAGCTGGGCCGAGCACATCGAAACCATCCTGGAGGAGCATGCCCCAGCCCTGCTCAACCACGTGGAGCTGGCCGGCCAGGGCGACATCTTCCTGGCCTTCACCGATGGTCCCGCCGCCACTGAGCAGTTTCTGGCCCTTATCCACCCCATCTTCGGCGACCTGGGCAGCCTCAACAAGTACCTCAGCCAAGCCGACCCGGGAGACTTTTTCGAGTAACCATCTGCCCTATCACACCCGCCACCGAAAACGCTACCTGCTGAAAACTGGTGCTGGGCTCCGAGGCCGACTACAAAGGCATGGACGACGTGCTGACCTCGCTCTACGACCAGTCGGAGCGCAAGGCGGGGCGGGGCGGCTCCGCGCCGCGCGTGAGCTGCTGGCTGGGCGACATCCGCACCTGCTTCCCCACCAATGTGGTGGCTGTCATGCAGCGCGACGCCATGGACCGCCTGGGGCTGCACCAACTGCTGCTGGGGCCCAAAGTTCTGCGCTTGGCGCAGGCCAATGGGCAGCTGGTGGGCACGCTCATATCACTGAGCCGGGTGGGGCCCGGGAGGTGATGGGCAAGGTAGCGAAGGAGTTCAAGCAGCTCTCAAACCTGCTGCGGCAGGCGGAGCAGGGTGGCCTGAGCCGGGCCGTGCGTACCCCATTCCCGCTACCGGGAAATCGACTGGGCCGCCATCATCCGGGCCAACCTCGAGCATTACCGGCCCGAGCAGCGCATCTTCATTCCGGAGCGGTGGATGGGCTTCCAGTGGCGCGGGCCGGTACTCAAGGAAATGGTGCAGTACGTGGACCAGTGCGGGTCCCTGGCCTCCTCGGTGGTGTACGCGGGTGGGTTTGGGGCGGTGCTGGCTTCCATTGAGGCGGTGAAAACGCACATGGTGGTAGTTGCAGAAGCTTTCGGCCGGGTCGGCGGCGGGTGCGTATAGGCTATCTGCATTACTTTACCGCCCGCATGAAAATACTCCTGGTGGAAGACGAGCCGAAGCTGGCGTCTTTCGTGAAAAAAGGGTTCGAAAACGAGGGTTATGAGATTGATATAGCCTACGATGGCCGCATAGGCCAGTCCCTGATTCAGCAGAACCGCTATGATCTGGTGATTCTGGACGTGAACCTGCCCTACGTGAACGGCTTCGAGCTGTGCCGGCTGGTGCGCCGCCAGGATGCCCACGTACCCGTGCTGCTCCTTACCGCCCTCGATAGCCTTGAAGATAAAGTAACCGGCTTTGAGGCCGGTACCGACGACTACCTGGTGAAGCCCTTCGAGTTTAAGGAGCTGCTGCTGCGGGCCCGGGTACTCACGCGCCGCCACACGGAAGCCGCCACCGTAACACCGGCCCTGCGCATTGCCGACCTGGAGCTGAACCTCGACGCCAAGACCGTCAGCCGGGCCGGGCAGCGCATCGACCTGACCACCAAGGAATATGCCCTGCTGGAGTACCTGCTGCTGAATCGGGGCAAAGTTATTTCCCGGGTAGATATTGCCGAGAAGGTGTGGGAGCTGAATTTTGACACCAACACCAACGTCATCGACGTGTACGTGAGCTACCTGCGCAAAAAGCTCGATAAAGGCTACCCCGTTAAGCTGATTCATACCGTGGTGGGCATGGGCTACGTGCTGCGGGAAGGGTGATTTTTAAGTAAAAATCAAGAATTAAAAGGCCTCGCCTTTGAATCAACTTTACGCCGTTGATCCACCTGCGCCTGTTATTGCCCGCTGTAGGTTGGGCCCAAACGGCACCAACGGCGTAACACCCACCGCACTCCACCTTTACTTTTTTTTAATTCTCAATTTTCAATTCCCCCTCCCGTGCTCATTCGCAACAAGCTGATTCTGCGCTTTACGCTGCTGGTGGTGGGGATTCAGCTGTGCTTTTCGGCGTTTCTGTACTACTTTCAGGCTACTACCCGGGAGCAGCGGTTCGTAACCCGCCTGACCACCAAGGCCACCATGACCACCCGGCTGCTGGTGCGCCGCGGGGGCCGGGTTGATGAGAGCCTGCTGCGCCAGCTGCACCGCCGCGACCTGTTTACCATTCCGCAGGAGCAGATCAGCATTTACGGCCCGGGCCAGCACCTGCTCTACACCAGTGCCGATAACCTCAGCCAGCGGCTAAACTCCCAGTACTTACCCAAGATTCAGCCGGGCCAGCTGGTCCGGTTTGCCGATGGGCCGCTGGAAGTGGTGGGCATGCGGTACCGATACCAGGGGCAGCCCTACTGGCTGTTTGCGGCCGGGCACGACGATTTTGGCCTGGGCCAGCTGCAAAAGCTGGGACTGATTCTGCTGGCCGCTAACCTGGGGGCGCTGGTGCTGATTATTCTGGCGGGCTGGTACTTCGCCGATGAGTCGCTGAAACCGATTTCGCGCGTTATCCGGCAGGTGGAGCGCATAACGGCTTCCCGGCTCAGCACCCGGGTAGATGAGGGCAACGGCACCGACGAAATTGCCCAGCTGGCCCGCACTTTCAACCACATGCTGGGCGGCGTGGAGCAGGCGTTTGAGTCGCAGAAGAGCTTTCTCAGCAACGCCAGCCATGAGCTGCGCACCCCGCTGGCCTCGGTGCTGGGCACCCTGGAAACCGCTTATGCCTACGATACCACGCTGGCCGAGGCCAAGCACAGCATCAGTTCGGCGGTAGAGGAAATCAAGAAGCTGATTGAGCTGACCAATGGGCTGCTGAGTCTGGCAAAAGTAACCGACCCCTCGTTACGCCAGCAGCCCCTGCGCCTGGATGAGTGCCTGACCCAGGCCCTGGCAGCCTGCCAGCACCGCCACCCCGGCCGGGAGCTGCGCCAGGAGTTCGGCAAGCTACCCGCCGCCGCCGATAACCTGTTTATGGTGCGGGGCAACGAGCAGCTACTTACCACGGCCCTGCTTAACCTGCTCGACAACGCGTGCAAATACTCCTCCGGCCCCGTGCAGGCCCGCCTCGACTACCCCACCCCCGATATTATTCGCGTGCAGGTGGTAGACCAGGGTATTGGCATGGCTTCCCACGAGCTGGCCCGCATCTACGAGCCCCTGTACCGGGCCGGCTCGGCCACTACGGCCCCCGGCTACGGCATCGGTCTGCCCATGACGCGCAAAATTGTGCAGGTCCACGGCGGCGACATCCGCCTGAACTCCCAGCCCGGCCGGGGCACCACCGCCACCGTGGAGCTGCCGGCAGTAGGCTAACGAGGGCCCGCTGCTCTTTGGCACGAAATTCCGGGCGTGGCCGGGAGGTGGCCATATCATCTGAGGCAGTATATAGCTTATACTAAAACAGCTTATGCCTGGCCGGGCCTGGACGCCCGCCCTTTTAATTTCTTCTAATATTTCTCTCATACCGTTTTAATGTGGTGGGGCGAGGTTTGCGGGTATGAGAAGCGAACCGACCACCTGGCCCGACTCGCGGGGGCTGCTGCTGGGGCTGCTGCTGGCTACCCTGCTGCTGTCCACGGGGCTCAACCTGTACCTGCTGTGCCGGGCTCCGGCCTGGCCCGCTTCAGATGAGCCCCTGCTGGAATCGGCGGCCACGGCTGAGCTGGTGCAAACGCGCCGGGCCCTGGCGGCCTGCCAGGCGGGCCACTCCCTCCCCGCCGATTCGCTTGCTTCCTCTTTTCCTGCTACTCCCTGAGCCGCCTCACCCCCGAGGGGGCTTTCTGTATTTCTCCATTTCTCCTCATGTTACCCCGCCAACAACACGTTCTCAACGCTTTAGCCATGTGCGCCGCCGCCTGCGACCAGTGCGCCGCCCTGGGCTTGCAGGACTCGCCTGCTGCCTACCACCTGCGCAGCTTCCGCCTCAGCCGCGACTGCGCCGATTTGTGCCGCCTGGCTGCCACTTTCGTCGCCCGGGAGGCCGAGCACACTCCCCACCTTCTGCGCGAGTGCGCCGAGTTGTGCCGCGACTGCGCCAATGAGTGCACGCAGTTCGACACGGCCCAGCACCGGGCCTGTACCGAGGCCTGCCGCCGGGGCGAGGACGCCTGCCGCACGGCCTTCGTGTAAGGCGCCGGGGGCTTTTAACAACATTTAATCTCCCTCTCACCTCATTTTAATGTTCCGGCCGGAGCTTTGTCCCGAACCCGTTCCGGTCAACTTCTTCGCCTGATTCCTATGCCTGCTCCTATGCTGAAATCCTTTCGCTGGCTCCTGCTGCCGCTGGCCTCGGCCGTACTGGCGGGGTGCGGGGCCAACTCCCAGGCCGAACCACCCAAAGCTGAAGCGCCCCCCGCTCTGCCCACTACCCAACTCACGGCCCGCGACACCATGCTGACCCACGACTACGTGGCCGACATTCAGGCGGTGCAGAACGTGGAAATCCGGGCCCGGCTGGAGGGATTTCTGGAGCAGATGTACGTGGATGAAGGACAAGCCGTGCGCAAGGGGCAGCCTTTGTTCCGCATCAACGATGCAGAGTACAAAAGCCGGCTGAGCCGGGCGCAGGCGGCCCTCAGCAGCGCCAAGGCCGCCGCCCGGGTGGCCCGGCTGGAGCTGGAGCGCGTGCAGCTGCTCACCGACAAAAACATCATTTCGAAAACCGAGCTGGAAGTAGCCCAGGCCAAATACCACGCCGCCGAAGCCGACGTTCAGCAGGCCCGCTCCACGGCTGCCAACGCCGCCCTGCACCTTTCCTACACCCTGGTACGGGCCCCTTTCGATGGCGTCATCAACCGGATTCCGCTGAAAAAAGGCAGCGTTATTGAGGATGGCACCCTGCTCACCACCGTGTCCGACATTGACGAAATGTTTGCCTACTTCAACGTGTCGGAGGCCGAGTACCTGGAATACGTGAAGAAAAGCCGGCGGGACTCAAGCCGGCGCACCAACGTGGCCCAGCTGCTGCTGGCCGACGGCTCCGTGTACCCGGTGCGGGGCCGGGTAGAAACCGTGGAAAGCCAGTTTCAGGCCAGCACCGGCTCCATTGCTTTCCGGGCCCGCTTCGATAACCCCCAGCAGCTGCTGCGCCACGGAGCCAGCGGCAAGGTGCGCCTGAGCAATACCGTGGAGGACGCCGTGCTGGTACCCCAGAAGTCGGTGTTTGAGATTCAGGACAAAAACTACGTGTTTCTGGTGGACCAGCAGGGCCGGGTGAAGCAGCATGCTTTCCAGCCCCGAACCCGCCTCTCCGACTTCTACGTGGTGAAAACCGGCCTCAAAAGCGGCGACAACATCGTGTACGAAGGGGTGCAGGACCTGCGCGACGGGGCCACCATCCGGCCCCAGCCCGTGGCGATGAGCAAGTTGATTGCGGAAGCCCGGTAGGGTTGGTAACAAGTCTAAAGCTAAAGGGCTAAAAACTAGCTTCCCTCCTTTGAGGAGGGGTTGGGGGTGGTTGACCGGAGCGTTGACGTAGGGACTGGCGCTGGATTTTATTCCCGGTTGAGGGGCTGGGAAGTACGATACTGGCGCTAAAACGCTGATGCCCATCAACCACCCCTAACCCCTCCTCATCCAAGGAGGAGAACTAGCTCTAGCCTTAGTTCTTCCCCTGCTCCCTACGGTTCACCCTCCCCCGATACCCCACACCCTATGCTTGCACTCTTCATTCGCCGGCCGGTGCTCTCGCTGGTGATTTCCCTGTTTATCACGTTTCTGGGCGGGCTGGCGCTGTTCTCACTGCCCATCACCCAGTTTCCCGACATCGTGCCGCCCTCCGTGACGGTAACGGCCCGCTACACCGGGGCCAACGCCGAGGTGTGCGCCAAAGCCGTGGCTACGCCGCTGGAACGGGCCATCAACGGGGTGCCGGGTATGACCTACATGTCGTCGGTGAGCAGCAACAGCGGGCTGACGGTGATAACCGTGTTTTTTCAGGTGGGCACCGACCCCGACCTGGCCGCCGTGAACGTGCAGAACCGGGTGCAGACCATCATCGACGAGCTGCCGGAGGAGGTAATCCGGGCCGGGGTGAGCACCGAGAAGGAGGTGAACAGCATGCTGCTCTACCTCAACGTGATGAGCGAAGACCCCAAGGTGAGCGAGAAGTTCATCTACAACTTCGCCGACATTAACGTGCTGCAGGAGCTCAAACGCATTGATGGCGTGGGCTTTGCCGAAATTATGGGTCAGCGCGAGTACTCCATGCGCGTGTGGCTGCAGCCCGACCGCATGGTGGCCTACAACGTGTCGGCCGAGGAAGTGGTGGAGGCCATCCGGGCCCAGAACGTGGAGGCCGCGCCCGGCAAATCGGGAGAAAGCTCAGGCCAGGATGCCCAGATGCTGCAGTACGTGCTGCGCTACACCGGCAAGCTCTTCGAGCCCAAGCAGTACGAGAACATTGTGCTGCGGGCCAACCCCGACGGCTCGGTGCTGCGCCTGAAGGACGTGGCCCAGGTGAAGTTCGACGTGCTCAGCTACGGCATGGTATCCAAGATTGACGGCCGGCCCTCGGCGGCCATCATGCTCAAGCAGCGCCCCGGCTCCAACGCCTCCGACGTGATTAAGCAGGTGAAGGAGCGCATGGCCGAGCTGAAGCAAACGTCCTTCCCGCCCGGCATGACCTACAACGTGGCCTACGACGTGTCGCGCTTCCTCGACGCCTCCATTCACGAAGTGCTGCGCACCCTGGTTGAGGCGTTTTTGCTGGTGTTTGTGGTGGTGTACCTGTTTTTGCAGGACTGGCGCTCCACTCTTATTCCGGCCCTGGCCGTGCCGGTGGCGCTGGTGGGCACGCTGTTTTTCATGCAGCTGCTGGGCTTCTCCATCAACCTGCTCACGCTGTTTGCCCTGGTGCTGGCCATTGGCATTGTGGTGGATAACGCCATTGTGGTGGTGGAGGCCGTGCACGCCAAAATGCACGAAAAGCACCTCTCGGCCATGGATGCCACCCTGGAAGCCATGTCGGAAATTGGGGGCGCTATTGTGGCTATTACCCTGGTGATGTCGGCGGTGTTTGTGCCGGTGTCGTTCATGGATGGGCCCGTGGGCGTGTTCTACCGGCAGTTTTCGCTTACGCTGGCTATTTCCATCGTCATTTCGGGGGTGAATGCCCTGACCCTGACGCCGGCGTTGTGCGCGCTGATGCTCAAGCCCGTAGCGCACCAGGAAGGCAAGAAGCCGGGGCTGCTGGACCGGTTCTTTGCCGGCTTCAACCGCCGCTACGAGGCCCTGGCCACCCGCTACCAGTGGCTGGTGCGCACCGTGGCCAGTCGCCGCCTGATTACCATTGGCCTGCTCGTGGGCTTTTGCCTGGCCACCTGGGGCGTGAACTCCGTGCTGCCCAGCGGCTTTATCCCCACCGAAGACCAGGGCATGGTGTACGTGAACGTGACCACCCCGCCCGGCGCCACCGTGGAGCGCACCGAGAAAGTGCTCGACGAAATCCAGAAAGTGGCCGCCAGGCTGGGCCCGGTGGAATCCGTGTCGACGCTGGCCGGCTACAGCCTCATGAACGAGGTGGCCGGGGCCAGCTACGGCATGGGCATGATCAACCTGAAAACCTGGGACGACCGGAAGGAATCGGTAACCGACCTGATTGCCCAGCTCAACGAGCAAACCAAGCACATCCACGACGCCGATATTCAGTTCTTCCCGCCGCCTACGGTGCCGGGCTTCGGCAACTCCAGCGGCTTCGAGCTGCGCCTCCTGGACAAAACCGGCCGCGGCGACCTGCCCGCTACCGCCCGGGTGGCCGATAAGTTCATTACCGCCCTCACCAACACCCCGGCCGTGGGCGGGGCCTTCACCGGCTTCGATGCCAGCTTCCCCCAGTACCTCATCCACGTAGACCAGGACCAGGCCGCCAAGAAGGGCGTGACGGTGGACAAGGCCATGAGCACGCTGCAGACGCTGATGGGCTCGTTCTACGCCTCCAACTTCATCCGCTTCGGGCAGATGTACAAGGTGATGGTGCAGGCTGCCCCCGGCTACCGCACCAGCCCCGAGGACGTGCTGAAAATGCACGTCAAAAACGACCGGGGCGAGATGGTGCCTTACTCCAGCTTCGTGCGCCTGGAGCGGGTGTACGGCCCCGAGCAGCTCACCCGCTACAACATGTACACCTCGGCCATGCTCAACGGCGACGCCGCCCCCGGCTTCAGCTCCGGCGACGTAATCAAGACCATTGAGGAAGTGGCCGCCAAGGAGTTGCCCCGGGGCTACAGCTACGAGTGGAGCGGCATGACCCGGGAGCAAATCCTGAGCGGCAACCAGGCCATTTACGTGTTTGCGGTGGTATTGCTGTTCGTGTACTTACTGCTGGCGGCCCAGTACGAGAGCTTTTTGCTGCCGCTGCCGGTGCTGCTGAGTTTGCCCACCGGCATCTTCGGGGCCTTCCTGTTTCTGAAGCTGCTGGGCCTGGAAAACAACATCTACGCCCAGGTTTCGCTGGTGATGCTCATTGGTCTGCTGGGCAAGAACGCCATTCTCATCATCGAGTTTGCGGTGCTCAAGCGCAAGGAAGGCCTGTCGGCGCTGGAAGCGGCCGTGCAGGGCGGCTATTCCCGCCTGCGCCCCATCCTGATGACCAGCTTCGCCTTCATTGCCGGCCTGATTCCCTTGACCATTGCCACCGGCGCGGGCGCGTTGGGCAACCGCTCCATCGGCACCGCGGCGGCCGGCGGCATGTTCATCGGCACCCTGTTCGGCGTCATCCTGATTCCGGGCCTCTACGTGCTGTTTTCGCGTCGGGATAAATCGAAGGAGAAGCGCCAGCAGCTCGCTGAGCCTGTTGAAACCTTGGAAACCGCTCACGCCTGATGAATCCGATTCCCAGGGTTGAAACCCTGAATTTTTCTGTCATCCTGAGCGGAGCGAAGGACCTTGTCACGTTACAACGACTCGCGCCAAAGTTATAAGGTCCTTCGCTCCGCTCAGGATGACAGAAGTAATAGCCTTGCTAGCCTCATGACCCTACCCAACCCGATACGCTCCCTCTCCCGCCGCACGCTGCCGGCGTTGGCAGCCCTGGCCCTGGCTACGGGCTGCCGGGTGGCCGAGCCCACCGTGCAGCCCGCGGCGGCCACTATGCCCGCCGCCTTCCCGGCCCCGGCCGCTACTACTGACTCCACTTCCCTGGCCGACCAGCCCTGGCGAAAGTTTTTCGGGGATAAAAACCTGGTGGGCCTCATTGACACGGCCCTGCAGGCCAATCCTGATGTACGCACGGCCATTCAGCGCATCGAAATTGCCCGGGCCAACCTGCAGGTGCAGCGCGGGGCTTTGTTGCCCACCGTGAACGGGGTAGCCAGCGCCGGCGTGGAGAAGTTCGGCGACTACACCCTCAACGGCATCGGCAACTACGACACCAACCTCTCGCCCAACGTGGAGGGCCGGCAGCGCATCCCCAACCCCACGCCCGACTTTTTCCTGGGCCTGCGCAGCTCCTGGGAAATTGACCTCTGGGGCAAGCTGCGCCAGCGTCGGCAGGCGGCTTATATGCGCCTGCTGGCCTCCGAGAAAGGCCGCCACCTGGTAGAAACGGCCCTGGTAGCCGAGGTGGCCCGGCTGTACTTCAACCTGCTGGGGCTGGATAACGAACTGGCCGTACTTTCCAAAAACCAGCGCCTGCAGGAGCGGGCCCTGGATATTGTGAAGGTGCAGAAGCAGGCCGGCCGCGCCAACGAGCTGGCCGTGCAGCAGTTTACGGCCCAGCTGTTGCGCACCCGCAGCCTGGAAGCCGAAACCCAGCAGCGTATTGCCGCCACTGAAAACGAGCTGAACCGTCTGCTGGGCCGCTACCCCCAGCGCATTGCCCGGGGGCTGCCCATTCTGCAGCAGCCGCTGCCTACCCAGGTGCAGGCCGGCCTGCCCGCCAGTATGCTCCTGCGCCGCCCCGATGTGCAGCAGGCCGAGCTGCAGCTGGTGGCCGCCCGCGCCGACGTGTCGGCGGCCCGCGCGGCCTTTCTGCCTTCGCTCACGCTCACCCCGTTTGTGGGCGTGAATGCCTACCGCGCCTCGGTGCTGTTCAACACGCCCGGCTCCCTGGCCTACGGGCTGCTCGCGGGCCTGAGCGCCCCCCTGCTCAACCGCAACGGCCTCAAAGCCGACCTGCGCCGCTCGGCCGCTGAGCAGCAGATTGCCTACAACGACTACCAGAAAGCTGTGCAAACCGGCTTCGAGGAAGTGAGCACCAGCCTGCGCGGCATTGGCAACTACCAGCGCATGTTTGAGCTGCAGCAGCAGGAAGTAGCCGCCCTCACCAAAGCCGTGAGCGTATCCGACGACCTGTACAAGGCCAATTATGCCTCCTACCTGGAAGTGGTAACCGCCCAGCGCAACGTACTGGAAGCCGAGCTGAACCTGACCCAGACCCGCCGCCAGCAGTTCCTGCTCTTCATCGACCTCTACCGCGGCCTGGGCGGCGGCTGGACGCCGACTGCGGCGGCGGAATAAGTAACAAGCCATGTTTAAAACAGAAAAGCGGAGCCACTGCTGCAGTGGCACCGCTTTTCTGTTTTAAGCAGTTTGATGGCACGTTATGAATAGTACATCATTCCGAGCTTGCCGAGGAATCTCGCGTGCTGACGTTGCTATACTAATCGTCATGCTGAGCGAAGTCGAAGCATCCCTATCGCTTCGTTGAATAACTATCCCAACATCAGCACGCGAGATTCCTCGGCTTCACTCGGAATGACGTACTACAATTATTCTTCCTTACAACGTCCCGCAATCATCCGAGCCGATGGGGGCGCCGTCGGGCATGGGAAGGGCGGGCGCGGGCTGGAACTTCTCGGGGTTATCCTCGAACTGCCGGATGGTGCGCAGGGCGGCCAGGGCGGTGGCGCGGCGGCTTTCCTCCTTGGCTTTCTGGTCTTTTTGAAGCTGCTTTTTCAGGTCTTCCACCTTCAAGGCAGCCAGGGCTTTCACGCCTACCGGGGCTTGCGGAGCGGCGGCCAGGGCCAGCAGCTTTTGCAGGGTGAGCATCTGCACGAGGCGCTGCAGCTCGCCGGGGTAGCCGGTTTCGGGTTTGGCGTCCCAGGTGGCGGCCAGCAGCTTATCCAGCACCGCCCCGAGGCCGGGCTGCCCGGCGTGGCGGGCGTGGTACTCCTCCAGGCGCGCCGCCCGCTGGGGGTTCAGCAGAAACTCCAGCGTGGTAGCCGCCGCCGATTCGGCCGCGGCCAGGGGGTCGAAGGTGAGGCCGGTGCGGGCGGGGAAGGTTTCGCGGCTGCGGCCGTAGTTCACGGGGCGGGGCGGAATCTTCAGCAAGAGTTCCTCGGACAGGGCCAGCTCCCGGGGCGAAATCGTGCGCAGCAGCGCGTCCAGGGCCTTCCACTGCTCGGCGGGCTCCAATAGTTTGGTGGTGGTTTGGCCGTCGCCCTTTACGGCGTAGGTGTAGTAGAGGCCGCCCAACTCCTTGGAAGCCGCCTCCACCTGGTAGCGCTGCAACAGGTACATAGGCACCAGCACTTCCTCCAGCATGGCCATAGGCTGGCCGGGCGCCAGGGCTTTTTCGGAGAAGCGGGCCAGTAGCTGCCGGCGCACATCCAGGAGACGGTTGAGCTCGTCGGCGGCGTTGGGGCCGTCGTCCCAGAGGTGAGCCGTGGGGTGGGCCCCGCCGGCGGCCCGGGCATCGGCATCGGCCATGAACACGTAGCCATCGGCGAGGGTCTGCTTCATTACGGCATCCAAAGCCGCTTTTTCATCCGCCTGGGGGCCGAAATCCTGGTAGCCGTAGAGGATGGCGCGCTTGTCCCAGCTGCCGATGCCGGTGGCGTAGGCCTCGCTCAGATCAATGCTGCCATCGGCGCGGGTGTTGATGCGGGGCATGGGGTAGTCCATCACCGACGACCTATCCCGGGTGCTGGCCGAGTAGTTGTGGTAGAGCCCCAGGGTGTGGCCCACCTCGTGGGCGGCCAGCTGGCGCAGGCGGGCCAGGCCCATTTGCAGCATCTCGGGCGGGGTGGGCTTACCGTCCTCATAAGGTTGCAGCAGGCCCTCGGCAATCAGGAAGTCCTGACGCACCCGCAGGGAGCCCAACGACACCTGCCCCTTGATGATTTCGCCGGTGCGCGGGTCCACAATGCTCGCCCCGTACGACCAGCCCCGGGTAGAGCGGTGCACCCACTGAATGAGGTTGTAGCGAATGTCCATGGGGTCGGCGTCCTCGGGCAGCAGCTTCACCTGGAACGCATTGCGGTAGCCGGCCGCCTCGAAGGCCTGGTTCCACCACGCGGCCCCCTCCATCAGGGCGGAGCGCACGGGCTCGGGCGCGCCCCGGTCGAGGTAATACACCAGCGGCTCCACGGCCTCACTCTGAGTCGCTGTGGGGTCTTTTTTGGCCAGGCGGTGGCGCACCAGCTGCCGCTGCATAATCGGCCGGTCGATGGGCGTGGCGTAGTCCATGTACTCGTTGGCGTAGTAGCCGGCGCGGGGGTCAAAGGCCCGGGGTTTGTAATTCGCGTCGGGCAGCTGCACGAAGGAGTGGTGCATGTGCACCGTCACGGCATTCGGGTCGGGAGTAACCGACTGAATTTCGCGGCCTTTGGCTTTGCCGGTGAGGGTAATGATGGCCTCAAACTCCGAGTTCTGGGGAAAGCCTTTGGTATTGGGCAAAAACACGGCCGAGCGGCTTTCCTCGGCTTTGAAATTGCCCTGCTTGAGGTCTTCCAGCTTGTCACTGATCTGGTGGGAGTCGCGCAGCAGAAACGGCGTGAGGTCCACCAGTACCCGGTTGCCTTCCTGGGCCTCGGCCTTGAAGCCCCAGATGACGGACTGGGCAAACGCCTGCTCCACCGATTTGCGCTCCTCCGGGTTCTGGCTCACGGCGCGGAAATCATAATTGGGCTGCAGCAGCAGAATCTTGGGGCCGCTCTTCACGAACTTCACAATGCGCGTCTGCCCAATCTGCCCCCGGTCAAGGCCCAAATCGTTGGAGCCCACACCCTGGGGCAGGCTGCTCACGTACAGGATTTCCTGGTCGAGCTTGTCGATTTCCAGCAGGATGCGCCCGCCCTTCTCGTCCCAGTAAAACGGGAAGAAGCCGGGGAATTTCTGGAGGCCTTTCGTCTTTTCAGTCAGAGTTTGGGCCGAAGCCAGGGGTGCACTCAGCAGAAAGCCACCGAGCAATAATGCGTAGAGTTTTTTCACGCGGAAAGGAAGAATAGTCGGGACCGTAAGGTAGAAATGGAAGTTAATAGTTAGGCACCAGCCAATTGGGTTTTATCGGACTTGGTCTCGGTTTGTGGATGCTATTTATCAGAACGTCATTCCGAGCAAAGCCGAGGAATCTCGCGTGCTGACGTTGCCATACTAAATCGTCATGCTGAGCGAAGTCGAAGCATCTCTACTGCTTCGTTGAATCATCACGCCAACGTCAGCACGCGAGATTCCTCGGGCCCTGGCTTGATGCGCTACATGCCCGGAATGACGGTCAAATTGGCGGAAACACGCCGGTTTCAGCATGAAATGTAGCCGGGTTGAAAAGCCTAGATGTAATGCAACGCGCAGCAGATGGCATGTATCTTACAGCTTAATTCCTCTCCTCTATTTCCGTGCATTTTCTACATTCCGCTCTGCTGATGGCCGCCTTGTCCTCAAATCCCCCAGCAGCGCCTGAGCCTCTCACAGCCCGCGAAACCCGCAACCTCTCGGCCCTCGCCAGGCTGGCGGGCGACGTGAAATACTTCTACCCCAACCGCCACACTGCCCGCCTGAGCTGGGAAACGGTGCTGGTGCGCAGTATCCCGGCCGTGCGACGGGCCCGCACCGACGCCGCCCTGGCCCACACCCTCGACAGCCTGCTGCGGCCTTTGGCTCCGGAAATTCGGTTTAGTATAGTCAAGGCACCCGCGTCCCCGACGCCCTTTTCACCGACAAGCACGGGGCCCTACTACTTTTGGGAGCACCACAGCTTGGGCCTGGATAAAACCGGGTTACCGGTAGTCCGGCTGATGCTGAAGCTGGCCGGTATTCCCTACGCCAGTAGCATTCAGGCCACTTCGGGGCCGGTGGCCGACAGCCTATTTTCCGGCAAGCGCCAGTACTTTGAAGCACTTACTGATTCCGTTCAGCTGACGTTACCGCTGCTCCTAACCGAAGCCCAGCACCAGCAGCGTCTTTCGGGCCGGCCAAAGCGGCGGGTCCGGCGGTTGTCGGCGGCCACGCCGGAGCAGCGTCTGGCCACGGTACTGCTTACCTGGAACATCATCCGGCATTTTTACCCCTACCGGGCGGTGCTGGAGCGGGCCCGGTGGGAAACCGCCCTGCCCGCTGCCCTGCAGCAAGCCGCCCAGGCTTCTACGGAGGCCGAGTTGTTGGCGGCCTGCCGCACCCTGTTGGCCCATCTGCCCGACCAACACGTGGCCATCGGCCCTAAAACCCGCACCGGCCTGCGCATCGTGAACCCGCCCTGGGCGCTGCAGCTGGCTTGGATAGAGGAGCAGGTAGTAGTACGGCAGGTTCCGGCGGCGCTGCAGGCGGCGGTAGCTCAGGGCAGCGTCCTCACGCACGTACACAACCGGCCGGTGGCCCTGCTGCTCGACTCGCTGCAAACCCATATGCCGGCTACCTCTGCGGCTGTGGCCCGCCAGCTAGCCACCGAGCAGCTGCTTACCACTATTGCGGCAACAGCTCCCGTCGCCACTTTCACTTTCCGCGACTCCCTGGGCCGCAGTGCCAGTACCCAATGGATATTCCGGCAACTGCGGGGCAACTTCTACAACCAGGCCCCGCCCGTGCAGGAACTGGCACCCGGGCTGGCGTACCTGGATGCGGCCCGGCTGCGCTACACCGATTTTCAACGGGCCCTGCCCCAGTTGCAGGCGGCCCGGGGCGTGGTAGTGGACCTGCGCCAGCGTCCCCACTACGACCTGCTGCGTATCCTGCCCCACTTCACTCAAACACCGTTACTGATGGACAGCCTGGCTATGCCGGTGCTGCGCCAACCGGCTTTTCAGCACGCTGATTTCGCGGGGGAGAAATCAGCCTGGAAAAGCCCGCAGTTGCCGTTGGTTGCTGCGCCCAAAGTATTTCTGATTGGTCCGCATACCTACAGCTACGGCGAAACCATTACCGAGCTGGTGCGGCGCTACCAACTTGGCCAGCTGCTGGGCCAAACTACCGGCGGTGCCAACGGGGAAATGAATTTTGCGGCCATCGGGCGGGCATATTTGTTGAGTTGGACCGGACGGCGGGTGATAAGCCGTAGCGGCTCCTACCAGGGCCGGGGTATCGCGCCGGAAGAGGCTGTCAGGCCCACGCTTCGGCAGGTTGCGGCCGGGCACGATGCCGAAGTGCAGCGTGCTGTGGAGCTGCTACTGCAGAAAAGTGGCGGTGCTCCTTAACACCTTTTGCCCACAACAACTACGTACTATACAACCAGCCCCGGTGGACCCTGAGAATTTTCTTAATCCGGCCGGTAAGGTACCCCTACCACAACGTCTTCGGGTTGCGCTACGCCTCCCATATCTATCAGCTACCACATGCCCCAGCAACCCACTCTGCAACGCTTCCTGGATGCCCAGCAGCGCGACTACGCCACGGCCCTGGCCGAAATCCGGGGCGGACGTAAGCGCAGCCACTGGATATGGTACATTTTCCCCCAGCTGCAGGGCCTGGGCTACAGCGAAACGGCCCGGTTCTACGCCATCCAGAGCCGGCAGGAAGCCGAGGCCTATCTGCAGCATCCCGTGCTGGGCTCCCGCCTGCAAGAAATCAGCGCGGCCCTGCTGACGCTGGAAAGTACCGATGCCACCCGCATCATGGGCAGCCCGGATGACCTGAAGCTCCGCTCCAGCATGACGCTGTTTGCTGCTCTGGAAGGTGCCGACCCTGTTTTTCAGCGGGTGCTGGATAAATTTTTCGGCGGCGAGCCAGACGAGAAGACGCTGCACATCCTGCGGCAGCACCCCTAGCGGCCGGCTGCCAGCACGATGTAGAGACGCGAAGTGTCGCGTCTCTACATCGTGCTGGTAGTTCGGCACACTGTAACCTATACTCTGCCTACCCCAGCACGGCCTCAATCCGGGCCAGTTCCTCGGGGCTGAACTGCAGGTTTTCCAGGCAGCGCAGTGAATCGGTGAGCTGCTCGGGCTTGCTGGCCCCAATGAGCACGGAGGTGATTCGCTCGTCGCGCAGAATCCAGCTCAGGGCCATCTGGGCCAGGCTTTGGTTGCGCTCCTGGGCCAGGTCGTTGAGCCGGCGGATCTGGGTGAGGCGGGCTTCGGTCAGCTGGGTTTCGGTGAGGAAGCCCACGCCTTTGGCCACGCGCGAATCCTGAGGAATGCCGTGCAGGTACTTGTTGGTGAGCAGGCCCTGGGCCAGGGGTGAAAACGGGATGCAGCCCACACCCTCCTCGCCCAGCAGATCCAGCAAACCTTCTTCCACCCACCGCTCAAACATGGAGTATTTGGGCTGGTGAATCAGGCAGGGCGTGCCCAGCTCGCGCAGAATCCGGATGGCCTCAACGGCCTCCCGGGGCTGGTAGTTGCTGATGCCCACGTACAGCGCCTTGCCCTGGCGCACCACGTGGTCGAGGGCCGACATGGTTTCTCCCAGGGGCGTATCCGGGTCGGGGCGGTGGGAGTAGAAGATGTCCACGTAGTCCAGCCGCATGCGCTTGAGGCTCTGGTCGAGACTGGAGATGAGGTATTTGCGGGAACCCCACTCGCCGTAGGGGCCTTCCCACATGTGGTAGCCGGCCTTGGTGGAGATGATCAACTCGTCGCGGTAGCCCCGGAAATCTTCTTTCAGGATGCGGCCAAAGTTGGTTTCGGCCGAGCCGGGGGGCGGACCGTAGTTGTTGGCCAAATCAAAGTGGGTGACGCCACTGTCGAAGGCGCGGTGCAGGATGGCCCGGAAGTTCTGGAGCACGTCCACGTCGCCGAAGTTGTGCCAGAGGCCCAGCGACACGGCCGGCAGTTTGAGCCCGCTGCGGCCGCAGCGGCGGTAAGGCATAGCGGCGTAGCGGCCGGGGCTTGGTTGGTAAGGCATGATGCAGGGAGTTAGGTGGCTTGGAGCAGCAAGTACGCAGGAACCTGCCCAAAGCAAGCGCAGCCACAGCCATTTTTCCTTTGAACACCCGTACTTTTCTGGCGCTTCGCCCCGGCAGGGGGCTCGTGCCTGCCTCTACCTTTTCCGACCACCCGCCATGCCCAACCTAATTCCTACCTACCGGCTGCAAGCATTTTCTCCCTCCGATGCGGACCCGGCCGAGGTGTTTTTTCTGGATGAGCATTCCCACACCACCGGTCCGCCCCTGGGCGTGCCGTACCGGGGCAATTATTACAAGATTGGGCTGTGCCTGCGCGGCACGGCGGAGCTAAAAGCCAACCTGGAAACCTACCGCATCGAGCCGGGCAGCCTGATGCTCATCACACCCCACATCATCAAGGAGTGGACGGACTTCTCCGCCGACCACGACAGCCTGTCGGTCTTTTTCACGCCCGAGTTCATCACCACCCGCAACCATATTCCGGTGGATAACTTCCAGTTTCTGGAAAGTATCACCCGGCACGTGCTGCCCCTGACAGCCGCCGAAGCCGAGAGCATCACGGCTTCCATGCGCCTGCTGCAGCAGAAATTTCAGGCCCCGCACCCCTACCGCCACCAGGTCATCAAGAGTCTCATCAACAGCCTGCTCTACGAAGTGGTGGGCCTCTACGACCAGCAGCACGCGGCGCTGCAGGCTACCCAAACGCGCAGCCAGCAGCTCACGGCCGAGTTCAAGCACCTGGTAAACGCGCATAGCACCACCGCGCGCAGCGTGAAGTTCTATGCTGACCGCCTGTGCATCACGCCCAAGCACCTCACCGACACCCTGAAGCAGGCCACCGGCAAAACCGCCGGCGAGTGGATTGAGGAGGCCGTGATGCTGGAGGCCAAAGCCCTGCTGCAGCACGGGCACCTTACCGTGGCCCAGGTGGCCGACCTGTTGCACTTCCCCGATCAGTCGGCGTTCAGCCGCTTCTTCCGCAACAGCCTCGGCCTCTCGCCCACGGCGTACAAGCAGGCGGGGTAGGTTTTTGAGGACAGGAATTCTTGAGGATAGGAACGTCATGCTTCGACAAGCTCAGCATGACGTTCTTTTTCTGAGCGCCCCTCGCGCCGCTTCCCTCCTTCCCGCCTTTTTGCCTAACCTTCCCACCCTTTCGCTCTGGTAGCGGGCGTGGGGGCGGGCCACCTTTGCAGCACCCGCTTCCGGCCAGGTCTGCAGTGGCTGAATCAGGCAAATACCGGCCAGCGCGGGCCGTGTTTCTCATCCTTATTTCCCTTTCGTATGATTCTGATAACGGGTGCAACCGGCCACATTGGCTCGGCTGTAATTGACCGGCTGCTGCAGCTAACTGCCCCCGGCCAGGTGGCCGGCCTGGTGCGCGACGAAGCCAAAGCCGCCGACCTCAAAGCGCGGGGCGTGCAGCTCCGGGTGGGCAACTACCGCGACCCGGCCTCCCTGGACCGGGCCATGCAGGGCGTCAGCAAGGTACTGCTGGTTTCCGGCGGTGCCGATGAGGATGGCCTGCAGCAGCACTACAACGTGGTGGATGCCGCCAAAAAAGCCGGCGTAACGTGCCTGGCCTACACCAGTCGCGCCCTGCAAAACCCCGCCACGCTGGCCAACCAGCTCATGGAACGCCACTTCCAGACGGAGGACTACATCCGGGCCAGCGGGGTGCCGTACGTGCTGTTCCGCAATATTCTGTACATGGATACGCTACCGCAGTTTGTGGGGCCGCAGGTATTGGAGCGGGGCATTCAGCTGCCGGCCGGCATGGGCGAGGTGGCGTTTGCCCTCCGTCAGGAAATGGGCGAGGCCATTGCCAACGTGCTGGCCGACAGCCGCTGCGACAACCGCATCTTCACCTTCACCGGCAGCACCACCTACTCCTTCGCCGACGTGGCCGCGGCCCTGAGTGAGTTATCGGGCCGGAAGGTGGAGTACACGCCCATTGAGGAAGCGGCGTTTGCCGCGCGGCTGCAGGCCCAGGGCCTACCCCCCGCAGTAATTCAGCGCATCAGCGGTTTTCTCACCGACATCAGAAACGGGCAGGAAGCAACCGTCAGCACTGATTTGGCCGATGCACTAGGCCGCCCACCAGCTTCGCTGCCAGAAGGGCTATCAACCATTTTCAAGCTGTAAACAGTCGCACCCCAGTAAGAAAGCCCGGCCCGCGTGTCGGGCTTTTCTTTGTTTGACGGGCAGCTGCAGTGGTCGGGAAGCACCATATTGCCCGACGATTGTTCAGGCGCTGTTCTGCCGCTGCTTCTATTGTCTTCCTTACCAAGTACCATGACCCCACAAATCCGCTCCCTCCGCCCCTTTATCGGCGCGAAGGAATTCGCCACGTCTCGCAGCTTCTACCAGGCCTTTGGTTTCACCGAAACGGTCCTGTCACCAGCTATGTCCCTATTTACGCTGGAAGGGGTGAGTTTTTACCTGCAGGACTATTACGCGGCGGAATGGGTAGACAACACCATGCTGTTTCTGGAGGTGGAAGACGTGGAGCAGTACTGGCAGCAGCTGACGACCCTCGACCTGCCCGGCCGGTTTTCCGGCGTGAAACTGCTGCCTATCCGGCACGAGGCCTGGGGCAAAGAATGTTTCGTGCACGACCCCGCCGGCGTGCTCTGGCACATCGGCGAGTTCACCAACGGGCAGTAAGCCTGTAAACGCCTAAACCGTCATGCTGAGCTTGTCGAAGCATCTCTACTGCTTTGCCTGAAGATTGCTCAACGAAGCGGTAGAGATGCTTCGACAAGCTCAGCATGACCGATCATAGAGTTAATACTGACTTTCCGAATAGCAATCCAACCATGACGGCCCAAACCATCATCCATGACCTGCAGCTGCTGCCCCACCCCGAGGGCGGCTACTACTGGGAAACCTACCGCTCCGCCCACACCCTGACTACCGCCGAGGGCCACACCCGCAGCGTGAGCACGGCTAACTACTACCTGCTCGAAAACGAGGACAAGTCGCACTTTCACCGCATCAAGTCCGATGAGCTGTGGTTTTTCCACCAGGGACAGGCGCTGGAAATCGTCCTGCTCACGCCCGGCCAGCCCACCCGCCTCACCCTCGGCCCCGACTTTGCCGCCGGCGAGTTGCCCCAGGCCGTTATTCCAGCGGGCGTGTGGTTTGCAGCCCAGATCAAGCACCGCCCCGGCTACGGCCTCGTCAGCTGCACCGTGGCCCCCGGCTTCGATTTCCGGGATTTTGAGCTGGCCGAGCGGGCCGCGCTGCTACGGGAGTTTCCACAGGCAGCGGAGGTAGTGGAATGGTTTACGAAGGCTTGATCCTTTGTTAACTACCTGAGCTCTCCGTATTTCCCAATGCTCCTTATACCAGCGTGCAGACCTACAATGCTGCCCGCACCTTGAGCCACACCGACAACAGTTGTCCGTTCACGGAAGACGCTGAGGTATCGACTGGCCCGGAAGTCGCGGCAGCTGCTATAGAACGCGGCGGCTACTGAAGCCCCTGAAGTAGCTTCGATTCTGGCCGATGGTTTCATTCTGCTACTACTGTAAATGTAAACGAGCAGGCACTGCCTCGGCGGCAATACCTGCTCGTTTGCGGATACATGGTGCGCGGCCTCGCTGGCGGCTCGGCGCTTTGCCGGCTATTTACCGCGCTTCATCAGCGCCCAGCCCCCCACAATGCCCAGCACCAGCGCCGCGGCTACGGCAGCTTTCGGTACGGCTTGGCGCGGCTGCGGGGCAGGCTTGCGGGCAATGTCCTGGTCACGGAAGGGCTGGCGGCGCAGGGTGGCCAGAATCAGGCGGACGGCTTCGGCGGGCTGGTCCCACTGGGGGAAGTGGCCGCAATGGTCGAACCAGTAGAGACGGGCGTCGGGAAACTTGGCCAGGGCCCGGCGGGCCTGGCCAGGCAGGCATACCCGGTCATGGCGGCCCCAACCGATGATCAGCGGGGCCGTAATGCTGCCGGCCGGCGCGGCCTGCTGCACCTCGCCATGAGCCAGCGCGTCCAGCAGCTCGCCGAACACAGGCGTGTGGGCAAAGCTGTACATCTCATCCTGGGCTTGGTCCCCATCCACGGCCCAGGGGCGGGCCGAAAACTGCGGCAGCAGCGCCGTACGGCCCACCGCTGAGTGCATCAACGCCGGCATTACGGGCTGCAAAGCGCCCACCAGCTTCTGCGACACGGCCACGGAATGGTAGAAGAACGGCACCTCCCAGCCTTCCCAGAACCCACCGGGGTCGAGGGAAACCACGGCCCCGAGCACACCGCCGCGCCGCGCCAGTTCCAGCACCAGCCGGGCCCCCATCGAGCTGCCGACGGCATCAATGCCCAGCAGGTCGTGCTCCGTAAGAAAGGCCGTGAGGGCATCGGCCAGGGTACCGATGGTGTGCTTGCCGGGCAGCTGCGGCGATGCGCCGTGGCCGGGCAAATCCACGGCAATTACATCGTGCTCAGCGGCCAGCGTGTCGAAAATGGTATTCCAGGAGCGCCAGCTGCCGCCGATACCGTGAACCAGTAGCAGGGCCGGGCCAGTGCCGCGCCGGATGTAGTGCAGTGCCATAAAAAAGGGGAAAGGGAAAAGCGTGGTTAGTGCATACGGCCCACCCCACCCCGAGTTAGCGGCAGTACGATATATATCTGCTACGCCACGTGTTGCGGGCGGTGGTGCCGCCCATACCGTTCAGCCTCACTTTGTGGCGCCGGTTTCACTAGCCGAAGCTTTGCAAGCCGCTGGCAGCGGCTGAAAGCCTGTAGTTGTCATGCTGAGCTTGCCGAAGCATCTCTACCGCTTCTTTGGGTTCCATTTACCTTTGACTCACACTACATCTTCTCCTATATGATCGAAGTTTGGGTATTTCACGGAGCCGGCAGCCGTTTCACCAGCGGCGTATTCACTTCCCGGCAGCAGGCAGAAGAGTTTATTCAGCAGTATCAGCTAAACGGCATCCTGACCAAATATCCATTGGGAATCAGCGTCTATGACTGGGCGCAACAGGAAGGCATTTTTCAGCCAACCAAACCGGAGCGAGCAGTACACTACGGGCTTTATCCAGCGCTTCACGTCAGCCAGCCAGGAGCATTATCACTATGAGAATGGGAAGCATGATGTATAACAAAGCCCTGCTGAAACGCTACTGGATTGAATTCATACCCACCAGCGGTTCCCAAAAAGTCTACGGCGTAACGGCCTACACACTTGATGATGCGCTGTACATTCTTCAGAAGAAAGGAGTTCTAGGTGCTTTTATGCCCGATATACTATGCTCTACCGAGAATATTGATGTCAGCACCCTTGATACAGACCACGTGCTTCCAAACCTAACGTGGCCTACAATCTGGCGAGGCATTTGGTATCCTAGTGGATTGCAGATTAATCAACCAGTTTAAGTAGCCTCTGCTACGATGCGCGTCAGCATACTCATAAGCTTTGGCTGATATAGAGCCGTTATGCCCTCAAGCTTTTCATCTAGCCTTTCCAATACATCCGGTGCCCAACAGAGCCTTTCCTGCTCCATCGGAAACTCTCTGATACGCTCGCATTAGTTGTGTACTACGTGTAGCTCTTCATTGCTTAAGGGCGTGATGTTGTGTTGAGCCAACCAGTACAAGTTCCTATCTAACCTAATACTACCGAGCGGCAATTCGACCTGCCCGGTAGTAACCGAACAAGCCGTTGAGACAAACTTGCGAAGTAGGCCGACTGACTTCGGTGGGTTTGACATTGGAACTTTTTAGGATATCTGGCAGATACGATTAGAGCCCGCAAAGTAAAGTTTCCTCCCGACCTTCGGCCACCTTTTCCCCGATTTCGTTGTTACCAACGATTCGCACAAGAACCTTAGAAGTTGGCTGAACAACCTACCTATACCGACCCGTACGCGCTGGAAAAAGAGCTGCGCAAGGTGCAGGCCCTCATGAAGCTCGAGCAGCAGGAGGACCTCGAACAATTCAAAATCAAGAGCGCCCAAGCTACCATTGCCGAGCGCCAGAAACGGGGACTCACCTGGTACCCGGTCAAAATTACCTCGGAAGATATCGGCTTCGGCGGGAAGCTGGTGCTGGAGCTGGAACGCCCGGCGGGTGCCGGCGGGCTGCACCTGTTTCAGGTGGGCAAAAACGCCGCATTGTTCGGCAACATCCCCGGCCGCTCCGGCTCCGACCGGCCCACGCTGTCGGGCGTGATTACCAGCGTCAAGCGCAACAAGATTCTGCTGGCCACTACCAAGGAAGACCTGCCCGACTGGGTGGACGAGGGCAAGCTGGGCGTGGACTTAACCTTCGACGAGGTAAGCTACCGTGAGATGGAGTACGCTCTGGGCAAGGTGATGGGCGCTTACGGCACCCGCCTGGCCGAGCTGCGCGACGTGCTGCTAGGGGCCAAGCCGGCCCGCTACAAGCCGGAATCGGAAGCCACGCTCTACTACCCCTCGCCCCTCAACGACTCCCAGCTGGCGGCCGTGCGCCACGTGCTGGCGGCCCAGGATGTGGCCATCATCCATGGCCCGCCCGGCACCGGCAAAACCACCACGCTGGTGCAGGCCATTCTGGAAACCATCCGGCGGGAGCGGCGGGTGCTGGTGTGCGCCCCCAGCAACACAGCCGTGGATTTGCTCACCGAAAAGCTGGCCGAGCGGGGCGTAAACGTCATCCGGATGGGTAACCCCTCCCGGGTTTCAGACTTGCTGCTGCAGCACACGCTGGATGCCCAGATTATGAACCACAAAAGCTACGCCGAGCTGCGCAGCATGCGCCAGACCGCCGAGCAGTACCGCGAGGAAGCCGGCAAGTTCAAGCGTCACTTTGGCTGGGAAGAGCGGGAGCAGCGCCGCCAGCTCAAGCAGCAGGCCCACGATTTGCTGCAGGAGTCGGACCAGCTGGAGCGCTACATCACGGAGGATTTGCTGGAGCAGGTGCAGGTGATTACCTGTACGCTGGTGGGTGCCAGCAACCGCGCCATCCGTCACCTCACCTACGAAACTGTGTTTATTGATGAGGCCGCCCAGGCCCTGGAGCCGGGCTGCTGGATTCCCATCAGCAAGGCCAACCGCGTGGTGCTGGCCGGCGACCATCAGCAGCTGCCGCCCACCGTGAAAAGCGAGAAGGCCGCCGCCCAGGGTCTGCGCGAAACGCTGTTTGAGAAGTGCATCAAGCGCCAGCCCGACACGGCCCGCATGCTGGAGGTACAGTACCGCATGCACGAGCAGATTATGGAGTTCAGCTCGGAGCAGTTCTACGAGGGCCGCCTGCAAGCCGCGCCCAGCGTGGCCCACGCCGACCTGCCCGCCTACGACCTGCGCTTCGCGCCGGATACGGCCGTGGAGTTTTTGGATACGGCCGGCTTCGGCTTCCAGGAAATCACCATCGAGGAAAGCCGCTCCACCGCCAACCCCGAGGAAGCCGATCTGCTGCTGAAACGCCTGGCCCAGCTGCTGGAGGCCTACGACCAGGCCGACCACGAGGCCGACCTGCTTACCATCGGCGTAATTGCCCCCTACCGCGCCCAGATCAACTACCTCAAGGATGCCATTGAGGAAAACGACGAGCTGGTGGGTTTACTGGAGCATCGGATGCTGAGCGTGGGCACCGTTGATGCGTTTCAGGGCCAGGAGCGTGACATCATTGCCATCAGCCTCACCCGCTCGAACCCCCAAGGCGAAATCGGCTTTTTGAGCGACATCCGCCGCATGAACGTGGGCATGACCCGGGCCCGCCGCAAGCTCCTGCTCGTCGGCGACTCCAGCACCCTGGGCGGGCACCCGTTCTACAAAGCCTTCCTCGATTATGTAGAAAGCATCGGAGCCTACCGCACGGCCTGGGAGCTGCAGTAAGAGCTTAGTTATTAGTTGTTCGTTGTCCGTTGCTCCTGTCGTTCTGACAACGAGCAACGGATAACGAACAACCAGTAACCCGACAATTACTAGGCATTTCCGTAATTAGCCCCGCAATTCATTTCCCAACCCCAGCCCGGACCAGCAGCGTCCACCCTACCCATGACTCAAATCAGCGAAAACAAAGTCGTTACCATCACCTACGACCTGAGCGTAACCGACGAGAACCAGGAAAAAGTATTGGTGGAATCGGCTGAAGAGGATGCGCCGATGGTGTTCCTGTTCGGCATGAGCGGCCTGCCCGATGAGTTTGAGCGCCAACTCAGCGGCAAGCAGCCCGGCGACTCGTTCACCTTCTCCCTCACGCCTGAGCAGGCCTACGGCGACTACGACCAGCAGGCCGTGGTGGAAATTCCGAAGAACGTATTTGAAATTGACGGGCAGATTGACGAGGAGATGCTGCAGGTGGGCAACTTCCTGCCCATGGCCGACAACCAAGGTCACCACATGCAGGGCAAAGTGGTGGAAATCGGCGACTCGGCCGTAAAAATGGACTTCAACCACCCCCTGGCCGGCATGGTGATGCACTTCGACGGCAAAGTAGCCGACGTGCGCGACGCTACCCGCGAGGAACTCGACCACGGCCACGTACACGGCGAAGGCGGCCACCAGCACTAGGTTCCTAACCTTCCGAAAAACAAGCAGAGCGACTCATCAGGGTCGCTCTGCTTGTTTTTCAAGGACAATGTAGAGACGCAACACTTTGCGTCTCGTTGTTGCTGATGTTGTTTGATTTGCGTGGTGCGTGTCGTTCAACGACGAAACGCAAAGTGTTGCGTCTCTACATTGTTCCAACGTCAGCACGCGAGATGCTTCGTCGCTGGCTTGATGCGCCACATGCTCTGCATGACGTTCAAGGTCCCTTGGAACACCTTACTGCCAGCTCTGCACCGACGTTCCACCGAAAATGCCTTTGTGGATAGCTGGAGTAAAAATACCGTAGGGGAAAACGGGTGCCAGCGCGCTGGCCTCCTGAAGCTGCCGCAGGTGCTCGGGTGACAAATGCAGGTCCAGGGCGGCCAGGTTATCCAGCAGTTGCGTGCGTTTGCTGGCTCCCAGGATAACGGAGGTAATGCCGGGCTGGGCCAGCACCCAGGCCAGCGCCACCTGCGCGGCGGGGCGGTTGAGCGCCCGGGCTACTTCCTGCACTACCGCCAGCACCCGCCAGTTATGCTCAGTGAATTTGCTGTCCTGGAATGGGTTGGGGCCGGTAAGGCGGCCTTCGCCGCTGGCTTTGGCCCCGGAGCCGGCCGCACGCTGGTATTTGCCGGCCAGGAAGCCGGCGGCCAACGGGCTCCAGGGCGTGATGCCCAGCCCGCACTCCCGGGCGGCGGGCACGTGCTCATTTTCAATGTGGCGCTCCACCAGGGAATACTCCAGCTGCAGGGCAATGGGCCCGGGCACGTGGTGGGCGGCGGCCAGCGTGGCGGCTTTGGCGGCGTACCAGGCCGGCACATCCGAAAAGGCGAAGTAGCGGATTTTACCGGCCCGCACCAGGTCGCCGAGGGTTTGGAGCACTTCCTCCACTGGCGTCACCATATCCCACACGTGCACCCAATACAGGTCCACATAGTCGGTTTGGAGGCGGCGCAGGGAGCTTTCCAGGGCCTGATTGATGTTTTTGCGGCCGTTGCCACCCCCGTGCGGGTTGCCCGGCTGCCCGCTATGAAACCCCGATTTGGTCGCCAGCACCAGCTGGTCGCGGAGGCCGGCGGCAGCCACGTACTGGCCCACTAGCTCCTCGCTGCGGCCCTTGGCGTACACGTTGGCCGTGTCGATGAAATTGCCGCCGGCTTCCACATACGCCCGGAAAATGGCTTCCGATTCCTCGTCCGAAGAACCCCAGCGCGGGGTGCCAAACGTCATGGTGCCCAGGGCCAGGGGGCTCACCACCAGCCCGGAGCGGCCCAGGGTGCGATATTCGGTCAGATTCATAAGCGAAGAAGATTAGTGATGCAGAAAAAGAACGTCCTGCTGAGCTTGCCGAAGCAACTCTCCCGCTTCGTTAAATCGATGTGGACGAAGCGGAAGAGTTGCTTCGGCAAGCTTAGCCTGACTGGCGGCGTTGAAGGTCAGCCGTAACCTACCTACTGCCCCGACAGCCGAAAAGCCGCTGGGGTGAGGCCGGTTTTGCTTTTGAACAGGCGGGTGAAATACTGCGGATACTCGAAGCCCAGCTGGTAGGCTGTTTCGTTGATGGACTGGGAAGTACCGAGCAGCAGCACTTTAGCCTTCTCGATGAGGGCCTGGTGGATGTGCTGCTGGGTGTTCTGGCCGGTGAGGGTGCGCAGCATGTCGCTGAGGTAGGCCGGCGACACGTGCAAAGCATCGGCGAAGTGCTGCACGGTGGGCAGCGGCTGTTCCTTGTCCTGGGCAAAATACCCGCGCAGCAGCTCCTCAAAGCGCGCGAGCAGGTCGTGCTCGGCGGTGCGCCGCGTGAGAAACTGCCGGTGGTAGAAGCGGTTGGCGTAGCTCAGCAGCACATCCAGCTGAGCCACCAGCACCTCCTGGCTGAATGCGTCGATGGGCTGCTCGTACTCCTGGCGCATGCTGCGGAGCAGGTCGTCGAGCCGGGCTTCCTCCTGGCCCGAGAGGTGCAGCGCCTCGTGGGCCTGGTAGGAGAAAAACCCGTAGCTCAGGATTTTGCGCCCCAGCGGATACTTGTGCAGCAAATCGGGGTGAAACACCAGCATCCAGCCCTCCAGCCCCGATACATCCAGGTCAGGGTCGGCGGCAAATACCTGGCCCGGGCCCACAAAGAACAGTACGCCCTCGTGAAAGTCATAGGACTGCCGGCCGTAGAGAATAGTGCCTTTCAGGCCCCGTTTCAGGGCCATGGTGTACAGCTGCTGCCTTATCGGTGTGGTTACGGCCGGCAAGGTGCGGGCATGCGCCATGTCGATAAGGGTGAGCAGCGGATGCATGGGGGCCGGCAGCCCGTAGAAGCGGGTATAGTCCGTTACGGTACTAAGTACGCGGGGGGCGTTGGCAGCGGGTTTCATAGGCTGGTAGCGGAAAAGTAACAGGGAAAAAACAGGTGTGCTGACCACCCAAAGCAACATACTGACAGACAAGATACTGCCCGGCCGCTGCTTGGGCGGTTGGAGAAACCCTTGCCGGCCTGGCACAGCGTTGCGAGCTACTGCCCGCTCGGGGCGGCTTCACGTACCCTTGCGCACAGGCCGGCAGTTCCGGACGAGGAGCCGCGCCCTACCTGCTGCCCCCCAACAGCATATCAGCCGGGATATGCCGCACCGGCCGCGCTGCCAACCGGCATAACGGCCTCAATAGCGGCCAGCTCCTGCTCCGACAGCAGCAGGCTGGCGGCGGCCACGTTCAGCTCCAGGTACTGGCGACGCTTGGTGCCCGGAATAGCCACCACGCCTTGGGCCAGCACCCAGGCCAGGGCCAGCTGCGCGGTGGTTACGCCCTTCTCGGCGGCCAGGGTTTCCAGCTTGTGCACCAGCTCTAGGTTCTTGTAGAAATTCTCGCCCTGGTAACGGGGAAAGTGCCGCCGAAAATCATCCTCGGCGAAGTCGTCGGGCGTTTGGATGTCGCCGGTAAGGAAGCCGCGGCCCAGGGGCGAGTAGGCCACGAAGCCAACGCCCAGTTCCCGGCTGGCGGCCAGAATGCCTTCCTCTTCCACCCGACGGTCGAAAAGCGAATACTCGGTTTGCAATGCCGTAATGGGATGTACCTGGTGGGCGCGGCGCAACTCATCGGCCGACACTTCCGAGAGGCCCAGGTAGCGCACCTTGCCCGCCTCTACCAGCCGGCTCATAGCCCCCACGGTTTCCTCCACCGGCACCTGCGGATCAATGCGGTGCAGGTAGTAGAGGTCTACGTAGTCGGTGCCGAGGTTGCGCAGGGAACGGTCGATGCTGTGCTGCAGGTACTCGGGGCGCCCATTAAGCCGGCCGGTCCACACCTCCTGGTCATCGTCTACCTCGAAGCCAAACTTGGTGGCTAGGATAACCTCCTGCCGGCGGCCGGCAATGGCCCGGCCCACCAGCCGCTCGTTGAGCAGGGGGCCGTACAAATCGGCCGTATCGAGCAGGTGTACGCCCAGCTCCAGGGCGCGGTGAATGGTGGCCATACTTTCGGCTTCGTCGGCTACGCCGTACACGGCGGCCCCGTTAATGGGCGTCATGCCCATGCAGCCCAGGCCTTCCACCGGTACTTCCAGACCCTGGCTACCCAGGGGTACGCGTTTGAGGTTGCTCATTGTGCAGTAAATCAGGATAATGATTGAACAGCACAAAGGTGAGGCCCGCCCGGCCCGCCGGAGCTACACAAACCCACGCTTCTGCAATACAAACCGTAGCACACTACAACCAAAGCTTTCTTTGTAATCAGCTCGCCACCATTGACGCCACGTATACGAGGCAGCCCCCTACACGACCAAAACGCATTTATCGTCTTGAACTACAACGTGAAAGAATCTTTCAACAAGGAATTTTGCGAGTTTCTGGAGTACCATCTAACCCGCACTTTCGCGCACAACCCAGACGCTCAGAATAACGGATTGTGGTGCGACGGCATACTGCCACCTGCGCTGGATATTCAACTCACCCAAAAGCACGTCAACGATACCCGGCGTATTGTCACCACGGCTTTTATTGGCTACCAGGAAACCCAGCTGTACGCCCTGACTATCCTGCTGGGCCGCTACTCATTGCGCAGCTATAGCCGGGGGCACTCGTTGCAGGATTGCGTGCCCGATGAAACCGCTTCGGACTGGTACACCCTGGATACAAATAGCCGACGGCTGGAGATACGCCTGCTCTAAAGCTGCTACCGGCTTTCCGCCGCCCCCGCCCGCAGCTCCGGCCAGAACTCCTGAAAATCCGCCTCGTAGGCCGGCAGCTCCGCCAGAAACGCGGCGGCCCCGGTAGCCAGTACTTCGGCGGCGGGCACCCGGCGGCTCAGGCCCAGCAAAGCGCGGTGCAGGCCCTCGGGGTGGGCGTAGCCGGTCAGCCAGTCGTGCTGGCGCATGTAGTGCAGCATGTGCTGCAGCCGCTGCGGCAGCTCGTGGCGGCGCTGGTGCAGCAACTGGTACTGGCGCTGGGCAAACTGCGGCAACGGCTCCTCAGGGTGGTAGCGGGCAAAGTCGCGGGCCAGCAGGTGGTCGAAGCCTACATCCGACACTACGCCGGCCCACTTGCCTAGGCCCGCCGCCCGCAGGCGGGCGGTGGTACGGCGCACGGCCGGGTGCGCATCGGTAAACGAGTCAATTAAGCGGTGCAGGCGGATGCCGCGCTGCACGGGCTCGGGGTAGGCCAGCAGGCCGGCACGGCCCCGCACGGCCTCGGCCGCGAAGTTGCCCACCACTATATCGGCGTAATTGGGGTCGGTGGGAGAACCGGAAAGCAGCAGGTGGGCGAGGAAATTCATACGGTGCGGAAGGTCGGCAAAATAGGGCCGGCGGTCCGGTTGAGCTCAACCCAGGAACGGGCCGGACCGTACAGGCAACAGGCCGGGCCGGTTTTCGGCTGCCTTTCCGTTGATTTTTTCTATTCTTCCCCCACACTAGCTTCCCATGTCCACGCAACCCAACGTCACCAACGACCTGTCCACTCTGCTCGATAAAATCAAGGACGTGCGCATTGCCATGCTCACAACCCAGGACCAGGACGGCAGCCTGCGCAGCCGCCCCATGTTCACGCAGAAGCCCGACGGCAGCAGCGCCCTGGTATTCCTGACCGATAAGGACTCGGCCAAAGTGTACGAGGTAAAAAAAGACAGCCACGTAAACCTGAGCTACGCCAAGCCCGACGACAACGTGTACGTATCCGTATCGGGCCGCGCCAACGCCTACCGCAACCAGGCCGAAATCGACAAGCTCTGGAGTGAGCCCATGCGCGCCTGGTTTCCCAAAGGCAAGGACGACGAGAGCATCTACATCCTGAAAGTGGAAATTGAGAAGGGCGAGTACTGGGATACGCCCAGCAGCCTGCTCACCCAGGCTGTAGCCTACGTGAAAGCCCTGGCCACCGGCGAGCGGAGCACCTCCGACGACGTGAATGAGCACGCCAAAGTAGAAGTGAAGTAAATTTGTCTTGCTGAACTTGCGCGAAGGGCCGGAAGCAATTCCGGCCCTTCTTTGTTTTCCCGAAGCCTACGTAACTCCTGCCCCTTGCCACTCACCACCCTTTCCATCCTCACCCTCCTGCCCAACCAGCGGCGCTGGGGCTTTGCGCAGATGGGCACCGCCCAGCGGCCCTTGCGGCGCGTGCCGGGCCTGCGGTTTCAGAAGCTGCTGGGTAGCGGCGCGGGTGGCTTCGGAGCGCTACCCAACCTGCGCCGCTACGGCTTACTGGCCGTGTGGGACTCGGAAGAAGCTGCTCAGGAGTTTTTCAGCCACCACCCCTTGTGGCAGCAGTACCGGCAGCGCACCCAGGAAATCTGGACGGCCCGGCTGGCCCCTGTCAAGTCGCACGGACTATGGGATGGGAAAAATCCGTTTGACTATGAAACCGCGGCCGGCGCGGCCGATGGGCCGATGATGGTGCTTACCCGGGCCTCCATCCGCTGGCAGAAAACACCCCGTTTCTGGCGCTACGTGGCTCCGGTAAGCGCCACCGTGGCCGAGGCCCCGGGCGTGCGGGCTGCCATCGGGCTGGGTGAGTTACCGGTGGTGCGCCAGGCCACCGTCAGCCTCTGGGAGTCGCAACAAGCTATGCAGGACTACGCCTACCGTAGCCCCAAGCACAAAGAAGTTATTCGCCTCACCCGCCAGGAAAACTGGTATGGCGAGGAGCTGTTCGCCCGGTTCCGCGTGCTGGACGCGGAAGGCACCTGGGACGGCCACAACCCCGCTGCGCAGTAGCAGCTGGTACCACCCTACCGCAACACTGGCTGTACCAGCAGCTGCACCCGGGGCTGATTGGTGCGCACGCGCAGCCACTCGCCTACCCGCTGCCGCTCAGTCCGCGGCAAGGAGTCGCGCACGTCCAGGCTTACTACCAGCACCGTATCGGCGGGCAGTGAGTCGGCGGGCAGTGAGTCGGCGGCCAGGGCCGGGCGGGGCAGACGCGTGAGGGCCAGACGGCGCACGACGGGGTGCTCTACCTGCAGCTCCCGCAGCAGCGTGGCGGAGGCGGGCAGGCCCGCCCCGGCGGCGGCAGCCAGCTGTTTTAGGCGGGCCAGCTCGGCCGAAGCCGGCGGCGTCTGGCGGGCGCGCACATCGGCCAGCAGGCTGCGGCGGAAGGCCTCGGCATCAGCGGAATCGTAGGCCTGCAGGCCCTGGCGCACCACCAGCGTGGTGGGGTGCAGGCGGTAGCGGCGCAGCTGCTGGCGCACCTGGCCCAGGCGCACCGTGTCCACGGGCCGGCCCACCAGCAGCACGTTGATGCTACGCTGACGGGCGTCAATCTGCCGGGTAGCCACGTAGGCGTTCGGAAAGCTGAGCTGCTCCTCCACAAACTGCTGGGCCTGGTGCTCGTACACGGAGCGCTGCACAATGCCGTAGCCCAGCCACACGCTGGGCGCGGCCACCACCACGGCGGCGGCCAGCATCAGCCGGCGCACCCGCCGGGCCCGGCTCTCATCCTCAAACTGGTGCGCGGGCAGCCGCAGAAACCGCATCACCAGAAACGCCGCCAGCGTGATAAACACGCAGTTGATGGCAAACAGGTAGAACGCCCCGGCCGCGTAGTGCCACTGGCCCGAGGCCAGCCCGTAGCCCACCGTGCACAGCGGCGGCATCAGGGCCGTGGCAATGGCTACGCCGGGAATCACGTTGCCTTTCTCGCGGCGGGTGAGGCCCACAGCCCCGGCCAGCCCCCCGAACAAGGCAATGAGCACATCCCAGATGGTGGGCTCGGTGCGGGCCAGCAGCTCCGACTGGGCCTCGTTCAGGGGCGTAAGCCAGAAATACAGGCCCGAAGTAAGCAGGCTGATGCCCACGGCCAGCAGCAGGCCTTTCAGGGCCCGGCGCAGCAGGCCAGGGTGGTTGGTAGCCGCGCTGTAGCCCAGCGTTACTAGCGGCCCCATAAGCGGCGAAATCAGCATGGCCCCGATGATGACGGCCGTGGAATTGACGTTGAGCCCTACCGAGGCAATGAGAATGGCGAAGATGAGCACCCACAGATTAGTACCCCGAAAGGTGGTGCTGGACTCCACGCTTTCGGCAATATCCTCGGGCGCGGCCATATCATCCCGCAAATCAAACCGCTGACGCAGCCAGCGCAGCAGCAGGGCCGGGTACTCAGAAAAGGGCATACGGTTCAGATTTGCCTTTCTCCTACGGATCGGGGGCCGGGGCGTTCGGCCGCCCTCAACGGCAGCTGGCATAAAAAAGCGGCCCCACCCTCGTTTTTCCGTAATTTCGCCCGTTCCGATTAACTGTACCCCGACTGCCCATGCCCGGCTACCATCCCCAGGATATTGAGAAGAAGTGGCAAGCCCACTGGAAAGAGCATCACACCTTCAAGGCTGAAAATCAGCCAGAGAAGCCCAAATACTACGTGCTCGACATGTTCCCGTACCCCAGCGGCGCGGGCCTGCACGTGGGCCACCCGCTGGGCTACATTGCCTCCGATATCGTGTCGCGCTACAAGCGTCTGCGCGGCTTCAACGTGCTCCACCCCATGGGTTTCGACTCGTTCGGGTTGCCCGCCGAGCAGTACGCCATCCAGACCGGGCAGCACCCGGCCCTGACCACGGAGCAGAACATCGACACCTACATCAAGCAGCTGTCCTCGCTCGGTTTCAGCTACGACTGGAGCCGGGAAGTGCGCACCTCCGACCCCGCGTACTACAAGTGGACGCAGTGGATTTTCCTGAAGCTGTTCAACTCCTGGTACAACCTTGATACCGACCGGGCTGAGCCCCTCAAAACCCTGCTGGAGAAGTTCGAGCAGAACGGCAGCGAGGGCATCCGCGCGGCCGGCGACGAGGAGGAGCGCCACGCCTTCACGGCGGGCCAGTGGAAGCTGTTTTCGGAAAAGCAGCGTTTACAGGCTGTGCACCCCTACCGCCTGGCCTACCAGCAGGATACCTACGTGAACTGGTGCCCCGGCCTGGGCACGGTACTCTCCAACGACGAGGTGAAAGATGGCCTCTCGGAGCGCGGCGGCTTTCCGGTAGAGCGCCGCCTCATGCCCCAGTGGAACCTGCGCATCACCGCCTACGCCGACCGCCTCCTGCAGGGCCTCGACACCCTCGACTGGCCCGACGCGGTGAAGGAAATGCAGCGCAACTGGATTGGCAAGAGCATTGGGGCCGAAGTAACCTTCCAGGTGCAGGGTCACGAGCAGGCGCAAATCAAAGTGTACACCACCCGCGTGGACACCATTTACGGCGCTACCTTCCTGGTGCTGGCCCCCGAGCACGAGCTGGTGAAGGAGCTGACCACGCCCGCGCAGCTACAGGCCGTGCAGGACTACCAGGATGCCACCAAGCGCCGCTCGGAGCGGGACCGGATGGCCGATACCAAAACCGTATCGGGCGCTTTCACCGGGGCCTATGCAATCAACCCGTTCACCAACGAGCCCATCCAGATCTGGATTGCCGATTACGTGCTGGCCGGCTACGGCACCGGCGCCGTAATGGCCGTGCCCTCCGGCGACCAGCGCGACTACGTGTTTGCCAAGCACTTCAACCTGCCCATTGTGCAGGTGGTGGACCAGCAGCAGATTGACGAGCAGGCCGACCCCACCAAGGAAGGCATCTACCTGCACGGCCTCATCCAGGGCCAGAACTACAAGCAAGCCACCCAGACGCTAATTCAGGAGCTGGAGCAGCGCGGCATCGGCAAGGGCAAAACCAATTTCCGCATCCGCGACGCCATCTTCGGCCGCCAGCGCTACTGGGGTGAGCCCATCCCGATTTACTATAAGGACGGCGTAGCCTACGGCGTGGCCGAAGCCGACCTGCCTTTGGTGCTGCCGGAAATCGACGAGTACAAGCCCACCGAAACCGGCGAGCCGCCCCTGGGCCGCGCCAAGGATTGGAAGTACAAGGGCCAGTATGAGTACGAGCTGAGCACCATGCCCGGCTGGGCCGGCTCCAGCTGGTACTACCTGCGCTACATGGACCCGCACAACGCGGAGCGTTTTGTGGGCCAGGAAGCCGAGCAGTACTGGCAGAATGTGGATTTATATCTCGGTGGTGCAGAGCACGCTACGGGCCACCTGCTCTACTCCCGCTTCTGGCACCTGTTCCTGAAAGACCTGGGCCTGGTAACGGCCAACGAGCCCTTCCAGAAGCTCATCAACCAAGGCATGATTCTGGGCCGCTCGAACTTCGTGTATCGCATCAACGGTACTAACACGTTTGTGACTGCGGGCAAGAAGGGTGACCACCAGACTACCGCGCTACACGTGGACGTGAATATCGTGGACAACGATGTGCTCGACGTAGAAGCCTTCCGGAACTGGCGCGAGGAATACGCCAACGCGGAGTTCATCCTGGAAGACAACGGCACCTACGTGGTGGGCGTGGAAGTCGAGAAGATGTCGAAGTCGAAGTACAACGTGGTAAACCCCGACACGCTCATTGAGAAGTTCGGGGCCGATGCACTGCGCTTGTACGAGATGTTCCTCGGGCCCCTGGAGCAGTTCAAGCCCTGGAACACCAACGGCATGAGCGGTGTGGCCGGCTTCCTCAAGAAGCTCTGGCGCCTCTACCACCCCCAGGATGGCGACTTCGCGGTGACCGACGAGGCCCCGAAGCCCGCCGAGCTGAAAGCTTTGCATAAAGTCATCCGCAAGGTGGAGGAGGACATTGAGAAGTTCTCGTTCAACACCACCGTCAGCGCCCTGATGATTACGGTGAACGAGCTGACCGCCCTCGACTGCCACAAGCGCGCCATTCTGGAGCCGCTGGTGGTGCTGCTCTCGCCCTATGCCCCGCACCTGGCGGAGGAGCTGTGGGTGAAATTGGGCCACGAAGCTGGCAGCATCAGCCACGCCCAGTATCCCGAGTTCCGCGAGGAATACCTGGTAGAGGATACCGTGAATTACCCCGTAGCCATCAACGGGAAGGTGCGCGAGACGCTGCAGTTCCCTGCTACCGCCACGCCCGCCGACATCGAAGCCGCCGTGCGGGCCTCCGACTTCCTGCCCCGCTTCGCCGACGGCAAGGAACCCAAGAAGTTCATCGTCGTGCCCGGCCGCATGGTGAACGTGGTGGTTTGATTTTTAAGCTATTAGTTACCGGCTACCAGCTGTTAACAACAAGGCCCGCCGGATGCATCCGGCGGGCCTTGTTGATTTTGTACACGTTATCTGTCGGCCCTGTAACCTGCGCAAGAAGCCGTAGCTGAATCAGGATACTTATGGGCGACAATAGCCCTTGGCGCGCAGCAACTCTCCCGCTCGTTATCCGACACGGAATCTTGCGCTGACTTGTCGTAAATCGTGAGCCGGTACACACGCGCTGGCCCACCACTTTCACGCAGGTGATGACGCAGGCCCCGCCGCTTTTGCCTTTGTTTTTGGCCGCAATAGCCCTGCGCGCTTTGTAACAGTCGCGGCCCGGCAAGGTGCCGGCGGTAGGGTCGGCATTCAGTTGGTCGATCAGGGCACTATAGTCACTTCGGATAGAAGAGTACTGCTACCCTAGCTTTATCAGCCGCCGCTGGAAGTCTTCCGAAACAATGAGCTCGAAGCTTATCGAGCAGTTCCCGGGCGGATTTCAGCTTGACGTTGCCCTACTCCTGCTGGGCCGGGGTGAGCCTCTTGGGAGCTGGCGGCCCAACGGGCTTGGCATCGGCCTCAAAAGGCAAAGCTTTCGAATACCTTCACCAGAAAGGCGTATTGCTCATCGGGAACAGTCAGCAGGACCTGGCGCATACTGCAAAATACTGAGTTTCTAGCGTAGTAGTGCGTCGCGCACGGCCCGGGGCAACGACGCGCGCACCAGGTCGTAGGAATGGTCGATCAACTCGCGCAGCTGCCGCTCCGGCGCGCCGGTGCCGATGAGCACCGTGTTCCAATGCTTCTTATTCATGTGGTAGCCGGGCAGCACGTAGTCGTGGGCTTCGCGCAGCTCCTGAGCCCGCTCCGGGTCGCACTTGAGGTTGATGCTGCCGAAGGTTTCGATGTCGGTGAGGGCAAACACTTTGCCGCCCACTTTAAACACCAGGGTTTCGGGGCCGAAAGGCGTTTCTTCGGTTACGCCGGCTTTCAGCAGGCAGTAGTCGCGGAAGTCTTCGATGTGCATACAGACTATAACATTTTGGCCAATGCAAGCTCAACAGTAACTACCGTTGCCGGAATAGGTATAGGCAAGTAACTATTCTTTCGTTTCTTTTCCTTTTTCCTCATGCACTACCTTCCCGTCACCAAACCCCGCTTGCCGCTGGCCCTGCTGGGCTTGCTCCTGATTCTGGGCCTGAGCCGCTGCGGTATTTCCGAGCAGGTACAACAGGCCAAAGCCTTCAAGAATGCTCAGTTTCGGCTAGCCTCCGTGCAGCAGGCCACCATGGCCGGCGTCGATGTAACGCAGGTGCGCCGGCCCGGAGACCTGAGCACCGTGGACAAGGCCCGCCTGGCTTCCGCCTACGCCACCGGCAACCTGCCCCTGCGCATGCTGGTGAATCTGGAAATCCGCAACCCCAACGATGAAACCGCCGCCCTCAACGAGTTGGATTACATTGCTCTCATTGATGGCAAGCAGGTAGCCACCGGCCGCACCACCCAGCGCATTGAGGTAGCCCCCAACGGCACTACCCTGGCCCCCGTTACGGTAGAAAGCAACCTGCGCGAAGCCATGGGCGAACGGTCGGCGGAGGCCCTGGCCGACCTGGTGCTGGGCCTGGCCGACCGGGACCGGCAGCCCCTGCGCCTGACCATGCGCGTGCGCCCTACGTTCATTACCAGCAACGGCCGCCGCATTGCCCCGGCCGGCTACGTTGATGTGAACAAGGATTTCACCGCCGGCGAGGTGCTGGATGCCCTGGACCGCCGCGACTCACTGAAGACCCGCCCCTAGCATCACTTCAACCACGTAAAAACGGCCCCAAACCTGACATGAGTTAGGTTTGGGGCCGTTTCGCGGATATGGGCTTAGCGCAGAAACCAACGATAAAGCAGCACCACCAGCGCCACCAAAAACATGGCCATGCTCAGCTTATTGATAAAGTGCATGGTGCGCAGGTTGAAGTTGGTGTGGCGCGCGGGGTCGTTTTTGCGGAAAAAGTAACCGAGGGCCGGGCCGAAATTAAACAGGTCTTTACGCATGACAGGAGGAAAATCAGGTTCAGCAAGATAACACTCCGGGCGCGGAAAAGATTTAGCCGCAGGCCGGATAGCCAAGCAGTAGCGCGAACTTTGCAGTTCGTGCCCCCCGCGCCTTCCGGACGATTTCGTTTCAGCGGCGCGGGGGCACGAACTGCAAAGTTCGCGCTACTGCCTTAGCCCCGGAACAGCTTCTCGATGCGCTGCTGGTTGTTTTGGCTGATGATTTTGCGGCGCACTTTGAGCGTGGGCGTCAACTCGCCTGACTCTACGCTCCAGAGGGCGGGCAGCAGCTCAATTTTCTTGATCTGCTCCCATTGGGCGAAGGCGGCGTTGGTTTGCTGCACCAGCTGCTCGTAGAGTTGGCGCACCTGGGCGTGGGCAGCCAAAGCGGTGTCGGAAAGGTCGGCGGGGAGCTGGTGCTGCCGGGCCCAGGCGCGCAGCTCGGTGAAGGCGGGTACCAGCAGGGCGGCGGCATACTTTTCGCCCTCGCCCACCACCATCACCTGCTCCACCAGCGGCGACTCCGCCAGCTTCGATTCCAGGGGCTGCGGGGCCACGTACTTGCCGTTTGAGGTCTTGAACATCTCCTTTTTGCGGTCGGTGATGCGGAGGAAGCGGCCCTGCACCAGCTCGCCGATGTCGCCGGTGTGCAGCCAGCCCTCGGCGTCGATGACCTCGGCCGTGAGGTCGGGGCGGTTGTAGTAGCCCTGCATCACCGAAGGGGAGCGGGTCAGGATTTCGCCGTCGGCGGCAATTTTCACTTCCACGCCCGGCAGCACCGGCCCCACGGCCCCGATGAGGTTGCCCTCGGGCACGGGCTGGCTGGCGGCAATAACGGGCGAGGTTTCGGTCATGCCATAGCCCTCCATCACCCGGATGCCGGCCGCCCAGAACACCCGCGCCAGCCGCGGCTGCAGGGCCCCGCCTCCGCTCACGATGTAGCGCACCTGCCCGCCCATGGCCGCCCGCCACTTACTGAACACCAGCTTATTGGCCAGGGCCAGCTGGGCGTTGTACCACGCACCCTGGTCTTGTTGGGTGTCGTAGCGCAGTCCCAGGTCGAGGGCCCAGAAGAACAGCTTGCGCTTGAGGCCGCTGAGCTGCTGGCCGGTAGCTACAATCTTATCGTAGATTTTTTCGAGCAGCCGGGGCACCGTGGTGAATACGTGGGGCTGCACCTCGCGCAGGTTGTCGGGGATGCGCTCCACGTTTTCGGCGTAATAGATGCTGAAGCCCAGCTGCAGGTACAGAAAGGTAGCGGTGCGCTCGAAAATGTGGCTCAAGGGCAGGAAGCTGAGAGTTTTGTGGCCCGGGGCCAGCGGCAGGTAGCTCAGCAGGTTCTGGCAGTTGAACAGGATGTTGCGGTGGCTAAGCATCACGCCCTTGGGCCGGCCGGTGGTGCCGGAGGTGTAGATGAGGGTGAGCAGGTCGTCGGGCTGCACGGCGGCTTTCAGAGGCTCCAGCGCGGCCACGTCGGCGGCGGCCCCCAGGGCCAGCAGGTCGGCGAAGGAGCGGTGGCCGGGCGTGGGCTCGAAGGTGAGGATGTGCTCGGGGCCGTGCGGCAGCCCGGCTACGGCCTCCTGCACCCGGGCCAGCAGCTTCCCGCCCTCCACCAGCACCACGCGCACGCCGGCATCCTGGAAAATATGGCGGTAGTCCTCCACCGTGATGGTGGGGTACATGGGCACGCTCACGGCCCCGAGCTGGGCAATGCCCATATCGGCCACCACCCACTCGGGGCGGTTGGGGCAGATGATGGCCACTTTATCGGCGGCCCGCACGCCCAGGGCGCGTAGGCCCAGGCTGGTGTGGTTGCTCATTTCCTGCACCTGGGCGGCACGCAGCGGCTGCCAACGGCCATCCTTTTTTTCTACCAGGCAATCGGCCTCGGGGGTGGTGTGGGCCAGGTGAGCCAGGAGGTCGAAGGTGCGGGAAAACGTCATGAGAAAAGCACGGAAAAAGCTGCCGCAACTGCGGCAATCCGCAAAAATAGGCCGCTTCCGGGTGTTAATGGCGGCAGATCACAATTTTATCGGCACCACAGATAGCCGCGTAGGCTGGCAATACGATATGGCGCGGCTCAGCGCTGAACGAGCGGAACCGCACCGGCGACATACTGCAGAGACGCCACACTTCGCGTCTCCTCGTTGATTGGCAGGAACCAGGTTGTTTTGAACAACCTCAGCAACGAGGAGACGTGAAGTGTCGCGTCTGTACAGCCAGCGGCGGCCGGCGTGATGCCGCTACCTAACGTTCCGTTACCTTGTGCGCTCTACCCCGCTGCTCAATTTATGAAGCCTTTGCTCCTGCTACCCCTGCTGCTCACCACCTCGGCGGCCTTCGCTCAAACCAAGCCGGCCGCCGAAACCGAAGCCGTGCAGCAAACCATCCGCCGCTTCTTTGACGGGATGCGCCGCGGCGACAGTGCCGCCGTGCGCGCCACGCTGGCCCCGGGGGCCGTGTTTCACACCCTCGCCACCAAAAACGGCCAGACGCAGCTGCACCCCGAAAACCCCTCCGACTTCGTGAAAGCCGTGGGCACGCCGCACCCCGAGGTGTGGGATGAGCGCATCACGTTCGAGCGGGTGCTCATCGACGCCAACCTGGCCAGCGTCTGGACGCCCTACCAGTTCTACCGGGGCAACACCTTCAGCCACTGCGGCTACAACTCGTTTCAGCTGGTGAAGCTGGCCGAGGGCTGGCGCATTGCCCACGTCATCGACACGCGGCGCAAGGAGCCGTGTAAGTAGGCCAAGTTGGCACGATGTAGAGACGCAAGATTTTGCGTCTCCCCGTTGCACGGCCGGAACCGCACCAACAGCACAGTGTAGAGACGCGACACTTCGCGTCTCCCGCCAGAACGAGCGGAACCACGCGAGATAAACAACGTCAGCAACGAGGAGACGCGAAGTGTCGCGTCTCTACATCGTGCAACTCATCGTTGAGCGACCGTAACCTGCGTCAATCAAACAACATCAGCAACGACGAAACTTCAGCTATTCCATCCTTACCCTTTCGCCGCCGCTACGATGTCGGGGACTTCCAGGATGGGTTTGGGGTAGCCGCGCCGGGCTACGTGCAGCATGGCCTGGCCCAGCTCCGTTATGGTAGAAGCAAACTTGGGTGCCACGCCCCGCAGCACGGGGTACAGCCAGCCGAAATATTTGTAGTAGGACAGCACGTGCCGCTGACCCGGAGTAGCGCGCAGAAAGCCCGGCCGGAACATAAACGCCTGCCGGAAACCCAGCTGCCGCAGCTCGTTTTCGGTTTCGCCCTTCACCCGGGCCCACATCTGCCGGCTGCGCAGCGTATCGTCGGTGCCGGCACCCGAGACGTAGCAGAACGTGAGGTCGGGGCCGTTGTGGGCCAGCAGGGTGCGGGCGAAGTGCAGGGTCAGGTCGTGGGTGAGGCGGCGGTACTCCGGCTCCTGCATTCCTACCGACGACACGCCCAGGCAGAAAAAGCAGGCATTGTAGCCCGTGAGCTGATCGGCAATGGGCCCCAAGTTCTGGAAATCCTCGTGCAGCAACTCCCGCAGCTTGGGATGCTGGTGCCCACTGGGCCGCCGGCTGATGCTGAGCACCTGCTCCACCTCGGGGGTTTGCAAACATTCCAGCAGCACCCCTTCCCCCACCATACCGGTCGTGCCGGTGAGTATCACGCGTAATTTCATGCTGGGGAGGACGGATGAGCGGCGCGGATGTTTTAGGCGTCGTCCGGATTCTGGTAGCCGGTAAAGTCCGCGCCCATGTAAGCAGCTGCATCATAGGCATCCAGTGGATACTCCTCCACAAACTGGGTATTCCAGAAAAACTGTCCCAGCGAGCAATTAAGCTTGATGAAGAACTTGCGCGGGTTTTCGGTTTCCTCTTCCCAGAAGTAGTCGTGAAACAGGTAGCCTACCTGCGAATCCCGGATATCCAGCGCCACCGGGTCGCCGGTTGAGCCGCTGCCTAGCAGTAGCAGCCCGGCCTGCAGAGCCCGCTGAAAATCGTCTTCCCAGTCCAGTTTCTTTTTCAGGGTATTCACTTGGTCAAACTGCACCTCCCGGATTGCCAGTTCCGTATCGAAAGAAAATTCCGCCAACAGCTGCTGCACCTCCTCCGAAACGCCCCACTGCTGCAGAAGCGCCGCGTTTTCGGGGCGCAGCGGCTCCCGGTGTTTCTGAGCGTTGATTCCTGCTGCTTCCAGCGCGGCCTGTAATTTCTGTATATCTGTCATCAGCACTATACTTTCTGCTTTAATCACCCTCCGCCAGCAAACCACAATGTGCCTGCGCTGCCTGTTGAAGAAGTACCATAAACGCAGCCCGCGTGCCTGGGCTCACGGCCGCTGCAGGCAACTGACGCAGCTGTTGTTGTTTGCGGATAACCAACTCGTTGCCCCAGCGAAATTTACCGTAGTAATCAAGCCACGATTCAATAATTGCGGCGGCTTGCAGTTCGACAAACGCCTCGTATTCAATACCACCAATACGTTCCAGCGTTAAGCCTTTGCTCGAAAGGTTCTGGCTGTCGGAAACCAAGTAGAAATCCAGCATAGATACGCTCAGTTACAAAAAACGGGATTGAACCCTGCAGCCCAATCCCGTTTCCGTCAATCTTACTTTCTCTTCTACCCCGCCACCGGCTCTTCCAGCAGCACAGGCTCAATCCAGCGGCCGTCTTCGCGCATGAGCTCGATAAGTTCGTCCACGGCGCGTTCTTCGGGAACGGATTTCTTGATGACTTCCTGGCCGCGGTAGAGGGCAATTTTGCCTTTGCCCACGCCCACGTAGCCGTAGTCGGCGTCGGCCATTTCGCCGGGGCCGTTCACGATGCAACCCATGATGCCGATTTTCACGCCCTTCAGGTGGTCGGTGCGCTTGCGAATCATGGCGGTGGTTTCCTGCAAGTCAAACAGGGTACGGCCGCAGCTGGGGCAGCTGATGTACTCGGTTTTGCTCATGCGGGTGCGGGCCGCCTGCAGAATGCCGAAGCTGAGTTGGTTGAGTTGGTCCAGCGTGGTCAGCCACTCCTCCTTGCTACGCTCGGGCAGCAGCTCGGTGCTCAGCACCACCCCGTCGCCGAGGCCGTCGAGCAAGAGGCCGCCCACGTCGGTGGCGGCGTAGAGCTGGGTTTGCTCGGGGCTCAGGGCCGGATACTGGCGGTTGATGACGACAGGATTGGTAACGCCGTTCGTCAGCAGCTCAAAAAACGCCCGCCGGATTTCGGGCATGGCGTGGGCGTTGTCGGTATAGAGGATGATAACAGCCGTGGCATCCTCTCGCAGCTGGGCCAGCGTGGCGGGCGTGAGCGAAGCCAGGTTCTGGAACACGAAATTCAACTCCGGGTGGCGGGGGCCGGCCGTGGCGTACTCCGTTTGGGTGAGCACCGGAAAGTGGTCGGGGCGCTGGCCGGCATCCAGCCAGGCGGTGTAGTCCACGGCTTCCTTGAGGCCGTTGGGCAGCATAAACGGAATGGGGCGCTGGCCCGAGTACACGTAATCGGCCCCCAGATCATTCATCTGAAACTTGTCCAGGAACGCTGAATATAAATGCCCTACGGCGCGCAGATCGGCGTATTCCAGGCTGGGCAGCCGCGAGAGGTCGGCCATTACGCGCGGCACGTTCTGCCCGCCCAGGTTCAGCACTTCCCGCGTACTGCGGCGGTGATACTGAAAGGGGTCAATGGGTAATGAGTAATTAGTAATTAGTAATGAAGAATTGGCGGGCGCAGCGGCTGCGGGCGTGGCAGCAGCAGCCTCGTTTTCACTTACTAATTGCTCATTACCAATTACTAATTCCTTAATTGGCTTGGCCTCAGCGGCGCGGTGGGTATACCGGTCGATGAGGGCGCGGGCTACGGGGGCTTCGGCTTCGGGAGCTTCAGTGAGGCTCACGCGCACGGTGTCGCCGAGGCCGTCTTCGAGCAGCGTACCGATACCCACGGCCGACTTAATGCGGCCGTCTTCTGCTTCCCCGGCTTCTGTTACGCCCAGGTGCAGCGGGTAGGGCTGCAGGCCTTCTTCGTCGAGCTTCTGCACCAGCAGGCGGTAGGCCTGTACCATCACCTGGGTGTTGCTGGCTTTCATGCTCAGCACCACGTCGTAGTAGTTTTCCTCCTCGCAGAGGCGCAGAAACTCCAGCGCCGACTCCACCATGCCCAGCGGCGTATCGCCGTAGCGGCTCAGAATCCGGTCGGACAAAGAGCCGTGGTTGGTGCCGATGCGCATGGCCGTGCCGTACTGCTTGCAGATCTGCACCAGCGGACGGAACCGCTCCCGGATGCGTTCCACCTCGGCCTGGTAGCTGGCGTCGGTGTACTCAATCACGTCGAACTTCTTTTTGTCGGCGTAGTTGCCGGGGTTCACGCGCACCTTCTCCACGATGCGGGCGGCCAGCTCGGCGGCGTTGGGCGTGAAGTGAATATCGGCAATGAGGGGCACGTTGCAGCCTCGCTTCCGCAGCTCCTTTTTGATTTCGAGCAGGTTTTGGGCCTCCTTCACGCTGGGAGCCGTGATGCGCACATACTCGCAGCCGGCTTCCACCATGCGCAGCGTCTGCTCCACCGAGCCCAGCGTGTCCATGGTGTCCACGGTGGTCATGCTCTGCACCCGGATGGGGTTGAGCCCGCCCACGGGCACGTCGCCGATTTTTACTTCCCGGGAGAGGCGGCGCTTGTATTCGGTGAGGCTGGGGCAATACGTTTTGTTCATAACCCGGTTTAAAGGCGTTTTTCTGGAGGATAACAAAGGTACGCAAGGTTTGTGCTCTACGAAGTAGTGGCCGGTATGGTCCGGCTTCGCAACTTCGGGCGGCGTTCCACTGTCTTATGCTGCATACCCCCTTTTCTGCTAACATGAAGTACCCCACATTCATTGCCCTGCTGGCGGGCCTGCTGCTGACCACCGCCGCTCAAGCCCAACAGGTACAGGTACTTAAAATACCCGAGCTGCAGAAGCGCCTCGCCCGCCCCACCGATACTACCTACGTGGTGAACTTCTGGGCTACCTGGTGCGGCCCCTGCGTGAAGGAACTGCCCCACTTCGACAAGCTGACCACCACCTATAAAAACCAGAAAGTAAAAGTGCTGCTGGTGAGCATGGACTACGCCTCCCAGCTGGATAAAAAGGTGAAGCCCTTCGTGGCGAAAAACGCGCTAAAATCGGAGGTGGTGCTGCTCAACGAAACTGACCCCAACCTCTACCTGGCCAAAATTGACCCCAAGTGGACCGGTTCGCTGCCCTTCACGCTACTGCTCAACAACGCCCGCCACAAGCGGCAGACGTTTGAGCAGGAATTCACCGCTGAGGAGCTGCAGAAGCAGCTACAGGCGTTTCTGCAATAGTCGGCTGTCATTCCGAGCAACGCGAGGAAGCTGAGTTTACTACCTGAATAGCTTAACCCAGATTCCTCGCGTTGCTCGGAATGACAAATTCACTCACCTTATTCCTCTTTAACTCATGAAAAAGCTCCTTTCCTTACTGGCGGCCTGCCTGGTGCTGGCCCTCAGCAGTTTCATCATGCTCGGTTCCGCAGCCGAAACCAGTTATAAAGTAGGCGATAAGGCCGCCGACTTCAGGCTTAAAAACGTGGACGGCAAGCTGATGTCTTTGGCCGATAACAAGGCGGCCAAGGGCTACATCGTGGTATTCACCTGCAACACCTGCCCGTACGCCAAGGCCTATGAGCAGCGCATCATTGACCTGCACACCAAGTACGCACCCCAGGGCTACCCGGTAGTGGCCATCAACCCCAACGACGCGGCCACCGTGCCCGGCGACTCCTTTGCCGAGATGCAGAAGCGGGCCAAGGCGAAAAAGTATGCCTTCCCCTACCTGCAGGACGAAACCCAGCAGGTAGCCCGGCAGTTTGGGGCCACCCGTACGCCCCACCTCTACGTGCTCACGCGCCAAGGCAACAGCTTTGTGGTGAGCTACATTGGAGCCATCGACGACAACTCGGAAGATGCCAAACTGGTGAAGACGAAGTACCTGGAAAATGCCATGACGGAGCTGGTAGCGGGTAAGCCCGCCACCGTGAGCACCACCCAGGCTATTGGCTGCACCATCAAGTGGAAGAAGTCGTAGTGCTACGTACTTGACTACCCATAAAAAAGCCGTTTCCTGCCTCAGGAAACGGCTTTTTGGTTAGATATGCTTCGGGCTAAGGAAAGGGCAGCGGTTATTTTTCGCCGGCCCGGGTGAATACGCCTTCCAGCGTGTCAGTTTGTACGCCGGGGGTTTCGTCGAGGGCGGCCTGAATCATGGCGCGGGCTACGGTGCGGCCGTGAATGGGCCGGTACTGGTGCAGCACGGGCAATGCGCCGGCTACCGTGGCCAGCAGGATGCCTACTTTTTCACCCAGTCGTACCTCCTGCCGGTTACCGGCCAGAATGCCGGGCTGCAACAACCGTATCCGCTGGAACGGCAGCCGCTTCACGTCGCGCTCCAGCTCGCCCTTCATGCGGCTGTAAAACACCAGCGCGTCGGCATCGGCCCCGGCAGAGGAGACAAGCACATACGTGGGCACTCCGTTTTCGGCGGCGGCTTTGGCTGCCTGGTATTGATAGGTAAAATCAACGCGGTACTGGTTTTGCTGACTGCCCGCCTGCCGCAGGGTGGTGCCCAGGGACGAAAACAGCACATCACCGGTTAGGAGGTGGCTCCAGTCGCGGGGCTGGTCGAAATCTACAATGTGCTCTTCCAGCTTGGAGTTCTGATAGCCGGTAGGCCGACGGGTAAACACTTTCAGGTGCGTGAATCGGTCATCGAGCAGCAGTTGACCAAGCAGATAGTTACCTACCAGTCCGGTAGCGCCCACTAGAAGTGCGGTGTACATAGCAAAGAGGAAAAGAGGAAAGGAATGGAGGCCCGGGTCGTAGCCAGCCGCTACGCGCCCGGCTGGAATACCTACGGCCCCTTAACCGGTGAAGACGAATTTCGTTGGCAGGTATTGCACAGCCGCCCCTCAAACCCACTGGCTGCCACCAGTTTCTGCTTTGCCTTTATCCTGGCCGGCGCTGCCTGAATGGCTCATTCGCTTCCGAAAACACCATGCAGCGGAGGTGTAAGAAATGAGAAGGAATAGTCTGCCAGGCTTGCTGAAATAGGCTGGGCATGATGTCTTCGTGAAATGTTACTTGCCCACTGATCCTAGCCCACCGTCAGCACCACCTTGCCAATATGGGTGCTGCTTTCCAGCAGCTCGTGTGCTTCCCGGGCCTGGGCCAGCGGCAAAGTGGCATGCACCACGGGCCGCACGGTGCCAGCGGCCACCAAGGGCCACACGTGCTCCTCCACGGCCCGGGCCAGGGCGGCCTTAAACTCCGCCGAGCGAGGCCGGAGCGTGCTGCCCGTAATGGTCAGGCGGCGGCTCATTACCTCCAGGGCATTGAACTCCGCCGGGCCACCCTGCATGGCATTGATGAACACCAGCCGGCCGTCGTCGCGCAGCAGCCGCAGATTTTTGGGCGTGTAGGGTCCCCCAATCATATCCAGTATCACATCCACCCCGCCGCTGGCCTGCAGCACCGCTTCAAAATCTTCGGTTCGGTAGTTGATGGCTGGGTCGGCCCCCAGAGCCTGCACGGCGGCGGCTTTCCCGGCGGAGCCCACGGTGGCGGCCACCGGGCTGCCCAGGGCCCGGGCCAGCTGCACAGCCAGCACACCGATGCCGCTGCTGCCGCCGTGCACCAGCAGCCGCTCCCCGGGCTGCAGCTGCCCCCGCTGAAACACGTTGTGCCACACAGTAAAAGCCGTTTCGGGCAGGCTGGCGGCCTCTACTGGCGTCAGACCCGCCGGAATGGGCAGGCAGTGGCCGGCGTCTACGGTTACGTACTCGGCGTAGCCGCCTTGGCTGAGCAAGGCGCACACAGCGTCGCCGGGGCGCCAGCGGGTAACGCCGGGGCCGCTTCCTACTACCGTGCCGGCCACTTCCAAACCCGGAATCAGGCCGGTTACGTCGCCGCTGCCCCGGTATTTGCCTTGGCGCAGCAGCACATCGGGGCGGTTCACGCCGGCGGCGGCTACCTGAATCAGTACCTCATGGGCGGCCGGCCTGGGAGCGGGCTGCGGACGCAGGTTGAGTACTTCGGGTCCGCCGGGCCGGCGTATTTCAATGGCATTCATACACATGAGGTAAATTCGGGTACACCACCACAACAAGCGGCTTATCTGTACGTAAACCGTACTCAACGGTAGAGCCGGCGTGCCGCAAGCGGGTACATTCCGACGCAGTACCACTTACAGCGGCTTTTTTTTGGATGAAACCCTTGCCCCGTCTGCCTCATTTTCTTCGTGCCGCCGGCCAACTTACGGGCCTGGCGGCCTGGCAAACCGGCCGCCTGTTCCGGCTGGCGGCCCGCACTGCCTTGGAGGCCGTGCAGGAGGTACTCCGGGCCGAGGTAGAGAAGGGAAATATGCGGCTGGTGCGCGAGTTTCTGATGGGAAAAGCTCTACCCGCCGCCCGGGCCCTGCTGCTGGAGCGCATGACGGCCCGTCTGCTGGTACGCCTGGGCCTGCGTGGGGCGCTGGCCAGCAATGTAGTGGGTTGGGTGCTGCCCGTGGTGCTGGAGCAGGTGCTGAAAGCCGCGCACAGGGCGGGCTTAGTAGATAAGATCCGCGGCAACGCCACCGTACAGGATACGCTGCTTCGCCTGGAGGAGCTGAAGCATGCCGCCTGGAAACGCCTGGTACCCGACCACGGCAGCGGGGCGGAAGTGCTGCCCGACGACGCGGAAATTCCCCCGCAGCTTTCAGCATAAACGGGACAGAAAACCTTATCCCAAGCCAAAAAATTCCCGGTTTTTTCTTTACTTTTTTTTATTGTTTGTGCAGGCCCACCACACAATCCAACCTTTAAAAGGTCCCCGTACATGGGCCCAATGAAACAATTTCCTGAGCATACTGCCGACGAAAAAACATCTTTCCCTCCGGCCCGGATGGCCCTGCGGGACTTATACCGCTCGGCCCGGCACCTGTCTTCTACTGACCCGTACGCCCCGGCCCGGCTGGCCCGCATTGCCGACCAGGCTGAGTATTTTCTGCAAGCGTGGCCCGCCTCAGCCTGGCCCCAGGCCCTGCACTCCGGCCAGGCCCTGCCCGCCCGCCAGACCTTACTGATTTGGGTGCAATCAGCCAAGCGCGAAATCAACCAATTGGGCACCACTCCTGCCGTTACTTGGTCGTACCCAGCCTGGCACCGCATTTTTACGCTGCTGCTGGCCGCCCTGGTACATTTTGCCTGAAACACGGGGTTACCGCCGGTACCGCGCCCGGCCGCCGGCCCGGGCGCGGTTTTTTGTGGCCGTGGCCCTAACGGGTAAAGCCGGTCTGCCGTTATGCTGGGATAAGGTCCACCGGCCCCTATTTTGCCCACTCTATGCATGCTTTCCGCCCCGATGCCCGCCTACTAGCCCAGCAGCGCCGGGCCGCCGAATACGCCATCCTGGTCCGGCGCGCCCACAGTGCCCGGTGGGTGAACCGGGCAGCGGTGATATTCTGTCTGCTACTGAGCCTTGATTGGGCATTGCCCATGCAGCAGCTGATGGATGAGCCGGTGCTGGAGCGGCGGCCGGTACCCGTAGCCGCCTACCTTTCCAATCCGCAGATGGCCTACCGCATCCGCACGCCCCATACCCGGTTTACGCTGCACCCCAGCCAGTTGCACCGCCTTGAAGGAGCTACCCACGTAACAGTATGGCGCACGCCCCTACTCCGGGTGGTGCAACTGGTAAAGGCCCCCCGCGTGGCGGCGGGCCGCGAGCCATTTACGCCGTACAAAAGTGGTATCTATAAACCGCTGACGGCCATCTTCCCCCTGACGTTACTCTTGGTGGCGGGTGGGGGGCTGCTGCTGCCCCTCGGGCCCGAGGCTCGCCTGAATACGGCTATTGTCAGCGGCCTGCTGTGGCTGGTTACGCTGGTCATGCTGGCCCTGTTCTGATGGTGGTCCTCGTCGCTACCCGCCGGGTAGCGTGCCGTTACAGATCAACGGCCCGTTGGGAGTAGCCGTACTGTGCTTGGCCATACCCGCGCCCTGGATGCTTTGTTATTCGTCTGACACTCCTGCCATACTGAAAGTACTTATCTTCGTCGCCACCAGCTCTGCTTTCTTATGCTTTCTGCCTTTCCAGATGATGGTGCTTTTTTTGAAAGTTTCTTCACTATCGCTCAGGCTGGGGGCATGCTTGGTCGCCCTGTACGCACTGCTGCCGGGGCCTTGGTTGATGTTGCCATAGAGCGGCTCAACCCGGCGGCCCAACACCTGCTGCAACGGTCGGCCTACCCCAACTGTACGTTTCTGGACCTTTTCGGGGCCGATACGCCGCCAGACGTGCTCCACCCCTTCCTGACTTCCCTGGACCCGTCCGCCCCCGAAAGCCGGGAGCTGGTCGTACTATTCGCCGGAACCGGCCGCCAGCGGCGACTCCGGCTGGCCGCCCAGCCCATAGGCGAGCAGCTGCTATTCAGCTTTCAGGAGTTACCCGCTGCCGGCCCGCCGGAGCTGCCGCTGGCGGAGCAGCACCTGCTGGTGCAGGCTTTGCTGGCCCAGGCTCCGGTGGCCGTTTGCCTGTTTCAAGGAGACAACCTGCGTATTGCCGCCGTTAATGAGCTGATGGCCACACTCTGGGGCTCCTCTGTCGAGGAAGTGCTCCACAAGCCCTTACTGGAGGCCGTACCGCAGCCGCAGCATTTGGGCTTCGGTACTTTGCTGCGCCAGGTACTGACCACTAAAGCCCCCGTATCGGAAACTGAAGTACCCGTTACTCTGCCCCGCAACGGCGAGTTGCACACGGCTTACTACAACTTCGTGTATCAGCCCTTGTTTGATGCGCAGAACCGGGTAATGGGAGTAATTGACGTAGCAACCGACGTGACGGGTCAGGTACGGGCCCGGCAGCAGATTGAGCGACTCAACCAGGAGCTGGAAACGCGCGTGCAGCAGCGCACCCAGCAGTTGGAGCAGCAGCAGCAGCGGCTCCAGCAGATGCTGGGCCAAGCTCCGGCTGCCGTGGCCACACTGAGCGGCCCTGAGCACCGCTACACCTTTGCCAACGCGTTCTACCACAGCCTGGTTGGCAAACAAACCATTGTTGGACGCACCGTTTCTGAGGTGCTGCCCGAACTGGTGGAGCAGGGCTTTCTGGAACGGCTGCACCGGGTACGCGCTACCGGGCAGCCGTTCGTGGGCCGGGAAACAGCCCTGCGGCTCTATCACGAAACCACCGGCGAGTGGCAGCAGCGGTATTTGAACTTTGTGTACCAGCCTTTGCGGGTAAGTCCCGATCAGGACCTGGACATCATGGTTTTTGCGGTGGATGTAACCGAGCAGGTGCAGATGCGCCAGCAACTGGAACAGCTGAACCTGCAACTGGAGGCCCGGGTGCTGGAAGGCAACCACCAGGCCCAGCAGGCCCAGCGGGAGGCTGAGCGGCAGCGTGGGGAGCTGTGGCGGGTATTTGAGCAGGCTCCACTGGCTATTGCCGTGTACCGGGGGCCCCACTACATCATTGAGCTGGCCAACCCTACCGTAGCCCGGCTGTGGGGCCGTACTCAGGAGCAGCTTATTGGCAAGGGCCTGTTTGAGGCCCTACCGGAGGTGGCCGGTATGGGCTACGAAGAGTTGCTCGACAACGTGATGGCCACCGGCGTGCCCCACGTGGCCCACGCCATGGAGGCCCAGCACGACCGGAACGGCCGCCGCGAAACTGTGTACTGGGATTTTGTATATGTGCCCATGTACGAGGCCGACGGCAGCATCTATGGTGCTATGGTGGTTGCAACTGAAGTGACCGAGCAAGTGCAGGCCCGGCAGCAGATTGAGCGGCTCAACCAGGAGCTGGAAACCCGCGTGCAGCAGCGTACCCGCCAGCTGGAGCAGCAGCAGCAACTGCTCCGCCAGATTCTGCGGCAAGTACCGGCGGCCATTGCCACCCTGGGTGGCCCCGAGCACCGCTTCACCTTTTTTAATGAGCCGTACCAGTTGATAGCATCCGGCCGCACGGTGCTGGGGCATACGGTGCTTGAGGTATTCCCGGAAGTAGCGGAGCAGGGCTTCGTTACTTTGCTTGACCACGTGTACGCCACGGGCCAGCCCCACGCGGGCCAGGATGTGCTGATTACGCTCTATAACGCTGAGAGCGAACTATTCGAGCCGCGGTACATTGATTTCGTGTACCAGCCCTTGTTCAACGAAAATGGCCAGACCCGGGGCATTCTGGCTTTTATTCTGGATGTAACCGACAAAGTGGGGGCCCGCCAGCAGGTGCAGCGGCTGAACCAGGAACTGGCCGCCACCAACGAAACCCTGCAGGCTACCAACCAGGAGCTGCACGCCACCAATACCCGGCTCACCCGCACCAACGCCGACCTGGACACCTTCGTGTATACCGCTTCCCACGACCTGAAGGCCCCCATTGCCAATATTGAAGGGCTGTTGGATGCGTTGCGCGAATATCTGCCTCCCACTGAGGCCGAGCCCATGATACCCCGCCTGCTGGCTATGATGCAGGGCGCTGTTACGCGCTTTAGGCAAACCGTGGGACACCTCACCGATGTTTCGCGCCTGCAGTATGGACAAACCCAGCCGGCCGAAGCCATTGTGTTGGCTACCATAATTGAGGATGTGCGCCAGGACCTGGCCCCGCTGCTGGAGTCCACCGGAGGCCGCCTGGAACTGGCGCTCCGGGAGTGTCCCACCGTTTACTTCCCCACCAAGGACCTGCGCAGTATTCTGTACAACCTGCTCAGCAACGCTCTCAAATACCACAGCCCCGAGCGCCCTCCCCTGGTGCAGGTGCGTGCGTCCTGCACCGATACTCACGTGCATATTGCCGTGACGGATAATGGCCTGGGGCTGAATGAGCAGCAGCAGAGTAAACTATTCATGCTGTTCCGCCGCCTGCACAACCACGTTGATGGCTCGGGCGTGGGCTTGTTCATGATCAAGCGCATTATCGAAAATGCAGGCGGCACCATCACCGTGCAAAGCCAGCCCGAGGTAGGCTCCACGTTTCTCGTTACCCTGCCCCGCTCCTGATTATTCCGTTTACGCATGGAAAAACTACCCCACATCCTGCTGGTTGACGACGACGAAACCACCAACTTCCTTAATGAGCACCTGCTTAAACGACTCAACGTGACCGATCAGGTGCAGGTCGCCCACGACGGCCGGGCCGCGTTGGAGCTGCTTACCCGGCTTCCGCCTTACTCCCCGGCCCTGCTGCTGCTGGATGTGAGTATGCCCGGTATGGATGGCATTGAGTTTCTGGAGGCCTACATGGCCTTGCCCCAGGCTCAGCAGGAGGCCACGGTCATTATCATGCTCACCACTTCCATGGACGCGGCCGATTTGGTTCGCATCAACGAGTTGCCCATTGCCGGCCTCGTTAGCAAACCCCTCAACCGGGAAAAGGTGAATACGCTGCTTCAGCTCCATTTTCAGCGGCACCTGCCCCAGGAGTAGCCCCATAGCCGCAATACTTCTGTTTTCCGTCACTGCCAACCGGCCCCTACTTCCCCCACTCGTTTTGCATTATGCCTATAGAACTCGTCAACGGCTTTGGTAAGGTGTACCTAACCATTGAGTATGACCCCGCCAACCACTGGGTGTACAACAACTGGATGGGCTACCAGACCTACACCGGCATTATTGCCGGAGCCGATGCCTGCCTGCCCACACTCGAGGAAAACGCCTGCGCCTACCTGCTCAACGACAACCGTCAGGTCATCGGCCCCTGGGACCACGCCGTGGAATGGATTGTCACCAACTGGGCCCCGCGGGCCATCAAGAGCGGCCTCACCCACTTCGCCCACATCGTCAGCCCCGAGTCGCTGGCTGCCCAGTCGGCCACATCCATGCTGCTCGGCTTCGAAGGCCAGCTGCAAATGCACATGTTCGACAACCTGCCTGAGGCCCAGAATTGGCTACTGGTGGCCCAGCAAGCGCGTGGGTAAATGTGCCCCTACCTTTCAGCTGGGCCGGCCAGCGGCCGTAGGCTACCAGCCTTTGCTTCAAAAATGTAAACGTGTTAGTTAAAATTATTCCCATGACAGCTTCTTCCCAAGCAGCTGAAAAGCACTCTGAACAGTGTTCAGGGCCAGAATGTGAAGTGTCGCGTCTATGTGCCTGCGTGCGTCGTCCATGAAACCGCGCTAGCACACGGCCGATTATTTGAAACAAGCAATACTTTGTCAAGACTATATTCAGGTACTACCGTGAGCCGTACTCAATGAGCCATTGTTTTACCGGGAGCCTACCCCATCTCTGGCCGGCTCATTTAGGTGTACCTTTTCGAGCCACCTTGAGCACAATGCTCAGTTGCCCACATTAGCAATGTGCCGTAGCTTTGAACCGGCGAAACGCTCCGGTGGTGTATTTTCGGCAATGAGCAATTAATAAGCGTGTTCCTATACCTATACCCGCCTGGCTTTCGCCACCCCGATATATCCTTTTCCTATTACCCCGCATGAACAAAACCCTTTCTCCTATTCTTCTCGCTGGTGCGCTAGTGCTGGCCGCGACAAGTGCTCACGCTCAGTCCTCCTTCCGGATCGGTCCCAAAGTAGGCATCAACCAATCGTTTGGCCGTTTCGAGTATCCCGGTAACACGTATCTGAAGGTGACCAATTCTTCCCGTAGCGGAGCAGAGGCCGGCCTAGTAGCGCAGGTCGGGCTGGGTACCCACTGGTCCGTACAGCCGGCGGTGCTGTACTCGCAGAAAGGTTTTTCCTTCGACGAAGATGCCTACGACGCGCCTTACGACTACACTTATCATGGCGAGTACGAGTTCCGCTTCAATTATCTGGCTGTACCCCTTAACGTAATGTTCAGTTCGCAGGAGGGCAGTCAAGGTCTGCAGGTGTTTGCTGGCCCCTACGTGGGTTTCCTGCTGGGGGGCAAGTATAAGTCTGCGCAAAGCGGCCGGTATGGGAACGGCGCGACCCGCGGCGGCTCCGATGAGGGAGATGTGGAGGGTGGTGACACGTATAAGAACGGTCCCGAAGATCCATACGTGTCCAAGGAGCTTGACCTGGGCCTGCAGGGAGGCCTGGGCTATGGCTTTAACAATGGCCTGCAAATGCAGCTCGGCTACAGCCAGGGGCTGCGTAACCTCGGGGCCGAGTACGAGCCCGGTCGCACTAACGCCAAACCGCCAACTTACCGCAGCCATGCTTTCCAGTTCTCGGTCGCTTATTTGTTCGGCTCCCAGAAGTAAAGAAGCGTTAGCAGCTGTTCGGTAAACGCGTAGCTTCTACTCACCAATGACTGTCCAGAAAAAGGCATCAAAAACGCCCCCGAAAACTCTGTTTTTCGGGGGCGTTTTTACTGGTCGTCTATCTATTCATGAACCGTCCGTTTTGTCGGCCAAGCGCGAGTTTAACCGGCGGAGCACTTCCAGCAGCTGCAACTGCACTTGCGCCTTCGGTGCGGGCCCAGGGACAGTGGATGGTACAGTTACGTCGTCGCTGGTGGCTCCGCCCTTGGTGTAACCGCGCAAGCGCTTGGTTTCCAGGAACTGTTCAATCTGCACCACCTGCGGGTCGGCCCGCATCCACGCGGGAATCATGTACTCATTCTCGTGCACTACGCCGGCCACCGGATACCCATCCTGGTCCAGGAGCCTGCCGCTCGGCGCGACGGTCATACGGTTCATATCAAGCAGATTCAGACCATTCGAAGCCAGCGTGCACTCACCTGCCCGAAAGCCCATAATTTTAGCGGTAGCCGCTGCCGCCCCAGCCGTGGCCAGGGCATGTGCGCCAAAGGTATAGGTTACGCCCAACGGCACGGTAACTGGCGGAGCCATGGCCGAAATCTTTGCTCCAGCCTCCGCATTGGCAGCCCACTGCTTCGGTAAGCTTATGCCTATTTCCGCAATGGCAATGGCTTTCTGAGCCGCCTGTGCCGCTTTACACAGCACGTTCTTCTTGCCCAGCACACTTACTTGCCCTACGTGCCTAAGCTCGACGACAACCTACCACCTGGCCCGCCTGGCCGGTATTACCCGCACTCCGGTGACCAGCCGCGTGGGCTGCAAAACCTTCGTCACCCTCAAGATCCACTAGGGCATGTCGCGCACGGAGGTGATGCTGGCCACAGGCCACCCGACCGAGAAGAGCTTCATCCGCTACCTGGGCACCTACGAACACGAGTTGGTAGCAAGCTTCCGGCGCGTCGCCAAACTAGCGGCCAAAACTGGTGGCGGCAAAACGCCTAACGCCGCATACCGCTGCTTAACGCCGAAAATGAAAACGCCCTGCTGATACTCAGCAGGGCGTTTTTGCCATGCACCAAAATGCAGGCACAAAAAAAGCCGTCCCCACCCGGAAACGGCTTTTCTGAAATCGTGGCGCGGAGAAAATTCCCACCCAACTCCGGCCCGATTCTGACCTCGGACTTAGTGCCGGAACAACAGTTCGCGGTACTTTACCAAGGGCCAGTCCTCATCGGCCACCATCAGCTCCAGCTTATCCACGGAGCGGCGGATGGTGTCGAAATGTGATTTCACGGTGTCGCAGTAGGCCACGGCCCGCTCGCGCGTATCGTCTAGTTTGTTGGCCACTTTGCGGGCGTTGATCATCTCATCCACCTGGGTTTTGATGGTGGTGATGTGGCGCGAAATGGCTTTGATGGTATCCAGCGTTACCTGCGTGTTCTCATCGTCGAGGCCCAGCTCGCGCAGGCCGCGCACGTTGGTGATGAGCTTAGTCTGGTAGGCCACGGCCGTGGGGATGATGTGGTTCACCGCCAGGTCGCCCATTACGCGGCTCTCAATCTGGATTTTCTTGATGTAATCCTCCAGCAGAATCTCGTGGCGGGCGTGCAGCTCCACGTGCGAGAAAATGTTGTGCCGTTCAAACAACGCGGCGGCCTCGGCCTCCACAATGGCATCCAGGGCCTGGGGCGTGGTAGGCACGTTGGAGAGGCCACGGGCGGCGGCTTCCTCCTTCCACTCGTCGGAGTAGCCGTTGCCTTCGAAGCGGATGCTCTTGGAGCTGATAACGTACTCGCGGAGCACGTCCACAATGGCTACTTCCTTCTTCTTACCCTGCTCGATGAGCTTGTCCACCGACTTTTTGAAGTCGATAAGCTGTTCGGCCACAATGGCGTTGAGCGTGGTCATGGCCGACGAGGAGTTAGCCGAGGAGCCTACCGCGCGGAACTCGAACTTGTTGCCGGTGAAGGCGAAGGGCGAGGTGCGGTTCCGGTCGGTGTTGTCGAGCAGGATAGCCGGAATCTTGTCGATGCCGAGCTTCAGGTAGATGTTGTCACCTTTGTCGAGGGGCACTTTGGCGGTGCGCTCCAGCTCATCCAGCACGGAGTCCAGCATGGAACCCACGAATACCGACATGATGGCCGGCGGGGCTTCGTTGGCACCCAGGCGGTGGTCGTTAGAGGCCGAGGCAATGCTGGAACGCAGCAAATCGGCGTAGCGGTGCACCGCTTTGATGGTGGTGATGAAGAACGCCAGGAACTGCAGGTTCTCCTTCGGGCGACGACCCGGGGCCAGCAGGTTCACGCCGGTATCGGTGCTCATGGCCCAGTTGTTATGCTTGCCCGAGCCGTTTACGCCGGCAAACGGCTTCTCGTGCAGCAGCACTTTGAAGTTGTGCTTGTCGGCCACGCGCTCCATGATGTCCATGAGCAGCTGGTTGTGGTCGACGGCCAGGTTGGCGTCCTCGAAGGTGGGGGCGCACTCGAACTGGTGCGGGGCTACCTCGTTGTGGCGGGTGCGCAGCGGAATGCCCAGCTTGTTGGCTTCTTCCTCGAAGTCCAGCATGTAGGCGTGCACCCGGGCCGGAATGGAGCCGAAATAGTGGTCTTCGAGCTGCTGACCTTTGGCCGGGGCATGGCCGAACAGCGTGCGGCCGGTCATTACCAGGTCGGGGCGGGCGTTGTACAGGGCGCGGTCAACCAGGAAATACTCCTGCTCGATACCGAGCGTGGTGTGCACGCGCTGCACGTCCTTATCAAAATACTGACACACATCCACGGCGGCCTTTTCCAGCGTGGCCAGCGACTTCAGCAGCGGGGCTTTGTAGTCGAGGGCTTCGCCGGTGTAGGCTACGAAGATGGTGGGGATGCACAGGGTTTTGGCCCCGGCGGTTTCCAGAATGAAAGCGGGCGAAGTGGGGTCCCAGGCGGTGTAGCCGCGGGCCTCGAAGGTATTGCGGATGCCGCCGTTGGGGAACGACGAGGCATCGGGCTCCTGCTGCACCAGCGCCGAGCCTTTGAAATTCTCAATCGGCCGGCCGTCGGAGTTCAGGTCGAAGAACGAGTCGTGCTTCTCGGCGGTGGCACCGGTGAGGGGCTGGAACCAGTGGGTATAGTGGGTGGCACCCTTGGCCATGGCCCAGGTTTTCATGGCCGAAGCCACGGCATCGGCCACGCTGCGCTCTACCGGCGAGCCTTGCTTGATGGCCGCTTGCAGCTTCTTGAAGTATTCGCCGGGCATGGTGGCCCGCATGGCGTCGAGATTGAATACGTTCTTGCCGAACGTATCGGAGCGACGCTCACCCGTAACGGTGACGGCCAGCGGCTGGCGCTGGTCAACTAATTCGAGAGCTTTAAAGCGAAGAATTGCCATGCTAGAGGTAGGCGTGAGAGATAAATCGGGGTTATGATGCCAAAGGTACAGGCAAACCACACTATTTCACAACAACACCCCCATTTTTTAGCCTGTATTTTCGATAAACATACACATTTTCACCACTACCCCCGTCAATTATTGGGTTACACAGTCAAAATACAACCTATGAGTAATCTAATAGCCTGTAATATCTACGCTTTTCTCACCAACCCGCTCAACTGACGCCGCCCAGCACGGGCTTCTCCGCTAGCAACCCGTAGCCTACCTTTGGGGGGTGAAAAACCGCTTCGCGTTTCAGCCCCGCTATTTCGTTTTCTGGCTGGCGTATTTCGTAACGGCCAAGGCCGCTTTTCTGCTATATCACGCCGCCCGCACGGCTACACTGAGCCCGGAAACGGTTGCCCGGGTTTTCGGCTACGGGCTGCGGCTGGATGCTTCGGCCACGGCGTACCTGTGCCTCGTGCCGTTTCTGCTGTTTGCGGTGGGCAGTTTGTTGGGGCCGAAGTTTCCGCTGGAGCGGCTGCTGCGGTTTTTCACGGCGGTGGCCGGGGTAGTGGTGGCCACGCTTACGGTGGCTGATCTGGAGCTGTACCGCGCCTGGGGCTTCCGGCTGGATGCTACGCCGCTGCAATACCTGAGCACTCCGCAGGAAGCCGCCGCCTCGGCCGGAACTGCGCCGGTGCTGCTACTGCTGGGCGCGTTTGCCGGGCTGCTGCTGCTGGGCTGGGGTTTCTATCAGAAGCTAGTGGGCCGTTTGCCGGCCCTGCCCGCCGGTTTTGGCCGGGGCCGGGCGGCGCTGGCGGGGATGCTGTACCTGCTGCTGCTGGTGGTGCCCCTGCGCGGCGGGCTGCAGCAGATTCCGGTAAACCAGAGCGACGTGTACTTTTCCAGCGTGCCCTTCGCCAACCACGCCGCCGTGAATGTACCCTGGAACGTGGTTAACTCCCTGTTTCTGCAGAACGCCGGCCCGAACCCCTACCAGTTCATGGCCGATTCAACGGCGCAGCGGTTGGTACAACCGCTCTACGCCCCTGCTCCGGATACTACTACCCTGCTGCGCACCCGGCGGCCCAACGTGCTGTTCATCATCCTGGAAAGCTTCACGGGCAAGCTGGTGGGCCACCTGGGCGGCGAGCGGGGCGTTACACCCACCCTCGATAGCCTGGCCCGCACCGATGTAGCCTTCCGGAACATCTACGCGGCCGGCGACCGGAGCCAGAAGGGCCTGGTGGCGCTGCTCTCGGGCTACCCTAACCAGCCGGCTACCTCTATTATAAAGTATCCGCGCAAGACGGAACGCCTGCCCCACCTGGCCCAGGTGCTGCGCGGCCAGGGCTACAGCACGGCGTATTACCACGGTGGCGAACTGGCCTTTGCCAACATGAAAAGCTACCTGGTAACGGCCGGTTACGAGCAGTTCACGGAACGCGCCGACTTCGCCCGCCAGGACCAGAACTCCAAGTGGGGTGCCCACGACCACGTGCTGCTGCGACGGATGCTGCGGGAGCTGCCCCGGCAACGGCCGCCGTTCTTTGTCACGGCCTTCACCCTCAGCTCCCACGAGCCCTTCGATGTGCCCATGCGCACCCGCTTTGCTGGTACGGATGAGGCCAGCCGCTTCCGCAACTCCGTGTATTACACCGACCACGTGCTCGGCCAATTCCTGGCCCAGGCCCGCCGGCAGCCGTGGTGGCCGAATACACTAGTAGTGCTGGTAGCCGACCACGGCCACCCCCAGCCCGGTGACACGCCCAACCATGCCCCCGCCAAGTTCCGGGTGCCACTGCTGCTCACCGGCGGCGCTCTGCGTCCGGAAGTGGCGGGCCGCAGCATCAGCACCTACGGCAGCCAGACCGACGTAGCCGCCACCCTGCTGCACCAGTTGCAGCTGCCCGCCACCGGCTTCAACTGGAGCCGCGACCTGCTGGCCCCCACTCCAGCCGGCTGGCCCGGCGGCGTGGCCTTCTACTGCTTCACCGATGGCTTCGGCGTAGCCTCGCCAGCAGGAACCGTGACCTATGACAACGTGGCCCGGCAGGTGATTGAGCGGGACGCCGGCGTATCGGATGCGCAGCTCCGGTTTGGGCAGGCGTATGAGCAGTTGTCGTTTGCCGATTTTCTGCGGAAGTGAGTATGCTATTCGGGGCGTATAGAGGTAATAATAGTGTGAAGCAGACGCTGATGGTTTGCATCCGTTGCCTTTGGCTCATTAATGGTTGTAAAACCAAATTGTGCCATACACCCAGATGATTGGACTAAGACAGCTGTTGAGCGCAGACGCAAATTCTGGGTAGTAAATTCATAATCAAGGACAACCATCGGAAGTTGATGAATAATGGTGTCCCGACGGCTGTGTAACGTATAACGCTCAAACTTCTCTCGGAAAGCCTCTTCCATAAGTGTCCCCGTCTCAGTTAACGACACCTCAGGAGTCGGTGTAGTTAACCGAATAACAACATTCTCACAAAACGAGGCTGCCGTATCGCAAGGGGGCTGAAATGCATATAAACCAGCTACACCCTGCCCCGCTTTCGTGGCAGATACGTCCAGTGGCTTCCATGTCGTAGGCAACTCTATTGTAAATGCCCCAACACGGTGACGCGAAAAAGGGACTCTTACATTTAACGGTTCTGAGTTATTTGACGTGCAACTCAACAGGCTGAAAATAATTCCAGTTAACAACATAAAATGCGAAGAATGGGTAGGACGCAAAGCAGTAAAATGTTTATCCGACTTCAAATTTAAGAATAGCTCTGTTTTTCCTGTGTGTAACGAAAGTTGAACAGTACTCACCTTTCAAATCCAAGTAGTACATGATATAGGCTTCTGATATAGGCTTCCGTATTCGGTAAGGCCGCCAAGCCATCTGCCTCGCTGCCGGAAACCTGCAACTTCTGCCGTATCTTTGCCGCCTTGTTTATGGAAATGGAAACCAGAAAAGTTGCCTTTTACACGCTGGGCTGCAAGCTCAATTTCTCCGAAACGTCGGCTATCGGCCGACAGTTTGAGGAGCACGGCTTCGTGAAAGCCGCTTTCGAGGATGCCGCCGACATCTACGTTATCAACACCTGCTCCGTCACGGACCACGCCGACCGCAAGTGCCGGAAGGTGGTGAAGGAGGCCCTGAAGCATAATCCCGAAGCCCTGGTGGCCATTGTGGGCTGCTACGCCCAGCTCAAGCCCCAGGAAATTGCCGAAATTCCGGGGGTACACGCGGTGCTGGGCGCGGCCGAGAAATTCCAGCTGGTTGAAACGCTGGCCGGCTTCCAGAAGCCCGAGAAGGGCCAGCCCGGCCAGGTGTTTGCCTCACCGATTTCCGAAGCCACCGAGTTTCACGCGGCCCACAGCTACGGCGACCGGACGCGCACCTTCCTGAAAGTGCAGGACGGCTGCGACTACAGCTGCTCCTTCTGCACCATTCCACTGGCCCGGGGCAAGAGCCGCTCCGGCTCGGTGCAAAGCGTGGTGGAACGGGTAGAGAAGCTGGCCGAGACTGGCGTGAAGGAAATTGTGCTGACGGGCGTTAACCTTGGCGACTTTGGCCTGCAGGGCCCCGAGCGGGAGCGGAAGGAAACTTTCTTCGACCTAGTGCGGGTCCTGGACGAGGTGGCAGGCATCGAGCGGTTCCGCATCAGCAGCTGTGAGCCAAACTTGCTTTCCGACGAGATTATCCGCTTCGTGGCCCAGTCGAAGCGGTTTATGCCCCACTTCCACATTCCGCTGCAGTCGGGCTCCAACAAGATTCTGGGCCTGATGCGCCGGCGCTACCGCCGCGAGTTGTACCAGGAGCGCGTGGCCCTCATTAAAGAGGTAATGCCCCACGCCTGCATCGGGGTGGATGTGATTGTGGGCTTCCCCGGCGAAACCGAGGCCGATTTCCTGGAAACCTACCAGTTTCTGAATGAGCTGCCGGTTAGCTACCTGCACGTATTCCCATACTCGGAGCGCGATAACACGCTGGCCCCCACGCTGCCCGGCCGCGTGCAGGACCGCCACCGCCACGAGCGCACCACCCAGCTACGCAGCCTCTCGGAGAAGAAGAAGCGTTACTTCTACGAGCAGCACCTGGGCGAGGAAGCTACCGTATTGTTCGAAGATGACGTGACCAACGGCCAGATGGAGGGCTTCACGCCCAACTACATCCGCGTAACGGCCAAATACGACCCGTTGCTGGTAGGCGAGCTGAAACGCCTGCGCCTGACCCAGGTAAATCCACAGACGCTGATGGAAGCCGAGGAAGTTGGCATTGAAGTATTTCAGCACTAAATAAATTACACAAATGAAAAAGGCCTGAGATGTAAACGTCTCAGGCCTTTTTCATTTGTGTAAAAACATTATTTTGCGAGTTGGCGTTGCATAAGGTCCATCATTTGCTGCATCAGTCGTTGCTGCTCCTGCATGTGCTGGTTACGCATTTCGGCCAGGGCCAGCTGGTGCGCCATCTGCTGCGTGTACAAGGCCGTTTGCCAGGCTCCCGCATCAGCTGCGGGGGTAGCAGCAGGGGCCACGGGAACAGGTGCAGTAGTCGGCTCAACGATTGAAGACTGAACAGTTGGCAGCGGTGCAGCTGGCGTGGGCTCGGATGCGGGTGCTGATGATGTAGCCGTGACAACTGACTGCGACGACGGGGCAGTAACCACGGAGGCTTGCGGGATGGGCTCGGCCGGTATCGTTCCGGCGGCCATTAGCGGGGCGGGAGTCACCGGCGTAGCTGATGCAGAAACGTCAGGCCTATTAGCAGCGGCTGAAGCAGGCTCAGCCGTTCCCCACATTGGGCCATCACCCTGCATCAACCAATCTTTAGAAACATTTGGATATACTTCAAATATCTTACATAAAAGGTCAAAACCGGGCTTATTTCGCTCTTCAACCAAATGTTGAATAACAGTTGCGGTTTTGTCCAGGGAAATGGCAAAGGCGTTTTTGCTCAGTCCTAACTGCTGAATCAGTTGCGCAATGCGCTGCCCTACTGTTGATGATTCGGCCATATATCCAAATGGTTATTTACGCAAATGTATGTATAAATGACCAAAATACTAGTTTCCTTATTCTGCCGCGCTAGTCTGGCTACGCATAGCGTTTCAAAACGACGTAGTACCTATTACGCAATGAGGCGGGCTATTGCATAGGCTACCTATAGGGAGCTACGAAACGTCTCGGGCCTTACCACACGCACCGCTGACGGATACGGGCAAAAAAAATGGGAGTGCCTCTACCCCAATGACGTTTCCAAGCCGGCCCCACGCTGCCGCCACCATTCTTCCAAAGCCAACGTCAATGCATCCCCGGATTCAGGCGGCGGTGCCTGCCGGCCAAACCACAGGTATAGCTCCTATTGCAGCAGGCGCAGCCGTTGCTCGGGAGTGGCGGCTTTGGGCAGTTGGTAGAGCAGGGTGCGGGCTAGCTCCGGATACAGGGGCGAAGCTTCGGCATCGGCTCCCAGGCCCGCTGGGTCGTGCTGGATCAGCACTTGAACCAGCGAATCGAGGTGAGGACCAACCTCCTGCCGGGCTGTATTCAGATTGGGGATGCGGGCTTGCAGGAGCTGCCGGCGCTGATGCGCCAGTAGCTCTTGCCGGAGCTGGTTTTCATCGGCCCGATTGCGCGGCCGCCGGGAAATCAGGCGGAGCAGAAGGCCAACTCCGGGGAACACATTAGCGCTGGTTTAGTGATGAGCCGGAAGGCAAAAGTTACGGGCTGCGGAGCCGCCGTTAGCCGGAGGTGAACCCGCTTTCCGGTAAGCGAATGGGCTATAGCCAACGCCTCCAACTCGGCCTCTCTCCTACTGCCGCTACTCAAACCGCAACGACTCGATGGGGTCGAGGCCGGCGGCTTTGCTGGCCGGATAGTAGCCGGAGGCCAGCCCAACGGTTACGCAAATCACCAGGCCAATAAACATCCAGAGCCAGGGCACCACGAAGCCGGCGCTGCCCACCAGCAACGACACGCCGTTGCCCATGGCCACGCCCAACAGGATGCCCAGCGTACCGCCCATCACGCAGATGACGATGGCCTCGATGAGGAACTGCTGCCGGATTTGCAGGGAAGTTGCCCCCAGCGCCTTCCGAATACCGATTTCTCGGGTCCGCTCCGTTACCGATACCATCATGATATTCATGAGGGCAATGCTGGCCCCGAGCAGCGTGATAAAGCCCACCAGAAAGCCGCCCATCTTCATGTTGCCCGACAACGCATCCAGCTTGCCGGCCAGGGAGTCAGAGCGCTCCAGCTCGAAGCTGTCTTCCTGGCCCAGCTGGTCGCGGCGCACGGCGCGCATGATGCGGGTGGCTTCGCCGGTGAGGTAGGTGAGTTGCGTGGGGTCGGTGGTGGCGGTTTTTACGTCGTAGGTGAGGGCGCGCTGCCGGGGCAGCTGGTTGCCGGTTTCCAGCGGAATCAGCAGGAGCCGGTCGGCGCCTTTGCCGCCCATGCTGCTGCCACTTTTCTCCAACTCGCCAATTACCAGAAACCGACGACCCAGCATGTACACGTACTTGTCGAGGGGACTTTGGCCCGGGAACAGCTTCTCCTTGAGCTCGGCCCCGACAATCACCACATTAGCCCCGTTGTCGAGCTCGGCCGGCGAGAATACCCGCCCGCTGCTGAGGTTGTAGTTCTGAATCATCAGGTAGTTTTCGTCGCCGGCCACTACCTGCATGTTGGGGTTGGTTTTGATGCCGTTGGCCTTCACCTCCACGGCTCCGGCAATCTGGGCCGAAACCCCCACTTTGGCTTCTTCGGCCAGCTGCGTTTTGTACTGCCGGGTCTGCAGGTACGTGAGGGCCGGGTACTGCTTGCCCTGCACTCCCCCCCGGCGCACCCGGTTGGAATAGCCCTTGGCCTTGATTTCAAACGAATTGGCCCCCAGGCTGGCAAACGTGGAGTTCAGCGAGGCCTTCATGGCATCAATGGCCGTGAGGATGCCCACCAGCGACATGATACCAATGCTCACAATCAGGGCCGTCAGCACCGTGCGCAGCAAATTGCTCTGAATGGAACGAAACGCCTCTTTGATGTTTTCCAGCAAGTGCATAACGCGGCAGCCAACAAGGGAACGAAACCAGCCAACGCCCCCGGCTTGCGGGCCGGGCCAACAGGGGCTGGTTGCGCAAGGTAACGGGTTTTCTACGAAACTCCCATCCGGATTCGCTACCTTTAATTGCACGGATTCGGCTGAAATTTCGGCTTTCCCTGCGAATTTCGGTAGCCAGCCGGCCGTTGCGTTGGCTGAACTATCATACCGCCGTATTTGGACGTTACCTGCGCATGAATTTCCCTCGCTTCCTCCCTTTTTTGCTGGTGCTGGCGGCCCTGAGTCAGTCTCTGGCAGTTCGGGCCAACCACATTCTCATCCCGATGGATAACTCCCAGAAGGAGCACCTGAAGGCCTATGGGGCGGCGTACTGGCTGCTGGGCAAGCAGGTGGAGGTGGACTGGCTGCTTAATTACCGGGGCGGCGCTTTTGCCTGCGACGTGGCCCCCGGGGCCGAAAACGAGCTGGCTGTGCGCGGCGTTACGTACCAGGTAATTTCTGAGGCCCAGTACACCAGCATCCTCTCCGAAATAGCCGACCCCAACGCTAACATGGACGTGATGAAGCTGGAGAAGGTGCCCAAAATTGCGGTGTACACGCCTAAAGGCAAGCAACCCTGGGATGATGCCGTGACCATGGTGCTCACCTACGCCGAAATTCCCTATACCCAGATTTACGACGACGAGGTGTTGCGCGGTGACCTGCCCAAGTACGACTGGCTGCACCTGCACCACGAGGATTTTACGGGGCAATACGGCAAATTCTACGCTACCTACCGCTCCCGGCCCTGGTACCAGCAGCAACAACGCGACGCCGAAGCCGCCGCTAAGCGCAACGGCTTTACCAAAGTCAGCCAGATGAAGGGGGCCGTGGCCGTGAAAATGCAGGAATTCATTGCCGGTGGGGGCTTCCTATTTGCCATGTGCTCCGCCACCGACTCCTACGATATTGCCCTGGCCGGGCTGGGCGTGGATATGGTGGAAAGCATGTACGACGGGGACCCCGCCGACCAGCAGGCTCAGTCCAAGCTTAATTTCAACCGCACGCTGGCCTTTCAGAACTTCCAGCTGCGCATGAACCCGTTTGAGTACGAGTACAGTAACATCGACATGGACCCGCGCGAACGGGGCGTGTACGAGGACAACGACTACTTCCAGCTGTTCAACTTTTCGGCCAAGTACGACCCGGTGCCCACTATGCTCACCCAAAACCACGAGCGGACTGTGAAAGGCTTCATGGGCCAGACCACTGCCTTCCGCAAGCAACTGGTGAAGCCCGACGTGGTTGTAATGGGCGAAAACAAAGCTTCCGGCGAGGTGCGGTACATGCATGGCACCCTGGCTAAAGGCACCTGGACCTTTTATGGCGGCCACGACCCCGAGGACTACCAGCACCTCGTGGAGGAAGAGCCTACCGACCTGAGCCTGCACCCTAACTCTCCCGGTTACCGCCTCATTCTCAACAACATTCTGTTCCCGGCGGCCAAGAAAAAGAAGCAGAAAACCTAACAGTACGGCTCCGGAAGTACTACTCTGCCACCCACGCCGGCTCGCACTGCTTTACGTGGACCAGCGTGCATTTTATTACCGCAGAAGCATCCGCGGCGGGAGTAGCTACGTTGTTAGACTACCACCTTTCCCCGCTGCCATGTCAACTTCCACGCCGGCCAACTACGGTTACTCCAACCACCAGCACGATATCCGCACGGCGAATCCCCTGCCCCGGGCCGTGTTGCGCGCTAATAACTACCTGCTGCTGGACGGGGAGTGGAAGTTTGCCCTAGACACGCACGATGTTGGCCTGCAGGACTCCTGGCACCTCTCCCATACCTACGACAGCACCGCCAGCTGGCCCGGCTCGGTAGAGGAGCACCTGCGCCTGGCCCGGCCCGACTCCCCCGGTTGGCACGATAAGGTGGTGGTCTGGTATGAGCGGCTGTTTGAACTGCCTGAGCGCGACGCGGATGATGCCCACTCGTTGTTTCAACTTACTTTCGGGGCCTGTGGCTACGAAACGCAGGTGTGGCTCAATGGCTTCCAGCTTTCTACTATCGAAGGTGAAGCCATTCACTATGGCGAGTACACTTCTTTCTCCTTTGAGCTGCGCGAGGAGCACCTGCGGCCCGTAAATCGCCTCACGGTGCGCATCGTGGATACTATGGACGCCGAAACGCCCCGGGGCAAGCAGGAGTCGCACGTGTACAAGCGGGGCGGCATCTGGTACCAGACTTATACCGGGGCTGTGCGCAGCGTGTGGCTGGAGATGGTGGAGCGCAACCGCCTCCGCTCCCGCGTGGGGGTTGACAGCGTGATTGAAGACCGGATGGTACGCTTCAACCTCACCACCCGCATCCACGACCCCGGGCACTACACGCTGCGCCTGCAGGTGTTCGACCCAACGACTACCTCCGGCCAGCCCTTGGCTACTGCCGATTTTCCGTTGCGCCTGGAAGTAGGCCAACGGCAGCAACGGGTAGTGATGGAAGTACCCGGAGCCCGCCTCTGGGCCCCGGGTGCCCCCAACCTGTACCGGCTGGTGGCTCATCTGATTGACGAAAACGGCTACTCAGCCCAAATCGAAACCCATTTCGGTCTGCGCAAAATAGAGTCCCGGGGTACCTACGTGTATCTGAACAACGAGCCGACGTACCTGGATGGCATTCTGTACCAGCCTGGTACGGCCACTTTCGAAGAAATGCAGCGCCACATGCACGCCATGCAGGCCTTGGGCTGTAACCTGGTGCGCGTGCACATTGCCGGCGTCGACCCGCGCATCTACGCGTTAGCCGACGAGCTGGGACTATTGTTGTGGGTGGAAGTGCCCAGCCCCCACTCCAGCACCCCGCGCAGCCGCGAAAATCACCGGGCCGAGCTGCTGCGCATGCTGGCCCTGATGGAGTCGCACCCGTCAGTGGTTATCTGGAGCCTGTACAATGAGGATTGGGGCGCTCAGGACATTGCCACCAACCCCGACACCCGCCGCTACATTGTGGATATGTACCACTACCTGCACATCCAGCACCCACAGTTCCTGGTGGTGGATAACGACGGATGGCAGCATATTTCGCAGGAAGGCCGGCTGAAGTCGGACCTGCTCACGGCCCATATTTACACGCCCGAGCTGACCCGTTGGACGGAATTGCTGGACCGCATGGTGCAGGGCGACCTGAATAACGTGGCCGTACTGCCGCTGGTAATCGGGGACCCGTTCTTCTATGGCCGGCAAAAACCCCTGATTGTGAGTGAATGGGGCGGTTTCGGATTTGCTGATTACGGCGGCCCCCAAAGCTCGGAGGAGCGCACGGAGCGCATCCGGCAGTTCAAGCAGGAAATGCGCAAGCGCCCCATTGCCGGCGACGTATACACGCAGGCAACCAACATTGAGGATGAGCGCAACGGCCTGATTGACCCGCACACCGGCGAGTTGTCGGTGCCGACGGGCCTGCTTGCCTCCCACGCCCCGGCTCTGCCACTACAACAGCCAGACTATCCACCTGCTATTTAGACAGGTGCAGTATTTTCTGAACCGTCGGAGGCAGGTCGGAGGTTTTTTCAGGGTCCATGGGCAGCACTACGTCCACCAGCACCGGCTGGCCTTTAGCGGCACCGAATACAATCAGCTCGTAGGCCATGCCCCCGGCCTCAGTCGGGTAGCTTAGCCGGACTCCCTGTACCATAGGGCCGCCCAGAATGCTGCATTCCAGCGGCTGTTTTTCCGTGCCTTTGTGCTTTTTTTCCGCCTGTTTAATGAACTGCTGCGGATACGTTTTCATCAGGCTGAAATCCAGATACATCCAGTTGAGCTGGTAGTTTCCGCAAGTCAGCGCGTACTTTGATTCGGGCGTGCAGCCCCCTTCTACTGGCAACTCAACCCCGCAGAAATTCATGGTTGCTGGCGCCACTTCGGCCGGGGCCTGCGCTTGAGCACCGCACGACAATCCAAACAGCACAATAAGTAGCAGAAGTACAGTCTGTTTCATAAGGGTAAAATACAGCAGGAATGACCAAAGTATAAAATTCTATGGATATACTACAAATTATATTCAAACAATTCTATACTCGTCGGTTTTGCTACTTAGTGCATCCGGTCGTCGCGCACGGGCAGGCTGGTTACAATTTCGCCCTCAATTTTCAGCAGTTCCTGCAGGCGGTCATCTACCTCGCGGGGGTCACAGTATTCCTTGGCTAGGTCCACGTAGCTCACGAAGTGGCCGGCCTCGGAGGCCATCAGCTCGTAGTAAAACTGGCTGAGCTCGGGGTCAGGAATGTGCTTCCACAAAAGCTTGAACCGCTCGCAGCTACGGGCCTCTATCAGAGCACTTACCAGCAGCTGGTCCATTAGCTGCCGCTCACGGGCTCCGCCCTTGCGCACGTGGGCCATCAGCTGCACCACGTACTCGTCGCGGCGGGGCCGGCCCAGCTCGTGGCCCCGCTTGCGCAGTTCCTGCAGCACCCGGGCAAAATGCTCCCATTCTTCGGCTACCAGGGCCGTCAGCTCTTCTACCAGCCGGGTTTTCTCGGGGTACTTCACAATCAGCGAAATGCCGGTGCTGGCTGCTTTCTGCTCGCAGTAGGCATGATCCACCAGAATGTCCACGATGTTTTTGCTGGCAATATCCACCCACCGCGGGTCAGAGTTCAGCTTAAGCTTAAGAATGGTTTTTTCTTTCATGAAGGCAACGGTGAAGTGGTAAAAAAATGAAATTATGACGCTGCAAACGGCTTACCATCTGCTCATTACCAGGCCAGAATTCCGCTCTTTCACCACTTTACAAATTAATTAAAGAACTGCCAGCGCAGGCCAAACTCAAAGCGGCGGGGCAGCGCGGCGTAGTACGGCGTGGCGAAATAGCCGGGCTGGGGCAGAAACTGGTTTACGTAGGCCATTTTCAGAAAAATGCCCACCGTGCGGATGTCGCCGCTCAGGAACACATCCACCACCGGCGTATTACGAATGGTGAAGCGGTCCTGCACGTAAAACTGCTGGGTACTGGGGCTGTAGTCGTAGGCCTTCCAGCGCGACTGGAAGTAGCCTTGTACACCCACCTGGCCCAGCAGCGCCTTTTTAAACAGGTAGCCCTCGTAATACACCCGCGACTCGGCCACCACGGCCGGAATGCGCAGGCCGGGGTTATCGGCACCCGCCCCAATAGTGTAGGTTGCCTGGTTGTCGGCCACAAACTTGCCCCAGTTCAGGCGGTAGCGGGCCATGAAGGTGGTAAGCTGCCGGGCCGTGCCCAACTGCTGGGGCGCGCCAAACTGCCCGCCGGGCGCATTGGCCGTGTAATACACCAAGTTCTGGATATTGGCCACGGTGCCCACGGCTTCCAGGTAGTGAATGCCCAGCTGCCGGGCCGCCCGCACGCGCAGCTGCTGCACCTGCGTGTTCTCGAACGGGTCGGTGCTGCCGGCGGTATGGTCCCAGCTATAGTGGTTGCCCTCGAAGCGCAGTTGCGTGAGCGTGGGGGCGTAGCTGCTGAGCAGTACCTCTCCGCTGATGGGCCCCAGCCGGGCGGCGCCCCGCAGCCAGTATTCCGTACTGCCCAATTCGGAGAATTTTGCCGTAGGCCGAATTTCGCCGGCGGTTTCGATGGCAAACTGCCGGTACTGGAAGGCGGCCGTGCCGCCCACGAACAGCTGGGTGGTATCAACGGGCTGCAGCTTTTTCAGCGCGGGCTGGGCGGGCAGGTCGGAGCGGCTGCGGGTATCCAGGCTCGCGTTGCGCAGGCGGGCATACAGGCGGTACTCTACAGCCCGGGTGTTACCCATGAAGCCCGCCGTGTTTTCCAGCTGCCGGAACTCGGCCCGGTCGTCGGTTTGCACGGTGCTGCGCCGGATCAGCGGGTAAAAGCGTACTATTCCGTTAGTGCTGGAAAGGGCCTCGTCGGTGTACTTGTTGAGCTGGCGGCGGTAATCAATGATATGGTAGGCCGTGAGGCCCCGGCCTAGCAGCCGGTACGTGTGGGCCAGCCGCAGTTCGTCCCGGTCCTCGTAATTGATGGCTTTGGTCAGGTTGACAACCTCGCGCTGATATTCAAATAGTTGAGAGAGAATTACATCCCCATGCTCATCGAAGTCACTGGGCGCGGCAGGATTGTTTGTCACCAATTGAGGCTGAATTCCCCCCTGCTCCACGGCCTTATGGCGGGAGGTATTGAAGTTGGCCATGGCGTGGTAACGACCATCGGGGGAGTCGTAGCGCACGAAGAACAGGAAGTTGCTGTGCTCTACCTGTCCGGTTTTGGTGTTGGTAACGGCCACCGCTTTATTGGACCCAAACCGCTCGTAGGCAAAGCCCGCGTTGAAGTGCTTTTTCAGGCTGCGGGCATACGACAGCTCAAAAATCTGCTCGTAGGGGTTGCCCTGGTGAAAGCGGAAAAACGTGTAGGGCGAGCGGGTATCGTAGTACGGAATATCGGCCGAGTTGCGGGCGTATTTATCGAATACGTTGCGGCCCAGGCGGGCCCCCAGCTCCAGATTCGGCTCCCACAAAAGCCGCCGCGAGGCCGTGCCGAAGTTACCCAGATCCTGCTGAAACGTGGTATCGTGGGCCCAGTAACGCTGCTGCGGCAGGCGCGTGAGGGTCGTATCAATCACCTGGCCCAGCGTGTCTTCGCGCAACAAGTCCCGCTCCTTCAGAATGAAGGTGGTATGCGCTCCGTAGCGGACCTTGGTAGAGTCGTCGAGCACCTGGGCGTGGCTCATGGCAGGCAGCAGGCCGGCCCCGAGCAGCGCCGCCACGGGCAGTACCCGGCGCACCCGGCAGCGCACCCGCCCCGGGCGCTTGGCAGAAGCGGCCACGGCGAAAAAAAAGGAAGTCGGCAGTGAGTCAGACAGCAACGTGGGGCGGAAAATAAGCGGTGAGCAGCTCCGTGAGCCGGGCAGCGCCGTCGGCCAGGAAGTGAACGTCAATAGGAATGTAAAATACGGGCAAATTGCGCACACTTGCAGCCAAATGCGGTTCCAGCAGGCGCGCGGCGTCCTTCTGCGTGGTCAGAACGCACTGGCCCGGCTGTAATTGCGCAGCCAGCGCCTGCAGGTCGGCCGGCGTGAAGGCGTGGTGGTCGGCGAAGCGGGCATGGTGCCGGATGCGGTAGCCAGCTTCCGCCAGATACTCCACCAGCGGCCCGGGCTGGGCAATACCCGTCAGCAGCACCACTTCCGGCCCGGGCTGGGTACTGGCGCCGGTGCCGGGCACCGCCACCGGCGCTCCGTAAGCATACCCCGAAAACAGCACCGGCACGTCGGGCCGGGCGTAGCGCCGGATGTGCCCAGTAATCTGCTGCTGCTCGGCGGCCGGCAGTTGCAGCGGGCATTTGGTTACAATAATCACATCGGCGCGGCGGGCCCCGGCGCGGCTCTCGCGCAGGCGGCCGGCGGGCAGCACCCAGTCCTCGTAAAATGGCCGCTGCTGCTCGGTGAGCAGGATGTTGCAGGCCGGGCGCACGCGGCGGTGCTGGTAGGCATCGTCGAGTACCACGGCCGTAAGGCCGGGCACCTGATGAAGCAGCTGCCGGATGCCGGCCACGCGGTCTTCGCACACGGCCACCGGTACCCGCCCGGCAAAGTGCTGATACTGCTGCAGCGGCTCGTCGCCCACGGTAGCGGCCGTGTCGGCGGGGCCGGCGAGGCGGTAGCCGCGGGTGCGGCGGCCGTAACCCCGGCTTAGCAGCGCCGGCCGCTGCCCTTGTTGCCGCAGCCACTGCACCAGCCAGGCCACGTGGGGCGTTTTGCCGGTGCCGCCCACCCGCAGGTTCCCCACGTTCAGCACGGGCACTTCCGGGAAGGCCGTCTGCGGCTTCCAGCCTTGCTCGTACAGCCAGTTGCGCCCGGCCAGTACGGCCGCGTACAGCCAGCTCAGGGGCAGCAGCAGGTAGGAAAGCAGGTGGGGCATAGCACAGGCAAAGGTAACGGTTGCCCCGCGCCGAATGGCATGTGCCTGCCACCCCACCCTTCCACCGCCAACTGCCGTAAAGCCGTCTATGCCCTTCGCCGACCGCCTGCTTCGCTTCCTCACCCAGTTTCCGCTGCCGCCCGCGTTGCCCGAGGGCGTGGAGGCCGTTAGTCCCTACCAGCAGCCGGGGCCGCGGGAGCTGCTCACGCAGTTTGCCCGGCTCTACTACCGCGGCGAGCAGCCCCGGGTGGCCTTACTGGGTATCAACCCCGGCCGCCTGGGCAACGGCCGCACCGGCGTGGCCTTCACCGACCCCGCCACCCTCTCCGACTGGGGCATCCCGAACGAGTTGCCGCGCCGCCGGGAGCCCTCCAGCGAGTTTGTGCAGCAGGTCATTCTGGCGTTGGGCGGCCCGGCGGCTTTTTACGAGCGGTTTTTCCTGGGCTCCCTTTACCCGCTGGTGCTGCTGAAAGACGGCCGCAACTATAATTTCTACGACTCGCCAGCGGTAACCGACGCGCTGTGGCCCGGCATCCGGGCCTCGCTGCAACAGCAGGTAACGGAAGTGGGGCTGGCCCGGCAGGCAGTGGTGTGCCTGGGCCGCCGCAACGCCCAGTACCTGCAACGACTGAACGAGGAGCTACAGCTGTTTAACCAGATTCACGTGCTCGACCATCCGCGGTTTTTGATGCAGTACAAACGCCGAAATCTGGCAGAAAACGTGGCCCGTTACGTGGAAGTGTTAATGGAATGTGAGCGAATGGGTTGAAATGGGAGCAATATGTCCGGAACCGTTGGGAAGCCGCCTGGTGCGCGTTTCTCCGTTTGCCATTCCTATGCATATCCATTCATTTTGCTCACATTTACCCCATTCCCCGGATTTCTCACCTTACCCAAACATGCCCAAGCTCCTCGACCTGATGCGGGTGCTGGAACAGGCCGCCCCGCCAGCCTACCAGGAAAGCTACGACAACGCCGGCCTGCAGTGCGGCGACCCGCAACTGGAAGTGCGCGGCGTGCTCATTGCCCTCGACTGCACCCCCGCCGTGGTGGACGAGGCCCTGCGCCGGGGCTGCAACGTGGTGGTGGCCCATCACCCGCTCATCTTTAAACCCCTCAAGCGCCTCACCGGGGCCAACGAGGTGGAGCAGACCCTGCTCAAAGCCATCCGCCATGATGTGGCCATCTACGCCGCCCACACCAACCTGGATAACGTGCGGCACGGCGTCAACCGCAAGCTGGCCGAGAAGCTGGGCCTGCAGAACCTGCGCATCCTCGACCCCAAGCCCGGGCTGCTGGGCAAGCTCATTACCTACGTGCCCCCCACCCACACCGAGGCCGTGCTGCAGGCCCTGTACGCGGCCGGCGCGGGCCAGATTGGGCAGTATGCGGAGTGCAGCTTCCGCTCGGAGGGCACCTTCACCTTTACCCCGGGCCCGGAAACAAACCCGTTCAGCGGCCAGCGCGGCCAGCCCCACACCGGCTCCGAGGACCGCGTAGAAGTGCTGCTGCCCCTGCACCTGCAGGCCGCCGCCCTGCGCGCCCTGCGCCAGGCCCACCCCTACGAGGAAGTGGCCTACGAGCTGATCAAGCTGGAAAACCTGCACCAGGAGGTGGGCTCCGGCATGGTGGGTGAGCTGCCCGAGCCCCTGATGCCCGCCGAGTTTCGGCAGCGGCTGCGCGCGGCGTTGGGCGTGCCCGTGGTCAAGCACACCGAGTTCGGGGAGCCCATCCGCACGGTGGCGCTGTGCGGCGGGGCAGGCAGCTTTCTGATTGGCAAGGCCCGCGCCGCCGGGGCCCAGGCCTACGTCACCGGCGACCTGAAATACCACGAATACTTCCTGCCCGAAGGCCGCCTGATGCTCTGCGACGTAGGGCATTTTGAGAGTGAGCAGTTCACCGGCGAAATCTTCCGGGATTTGCTTATGGGCAACTTTGGAAGTACTTTTGCGCTCTTGATTGCAGAGACCCTCACCAACCCAGTCCGTTATGATTTCTAATCCGTCCGCGGAAATTCCGGTAGCCAGCAAGCTGGAAGCCCTTCTGAACCTGCAGCGCATCGATTCGCAGCTCGACGAAATCCGGCGCGTGCGCGGCGACCTGCCCGAAGAAGTGCAGGACTTGGAGGACGAAATTGCGGGCTATGAGGTGCGCGTGAGCAAGTTCGACGAAGAAATTGCCGGCCTCAACGACCAGATTAAACAGCGCAAGCAGAACGCCAAGGACGCCGACGGCCTGATTAAGCGCTACGAAGACCAGCAAACCAACGTCCGCAATAACCGCGAGTACGAGGCCATTGCCAAGGAAATTGAGCTCCAGAAGCTGGAAATCCAGATTTCGGAGAAGAAAATCAAAGAAGCTCAGTACCAGATTGAGCTGAAAAACCAGGAAATCAGCGGCACCAAGCAGAAGCTGGACGAGCGGAAGAAAGACCTCGACAACAAGAAGTCGGAGCTGGAAACCATCGTGGGCGAAAGCGAAGCCGATGAGAAAAAGCTCATGGATGAGCGCGCCGAAGCCGTGAAGCCAGTGGAGGAGCGCCTGCTGATGGCCTACACCCGCATCCGCGGCAACGTGCGCAACGGACTGGCCGTGGTAACGGTGAAGCGCGACGCCTGCGGCGGCTGCTTCAACACCGTACCGCCCCAGCGCCAGGCCGACATCATCGCCCACAAGAAAATCATCGTGTGCGAGCACTGCGGCCGCGTACTGGCCGACGTAGAGGCCCGCAACGCCTAAGCTATTTTGCGTCTTTAAGAGAAGAACGGCCTTGTTTCGGGGCCGTTCTTTTTTTGTTTTTATGAGTTTTCTCGCAGTGGTTCGCAGGGGAATGCGCAGTGGTTCGCAGTGGCTGTTGTGGCTGCTGCTGTACACCCTTGTGCCCGGCCGTTGCTTTGGCGAGCCCCCGCGCGATACGCTCACCCCCACCCAGGCCAAAGCCTACGCCGAAGTGCTGAACATGCGCCCCGCCGCGGCCCGGGCCCTGCTCAACGGCTCCGACGCCGGCACGCTGCTGGTGCAGGACTGCCTCGGCATCACGGAGCTGCTCATCAGTCAGGATGCCAGCCGGTACGCGGCCACCGTGCAGGCCCAGGACCAACGGCTGAAGCAGCTGCAGCAGCTGCCCGCCGGGGCCCTGCCGGCCTACACCGCCGCTGAAATCCGGCTGCACCAGGCCGCCGCGCAGGTGGTATTCGGGCACGAGGTGCAGGGGGCCTGGAGTTTGCGCCAGAGCTACCTGGCCATGCAGCAGGTGGTGCGCCGCTACCCGCAGTACCTGCCGGCCCGCAAAACGCTGGGCATGCTGCAGTTTTTCATTGGCTCGTTGCCCGAGTCGTACCGCTGGTTTCTGAAGCTGCTGGGGCTGCCGGGGTCCGTGGAAGCCGGCTTGCACAACCTGCGCCGGGCGGCCGCCGAGCCCAACGACTTCCAGCTGGAAAGCCGGCTGATTCTGGCTTTGCTGGAGGAAACCTACTACAAAAAGCCCGAGGCAGCCCTTACGCTCATGGGCACGCTGCAGCGCCAGCAGCCCCGCAGCCAGCTCCTGAGCTACCTGCTCATCAGCCAGCTCAAGAAGCAGCACCGCACCGACGAGGCCCTGGCCGCCTACCGCACCCGGCCCACCGGCCCCGAGTACCTGCCGCTGCCCTACCTGCACCACATGGCTGCCGATTTGCTGCTCTACCAGGGCCAGTACGCGGCTTCGCAGCACGAGAACCTCTTGTTTCTGCAGCAGTACCCGGGCCAGCACTACCGCAAGGATGCCTGGTTCAAGCTGTATCTGGCGGCGTGGCTGGGCGGCAACCCGGCCGCGGCCGATAAGTACCGCCGACAGATTGGTGCGGGCGGCCGCACGGTGCTGGAGGAAGACACCTACGCCCAACGGTTTCTGGAGGATAGGCAGCCGCTGAACCCGGTGCTTACCCGGGCCCGCCTGCAGATTGACGGCGGCTACTACCGCCCGGCCCTGGCCACCCTCGACGGCTTCGAGCCCACCGCCACCACGCCCCTGCGCGACCGGCTGGAGGAGCCCTACCGCCGCGCCCGGGCCCTGCACCTGCTCGGCCGCCCCGACTCGGCCCGGCCCTACTACGCCCGCACCATTGCCCTGGCCGGCACGGCATCCTACTATTTCGCGCCCCAGTCGGCGCTGCAGCTCGGCTACCTGTACCAGGCCGAGGGCCAGGCCGCCACCGCCCGCGCCTACTTCCGCAAAGCCCTGAGCTACCCCCGCCACGAGTACAAGAACAGCACCGACACCAAAGCCAAACTGGCGCTGAAGGAGCTGGGCGAGTGAGGCTGCTGAGAGCAGGATATAGAACGTCATTCCGAGCGAAGCCGAGGAATCTCGCGTGCTGACGTTGCAATGCTATTCAGACGTCAGCCGAGCGAGATGCTTCGGCTCCGGCTCTGTACGACGGCCTTTCTAGTACGCGGTCCACCGGTCCTCGTCAAAGCAAGTTGGCCGTTCGGTCCCGTACCTTTGCCCTGTGCTTTCCGTTCCGCTTTCGTCCCTCCCGCCCGACTTCCGCGCCCGCGCTCTGCGCTGGGCCGCGCAGTTTCCGCATTGCGCCTACCTGGAATCCAACGACCTGGCCTATCCCGAAGGCCCTTTCCGGCGGCTGCTGGGCGTAGCCGAGGACGCCCCCGGCGCGCCCCGCTCCCTCACTGAGCTGAGCTCCTGGCTGGCAGCTACCGATGGAGCCGCCCCCCGGCTGGGGTTTGTCACCTACGACGTTAAAAACGAACTAGAGGACCTGCGCAGCGCCAACCCCTCGGGCCTCGCCTGGCCGGCGCTGCACTTCTTCCAGCCCCACACCTGGCTGCACTGGCGCGCCGACCACCTCGAAATCCACGGCCGCACCGCTGGGGTGCTGGCGGCTATTCTGGCCATGGCGGTGCCGACGCTGCCGCCCCCCGCGGTGCCAATCTTCACCCCACGGATGCCCAAGGCAGAATACCTGACGGCAGTGCAGGCCGTGCGCGAGGATATTTTGAATGGGGAGGTGTACGAGCTGAACCTATGCCAGGAGTTCTACGCCGAAAACGTGCGGATTGACCCGGTAGACGTGTTTCTGCGGCTGAATGCGGCCTCACCGGCCCCGTTTGCGGGCTTCGTGCGGCACCACCACCACTACCTGCTGTGCGCCTCGCCCGAGCGGTTTCTGGCCCGGCAGCAGGCGCGGCTGGTGTCGCAGCCCATCAAGGGCACCATCCGCCGCGGCGCTACGCCGCCGGAGGACGAGCAGCAGCGCCAGACGCTGCTGCACGACGAAAAGGAACGGGCCGAAAACCTGATGATTGTGGACCTGGTGCGCAACGACTTGGCCCGCGTGGCCCGCACCGGCTCGGTGCAGGTGCCCGAGCTGTTCGGGCTCTACCCGTTCCGCCACGTGTGGCAGATGATTTCGACGGTTACGGCCGAGGCGCGCCCGGAAATCGGCCTCGCCGACGTGCTGCGCGCCGCCTTCCCGATGGGCTCGATGACGGGCGCGCCGAAAATCCGGGCCATGCAGCTGATTGAGCACTACGAGCGGGCCCGCCGCGGCCTCTACAGCGGCAGCATCGGCTACGTGGACCCCGACGGCGGCTTCGATTTCAACGTGGTCATCCGCAGCCTGCAGTACCGCCAGGATACCGGCCACCTCAGCTTCCAGGTCGGCTCGGCCATCACCTACGACTCCGACCCCGAGCGGGAGTACGCCGAATGCCTCCTCAAAGCCCGGGCAATCCTGGAAGTGCTGGACGCGGTGGTGAGGTAGGTGGTTGGGTGGTTGGGATAAGGTCCGTCATTGCGAGGAGGCACGACGAAGCAATCCGTCCTTTTCAGCGCGCCCAGCATCGACCTACTCTAAAACGGGCTGTGTATGGGGGCTTCGTTTGGGTTCAGCGTGTAGAAAAGGGGAAGGAAGGATTGCTTCGTCGTGCCTCCTCGCAATGACGGACCTTATCCCAACCACCTAACCACCCAACCACCTCCTGCCATTCTGTCATTTTCACCCGAAAAAGGCTACCTTTGCCGTTCTCTGAATTGTGATGCCGCTGCCTGTTGCAGGCCCTTTGCCATGTCCCAACCACTGATTACCCTCGATTTCCTCGATACGCCCACCCTGCCCACGCCCACCACGGAGGCCGCCACCCACGCCCACGAACCCTCGGGCGAAGTACGCGTGAACCCCAGCACCCGCACAGGCAAAAGCCGCAAGCTCTACATTGAGAGCTACGGCTGCCAGATGAACTTCTCCGACTCGGAAATCGTGTCGAGCATCCTCTTCAACGAGGGCTTCGACACCACCGACCAGCTCGATTCCGCCGACCTGGTGCTGCTCAACACCTGCTCCATCCGCGAGAAGGCCGAGCAAACCGTGCGCATGCGCCTTAAGCAGATCAACGGCCACAAAAAGCGCAACCCCGGCCTGCTGGTGGGGGTGCTGGGCTGCATGGCCGAGCGTCTGAAAAGCAAGTTTCTGGAAGAAGAAAAGCTGGTGGACCTGGTAGTGGGCCCCGACGCCTACCGCGACCTGCCCCAGCTGATTCAGCAGGTGGATGGCGGCCAGAAGGCGGTGAACGTGCTGCTGAGCCGCGAGGAAACCTACGCCGACATTACGCCGGTGCGCCTGAACTCGAACGGCATTACGGCCTTCATCAGCATCATGCGCGGCTGCGACAACATGTGCTCCTTCTGCGTGGTCCCCTTCACCCGGGGCCGGGAGCGGAGCCGCGACGCCCACAGCATTGTGCAGGAAGCCCGCGACCTGGTAGCGGCCGGCTATAAGGAAGTGACCCTGCTGGGCCAGAACGTGGACAGCTACAAGTGGGCCTCCGAGGACGGTACCGAGCAGGTGAACTTTGCCCAGCTGCTGGAACGCGTGGCACTGGTGAGCCCCGAGCTGCGGGTGCGCTTCTCCACCTCCCACCCCAAGGACATCACCGACGAGGTGCTGCACACCATGGCCCGGTACGAGAACATCTGCAAATACATTCACCTGCCGGCCCAGAGCGGCAACTCGCGGGTGCTCAAGCTGATGAACCGCACCTATGACCGGCCCTGGTACGAGGAGCGCGTGCAGGCCATCCGCCGCATCCTCGGCGACGACTGCGCCATCAGCACCGACATGATTGCCGGCTTCTGCTCCGAAACCGAGGAGGAGCATCAGGACAGTCTCTCCCTGCTCGATTTCGCCCAGTACGACATGGGCTATAACTTCTTCTATTCAGAGCGCCCCGGCACGTTGGCCGCCCGCAAGCTGGAGGATGATATTTCGCTGGAGGTGAAAAAGCGCCGCCTGCAGGAAATTATCGACCGGCAGCAGCTGCACGCCCGGGCCCGCTACGCCCGCATGGTGGGCCGCGTGCACCGCGTGCTGGTGGAAGGCCCCTCGAAGCGAAGCCAGGAGCACCTGAGCGGCCGCAACAGCCAGAACCAGGTGGTCATCTTCCCCAAAGGCACCGCCCAGAAAGGCGACTACGTGGACGTACTGGCTACCAGCACCACCGGCGCGGCCCTGATTGGGGAAATTGTGTAGTTAGTTTTTAGTTGGTGGTTTTTGGTTTTTTGCTCCCGTTCTTGACCTAGCTACTCCAATTTTCATGGAAAAGCCTCCGCAGCAGAATTATAAGGATTTGCGCGTTTGGCTACATAGTCGGGAATTGGTAAAGGAAATCTACGTCCTCACCCAGACATTCCCGGAACTAGAGAAATACGGGTTAACCAATCAGATGAGGCGGGCAGCCGTTTCGGTTCCGTCTAACATCAGCGAAGGCAGTGGTCGTCAGCATCCCAAAGACACTATCCATTTCCTTGTAATAGCGCGTGGTTCCCTTTACGAGCTGGAAACGCAATGCTACTTGGCTTTTGATCTTGCATTTATCACACAGGAGCAACTAGAGCATATTCAACAAAAAATAATCAGCAGTATTCAGTTAGTCCAAGGCTTCATTCGCTATTACCGCTCATTAGGCTGAGGTTTTCGGTAATCCTTGCCAAAAACCAAAAACCAAAAACCACCAACCCGACTTGACACCTTCCGAAATACAATCAATCAAGCAACGCTTCGGCATTATCGGCAACGCGCCGGCGCTGAACTACGCCATTCAGGTGGCGGCCCAGGTGGCGCCTACCGATATGACGGTGCTGATTACCGGCGAAAGTGGCTCCGGTAAAGAGTCGTTTTCCAAGATCATCCACGCCCTGTCGCCGCGCAAGCACGGGCAGTTCATTGCCATCAACTGCGGGGCCATTCCGGAAGGCACCATCGACTCGGAGCTGTTTGGGCACGAGAAAGGCTCGTTTACCGGGGCGCAGGAGGCCCGCAAGGGCTACTTTGAAGTAACCAACGGCGGCACCATCTTCCTGGACGAAATCGGGGAAATGCCCTTGGGCACCCAGGCCCGCCTGCTGCGCGTGCTCGAAAACGGCGAGTTTATCCGCGTGGGCTCCTCCAAAGTGCAGAAGACCGACGTGCGCGTGGTGGCCGCTACGAACGTGAATCTGCTGGATGCCGTGCGCGAAGGTCGCTTCCGCGAAGACCTGTACTACCGCCTTAACACGGTACCCATTACAGTTCCACCACTGCGTGAACGAGGCGACGATATCTACTTACTGTTCAGAAAGTTCGCCACGGATTTTGCTGATCGTTACCGGGTAAAACCCATCAGCCTCACCCCCGATGCGGTGCAGGAGCTGCAGCGTTTCCGCTTCCCCGGCAACATCCGCCAGCTCAAGAACGTGGCTGAGCAGATGTCGGTGCTGGAAACCGACCGGGAAATTGACGCCCGCGGCCTGCGCCGGTACCTGCCCCAGGAACAATCTTCGCAGCTGCCCATGCTGGTGCACGCTGCCGGCAGCGCCACCGACGGAGCCGGTAACGCCTACTCGGAGCGCGACCTGCTGTACAAAGTATTGTTCGACATGCGCCGCGACATGACGGACCTCAAAAAGCTGGTGCTGGACATGGCCGGCGGGCCCCGCTCGGCCCAGGACGCCCAGGAGCTGCTGCGCCAGAACAGCCACCTGTTCACCAACGTGCAGGTTTCGCCCTACGAGGGCCCGGCCGCCCGGCCCCTGCGCCCCGAGGTAGGCCCTTCCGAATTTATCCTGAACCCGCGCGAGCTGGCCGTGGAAGACGCCACCGACTACGAGGACGAAGACGGGCAGCGCGTGGAGGATATTTCGCACGAAACCGAGGAGGAAACGCTGAGTTTGGAGGCCAAGGAAAAGGAAATGATTATTAAAGCGTTGAAGAAGCACAATAACAAGCGTAAGTATGCTGCGCATGATTTGGGCATCTCAGAACGCACCCTCTATCGGAAACTCAAGCAATATGATCTGGAACAAGCGTAACTGGGCTTTTGGGCTGTGTCTGCTGCTACTGCTGCCGCTGTTCAGCGGCTGCGGAATCTATTCGTTTAGCGGCACCAATATTGACCCCACGGTCAAGACGATATCCATTGCCACCTTCGCCAACAACGCCAACAACGGGCCCTCGTTCCTGTCGCCGCGGTTTACGGAAGATTTCAAGGACTATTTCCAGCGTAATACCTCGCTGAAGCTGGTACCGCGCGACGGCGACTTACAGTTTGAAGGCCAGATCATTGCCTATGACTTTGCGCCGGCCGCCATCCAGAGTACCAATGGCCAGGACCAGGCTGGTGCCAACCAGCTTACCATTCAGGTGCGGGTGAAATTTACCAACACTAAGGACCCCAAACAGGACTTTGAGCAAACCCTGCAAACCACCCGGCCCTTCCCCGCCAGCCAGGATATTACCAGCATCAACAACGACCCCACGGCCCTGCGGGAGCTGTTCCGCAACCTCATTACTGATGCGTTTAATAAGTCGGTAGCCAACTGGTAGCTCCCACTATACCGGGCTAAATTCCTAAATTGGCCCCTTGGTGCCGCCCACGTCCTGCGGGCAGCCCTCCTAACGTCCTCCACTTTTCTTTCCGTGCAGCCCACTGGCCATTTCCGCCACGGCAGGCCGCTTCTAGTGTATTATTGAATGACCCGCGCGTCGCTTTTGCATATTCTGGACCACGTAGACGGCATTTCGGATACCGAAGTCCGGGAGTTGGAACAACTAGCCGCCGCGTTTCCGTACTGCCAGACGGCCCACGTGTTGCTGGCCAAAGCGGCCCACGACCGGGGTAGCATGCTGGCCAGCCAGCGCCTGCGCCGGGCTGCCACGTATGCCGCCGACCGGGAGTTGCTGCGCCAGTTGCTGGAGCAGCCCGCAGCACCTCAACCCGCTGCCACGCCCGAGACTCCACGAGCGGAATCGGCCGTTGTTGAGCCAGTTGCAGTAGCAGAGCCGGATGCTCTTCCAGAGGCTACGCCTGTACAGGAACTAGCTGCAACGCCAGATTCGCTCCCGGCAGAGGCGGCCTCTACCCCAGCTCTTTTGCCGCAGGAAGCTGCGGAGTCTGCTACTCTGACTGAAGTACCAGACGTTGAGCCTACTACCGAAGTAGTCGAGTCTCTGCCCCCCGAAACACTGCCGACGGAAGCATCGGATGCAGAGCTATTTGAAATACCGCACCCAGACTCAGTTATTACCTCTGAAGAGGCAGTCGCCGAATCAAGCCTCCCGGAGGCATCTGCCCCCGCAGCGGAGCAACAGCTGGACGAGGTAGCCTTAGCTGCTCCAGCTGAACCTTCCATCACCGAAACAGTGGTTTCTGCGGCCGCAGCGGAAGATAACGATGTACTGCCCGCCGTGGCCCCGCCCATTCGCCCCCCGGCCGACGGCGGTATTTCCCGGTTTGAGTTTGGCCTTAGTCAGCCCGCCCTTGCCGAGCCGGTTGGCTATCAGCTGCCGGGCCTGGAGGATGAGGAAGACGATGAACTACCAACGCTCAGCTTTCTGGCTACGGCACCGGCTCCGGTAGTAACCGCCCCGTTCCGCGCCGATGCCGACCTGGGGTATGCCCTCGGGGCCGGCAGCCGGCTGGGCTACGACTTGCAGGCCCACGATGCCTACACGCTGGATTTGCCCCTGGATGCTTTCTTTGAGCCGGATGCGTTGCTACTAGCCCACCTGAAAGCGCACAAGCCCAAGCCGGTTGCGTCGTCGCTGGATCTGATTAACCGCTTCCTCAAAACCCAGCCGCGCATCAAAACGCCGGCAGGTCTGCCCCTACCGGCCGAGGAACAACCCGACTTATCAGTGCGCAGCACCAGTGCGGCCCCGGCCATAGCCTCCGAAAGTCTGGCCAAAATCATGGTGCGGCAGGGTAAGAAGGATAAGGCCATCGAAATATATGAGCGCCTGATGGAGCGCCAGCCCGAAAAAAAGGCGTATTTTGCCGACCAAATACAACAACTGCAACAACCTTCGGAGTAGATGTACTACGCTCTTATTGCCCTGATTCTTCTTGTTTGCTTTCTGCTGGCCGTAGTGGTGCTGGCCCAGAACCCCAAGGGGGGCGGAATTTCCAGCCAGTTTGGCGCTGGTGGTGCAGCTCAGCTCATGGGCGTAAAACGCACCGGTGACCTATTGGAGAAGCTCACCTGGGGCTTCGCCATTGGGCTGATGGTCCTGAGCCTGGGCACCCACGTAATTGGGGGTGCTCCCACGGCCGGCCCCGCCCGCAGCATCAATCAGCGGAAAGCCCAGGAGTCGCGCCCGGCTCCTGCCCCGGCTACTCCGGCACCCGCTATGCCCGGAGCCACGGCTCCTGGTGCGGCTCCGGCTACGGCTCCCGCCCCGGCCCCGGCTACAACGCCTGCTTCGCAGCCAGCGCAGTAGGTGCATTTGCTTTTTCTCTACAAAACCGGTGGTTCCTTCGGGAGCCACCGGTTTTTGTTTGGGGCAGGCTCAACTCATCGGCCCAACCTGTTGCGCCGGAAAGCCGTAGTGCGGCGAGCCTGTCTGCCGGATTTTCTGCCAGGGCTGACAGGAAGTTGGCTTTTAGCGTCCATTCTGTCAGGTTTTGCGGGGCTGGCACAGGAAGTGTAGCACCCCAGGCACCACTCGTTTTACGTAAACCTTTCAACCAAAACGTACAATATGTCGCTTAGCATCAAACCGCTGGCTGACCGCGTAATTATCGCGCCTGCCGCCGCCGAGGAAAAAACCAAATCGGGCATCATCATCCCCGACACGGCGAAAGAAAAGCCCCAGCGTGGCGAAGTAGTAGCCGTAGGTGAAGGCAAAGTGGCCGACAATGGCACGACCATCAAGCCCCAGGTGAAAGCAGGTGACCAGGTGCTGTACGGCAAATACGCCGGTACCGAAATTACCGTGGACGGCCAGGACTACCTCATCATGAAGGAGTCGGACATTTTTGCCGTACTGTAAGGTTTCCTTTTTTCCATTCCTCTCTGATTCCAAACACCCGAACCCACGATGGCTAAGAACATCCAATTCGATACCGAAGGCCGCGACAAACTCAAGCGCGGCGTTGATAAACTGGCAAACGCCGTGAAAGTAACCCTGGGCCCCAAAGGCCGCAACGTGGTTATCGACAAGAAATTTGGTGCCCCCACTATCACTAAGGACGGGGTATCGGTTGCTAAAGAAATTGAGCTGTCGGATCCGGTTGAAAACATGGGCGCGCAGCTGGTGAAAGAAGTAGCCAGCAAAACCGCCGACCAGGCCGGTGATGGTACCACCACTGCCACCGTACTGGCCCAGGCCATCTACACGGCCGGCTCCAAAAACGTAGCCGCCGGTGCCAACCCTATGGACCTGAAGCGCGGCATCGATAAGGCGGTACAAGCCGTAGTTGCCAACCTCAAGTCGCAGTCGAAGAAGATTGAAAACTCGTCGGAAATTGCTCAGGTAGGCGCTATTTCGGCCAACAACGACATGGAAATCGGCAAAATGATTGCCGACGCCATGGACAAAGTGGGCAAAGAAGGCGTGATTACCGTGGAAGAAGCCCGTGGCACCGAAACCGAAGTAAAAACGGTGGAAGGCATGCAGTTTGACCGCGGCTACCTGTCGCCCTACTTCGTGACCAACCCCGAGAAAATGGAGGCGGAGTTCGACAACCCCTTCATCCTCATCTACGACAAGAAGGTGAGCACCATGAAGGAGCTGCTGCCCGTGCTGGAGCAGGTGGTACAAACCGGCAAACCGCTGGTTATCATCTCCGAAGACGTGGACGGCGAAGCCCTGGCTACCCTGGTAGTAAACAAACTGCGTGGCTCGCTGAAGATTGCCGCCGTGAAAGCCCCCGGCTTCGGCGACCGTCGCAAGGCCATGCTGGAAGACATTGCCGTGCTGACCGGCGGTACCGTTATCAGCGAAGAGCGTGGCTACAAGCTGGATTCGGCTACCCTGGAGTACTTGGGCACTGCCGAGAAGGTGATTATCGACAAGGATAACACCACCATCGTGAACGGTAAAGGCGAGAAAGAAACCATTACCGCCCGCGTAAACGAAATCAAAGGCCAGATTGGCACCACGACTTCAGATTACGATAAGGAGAAACTGCAGGAGCGTCTGGCCAAGCTGTCGGGTGGTGTCGCTATCCTCTACATCGGTGCTTCTACCGAAGTAGAAATGAAGGAGAAGAAAGACCGTGTGGACGATGCCCTGCACGCTACCCGCGCCGCCGTGGAAGAAGGTGTAGTACCCGGTGGCGGTGTTGCCCTGGTGCGCGCCATAGATGCTCTGGAAGCCGTTGATACCCTGAACGCCGACGAGAAAACCGGTGTGCAGATCATCCGTACGGCCATTGAGGCTCCCCTGCGCACCATCGTGGCCAACGCCGGTGGCGAAGGTTCGGTAGTAGTACAGAAAGTGCGCGAAGGCAAAGCCGACTACGGCTATAACGCCCGCGAGGACAAGTACGAAAACCTGATGGCGGCCGGAATCCTCGACCCCACCAAGGTAACGCGCCTGGCCCTGGAAAATGCCGCTTCAATTGCCGGCCTGCTCCTGACCACTGAGTGCGTGATTTCGGATGAGCCCGAGGAAGACAAAGGCCACTCGCACGCTGGCGGTGCCCCCGGCATGGGCGGCATGGGCGGCATGATGTAATAGCAGCCGTTAGCTCACAGAAAAGCCCCGCTGGATTTCGATCCGGCGGGGCTTTTTTGCTTTAGTTGAGCAGATGGCGAGCTATTTTTTGCGGATGAACTGGTTGCTGAAGCCGATAAGCGCAAGCAGCAGAACTCCGATACCACCAGTTGCCCATTTAGCGAACTGGTAGTCGGCGCAGAGGTTACGGCCCGTTACTACTGAAAAGCACGGGTCGTGGTGCGTTTCGTACTTCATACTTACCTGCACACTCACAATTCCGAGGCCGACGTACAGCAGCAACAGGCTCACAGCTACCACCAACCACGTGTGCATTCTATCCGACATATCAAGCGTTTTATAACAAAGTAAAGGTACCAGAAGGCAACCTACGCGCTGCAGACATATTCCACAAAGAAAGCCCCACTGGACGTTGGTCCGGCGGGGCTTTCTAAATGCAGATTGAATGAAGGAATCCGTCTAAATCCGTGGTTTAGCCGCGGCCGTGCATCATGGCGAACAGCTTTTTAGCAATGGCAATCAGAATCAGGCCCGCCAGAATTACGAAACCAGCAATAAGGCCGAATACCTTCAGCGCCCCGAGTTCCTCCACGTACGAGGCAATGTAGCCACCCGCAATCTGAGCTACGAAAGGCGCCAGGAACCATACCCCCATCAGCATAGAGGTGAGCGTGGGGGGCGACAGGCGCGACACCATGCTCAGTCCAATCGGAGACAGGCATAGCTCCCCAATGGTATGGAAGAAATAAGTAGCTAGCAGCCACAGAATGCTGGCCTTTACCGTTTGGTCGGCCACGTCGCCGCCGCGCTGCATTACGGCCCCTACCATGAACAGGAAGCCTACGCCCAGCAGCACCATGCCCAAACCCATTTTTACGGGAATAGACAGGTCTTTGCCCTTGCGGCTCAGGCTCATCCAGATGGCAGCCACCGGCGCGCCCAGCAATACAATGAAGCCCGGATTTACCGACTGGAACCAGGAAGTGGGAATCAGAAACCCGAATACCTCACGGTTAATGTATTTATCGGTGTAGAGCGTGAGGGAGGAGCCCGCCTGCTCAAAGCCCGCCCAGAAGAAAACCACGAACAGGGTTACAATGAAAATAACCGCCATCCGGTCGGTTTCCTCCTTGGTCAGGGGTGCCTTGGCTGCTACTGAGGACGTACCGTCGCTGTTCTGGCCTTCCGGGTACATGCCCACGTCGCCGAGGTATTTTTTTCCCAGCAGGTTAAACACCAACTGCCCAAGCATCATCCCAATACCCGCCGCCAGAAAACCGTAGCGGAAGCCATAGCTCGTCACTTTCTCCACTCCATCAACCACGGCGCGGGTGGCAAACAGGTTTTCGGCCAGGTAGCCACACACCAAGGGAGCCAAAAAGGCACCGGCGTTGATGCCCATGTAAAAAATCGTGAAAGCCGAATCCCGCAGCGGATCACCCTGCTTGTAAAGCTTACCCACGATGGTGGAAATATTGGGCTTGAAAAAGCCGTTACCCACAATCAGCAGCAGCAGCCCTAAGGCCGTGGGCCAGGGCAGCCCGAATAAAGCCGGCACAGTGGATATTTCCGGTTGCATAAATAAGGAAAGCTGTCCTAGGGCCATGGTAATACCACCGATGAGAATGGCCCGACGCTGGCCGATAAATTTATCGGCCAGCCAGCCGCCCAGAATGGGCGTCAGGTACACAAAACCCGTAAAATAGCCGTAGATCAGCGAGGCGCTAGCCTCGGAGATTCCCAGACCGCCTTCAATAGCCGTTTTGGATAAGTACAGCATCAGCAGGCCGCGCATCCCGTAGTAGCTGAACCGCTCCCACATTTCGGTGAAGAAGAGTAGGTAGAGGCCTGGCGGATGGCTTTGCCGCATGGTGGGCTGCTCCTGAACGGCAGTGGTCGTTTGCATGAAAAGGAAAAGTGAAGTGAAGAAACCCCCGCAGCTGCAACTGCAGGGCAGGTTGGTAAAGCTACAAAAGTTTCGCAACCCAACCGAAGGTGGCAGACTCCGTTCTAGCGGCTACTGACGAACATTTGTAAGCAAGAAAAAAACCTAAGCGAAAATTCGCTCTTTTTTCGGGTTTCACCGTACAGGGCTCGGGTTTTTGTCTATTTTTGTTCTCGAATTCCCCCATTTCCCACCCAAATCCCCCAACCCGTTTTCGGCCCTTTTTTATGATGGATTCCGCCGCCAACGCTCGCCTCGCACCCCTGGGCATCTCCCACACCGCCCAGGTGCACCTCAACCTCACCCCCGCCGAGCTGGTAGAACACGCCCTGCGCCGGGGCGAAGGCACCCTCACCGACACTGGTGCCCTGATGGCGGATACCGGCCAGTTTACCGGCCGCTCCCCCAAGGACCGGTTTGTGGTGAAAGATGTCAGCACCGAGGAATCGGTATGGTGGGGTGACATCAACATTCCGTTCGACGCCGACAAGTTCGACCAGCTGCACCAGAAGATGGTGAAATATCTGGAAGACAAGGAAGTGTACGTGCGCGACGCCTACGCCGGGGCCAACCCCGACTACGAACTGAAGCTGCGCGTGGTAAACGAGCTGGCCTGGCACAACCTGTTCTGCTACAATATGTTCCTGCGCCCCGCCGAAGGAGCTGACACCAGCTGGACGCCCGATTTCAGCATCATCTGCGCCCCCGGCTTCGAGGCCGACCCGGCCGTGGATGGTACCCGCCAGAAAAACTTTGCCATTCTGAACTTCTCGAAGAAGATGATTCTGATTGGCGGCACGGGCTACGCCGGCGAGATGAAAAAGGGCATCTTCGGGGTGCTGAACTACCTGCTGCCCCACCAGCACAACACGCTCAGCATGCACTGCTCGGCTAACGTGGGTAAAGACGGCGACACGGCCATCTTCTTCGGCCTCTCGGGCACGGGCAAAACCACCCTCTCCGCCGACCCCAACCGCGGCCTCATCGGCGACGACGAGCACGGCTGGACGCCCGACGCGGGCATCTTTAACTTTGAGGGTGGCTGCTACGCCAAGGTGATTGACCTGAGCCAGGAGAAGGAGCCCGAAATCTGGAACGCCATCAAGTTTGGCTCCATCGTGGAGAACACCCGCTTCAAGCCCGGCACCCACACCGTGGACTACGCCAACAAGAGCGTGACGGAAAACACCCGCACAGCCTACCCCATCCACTACATTCCGAATGCCATTGAGCCGTCGGTAGCCGGAGCGCCCAAAAACATCTTCTTCCTGACAGCCGACGCGTTTGGGGTGCTGCCTCCCATCAGCAAGCTGGACAAGAGCCACGCCATGTACCACTTCATGAGTGGCTACACGGCCAAGGTAGCCGGCACCGAAATGGGCGTAACGGAGCCCCAAACGACCTTCTCGGCCTGTTTCGGTCAGGTGTTCCTGCCTCTGCACCCCACCAAGTACGCCGAGATGCTGGGCCAGAAAATGGAGGGAAACGACGTGAACGTGTGGCTGGTGAACACCGGCTGGACGGGCGGTTCCTACGGCGTGGGCTCGCGCATGAAGCTGGGCTACACCCGCGCCATGATTACGGCTGCCCTCAACGGCGAGCTGGACAACGTGGAGTTCCACAAGCACCTGGTGTTTGGCGTGGAAGTGCCTGCCTCGGTACCCGGCGTGCCCACCGAAATCCTGGACCCGCGCAATACCTGGGCCGATAAAGACGCCTACGACCGCACGGCCGCCGACCTGGCCGAGAAGTTCGTGCACAACTTCCAGCGGTACGCCGACTATGCCAACGAGGACATCCTGGCTGGCGCGCCTAAAGTAGCGGTGGCCGCCGGCGTATAACGCCCCCGCGCCTCCTGCTTTCGGGCATGTAAAAGCCCCGCTAGTTGCAGCTGGCGGGGCTTTTGTGTTTTCTCAGGGCGCGGTTTTACTCAGCGGGCGTTTGGGTGAGTTGAGTGGCCGCCTGTTGTTCCAGGATGCCTTTGAGCAGCAATCCGCCGCCGAACAGCATGATGCCCACATATACTACGTAACTGCCGCCCAGGTATAGCCAGCTCAGAAGCGAGAGGAACGCGCCACCGGCCAGAAACACCAGCCCGATGGTAATGAGCGTTTGCGCGCCCTTGCGCTTTTTGCGGGCATCCTCAGTGGCCAGCAGCTGCTGCATTTTCTGGTATTTCAGGGCCAGGTGCTCGGCTTGGTCGGGGGCGGCACCTTCTTCCAGTAGCATCGGCAGTACTTCGGGGCCGCGGCCGGCGGCGAATAGCTGGATGGCGCGTTTGTGCGCGTATTTCTCTCGGTACATGATAACGAAGCTGATTACTGGGGAAAGGCGGTAAAACTAGTAAGTTTGTCTTCTCACTTCATTCCTTTTCCTGTTAGTTGTATGCGTAAGCGCCTGTTGCCGCTGCTGCTGGCCCTGCTGTCACCCCTGAGCCTGTGGGCCTGGGGCGTGGAGGGGCACCGCGCCGTCGGAAAAATTGCCGAACACCACCTCTCCCGCCACGCCCGCCGCGAAGTGCAGAAGCTGCTGGGCACCGAAACCCTGACGCTGGTAAGCACCTGGCCCGATGAAATCCGCTTCTACCCGGAGTTCAAGGATACGGCCCCCTGGCACTACGTGAATACGCCCTCGGGCCTGGGCCACGATGCCTACATTCAGGCCGTCAAAACCCAGACCAACGCCAACGCTTATTCGGCCCTGGAAACCCAGCTGCGCATCCTCGGCGACGAGAGCAAGCCCCAGGCCGAGCGCGCCGCGGCCCTGAAATACGTGGTGCATATTGTGGGCGACATTCACCAGCCCATGCACACGGGCCACGCCGAGGACAAAGGCGGCAACGACATCAAGCTGAAGTACCGCGGCAAAGACACCAACCTGCACAGCCTCTGGGACAGTGGCCTGATTGACTACCAGGGCCTGAGCTACACCGAAATGGCCTGCCAGTACGACCGGAAGCTGCGCCACAGCCAAGTACGCGCCTTCCAGAAAAGCACGCCCGAGCAGTGGCTGTGGGAGTCATATTCGGCCAGCGAGAAGCTGTATCAGGAAACGCCCAACGGCACCGACGTGGATTATAAATACTACCCGGCCCACGCTGAGCTCATGAAGCAGCGCATTGTGGAAGCCGGGGTACGCCTGGCTGGCCTGCTGAACAACGTGCTGTAGCCGGCCCGTTTGGCTGACCGCCGCAACGCCCCTCTGGCCCTGGCTGGCGGGGCGTTGTTGTGAGCGGGCTGGCCGTTTGCCTCTGTCCGATTCGCCCTACCTTTGCCCCATGCCGCACACCTTCTTTGCCCCCGACCTGACCACCGCCCCCACCCACACGCTGCCCGAAGACGAAAGCAAGCACGCCGTGCGCGTACTGCGCCTTACTGAGGGCGACGCTGTGGTGCTGGTGAACGGGCAGGGTGGCGTATTCGGGGCCGAAGTGGCGGAGGCTAACCCTAAGCGCTGCCAACTGCGGATAGTACAGCCCCGGCAGATGGCGCGCCGCCCCTATCACGTGCATCTGGCCGTGGCCCCCACCAAGAACCTCGACCGCATGGAGTGGCTGGTGGAAAAAGCCACTGAAGTGGGCGTAGATCAGATTACGTTTCTGCGCTGCGCCCGCTCGGAGCGGCGGGAGCTGAAGCTCGAGCGGCTGGAGAAAATTGCCGTCAGCGCCCTCAAGCAGTCGGGCCAGGCCTGGCTGCCGCAGCTCACGGAGCTCACCGATTTCGGCCGCTTCCTGCCCACTGTTACGCCCGAAACCACGTTTATTGCCCACCTGGAAGATGGTGAGCGGACCCCGCTGGCCCGCGTGGCAGGACTGGCAACCGGCTGCTGCATCCTGATCGGGCCCGAGGGCGACTTCACCCCGCAGGAAATTGAGGCGGCGTTTGCCTGCGGCGTTCGGCCCGTAACGCTGGGGGCCTCCCGCCTGCGCACCGAAACGGCCGCTTTGGCCGCTGTGCACACAGTGCACGTGGTGCGGGAGCTATAGAGAATCAAAGAGCTTTCACTCAAGAGGAAAAATAGCGCACTTCCGTGTCGTTATGCAGGTCCTGAAAATCAAACACCAAGCAAGTTATCTGCATTAAGAGCTGCATACTGCGTTCCAGATCCTCTGTTGTAGCCAATGGCTGGAAGGCCAATAGCTTGTCTTTGTGGTCATAGTAGGCAAAGCCCAAATTTTTCAGCTGCCGCAGGTGCTGGGGGCGGATATTGAATTCCTGACGGTGCCGGACTATCTCCGGAATAGTAAAAATGACAGTTCGCCGCACGCGCCGAATCGTAATAGACAGCCGCATGGACTTACTCAATACCAGAGTGAAGGTATGTAGCTCTCCGGCTAACAATTGTCCCATAAGCTCCCGTACTACAGAAGTACTGGTTGATGGTGCGGCTGCAGCTGCCAGCAGTTTCTGGCGTTGCTGCTCATAGTTTTGCAGCATTTCCTGATGAAAATCGGCAGACTCCTGTTTGTCCGCTATTTCCCGCCGCAGAAAAGCAATCCATCGGTCTAACTGCTCTATCTCATCAAAGTGCCTATTCTGGAGTAATTTCAACAGATGCAACTGGTGCGCTACCCGATATTGTCCCTTCTGGATGCGGGCGGCCAGGCGATAATCCCGCTCTTGCAAAGCCTCTCGTACCTGCTTGGCCAGTGTCCGTTGTTCACGAGTATAGTATTTTAGTAGAAGGGGTAGCTTATCATCCATGAGAAATGGAATTACTTAGATTCGTGATAACCTCACTAAAATACCAGCAGCCGCCCGAATTTCCACCGTTCTGGTGCTGTTGAGACGTACACCACCGCGCGTGGCGGTCCTACCTGTCCCTTTATTTTCCTGCTCATGCATCGGCTCTTTGCTTTTCTACTCCTCTTGGTATTGCCGTTGCTGGCCGCCGGCCCGCCCGTGGCGCCCAGCTTCCGCCTGGCCAAGCTGCACTATGGTGGGGGTGGCGACTGGTACGCTAACAAAACCAGTCTGCCCAACCTCATCCGCTTCTGCAACCAGTCGCTGCGCACCAACATCGACCCCGAGGAAGCTACCGTGGAGCTGGATTCGCCGGAGTTGCTCACCTACCCCTTCGTGCACATGACCGGCCACGGCAACGTCACGTTCACCGACGCGGAGGCCCGCAACCTGCGCCGCTACCTCACGGGGGGCGGTTTCCTGCACATTGACGATAACTACGGCCTCGATAAATTCATCCGGCCCGAGATGAAGAAGGTATTTCCCGAACTGGAGTTCGTGGAGTTGCCCTTCACCCATCCTATCTACCACCAGAAATTCCAGTTTCCGCGCGGTTTGCCCAAGGTGCACGAGCACGACGGCAAGCGCCCCCAGGGTTTCGGGTTGCTGTACAAGGGCCGGCTGGTGTGCTTCTACAGCTTCGAGTGCGACCTGGGCAACGGTTGGGAGGACCTGGGCACCTACCCCGAAGACACTCCCGCCACCCATGAAGCTGCGCTGAAAATGGGGGCTAATCTGGTCACGTATGCCCTCACGCAGGAATAAGCGCCCGGAAAGGTTGGGCTTCTGAATTTCTATCAGGCGGGGTGAGTGGCCGCAGATCTGAAGCACATTGCGCACCATCCTGTGCCGGATGGTGACCACCAGCTTTGCTGTTCGCGCCGCCCTCTTCAGAACCGCCGTTGCAGAATCTCGCCCAGCACAAAGGCGGTGCGCACGCTGGCCGGGTTTTTCAGCATCTCCTGGATGGTCAGACGGGCGTGCGCAGAAGCCGCGGGCCGCGCCCAGTAGTCATCGGGGTTGGCTTGAGCGGCGGCCCGGGGTAAGGTAGCCGCCCGACGGGCTTCGCGCTGGGGTACTTCCAGAGAACGGGAAGTGGCCGGCTGCTCCAAGGAGCGGGCCGGAGCAGCGGCGCGTTCCAGGTTGCGAACCGGTACGGCGGCTTCCCGGGGCACGGTCCGGCCTGCCGGGGTAGTGGCGGGTGGTGCAACCGACGGTGCGGAAGCTGGGGCGGTATTGCCTGATTTCGGCTGATTCTGGGCCTGCATCTGCTTTAGCAGCTCCTCGAAGCTGCCGGACGGCAGCGGCGGCACCGTGCGCGTGTTGCGGGGGCGCTGCTGCTGTTCCCGCGCGGTGGTGGCCCGCGCCTTCTGCACCATCCGCCAGATGAATACTCCCAGCCCAAGCAGTATCCAGAGCAGTGCTTTCAGTTCCGCCATCGGGCAACACAGAAATAAGTGAAGAAAATCAGCCTAAGCCAGCCGGGCCGGGAACTCAACGTACGCCTTTTTCCGGAAAACGGCCCTTTTTGGTGCGGTAGAACGCCTTAATTTCCTCCAGGTCCTTCTCATAGTCGCCGGTGGGCCAGAAAGCGGGGCCGACGCCGGCTTCCTTTTTCTCGTAGTCGAGGTAGCCCAGCAGAATGGGGACGCCCGCTCCCAGAGCCGCGTGGTAAAAGCCCTTGCGCCACTTAGGCTGGTAAGAGCGAGTACCTTCCGGGGTGATGAGAATTACCAGTTCATCCCGCTCGTTAAACAGCTGCACCATGCCATCCACGAGGCTGTTATTCTTGCTGCGGTCCACGGCCAAGCCGCCCAGGCTGCGCACCAGCGCACCCAGTACCGGAATGGTGGTCCACTCCTTTTTGATGGTCAGCTTTACGTCTACGTCCATCAGAAAAAAGGCAGCCCGTGCAAAAATGAAGTCCCAGTTGCTGGTGTGGGGCGCGGCAATCATCATGCTCTTTTTGATATCGGCCGGCACCCGTGGTCCGAGCCGCCAGCCAGCCACAGCAAAAATGGCCTTCGAAATGTAGTACCAGAAGGTAGAAGTCTTGCGCGCCATAAGCAGGTAAAAGCAGCAGCCGGATAAGTTAGGGAGGGCTACCGTATCCCAAAGCTAGAAAATTGCCCCGTAAGCCCCTGCTTCAGCGCAGCAGACTTTCCAAGGCCCGAGCCTGCGCCAGCGTGTAGCGGTAGCCAATATCAAACAACTCCGGAGCGCGGCGGAAGCTCATGGTTCGGTACGGTCTCAACGCGGGGGGCTCCAGTAAGAAGTCGCAGAGCTGCTTGCTGGGCAGCGTATTGCTGCCGATAGCCAAGTTGAACGTGCGCTCCACCAGCGCCCGCATGTTAGGCACCTGAGCTTCTCCGTTCGGCGGATTGCAGTGTACACCCACTGCCCGCAAACCGGGCGGGGCCGCTGCCAGCAACGCCTCCACGGGCAAGTTGTTGAGCAGGCCGCCATCTACCAGCTGCCGCCCCTGGTACTCTACCGGCTGGTACAGGATGGGAACCGCTGCCGAGGCCAGCAGCGGCGGGAGCAGCGGCCCGCTATTAAAGCGTACCGACTCCCCGGCCAGTAAATCGGTGGCCACCAGCGTAAGGGGCAGCCGCAACTGTTCAAAGGTGCATCCCACGCCCAGGTACTGCTCCAGCAGGGTTCCTACCGCATCCATGCGCAGCAGGCCGGCACTGCTCAGGGCCACGCGGGTAATGCGGAGAATGGAGAGATTCTGCAATAGCCGCAGTACCTCCCGCGGAGGCAGCCCCGCCGCGTACAGTACCGCCACAATCCCGCCCGATGATACCCCGGCCAGCCGCGCCACGGGCAACTGCAGCTCATCCAGCGCCGCCAATACTCCCAAGTGAGCAATACCCCGGGCTCCCCCGCCCGAAAGCGCCAGGCCCAATTGGTTAGCGGCGGACGGTTGGTTGCTGGTTGTTGTGGGCTGGTTCTGCATGATGGAGCTTGCGGAGCTGTAGGGAGACGAAAAACCAACGACAAAAACCAGCCTCCATTGCCTACAGTTCGCTTAGCCGGAACCGCTCGGCTACCCGGATGCCTTTTTCGGTGTCCTGCACCGTAATGCACTCCGTTTGAGCGTCATGCTCCAGCACCAGTACCCAATTTTCCGCGGCCGCCCGGCGCAACAGGGCGGCTTTTTCCTCCATAGTTACCAGGGGGCGCATATCGTAGCCCATTACGTAGGGCAGCGGCACGTGCGCGGCACTAGGTATCAAATCAGCTACGAAGGCCAGGGTGCGGCCTTTGTATGGCAGCACCGGTAGCATCATCTTCTCCGTGTGGCCATTCACCGGAATAATTTCCTGGAATACAGAAAGTGCCGCCGGCACCGCCCCACCCGGCTCCAGGAACTGCAATTGCCCGCTTTCCTGAATTGGTAAGATATTCTCCTTCAGAAAGCTGGCTTTCTCGCGCGGATTGGGATGTATGGCCCAATCCCAATGCGCCTGGTTGCTCCAGTAGATGGCATTGACAAAGGCCGGCCGGAGCGCATCCTCCGGGGTGCGCTCCACAGCCCCGCCCACGTGGTCGAAGTGCAGGTGAGTCAGAAACACGTCCGTAATATCGGCGGAGGTGAAGCCCAGGGTGCGCAGGGAGTTTTCCAGCGTATCCTTGCCGTGCAGGTAGAAGTGGCTCCGGAATTTGGCGTCCTGCTTGCTACCAATGCCGGTATCTACCAGCGTCAGGCGGTTGCCCTCCTCAATTAACAGGCAGCGCAGAGCCCAGGTGCACATATTATTCACGTCGGCGGGCACCAGCTTCTGCCACAGGCTTTTGGGCACTACGCCAAACATGGCGCCGCCATCCAGTTTGAACAGGCCGGTATCGAGGGTGTGAACGGTCATAGGGAATGGGTGGGGTTGAAACGGCAAAGGAATAAAAAAAAGTCATCCTGAGCGGGGCGAAGAACCTCATCACATTGCAACGATTCGTTTAGCTGTGATAAGGTTCTTCGCCCCCGCTCAGGATGACAGGGAGTTGTTTAGCCGCTTGGCAGTTACTCCAGCACCACGCCCATGTTCGAGAACTTGTCGATGCGCTGGCTGATGCGCTCCTCGTGGGGCAGGGCTTCCAGCTCGTCCAGCGTTTTAAGGATGGTTTTCTTCAGGGTTTTAATCATGGCCGCCGACTCGCAGTGGGCACCGCCCAGGGGCTCCTTCACGATGCCGTCGATGAGGCCGGCCTTGAGCATATCAGTAGCCGTGAGCTTGAGGGCCTCGGCGGCCTGCTCCTTATAGTCCCAGCTGCGCCACAGGATGCTGCTGCACGACTCGGGCGAAATCACCGAGTACCAGGTATTTTCCAGCATCAGCACCCGGTCGCCGATGGCAATGCCCAGAGCCCCGCCCGAGGCCCCCTCGCCGATGATGATGCAGATAACGGGCACCTTCAGCAGGAACATTTCCTTGAGGTTGCGGGCAATGGCCTCGCCCTGGCCCCGCTCCTCGGCTTCCAGACCCGGAAATGCGCCGGGCGTGTCAATGAGGGTGATAATGGGCTTGTTGAACTTCTCGGCCAGCTTCATCAGGCGCAGGGCCTTGCGGTAGCCCTCGGGGTTGGGCATGCCGAAGTTGCGGAACTGCCGCTGCTTGGTGTTGCGGCCCTTCTGCTGGCCGATGAACATCACCGAGCGGCCGTCTATTTCGCCGAACCCGCCCACCATGGCCTTGTCGTCGGCCACGGTCCGGTCGCCGTGCAGCTCAATGAACTTCTCGCTCATGCCCTCAATGTAATCGAGGGTGTAGGGCCGGTCGGGGTGGCGTGAGAGCTGCACGCGCTGCCAGCGCGTGAGGTTTTGGTAGGTTTCCTTTTTAAGAGCCTTGATTTTGGCTTCGAGGGCGGTTACCGCTTCCGATACATCTACCTGGCTGTCGAGGGCCAGTTGTTGCATTTCGCGGAGCTTGCCTTCGAGGGCGGCAATGGGTTGTTCAAAATCGAGGAGCTGGGCCACGGCTGAATACGCTTTGTGAGGTGCGAGGTGGATGGGTTGACAAGAAAGCAAAGGTAAGCGACGGGCCGGATTTGCGCCCCAGCCGCCTCAGCAGGATTTTGGCAAAAATTTTTCTACCTGACTGCCAGCTTAAAACAATCTACCGGGCTTCTTTTTTCTATCTTTTTTTAGCCCTGGTGTTGCACAGTCCAAATCGGCCCTCTACTTTTGCATCATCAAAACGGAAGGACGCACGGTCTGACCCTATGATGAAACGGTTCGGTAGTTCAGTTGGTTAGAATGCCGCCCTGTCACGGCGGAGGTCGCGGGTTCGAGTCCCGTCCGGACCGCAAAGGCCCTTCAGCAAAAGCTGAAGGGCCTTTTGCTTTTCCAACCTCTCGGTTGGAACGCTGTAGAGACGCGACATCTCGCGTCTCGTCGTTGCTGACGTTGCAGCTGTTTATAAAGTAGCCGAGCGTCAGCACGCGAGATGCTTCGCTGCGCTCGGCATGACGTGCTGTTGATTGTCAAGTGCTTTCAACGCAATTCCGCTGTGCGGCCTAAGTGGTTCCAGCCTTTCAACGGGGAGAAGCGAAGTGTCGCGTCTCTACAGCCTGCTGGCGGCACGGAGCCAATTGTTCAGTGAGGAAATGTGAATACGCGTTTCTACACGGCCGGCGGTTTTTATTTGGTTGGCGGTAGGCTTGCTGCGGTGCGCGGCGCATCTTTACCCTTGTGAAAATTCTGCTGCTCGTCTGCGTTCTGATAAGTTCGGCTCTGGTAGGGCGGGCAGAACCGGCGGCGCCTTCTCCCCTGCTGCGCGACCTGCAAACGGCCCTGGCCCACAAAACCCGCTACGACCAGCAGCGGCAGCAGCGCATTGCGGTGCTCACGGCGGCGTTCCGGGCCTCGCCGGCCAATCCGGAGGCCCGTTTTGGGCTGGGGCTGCGCATTTATGAGGAGTACAAAGCGTTTCAGTACGACTCGGCGTTTGTGTACAGCCAGCAGCTGACCCGGCTGGCCCGGGAGCTGGGCAGTCCCGAGAAAACTGAGCTGGCCCGGCTGAAGCTGGCGTTTATCCTGCTCTCCTCGGGCATGTTCAAGGAAACCTTCGAGGAGCTCGGCCGCATCCGGCCGGCCTACCTGAGCCGGGCTGACCGGCAGGAATTCTACTTCCTGCAGGCCCGCGCCTACAGCGACCTGGGCGACTTCAACCACGACCAGGTATACCGCCCCGCCTACCACACCCAGGCCCTGGCCTACGCCGATTCGGCGCTGCGCTACAGCCGGCCGGGCTCCTACGAGCAGCTGTCGGTGCAGCAGTTCCGGGCCGTAAAAACCGGGCAGCTGGCGCAGGGGGCGGCGTTGTACCGGCGCATCCGGCAGCTGCCCGGGCTCACGCTGCACCAGTTGGCGGTGAGTGCCAGCACCACGGCCTACATCTACACCCTGCAGGGGCAGGAAGACCGGGCGTTTGCGCTGCTGCTGGAGTCGGCGGCGGCCGACGTGAAATCGGCCACCAAGGAAACGGTGGCGCTGTTTCAGCTCTCGGAGTACTGCTACCGGCGCGGCGACCTGGAAAACGCCTACGCCTTCATCAAGGAGGCGCGGGCGCAGGCCACGTTCTACAAGGCCCGGCAGCGGCAGCTCGAAATCAGCCACATTTCCTCGGTGATTGAGGGGCAGAAAATCACCATCATTGAGCAGCAGCGCCGCTCGTTGCGGCTGTACGCCGGGGCCGTGACGCTGCTGGCGGTGGTGGTAGCGGCGTTTATCGTGGTGATCTGGCGGCAGTTGCGCAAGCTGCAGCGGGCCGGGGAGCTGATTTCGGCCACTAACCACGCCCTGCAGGAGCGCAACGAGGAACTGGCCCGGCTGAACACGGGCCTGCACGAGGCCAGCCAGATTAAGCAGGAGTACATCGGCTACTACTTTCACAACAACTCCCGCCTGCTCGACCGGCTCGAATCCCTCAAGCAGGCCCTCGACACCCAGCTGGCCGGCAAGCAGTATGGGGCCGTGCAGAAGCTGGTGAGCGGCCTCAACATCCGGCAGCAGCGGCAGGAGCTGCTGCGCGGCTTCGACGCGGTGTTCTTGCGCCTGTTCCCGCAGTTCATCCCGCAGTTCAACGCCCTGTTCCGGCCCGAAGACCAGTTCCAGCTCCCCGACGACCAGCTGCTGAGCAGCGAGCTGCGCATCTTCGCCCTCATCCGCCTGGGCATTCCGGACAGCGAGCAAATCAGCCGGATGCTGGGCTACTCCATCAACACCATCTACACCTACAAAACCCGGGTGAAGAACCGCTCGATAGTCCCGAACGAGGAATTTGAAGCCCGGATTATGGCCATTGAGGCGGTGTAGGTTGGGGTAGTTTGCACGATGTAGAGACGCAATATTTTGCGTCTCTACATCGTGCAACTCAATCCAATACTCTTCTTAATTGCTGAAATCGGCTTCAACTCATGCAATATTCCGTCTATATTTTCATCAACTATTTTCAATACAATAAATTATAAATCAACATCTTAACCCCAATACCTAATTATATTTTCTTGACGCGGGCTTGATAAATTCCGCGGGTGGGCACGGATGGATTGCTTTGCAGTGTTCCGGGCCGACACGGCTGGTCCGGCCGCCACGTTCCGCTCCCCTTTTCCCTACTCAAATTCCCATGCGTCAGTATTTCTGGCTGCTGCTGTTGCCGGCGGGTTCGGCGGCGGCGCAGGCCACCGCCCCGCTTACCGTGCAGCTCGACAACGTGCGCCTGCAGGTGGCCCGCAACGCCGCCGGCCAGCCCACCTACGCCGTGCAGTTCGGCGCGAAACCCGTCATCAATACCTCCCGGCTGGGCCTGGCGCTGGCCGACGGGCCGGGCTTTGAGGGGCCGCTGGAAATTACCGGCTCCGAAACCAGGGACGTGGATGAAACCTGGAACCCGGTGTGGGGCGAGGTGAAAACCATCCGCAACCACTACCGCCAGCTCACAGTGCACCTGCGCCAGCCCCAGCAGCCCGGCCGCCGCCTCGACGTGGTGTTTCGGGTGTTTGCCGATGGCGTGGGCTTCCGCTACGAGGTGCCCCGGCAGCCGGGCCTGAGCTACTTCACGGTGCAGCAGGAGCTCACCGAGTTCAACCTGCCCGCCAACCACAAAGCCTTCTGGATTCCGGGCGACTACGACTCCAACGAGTACGCCTACACCACCTCCCGCCTGAGCGAGGTGAACACCACCCCCATCGAGGCCATTCAGCAGAAAGCCGCCCCCCACCGCGTGCAGACGCCCCTGATGCTGAAGGCCGACAACGGGCTGTACGTGAACATCCACGAGGCCGCGCTGGTGAACTACCCGGCCATGATGCTGGACGTGAACCCCGCCACCTACGGCCTGCGCAGCCACCTGGTGCCCGCCGCCACCGGCGCAGCCGCCTACCTGCAGGCCCCCGAGCACACGCCCTGGCGTACCATCGTGGTGAGTGACAAGGCCCCCGAGGTGTTGGCCAGCAAGCTGATTCTGAACCTGAACGAGCCCACCCAGCTCCCCACCACCAGCTGGATCAAGCCCCAGAAATTCGTGGGCGTGTGGTGGGAAATGCACGTGAACAAAGCCAGCTGGAACTACGCCGACACCAGCAATATCAAGCTGGCCGGCACCGACTGGAGCCGCCTCCGGCCCAACGGCCGCCACGGGGCCAACACCGCCAACGTGAAGCGCTACATCGATTTTGCCGCCCAAAACGGTTTGCAAAGCGTGCTGGTGGAGGGCTGGAACGTGGGCTGGGAAGATTGGGCCGGCAACTGGAAAGAAGAGGTGTTCGACTTCGTGACGCCCTACCCCGATTTCAACGTGCCGGAGCTGCAGCAGTACGCCGCCGCCAAGGGCGTGCAGCTGATGATGCACCACGAAACCTCGGGCTCGGTCACCAACTACGAGCGGCGCCAGGATGCCGCCTACCGCTTCATGAAGGCGCATAACTACGCGGCCGTGAAAACCGGCTACGTGGGCCGCATCATCCCGCGCGGCGAGCATCATGATGGGCAGTGGATGGTGAACCACTACAACCACACTGCCGCCCTGCTGGGCCAGCACGAGCTGATGGTGGACATGCACGAGGCCGTGCGGCCCACCGGCCTGCACCGCACCTACCCCAACTGGCTGGCTTCGGAGGCGGCCCGGGGCAACGAGTTCAACGCCTGGAGCACCGGCAACCCGCCCGAGCACGAAACTATTCTGCCCTTCACCCGCCTCATGGGCGGCCCCATGGACTACACGCCCGGCATTTTCCGCATCAAGCTGGAAGCCTGGAACCCCGCCCAGAACAAGGGCCGGCAGGTGCACACCACCCTGGCCAAGCAGCTGGCCCTGTACGTGACGATGTACAGCCCCGTACAGATGGCCGCCGACCTGCCCGAAGCCTACGAGCAGCACCCCGACGCCTTCCAGTTCATTAAGGACGTGGCCGTGGACTGGGACGATACCCGCATTCTGGCCGCCGAGCCCGGCGAGTACATCACCACCGCCCGCAAGGCCAAGGGCCGCGAGGACTGGTTCGTGGGCAGCATCACCGACGAAAACCCGCGCCAGCAAACCATCAGGCTCGATTTCCTGACGCCCGGCCGGCAGTACGAGGCCACCATCTACGCCGACGCCAAAGGAGCCAGCTGGGACCGGAACCCCGAGGCCTACCAGATCCGGCGGCAGAAAGTCAGCAGCAACTCCACGCTCAAGCTACAGCTGGCCCCCGGCGGCGGCGCGGCCATCAGCCTCCGGCCAATTGGCCGCTAAGCAGTACTTGTCATGCTGAGCTTGTCGAAGCATCTCTACCGCTTCGTATGAGCCGTTAAACGAAGCGGTAGAGATGCTTCGACAAGCTCAGCATGACGTTCTGAAAGTTTCCCACTAATATCATTCCCACCGTTTCCCTTTGTCCTATGTCACTGTTTATCAAACTCAACCGCGCTAGCCTGCCCCTGCTGTTGGCGGCCGGGCTGCTCGGGGCCTGCAAATCGTCGGGCTCCGGTGACCCAACGCCGACGCCACCGCCTGCTCCCCCTACTACCCCGACACCCACGCAGTACGGCACCCCGTTTGCGGGCGTACCCGACCGCCAGAATGCGGTGATGTACCAGGTGAACATGCGCGCTTTCAGCCAGAGCGGCAATTTTGCCGGCGTCACGGCCCGCCTCGATTCCATCCGGGATTTGGGTGTGAACGTGCTGTATCTGATGCCGATTTACCCGATTGGCACGGATAGCAAGTCGGTGAACTCGCCCTACGCCGTGAAGGATTACCGGGCCGTAAACGCTGAGTTTGGCTCGCTCACCGACTTGCTCACCCTCGTGGACGGGGCCCACGCCCGGGGCATGGCCGTAATGCTCGACTGGGTGGCCAACCACACCAGCTGGGACAACCCCTGGATAACCCAGCACCCCGACTGGTACCGGAAAAACGCGGCCGGGGCCATTCAGCCCGTTTCCAACAACGGCACTACCTACAACGACGTGGCCCAGCTGGATTTCAGCAACGCGGCCATGCGCCTGGAAATGATTTCGGCCCTGAAATCGTGGGTGTACACGGCCAACGTGGACGGCTTCCGCTTCGACTACGCCGACTTCCAGCCCAACGACTTCTGGAAGCAGGCCACCGACACGCTGCGCAACATCAAAACCCACAAGCTGCTGCTGCTGGCCGAGGGCACCCGCGCCGCCAACTTCAGCTCCGGCTTTGACTACAACTTCGGCTTCAACTGGTACGGTGGCATCTACCAGGTGTACAAGAACGGCAGCGCCGCCACCGCCTTCGATGCGCTGAACACTACGGAGTACAGCGGGGCCACGGGCAGCCAGCAAGTGGTGCGCTACATCACCAACCACGACGTCAACGGCTCCGACGGCACGCCGGTGGAGCTGTTCGGCGGGAAAGCCGGGGCCATGTCGGCCTTTGTTATTACTACGCTGTACAAGGGCGTGCCCATGATTTATAACGGGCAGGAGGCCGGCATGAGCCAGCGCATTCCCTTTCCCTTTACCGGGGTGAAAGTACGCTGGGGCGTGAACTCCGATGTAAAACGGGCTTACAAGCAACTGCTGGCCGCCCGGGCCGGAAGCAATGCCCTGCGGATAGGCTCGCCGGTTGGCTATAGCACCGCTGCCGTGTGCGCCTTCACCAAAACAGCTGGCTCTGAGCAGGCTTTTGTACTGGTGAATACGCGCAACAGTTCCCAAACCTACTCTGTACCCGCCGCCCTGGCCAATACTACCTGGACCGACGCCCTGCAGAGCGGCACGGTAACGGTGGGGACTCAGGTAACGTTGCCCGCGTATGGCTATCTGGTATTGAAAAAGTAGGCCAAGAGCATAGGGCTCAAAAAAAATATTTGATATTTTTTTTGAGCCCTATTCGATTTAGTAACAGAGCAATACACTCCTAAAAAGGCCCGTCATGGGCCACTAAGGCAGTTTTTTGTTTGCACCGTCTAAATCGGCCTTCTATATTTGCATCATCAAAACGGAAGGACGCACGGTCTGACCCTATGATGAAACGGTTCGGTAGTTCAGTTGGTTAGAATGCCGCCCTGTCACGGCGGAGGTCGCGGGTTCGAGTCCCGTCCGGACCGCAAAAAGCCCCAGTATCAGATGATGCTGGGGCTTTTTCGGCTTTATGCCGTTGCTTTGGCAACCCGGTACGCCAAGTCCTCAATATCGGCGCGGCGGGCCAGCACCTGCAGCCACTCGGGCGGAATGGCGGCCTCGCCGTAGTACAAGCCGGCCAGCCCGCCGGTGACGGCCCCGGTGGTATCGGTATCGTCGCCGAGGTTGACGGCTGCCAGCACAGTTTCGGCGTAGGTTTCGTGGCGCAGCAGGCACCAGAGGCTGGCTTCCAGCGTGGCCATTACGTAGCCCCCGCTGTCGATGGCCGTAACGGCTATATCGGGCAGACGGCCGCTCAGGATGCGCTCAAACTTCTCCGCTTCGTGGGCCGGAATATTCAGCTCGCGCAGCTGAGCCGGGGCCTGCTCCCGCATGGCCAAGTAAGCCTCGGCCGGCGTGAAACCGGCGCGCAGGTGACGGGCTACTTCCAGGTACAGAAAGCACGCCACGGCCGAGCGGATGTGCCCGTGCGTAACGGCCGAAATCTGCCGAATCAGCTCAAACCGCTCCGGTAGCGGCGCATCTTCCTGGTAGAACGCCAGCGGCAGAATCCGCATCAGGGAGCCGTTGCCGTTGCTGCACTCGTCGGTTCCGCCAGCCAAAATCAGGTCGGGGTCAGACTGCAGGCGGCTCAGGGCCTCGCGGGTGGTGATGCCGATGTCAAACACCCGGCCGTGGGGCGTCCAGAGGTTTTCGTAGTACCAGCGGCGGCTGTATTCGGCCACTTTGCCTACGCTGAAGCCATCGGCAATGGCCTGAGCCAGGCAGAACGTGAGGGAGGCATCATCGGACCAGGTGCCGGCGGGCTGGTGGTGGGTACCGTATTCGCGCATGTGCACTACGGGGTCGAGGCGGCGGGCGGGGCGGCTCTGGAACTCCACGGGTACGCCCAGGGCATCACCCACGGCCAGGCCCAGTAATGCAGACCGGAGTTGGGATTCGCGGGAGGATATAGCTGTCATGCAGTATAAAAGAAAAATACGCGCCCAAATTACGAGGGAGAACAGAAAGCAGGTGACAGGTTGGTACGTCATTCCGAGCCAAACCGCAGCTGTGGCATGACATACCATTTGTCACCTCATCATTTCCCACATCTTCACCTTTCACCACCTCATCGGATTACCGCCTGCTTGCTGGCCGAGCGTCCGTAGCGGGTGGGGAAATACATGAGTTCGGCTTTGGCGGGATTAAGGGTGTAGCGGCCCCGGTAGCGGGGCTGCAGGGCAATGCGGAACGTGTGGCGGCCGACGGGCAGCACGTCCATAAAGATGCCCACCTGATGGCGCAGGTACTCCCGGTGCACCTCAAAGGCGTTGCCGCGCGCTGGCTCCCCATAGGAGCAGCCGGCCGGAATGGGCACTTCCAGCAGTACATAGCGGGCCTCGGCTTTTACCTCCACGGTTACTTCCAGCTCGGCGGGCTGCCCGGCCGGTAACGGCACGCTACCACCCTCCTGCCCGGCCAGGCGGGTGCGCACCACGAAGGGCGCGGCCACGGCGGCCGGCGCGGGATTCCAGAACAATTGATAGGCCGTGGCGTACACCGGCAGGCCGCCCTGCTTATGCAGCGTAAGCGGCCCGGCAGCTGCCGGTATCGTCGTTTCGAACGGGAACTTGCTGATTTCCTGGGTGAGCCCGCCGCTGAGCCGGGCCCGGGCCGTGAGGCCGCCGCTGGCCGGCACCACCAGATCGGGGCCGATGGTGGCCAGAATCTGAGCGGCCTCGTAGGTGCTGGCCCAGTGGCCCTGCTGCCGACGCTGCTGCAACAAGTATGTTCGGATGCGCAATAGCTCCCGCTCCTGCCCGCCCTGGCCCCGTAGCAGCCGGTACGCCTGCAGCGTATTGCCGACCCGGTCGGGCAGCAGATACCGGTAATACGTGCCCCCGTGCAGGGTATCGGCGTAAAACACCCCACCCAGCTCGGTGCGCAGGCGGTAGCGGCGCAGCGTATCCAGCTGGAACGGCAGGCCGATTTGCTGGCGCAGCTGCGTGAGGGCCAGGTACCGGTCGAGGGGCTGACGGCCGCGCTGCTCCTGCTCCATTCGCCGGATCAGGGTGGGGAAATCGGGCTGGGCCCCGAGCCGGTGGAGCAGGTGCAGCAGCCGGATCCGGTCGTCGTCGGTGCGGAAATACAAGGCGTCGAGGCGCTGCCCGTTGGGCGTGGCGGCCAGGGCCTGCCGCACGGCGGCATCGGCAAAGGCCATGTCCAGCTGCCGGAGCAGAAACTGCCGGAACGGGGCTTTGTCCAGGGCCACTTTGTAGCCTTGCTCCTCGGCCTGTAGTAAGGCTTCCAACACATGCAGCGTGGCCCAGGGACTTACCGGCGAAGTCGGCCAGGTGCCCCACAGCCCTTCCGGCTGGTGGCGGCCGCGCAGCAGGTGCCGGATAAGGCGCTCCACATTGCGGCCATCTTTGAACGGCTGTTGCAGCCCCTGCCGGATGCGCTGCTCCAGCAGCAAGCCCAGCAGCTTGGAGGCCGCCTGCTCGTTGCAGAGGTAGGCGTAGCCCTGCAGGTGGCGGATTTCTTCCAGCAGCACGGGCAGCGGGTCGCTTTCCAGCCGCACCGTTACGGGGCCCAGCTCCGGACGGGTGGGCAGCGTGAGCGTGGTGTCGGCGGCGGTAACCACGGCGAAGGAGCCCACCCGCTCCCGGGTGCCGGCCGGCAGCACCGGCAGGTGGCGCAACTCCCCGTCCTGGTAGCCGTTGGGCTGCAGCAGGCTGAAGCTCACGGCCACCGAATCGGCATCGGAGGGGGCCGTGAAGGTGAGGGTATCCAGGGCCGAGGTAGCCACGCGCCGGGCCTGAGTGCGGGCCGGCCCCTCGCCCACCCGGAAGCTGGTGGTTACCTGGGCGGTATCGGGGAGGTAGTTGAGGGTTTTGCCCAGCACTTGCGGCCGGTCGCCCTGCACCAGGAAGCGGGGGGCGGCCAGCTCGCCCATCACGGCCTTGAAGGAGCGGAGCTTCTGGGTGAGGCTGCCGGTGCGGGCGTGGTCGTCGGAAGCCAGCACGAAGGTATCCCAGCCGGTAATATCGTCGGGAATAATCACCTCGGTGCGGGCCTGGCCCTGCTGGTCGGTGACTAGCGTGGGCCGCCACCAGCCCACGTCCGAGAAGCGCCGGCGCAGGGCCAGGCGCGGGTCGCGGCCGGCGGCCAGGGGCAGGCCATCGGGGCCCAGCGCGGCCGGAGCCCCGTTCAGGCCAGGGGCCGGGCGGCCGGGTACGCCGTTTTTGGTGGTGATAATGAGGACCCCATTGGCCGCCCGGGAGCCATACATCGCCATAGCTGATTCTGATTTCATAACCCGCACGTTGGCAATCTGCTCGGGGCTGAGGTTGAGGCTGTTCAGGTCGCCACTGTACGGCAGGCCATCCACGATGAGCAAGGGCTGGCCGCCCGGCAGGCTGCTGGCTCCGCGAATCCGGATAACCGGGCCGGCACCGGGCACGCTTTCAATCTGTACGCCGGCCACTTTGCCGGCTAAGCCCTGCTCTATGCTAACCGTGGCTACCGAATATGCCAGCTCCTGCCGTTTCCGCTCAATGCCATACCCGGTTACCACTACCTCTTGTAACTGCTTGCTATCCGTTGCCAACGCCTCCCGAATATCCGGTCCGTCAACCCTGCGCTCCTTCGATACATAGCCAACTGAGGAAAACACCAGAATGCCGCCGCTGGGAGGCGCCGACAGCACAAAGCTGCCATCGGCCTGGGTGCTGACGCCGATGGTGGTGCCTTTGAGCAGCACCGTTACGCCGGGCAGGCCCTCCCCGCTGGACCGGTCGGTAACGCGGCCCCGCACCACTACCCAGCCGGGCTGCGGGCTGAGGGGAATGGCCACCGGAATTTCGCGGCGGGCTTCCAGCTCGTCTTTGGGGGTAGGTTGGGCGGCCAGCAGGCGCTGGGCTATTTCGCGGGTGATGCGGCGCTTAATCGTGCGCCAGGCCGGGCCAGCGGCGAGGCGGTCCAGGGAATCCACCTGCACGTAGGTGGTGCCGTTGGCCTGCACCCGGACGTCGGTGGCCGGAGCCAGTACGGAGCTGTCGGCCAGCAGTAGGGCCAGGCGGTAACGGCCGGGCGGCAACCCGTGAATGGGCTGCGGCAGGTAGCGCAACAGCCGGCTGAAAGCCGGCACCGATGGCTGCGTGACCAGCGTGTACAGCACCGGCGGCAGCTCCGCCCGCCCGGAACGGGCGAGCAGGCGCACTTCCACCCGCCCCTGCCCCGCCGGCGTGCTGGCGGGGTTAAGCAGCAACGGCTCGGGGCGCGGGGCACGGTAGAAATTGGTGGCCGGGCGGGGCCGCAGGTCGGCTTCGGTGTAGGCGAAATCGGCCAGGGGCAGCCGGGTAAAATCGGACGCCGCATCCAAATGACCCAGCCGGTCATCGGGAAGGCTGCGCATTTTCAGCAGGCCCGCCGCAAACGTGTAGCGGAAACCGGGCTCGGGCAGGAACAGCTGGCGCAGGCCGTCGGAGCGGCGCAGCAGTACCGAATCGGGCCGGAATGGGCCGGCCAGCCAGGTATACTGATTTTCGGGCTGGTAGCGGTACGGCAGGGCCGGCCGGTTCAGTAGCTGGGGCCGGCCCTCGCCCACGGCCTGCAGACGGTTGCCCTGGCGCAGCAGCAGCCGCTCGTGGGGCTGGCTCCGGTCAATGAGCAGCAGAAACCGGCTTAGCTCGCGCTGCTCCTGCACAGTCACGGGGCCCAGCTTCTCCACCTGCAGCTCGTGGCAGGGGTGGTGGGGGTCGATGCTGAGCGTGAGCTTGTGCAGGTGGCGCAGGCGCACATCGTGCAGGGTGATGCGGTGCGTAGGCGTCCGGATGGCTACCACGTGCCGGCCGCTGTCGGCCACCAGGGCAAAGGGCTCCTCCCCGTTCACGGCGGCCACGTACACCGGCAGCCCATCCACGTACACCGCCACCGTGGGCTGCACCCGGCCCGAATCCACCACGAACGGGGCCAGCTGGGTGAGGCCGCCGGGGGCCGGGCGGTACTCGTAAAACGCCCCAAACTCGGGGTACAGAAACTGGTAGAACCGCAGTGAGTCGAGGCCCAGCTGCTGCCGCCACGCGCCCCAGGGCAAGGGCTGCCGCGCCGGCTGGCTGGCGTTATTCTCAAAGCCCGCGCCCAGCCCGAACCGCCGCCGCGAAATGCGCCCCTGTACGGCCGGCTCGAAATCGGGCACCTGGGGCGCGGCCGGCTGGTCAAATTTGCTGGCGTAAGCGTAGGCGGTCAGGTCGGCGCGGGGCACGGGGCGGCCGGCCCCGTCGCGCACGGTGTAGCGCAGCTGCACTTTCTGGCCGGGGTACACCACCTCGGGCTGCTCGGCCTCAATGGTTAGCCGGTGCTGTGGCAAGGGCACGTTGTACTCGGCCGTGCGCAGCTGCCCACCCCAGACGTAGTGCAGCGACACGTACCAGGGCTCGGTACCCGGGGCGGGCAGGCGCAGCGCCAGGGCCGTGGTATACTCACGGCGCACCAGGGTGTTGCCCCGGTACAGAAAGTACCAGAACGGCAGCCGGCGCGGGTTGTCCAGGGCCAGGAAAACAGAATCCGGGGTGCGGTCGGAGCGCACCAGCAGGCCGGCATTGTCGGCGGAGAGCAGCAGGGAAGCGGTGCGCTGCTGCGCGTCCTGCAGCTGGTAGCGGGTGGCGCGGGCATCAACCGGCCGGGCCAGCGGCAACGACACCACTTCCGGAGTGGTCATCTCTCCTTTCTCAGCGCTGAGCCGGGTAACGCGCAGCGTGGCCACTCCGGGCCGGGACTGGCCATCAACCAGGTAGCGGGCCACTACGGAGTCCTGGCGCAGCTCCAGCTGCAGCTCCCCCTCCTCCGCCAAGTAGGCCACCGTGGCCGACTCCGTGCGGCGCTCATTGTCACCGTTCAGAAATACGGCCTGCACCCGGTAGGTAAGGTTGGCGGCGGGCAGGGCGGCAGCAGGCAGGTTGAGGCGGGTTTCGCCGGTGGCATCCAGGGGCTGGGCGCGGGTCCAGAGGGTATCGGGCACGAACACCTGCCGGCCGGGGAATCGGCCCACCCCGGCGGGCGTCACGCTCAGCCGCACGCGGGCATCCAGCAGGTTCAGCTCGTTGGCATCCTGGCCCCGCAGAAACAGGGCCTGCGTGGTGCCGGTCCGGTGCGTGGTCTGGGCCGGGCGCAGCGTGTAGCGGGTATTTTTCAGTTCGTAGTCTTCCAGCCGAAAGCTGCCTTCCGCCACCGTTTGCCCGTTCCGGCCCGGCTGCACCAGCTCCAGGGCAATGCGCTGGTCGGCGCGCAGATTCAGGGTATCCAGCAGCGGGGCCGCGTACTCATAGGAGCCCGGCCGCACCGGCCGCAGCACGGCCAGCAGCCGGCTCCGGCGGTCCTGCTCGGGCAGGAGGCGTAGCTCCAGCGGGCGGCGGTAGGGCCGGCCGTGGCGGCTGAGGACGCGGGCCTTCAGGCGCAGGGTGTCGGCCTGAGGACGGTAGCGGGGTTTGCTCAGCACCAGATACGTCTGCCACCGCTGGCCGTGCTGCTCCGCCCGGCGGTCCTGCCGCTCCTCCCGCACATCGGCGCTTAAAGCAGCCCGCACCAGCCCAATGGGCCCGGTGTACACAGTGGAAGCGTAGCGCAGCTGGCCCACCAGCGTGCGTACCGGCCGGGCCAGCAGCCCCAGCGGAAACCCAAATACCACCCGCTGATACACCCGCCGCCAGCTAAGCGGGTAGCGGCTGCCGGGAGGCCGTTGGTAGGGAAAGGGTTGGTTAAGCGCGTGAAACGTGGTGCGCCCGCCCTGTTCCACGGCCAGCAGCCCCGGTCGGGCCCGGCGCCCGGGCAGGCGGTACGTTTGCGTAGCCGCATCGAACGGTACGGCCCGGCCTTTGGGCAAGGTCACGCGGGCATCGGGCAGCAGCCGGCCCACGGAGTCCTGCACCAGCAGCGTCAGGTCCACCTGGTTATCCAGCAGCGTGAGCTGCCGGCTGGTGCGGGCCTGCAGCCAGAACACCAGCTCGGGGCCCTCGGTGTGGGCCACCAGGTAGTAGCCCAGGGGCAGAGCCGCCAGCCGGAGGCGCCCCAGACTATCGGCATCGGTCGGGAATGAATCCACTGCTTGCACGAAGAACTCCGGACGCGCCGCCGCCAGGCCCCGCTCGTAGAGGGTGCGGGTCTGCTCCTCGCTCAGGCGAAATACTTTGGTGAAATAGCTGCGCTGCCGGGCCGAGGCGAGAGGCTGCTGGGCGCGGCTGACTGAGGCAGCCGATAGTAAAAAAAACAGCAGCAGAAGCGGACGTAAAAATTGTAACATAGGCCGGTTGAAGTATAATTTCTACCCGTCGGATGCTGACAATCATCAGATTCCACAATCCGACCCCGACTTTTTTTGCGTACTGTCCGTATTCTGGCCGAATACTTGCCGTCTGGCGTCTTAACTTCGCCACCCGTTTTGCGGCTTACCCTTCTTTCTATGCCCCGACTTTTTTTACTTCTCTGGCTGATGCTCATGGCCTTAGTGGACGTGAGCCCGGCTTTGGGCCAGGCCGGCCCGGCGGCGCGCGCCAAAATGCGCGGTAAAGTGTATGTACACCGCCCCAACTACCGCACCTATAAGGGCCGGAGCCGCAAAGTTCGCCGCAAGCGCACCGTGCGTTACCGGCAGAAGTGGTATCAATTCTGGCGGCGCCGGAAGAAAACCAGCACGCCCACCCCGCAACGCTCCCGCAACCAGACAATTCGCGGATAGGCGCCGTCCCGCGCAGCTTGCACCAACCGGTCTTTTCGGGCGTATGGCTCGGGAAGACCGGTTGTTTTTTTCGGGGAGGGGGGTAACTACGGAGCCCGGAGCTGAGGAGCACTGTTCGACCACTCCGGCACAATTTTCAGCAGGCTTTGAGAGTTACCGGTTTGTACTCTTAACCGGTCTGGTAGCTTATGACTCGCTTACTGCTCCTGTTGCTGACCCTGCTGCTGCTCGGCGGCCCCCTGCTTCCCTCGGCCGAAGCCGGCCGGCCCACTCGCTACGCCCGCGCCAAAATGCGGGGCCGCAGCTACACGCACCGGCCTTTTTACAAGCTGTACAAAGGCCGTAAAGCCAGCAAGAAACGACTTAACTTCTTTCACAGGAAAGCCCGCCCCAGCCAGTCAGGCTACAAAGTAGGCCGGCACTCCACGCGGTAGGCAGCAGGCAAAGGGTATATAACGTGTCATTCCTTGCTTTGCTCGGAATGCCCCATTCTTTTGGGTTAGTTTCTCTTTTGTCGGTGGTTATTTCAACTGCGCGTACCACGCCCGCCGCACCTGCACCAGCCGGGCCTCGGCGGCGTCCTTATCCGGCGTTTCGGGCAGGGCGGCGGCAGCGAAGGCGGCTTCTACGCGGGCTACCAGGGCTTCGGCCTCGGCTACCAATTGCTCGTACTCAAACTCGCCCCGACGGATTTGCAGCAGGAACTCCCGGTTGGGGCGGCGCACGTGCAGGCGGCCGGTGGTGGCAATTTCCTCGGCCATGCCCAGCAGCCGGAACACGTGGAGCATGTTCTTGGCGTCGTAGTTTTTGCCGTGCTGCACGGTGTTCTGGTACCGTTCGGGGTTGCGCTTCTGCTCCCACTCCTGGTACTCCCGAAATACCCGGCAGTAGGTGCTGTAGCCGTTGCGGTTAAAGCTCAGATAGGCTACGGGCACCTCCCCTTTCGGCACGGCCGAGAGCAGCACGTCCTGGGAGGTTTCCGCGTCGCGCAGCAGGCCCCGGTAGCCGTGGCAACGGTCCGGCGTTTCGTCCACGAACAGGGCGTACAGGTCGTGGAGGTGGTTTACGTTGGCGAGGCCGCACTGCCCGGGCTGGAGGCTGCGCCGCGCCAGCCAGGTAGCTACCGGCTGCGCCCCGGCCCCTACCGTCACGTAGCAGAAATCCAGCACCGATTTGCACTGGGGCGGCTCGGGGTGGTTGATTTTCTTGTTCAGCCCCCGGGCCTTTTTGATCTGGGCCACGGCGTACTCGGCGAAGCTCTGGCGGCACAGCTGGGAGAGGAAGTCCTCCACCTGAAACGCCTCGAACAGCGGGTGCCGCACACGCACGCAATCCGCGGGGGAGGCCAGCAGCTCCAGGGCCGTGGGGTTGCTTTTGAGCAGCAGTTCCACGAAGCGGCGCAGCTCATAATACACCTCGTCGTTGGTGGCGTTGGCTACCTGGGGCACGTAATCGAGGCCGTAAAACTCAGTTTCGGGCAGGATGAACACGCCCTTCAGGTCCACGTCGGAGTGGGGCAGGTCGGTGCCGTAGGCGCGGCTGCCGCTCAGGGCCTCAAACAGGATAAGGCCCCGCTGGCGCAGGTCGTCGATAGTGAGCATATTGACACGAATGTACTCCCTTTGATTTAGGATGCCGGCTCCCCTTGTACACCTGCGGCCCACCCAGGAGGCCGATTTACCGCACCTCTACGCGTTTCAGCTGGATGCCGAAGCCTGCCGCCTGGCGGCCTTCGTGCCCGCCGAAAACGCCGACCAAGTGGCCTACCTAGCCAAATACCGCCGCTTTCTGCGCACCCCCACCATTCACATGCAGAGCATTCTGGTGGATGGGGAGCTGGCCGGCAGCATCGCCAAGTTTGAAGTCGAAGGCGAGGCCGAGCTTACCTACTGGCTCGACCGGCGCTTCTGGGGCCGGGGCGTGGCCACGGCCGCGCTGCGGCAGTTTCTGCAGCTGGAGTCCAGGCGCCCCCTGCACGGCCGGGTGGCTTTCGATAACTCCGGCTCCCGGAAGGTGCTGGAAAACTGCGGCTTCGCACCAATCGGCACGGATACAGGCTTCGCCCCGGCCCGGCAAACGGAGGTGGAAGAAATCATCTACCAGCTGTAGCGCAAAGCCTTTGCTCCGCGTTTGCCTGAACAGCCGCATAAACCGCCGGATTTTGCAACGCAATGCGAAGCAGAGGCCTCGCGCTACAGCCAGGCCCGAAACACGCTGTCCAGCGCCGGCGTGGGGTTGGGCTGCTGGGATGCGGGCAGGGTGGCGCGGGCGGCCAGACCAGCTTCGTATTCCTGCTGCAGGAAAGCAACCAGCGCCGCCGGGCGCGGCACGGTGGTTTTCTCGTCGGCGGTGGCTTTGCGGGCCAGCAGCTCATCTACGGTACCGGTCAACTCCGTCGGCAGCAGCTCCCGCAGCTGCCGGAACTCCATGGGCGGCACTTCGGTGGGGCGCTGCTGAATCCAGCGGGCGGCCAGCGTGGCGCGCAAGGCGTAGAACAGCCGCTTGAGGCGCACCTGCTCGCCGGTCAAATCCTCCTCCACCCCGCGCCGCAGCTGGCCCAGGTAGTGGTGCAAGCCAGCCCGGGGGTTCCAGCAGGCGGGCAGCAGCGGCCCCAGCGCCGCCCGAAACCCGGCCGCCTCCCGGTACACCACCGGCGACTGAAGCCACTCAAAAAGAGCCGCGTTGGAGCCGCGCAGCAACTTCAGCGTCTTGCGCAGCTCCCAGCCGCCTAGGTCCAGCTCGTCATCCACGGGGAAGCTGAGCGTGTCGGGGCCTTCCTCGAGGGTCAGGTACCACGCGGCCGGGTGGGCGTAGAGGAAGCGCACGTCGTAGTCGGAATCGGGCGAGGGGAAGCCCCAGGCCCTGCTGCCCGACTCGCAGGCGTACAGGACGCGAATGTGGTGGCGGGCTTCGAGCTGGGAGAGGGCGGATTGGATGCGGAGCTGCACGGGCAGGAATCAGGAAGTAGCAGGGGTAACGGCTACCCGCTAAGGTAAAATGCTGCGTTGCGTTTTTCCGCCGAATCCCTAAACTGCACTATCGAGTCTCTATTTTACTTATTGGCTATCTACGCCAGCTTTCATGCGCCACCCACTCTGCCGCCTCAGCCAGCTTCTTGTTGTACTATGCCTGGCGCTGGGCTCGGCCTGCGACTCCGCCCCGGTCGGCAAGCAGCCGAAGCAGGCAGCCGGCGCGCGCCCTGATTACGCAGCCGACCTCCTGCGCACCGGGTTGGTGAAACCGCAGCATCGGCGTTGGCTGCGGTTCTGCGACACCACCCGACTGGAACACTTTCAACTCGGACGAACGGCGCGCCGGGTGCGCGGCTGGCTCAGCGAATACGAAGCACTGCAGGAAAAACACTGGCACTTCAACCCCGACTCGCTGCGCATCGCCACTGAGCAGGAAATGGAACAGGAAGCCCCTGATCCACCTTCTCTGACGCCAATGTTCGCGACGGTGATTCATCTGCCCAACACGCCACAGGAAAAACAGCGGGTACGCGCGCAAACCACCTTGTTGGTAAGGCAGCTGCGGCGAGCCCGGCTGCTTACCGCCAACGAACACCGGATTCTGCTGCCACTGGCGCAAGCCGGCCGATTTTACAGCCGCCACAACCTACTGTATAATGCCGACGAGATTCTGGCCCTGACCAGCCGCCTGCGAGCTACCCGCACGCTACCGCCCGTGCTGCAGCAACTTGGCTTCCTGACGCCCGGGCAGGCCCGGCAGCTCAGCCTGGAGTTACGGTCCGGCCACCTGCACGACCCCGTCGAACTGCTGAACCGTCTTCCCCAGGCCCGAGTCTTTTACCGCTCCGACTATCCGGCCAGCCTGGCGCCTTATCTGCGTCAGCTGCACCAGGATGCAGCCGGACTGCTCCAACTGACCTTTTCCGACTTCCGGTTTGAGGTAGTACAGCCCGGCCAACTTTCTACCTGCCTAAACTGCCCTGAAGACCAGGATGTAGTGGTACATCTGCGGGTGAACGGGAAAGCCTACCACCACCGTTGCGCCCTGTACGCCGCCAGTACAGGCAGTAGCGCAAGCGTATATCCGGAGCAGTTTTATCAGATTTTTAACCAGATTCTGGCCGACCAGGCCGCCCGCCACCGGCTGGTATTTATTGAATCGGAGCGGGAGAAGTATCTAACCGGCCCCGAGGAACGATTTGGCCTCTGGCGGCTCACATCGGCCCAGTTAGAAGCCGTGGACACCCTGGAATTTTCCGCCCTGCACGTCACCTCGGCACCTGGTTTTTCGGTTCTGCCCACGGATACTGTAACGGCCGCTTTGGCTGCTTTCACAAGGTTGGGGTTCCTGCGCCATCTTTCACCAGAGCAGCGTGCGGCGGCCGAAACCCGACTACGGCAGGCCCGCCTAAGCGAGCGGGAGGAGATACTGCACTACGTGCCCGGGAGTGTGGGCGAGTACCGGGGTGCCCCGGATTACGCCACGTGGTCGTACCGCCGCCTGCTGAAGGTACTCGAAGAGGTAGCAGGCAGGCGGTTTCACTTCGTGCAGGTGCAGGACCGCACCCAGCCGGCCGAGGGCGGACCGCTGCACTTCAGGTTGGGTGGTAAACTGTATCGCACGGTGCTCGACCAGGCCAGTGAGCGGCCGGATGCCCGCCTGTTTAAGCTGGTGCAGCAGGCACTGCGGGAGCAACGAGTGCCGGGCAAATTCTTCGAGGTACAGGGTGGGCTGGCCCAGTCCCGCGGCATGGTAACGGCCTACGTGTTTCTATTGCCGGAGCAAGAGCAAATTATCCGGCGCCGGCAACTGCTCCACCTCATTGACCCTACTCTCACCCAGGAGGAACAGCTGGCCCGCGAAGAAGCAGAGGAAGCATCCAGCCTGTGACCCCACCCAGCGCGCGCACTACCTGGTCGGCTTTAACCCGTGAAGCACCGGAATAGCGTGACGCTTCTTTTTCTCAAACGTTCTTTCCCCATGACCAAAGCCCGCCTCGAGGCCTTCAGCGACGGAGTCCTGGCCATCATCCTGACCATCATGGTGCTGGAAATCAAGGTGCCCCACGGGGCCGATTGGGCCGTGCTGCGCCCGTTGCTGCCGGTGGCTCTGAGCTACGTGCTGAGCTTCGTGTACGTGGGCATCTACTGGAACAACCATCACCTGATGATTGGCACCGTGACGCGCCTGAGCGGCGGGATGCTGTGGGCCAATCTGCACCTGCTGTTCTGGCTTTCCCTCACGCCGTTTGCCACCGGCTGGATGGGCCAGAACCAGTTTGCCCCAGCCCCCATGGCCACCTACGGCTTTGTGCTGCTGATGTCGGCCGTGGCGTACTACGTGCTGCAGCAAACCATCATCCGGGCCGAGGGGCCCGGCTCGCGGCTGGCCGCGGCCCTCGGGCCCGACTGGAAAGGCCGGGTGTCGCCGCTGCTGTATTGCCTGGGCATCGGGGGCAGCTTCTGGCACGCGGGCATCGGCGGGTTCTTCTACGTGCTCGTGGCCCTGCTGTGGCTGGTGCCCGACCGGCACCTGGCGCGCACCCTGGCGCACCGCCCGGAGCCGGGTTCCTAGCCCGCTCCCCGAACTTCTGCTACCTTATGCCCTGCTACCTACCTGCTTCTGCTATGCTGCCCCGTCTGCTTCCCGCGGCCCCGCTCCTGCTCGGCCTGGCCCTGGCCGGCTGCCACACCCGGCCCGCCACCACCACTACCACCACGCCCGCCCCGGCCGAAACCACCGCACCGGCGGCTCCCGCGCCCGGCGCGGCCCCGGCCGAGGCCATCGGGGCGGCCAGCATTAGCAAGTATCTGCGGGCGGTGTCGTCGGATGAGATGCTGGGGCGCAAGCCGTTTACCGAGGGCGAGACGCGCAGCACGCAGTATCTGGCCGATGAGTTCCGGCGGCTGGGTTTGCAGCCGGGGCCCAACGGCACGTATTTCCAGCCGGTACCGCTGGTGGAAATTACCGGCGCGTCCGCCCCGGCCCTGCTCATCAAGGGCAAAGGGCAGCCGCTGAGCCTGCAGTACAAGACGGATTTTGTGACCTTCACCCAGCGCGAGCAGCCCACGGTGAGCGTGCAGAACGCGCCGCTGGTGTTTGCCGGCTACGGCGTGGTGGCCCCCGAGTACGGCTGGGATGACTACGCGGGCCTCGACGTGAAGGGCAAAACCGTGGTGGTGCTGGTGAATGACCCCGGCAACGCGGGCCAGGACTCCACCCTGTTCAAGGGCCGGGCCATGACCTACTACGGCCGCTGGACCTACAAATACGAGGAAGCCGCCCGCCACGGGGCCGCCGCCGTACTCATCGTGCACGATACCCAGCCGGCCGCTTACCCCTGGAGCGTGGTGCTGAGCGGGGCCGTGAGCCCCAAGTTGCGCCCCCAAACCGACAATAAAGGAGCCGACAAGTGCGCCCTGGAGGGCTGGCTGACGCTGGACGCGGCCAAACGGCTGTTCCAGGCCGCCGGCCAGAACTACGACCAACTGTACGCCGCTGCCAACACCAAGGGCTTTAAGCCGCGCGCATTGGGCGGGCTCACGCTCTCGGGCAGCATCCAGAACAAGCTCCGCCGCCAGACCTCGCGCAACGTACTGGCCGTGCTGCCCGGCACCACCCACCCCAGCGAGTACATTCTCTACTCGGCGCACTGGGACCATTTCGGCATCGGCAAAGCCATTCAGGGCGACTCCATCTACAACGGGGCCGTGGATGATGGCACCGGCCTGGCCGCCCTGCTGAGCATTGCCGAAGCCTTCCAGAAAAGCCCGGAGAAGCCCCAGCGCAGCATCGTGTTTCTGGCCGTTACGGCCGAAGAGCAGGGTTTGCTGGGCTCGGCCTACTACGCCCAGCACCCGCCCTTCCCGCTGAATAAAACGGTGGCCGACCTGAACATGGACATGCTCTGGCCCTACGGCCCGATGAAGGACCTCACGGTTATCGGCTACGGGCAGTCGGAGCTGGAGGACTACGCCCGCGCGGCGGCCCGGGAGCAGGACCGCTACGTGCTGCCCGACCAGACGCCCGAAACCGGCATGTTCTACCGCTCCGACCACTTCAACTTTGCCCACGTGGGCGTGCCCTCCCTCTACGCCAGCGGCGGATTTGAGAGCCGCACCCAGGGCAAGCAGTGGATTGCCGACAAGCGCCGCGCCTACACCGCCGACATGTACCACAAGCCCGCCGACCAGTTCGACCCCGCCTGGGACCTCTCGGGCATTGCCCAGGACGCCCAGCTCTACTTCCGCGTGGGCCAGCGCCTGGCCTCGGAAACCACGTTCCCGAAGTGGCGCGCAGGCTCGGAGTTCAAAGGGGCGCGTGAGAAGAGTATGAAACTTTCAAATTAATCTTCATATTCGCCATAACAAACACCTTATATTTTTCTCAAAAATCTCAAACCCAGATAAACAATGGATTTATTCACAAAATCTTTGATTTTAAAAGAGAAAGAAGAAAAAACTGGAAAACTTTTATTACCGGGACTTTTAACTGGAATTATACCTGAAGACTTAACGACATTAGAACATTTAGACACAATAATTATTCAGGACAGTAAATGTTCAAAAATAACTTTCCCTAGCAATCTACAAAAACTCACTAAACTCAAAAATATTCATATTCACCAAACACTCATAACTGAAATTCCAGAAGAATTATTTTCAGCTATTTCAATTACAAATTTATGCTTAGGAGGCAATAAAATAGAACATATATCTGAAAATATATGCAATTTAAAAATTTAAGGAGATTAAATTTAAGAAATAACAAGTTATCAGAAATACCTAAACACATAATCAAATTAAATAAGCTTCAAGAAATCTCTTTATCACAGAATCAAATAAAACATATTGACAAAGAATTCATAGGATTGGCTAAGCTAAAATCCCTAGATTTAACCACTAACAAAATCCGCGCACCGCGCGAAGCTTTAAGAGGCAGAGGTATAGATGTAATTCAATACATACTAGATTTTCAAGACGCTAAAAACAAAAAACCTCTACACGAAGCAAAATTAATTTTTATTGGATCAGGAGACACTGGCAAAACATCTCTTATAAAGATGATTACTAAAAAAAGATTTAATAGTTCAGAAAATAAAACAGATGGAATTGAAATAACAGATTGGTCAGTAAAAAGAGACAAAAACAAAATAAAGGTTCACATTTGGGATTTTGGCGGACAGGAAATAATGCATGCTACTCATAAATTTTTTATGACGAGCCGTAGTGTTTATGTCCTAGTTGTAAATCCTAGAACACAAGATAATTACGGAAATAGTGAAATAGAATATTGGCTTAAGCTCGTTCGTTCGTACGCAGGTGATGTTCCAGTAATAGTTGCAGTTAATAAATGTGAAGTTCACAAGGCAAATATTGCGAAAGGACAAATAACTGACAAATATGATAACGTCCTTGGTTTTATCGAGACTTCATGCTCAAAAAATATTGGCATAAATGACCTCAAAACAACAATAGCAAATGCAATCGGAAAACTTGAATTTATTGACGACGAACTACCTCAAAGCTATTTTGATATAAAACTAAAACTTGAAGAAACAAATAAAGAATATATTGAATTCGAAGAGTACGAAGAAATCTGCAAAGAGGTAGATCCTAATTTTAAGAAGAGCAGCAAAATTGCACTTGTAAGGCTTTTACACGACTTAGGTGTCATGCTTAATTTCAGTGACAACCGGGTACTAAGAAACACACAAGTGCTTAATCCAGAATGGGTTACAAAGGGAGTTTATCAAATAATAAACTATCCTAAATTAATCGAGAACAAAGGAATTCTTTCTTTATCTGATCTACCTGAAATATTAGATCAGGATCAATATCCAACAGAAAAGGAAAGGTTGTATATTACAGATATTATGGGTCATTTTGAATTATCATTTCAAATGGAAGGCAAACAAGACTTATATTTTGTACCAGGCACATTTCCCAAGGATAAACCAGATATAAATTGGACACATGCAACTGAATCCTCATTAAAATTTCAATTTCAATATGACATATTACCCAGTAGCATAATTTCAAGGTTTATAGTTAAATCGCATAGATTAATTAGGGAAAATAATTTTTGGTTGAATGGTGTCGTTTTAGCACATGAAAACTGTGAAGCTCTTATTGTAACCGACCCACAAGAAAGAACTATAAAAATTGAAGTAAGCGGAAATGGGGATAAAAGAGCATTCTTAGCAGTAATAAGAGAAAAATTCGAAGAAGTTCATACAAGCTACCAAGATATCGATATACAAAGATATATATCGATAGATCCAGAGGGAATAATATTAGTAAACTACAATGATCTACTTGCTCATGAAGAAGCCAACGAAGATTACATTTTTATTCCAAAACTTAAAACTAGATTTAATGTTAAAACTTTACTAAACGGTATCGAAAGAGAAAAAACAAGAAACTCAAAGCCCATAGAAATGGAACATGAAATAAAAGGTGCTAGTGTTTTCATATCTTATTCTCATAAGGATGAAAATTTAAAAGACAAACTAAAAGCTCATTTATCAACACTAAAAAGAAAAAATATAATTGATATATGGGATGACAGAAATATTATTCCTGGAAAAGATTTTGATAAAGAAATATCTCATTATTTAACTACATCTGATATAATTCTACTGCTAATTAGCTCCGATTTTATTAATTCTGATTACTGTTATTCAACCGAAATGAATAACGCAGTTATTCGCCATGAATCTGGCGAAGCAGTAGTAATACCTATTATTTTACGATCTTGTGATTGGACAGATACCCCATTTAGAAAGTTACAGGGCCTCCCTAAAGACGGGCATCCGGTTACAAGTTGGAGTAATGAAGATGAAGCATTTACCAATGTTGCTCAAGGCATAAAGAAGGCAATTGAAAGTTTTTTAAAGTTATAAACGAGGGTCCACGGCTTCGCTTTCCAGGGCCAGCACGCCGAATACGCACTGGTGCACCTCGCGCAGGGGGGCGCCGGCCACGAACCGTTCGAGTCCTTCCACACCCAGGGCAAATTCGCGCAGGGCCAGGTTGCGCTTGCTTTTCACGTTTCGCTCGCGCAGGCGCTCCAGGTTGCCGGGCAGCAGGTAGTCGGGGCCGTAGATGATGCGCAGGTACTCGCGGCCGCGGCACTTGAGGGCCGGCTGCACCAGGTGTTTCTGGCCCGCGGGGATGAAGTCGTAGGGCTTCACCACCATGCCTTCGCCCCCGGCGGCCGTGAGGTCCAGCCACCACTGGGTGGCGGCTTCCACGTTGGCAATATCCTGCAAGTGCACCACGCGGTAGGGCGTGGCTCGCAGCAGGCCTTCATCCTGGAGGCAGATGGCGCGCAGGGTTTCCATGTGCCAGGCGTGGTCCTTATCAAAGTACGTGCGGCCTTCGGTGGCGAGCAGGTGGAAGGGGGCCAGGCGCAGATCCTCCACGCTGTCCACGGGCCAGCAGTAGCGGCGGTAGGCCTCGGCGTAGTGCCGGGCGGCTTGCTGGCGGGTGCTGGTGCGGGCCAGCAGGGCTTCTACCCCATCCAGGCCCCGGCCGGCGGCCTGGCTGAGCAAGGCCACGGCTTCGGGCAGAGCGGCCGTAGCGGCGGCGGCCACGGCGGCGTACTGGTCCTTGATCAGCTGCTGGGCCTTGGCCGACCACGGCAGCAGCTCGGCGTCGAGGCAGAGCCAGTCGGTGCTGAACCGCTCCCAGAAGCTGCTGGCCGTGAGGGCCGCCTGCAGGCGGGTGAGGAAGGCAGCTTCCAGCGCGCTGTCGGTGAAGAAGTTGCGGCCGGTGCGGGTGTATACCTTGCCCGGCCCCTCGCCCACCACCCCGAAGCGGCGGCGGGCGGCGTCCTCACTGCGGGCCAGTACCACCACCACGCGGCTGCCCATGTGCTTTTCCTCGCACACCACCCGCTCCTGCCCCTGGCGGCGGAAGTAGTCAAAGGCCTCGGCGGGGTGCTCCAGCAGGTCGGGCAGGGCCGAGGTTTCGGAGGGGCTCATGGTGGGCGGCAGGTACAGCAGCCACTTTGGGTTGAGGGCAAACCGGCTCATCACCTCCAGCGCCGCCGCCGCGTTTTCCTCCCGCACCGTCACCGACGGCAGCAGGCGCGTACGGATAATCTGCTTGCCCAGCACATCACGCAAATCCAGCAGGTCGTCGTTTTGTTGTTGGGCAGAAAGTTGGTTGTTGGTTTCTAGTTTTTCGTTGTTGGCTTCGGCCAGGCGACGCAGGTAGTCGAGCGGCCGGACCGGCTCGCAATACACTTGGGCGGCGGGCACGGATACCAGCTCCCGCTCGGGGTAGCGCAACGCGGTGAGGCGGCCACCGAACACGCAACCGGTGTCAATGTCGATGGTGTTGTTGAGCCACTCGGGCGCGGGCACGGGCGTGTGGCCGTACACCACCATGGCCCGGCCGCGGTACTCGGCGGCCCAGTTGTAGCGCACCGGCAGGCCAAACTCGTCGATTTCGCCAGTGGTTTCGCCGAACAGCGCGAAGGCCCGCACGGCTCCCGAGCCGCGGCCCTGCATTTCCTCGCGCATACCCGCATGGGCCACCACCAGCTTGCCGCCGTCGAGCACGTAGTGGCTTACCAGCCCATCCAGAAACTGCCGCACCTGATTTTTGAACGTGTCAGATTCCAGGGCCAGTTGCTGTACCGTTTCGGCGAAGCCGTGTTTTTCGTTCACCTGCTTGCCGTTGAGGTAGCGCAGCAGCTTGATGTCGTGGTTGCCGGGCACGCACAGGGCCTGCCCGCCCTGCACCATACTCATAACCAGCCGCAACACTTGAGGCGAGGCCGGGCCCCGGTCTACCAAATCTCCCAGAAATAGGGCCCGACGGCCGGCTGGGGCCGTCACCCGCACGCCCAAATCCCGCGCATCCAGCACGGGTGTTTCCTCCACGGCGTAGCCCAGCTCCGTGAGCAGCTGCACCAGCTCCTGGTAGCAGCCGTGCACGTCGCCGATGATGTCGAAGGGGCCGGTGTCCTGCTTGCGGTTGCTGTAGAGCGGGTCGCGCTGGATGGTTTGCACCGCGTCCACTTCCTCGGGGCCGCGCAGGTGGTAGATGTGGCGGAAGCCTTCCTGCTTGAGGGTTTTGAGGCTGCGGCGCAGCTGCTGGCGCTGCTGGGGCACCACGTGGCGGCCCAGGTGCCGGCGCTCGGCGCGCTGGTGGTTGCGGTCCTCGGCCACGCGGTCGGGCACGTCGAGGATGATGGCGGTGGGCAGTACGTGGTAGTCGCGGGCCAGCTGCACCAGGGTTTTGCGGGCTTCGGGCTGCACGTTGGTGGCGTCCACCACCGTCAGCAGGCCGCGCTTCAGACGCAAACCCACCAGGTAGTGCAGCAGGGCAAAGGCGTCGGTAGTAGCGGCCTGGTCGTTCTCATCATCCGATACCAGCGCCCGGCATTGGTCCGACGACACAATTTCAGTGGCCTGAAACAGCCGCCGCGCAAACGTAGATTTACCCGCCCCGGAGGTACCGATGAGCAGGACGAGAGAAAGTTCGGGAAGCTTAAGGGAGGTAGCAGGTTGGGGCATGCGATGCTTGGAGGCGTATATTGAGCAGTTCTCGATAAGGATAACGTCCGGTAAAAATGCGTAAACTCTATCAATAGAACCCCTATTCAGATGCAGATTTCCATAGAGCGAATTATTCAGGAAGGTGACATCAGCCCGCTGAAATGGGGCATGAGTGGTGAAGACATTGCCCAAAGGCTTCTCCACTCCTACCCACTGATTCAGAAGTATCGGCAGGGCAATTATCCTTTTCTGGACTTAGATGGCGTTGAGCTTTACTTCAAAGAGGACTTCTACCTGGGGCTCACCCAACTTATCATTCAGGCCTGGCGCATCAAACCAAAACGTAAAAGCCGATTCTTCGATTTTGGCTGGCTCCATCATGAGCTAACGTACGACAAGGTGTTGCGCAACCTCGAGCGGTTGGGTTGGGCATTTACGAAGTATGTTGGATATTACAAAGAACCCGTGCTGCTAGTAGATAATCATGCCCTGTTTCACTTCTACGATATACCGGAGCCGAATGGGACGTATGTTATCAGCAAGGTCGTCATTCTTCATCCTCAGGATACTCAACTCGTTATTGACCAGCTAGGGAAGTTACCCTATGAAATGATTCACGCTAGTTGAATCAAAGCAGCTTCAACTATTAATGACTATTCAGCAACTCATAACAATCCTCAAAACGAACCTACCACAGACGGACATAACGCTGTATCCGCCGGCCAGCGCGCAACAGCTACAGCAGCTCGAAGCAGCATTAGGTTTAGTCCTTCCGGCTGACTTTCGGGAGTTGTACGCCTTCTGCAACGGGTTCGAATCGGCTGAATTCCTGTTTCACATCACCCCAATCGAGGAAATACTCCATTTTAAAGCAGACTACCAGCCCCGTCAATTCCTCTTTGCTGAGTATGCCGTTTGCGTTGACTTTTGGGTAGTGGAAATAGCGCCGACGAGCAGCGGCTACCGGATTCTGAGTCAGGATTCAGCTGGCGAATTGGTCTTTCTGACCGATTCGCTGGCCTCATTTATCCATCGATTCTTGCAGGGCGGCGTTTTTGGATTGCTTGACTGGGCATCTGAGCTACACACCTGATCAACGACCAAGCCGGCAACAAGCTCGCCTACCCGCCTACCGCCCGCCCGTTACCCGCACTTCCACGCGGCGGTTGAGGCGGCGGGTGGCTTCCTGGTCGTTGCTGGCGCGGGGCTCGGCCCCACCCAGGCCCCGACCAGTAATCCGCTCGGGGGCCACGCCGTGACTCACCAGATAAGCTTTGACCACGGCTACGCGCTGCTCGCTGAGCTGCACGTTCAGCTGCGGGTCGCCTTGGTTGTCGGTGTGGCCGCGCAGCTCGATGGTAAGCTGGGGGGTGGTCGTCAGCAGGGTCAGCAGCCGGTCCAGGTCGGGGGTGGAGGACGGGAGCAGCACGGCTCTGCCTTGCTCAAACTGCACGTTGTCGAGGCGCAGCGTAGTCCCTGGGTTCAGAGGCCGAAGTACTATATCCTGACCCGACGGGCCAGCGGGCAGGCGGTAAGCAGTATCGGCAGGAACGTAACCGTCCAGCTGAGCCTGCACCTGGTAGGCCTGCCCCGCTTGGCCGGCCAGCAGAAACTCGCCGGCGGCGGTGAGCGTGCGGCTGCCGGCCGGGGCCCCAGGCCCGCTGAACTGCAGCCGGGCCTGGGGCAGCGGACGGAGCGTAACGGCATCCAGCACCCGGCCCAGCCAGGTAGTCGTACCAGTGGCCGTCTCCGCCGCAACCGACGGGGCCGCCGCGGCCGGCCGGAACAGGCTGCAGCCGGCCAGGTCGGTGTACACGCCGCGGCGCAGGCGTGTAGCCTGCCGATGCTCCAGGTCTACTTCAAAAATTGATTTGGGCCCGGCCAGCAGCAACCGACGCCGCCCCGCCCCGTCCTGCTCCAGCAGCACGTCGCTGTAGCCGCCCTGCTCGGGCAACCCAGTGAGGGGCAGCAGTTCGGGGCCGGGGCGCTGGCTGGCCAGGTCCACGGTCAGCAAGGTCCCGTCGGTGCTGTACACATCGTACAGCTTGCCGGTTTCGTCGAGGCCGAAGTTGGCGTGGGTGCCGGCCTTGGCAAACCCAATGGCCGGGTAGTAGGCCGCCTGCCGCAACGGGTCGGTTTCCCACACCGTCACCACGGAGTCGGTGGCCGGGCTTACGCGCACCAGCAGATGGGCGTCGCTGGTCTGGAAGTATAGGTCGCCGCGGCGGTCGGTGGCGGCCGAAATCCAGACGTTACCGGGCCCCTGGGCGGGCAGTTCCCAGCCGGTGTACTCGCCGCGGCGGGTGGCCGGGTTGTAGCGGTACACCCGCTCGGGCTGGTCGGTGGGCGATTTGGTGACGGAATACAGGCAGTTATCGAAGCCCTTGGCCAAGGCATACGACTGAAACGGCAGCACCCGGCGGTGTACCCGCGGGGCGGCGGCCAGGTCCAGCCCGCTCCATTCGTGCAGGGTGCGGCAGTCGTCTTCCCAGATGCCGTCGTGGGCGCGCAGGGCCGCAATGCCGTAAATTTTATCGTCGCAGCGCTGGTCGGCGTAGCGGCGGCTGGGCAGACCGGGGCCCGCAAAGGCGAAGGAGGCCACCAGCTGCCGGCCCGCGGCCAGGGTGGCGGCATCGTGGGCAGTAGCAGCCCGGTATTCCAGCTGAAACTCGTAGCCCCCCCGCCACAGCCGCCGCCCCAGTACCCGGCGGCGGCCCGCCGAATCGGCAAAGGTGTACTCGTAGCGCACTTCCTGAAACGCGCCGGCATCGTGCTGCTCCAGGCGCAGTACCTGGGCCTGGGGCAGGGCCGTAAGAGCCTGCCACAGCGAGTCAACCGGACCCGCGGCCAGGGGCGGCCGGTTGACGCGCCCGGCCGGCAGGGGCTGCACCGTGAAGCCCACCACTGCCGGGGCCGCCTCCCAGTCGTTGCCAGCGTAAAAGCTCATGGCCGGTGCTACCTCCTCGTGCACCAGCCAGCCGTGCGGATACGCGAGCTGGTAGCCGGTACGGGCGTCGGTGAAGGATTGCCACTCGGCGGGTGCCTGCGCTTGGGCCCGCAGCCCGGCCGCCAGCAGCGCCAGGAGCAACGTAATCAGCCGTGTCAGCAGCCCGTCAGGAATAGGTAACATTCTTCAAAATTACGAAGCCTATTACTATTTCCGGGCTACTTTTCAGTACGGCAGCTTGCTACGTGTACCCTATAATGCTGTCAGCAAATTCTACCTGCACATAATCCTATAGCGGGCATTGGTGCCTGATGCGTTTTGACAGGATGGACTACAACTCAAACACGGCCAGTTGTGAGGGCGCGCCCACCTCGGCGTACTCCGGCCCCAGCGGCTCCAGGCGTACCCGGTAGCCGTGGCGGGCGGCCACACCGGTGGCCCAGGCGGCAAACTCGGCCCGCGTCCACTCAAAGCGGTGGTCGGAGTGGCGGAACTCGCCGGCCGAGAGGGTTTCGTAGCGCTGGTTGTAGTCGGCGTTGGGGGTAGTGACGAGCACGCTGCCGGGGCGGGCCCGGGCAAACACCACCTGCTCAAAGGCAGCCAGGCGGCTTTCGTCAAGATGCTCGATGACCTCCACCACGGCCGCCGCGTCGTAGCCGGCCAGGCGCTCATCGTGGTACAGCACCGAGCCCTGGGCCAGGGTGAGCCGCTCGCGCTGACGCGGGGGCATTTCCGCGAGGTGCAGACGCTGCCGGGCCCGCTCCAGCTCCTGCCACGCCACATCCAGGGCCAGCACGAACTCAATCTGCGGGTTTTTCAGCAGGCGGCGCACCAGCTTGCCCTCGCCGCAGCCTAAATCCAGCACCCGCCGGGCCCCCAGCTCCCCGATTACCGCCGCCACGCGGTCGAGGCGCAGGTCGTGGAGGGATTGGGTTTTTGGTGGCGGGTTGTCCGTTGTTAGGTCCGGGGCTTCCTGGGTTTCGGGAGCTTCTACCAGCTCGTCGGCGGGGGCTTCGGCGGCGTCCACGGCCAGCAGACGCTCCAGGGTAGGATTCACAAACTCGGCGAAGCGCAGGTAGCGGCGCGTGATGAACTCCCGCTCGGGGTGGCGAGGCAGCCACTCGCCGCCGCGGCGCAGCAGCTTCTCCGCTTCCTCCCGGTTGATCCAATAGTGCTTGTCGCCGCGGTCCAGCACCGGCAGCAGCACGTAAAGATGACTGAGCAAATCCTGCAGGCGCAGAGCCGGGTGGCGCAGGCGCAGCGAGTGGTAGCGGCTGGCCCCCCAGGCGGGCACGGTGGGGTCCAGGGCGTGCGCTTCAATGCTGATTTCGTAGCCCAGGGGCGCAAACAGCCGGTGAATCTGCTCGGGGCTGGCGGCGGGCAGGGCGGCCACGGTGGCTTCCAGGGGCAGCAGCGCATCGGGCAGGGCGGGGCGGTCCTTGCAGGTGCCGTTCATGGCCGTGTTGAAGGCCTTGGAAAGCGCCGTGCTCAGGAAGGACGAGGCCGCGTAGGGCCGGTCGTTCACGTACTGCTCCAGGGCAAATCCTTCCCCGGCCGGCCCCCGGTGGTTACGTACCAGCCCAATGGGGTCGATATCGAGCAATAAAGCGGCCGTGCAGCACTCCGCCGTGGCTTCGGGGTAAAACACGTGGGCCTGCCCGTAGGCAATATCAATCGACTGCAGCCGGGCCGGGTTTTTATGGAGCAGGTAGCCCAGGTCGGTAGCGGGCTGGTGGGTAGTGGTAATGGTAAGCAGCATTGACAAACTAGCGCTAATAGAACACGGCACCGCCACACAAGCGGGCAGCGGCAAGATACAGGGTTTGCCGTTTTGCAAGGGCTGTAAACGCGGCACGTAACGGAACCACTATACACTGCACGTCATGCTGAGCTTGTCGAAGCATCTTTACCGCTTCGTTGTCAATCGTCAGGCGAAGCGGTAAAGATGCTTCGACAAGCTCAGCATGACACGTTCTTCGTTATTTTCTGTACTAATCAGGTGCGCCCACCGGGCCAGCCGTCGTATCGGTGAGGGCCAGCAGAAAGGCTTTGAGGGCGCGTTGGTCGGCAATAGAGAGGTGGAGCTTGTCGGGCGGCAGCGTTTGGTTGGGCACGCGCAGGCCCCGCCCCTGACCGCCGCCCTCGTTGTAGAAAGCAATGACTTGCTCCAGGGTTTGGTAAGCGCCGTTGTGCATATAGGGCGCGGTGAGGGCCACGTTGCGCACCGTCGGGATTTTGAAAGAACGGCGCAGCTGCGGCAGCTGCACGTGGGCGTAGCGGCCCTGGTCGGCGTCGAGGCGGCGGGAGCCGGGCGCGGCCTCCACGCCCAGCACCTCCGATTCGGCCTCGGTGAAGCCGGGCGGCACCGTGCCGTTGAACAGGGGCGCAAAGTGACAGGTACCGCACTTGCCCGCGCCCATAAACACGTTGAAGCCCCGAACCTCTTCCTGGCTTAACACCTCCCGCCGGCCGCGCACGTGCTGGTCGAAGCGGGAGTTCAGCCGCACCAGGCTCCGCTCGTAGGCAGCCAGGGCCGTTTGAATCTGCACGGGCGTGATGGCAGGCTCCGCTCCTACCTCACTCCGCGGAAAAGCCCGGCGAAACTGCTGCACGTAGGTGGGGCTGGCCCGCAGGCGACGGGCGGCGGCGCTCAGGGAGCCGTGCATTTCGTGGGGGTTGCCGACTACGTCCGCCACCTGATTTTCGAGGGTGGTGGAACGCAAATCGTAGAACTGCCCGGCCTGCAGGGCGGCGTTGAGGATGGTGGGCGTATTGCGGCGCACGAGGCCGCCGGGCGTGAGGGTGGCGTTTTTGGCGACGCCGTCGGTAAAGGCCTTGTCGGGCTGGTGGCAGCTGGCGCAGGAGCGGGTGCCGGTGCCCGACAGCACGGGGTCCCGGAACAGCTGGCGGCCCAGGGTCACGCGGGCGGCGGTGCGGTAGTGCTGGGTGGTGGGCGCGTAAAAATCGGGGTTGAAAGCCCCCGAATCGAAGAGTGTGGCGGCATCGGGGCGGAGGGCGCGCACTTCCTCGAAGGGCCGGATACCCAATTGCCCCTGGCAGGCCAGCAGCGCCCGGCCCAGCGGATTGGCGTGGTCTTTTATGAAGGCCAGCCGGTCAAACGCGGCGAAATCCGGGTGCTGGCGGGCGTAGCGGGCCGCCTCGGCCAGCTGCCTTTGCGCCGCCGCATAAGCCCGCATCACCGAATCGGCAGTACCCTGAGCGGGCTCGTAGCAGGCCAGCACGGGCTGCAGGGCAGTTAGGGCAGCGGCCGTTTCGGGCACGGTGGCCGTGGGACTCAGGGGCGTATCAAACCCGGTGATGCCCAACGACACCACCCGAAACACCTGCAGGCGCAGCACGTCAAACACGTGGGCATCCGACAATTCCTGCACCTGCCAGCGGGTACGGGCGTTGCTGATTTCCCGGTTCAGGGCCCGTACTTCCCGCTCCAGCTCGGCGCGGTTGGCGGGGTCGTACTCGGGGTAGAGCAGCGCTTCAATCACCTGCAGGCCGCCGGGCTCAAAATCCTTGTTTTCGGCCACTTCCACCTCCCCCACGGGCGGGCCGTTGAGCAAGCGGGCCGTGCCTGCCATGTAGTATTCCGTGAACGGCTCAACGCGCTTGTACAGCAACCGCGCCTGCCGAAAGCTACGCCGCAGGGAGTCAGGAGCAGTGCCGCGCCGGGCCTGGGGCAGCAACTGCCGCTGCACCTGCTGCTGCAGGCGGGCCAACTCCCGGGCTACGTGCTGCTGCACACGACTAGCAGGTACGGGCGCAATGGCAGAGGAGGCAGAGGAGGTGCGGGAGCAGGCGCCGGCCAAAGCCAGCAAGGCCGCCAGCAGCAGCGGGGCACACGCACGAAGGACAATGGAGACAGACGAAAACATGGGGGAACCAGAAGTGCGGAAACCAGCAGCCCCCCGCTGCAAAAAGGCGGAGGGCTGGATAGTGGATAAAAAGCTAATCGAAGCCGCTATTGATAGAACGTCATTCCGAGCGTAGCCGGAGGCGAAGCCGAGGAATCTCGCGTGCTGATGTTGTGGTGGCTTTAACGAAGCGGTAGAGATGCTTCGGTCACTGGCTTGATTCGCCACATGCTCAGCATGACAGATAGCCTGGCAACGTCAGCACGCGAGATTCTTCGCCTAAGCTCGGAACGACGGCCCGGCGCTCAGCATGATGGCCAAAACCACCCTAGCGCTGCACGCCGCGCACGATGACTACCTGCCCGCCTTCCTTGTTCTTGTTGCGGGTTTCGCTGGAGCCGTCGGCGTTCAGGTACTTATCGTCCTGCCAGGTGTGGGGGTGCAGGTTGAGCAGGAAGGTGTTGGGCACGCCCACCAGGTCAGAAATATCCTGCATGGCCCCGTACTCCCAGGAGCTCAGGCGCTGGTCGTTGCTCTTGTTGTACTTGGCGTTGAAAGTGGCGTCGGTGCGGCGGTGGTTCATCTCCAGCATGGGCTTCAGCTGCTTGCTGCCGAGGCCGTACTGCCACACGCGGCCGTCGTGCTTGTTGTTGGCGTAGAACGAGTCCCCGTCTTCCTGGATGTACACGTACTCCTTGGTCACGCACAGGTTGTCGGGGTTCACGATGCTGTTACCGGGGTCGGTGGCGCCATCCACGGCTACCTCCAGCTTGCCTTTCAGCACGTTATCGGCCTGCAGGGTGAGCTTGTACACCCGGCCCCACATCGTAAAGCCGGTCACCGGCGTCACTTTATCCGACTGGCTCACGCCGGTGGCGGTGAAGTACACCTCCCGGCCCGCGCCGTTGCCGCCCTTGCGGTAGTCCACATCTTCCACCCGGGCAAACTGAATGGCGTTCTTGGCTACCGACTGCGCCGCAATCTGGGCGCCGGTGGAGGTTTTGGCGTTGTCAATTTCCACGAACTCCACGTCGTACTGCTGGCCAGCCACCATGTTGGTTTCCACCGGGTCGGCGCTGGTGCGCTTGAGCATGTAGAGCTTGCCATTGTCCAGGTCGCCCACGGTATTGCTCACGTAGGCAATCAGCTGGCCGTTGCCGCTGTCTTCCCCAATGAGGATGACGGTTTTGCCGGGAAAGGCGTCTTTGGGCAGGGGCACCGCGTTTTCCATGGAGGCGTGGCCCAGGGCCGGCTTCATGCGGCTGCGGTCCTTTTTGTTGGCCGGGCCCAGCGGGTCGAGGGCGTGCACCATGCTTTCGCCGTCGGTTTCGCCGGCGGTCAGGAACGTGGGGCCGAAGCCGTGTTCCTCGGGCGTGGCCAGCGTGGCCGAGCACAGGCGGAAGTTGCCCCCATCCCCGTCTAGCAGGTACTCGCCCTTCACCGGCTTGAAGGTTTTATCCAAGTACACCCGCGACACCGAAAACATGATTTCGTGGTTGTTGATCAGGATGTAGCCCTCCCCGTTGGGGTTTTTCAGCAGCCCCGAGCCGTCGGGCTGGGCCCCGAAGATGAAGTTGGGCGACTCCGGCAGCACGTCGTCGGAGCTAATCAGGGGCAGGATTTCCAGGCTCTCAAAGCCGCTGAGCGGCTTCACCAGGGCCGGGTTCACGGAGTGCGCTTTCAGCTGCACCTCGGAGGTAGGCGTCGACTCATTGGTAGAGTCCGAATCGTTGCAGGCGCTCAGCAGAGCCAGCAGCGCCAAGGCCGGCAGCTTGGGCCCGAAGGCGTAGCGGTTGGGGTACATACAGCGGGAAAAGAGGTTGGTAAAAGGATACCGCAAAGGACCTTCCCCGGCATTATTCCAGCTTTACCCACTTGTTACTGTAGTGCTATTTTCCAACTTACAATCAAGCAGTTATACTAACAATTGCATAATACAGCTACCTGCAAGCAATGTAGAGGCGCGACACCGTGCAGGAAACCACTGCAGCTGGCTTCTCGGGCAAAAAAGAAACGCCCCGACCATAACCGGCCGGGGCGTTGTGAGAACCACAGAAAGCGGCAGCTCTTACCGCACTACCAGCTTGGAACTGGCTCCATCCTCGGCGCGCAGCACGTACACGCCCGGTGCGAGGCCGGCCGTTTCCAGCTGGCTGGCTTTGCGCAAAGTGCGTACCGGGCGGCCCAAAGCATCGTGCAAGGTGCCCGAAACGGGGCGGCTCAGCTGCACCCGGCCCTGCTGGGTGGGGTTGGGATAAAGCTGCAGCGGCGCGGCGTGGTGGGCCGAAGCCGTGGCCGTCACGGGGCCGCGCGTCTGGATGCCGTACACCGAAACCGTGCTGCTGACTTCGTTGGCGAGCAGCAGCAGGGGCTGGCCGGTGGGACTGTTGGAGCCCGAGATGAACACAATGCCCTCGGGGCCCTGGTCGCCGGTGCCGCTGGTGAGGCTGCGGTTGTTCACGTACTGCACCAAGCGGGGCTGGGCGGGGTCGTTCAGGTTGAACACGGCCACGCCCCCGATGCGCTCCAGCGAGACGAAAGCATACACCGTATCCCGGATTACGCCGGTGGTCACGCCCTCGGGCTCGGGGCCTTTGTCGTCGGAGCGGTTCTTGCGGCTGGGGTTGCCGGTGGAGTTGCTGGCGTTGAAGATGGCCCCGTAGGTGGCCTCGGTGCTGGTGAGGCGCTCCAGCAGGTCGCCGCTGTCGTGTACCAGCGCGCCCGAGGTGGCGTTGAAAATGCTGAAGGAGCGGCCCCCGAAGGCGTAGATTTCGTCGAAGTCCCCGTCCCCATCCGTGTCACCTAGCCTGTTGGTGACGTTGAGGCGGCCCAGGGCCTGGGCGTTTTTCAGCAGGCTGGCCTGCGGGAAGCGGGTGGCATCCAGCGGGTAGGCCGCGTCGCCGAGGCGCACGGCTTCGGTGAGGGCCGAGTACTCGCGGGCGTCACCCTCGTTGGCCGTCAGTAAATACCGTTGGCCGGCTACTTCAAAGGCGGCAATGGCATCGGGCTGGCGCATGCCTTTGATGGGCCAGTTGGCCATTAGTATTTCCGGGGTCTGGTCAGAAGCATCCAGCGCGAACCCGGCCTGGGAGTGGTCCTGGTAGCCTACCGGCCGCAGGGCCGTGAACTGCTTGGTGGTGAGGTCGAGGGTGGCAATGGCGTTGTTTTCCTGGATGGTCACGTAGGCCGTGCGCGAGTCGCTGGACACGGCCACGTACTCCGGCTCCAGATCCTGGGCCACGGTGCTGGGCGCGGCGGTGGTACCACCGTAAAGCCGGATGCCCTGCTGGCGCAGCGCGGCGGCCTGCCCGTTGTAGCCCGCAAAACCCACGGTGGTGACGCTGGCCTGGGTAACACCGGCCACGCCCCCGCTGAAGTCAATGACCGACACCGAGCCCTCGGGGTCCACGGAGTAGTCCGACTTCGGCTCCCCCTCGTTGGCCGTGAGCAGAAGCTGGCCGTTGGGCGAGAAGGTAATCATATCGGGCATGGCGCCCACCGTCACCTGCTTTAGGAAGGTGCCGTTCTGGTCAAAGAACACCACCGAGCCATTCTGCTGGGGGTCGGCATTTTCAATGGCGCAGGCCACCACTCCACCGCGCACGGCCACCGAGTTGATGCCGCCGTAAGGCTTGATATCAATGGAACCCACCGCCACGGGCACGCCCGAAGCCGGCAAGCTCAGAATATCCAGCTTGCCCCCCACCGAGTTGGCCACGTACAGACGCTGGGTGCTGGGGTCATGGGCCACAATTTCGGCTGAGTTGGTGCCCGATGCCCCGTTCTGATACGAGGCCAGCCGGTTAAGCACGAGGTTGCGGGTCCGCGCCGGAGCTATGCCGTCGTTGTCGTTGATATACACCAGCACCTCCGTAGCGCCGGCGGTGAGCGTGGCGTTGGTGGGGTTTTGCAGGCGCAGCGTAAAATACTCGGCCCCTTCGGCCAGGGCATCCTCCGAAACGGGGATGGTGAGCGTCTGCGAGGCGGTGGCCCCAGCCGGGAAGGTCAGCGTCTGGGTAGCAGCGTAAGTGAAATCCGGGCCGGCCGTAGCGGTGCCCAGGCCGGGTACCAACGCCACCTCCACGGTGGTAGCTCCGGTAGCCGACGGATTGGTGATGCTCACCGGAATACTCACGGTGCCCGCATTTTCGTTGACCACGGCCGTGGCGGCAGCCAGGCGCAGCGAGGGTACCACGGCGGTGGTGGAGCGGCCCAGTTCCACTTCGTCCCAGGCGGCCCAGTCGTCGTTGCCGTTTTGCTTGGCGGCCAGGCGCAGGCGCACGTGGGTGGCGGTGGCTGGAACAGGCACCGTTACCGTCTGGTAAGCGCGGGTATCCTTGCTGAGTTGGGTATAGGTTTTGGTTGCCGGCCAGGTGGTGCCGTTGTCGAATACCACCGTGTAGGCCAATGAATCGGCGCTGCTGCCGCTGTCGAAGCCGTTGCTGAAAAACCGGAACGACACCTGGTTGGCCGCCGCGCTGCCGCTCTGGATGGCCACCGGGGCGAAATCCAGGTAGTGCCACGTGGGCTGGTCGTTGTTCGTGGGGTTCTGCAAATCCTGCATGCCCCAAAGCAATGCGCCAGCCGCCGGCACGGCCTGCACCCCGCTGCTGCCAGTAGTGCCCACATTAGCCACGGGGGCCCAGATATCCGAGAGGCTGGGAAAGTTGTAGGTGGCCGGCGTGGCCGTGAAGCCCCAGGTGTCGGCGGCGGTACTTTCAAAGCCCTGACGCAGCGTCTGGGCCAAAGCCGGGCCATGGAGCAGCAGGCCCAGCACTGACAGGCTCGCCCATTTGGGTAAAGGTTGGTGCATTCCGGGAGAGAATTGGTGAAGGAATGCGCCAAAGCTACCGGGGCACTGTTAGGCCAACTTTACGAGGCAGTTACCGAATCGTGAAGCCCAACGTGCGGGCCGGCGTGCACCTGCTGCCCCGCCAGAAACCGCCCGTACCAGTGGCCCGAGTCCTTGATGGTGCGCCGCTGGGTTTCGTAGTCCACATGCACCAGCCCGAAACGGGGCCCGTACCCTTCGGCCCATTCAAAGTTATCGGTGAACGACCAGGCGAAGTAGCCCTCCACGGGCACACCCTCCCGCCGGGCCCGCAGCACCTGCCCAATGCAGGCCTGCAGGTAAGCCTGCCGCGCCGCGTCGGGCACCTGGCCCATTAGGTTGGGATAATCGGGAAAGGCCGCGCCGTTTTCCGTGACGAGCAGGCGGGGCGCATTGGGGTAGGCCGCAAACTGCCGCAGCATGTGATACAGACTTTCGGGGTACACTTCCCAGCCCATTTCGGTATACGGTACGCCCCGGGCTGCGGCCCCCACCAGCCGGGCCCACAGCAGCGGCACGTAAGGCGCATGCCGCACCACCTCGCGGGTGTAGTTCTGCACCCCCAGAAAGTCGAAAGCAAACGGCAGCCGGGCTTCGTCGCCGGGCTGGTGGTAGCGGTCCAGCCAGCTGAGTACCGGCAAATCGGCCACGGGGTAGCCCAGGCCCAGGGCCGGCTCCACAAACAGGCGGTTGAGCAAGGCGTCGGCGCGGCGGGTGGCGCGCTCATCCCGGGCCAGACCGGGCCGGCTGGGGGTTACGTAGGAACAGGAAAACGTGGTACCAATCTGGGCTGAGGCCGACAGGGCCGCGCGCAAGGCCCGCCCGCCCTCGGCCTGGGCCAGCGCCGCGTGGTGGGTAGCGGCCAGAAATGCGCCCAGACTGCGCCGCCCCGGCGCGTGCACGCCCAGCAGGTGGCCGGCCCCGGTAAACACCATGGGCTCGTTCAGCACCATCCAGTGCTGCACCCGGTCACCGAAGCGAGCCGCCAGCAACTCCACGTAGTCCGTAAACCAGCCTACCACGCTACGATTGGTCCAGCCTCCCAGCCGCTGCAAAGCCAAAGGTAAATCCCAGTGATAGGCGGTAAGCCAGGGCGTGATGCCCTGCTCCAGTAAGCCGTCAATCAGACGATTATAAAAGTCTATTCCCTTTTGGTTAATCCCTCCTTTTCCAGCTGGCAAAATACGCGCCCAAGCCGCTGAAATACGGAAATTATCTATACCCATTTGTTTTAACAAATGGGTATCATCGAGCCAGAGGTGGTAGAAATCAGTGGCTACATCGGCCGTTTCACCGCGTTTGATGCGGCCCCGGCGGCGCACGAAATCATCCCAAATACTCGGGCCTTTGCCATCCTGATTCCAGGCTCCCTCCGTCTGGTATGCCGCGGCCGATACTCCCCACTGAAAGTTCGGCCCGAAATCGGCGCGGCAGAAAGCAGTGGGGCCGGAAGCCGGGTAGAAAGCGGGAGGCAGCATGGGAAACGGGGAAGTTGTTGAGAATTTTCGGGCAGCGGCAGGCGCTATCGGAACGTCATTCCGAGCGTGTGGATCAGAAGCCCTGAACCGGGGAGTCGCACGTGCTGCCTTCGCAAGGGTAATAGCCGCTTTACGAACGGTGTAGAGACGGGAATACGCATCTCGTCGTTGAACGAACGACAATCGTGGTTCCCGCTCCCACGGTGGAGGCGCAAGTATGCGTTTCTACATGCCCAATACACCGCTTATGATACCCCCAGTTTCACCACTTCACCCCTAACTCCCCTCCCCGCTTCCAGCAGCAGCTTATCCAGCACGGAAGCCGTTTCATCCGGATAATCGACGGAAACGGGGCGACCGTATTGCAGCCAGTGGTCCAGTACGGCCAGGGACTTGTCCTTGAGGTTCCTGACGACGGGCACGCCCATATCGGCCAGGGCGGCGGCATTGCAGGCCTGCTCGTACTGCTGTTTCATGGGCAGCACCAGCAGCTTTTTGCCCAGGTACAGCGCCTCGGCGGGCGTTTCGAAGCCGGCCCCGCAGAGTACGCCGGCGCTGCGGGCCAGGCTATCGGTGAAGGCCGCCCCGCTCACGGGCCACACCTGCACGTTGCCGTGCTGGGCGGGCTGCTGGCTATGCTTGCTGAATACCTGCCACTGCACCGTGCGGCTGAGGTAGCGCAGGCGGCGCACCAGCGTTTCCTCGTCAAACGCCGGCAGATACACCGTGTAGTGGCCGTCGTTGGCGGGCACCAGCTCCCGCACCTGCCGCCGGATAACGGGCGTGCTGATGTGGGGCTCATAGCGCTGAAAGTGGAAGCCATAGTGGCGCGTGGCCGGCGCGTAGTGGCGCAGCACGGCCCGCCCCACCGGGTCGAAGGAGGCCGGCTGGGGCGCGTATTCGCTCAGCACAGCTGCCTGATGGCTCAGGGCCACGCAGGGCACGCCCTGCTGCTGGCAGGCCCAGGCCGACACCGGTTCAAAGTCGCTTATTACCAAATCGTAAGCAGCCACCGGCAGCTGCCGGATTTCGCGCAGAAAGGCTTTGGAATTAAGCTGCACGAAGGTTTTAACGAAGTTAATCCCCCCTTTCTTGCCAAAAACAAACCCTAGCCCGTGGCAGCGGTAATGCACCGGAAACGGCAGCGGAATATCGGCGGGCGGGCCACTGACCAGCACATCCACCTGCCCCCGCTGCTGCAGCAGCGGTACCATATCCAGGGCCCGACTCAGGTGGCCGTTGCCGGTGCCCTGAATGGCGTATAAAATGCGCATGAAGCGAGAATAATAACGAGAAATGGTTATGCCACCCCCATTTCGCGCAGCAAGCCAGCCAGCAGTTCGGCCGCTGGTGCATCGGCTGCCGCTTCGGCTTCGTCGGGCTCAGCGGGATGGGCGGGCACGGGTTGCTGCATGCGGGGGTCGAGGTGGTAGTGGTAGAGCTGCCAGCCGGTTTCGGCGGTGTACTCCAGGGCCGTGAGGTTTTCCACCCAGTCGCCGGAGTTCAGGTAGCCTACTTCGCCCTGAGCAGTAGTCAGGGCTTTGATTTCGGGGCAGTGAATGTGGCCGCAGGCGACGTAACGGTAGCCTTTATCAGCGGCAATGGCGGCGGCAGTCTGCTCAAAGTCGCTGACCAGGCTCACGGCGCTTTTCACCCGGTCCTTCACCGCCTTCGATAAGGCTACCCGGGGCCGCCCCACCCGGGCCAGCCCCCAGTTCACGAAGCGGTTCAGGAGAATCAGCAGGTCGTAGCCGTGGCCGCCCAGGCGGGCCAGCCAGCGCGAGTGGCGCATGGTCACGTCGAACACGTCGCCGTGAAACAGCCAGGTTTTGCCGTGGGGCAGGTCCAGCACCAGCTTGTTATCGATGCGCAGCGCGCCGAGCCGGGTGCCGGCAAACTTACGCAGCAGCTCGTCGTGGTTGCCGGTGAGGTAGTGGATGCGGGTGCCTTTGGCCGCCAGCCCGGCCAGGTAGCGTACCACCCGCATGTGGGCCGGGGGCCAGTAATTTTTGCTGAACTGCCAGATGTCCACAATGTCGCCGTTAAGCACCAGGGTGCGGGGCCGCACGCTTTTCAGGTAGCGCAGCAGCTCGGGGGCGTGGCAGCCGTAGGTACCCAGGTGCACATCGGAAATGACGCAGACCTCCAGTCGGCGCCGGGCCGGCTTGCGCGCGGGCTTGGTGGCAATTGTGGCGTCACTCATAAGGCGGGGCGGGCGCTCAGGCCGGTGCGGGGCCGGATGCGCCGTCCGGGGCGAATGGCCGCAGCCGGGCCGTCCTCATCGGCGGCGTGGCTGAAGTGCCAGGGCAGCCGCACCGCGCCCACGGAGCGCAACGCATAGGCCAGCATCAGGGCCAGCTGAAACACAAGGTACGCGGCGGCGCGCACGAGGCGGCGCAGCAACGATAGGGCAATGGGAGTCCGCATGCTTTCTACCCGTTTAATCCACTGCAAAAATCGATAGACAGTATGATGCTGGTATTACTGTCGGGTTACGGTTTCGTCAACTTAACTGAGTACCAGCTCTTGGACCACCGCCGGGGCCTGCTTATCGAAATCCGGCCAGCATTAACCGAAACCTGCGGTGGCGGGCCGGGCTTTGTGTATCTTTGTATCCTCCAAAATTCAGCCTCTGTCTCCATTCGCCTTTTAGCCTTCTCCGATGAAGAAAATTCTCCTCCTCACTATTCTGGTGCTGAGCACGCTGGCCGCTTCGGCCCAGTACATGCCCGGCAAGCCCCGTAAAAAATACACTTTCCCTAAAAAGGATGAGGAAAGCCCCTACGTGCTGAACGTAACCAAAAACACGGACGAGGACGCCGAGGTGGACGCCTGCGTAACCCGCGTAGCTTATCGCCCCTACAGCATGCTGCTCATGGAAATCAACGAGCTGAAGCGCATGAACAACTGGGCCGATACCACCTACCAGCGCCGCTTCCAGCAGCTGCCCGCCGGGGGCCAGCTCACCGTGACGATGTACCGCCGCGGGGCCGCCAACGCCGACCCCGCTTACCTGAGCCTGGTTGCCAAAACCAAGGACGGTAAAGAGGTACTGAACGTACCCGGCCTCACGGCCGGCAACGGCCGCTTCTGGAACCGGGACCTGTACATGAGCAAGCGCACTATCCCATTTGGTAAAGTTGATGCAGCCCAGGATATCTTCCTGACCATCAACGACGCTAAAACCAAGCAGAACTTCGAGTACGTTATCAAGGCCGAGTAACCGGCACTAATATAACCATAGGCAAAAGCCCGACTTTCCTGGCGGAAGGCCGGGCTTTTGCCTTGGTGCGCGGGCCTATCTGCGAGCCTCCCGGAGCTGCGCCCACTGCACCGCAATAATGGTTTTGGCATCCTCCAGGGGCAGCTTCCACAAATCGGCGGCGGCGAAGGATACAGCTTCAATCTTCTCATGCTCCTCGGCCAGCCCCCCACCGGGGCCCGACTGGTGGCTGACTTCAGCGTAGAACACGGTAATAACTTCGGAGCTGGTGCCGGGCGAGGGCAGCAGGCGCGCAATCTGCTCCAAGTGGTCCACGTCGTAGCCCAGCTCCTCCTGAATTTCGCGGCGGACGGCCGTTGCCGGCTCTTCCGCCCCATCTACCATCCCGGCGGCCAGCTCCAGAATTTCGGCTTCCGGCCCGATGCGGTATTGGCGGGTGAGGATGTACTGCTGGGAGCCGGTGTGGTACACCAGCGCGGCTACGGCGGTGCCGGGCTCAAACCGCTCCCGCCGCAGCACATCGGGGCCATCCTGCACCTGCAATACGCTGAGTTTGTAGTGCCCATCAAAGGCTGTTGTTCGCTCGATGATCTGCATAAAGAAAATTATAGAGTTGCTGAGCAGGCCAAGGTAGATGAATTTTGTGGCCCGGAAGCCAGCTACCACCCCTGCAGGGACTCAGTTTTGGCGGATGGAAAGCGGCTTCCAATTAAAAACCCGACCTTTGCGGGCTCTTCTACAGCAGTATCATCTCCGTGGCCCCGGAGGCCCGGTTTTTTTTCCCTAGATGTCGTTCGACGAACTCAACCTGATTGAGCCCATCCTGAGTGCTTTGCACGAGGAAGGCTACGTTACCCCCACGCCCATTCAGCAGCAGGCCATTCCGCAGGTGCTGGAAGGCCACGACCTGCTGGGCATCGCCCAGACGGGCACCGGTAAAACCGCTGCCTTTACCGTTCCTATTCTGCAGATTCTGCACCAGACAGCCCAGGTAGAGCGCCACGCGCCCGGCCGCATCCGTTGCCTGGTACTTACGCCCACCCGCGAGCTGGCCATTCAGATTGGCGAAAGTTTCCGGGCGTACGGCCGCCACCTGCCCAAGCTGCGCTCCACCGTTATTTTCGGGGGCGTAGGTCAGCACCCGCAGGTGCAGGCCCTCAAACGCGGCGTAGAAGTGCTCATTGCCACGCCCGGCCGGTTGCTGGACCTGATGAACCAGGGCTTCATTGACCTGCGCACCATTGAGGTATTTGTGCTGGACGAGGCTGACCGTATGCTGGATATGGGCTTCATTCACGACATCAAGCGGATTCTGCCCAAGCTGCCCAAGCAGCGCCAGACGCTGTTCTTCTCGGCCACCATGCCCGGGCAGATTCAGGAGCTGGCCAACAGCATTCTGCGCCCCAACCCGGTAAAAGTGACGGTTACGCCCGTGTCGAGCACGGCCGATACCGTGACCCAGGCCGTGTACATGGTGGAAAAGAACGACAAGGCCGACCTGCTGGAGCACGTGCTGCGCGACAAGAACATCCGCCGGGTGCTGGTGTTCACGCGCACCAAACACGGAGCCGATAAGGTGGTGCGCACTCTGGCCAAGGCTAATATTGCCGCCGAAGCCATCCATGGTAATAAAAGCCAGAACCACCGCCAGCGGGCCCTCAGCAACTTCAAAGCCGGTACCACCCGCGTGCTGGTGGCCACCGATATTGCCGCCCGGGGTATTGACGTGGATGAGCTGACCCATGTGGTGAACTACGAAATTCCGAACGAGCCCGAAACCTACGTGCACCGCATCGGCCGCACCGGCCGCGCCGGCGCCGACGGTACCGCCCTGTCCTTCTGCGACGATGAGGAACGGGCGTATCTGCAGGACATTCAGAAGCTGATCCGGCGGCAGATTCCCGTTATTGAGGACCATCCGCACTTTACCTCCGCCGTGGCCCCCGTCCCCCTGTCGGGCGGTCCGGCCATTAAGCGGCCTAAAGGGCCGGCGGGCCGGCCGGCCCGCCCGGGCCGGGGTCCGCAGGGCGGCGGTGGCCGCGAGGCCGCCGGCAGCCCGCCGCGCTCCGCGGAGCGCGGCGCCTCCTCCGGCGGCCGGGAACGGCAGCGCGGTACCGCCGGGGGCAACCAGGCAGGTGGAAACCGTACCGCCGGCAACGAGGCCACTGGCCGGAGCGGCCGGCGGCCCTTTCGGGGCAACCGCTAAGCGGTAGCACATAGTCCACTGTTGCCAACGCGGCGCCACCAACTGTGCGGTGGCGCCGCGTTGCGTTTACTCGGGCTGCGTACTGGGCTGGCCATGAAACAAAAGGCACAGTTTGTCGCTTCTACAGAAGAAGATACCTCTTTCATCTCTTCTCTTATGGCCCACTCCACACTTCCCGTTATTCAGGCCCTGCGCACCACCGCGCACCGGCTGGCCACGGAGGCCCCTTATGAATGGGGCCACATGGGCAGCTGTAACTGCGGGCACTTGGCGCAAACCATTACGGCCCTGCCCAAAGGTGAAATTCATGCCCGCGCCATGCAGCGCTACGGCGACTGGGACCAGCAGTTGCGCGACTACTGCCCTACCAGTGGCCTGCCCATCGACGAAACCATTGACGCCATGCTGGCCCTGGGCTTTACCCGGCAGGACCTGACCCACCTGGAGCGTCTCGCCGACCCCGTTATTCGGGCCGCCATTCCGTTTGAGCGCCGCAACGCCCTGCGCCACAACCAGCGCGACGACGTGGTGCTGTACCTGCGCACCTGGGCCGACCTGCTCGAAGCCGATCTGCTTGATCAACTGCCTCTACCCGAATTCACCGCCCTTAGGTTGGTCGAGAGCGTCTAGATTTCCCGGAATTGTGGACAGCAACCTCTCAGCTGCCCACAACTTCCTGGCCAGATACCTACTTAAAACAGCACGCGCAAAAGCCCCGCCGGTTTCCTCCGACGGGGCTTTCTGGTATGGGAGCACCGACCTGGGTCGGGAGGCTTAGTAGTTTACGTCGCTGCGCTGGGCTTCCCGGTATCCCTCGGGGCGGTGGCTCCGCTTGTAAGCGGCATCAGCATTGGGGTCTTTCTCCGCGTCGGGAGCTTGCGAGCAGGACGACAGAAACAGCGAGGCGCCAGCGGCGAACAGGAAGAGCAGACGGAAATTTTTCATGGCTCAAAGGTACGCACCACCTCCAAACAGGACAAGCCTTTGCCTTCTCTCCTTACGCCTGCCTATTCATCGAATTCAGATAACATCTGTAACACCTACATAAAATAGCTCGAAGCATACTACATAGTTTACAATTCTATCACAGACTAACTCACTTTGCTCCTCCTTTAGAATTGAAACCAGCTGCGCTAATAGCTGGCAAGATGTTTACATAAGCACTCCTGTCGTCTGATCCAGACCTTACTCCACCTCCTTGCTCTCATTTACGGTGTCAGGAATAAAGAGATACCAGACAGGCAATTTTTCGGTATGGCTTTTCCGCGAGGCGCGCAAGTCAAAATATTTAGTACCAAGCCGCATTTTCAAGCCTCTCAAATTCGATCTATATATTGTTTTTAAAATATAATATATTCCTCTTTACCATGCAGTCGTTCCAAGCAAAAAAGCATCTACTTCAGCTTCATATAAGAACATATAACACACTGATAAACAAGTGTTTTAAACTATACTATAAATCACTATCACAACGATCTTAGCACAGTAAACAATAGGATTACTACCACGAACAATGTGCTAATACAAACCGCCTGAATAGCAATTTATCAGCTGCTGCACCGGAGCCTGATTGCGTAGCCTGACAAATTGTACTTACGAAGCAAAGCAGCCTAATACGGCTCAGCGCCTACTCGGGCTGATACGCTGAAAATGTCCCATCCTGGTAGAAAATCACAATCCGCCGGATCAGTTTGCCCGGTTCAGCCAGGGCCTGCGCCAGCGCTACATCAGAGGCAGGCGCAGGAGCCGGCGGGCTGCTTGGCCTGGAAGCTACGGAAGCCGAAACCACCGCGGAATCGGAGGGCGGGGCCGGCTCAACGGGCTTAGGGGGCAAAGGCCGGGGAATTTGCGGGGGCTCAGGCAGTGTTAAAGGCTCCGATGGGGCTGCCACCGGGTTTTGCGGAGAACTCTCAGCAGAGGTCTTTAAATCGAGCTCCGTTGAGCGCCGGGACTCCGCCGGAGCTGTCACGGGCTTGCGTTTTGGCAGAATGGAGGCGTCCTGCTGGACTTTGCTCTCCCGCATTGCGCCGCTTCCCGTCAGCAGCCAGCTGATAGAGATGTCCGGAAATGCTGTCACTATCTTCTGCACGACTTCCAGGCTGGGCTTATTCCGGCCACTCAGGATGTGGCTCACAACCGGGCGGGACACGCCAATACTGTCTGCAAACTGGGTAGAAGAGAGGTTCTGCTCCGCTAACAACTGACGAATCCGATCAAGCATAGAGGCCAATGTATGATTTACAAATGTACGAGTAATGTTTTCCTCTCCCCTTTCGCTTTCTTCTTGTTAACATCTGTCAATATACTTTGACTTACTTTACATTTGTATCTCATGTACTAAACAACAGATTAACTGGTTTACACATGTAAATACAAATGTAAACCAGTTAATCTGCTTCCTATTCCCTGCCCTTCACTTTCGCCGGTGCATACCCTCAAGTAGTCAGGAAGGCGCGTATTCGCTCCTGGGCGGTAACTGTCCCGTGGCGGTGAGCATGCTTTCAGCCTACCCTCTGGAATCCGTTGATTTGGGTCTCCCGCATCGGGCCGAGGGCAACTGCAGAGCCAATAGCTACGGCAGTGGACCCGCAGAGCCAGGGGCCCTGTGGGTGGCTTATAGTCACAATAGGCCCCCTGCCCCTTTCCGTTCGCAGAAACCTGGAGTAAGGGCTTGCGGAGTGGTAAACGTGCTGGTAAATAAAAAACCCTCCTGCGGAATTCGTGGCTTAGTTGGCCACGGGCTCCGCAGGAGGGTTTTCGTTGCACCACCAACGGGTGCTACTTGCGCTGGTCTAGTTGAAGTATTCTTTGGCCAGCGCTTTATCGTGGCCGTAGATATCGTCGCGGAAGTGCACCTTGCCGGCTTCATCCACCCAGGTGGTGAAGTACACCAGGTACACGGGCAGCTTCTCGGGCAGGGTCACGTACTTTTCCCGGCGACCAGCAATGGTGTCCACGATGGCCGTGCGGTCCCAGCCCGGCTTATCGCGCAACAGGTATTCGGCCAGCCGGATGGGCTCGGCCACGCGCACGCAACCGTGGCTGAAGCCGCGCTTGGTCTGGCTGAACAGCTCATCATGGGGCGTGTCGTGGAGGTAGATATCGTTCGAGTTCGGGAAGATAAACTTCACGTCGCCAAGGTCGTTTTTGGGACCAGGCCGACGGCGTAGCGTGTACTTCCAGGTTTTCTGGCTCACGTTGGCCCAGTCAATGCTGTTGGGGTCGATGGGGGTAGCTTTGGCCCCCCAGCCCTTCACCACCTCCATGTCGAGGCGGTCGAGGGTAGCCTGCGCATTGGCCACCAGCTTTGGGCGCAGCTCCTTATCGATGATGCTGAAGGGTACGTTCCAATACGGAGCCAGTACCACAAACTCCATCTTGTCACTGAACACCGGGGTAGCGTTAAGCGTCTTGCCCACGATGACGGGCATGGTGAACTGTTCCTTACCATCCTCCACCACGTGCAGGGTGTACTCGGGAATGTTCACCAGCAGGTAGTCCGGCTCGAACTTCTTCGGAATCCAGCGCCACCGCTCCATGTTCAGCGTAATCTGGTCAATGCGCTGATTGACCGGCACGTTGAGCAACCGCAGGGTTTCACCGGCCACAATGCCGTCGGCTTTGAGGCCGTTCAGCGCCTGGAATTCCTTCACGGCCGCCACCAGCTCAGTATCATATTTCTGGGCGGCCGGGGCAGGGGCGGCCGGCTGGCCGGGCTTGTTGGACACTGCCACGGCAGGCGTTTCGGTAGCCGCCGGAGTGGCCGCGTCCTTACCCAGCAGGCGGGCGCGCAGGGCGGCCACGGCTGGCGAGGTGGCGCCCGGCACCAGGCGGGTACCGGCCGGCAGGGCGGGCCAGCCCCCGTTGCGCTGAATGGTACGGTAGTCGGCCAGCGCCTTTTTCAGGCGGTCGTACTCGGGGTGCAGGGGCTCAAAATCGTAGTAGCCATAGGTGCTTTCGCGCTCCTTCAGGATGGTTTGCAGGGCCCGGTGCAGCTTCACTTTATTGCGCTTCACGTTCCAGTCAATGGTCTTGACAGCGCGCGGATCCACAGTGCCCCGGTAGAAGTCGGAGGCGTAGTTGAAGTACGTTCCGGACAGGGCCACGTCGATTTCCTTTTCCAGCGCGTTGCGCCGGGCAGAGTCGCCCTGAGCCGCTTCCAGGTCTTTGAAAAGCTTCTCGAAGTCCTTGGTTTTGTATTCTTTAGGATCCAGACCTTCGTCGGCGGCCTTGTTGATGACGCCGAGCAGGGTCTGGGCCTGGGGCACTACCTCGTGGTTGCGAAACCAGCCAAGGCGGTAGTTACGCTCCCGGTAAAACTTCTTGGCCCATTCCAGTTGGTCCTTGAATTTGGGCTCGGCTACCATGTACTTCTCAACGTACATACTGTCGAGCGTAGGCTGAGCACCGCCCGCCTTGGTGAGGCCGGCGGGCAGGGCGTCCTTCAACTGAGCTTTCTGATCCTGGCTGCATGACACCACGGAGGTGCACAGCAGCAGGCCCAGCAGCCAGCAGCAGAACGTAGTGAAAAATGAGGGACGGAGGGATTCGTTCATGCGGGGTGGTCGGGAGAGAATCAAAAAATCGGTTCCTGATCCGCGCCGGCCGGGTGGCCGGCGGAGTCAGGGCGTTGTACTGATTTCGGCAGCGCGGAGTTGCCACGGCCGCTGATTCGCCCTCAACGCCGCAAGGTAGCGCATTTCGACCGACTCTTTTCTATCCGCCCGGGCCGGATTTGTCGTAAAACGGGGGCTGCAGCTTTGGCTACCTTTACCCCGCCACTTACCCGGGGCCTCGCCGGCCCCTCTCCTGCCCTTTCCCGCTTATGCCCCATCAGCTGCCCGCCGACCCGCACAGCCACGCCCGCCCCGCCGAGGTGAGCGTGCACCACCTCGCCCTCGACCTGACCGTGGATTTTCAGCTGCGCCAGCTGCGCGGCTCCGCCACCTGGCAACTCACCCGCCCCACGCCCACCGCCGCCCACCTGCTGCTGGATGTGCGCGGTCTGCACCTGGAAGCCGTGCTGCTCGATGGTCCCGACGGTGCCCCGGCCGAATTCGAACTGGGGGCCGACGATGCCGTGCTGGGCCAGGCCCTGCGCATCAGCCTCCGCCCAGATACCACGGCCGTGTGCATCCGCTACCGAACGGCTCCTGACGCAGCCGCGCTGCAATGGCTCAGCCCCGAGCAAACGGCCGGCCGCCGGCAGCCATTCCTGTTTACCCAGTCGCAGGCCATTCTGGCGCGCACCTGGCTGCCATGCCAGGATTCGCCGGGGGTGCGCTTCACTTACGAGGCCCGCGTGACGGTACCGCCGCACCTGCTGGCCCTGATGAGTGCCGAGAACCCGCAGCAGCTCGACCCGGGCGGCCGTTACCAGTTTCACATGCGCCAACCCATTCCGGCCTACCTCATGGCCCTGGCCGTGGGCGACGTGCAGTTCCGGGCCTTGAGCGCCCGCACCGGCGTGTACGCCGAGCCGGTTACGTTACCGGGAGCGGCCCGCGAGTTTGAAGACCTGGAGAAAATGGTGGCCGCCGCCGAGGACCTGTACGGCCCCTACCGCTGGGAGCGGTACGACTTGCTGGTGCTCCCGCCTTCCTTCCCGTTCGGGGGCATGGAAAATCCCCGGTTGACGTTTGTAACGCCCACCATTCTGGCCGGTGACCGGAGCCTGACCAGTCTGGTGGCCCACGAGCTGGCCCATTCCTGGAGCGGCAACCTGGTCACCAACGCCACTTGGAACGACTTCTGGCTGAACGAGGGCTTCACCGTGTACTTCGAGCGCCGCATTATGGAGCAGCTCTACGGCCGGCCCTACGCCGATATGCTCCAGGTGCTGGGCCACACCTCCCTGCACCACACTCTACAGGCGCTCGGCCCTGATAGCCCCGATACGCATCTGCACCTCAACCTGGCCGGCCGCGACCCGGACGACGGCCTCAACGACATTGCTTACGAGAAGGGCGACTACCTGCTCCTGACTTTGGAAAGCCTGGTGGGCCGCCCTGCCCTCGACACCTTTATAAAGGAGTATTTCGCGCGGCATAGTTTTCAGAGCATGGATACGGCCTCGTTTGTGCAGTACCTGCGCCGGGAGCTGCTCGACCGGCACCCCGGTTTGGAGCAGCGGCTGCCGCTGGAAGCCTGGATATATGGCCCCGGAATTCCGGCCGGAGCCCCGCCCGTTTCCTCGGAGCGGTTTGCGGCCGTGGATGCTGCGGGGCAGAGCTGGCAACGGGGTACCCCGGCCGTTCAGCTCCCCACAGGCAGCTGGAGCAGCCACGAGTGGGTTCATTTCCTGCAGCACCTGCCCCGCCCACTTTCTCGCGAGCAACTGGCCGAGCTGGATGCGGCCTTTGGCCTCACCCGGTCCGGCAACTCGGAGATTCTGGCAGCCTGGTTTCCGCTTACCATTGCGGCAGGCTACGCCCCGGCTGATGAGCCCTTACACCAGTTTCTGCGGCACGTGGGGCGGCGCAAGTTTCTTACGCCCCTGTATCGGGCACTGCTGACTACCCCCGGCGGCCCCGAGCGGGCCCGGCAGGTATATGCCCAGGCCCGCCCCAACTACCACGCTGTAACCACCAGCACCCTGGATGCCCTGGTAGGCCTGCCCCCGCACTAAGCCGCTCCGGCAACTGGGCAGTCCGAGTGGACGGTGAAGCGCATTGCGTTACTTTCGCCCGGAAATAGTGGCCCCGCACCTGTTCCGACGCGGGGCGACGTTACTTTTTTACCTGTGCAGCTGGCCGGATGGCCCGAAGCTTGCTTGCAAAGCCCGGTAAGTAAGCCGGATTTTCCTCGGAGGCGGCTGTTTCTTTCATTTGCTTTAGTTGATTTCTGCCTTGAAAAACCACAAACCGCTCGGTAAGCTCATTGCCATTGGAGGCAATGAAGACAAGGGCACCTACCCGAACCCCCGCACCAAAAAGAAGTACTACCTCAATTTTTTTGAGCTGGGTATTCTGAAACGGGTGGTATTGGAGTCAGGCAAGGAGGACCCTCAGATTGAGGTCATCACCACGGCCTCCATGATTCCGGAAGAAGTAGCCCGCGTGTATTTGTCCTCGTTCACGATGCTGAACTGCAACAACGTGAACATTATGGACATCCGCACCCGCCAAGACGCGCTGCAGCCCCAGTACGTGGAGCGCCTGCGCCGGGCCGATATTGTCATGTTCTCGGGGGGTAACCAGTCGCGCCTGACCGAAATGTTCGGGGACACGGAGTTTCTGGCTACGCTCAAGCAGCGGTATCACGAAACGCCGAATTTCATCATTGCCGGTACTTCGGCCGGGGCCGTAGCCATGTCCAAGACCATGATAAAGGGCGGCAGCGTGCCCGATGCACTGATGAAGGGAGCCGTGAAAATGGGTAGCGGCCTGGGCTTCCTGGATAACGTAGTCATCGACTCACATTTTGTAAAGCGGGGCCGCTTCGGCCGGTTGATTGAGGCTGTGGCCCTGCACCCCAAGCTCATTGGTATTGGCTTGGGCGAGGATACGGGCGTGCTCATCACGGAGGGCAACCAGCTGGAGACCATCGGCTCCAATCTGGTTATCATTATGGATGGGCATAAGCTGGAGCACAACAATGCCGCCGCCGCTAAAAAGGGTGAGGCTATATCCATTGAAAACATGCTGCTGCACGTACTGGTAAAGGGCAACCTCTACGACGTGACTCAGCGCGAGTTCTACCCCGACCTGAAGCTCCGCCAGCAGGCCGCCGAATCGGAGCGGCTCACGGCCGGCAAACCGGCCAACGCCCCCGCCCCGGCCGGATAAGCTTGATTAACCAAATGCATAAAAACCCCTTATTCAGCCTGAATAAGGGGTTTTTATTTTATCCAAATGCTGTAAGTACCTACTCAGACTGCTACTGCTTTAACATGGCGTCTATACCTTATATATATAGTCACCTAAAAAGCGGCCGGGGCCACTGGCGCGGATCAGCAGCTTAGTCTTTATAAATGGCGACTCCGGGCGTGTGGTCGGAGGAAGTTTGCCAGGCCCGGTACATGCCTTCGGAGTTAAAAGGCAGGGCCACGTTACCGGCCGCATCTACGGCCACCAGGCCGCCTTCACCACCTATCGGGGCCAGCTTATCGTGCACTACTACGCGGCAAGCCTCGGCCAGACTCAGGCCCCGGTACTCCATCAGGCAGCTGATATCGTGCGCCACCACCGCCCGCAGGAAAAACTCGCCGTGCCCGGTACAGCTGATGGCGCAGGTGCGGTTATCGGCGAAGGTGCCGCTACCGATGATGGGTGAGTCGCCGATGCGGGAGAATTGCTTGTTGGTCATGCCGCCGGTGCTGGTGGCGGCGGCCAGGTTGCCGTGCTGGTCGAGGGCCACGGCGCCCACGGTGCCCATTTTCTTTTTGGGGTCTTCGTGCGTGGGGGTAGCCGTATCGGCAGATTGGGCTTCGGAATGGTCGAGGCGCATGCGGCCTTCCTGCAGCGCTTCCTGGAGCTGGTCGTAGCGCTGCTGGGTGAAAAAGTATTCCTGAGGCTGAGTAGGCAGGCCGTGCAGCCGGGCCAGCTCATCGGCCCCGGGCCAGGCCAGCAATACGTGCTCGGTTTGCTCCATGACCAGCCGGGCCGCCCGGATGGGGTTCTGCACCGAGCGGGCACCGGCCACGGCTCCGGCTGCGCGGCTGCGGCCGTCCATAATGGCGGCGTCCATCTCGTGGTGGCCGTCGTGGGTGAATACCGCGCCCCGGCCGGCGTTAAACAGCGGGCAGTCTTCGAGGCTGCGCACGGCCTGCTCCACGGCATCCAGCGCGGCCCCACCCTGCCGGAGCACGCCGTAGCCGGTTTCCAGCGCCGCTTGCAAGGCAAGGCGGTAGGCGTGTTCTTTTTCGGGAGTCATGAGGGCGGGCGAGATGGTGCCGGCCCCGCCGTGCAGGGCCAGAGCGAAGGGAGCAGTCATGGGTAAAAAAAGTTGGTGGGTGGGCGAAAACGCAAGGTAAAGGTAGTCAGGCTACGGGCCCGCAGTGGCCTTACGCGACCGGAACGAACCGCGTTTTTTTTCGTAGGTTTGGTTTACTGTTTTCAACTCCCCAAACATATTCAACCTTATGGCTTACGAAGCTACCGGCCGCCTGCACGAAATTTTCGACGAACAGCAGGTGAGCGAAAAATTCCGCAAGCGCGAGTTCGTGCTGGAGGTCGTAGACGGCCAGTATCCCGAGCATATCAAGTTCCAGCTGGTACAGGATAAAACCGCGCTTATCGACTCCTACAAAATCGGCGACGAAGTAAAGATTTCCTTCAACCTGCGGGGCCGTGGGTTCAACAAGAACGGCCAGATGCTGTACTTCACCAACCTGGAGGCCTGGCGCATTGAGGCTGGCACCGGTGGCGGAGCTGCTGCCCCTCAGGGTGGTGGTTACCAGCAGGCTGCCCCCCGCGCAGCGGCTCCCGCTCAGAACTCCAACCCGAACCTGCGCGCCTCGGCCGCTCCCATTGCTTCGGACGACGACAACGACCTGCCTTTCTAAGCATTAGCTGCCAGCTGATGGTTACCAGCTGTTAGCTCTTTGGCCATTTTGCCTCTTAAAAGCCGCTTCCGTACGTCGGAAGCGGCTTTTTTTTAAATATTAATTGCTGGTTGTCGGCGTCCTGTCAGCACCTGACAACGGATAACTCGCAACCGACAACGAGTACCTGACAACTAAACTACATGCACACGCTGCAACAACTCCGCGCCGGCGAGCTAGCCGGGGCTACCCGGCTGGATCTGCGCGAAGGCCTGACCGAATTTCCGCGGGAAATTTTTGCGCTGGCCGATACGCTGGAAATTCTTAACCTCACGGGTAATGCCCTGCGGGAGCTGCCCACCGACCTGCACTGCCTGCGCCGGCTGCGGATTCTGTTCTGCTCCGAAAATCAGTTTACTGAGGTGCCCGCCGTGCTGGGTCAGTGCCCGGCCTTGGAAATGGTGGGCTTCAAGGCCAACCAGATTCATACCCTGCCCGGCGCGGCCCTGCCGCCGCGGCTGCGCTGGCTGATTCTGACCGATAACCAGCTGGCCGCGCTGCCGCCGGAAATTGGTCAATGCCAACAGCTGCAGAAGTTGATGCTGGCCGGCAACCAGCTGCGGGAGCTGCCGCCGGAGCTGGGCCAGTGCCACAACCTGGAGCTGCTGCGCCTCTCGGCCAACCAGCTGCCCGGGCTGCCCGATTGGCTGCTACATTTACCGCGGCTGACCTGGCTGGCCTACGCCGGTAACCCGTTTGCGGAACCGGCCGAAGCGGCCGCCCTGGCCCACTCCCCCATCCGGGAAATCAGCTGGCGCGAAATTGCCCTGCAGCACGTGCTGGGCGAAGGTGCTTCGGGCGTCATTTCGCAGGCTACCTGGCAGAACACGCCCGTAGCGGTCAAGCTGTTCAAAGGAGCCGTAACCAGCGACGGGCTGCCGCACAGCGAGATGGTAGCCTGCATCCGGGCCGGGGCCCACCCGAACCTGATTGCGGTACTGGGCAAGGTGGCTGACCACCCGGCCGGCACCGAGGGGCTGGTACTGGAGCTCATCAGCCCGGAATTCGGCAACCTAGCCGGGCCGCCCAGCTTCAGCACCTGCACCCGCGACGTGTACGCGCCCGGCACCGCCTTTACGCTGGCGGCAGTGCTGCGGATTGCCCAAGGCATTGCCGCTGCTGCTGCTCACCTGCACAGCCGCGGCATTCTGCACGGCGACCTGTACGCGCACAATATTCTGGTGGCCGCCGATGGGCGCTGCCTGCTGGGGGACTTTGGGGCAGCGGGCTTTTTTGACGTGACCTCGCCGGCTGCCGCCGCACTGCAGCGGCTGGAGGCGCGGGCGTTTGGCTGCCTGCTGGAAGAACTGCTGGACCTTTGCCCGGAAGCCACAGCTAACGACACTACCGCTCAGCAACTCCGGTACTGGCAGCAGCGCTGCCTGCAGCCCCTGGGCACGGCCCGACCGTCACTAGCGGAAGTCAGCCAGGGGCTGCAAGGGCTTATGATTTCCGAAAAGGCCGCTCAACCTTCCGGGCCGGGGCTACGTCTGTAAGTGGCACATTGCCGGCGCGGTGGTACTTTGCGGTGGCCCTTTGTTTCTCTCTCATTCTCATTTTTCTGCATGACAACCGTTTCGGTGCTGCCACTGGCCGGAAAAACTGCCCTCATAACCGGGGCCACCAGCGGTATTGGGCTGGTAACGGCCCGGGAGCTGGCCCGCCGCGGGGCCCGCGTGGTACTGGTAGGCCGCGACCCGGACAAAGCGGCCCGGGCGCAGCAGGCCATTCAGCTGGCGGCCGGCCCCGAGGCGTTGGTGCATGTGAAATGCTTCGACTTATCGTTGCTGCGCAACGTGCATCAGCTGGCCAACGAGATGGAGCAGGAGTTTGAGCAGCTGGATATTCTGGTGAATAACGCCGGTATCATGCCGGGCCATTTTGCCCTGACCGAGGAAGGCCACGAGCTGTGCTGGGCCACCAACCACCTGGCCCCCTACGTGCTAACCAACCGGCTGCTGCCGCTGCTGGACGCCGCCGGCCGGGCCCGGGTGGTTACCGTATCATCGGTGGCGCACTGGGTGGGCGAGATTGAGCCCGACCGGAACGCGCGCAACTCGCCTGATAAGTACAGCTGGCTCACGGCTTACGCCGACTCCAAGCTGGCCAATATCCTGTTTACCCGGGAGCTAGCGCACCGCCTCGACCTTACCGGCATCACCGCCAACTGCCTGCACCCCGGCCTGGTGGACACCGGCCTGATGCGCCCCGATACCTCGGCCGTGATGAAGGCCCTGTGGTGGCTGGCCCGTCCCGCCATGACCTCCCCGGAGCTCGGCGCACAAACCACTTTGTACCTCGCCACCTCGCCCGAAGTCGCCAGCCAGAGCGGGCGCTATTTCGCCAACTGCAAGCCGGCCCGCTGCTCCGGCCGGGCCAGCAGCGCCCAGGAAGCCAGCCGCCTCTGGCGCATCTCGGCCGAGGAAACCGGGGTGGAATGACGTGCGTTAGTCGTTTTTAAGCAGCCTTTTTTGCTTAGTCATCCTGCCCGCCATTACCACATACATCCTTATGACCGAGCTACTGGAACTGATCAGGCAGGGCGAAGGGGAGCGGCTGGAATTCAAGCAGCGCACCACCCACCCTACCCGCATTGCCCGCACACTGTCGTCGCTGGCCAACACGCACGGGGGCCGGGTGCTGGTGGGGGTGGATGATAACGGCCGCATATTGGGAGTGCGCGACGTGGAGGAGGAATTATTTCAGCTCCGGCAAGCCGCCCAGCACTACATCGACCCGCCCATCCGGCTGCGGTTTGAGGAGGTAGAGGCCGACAACGGCCGGGCCGTACTCATCGTAACCGTGCCGGAAAGCACCGAAAAGCCCCACCGCGCCCAAATTGGCGACGATGAATGGCGAACCTACGTGCGGGTGCGCGACGAGAGCGTGCTGGCCAGCTCCCTCACCGAGAAAGTGCTGGAACGCCAGGAGCCAGCCACCTCGCAGTTCGAACGGATTCCGTTGAACAAGGAAGAGCTGGCGGTGCTGGCGTATCTGCGGGAGCACCCGCGCATTACGCTGCCGCAGTACATGAAGCTGCTCAACATTGGGCAGCGCCGGGCTTACCGCACGCTCATTAAGCTCACCCTACACGGCTACATCAAACACCACGACAAGCAGAAGGAAGTGTACTATACGCTGTGAGCGGGCTCCAGCAAATCCCAGAGGTTGCCGTATAAATCGGAGAATATCAGCACGGTACCATAAGGCTCTACCAGCGGGGGCCGCACAATGCGCACGCCCTCTGCCAGCAGGCGGGCGTGGTCCCGGGCGAGGTTATCGGTGTAGAGAAAAAGGGCCACGCGGCCGCCGGTCTGGTTGCCCACGGCAGCCTGCTGGGCGGGCGTGGCCGCCTTAGCCAGCAGCAGCTCTGCGCCACCGGTGCCGGGCGGCACCACCCGTACCCAGCGCTTTTCAGGGCTCAACTGCGTGTCTTCCAGCAGCGTAAACCCCAGTTTTTCCGTGTAAAAGCGGATGGCTTCGTCATAGTCGGCCACCACCAGGGTAACGAGAGCAACACGCTGAGGCATATCAGGCCGCTTCTGAAAACTCTGAAATATTCATGCTGAACTTGTGGAAGTATCACATCCAATTGAATAAAGAGGCTCGCCTTTACAGACGAGCCTCCTGATACTTAGTCCTGCTGACGAGCCTTTGTGGCCTTCTTTTCCTCTTTAGCTGCTTTTTTCTCTTTAGCAGACTTCGCGGGTTCTTTCTTTTTCTCTTTGCGGGCGTCCTGTGCTTTTGCCATGATGCGTAGTGTGGGATGAAGAGTGAATCGGAAGGGATTTAACGTGCCACTAATTACGGGTGTTGTGCGCGCACCGGATTAGTACAGTACCGGCAGGTACCGCTCCCGCAGCAGGGTAAGATGGTGCGCTTCGTGGCCGGGCAGAATGTAGGCCAACGCCCGCACGCTCACCGGCTGCCCGCTGGCCGTACCCTGGCGGCTCACGGCTTCGGCCGTAAACGACTCCAGCAGGCTCAGCGTAGCCGCCCGCACCGCATCGTACTCCGCCAGGATATCGGTGAAGGAACGGGCATCCGCCCCGGAAACAGGCACGTAGTCGTCCTGCTCAAAGCCTGGGAGCGGCGTGGTGTCACCCCGCCCGATGCGCAGGGCGCGGTAAGCGAAGATGCGCTCCGTGTCGAGCATGTGCACCAGATTTTCCTTGATGCTCCATTTACCCGGCGCGTAGCGGAACGTGCCCTGCTCCTCGGTGAGGCCGGCCAGCAGCTGGCGCAGCTCCCGGGGTTGCTGGCGCAGCGCGTCCAGCGGGTCGCCCGGAATCAGCTTCACGTAGGTATGATAGTACGGGGCGTACTCGGTGGCGGCAGGTAGGGTGTGGTACTGGCTCATGCCGGCGAATGTAGCGGAATCCGGATAACTTCGGGAAGCGGCCGGTGCACGGACCGCGTGCTGGGCTGGGTGCGGCCTGCCGGAACACTTCGGTCTATATAAGGTCATTCAGCATTCTTATACGTTCACTACATGCGTCTTCTCGTTTGGCGTCGACTAGCCGGTGGGCTGCTGATGCTACTGGCCTTACACGCCGCTGGCATCACCCTCGACGCCCTCACCGACAAGGCCCGGCCGACCGACTGCCTGGTAGTGCCCGGCAACACAGTAAACCCGGACGGCAGCCTTTCGCCCCACCTGAAAGCCCGCCTGGATGAGGCGTTGCGTTTGTATCGGGACGGCGTGAGTCCGCGTATTTTCGTCAGCGGCGGCTTGGGCAAGGAGGGTCATTTTGAGGGAACTGCAATGCGCCGCTACCTGCTGCAGCAAGGCGTGCCCAATACGGCTATTTACACCGATAATCAAGGCGACAACACCTTGGCTACGGCCCGCAATTTCGCTCAGCTGGCCCGGACGCAACAGTGGAAATCGGCAGTGGTTGTGTCGCAGTTTTTCCACTTGAGCCGCACCAAATTGCTGTTGCGGCAGCAGGGAGTTGCGGAAGTTTCGGGGTCAGCGGCCCGGTACGTGGAAGTGCGCGACGGGTACGCGCTGCTGCGGGAGGTTCCTGCGCTGTATGCGGCATGGCTGCGCTGACAAGCTGTAACGCCCGGGCCGCCGGGGCCGTACACGCAGCACACAACCTCAACATTTCCTCATGTCTTCGATTACCGAAAAAGGCCTCTCTATTTCCAAAAACGCCCTGTTCAGCGTATTTCTGAACCGCGCCGGCAAGTTGCTGGGCCGCCCCTTCAAGGTGGTGATGGTGCTCAACGAAGTAGCCAACAAGCTGGCCAGCAAGGACAGCGGCGACAATAAGTTCAAGCAACTGTTTGACATCGGGGCTACCGTTATCCGGCTGGTGCGCAACTACATCAGCGGCGAGTACCGGCAGATTGAAACCGGCACCATCGTATCGGCTCTGGGCGTGCTGCTGTACGTGTTGTCGCCGGTGGATCTGGTGCCCGATTTTATTCCGGTGGTAGGCTTCCTGGATGATCTGGCCTTGCTGAGCTGGTTCGTGGATAAGTTTCAGGGCGAAATTGCCCGCTTCCGGGAGTGGGAATCCACTAACGCCACCCAGGAAACCGACGATATTCCGGCCGCTTCCCGCAACCTGAAAGCCTCCAACACCAACGCCCAGAACACGCCCGCCGTGGCTGAGCTGGGCCACTCCTAATCACTGATTACACGGATTTGGAGCGAATTCCACGGATTTCGTGGATGATTCCGTTTGCAGCGCCCGGCCCATTGATGGTCGGGCGTTTTGCGTTGAACGGCCCTGCGAGACACCGCGCCTCGCCCTGCGAAACCCTGCGAGAAACCCGTTTGCAAGCAGCCGAAGCCGTACTTTTGCGTCTTTCCGACCACCTCCACCCCCTTTCATCCTCAGAATGACGATTCGTATCCGGCTGGCGCTGCTGGCCCTCACCCTGCTTTCGGCCCTGCCCGCGGCCCGCGCCGATGAGGGCATGTGGCTGCCGCTGCTACTGAAGCAGCTCAACGAGGCCGACATGCAGAAAAAAGGCCTCAAGCTCACCGCTGAGCAAATTTACTCCATCAACCAGGGCAGCCTCAAAGATGCCATTGTGCAGTTTGGCGGCGGCTGTACCGGCGAGATTATCTCCGACCAGGGCCTGCTGCTCACCAACCACCACTGCGGCTACGGCCAGATTCAGAGCCATTCCTCCGTGGAGAATGACTACCTGACGAAAGGCTACTGGGCCATGGACCGCAGCCAGGAGCTGCCCAACCCCGGCCTCACGGCCACCTTCATTGTGCGCATGGAGGACGTGACCAGCCAGGTGCTGGCCGGCGTACCCACCACGGGCATCACCGAGGCCGACCGGGAGAAACTGGTGCAAGCCAACTCCCAGCGCGTGGGTCAGGCTGCCGTGCAGGGAACAGGATACCAGGCGTTCGTGCGGCCCATGTTCAACGGCAACGAGTATTACCTGTTCGTGACGGAAGTATTCCAGGATATCCGCCTGGTGGGCGCGCCCCCGAGCAGCATCGGCAAATTCGGCGGCGACACGGATAACTGGGCCTGGCCCCGCCACACCGGCGACTTCAGCATCTTCCGCATCTACGCCGGCCCCGACAACAAGCCCGCCCCCTACTCCCCCGACAACAAGCCCTTCAAGCCCCGCCACCACCTCCCCATTTCCCTGCAGGGCGTGCAGCCCGGCGACTTTACGATGGTATTCGGCTTCCCCGGCCGCACCAACGAGTACCTCACCAGCTGGGGCGTGGAAGAAACCTACGCTCTTTCCGACCCGGCCAAAATCCGTATTCGGGAAGCCAGGCTGAAGGTACTGGATGCCGATATGAAGGCCTCCGACAAGGTGCGGATTCAGTACGCGGCCAAGTACGCCAGCATTGCCAACTACTGGAAAAAGTGGATTGGCGAAGTGCGTGGGCTGAAAAAGCTAGACGCCGTGCGCGTGAAGCAGCAGCAGGAAGTAGAGTTCCAGAAATGGGCGGAAAGCGGCGACGAAGCCCGCCGGGCCACTTTCGCCACCCTGCTGCCCGATTTGCAGCGCAACTACGCCACCGCCCGCGACTACACCCTGGCCCGCGACTACGTGACCGAGGCCGCTTTGGGTGTGGAGCTGGTGACCTACGCCAACAGCCTGCTGCCCTTGCTGGAGCTGGTGGATAAGAAGGCCCCCGCCGCCGAGCTGGCCGCCGCCGTAGACAAAGCCAAGAAAGGCACCCCCGGCTTCTTCCGCAACTACAACGCCCCCACCGACCAGAAAGTAGCGGCCCAGCTGCTGCCCCTGTACGCTGCCGGCACCCCGGCCCGCCTGCTGCCCGCTTACGTGAGCAACCTGCAGAAGCAATACGCCGCCCAGGGCGGCTGGAACGCCTACGCCGCCCAGCTGTTCAGCAAGTCCCGCCTCACGTCGCAGGAGTCGGCGTTGGCGGTACTGGATGAGGTGGCCCAGGGCAAGGCCGAGGCGCTGCGCCAGGACCCCGCCGTACAGCTGGCTTCGGCCATCATCAACAACTACCGCACAGCCATCCTGCCCACTTACACCGCCGCCACCGACCAGATTGCCCTGCTCCAGCGCACCTACGTGGCTGGCCTGCGCCTGCAGCAGCCGGAGCGCAAGTTCTACCCCGATGCCAACTCCACCCTGCGCCTCGCCTACGGCCAGGTAGCCGGTTACCAGCCCGCCGACGGTACGAAGTACGACTTCTACACCACCCTCGACGGCATCATGGAGAAGGCCGACCCCACCAACCCCGAGTTTGAAGTGCCCGCCCGCCTCGCCGAGCTGTACCGCAACAAGGATTTCGGCCCCTACGCCTACAAAGGCACGGTGCCGGTGGCCTTCATTGCCACCAACCACACGACAGGCGGCAACAGTGGCTCGCCCGTCATCAACGGCCGCGGGGAGCTGATTGGCACCAACTTCGACCGGAACTGGGAAGGCACCATGTCCGACATCATGTTCGACCCTGACCGGGTGCGCAACATCACCCTCGATGTGCGCTACATGCTGTTCGTGGTGGATAAATTCGCCGGGGCCGGCCACCTGGTGAAGGAAATGACTCTGGTGGGCGGTGCTGCCGATGCCACCCCTGCCGGCAACGGCCAGAAGCCGGAGAAGATCAAAATGAAGCGCAAGCCCGCCAAGGAAAAAGCGTAGCCAACGCTGTTTTGAGGTATAGAGAAACGCCCGCCGGAAATGTATCTTCCGGCGGGCGTTTCTCTATACCTCAAAACAGCAGCGCGTGCGGTAACACCCGAGGAAGTCGAGCAATTTCTATCTTTTGTTCCCGAATCGTATGCAGAAGTATGCCGTCGTTTCTCTCCTGCTCACATTACCGGCGCTATCGGCGGCAGGTCAAAAGCTGCTGGTTACGGGAGGGTATGCCCGGGTAGGCGAAAACTCCTTTACCGGCGCGCCAGCCGTCGGCGTGGCAGCCACTCTGCCGGTTGGCCGATTTCTAACGAGTGGCTTGGGCTTTGTGGCGGGCCGGAACCGGCAGCAGTATCAGGACTTCATTCCTGGTTTCATGGGCGTTGGTGGGCGCACCATAACGCAGTATCATAATTACTTCTATTCGCTGTATGGATTTATGGGAGGCCGCATACAGGTTGGCCCGCGTGTGGAAGCCGTTTTGGGTCCGAGTGCCGGTTTGTATCTGGTGGGGGCTCGTGAATGGTCCGATGAACTACGGGCGGGCCTTGGACTATGGTCGGGGCTCACGTACCAACGAGTACGAGGGAGCCGCTTTAACCTGGAGCTTCTATTCCATCCGCGCATATTGTCGCACAATGCTCCGGTAGAAGATGCGGATTATCGGTTTGATGGTCGGCGCTTGTTTATCTGGGAGGCCGGTGTAGGCTTATCCTATACCCTACGAAAGTAACCCTCGCATCATTTCTGTTACCTCTCTCTGTGCCACGTCCTTTTTCTTTTTGCTGGCTGCTACTGACCGGCTCATTCACCAGTTCATTCACCGGCTTTGCTCAAACGGCTCCTCCACCGGCCCTGCTCCTGCGTCCGGCGGCCGTGTTCGATGGCGAAACCCTGCACCCGGGCTGGGTGGTGCTCACGGAGGGCAACAAGATTAAAGCCGTGGGGCCCGCCGCCCAGCTCCAGGCCCCGGCCGGGGCGCGCACCCTGGAGCTACCGGGCCTCACGCTGCTGCCGGGCCTCATTGAGGGCCACAGCCACCTGCTGCTGCACCCCTACAACGAAACGCCCTGGAACGACCAGGTGCTGCTGGAATCGGAAGCGCTGCGGGTGGCCCGGGCCACGGTGCACGCCCGCCAGACGCTGGAAGCCGGCTTCACCACCGCCCGCGACCTGGGCTCGGAAGGCGCAGGCTACGCCGATGTGGGCCTGAAGCAAGCCATTGAGCAGGGCCTGATTCCGGGGCCGCGCCTGCTGGTAGCCACCCGCGCGTTGGTGGCCACCGGCAGCTACGGCCCCAAACTTTCGGTGGATATAGAGGTGCCCCAGGGTGCCCAGGAAGCCGATGGCGTGGACGGCGTCATCCGGGCCGTGCGGGAGCAGATTGGCAAGGGCGCCGACATTATTAAAGTGTACGCCGACTACCGCTGGGGAGCCAACGAGCCCAGCCGCCCCACGTTTTCCCAGGACGAGCTAAACCTGATTGTGCAAACCGCCCGTAGCGCCGGCCGGCCCGTGGTGGCCCACGCCAGCACGCCCGAAGGTATGCGCCGGGCCACGCTGGCCGGCGTGCAAACCATTGAGCACGGCGACGGGGGTACCCTGGAAGTATTCCGGCTGATGAAGCAGCGCGGCGTGGCACTGTGTCCCACCGTGGCCGCCGGCGACGCCGTGTCCCGCTACCGGGGTTGGCAGCCCGGCACCACGCCCGAGCCGGAGCGCATCCGCCAGAAGCGGGAAAGCATGCGCCTGGCCCTGCAAAGCGGCGTGGAGCTGGCCGTGGGCGGCGACGTGGGCGTGTTCCAGCACGGCGACAACCTCCGCGAAGCCGAGCAGCTGGTCCAGAATTTCGGCCTCAGCCCGCTCCAGGTGCTGCGCGGCCTCACCGCCACCAACGCCCGCCTGTTCCAGCTTCCCGACCGGGGCCGCCTCCAGCCTGGCCTCCTCGCCGACCTCGTGGCCGTACCCGGCGACCCCACCCAAGACATCAAAGCCCTGCGGCAAGTGCGGCTGGTGGTGAAGGGCGGGGCGGTAGTCAGCCCCTGAATCATGCTTTAACTTGCCTTCTCCTTTGGCGCTCTTTATTTCATCTTTATGCAGTTCCGTATCCCCAAAACTGTCTTCTTAGCAGGTATTATTGGTGGCTGTAGCTCGGCCGCACAGGCCCAGTCTCGCGATAAAATTGATCAAGCCAGCAGCGAAATTCTCCGGGAAGGCCTGGACTTATACCGTTCAGATCGGGCTTCCTGGCTAGGCACCGATTTGCTGCGGGCCAGCGGAGCCGACTTGAATCAGGTGGGCGGCTATGTTTCTTACGCGGTTGGGGCTGATTCGGTACGGTGCGTCTTTTTCCGCAAAGATCCTGCTGGTGCGCCGCTGCGGGTGCTATACGGCTACGACTTTCCCGGCGACTCAATCAGCCTCGCGACGGGGCGGGTCTTTGCTGGTCGGGAGGCCACGCGTACTGAGCAACGCCTCTTTGCAATCCGCCGGCAGGCTATGCAGGAAATGGTTTCCCACAAAAAATTAGGTGAGCCCTACAAACTGCCGGCGGGCACCAACCTCAATGTGGCCCTGCTGGATAAGGGCACCGAAATTCGGGCCTACATCCTCACTGGCCCCGAGAGTGAAGCTCTGCTCCCCATTGGCAACGACTATCTGCTCACCTTCAGTCCAGAGGGGCAGCTACTGCGGGCGGAAAAGCTGCATAACTCCTACATCCCGGTGCCGCCCAAAGCGGGCGGAGAAACAATTAAAGGCACGATGCACACGCACTTAGCGGCCCACCCCTACATCACGCTCACCGATATTTGTACTGTGCTGCTCTACAAGGAAGTAGTACCCACTTCTCAGCTCTACGTGATGAGTAAAGACTTTGTCTCCATTTTCGACGTACCCAAGCAACAGCTCATCATTCTTACCAAAAAAGCCTGGGACAAGATCAGTCAGCACCAGACGAAGCAAAAATCCAGCGAGTAACGCCCACGGCATACTCCATTGCCTCCACTGCTACGCCTTGTGGCCAGTGCAGTGCGAAGTGCGGCAAAGCGCTTTTCATTGGTTGAGCAAAGCCCAAGGGCAGCCCCTATGTGGTTGCCCTTGGGCCTGGTGTTACTCAACGGTATCACTCCGCATGCGTTATGCGCCTAATCCGCGAAGTATCGGATAAAAATGCTGGTTACGGCCGCTCAATTCCTCGCGCCTGCAGCTGCGCGGCGTACTTGTCGTAGATGACGCGCAAGTCCTGGGCGTGCTTGTCGGCATCTATCCCGATGCTCACGTTGCTGGTGTGGAAGCGGTGCAGGTGGCTGATGTGGGGGCAGATGACAGGCAGATGGCCGGCCAGCAGAAACCGCACGTACAGGTCCAGGTCTTCGGCCATTTCGATGTCCTCATCGTAGCCGCCCACGGCCTCGAACAGCTCCCGGCTGTAGCACACGTTGCCCTGAATGAAGTGTTCGGCCCGGAAGATGGCGCGCAGCATGTCGTCCACTGAGTCGAAGCGCCAGGCGTAGTAATCCTCGTTGGGCAGGTAGCGGCGGTCCTGGTCTACGCGCAGGAAATCGGCTACCAGCCAGGGCCGACCGGGAGCCTGCTCAATCTCGCGGGCGTAGTGGTAGAGGGCGCGCTGGAGTAATACGTCGTCGTCGTCGAGGGGCACAATCCAGGTATCGGCGGGCGCATCTTCCCGGATGAGCAGGTTGCGGGCGGGGCCGGCTTTGAGCAGGGTAGCCTGGGTGCGTACGCGCAGCGTAGGGCCGGCTTCCGGAGCCGCTTCGCGCAGCCACTGGGCGGTGCCGTCGGTGCTGGCGTTTTCACAAATCAGGTGCTCAAACGAAAAGTCCAGCGGAGCCGATACGCTGGCGCGCACGCTGGCTACGGCCTCCGGCAGATAGTCGCGGCGGTTGTGGGTCGGGGTAATAACAGTGAAGTGCATGCCTTCCTATTCTGCTTCGACCCCGAAAAAGTTACGGCTGAGCTTGGGTCTCAACCCTGCGGGGGCCGCGTCCGTTAGGACAGGAAAGCCGCTTTCCTTATGGCCAAATTTGTAGTAACCCTGCGCCTGCCCGATATATTTGAGGAACCCTTCATGGCCCTCATTCCGCGCCACCGGGCCTTCATCAACCGCCTTATCGAAGAGGATATCATTGAATCCTACGCTATTAGTGCCGACCGTACGCGCGGCTGGGTTACCATGAACGGGCAAAGTGCCGAGGCTGTCCAAGCCATTGTAGAACAGTTTCCGCTGTTCCGGTTTCTGCTGGGTATTGAGGTAGCTGAATTATTCATCTTTGATAGCAAAGCCAGCCGTTTTCCCGCCATCAGTCTGAACTAATCAGGCACGATACTGGCTTTGCGGCTTATCGGTTCTGTGCCGACGCGCCACAATCCTGCGGGTCCGGCGTTTTCCCCTATCTTCCCCGGCATCACCTCTTCCTTACCCGTTACATGATTCGCTATTACCGGCTTCTCGCCGCGGCTTTCCTTGGCCTGACTACCGTCGCGGCCATTTCTCCCGAGCCCAAACTGACTACCGAACAGCTTATTTCCCGGCTGAGCACCTCTATTCAGAGCCTGAAAACGCTGCGCTGCAACGTGCGCGCCCAGGAGCGGATTCCGGGCGGAATTCAGCAGGCGCGCACACTCATGAAAATCAGCTTCGGGCCGTATAAGGTCTACATGCGCAACCAGAAGGGTATTGAAATTCTGTACGTAACGGGCCAGAACAACGGCGACGCCTGGGTGTATCCCAACAGCTTCCCCTACGTCACGCTCAGCCTCGACCCCAACGGCTCGGTAATGCGCAAAAATCAGCACCACAGCACCCTGGATGCCGGCTACGGCACCATTGCCGAAATGCTGCACGGCTCCGCCCAGCGCCTCGACCGAAGCTTCGAGAAAACCTTCCGCTACGCCGGCGACACCACCGTGCAGGGCCGCCCCGCCTACATTCTCCGCTCCGATTTCCCGCAGTTCCAGTACGTGAGCTATAAGCCCACCAAAAACGAGAGCGTAACGACCATTGCCGACAAGTTCGGGTGCGGGGAGTACCGTATTCTGGAGCGCAATAATCTGTCGCCGGGCGACGTGGTGGCGGCGGGTAAAACCGTGCAGGTACCCAACGGCTACGGCCGCCGCACCATTATGTGCGTGGATCAGAAGCTGTTTCTGCCGCTGGTAGTGCAGGTGCACGACGACAAGGGGTTATTCGAGAAATTCGAGTTTTCCGACGTAGTGGTTAACCAGCCCATCCCGGCCCAGGAGTTCACCAAGGACTTCAAAGGCTATAAATTCTAATCACGGATTGACGCGGATTATACTGCGGATTTTATGGGTTTTACAGACAAATAGCACCGCTTGCTATCTGGCAGCGGTGCTATTTGTCTGTAAAACCCGGCGACTTTTAGCCGCCCTCGGCTACACCGCCGGCTGGCCGTACCAGCGTCGCCGCAGCCAGAAGGCCAGGTTTACCAGCGCAATGAGGGCGGGCACTTCAATCAGGGGGCCGATAACCCCGGCAAAGGCCTGGCCGGAGTTCAGCCCGAATACACCGATGGCCACGGCAATAGCCAGCTCAAAGTTGTTGCCGGTAGCCGTGAAGGCAATGGAGGCATTCTCGGCATACTCTGCCCCCAGCCACTTGCCGGCGGCAAAGCTGAGCAGAAACATTACGCCGAAGTACAGGGCCAGCGGCAGGGCAATGCGCAGCACATCCAGCGGAATGCGCACAATGGTGTCGCCCTTGAGGCTGAACATCACCACAATGGTCAGCAGCAGCGCCCCCAGCGTAAGCGGGCTGATGGCCGGCAGGAAAACCGCGTCGTACCACGCGCTGCCTTTGCGACGGCGCAGCACGACGCGGGACAGGAAACCGGCCGCAAACGGAACGCCCAGATACAGCAATACGCTCCCGGCAATATCGCCAATGCCAATATTCACCGCGTAGCCTTTCAGCCCGAAATAAGGCGGTAGCACCGTAATAAACAGCCAGGCCAGCACCGGGTAAAACAGCACCTGAAAGAGCGAGTTGAGGGCCACCAGTCCGGCGGCGTATTCCCGGGAGCCATCGGCCAGATCGTTCCAGACCAGCACCATGGCAATGCAGCGGGCAATGCCGATGAGGATAAGCCCCGTCATGTACGCCGGCTTATCGGGCAGCAGCCAGATGGCCAGCCCAAACATCAGCAGCGGCCCCACCACCCAGTTCAGTATCAGCGAGAGGCCAATGATGCGCGTATTGTTGAAAACCCGGGGCAGCTCCTCATACTTCACCCGGGCCAGCGGCGGATACATCATCACCATCAGGCCCAGGGCCAGCGGTACGTTCACGGTGCCTACTGAGAAGTAGTTCACGGCCGCGTTGATGCCCGGCACAAAATAGCCCAGGCCTACGCCCAGGGCCATTGCCAGAAAAATCCAGAGCGTGAGGCCCCGGTCCAGGCCCGAGAGCTTTTTTTCCGCCAGGGCGGCCGGGGTCGGGGCGGTAGGAGTTGGTTGGTTCACAGTTGACATGAAAAGGCCGGTGGGTTCAGGCAGTGCCGATGCTGGGACTGCGCCGCTCCAGCTGCACGGTGTTGCGCCACACGCCGTGGTGCCGGCCAATCCGCTCACGGTACCCCACAACGCGGAAACCCGCCTGCGTGTGCAGGCCAATACTGGCCGTATTTTCCGCAAACGTACCGGCCTGCAGCGTCCAGATACCATGAGCTTCTGAGTCCGCAATCAGGGCCTGCAACAGCTGCCGCCCCACGCCCTGCCCCCGCGCTTCGGTCCCCACGTAAATGCTGAGCTCGGCCACACCACCGTACACGCAGCGGCTTGATACCGGCGACAGTGCCGCCCAGCCGAGCACCGCACCGGCCGCGTCCACCGCTACCAGCCGGCTGTGGCCCAGGTGGGCTTTGTCCCAGGCGTCCCAGGCCGGAGCCTGCGTTTCAAACGTGGCGTTGCCGGTAGCAATGCCCGCTTCGTAAATAGCCTTCACGGCCGGCCAGTGGGCGGCCGTCATTGGTGTAATCAGCATATAGACAGCAGGTTAATAGGCTTTACGCAGCATATCAGCGTACTCGTTTGGCAGCGGCGAGTTTTCCACGGCCCGGGCGGCTTTTTCCACGTCGTATGCCACCCGCACCAGCTCCGGGCGCAGGCTGCGGGCGTCGGTGAGGGTCGTGTTTTCATCCAGGTGCAGCAGCTGATAGGCGGCCCGCGGGTCGCCGTCCTTGGGCTTACCCACCGAGCCGATGTTCAGGGCGTGGCGGTAACGGGTTTCACCGTTCACCTCGTAGGCAAAGGTGCGGTGGTAGGGCTTATGCGTGTGCCCAAACAGCAGCACGTCGGCGTGGGCGTCTTCCAGCACCCGCCGGAAGCTGGCTTCGGGCCGGTCTTCAAACAGGTATTCGTTGATTTTGCGGGGCGAGCCGTGCACCATCAGCAGGCTCAGCGTGCAGGGCTCCTCCTGAAACTCCAGGCGCAGGTGCTTGGGCAGCAGGCGCAGGTAGCGCCGCTCCGCCTCGCCCACCACGTGGTTGGTGTAGGCAATGCTCTGGGCACCCAGGTCCTGCTCGGTATCGGTTTTGTAGGCGCAGCCGCAGTTGCTGCTGGCCAGCCCGATGCCCTGGTCGTAGTTGCCGGCCAGGGTAGAGATGCCCCGGCGGCGCACTTCATTCACTACTTCGTTGGGCCAGGGCGCATAGCCTACCAGGTCGCCCAGGCAGAAAATCAGGTCGGGCCGGCGCTGCTCCATATCGGCCAGCACCGCCTCCAGAGCCGGCAAGTTGCCGTGCACGTCGGAGAAGAAGGCAATTGTCATCGGAGGGAAAAGCAAAAAGTGAACTCAGGCAGAGCAGCCAGCAGGGCGCACCCCGGACTGGCCGCAGCAATTAGACCTGAACCTAGCAGCACCCGCCGCCCGGCGTGCAGGCGGCACCCGCTACCTTCAGCTGGGGCAACGCAAACGACTGGGCAGCGGGAATACCGCAGGCATCCTGGGCCAGGCAGGCCGTTTGTTTGGGCGTCAGCACAAAGTCCCCGTCCTCGAAGGCCAGACCGAATTTGCCGATGGTTGCCTGCTGGTACTCTACCTCAATGTCGAGGTCTTCCGAACCCAGAATTTTCTCCGACAGGCGCAGGATGTGTAGGAATTTCTGCGGGGCCAGCCGGTGGTCGTAGTCACCCGCTTCCCAGAGCTGGAAGTTGGCCACCGTTTCCCGCCGCTCCACGCCCCCGCAGTCGATGAAGTGCTTGCTAACCAGCCCAACTTCCGTTACGTGGAAGTGCGCGGGCAGATACTCTCCCGTGGGCAGACGAAAGTTGACGGCCGTAAGCCCGGCCAGGGCCTGCTTCATTTCGGATATTTTCATGGTAAAGCAAGAAAAAAAGTGGTGAAACCATTAGCAGCCGCAGGCCTCATCGGGCCCGCAGACCGGGTTACTGGTGGCCTCCGCAAAAAAAGCCGTGAAGTGCTGCTGCACCTGCCGCAGCAACTCCGTGTTAAGGCAGTAGCACACCGTAAGCCCGTCAATCTCCCCCCGAATCAGGTCCATAGTTTTCAGCTCCTGCAAATGCTGGGAAACGGTGGTCCGGGACAGGGGCAGCTCGGCGGCAATATCCCCGGAAATGCAGGTTTGTTTACTGGCCAGCAACTGAATGATGGCTATCCGGGCCGGGTGAGCTAGGGCCTTGGCCGCGCGGGCCAGCTGTTGCTGCTGCTCTGTAAAAGCGGAAATTTTGGCGTAAGTCATGGGGGTAGCGCGAACTATGACGTAAACATACGACATATTATGACGTATGTTTACGTCATGCTGTATTTATTTTTTCAACGCATGGAAAAGCCCCGCAAACCACGCCGCAGATACGGTATGGCTTGAGGGGCTTTCAAAAGCAAACCAATAAGCGGGCTTTGCCGATTATCTACCGGGCCAGCGTGTTGGTTAGCGGCGCATGGTTTTCTCAATCTGGTCCCACATTTCGGGAGTCAGCAGCTCCAGCTTGTTGAATTCGCCGGCCCCGTTCAGCCACTCGCCGCCGTCCAGGGTTACCACTTCTCCGTTCATGTAGGCCGAGAAATCGGATACCATGTAGGCGGCCAGGTTGGCCAGTTCCTGGTGGTTGCCCACGCGCTTGAGCGGCACGTTGGCGGCGGGGTCGAGCTTGGAAGCCAGCGGCTCGGGGAACAGGCGGCTCCAGGCACCTTCCGTGGGGAACGGACCGGGGGCAATGGCGTTGGCGCGGATGCCGTACTTGGCCCACTCCACGGCCAGGGAGCGGGTCATGGCCAGCACGCCGGCCTTGGCTGCCGCCGAGGGCACCACAAACGCCGAGCCCACCGAGGCGTACGTCGTCACGATGCTGAGGATGGTACCGGGCCGTTTGTCGGCAATCCAGCGCTTCCCGAAGGCCAATGTGCAGTTATAGGAGCCTTTCAGTACGATGTCCACAATCACATCGAAGGCTTTGTGGCTCAGGCGCTCCGTGGGGCTGATGAAGTTGCCGGCGGCATTGTTCAGCAGCACGTCCACCGCGCCGTAAGTGTCAATGGTTTGCTGTAGCAGCTTCTCTACCTCATCGTATTTGCGTACGTCGCACTGCACGGCCAGCACGTTGGGGTTGCCGGTTTGCTCGCGCAATTCAGCGGCCGTTTTTTCCAGCACCTCCAGCTTGCGGGAGCTGATAACCACGTTGGCCCCCAGTTGCAGGAAATAGGTAGTCATAGCCCGGCCCAGGCCGGTGCCGCCGCCGGTTACCACAATGGTTTTGCCCTGCAGGGCGTTGTCGCGGAGCATGGGCTGGGCGTAAGGATGCGCGAAAGACATAGGGTGAGAAAGGTTGAAGTGGGAAATCAGAATTCGGGGTTGTTGACTACGGCCGGGGTTCAAATAAACCGATTATGCGGGTAACGGTGCCCTCGGCCACTATCCGGCTGCCTTGTTCTGCCCGCCCTCATCGGTCCGCAAGATCCGTACGCGGGCTGCAAAATCGACGGGAAACGCGGGGTACAGACGGTCGGGCGAGGCCGTAACTAGTATGCTTGCATACTGCTTTGGGCGCAAGGTAACAGTTTCCGGATTCCGGCCGGGCTCGTCTTGCCCGGGAAAGATTTTTTGCCACCTTTACCCCGCATGACCGACTCCACGCCATCCGTCGCCCTGCCCACCGTAGCCGTATTGGGCTGCGGCTGGCTGGGTCTGCCCCTGGCCCGCGCCCTGGTGGCGGCGGGCTACTCCGTGCACGGCTCCACCACCACGCCCGGCCAGTTACTCACCCTGCGCGACGCCGGCATCCGGCCGTATCTGCTGCGGCTTTCCCCCACGCTCTCCCCCACCGATGCCGATACGCTCCGGGCCCTGCTGCGCGGGGTGGAGGTACTGGTGCTCAACGTACCCCCCAGCCGGGCCGCCGGCAGCCCCGAGGCCTATCCGGCCCTGCTCAGCCAGGTAACAGAAGCCGCCGAAGCGGCCGGCGTCCAGCACATTCTGCTGGTCAGCTCCACCGGCGTGTATCCCGATGAGCCGCGGCTGATGCGGGAGCCGGATGCCGTAGCCGACGACCTAGCTCCGCAGCCGATGCTGCGGGCCGAGGCCCTGGTACAATCGGGCCGGCACACGGTTGTGCGGCTGGCCGGCCTGATGGGGCCGGGCCGCTCTCCGGGCCGGTTTCTGGCGGGTCGCGCCGGGGTAGCCCACGGCGAAGCTCCCGTGAACATGATTCATCTGCAGGATAGTATTGGGCTGCTGCAGTGCATTCTGGAAAAGCAGCTGTGGGGCTATACCTTCAATGCCAGCGCCGCCACTCATCCTTCCCGGCGCACCTTCTACACGGAAGCCGCTACCCGCCTGGGCCTGCAGCCGCCCACTTTTCAGGAAGAAACCACCAGCGGCAAGCAAATTGACGCGTCCCTGATTCGGGAAATGACCGGCTACCAGTTCCGGCACGATGATGTGGTAGCGGCCCTGGCGTTCTGCTAGCGGGAGCCGTATCTTTGCCGGAGTGAATACGGAGCAAAACACGGTAGTAGTGCTGGGCGGCGGGGCCGCCGGTTTTTTTGGGGCTATTGCCTGCGCCGAAGCCAACCCGGCCCTGCGGGTGCTACTGTTAGAGAAAACCGGCAAGCTGCTGAGCAAAGTGCGGATTTCGGGCGGAGGGCGCTGCAACGTGACCCACGCCGCCGATACCGCCGCGCAGCTGGTGCAGCACTACCCCCGCGGAGCCCGGCAGCTGAAGGAGCCCTTCAAGCAGTTCGGGGCCCTGGACACGGTGCGCTGGTTTGCCAGCCGGGGCGTGCGGCTCAAAACCGAGTCCGACGGCCGCATGTTTCCCACCACCGATTCTTCGGAAACCATTGCCCAGTGCCTGCTGGAGGCCGCCCGCCGGGCCGGAGTCGAAATCCTGACCCACACCACCGCCGAGCAGATTCAGCCGCTGCCCACTGGAGGCTTTCACCTCACTCTTACCGGAGCGCACGCCCAAACCCTGCCCGCCGCCCGAATCCTGATTGCCACGGGCGGCGCGCCCAAATCGGAGCAGTACGCGTGGCTGCGGCAGCTGGGGCACACGGTGCAGGAGCCGGTTCCCAGCCTGTTCACCTTCAACGTACCCAACTCTCCACTGCGTGAGCTGCCCGGCGTGAGCGTGCCCCACGCCCGGGTGCGGGTAGCCGGCGAAAAGCTGGAATACGAAGGCCCGGTGCTGGTAACGCACTGGGGCGTGAGCGGACCGGCGGTACTTAAGCTCTCGGCCTGGGGAGCCCGCCGCCTGCACGAGCTGCAGTACCAGAGCACCGCCCTGATCAACTGGATTCCGGAGTTTACCGAGGACACGCTGCGGCAGCATCTGCTCACGTACCGGGAGCTGCACGGCAAAAAGCAGGTGGCGGGCAACCCGTTGTTCGGACTGCCCCAACGGCTGTGGCGCACCTTGGCCGAGCAGGCGAATATTCCGGCCGAAATGCGCTGGCTGGACCTGCCGCTCAAGCTGCAAAACCGCCTGATTGAAGCCCTGCTGCGCACTTCCCTGCCCGTACAGGGCAAAACCACTTACAAGGATGAATTCGTCACCTGCGGCGGCATCACGCTATCGGAAGTGAACATGCGCACCCTGGAAAGCCGGCTGGTGCCGGGGCTGCACTTTGCGGGTGAGGTGCTGGATATTGACGGTATTACCGGCGGCTTTAATTTCCAGGCGGCCTGGACCACCGGCTTCCTGGCCGGGCAGGCTATGGCCCAATCCTGAAAAAGGCCCCGCAGCTAATGCTGCGGGGCCTTTTTCAAGAGTTATCGGACTATATTAGCCTAATACTGGTCATCGTCAGCATCGTTGCGGCGGTTGTAGCGGCTCGATGCGTTGCCGTAGCTGTTGTCGTCGTCCTGGTTGCGGTAGCCGCTCTGGCCCGACTGGCCGTAGCCGCGGCCCCGGTTGTTGTCCCGGTCCTGATTACCATAGCTGCTGCGCATGGAGTCGCCGCGGTTCGATGAATACTCATCGTTGTACGAGGAAGAATTCCGGTTACTGTTGCCGTTGTTCCGGTCCTGGTCGTAGCTGCTGCGGCCCCGCTGATTGTCGCCGAAGTTGCCCTGGCCGTAGCTGTTCTGACCGTAGTTGCTCTGGTCGTAATCGTTGCGCCCCCCGCCCATGCGGTTGTACCGGTCCTGGTTGTAGCTATCCTGGTTGTGGCGGCTTTGCTGGCCGGAACGGTATTCGTTCTGCCGCTGGTTGCCGCCCGACCACGACGAGCGGTTGTCTTGGTCGTAACGGCCCTGGTTGCTGTTGCGGCCGTAGTCCGGGGAGCCGTAGCTGTCGTTCTGGCGCGAGTTCATGCGCCCCGAGTTGTATGAGTTGTCCGAGTAGCCCTGGCCCGAGCGGGAGTCATAGTCATGACGGCCATAGCCCATATCGTTGTTATCTCTGCGCGAATCGTTGGGCATATTATTGCTGCCGCCCCAACGCTGTTCTTCCTGGCCCCACTGGTTGCCGCGCGAGTTGCTGGTATAGCCGCGCTGGTCATTCTGATTGCCGTAGCGGTTCTGGGAGTTGCTTTGGCGGTTACCCGGGTTCATCCAGCCGCCCCGGTTATCATTTTCGTGGCTGCCGTAGTTGCTGCCATAGCTGTTGCGGCTTGAGTTGCTCCAATCATCCTGCCCCGAGCGGCCGTAGTTGTCCTGCGACGAAGAGTAGTCGTTGCGGCTGTTGTAGCTATTGTAATTGCCTTGGTTGCTGCCGTAGTTGTGGTCATTGCCGCGGTACTGGTTGCCGTAGCCGCCCTGACCATAATTCTGGCCGTAACCGCCCTGGCTGCCGTATCCCTGGCCGTAATTATCGTGGTTCATGCTGTCCTGGCGGCCCGAGGTACCGTAGTCCATACCGTCGTTTCGATCCTGTTGGCCGCTCTGCATCGGGTTAGAGCTGCCGTACTGATTATTATGCTGGTTCTGATTTTCTGACTGATTCATCTTGCTTTTCGTTTTTTGGGTGGGGGAAGAACTGGAAGAAGCTGAAGCGGTAGTTTTCTTGGCCGTCGGGCTGGTACTGCCGGTTTTGGCCGTCGTGGATTTGGCAGTGGCCGAGGAAGTTTTTTTGGCTTCCGGCTTCAGGCTGGCGGGGCTGGCCGGCTTGTTAGCCTGAGTGGAGCTGGAGCCTAGTCCGCCCTGACCGGCGCTCATCTCAGAGGCGGCCAACGACTGGCTGGATACCCCTCCGCTGGTGGGCGTAGAGGGTGTGTTTTTGGCAGGGGTTGCAGCAGGGGTATTCTGGGTATTCATCGAGCCGCTGGCGGTGCTCATGCCGGTAGTGGGAGTACCGGAGGTGGAAGAAGACTGCGCCTGATTCTTTTGTTCATTTTCCATTTCTGGGGGTGGTGGGATTTAAGGTGGAAGAACAGTTTACTTCCCTTTTTACGCTCACCCCAGTGGGCTGGTCCAAAAATCAGCGTGTAAATTCTTGTTATCAGCCTATATCCATCTGCTTATTCCTATTCCCTCACTGCCTTCTACAGCACACCCGTCCGCCATACTGACGCCGATGATTCCGGCGACTCTGATTTCCACTCAACGGTCCTCATTGGCTTCGGCGGGCGCCCCCCGTAGGGCCGGTTTCTGCCTGCCGAGTTGGTCGCATTGTCGTCCGGATGGCCGCTCACGATGACCAGCCTAACCACCCTCACCCGCCAGGCTGAACGCTGAGCCGGGAATAACCCTTTTCAGCGTTTTGCAGTAAAGAGGCCCACAGTCTCTTTTCCCAAACACCCAACTAACTCTTCCCCATGGACTCGAAAGTATTGCAAGCCGGCCTCAATGAACTGCTCGAAACTCTGAAAGACGGCCAGAAAGGCTACACTGAAGCCCTCACCGACGTGGAGGACGCTGATCTGAAAGAAACATTCAAAAAATACGCTGCCCAACGGTCGGCCTACATCACCGAGCTGGAGGATCAGATGCACAAGCTGAACCTGAAGCCCGAGGAGGAGTCGTCCATTACCGGCACTATTCACCGCGCGTTCATCAACCTGAAAAGCCTGGTAACCAGCAAGGACCGTCACAGCATCCTGGCCGAGTGCGAGCGGGGTGAAGACTATGCCAAGGCAGCCTACGAGAAAGCCACCAAAATTGAAGGCGTACCTGCCGAGCTGAAGTCACTCATCGAGAAGCAGGCCGCCGGCATCAAGCAGGGTCACGACGAAATCCGCAACCTGCGCGACGCCGCCAAGTAAATCAATTGCTTCTTAAGCAAAAGAAAAAGGCCCGCTACATAGGTAGCGGGCCTTTTTTCTTTCAGATTATATCGTGCCGACTATTCGTCGTAGCCGCCGTCGCGCTTGCCTTTGTAGCCGCCGCCGTAGCTGCCGCCACCCCGGTTACCACCAAAGCCACCTTCGCGCCGGTCGCCGCCGTAGCTGCCGCCGCGGTTACCCCCGTAGGAGCCACCACCGCGGTTGCCGCCGTAGCTGCCGCCTTCGCGCCGGTCGCCACCGAAGCCACCGCGGTTGCCGCCATAGCTGCCACCACCCCGACGGTCGCCACCGAAGCCACCTTCGCGCCGGTCGCCGCCGAAGCCGCCGGTACGACGCGGACGGTCGCCGCCGAAGCCGCCGCGGTTGCCACCTTCCTGCTGCGCATCACCTTCCTGGCGGGGCGTAGCAATGTTGAAGGCTACCGGTCGGCCCTGAATGGTGCTGCGGCCCAGCTGGCTTACTACTTCTTCCACAAACTCGTTCGGTACTTCCACGAAGCTGAACTTGTCGTAGAGGGCAATATCACCCACTTTACTGGCCGTGAGGCTGGTGTTTTCGGCAATCAGGTCCACAATGTCGCGGGGGTGCAGACGGTCCTTCTTGCCCATGGTTACGAACAGGCGCGTGAAGCCGGGGCGGGCGGCACCCTGGGTGCGGCTGGCGTCGAGGCTTTCCTGGGCGCGCTTGTCTTCCTTCATCGTCATCTTGAGCAGGGCGGCGGCCACGTCCAGCGACGTAACGCCTTCTTCCTGGTCCTGGTCGATGAGGCGCTGCACGCGGGCAATGTACTTGTCGAGGTTGCCCTTCTCAATTACCTCCTTGATGGAGCCCAGCATCAGCGTGGTCTTCACCTCCGATACGTCCTCAAACGAAGGCACACGCTCCTGCTTGATGGTCGCTTTGGTGTAGCGCATAATGTCGCGCAGCTTGTAGATGTCGCGGCCGCTCACGAAGGTGAAGGCTTTGCCCTGCTTGCCGGCGCGGCCGGTACGGCCAATGCGGTGCACGTAGTACTCCTCGTCGGCGGGCAGGTCGTAGTTTACCACTACTTCCACGTTGTCCACGTCGATACCACGGGCGGCTACGTCGGTAGCTACCAGGATTTCGAGGGTGCCTTTGCGGAATTTATCCAGCGTGTTCTGGCGCTGCTGCTGGCCCATGTCGCCGTGCAGGCCTTCGGCGAAGTAGCCTTTGGCTTGCAGGTCGCCCACAATCTCGTCCACCATACGCTTCGTGTTGGCGAAGACGATGCCCGACTTGATGTTGTACATGTCGATGAGGCGGGTCAGCACATCCTTTTTCTGGGGGCCACGCACCTCGAAGTAGCTCTGCTCGATGTTGGTAACCGTCATTTCCTGATGGTTTACCTTCACAATCTGCGGCTCCTTCTGGTAGCGCTTGGTCATCTCCATGATCGGCTTGCTCATGGTAGCCGAGAAGAATACCGTCTGGCGGTCTTCGGGCATTTTCTTGAGCACCGTCTCGATGTCGTCGCGGAAGCCCATGTCGAGCATTTCGTCGGCTTCGTCCAGGATGATCATTTTGCAGGCATCCAGCTTCAGGGTGCCGCGCTCAATGTGGTCCATTACGCGGCCGGGCGTACCGATTACGATCTGCACGCCGCGCTCCAGGGCGCGGAACTGCCGGTCGTAGGAGGAGCCACCGTAGATGGGCACTACGGCCAGGCCCCGCTTGTATTTGCCCAGTTTCTGGATTTCGCCGGAAACCTGCACGGCCAGCTCACGGGTGGGGCAGAGCACAATGGCCTGCACCTCGCGGGAGTCGGTGTCGATACGCTCAATGGCGGGGATGGAGAAGGCGGCGGTTTTGCCGGTGCCCGTCTGGGCCTGGCCGATTACGTCGCGGCCCTGCAGCAGCACGGGAATAGCGTTGGCCTGAATCGGCGAGGCTTCTTCGTAGCCCACTTCGCTGATGGCGCGCTGCATTTCTTCAGAGAGGGTCAGCTCGCTGAATTTGGTCTTACCAGTTTCGTTTTCCATGTCAAGTGAATGGAGTGGAGTGAATAGCTCTGAAAACAGCGGATTCAGCGACGCTCTTCTCTCCCACTCAACACAACGACAAGTGACGGAAGCAACGGACGGAAGACAAAGCCGGCCCAACAAGTTTCTTTACAGGCAGCTTACAAGCTGCGCGGAACGTGGCCGTTCTCAAATGCGGGTGCAAAGGTACGTATTTTTTCGAAGAAGCGCGAATTAGGCTACGACTTGTCCGCAGTCCGGGGCCGTCTTCTCTGGTACCAATGGGCTTACAAGCCAATCCTCCCGGAAATAATTCCAACCCGGCAGTAAACTATAGCCCGGTGCCGATATAGCGTGGCTTGGCTCTTATTCAAGGAATGGCACGCTGCTGCTACAGCCCCTATTCAGGAGGCCCGAATCCTGAACATAAAAAAAGCAGACCCCGAGAGGAGCCTGCTTTTTTGTTGCTATCGGCAATCAGGCACTAGGCCAGCTTTACTTTCACAGCGTTGGGGCCTTTGCGGCCTTGAGCAATTTCGAATTCCACTTTGTCTTTGTCGCGGATTTCGTCGATGCACTCGGTTACGTGAACGAAAACGTCCTCGCCGGTTTCGTCAACTTTGATAAAGCCGAAACCTTTGGTTTCGTTGAAGAATTTTACAGTTCCTGTCTGCATGGTACTTGTGATGATGGATGGTTCTGTAAGGAAAGCAGTACTCAACTCTGCTTTCCCCTCCTCACGGACGTACTCAACAGGCGGTGGAACCGCGTTTCTTAACTTGCCCAAAGATACAGGGATATTTTAGATATGGAAGGGAATCGGCAAAATGGCACCAACCTTTTCCTGGTCCGGGGCTGATTGGCGGGCTTCCCGAGGGCGTATATTTGCCCGTAATGGAAATTTCTGCTGCTCCCTTCCGCTTCTCCCGCCTGCTCACCGTGCAACCCGACGACATTGACGAGTTAAACCACGTGAACAACGTGCGCTACGTGCAGTGGGTGCAGGATACGGCCGCCGCCCACTGGCAGGCCGCGGCCCCACCCGAAGCCCAGCAGCGCTACGTGTGGGTGGTACGGGAACACCACATCCGGTACCTGCACCCGGCCCTGCTGGGCGAGGAAATCCGCTGCACTACCTGGGTGAGCAGCATGGAAGGCGTTACCTCGCACCGCCACGTGCGCATTGAGCGGGCCGCGGATGACAAGCTGCTCTGTGAGGCCGAAACCCACTGGATCCTGCTCGACCTCAGCACCATGCGCCCCCAGCGCATTCCGCCGGAAATGGCCCGGTGGGTGCAGGAGGAGATGTTGTAGGCCCGGAAACTACATGGGCTGCGGCACGCCACCCGAGGCTTCAAGTGCCGCTGCCACCATGCGCATCAGGCGGATGGTATGGGGCGCGTAGAGGATGTTGATTTGCTTCCGGCCCTGCAACTCGGTTTTAACCAAGCGCACGGATGTGGGTCTGTATTCCGAATTATCGGCGGGTAGAATCACCGGAGCCGACAGGTAATAGATGTAGCCCAGCTTACTGCTTGCCGATGTTTTTGCTTCCTCTTTCAAGGAATGGGCCGCTACGGAAACAGAGAGTGATAAGGAAACCTGGTTATTCGTCAGAATGAACAGCAATACGTCTTCCCAGTTGGGAAACGCCTGTTCGAAAGTGAATACCTGCTTGTGAATACTCATGATAAGAATTTCTATTTGCACTGCTAGATAGACGCCAGACCTGTACTATCCATATTCTATTCCGGTTTCTTTTTTTCCCTCCAATGCCCCCCTCCTTTCGCATTTACTCCTCCTCGGCCGGCTCCGGCAAAACCTACCAGCTCACCAAGGAATACCTGAAGCTGGCCCTGGCCACCGACGACGCGGCGTACTTCAAGACCATTCTGGCCATTACGTTTACCAACGACGCGGCCGGCGAGATGAAGGAGCGGATTCTGGGGGCGCTGCGGCGGTTTGCCCGCCTGTCCGCCGGCGGCACCGACCGGCTGCTGACGGAAATTGCCGACGAGCTGGCCCAAGAAGGCCCGCTGGCCCACCTGGAAACGCCGGAGGAGCGGCAGCAGGTGCTGCAGCAGAGGGCCACGGCCACCTTCCGGCTGGCGCTCTACCATTACGCCGATTTTGCGGTGAGCACCATCGACTCGTTTGTGCAGCGCATCGTGACGGCTTTCACGCGGGAGCTGGGGCTGCCGGCCACGTTTGAAGTGGAACTGGACAGCGCCACCGTGCTGCAGAACGCCGTGGCCGTGCTGCTGGACAAGGTGAACCGGGACCCCAACTCGGCGCTGCTGTCGAAAACCATTTCCGATTTCGCCCTGAACAAGGCCGACGAGGGCCGCAGCTGGAACAATTTGCCCGAGGAGTTGGTGCAGTTCGGGCAGTTTCTGCTGAGCGAGCCGGTGCACGAAGCCGTGGAGCAGCTGCAGCAGCTGAGCCTGCAGGACCACCGCCGCCTTTACGAAGGATTGCGGCAGCGCAAGCAGGAAATCGAACTACTGGTGGAGCAAACTGCTGCCCTGGCCCTGGAAACCCTGGAGCAGCACGGGCTGGAAGCCGAGCACCTGAACGGCGGCACCAACGGCGTGTACGGCCATTTCAGCAACTGGCGGCGCTGGCTGGAGCTGCCGGCAACCGGCGGGCAGTTTCCCACGGCCACGGCCCTGAAACCGCTGGAATCGGGCGACTGGAGCAGCGCCAAATCCAAAAAAGGGCCACTGCGGGAGGCCGTGGACACCGCCGCGCCCACGCTGGAGCAAATATTCCGGCAGTTGCAGCAGCAGCGCGAGCGGCTGCTGGCACCCTACCTGCTGGCGGCCGGGATGCTGCCCTACGTATTTCAGGTGAGCTTGCTGAGCGAGCTGAGCAAGGCCGTGGACCAGATTAGCCGCGACCGGGGCGTGGTGCTGATTGCTGAGTTCAACCGCCGCATTGCCCAGATTGTGCTGCGCGAGCCGGTGCCGTTTCTGTACGAGCGGCTGGGCGACCGGTACCAGCACCTGCTGATTGACGAGTTCCAGGACACTTCGGTGCTGCAGTGGAACAACCTGCTGCCGTTGGTGGAAAACGCCTTGGGCCAGGGCAACCTGAGCCTGGCCGTGGGCGACGCCAAGCAGTCGATTTACCGGTGGCGGGGCGGGGAGATGGAGCAGATTCTGCGTTTGTACCAGCGCCAGACCAAGCACCTCTACCAGCACGTGGCCGACGAGGACCTGCGCCGGATTCTGACGGAGCGTTACCGCACCATCGACGGGGCCCTGGAAGCCCGCAACCTGAGTACCAACTACCGCTCGGGCGCGGCCATCATCCAGTTCAACAACGAGCTGTTCCGGTTTATCAGCGCCACCCACGCCGCGCTGCCGCTGGTGCAGGGCATTTACGATGCCGACTTTGTGCAGCAGGCTCCGGCCAACGCCCCGGCCAACGCCCACGTGGAGCTGCTGTTCACCGATAACGACGCCCCCGCCTGCCGTTACGATGCCGCTTTAGGCACGTACACGCCCGAAACCCTGCCCAGCTACCTGGTGGGCCAGACGCTGGACTACGACGAAAGCACCCTCTACCTGACGCTGCAGCTGGTGGAAAAGGCCGTGGCCGACGGCTTCGCCCTGCACGACGTGGCCGTACTCTGCCGCACCCGCCAGAGCAGCCGACGCACGGCCAAGTTCCTGAAAGAGCGGGGCTACGACATTATTTCGGCCGATTCCCTGTCATTGGAGTTTGCCGAAGTAGTGAACCTGCTGGTGGCCCTGTTCCGGGTGCTGAATCAGCCGGCCGATACCCTGGCCCGGGCCGAAGCCCTGCTGCTGGTGGACCGGGTGGTGCGCGGCCTCGACCCTGCGCCCGAGCGGGCCCGCCACCACGCCGCCCTGGCCAACGCCGACACCGCCCAGCCGTTCTGGGATGAGCTGCGCGCCCTGGGTTACGACGTGCAGGAACGCGAGACCGGCAACCTGGGCCTCTACGAGCTGACCGAGCGGCTGGTGGGCCTGCTGGGGCTGCTGAACCGGGTAACGGAGCGGGAGTACCTGTTCCGGTTTCTGGACCTGACGCTGGAGTACAGCCTGCGCTTCGGCAACAACCTCAACAACTTCCTGGCCTATTGGGACCAGAAAAAGAGCACGCTCAGCATCAATGCTCCGGCCGGCCGCAACGCCGTTACCATCACCACAGTACATAAAGCCAAGGGTTTGGCCTACGGGGTGGTGATTGTGCCGTTTGCCGATTGGTCGTTGCGCCCCCACCTGAACACGCTGCTCTGGGGCCGCCTGCCCGCCGAGGCCGACCGGCCCGTGGCCGAAATGCCCGGCGTGGCCGTGGTGAGCCTGAAGCAGGATTTGCAGCACACGCCGCTGGCGGAGCAGTACACCGAGGAAGTGGAAAAAACCTTCCTGGAAGGCCTGAATACGCTGTACGTGGCCCTCACCCGCCCGCGCTACCGCCTCTACCTCATCAGCCGCCAGCCCAAGCCTGCCAAAGCCAGCAAGGACGACGCCCCCACCGACAAGCCCGCCGCCTCCGTGGCCGAGCTGCTGCACCGCTACCTGCTGAGCACCAATCAGTGGCACGACGAGCAGATGGCCTACGTACTGGCCGACGCCCACGGCCAGCTCCCCCCGGAATTGCAGGCAGCAAAGGCTGAGGCAGGACCGCAAGCCCCCAATGAGGCCAGTTCCACTCCAAACAATGAACAACCAACAACGAACAACGAACTACCCTTAACCAACCTCACCAGTACGCCCTGGGAAAAGCGCCTGCGCCTGAAACGGCACGCCAACACAGTGTTCGACTTCGACGAGCAGCAGGAGCAGCGCGAGTGGAACCGCCGCCTGCACTACGCCCTGCGCCGCGTAAAGCAGGCCGACGACGTGGACCGCGTGGCCGGGCAGCTGGTGGCCGAGGGCCTCATCAGTACCCGGGAACGGACCGGCTTATTGGAACGGCTGCGCGAGGTGGTGGAAAATCCGCGCATGGCCCACTACTTCAGCCCCCAGGTGGCGGCTGAGGCCGAGCGGGAAATTCTGGTGGGCGGCACCCGCAAGCAGGACTACAAGCCCGACCGGATTGTATTTGAAACCCTGCCCGGCGGCCAGGGTCAGCGCGTCTCACTTATTGATTTCAAGCTACCCCCGCCCCACCCCGGCCACCGCCAGGCTTTGCAGCACTACGCCTCCCTGTTCCGGCAGCTGTGGTTTGAGCAGGTATGCTGCGTGCTGTACTACTTCGACACCCAGCAGGTGCAGGAGTGGGAGGCCTGAGGCCACTTGCCATGGAGTAGTAAGAAAAAAAAGCCAGCGCCTGACTACCAGGCGCTGGCTTTCTTTAGTTTATCTCTCTGCACAAACCCACCACTAGTTCATACTGGCAATCCGCTTTAAGTCAGGGTTGGTAGGCTCGTAGGTGAGGCCCTTGCGGGCGTAGGCGCGGGCCCCGGTCAGGTCGTTGGCTTTCCCCGAGGCAATGCTAGCAGCCAGATACACGGCTGCTATATGCTCAGTGTCAATGGTGGCCTCCTTCCGGGCATATGCTTGCTCGAAGGCCGTCAGATATTTCTTCCCCTCCGCGCGTTTGTTGCCCGCAAAGGCATCGTAAGCGGCCCGAGCGTAGCTGTAGAGGTAAGCTTGGCGCATGGGCGGCGAATTCCGCAGAAAAGGATACGTAGTTGTGTACTTATCTAGGCGCCGTAGCAGGCCCACCGAGTTGCGGTGCACGTTAATTTCGTCCTGCACCACTGCAGTAATCAAGCCTTGCAGCTCGGGGCTTACCCGGTTGTATCGGAACGCCTGCAACAACAGCGGAAAGGCTTGCTCGGAGTGCTGCTGCATGGCCAGCATGCGGCCGCTCTGCATGTAGTACACGTAAGACAAAGAGTTACGCGTACTGGTGTCGGCCACGCTACCCAGAAAGGTACCGTACATGGTGCGGTACGTGGCCGTATCCCCGCGCTCCAGCAGAAACTTCTGCGTGATGGATTTGAAGGCATTCACGCATTCGTCGCGGTACTTGGTAGCGGGCTGGCGGGCGTAGAACTCCGTCAGCAGCTGCACGTCTTCCAGCTTGTTGTAGCCGTTGCCCTCCAGGCGGGCGGCCAGGCTTTGGGTGAGCAGGTAGTTGGTCTCGGTGGCCGGAAACAGCTTTTCCGCCTTTTTCAGCGCATGGTAGGCTTTCTCGTCTTCGTCGGCCTGCAGCGCCAGCACTCCTTGGTTGTAGTACTGCAGCGAAATCAGCTGCGGCAGCGAAATGGTTTTATCGGCCTGAAACTTCTGCTTGAAAATTTCCTCCAGGCCCTGCTGCTGCACCTCGCTCTGACTAACCAGCTTGCTGTCAACCAAATAGTCAACGTAGGCTTTTTTAAACTTGGCATCCGGTAAAAAGTAGCCGAAGGTGGGTGCCGTTGTTTCCACCATGATGTTGCTCGCCTGCGGGTCGGCCACCAAGTACACGTGGGTTGGTTTCTGCCGGATGGCGTAGGGTATATGGTAGTGCTCGAAAATAAGCGCATACAGCGCCGACGCACTCACGCAGTTGTAAACGCCGCTCTGCACCGTGCGGTCGAAGGTGGCGGCATCCTCATATTTTGTCAGGAAGCGCTGATGAGCCAGCTCGAATATGCTGCGGACCTGCCGGGCCAGGGGCTTTGTCCCAATCTTTTCCTTATCAAGCTGGGCGTACAGCTCGCTCAGGCGGCCTTCGGCCTGCTGCAAGGTGGCCGTGGTGCTGGCCGGATTCACGGCCAGCAGCTGCGCCAGATATTCCGCCTCGGTGCGGGGCGTTTGGGGCGCCAGAGCAGCCTGCTCAAACGCCGAAGCATATACCACACGGGAAGAGAAGGAGGTAGCGGATGTTTGGGCCCCTGCCGGCACGACAGCCAGCAGCCCCAACGCCAACAAGACGGAGCGTAGCACTGTATTCATATAGATAATCTGACTAAGAAAGCGGCCAACCCTGGCCGACAAATTCCCGCAATGTACCACCCAAAAGGCAGGTAGCTACGCCAAGGGGCCAAAAATTTCCGGGGCCTGCCCGGCCCATCGAAAACGGCCGCGTATTTCTGCCAATTTTTTTAGTAAATTCCCAAAAATAAGCAACCACGAAGCGCCTGCTGCACGCTACCTTTGCAGCCTCCTCCTTTCCTTTTGCTCTATGGCTGCTCCCCGCAAAGCTGCGCTTGGCTTCATTTTCGTGACGCTGCTGCTCGATGTGATTGGCTTCGGCATTATCATTCCGGTGCTGCCCAAGCTTATAACCCAGCTAACGGGCGGCACCCTCTCCGATGCGGCACGCTACGGGGGCTGGATGCTGTTTGCTTTTGCCGCCATGCAGTTCCTGTTTTCGCCGGTGCTGGGCAACCTCTCCGACCAGTACGGACGGCGGCCGGTGCTGCTCACGGCACTGTTCGGCTTCGGCATCGATTACCTGTTTCTGGCGTTTGCGCCCAGCATCGGGTGGCTGTTTGTGGGCCGGCTGGTGGCGGGCATCACCGGGGCCAGCTTCACCACGGCCTCGGCCTACATTGCCGATATCAGTACCCCGGAGAACCGGGCCCAGAACTTCGGCATGATTGGGGCCGCTTTCGGGCTGGGCTTCATCATCGGGCCGGTACTGGGGGGCAAGTTGGCTCACTTTGGCTCGCAGGTGCCCTTCCTGGCGGCAGCCGGCCTCACCTTGCTCAACTGGCTCTACGGCTATTTCGTGCTGCCCGAATCCCTGGCCCCGGAAAACCGCCGCCCCTTCGACTGGAAACGGGCCAACCCCATTGGCTCGCTCCGGCAGCTGCGCAAGTACCCGGTTATTCTGGGTTTGATTACGTCGCTGGTGTTTCTGTACGTGGCGGCCCACGCCACCCAGAGCACCTGGTCGTACTTTACCATGTACCGGTTTCACTGGAACGAAGACCAGGTAGGCAACTCCCTGGGGGCGGTGGGCCTGCTCACGGCCCTGGTGCAGGGTCTGCTGATTCGGTACATCAACCCACGCCTGGGCAACAAACGCTCGGTGCTGCTGGGGCTGGGGCTCTACGCCCTGGGCTTCACGCTGTTTGCCTTTGCCGGCCAACCCTGGATGATGTTCGCCTTCCTGGTGCCTTACTGCCTGGGCGGTATTGCCATTCCGGCCCTGCAGGGTATCATGTCCGGGCAGGTGCCGCCCACCGAGCAGGGTGAGCTGCAGGGGGCGCTTACCAGCCTGGTAAGCCTCACCTCCATTATCGGCCCACCCCTGATGACCAATCTGTTCTCCTACTTTACCGGAGCTACAGCCCCCGTGCATTTTCCGGGCGCCGCCTTCCTCACCGGGGCCGTGCTGACGTGCATTAGCCTGGTACTGGTGTTCCGTTTCCTGCGCCACTACCAGGAGCCCACCAAAGCCTCCGTGCCAGCGGCCGAGGCGGCGGTGCCAGGACATTAGACGGCTGACTCAGCGGGGTAGGCTTGTAGCGTCAGTTGTCCGCCCCCAACCTGAATACCGCTGAACTGGTAAGGCTCCCCAACGGCATCAGGCAGAAGGTAAAACTCATTGGTTTCCGCCACCCGCTGCCACTGCCGGGTGGCAGCTTCCAGGTACACCAGCCAGGAGGTACCGGCCGGCTGCTGGCCCGGCCGGGGCTCCAGCAGCTGCAGAAATACGCCGGCTGCATCCGGGCGGCACAGGTCAGTAATTAACTGCTTGTGCAGGCCCGGAATTTCGGGCTCGGTGTGCAGGCGGAACAGGCCGGGGTACCGGCCGAACTCGTGTTCCAACTCCCCCCATAAGTCAATCCACTCGCTGAATTCTTTACCCTCCGTTTCCCAGTCTTCTTCAGTAACCAGCAGGCGCAGTTGGGGAGTACAGAATATCTCGCTGGGCGCTGGCGGCACCGGCACGGCCGGCAGCGGCGGTTGATACCCAAACAGCCGCCCCACTGACAGCCAAAGTTTCTGCAAAGCTGCCTTGAGCAGGTGCCACCCCCCGGCCACTAAGCCCGCTACCAGCAGCAACGCGGCTACCGGAACAGTGGCTACTATCAGCAGTAAGATATTCTGCCATTGTTCCGCCCACGGAGTAGGGCGCGGAGGTGGCGGGAGCTGAATGGATTGCTGAACGTTGAAAACAGGGGGCATACGGCACGTCTAGCTTGGCCAACAGGATATAACTACTCGCAAAATACTCACCCTGAATTGACAAGTCATTCCACCATCAACCCACCGTATCTTTACCCTCTATGCTTACCGCTCCCTCCATCCCCGCCCCGCTTTCCCCCGTGCTGCCCGCGCCCGATGCTACGCCGTTTCTCAGGCGTATGGCCCGGGAACTGGTGGGCCGGTACGGGGCCTCGGGCGAGCTGTCGGACCTAGTAGTAGTGGTGCCCACGCGGCGGGCGGTGGTGTATTTGCAGAACGAGCTGAGCCTGGCGGCCGAGGCCGGGCAGGCGCTGTGGAGCCCGCGCATTGCGGCCATGGAAGACTACATGGTGGAGCTGGCCGGCGTGCAGGTGGAGGAGCCCATTGCCCTGCAGCTACTGTTGTTCGAAATCATGCGCGACATTGACCCGCGGCTGGAATTCGACCAGTTCGTGGGCTGGTCGGCGCTGCTCCTGCAGGACTTCTCCAGCCTCGACCAGAACCTGGCCTCGCCCCGCAAAGTGTTCGAGTACCTGAGCCAGGCCAAGGCCCTGGAACGCTGGGATTTGGGGGCTGAATTTTCGCCCCAGAGCAGCACCACGGCCTACTTCCGCTTCTGGGACGACCTGCAGAAAGTGTACTACCGCCTGCAGAAGCGCATGCGCCAGGACCGCCTTGCCTACCCCGGCCTGGCCTACCGCCTGGCCCAGCGCCGGGTGCGCGCGCGGCTGGAAGCCGGCGAAACCCTGCCCTACCACGTGTTTATCGGGCTGGGCTTTTTGTCGAAGGCCGAAGAGCGACTGATCCAGCGGCTGCGCAAGGTGGGCCGGGCCGAGGTGCAGTTTGATGGCGACGCCTTCTACCTGGAAAAAGGCTCGCCCAACCGCGCCGGCCAGCACCTGCGCCAGTACCAGGACCGCCTGGATTTGCCCTGGGACAACTTCGGGGGGCCGGCCGAGCTGCTGCGGCAGCTGCCGCGCACGGTGCGGCTGGTGGGCATGGCCAATGCCTCCATGCAGGGCAAGGTGGCCGGGCAGCTGCTGGCCGAGGCCCGCCGCCTGCACCCCACCGGCACCGTGGCCGTGGTACTGCCCGACGAAACCCTGCTGCTGCCGGTGCTGCACGGCCTGCCGCCCCAGGAAGTGCCCGAGTACAACGTAACCATGGGCCTCAACTTCCAGAGCACGCCCCTGTTCAACCTGGTGGACTTGCTGTTTGAAGTGCACCTCACCGGCGTACGGGAAGGCTCGCCGGAAACCGGCTACGGCGTGCCCCGCTACCACCACCTGGCCGTGAGCAAGCTGCTGCAGCACCCGTTTCTGCGCCGCTACCAGCAGTGGCTCGACAAGCAGCCCGACACCGAGCACCCCGGCCTGCTCGACCAGGTGTGCCGCACCATCATCAAGCGCCACGCGGTGCTGCTCACGGCCGAGGAGCTGGTGGAAATGGGCCAGGGCCACCCGCTGCTCACGGCCCTGTTTGCCACCTGGAACAATTGCGACGACATCATCCGGGCCTGCTACACGCTCATCGACCTGCTCAAAAAGGCCTACCAAGACCAGCATTCGGCCATTGAGGCGGAGTACCTGTACCTGTTTTTCACGCTGGTAAAGCGGCTGGAATCGGTGTTCGACTGCCGGGAGCAGCGGCTGTCGGTGCGCTCGTTCCGGCGGTTCCTGTACGAGCAGATGAAGAACACCCGCCTGCCCTTCAGCGGGGAGCCCATTGCCGACGTGCAGGTAATGGGCCTGCTGGAAACCCGGGCCCTGGACTTCGACCACGTTATCATCCTGAGCTGCAATGAGAACGTGCTGCCGGCCCCCAAGCGCCACAGCTCCCTGTTCCCCTACGACGTGCTCACCACCTTCGGCCTGCCCACCTACGCCGACCACGAAGCCGCCACCGCCCACCAGTTCTGGCGGCTGCTGCAGCGGGCCCGCCGCGTCGATCTGCTGCACATCCTGCCCGGGGCCGAAGGTACCCGCACCGGCGAGCGGAGTCGCTTTCTGCTGCAGCTGGAAAACGACCTGGCCCTGCAGAACCCGGCCCTGGAGCTGCTGGATTTGGCAGTGGTGAGTGAGGAGTTGCCCGTTGCCGGTTACCAGTTGCCAGGAAAGGCCCCTGAGCACAGTAATAATGGACACCAGTTACCGGGAACCGACGGCAACAAACTGGCAACAGGCAACGGGCAACAGGCAACTGACCTCGTGCTGGAAAAAGACGCCGGGATGCTGCTGGCTCTGCGCGAGCTGCTGGACCGGGGCCTGTCACCCACGGCCTTGAACCAGTATCTGAGTTGCTCCCTGCAGTTTTATTTCCAGCGGATTGCCCGGTTCCGGGAAAACGAGGAGGTGGAGGAAGCCCTGGGTCCCGATGGCTTTGGTACGGTGGTACACGAGGCGCTGGAGGAGTTGCTGATGCCCTTCGCCCAAACCATCCGGCGCACGACGGCCAACGCCCAGGCCCCGCCCCTCACCGCCGCTGATATTCCGGGCCTGCTCGATTTGGCGCCCATTATGGTGAAAAAAGCCCTGCGCAAAGAGCAGGCCGACCGCCACGCCCGCGCCGACGAAGGCCTGAACCACGTGCTGGGCCAGGTGGCCGGTCAGCTGGTGCGGCGCTACCTGGAAAGCCTGCTGGAGCAGCCCGATGCTTTGCCCCTCCGGATTCAGGGGCTGGAGGAAGAACTGCACGCCACCGTGTTTGTGCCCCTCGAAACCGGCGAGAAGCTGCCCGTGCGCCTGCTGGGCAAAGCCGACCGGGTAGATCAGTTTGCCGATGGCCGCCTGCGGGTGGTGGACTACAAAACCGGGCTGGTAGAAAAGTCGCACCTGCAGCTGCTGAAGCGGGGCGAGACGCCCACCGAGGCCGTGGAGCGCCTGCTCACTGACGCCACCCCCGCCGCCGATAAGGTGCGGCAGCTCTGGCTGTACCGCTTTCTGCTGGCTCAGCAGGGCCGCCCCGCCGCCGATGCTGCCATCATCTCCTTGCGTAACCTCGGGGCCGGCCCCATGTCGGCCGATATGAATTTCCTCACCGCCGACGGCCAGAATTTCGTGCAGCACAGCGAGCAGCTGCTGGGCCAGCTGGTGCGCCGCATGCTGGACCCGCAGGAGCCCATCCGCAAAACCGACGACCTGGACAAGTGTCAGTACTGCCCCTACCGCGGCATCTGCGCCCGGTAAACTAAGTTTCTGGTTGCTAGTTTCTGGTTGCTAGTTTGGGTTTGATTGCCCACTTTCAACCAGCAATACGCAACCAGAAACCAGCAACTTTTAAAAGACATGGACGAATTCATGCAGGCCGCCATTGACGAAGCGCGGCAGGGACGCCAGGAAGGCGGTATTCCGATTGGCTCCGTACTGGTGCGCAACGGCAAGCTAGTGGCCCGGGGCCGCAACAAGCGGGTGCAGGAGGATAACCCCATCAAGCACGGCGAAATGGACTGCCTGTTCAACGCCGGCCGCCAGCGCAGCTACCGCGACACGGTGCTCTACACCACCCTGATGCCCTGTTATATGTGCGCCGGTACCATCGTGCAGTTCAAAATTCCGAAGGTGATGGTGGGCGAGTCGCGCACGTTTGGCGAGTCGCGGGCCTTCCTGGAAAGCCACGGCGTGGAAGTGGTGGACCTCGACCTGGACGAGTGCGTGCGGATGATGGAGGAATTCATCGAGGCCGAGCCCACCCTCTGGAACGAGGATATCATGGAGCTGTAAGTGAAGTGATGATAGGACAAATGGGAAGTAGTCAGGCAGCATTCATCTGTTATCCTGAACTTGCGAAGAATCATAGTATGCTGCTACGAGTTGTTTTGCCAGGATAAGGTCCTTCGCAAGCTCAGGATGACAGGTCTTCTGGCAACTTCCCGTTTTTCCTTTCACCACTTCACCACCTCAGCATAGTGGAAGCCACCAAGAAATGCCCGGCCTGCGGCTACTGGAGCAACTGGCAGCAGCTGTCTACCGACCGGTGTGAGCGGTGCGGGCAGCTGCTGGACCCGCAGCGCCTGCGCAGTGAGCAGCAGCGGGAGCGGCTGGCCCAGGAGCCGGTGTCGCCCATCATGCTCATCGAAATCAAGCCTGATGATAAGCCGCTGCTGCGCTTCTTCAAGTACCTCATTCGAGGTGGACAGCTGGCATTTGGGGCACTCATGGCGTTTATTCTATGGCTAATAACCCTGCTGGCCGGCTGAGACTACCCGTCGAGCTACGGCACCCGTTGTTTCTGATGGGCACGGTGTTGTATAGCATTACCGTGCTGCATAAATACGGCGGCCCTCTGTCGCCGCACTGGCCACTGCCCGGCGTGGTTCGCTCGCACCTGGCCGATTTTCTGTCGCTGCCCTTGGAGCTTACGCTAGTGCTTTGCGCGATGCGGCGCCTGTACTTTCGGCAGCCTTCGTTTGTATTGCCTGCTTCCTGGATTTTCAGTACCTGGCTGGTGTTTTCCGTATGGTTTGAGGTAGTACCACTGCTGCAGTCTTCCCCGGTGGTGCGCAACACGCCTGACCCTTGGGATGTGGTGGCTTATGCCCTGGGGGGCCTGGTATTCTGGCGCTGGATGAACCGGCCGGCCTTAATTTAGGCCCTCTGGCTAACCCTGGGCGACACTTGTTACGTATATTGCTACCTACCGCAGCCCCGCTGGCACCCGCCCGCGGGGCTTTGCTTTGACCGGTTCTGCTACGAAGCTGGTCCGTATTTCTAGCCCTAAACACTCCTGCCTATGCTTCAGGATTTGCAACGCGTACTGGCTACTTACTGGCAGCAGTTTCTTTACATTTTACCCAAGCTGTTTATTGCCCTGCTGCTGCTGATTGTGGCTGTTTTTGTTGCCAACCGCGTGAGTGGGTTGCTGGGCGGGCGGCTGCGGCGACGCTCCACCGATCCGCTGCTGGCCGATTTCCTGGCCAGTATTGGCAAGTGGGTGATGGTGGGCCTGGGGCTGATGCTGGCGCTCAATATTCTCGGGTTTTCGGGTATTGTGGGCAGCCTGGTGGGCGCGGCGGGCGTGTCGGCCTTCATTGTGGGCTTTGCCTTCAAGGATATTGCCGAGAACTTCCTGGCCGGCGTGATTCTGGCCTTCAACCGGCCGTTCCACATCAACGACACGGTAGAAATCAAAGGGCTGATTGGCCATGTAGAGGCCCTGAACCTGCGCATCACGCTCATCCGCACCTTCGATGGCAAGCACATCTACCTGCCCAACTCCCTGGTACTAAAGGAGCCCCTCATCAACTACACCCGCGACGGGAACCTGCGCCAGGAGTTTCTGGTGACGGTGGACCTGGGCGAGCAGGCCACACCCGAGCTGGCGACGTCCGTCATTCTGAACTACCTGCGCACCGTGGCCGATATACAGCAAACTCCGCGCGCGCCCTACGTGAATCTGGAAAAAGCCACGGCCACTACCGCCGACCTACGCGTGTATTTCTGGGCCGATTCGGAGGATTACCGCCGGGGCGTGCTGCAGCTCAAAAGCCGGCTGATGCAGGAGGTAAAGCAGGAGCTGCTCGGTGCCGGCCTGGGCGTGCCCTCCCTGACGGGAGTGTGATGGGAGAGTTGAGTTATGCGAGATGAATTATGAAATGAGTACATCCATTTCATAATTCATCTGGCATAACTCATCACCCTGCAGAAGTTTTCGTTAGGTTAGCAGCTTCACCCGCTGGCTGCCACCCATCTTTCGCACGCCTATGCCCCAGAATACCATTCACCGGCTGCTTCGCCCGCTGCTAGTGTGGCGCGTGCGTCACCTCAGCGACCGGGTGTACCTGATTCTGGTGAGTATGCTGGTGGGGCTGCTGGCAGGGTTGGCGGCAGTAGTGCTCAAAACTCTGGTCCACGATTCGCAGTCGATGCTCAGTGCCTGGGTACCGGGCGAATACCGGGTGTTTGCCAACTCTCTGTATCCTATCATTGGTATTGCCCTCACGGTACTGTTTACGCGGTATTTCCTGGATGGCAACCTGGGCCGGGGCATCGGGCCCATCATCTACAACATTGCGCGCCAGGGCAGCATCGTGCCGCGCAGCAAGCTGTACTCGCAGCTGGTATCGTCGTTCCTGACGGTTACGTTCGGGGGCTCGGCGGGTCTGGAAGCTCCTATTTCCGTAACGGGCTCGGCCATTGGCTCCAATACGTCCCGCATTCTGCGCATCGGGCGGCGGGAGCGGCGGCTGCTCACCGGGTGCGGGGCGGCGGCGGGCGTGGCGGCCATCTTCAACTCGCCCATTGCGGGCGTGCTCTTTGCCGTGGAGGTGATTCTGTCGGAGCTGTCGGCGGCGTACTTCGTGCCGCTGCTCATTGCCTCGGCCACGGCCACGGTGGTTTCCAAGGCCCTGTACGCGGGTCAGCCCTTCGTGCTCATCACCACTTCCTGGCCCGTGGATGCCGTGCCCCTGTACCTGATGCTGGCCGTGTTTACGGCCCTGCTGTCGGTGTACATGATCCGGGTATATTTCTGGGCCGACAAGTACTTTGAGCAGCTCCACGGCACCTTCCGCAAGGTGCTGCTGGGCGGGTTGGCGCTGGGCGGACTGGTGTTTCTGTTTCCGCCGCTCTACGGCGAGGGCTACAACATTGTGCAGCTGCTGCTGGGCGGCCACGCCGACCAGCTGGTGGACGGCTCGTTGTTTGATGTGTTCCGGGATGAAAGCGTGTGGCTGGTGCTGCTGGTAGCGGCGGGCAGTATGCTGCTGAAAGTAGTGGCTACAACCATCACCATTGGCTCGGGCGGCAACGGGGGCATGTTTGGCTCCTCCCTGTTTGCCGGGGCGCTGTGCGGCTTTGTGTTTGCCCGCCTTATCAATCTGAGTGGCCTCTACCCTATCTCGGAAGTGCATTTCATTGTATTGGGCATGGCCGGCACCCTGGCCGGGGTGGTGCACGCGCCGCTTACCGGCATCTTTCTCATTGCCGAAATAACCGGCGGCTATGCCCTGTTCGTGCCCCTGATGGTGGTAACGTCCGGCTCCTACCTAATCACGCGCTATTTCGAGCCGTACTCAGTGTACACCCGCAAGCTGGTGCAGAAGGGCGTGTACGTGAACCAGGACCGGGACCGGGGCCTGCTGGCCCAGCTGGACGTGCGCAGCCTGCTCCAGACAGATTTTCTGCCCGTACACCCCGATGATACGCTGGGCGAGCTGGTAACCACCTTCCGCCACGCCTCGCGCAACCTGTTTCCGGTGGTGGATGCGGAAGGCCACCTGCACGGCATTGTGAGCCTGGACACCGTGCGCGACGCCCTCTTCGATGATGAGCACTACAACACTACCCGCGTGCGTGACCTGATGAGCGAGCCGCCCGCCATCGTACGGCCCGACGATACGCTGCTGGACACGCTGCGCTGCATGGAGCAGCTCGGGGCCTGGGCCCTCCCCGTCCTCGACCTCGACGACCGGTACCTGGGCTTCCTGCTCAAATCCACCATCTTGGCCAACTACCGCCGCCAGCTGATCAAGGAAAGCGAGTAATTGAGTTATGCATGATGAGGGACGAATGATGAGTTAAAAGAGACGAATCAGTTGGGTAGTACTTCCTCCAATTCATAACTCATCTCTCATCATTCAACTCTCCCAATGCCTACCTTGCGGGGGATTTCTGCTTTTACCGCTTTCCGCTTGATTTACCTGTATACTGACGGCTCCTCCCGGGGCAACCCGGGCCCTGGGGGCTACGGAGCCATTCTGCGCTTCGGCCAGCACGAGAAAGAGCTGACCCAGGGCTTCCGCCTCACTACCAACAACCGCATGGAGCTGCTGGCCGTGATAGTGGGCCTGGAGGCCATCAACCGCCCCGAGCTACCCATTACAGTGGTGACTGATTCGCGCTACGTGGTGGATGCGGTGGAGAAGAAATGGGTATTCGGCTGGCTGAACAAGCCCGATTTCGGCAAGAAGGCCAACGAGGATTTGTGGCGGCGCTTCGTGAAGGTGTATCGGCAGCGCACGGTGCAGTTCCGGTGGGTGCGTGGCCACAACGGCCACCCCGAAAACGAGCGGTGCGACCAGCTGGCCGTGCGCAGCGCCACCCAGGGCCCCTTGCTCACGGATGAAGGCTACGAGTTGATTGAGTTGAAGCGCGGCTAACCTACCGGCGTGGCTAATTCCTATTTCCAGTTCAAGCAGTTCCGCATCGAGCAGGCCGCCTGCGCCATGAAGGTGTGCACCGATGCCTGCGTGCTGGGCGCGCTGGCCTCCGTAGCCGGGGCGCGGCGCATCCTGGACATCGGTACGGGCACGGGCCTGCTGGCCCTAATGGCGGCCCAGCGCAACCCGCAGGCGCAGGTTGAGGCCGTGGAGCTGGACGAAGCCGCGGCAACTCAGGCAGCAGCCAATTTTGCTACCAGCCCCTGGGCCGGGCGGCTCCGGCTGCATCCGGTTCCGCTGGCGGTATTTGCGGCCACTCAGCCCACGCCCTTCAACCATATTCTGTGCAACCCGCCGTTCTTCCGCAACTCCCTCCGCTCCCCCAACGCCCAGCGCACCACGGCCCGCCACACTGCCGAAGACTCGCTGACCTTTGCGGAGCTGGCTGGGTTTGCGGCCCGGTTCCTCGCGCCCGAAGGCCAGCTCACGGTGCTGCTGCCCCCGCCCGAGATGCAGCAGTTTGAGCAGGAAGCCACCGCGGCCGGCCTCTACCCCACTCACCGCTTGGTAGTGCACCACCGGCCGGGCAGCAAACCGCTGCGCCACATCACCACCTTCGGCCGGCAGCCGGCCCCGATGCAACAACAGGAGTTGCCGCTGCACAAGGCGGACTCAGCGGACTATTCAGCATGGTTCCGGGAGGCGTTAGGGCCGTTCTATCTGGCGTTGTAGCCTACCGGGGCGGCGGCAATAATGCCGTCAGAGAGGCCAGCTTTTGCTGGTGCAGGGTGTCGAGCAAATCGTGGGAGAGGTGATGAAACTCGGCGGCGGCATACTGGCGTAGTACCCGGCCATCCGCCAGCACCGTTATTTCGTCGCACAGCTCGGTGAGGGAGCCCAGCAGGTGCGAGGTGAGCAGAATACCCACGCCCTGCGCACGCAACTGCCGCAGCAAAGCCATCAGCAGCAGGTTGGTACTCAGGTCGAGGCCATTGAAGGGCTCATCCAGAATCAGGTAGCGAAAATCCTGCACGAGCAAGGCCAATAGGGCCAGCTTCTTTTTCATACCGGCGGAATACTCCTCCGCGTAGCGGTCCAGCGGCAGCTCCAGCACCCGGGCCCACTCGCGCAAATCGGGTACGGGGCGGTGGCGGGCCTGCAGGCAGAACTCCAGGTATTCCTGCCCGGTGATGCGCGGGTAGAAGTACGGCTCGTAGGGCAGCATGCCGGTAAGCTCCCGCACGGGCCGGCCGGAAGTTTCCCGAATGCGGCCCGCCGTGGCTGGGTGCAGACCGTACAGGCAATGCAACAACGTGGTTTTACCCGCCCCATTAGCCCCCACCAGACCATGCAGCGTACCGGGTTGGAGTATCAGGTTAACGTGCTGCAGCACCACCTGCCCGGCAAAGGATTTGGATAGCCCTTGAGCTTCAAGCATAAAAACGGGTCTGATATACCTGTAGAAAAGCCCGCCCGACCCACTGGCTCTCATCAGCCCGGCTTGCATACATGGGTATTCCGCGCTTACTCACGGCCAACCGCTTCCGTAACGATATTAAAGCGCGCCAGTTGCTGCCGGCTTTTCAGAATCAGCCCCAGAAAACAGGCCGTCAGCAGGGCAATGTAGGCCGGGTTGGTTCCCAGAATGGATACCGCAACCAGCACCGCTCCTGCCTGGGTTAAGCGGCTTAACGTGGCGTGCGGGTAAAAAGCGTACTTCGCCATAACCAGCATAGCCAGAACTACCGCGCACCACGCCAGCAGCCCCAGCGTGCCACCGGTACCGGCCGGCCCCTGCAGCATCACGAAAACCATGGGGGCAGTGGTGAGGCCGAAATACAGCCAGGCCCATCCGATCCGGCCCCGAAGCCACGCGCCGGGTTGGCCCAACGCGGGCAGCAGCCACAGCAGCGGTTCGGCGGGGCCGTACGTCTACAGCAGCAAAAACAGCCAGCTCACTACGGCCAGGGCCGGGCCGGTGGCCGTGGTTCGGGTGGCAACGGCCACGGCCAGCAGCAGCAGCCACCCCGCGCCCAGCCACCAACGCCGACCCACACTCACCCACTCAAACGCCACGCTCCGGAACAGGCTGCGCGCTGGTTTTCGTGCGGCGCTGGCGTTTACTGCCGGAGCCCATGCTGCTGCCGCCGCCACTATGGGTACCAGCAGGGCCGCCAGCACCCGACTGCGCCCCAGCAACACCAACACCACCGGCAGGCTCAGCAGCGCATATTCCACGGCCAACCATCTTCTGAACAGCGGCGCCGACAGCTGCAAAAATCCAATATCGGCGCGGTGGCGGTGCAGGCTCAACACCAGCGCGCCCATTCCCAGCGGTACCAGCCACACCAGCTGCTGACTAGCCGCGGCCAACAGCAGGGCCCGGCCCAGCACCAGCAGCAACATGGTACTCAGCAGGAGCAGCCGCCACCAGCCTAACTCCCGCAACAGCCGAAGCAGCAAGTGAAGCCGCAGACGTAGATAGTAGCGCATAGCTGCCCCAACGCTGAACTGCGCCGGTTATTTTGCGTCGGCACCGGCAGCCGCTGCTACCAACTCCTGGCTTTCCTCCACAAACTGAATCCCGTAGCTTTCCTCCAGCTCCGCCAGAATTGGCTCGTATAGCTCCGGGGCGGTTGGGATAACCACGCCGCGCTGGGTAAGCTGCCCTTGGGTTAACCGGCGTACGGCCATAGCCAACGGCAGGCCCACGGTTTTGGCCATGGCCGTGTGCACGGCATCGTCGCCCAGCACCACCAAAGAGGACGTGTGACTGTGCCTCGCCCCATTCAGCTCATAGGCGAATTGGTGCTGCATTACAATCATATCCCGGTCGTGGGGTTGCAGGGCCCATTTTCCGGTGAGCAGCTTTTCCAGCAGCTGGGCGGGTGTGGCGTTGGCCGCCCCTACCGGCCGCTCCGTAAACAGCTCCAGCCACGCCAGGTGCTGCATGGTGGCTCCGGCGGGGTCCAGGCCCAGGTAAGCGGCTACCCGGGCGGCCGTGTCGCCGGGGCCGGTGGGCAGGTAGGCTTCCACCAGCTCCCGCCACGGCAGCGTAGCCGGGTTGTCGAGGTGCACGGCATCATCGGTGAGGCCCAGGCGCACCAGCGCGTGCCAGGCGGCGCAGTAGCCCGGCCGGCGCAGCGTACCGCGCAGCATTGTCGGAATATTCTCCAGGCCGTAAGGCGCGCGGTAGCTCAGCGAATCCCGGTTGGCATAGCCTTCAAACTCGCCGAAGCCGGGCACGGCCAGCGTTTCGGTGCGGGCAAACAAGTGCTGGTAAGGAATAAAGCGCGGGCGGCCGTTTTCCAGAAATTTGGCGGTATTCTGGCCGGCCAGCACCACGTTGCGCGGGTTCCAGGTAAACTTGTACTTCCACGGATTGTCCCCCTCTGCTTCCGGAGCCAGCAGCCCCCCGCAGTACGATTTAAACGACGTAACCACGCCGCCGCGCCGGCCGATATCCGTGAGCACCCGCATGGCCGACATGTGGTCAAGGCCAGGGTCGAGGCCGCACTCCATCAGAATCGTAATGCCAGCTGCCTGCGCTTCGCTATTCAGGGTCCGAATTTCCTCGCTCACGTAGCTGGCCGTGGCCAGATGCCGCCGGTGCCGGACACACGCCCGGGCCACCGCCCCGTGAAACAGGGCCGGCAGCATGGAAATCACCACGTCGGCCTGGGGCACCAGTTCTTCCAGGCGGGTTTCGTCGTGCACATCGAAGGGCACGGCGCGGGCATACTCGGAGTGGGCCGCCAGCACGGGAGCCAGGTGGGCGGGCTGCATGTCGGCTACGGTGAGGTACCAGCTTTCGGTGGGGGCGTGCAGCAGCAGGTACTGAATCAGGGAGGAAGCCGAGCGGCCGGCACCCAGCAGCAGAATACGGGTCATGTGGGGTGGGAAGGTGGATGGACTTGGCCTCCAATATCTGCATAATGCCCGAGAGAAAGGCCCACAGTAGTTCGGTAAGTCCGTTTTCAGTCCCCAGGCTTCTCCATCTGCAGAAGCACCTGAGTGTCTTCGCAAAAAAGGTTGTACATTCGCCGCCCCCTTTTTCACTACCCGGGGCCGCTTGCCGGTGCCGGGCCGTTCTTTGCCTCCCATGGCCCACCCCCTTCACCTGACCATCACCGTTGACGTGGTGGCTTCCGAAGCCGACCTTACCGCCGCCGAAGCCACCACCTGGCAGGCAGCCCGCGCGGCCACCGACCATGCGTACGCGCCCTACTCCCACTTTCACGTTGGCACGGCCCTGCTACTTGATGACGGCACCATTTTTCGCGGTACCAACCAGGAAAACGCGGCCTACCCGTCGGGTCTCTGCGCCGAGCGCACCGCGCTGTTTGGGTTGGCCGCCACGCAGCCGGAGCGGCGTATTGTGGGCATGGCCGTAGCCGCCCGCCCCGCCCACGGCGAGTTTGTACCGGTAACTTCCTGCGGGGCCTGCCGCCAGGTAATGGCCGAGTACGAGCACCGCCAGAAACAGGCCATTCCGCTGCTGCTGCCCGGCCCCCACGGCAGTATCTACCGGTTCCGCTCCCTCTCCGACCTACTGCCCTTCGGCTTCACGGCCGACGACCTGCCCTCGGCGCAATAGCCATGCAGGCCCGGGAACAGCACCTGGCCGTTACCCGCTCGGCCCGGTATTATCAGTTGGGCGAACTTACGGCCGCTACCCGGCGGGTGTGGTTTGTGGTGCACGGCTACGGACAGTTAGCCGCCTATTTCATCCGCCACTTCGCCCACCTCACCGCCGCCGACCCCGCGCTGGTGGTCATTGCGCCCGAAGGATTGTCGCGCTTTTACCTGCAGGGTACCTCCGGCCGGGTGGGTGCTACCTGGATGACGAAGGATGACCGGCTGACGGAAATTGCCGACTACGTGGGCTACCTTAATCAGCTGGCCGCCACCATACTGCCTCAGGCGGCATCGGCAGCAGAAATTACCGTACTGGGCTTCTCACAAGGGGCTGCTACCGTCAGCCGTTGGCTGGCCCAGGCGGTTTTTCAACCCAGCCATCTGGTGCTCTGGGCCGGGGGCTTTCCGCCGGATATGGAGCTACCCACGGCCACGCACCTGCTGGACCATGTGCCGGTTACGCTGGTGTGCGGCACCGAGGATGAGTACGTATCGGAGGCCCAGCTTCAGCAGCAGCAGCAGTTTCTGGCGCAGCTGGGTGCTACGCCCCGCCTCATCCGCTTTGCCGGCCGCCACACACTAGATGCCGCCACGCTTACTGAATTAGCGAATCAACTCTCATAAAAAAGGCTTCTCCTGCTGATAGGAGAAGCCTTTTTTATGAATAGAACAAGCGTTAGCCGCGCCGAATGGTGGTGGCCGCGCCCTGGGCTGCGGGCAGCAGCAGTACTTCGGCCACGTTCACGTGGGGTGGGCGCGTTACCATAAACCGAATCACATCGGCCACGTCCTCGGCCTGGAGCGGCTCAAACCCCTCATATACCTTGGCCGCCCGCCCCGTATCACCCTTGAAGCGCACTTCCGAAAACTCGGTTTCCACGGCCCCGGGGTTTACCTCCGCCACCCGAATGTTGTGGGGCAGCAAATCCAGCCGCATGCCTTTGGTGAGCGAGGCCACCGCGGCTTTGGAGGCGCAGTACACGTTGCCATTGGCGTAGGCCTCGTGCCCCGCAATGGAGCCGATGTTGATGATATGGCCCACGTTGCGGCGCATCATGGCAGGCAGCACGGCCCGGCTCACGTACAGCAGCCCTTTTACATTGCCGTCCAGCATATCGTCCCAATCCTGCGGATTGCCTTCCTGGATAGGTGCCAGCCCGTGGGCATTACCGGCGTTGTTGATGAGTACATCCACATCCTGAAACTCAGCGGGCAGACTTTGTACGGCCTGCTCTACGGCGGCCCGGTCACGCACGTCAAACGTGAGCAGGTGCGTGGGCGTACCGGCCAGTTGCTGCGCCAGCTCCTCCAGCCGCTCCCGGCGGCGGCCCGCCAGCACCAGCCGGAACCCGGCCCCTGCCAGGGCTACTGCCGTAGCCCGCCCAATGCCCGACGAAGCGCCGGTTACTAATGCAGTTTTCATTTTTCAGTAGCTAGATGTGCCTTCCCAGAGGACGGCGCTGGAATGAGTAGCCAGTCGCTAGACGTTCACGCTTATCGGCCCGACCAGATGTTCAGATACAGCGTCACGGTGTTGCTTTTCATACTCTGCAGGCTGCGGCTGTACACATCATTGTTGCCGGGCACGTACAGGTTGGTCAGGCCGTGGGAAAAGCGCAGTTCGGGCGAGAATTTGAAGAACGGGTAAAACAGGTCCATCCCCACCCCGTACTCCAGGGCCACATCCGAGCGGCTGGCTTCCAGCAGCGTCTGCTCCGTGTCCTTTTTTCGGCCCCCAATGGTAAAACTCGGCTTCACGCCCCCAATCAGGTACACCCGGGAGTTGCGCCGCCGCTGCGACTTCAGCTTGAACAGCAGCGGAAAATCCACCTGCGTCGTCCCGATTTCCTGGTCCTCGATTTCCTCCGGGTCGTTGGGATACTGGGCAGTGTTCTGCGCGTAGCCGTAGGGCTTAAACTCGATGCGCCGCGTCAGGAAGCTCACGCCGGGCGCGAAATTGAAGGCTCCGTAGTCGCCGATGCGCACATCGGCCAGGAAACCCACCGAGCCCCCGGGGCTTATCACCGAGTTGGCCGATACGCCGGTATAATTTGGGGCCGTTGGGAAAGCTGCCGCCGACTGCTCAATCTTGTAGCGCGAAAAGTTGGGGGCCACGTACATGCCCAAGTGCAGCCACCGACTGTCGTAGCCCGGCAGGTTGTTCACCGTCACCGATTTCACCCGGCCGCTTTTCCCTCGATTTGCGCCGGTGAGGCTTTTTTTCTGGGCCAAGCTTGATAGGGGCAGCAAACCCGCCACCGCTGCTACCGCAAGTAGCCGCATTACTTTTGTGCCGTGTAAATGGAGCTGATGCCGAACGTGAGGGGTTGCCATGCAGGAGAGGTAAAGCCAACTTTACGCAGAATGGTCAGAAAATCCTGCCCATCCGGAAATGCCTGCACCGATTCGGGCAGGTACGTGTAAGCGGCGCGGTCTTTGGAAATCAACTTGCCGAAAACTGGCAGGATGTTCTTGAAATAGAAGTTGTAGGCCTGTTTCATGGGGAAGGCTGTGGGCTTACTGAATTCCAGCACCACCATTTTGCCACCCGGCCGCAGCACCCGGTGCATTTCGGCCAGCCCCTTCTCCAGATTTTCAAAATTGCGCACCCCAAACGAGGCCGTTACGGCATCAAAGTGATTATCCGGAAACGGCAGCGCCTCCGAGTCGCCCAGTTCCAGCCGGATGCGGTGGCCCAGCCCCTTCTGCTGCAGCTTGCGCCGGCCCACTTCCAGCATGCCTTCCGAAATATCCACGCCCGTAATCTGGGCATCGGGCGCGGCGGCCCGCAGCGTTTCGATGGCAAAATCGGCGGTACCGGTGGCAATGTCCAGCACCCGGGCCGGCCGCAGTTGCTTGAGTTCGTCCACGGCCTTGCGCCGCCAGTATATGTCCGTGCCCACACTCAGAAAGTGGTTCAGGAAGTCATACTTGCCAGCAATGCTGTTGAACATCTGGGCCACCTGCGACTTCTTGCCGGCGGCGTCATCTTTGTAGGGAACTACGGACATATTTCTCAGGGCGAAGAACGAGAATACTCGGGCAAAATTGCCCATTTACAACGGCTCGCCCAGCATTATGTTAAAAAAAAACGGGTCGGGCTGCTGGCCCGACCCGTTTGCTTCAGCTAAACCCAACGCTTAGTCGTTGTCGGTCTTCACTTTGGTCTTCTCACCGTTGGCGTCTTTGGCCTTCGAGTCGATGGTACCGTCTTTGGTTACGGTCTTGCTCTTCTCGTCGTTGGCACCTTTGGTTTTCACTTTCACTTTGTCACTGTCCTCGTCCACTTTGGTTTTCACCTTGGTGCCGTCGGGCAGCTTGGCTTTGCTTTTGCCGGGCTGCAGCGGTGCCGTGGTGGTAGTAGTAGTCGATGACGACGAACCAGTAGAGTTGGCCCCCGAGTTCGGCGTGGGGTTGTTCAGTACCGGAGCGGCTTCGCCTTCCTTGGTAATCACGCGGAAGTCAGTACGGCGGTTCAGCTGCATGTTCTCCGGCGAATCGTTGGCGGCTACCGGACGACGCTCACCGTAGCTTACCGTTACCATGCGGGTTTCCGACACACCCGACTTCTTCAGGTAGTTGTACGCCACGTCGGCCCGGTTCTGGCCGAGTACCATGTTGTACTCGTCGGTGTTGCGCGAGTCGCAGTTACCTTCAATCGAGATGTTGATGCCGGGGTTAGCCTTCAACACCGCGCTGATTTTGTCCAGTTCTGTAATCGACTCCGGCCGTAGCTTGTACTTGTCGGTATCGAAGTAGATTGGCTTCAACTGAGCATAGTTTACTCCAGACGTGTCCACGTACGGTACGTAGAAGTCCTTAGTAATGGTGGTCGAGTCGTTGGTCGAAATCGGCACGGCAAACTCCTGCGTCTCGATGTTCTTACCATCCTTCGACACGGCTACCTGGTAGGTACGGCCCGAAAGCACGCTCACTTGGTAGTCGCCGGTTACCGGCTTGGTAATGTCGCGGTAGCTCAGGGCCGTTTTATCGGCCTGGGTGCCGCTGAATACCAGCTCCACGCCCGGAATTACCGTGCTGTCGCGCTGGCTCAGCACACGGCCCCGGATAATGGCGTTCTTGATGTAGTTGATGGTGTAGATATCCTTCTCACCGTAGCCCCCAATGCGGTACGACGACAGGTAAGCGTACGAGCCATCCGGCGACAGACGATAGTAGGTATCATCGTCGGGCGTGTTGATGGGGTAGCCCATGTTCTCGGCGCGGCTCCATTTGCGGCCCACCGAGTCCCACTCCGATTTGAAGATGTCGTACCCACCCATCGTGTTGTGCCCACGCGAGGAAAAGTACAGCGTCTTGCCGTCGCGGCTCAGGAACGGGCTGTCATCGTCGTAGGCCGTATTGATGGCGTTGCCGATGCTCTTGGCCGGTCCCCAGTCGCCGCCGGGCTGGCGGGTGGAGTAGTAGATATCCAGCGTGTTATCCTCCGAGTACTTGCTGGTGGAGAAGTACAGCGTCAGACCGTCCGGCGTGATGTACGCGTCACCTTCATAGCTCTTGGAGTTGATGTTGTTGTTCAGCTTTTTCGGTTCCGTCCAGTCTGCTCCCGACTTTTCCGAGTAGAAGATGTCGCCATCTTCATCGTTGCGGTACATGAGCAGCTTCGTGTCGTTATCGAACACCTGGATGGAGGCATCGTGGCCTTTGCCGTTCAGTACGGAGCTTAGCGAGCGGGGCTTTTCCCAGTTCTCATCATCGATACGTTTGGCTTCGTAGATGTTCTCGTAGTACTGGCCGTCGGCAGCAATTCCCCCTTTGCCTTTCTTCTTACCTTTCATATCCTCGGCAACAGGAGCATTGCTCATATTGTCGGAGCGGGACGTGAACAGCAGGATTTTGTCATCGTTGGAAATTACCGGGCTGTGCTCCGACCATTGCGTGTTGATGGTGGGGCCCAGGTTCTTCACGAAAATATCCTTGGGGCTGTTGAACTGCACCTTGGCGTTCTTACTGTGCTGAATCAGCTGTGCTAACTCCTTTTTGCGGGTGTCTTTCGGTTTCAGCGTGGCGTTGTACGTCTGGAAGTGCCCGATAGCCTCGTCGAAATTGTAGTTCAGGTGGTCAACCCGGCCCAGCCAATACTCCACATCCTTCGCTACGTTCTTCTTCAGGCGCTGCGCTTTATAGATATAGTCGCTGGCTTTTTCCTTATCAAAGGTCATGTAAGAAATGCCGGCCCGGAACAAAGCTTGCGCGTTGTTTGGTTCTTTGGCCAGCACCTGCTCGTAGTAGGGCAATGCCGCCCGGTAATTCTCCTGCCCGAAGAGTTTGTTCGCCGTCTTTAGCTGCGAACGGGTGCTCTGGGCCAGGGCGGGCTGGGCCACAGCAGCCGTAAGCGCGAAGGCGCACGAGGCTTTGAATAACCTTCTGACTAAGTTGTCCATTTTGGAAGAAGTTAGGGAAATAAGGAGTTGCAAAGGGAGTGAAACCCGGCACGCCGACTGCGCGGAACTGGTTTTCAAGAGTTGCCTCTTATACTGAAAACCAGTCTCAGGGTTGAGAGAATCCTCGGAAAAAAAGCAAAGCCACGTACCGAGGCAGTGGTTTTGCTTTCTCAACTTATATAAGCACCCCTAAAGCGGGGGGAATAAGCGGCCAAAGATAGAACTTTTAGTATACGGTTTGAGCCGTAGCTATTGTAGCGAAATACCTGACAGTGAATGGACAAAGAGTGGTTGTTTTTGTACTTAACATCTCTTCTGTAATCATTACCAGACGCACAAATATAGGTCGACTACTTAAATTACAATGTTTTTCCCCAAAAAATTATGTCAGTTACTACCATTTAGCGAATCCTTACCTTTGCGTTTGGCATCATTCGCTGAACCAATGAATATTCAGAGTGCAACTTTTCTGATGAGCAATTCCCGGGTGGAAGCCTGTCCGGCACCTACCCTGCCGGAATACGCCTTTATTGGCCGTTCCAACGTGGGAAAATCATCCCTGATCAATATGCTGACCAACCACAAGGGCTTGGCCAAAACCTCTTCCTTGCCGGGTAAAACCCAGTTAATCAATCATTTTATAATTAACAACAGCTGGTATCTGGTTGATTTACCCGGTTACGGATATGCCCGCGTCAGCAAAGATTCGCGGGAGAAATGGGGCCGGATGATTAATTATTATCTGCGGCGGCGGGAAAATTTACTTTGCGTGTTCGTGCTCATTGATTCCCGTCATTCGCCCCAGGCAGTTGACCTTGAATTTATTGAGCAGCTGGGGGAAGATGGAATTCCGTTTGTATTGGTTTTTACCAAGGCGGATAAACAATCCGGTTCTCGCACCCAGCAAAACGTAACGGAATATCTGCAAAAGCTGCAGGAAACCTGGGACGAGCTGCCCCGGCATTTTGTAACCTCGGCCGAGGAGAAAACAGGCCGGGAAGAACTGTTGGGATTTATTGCGGAGGTGAATCAGCAGTTCGCACAAAGCACCCAATAATGCGTAAATTGGCCTCGTAATTGCCTGGCCCGGGAGGAGCATCTGCCTCCGCTTGTTTTCGCTTTTCTCTGCTTACTTCTCCATGAAAAAATTTGCTTTCCTACTGGGTGTTGGTCTGCTGGCCTGCTCGGTTCCCTCCCTGGCCCAGAAGACCAAGGTAAAAGTTAAAACCGACGGCCCCGTACCTGCTACCCCGGAAACGGGGGAAACTGCCCCATCCGCTCCGGCCCATGCGCCAAAAGCCATTCCGGTAGCGGAGTACTACGAAGGCGGGCAGGAGGCAATGTACGCCTTCATCGAGAAGGAGCTGAAGTACCCCATCATGGCGCGGCGGAACCGAATTCAGGGCCAGTGCATCGTAAGCTTCACGCTGAACACCGACGGTACCATGTCGGGCATTAAACTAGTGAAGAACATTGGCGGCGGCTGCGGGGAAGAAGCCCTGCGCGTAGTGCGCCTGCTGAAGTTCAACAAGCCCGATTACGCCATTCTGACCAGCCTGCCCGTTACGTTTAAACTCCCAGCGCCCGGCCAGGCCGCCGCTGAGTAACTTTGCACTTTCCAACAACCGCTTACTTCTTATGCCCTACGACCTGAAGGAAATTGCCGCCATCAGCGGAATGCCCGGTCTGTACCGCTTGGTAAAGCCCACCCGCGCCGGCGTCATCATTGAAGCCCTCGACGAAAAAGGCACCCGCTCCGTTGCTTCGGCCCGCAACAAGGTCTCGCTGCTGCAGGAGATTTCCATGTACACCCAAGATTACGATCAGACGGTGCCGCTGACGGAGGTGTTTGACCGCATCCATCAGAAGCACGGTAAGGACTTGGCCATTACCAACAAATCGGATGACCGGGACCTGTCGGCTTTCATGGCCGACATCATGCCTGACTATGACCGGGAGCGGGTATATATGTCCGACATCAAGAAGCTGGTGCAGTGGTACCACGTGGTCAGCAAGAAGCTGGACTACCAGGCACCGGCTACCGAGGATGAGGCTCCGGCCGCAGAAGCAACTGAGGAAAAGCCTAAGGCCAAGAAAAAGGCGGCCAAGAAAGATGAGCCCGCCGCCGATGAGGCCCTGAGCACAGCCGGCATTATTCCGGCTGCCGAGGAAACCAACGCGGCCGGCAACCCCGAAGCCGGTGAGGCCAAACCCGCCAAAAAAACCACGAAGAAGGCCGAGTAGCGGCCCCTTCCTCACGCAAAAAGGCCACCCGGTTTCGGGTGGCCTTTTTGATTTTATTCAAGTAGCCTCCGCTAACCGGGACTACGCTTTCAGTACGGCGTCGTGGGCAAATTCGGCGGCGAGGAATTCCTCCACCTTTTCTACCAGCTCGGGTGAGCCGATGAACAGGGGGCACCGCTCGTGCAGGTCGCGGGGCTCCAGCTCCAGAGTGCGGCGGCGGCCGTTGCTGGATTTACCCCCGGCCTGTTCCACAATGAAAGCCAGCGGGTTGCACTCGTACATGAGGCGCAGCTTACCGTTAGGGGCCTTTTTTGAAGTCGGGTACATGTAGATGCCGCCCTTCAGCAGGTTACGGTGGAAATCGGCTACCAGGGAGCCAATGTAGCGGGCCGAGTAGTTCTGCTCTTTGCAGTAGGCCACAAAAGACTTCATGCCCTCAGAGAAGGACTCCGAAACGCCCTCGTTGATAGAGTAGATGGCCCCCGATTTGGGCGTCTGGATGTTGGGGTGCGAGAGGAAGAACTCGCCCAGGCTGGGCTCATAGGTGAAGCCGTTGACGCCGTTGCCGGTGGTGTACACCAGCATGGTGCTGGAGCCGTAAATCACGTAGCCGGCCGCTACCTGGTGGGTGCCGGTTTGCAGGCAGTCCTGGGTGGTACCTTCCAGGCCGGTGGGCGATACGCGGCGGTAGATGCTGAAAATGGTGCCAATGCTTACGTTCACATCAATATTCGAGGAGCCGTCCAGCGGATCAATGGCCACCACGTACTTGCCCTGGGTATTGCCGGTCTGAATCATCTCGTCGTCTTCCTCCGAAATGATAGTGCACACCTCGCCCCCGTTGCGCAGGGCCCGGATAAAGCGAATGTTGGCAATGACGTCGAGCTTTTGCTGGTCTTCGCCCTGCACGTTGCGGTTGCCGTAGGCGCCGGCAATGTCGATGAGGCCGGAGCGGTTGATTTCCCGGTTTACGATTTTGGCCGCCAAAGCAATGTCGCGCAGCAATTGGGAAAGCTCCCCGGTGGCGTAGGGGAAATCCTCCTGCTTGCGCATAATGAAGCGGTCCAGGGTGGTACCAACAGGCAGGGCCAGTTTGTCGTGGTTGGTCATGGGCTGAGTGGGAATGATGCGGGTGGCAAAGGCCAAAATTAACCAATTTGCCGCAGAGCCACAGCGAAATTTCGCTACCTGTTTATTTTCCTGCTTCGGAGAGGCTGTCCTGCCGGCATTTAGGCAGAATGCACGCCTTGGCCCTACATTTGGGCCATGCAGGAACCGCAGCAACTCCGGATTTTCAAGTTTGGCGGCGCATCCGTGAAAGATGCCGCCGCCATCCGTAACCTGGTGCACATTACCCAAACCTACGGTCAGCCCGGGCCGCTGGTGGTGGTGGTATCGGCCATGGGCAAGACGACCAATGCCCTGGAAGAAATCTTTCAACTAGCCCAAACCGGGCAGGAATACAGCACCCAACTCTCGACGCTACGCAATTTCCATCTGCAGGTAGCCACCGAACTGGGAGCCACCGATGAAGCCGCCGGTACACCAGCCCTGACCGAATTGCTGGAGCAGCTGCAGGACCGCCTGGCGACGCTGCAGCCCGGCGACTTCGACAAGCAGTACGACCAGGTGGTAAGCTTCGGGGAACTGCTGGCGACGCGCATTGTGGCCCGGGCCCTGCAGGCGCAGTGGCTGGATTGCCGTACGCTTATCCGTACCGACCACACCTGGCGTGAGGGCCGGGTGGCCTGGCCCGCTACCGAGCGGCTGCTCGCCAGTACCCTGCCCGCACGGCTGGCCCACGGCCCGGTAGTAACGCAGGGCTTTCTGGGCGGCACCTCCAGCGGCCAGACCACTACCCTGGGCCGGGAGGGCTCCGATTATACGGCCGCCATTCTGGCCTACTGCCTGGGGGCCGCTTCGGTCACCATCTGGAAGGATGTAGCGGGCCTGCTGAACGCCGACCCCAAGATTTTTGCCGACACGGTGCGCTACCCCGAAATCAGCTACCAGGAAACCATTGAAATGGCGTACTACGGGGCTTCGGTGATTCACCCCAAAACCATTAAGCCACTGGCTGTGAAGCAGATTCCGCTGTTGGTAAAGTCGTTTGTGGACCCCGCGGCCGAGGGCACCGTGATTCACGACTGCCGGCACGGGCTGCTGGTGCCCGCCCTGATTCGTAAGACCGGGCAGTGCCTGGTTTCCTTTGAGTCCAAGGACCTGACGTTTATTTCGGAGGAAAACCTGGAGGTGATTTTCGGGGCGCTGGCGCAGGTGCGGCTCAAGATTCATCTGATGCAGAACTCGGCCATCAGCTTCTCGGTGTGCACTGATTTCTCGGCTTACCGGCTTGAAAAGCTGCTGGGCGTGCTGCGGGAGCAGTTCACCATTCACTACAACACCGGCCTGGAACTCTACACCATCAAAAACTACGACGCCGCCAGCATCCGGCGGCTGACCGAGGGCCGGGAGCTGCTGCTGGAGCAGCGCACCCGCCAGACGTTCCAGTTTGTGTGCCGAGGCGGTGAAAACGAGTGGATTAAATAGGCCCACGCGGCGGCTTGGCGGCCGACATGAAACAATTTTGCCCGGCCGGGCCTTATAGCCGTATCTTTGCGGAGAATTATTCTCATCTGGTGAACCACACGTCTGACCATTCGCACCCTGCTCCTACGGCCGGCCACCTGCGCGACCGGCTGGCTGCTGCTGGCCTGCGGGCTACCCAGCAGCGCCTGCTGATTCTGGAAAGCCTGCTGGTGCTGCCGGGCCACCCCACGGCCGAGCAGGTGCACCGGCGCGTGACCGAGCAGACCCCGTCGGTATCGTTGGGCACGGTGTACAAAACCCTTGATGCGTTTGTAGCCGCCGGCCTCACCAAGCGGGTAGCGTCGGCCGAGGGCTCCTCCCGCCGCTACGACGCTGACTGCACCGAGCACCACCACCTGTTCTGCGCCAATACGCAGGAAATCATTGATTACTGCGACCCGCAGCTGGATGCCCTCATCCGGGACTTCTTCGCCACCAAGGGCCTGACGGGCTTTCAGCCCCACTCCTTCTCGTTGCACGTAACGGGCAACAAGGTGCTGAGCTAAACCGGCCGGCTTACAGCCTCGGCGGCAGTTTCAGCTGCCTTTTTCCTTCTACTTCCTTTTTTCACCATTTTCCATACCTCATGGCAGTTCTCGTAGGCAAACGTGCTCCTTCTTTCAAAGCTACCGCCGTTATTGACGGCGAATTCGAGGAGGATTTCTCGCTTGACCGTTATCTGGGCAAGAAGCACGTCATCTTCTACTTCTACCCCGCCGACTTCACGTTCGTGTGCCCCACCGAAATCATTGCGTTCCAGGACCGTCTGGCCGATTTCGAAGCCAAAGGTGTAGCCATTGTGGGCTGCTCCACCGATACGCACTTCTCGCACTTTGCCTGGCTGCAGACCCCGCGCGACAACGGCGGTATTGAGGGCGTAAAATACCCGCTGGTAGCCGATGCCACCAAAACCATTGCCGCCAACTACGACGTGCTGGGCGGTCATTACGACTACAACGAAGCCGGCGAAATGACCTTCGTGGGCTCGCCCCTGGCCTACCGCGGCCTGTTCCTGATTGATAAGGACGGCATTGTGCGCCATCAGGTAGTAAACGACGGTCCGCTGGGCCGCAGCATCGACGAAGCCATGCGCATGGTGGACGCTCTGCAATACTTCGAAGTAAAAGGCGAAGTATGCCCCGCCAACTGGGAAGAAGGCAAAGAGGCTATGTCGGCCACCCGCGAAGGTGTAGCCAACTACCTGGGCAAGCACGCGGCTCACTAGTGCTTAGTGCTTAGTGCTTAGTGCTTAGAATGTATGAAAAAGGCTTCGTCGGGTTACGGCGGAGCCTTTTTCGTGGGGCTGCGGGCAAAAGACCTATTTTTGCAGCAGCGCGGCCTGCCGCCATTATAAGCACACTCTCCTTTGGCTTCCTGATGTAAGCCTTACTTCCTATAGAACCACCTCTTGCGCTTTCTCTATACCATTGGCCTGCACCTGTATGCGCTGCTGCTGCGGCTGGTAGCACCGTTCGTACCCAAAGCGGCGCAGTGGACGGCTGGGCGGCGCGGGCTGCTGCCGCAGATTGAGGGCGCGCTGGCGGCCGATACGGCTACGCGCGTGTGGTTTCACTGCGCCTCGCTGGGCGAGTTTGAGCAGGGCCGCCCGCTGATGGAAGCCTACGCGGCGCAGTATCCGGACCACAAGATTGTGCTGACGTTCTTCTCGCCTTCGGGCTACGAAATCCGCAAAAACTGGGCGGGGGCCGATTACGTGTTCTACCTCCCCCTGGATACGGCTGCCAATGCCCGCACTTTTTTGGCGGCGGTGCAGCCCCGGCTGGCCGTGTTTGTGAAGTACGAGTTCTGGTATTACTTCCTCACCGAGCTGCAGCGACGGCAGGTGCCCACGGTGTGCGTATCGGCCATTTTTCGGCCCGAGCAGGTGTTTTTCCAGCCCTGGGGCGGGTTCTTTCGGCGTATTCTGAGCCGATTCACGCACATCTTCACCCAGAACCAAACCAGCCTGGACCTGCTGCGCCAGGCCGGCATCAGCCAGGCCAGCGTGGCCGGCGACACCCGCTTCGATACGGTGGTGCGCACGGCCGAAGCCTCGGCCCGCTCCCTGCCACTGGTGGATGCCTTCACCGACGACTGGGCTCCGGTGCTGATTGTGGGCAGCAGCTGGCCCGAAGACCTGCCGGTGCTCACGCCCCTGCTGCAGCAGTACCAGCAGGAGCTGCGCTTCATTGTGGCCCCCCACGAAATCAGCGAAACCAACCTCCGCCTCGTGGAAGCTACCCTGCCCGGTCAGGTGGTGCGCTACTCCCAGGCCCAGGCAGCTACTGTGGCGCAGGCCCGGGTGCTGCTCATGGACAACGTGGGCCTGCTCAGCCAGCTCTACCGCTTCGGGCATTTCGCCTACATCGGGGGCGCGTTTGGCAAGGGGCTGCACAATACGCTGGAGGCCGCGGCCTTTGGGCTGCCACTCTTCTTCGGGCCCACTTACCACAAATTTCAGGAAGCCCAGGATTTGGTAGAGCTGGGATGCGCCTTTCCGATTTCCTCGGCCGAGGAGCTGCTAACTGCCTTCGGCCCCTTATTTCACCGGGAAGAAGCCCGTCTGCAGGTGCAGGATGTCAGCCTGGACTACGTACACGACCACAGCGGCGCCACCCGCAAGATTATGCACTGGATTGGTGAAATAGTGAAATGGTGAGTTTTTGATGTTCTATCGGTGCTACCCGTGCGCATTGCACATCAAACTCACCATTTCACTATTTCACCATCTCACCATTTCACAACTTCACCTCCATGACCGGAACCATCGTTAAATCCACGGGCTCGTGGTACGTGGTGCGCGAGGCCTCCGGGCAGCTGCACCGCTGCCGCCTGCGGGGCAAATTCAAGCACAAAGGCCTCAAGGTCAGCAACCCGCTGGCCGTGGGCGACCAGGTGGAGTTTACGGTGGAGGAGCAGACCGAAGGCGCGGGCGTAATTCACCACATCGAGCCCCGGCGCAACTACATCATCCGCCGCTCGGTGCACAAAACCGAGCACGCCCACATTGTGGCCGCTAACCTCGACCAGGCCCTGCTGGTCGTTACCCTGGCCTCGCCGGCTACCTCATTCGGGTTCATCGACCGGTTTCTGGTCACGGCCGAGGCCTACCGGATTCCCGTGACGCTGCTGTTCAACAAGACCGACCTCTACGACGAAGACCTGGCCGATTATCAGGACCAGATTCTGAAGATGTATGACCGCGTGGGCTACCCCGGCCTGCGTTGCTCGGCGCACACCGGCGAGGGCGTGGCGGCCATTGATGCCCTGCTGGATGGCAGAGTATCGTTGCTCTCGGGCCACTCGGGCGTGGGCAAGAGCACGCTCATCAACGCGCTGGTGCCGGATCTGGACCTGAAAACGGCCGAAATCAGCGAATTTTCGGACAAGGGCGTGCACACCACCACCTTCGCCGAAATGCTGGAGGTGCGCCCCGGCACGTACCTGATTGATACGCCCGGCATTAAGGAACTGGGCCTGGTGGATATGAAACCCGGCGAACTGGCGCACTACTTCCCCGAGATGCGCGCTTTGCTCAACCAGTGTCGCTACCACAACTGCCAGCACCTGCACGAGCCCGGCTGCGCCGTGCGCGAAGCCGTGGACAAAGGCCGCATTGCCCTCCCCCGCTACGACAGCTACGTGAGCATGCTGGAAGCCGAGGACAACCGGAAGTAGCGTTGCTCGTTGTTAGTTGTTCGTTGCTCGTGGTCAGTTTTCCGCTATTGATGACTGACAACGGAGAACGAATAACGACCAACAAACAACTCCCAACTAACAATTTCCTCCTTGACACCACATAACGTAGCCTTCCTCGGCCTGGGAAATATGGGCGAGGCCATGGCTGAAAACCTGTTGAAAGCCGGCCACCGGCTGACCGTGTATAACCGCACCGCCAGCAAAGCCGCCAGCCTCAAAAAGCGGGGCGCCACCGTGGCCGCCACTCCGGCCGAAGCGGTGACGGGCGCGGCCTTCGTGTTTACGATGGTAACCGATGATGCCGCGCTGGAAGAGCTGTGCCTGGGCCCCGATGGGCTACTGCCAGCCTTACCCGCCGGGGCCGTGCACGCCTCCTGCAGCACCGTAGCCCCCGATACCAACCGCCGCCTCGCCGAAGCCCACGTCCGCCATGGCAGCACCCTGGTAGCCACGCCCGTGTTTGGCAAACCCGATGTGGCCGCCGCCGCTAAATTGTGGCTGGCCGTTTCCGGTGAAGCCACTGCCCGGCGTAAGGTTACGCCCCTGCTCAAAGCACTGGGCCAGGGCGTGCATGATTTCGGCGACGACCCGGGCGCGGCCAGCACCGTGAAGCTCTGCGGCAATTTTATGCTGGGGGCCGCCATTGAGGCCATGGCCGAGGCCTTCACGCTGGCTCAGAAAAGCGGCCTCGACCGGCAGCAGGTGTACGAGTTCTTCACCGCTACCCTGTTCAACACGCCCATTCACAAGGGCTATGGCAAGCTGGTGGCCGAGCGGCACTACCAGCCCGTGGGGGCGGCCCCGGCCATCATTCGCAAGGATATGCGCCTAGTGCTGGATGAGTCGCGCACTTACCTGGTGCCCATGCCCTTCGCCAACATCCTCCACGACCACCTTTCCACCACCGTAGCTAAAGGCGAAAAAGTGGATTGGGCCGGTTTCGCCGAGCGCATCACCGACGGCGCCGGGTTGTAGTATCTGAGCGGCACGAAGTTAACTGTCACGCAGAGGCGTAACCGAAGTACCCAGCCTGATACCATAAAAAAGGCCCGGCTGAAACAGCCGGGCTTTTTCAACCAATCAGAAATTTTTCCGGAGAATTACTTAGCCAGCGGCAGTACTACCCCGTCGATGACGTGCGTTACGCCGTTGCTGGAAATAACGTCGGGAGTCAGAATGTTGACCGGGGCATCTTTGCCGTTGCCAATCATGATTTTACCGTCCTTCACCATCACTTTCAGCTTCTCGCCGTTCATGGTGGTCAGTTCCTGACCATCTTTCAGATCCTGAGCCACCAGGCGGCCCTGGATAACGTGGTAGGTGAGTACGCCTTTCAGCTTTTCCTTGCTCTCGGGTTTCAGCAGGCCGGCCAGCGCCCCGTTGGGCAGTTTATCAAAGGCTGCATTGGTGGGGGCAAATACCGTGAAGGGACCAGGGCCGCTGAGGGCCCCATCGAGGCCGGCGGCCTGCACGGCTTTCACCAGGGTGCTCACGCTCGAAGCCATTACGGCATTCTGCACGATGGTTTTGTCGGGCGTCATGGCTACGCCGTCCACCATCACACCTTCCGTCTTACCCATGCGGGCTGAGTCCGAGAGCATGGCAGTGGAATCGACGGTGGTTTCCATCGAGTCGGTGCGGGTGGTGGTAGTGGTATCGGCGGTTTTGTTGTCGCCGCAGCTGCTGAGGCTGAGCACGGTGGCCGAAAACAGAGACAGAGTGGCGAAACGCAGTACGTGATTCATACCGGGGTGAGGCGTATGGTTAGGATGGAATGATGAGTTGGCAGGCGCAGCCTGCGCGGGCGGTATCCTTACGGAACATAGCCCGGCTTGGATGCTTGCCGGTACGCATTTTGGCTACCTTTGTGCCCGGCGGCACCCGCCAGCGGCCCTTTCTGCGTATAGCGGGCCGTACCACCCTAGTTTCACTACTAATGAAAACTGCCGAAATCCACACCAACAAGGGCGTGATGAAAGTTGAGTTCTATGAGCAAGACGCTCCTAACACCGTGAAAAACTTCACTGATCTGGCCCAGAAAGGCTACTACGACGGCCTGAAGTTTCACCGCGTTATCCCCAATTTCGTAATTCAGGGCGGCTGCCCTAACTCCCGGGCCGGTGCCAGCGGCACGCCCGGTACCGGCGGCCCCGGCTACAAAATCGACTGCGAACTGAACGGCGGCAACCAGTACCATGACCGGGGTGTGCTGAGCATGGCCCACGCCGGCCGCAACACCGGTGGCTCGCAGTTCTTCATCTGCCACTCCCGCGACAACACCGCCCACCTGGACCGTAACCACACCTGCTTCGGCAAAGTGGTGGAAGGCCAGGACATCATCGACCAGATCAAAGCCAACGACACCATCGACAAGATTGTGGTGAACGAGGCGTAAGCTCCGGCTTCGTTTCAATGGTAAAAGGCCCCGCCTACCTCAGTGGTAAGCGGGGCCTTTATATGTCTATTAGCAGCTTAGCGCTTCTGGAAGATCCAGCGGCAGCCGGGCTGGTATTTCTTGTACACGGGCCGGTGCATGCCGCCTTTGTAGAAACGGGCGTTGCCACCGCGGTTGGCCGAAGCCGGGAGGCTGGGGGCCAGCAGAGCAAGAACCAGGGCGAGGCAGGCGAAACGGGCGGCGAGAACAGCTTTCATATCCGGGAGCAACAGGAGTGGTCGGGAGAGAGTGGTAGGCGGCTTGCCTGCCGGGAACACTACAAAGGAACGGGACCTTGGCCGCTCCCAAAGTTCTTCTTCGCCAAGCTGGGCTAGTTTCTCTCCGAACGAGTTCTTTTTCTGTTTGGAGTCGGGAACCGGCAAAAAGGTCGAACGCCCCGCGCACCAATCGGCACGCGGGGCGTTTGACTATGTACTCACCAACTGGCAAACCCTGATTCCTCCCTACGGTCGGAACAACAACCGGCTAACCCTACCGGCGCTTGCGCTTCTTCGACGACAGGTATTCCTCGTCGTCGTCATCGTCATCACCGAAGTTGGGCATGGTGAACATGCTGCTTAGCAGGTCCTTGAACTGGGCACCGGCCGTGAGGCGGTTGCGCGAAATCAGGCTGTGCTCAGCCATGCCGTGCAGGGCAAACTCCATCCAGAAGTGCAGGTTTTCCTTGCTCAGCTCGGCGGGTACGCTCTGCTGCACCATGTCTTTCAGGCCCGGTACCACATCCAGCACCTTGCGGTAGTCCTCGTCCGAAGCATCGTGCAGCAGATCAATGGTGCGGGAGCCAAACCAGTCCTGCACCGGCTTGTAGGGGTTGGGCTTGTCCTTCTGCTTCTTGGTTTTCTCGGGGTCGGGGAAGTACTGCAGGAACTGGGTGCGTAGGGCTTTGCCCATCAGCTTCTCGGCCACGATGCCCGCGCCTTCCTGCTCGCCCTCGTACACCAGTTCCACCTTGCCCGTTACGGCCGGCACGGCCCCCAGGAAGTCGGCAATGCGCACGTAGGTGTGGTTTTCGCCGTTGAGCAGGGCCCGGCGCTCAGCAGCGGCAATTACCTGCTCGTAGGCCGAAATGGTAAGGCGGGCCGACACGCCCGACTTGGCATCCACAAACTCGGAGCCCCGGGCCTCAATGGCCACCTGCTCCACCAAGTCGTGCACCACGTCGTTGGTGGTGACCAGGCCGCGCTGCTCCTCCCGGATGCGGGCCTCCTGCTTGGTGATGCGCTTACCTATTTCGATGCTCTTGGGGTAGTGCGTGATAATCTGCGCGTCGATGCGGTCCTTCAGCGGCGTTACGATGGAGCCCCGGTTGGTGTAGTCCTCGGGGTTGGCCGTGAAAACGAACTGGATATCCAGCGGCAGCCGCACCTTGAAGCCGCGAATCTGGATGTCGCCTTCCTGCAGAATGTTGAACAGCGACACCTGAATCCGGGCCTGCAGGTCGGGCAGCTCGTTAATGACGAAAATGCCCCGGTGAGCCCGCGGAATCAGCCCGAAGTGAATTACCCGCTCGTCGGAGTACGGCAGCTTGAGGGTAGCGGCCTTGATGGGGTCGGCGTCGCCGATGAGGTCAGCCACCGATACGTCGGGGGTGGCCAGCTTCTCAGTGTACCGCTCGTCGCGGTGCAGCCAGCTGACGGGCGTATCGTCGCCTTTTTCCGCAATAAGGTTGCGGGCAAACACGCTCAGGGGCTGCAGCGGGTCGTCGTTCAGCTCGGAGCCGGCCACCACGGGCACATACTCATCCAGCAGGCCCACCAGCAGGCGGGCAATGCGGGTTTTGGCTTGCCCCCGCAGGCCTAGCAGGTTGATGTGGTGCCCGGCCAGAATAGCACGCTGCAGTTCCGGAATAACGGTTTCCTCGTAGCCGTAGATGCCAGGAAACACTTCCTGCTTCGATTTAAGACGTTGAATCAGATTGTCGCGCAGCTCCTGTTTTACGGAACGGGGCTGATAGCCAGACTGCTTCAAGGCACCCAAGGTGCGGATGTCGGGTTGAGTCATAGAAGGGGAGTGAATAAGCCGCAGCCACAGCACGTGGCGCGGCAGAAAAGGCCGGACCCGGCTTCGGGACGGATATTACTATAACCAGCAAGCCGGGCGGTTGGTTCGGCTTGGATTTCGGCGAGAAGCGTAAAAAATTACGGCTCTTACTTTGGCTTTGCTCCTAGCGCCTGTTCCAGCAAAGCAACAATTTCCGCTCCAGCTGAGGGTCTCGGGGCCGCGGAGCGCCAGATGCGGCCGTCGCGCCCGATGACCCAGTAATTGGGATAAACACTCACCCCGTAAGCTGACGCGGCTTGCATGGCAGCAGAATCAAGCAGGTGCACACTACTTGCACCGCCCAAGTTAAATTTGGTAACAGCGCGCTGCCAGTCCTCCGCTTTACGATCGACTGACACGTAGAGAAATACCACGTCGCGGCCCTGAAACTGCTTTTTTAATCGGGCACCTGCCGGCGCTTCGGCCAGGCAGGGCGCGCAGCTGCTATACCAAAAATCAAGATAGACGACCTTTCCCCGGAAATTGTGTAAGGACACTGACTTGCCAGTGAGGTCATGTAAGGTAAAATCCGGGGCAGAACTGCCGGCTTGCAGCCCCGCCGTAGTACGCCAAGCGTAACGCAGGTTCCGGGCCGTTGCTGAATCGTGGTTGTGAGCCCGGAAAACCGGCAGAAACGCCTGTACGGCCGGTCGGCTGGTTGCTGAGAAGTCGAACAACTGATTCGCTAACAACGCGCCAATTATCTGGTCGCGGAGCACATTATCCCCCACATCAGCTGTTGTGCGTGCGTACAACTGCGAGGCAGCATCGGGAGCAGCCGACAGCAGGCCGGCCGGATTCACCAGAAAGAAGTAGCGGTACGCTCCATTTAAGGATGCTACCGTTTGCAAGAAGGCGGGCCGGCAGGCATCAACACCTTCAGTGGGCCACGGCAATTTCCGCAAAAAATCGAAGTAACCAGCCGGCAATTCCGGTTCGTGCTTGGTAGTAGCCTTTAGATTATCGGTGTAGCGGAGCACCGACAGTCCGCGCTGCAACTCCAGCACCTGCCGCCGTAGCTGTATCAGATCAGCGGGCAGAGGCTGGCGGGAGTGCCAGGCGGCCAGCGTATCCAACTGCCGCTGACGATAGGCATCCACGAAGCCCAAAAACTCGGCGGGGCTGGCCGTGGCGTGTTGGTTTTCCGGTAATCCGGCAAAGTTGAAATCAAAGTGGCGCTGCGCCTGCACCAGATAGTTATTGGCATGAGCCCCACGCCCCCTGAACTGCAGCGTTTCGTTGAAATTCTGTCGGTCGGCGGCGAGTTCCAGCGAGTCGCCAGGCGACAGGTACACAATGAAGCCGTGCATGAGTTGAGCATCAAACCCGGCAGGTACGTTTGGCAACCGGAGCCGAAATGAGCCGTCTGGGGCCACGGCCACGGCATGTTTAGTGCGGTGGTCATATTGGGGCAGTTTCCGCCAGAGCCACACACTGTCGCCGGGTTGGGCATGGCGGATGGTACCCCGCAGTACCACCACCGAGGATGGCACCGGGGTTTCAGCAGGAGTAATGGATGCCGTTTGCTGGGTGACGCAGGCGCTTAATGCGCTCAGGAAAGCCGGTAGTAAATATTTCATCAGGATATATGGTAAAAACGAAAGCCGCCGAAGTAACGAAACTTCGGCGGCTTAGCTTGTAAGTGGCTTGTTAATTGAGCCGTTTGGCCCCTACAACGACTTGCGCCGGTTCTGTTTGTAGTCCTCAAAAATCAGGTGGCCCAGGCCTTTGAGGGAGCTGTAGTAGGCCTTGCCCTGATTTACTTCCGTGAATTCCTGCACGAAGCGCCGCAGATACGGGTCGTCGGCAATCATAAACGTGGTGATAGGCACTTTCAGCCGGCGGGCGGCGGCGGCCAGGTTCAGCGTGCGGTTCACCACCTTACGGTCCAAGCCAAACGAGTTTTTGTAATATCCGCCGGGCTCCTTCAGGCAGGTGGGCTTGCCGTCGGTAATCATGAAAATCTGCTTGTTGGCGGTTTTGCGCTTGCGCAGCAGATCCAGGGCCAGCTCCAGGCCAGCTACCGTGTTGGTGTGGTAGGGGCCCACCTGCAGATACGGCAGCTCCTTTACCTCAATCTGCCAGGCATCGTTGCCGAACACAATGACGTCGAGGAAATCCTTGGGGTACTTTTGCTTCACCAGCTCGGCCAGGGCCATAGCTACTTTTTTGGCGGGCGTGATGCGGTCCTCGCCGTACAGAATCATGGAGTGCGAGATGTCAATCATCAGCACGGTGCTGGTCTGGCTTTTGTGCTCGTTTTCGCGCACTTCCAGGTCGCCTTCCGTGAGCATAAAGCCCCCGTCGCCGAGGCCGTGGTTAAGCTGGGCGTTGCGGATGGACTCCGTCATCTGAATCTGCTCCAGCGAGTCGCCGAAGCGGAACTCGCGCATATCGGTGCTCAGCTCGTCGCCCTGCCCGGTATGGGGCGTGCGGTGGTTGCCGGTGCCCGATTTCTTGAGCTTACCGAAGATTTCCTCCAGGGCCGAGCGGCGGATGTTCTGCTCGCTTTTGGCCGTGATGTTGAACGCGCCGGGCTCCTGCTCATTCTCATCGATGTAGCCCTTCTTCTTCAGGTCCTCGATGAAGTCGCCCATCCCGTACTCGTCGTTGGTGAGGCCGTACTGCTTGTCCAGCTCATTAAGCCACTGCAGGGCCTCACTTACGTCGCCGCTGGTGATGGTAACCAGCTGCATAAATATTTTCAGAAGGGAGTCGAAGCCCGTATTACCCGACTCCTCGGGCACGAAGTCCCGGAAACGAAAGCCTGCCGACATAGTAGAAGGGGGAGTGAGTCAGTAGAACAACACAACGGGAGTTTTAGTTGTCTGGTAGCCCTGATTCCGATCCGGACACGCAATCCTTCCGACCATTTCCTTAACACCCAGCCGATGAAAGCCATCTGGAACAACACCGTCGTCGCCGAGAGCAACGACACCGTGGTAGTGGAAAACAACCACTACTTCCCCGCCGACTCCATCCATTCCGAGTTTTTTGAGGATAGCATTGCCCACACCACCTGCCCCTGGAAAGGCCGCGCCAGCTACCATTCCCTCCGCGTGAACGGAGAATTAAACAAAGATGCCGCTTGGTATTATCCTGATCCGAAGGAGGCAGCGGCGGCTATCAAGGGCCGGGTGGCGTTCTGGAAAGGAGTGCAGATTGTACCCTAGCCAACCCACCTGACCGACTGGCACCCGACCGTACCGGGGTACAGCAGCCGAATATGCAACCACAACTATTTAATCAATACATAATGGAAAAAATACAACTCAAACTATCTACATTGCGTTAGAAACTGCCAACCTCTCCCAGATGGATAGTTCGCCTCCGGTGAGTACCGAAGTGCAATGAATCTGCCTCTTCCCTAATTTTCTTATACCATGCGTATTTCCTCCTTACCTAGTTTGCTGCTGGCTACCGGCGTGGTGGCCGCCACGCTTTCCGCTTGCGACTCAACGCGGCAGGTAACCAGCGAATCTTCCTCCGATACGGTGCCCGCCGCTCCTACCGTGGATGAGAGCGACGTGAGTTTTAACCGTGAGGTAACCCAAGGCAACTACCGTTTTACGGTAAAAACCTTTGGCTCCCAGGAACCGCGCGTTGTGAGCATCCGCTCCTACCGGGGCTCAGCTCAAACCATTGATCCGCTACGGGTTGAGGTGACCGGAGCCGTTACCAACATTGCTTCCGGTGACCTGAACGGCAATGGCAAGCCCGAGCTGTACATCATGACCGACAACAAGAAAGCCAACGGTGGCCTGTACGCCTATGAGTTTGGGGAGCGGGGCTATACTCCCATAAACTTTCCCGGTACCCCCAGCGGTCAGGCAGGTATGGGCTACTCCGGCCAGGATATGTACCAGATCAGCGGTAACAAGCTGATTCGCACCTTCCCGGTGACGCCTACTGACAGCACCCAAACCGCCAGCCGCCGCAGCGTGGAATACACGTTGGACCCCAGCGGTAAGCTGGTAATGGGCCAGATGATGGATGCCCGCTAGCTCAGTGCTTAGCGTGTACAAAAAAGCCCCGCCGTGCGTACGGCGGGGCTTTTTTGTACACGCTAAGCAGTTGCCAGGCACTCCGATACCAGCAGCGAAGCGCTGACAGCGCTACTCAATCCATTTAAATTTGTATTCCAGCTTCGGCACAGGCATGCGGTCGGCTACGCGGCGCAGACGATTGGGCAGGGCCATAATGTATTCCCGGGCTTTTTCAGCGGGACCGTTCAGGCCAGTAATCTGGTCAATTTTCCAGTCCGCAATCAGGGTATCCAGAATATCGGTATAGTCGTGGCTGGTGTACACGCCCAGACGCTGGGCAGCATCGGTGAAGTGGCCGAAGGTTTTGCCGATATCCACGCCCATCTCACGCATGTAATGGGCGGGCATCACAATCTTCTTACGCATCATATCCTCAAAGGCCAGCATCATCTCAGAAGGGTCCACTTCGAAGATCTTTTCCACAAAGGTTTTGTACACGCGGGCGTGACGGGTTTCATCGCCGGCAATCATGCCGCAGATTTTGCTGAGCTGGTCCTCCCCTACCTTGCGGGCCAGAGTGCCCACACGGCGATGCGAGAGGTTGGTGGCCGTTTCCTGGTAGGAGGTATACACGAAAGCGCGGTACGGGTCGTGAGCGGTACCCAGATCAAAGCCATCGGCAATGAGATACTGCGTGCTCACCTCAAACTCGCGCATGTTCACACGGCCGGAAAGGTAGAGGTAGCGGTTGAGCAGGTCGCCGTGGCGGTTTTCCTCGGCCGTCCAGCCCCGGATCCACTGGGCCCAGCCGTTGTCAGGGTCCCGGTTCAGGTCGTCCAGCTCATGAAACCAGGCTTCATAGTTGGGCAGCGCCTCCTCGGTAATCGTATCACCGATAAGCACAGCCAGCAGATCATAGCTTAGTTCTTTGGCGCGCTCACGCAGCAGCTTCACTTCGTCGAAAAAGGTATCCAGGCGGGAATCGGGCAGAAAATCAGCGGGCTGCCAGCTGGCTTCCACGCTTTTAAGAAAAGAACCCATGTTTTCTTTCACGAAGCTTTCCATGTACTGGAGAACTTCGGAGCGTGAGGTGACGGAGGCGGTAATCATGGTGATGGGAGAAAAAGGGTACTAGCAACATCAAAGGTATACTACCCCTACCCTGGCATAGAGGGAATAAGTCCCGACTCAGCTACAAAATTTTGGCTTTCGAAGATGATTGCGGGAATTTTGCACGAAAAAGGTATGCATGCATAGCATTTTTCCGAGTTTGGTGGTTGGGCTGAGCCGGTACCAGCTGCATTAGCGGCTGTCCGGCCGGTCGCAGCAACGCCAGATGGCGGTTGAGCAGGGCCGCGCCCTCCGGAGAAAGCAGCCACGCCACATCTGGGCGCTTCCCCAGCCGCTGCAGGGCCTCAATGAAGCTGCGGGAGCCAGTGAGCTGCTGCCGGAGCGCGGGTTGCGAGGGGTGCAGGGTCTGCCAGCCCAACAGGGAAAGATGCTTGCGGGGTTTGACGGTGCGGAAAGCATGAATTGCCGGCGGGTGACCTTCCGTGAGGGGGCTTTGCGACTTGTAGGTGTCCTCCCACAGATCGGACACGACAATATCGGCCATGCCCGCCAGTTTGTATAGATCCTTCCGCCGCTGATAGCTGCGCTGCTGCTCCTGCGCCAGCACTTCGCTGCGGTGCCAGGTTTTGTAGCCGTACGGCAACGCGGCCACGGCCAGCACACCCAGCAGCATCGGTACGGCGCGGCGCGGCGCGGTTTCGCTGCGAAACACACAAAGCAGGTTGCCAATGACCCAGAAATCCAACAACGGCAGCGCCAGCCGGGGGGGCAGCTTCAGCACGAGGCCCAGGCCCAGCAGCAGCCCGGCGTAGCTTAGCTGCGCCAGCCAGAACCAGCGGCTGCCGAATTTCCTGCTCACTAGCACCCAGGTAGCCGCCAGCAGCAGCAGCAGCGGAAAATAGTTGCGCGAGAGCTGCTGCAGCAGCGTTAGGAGCTTATCGGGGGCCGTTTCCTCCAGGAAATACCCCGGTTGAAACGGCGCGACGCGGGCAAACAGCGGCTCATTCACCAGGGTGGAGTCTGGGAACATCCAGGCCCGGACTTCCGCTAACCCCAGGCTGTCGGCCGGCGGGAGTGCGCGCGCGGGCGGGGCCGTCAGTTGAAAGTCGTTGAGGTTGGATTTAAGCACATCGAGGCGGCGGAAGGTGGCGGCAGCGGGCGGCCACGTCAGGTTCAGCCAGAGCGCCCCCAACAGGGTCCATACAGCCGCGCCAGCCAACACCGGCAGCCCGCGCCGGCCCGCCAGCCACCATGCGCCGGGCGCGGTGGCCACCACCCCTAGTACCGCCGCGCTGGGCCGGATCAGCCAGCTCAGCCCGAAGGCCAGCAGCCCTACGAATAAGGCCCACCGTGCCGGAGCCCGTTGGGCAGTAAACAACACGCCTGCCCCAGCCAGCAGCAGTGGCACCCGCAGGTAGTTAAACCACAGGCCATGTTCCAGCCAGGCCACGCTCCAGAACAGCACCAGCGCCGCCACTACTGCCCCGCGGCCAGCGTGGGGGCGCAGTAACCGCCACAGCACGGCAAATACGCCCACACTCGCCGCGTACAGCAGCGCGTACAGCGTGAGGCCGTACCAGGGAACCGAAGGCTCGGTGGTGTACAGCCAACTCCAGGCCCAGGCAAACCCGTGGAAATACAGGTACAGGTCAGCAACCGGCGTAGCGGCCGTTTCGCCCCGGAGCAGGGCCACGATGGTCAGGTCATCGTTGGTTTCGAAAAAGCAGCCCAGCCCCGCCCCGCTGAGCAGCAGCAGCAGCAACGGCAACAGCAGAATAACCAGGCGACGACGCAGCATGGAGCGCAAGATAGTGAGGCGGTGACTGGCTGGCACGTCATGCAGAGCCGGAGGCCACGCCCCTCGCACGTCATCACCACTCACCGCCTCACTATCTTGCCCCGGTGATTCGACGATTAACCCGTTTGCCGGACTGGACGCTGCTGCTGGTATTAGCCGTAACGCTGGCCTATTTCTTTCTGACCCACGAAGGCCTCTACGCCCTCGACGACTATTACTATTCCCGCTACGCCCACCAGCTATTAACCGGTACCTTCCGGCTGGAGCCGGACCCGGAGGGACTGCTTCACGACCCGCTGAAGGAGCGGTATCTGATTTTCGGGCCGGTAGCCGCGTTTTTTCAGCTTTTCGGCCTGAATATCATGAGTGCCACGCTGTGGCCCCTGCTGGCTACGCTGGGGTGCGCGGGGCTGATCTGGCGGCTGTACCACCGCCGGGAACCGGTGGTGGCGGCTGGAGCCATGCTGCTGCTGGGGCTGCACTACTTCACGCTGAACCTCACCAACTACCTCTATCCCGATAATATTCTGATGTTCTGGTGCCTGGGCTGCGCGGCCGTGCTGCTGCGGGGCCGGGAGCCGGGCCGCCGCGCCGGGTGGTGGGGCGCAGGTTTCGCGCTGCTCAACTTTGCGGCCCTGCTCAGCAAGGAAACCATTGCCTATTACCTGCCTTTCTACCTCGGGGCGCTGGGGCTGGATGCGTGGCGGCGACGCCACGGCTGGTTCTGGCTCACGGCGCTGGGTACTGGGGCAGTGTTGCTGCTGGGGTATCTGGGCCTTTACTGGCACTATACCGGCGACGCACTCTACCGGATTCACTTGATTGAGCACACCAATGAGTTTCTTAAGGACGGTAACTTTCTGGCCGGCAACCGGGCAGCCCTGCTGGCCCGCATAACGTGGCAGCCGCTGGCTTTCTTTGTGGGGGCCGGGCTGGGGCTGATGCTGGTATTGGCTGGGCTGGCGGCCGGTGGTGACGGCAACCAGGCCCGGCGGACAGCTCCTGACCGTCGCTTCTGGCTGCTGCTGGCGGCCGTTACACTGGTAGTGTACTGGCTAGGCAGCACATCCCTCACCAGCTACAACCCCATCACGCTGCTGCCCCGCATGACTACGCCGCTACTGCCCCCACTGGCCCTGGCGGCCGGTTTCGGTGTGCGACGGGTGGTACAGGAGGGCGGCTGGCGACTATGGGCAGCCGGATTATTGCTGCTGGCACTGGCTGGCTGGCTGCACAATACCCTGGCCATTCTGTATGCGCTGCCAGGAGTGTGGCTGCTGGCGGTTGCCGGGGGCAGTCAGCGCCGGCAGTGGCCCACCTGGCTCCGGCCTGGCACGCCGGCCCTGGCAACAGCCACCGTGGCTGTACTGGGGCTGGCGCTGGCCATCCGGCCGGTGTATTTTATGCGCAAACCTTCTGTTTCAGCGCATTCGGAGCAGAACCGGCTTATCCGGCAGCAACTGCAAGGCCCGGCCCGCGGCACAGTGCTGGTGGATGACTACCTCATCGGCAACTACGATTTTTATTACGGCTTCCGCGTACCTACCGGACTGCAGTACCGCCGCTACTGGGCCCGCGACTCAGTGCGCCTCGCTCCCGGGGAGCACGCCTGGCTACTACTCAACCGCGCCACCCTCAGCAACGACGAACTCACCCGCAAACTCATCCGCTACTCCCCCGATTCGGTATTGAGCTGGTACCCGCGCCGCCGGCTGGTAGCCCAGGATGGCCGGGTGGAGCTGTATGAGGTGGAGCTGTGAGAGTTGAATTATGAGAGTTGAATTATGAATTATTCACCTCTCATAACTCATCTCTCACAGCTCCATCTCGCCGCCTGGCCCAGTACCCAGTCCAGCGGGCGCACGGCGCGGAGTTCCTGGAGCAACTGATACAGGTCGCGGGCTTCGGGAAGGTTGCGGTAGCGCACGGCCTGGCGTAATTCCCAGCGCACCCGTACGGCCAGGGCGGCCCGCTCGGCGGGGGTGCGGCACAGAGCGTGGGCTTTGCGGCAGACCCGGATGGTGGAGCGTAGGTATGGGTCGTGGGGGCGGTAGCCTTTGCTGGACATCGACTGTGGGTGCAGTCGCTTCTGGGTGGTTACCTCATCCAGAAACTGAAACTCCCAGTCGCGGCTGGCCCGCACCCAGAAGTCAAAGTCCTCATAGGCCAGCGTTTCATCGTAGCCGCCCAACTGTTCCAGCGTGGCCCGGCGCATGAGCATGGTGGGCGTGCTGATGAAGTAGCGGGCCAGCACCTCGGCAAACACTGGCCCGCTGGCCGGGCGCGGCTGCGGCTGCCCCTGGGCGTCGCGGCGGAAGTGGTGGCGCACGAAGTGGCCGGCTTCATCAATCAGCTCGGCATCAGAATACACCATTCCGCAGCGGGCACCGGCCCCGGCGAAGGCCGCCACCTGCCGGGTCACCCGCGCGGGCAGTAGCACATCATCGGTGGCGAAGTCAATGATAAACTCGCCCCGGGCTTCGCGGAAAGCGGAGTTAAAGGCCCGGCAATTGCCCACGTTGCGGGGTAGCAGCCGCAGGTGCCAGGCGGGGTGCGCGGCGGCGTAGCGGCGCAGGATATCGGGGCTGCCGTCGGTGCTGGCATCGTCCACCAGAAACACTTCCAGGTGCGGGTACGTCTGGGCCAGGATAGAATCCAGGGCCGGGACCAGAAACCGGGCGTGGTTGTGGCACAGAGCCACAATGGTAACGAGGGGCAAGTCGGGAGCAGGCATCAACTGGCAAGATACGCACGCTTGCCGGTCAGTATATCAGAGTGCCCGAATATCCTGGCGGAAGTACCACAGGCACCACCCCAGCAGCAGCCCATAGCGGACGGCCTGCGCCAGCGGTGCCCCCAGCAGCCCATAGTGCGGCAGCAGCAGCACAAGCAGGCCGCCCAGCACCACTGCCGAAGCCCCCTGCACCAGCACGTAGCGGCCCACCCGGGCCTGGGCCGTGAGCAGAAACAGCAGAATCCAGGTTAGCAGCTTCAGCCAATCGGCCAGCAGCTGCGGAGCCAGCAGGAAGCCAGCGGCGGCAAACCGGGGCTCAAACAGCAAGGGCAGCAGCCAGCCGCGCAGCAGCCAGAGCAGGCCCAGGCCCGCGGCCAGTACCGGGGCCAGCAGGGCCAGCACTGCGCGCACAAACCGGGCCCGCTCCCGGGGGCGGCCACTGAGCGCGGCCAGCCGGGGGTAGTACACGCTGCTCATCAGGGCCGAGAATACCATGGTATAGTTATCAGAGAGCTTGGCCACGGCCTGCCACAAATCGGTGGCGGCCAGCCCGAACTGCCGAATGAGCAGCTCCCGCAAGCTAAAATCCACGGCTTTGGAGAAGACCAGCACGCTCAGGGCCATCAGCAGAAACCGGCCCAGTCCCCGCAGCGCCACCCCGCTGACGGGGCCGCGCAGGGCAGGCAGCAAACCGGCCCGGGCAGCTACCCCGGCGGCCGGCAGCAGCGTGAGCCCCTGGGCCAGCAGATACGCCAGCAGTGCCGTGGCAACCGAACCGCCCAGGTACAGCACTGTGCCCACCGCAGCCGGCCCCAGCGCGCTCAGCAGCACCGTGAGGCCTACATAGGCCCGCAGCCGCCCGGCCGCCAGCAGCACCGTTACCACAAAGGCGTGTCCTACCAGCAACAGCAGCCCCAGCAGAAACAGCCCCACCCAGCCCTCGCCTGCCCCAAACACGCTTACCAATGGCCCAGGCAGCAGCAGCAGCAGCGCGGCACCCACCAGCACCGCCCCGCCGTTCAGCACCAGGCCGGCTCCCAGCCATACCCGGTAGCGGCCCGAGCCTGCCTGCAACGGGGCCAGGTATTTCACCGCGCCCACGTGTACCCCGTCGTTGGGGAGGGTAGTGAACAGGGCCATCAGGTTCTGAAAGTGGGCCAGCAGCGTAAGCCCCCCCGCGCCGCCGTACACGGCCAGCAGCTTGTTCAGAAGCAGAGCTCCGCCCGTGCGGGCACCCACGGCTACGGCCGAGCCCGCCGACCCGCGCAGAAACCGGCCAAGTACAGCGGCGCGGGGTTCAGGCTGAATGACGGGCGTAGGCATGGGCGGCAACGTAGCCAGGCCGCCCTGCAGTGGACGGCCCGGGTGCCGGTAAAGATAGGGGCTTCCCCGGCCACCGGAAGCTGCTGCCCGGTGGGCTGTCCGGTTTCTGGGGGCGGGCAGCCATCCGGAATACCACAAATCAATGGTTTGCGAAAGGCACCTGATTCTTTTCGCCGCAGGCGGCAGGTCACTAGCGAAACCGCTTATCTTTACCCCCGCCGGCTTCGGAAACGTGCTGGTATGGCACCCTACCACTCCCGCTGGTGCACCCTGCCTGGTATGCGGGCACCCGGCGGCGGCACGCGGCAACGCCCTTCCCTTCCCGTTACCGCTCTTCTCGCTCATGGCCGCCATTGCTTCTGATTCCGTCACTTTTGCGCCCGAGGGCCTACTGCTGGATGTGCTGGCCGTTTCGCTCACGGGCGTTAACGTATTGCGCCCGCTCTACGATTCTGCCGGTCAGCTGGCTGATTTCGCCCTGGAATACCTCAACCCGGCGGCTCAGCGCATGACGGGCCTGCCTGAGCGCCCGGGCGGCACCATCAGCAGCCGGTTTCCCACGCTCTACTCCAACGGCGTCTTCAACCTGTACCGGCGCGTGGTGGAAACCGGCCAGGACGAGCACTGCCAGGTGAATTATCAGGCCGATGGATTCGATAACTACTTCCACGTAACGGCCCGGCGCAGCGGAACCTGGCTCTTGGTCAGCTTTGATGACACCAGCCGCCAGCCCCGCACCCCCGTGGAGGAAGCCCTGCGCTTGAGCCAGCGCGCCGAGCAGCAGGCCCGCGCCGAGGCCGAGCGGCAGCGGCAGCGCTTTGAGGCGGTCCTGCTGCAACTGCCCGCCTGCGTGGCCGTGTACCAGGGCCCCAACCACGTGTACCAGTTCGTTAATCCTACCTACCAGCAGCTGTTCCCGCACCGCCGCTTCATTGGTCAGCCCCTGCGCGCGGTGGTACCGGAGGCCGAAGCCCTGGGCGTAGTGCCGCTGTTCGACCAGGTGTACCAGACCGGGGAGCCCTACTACAGCCACGAGCTGGAAGGCTGGTTTGACTTTGGGGGCCACGGCCAGCCGGAGCAGATTTTTCTCAACCTCTATTTGCACCCCTTGCGGGACGCCGAGGGACGCATTGACGGGATTCTGGGATTCTCCTACGATGTAAACGAGCAGGTGCGGGCGCGTCGGCAGGTGCAGCAGCTCAACCAGGAGTTGGAAGCGCGCGTGGCGCAGCGTACCCGGGAGCTAACCGAGCAGCAGCGCCTGTTTCACCAGATTCTGACCCAGGTCCCTGCCTCCATTGCCACCTTCAGCGGGCCCCGGCACGTGTTCACTTACGCCAACGCCAGCTACCAGGACCTGGTGCGGGGCCGGGCTGAAATGGGCCGTTCGGTGGCCGAAACGCTGCCCGACGTAGCCGAGCAAGGCATTGTTGACCTGCTCGACCATGTGTACCACAGCGGCCAGCCGGTGGAGGGCACGGAAACAGCCCTGCTGCTCACCCAGTCCGATGGGTCAACCCGGCTGTACCACGTCAATTTCTCCTGCCAGCCCCTGTCTGATGAGCAGGGCCGGCCGCGGGGCCTGCTCGTCTTTATTGTTGATGTAACCCGGCACGTGCGCACCCGCCAGCAGGCCCGTGCGTTGCAGGCCTGTCTGCTGACGGCCGCCCAGGAACAGGCCGCCGAGCGGCTCGCCTTTTACCACATCTTCGAGCAGGCACCCGTGCTGGTAGCGTTGCTGCGCGGGGCGGGCCACCACTTTGAGTACGTAAACCCGGCTTACCAGGCCCTGTTTCCGGAGCGGCAGCTGGTAGGCCGGCCCGTGGCCGAAACAGTGCCCGAAATGCAGCAGCAGGGCTTTCTGGAACTGATGGACCGCACGTACCAGACCAGCCAGACCTTTGTGGGCCGGGAGATGCCGTTCACTGCCCAGCCTCTGCCCGGGCAGCCTCCGCGCACTATTTACTACGACTTTTCCTACCAGGCCTACCGCGAAAATGGAGTAGTGGCCGGCATTTCCATTTTCGCTCACGATGTAACTGAGCAGGTGCGCGTGCGCCAGCAGGTGGAGCGCCTCAACCAGGAGCTGACCACCGCCAACGCTGATCTGCACACCAGCAACGCCCAGCTCACGCGCACCAACATCGACCTGGACAACTTCATTTATACCGCCTCCCACGACCTGAAAGCGCCCATCAGCAACATTGAGGGGCTGCTGCTGGCTCTGGAGCACGAGCTGCCGCCGACCAGCCGGCCAGGGGATATTCCCAAAATTCTGACGCTGATGCAGGAGGCTACCGAGCGGTTTCAGCGTACCATTCAGCACCTGACGGATATTTCCCGCCTGCAGCAGGAGCACAACCAGGCCAGCGAGCCAGTGCCGCTGGCGGCTGTGGTAGAAGCCGTGCGCCTTGATCTGCTTTCTTTAACCCAGCAAAGCCAGGCCCGGCTCACGGTGCAGATAGCCCCCGCGGCTACCGTTATGTTTTCGGAGCGCAACCTGCGCTCCGTGGTGTACAACCTGCTCAGCAACGCCCTCAAGTATGCCCACCCCGAGCGGCCGGCCCAGGTGAGCCTGCGCTTCTACCCTCAGCCGCCTTACCAGGTGCTGGAAGTCGCCGATAACGGCCTCGGCCTGGACCTGTCAAAGGGGCGTGATAAGCTGTTTGCCATGTTTCAGCGCCTGCACACGCACGTGGAGGGTACCGGCATCGGCCTGTACATGGTGAAGAAGATTGTGGAGAATGCCGGGGGCCATATTGAGGTGGAAAGCCAGCTCAATGAGGGCACGGTGTTCCGGGTGTATTTCCGGGCTTAGCGGGGCAACGGACTGCCACAACCGGCGTTAGTCCAGCATTTTTTCCAGCGTCAGCTTAAGGCTGGGGACTCCGCCCAGGTGGCGCTTGAACTGCAGCAGGGACTGGTTGAGGCCCTCCGGCAAGGTGGAAGTTCCCAAATCGAGCAGGCGCATACCGCTGGCTTGTCCAAACGCGTGCAACCCGGCATTCAGCAGTACTACCGGACTAAAGGTATTGTAAGCCAGCGGACTGGCGGGGTAGAAATTATACAGCACATCTTCCCGCACCCGAATGGCAATGGTGAGGGCAGCCCACTCCCCGGCTGCATCCCGCACCGAAAACAGGAATACATGGTCTGAGAACTCCCGAAACAGGGCCTGCACCTGCGCCAGCGTCATCGACAGGTCCTGCCCCTTCTCCTGCCGGCAGCGCCGCAGAAACTCATAGGCCAGGGGCAGCAGCAGGGGCGGCTCCTGCTCAAAGCGCAGGCCGTGCCGCTCACACTTAAGCAGCCGCCGCCGCTCCGAGGGGTGCAGCCGGGCCCGGAACTCCTGGTCCAGCGGCAGGTGGTTATTAAGCTCGGCCAGCGTCACCTGGTAGCCTAGCTGCGTCAGAACGTGCGTGAGTTGGGCCAGGGCCGGCGGCTCATAGGCAAAAGCGGGCAGCCGCAGCGTAAACCGCCCTGTTCCCCGGGCGCGCAGCTCCGCCTCGGCAGCCAGCAGCAACGCCCGGATGGCCGGGGCGGGTAGCCCGGCCGCCGCCTGCACCGCCCCAAACGGGGCCTGCCAGGGGCTGCGGGCCGCGGTGGCATCGGCGCTCAGAAAAACTGATAGCTGCGCCACGGTATGGGCCGAATCGGCTTGCTCCAGAAAGAAGTGCAGCCGCTCGCCGGGGTGATGCTGCAGCCGCAAGTGGGCCGGCGTGAGGTACAGCCAGGGCGAATAGGCCGCCGGCAGCACCGGCCCGGCCTCAGTGCCCGTCGTCAGCCGCACACGATATCCCTCCGGCAAAGTCGGCGACGACAGAAAACAGGGCGCAGCGTACGGAGAAGAGGACAAGGACAACGGGTAATGCGGGGGCGAAAGTACGAGGATTTCCCGCCTGCCGCTGTACGCTGCAGTCTGCCGAGCGGTTTTTCCCGGGAGTCACAACCGTACGGGCCAGCTTTTCCGGCGGAATCCCGTAAACTGCCCCGTGTATTGCTTTTCCTGCGCGCATGACCCCTCCACCTCCCACTACCACTCCCCTGCCCGCCCCGCTCCCCACGGTACCGCTTGCTGAGGAAGAAGACGATGACCAGTTGCACGCGCGCGTTACCTCCGACCGGGATGCGACCCGCCAGGCCCGACAGCAGACGGTGGGCCAGCGCCCCGGCACGCTCATTGTGCGGGAAGATGCCGTAGTCCCGCGCCTGTTCCTGATTTCCTACGACGACACATTTTTTCAGGAGCAGGAGTACCGCCGCTACGATGACCTACTGGCCTACTTTCAGCAGCACCCGGAGCAGAAGCACTGGATTGACGTGCGCGGCTACGACGACCTGCCGCTGATGCAGCGTATTCAGGAAGATTTCCGCATTCATCCGCTGCAGATGGAAGACGTGCTGAACGACTACCAGCGGGCCAAGGTAGAGGAAACCGAGGATGGCTTGTTTCTGGTGTCGCGCATGACGGAGTTTACCCGCCTGCTGGACATCGACGATGACCAGTTGTCCATTTTTACGGGAGCCAACTACGTGCTCACGTTTCAGGATGATTATGAGGACTGCCTGGAGGCCGTGCGCCTGCGCCTGCGCACCGGCCGCAGTAACATCCGCCGCCGCTCCCCGCTTTACCTGGCCTACGCCCTCACCGATGTGGTGCTGGACCACTACTACCCCACCATGGCCGCCATCGGCGACTACCTGGAGACGCTGGAGGAGCGCATCTTCCAGGGCCGCCCCGACCGGCGGGTGCTCAACCGCATTCTGCACATCAAGAAGGACATTGTGCGTTTCCGCCGGCTGGTGTACCCCGAACGGGAAAAGATTGCCGAGCTGCTGCGCATGCCTGATGAGGAAGTCCCCGACGAAATCAAGGTATTCTTTAAGGACTGCTACGACCACGCCATTCAGGCCCTGGACCTGGCTGAGAGCTACCGCGAAACGGTGAGCAGCCTGGTGGAGCTGTACATGTCAGACCAGGCGAACCGGGCCAACGAGGTGATGAAGGTGCTCACCATCATCAGCAGCATTTTTATTCCGCTGAGCTTTGTGGTGGGTCTGTACGGTATGAATTTCCAGCGCGAGGGCCCCGACGGCCGCATCAATTACCTCAACATGCCCGAGCTGTACAGTCCCTGGGGCTACCCGGTGCTGCTGGGCGTACTGGCGCTTATCGTCATCGGGCAGCTCACCTATTTCTACCGGAAAGGCTGGCTCACGAATAAGTAATGCTGCGAATGTGTCATTGCTTGAAGCCCTGATGCTTGCTGATATCTGGTTCTGCTGTCAGGCTTTTGACTATACTCACCCTCTACGACAGGCTAATAAATGGTATGATTTTCTTGTGCCTGTGATAAACCGCATCATGGTAATCAATAAAGCGCTTAAGTCTTTTTTCTATTGTGACATCAAATAAAATCGAAGTCACATAGTAAACCTCAGAATCAGTTGATATTTTAATGTAATGATATTGTTGAACCGGATAAGCATCCCATTCAATCTTCTTGAATACACCCCCGGCAGCATATAAATCAATTCTTATTATTCCCTCAATTTCCTTCATATCGTAACCATGCTTGCTTTCGATGAAAATTCTTTCATTCTTCACCAGAAACGCACTTCCTCTATTTAAAAAATAGTATTGAATATGTACTATTATAGCAGGCAATGTATATAAAAGCAAAATAGTTATCATAATTCCAACACTTTCTGAAATTCCAAGAAGCATTACTGCAACAATAAACATTGTTGTGTATATCAATATTGACCTTAACCCAATTAGATGATTAGTGAAATTTGTTTCAAATCTTTTCATCGAGCTTTTTCAGCATATTTAGCAAACTAACAACAGGCACTTCGGAAAGAACAGGTTACTTCGTTATACTTACTCGCAACGATAATTGCCCACTTACAGCTTCACGTCGGTACGGCGCAGCTCCGTATTCACCACTCTAAACAGGTGGTAGATGTTGGTGACGGGGTCGAAGGTGAGGGCAACGCGGGGGGCAGTGCTGCGGAACGGCTGCCCGCTTAGCAGCCGGGCGCGGGCATCGTAGAGAAACAGGTTGCCAGGGCCGGTTTCGGTGAGGGCGTACAGCTGCCGGCCCGGCCCAAAGTTGAAATACTGCACGGAGCGCGGAGCCGAAGTCACAAACTGCTGGCGCAGCAGCTGCCGGCCCGTCGCATCAAACACGGCACACTGCCCGCCCTCCTCGCGCACCACCACAAAGGAGCGCAGCTGCTGGTCGGGCACGAGGCGGAAACGGCTGCTGCGGCTCCAGGTAGCCACCCGGCGGCGGCTCACAATATCTCCGCTCAGCGTGAAGCTGATCAACTCCCCGTGCTGGTTGACCACCGTCAGACGGCTGCGGCTGAGCGTGGTGCCGGTTTCGGCCAGTACCCCCTCACTGAGCCGCCCGCCCATGCTGATGGGAAAGCCCGGGTAAATGCCCCCGGCCTGGTCGAAGGCGTACACGTAGCCGTTTTCCAGCAGCACTACCAGCACATCACGCCCGGCCACGGTGAGGTACTGCGGGGGGCCAGCCAACCGAAACTCCAGCTGCTTGGGCTGCCAGCCCGGGAACGTGCGCCCCTGGGTATCATAGAGAAACAGGTTGCCGCTGGCCCCTGCCACCAACAAGCGGCGCGGCGTATTTCCCCCCGCCGGCGAAACGCTCAGGGAGGTAGCACGCACGGTATCGGGCAGGTTAAGCGGAAAGTTGGGCTGCAGCTGGCCCCGGTTGTTGTACTGAAACAGCTGCTGGGGAGTGGCCAGCAAAAAACCCGTAGCCCCCGGCAGCCGGTAGGTGGGCCCTACCACCGGCCCCGGCAGCGTATCAGACCAGGCCACCACGTTATCGGGGGTGATGTAGTGCAGCACCTGAGCCGTATCCTGCACCAGCACGCCCGGCAGCTTGGCTCCATTGATGGGCACGGCCTCGGGCGAGCTGCTCAGGGGCGTTTTGAACGCCAGCACACTGCCGGTACCATCCTGGTTCTGGGGGCGGGCCTCGGCCGGACCCACCACCGGGTGGCGCAGCACTACCTGGGTAAAATACTGGGCCCCGGGCTCCCGCTCATCGGCGGGCGGCACCCACTGCAGGCCTACCTGCGGGAACCGCTTGAACAGGGTTTCGTTGCGCAGCAGCCCGGCCCGGCGCTCCTCCTGCAGCCCCCGCAGCAGCAGGTTCCAGCAGTTGCGCGTATCCAGCAGCACCCGCAGCCGGGCTAAGGGCTGGGTTTCCTGCAGAAACGCCACCTGCGTGGGTGAGCGGCTCCAGACTTCTCCGGCGGTTATATCCGTCAGCCACTGCCGCAGGGCGGCCTCGTCATCCCCGAATGCCACGTAGTTGCCCACCTGCGCCACTACCGGCCGCGCAAAGCCCCGGAACATGGTGCCCAGCAGCTCCCGGGGCAGCTCGGGCACGCCCGTTTGGTAGAGCTGGTACGGCCCCACCCGCTCAAACGCCGGGCTGGTGCCCACTGCCCGCCGCAGCTGGCCCAGCAGCACGCCCACCTTGCCGGGGTTGGGCGAGTAGGCCACGGCCAGCTTGCCCGGCCGGGCGCGGGCCGAAGGCGTACTCAGGTAGCACAAGGCCACTTCCTGGCTAAGCTGGGCCGTGAGGCTGTCCAGCAATCCGGTGGTCCGGGCCGAAGCAGTATCGGGGCGGGCGGGCGGACGGGGGCCGCGCAGTGCGGCAGCCGGACCCAACCCCACGTGCACCACCAGCGCCGCCCGCAGTGGCAGCACCTCGGCCATGCGCAGGCGCTGGGTGGGCTGCCCCAGCAGCCGCTGGTGCAGTCCGTCGCGGGTGGTTTCGGGGTTGGCAAAACCACTGAGCATTACCTTGTTGCCGGCCAGCTTCATTTCGGTGAGGCTGTTGCGGGCCAGACTGGCCACCGTGGTTATTTCGGGGGTGAGGTCTTGGCGGAAGAAAACGCCCAGCAGCTGCGGCAGCCGCCGCTGGTTGAGCAGCACGGTGGCGTCCACGTCGCGCAACTGGAAAAAGTCGGTATTCTGAAAATCGGCGGCGACGGTGGGCGTTTCCGGGTTTTCGAGGCGGCGGGCCACGGCTTCTACCAGCGCCGGACTGGCGCTTAGCAGCAGGTGGTTGCGGTAGTTCATGAGCGTGAGGCCTTCCCGGCTGCCCCGGGGGCGCACCTCGGTCAGCAGCTGGTCCGCGTACTGCCGGTCGGTTACCCGGAACTGCGGGTCCCGGCCCAGGCCTTCCAGCAGGCTGCGCACCTGCCGGTACTCCCGTACGCTGCCAATCGGAATCTGAAACAGCACATCGAACTGGCCCGCCCCCGTTACGTGCAGGGAGGTAAACACCCGCTTACGCCCCAGAAACCGTAGCACCACGTTGCGCCCCCCGGTAAGGCTATCGGCCAGCACCAGCTGCTCCTCCACCTGCTGGAAGTAGCGCACGGCCGAAAGATTGTCCCAAAGCTGGGTTTCCTTCAGGTGGCGCACCAGCGTGGGATGGTCCCGGGTAACGGCCACCAGCACGGCATCGTCGGGCACCAGAGCCCAGGGGTCCACGGGTACGCGGGCCACGGTGCGGCGGTAATACACGTAGGAGCCCAGCGCCGTGAAGAGCAGCAAAGCCGTTAAGAAAACCAGTACGCGGTTCGACATGCGGGAAACCCGGGAGATGGGGCCGGCAAAAATAGTAGTTCGGCGCGGAGTGCACCGTTGCTACGGCCCGGGCGGTAGCGGGGTTTGCGGGGCAGTTTTCTATCTTCCGCCCCGAAACACTTCCTACCCTCCTCCCTATGTCCGAAAAACAAGGCCATTTTCAGCGGGCCATTACGCTGTTTGACGCCGTCATGATTGTGACCGGCAGCATGATTGGCTCCGGTATTTTCATCGTCAGCACCGATATCAGCCGCAAGGTGGGCTCCACGGGCTGGCTGCTGGTGGTGTGGCTGCTGACGGGCGTGATTACCCTGGCCGGGGCCGTGAGCTACGGCGAGCTTTCCTCCATGTTCCCCAAAGTAGGCGGGCAGTACGTGTACCTGCGCGAGGCCTACAACAAGCTGGTGGCCTTCCTGTACGGCTGGACGCTGTTTCTGGTAATTCAGACCGGGGTTATTGCGGCCGTGGCCGTGGCATTTGCCCGCTTCACGGGGGTGCTGCTGCCCTGGTTTTCGGAGAGCAACGTGCTGTTTCAGCTGGAAGGCGTGCCGCTGCTGGGCACCTTCACCTTCAGCACGGTGCAGCTGCTGGCCATCGGGCTGCTAGTGTTCCTCACCTTCATCAACTCCCGGGGCGTACGCTCGGGCAAGCTGATTTCCAACATCTTCGGCAGCACCAAGCTGGTGGCCTTGGGCCTGCTCATCCTGTTCGGCCTTACGCTGGGTGTGAACGGGCAGGCCGTGAGCCAGAACTTCCAGCACGTGTGGCAGGCCATGAGCTTCGATGCCGCCGGCCAAGGCACGCCCCTCACCGTAACGGCCCTGGTATCGGCCATTGGCCTGGCCATGACGGGCTCCCTGTTCAGCTCCGATGCCTGGAACAACATCGGCTTCTCAGGGGATGAAATTGTACGGCCCGAGCGCACCATTGTGCTCAGCATGGCCATGGGCACCGGCATCGTGACGGCCCTGTACATCCTCATCAACGTGGTGTACCTGCTGGTGCTGCCCCTGCACGGCGACCCCACGGCCACCGACGTAATGGGCCGCGGCATTATGTATGCCGCCAACGACCGGGTAGGCACCGCCGCCGCCGAGGCCATTCTGGGCGCGCCCGGGGCCTACGTGATGGCCGTGCTCATTATGATCAGCACCTTCAGCGCCGACAACAGCATTCTGCTCTCGGGGGCGCGGGCGTACTACGCCATGGCCAAGGATGGCGTGTTCTTTCCCGGCATGGCGAAGCTGAACAAGGCCGGGGTGCCCAGCGTGGCGCTGTGGGGCCAGTGCCTGTGGGCCTGCCTGCTCTGCCTCTCGGGCTCCTACGGTGAGCTGCTGAACTACGTGATGTTCTCGGTGATTCTGTTCTACGTCATCACCATCATCGGCATTTTCGTGCTGCGCCGCACCCGCCCCGAGGCTCCGCGCCCCTACCGGGCCTGGGGCTACCCGGTGGTGCCGCTGCTGTACGTGGTGCTGGCCTCCGCCTTCTGCTTTATCCTGCTCACCGACCCCGCCAACTCCAAGTTTGCCCAGCGCGGGCTGCTGCTGGTCGCCCTGGGTGTGCCGGTGTACTTCCTGTTCGGCAAGCGGTTTGCGGCGGGCAGCCCAACGCAGGATGAATAGCCGGAAGCTTTGCCGGCAGGAGTCCACAAAAAAAACCGTTCCGGCTGGCCGGAACGGTTTTTTTGTGGACTCCTGCTGCCTGTACTCGAGGGACAGTCTAGCGGCGCTTACGCCGGGCGCCTTCCCGGGGCAGCAGGGTTACGTTTTGGGGCTGGGTGCTGCGGGTGCGCACTTCCTGGTCCTCGTAGCCGCCGTAGCCGTACACCAGCGTGTTTTCGCCGGCCGGTACTTCAATGGAGTAATTGCCGTTGGCATCGGTGCCCACTACTTTCTTCGAGCCCCGGGCCATTACGGTTGCTCCCGCCATGGGGCGGCCGTTTTCGTCAAGAATACGGCCGCTCATGGTAACAGTAGCGGGAGCTGCCTCGGCAACTGCCGATGCGGCGGGTACCGGCTCTACGGCTACCGGCTCCTCCGCGGCGGCCACAACCGGTGCCTCAGTGGCAGGGGCGGCAGTGGTGGTTGCAGCCGTAGCAGTGGGTTTGGCGGTGGTAGTGGCGGCCTTGCTGGCGGGCGTAGCCGCCGGAGCTTCCGCTTCCGGCTCGGCTTCCTCCGTGGGGCGCGAAGCCGTTACGGTGGCCTCCCCCAGCTCCATGACGGGCATGGCGCTGGCAATGCGGCGGGTAGCCTGGGCCGGCAGCAGTATATAGCCAAGCACCAACAACACCAGAATGCTGCCGACGATGATGGCCAGCTTCCGGTTGCCGGAAGAAAACTCTTCTTCCTCGTGGCTCAGGTCTGCGGAAATGTCTTCGGGTTCAGTTGGGGTAGATGTATTGGCATCCATAAGCCGGGTAGAGTGAAGGTGGGAACTGTGTAGGCGAAAGAAGTGAGCCGGGCTGCGTCAGGTTTCCGTTGCGGAAGGCTGACACAACCGGCTGCTAAAGATAAATCTTTTGCCGATGGTCCTCCTAGCATCTTTCCAATTTTTGGATACGCTTATTACTCTCCTTGCATAAAACAGACAGTTTTAGTGCCATATCCGAAAATAACAGCGACCGGCTCTCAGATTGAGAACCGGCCGTTTGTACCTGGGGCGCAGACGCTGAGAAGTGTACTAATCGTGGGCGGGCTTGGCGGGACCACTAGGGGCTTTCTCGCCAAACTCCTGTTCCTGAGAACGGATGGGGTTGCCCATATCATAGCTACCTTCTACCTCAAAACCCGGGCCACTGGCTTGCTCACCGGCTTCGTGGTGCTCGTTGCCGCCCTGGGGCTGGCCTTCACCTCCTCCAATGTGCAGATTCTCCAATTGATCTTTCTGGTCGGAGCGCTGGGTGTAGCCACCGGCCCCGGTGTTGCGCTGGGCCGAGGGGTCACTGGCCGCCTTGCCATTGCTCATGTCCTGCTTGAATTCCTTCTCTTTTTCCAGCTGCTCATTTTCCGGAATGGCCTGGTTGTCGTTGTGGATGATGTCCTTGTTCGAATTTTCGTTATTGGTAGCCATGCGTGGGGCGGGGTTGAGTGGAACGTATCTGCTGGCTGTACGCGCGCCACGGGGCCGGGGTTGAACTTCACCCGCCTTTGCCAGTAGTACATACCCCGCCCCAAAATTCCCGTACCTATTTTTACTGCCTGCTTCTGCTGCCCGGCTCTCCTGTCCGGAACCCCGGTAGAAGCCCTGACTTCTTACTAGCGCATGGACTTTTCAAAACTTTACCGGCCCAGTGCCCTCAACAGCTTTCAGTACATTGCCCTGGTGGGAGCCATTATGAGCGGGGGCGCGCAGCTCATTATCCGGGCATTGGGCCACGCTCAGCCCGCCGGCTACAACTACTTGTACCTCTGCTGGCTGGGTCTGTACATCTTCGGCTCCCTGCTCAACCTGTTCGGCAAGCCCGACAGTGGGCATCACCACCATCATCACTAGGCTGGGCCACGTTACTAGCTTACTGCAGAAATGCCAGCAGTTCCCGGTGAAAGGCCTCTGTGGCCTCCAAATGCGGAATGTGCCCCACGCCTGGTAGCGCTATCAATCGGCTGCCTTTTATGACGGCGGCCGTGCGCTGACCCAGCGCGGGATACTGTCCCATACGGGCCAGTACGGCGGGGTCTTTGATGAGGCCTTTACCCACCACAGTTCGGTCATCCTGACCAATAATAAGCAACGTAGGCACCTGCAATAGTCCGAACTCGTAGCATACCGGCTGCTGGTAAATCATAGCGAAGGTAAGGGCATTGGCCCGGGCTACCCGTGGAAAGTCGGGGTGGCGGGTTTGAGCTGCCAGCGGCAGTAACCACTCGTCGTGGGCGCTGGGGTAGCCGTGGGGGTAATAGGTAGCGTGGTACTTGCGAATGCTGGCTTCAGTACTTTTTCGTTCGGTGGCCTCTACCTCTGCAATGGGCTGAAACGGAACACCCAAGCGGTAATCTTCCAGCCCAATAGGGTTTTCCAGCACTAGCTGCGCTGTTTGCTGTGGGTATTGCAGTGCAAAGCGAGTAGCCAGCATGCCGCCCATACTATGCCCCACCACCACGGCTTGCTTTATACCTAAAGTATCCAGAAGGCGGTGCGTATTGAGGGCCAGCTGATGAAAGGAATAATGCAGGGCGGGCTTATCGGATTTACCGAAACCTACCTGATCGGGCACTACTACCCGGAAGCCCCGGGCCGTAAGTATCCGAATGGTTTCGCGCCAGTAAGCGCCGAAGAAGTTTTTACCGTGCAGCAATACCACTGTGCGCCCGTTGGGGGCAGTTGTGGCCGGCACATTCATATAGGCCATGCGCACGCGCTGGCCCTCCAGCGTGAGGGGCAGGTATTGTACCGGATACGGATAAGCAAACCCGTCGAGCGTGGCATTAAGCGGGGCCGGCACCTGAGCCGCAACCGGGGCAGCCAGCATCCAGGCACTTAGCAATAGGCAAAAACAGACGCGCAGCATACGGAGCGAGATGAAAGAAGGACACCCCGTAAACTCTCCGTTGCGGCGTTAGGTTATGCCCGGACTGATTAAGCTCCCCGCTGCTTCAGACGCAGCTCCAGCACCCGCGTATCCTCGTTGCTCCAAATAAAGTTGCGGACTTCCTCCACCCGGAACACCACCAGCCCATCGGGCAGGCCGTACTCCGTGAAGCATTCCATAAGCACCTGCTCGGCGGTCAGCTGGCGCACGTAGCCGTAATAGTCCATGCCTAGGTGGGTGTACACGTTTACCAGCTGCCCCTGTTGCTGGGCCCGCTCCAGCAGCAGGGGCACCGTAAGGTACTCCTGCTCCAGAAACGGGGGAGATTTTACGCCGGCGTACACTTTATCCAGATTATCGGCCTTGAACTCTACGTGGCGGATGTACTGGTCATCGAAATCCAGCTGGAAAATCTCCGGAAGATTAAACGACTGAATGGCCGTGGACATGCCGTCCCGGTTGATAATGCGTAGCATCACTACCTCGTCGGAATAGCTCAGCACGTAGCCCACTGAGAAGCGGCTTGGGTCACTTTGGCTGGTGCGCACGCCCAGCAGCCGTTTTTCCCGGCGGGCGCGCTCAAAAATTTCCTGGAACAAACCGGGCATAGGCAGGTAACAATAAACAGCCGCAAGCTGAACCGTAAAGCTACGCCATTTGCCGGAGCTCAGCCTGTTCTTTCTTCTCTAGGCAGCCACTACAGGGTGATTCAGGCTCCCGGAGCGGCGGCCGAGTCGGCGGGAGTGCGCATAGGTACCCGGCTTAGCCTCTTGAGCCACAGGCGGCGGCCATTCCAGGTGGTTTGCCGCAGCAGCACGTTGGGATAGGAACGGGCAAACCAATATACATTCTCCCGGGTGGCCGAAAGGCGTACCCGTACCCGCCAGGCTGGTTCCGGGGTGTCGGCCGCCGCTGCTTCTTCCACCTGAATGCGGGCCTTGTACAGACTGGGCGCGGAGGCGTGGCTGGTTTGCTGCAGCTCGTAGATGCGGGCCGCAAAAGCCGGTTTTTTTTCGAAACTCAGGCTACGCAGAGTGTATGGCAGCGCATCCTCCACCAGCACCCCCCGATGCAGCAGCCGCTGCCCGGCCCCCTCTCCCTCCTGATAGGAATTGTACTGCTGCTGGTACTGCAGGCCATCATCGGTCAGGGTTTTGAACACGCTGCCACCCCACTCCTGCACCGTGGCCGTGAGCTTGTGCAATTGCACGGGTTGGTCGCGGCGGAAAACCTGGCATACCTGCACGTGCTGCGGGTAAGGCTGCCCGGGCACGCTGTACAGCTGGGTAAGCTGCAGCACCGGAAACGCGTCGCGAATACCCCGCTGGGAAGTCTGCACGTTAAACTGCTGGCTGAATTCCTGCTTGCCGGTAATCTGGGTGAGCGTGAAGCGCCGGGATTCACCCTCCAGTTCCTGTTCCGCGTCGTATTCCGCTACTTCGGCCCGTCCATCTTCCCAGAGCGGATTCATGGCCCATTCCAGCCAAAACGGGCTGCCGCGCCGCATCAGCGGGATGTCATCCGGCGCGGAAACGGCCACAGGCGTGGACTTGGTGGCTGAATCGGAGGAACAGGATAGCAGCAGGGCACTGAAACCCAAGCCTATCCGAAGTACGAAAACACGCAGCATACACAAAAAACAAACTCTCACGTGCGCTATAGTACGCACGTAGCCCGCATGAATGTTTGGCCAGACTGGTCTCTACCTCTCCGGCTGCACCCGCCGGACCCGGATACGCACTTTCTCCCCGTTTTCTGAGGTGGTGGGCTCCACCACAATCTGGTCGGCCTCATCGTAGTAGGCGGCCACCCCCCGCACGATGCCCACGGCCAGGGCGCCCATCCGCCGCTTGGACACGTAGTCAATCAGCAGTTCATCTTGCGAAACCCGGGTTATATTCAGCACGGGCGGCGCATTTTCGGCGTGCTCCTGCCGCACTTGTCGGTGCATGGTCCCCTCCGTATGCTCCAGCATATCCAGGGTGGTCCAGTGCGGCTGCAGCAGGCGCTGGTACATATACATTAAGTCAGGGACCAGGTATTCGCCAAATTTCTCGTGCAGTTCATCAGCCGAAAGCCCGGTCATTGTGGCAGCCTCCCCTACCAGCCGGTACATGTGCTCATCGGGGTATACGTTCTTGTGGTCGAAGTCGGCCGCTGTCAGTTCCGATACCTCCAGCAGCCGCACCCAGGTACTATGGTCGTATTGGGTTTGAACGTAGCGTTTTAGCAGGGTGAATATGGTTCCGTGCACAGGTACAGCGTAAGACTTTGTGGAAGCAGCAAGGTAAGTGCTTTTTGCGCAGGTGGTCCGCAAACAGGCCCAAACGCACAAAGGGGCAGGCCGCGTACGCGGCCTGCCCCTTCCTGTACTGCTCAGCTACCTTATAGGTTACCGATTACCGTCATGGTGCTAAGCGTGGGCGAGGAAACCCCGCCGGCGTCTTCCACCGTCATGGCAAACGCCTGGGCGCTGGCAATCTCCTTCATCTGCTGAATACTGTCGCCGGCTGCGGTAGCCGAGGCCAGTACCCCGGCATCCACGGGCTTACCGTTGTCAAGAGCCCAGAGCTGATATTGCTTACCGCTGGGCGGAGCCGGCAGGTTGCGCACATCCACGTACACGGCCTTGGTTTTGGGGTTGTAGTATACCCGCGCCATAGCTTCGGGAGCTTTGGGCGTGCCTTTCAACTCCACTGCGCGGAAATCGGCACTGCGCAGAACGGCTAGCTCCTGGTCCCGCTCTTTCAGGGCTGCCTGCTGCGTTGCCGCGTAGCGTGACTGCTCCGACTGAGCTACTTCCAGATTGGCTTCTGTTTCCTGCAGCCGACTGTAGAGCAGATAATTACCCAAGCCACTGAGCAGCAACAATGCCACTGAAGCGGCAATCAGCCATTTCAGCCCATTGGGGGCGGGCAGTTGCCGTACAACACCTTCGGAGACACCTGCCGTTTCCCGCTCGTGCGATGCTACGGAGGCCGTCATGAACGGGGCGGCAGTTGAAGCCTCCGTCTTGGAACCGGTTTTTTCCTGTTCGGCCGTAGCCCGAATGGCTTGTTGCCAGCCCGCCAGTACTCGCTCCCGCATGGCTTCCGGAGGCGTCACAGCATGGGCTTCCGCGTAAGCATCCAGTCCAGTAATTACTTGTTGCAACTCCCGGGCTACATCCGGGTGTTCCCGCGCGATGCGCTCCACTGCGGCGCGCTCGGCCTCGCTGAGTACGCCGCAGGCGTATTCTTCGAGGATGCCAGATTCGATATAGTCCTGTACGTTCACGATTACCGAATCAGTTTAGAAAGTACTTTGATAGCCGCCCGGGCCCGGGTTTTTACCGTCCCAAGGGGTAGGTTTAGTTCTTCTGCCACTTCGCTTTGCGTAAATCCGCCGAAATAAAGCAGGTCCACGATTTGCCGCTGATCCGGAGTCAGCTGGCTGGTCATCTCCTGCAGGCCAATGTGCTCAGGCCGGAACGAAGGCTCGGCGGCCTGCCGCAGCGCTGCACTTTCTTCGATGGGCTGCATACGACTACCTACGCGGTACTGTCGGGACCGGATTTTGTCAATGGCTAAATTTCGGCACACATTCATCACCCACGTAAACAGGCGTCCTTTTTCGGCGTCGTAGGATGGAAAGGAGTGCCAGATCTTGACCATTGCTTCCTGCAGCACATCCTCAGCCGTTTCTTCCTTTTTCACGATGCGCAGAATTACACCGTACAGGGCCGCGGAGTACTTGTTGTAGAAAATGGTCATGGCCCCTTCGTCCCGGTCGCGCAAACGCTGCACGAGCAGAACTTCAGTTTCGAGGGCAGCTGACTCTGGAGTAGTAGCAGACACGGGCAGCAGCTAAAAGGAACAGGATGGCGTACGCAGCCAAACCCTGCGAATGAAACGAAAGTACACGATAAACCTAAATTTCGGCGCGGCAGAACCCAGAAAGTGAGGTTTCGGCTGCCTGCCCCCGTGCTACGGGCCGCTTGGTTCCGGAGTTACGATGCTGGCATAACCACCCGCCTGCCGTACTTGTTTGGGTTGCCAACTGCCCGTTTCTTACTCCTTTTGCCCAACGCCATGCCTATCGAATCCCTGAATCCTTACACCGGCCGCGTGGAGCGGCGCTTTCGCCCTTTCGGCCAAGCTAAAACCGAGCAGATTGTAGCCCAGGCCCACCGGGCATTTGGCCAGTGGCGTACTACCACCTTTGCGCACCGGGCCGCGCTGATGCGCCGGGCTGCCGAGCTGCTGCGGGAGCGGCAGCAGGAGCTGGCCGAGCTGATGGCCCTGGAAATGGGCAAGCCCGTGACTGATGGCCGGGCCGAGGCCGTGAAATGCGCCCTCTGCTGCGACTACTACGCCGAGCACGCCGAGCAATTTCTGGCCGATGAGGAAATCAAAACCGAGGCGCAGCGCAGCTTCATTGCCTACGAGCCCATTGGCATCGTGCTGGCCGTTATGCCCTGGAACTTCCCGTTCTGGCAGGTGGTGCGCTTTGCCGCCCCGGCCCTGATGGCCGGCAACGTGGGGCTGCTCAAACATGCCTCCAACGTGCCGCAGTGCGCGCTGGCCCTGGAAAAAATATTCCACGATGCCGGCTTCCCGCCCGCCACCTTCCGCACGCTGCTGGTAGGTTCCGATGTGGTGGAGAAGTTGATTGCCGACGACCGGGTGCGGGCCGTAACGCTGACCGGCTCGGAGCCGGCCGGGGCCGCCGTGGCGGCCACTGCCGGCCGCCAAATCAAGAAAACCGTGCTGGAGCTGGGTGGCTCCGACGCATTTATTGTGCTGGCCGACGCTGACGTGGCTCTGGCCGCCAAAACCGCCGCCCAGGCCCGCATGATTAACGCTGGCCAGAGCTGCATTGCCGCCAAGCGCTTCATTGTGGAGAAACCGATACTGAAGGACTTTATCAGCCAGATGAAAACCCACCTGCTGGCTTTCCGTCCCGGCGACCCGCTCGACCCGGCTACCCAATACGGCCCCCTGGCCCGCGCCGACCTCGCCGACGAGCTGACGCAGCAAGTAGAGGATTCCGTGAAACAAGGCGCTAAAGTGGAGCTGTACGGCGGCCAGAGCAAGCCCGGCACGGCCCTGTTCCGGCCCATGATGCTCAGCCAGGTAAAACCCGGCCAACGGGCCTATTCGGAGGAATTCTTCGGCCCCGTAGCCATCATTCTGGAAGCTAAAGACGCCGACGATGCCATCCGCCTCGCCAACGACTCCCGCTTCGGGCTGGGCGGCTCGGTTTGGACGCGCGACGCGGTTCGGGGCCAGGCGCTGGCCCGCCGCGTGGAGGCCGGGGCCGTGTTTGTGAACAGTCTGGTGAAGTCGTCGCCGGAAATGCCGTTCGGGGGCGTGAAAAAGTCAGGCTACGGACGCGAACTGTCGCACCTGGGCATTCGGGAGTTCGTCAATCAGAAGTCTATCTGGGTTGCTCCCGAGCCCAAGACTGAACCGGCAAAAAAGGTTGAGTAACGCCTTGCCGAACGGTGTAGAGACGCGAATATGCGTCTCGCCATTGAACAAGGACGCCGGGGCTCGTTCAGGGTAAACAGCATCAGCAACGAGTGAGACGCAAGCAGGCGCCTCTACGCGCACGACACACCGTGTAGGTAGCAGCTAAGAAAGTCCACAGGAGTACCGAGTGCTACTGAAGCCAACCCTAAACCCCAAACGGTCCTTTCCGGTGAAGCCAGGAAGGGACTGTTTGGGGTTTAGGGTTGGCTTGTCTTCTACCTACACTGCACCGCGCTGCCGCATCCATTCCAGCCCTGCTCCTAACGCAATTCCAAAGGTGTAACAGAGCAAGTCGCTCCACAGAAAACCATGCCCCAGTACCAGCCCACCTAACGTGGTACCACGCAGGGCATCCAGCCAGGGCGCGTGGTAGCGTTGGCTGACTTCCACGGCATAGGCAATGCCAACGGCCAAAGTGGCAGCCCGCATGAGCGTCCACCGGGGCTGGGCCCCACGTAACAGCCAGAACACCAGCAAGGCCCAGAGCGCGTCGCCGGCATACAGCATTACCCAGCCGGGTAGGTCCGCGCCGAACCGGCGCGAAGCCAAACCCAGCAACACGGTTAACAATGCCCTCAGGCCATACTGTGCCCGGCTACGAATGGGCATTACAGGCAGAGGTTACAGCACCACTTCTGAGCAGCATACAGGTAATGACGAATTGGGCGCAAAAATTAACTTTGTAATTCAAAGTTATTTGAAATAACATTGTACACAATAGCACTACCCACTGAGCTTTTTCACGAAACGGGAGTGTTACCGAGCCGTATGGAATATTTTGTTGCGCAGGATTCGGTGGTCCGCACCATTTGGGGTAAGGCCGATACTGTCCTGTTCATATTTGCCGGGGCCGCGGCCGAATTTGCGGTGAACAAGGCGGTGGATTGGCTGTACTTCACCGGCCGCCTGCCCGCCGATCCGCTGGGCCGCTTGTTCTCGACGGTGGAATACGCGCGCCGCATTGTGTTTGCCGACCGCGCCGGGGCCGAGCAGGCTATTGATACCATTGCCGCCATTCACGGTGCCGTGGAAGCCCAACGCGGCCAACCGATTCCGGCCTGGGCCTACCGGGACGTGCTGTACATGCTCATAGATTATTCCATCCGGGCCTTTGAGCTGCTGGAACGGCCCCTCACGGAGGCCGAACGGGCTGAAGTGTTCGACGTGTTTGGGCGAGTGGGCCGCCGCATGGGCGTCCCGGACATTCCCGCCACCTACGCGGCCTGGCTCCCGGACCGGCAACGGCACCTGGAGCAGGACCTGGAGCACAGCGCCTGTACCACCGATTTATACCGCCAGTACCGCCGCCATTTGGGTCCGGTGCGGTATCAGCTGCTCCTGCAGGGACAGCGGCTGGTGGTGCCTGCTGGAGTGAGCCGGCTGCTGGCCATTGGCCGCCGCTCCTGGCTGGGGCCGGTAGTACCGTTCTACCGCGCTACCCGCCACCTCCGCCTCAGCCAGTGGGCCAAAACCAGCTTGCTGCCCCTGGAATACCGCGCCCAGATTGCTTCCCTGGATGTAATGAACCAAGTTGCAAGCTAGAGTTAGAGCTAGTTCCCCTCCTCAGATGAGGAGGGGTTAGGGGTGGTTGACAACTATTGAACATCATCCAGCTACAATAGTCGTCCTGACGTTCATCAACTACCCCTAACCCCTCCTTTCCAAGGAGGGGAACTAGGCTGTGTCTGAAAAGTGGTGTTGCTTAACTTAGAGTATGGCAGCACGATACGAGTTAACGGATGCGCAGTGGGTCGTGGTGGCAGCCGAGTTGCCACCGCAGCGCACGGGCCGGCCGCGGCGCGACGACCGGCCGCTGTGGAACGCGTTGTTGTGGATCCTGTGCACGGGTGCGGCGTGGCGGGACTTGCCGGCGCGCTACGGCCCGTGGCAAACGGCTTACGAGCGGTTCCGGCGCTGGTCCTCGGACGGCACCTTCGAGCGGGTGCTGGCCGCCTTGCGCTTACGCCTGGACCAAGATGGGCTGCTCGACCTGGACACGTGGCTGGTGGACTCGACCACGGTGCGCGCCACGAAAAGCGCGGCCGGCGGGGCGAAAAAAAAGCCCAGTGCCTCGGGCGCAGCCGCGGTGGTCTGACCACGAAGCTGCACGTGGTCTGCGACGGAGCGGGCACGCCACTGGCCCTGCAGCTCTCGGCCGGGCAGCGCCACGACGCGCCGCAGTTCGAGCCCTTGTGCGAGCAGGTACGCGCCCGCCGCCGACCGCGTCAGCTCATTGCCGACCGCGGCTACGACGCACAGCACATCCGCCGCTGGCTGCGCCGGCGCCGCATTCGCGCGGTCATTCCGCGGCGCCGGCCTGCCGCAGGCCAGCACTGCCGCCGACGCGGCCGCCCGCCGCGCATCGAGCCGCAACGGTATGCCTGCCGCAACGTCGTAGAGCGCTTTTTCGGTTCGCTCAAGGAGCACCGCCGCGTGGCTACTCGCTACGACAAACATGATGCACACTTCCTCAACATGGCCTTGTTGGCCTGTATTCGGCGCATTTTGCAACACCACTTTTCAGACACAGCCTAGCTTTGGCCAACCCGTATAACTTTAGCTGGCGTAGCCCAGCAGCCGGTACACTGCGTAGCCGGCCATTTCATGGAGAAGAATGCTCCAGAGGGCCAGCGGCTGGTCGCCGGGGAGCAGCCAGTACGTGAGGGTGGGTTTGTGGTCAGATGAGTAGAAACCGGCCGGAAAAGGTGCGGGGTGCAGCCCTACTTTGGCAAAGCACCCGATGGCCCGGCGCTGGTGGAAGGCCGACGTAATGAGCACCGTGGAGTTGATTTCGGGGTGCTGGGCCAATAGCTGCTTGGTGAACAGCGCATTTTCGCGGGTGTTGCGGCTACGGGTTTCCAGCAGAATATCCTGCTTCGGCACGCCGGCCAGACGCAGCAGTACCTGCAGCTCCTCGGCTTCGGTGCGTGGCTCCTCCCCATTTGTTTTGGGTTGAATTAACGCGCCGGAGCCGCCCGAAATGATGATGCGCCGGATACGCCCAGCCCGGTACAGCCACAGCGTGTGCAGCAGCCGGTCGGCTCCCGGGCCCACATATACCCGGTCGTGGGGTGTTTTTTGGCCCTCCGTAATGCCGGTGAGTAAAATGCCCGCATCGTGGCGGCCCAGCTGACGCAGCGTGACGGGCGGTTTCTCCCAGGCCAGCAAGGCTTCGTTCACCAGAGCGGGGTTGGTGAAGATAAGCAGCCCGATGGCTGCGGCCCACAGCAGGTGCTTGCGCCAGCGGGCGGGGCGGCCCAGCGCCGCCAGCAGCACCAGCCCTACCAGCCACACGGCCGGCGACAACACAAAATCGAGGAGCTTGGACAGGATAAAGAACATGGCCGCGAAGCTACGGCAGGAAATGCTGCCAGTGCTTCGCGGCCAGGATGCCTTGCCAATTACCGACGGACGATATTAGGCCGACTGCGGGGCCACATCGGTGCAGCGCTGCAGGTTTTGCAGCATTTCCAGCACTTCCTCCTCGGCCCGCAGCGTATCGCACTCCATAAGCACACCCCGGCAGTACGACACGAAGAACGGGGCTACCTTGGTATCCATCATCTTGCGGGCCACCGGGTTTTCGTCGGCATCCAGCCGCAGAAAAGCGGTGTTCCGGAACCGCTCATCCGTCGACATCTTCTCAAAAGGCGGGGCCAGCAGGCTGCACACGGCGCAGTTTTCGGAGGTGAACTTGGCAATTACCCGCGGGTAGTCGTGAATAAGGGTGCGTAGGCCCTCATCATTGGTATCTAGTACTTTCATGCAGCTGACTGGTTGGTGAGGCGCGGCTCCGGGGCAGGCCGGAAGGACAAAATTTCCTCAGCAGACAAAAAAACCGCCCCGGAAAATTCCTTTCCGGAACGGTTTTTTTCTTGTCCTGAAACGGGCAATCAGTTCTGCTTGTTGCCGGCCAGCATCATCTGCCGGATGTATTTCACGGGGGCGCTGCCGTAGCTCAGAAATTGCTCGTGGAAGGCCTTCAGGTTGAACTGCTGGCCCTGCTGCCGCTTTAGCTCTTCCCGCAGGTCGTAGATTTCGGTGGAGCCGGTGAAATAGCTGCTGAGCTGTACCTGGCTGAGCGTGGCGCGTAGCCACTTATTGCGGGCCTCGGCTTCTTCCTGAAACCCGTCGCGGCGAAGCATGGCCACGGCCTGGGCTTCGGTGATGGAGCCAGCCTGCACCTCGTGGTCGAGGATGGCGTTGAGGGTCACGCGCATGTTCCACTTGTCCCACATCAGCCAGATTTCGTCGGTGTTGCCGCCGTAGCCGCTCTCCAGCATCATGCGCTCCGTGTACACGGCCCAGCCCTCAATCATGGCCCCGTTGCCGAAGATGGATTTGATGAGCGAGGGGCTGCGGTTGGCGTACACCAGCTGGGTGTAGTGGCCCGGAATGGCCTCGTGGATGTTGAGGATTTGCAGGGTGTACTGGTTGTATTCGCGCAGGTAGCTCTCGGCCCGGTCGGCGGGCTGGCCGGTGAGGGGCTCCACGTTGTAGTAGGTGTTGGCAGCCTTGTCGTAGGGGCCGGGGGCCGAGATGCTGGCACCGGCGCCGCTGCCGCGCATGTACAGCGGCGTTTCGCGCACTACGAGCGGCTTGGTGGGGTCCTGGGTGAGCAGCTGGTGGTCATCCACCCACTTTACCAGCGTGGGCATCTGGTCCTTCACGGCCTGCACGAAGCCCGCGGGCGTGGCGTGCTGCTGCGAAAGACGGCTGATTACCTGCTGCACCGCCGCCAGTGAATCGGCGGGCTGGGGCTGGCCGGGGAAATACTTCGGGTACAGCCGCGCGGCCCGCTTTTTCATGTCGCGCAGCAGCTCCTGCTTGTGTTGCAGGGCCTTGCGGTACACCTCGTCGGCGGAGTACGTGGACTGGATATCCAGCGCGAACTTGCGGGCGAACAGGTCTTTGCCGATGCGGAACGAGCGGAACTGCCCGGCCGGCAGCACCTCCTGCTGCAGGAAGCGCACGTAGCCTTCCATGCTCAGGCGGGTAGTGGCCACGCGGGCCAGCAGATCCTGCTTTTCCCGCTCCGACAGCCCCGACTTCGCCACCGAATCCTCCAGCGCCTTCCCGAACACCTCCAGCCCGCCCTGGTTCTGGCGGATGGCCAGGTCGGTATGCTCGCGGGTGGGCTGCCGGATGTTTTCCTTGGCGGCTTCGTAGTAGTCGGTGGCGTGGCTGAGCTTGAGGCTGATGGCGCGCAGGCGACGGTCGAGGGGCCAGTAGCGGCCGTTCAGGATTTCCGCCACCGAACCGCCCAGGTTGTAATTGGCCGGGTTCCACTGCCAGTCGCGCAGGGTATCGGCGTAGAAGCGGGCCGATTCCAGGTAGTTCTGCATCAGCCGGAAATCCGTCTGGTTATTCACCGACAGGTCTTCGAGCTTAAACGTTTTCATTTCCTCCCGCCGACGGGCCAGGGCGGCGGCTTCCGTCTGACGGCGGCTGGCGGTGGGCACCACCAGCAGCGAATCGTAGCGGTGGTAACCGGCCCCGCTGGCCCACTCGGGGTTGTAGTACCACAGCGAGTCGATGAAGCGCTGCTTGTACCGGTCGAAGTCGGCATTCACGGTTTCGGGCGTGCCGGAGGTGGGCTTGCTGCCGGAGTTGCAGGCCGCCAGCGCCAGCAGGCCGGCCAGGGGCAGCGTGTGAGAGAAGTAACGGTGGGGCATGTACAGTGGAGTTTACAGCGCAAGGTAGCGCCGAAAGGACGCGGGTTGCTACCCGACGTTGCGGCCGGTAGCGCGCAGCTCCGCTTCGCGCACGAGTTGCAGGCGAGTATCTGAAGTAGCGCGAAGCGGAGTTGCACGTTACCCCAAGCACAACCACGTGCTACTTCCCGGCTACGCGCTACATTTGGCGCTGCTCCACCTGCATCTGCTCTCCCATGTCGCATTCTGTTTCCCGCCGCCGCTTTCTATACACCCTTAGCTTAAGCGCAGCCGGCACCGCCCTGCTGCCCGCCTGCCTGCGGGCCGGCGCTGGTTCCGCCGCCGACGCGTACCTCGTGTACGTGGGCAGCTACGGCCCCGCGGAGCAGGACAACATCTGGCTTTACCGGCTCAACCCCACTACTGGCGCGCTTACCCGCGTGGCCGGGGCCCGGGGCGGAGCCGCCCCCTCCTTCCTTACCGTAGATGCTCGCCACCGCCGCCTCTACGCCGTGAATGAGGTAGATAACTACCAGAACACGCCCAACGGCGGCGTCAGCGCCTTTGCTATTGACCCCGGCACCGGCGGCCTTACCCTGCTCAACCAGCAGGCCTCGGGCGGCACTATTCCCTGCTACATCAGCCTCGACAAAGCCGGCCGCCATGCCTTCGTGGCCAACTACGGCACCGGCACCGTGGCCGCTTTGCCCCTCACCACCGAGGGCCAGCTCCAGCCCGCCGCCTCCGTGGACCAGCACACCGGCCACGGCCCCCACAAAAACCAAAGCAACGCCCGCGCCCACTGCATCCTGCCGGACCCCGCCGGCAAGTTCTTTTTCGCCGTGGATCTGGGCAATGATACCGTGTACGGCTACACCCTCAGCTCCACTGGCCAACTGGTGCGCCAGGCCGCGCCCGCCTTCCAGGCCAAGCCGGGAGCCGGGCCGCGCATCCTCACCTTCCACCCCAGCCGCCCGTTGGCCTTCCTCATCAACGAGCTGGACTCCACCCTTACCGCCCTGGCCTACGATGCCCGCCAGGGTACCCTTCGCGAAATCCAGACCGTTCCCTGTCTCCCGCCCGATTTTACCGGCTGGAACGCCTGCGCCGATGTACACGTGTCGCCCAACGGCCGCTTTGTAGTGGGCTCCAACCGGGGCCACGACAGCCTGGTAGTGTTTGCCCTTGATGAAGCCACCGGCCGCCTCACTTTGGTCGAGCACGTGAAGCTTCCCGGCAAAACCCCGCGCAGCTTCACCTTCGACCCCAGCGGCCGGGTGGTACTGGTAGCCCATCAGCAAAGCAACACCATCGTGAGCTACCGCGCCGACGCCCGCACCGGCCGCCTCACCCCCACCGGCACCAGCGTGGAATTGCCTTCCCCCGTCTGCCTCCAGGTGTATCCCGATTTCCTGGCCGGCCGGGAGTAAGCCCGGTAACCCAGCCCGTCATTCCATTGGCCCATCATTCCGAGCGAAGCCGAGGAATGGCGTTCTTGTAGGCCCCTGTTGTCTGATGACGTGGCCGGCGCTATTTCCCGCAAAAACCGCGGCTTTCCGGACACGTTTTTGCGGGCCCTCACGTTAGCGCCAAGCGGGTCCGTCGCCCGCCTGATTCTGCGTATGCGCCTCCTTCTACCCCTGTTTCAAGTGAAAGCCCGGCACCTGCTGCCAGTGCTGTTTCTGGTGCTGCCTCTGGCGTTGCGCGCCCAGCAGGGCTCCGTCCGCGGCCTTGATGAAAGCAACGGCTTCCGGGGCCTGCGCTTCGGCTCCCCGCTCACGGAAAGCCTGCACCTGAAACTATTGCAGGACAAAGGCGACGAGAAGATTTACGAGCGGGAAGACGAAGACCTGCGTGTGGGGCAGTTTTCGGCCGCCCGCATCCACTACAAGTTCTACAAGGGCCAGTTTGCCACTGTCACCATCATCGTGCGCGGCCCCGAAAATGCGCAGAAAGTGCTGCCCATGTTCGAGGCTCTTTATGGCCCCGGCCGCCCGGACGGCTTCAGCTACAAATGGCACGGCAGCTTGGCCGCCTTATCCTGCGCCTCCCTCCCCAACGACCAGATTATTCTGGCCATGAGCAGTTTGCCCCTCACCGCGCAGATGCAGCAGGCCAAAGCCCCCAGGGGCACTACCAAGCTCAAAATCAAACAGAAGTAAGCGGCTTGTTGTGCATGGCAGGCACTACAAAGTTCGTGCGGCCATTAACCAGCCGCCACGGGCCACCGGCTGCACTTCGTCAAGCCAACGCTTCACGCTACATTCGCCGGATAGATTTTTGCTTTCCGCTATGCGCCGCTTCTCCCCACTCCTGCTTCCTGGCCTGTTGCTCAGCCTTTCGGCGGCAGCCTGCTCCTCCAACCCGCCCGAAACCACCCGGACCGCGCCGCCCGCCGATGCGCCACCGGCTATTCCGGTGGAAAGCTCGGTTACGCAGGTCTCCGGCCGCTTTCCCGAAACATTTGAGCAGGGCGGCAAAGGTGCCTACTCCGAAGGCGACGAGCAGCTGGGCTCCGGCTCCTGGCATTTCACCGAGGCCCTCATCGGCTCCTCCGACCAGGACCACAAGCGCGGGGAGCACGCCGCCCGCCTGCGCGCCCGGGGCCGGCTGCGCATGAACTTCGACGCGCCCAGCGGGGTGCGCACCATTCGCATCAGCGCAGCCGCGTACGGGCAGGACGCGGCCAGCACCTGGGAACTGTGGGGCAGCGTGGATGGGGGCCGCACATTCCGGCGCATTGGCAACCCGGTGCAGGCCAAGGGCCCGCGCCTGCTCACCACTACCTTCCAGGGCACTACCCCCGGCCCGCTGCGGCTGGAAATCCGCAAGACGGACGGCGGCTCCGGCCGACTGAATATTGATGACATTGAGCTGGAAACGGCCAGCGGTGTGCCCATGCCAGGCGGCAAATCGGCCCCGGTAGCAACGGCCCCCACTACGCGTCCTTCCGCCCCGGCACCTACGCCCTCCACCTCCCAAGTTCCTAATCAGGCCCCCTCCACCGACAACGACAATATGGGCCTGGGCAACCCCAGCGGAGCCACGGCCAACGTGAGTATGCCTACCAACTACCTGCTGGTGAAGCCGCAGTTCACTATTGGCTACAACGCCCTGCGTGGTACGCCCACCTGGGTGAGCTGGCACCTCTCGCGCACGGATATGGGCTCAGCCCCGCGCCAGGATGATTTCCGGCCCGACCCGGCCCTGCCCCGGGAGTTTTATCAGGTCACGCGCAACTCCTACTCCGGCTCCGGCTTCGACAAGGGCCACAACTGCCCCAGTGCTGACCGTACCCGGGAGCTGGACGATAACTCGGCTACTTTCCTGATGACCAACATGATTCCGCAGGCCGGCAACAATAACCAGCGCACCTGGAGCAGCCTGGAGGAATGGACGCGCGGGCAGGTACAGCGGGGTCAGGAGGTATACATCATCATGGGCAGCTACGGTAAGGGCGGCACCGGTTCAGCCGGCTTCAAAACTACCATCGACAATGGTCACGTAACCGTGCCGGCCCGCGTCTGGAAGGTGCTGGTAATTCTGCCCGAGGGCTCCAACGACATCCAGCGCGTTGCCGCCGGCCAGGCCCGCCTGCTGGCCGTGGATACCCCCAATGAGCAAACCGTCAGCCCCGACTGGAGCCAGTACCGCACCAGCATCGACGCCATTGAAGCCGCTACCGGCCTGGATTTGCTCAGCAAGCTCCCCCTCGCCGCTCAGGACCGGCTGGAGGCCCAGGTAGATACCGCCCCCACTCGGTAGCCATCTGTAGGTGGGAGTACGCCCGGATTAAACCAGAACGGTGAATGCAGGAACTGGACGGCCAATCCACGTTCCTACATAGATTAATGAACTATTCCGGTTTCGGGCGCGTACCTTTGCCCTGATGCGTCCCACCGCCTCATCGTTTTTTCCTTGAGACTTCCCCGCCCATTCTGCCCTTCCCTTGGGGGTGGAATGGGCGTTTTTTTGGGCCTCCGGCCGCTTGCCACATGCTGACTCAATCAATTTCCTCACCCGCCTTGCGCCCCCGCCACACCTACCGGCTGGCGGTGGGCAGCACTTTCCTGCTACAGGGCCTGTGCTTTTCCACCTGGGCAGCCCGCATTCCCACGGTGCAGCAGCAAATGGGCCTCACCGACACGGAGTTGGGGGGCGTGCTGCTGGCCGTGCCGCTGGGGCTGGTGACTTCGCTGCCGCTCACGGGCTGGCTGGTGGCCCGCTTCGGGAGCCGGCTGATGGCCGTGCTGGGCGTGATGCTCTACGCGCTGGGTTTGCCGCTGCTGGCCCTGGCGGCCTCGGTGCCGCAGTTGCTGGCGGCGCTGGTGCTGTTTGGGGTAGCCAGCAACATGGCCAACATCAGCGTGAACACGCAGGCCGTGGGCGTGGAGGGCCTGTACGGGCGCTCAATCATGGCCAAGTTTCACGGGGTCTGGAGTCTGGCCGGTTTTGCCGGTTCGGCTATCGGAGCATTCATGATTGCCCACCACGTGGCGCTGCTGCCCCACTTCCTGCTGATGTCCGGCATTGTGCTGCTGGGGCTGCTGGTGGCCCGGCCGTTCCTGCTACCCCAGGATGCGCCCCGCGAAGCCGACGCCCCCATCTTCGTACTGCCCGATAAATCGTTGCTGCTGCTGGGGGTGTTGGCGTTCTGCTCCCTGCTCTGTGAGGGCACGATGTTCGATTGGAGCGGGGTGTATTTCCGCAAAGTGGTGCAGGCCCCCACGGCGCAGGTAGGCGTGGGCTTTGCCGCCTTCATGAGCACTATGGCCGCCGGCCGCTTCATTGCCGACTGGTTTACGGACCGGTTCGGGCGCACCCGCACGCTCATGCTGAGCGGTTTTTTGGAAGCGGCTGGTCTGCTGCTGGCCGTGGCGTTTCCCGGCTTTGTTACGGCTACCATCGGGTTTATGCTGGTGGGCTTGGGCGTTTCGTCGGTAGTGCCGCTGGTGTACGGAGCCGCCGGGCGGTCCAAAACCATGTCGGCGGGCGTGGCGCTGGCGGCTGTATCCACGGTGGGGTTTGCCGGGTTCCTGCTGGGTCCACCGGTTATCGGGCTGGTAGCCGGGGCTACCAGCTTACGCGTTTCATTTGCGCTTATTGCCGTGATGGGACTGGTAGTAGCCCTGCTGGCCCGGCGCGTGGAGGAGTAGTATCCTTCTCTCGGATGCGTGGCGGTATCGTTTCCCGGTGCTGTTCAGCCCCAGGGGGCTGATGCCCCGCCCGGCGGAGTAACCCCGGCCCACGGGCAGCCGTTGTGCTTATCGTTGTATTCTGACGATACGCTTCATGCTGAAACTTGTGCTGCTTCGCCACGGCGAGAGTGTCTGGAACCAGGAAAACCGCTTTACGGGCTGGACCGACGTGGATTTGTCGGAGGAAGGATTGCGGCAGGCCTGGCACGCCGGCGACGTACTGCGCCAGCACGGCTACACGTTTGATGTTGGCTTTACCTCGGTACTGAAGCGGTCCATTAAAACCATGCACCTGGCTTTGGAGGCTATGGATTTGCTCTGGATTCCGGTGCAGAAATCGTGGCGGCTGAACGAGCGGTTTTATGGGGCTCTGCAGGGCCTTAACAAAGCCGATACCATCGCCCAGTACGGGACCGAACAGGTGCAGCGCTGGCGCCGCGACCCGCACGAGCTGCCCCCCGCCATCACCCCCGACGACCCGCGCTACCCCGGCCACGATGCCCGCTACCGCCACCTGACGGCCCGGGAGCTGCCCCTCACCGAAAACCTCAGCCAGACCATATTCCGGGCTCTGCCCTTCTGGACGGAAACCATTGGGCCGGCCCTGCGCAGCCACCAGCAAGTGCTGGTGTGCGCCCACGGCAACAGTCTGCGGGCCTTGGTGCAGTATATCGACCACCTTTCGGATGCCGAAGTAGCCGAGCTGGACATTCCCACCGGCACCCCGCTAGTGCTGGAGCTGGACAACCATTTTAACCGCCTCAACCAGTATTACCTGGAGCCGCCTACCCAGCCTGCTTCCAAGCAGGACTAAGTGGCAGTAAAACGAGTACCCCGGAACTGTGCTCCGGCCTGCGTCAGAGGGTAATTACCTTCCATGCGCGAGGCCAGAGCACAGCTTCGGGGTACAACTACAATGGGGTGTTTTTGGCTTAGGTTTCTGTCAGCACCGTTTTGAAGCCTTGCAGCTTGCCGCCTTCTGCTTCGCCCAGCACCAGCACTGGAACCTGCGGGCCCGTGCCGAAACGGTACACCTGCGTGCCGCTCAGCTCCTGTTTCAGGTACATCTGCAGGGCCTTGAAGCGGTTGGCCAGCTCGGGGTTGCCCAGCACGCCATCGTCGGCGGTGTGGTTGCGCAGGAAGTAGGTCAGCTCCTGCTTTTCCACTTTCGTATCGGCGGGCAGGCCGGCCAGTTGGGCCAGGGCAGCCTCGGTAAGGCCTTCTTTGGGAGTGTCGAAACTCACCGGCTCCAACGGAGCGTCGCCCTCACTCATGTACACGAGGCCCTTGGTCATCTCGCGCAGTTGGGCCAGAGCCGGGTCGTTGGAGGCAGCAGCAGCGGGCGCGCTCTGCTTGGCCTGGGGCTCCGATTCCTCCACGGTTTCGCGGCCACCTTTGGTGTCGCGCGGGTCGGCGGGGGCGGCGGCAATACCGGCTACCTGGGCCGGCACCTGCGCCCCAATAGCAGCGGCCAGCTGATTCTGGCGCTGGTCCGGCACCTTGATTTTGGGGTTGGCGAAGTTCATATCCGATACCTGGTTCATCGGAATCAGATGAATGTGGGCGTGCGGCACTTCCAGCCCGATGACGGCCACGCCCACCCGCTTGCAGGGCACGGCGGCCTTCACGCCCTTGGCCACGCGCTGGGCAAACAGGTGCAGGGCTGCCAGCTCGGCCGGGGGCATATCAAAAATGTAATCGACTTCGCGCTTGGGAATAACCAGCGTGTGGCCTTCTACCAAAGGTGTGATGTCCAGAAAAGCCAGGTGGTGCTCGTCCTCAGCCACCTTGAACGCGGGTAGCTCGCCGGATACGATGCGGGAGAAAATGGAAGGCATGCGGGGAGATGGTGAAGTTGTGAAATAGTGAGGTTGTGAACAACTACGGGCAGGGTTCCGCCAAAGTACGGGGCAAAACGCAAAAGGGCGAAGCCAGTGGCTTCGCCCTTTTGCGTAGTCGGTGAAATTCACCAACTCACAGCTTCATAAATTCACCGCTAGCGGCTGATTTCCAGAATCTGGAACTGCAGCTTGCCGGCCGGCACCGTAATTTCGGCAGTATCGCCGGCCGACTTACCCAGCAGGCCTTTGCCGATGGGCGACTTCACGGAGATTTTGCCGGCGGCCAGGTTGGCTTCTTCCTCGGCTACCAGCGTGTAGTCGAGCACCATGTTATTTTTCAGGTTTTTCAGCTTCACCTTGCTCATGATGAGCACTTTGGTCAGGTCCAGGTTACTCTCATCGAGCAGGCGGGCATTGCCAACCACTTCTTCCAGCTTAGCAATCTTCAGCTCCAGCAGGCCCTGCGCTTCTTTGGCCGCGTCGTACTCGGCGTTTTCGCTTAGGTCGCCTTTGTCACGGGCCTCACGCAGGTCGTCGGCCGCCTTGGCCCGGCCGCGGATTTTGAGGTCCTGGAGCTCATCTTTCAGCTTCTGAAGACCTTCGGGAGTATAATAGTTGATGGTAGCCATGGTGGGGTGATGTAAGCTCAAAAAACAAGGAGAACGGCCAGCACGGCTGGCCGTTCTCCCCGGAACAGGTTTAGGCAAATATACGAAATGTTGGGGAAAGAGGCTATGGGTGGTGAAGGGCTGCCATGACGAGTGGAGCGAAGTAATCCTTCCTTGTTGCAGTACCAAGCCCTGAGCAACGCTCAAAATTCCTGACGCCAGCGTGGTATCAAGGGCTTTGCATGGGCCAGCGTTCCGGGCTCAGGAAAGGACGGAGTGCTTCGCTCCGCTCACTATGACAGGTCCTGCTTCTATTATCTCCCCACCAGAAACTCCCGCAGCTTCTCGGCCAGCACCCGGTTGATGCGCTCGTAGCTCTGGAAGCTCCAGCCGCCTACGTGCGGCGAGAGCACCACGTTTGGAGCCGTGCGCAGGTGCTCGAAGCGGGTCTGCTGTTCGGGGCTTAGCGTAGTCAGCTTTTCATTTTCGAGCACATCCAGCGCAGCCCCGCGCAGCTGGCCGGTTTGCAGGCGCTGCACCACGGCGGCGTGGTCGAGCACCTCGCCCCGGGCCGTATTCAGCAGCCACAATGGGTTGCGGAAGCCCGCCAGCAGCTCCTCACTCACGAAGTGGTGATTGGCCGCCGAGTACGGAATATGCAGGCTCAGCACCTCGGCCCGCTGCTGCAGCTCGGCCAGCGACACCAGCGTAGCGTGGTGGTTGGGCTCCACGTTGGGGTTCTCGTCGTAGACCAGCACGGTGCAGTCGAAAGCCTGCAGGCGTTTGGCAAACGCCTTCCCCATGTGCCCATAGCCCAGCAGCCCGATGGTCTTGCCCCCGATTTCCTCGCCCCGGTTGGCTTCCCGCCGCCACTGGCCCTGCCGCACCTCGTGGTCGGCGCGGGCAATATTGCGGAACAGGGCCAGCAGCAGGCCCACCGCATACTCGCCTACCGCGTCCCGGTTGCCTTCGGGAGCGTTGAGCAGGGTTACGCCGGCTTCGGCCAGAGCCGCTTCGTCAATATTATCCACCCCGGCCCCGGCCCGGCCCACGTAGCGCAGGTGCGGGCCGTGGGCCAGCAGTTCCCGCGTCACGCGCAGCTTGGAGCGCACCACGAGCCCGTCGTAGGGGTGGGCAGCCAGCACGGCAGGCACTTCGGCCGCCTTCAGATCGGGGCGGTAGTGCAGCGTCACGCCCAGCGGCTCCAGGTACTCGGGGAGGCTGGGGTGCATTTCGTCGATGACGAGGCAGAGGGACATTATTTTGATTGAGACGTTTGGACTACTTATGATGGGTACGTACGGCACCTTCACTACCTATTGAATCTGGCAGATACGTCAAAGATGCTCGCGCTTCTGCACTACTGCGGGCTGCCAGATCGGCTGTCACGTACAGATTACGTTCAGCATCGTGCCCTACTACCTGTTGCTTTATTCGCCTAAAGTCATAAAACCCACCTACTATGCTTTGCGGCTCTTGCCACCAGTGATTCTGATATCCTAGCGAAGTGTGCCCTTCGTAGTCAGTTCTAGTATAGTAATTCGGGGTTTTAGCCAGTAGCCTCCAATCCCCTGCATCTATGGTTTGTGTTGCCTTCCAGAAAATCCAACCCACTATCGTGACCACAGTAGCCACTCCCATGATTCCAATTTTCGCGCTTCGACGCATTTTTAATCCACCTTGTGCTTCTCCACATGCTGGGTCAGGCCCACGAAATCGGCTACGCTGAGCTGCTCGGCGCGCTTGTCGAAAATGGGGTCGGTGGTGGCTTCGGGCGGCATACCGAAGGGCTTGAGGGCGTTACGCAGGGTTTTGCGGCGCGTCTGGAAGGCCTGCTTCACCACTTTGAAGAATAGCTTCTCGTCGCAGGCCAGGCTTTCCGTGCTGTTGCGGGTGAGGCGGATAACAGCCGACTGTACCTTGGGCGGGGGGCTGAACACGTGCGGGGGCACCGTGAACAAGTATTCAATACCGTAAAACGCCTGCAGCAGCACGCTCAGGATACCGTAGGTTTTGGAGCCGGGCCCTTCGGCCAGGCGGTCGGCCACTTCCTTCTGGATCATGCCCACGCACTCGCGCACCTGCTGGCGGTGGGCCAGCACCTGGAAGTAAATCTGGGAGCTGATGTTGTAGGGAAAGTTGCCGATGATGGTAAGCGGCTGCCCGTGGTAGAGCTTGCCCAGGTCCATTTTCAGGAAATCCTGGGAGTAGATGCGGCCTTCCAGCGCCGGGTAGTGCCGGCCCAGGTACTCCACCGATTCCCGGTCAATTTCCACCACCGAGGTACGATACTCCGGGTGTTGCAGCAGGGTTTGGGTGAGCACGCCCATGCCGGGGCCAATTTCCAGCACTTCCTGCACGCCATCGGGCAGACGCAGAGCCTCCACTATGTTGCGGGCAATATTGGGGTCGTTGAGAAAATGCTGCCCGAGGTGCTTTTTGGCTTTAACGGAGTCCATGCTGTGTGCAGAAGTAAGTAATGCAAAGGAAGTGGGGTTCTTCGTGAACCTTGGCCGGAAGCTAGCCCGAAGCACAGCCGTCAGAGCTACCTCTAACTTCTCGCTTCGCTGTACTCACTTCTATAAATCGGCTACCTTCACGGCCAAAGATACGCCAGTCCCGGCCGTTTCTTCCGGCTCCGGGCCGGAGGAGGGCCCTGGTTTCCTCCTTATTTGCTTCCACTCATGCCCCTAGCCCTCGCCTACTCCGCCGATTTTCCCGCCATTGCTGATGCCGTGTTCATTCTGCCGGCCGGTACCCAAGAGCTGCCCGTAACCGCCGCCGCCGACCTGCCCGAAGCCGCCCGCCAGTACGTGGCCGCCCGCCTGCAGGCCGATGACAAGCTCATCAGCGTGAACCAGTACACCCACCACCACTACTACGTGGTGGCCGAGGACAAAAAAACGGCGGACCTCGGGCGGGAAGCCCTGCGCAAAGCCGGCCACAAGCTGCACGCCCAGCTCAAGGCTGATGAGGTAGCGGAGCTCTACATCTGCAACCTCGCTGCCATTGGCGGTGCTTTGGCCCTGGCCGAAGGTCTGGCCCTCACGGCCTATCAGTTTGAGGGCTACAAAACCGACGAGAAATCGAAGAAGCCCGCCGTGCTCCAGCAGCTCACCCTGGTCGGCCCCGACCTCTCCGCCGAGCAGGTACAGGAGCTGGATGGCGTGCTGCAGGGCGTGTACCTGGCCCGAGACCTGGTGAACATGCCCTACTCCCACCTCAACGCCACCCAGTTGGCCCAGCAGTTTGAGCAGGCCGGCGAAGCCGCCGGCTTCCACGTGGAGGTATTGGACCTGGTGCGCATTGAGGCCCTGCGCATGGGCGGGCTGCTGGCCGTGAACCAGGGCAGCCCCGAGCCGCCCACCTTCACCATTATGGAATACAAGCCCGAAGGTGCCACCAACGCCAAGCCCATTGTGCTGGTAGGCAAAGGCGTGGTGTACGACACCGGCGGGCTCAGCCTCAAGCCTACGCCCAATAGCATGGACCTGATGAAGTGCGACATGGCCGGCTCGGCCGTGGTAGTGGGCGTGCTCACGGCTCTGGCCAAGAACAAGGTGCCCCTGCACGTCATCGGCTTGGTGCCGGCCACCGACAACCGCCCCGGCGGCCCCGCCCTGGCCCCCGGCGACGTAATTACCATGTACAGCGGCCTCACCGTAGAGGTGATGAACACCGATGCTGAAGGCCGCCTGATTCTGGCCGACGCTTTGGCCTTTGCCAAGAAATACGAGCCCCAGCTGGTGATGGACTACGCCACGCTCACTGGCTCGGCCGTACGCGCCATCGGCATTGAGGGCACTGTGTACATGGGCACCGCCGACGAGGATACCATGCTGGCCCTCAAAAAAGCCGGCAACGCCACCCATGAGCGACTGGTGGAATTTCCCCTCTGGGACGAGTACGCCGACCACATCAAGAGCCCCATTGCCGATATCAGCAATTTGGGCAAGGCCGAAGCTGGCGCTATTTCAGCGGGCAAATTCCTGGAGCGCTTCACCGAAGGCTACCCCTGGGTACACTTCGATATTGCCGGCCCCGCTTTCCTCACCGCCCCCGATTCCTACCGCGGCAAAGGCGGCACCGGCACCGCCATCCGCTCCACATATGCGTTTTTGAAGGGGATTATTTAGTGCTTAGTTGTTAGTGCCTGGTGCTTAGTAGCAAGTACTTGCTAACTAATTTCCGTACTTAATGCTAAGCACCAGGCACTAACAACTAAGCACTAAACACATGGAAGGGAGGTCATTTACCGACTTGCTGATGTGGCAGAAGAGCCGCCAACTTGCCAGCCTGGTATATACCCTAAGCCGTTCCTTTCCCAGAGAAGAAGTAGTCGGCCTTACCAGCCAGATACGGCGCAGTGCTGTTTCTGTCCCTTCGAATATTGCTGAAGGCTGTGGTCGGCAGCACCCTAAGGACGCCGTCCACTTCTTCTTCATAGCCCGAGGCTCACTCTATGAGTTGGAAACGCAGTTCTACATTGCTTTTGACCAATTGCTTCTATCGGAAGCTCAGTTAGAACTAGCCCTGGAGAACCTCACTGAGTGCAAAAAACTTTTGCACGGCTTCATCAATCATTACAAACAAAAGCTTGCGTAGCGCCTGCCATTAGCTGAGGGAAAGAAGAACTACCAACTGCTCCACCTCAAACTAAGCACTAAGCACCAAGCACTAAGCACTAAGAAATGCTTCCACGCATTGGTATTTCCGTCGGCGACCTGGCCGGCATTGGCCCGGAAATCATCTATAAAACCTTCCTCGATAAGCGCCTGCTCAAGTTCTGCACGCCGGTGGTGTATGGCACCGCCGCTGTGCTATTCGATGACTTTCCCCAGGACGCCGACCATGAGCCCCTCACCTTCCGCCAGGTACGGGAGGCCGCCGATATTGCTCCTGGCAAGCACAACGCCGTCACCTGCTGGGAGGAAGATTACCACCTCACCCCCGGCCAGCCCAGCCAGGCCAGCGGCACCGCCGCCCGTCTGAGCCTGCAAGCCGCCGCCCGCGACCTGAAAGCCGGCCTGCTCGACGCGCTGGTAACGGCCCCCATCAGCAAGGAAAACACCCAGGCCGACGACTTCCGCTTCCCCGGCCACACCGAGTTCCTGACCACCTTCTTCGAGGCCAAGGAAAGCCTGATGCTGCTCACCGACGAGGCCGCCGGCCTGCGCGTGGCTACCGTTACGGGCCACATTCCGCTCAAAGACGTGCCCGCCCGCCTTACCAAGGAGCTGCTGACTGCCAAACTGCGCATCCTGCTGAACTCGCTCAAAAACGACTTCGGCATTGCCAAGCCCCGCGTAGCCGTACTGGGCCTCAACCCCCACGCCGGCGAAAACGGCCTGCTGGGCACCGAGGAAGCCGCCGTGGTAACGCCCGTCTTGCAGCAACTGCAAGCCGAAGGTCACTTGGCCTATGGTCCCTTCCCGGCCGATGGCTACTTCGGCACCGGCCAGTTCCGACAATTTGATGCCACCCTCTCGCTCTACCACGACCAGGGCCTGATTCCCTTCAAAACCCTGGCTTTTGAGCGGGGCGTGAATTTCACGGCCGGTCTGCCGGTGGTGCGCACCTCCCCCGACCACGGCACCGCCTACGGCCTCGCCGGCAAGTTCCAGGCCGATGCCACTTCCTTCCGTGAAGCCCTGTACCTGGCCTGCCAGTTGGTGCGCTACCGCAAGGGCGAGGCCGAAATCAAGCCGATTACGCCCGGCCCGCCCCTGCGGAGTGCCCGCCACGACTAGAGAGCGTAGCGCAGTAAAAAGACCGTCATGCTTCGCGGGGCTCAGCATGACGGTCTTTATGCATTTTTGCAGATGCAGCCTAAAAACGCGTGCTCGAAGCCAATATTTTCGGGCGCGCATCTTTTCTACTGAAACGAAATAATCTTTTCAAAAACGAAATTTACTTTGCGGTTTTAAAATACTGCCGTAAGTTTGCAGCCGTAATCAGCGGAGCCGGTACGGTTCCGTTTTGCTTTTCACTTGTTTCGATGACGCTGAATACCCCGACTGACTACCGTACTGCCCTGCGCCGCCTTGATGCGTTGGTAGCCGCGGGCGTGGAGGGCAACGCAACGCTGGAAACAGAATTTCGCGAGCTGATTACGGCGCTGGATGCCTACGAAAGCAAGCTGGGCCTGCTGCCCATTCCCAATCTGCCGACCTCTCTGGCCGAAATGATTGAACTGAAGCGCCAGCAGATGCGGCTCAAGCAAAAGGAGCTGGCCGAGCTGCTGGAAGTGCCCGCCGGCCGCCTCTCCCAGATTCTGAGCGGTAAGCGGCGCGTGACGCTGGACCTGGCCAAACGGCTGTATGAGCGTCTGGGAATTCCCTCCGATTTTATCCTCAAGAACGCTTAGCTAGCTCCACCTCCCCACCGCTTTTACGAACCGGGCAAAACTTACTACTTTTGCCCCCTTGCAAAAAACCATCGTGAAGAAGGATTCGCAATACGACATCAACATTGCCCGGCTGGCCGATAAAACGCACCATTTTGCGTTTGACCTGGACCGCTCCTTCTTCGAGCAGTTCGACCAGGAGCTGATTCCGGATGGCAACGTGCACGCCGATGTGACGCTGACTAAAACGGAGCGCCTCATCACCGTGGATTTTGACCTGCACGGCACCGTGCGTCAGATTTGCGACCGGAGCCTGGACGAGTACGACCAGCAGGTAGATGCCGAGGAACAGCTACTGGTGCGCTTCGGCGACCACAACCAGGAGCTGGATGACAACGTGCTGCAAATCACGCCCGACACGCAGACGCTGCCGCTGGCCCAACACCTGTTCGACTACATTGGGCTGGCCCTGCCCATGAAGAAGTTGCACCCGCGCTTCCAGAACGAGCCCGACGAAAACCCTGACGCCGACGCCAAGCTCATCTTCACCACCCGCCAGGAAGGCGACGATGACCAGAACGACGACGATGATATTGACCCGCGCTGGAATGCGCTCAAAAACCTGAATTAGGCTGTTCTCAGCCAATTCATCATTCTTAATTCCTAATTCTTAATTTCTTTCAAGCATGGCACATCCTAAGCGCCGGACCTCCTCCGCTACCCGTGATAAGCGTCGTAGCCACTACAAACTGACCCCCAAAGCTGTTACCGTGTGCTCGAACACCGGCGAGCTGCACCTGCGTCATAAAGCCTACGTGGTGGACGGCGACCTGTACCTGAACGGTAAAGTAGCCATCAAAGACTACGCGCCCGTAGCCGCACCGGCCGCTACCGACAACGACGAAGAATAGTCGCACGTTAGCTGCTTATTGCCTCGCGGCTCCGCAGCCACTACCGCCGCCCGGCTTCCCGTGCTTGTTGCTGATGCAGCCGTGCGGGGCCGGGCGGTGAGCTGCGGCCCGAGGTTTCTCTCCCGGACCTCTTTGATTTTCCGTTCATGAAGATAGCCCTGGACGCAATGGGGGGCGATTTTGCTCCTCAGGCCGCCGTCGATGGGGCCGTGCTGGCCGCCCAAGCGCTGGCCGGTAAGGCCCAGATAGTGCTCATTGGCCAGGAAGATGCCGTTCGTCCGCTGCTGGAGCAGCACGGCGCGGCGGCTGCCGACCTCCAGCTTGTTCCCGCTTCCCAGATCATTGAGATGGGGGAGCATCCGGCCAAAGCGTATCAGCAAAAACAGGACTCTAGTATTGCCGTAGGGTATAAAATGCTGGCTACCGGTGAGGTAGAGGCGTTTTGCTCGGCCGGTAATACCGGGGCTATGCTGGTAGGCGCTATGTTCAGCGTGAAAGCCGTACCGGGCGTGATGCGCCCCGCCATTGCCAACTTCGTTCCGAAGCTGCACGGCGGAATGGGCATTATGCTGGATGTGGGGGCCAACGCTGAGTGCAAGCCCGAAATGCTGGAGCAGTTCGGTGAGTTAGGCTCCTTGTATGCCCAGTACGTGCTCGGTATTGAGAAGCCCAAAGTAGGCCTCATGAACCTGGGCGAGGAAGAAGGCAAAGGCACTGCCATTACCCAGGCCGCGCACCAGCTGCTGAAAGTAAATCCCCATCTGCACTTCATCGGCAATATTGAGGGCCGCGACCTGTTCAACGACAAGGCCGACGTAATTGTGTGCGACGGATTTACGGGCAACGTGGTGCTGAAAATGGCCGAATCGGTGTATGATATCATTGCCGAGAAGAATATTCACGACCCCTTCCTCGACAAGTTCAACTACGAAGCCGTGGGTGGCTCGCCCATTCTCGGCATCAACGATAACGCCATCATTGGCCACGGCGTGAGCACGCCCACTGCCATCTGCAACATGCTGCTGCAAGGCTACCAAATGGCCAGCTCCGGTATTGCCGATCAGATAAAAAACACCTTCAAGTCCTAAGAGCGACTGTAAGTCCGGCCGCCGCGCCGGACTTTTCCTTTGCCGCATCTGCTGTTTCCCAATTCGCTGATGAAGATTACCGCTGCCATTACCGGAGTGGGTGCCTACGTGCCCGACTACGTGCTTACCAATCAAGAGCTCGAAACCCTGGTGGACACCACCGACGAGTGGATCATGAGCCGAACCGGAATTAAGGAGCGTCATATTCTGAAGGGCGAGAACCAGGGCACCTCCGTGATGGGCATCAAGGCCGTGGAGCAGCTGCTGGCCAAAACCGGCAACAAAGCCGAGGACATTGACCTGCTCATCTGCGCCACCACTACCCCTGATTTGGTATTTCCGGCCACGGCCAATATCATTTCGGCGGCGGTAGGGGCTACCAAGGCATTCAGCTTCGATATGCAGGCCGCCTGCTCGGGCTTTATGTATGCCCTGGCTACCGGTTCTCAGTTTATTGCTACCGGTGCCTACAAGAAAGTAGTGGTCGTCGGGGCCGATAAAATGTCGAGCATTATCGACTACACGGACCGCTCCACGTGCATCATCTTCGGCGACGGTGCCGGCGCCGTGCTGCTGGAACCCAACACCGAAGGGCTGGGCCTGCTGGACCAGGAGCTGCATTCCGACGGCAATGGCGAGCAGTACCTGCACCAGAAAGCCGGGGGCTCACGCCGCCCGCCTTCGGCCGATACCGTAGTCAACCGGGAGCATTACGTGTATCAGGAAGGCTCCGCCGTGTTCAAGTTCGCCGTGAAAAATATGGCTGATGTGGCTGCCCAGGTAGCGGATCGGAACGGCCTGAACGCTGAAACCATTGACTGGCTGGTGCCCCATCAGGCCAATAAGCGCATTATTGATGCCACGGCTAACCGCGTGGGCATTGGCCCGGAAAAGGTGATGCTGAATATTCATAAGTACGGCAACACCACCAACGGCACCATTCCGCTGTGCCTTTCCGATTACGAGCAGCAGCTCCGCAAAGGCGACAACCTGATTATTGCGGCCTTTGGTGGCGGCTTCACCTGGGGCTCTTTGTACCTGAAATGGGCCTACGACCCCACCCCCGACCCCTCCGCAGCATAAGCTGACGCGGCGCGAAAACGGAAAACCTCCTATACTTGCACTCCCGACGTGCCGCCCCGCCAGTTTTCCGGGACGGCACGTTGCGTTTCCACCCTAGTTACTCATCTTCTGATTGTTGAAGCCCCCGGCTATCCTATCGGGTTTCCGCGGCTACTTTCTCTCAATTCCCTCTCCATGGCCACCACTGCAGATTTCCGCAACGGGCTCGTTCTGAATTACAACGGCGAGTTGCACGTAATTACTGAGTTCCAGCACGTGAAACCCGGCAAAGGCCCGGCTTTCGTGCGCACCAAGCTCCGCAACATCAAAACCGGCCGGGTTATCGATAACACGTTCAATGCCGGCGTGAAAGTGGAAACTGCCCGCGTGGAGCAGCGCCCGCACCAGTACCTGTACAAGGACGACTACGGCTACACCTTCATGGACAACGAAACCTTTGAGCAGGTAGTGCTGCCCGAGGCTATGGTTCCTTTTGCCGACATTATGAAGGAAGGCCAGGTTGTTACTATCCTGTTCCACGCCGAAACCGAGCAGCCCCTCACGGCCGAGCTGCCCACCACCGTGGAGCTGGTCGTAACCTACACCGAGCCCGGCCTGAAAGGCGACACCGCCACCAACACGCTGAAGCCCGCCATTGTGGAAACGGGTGCTCGGATTCAGGTGCCGCTGTTCATTGATACCGATACTAAAATCCGCATCAAAACCAGCGACTACTCCTATGTCGAAAGAGTCAAATAAGCAGCCCACCAAGCCCTCTCCCACCGCCATGAAAGCCAAAGAACTGCAGGACCTGATCGACTTCATTGCCAAGTCGGGTCTGAACAAAGTCAACATCGAAACCGAGGAGTTCAAGATTTCGGTGCAGCGTGAGCCCAACACCAAAGTGGTAACCTCCGGGGTTGCTATGCCGGCCGCCGCTCCTGCTCCGGCCGCGGCTCCGGCTCCGGCCGCGGCTCCCGCGGCCGCCCCGGCTCCGGCCGCGGCTCCGGCAGCCCCCGCCGCTGAAGCGGCCAGCGCCAGCCACGTAGCCCTGAAGTCGCCCATGATTGGCACCTTCTACCGCAGCAGCAGCCCCGAAACGCCGGCCTTCGTGCAGGTGGGCGACTTGGTGGAGAAAGGTCAGGTCATCTGCATCATCGAAGCCATGAAGCTGTTCAACGAAATTGAAGCGGAACAGAGTGGCCGCGTGGTGAAGGCGATGGTGGAAAATGCCTCCCCCGTGGAGTACGACCAGCCCCTGTTCCTGATTGAGCCAATGTAATTTTTGGAATTATGAATGATGAATGATGAATGATGAATTCGCCGCTGGTTTACAACCATCCTGATTTCTCATTTCATAACTCATAACTCATAACTCATAATTCAAGAAACTGTGTTCAAAAAAATACTGATTGCCAACCGGGGCGAAATTGCGCTGCGCGTGATTCGGACCTGCAAGGAAATGGGCATCAAGACGGTGGCCGTGTACTCCACGGCCGACAAGGAAAGCCTGCACGTGCGCTTTGCCGATGAGGCCGTGTGCATTGGGCCGGCTCCGTCGCGGGAGAGCTACCTGAGCATTCCTACCCTGATTGCCGCCGCCGAAATCACCAACGCCGACGCCATTCACCCCGGCTACGGCTTCCTGAGCGAAAACGCCGAATTCTCGCGCGTGTGCCAGGAAAACGGCATCAAGTTCATCGGGGCCTCGCCCGATATGATCAACCGCATGGGCGACAAAGCTTCGGCCAAAGCTACCATGATTGAGGCCGGCGTACCCTGCATTCCGGGTTCGGTGGGCTTGCTCGAATCGGTGGAGCAGGGCAAGAAGATTGCCGCCAAAATCAAGTATCCGGTAATTCTGAAAGCTACGGCCGGAGGCGGTGGGCGCGGCATGCGCATCATCAACTCCGAAGACGAGTTTGAGAAAGCCTGGAACGACGCCCGCACCGAATCGAAAGCGGCCTTTGGTAACGACGGCATGTACCTGGAGAAATTTGTGGTGGAGCCCCGCCACATCGAAATTCAGGTGTGCGGTGACCAGTTTGGTCACGTGTGCCACCTTTCGGAGCGCGACTGCAGCATTCAGCGCCGCCACCAGAAGCTGGTGGAGGAAGCCCCTTCGCCGTTCATGACGGAGGAGCTGCGTGAGCGGATGGGTGCCGCCGCCATTGCCGGGGCTGCGGCCATTGGCTACGAAGGCGTGGGTACTATTGAGTTCCTGGTGGACAAGGACCGCAACTTCTACTTCATGGAGATGAACACCCGCATTCAGGTGGAGCACCCCGTGACGGAAGAGGTAATTAACTACGACCTGATCAAGGAGCAGATCAAAGTAGCGGCCGGCATCCCGATTTCGGGCAACAACTACTCGCCCAAAATGCACGCCATGGAGTGTCGCATTAACGCCGAGGATCCTTCCAAGGATTTCCGCCCTTCGCCGGGTAAGATTACGGTGCTGCACATTCCGGGCGGCCACGGGGTGCGCGTGGATACCCACGTGTACGCGGGCTACCAGATTCCGCCGAACTACGACTCCATGATTGCCAAGCTCATCACCGTGGCTCAAACCCGGGAAGAGTGCATCGTGAAGATGAAGCGCGCGCTGAGCGAGTTTGTGGTGGAAGGCGTAAAAACTACCATCCCCTTCCACCTGAAGCTGATGGACAACGCGGATTTTAAAGCCGGTAATTTTACTACAAAATTCCTGGAATCGTCCTTCGATTTTTCGGATTTGTAAGCCGCCGATTTTCGCCTAGTTTCACAGGTCTGGCCCTTCCGGGGTCAGACCTGTTTTCGTTTATACCAAAATTTTACACTGCCCCAGCTTGTTAATCAGGCACCACACTTAGCTAATAGGACATTACTTATAAATAAACAAGTTGAAATTGTATCGTTAAAGTTAACTGAACATCATTTATAGGCAGAAAAACGATTAATTATAGGTTAGTAACCACTCACTAAATCTAGCCTGTGTACCTACCTATAATTGCACAATCCCGTCTTCGCTGCCCTATACTTGCACTGTTCTACTTCCACTAACCAAAACACCCACTTTATGAAAGCAAAACTGACCGCAGCCCTATCGGGGCTGCTGGCGGCAGGATCCCTGTTGTCTTCGTGTAGCAAGGAAGAGCTGCAGCCCGCGGCGACGGCCGTGCCCCAGGCAACCTCTTCCGGCCAGCACGCTGTGGTAACCAACGGGGTAATGATGCAGGCCTTTTACTGGGATGTGCCCATCAGCAACACGCAGGGCACCTGGTGGCAGGTGCTGGGCTCCAAAGCCTCAGAGCTGAAAGCGGCCGGTATTACAGCTTTGTGGCTGCCCCCGGCCTACAAAGGCGGCAGCCAGAGCGACGTGGGCTACGGCGTGTACGACCGTTACGACCTGGGCGAGTTCAACCAAAAGGGCACCGTGGCTACGCGCTACGGCACCGTTGGGCAGCTGCAGACGGCCATCAGCGCTCTGAAGGGCCAGGGCATTCAGGTGTACGAGGATATGGTGATGAACCATATGGCCTGGGCCGATGCACAGGAAAACGTGAACGGCAACCTGGTGTACACCAAGTTCAACTTTCCCGGCCGCGGCAACACATACAGCAGTTACAAGTGGGGTTTCAACAACTTCACCGGTACGCAGCAGGCTCCCAACAACGGCTGGTATCAGTGGAAAAGCTGGGATTTCCAGCCCTACGCCAACAACGACGCCTACGACAACCTGCTGGGCTCGGAAATCCAGTATAACAACAACGCGGCCAACCAGACCGAAACCATCAACTGGGGCAACTGGATTACCACCAAGATGAGCCTCGACGGCTACCGCCTCGATGCCACCAAGCACATTTACACCCCCTACGTAAACCAGTGGCTGGACGCGGTGAAAACCAATGGCCGCTTTGCCGTATCGGAGGCCTGGTTCCGCAACCTGCAGGACCTGAAGAACTACGCCGCCGCCACGGGCGGGCGCACCAGCCTGTTTGATGTGCCGCTGCACTACACCTTCCAGGACATGAGCAGTGGTAACGGCAGCTGGGATATGCGCGGGCTGCAGTTTGCGGGCTTCACGGAGAGCAACCCCACGCTATCGGTGAGCTTCGTGGATAACCACGATACCGACCACCCCGGCGCCTTGTACTCGCCCGTTACCAACCTCAAGATGCTGGCTTACGCCTACATCCTGACCCGCGCCAACGGCTACCCCTGCGTGTTCTATAAGGACTACTACAACTACGGCCTCGGCAACCAGATCAAAACTCTCATCGGCATCCGCCAGGCCAACGCCTACGGTGCCGCCTCGGAGTACACCAGCGCCAACGACGCCGACGTGTATGCCTACTCCCGCGCCGGCGACGCCTCGCACAAGGGGTTGCTGATGCTACTGAATGACGGCGGCTCAGCCCGCACCAAAACCATTACCACACCCTTTAAGAGCGCCACGCTCACCGACAAAACCGGTAACACCGGCGGCACGGTAACCACCGATGCCAACGGTACCGGCGTATTCCCGGTGAACAGCCGCAGCTATGCGGTATGGGTGCCCGGTGGCACCACCACCACGCCGCCCCCCACCGGCGGCACCACGGCCGTATCGTTCAACGTAACGTACAGCGGCACGGTATCGGGGCAGGATGTGTACGTGCTGGGTAATACCGCTCAGCTGGGGGCCTGGAACACGGCCAATGCCATCAAGCTCAGCGGTGCCTCCTACCCTGTGTGGAAAGGCACCATCAACCTGACCAGCGGCACCAGCGTGCAGTACAAGTACATCCGCAAGGATGCGGCCGGCAACGTGCTCTACGAAGGCGGCTCCAACCGCACCTTCACGCCCAGCGGCACCAGCCAGACGCGCACCGAAACGTGGCAGAACTAGCCACCACCTTCTCACATGTGAGTGAATCCCGAAAAGGGGCCGGCCGGTTGGCTGGCCCTTTTTTGTGTGCCCGCAGTGCTACCGCCGGTTTCCGGCACCGTCAAACTGCACTGGCGGCAGGATGTAGGGCCCCAGCACCCGTACCGGCTTGGCGTCAGGCTCCCCAAACTCCGTTTGGCTGTCGTCGGCCAGGTAACTTTCGCCGTTCCGAAATACGATGTTGTAGAAGGGGTTGTCTGGCTTTTCCGGATGCGTGAAGGGCACCAGCACCTCAACGTTACAGCTCACCGACAGCAGCTGGCCCAGCCACAGCGCCCGTTCCTCCCAATCCGATTCGGGCGTGCGGTAGAGGTTGAGCTGCTGGGTGTAGTGCGGAATTCCGGACTCCGTAACCTCGAAGAAAACGTGCGCCGGATTGCCCGAATTAAACTCCATCGGCTCCTCCCCCAGCAGCAGCGCCCAGGGGAATACCCGTAGCTGCGGCAGAGCCATTTGCAGCGTCTGCTGCAAGAGGTTATCACTCAGTCTTCTGGTAAAATGCAGCTGTGCCATGAGGTAAGGCGGCATGTAAAAAGGCCGGCTGTACAGCCGGCCTTTTAAGTTGAATCCGTTTGATTTTTTATCCGGCAGCTTCCCCGCCCTGCTCCTCTTTCTCAATCTCCGTCACCAGCTCCTGGTACCACGCCTCGCCGTACTTGCGGATGAGGGGGTCTTTCAGAAACTGATACACGCGCACACCCAGGTTGGCCCCGAAGGAGCACGCGGGCGAGCAGATGCTCCACCGGTCGTAGTTCAGGGCCTCGAAGCCGTCGTACTTGGTCACGCGGATGGGGTACAGGTGGCAGCTGATGGGCTTTTTGAACGAGGTAGCCCCGGCCCGCCAAGCATCCTCGATACCGCATTTCAGGATGCCTTTCTCGTCGTAGAGGGCGTAGGCGCACTCCCGGTCGTTGATGGTGGTGGTGCTGTAGTCGCCTTCCCAGTCTTTGATATAGAGGCCATGCTGCTCGATGGCCTGACGACCGGCCTCGGTGAGGAAGGGCTTGATGGCCTCGTACTCCTGCTGCAGAATCTGCAGCTCCTCTTCCTCCAGGGGCGCGCCCAGGTCGCCCTCCACGCAGCAGGCACCCTTGCAGGCTTCGAGGTTACAAACGAAGAAATTCTCCCGAACGTCGTCGGAAATGAGGGTGTGCTGAATCTGAATCATGGCGTTTTCTCTCGCAGTGTCTCGGGGTGGGGTACGCAGGGTTTCGCGGTGGCCGTTCACTGCGAGACACTGCGCCTTCCACTGCGCACCACTGCGCGAAACCCGACCGCAAAGATACCGAATTACCCCGCCACTGTCCGCAGCACTTGCTCCGTCAGCTCGCACTGACGGTGGTGCGAGTACGTAGCCAGAGCCTCGGCCTGCCCCGCAGCCCCCAGCTGCTCGGCCAGCCCCGGCTCGGTGAGCAGCCGCCCAATGCAGGCCGCAAACGAATCAAGGTTGCGCAGCTCGAACAGCAGGCCGGTACGGTTGTCATCGAGCAACTCGCGGGTACCACCGGCCGCCGCGCCCACCACCGGCCGCCCGGCAGCCAGGGCCTCGATAGTGACCATACCGTAGGTTTCGTTGACGGAGGCGGTTACCGAAATATCCAGGGCGCGGTAGGCTACTTCGGGCCGGGGTGTGAAGCCGCGCAGGTGCACTGCGTCGCGGAGGTCCAGCGCCTCAATGCGCTGCAGCAGGTTGTCGTAGTAGGCGGTGCCCTCGTTGCGGGTCGGCTCGCCCACCAGCAGCAGGTGCAGCTGCGGGAACCGGGGCCGCAGCCGAGCCAGCGCCTCCACCACAAAATCCTGGCCCTTGCCGTCGTCAAACCGCCCGATGAGGCCCAGCAGCACGGCCCCCGCGGGCAGCACCAGCTGCAGCCGGCGGCGGGCCTCGGCGGTGGTCAACTGCGCATCCGTGAACTTGTCCAGCTCCACGCCCAGCGGCACCACGTGCAGCTTTTCGGGAGCCAGCCGGGTTTTTTCCAGCACCTGCCGGGCCAGACCGGGCAGCGGTGAAAGCCAGGCCGCCAGGGCATTGTAGCGCAACGTGTGCACCAGCCCACGCTTGGCCAGCCCCAGCTGCATGTGCTGCTGGTACACCAGCGGCATACCGGGGCTGAACAGCCGTTTGCCTAGCACGGCCACGCCCAGGTCAGCGTTGCGGGTGATGAGTACGGCCCGGGTGCCGAACTGCGTCCACACCCCGGCCAGCCGGCGGGCGGCGGGCACGTCCAACGCTTTCCAGCGGTTCTCAAAGGGCACTACGGGCAGGCCCAGCTCGGCGGCGCGGGCGGCCAGCGGGGAGCCGACGCGGGCGACGACCTGCACCGGCCAGCCCCGCTGCTGCATCCAGCCGGCAAACCGGGCCGTGTTCAGCTCCAGCCCGCCCCAGCTATCCGACAGGCACAAAATGGACAGCGGAAACACGGCGGCGGGCGAAGTGGCAGGGTTCATGGCGCGAAGATACGGGCCGGCCCTATCCTATCCTTTCTGCATTGCTTCCAAGGCGACAAACCCAATAAAAACGCTTATGCAGACCACGTGGTCGAACAGGCTGCCCGTAGCCTGCTGCTGGTACCGGTTGCTAAAGAGCAGTATGCCCAAGGTAAGAAAGGTCATCAGTAGCCCCAGAACCACTACCCCACCCCAACCAGCAACGGGGTCCCGGGGTTGCACATATCCGCGAGGGGCATGCGCTGGGCCAGCCCGTAGCTCGTACCCAGCCCCAGCGCATAATACGCGGCGGTGGCAACGAATCCGCGGGTGATGGGGTTGTTCCAGGATAGTTCGTCGGCTGAGGTCATGCGGGGAGTAAGGATAAATACCGGAGTCAACTTAACTCTCCCTGCTCATATTTCCTTCCCCCACCCCAAAGCCTTACCTTTGCTAACAAGCCAAAAAGCTTAGTTTCCGATTCTGACTGATTACGCATGGGACTCGATTATCACTCGTTACTGAACCCCTCGCAGGCCGCGGCGGTGCTGCACACCGAAGGCCCCTGCATGATTATAGCCGGCGCGGGCTCGGGCAAAACCCGGGTACTCACCTACCGCATTGCCCACCTGCTGGAGAAGCAGGTAAACCCATTCAATATCCTGGCCCTCACCTTCACTAACAAGGCCGCCAAGGAGATGCGCGCCCGGATTGAGAAGGTAGTCGGCCCCGAGGCCAAAAACCTGTGGATGGGCACTTTCCACAGCATTTTTGCCCGCATTCTGCGCTCCGAGGCCGATAAAATCGGCTACCCCCGCTCCTTTACCATCTACGACACCCAGGACAGCAAAACCCTCATCGGGCAGATTCTGAAGGAACTGGAGCTGGATGATAAGCTCTACAAGCCCAACATGGTGCTGGGCCGGATTTCGGCGGCCAAAAACAAGCTGATTTCGGTGCAGCAGTACCTCAACGACCCCGTAATTCGGCAGGATGATGAGGCGGCGCTGCGGCCCAAGCTGGGCGTGATTTACCAGCAATACGCCAACCGCTGCTTCAAGGCCGGGGCCATGGACTTCGACGACCTGCTCTACCAGACCAACGTGCTGTTCAAGGACCACCCCGACGTGCTGAACAAGTACCAGAACATGTTCCGGTACGTGATGGTGGACGAGTACCAGGACACCAACTACTCCCAGTACCTGATTGCCCGCAAGCTGGCCGCCAAGGAGCGCAACATCTGCGTGGTGGGCGACGACGCGCAGAGCATCTACGCCTTCCGGGGCGCTGATATTCAGAATATTCTCAACTTCGAGAAGGATTACCCCGAGCTGCAGGTGTTCAAGCTGGAGCAGAACTACCGCTCCACCAAGAACATCGTGTGGGCGGCCAATTCGGTTATCAAGAACAACCAGGCCCAGCTGCGCAAAGACGTATTCTCAGACAACGAGGAAGGCCCGCTGATTGAGGTACTGAAGGCCGCCTCCGATAACGAGGAAGGTAAGCTGGTGGCCCAGAGCATCTACGAGGACAAGATGAACCAGCACTTGTCGTACGACGACTTTGCCATCCTGTACCGCACCAATGCCCAGAGCCGGGCCATGGAAGAATCGTTGCGCAAGCTCAATATCCGGTACAAGATTGTGGGCGGCCTGAGCTTCTACCAGCGCAAGGAAATCAAGGACCTGGTGGCCTACCTGCGCCTCACCGTCAACCCCAACGACGAGCAGGCCCTGCGCCGCGTGATTAACTACCCCAAGCGTGGCATTGGCGACACCACGCTGGCCAAGCTGATTTCGACGGCCGACGAGACCAACCACACCATCTGGGAGGTGGTCAGCAATGCCGATAAGTTTCTGCCTACCCGCACGGCCAACCCCATCGTCGACTTCGCCGAAAAAATCAAGGCCTACACCGCCGTGGCGGCCAAGGATGATGCCTTTGAGGCGGCCAAATTCATTGCCAAGAACTCGGGCATGATTGAGGAGCTGTATGCTGATAAGAGCATTGAGGGCCTCTCGCGCTACGAGAACATTCAGGAACTGCTCAACGGCGTGAAGGCCTTCGTGGAAGACCCCGAGCGGGAGGAGAAAACGCTGAGTGCCTTCCTGCAGGATATTGCTTTGGTAACGGACGCCGACACCAAGGATGCCCAGGCCGAGGGTGAGCAGGTGACGATGATGACGATTCACTCGGCCAAGGGCCTGGAATTCCGCAACGTGTACATCGTGGGCATGGAGGAAAATCTGTTCCCGAGCCAGATGATGATTACTTCCCGGGCCGACCTGGAGGAAGAACGCCGGTTGTTTTACGTGGCCATCACCCGGGCCGAGAAAAAGCTCACCCTGAGCTACGCCACCTCCCGCTACCAGTGGGGCAACCTGCGTAGCTGCGAAAAAAGCCGTTTTCTCGACGAGATAGACCCGCGGTTTGTAGATTTCAAGTACTCCGCCGGCCCCGGACCCGACCGCGCCGGACCGGGTGAGTCGCCGTTCGGGCACGTGTTTGAGCGCCGCAGCAATCTGGTTCCCCCCGCCCCGCGCAAAACGGCCGCTACCAAATACGTTGCTCCTTCCGACTTCAAGCCCTCCGACACCAGCAACCTGCAGGAAGGCCAGCGCGTGGAGCATCCCAAATTTGGTTTTGGCACCGTGAGCAAGCTGGAAACCGTGCAGGGCTCCACGAAGGCCATTATCCAGTTTGAAGAAGTGGGCGAAAAAACCCTGCTGCTGAGTTTTGCCAAACTGCGGGTGCACTAAGCCGTAAGGGAAAACGAGGTAGCCCGTTTCCTGCGGCTTTTCCCGTACTTTTAGCCGGGCCCCTGCCGTGCGTGCAGCGCCCTCATTTTCTCTTCCGAACCTTGCCCGGCTGGGTCTTGTCCAACACAAGATGCTAACGGGGCAAGGTTTGACGTATATTTGACCCTTCGAATACCATTTCTGATGACTTTACCCTCTCTCCATAAACACGAGCTGCTTCAGCGCGAATACGGCCAAAGCACCTACCAGCTGGTGCAGCAGTTGCGCGAGGTGGAGGACCGCGCTGAGCGGACCCGCCGCGCTCAGCTGATTGTGCAGATGATTTTCCGCATTCAGCCCAGTCTGCGCGACCAGCCCGATGGGCAGCAGAAGGTGTGGAACCACCTCTACGAAATGGCCGACGGCGAGCTGGACGTGGACTCCCCGTTCCCGCTGGTAGCCCAGGCCGACCGGAAGGCCCCGGCCCGCGTAGCGTACCCCAGCAAAGGACCCAAGTTCCGGGCCTACGGCCGGGCTGTGGAACAGCTGGTGGAAAAAGCACTGACCCTGGAAGACCCCACCGAGCGGGAGCAGGCCACCATTACCATTGGCCGCACCATGAAGTTTCTGTACCGCTCCCACAACAAGGAAAACGCCAAGGATGTCACCATTCTGAAGCACCTGAAGGAACTATCGGGCGGGCAGCTCACGCTGGACCCGGCTCAGGTAGATGCCCAAAACCTGTTCGACTTTTCGGCCCAGCCGGCTGCCGGTACCCGCACTACACCGTTCATCGTACCCCAGCCCCGCCAGGAGCGTTCCGACCGCTCGGACCGCAATGGCTCCGACCGCCGGGGCAACAACAACCGCCGCGATAAGCAGCGCCGGGGTGGCAAGAAAAACCGTCAGGAGCCTCAGCAACCCCCGCAGTAACTATACTTTGCAGGAGCTAGAAGCTAGGAGCCAGGAGTTTAGAAGATTATGCAGCCGGTCAGTGTCTGATTGCCTTTTCTTCGTCTATTCCTTCTTAGCTCCTACCTCCTAGCTCCTAACTCCTCCAAGAATGGCCTCTTTTGAAGTAATTGGCGGCAAGCCGCTGAAAGGTGAAATCGTGCCCCAGGGCGCAAAAAACGAAGCGCTCCAGATTCTGTGCGCCGTGCTGGCCACCGACGAGCCGGTAACGATTTCCAACATCCCCGATATCCGCGACGTGAACAAGCTCATTGAGCTGCTGCGCGACATGGGGGTGAAAGTGGGCAAGCTGGCCTCCGATACCTACCGGTTCCAGGCCGATGCCGTGAACCTCGACTACCTGGATACGCCCGAGTTCATCGCCCAGGCCGGCGCGCTGCGCGGGTCGGTGATGATTCTGGGCCCCATGCTGGGCCGCTTCGGGCGCTGCCAGCTGCCCAAGCCGGGCGGTGACAAAATCGGCCGCCGGCCGATGGACACGCACTTCCTGGGCCTGGAAAAGCTGGGCGGCAAGCTCACCCTCGAAGGCACCGACTTCTACCGCATCAAAGCTGAAAACGGCCTGACCGGCACCTACATGATGCTGGATGAGGCCTCGGTAACGGGCACGGCCAACATCGTGCTGGCCGCCGTATTTGCCAAGGGCACCACCACTATCTACAATGCCGCCTGCGAGCCGTACCTGCAGCAGCTGTGCAAGATGCTGGTGCGCATGGGCGCAAAAATCAACGGCATCGGCTCCAACCTGCTCACCATTGAGGGTGTAGAGCGCCTGGGCGGCACCGAGCACCGCATGCTGCCCGATATGATTGAAATCGGCTCCTTCATTGGCTTGGCGGCCATGACGGGCTCGGAAATCACCATCAAAGACTGTCAGATTCCAGAGCTGGGCATCATCCCCGACACGTTCCGCAAGCTGGGCATTCAGATGGAGTTCCGCGGCGACGACATTCACATTCCGGCCCAGGAGCACTACGAAATTGCCACCTACCTCGACGGCTCCATCCTCACCATCTCCGACCATACCTGGCCCGGCTTCACGCCCGATCTGCTGAGCATTGTGCTGGTGGTAGCCACCCAGGCCAAAGGCACGGTGCTGATTCACCAGAAAATGTTTGAGTCGCGGCTGTTCTTCGTGGACAAGCTCATCGACATGGGCGCGCAGGTAATTCTCTGCGACCCGCACCGCGCCACCGTTATCGGCCTCGACCAGCGCACCCGCCTGCGCGGCATCACCATGACTTCGCCCGACATCCGGGCCGGCGTGGCCCTGCTGATTGCCGCCCTGTCAGCTGATGGCCGCAGCGTGATTGAGAACGTGGAACAGATTGACCGCGGCTACCAGAACATCGACAAGCGCCTGCAAGCCCTGGGCGCCCAGATTCGCCGGCTGTAATCGGCAGCTTTCCGGCTTTGCTACCCTGACCCGGTTGCCCAGTGTGGCGGCCGGGTCGGCGTGTTTATAGCCGTATGTCTGAGGCCGCCTGCCCCGCCCCTACTCGCATGTAGTCCTTAATAACGGGCAGCAGCACCGGCAGCACGCTCTCCACGGCGGCGTGCTCGGCGGGCGTCCAGGGCCGGGGTAACCCAAACACACAGGGCTGCAGAATTCCCCACAGTTGGCCGTTTTCGGTGATGTGGGCGTGAATCAGGGCCCGGTGGCCGAAGGTTTCGTGCTCGAAGGCGCGGTTGAGGACGGTGGGCGGCGCGGTTTCCACGTCCTCCACGTACACCGAGGGCCGGGCCACCAGCGCCGCCCGAAACAGCGGGTCCTGCTGGGGTAAATCGGTCGTGTCGTCCTGCCAGTCGTGGCGCGGGTCGGGAATGGCCGGGGTGCGGCGCCAGCAGAAGGCAATGCGGCCCCGCCCCACGGCCGGGTCGCGCACGTACAGGAAGCACCGGTCGGCGTGCAGAAACTCGCCCACCAGTTGCAAAGCTTCGGCAAAACTGGCTTCCGGGGTTGAAGCGTGGGCCAGGGCAATCTGCACGGATGTGTATAGAGAATCGGACATGAAATACAGTAGAGCCCGCAGTGTAGCGAGCGGCAAAAGGCTGTACGGCCCCGGTGCAACCCGGTTCCCGAAGCTAACTGCGGGTTACGTTTTGACGGCCCGCGTATCAACCCGCAGAAGCTGCGCAGCTTTTTCATCTATCCTCTTTCTTCCCGAATTCTGATGAAAAAACTATGGCAACTGCTCCCGCTGCTGGGGCTGTTGCTGGGCAGCTGCGCCCAGCAAGAAAAAGAGGCCCCGGTGGCCGTTGCAGAACAGAAGCCGTTGGTAATACCGCCCGCCGCCAACCTGCCGGGCGAGCCGCTGGGCCGGCTGTGGCAAACCCACCGCCCGGTAATTTACCAGGCCGATATGCGGATGCGGGTTACCGACTTCGAAGCCGCTACCCTGCAGATGGATACGCTGCTCTACCGGCACGGGGCCTACCTGGCCGAAGCCCACGAAACCACCGACGACGGCCGCCACGCGCAGAACCTCACCATTCGGGTACCCTCGGCCCGGTTTCTGCCCCTCACTTTCGCGCTGGGCCGCCTGGGCTACGTAGAGCGCAAAGATATCCAGTCGCGCGACCTGACCTCGGAGCAGCTGCAGGTGCGCACCCAGGACACGACCAGCAGCCCCCTCTCCACCCGCGACCAGCGGCTGGCCGAAGAAGCCACCATGGGTACTCTTAACCTAGTGTACTACCAGCCCGTGCCGGGCGAAATGGCACCCCAGCCGCCGCTGGCTCCGCGCTTGGTGGCCGGGCTGCGCTTTGGCTGGCAACTGCTGGGCAGCTTTGTAGTGGCCCTCACCTATTTGTGGCCCCTCACGCTGGTACTGGCCGGCTGGCTGCTGTACCGCCGGCTTTATCGTCAGCGTCTGTCAGCCTGATAGTTCGCACCTCCTCCTTCCTTGAACGCAACGCGCCCCGCCTTTCCGAATGCCGGAACAGCGGGGCGCGTTGCGTAGGTGATGGTGGGCCGGTTAGTCCACAATCATATCCACTACCGAGGTTACCAGCGAAAGCACAATGCTGAAAATCAGGGCCGAGAAGAAACCATCTACCTCAAAACCCGACAGCAGGTAGCTGGCCAGCATCACAATCAGCGCGTTGATGACAAACAGAAACAGGCCTAGGGTGAGCACCGTAATCGGGAAGCCGATAATTTTCAGAATGGGTTTTACCACCGCATTCAAAATAGCCAGTACAATAACCAAGATGACGGCATCGGTGAAGCCACCAATATGCGACCCAGGCAGAAATCTGGCCAGCACGTAGGTGATGATGGCCGAAAGCAGGAACTTGAGAATGAAACTCATAGTAAGGGGAGAGATTAGGTGAGAAACGTACAGTATTCGGGGAGTTGCATACTGTACGCAGCTGCGGCAAAAAAGTAGCAGCCACCCGGCAAGCTGAGCACTAGATACTCGCGCTGGCCCGGTGGCTGCGGTACTTTCAGGGTATGCGGAGCCCTATTTTTCCTGGGGCCGTGCCTTCAGGCGGCCCTGCGACACGCCCATCCAGTTGGCCATGTGAAACAGCAGGCGGGCGCCTACAATGGCGTTCCACTCGGTGTCGCCGGGGGCTACTTCATTCAGGTCGCAGCCAATAATAGTACGACCGGAGCGTACCACCATCCGGATCAGATACAGAGCCTGCTCAAATTCCAGCCCGCCGGGTACGGGTGTGCCGGTACCAGGGCAGAGCTTGGGGTCCAGGCCGTCGATATCGAAGCTCAGATACACCTTCTGGGGCAGCTGGGCTACAATCTTCTTGCACTCCTTTTTCCAGGACTTGCCACCCAGCATCTCATTCTGCAGAAACCGGTCGGTGAACATGGTGACGCGGCCGTTGCTTTGGGCGGCGTATTCGGCCTCCTGCTGGCAATAGTCGCGGATGCCCACCTGCACCAGCTTCTTCACTTGGGGCAGTTTAAGCGCATTGTACATAATGGAAGCGTGCGAAAACTCGAAGCCCTCGTAGGCCGGCCGCAGGTCGCAGTGCGCATCAATCTGCAGAATCCCGAACTCCTCATGGCGCTCGGCCAGCGCGTGCAGGTAGCCCAGCGGAGTGCTATGGTCGCCACCCAGCACTACCACGCCCTTACCGGCGTCCAGCAGGGCTCCGGTTTTCTGTTTCAGCCATTCCAGCAAGGCCTGGCCGCGCTGGTTGATGCGAGTGGGCACGTCCACGAAGGAGGCGTGGGTTTCTTCCGGTTCTCCATCTTCCAGCCAGCCAATGTATTCCTCAGCCAAGGGGCGCAGGCTGTGGCTTTCGGCGGCAATTTTCTCATCGGGCTCCTCCATGGCTAGCCCCATGCGCCAGGCCTCGGGCAGGTCGGGGTCATAGAGGTCCACCTGCAAGGAGGCGGTACGCATAGCTTCGGGGCCGGCAGCGGTACCGGCCCGGTAGGATACAGTTACTTCCCAGGGCACGGGCACTACCACAACCTGGGCTTCCTCGGGCGTGAAGGGCAGGCCGTAAAGGCCACCGGCCGTGTCGCCCAAGGCATTAGGGTCGAAGCTGGCAAGTTTACGTTCCAAAGCAGAGGAGGAATCAGCCATTGCAATTGAATAAGGGGTGAATGAAAACCGGACCGTTGGCCCGAAAATGGCAACGGCCTCCGCTTGGCCAACTACCCCACCAGAATGGCAGTATAGTCAGCATCGGAGGCCATTTTGCCCGCAAGTTACGCACTGCGGCCAGTGCCGGGAATCAGGAACTGGCCTGCTGCCCGCCCATAAAGTCATAGGTGCGGATGATTTCCAGAATCTTCTCGAACGTGTCCCGGTCAAAGAAGATCATCAGGGGCAGTTCCACCGAATTTTCCTTATCGGAGAATTGCGTTACCACGGAGAAGATGAGCGGCTGCACCATGGGCCGATCAACCAGCAGATTGCGCAGGGAAGCGGCCATATCGCCGCGTGGGTGCGCCGGCGGGGCCCCGTAGATGTGGGCTTTCAGAATATTGGCCAGTTGCGTGACCAGTGCTCCGGTAATGATGTTGCTGATTTCCAGCAGCAGCGACTCCTGCATTTCGTCAATCTGCACCGAATCGGAAGTAGTCATGCGCAAACATACCCGCGAGAGGCGCTGCACGTGCTGCCCGGAGAAGAACATCAGCGTAGTGCCGTTGAAATCCCCCCGGATATCAGACTGGATAACTACATGGCTTGCCTGCAGGTCACTAACCTTATCCAGCACGCTTTTACCGGATACGATGTCCAGATTGGGTACCTCCAGCAGCACCTTTTCCTGGGCGATAACCGCGAATGAATCGGCAGCCCGAGCCAGGCCGATATTCAGGATTTCGCGGATAATGTCCCGCTCCAGTTCCGTCATGTGCAAATCCATAGAAATCAGTTGAAGAGGCATTCGGCCGAAACCGGCTGACTCAGGCCTGCAATTACGCAAATTATGGGCGTTTGGCTAAAAACAGTCGTGTTAACGCGGGCACATCGAGCACCAGGCACACCTGCCCACTACCCAACAGCGTCACGCCGCCAAACAAATCAATGGTATCCAGCGGTTTACTCATGGGCTTTACCACGATATCCTGCTGGCGCAAAAACCGGTCGACGACAAGGCCGAGCCGGCGGTTGTTGTAGTTAACGATGATGATATCCTGCCGGCCCTGCACATCGGCTTTCACGGCGGCCGGCAAGGGCCCGTCGCCGTTGTGCAGCAGTTGCCGTAAGGATACCACCGGTACGTTCTCTTCCTGAATACGGGTGATGAGCACGCCCCCCACCACGTTGAAACTCTCGGGCATCAGCGACACTACCGAGTCGGTATGCATGAGCGGAATGGCGTAGTTGCGCTGCTCCAGTTCAAACAGCAAAGCCCCCTTCACGGCAATGGAAGTGGGCAGCACCAGCGTAAAGGTGGTCCCCTGGCCCAGTACCGATTCTACGCGCAGTTGCCCGCCCAGCGAATCAATTGCCAGCTTTACCACATCCAGCCCCACGCCCCGGCCCGAAATTTCGGTTACTTCCTTCGCCATCGAGAAACCCGGCTCAAACAGGAACGCCCGCACGGCATCGTCGTCGAGCGTGGCGGCTACATTCGCGGCCACCAGCCCCCGCTCCACCGCCTTGCGGCGGACGCTTTCTACGTTAATGCCCCGGCCGTCGTCCTGCACCTGAATCAGCACATCGTCCCGCTCCGTCTGGGCTGAAAGCGTCAGGTGACCCTGAGCCGGCTTACCGGCCGCTACCCGCTCGGCGGGCGTTTCGAGACCGTGCCCAATGGCGTTGCGCACCAGGTGCAACAGGGAGTCAGTGATGATCTGGAGGATGTTCCGGTCAATCTGAATATCCTCTCCGGTCATGGTTAACTCCACGTCCTTTTTCTCGGCCGTAGCCACGTCGCGCACTACCCGCGGGAACTTGCTGAACAACGACCCAACGCCAACCAGGCGGGCATCCATCACGCTGTACTGCAGTTCGTCGGCAATACGCGACAGGTGGGTGGCGGCAGTCAGCAGGGCAGGATGACCTATTTCCTGGCTGAGCGTGAGTACCCGGTCCCGGTCAATAATAAGCTCGCCCACCAGGTTCATCAGGTGGTCCAGCTTCTTGATCTGGATATACACAAGGTCCGAGAGTTCCAGCTTACGGCCGGTGTCTTCCTCGTCCTCTTCCTCATCCTCCTCCAGCACGGGCTCTTCTCCGCGCACCAACCGGTCAAGGTTGTCCATCAGCCGGTCAATGGTGGGCATTTCCTCATTAGCCCCCACCGCCCGGATCATTTCCCCAATAGCATCAATGCCATTGAAAAGTACTGGAACCACCGAGCCGGTGAACGATTTCTCCTTGCTGCGGATGAGCCCGAAGATCGTTTCCATATGGTGAGCCAACTCTCCGATGGCATTATAGCCCATAGCCCGGGAGTTGGACTTGAGGTTGTGCATGAACCGGAACAACTCGTTCAGTGCAGGCTCATCGGTAGGATTACGCTCCAGCTCGCTGATGTGGCGGCTCATGGCGTCGTAATACTCCAAGGCCTCGGCCATGAACATTTCCCGATATTCCTGCTCCCGTGACTTCATTGTGCAGTTACGGGTTGAGAGCGGAAGAAAGACCGGGACAGGCTGCTGGCCAAGACGGGCTGCACGTGCGCTGTGAGGGCTAACCCCAGGCGTGGAAGCGGATGCACTTCGGAGGCCAGCCCGGCCTGAATTACTGATTTGGGCATGCTGAATACGGCAGAAGTGGCCTCATCCTGCACCAATACGGTGCCACCCGTCTGCCGAACGGCGCGGGCTCCCACGGTGCCATCGTGGCCCAGCCCGGTGAGTACCACGCCCACCACGCTTCGGCCCGCCAGCCGGGCTGCTGATTGCATCAGGATATCTACAGACGGCACGTCCAAGCTGGCTTCGCTGACAAATGCCGTTTCCCAGCCCAGCCAGGGGCTACCCGTGACGGGCTGTACAATCAGGTTGCGACCTCCCGGAGCTACCAGCACATGACCCGCCTCCAGGCGGGAGCCATTACCCGCCGCGGCCACGGGCAGGTTGGTGGCCCGCCGCAGGCGGCTAACCAGGCTATCCGTGAAGTGAGCAGGCAGATGCACCGCTACCACTACTGCCCAGGGAAAATTAGGGGGCAATGTGCGCAACAGCGTTTCTACGGCTGGGGCTCCACCGGTTGAGCCTCCAATAACCACAATACCCTGGGGTGGTAGAGGCAGCACGCGCGCCCGTTGGGGAATGCTTCCTGAAGATACCGTTACTGCCGGGTACGGCCGGACTGCCAGTAGCTTGCGGCGGAGCAGTCGGGTCCAGTCGGCCAATTCGGTGCCCACGGCCGGTACTGAGACAATGTAATCGTATACGCCCAGGCGGGCCACCTCCTGCAGCATGCCTGGTAGCGGCGGCTGCGCACTATACAGTAGCACCGGCACCTTGAACTGTTGCTGCAGCTGCTCCAGTCCGGGCAACTGATCTTCCGACACCAGTACTCCTTCCGGCCGGAGCCGGCGGGCCAGCATCGGCAACTCGCCGACCGATGCAGCCGTGCCCACTACCGCCACGTCTGGGGTGGCGTGCAGCAGTCGGGTCAGCAATGTTCGCACTGAAGCGGACAGGCTGCCAAGCAACAAGGTAAAAGGAGGAACGAGCGGAGACACTACAGCGGGTGAGCAAACTGATAAAGTACCCGGTAAAACCAGGCGGCGTGAACGAAAGAACCGGGCTTAGGCCTGATCAGAGGAAGCTTCCTGCAGGGCACTGCCTACAATTTCCAACACTTTTTCTTCGGAGAAGGGCTTTACGATGTAGGCGGTGGCCCCGCTTTCAAGGGCTTCGTTCACGATGACCTCCTGGCCTACGGCTGAGCACATAACCACTTTTACATCGGGCTGCTCCTGCCGGATGCCTTTCAGCACGTCCAGGCCAGTATTATCAGGTAGAATCACGTCCAGGGTAATCAAATCAGGCTTGGTGTTGGAGGCCATTTCCAGGGCCTGCTGGCCATTGGCGGCCTCACCTACTACCTCATAACCAGCGTCGGTGAGCATGTTCTTGAGCATCGTACGCATGTAGAAAGAGTCGTCGACGATGAGGATGCGGTTTTTCATGGGATGTGCGAAAAGCGGAATGAGGAAAAAAGCTGGACAGTCAAAAAAACTACGCCTTTGTACGGCTGCCCGAACCGGAAGATTCCGCTTTGGGCTGCAACTGCATAATTTCTGATGGGGTCAGCAGCTTCAGCATATCGAGTACCACAATGATGCGGTCCTCGATTTTGGCGATACCCTCGATGTATTTGTCGTGAATGTTGATGTCTTGGATGAACTCCGGGGCCTTTTCAATGATGGACTGTGGGATGGACAGTGGCTGGGGTACCTCACGCACCATAATGCCGATGGTGTACTCCCGGGCCTCGATGGCCATGGTGTAGGATACGGGGGGCATATCCTGCCCGACAGGCCGCAGACCAAACCGCTCCTCCAAGTCGATAACGGCAATAATATCGCCGCGCAGGTTGGCAATTCCCTTAACGAAGGGTGGCGTTTTCGGCATACGGGCAATTTCCGGGGTAATAGTTACCTCCTTTACTTGCTCGATGCGGATGCCATATTCCTCCTCCCCCAACCGAAATACAATCAGCTGGATGATAGGATCTTGTTTAACGCTTTTTTCGGAATCAGGCATGCCTGAGAGAGTAGCATTTGCCCGGGCGCAGCACTTATACCCGGGCAAATGGAGAAAACATCAGCTTATTTGGCTTTGCGCTTGGTAGCCCGGGCTTTCGGAGCCGGTGTTTCGGCCGGGGCTTCCGTGGCAGCAGCCGTTGGCTTGGCCGCCCGGCGGCCTCCCGCCTTGCGGGTGGTTTCGGGGGCTTTGTCGGTGGGCGTAGCGGGGGCCGTGGTGGTGGCCCGGCGGGTGGCCCGCTTCCGCTCGGTGGATGCGGCCGGCGTTTCGGTGGTGCTGGTCCGGCGGATAGCTGCCGGGGCAGTTGCCACTGCGGGCTGCGGGCTGGCATGCCGCAGCATCGACCGGCGACGGATGGGTTCGGGCTCCGGTTCGGGTTCGGGTTCCAGGTCTTCCATCAGCTGGAAGGCCGAAAGGCCCAGCTGCAGGTCGTCGGCAATGTCGGTGAGCTTCTGGCTGCTGGTAGTCAGCTCCTGCATGCTCGTGGAAAGCTGCTTGGCGGTGCTGGCTACCTGCTGGGTACCCGAGGCCGTTTGCTCGGCAATAGCTACCACTTCTTCCACGTACTTCACCACGTCGCCGATGGAGGTTTTCTGTACCTCAGTAGCCGTGAGAATGTCGCGGGAAGTGCGCAGGGTTTCGCCCGAAGAAGTGGCAATGTTCTTAAAGGCCGAGCTGGCCTCGAAGGTGGCATTCTTCCCCTTGAGTACCCGGCCTTCCATGGTGCTGATAGCGGAAGCGGCGGATGTAGTGTCCTTCTTTACGTCCTCTACCAGCGTGGCAATTTCGCCGGCCGATTTGCGGGAACCTTCGGCCAGCTTGCGGATTTCTTCGGCTACTACGGCAAAACCACGGCCGGCCTCCCCAGCGCGGGCTGCCTCAATGGCGGCGTTCAGTGCCAGCAGGTTGGTTTGGGCGGCAATGTCGGTGATTACGCCCAGCGACTTGCTGATTTCCCCCGAGCGGGTGCTTAGTACCTCAATAGTTTTAGACGTTTGGGCGGCGGCACTACTGATTTCCTCCATGTTTTTCACCACCTCGGCTACCGTTTTCAGACCTAGCTGAGAGGTTTGCTCACCCAGAATGGCCGCCTTGATGCCGACATCGGCTTTACCGGCGGTTTCCTTGGTGGCCTGCATGATTTCTTCAATCAGCTTAAAGGCCTGGTCGGTTTTGAGGGCTTGGTTCTGCGCGCCTTCGGCCATCTGCTGCATGGCCAGGGCCACGTCGACGGTTACCCGGCTCATTTCCTGGCCTTTCACTACCATTTCCTCCGACGACTCGCCTACAATCTGCGAGGACTCGTTGATTTCGCCCAGCAGTTCGTTGAGGTTGTCCACAGCCAAGTTGAGGGCGTCGGCCATGGCGCGAATGTCACCAGTGGTTTCGATTTCTACCTGCTGCTGCAGGTCGCCTTCCGAAATGGCCCGTACCACGCGTGATACTTCCAGCACGGGGGAGGCAATGCTTTCAATAAGAGCGTTGAGCGTGTCCACCAGTTCTTTCCAGGAACCCGATACGTCGGTTACCGTGGCCCGCTCTGTCAGCTTGCCTTCGCCCCCGGCTACCCGGGCCACGCGGCTTACTTCCGAGGCCAGGCGGTTCAGGTCGTCCACCATGCGGTTGATGGTATCGGCCAAGTCAGCTACTTCGCCTTTAGCCTCCAGCGTCAGCTTCTGGGTCAGGTCGCCCGTTGATACGGCCGTTACTACCTTCACAATACCCCGCACCTGCGTGGTGAGGTTGGCGGCCATCGTGTTTACGTTGTCGGTGAGGTCTTTCCACACGCCGCTCACGTTGGGCACGTTGGCCTGGCCGCCGAGGCGGCCTTCGGTGCCTACTTCCAGGGCCACGCGGGTTACCTCGCCGGCAAATACGTTGAGCGAGTCCACCATCTGGTTGATGTTGTCCTTCAGGTCGAGCAGCTCGCCTTTTACGTCAACGGATACTTTCTGGCTCAGGTCGCCGCGGGCTACGGCGGAGGTTACGTTGGCAATGTCGCGCACCTGACTGGTGAGCGAGGCAGCCATGAAGTTTACGTTGTCGGTGAGGTCCTTCCAGGTGCCGCGCACGTTGGGTACCACAGCCTGGCCGCCCAAGCGGCCTTCCGTGCCTACCTCGCGGGCTACGCGGGTTACTTCGTCGCCGAACGTGTTCAGCGAGTCCACCATCTGGTTGAGGTTTTCCTTCAGCTGCAACAGCTCGCCGCGCACGTTTACCGTCACCTTCTGGCTCAGGTCGCCGCGGGCTACGGCCGTGGCCACGTTGGCAATGTCGCGTACCTGAGAGGTCAGGTTGCTGGCCATCGTGTTTACGTTGTCGGTCAGGTCCTTCCAGGTACCCGATACGCTGGGCACGTTGGCCTGGCCGCCGAGGATACCTTCCGTACCTACCTCGCGGGCCACGCGGGTTACTTCGCCCGCAAAGATGTTGAGCGAGTCCACCATCTGATTGAGGATGTTCTTCAGGTCGAGAATCTCGCCTTTTACATCCACCGTCATCTTCTGGGTCAGGTCACCCTTCGCTACGGCCGTGGCCACGTTGGCAATGTCGCGTACCTGACTCGTCAGGTTGCTGGCCATCGTGTTTACGTTGTCGGTCAGCTCTTTCCAGGTACCGCCTACGCGGGGCACGGAGGCCTGACCGCCGAGGCGGCCTTCAGTACCTACCTCGCGGGCTACGCGGGTTACCTCGTCGCCGAAGATGTTGAGCGAGTCCACCATCTGGTTGAGGATGTTCTTCAGCTCCAGGATTTCGCCTTTCACATCCACTGTCATCTTCTGGCTCAGGTCGCCGCGGGCTACGGCGGTGGCCACGTTGGCAATGTCGCGTACCTGACTCGTCAGGTTGCTGGCCATGTAGTTTACGTTGTCCGTCAGGTCTTTCCACACGCCGGCTACGTTGGGCACGGAGGCCTGGCCGCCCAGTTTCCCCTCGGTACCTACCTCAAGAGCCACGCGGGTTACTTCGCCGGCAAACAGGTTGAGCGAGTCCACCATCTGGTTCAGGTTCTGCTTCAACTGTAGCAGCTCGCCCTTTACGTCCACGGTGATTTTCTGGGATAGGTCGCCTTTGGCTACGGCCGTGGCCACGTTGGCAATGTCGCGCACCTGCAAGGTCAGGTTGCTGGCCATGTAGTTCACGTTATCCGTCAGTTCCTTCCACACCCCGGCCACGTTCGGCACGATGGCCTGGCCGCCGAGGCGGCCTTCGGTGCCTACTTCCTGGGCTACGCGGGTTACCTCGCCGGCGAACAGGTTGAGCGAGTCCACCATCTGGTTCAGGTTCTGCTTCAACTGCAGCAGCTCGCCCTTCACGTCCACGGTGATTTTCTGGGTCAGGTCGCCTTTGGCTACGGCCGTAGCTACGTTGGCAATGTCGCGCACCTGCAAGGTCAGGTTCGAGGCCATTGTGTTTACGTTGTCCGTCAGCTGCTTCCACACGCCGCCCACGTTGGGCACGGAGGCCTGGCCACCCAGCTTGCCTTCGGTACCTACTTCCTGGGCCACGCGGGTTACCTCGCCGGCGAACAGGTTGAGCGAGTCCACCATCTGGTTCAGGTTCTGCTTCAACTGCAGCAGCTCGCCCTTCACGTCCACGGTGATTTTCTGGGTCAGGTCGCCTTTGGCTACGGCCGTGGCTACGTTGGCAATGTCGCGCACCTGCGAAGTCAGGTTGCTGGCCATGTAGTTTACGTTGTCCGTCAGGTCTTTCCAGATGCCGCCCACGTTGGGCACGGACGCCTGGCCGCCCAGCTTGCCCTCGGTACCTACTTCCTGGGCCACGCGGGTTACCTCGCCGGCAAACAGGTTGAGATTGTCGATGGTCTTGTTGATGGTTTCGGCCATCACCTTAAAGTCGCCCGACACCGGAATCTGGAATGTTTCGTCCAGATTACCTTTGCTGATGTTCTTGAGCACCTTGCCCACCTCCAACACCGGCACGGCAATGCTATCCACCAGGCCATTGATGTTGTTGATCATATCGCGCCAGAAGCCGGCGGCATTTTCGCCGTTGGCCCGGGCTTTCAGGTTGCCTTCCACCCCGGCCACCTTCGAGATGCGCGACACCTCCCCGCCCACGCCGCCAATCATCTCTACCATGGAGTTGTAGGCTTCGGCTATTTCGGCAAAGATGTCGTCGTTCTGTTTGGTCAGCCGCACCGATACGTCGCCTTTCTTAAAGGCATCGAGGGCATAGAGCACCCGGTTCAGCTGGTCGTTGATGTAATCCGGGTCCTGAATTTCGGACTTCCCGCTGACTTCCCCCCGCTTGCGGGTGTGGTTGCCATTGGAGCGGGCGGTTGCCATTGGTTTAACCAGGGGCAAATTGCCGGGGGCTACGGAAGTAGCGGCATCCGAGGATGCCGGAGCGGCCGAAGCCGGGCGGGTGGTTTTGGGCGACTTAGCTGAAGCCATACACGGGAGGAAGGTGGGCGAAGCCTGCGGAGGGAAGGCGGTGCTCAAACGGAGCCCCTGGAGGTAGGGTTCCTGGACAGGCAAAGGTAGCAGATAAGCCCATTCGGCTGCTATACCGGGCAAAATCTTATGTTTCGGGTGTAACGTGCGGTAGCTGAACCTCTTGCCCCCGCCCGGTGTTTGAGCCCTGCCGGGTCGGGTCCGGCCTTTCCGGTCGGATATTTCCGCCCTGCCGCACCAGGGCCGGATTATTCCAGCATCTTTGCGGCAAAATTCAACTTTTGCACGGCGGCACCCGTTCCCTATCAAAACAGCCCCGTGTATTCCCACCCCCTATGGTCAAAAATCTAGTCATCGTCGAATCCCCGGCCAAGGCCAAAACCATTGAAGGCTACCTGGGAAAGGACTTCGTGGTGAAGTCCTCGTTCGGGCACGTACGCGACCTGCCCAAGGACAATAATGCCATTGATATTGCCAACGGCTTTAAGCCCACTTACGTGGTTTCGGCTGACAAGCGTGAAATAATCAGCCAACTGAAAAAGCTGGCGAAAGAAGCCGAAACCGTATGGCTGGCCAGTGACGATGACCGGGAGGGGGAAGCCATCAGCTGGCATCTGGCGGAAACGCTGAACCTGAACGATAAGAAAACGCGGCGCATTGTATTCCGCGAAATCACGAAGAATGCCATCCTCAACGCCATCGACAACCCCCGGGAAATCGACCTGAATCTGGTGAATGCCCAGCAGGCCCGGCGGGTACTGGACCGGCTGGTAGGTTTTGAGCTGAGCCCGGTGCTGTGGAAGAAGGTGAAGGCCGGCCTTTCCGCGGGGCGCGTGCAGAGCGTGGCTGTGCGTCTGGTGGTGGAGCGGGAGCGGGAAATCAATCAGTTTAAAACGTCTTCGGCCTACCGTGTGGTGGCGCGCTTTGATGCTGGCCGGGGTGCGGTGCTGGAAGCCGAGCTTCCCACCCGCTTTAAGACCCGCGAGGAAGCTGAGGCGTTCTTGGCCCGCTGCGTGGGCGCAGCCTACCGCATCGAGAACCTGGAGAAGAAACCCGGTAAGCGCAGCCCCGCGCCGCCCTTCACTACCTCCACGCTGCAGCAGGAAGCCTCACGCAAGCTGGGCTTCTCGGTGGCCCAGACGATGAGCGTGGCCCAGAAGCTCTACGAGGCCGGCAAAATCTCCTACATGCGAACCGACTCGGTGAACCTCTCGCAGGATGCCCTGGAGGCCGCCAAGCAGGAAATCAGCCGCGCCTACGGCCCCGAGTACGCCCAGACCCGGGTGTACAAAACCAAGTCGGCCTCCGCTCAGGAAGCGCACGAAGCCATCCGTCCAACGGATTTCGCATTGCTCAAAGCCGGTGCCGACTCGCAGGAACAGCGCCTCTACGACTTGATCCGGAAGCGGGCCATGGCCTCGCAGATGGCTGATGCGGTGATTGAGCGCACGGTGGCCACCATCAGCATCAGCACCCAACCCGGCACTATGCTTTCGGCTACCGGCGAGGTAATCACCTTCGAGGGCTTTTTGAAGGCGTACGCTGAAAGCAAGGACGAGGAAGAACAGGATGAAGCCGCCGAATCGTCGTTTTCGCGGGGGCTGCCGCCGCTGAGCGTGGGCCAGCAGCTGCCTTTGCAGCAGCTGCGCGCTACGGAGCGCTACGCCTCGCCCCCGGCCCGCTACACGGAAGCTTCGCTGGTGAAAAAGCTGGAGGAAATGGGCATCGGCCGGCCTTCTACCTACGCGCCCACCATCAGCACGATTCAGAAGCGGGGCTACGTGGAAAAGGACTCCCGCGAGGGCAAGGAACGAAAGTTTCACGTGCTCACGCTGGATAACGAAGCGGTGAAAACCGAGGTAAAAACCGAAACTTACGGGGCCGACAAAGCCAAAATGTTTCCCACCGACACGGCCATGGTGGTGAATGATTTTCTGGTAGAGCATTTTCCGGTGGTTGTGGACTACCAGTTCACGGCTAAGGTAGAAGACGAGTTTGACCGCATTGCTGACGGGCAGGAACAGTGGACCGATATGCTGGCCGGCTTCTACGGTACCTTCCACGAAACTGTGGAGCGGGGCCAGAACATTGAGCGCAACACGCTGGGCAGCAACCGGGAAATCGGGATTCACCCTGAAACCGGCCAGAAGCTGACGGCCCGCCTCGGCCGCTTCGGGCCCTACGTGCAGATTGAGCCGCTGGAAGGCGCTCCGGAAGGCGAAAAGGCCGTGTACGCCAGTCTGCGCAAAGGTCAGTTTATCGAGAACATCACGTTGGAAGAGGCCTTGGAGCTGTTTAAGCTGCCGCGTATTGTGGGCTCGTTCGAAGATAAGGATATGACGGCGGCGCTGGGCCGCTTCGGGCCCTACATCCGCCACGATGGCAAGTTTTACTCACTCACCAAGGAGCAGGACCCGCACACCATCACGGCTCAGGAAGGTATTGCTTTGATTGAGGCCAAACGTAAAGCTGATTCGGAGCGCCTGATTAAGTCGTTTGCTGAAAACCCGGATATTCAGGTGCTGAATGGCCGCTTCGGACCATATATCGTGGCCGGCAAGAAGAACGTGAAGATTCCGAAGGGCGAGGACCCGGCGACCCTCACGCTGGAGCGTTGTCAGGAGCTGGCCGACGCCACGCCCGACAAACCAGCCAAGGGCGGCCGCTTCGCTAAGAAAGCCGCGCCTGCCGCCGATAAAGCCGACAAGGCTGATACCCCCGCCAAGAAGCCCGCGGCAGCGAAAAAGCCAACCGCCAAAAAGCCCGCGGCGAAAAAAGCAGCCAGTACCACGGCCAAGAAAACTACCGGCAAAGCCAAGTAGCGCGTTGTTTGTATCCCGCAGAAAAGCCTCAACCATCCGTTGGGGCTTTTTTGTGCTGAACCGGTTAAAATAGCACCGGGCATTACGCGTTATTGCGGCGGTTATCTACTATTTATCCTTCCGAATGCATTACACCCTATGGCCGCTGGCACTCCTGCTGGCCTGCACTGCCGCTCCCGCCGAAACGCAACCTGACACGCCAGTTACGCTTCCCCGTGCCACTGCGGAAACAACGCCCCACCTTACTTATCCCTGGCTGCCCGCCCACAGCTACAACCCGCGCCAAACAGTAGGTGCCCGGTTTGCGCCGCCCGTGGGCTACCAGCTCGTGGCTATGGCGGCCGGCTCATTCGGGCAGTGGCTGCGCTACCTGCCGCTGCTGCCCGTTGGCACGCCCGTCAGGCTGCATAACGGCCAGTTGAAAGACCGGCAGGATGTACACGCCGCCGTGCTGAATATTGACGTGGGCCCGCGGGATTTGCAGCAGTGCGCCGATGCCATTATCCGGCTGCGAGCCGAGTACCAGTTCAGCCAGCAACCCGACCAGGTACATTTTCACCTGACCAGTGGCGACGATATCCGGTTTCAGGATTGGTACAGCGGCACGGGCTTCCGGGTGGTGGGCGACGCCGTGCAGCCCGCCCCGCGCCCGGCCGAAGCCCCCACCCACGCCAGCCTGCGCCGCTACCTCGACCAGATTTTCACCTACGCTGGCACCCTCTCGCTGAGCAGGGAACTGCGGCCGGTGCCCCTGGCCCAAGTGCAGCCCGGCGACGTACTCATCCGGGGCGGCTCGCCGGGGCACGCGGTGCTGGTGCTGGATGTGGCCGTGCAGCCGGGTACTGGTCGGCGGGTGGCGTTGCTGGCCCAGAGCTACATGCCCGCCCAGCAGATACACGTTCTCAACAACGCGTGGGATGACACCGGCCTCAGTGCCTGGTTTTTGTTTGACCCCGCCGCCTCGCAGGTGAGTACCCCGGAGTGGACCTTCCGAGCCAGCGAGTTGAAACGATTTGAGTAGGCCAGGCAAGCGGTAACCTGAACTTATGATAAGGCCGGCAGGGGCCAGATACGTATCTTTCAAACGTCATGCGGAACGCAGCCGAAGCATCTCTACCGCTTCGTGCGTACTGCTAGGCTAGATTGAGGAAGAGATGCTTCGGCTCCGCTCCGCATAACGTTCTTTTCACACTCCTTCACACGCTCTAATTACCCCTGATGAAGAAGAAACTGGTAGCCCTGACCGGGGCGGGCATTTCGGCGGAAAGCGGGCTGGCTACCTTCCGGGCCTCCGATGGGCTGTGGGAAAATCACCGCATCGAGGAAGTAGCCACGCCCGAAGGCTGGGCCCGTAATCCGGCGCTGGTGCTGGAGTTTTATAACCAGCGCCGCGCCGCCGCCCGCGCGGCCCGGCCCAACATCGGCCACCGCACCCTGGCCGAGCTGGAGCAGGAGTTTGAGGTGGTTATCGTAACGCAAAATGTGGATGATTTACACGAGCGGGCCGGTTCTTCCCGCGTAATTCACCTGCACGGGCAACTGTTCGAAAGCCGCAGCTCCCGCCACGAGGAACTGGTGTACCCCATGCACTCGGACCGGATTGAACTGGGCGAGCTGTGCGAAAAAGGCCACCAGCTGCGCCCCAACATCGTATGGTTTGGGGAGGCCGTGCCCTTGCTGGAACTAGCTGCCTATGAGGCTTCCACTGCCGATGTATTCTTGGTGGTGGGCACGTCGTTGCAGGTGTACCCGGCCGCCGGGCTGGTGGATTACGTGCGGCGCGGCACGCCCATCTACATCATCGACCCCAGCCGCCCGCCGGTCAGTCACCGGCCCAACCTGCACTTCGTCACCGAGCCGGCTACCGTAGGCGTACCGCAGGTGGCCGCTGAGCTACGGGCGCAGTAGTGCCTGTTCACGCAGTTGGTTGCGTATTCTGATTTCTTCAACTCCACTAGTTTATCCGTTGGCTTCCATAATCGGCCACTGCGCGTTGGGCGCTACGCTGGGCAAACTGCTGCTGCCCGAGCGGTGCTATTGGCCTTATTGGCTGCTTGCTGCCGCCTGTGCATTCCTGCCCGATGCCGATGTTATCGGTTTTAAATTTCACGTGCCGTACGCCAGCCTCTGGGGCCACCGGGGGCTGAGTCACTCTTTGCTGGCGGCGGCCGTAGTGGCTACTGCTGTTACGGCCGTTTGCCGCATCCGGCGCACCAACACTACGCCCCCGCTGGCCCGGCTGTGGCTGCTGCTGTTTTTGGCCACGGCCTCGCACGGCGTGCTGGATGCTATGACGACGGGCGGGGAAGGTGTTGCATTTTTCAGCCCGTTTGATACGGAACGGTACTTTTTTGGCCTGCGGCCCATTGCCGTTTCGCCCATTGGCGTGAAGAAGTTTGTGGGCGAATGGGCCGCCCGCGTGCTGCGTAGCGAGCTAGAATGGGTGCTGGTGCCCTGCGCCCTGCTGCTTCTGGCTCAATACTACACCTTACGCCTGCGGCGACCAGCACAAGCTCGCTAATCAGAAATTAAAGCGGCGTTAAATCGGAATAACTGGTTTTCCGTAGAAGAGGCTTCTACACTCCCCCTCCTATGTCCCTTCGTTACTCGCGCATGCTGCTGGCCGGTCTGGGCCTGGCAGTTTCTACTCCCCTTTTTGCCCAGTCGTCCTCACCGGCCCACTCAGTTTTTCTACTGGGTAATACGGCCACGGCGGAGTTGCCTGCCGGACATCTGCAGGCGTTGCGCCGCACGCTGGAGCAGCAAACCGGCCCGTTTACCGTGGTTCACCTCGGTGATATTGTAGGCAATGAAGGCCTGGGCTCGGCCAAGGATTCCAGCCAGGCCGGCCAGACGGCCCGCGCCGATGCCCTGATTGCGCTGGTACGGGGCCTGCCGAACGGTAAAATCTACTTCCTGCCCGGCGACAAGGACTGGGCTAACTCCGGCCCCGATGGCCTGAAGCGGGTGCGGCGGCTGGAAAAATATATTGAGGATAAGCTGCCCGGCCAAAACGCCTTTCTGCCCACCGGCGGCTGCCCCGGCCCCGAAATAGTGGACGTAGCCCCGCTGGTGCGCTTAGTCGCCATCAACTCGCCCTGGTGGACGCACCCCTTCGACCGGCCCGAAGCCCCCGACACCGACTGCAAAACCATGACGGTGGAAGAGTTCCGCGAGCAGCTGCAGGATGTGCTGGACGAAACCAAGGGCCGCAATGTGCTGCTGGTGGGCCACCAGCCGGTCATCAGCAACGGTGTGTATGGTGGCCACATGCCCCTGAGCCGCCACCTGCTGCCGCCCGTGGCCGGCACCGTGTACGCCGCCTACCGCCAGAACGTGGGCTCCCCCCGCGACCTGGCCAACCCTGCTTACCAGCAGTTCCAGAAGGAAATGCTGAACACCCTGCGCGACCATCCCGGAGCCGTGTACGCCGCCGCCCACGACTACAGCCTGCAGCTCACTGAGCAGCAGGGCAGCTACCATCTGGTATCGGGCTCTTTCGCGGAGAAACAGCACGTGGGAGCCAATGCCAAGTCGCAATTCAACAAAGCCGAAGAAGGCTTCTCCCGCCTCGATTATTACGCCGACGGCACCGTAAAAACGGCGTTTTACACGTTCGACAGCGGCAACTCGGCCCGGGAAGCCTACGCGGCTACTTTGTTCCGCTCGGCCTGCGGACCGGAGCAGGCCGGGGTGCCCGTCAACTCATTCATTCCCGAGTGCCCATCGGCCCCCAAAGGCGTGGCCCAGGTGAAGCCCGATGCGCCTTTTGAAGCCACCCAGACGCTGGCGGCCGGCAAGCAGTACGCCGGTAATGGCAGTTCCCGGTTCTGGCTGGGCAAGCTCTACCGCACTTCCTGGACCCAGCCGGTACAGGTGCGCACCCTCAACCTTGCTACCGAAAAAGGCGGCCTGCGCCCCTTCGGGCCCGGCGGCGGCCGCCAGACGACTTCCCTCAAGCTCATTGCGGCCGACTCTTCGGAGTACGTGTTCCGCTCGGTGGATAAGGACGTGACCCGGATTCTGCCCCCGGAACTGCGCCAGTCGTTTGCTGCTACTGTGCTGCGCGACATCACGCCCACGGCCCACCCCTACTCGGCGCTGGTAACGGGCTCGTTGCTGGATAAGACGGACATTCTGCACGCCCGGCCCCGGCTATTTGTGCTGCCCGACAACAACCAGCTGGGCCCCTACCGGGAGCAGTTCGCCGGCCTGTTCGGCACCCTGGAAGACCGGCCCGTGGACCCCAAGCCCAACCTGCCCGGCTTCGGCGGGGCCGATGACGTACGCCGTTCGTTCAGTTTCTTCCGCCAGCTTTATAAAGACAACGACAACCGCATCGACGCCGTGGCCCTGGGCCGGGCGCGGGCGTTTGATATGCTGGTGGCCGACTTCGGCAAGCACGAGGACAACTGGAAGTGGGCGGGCTTCAAGGACGGCAAGAAAACCGTGTATAAGCCCATTCCGCGCGACCGGGACCAGTCGTTCACGCTCTGGAACGGGGCCCTCACCTACCTGGCTAACCGGGAATGGGCCGTACCCAGCATTGAAGGGTTTCAGGCCGAATTCGGCGACATGAAAAGCCTGAACTGGCCCGCCCGCCACCTGGACAGGTTTCTGCTGCAAAGCCTGAGCCGGGAGCAGTGGCAGGAAATTGCCCGCTACATGCAGGAGCGCATCACGCCCGCCGCCATCGACGAGGCCACCGGTACGCTGCCCCCCGAGCTGAAAAGCCTGTCGACCGACGACCTGAACCTCAAGCTGAAAGCCCGCATCAGGGAGCTGCCCAAGGCCCTGGATGCGTATTACCTGCTGCTGGCCAGGCGCGTGGACGTGGTGGGCTCCAACAAGGCCGAGGTGTTCCGGGTGGACCGCCAGGCCGACGGCCGCGTGCGGGTGCAACTATTCGACAAGGCCAAGGAGGGCGACGCGCCCAACGGCCCGGCCCTGTTCGACCGGACCTTCTCGCCCAAGGAAACCGAAGAAGTGAGCCTTTACGGTCTCGATGGCAAAGACGTATTCACGGTAACCGGCTCGGCCAGCAAAAGCGTGCTGGTGCGCATCATTGGCGGCGACGGTAAAGACCGGATTTCGGATGACTCCCGCGTGAGCGGCCTGCGCACCCTCACCAAAGTGTATGACGTGCCCGATACTGACCTCAAGCTGGGTCCGGAGTCGGACAACCGCACCTCTACCCGGCCCGATGTGAACCACTACGACCGGGAGCAGTTCGAGTTCAACGGCTACAAGCCCCGCGCTACCGTCATCGTGAATGCCAACGACGGTATCGGGGTGGGTGCGGGCGTTGATTTTGTGCGCCAGGGCTTCCGCAAGCCGGACTTCAAAAACCTGTACTCGTTTGACGTGCGCGGCTCCAGCGGCGGCAACTTCCAAGTGTCGCTGGCCACGCGTCACCGTTATGCCTTCGGCAAGTGGGACGTAGGCGCCCGCACCGAATACGGCAACTTCTTCCCCTTCTACAACTTCTTCGGGCTGGGCAACGACACCAAAAAAGACCAGGACCGGTATGACAACAAATACTATAAAGCCCGCTACAAAGGCTTCACGCTGAACGCCTTCACCGAGCGGGTATTCTGGCAGCGCAGTCTGTTTCGTATCGGGCCCAGCTACGAGCACTACACGTCCAGCTACGCCGCCAGCAGCTACCTGGGCGAGCTGGAACGCGGCCAGATTCCGGTACCCGAGGACCGAATTCCGAACACCGGCTTTCAGCGCCTCATTGGGCTGAACGCGTTGCTGGATGTGGACCTGCGGGACCGGCAGAGCTTTGCCCGACGCGGGGTGCGCCTGCGGGCCCAGCACGATACCTACCACCAGCTCAACGGCAATAAGGGCAACTTCGGCCTCACCCAGGGCTTTGCCGAGTACTACGGCACGGCCCGCCTGGGCATTCCGGTAACGCTGGTAGTGAAGGGCGGCGGGGCCAGAAACTACGGCAACGACGACGACATTCCCTTCTACAAATTCGCCAACCTGGGCCTGCGCGAGGGCCTGCGCGGCTACTACCGCACCCGCTTCACCGGCGACGCCAGCCTCTACCTGAACACCGAGCTGCGCCTGGCTCTGGGCCGCGTGCAAACCTCCTTTCTGCCCTTCTCCTACGGCATTTTCGGCCTCTACGACCGGGGCCGGGTGTACTACAAAGGTTCTTCACCGGGCGGCTGGCACCAGGGCTACGGGGCCGGCTTCTACATCGCGCCCGTATCCGATCAGTTGGCCCTATCGGTGTCTTACCAGAAATCGGTGGAAAATGGTCTGATTCAGTTTGGGCTGGGTTTCCGCATTGACAACTAGCCGCTTGCTGTCAACAGGCCGGGGTGGTCCTGCGCCTTTGGAGTCGCAGGACCACTCTCATTGAGCGGCGGCTACCACTCGTTGCCGAACCCTGCTGGTTATTCCGCTCCAGGTACTCGGCACGCCGACTACTTTGCAGCCGCCGCGAAATCTTATATTTGCCCCAGAATTCTTTTCCCTCCACACCTCTCTGCATGGAATATCCGCTCCTGAAACTGGCTGCCATTGACATTGGATCCAACGCTGTACGGTGCCAGATTTCGGCGGTTTTGCATTATGGGGACCGGTACCGGCTGAAGCGCGTGGAGTATGTGCGCTACCCTCTGCGGCTGGGGGAGGACGTATTTGCCAGCGGCCGCATCTCGGAGAAAAAGCAGCAGAAGTTTATCAAGTTTCTGCACGCGCTGCGCCTGCTGATGGAGGTACACGACGTAGCCCCCGACCACTACCTGATCTGCGCTACCTCGGCCATGCGCACCGCCGAGAATGGCCGGGAAGTGGCCGCCCGCATTCAGCAGGAGCTGGGCATGACGGTGCAGGTGATTGACGGGCAGGCCGAGGCCGCCTACATCAACCGCGTCATCGAGAACCTGCTGGAAGACAAGAAGCACTACCTGCACATTGACGTGGGCGGGGGCAGCACCGAGTTTAACATCTACCATAACCGCCGCAAGGTGGCTTCCCAGTCGTTTGAAGTGGGCAGCATCCGGCGCATGCAGCAGGAAGAAGCCGGCCTGAGTACCGAGGCCATGCGCGAAACCTGGCAGCGCATGGAGGAATGGGTAACCGAAAATGCCCGCCGCTACCACGTGTCCCGCGCCATTGGCACGGGCGGCAACATCAACAAGCTCTACAGCATGGCCCAGCCCCAGCTGGATAAGCCCGTTACGCGCAAGCGCATTGCCACCGTGCTCGACCACCTCACCAGCATGAGCATGGATGAGCGGGTGAACGTGGCCCTGCTCAACCCCGACCGCGCCGACGTCATCGTGCCCGCCGGCCACATCTACCTCTCCGCCATGGAGTGGGCCGATGTGCACCAGATGCTGGTACCCGATATTGGGTTGAAGGATGGAATGCTGCAGGCCCTGTTTGAGGACCATTTCGAGGAAATCCGGGCTTCAACGGACCATCAGGTTGGTCATCCCAAGCCCACCGTACAGCCCCGCCCTACCGAGGTAGAGTAAACAGTTAGGAATCAGCAGGCAGATTGCTTCTTGCAAACAGACTACCTCCTGATTCCTAACCCCTTCCTCTACGCCAGATCCGCTTCCGTTTCGGGATTTTCCTCGGCTACTGCAGCTGCTACGGCTTCCGCGCCGGTTTCGGGGGCCGGCAGTTCCCCGGTCGATACAACGGCCTCCGCAGCGTCTCCCGGCGCATCGTTGCGGATGGCCGCGCAGGACAGCCACTCCTCGTACAGCGCATTCTCCCCTACCATGCTGAAGTTCTTATTGTAGAACTCCTTGTGCACGTTGAATACCGGCTCTTCGGGGGCGGGCTGGCGCCGAATATAGGCCCCATCCTCGCGCATCACGTAGGTATTCTGGTTGTCCTTCAGGTTGAAGTACAGTACGTTGATGGCCTCGCGCTTGAGCTGCGGATTCACAATCAGAAATAGCGCCTCAATGCGCCGGTCGAAGCTGCGCACCATCAGGTCGGCGGAGCCGGCGTACACTTTGGGGTGCCCGGCCTGGTGGAAGTAGAATAGGCGGGAATGCTCTAGGTAGTCGCCCACAATGCTGCGCACCTCAATATTCTCGCTCAGTCCGGCCCGGCCCGGCCGCAGGCAGCAGATACCACGCACAATAAACCGGATGGGCACGCCGGCCTTGCTGGCTTTGTAGAACTCGTCAATCATCTCCTTGTCCTCCAAGGAGTTCATCTTCATCACAATGCCGCTGGGCAGTCCCTTTTTGGCGTTGCGGCTTTCCTCCCGGATCAGGGAAATCAGCTGCTGGCGCATGTCCTTGGGCGCCGTAATCAGGTATTCGTAGTCGTCAGGCTGGGAGTGGCCGGTGATGACGTTGAAGAATTCCGACACGTCGTGGCCGTACACGTCGTTAGTGGTTAGCAGGCTCACATCAGTGTACACCTTGCTGGTTTGCTCATTGTAGTTGCCCGAGCCGATGTGCACGTAGCGCGTTACCTTCTCCCCTTCCTTGCGGATGATCATCATCATCTTGGTGTGCGTCTTATACTTGCTCACCCCATAAATGACGAAGCAGCCGGCCTTTTCCAGCTTAGCCCCTTCCCGAATGTTGCGCTCCTCATCAAAGCGGGCCTTCACCTCAAACAGCACCGACACGTGCTTGCCGTTTTCGGCAGCTTTCAACAGGGCAGCCGTCACCCGGGAGTCGTCGGCCAGGCGGTAAATGGTCTGCTTGATGCCCAGTACGTGCGGGTCCTCGGCGGCCTGCTCCAGCAGCCGCACCACCGGATCGATGTTGTTGTAGGGGTGATGCAGCAGCACATCGTGGTGCTTGAGGTACTCGAAGAGGTTGTCCTCGGCTCCTTCGGGCAGGCTCAGCGGCGTAACAGCCGCCGGCTGCTTGAAACCCTTGCCCCGGAAGTTGGGGTGTTTCAGAATCTGCAGCAGCCCTTTCAGGTCAATGAGGGAATTGATGACGAATACGTTGCCGTTGTCAATCTTCCACCGCTCCTTCAGCACGTTCATCAGCAGCTGCGAGGCGTTGGGCTCCACCTCCAGCCGTACCACCCGGCCCTTTTTCCGGGTTTTCAGCCCCAGCTGAATCTCCTTGATGAAGTCCACGTCAATGTCGTCTGACTCCTCCAGCGTAAAGTCGCCGTTGCGGGTGATGCGGAACATATCGGCCGACACGATTTCCACGTTGCGGAACAGCTTGGGCATGTTCTCGCGCACGATTTCCTCAATGGGCACGTAGATGACCTTATCCTTGCGCGTGAGCTCGAAGAAGCGCGACAGGTTTTGCGGAATCTGCACGAACGTCAGCCGCTCCTGGCCCCGCTCCGCCTCCGCATCCAGCCCGCCCCCGGCCCGCGTAACCACCCCGAAGATGAGCATCTGGTTCATCATCAATGGGAAGCCGTGGTAGCTGTCGTACACCATGGGCGTGAGCAGCGGGAAGATGGTGTTTTTGAAGTAGCCGTCGGCCTTCTTCAACTCCAGCTCCGTGAGTTCCTCCATCTTGAGCACGTTGAAGCCGTTTTTTTCAAACTGCGGCTTCAGCTCATTGAGGTAGGTGAGCGACTGGTCGTTGACAAAGCGGTGGGCAAAATCGAGCAGCTTGCGCCGGAAAGGCATTTCGCGCAGTCCTGAGTAGTCGATGCGCTCCTTGCCATAGTCGAGGTAGTTATAGAGCGAGCCCACCCGAATCATGAAAAACTCGTCGAGGTTGCTGCTGGTAATGGCAATAAACCGCAGCCGGTCGAACAGGGAGCGGCTGGCGTCGCGGGCCTGGTCGAGCACCCGGTAGTTAAAGCGCAGCCAGCTCAGGTCGCGGCTGATGTATTTGCTTTTGCGGATGAGGTCGGCGGATTTGAACAGTTTCATGCGGTAAGAAGAAAGGCCGGACAAAATACGAGCAAACGCCCGCAGTAGTATAGTCAGTCCGGAATAATAGCAGTGGCTTCAATTTCCACCAATAGCTGCGGCGCAATCAGGGCACTCACAGCCAGCATAGTAGCGGCCGGACGAATTGTGCCGAATACTTCGCCGTGCGCTCTGCCAACGGCTTCCCAGTCGGCGATGTTTTTGAGGTAGATCCGAGTACGCACTACGTGTTCGGGCCCAGCTCCGGCCTCAGCCAGGGCAACCATAATCTTCTGCAGAATTCGTACTGCCTGGCTATACGCATCGGGGCCGGTAACGGTGCTGCCATCCTGGGCCGTGGTACCGGCCACTTCCACCACATTCCCGACCCGAACGGCGCGGGAATACCCAACAGTTGTTTCCCAAGGGGCTCCGGAAGATATGTTCTGCCGCATATATACTTGCTGAAGACACACAAAAAAGGCCCGCTGCAAAGCGGGCCTTTCTGAGTTACACTGGTTACACGTCCAGCTTGGCGTACTTAGCGTTCTTCTCGATGAAGTCACGGCGGGGAGCTACCTCGTCGCCCATCAGCATGGAGAACAGGTGGTCGGCTTCGGCGGCCGAGTCCACGGTTACCTGCTTCAGGGAGCGGGTAGCGGGCTGCATGGTGGTGCTCCAGAGCTGCTCGGCGTTCATCTCGCCCAGTCCTTTGTAGCGCTGCACGTTCACCGTTTCGGGCTTGCCGCGGCCGAGGTCTTCCTGAGCCTGCATGCGTTCCTCCTCCGTCCAGCAGTAGCGCTCCTCCTTGCCCCGCTTCACGAGGTAGAGCGGCGGCAGGGCAATGTAGATGTAACCCTTATCCACCAGTTCGCGCATGTAGCGAAAGAAGAAGGTCAGGATCAGCGTGCGGATGTGGGAGCCGTCGATGTCGGCGTCGGTCATGATGATGACCTTGTGGTAGCGCAGCTTGGCCGTATTGAGGGCTTTGGCGTCGGCTTCAATGCCATTCTCCGGATCGGCGGGTGTGCCGAAGGTCACGCCCAGGGCCGTAATCATATTCCGGATTTCCTCGTTTTCCAGAATGCGGTGCTCCTGGGCCTTCTCCACGTTCAGGATTTTACCCCGCAGCGGCAGAATGGCCTGGAAGGCACGGTTGCGGCCTTGTTTGGCAGTACCACCGGCCGAGTCCCCTTCCACGAGGTAGATTTCGCAGATTTCAGGGTCCGATTCGGAGCAGTCGGCCAGCTTGCCGGGCAGGGAGTTGGAACCCAGCACGGTTTTGCGCTGCACCATCTCGCGGGCCTTCTTGGCGGCAATGCGGGCTTTGGCCGCCAGAATCACCTTGTCGATGATAACGCGGGCTTCCTTGGGATTTTCCTCCAGGTACTGGTTCAGAATTTCGCCCACCACGGTGTTCACCGCCCCGTTCACCTCGGAGTTGCCCAGTTTGCCCTTGGTCTGCCCTTCAAACTTCGGCTCGGCTACTTTTACCGAAATAACGGCCGTGAGGCCCTCGCGGAAGTCGTCGCCCTGAATCTCCACCTTGGCCTTGGCCACCTCGCCCGATTTCTCGGCGTAGGCCTTCAGCACCCGGGTAATAGCCGCTCGGAAGCCCGAGACGTGCGTACCGCCCTCGTGGGTGTTGATGTTGTTGACGTAGGAGTAAATGTGCTCCTGGAACGAGTCGTTGTACTGGAAGGCCACTTCCACCGGAATGCCCCGCTCGGTAGCCACGTACACCGGCTTGTGCATGAGCACCGTGCGGCTGTTGTCGAGGTACTGCACGTACTCGGCCACGCCGCCTTCCGAGTAGAACTCGTTCTGCTGGGGCTCGCCCCCGTCTTCCGGCGTGCGCAGGTCGGTGAGGATGATGCGGATGCCGCGGTTAAGGTAGGACAGCTCCCGCAGACGCGTGGCAATGCGCTCGTAGGAGTAGGTAGTGGTTTCGTCGAAGATAGTGGGGTCGGGCTGGAACCACACCAGCGTACCCCGCTCGGTGGTGTCGCCAATCTGCCGCACATCGTACTGGGGTACCCCAATGGTGTACTCCTGCTCGTAGATGTGGCCGTCGCGCTTCACGGTAACGTGGGTGTGGGTGCTGAGCGCATTCACGCAGCTTACGCCCACGCCGTGCAGGCCGCCGGAGGTTTTGTAGCTGTTCTTATCGAATTTACCGCCGGCGTGGAGCACGGTCAGGGCAATTTCCAGGGCCGATTTGCCGAACTTCTGGTTGATGCCAACGGGAATGCCGCGGCCGTTATCCTGCACCGAAATGGCGTTGCCGGGGTGGATAGTTACTTCAATCCGGTCGCACTGGCCGGCCAGGGCTTCATCAATGGAGTTATCGACGACCTCCCACACCAAGTGGTGCAATCCTTTCACGCCGGTATCACCGATGTACATGGAGGGTCGCTTGCGCACGGCTTCGAGCCCTTCGAGCACCTGAATGCTATCCGCGGAGTAGTCCGAGGTTCCGATTATCTCTTGTGTTTCACTCATGTGACGCAGTTAATTCAACCTGATTTAGGTATGGACAAAGATACCGAAAAAATCCGGTTTTTGCCAGCCAAAAGGCCGATTTACCCCTGTCTTTCGGGCACAAAAAAGCCATTGCTCCGGGGCGGCTGCAATGGCTTTTTTTTAGATCGGAACGTTCCGCTACAGTACCTGGGCCCGCAGGTAGCTTACGCCCGTTTCCGACTCCAGCTTTACTTGGTACAGACCCGGTTTTTCGCGGCTCAGGTCCAGGCTGGCCTCACCCGCGCGGCTGCTTTCCAGCCTGCGCTGCTGCACCTGCCGCCCCACCGCGTCGGTTAACGTGAGGGTAACGGGGCCAACGTGGGCAGCAGCGGGCCACTCTACCCGAAACCGGCCGCTCGTACTCGGATTTGGGCTTAGGCTGGCCCCGGCGACCAGCAGGGCCGTGCGCGCGCCCAATACCGTGCTGGTAAGCTTGTTTGCCCCCAGCCCGATGATGGTACCCGCCGAATTTTCGCCCACTCCTCCGCTCCAGACGGCCGCGGGGCCGGCTGCATCCACAAACAGATGGTTCAGGGTAGTTTCGATGCTCACCCAGGTCTGGCCGTTGTCCCGGCTGTAGGAGGAGCCCGCGTCCCCGTTCCCGAAATCAAGGCCGACGGAAATGTAGTTGCCGGTGCCGGGCACGTTATCGATAGAAAAGCCGCGCAAGGGGCCGGAATAGTTCAGCCGGCTCCAAGTGCTGCCGCCGTCCGTGGTACGAAACAGCTGGTGCTTGGTCGAATTCTCATCACTGATAATCGCCAGCCCATTCTGCTGGTCCCGGAAGGCTACGTTCTCAATGGCCTCGGACGCTACCTGGCGCGCAACCGTCCAGGTAGCTCCTTTATCGAGGGAGCGGAAGATGTCGCCCTCGTCGTTGGGTAGCCAGATTGAGTTGCCAACCACGGCGGGAGGAGCAATGGTGCCTAACTCATCCTTGGTGCCTACGGGCACGGTGGCTCGCGTCCAGGAAGTGCCGCCGTTGGCTGTGTAATAGATTTCCATGCCCCGGCCGGTATCGTCCGGGTCACCCATTACTACCCCGTCGTTGGCGTTGAAAAAGTGAATCGTATTGGGGTAGCTGTCCGGTCCGGTAAACATGGCAGCCGTACTCTGCACTACCCAGGTATTGCCCGCGTCGGCGGTTTTGAGTATCCGCCCGCCCGCTACCCCTGCCGTCACTACCCAGGCCGTGGTTGGACTGATAGCCGAGAGGCTCTGAATAGTTTCATTGTCGGTATCGATGGCGGCAATGGTCAGCACCGTCCAGTTCTGCCCGCCATTGAAGGTACGGGCTACCTGATTGGTAGTGCTGCGGGAAAGGATACCGCTGGACAACGACCACGCCGTGCTGGCGTCCACGGCATCTACGTACAGCGGCACCCGGCTGGTGGGAGTAAATGAGAACGGCTGCTGCACCCATTGTGCCTGCGCCGCCGCGCATACAACCAGGATAGCAGAGAGCGTAAGTACATTTTTTTTCATGAGCAACGAAATAAGCAGCATGCGGAAGCGCATCGAAAGGCGCTGGGTGTGAAAGGGCACTTAGGCCTCAATTACGTTATGCTATTGTCAATACCCTATTCAATATAGGAGTTGCGATGGTTATGTCCGTTTCAAAGCATTGTTCAGCAGTTGCAGAGGGAGGGCATTGGGCGTACATTGCCCAACGCGTTTAAACCAAGTCTGCGCGAGCAATGCATTGGGCGTTTTTGCGGGATCTACACAAAAAAACCCGCTTTACATGAACGTAAAGCGGGTTGAAGTGGCCCCGATTGGATTCGAACCAATGACCGGCTGCTTAGAAGGCAGCTGCTCTATCCAGCTGAGCTACGGGGTCAGAAAGCACAAAAGCCGTCCACCCAAATGGTGGGCAAACGGCTTAAGCTCAAACGTCGGGGTGGCAGGATTCGAACCTGCGGCCTCCTGCTCCCAAAGCAGGCGCGATACCGGGCTACGCTACACCCCGAAAAAAAATTCTGAACTATGAGAGTTGGATTACGAATAGCTGATTCATAATTCAACTCTCATAATTCAGAATAAACAATGCGGAGAGGGGGGGATTCGAACCCCCGGAAAACTTTAGGTCTTCGGCAGTTTAGCAAACTACTGGTTTAAGCCACTCACCCACCTCTCCAGAGGGGCATCCTTTCCGGCTGAAAGGTGTGCAAATATACAAGGAGAATGGAGAAACAACACTTTTCAAAAAAAATATCTTCCATCTTGCCGCGGCAAACACGGCCTGTGCGCCGGCTCCGCACCACGCAGCTGCCCCCGGAAGGCCGCCTTAAATAGCTGGTTCTATTTTGATCATGAAGAAGTTAACCTTGTGCTAAATTGGGCTTACCAGCCAACCTGGGTTGAGGGTGTGGCCGCCGTACTTTTTTTTCTTTTGTACCTCGGTTACGGCTTTCGTACCCGCCGGCTGGCCGCGCCGCTGCAACAAACGGGCTGGCCACTGGGCTGGAAGCTGCTACTGCGGCTGCTGTATCTGGGGCTGTTGGGGGTAGCCTTGTGGGGGCCGGCATATGGCCTCACGCAAACGCCGGTGCGCACGGCGGGCAAGGATGTGTGGCTGCTGGTGGACCTCTCCCGCTCCATGAACGCCCCCGATGTGGCTCCTTCCCGCCTGGAAAAAGTCAAGGCCGAGCTGAGCACCCTCATCAGCCGCTTCCCCGCCGACCGGCTGGGCCTAATTATTTTTGCGGGGGAAGCCTACGTGCAATGCCCGCTCACCTACGACCAGGCGGCGCTGCAACTATTCGTGAGTACGCTGCAAACCACCCTGGTGCCCCCTGGCAGCACCGATCTGGTGCCGCCACTGGAACTGGCGCTTACGCGCTTGGCCGCTACGGCCCCTACCACTACCGGCACTACCCCTGCGCGCACTACGGCCTTGGTACTGGTTACGGACGGGGAGGATTTTGGGGAAAACCTGGAACCGACCGTGCGCATCCTGGCCCGCTCGGGGGCGCGGGTGTTTACAGTAGGCGTCGGCACACCCGAGGGCAGCCGCATTCCGCAGTCCGGGGGGCGGGGCTACGTGCGCGACGCCCGGGGCCGGGAGGCCATTACAAAGCTGGTGGCACCACCCCTGCGCCAGTTGGCGGAGCAAACCGGCGGGCGGTATTTTGAGTTGTCGGACCAGCGCAACGAGTTTCCGCTGCTGCTAAACGCCCTGAACCGGGTAGAGGGCCTGATGCAGCAGGTACGCACGGTATCGGTGGCCGATAACCGCTACCGGTATCCGCTGCTATTGGCCCTGCTGCTGCTGGCCTTGGATGTCATAATAACCGTGAAAGTTATCCGGCCATGAAAACTGTTTTGCTACTGGCGGCTCTGTGGCTGGGGGCCTGGCAGGCGTTGTTGCGCATTCATGAGCGGAACGTGGCCGTGCAGCAGGGGGCTGCCGCTTACGCGCGCCAGCAGTGGGCGGCGGCGGCGGCAGCCTACCAGACGGCCGTACGGGTGGTGCGCCGCCCGGAGGAGGCGGTTTTGCTGAATCTGGCCCACGCTACCCTCCGGGCGGGCCGCCCCACCGAAGCCCGGGGCTACTATAGTCGTCTCGTAACCAGCTCCGCCGGCCCTATCCGGAGCGTGGCTTTGCAGCAGTTGGCCGTTATTGCCGCCGACAAGGCCGATTATGCCCAGGCAAGCAGCCTGTGCCGGCAGGCATTGCTGGCTAATCCCGGCAATACCGCCGCCCGCTACAACTACGAGCTGCTGCAGGCACTGCTGCACCAGCCTCCTCCCAGCTCCCCCCCGCCCGGCCCCGATGGTAGCCCGGCCCAGCCGCCGTCTGCAGCCGGGGGCAGCCGCGAGGGAACTACCAGGCCCGATGAAGTAAACCAGCCTCAGGCCGCCCCGCAGGGCACCCCGCAACGCCAACCCGGAGCGACGGGGCTGCCGGACCCAACGCAGCCCACTGCCCGACCGGGGCAGACGGCTCAGGGCGGCTTTCAGCCAGGCCGTGGACCGAAGCGAGCCGTGGCACTCGGCAGTCAGCCGGGCACTACCCGGGGCCTGAGCAGCCAGGCAACCGGACCCGAAGCCGCGGGGGGCAACAGCCGGCGCGGGGGCACCGAAATGGCCTCCAACGCCGAAGCCAACCTGCAAACTCAGCGGGCCCGCCTGCAACAGATGAATCTGAGTCCCGGCCAGGCCCGCCAGTTGCTGGAAGCCCTGCACGCCACCGAACAGCAGTACCTGCAGCAGCTTCCGCGCAAAGCCACTAAACCTGCTGATAAGACCCGGCCGGGGTGGTAGCGCGGGGATACGGAACGGAGGAAGGCAATGCCATAGTCATCAACTCCCGTGCGCATGCAGCATTGCATCCTTAAACCTTTCTACCTTTAGCACCCGATTTCAACCATTCCCACCCAACCCCATCATGCAAATCAAAGAAGTAGTAATTGTAGCCGCCGTACGTACCCCTATCGGGTCTTTCGGCGGCAGCCTGTCGTCGTTGTCGGCCATTGAGCTGGGGGCCATTGCCCTGAAGGGTGCGCTGGACAAAGCCGGCGTGGACGGCAAGGAGGTGGAGCAGGTGATTATGGGCAACGTAATTTCCGCTAACCTGGGCCAGGCCCCCGCCCGGCAGGCGGCCAAGAAAGCCGGTTTGCCCGATACCGTAGAATGCACCACCGTAAATAAAGTGTGCGCCTCGGGTACCAAAGCCATTATGTTCGGGGCGCAGGCCATTATGCTGGGGCAGGCCGACGTAGTACTGGCCGGCGGCATGGAGAGCATGTCGAACGTGCCCTATTACCTCGACAAAGCCCGTTTCGGCGCTAAATACGGCCACGGCCAGATGATTGACGGCCTGATGAAGGATGGCCTCTGGGACCCGTACCACGACTTCGCCATGGGCGTAGCCGCCGACCGCACGGCCACGCACTACGGCATCACCCGCGAGGAGCAGGACGCTTTTGCCCAGCAGAGCTACGAGCGGAGCGCCGCCGCGGCCCAGGCCGGCAAGAAAAAGGACGAAATTGTGCCCGTGACCATTTCGGTGCGCGGCAAGGAAACCGTTATCAGCGACGACGAGGAGTACACCAAGGCTGATTTCGCCAAGTTTGCCGGCCTCAAGCCCGCGTTTGGCAAGGAAGGTACCGTAACGGCCGCCAATGCTTCGACCCTCAACGACGGGGCCGCCGCCGTGCTGCTGATGAGCCGGGAGAAAGCCGAGGAGCTGGGCGTGAAGCCCCTGGCCCGCATCCGCGGCTTCGCGGACGCCGAGCAGGCCCCCGAGTGGTTTACCACTACTCCGTCGCTGGCTATTCCGAAGGCGTTGAAAAACGCCGGGGTGGACGCTTCGGAAGTGGATTTCTACGAAATCAACGAGGCTTTTTCGGTGGTTTCCCTGGCCAACAACAAGCTGCTGAACCTGGAAGGCAAAAACGTGAACGTGTACGGCGGGGCCGTGAGCCTGGGCCACCCGCTGGGTGCTTCGGGCGCGCGCATTGTAACCACGCTGGTAAACGTGCTGCAGAATGAAGGCGGCAAAATCGGTGTGACCGGCATCTGCAACGGCGGTGGCGGGGCCAGCTCGCTGGTTGTTGAGAAGCTGTAAGGGTATTGGCTGTTGGTTGCCCGTGTCGTTCTAACAACGAGCAACCGACAACTAACCACTATTTTGATACTACAAAAGCCCTGCTGCATGTTTTGCGGCAGGGCTTTTGTGTGGCCGCTGTTACGCGCGGCGGGCAGCGCGGCAGACTCCCGGACTGCCCGACCGGAAATACTACTTGCTGAATTAGCCCGTTCTTGCACCTATGAAACGATTGACATTGGCCTTGCTGCTGCTCTCGGCGGCCACGGCCCAGGCCCAGAAACTGCGCCGCTTCACCACGTACTACGACTCCACCAACGCGCAGCGGCGCGAAATCTACTCGGCGCTGGTGGGGGCTGATACGGTGATGCAGGGCACCTACAAGCGGTTTTACCGCTCGGGCAAGCTGGAGTCGCAAACCAGCTTCCGGGACGGGAAGCGCGACTCGGCGTACGTGGAGTTCCACCCCAACGGCGGGCACCGGCTGGAGGTAACCTACCAGGACGGCGTGCGGCAGGGTCCGTTCAAAACCTTCTACGACAACGGCAAGCTGGCCCAGGAAGGCTCCTACGACAACGACCAGCCCACCGGTACGCTGCGCTATTACCACCCCAACGGCGAAATCAAGCTGGAAACCACGCTCAGCAACGGGCAACCGGCCGGCGTCATCCGGGGGCTGTATCCTTCGGGCAAGCCCCGCGCGGAAATCACCTACCAAAACGGGAAGGCCACCGGGCCGGTGAAAACCTACTTCGAGAACGGCCAGCTGCAGAGTGAAGGCACCTTCAACCGGGGGTTGCTGGCCGGGCCTTACAAAACGTACTACGACAACGGCCAGCTGGAAACCGATGTGCAGGCCGATAAGAGCGGCAAAGGCAGCTACCGCAGCTACTACCGCTCGGGCAAGCTGCGCACCGAAGGCACTTACGCGCCGGCTACTTTGGTGGGCCGGGCCGTGAAGAACCCGCTGGCCGACGACCTCACCAAGCAGGCCAAAAGCCTGGCCGGCGGCACCAGCAACCTCGATGGCCCGGCCAAATCCTACTACGAAAGCGGGGCGGTGAAAAGTACCCAGGTGTACCGGCAAGGCGTGCTGGTAGGTACCCAGCAGGATTATTACGAGTCGGGCAAATCGGAGCAGAAGATTGAGTACGCCAACCAGGGCCGGGACCGAAAAATTACCCAGTACCACGAGGATGGCACCGCCAAAGCCGAGCAGCAATACAAAAACGGCGTGCCCGCGGGCCAATGGCGCACCTTCCACCCGGGCGGCAAGCAGGTAGCCTCCCAGGAAACCTACGTCAATGGCAAGCTGGCGGGTGAAAGCCTCACCTACTTCCCTACCGGTACTGTGCAGAGCAAACGGCTGTATGAGGCCGGTAAACTGACCGGTCTGGGCCAGGAGTTTTACCCCTCGGGCAAGCTCAACAAGGAAACCACCTACGTGAAGGGCCTGAGAACTGGTACTTACCGGGAGCTACGCGAAGACGGCACGCTGGCCGTCAGCGGCTTTTTCCGCAACGGCAAGGAATCGGGCGTATGGAGCACTTTCGGGCCCGATGGCAAGGCGGTACTGGAAAAGAAAACCTACCGCAACGGTCAGATTGTCAAAGACGGAGCCGCGCCCACCAGCCGACCAGCCCCGGCCAAGCCAACCGGCAGACCGCCGGTAAAGCGGAAGTAGCACGATTTTAGCGAAACTGAAGCCGGTAGCAATTCATTTGGTACCGGCTTCGTGTTTCCCGAGCCTGTTCCCGTGTCGTCATCTTACTTATTCCATATGCGTGCACCCCTACTTTTCGCCTGCTTTTTGTTGTTTACGCCGGGCCTGAGCCGTACCGGCAGTGCCCAGGTACCCGCCTTTTCCTGGGTGGCTTCCGGGCAACAGCCTGATACGTTTGAGGCCCAGAGTCAAGCGGGCCAGGCAGTGACCGACGCGGCGGGCAACACCTTTATTACCGGCAGTTTCCGCGGCTCCCTCACCTTGGGCACCACCACTCTCACCGCAGCCGGCGACTATGACGTATTTGTGGCTAAGCTACTGCCCAATGGCGCCTATGCCTGGGCAGTGCAGGCCGGCGGCCGGGGTACCGATACGGGCACCGGCATTTCGCTGGATGCCAACGGGCGGCTGCATGTGGTGGGGCGATTTGAAAGCTATATTGCCGCATTTGGCACTCAGCAGGTCCAGAACATCAGCTACGGCCCCAGCCTGTTTCTGGCTACCCTCACGGCCGATGGCAAGTTCGGGCGAGTAAAAACCGCCGGTGGCCCCGATGACAGCTACGTGTACCCACAGGCGGTGGCGGTGGATGCCGCCGGCAACGCCTACGTTACGGGCGGCATGCGGGGCTACGGCATAGCGTTTGGCTTGCACTCGGTAAGCACCCGGGGCGGGTACAATGCGTTTGTAGCTAAGCTGGATACCGCCGGCGAGTGGCAGTGGGCCCGCGTGGTGGACAATTCCCGGGCCTACGATTTTGGCAACGCCATTGCCACCGATGCCACCGGCAACGTGTACGTAGCCGGCACCTTCACCGGCGAGGGCCCTCATTTCGACCAACTTACCTTACCGGGCAGCAATAGCAACCAGCTGTTTGTCGCCCGGCTAGATGGGCAGTATGGCCGGTGGCAGTGGGCCGTACGGGGCGGCACGGGCGTTTCAAACGGGCAGGGGCTGGCGGTAGATGCCGCTGGCAACTGCTACCTTACGGGCAGCATCAGCGGGCAGCAGGCTTCCGTTGGTTCCTTCAATTTACCCGGAGCTACTAGCGGTACCGATGTTCTGCTAGCCAAACTTTCCGGGCAGGGGGCGTGGCAGTGGGCCAAGCGCGTGGGCGGTTCCGGCAATGAGTATGGCTTGAGCCTGGCCCTGACCAGGGCTGGCAGCCTCACCCTGGCCGGCAACTTCGCCAGCCCAGAGCTACAATTTGGCACTTTGCCCATCCTCAGTTCCCGGGGTAAAACTGATTTTTTCGTGGCGGAGCTGGATAAAACCGGCACCTGGCGGTGGGCCGCCAGCGGCGGCGGAGCCGGTGATGAATACGCCTGGAGTCTCACTGCTACGCCCAGCGGTGATGTACAGTTGCTTGGTACCTATCAGGGCCCCAGCTACTCGCTTGGTGCTACCGAGCTGCCGGCCGGGGGCAGGTACTACGAGTATTTTGCCGCCCGCTTCTTTCTGGCTACCCTCCACGACCTCACTCAAAACTCGGCGGGCACCTTTACCATCTGGCCCAACCCCAGCCAGGGCACCGTATGGGCCACTGGCCTCCCCGCCAATGCCCCGGTGCAGGTGTTTGATGCGCTGGGCCGCCTGGTAGTGCCCAACGCCCGCCCTGCGTACGAGGCAACGGGGCTCCGGCTCCCTACCCTGCCGGCGGGCGTGTACTTTGTGCGCTGCGGTAAGGAAACGCGGCGGCTGCAACTGCTGTAAGCCAATTCACTCAAGCTGAAAAAGGCCCGACTGCGTACTGCAGTCGGGCCTTTTTTGGTGGCTTTATAGCCAAATGGTGAAGGCCGTGCGGCCGGTTGACTGGGTTGCCAGCTCAAACCGAAAATTGTGCTGCAGCAGAATGTCGCGGATGAGGGTGAGGCCGATACCCTGGCCGTCGCGCTTGGTACTGAAGAAGGGTGTGAAGAGCCGCTGCTGTGTTTCGGGAGCAATGCCGGGCCCGTCGTTTTCGATGCAGATTTGTGGCGGGTGGAGGCTGGTACGCACCCAGATGTTCCCCTCTTCCCCAATGGCTTCCTGGGCATTTTTGCAGATGTTCAGCAGCGCCTGCTCCAATTGTAGCGGGTCGAGGGACGCCACCAGTGGCTCGGGGGCCAGGTGCCAGTGCCAGCGGATGCGGCGGCGCTCCGCCTGCACGTGCAGCAGCCGCTCGGTGGCGCTCAGCAGCTCGTGCACGTTGGCCGGCTGGGGCTGCGGGGGCGGCAGGCGCACCAGGTTGGCAAAACCGGCCGTGAAGTTGGCCAGGTGGGTGTTGCGGGTAATAGCCACGTCCAGCGCCTCCCGAAAATCAGGCTGGTCGTCGGGGGCCAGTTGGGGGGCGTAGTACTGAAAGCTCTGCAGCAACGAGTTGATGGCTCCGATGGAGTTGTTTACCTCGTGCGACATCATCCGGATCAGCTTTTCGTAGGCCTTCTTCTCCTGCTGAATCAACTCCTGGGTCAGCTCTTCCAGCACAATAAATCGCCGTTGAAAGCCCCGGTCAATGAACCGGGAGCTACTGGCCCGGTAGGTTTGCAGGCCGGAGAGCTGCACCACGCGCGGTTCTTCATCGGTCAGCGCCGCCAGGGCCGGGCCCCAATGACCGGGCAGTTGGGTGGGCAATTGGCCCAGCAGCTCCTGCGCCGGCTGGGCCAGTATGCGCTCGGCAGCCGGGTTTACGCCTTCAATGCAACCATCAAACGACAACAGTAATACCCCGGCCGGCGAGGCCCGAATCAGACTCTCGAGCAGGTAGCTTTTTTCGTGTTGGGTGATGCGCTCCTTGCGCAGCTCCTCAATCATGTGGTTGTACACGCCAATGAGCTGGTCCATCTCGCGCTGGCCCACGGGTATAAATTTCATGGAGAAATCCCGGGCCCGGATGGCCGCGGTACCGGCCGCAATGAGTTGAAAGGGCCGCACGAAGCCCCGGTACAGCTGCACCGTGAGCCAGATACTGCCCAACAGCAGCACTTCCAGCCCCACAAACAGCGGCGCATTCGTGCGCATCACCTGCCCGGCCAGCACGATAAGCACGGCATGGATGATGACAACGAACAGCAGAAACTTGACGCGCAGGGTCATGAACTCTGGAAAGTTAGGAGCGGAATTGGTCCGGTCCGGCGGCTTCCAGCCGCCGGACCGGTTGAAGTGAGCTGATGTTGTTATGGCTTTGTGTGGGTGTCAGCCCACGCCCCGGCTCGACGGGCTGCGCCCGCCGGACCGGGGCGTGGGCTACTCCGCGTCAAAGGGAATGGCGTATTTCTCCAGCCGGCGGTACAAAGCCCCCCGGCTCAGACCCAGGGCTTTGGCTACGCGGCTGATGTTGCCGTGATAATGCTCCAGGGTACGGCGGATCATCTGGGCTTCCAGTTCATCCAGCGTCATGGTGCCGGGCTCGGGCAGCTCGCCGGCTTCGGTGGGGCGCACGGGCAGGCGCTGAGACTGGGCCTGGAAGTCATCGGGACCCAGCTCATCCTTACCCGACACCAGCACGGCCCGCTCCACCAGGTTTTTCAGCTCCCGGATGTTGCCGGGCAAAGGCTGCTCCTGCAGCCAGTGCATGGCCCGGGTATTCACCTTCAGGGCGGGGCGGTTGTAGGTGGCGCGCAGGCCATCCACGAAATGCTGCACCAGCAGCGGAATATCCTGGGGCCGCTCCCGCAGGGCGGGCAGGCGCACGGTTATCAGGTTGATGCGGTAGAATAAATCTTCCCGGAAACGGCCCTGCTGCACCATGTCGGCCAGGTTGCGGTTGGTGGCGCAAATGACGCGGATATCCAGGCGGCGCGGCTTACTATCGCCCAGCACCTCGTAGGTACGGTCCTGCAGCACCCGCAGCAGCTTCACCTGGGAGGCCAGGTCCAGCTCCCCGATTTCATCCAGGAAAATGGTACCGCCATTGGCCAACTCAAAGCGGCCCACCCGGTCGGTTTTGGCATCGGTGAAAGCCCCACGACGGTGCCCAAACATCTCACTCTCGAACAAGGACGCCGAAATACCGCCCAGATTCACTTTCACGAAAGGCTGGCGGCGACGCTGGCTGTTCTGGTGCACCGCTTCGGCAATCAGCTCCTTGCCCGTCCCCGATTCGCCCTCGATGAGCACTGAGGCGTCGGTGGCGGCTACCTGGCCCACGTTGCGCAGCACCTGCAGCAGGCGGGCATCCTGGCCCACAATGTTGCGCAGCTCGTACTGCTTGTCCAATTGCCGGCGCGAAAGGGCAGCGGGGTCGTTGTCGGCCTCGGGCTCGTGCAGGGCCAGGATGGTGCGGATAGTTTGCAGCAGGGAATCGTTCTGCCAGGGCTTGGTGATGAACTCGGCGGCCCCGGCCTTCATCCCTTCCACGGCCAGGGCAATGCTACCCCAGCCGGTAATCAGAATAACCGGCACGGCGGGGGCCAGGCGCTTCACCTGGGCCAGCAGCTGCAAGCCGTCGTGGCCGCTGGTGTCCAGGGAGAAGTTCATGTCCATCAGCACCAGGCGCGGGGGCGCGTCCTCCACCAGGCGCAAAGCTTCGGCAGGCGTAGCTACGGTTTTGGCCGCGTAGCCGGCCTGCTTCAGCAGCAGCCCCAATGAGGTGCGGACTGCTATATCGTCGTCAATAATCAGAATCATAGCTCAGGGTAGGCGAAGGACGGAATTTGCCGGCACATATCAGCTGGCCGGCCCAGCCGTTCATGCGTAGGTGACAACCGTTACTCTTCCCGCAGCGCCACGGCCGGGTGAATGCCCGCTGCCTGCCGGCTGGGCTGAAAGGCACACACGGCCGTAATCAGGTAGATAAGCACGGCGGCGGCTCCCATACCGAGCACATAGGTGACGGAGGGCACGCCCAGCACCCCCAGCAACGGAAACTGCATGGCTACCAGGCTGCCCAGCACCACGCCCAGGGTAGTCAGCAACAGCATTTCGGTGAGAAACTGCCAGCTGATAGCCGAGCCGGTGGCACCCATGGCCCGGCGCAGGCCAATTTCGGCGCGGCGCTGGCTGATGTTCACCCACAGCACCCCAAACAGGCCCAGGGCCACATTCAGAATCAGAAACACTCCCACCAATGATAACCCCACGATGGGCACGAGCACCGTTTTGAGCTTGCGGATGCGCTTTTCGGGCAGGGGCTGAATGTCGGTTTTCCAGCCGCCCGTGATGGTGGCAATTTCGCGACTTACGCGCTCCTGCAGGGTGGCATCGGAGCCGGGCTGCACGCGCACCACCAGCACCGGCAGGCCAAAGTTCACGGAGTCCAGATCGGTGGTGCGCATGAACATGCCGGGCGAGCCATCGGCGTAGTCGTTGGCCGGGCGGTAGGTGGTCGTCACGCCAATGATGCGGAGCTTCTCGTTGTCGCGCACCATCACCTCGCCCACCGCTTTCCCGTTCGGGAATACCGCGTCGCGGAAGTCTTTGGTCACAATGATGGGCTTGGCCGAGCCCACGGCGTCGTCGCGGCGGTCAAACCAGCGGCCCTCCAGCATCTTCAGCCCCAGCACATTCGCCGCGTGGTCGTCCACCTCGTAGATTTCGGTGAGCGGCGTGTCTTTGCCGTTATGCGGGAAAATGGTGTTCATGTTGCTGAACGAGAAAGGCGTATTGCTGCTGTGCCGGGCCACGTCTACCACGCCCGGCAGGGTACGCAGGCGCTGAATTACCTGCAGCAGCGCCGTGTGCTGCTGCTCGCGGGCCTGCCCGGCGGGGTTCAGGGTCATTTCCCAGCCGTTTTCGTACTCGAAGCCCCGGGGCAGGCGGTAATTTACCTGGTTGTAGATGAGCATGCTGCCAATGACGAACAGCACGATAAAGGCGAAGAATATTTCGGTGAGCAGCAGGAAATTGGCCCGCTTCCGGTTCCAGATCAGGGTAAGCAAATGGCGTAACATGGCGCGAGAGGTCTTGAGGAAGGATGAGGGGTTACTTGCTGCTGTTGGCGCTGCGCAGAGCCTGCACGGCCTGCATCCGCGACATTTTGTAGGCCGGGTACACTCCCGACAGCAGCCCAAAGGCCAGGCTGATGAACAGGCCCCACCCGAAAATCCGCCAGTTCAGGCCGTACTGGGCGTAAGGCACCAGGGAGCTGTTACTCAACGCCTGCAGGCTAACCCAAGCCAGCGCCAGCCCCAGCACCGCCCCCAGCAGCGTGAGGAAAATATTCTCGACCAGAAACTGCCGCACCAGGGCCCCGCTGGTGGCCCCAAAGGCCTTGCGCACGCCAATTTCGGAGCTGCGCTCCATAATGCGGCTGATGTTCACGTTTACCAGATTCAGGGCCGGGAGCAGCATAAACAGCAGCGTGAGCAAGGAAACGGCGCTGTAGAACATGGTCAGGCCCTTGGTATTCTCGTAAGTGCCGGTGAGGGGGCGCACAATGGAGGCCAGCATCCGGTCGGCGTGGAAGTTGATCTGCTCGATGTTCTTGGGGTCGGGGTTGGGAATGGCGCGCACCATGCGGTCAAACTCGGCCTCCATATTGGCTACCTCGGCGGGGCTTTTGGCCAGCAGCAGCGCCACGTGGTTGCCCGTAAACTCGGTGCGCTGCATATCCTCGGTGCTCAGCGTAATGGGCACCCACACATCGGCGTAGGTATTGATGCGCATGCCCGGTACATCGGCCACCACACCCGTTACGCGGTAGCGCGTCTGGTCCAGCTCAATGGTTTTGCCTACTACTCCCCTGCTCTGCCCGAAGTACTGGCGGGCCGTGGCCTCGTTGATGACGGCCACGTGGGCCGCTGAGCGCACATCCGGCTCGGCGTAGGGCTTGCCTTCCAGAAAATCAAACTCCAGCAGCTGCCAGAAGGGAGCATCAGTGTACTTCAAATCAAGCTTGAGCTTTTTGCCGCTGATGTAGGCCGAAGCCGGCGCAAACTGGGAGCTAATCGAAATCAGCTCGGGCTCCTTGAGCGTGCGCACGTAGCGGTTGAGCACGTAATAGCTGGGCGGGGAGTTCTGGTTGCCCCCATTTTTGAACCGCATGTTCAGGAAGTTGGCGTAGAGCATGCGGTTGTTGCGGGTTTCGGGATAATGAGGCCCCAGGAAATGGTCGAACAAGGAATACACCACCAGCAGTACCATCAGCGTGAAGCTGATGCCGAACAAGCTGATGAAGGTGAAGAACTTACGGCGCAGCAGCACCTTCCAGGCAATTTTGAGGTAGCTAAGCAACATGAGCGTAGGAGTAGGAAGTGGGAAGAGAAGAATGCAGCGCCGTTACCTGCCGCTGCAGCAGGGCCCGGGCCTTGCTCAGCTGCGACTTGCTGGTGCCCTCCGAAATGCCCAGCAATGCGGCCACTTCGGGGTGGGTGTAGCCCTCCAGGGCGCAGAGGTTGAACACGGTGCGGTAGCCGGCGGGCAGCTCCTGTACCAGCCGGAGCAGGTCGGCGGCCTGCAGCTCCACGTCCGCCGAGGGTTGCTCGGTGGCCAGGTGGGCGGTGTAGCACTGCTCCAGGCTTAGCGTGAGGCTTTCGCGGCGGCGCAGGTGGCTCAGACACTCATGCACCATGATCCGGCGCACCCATCCGGCCAGGCTGCCGGTGCCCGCAAACTGCCCCAGCCCCCGGAACACCTTTACAAAGCCACGGGCCAGCACGTCTTCGGCATCAAACTCGTGGCGCAAATACCGCAGGCACAAGGCCAGCATGCGGGGCGCGAACCGCTGGTACAATTGCTCCTGGGCAGCGGCATTCCCCTGGCGGCAGGCGGCTACCAAATCAGCGTCGGAAAGTGGAAAGGCAAGCGTTTTCATAGCAGAAGGAGAATCCTGAACAGACTGGCAACTCGAAACTGGCAACTGGCAACTGGTAGCTTAAGCCTAGCTGACCTGGCTGCCGTCGAAGAAGCGGATGAGGCGCTGCGTTTTGTGGGCCTGTTGCTCATCGTGGGTTACCATCACAATGGTGGTGCCCTCCTGGCGGTTGAGGTTAAGCAGCAGCTCCATAATCTCCTCCCCCATCACCGAGTCGAGGTTGCCGGTGGGTTCGTCGGCAAGGATAATTTCGGGGCGGCCGGCCAGGGCCCGGGCAATGGCCACGCGCTGCCGCTGCCCGCCCGAGAGCTGGCTGGGGAAGTGGTTGGTGCGGGTGCTCAGGCCCACTTTATCGAGGGCGGCGTAGGCCCGCTCCCGCCGCTCCTTACCACCCACGCCGGGCCGGTACAGCAGGGGCAGCTCCACGTTATCCAGCACCGAAAGGTCGTTGATGAGGTGGTAGCTCTGGAAGACAAACCCGATTTTGTGGTTGCGCAGCCCTGCCAGCTCCTTATCCGAGTACGACTGCACCGCGCGGCCATCCAGCTCAATTACCCCAGCAGTGGGCTCATCCAGCAGCCCCATAATGCTGAGCAACGTGGATTTTCCGCAGCCCGAAGGCCCCATAATCGACACAAACTCTCCTTTGTGGATGGTCAGGTTGACACGGTTGAGGGCTACCGTTTCAATAGTCTTGGTCTGGTAGATTTTCTCAATGTCGCGCAGCTGAATAACAGGTTGGGGGGCGGCAGAGCTTCCCGCTTCGGCGGTTATCTGGGGCCGGGCGGTGGTTTGAGCGAGGATGTTTTCCATGAGAGCTACAGAATAAGGGTAAGCAGGATGACGCAGGAGTGTCCGGTTTCAAGCAGTCCGGTGCTGGATTCCTGGTAGTATAGCCAAGTGCCGTGCCACATCCACAACGCATTCATTTACAACTAAATACAGTAAAAATAGGTACTATAGCCGCTGTTAAAGTTGTCCGGAAACGGACAGTGTGTTCGAAAATAAAAAGCCAACTGTTCGGATTAGCGGGTAGGTGGCCGCACAAGCAGTGGTGGTGTAGCTGCAAGCGCTCCAGTCAACCTTTCCAGGGGCTGTTGAGTTACTCAGGCTTTGAATTCTACAAGAACCCTGCTGCTATGACGACCACTGCGCTGAACGAACTCTACCAGGAACTAGCCCCTTGTACTGACCTCAACTTAAGCACTTTACTGCCCGGCGGTATTCAGCGCGAGGTTGGCCACTTCAACACGTTTGACATAGCTGACCTCTGGGAGCCCACTCAGCCGCAGTCCGCCACGCCCTACACCTGCCGGTCTTTTTATAAAATAAGCCTCTTGCGTAGCCGCAGCCGCGCCTATTTCGCCAACCAATCCCTTGACATTGCCCCCGATGCCCTGGTGTTTTCGACGCCGAAAGTACCATTTCAGTGGCAGCCGACCGAGCCTCAACAAGGGCAGTTCTGCCTCTTCACGGCTGAGTTCGTGCTACCGGTTCTCGGCGGCGCCACTCCCGACGAGTTGCCCTTATTCCGCGCCGATGGGTACCCCGTGTTTCAGCTGACACCAGCCGAGGCAACCCGGGCAACGGCTATTTTTGCGCAAATGCGCACCGAGCTGGCCTCCGACTACGCCTATAAGTACGACTTGCTACGGGCCTACGTACTGGAGCTGCTGCACCTGGGCCAGAAGCGGCAGCCCGCTACCACGCTCCATCCCTCTTACTCAGCAGCGGCCCGGCTCTCGTCGCGGTTTGTGGAGTTGCTGGAACGGCAGTTCCCCCTCACTACCTCCCAGCAGCGGGTGCCGCTACGCACGGCCAAGGATTTTGCCGCTCATTTAGCCGTGCACGTTAATCACCTCAACAAAGTGCTCAAAGACAGTACCGGCCGTACCACCACCGACCTGATTGGGGGGCGGCTGGCGCAGGAAGCCAAAGTACTGCTACGCCAGACCGACTGGACGCTCTGGGAAATTGCCGATAGCCTGGGCTTTGTGGATGTAGCGCACTTTTCCCATTTTTTCCGGCGCTACGCCGCTATTAGCCCCGGCGCATTCCGGATGCTGGCAGCAACCCCGATTTGATTTCTACAACAAGCTGATTGGCGCGTACAACACGCCTGCAAGTGGGGCCCGTGACCTTTGTTGTGTTCAGTAAACACCACAAACACACTTCCCATGAGTACTTCCAAAATAGCCTTGCTCACCGGCGGCAGCCGGGGCCTGGGCAAAGACATGGCGCTGAAACTGGCTCAGCAGGGTATTGATGTTATACTTACGTACCGCAGCCAGCAAGCTGAAGCCGCAGCCGTAGTGGCCGAAATTACCGCCCTTGAGCGCCGCGCCGTGGCCCTGCCCCTAAACACCGCCGACGTGCGCACCTTCGCGGAATTCTTCGGGCAGGTTAGCACGGTGCTGGCTGCTACCTTCAATACCGACCAGTTCGACTTCCTGATCAACAATGCCGGCACCAGCCTCACTGCCCCTATTGCCGAGAACACCGAGGCGCAGTTTGACGAGATGCTGAATATTCATTTTAAAGGCGTGTACTTCCTCACGCAAAAGGCGTTACCCCTGCTGCGCAACGGGGGCCGGATTATCAATATTTCCTCCGGCACCACGCGGGTTGCTTTTGCCGGTAGCTCAGCCTACGCCAGTATGAAGGGAGCCGTGGAAGTATTCACGCGCTACCTGGCCCTGGAGCTAGGCAGCCGAGGCATTGCAGCCAATGTAGTAGCACCGGGGGCAGTATTTGGTGGCGGCGCCATGCTGGATACGCCCGAAATCCGCGCCTACGTAGCCCAGATTACGGCCCTGGGCCGCGTAGCCGAGCCCGATGATATTGGGGGCCTTGTTGCCTTCCTCTGCACGGATGCCGCCCGGTGGCTCAATGGCCAGCGCCTCGAGGCCACGGGCGGAATGATGCTGTAGCAGGATGCGCGGCCAGCGGATACGCAGTAACCACGGCACCGAAAAGGCCGCCCTTACCGGATATGGCGGTAAGGGCGGCCTTTTCGGTGCCGGGTCGGAAGTCCGCCAGGTAACCCGGCGGGCCTACTGCGCAGCCAAGGGCATTTGCCGCTCAAAATCGTAGAGAGTAAGGGCCCGGAGGCGGTAGTGGGCCACCCAGGCGGCCCGCAGGGCCTGGATGTAGGCGCGGCGGGCCTGGTCCTTTTCGGCCAGGGCAATGGTGAGGTCGGTGAGGCTGATGCGGCCCACTTTGTAGGTGGCCTGGGCAATGGCGTAGCGCTGCTGGGCCAGGGAGTCGGCGCGGGCGGATAGGTCCAGCTGCTCGCTGAGCGTGGCCAGCTGGGTGGCCTGCACCTGCACATTCAGCTCGAAGCTGGTTTCTTCCTGGGCCACGTCCGTCTGCACCTGGCGGCGGGTCAGCTCGGCAGTTTTCACAATGGATTTCTGCCGGCCCCAGTCGAGAAGGGGCATGGCAAACGTGAGCTGCACCTGCTGCTGGTTCTGCAGGGCCTGGTAGGTAGCCCAAAGGTTGCCGGCCTGGTTTACGTAGCCCAGGTTGGCCGACAGCACGGCCTGCAGCCCGGTGGTACCGCGGGCCAGGGCCACTTCCCGCTCGGCCTGCAACAGCCGCCGCCGGAAGGCCAGCACCACGCTCCGGTTCTGGCGGGCCTGCACCACGGCCTGCTCGGCGGGTACCACCAGCTGGGGCGTGGGAGCCGGCACGGCCAGGCGCAGAGCTTCGGCCCGCAGCCCGGTATAGCTCTGGAGGCTCACGGCGGCGTTCTGGGCGTCCAGCTGGCCCTGGGCCCGGGCCTGGCGGGCATTCAGCAGGTTGAGCTCCAGCCGTAGCAGGTCGCTCTGGGAGAGGCGGCCGAGCTGGTACCGCTCCTTACCAATGCGCAGCAGCTCCTCATTGGCCTGCACGTTCTGGCCGGCCACTTCGGCGTTTACCTGCTGCTGCAGTACATCAAAATACAGCTCCGTGATGCGCTGGGCAATGGTTTCGCGCTCCTCCGTGTACTGGCGCTGGCTTTCCTCGTAGCGCAGGGGCTCAATCTTTCGGTCCCATTTCAGGCTGTTGAACTTGCCAATGGGCTGGGTGAGGCCAATGGATACGGGCTGGTTGTTGTAGCGCTTCAACCGGCCGTTGAAATCATCGAAGCGCTGCACCTCCGAGGCCACGAACAGCTGCCCGCCCGTGAGGCCGATGTTCTGGCTGACGGTGAGGGCCAGGTTGGAGTTGTTGATGCGCACGGCCCGGAAGTCGGTGGTGCCATCGGGCTGCACCACGGGCGTGATGACGCGGCTGAACCCCGGCACCGTGCCCTGCAGCCCCAGCTGGGGCCGGTAGTTGGCCTGGTAGGTGCGCCACTGCCAGTAGCTTTTATCGCGGGTGGTTTGGGTTTGCTTGGCCGCCGCCGACTGCGTGAGGGCCAAGTCAATCACCTGGTGTAAGGATAGCGGCGCCGGCTGTTGTTGGGCCGCCACGGGGCCAACCATCAGCAACAGAAAAGGTAGAATGCGTTTCATGGCCGTTAGTCGTTGAGGATGAGTTCGGGCGTATCCACGTGGTCTTTCATATCCGACACCACAATTTCCTCCCCCGCTCCCAGGCCGCCGGTTACCTGCACGAAATCAAAGTTGCTGTCCCCGAACTGCACGGTGCGGCGCACGGCCTTCCCGTCCTTCACCACAAACACCGGCTGCTCCTTGCCACCCTGGTAGAAGGGGCCGTTTTTCACGCGCACCACGTTGCGGTGGGCTTTCGTCACTACAAACACATCGGCCCGCAGGTTGGCGCGCAGGGCTGGGTGGTGGTCCTGCTGCAGGGTAGCGTAAAAGGTTACCACGCCCTTCTCCACGGCCGGACTGATGGTACTGATGGTACCGCGCAAATCGGTGCCGTTGATGCGGATAACTACCGGGTCCTGCAGGTGCAGGGCGTCGGCGTAAGCATCGGAAATGGTGGCCCGCACCCGGAAGCGGCTCAGGTCGGCTACGCGGGCCAGCGGGTCGCCGGCCTGCACGGTAGTACCCAGGTCCTCGTTCACCCAGGTAAGCACGCCGGCTTGCTGGCTGCTGATGTTAGCCTGCTGCAGCTTGCCGGCCAGCTCCCGGATGCTGCGGTCCTGAATCTGCATGGTGAAGCCCAGCTCCCGCACGTCGGCGGCGTTGGCAGCCCGCTGGTTCCGGATTTGCTCGCCCAGCCGTTGCAGTTCCAGTTGGGCCACCCGCAGGTTCAGCTCGGCCTGGCGCACACTCTCGGCCGTGCCGCCCCCAATCTTCAGCAGGTACTGCTCGTCGCGCAGGGCCGACTGCAGGCTCCGCACTTTCACCTGCTGCACCTGCTCCTGGGAGCGGAGGTCGTTGAGGGCTTTTTCGAGGCTGAGCTGCAGCTGGCCGTTTTTGTTGCGGTTCTGCTGCTGCTCGTCCTGCAGCTTGGCCAGGGCCGTATTGGTTAGCTCCCGGTCCAGCTCCAGAATCGTCTGGCCCGGCTGCACCTTGCTGCCCACGGGCACGGCCACCCGCCGGATGGTGCTCGGGATGGGGCTGGTAATGACGGCTTCGTGGGCCGGAATAATTACGCCGGCCGCCGTGAGGGACGCTTCTACGTCGCCGGTTTCGGTGCGGGCCGTCAGGATGCTGCTCCGGTCGAGGCTGGGCTTCAGCACATTGCGAAACGCCAGGAGGCCGGCCGCCAGCACCAGCAGTATGCCCGCACCCAGCAACCAACGGCGGCGCTGGCGGCGGGTTTGGGTGGCGGTGGATATTGCTCTGTCCATTTTCGTACAGGTTGGAAAGGGTTTCCCTACCTGTCAGCCAATGGACATGCCATTTTTATAAAGTTTTGAATATCTGTTTATTAGTACAAATACTATCCTCCTGTAAAAACGAAAACCTGTCCAGTAATGGACAGGTTGTTCGGTACTGATTTCTGAGTGAGCCTACTGCCGGTCATTCCGAGCTTGCCGAGGAATCTCGCTAGCTGGACATTGTGATGGTAGCTTCAACGAAGCGGTAGAAATGCTTCGACAAGCTCAGCATGACGTTTTTTTTATTTCCGTTACTACTTCCCAGCCCGGCGGCCTTCCAGGATGCGGTAGAAGGAACGGGTTTGGATTTCGGCGGTGGTGAGGCCGGTGGCCTTGATTTCCTCCTCCGTAATGGCTCCGCAGTTCAGGGCTTTCAGGAAGAAGTTGAGCAGGCCCTGGCCGGTGGCGGCATCGTCGAAAATGTCGCCGGTGAGGGTGCTGATGGCGGCCCGCTCCACAAAGGTGCGCAGCCGGTGCACGGCGTCATCGTAGCTGCTCAGGAAGAAGTGGTAGGTAGCCGCGTAGCGCATGGGCAGTTGGGCCGGGTTCAGGTCCCAGCCCTGATAGAGGCCGTTGATGAGGGAGTGCGTGGTGTGGTGGAACCCCTGCCGCCAAGCGTTGTGCACCGATTCCCGGTTTTCGCGCAGCTGCTCAAACGTCAGGTTTTCGCCCCGGTGCGGGCCGATGGGCATGACGTTGGTGGCGCCGTCGGAGAGGAAAATACCGGTGCCGCCCAAGGCCACCTTGGTCATGTGGTGGGCAAAGTCGCAGACGGGGTGGGCCATGGTTTGGTAGCGGGCCGTAATGCCGGCCGAGGCCGTGTAATCGTAGGTGCCGAAGTGGGCCGCCACGCACCGCCCCTCACTGGCCCGGATAATGCGCATGAGCGGGTTACGCCCCTCCTCATCCATGATGATTTGAGTGGCCTCCACCATGGTTTCCATGCGCAGCGTGCCGGGCGCGAGGCCGTTGGCTTGCTCCAGCAGCTCAAACAGGCGCACCATCGTGCTCATCTGCTCCGGAATGGTCACTTTGGGCAACATTACCACGAAGTTGGCGGGCAGCTTGCCACCAGTTTCGGCCAGCAGCGTGGTCAGGAAAATGTCCAGGGTACGCACGCCCCGGTCCTTCAAATCCTCGGTGAAGGGCTTGATGCGGATACCGATAAAGGGCGAAATGGTGCCCTGGCGCATGCCTTGGGCCAACTCTTTGGCAGCCTGCACGGCGGTGGCATCTTCCTCGTCGTTGGGGCGGTTGCCGAAGCCATCCTCAAAGTCGATACGGAAATCCTCCACGGCTTCGGTTTGGAGCTTGCGCACCACTTTCTGATAGATGGAATACGGCAGCCAGCCGGGCTCCTGCTTGCGGTCCTCGGGGCGTAGGTTTTCCAGGCGGTGCGTGAGGGCCTCAATATCCGCCTGCAGCGTGGGCAGGTGTTCGTGGCCTTCCAGCTTCAGTACGCGGGCCAGCTCCACAAAATTGGGCGCGTAAGTGCGCAGGTTATTCAGGGCAATATCGCCCATGCGCACGCAGGTATCCGACTTGAACAGGTTGGCCCCGCCGTACACGGTGTGCACCGGCTGGCGGTCGGGCTTGTCGCCGGGGTAAGTTTGCTGGAAGCGGCGGTTGGCTTCGCCGAGCTGCTCCAGGAGCTGCGTTTTTTCGGAAGCGGGCAGGCTGAGTTTCATATCAGGGAGAGGGTGGAAATGTAAAGTCGGGGCAGTAGTATCAGACGCAGACTCTCAGGAACGTCATTCCGAGCTTGCCGAGGAATCTCGCGTGCTGATGTTGCAGTGGCAATTTCAACGAAGCGGCAGAAATGCTCCGACTCCGCTCAGCATGACAGTAGCACTGCAACGTTAGCCAAGCGAGATGCTTCGCCTTCGGCTCTGCATGACGTTCAACCGGCTAACTCACGAGCCGCGGTACGTGGAGTAGCCAAATGGATTGAGCAGCAGCGGCACGTGGTAATGCTCGGCTGAGGTCACGGAAAACACGATTTCCACGAAGGGATAGAACGAGGCAGTGCCCAGCGCATCGAAGTACTCCTGCACCAGAAAGCGCAGCTGGTACACGCCCGCGGGCAGCGTCTGGCCCTGGGGTAGCAGGTCAGGGATGCGGCCGTCGGCGTTGGTGGTGCCGCGGGCCAGCTCCTGCCAGTTGCCTGGGTGCTGCCCGGAGAGGATGATGGACACGCCCGCCGCGGGACGGCCCCGGGTAGTATCCAGAATGTGGGTGGTAATCTGACTCATGCGGCAAGTAGTTTTTCCAGACGGATGCGGGTGATTTTGTCCTGCTCGGCGGCAGCAACACGGATTTCTGCTTCGGGCGGATTGGGCAGTCGGGCCTGCAGCAGCGCCAGCATCTCGGCGGCCGATTTGCCGGTGGCGCACACGATAAAGATGTAGCCAAACCGCTGCTCGTAGGCTTCATTGCCCGCAGCCAGGGCCTGCAGGGTTTCCTCCGAAGCCTGCCGCACGGCGCCCTGCTCCCCTTCGGCCCAGGTGCTGGTACTGGCAAACTTCTCCCGCAGCGCGCCCACATCCCCGATTTTCGGATGATGCGTAAATGCCTCCCGCCAATCAGCTTCGCTCAGGCTGTTCCAAATGTGCGTAGCCACTTTATAGAGCGTTTCAGCGTCTTCAAAAGGGAATTGCTGGTTCAGCGCCGCCACCCAGGCCGAGGAGCCGCAGCAGCGACGCAGTTCCTCGGCACGGGCCGGGGCGGGTAGGTTATTGAGGTCGGGAAGAGTCATAGGAAACAGGGAGGTATCTAGATAACGGACGTCATTTAGAGCGAAGTCGAGGAATCTCGCGTGCTGATGTTGTAGTAATTTAACCAAGCGGTAGAGATGCTTCGACTCCGCTCAGCATGACGGTTGGTATGGCAACGTCAGCACGCGAGATTCCTCGGCTTCGCTCGGAATAACGTTCTAATTAGTGCGCTAAACTACCGTCGGGAAGCGGTTGACGTTTTTGTAATAGATGTACACCGAGGGCTCTTTACCGACGGAAGTGGCCCACTGCTGGCAGTAGGGCGCCATCCAGATAGAGTCGCCTTTCTGCACGTGGTACCACTCTTTATCGAGCACGTAGATGGCCTGGCCGGCGAGGTAGAGCAGGCCGTGCTCCATGATGTGGGTTTCGACCATAGGCAGGTGCCCGCCCCGGTCGTAGGTGAAGATATTCACGGCCATATCGAAGCCCAACTCGTTTGGCAGCAGTTCCTGAATACGCAGGGCCTCATCGTTCATGTAAATGGGAGCCTTGCTGTCGTCCTTTTCGCCCCATACTACCCCAGGCGCGGCGTGACCGGCCAGCGGCTCGTACACTTTGTGAAAGGTGAGCAGTTGCGTACCCTCGGTGGGGCCGTGGAAGCCATACTCCTGCCCGGCCGGCACATACACAAACTGGCCCTGGGTCAGCTGCCGGGATTCGCCACCCGCCGTGGCCCGCACGGCCCCTTCCACTACGTAGAAGAAAATTTGCGAAGCCTCGGTGCGGCCTTCCAGCTTGCCGTCCGGGCGCAGCGTAACGATGGTCTGGCACAGGCGCGCGCCCATCTGCTCGTTGATAATGACGTTGACGGTGCAGCCCGTCCAGCCCGGCACGTTGCTGTTGATGTAGCCATCGGGGGCAATGATGGCGTGATTGCGCCGAACGACGGAGCGGGTAAATGAGGAAAGATTCATGGCGAAGTAAGGCGGGTAATGGGGCGAACAGAAAGCTAAAAGCTAACTCCCCTCCTTGGAAAGGAGGGGAGCTAGACCTAGCTTCCGGTTCTGATTTTTGAGGTGAGTAGCAAAGAAAGAAAACGCTCCGAGACTTCCACGGCGGCGGCCAGATCGGGCACTTCCACGTTTTCCAGGGGGTTGTGACTGATGCCTTTGAAGCAGCGCACGAACAGCATAGTAGCCGGGGCCACCTGCGAAACCGGCACCGCATCGTGCCCGGCCCCGCTTACCAGCGGCACTACTGGATGGCTGGCCTCGGTAATGGCCTGGGCCAGCAGCTCGTTCAGGCCCGCGTGGCAGCTGACGGGGGCCGTGTATTGCACCAGATTCCAGGTGAGGCGGAGGTGGCGGCGGGCGGCAATAGTTTCGGCCAGAGCCTGCAGCTCCGCGTAGGCCGAGGACAAGCGGGCGGCATCGGCGCTGCGCAAATCAAGGCTGCAAATGACCTCGCCGGGAATGACGTTGCTGGCCGCGTGGCGCACATCCAGCTTCCCCACGGTGGCTACCAGCTCGTGCGCGTGGGCCAGGCCAAACTGCTCGGCAGCCAGCACAAACTCGGCGGCTCCGGCCAGGGCATCCTGCCGCATGTGCATGGGTACGGTGCCGGCGTGCCCGGCCATGCCGCGCCACGTCAGCTCCACGCGCTGCTGCCCGGCAATGGCCGTTACCAGCGCCACCGGAATATTCTGCTCCCAGAGTACCGGGCCCTGCTCAATGTGCACCTCAAAATAGCCCAGCCAGTCGGGGGCCGGAATAGCATCCTGAGCGAGTTGAGCCGCGTTGCCGCCCATGTCGGCAATGGCCTGGGCCAGCGTAATACCGTCGGCATCAGAGCGAGTCAGTAGCTCCGGCTCGAAAGCGCCGGTTACTACTTTGCTGCCCAGGTAGGTGGTGTGAAACCGCACGCCTTCCTCATCACTGAAGGCAATAAGCTCCAGGTGAAACGGCAGTGCTACGCCCTGAGCCGCCAGGTTTTCCAGCAGATCCAGCGCCAGCAGCACGCCCAGCGGCCCATCAAATTTGCCGGCATTGACCACCGTATCAATGTGCGAAGCCAGCACGAAGGTTTTGGCCCCGGGCACCGGGCTTTCCAGCCGGCCCCGCACGTTGCCAATGCCATCAAGGCGGGTGTGCAGGCCAGCGGCTTCCATCCAGGCGCGCACCAGCTGTTGCCCTCGCACGAAGGCGGGCGTACCGAAGCGGCGGGTTACGCCCTCGGCATCTTCGCTGATGGCGGCCAGCTGCTGAATGCGCTGCATGATGCGGGCGGCACGGGCCGAATAGGATGTAGGGAGAGTTTCCAACCGGCTTATCGGGTTAGGATGGTGCCTTGCTTAAGATGCCGGAACGCCGGCCGGTCGTAGGCCAGCTCACCGGCCAGGTAGGTTTGCTGCACCACGCCGCGCAGCTCCCGGCCCAGGTACGGCGACACTTTGTGGCGGTGATGCAGCAGCTCTTCGGTCACGGTAATTGAGGCCTCGGCATCCAGCACCAGCAAATCGGCGTCGTAGCCGGGGGCAATGCGGCCTTTGCGGTGTTGCTGCCCGGCCAGCCGGGCGGGGTTGGTACTGAGCCAGCGGACCACGTCCGAGAGAGAAGCGCCGCGGGCCTGGGCGGCCGTCCAGAGTACCGGCAGGGCCAGCTGCAGGGAGGCAATACCGCCCCAGGCCGTGGTGAAGTCGCCGGTAGTGAGCTGCTTGAGGTCGGGCGGCGCGGGCGAGTGGTCGGTGGCCACAAAGTCAATCAGGCCCGACTCCAGCGCCTGCCAGAGCTGCTCGTTGTTGGCCCGCTCCCGGATGGGCGGGGCGCACTTGTAGGCCGTCTGCCCATCAGGAATATCCTCGGCGCTGAAAAACAAGTAATGCTGTCCCGTTTCAACGGTTAGCGACAGGCCCTGGGCCTTAGCGGCGGCAATGGCCGGCAGAGAATTGGCCGACGACAGGTGCACGATATGCACCGGGCAGCCCGTTTCGGCGCACAGCCGAATCATGAGGGCCACGGCCTCATCTTCCCAGGCTTTGGGGCGGGAGGCGAGGTAGTTCTGGTAGGATTGCCGGTTGCCCTGCTTCCAGGTGTCATCGTCCTGGCTCAGCTCGCAATGCACCAGCAGGGGCAGGCCGTGCCGGGCCAGCAGAGGCATTACCTGGCGCAGGTCGGCTTCGGTGGCATTGGGAAAATCATCGATACCGGAGTGGGTGAGAAAGGCTTTGAACCCCAGCACGCCCGCCTCAATAAGGCCCGGCACCTCGGCCGCCTTGCCCGGCACAATACCGCCCCAGAAGCCGCAGTTCACGTGCAGCTTTTCACGGGTCGCCGCCAATTTTTGCTCCAGGTTTACCACCGAGGTAGTGACCGGGGCCGAGTTCAGGGGCATGTCCACCAGCGTGGTAAGGCCGCCGGCCAAAGCAGCCCGGGTGGCCGTGTCGAAGCCTTCCCACTCGGTGCGGCCGGGCTCGTTGATGTGCACGTGCGGATCGATGAGGCCGGGCAGGATGGCGTGGGGGCCTACGTCGTGCACTGGTACAGTTACCACAGCATCCGTGGGCAGCACCTCGGCAATCAGGCCATTACGCACTACCACGTAGCCCGGCACTTCGCCGGATGGCGTTATTATTTTTTCACTTTTTAGCGCGTATCCGGCCATGAATTTTATCAAACAGACATCCAAAATGATAATATTTCAATTAACAAGCAGTATTCTAGCAAACTTTTCAACTTCCATATTATCCTTTCAAGAGGTTCGTTTCTCAAGTGTGCCGGGTTGTGGCCCCATTTTCTGCTGGCTAGCCAGCGTCAGCAGATGCTGCCACGAATATTGGCCCGGCCACGCAGCAAGTGCTTTTTACCGATGACGCAGTTTTTACTTCTGGGAATGGTGGCGGCCGTGGTGGGGCTGCTGGCGGTGGGCAGTTGGGTGCTGCACCGGGTGGCGCGCACGCACCGGGGCGGCGAGCTGGGCACGCAGGGCTTTACCCTGCAGGGGTTTGCTTATGCCCTCACGGTACTGGCCGTGGTGTTTGTGCTGGCGGTGGGCTACCAGTTTGCCCAGGGCACGGCCTGGGAAGGGCACCTGATGGAGTGGCTCAATATTGTGGTGCGCCTGATGCACATCACCTTCGGCATTGCCTGGATTGGGGCTTCCTTCTACTTCGTGTTCCTGGAAAACGCCCTGAACCGCACCGATAACGTGCGCGAGGAGCTGGCCGGCAACCTCTGGGCCGTGCACGGCGGGGGCTTTTACTACCTCGAAAAGTATAAGCTGGCCCCGAAGGAAATACCCAAAGCCCTGCACTGGTTTAAGTACGAGGCCTATTTTACCTGGCTTACGGGGATGAGCCTGCTGTTTGTGGTGTACTACTTCAATGCCGGCAGCATGCTCATCGACCCCAAGGTGCTGGACCTGGGCCCGCTGACGGGCGTGGCCATTGGGCTGGGCTCCTTTGCGGTGGCCTGGCTGCTCTACCACGTGCTGTGCCGCACCCCGCTGGTAAAAAACAACCTGGCTATGACCGTGCTGGGCGTGCTGATTTGCACGGCCTTCGCCTGGTTTTACTGCCAGGTATTCAGCGCCCGGGCGGCCTACATCCACTTCGGGGCCATGCTGGGCACGCTGATGGTGGGCAACGTGTTTTTTATCATCATCCCGGCGCAGAAAGCCATGGTGAAGGCGGCTACCGAAGGCCTGCCACTGGACCCGGAGCTGGGCAAGCATGCCGGGCTTCGGTCGTTGCACAACAACTACTTCACGCTGCCGGTGCTGTTTGTGATGGTGAGCAACCATTTCCCCAGCACCTTCGGGCACAGCTACCCCTGGGCGGTACTGGCGGCCATTGTCCTGGGCACGGCCGGCGTGAAACACTGGCTGAATCTGCGCGAAAAACACCAGGCTACCGGGCTGGTATTACCGCTGGCAGCCGGGCTGCTGCTGGCCGTGGCCTTCGTTACGGCTCCCAGCACGGAGGCTACCAGCGCCGCCGCCTGCACGCCCAACGTGACAATGGCGCAGGTGCAGGCCGTGGTGCAGCAGCGCTGCGCGCGGTGCCACTCGGCCACGCCCACCGATGACGTATTCAAAACTGCTCCCAATGGCGTGGTATATGACACGCCCGAGGACATCATCCGCCTCCAGGATAAGATCATGCAGCGCGTGGTCATCACCAAAACGATGCCCCAGAACAACAAAACCCAGATGACGCAGGAGGAGCGGGACCTGATCCGCTGCTGGATTGAGCAAGGCGCGCTGAATAAGTAACAGAGGCTACCGAGGCCACTTCAGATTTAAAACGTCATTCCGAGCTTGCCGAGGAATCTTGCGTGCTGAGGTTGCAAGGTAATCCGGACGAAGCAGTAGAGATGCTTCGACTTCGCTCAGCATGACAGATAGTTTGGCACGCTCAGCACGCGAGATTCCCCGATCTTTGGCTTGATGCGCCACATGCTCGGAATGACGGGCTGCTATCATCCTCACTTTATTCCCCTCACCTGCGGCCCTGCACTTGCGTGCGGGGCCGCTGCATTTTCAGGTATCAGCAAAGAAATACAGTAAGCCGGGCAACGCTTACCGACAGAGCACCATCTGCCCTACACAAGCCTGTGGCAACGGCTCCCTCGCCAACTACTTTCCTCTACACGCCTCCGCAAAACCCAACGTTTTCCAGGAAACGAAAAAATAATCTACCCAGTACCTTGCGTTGCATAGTACCTTTAACTACCTTTGAAACGTTGATTAGATACACTCTCTGCCGGGCCCCTCACTAACAGGAGCCGCCCGGTAGAATCCCGGACACCACCACGCGCCAATCGGGCCGGATGAGCGGAGCCTCAGCCAGAAACACTTGTTTCTCCCTGCTGCCCCGTTGTGTTCCGGCGCTTCGGTACCGGCTGCCCGTGCAGTTTGTGCCCCTGCTTTTCACGCTTGAATTTCTGGCAACCATGCTACTCCCGGCGGAACCGCGGCCCCGGGACCCGGCCTCTCCTTGCCCGAATTTTCCTCCACCATCTCCCTTCCTATGAACGCCTTTTCTACTTCCGGCCGGGCCCTGCGGGGCCTGGGGTTCCTTGCTATGCTCTTTCCGCTGGCCGCCGCCGCGCAGCAGCAACCCGCCGGCACCGTCCGCGGCACTTTGCTCGACCAGGCCAACGGGCAGCCCCTCCCCTTTTCTACCGTAGTGGTGCTGCGGGCCCAGGATTCCAGCTTCGTGGCCGGGGCCGAAACCCTGGAAAACGGCACGTTTGTGCTGGAGCACCTGGGGCTGGGTAACTACCTCCTGAAAGCCTCCTCCGTGGGCTACCAGGGCCTGCGCCGGTCGGTGCAGCTTACCGCCGCCAACCCTACGCTGCAGCTGGGCGCGCTGAAGCTCGCGCCCACGGCCCAGCAGCTGAAGGGCGTGACGGTAACCGGGGAGCGGGCCGCCGTGCAGGAAAGCCTCGATAAAAAGGTGATTAACGTGGAAAAGGACCTGAGCAGCGTGGGTGGCACGGCCGTAAACGTGCTCCAGAACGTGCCCTCCGTGACGGTAGCTCCCGATGGCACCGTGAGCATGCGCGGCTCCTCCAACATCACCATTCTCATTGATGGCAAGCCCAGCAACTCGGCCAACAGCGGGGCGGGCGGCAACCGCCTGGAGCAGATTCCGGCCAGCGCCATTGAGCGGGTGGAAGTAGTCACCAACCCCTCGGCCCGCTACGATGCGGCCGGGGCCGGTGGGGTGCTCAACATCATCCTGAAAAAGCAGAAAAAAGACGGCTGGAACGGCCAGACCACCCTCAACGTGGGCACCCAGGACAAGTACAACGGCAGCCTGAGCCTGAACCGCCGCGCTGGCAAAATCAACCTGTTTGGCTCCCTGGACCTGCGCGACGACCGGTACCGCAGCCGCTCCTGGCTGGACCAGTACACCACCCTCGAAAACCAGGAGTTGCGCACCTACCAGCGGGGCACCAACCTGCGTCACAGCCAGAACTACAGCGGCCGCCTGGGCTTCGACTACACGCTGCCGGCCAATCAGACCATCACCTTCACAGTGGAGCCCAATCTGAACCGGGCCACGAACACCGGCACCCAGCTGGCCACGCTCAGCGGGGCCACCAACGCCCGCATCGGCAGCACATTCGGCGTAACTGAAAACGTGGACAACGTGGATGGCTCCCTGGATTACCGCCGCACCTGGGATGCCTACAAGGGCCGGGAGCTGACCGGCAACGTGAACTACACCTACCTGAACGCCGACGTGGTGGTGGCCCAGCGCAATACCGAAGGCACTGCCGACCTGCGCGAGTGGCAGCAGGACCTGAACGTAGACCTGCACGCCGTGGGCGGTCAGGTAGATTACGTGCACCCGCTGGGCGAGAAGGCCCGACTGGAAGCCGGCGCGAAAACCCAGTACCAGGCCAACCAGGGCACCGACGACTTCCTGCGGCAGCAGCTGGACGGCCCCGGCTTCGATAGGCTGGCAGACCGCTCCTACCAGTACACGTTCCGCGACTTTGTGCAGGCTGGCTACACCACGTATCAGCAGGAATTTGGCAAATGGCGCGCGCAGGCTGGTTTGCGGGCCGAGTACACCCGCACCAGCGGTGAGGTACTGAACGGCCAGGGGCCCTTCCGGCTAAGCTACCTCAACCTGTTCCCCTCAGCCACCGTGGAGCGCACCCTGCCCACCGCCGACCAGCGCGTGAAGCTCAGCTACTCCCGCCGCCTCAACCGCCCGGGCTTCATGCAGCTATTGGCCTTCCCGCTCTACCAGGACCAGCGCAGCTACCGCATTGGGAACCCCGCCCTGCGCCCCGAGTACATCAATGCCTTTGAGCTGGGCCATCAGATCAGCATGGGTCAGGCCTCACTAACCTCCACCCTATTCTACCGCCACACCGATAACGCCATTCAGCGCCTGGTGCGCGTGGATACCACGGCTACCCGCCTGTACGGGGCCGGGGCGGTCATTACGGCCCAGTACGCGGCCAACTTCGGGCAGGCTACCAGCTACGGGGCGGAGGTTTCGCTGAACCAGCCCCTGGCCAAATGGTGGCGCGTAACGGCCAATGGCTCGTTGTTTCAAAATATTGTAACGGCCGCCACCGGCAACGAGGCCAACCGCCGGGTAGTATCGGGCACGGCCCGCCTGATGAACTCCTTCACCCCCACACCCAAGCTGGATATTCAGCTGACGGGCAACTACCGCGCCGCCGCCGTGACGGCCCAGGGCCGGGTGCTGCCAGTGGGCTCCGTGGATGTGGCCCTGCGCCAGCGCCTGTTCAACGACCGGGCCGCCCTCACGCTGCGGGTTTCCGATGTGCTCAATACCCAGCGCAACCGCTCCCTCTCGGCTACAAATAACTTCCGGGCCGAGACCTACAATAAGTGGGAGTCGCGGGTGGGCTACCTGGGCTTCAGCTGGTATATGGGCTCCAACAAGCCGCCCAAACGCATTGAGAACCAGCCCCAGGGTGGGGGCGGTGGCTTTGGTGGCTAGAATGTGCTGCACCTGGCCACCATTCTCGGACCTCACGTTTCTGGCCCGGACCAGGGCGTGGGGTCTTTTTTTGCTAGCACAATGGCTTTTGCAGAGTTCAGAAGCAAACAATGGTAGGTCCTGCTAAGCTAGCCGAAGGCTTCAGCAAGCTCAGCAGGACTACACTACCTTTCTTTCGCTAGCCATCTTATTCTCAATATTTTTTATTCTTCTCAGGCATCCCTTGCACACTATATAGCATCTATACTATCAGAAGCGGCTGACAAGCTGATTTGTGCTACGCACTGCTATTGTTTACCCCCTGTATACTTCTGGGCAGTTCTATAAACCAGAAAATATATTTACACAGTACCTTGCTTTACATAGTACCTTTTAGTAAATTCATACTGTCCTTCAGCACCGGTCCAGCAACGCACTGCTAGCCGGAACTGCCCGGCCCCGAGCCGGGATACTGCCCCACCTGGCGGCCGGCCTGGCCGCCCGCCTCCTGGGCTCGACGATACCACTTACTACCCAGACGTTTCTTGCCTTTTCCGTGAACGGAGCCGCGGCCGTTCCGGCAGCCTGAAAGTCACCGTCCCTTCTTTTTTCTGTCTACTGCCATGAAAACCTCCTTCGCTTCCGCCGCCCTGCTGGGCATTTCTCTCCTCTTCACTGCCGCTGCTCAGCCCACCCTGGCTGCCGGGCCTGCTGCCGCCGCTAAAGGCACCGTATCGGGCCGCCTCTACGATGGCCAAACCCAGGAACCCATCCCGCACTCTTACGTGGTAGTGCTGCGAGCTTCGGATGGACGCTTCGTGAAAGCAGTGGAGACGGACGCCAATGGCCACTTCCGCGCCACCGGGCTTCCGCTGGGCCGCTACGTAGTGCGTACGACGGTGCTGGGCTACCACGCCATTAAGCCCGCCGTCGCTCTGCACTCGGGCAAAACCCAGCACGCGCTGGGTACCGTGGTAATGGTCCCACTGGATATGCCCATGGTGGCCCGCGCCAACAAACAAGCCTGGGCCAAGCGGGCCACGCCGGTAGCCGCCGTGGAGCCCCGCCGACCCGCGTTGCGCACTCGCTCCTAGCGCTTTGCAATCCCGCTAACGAGTACGGCCCGGACGCTTCCACCTGATAGCGTCCGGGCCGTACTCGTTAGCGGTTAGCGGCTGCTCCCATCCGCGGTGGGCGTATCTTTGCAGGTGCTTGATTACTGCGTATGCCTGCTCTGGTTGCTTTTGTGCTGTTTTTGATGACCGGGACGCTGATGCCTCGCAACCGGCAGTTCCGGCAAACGCCCGGCGGCGTGCAGATTTACGTGGTGTCCAACGGCTTTCATACCGATGTGGTGCTGCCGCTGCGGGAGCCGCAAACCGGCCACAACTGGCTGCAAATCCTTGATCAGCCCGCCCTCACTGCACAATTTGGGCGCTATCGGTACGCGGCGTTTGGCTGGGGTAACCAAGGCTTCTATCTGGGGTCTATGAACGGCCATTTCCCGGGACCCAGAGCCATTGCCGGCGCCGTATTTCCCTCAAAAACCCTGATGCACGTGGATTTTTACCGCGCCGCACCCGACTCGGGCCGCCATGTGGTGCCCCTGCGGATTTCTGCGGAGCAGTACCGCCGCCTCACGGCCTACGTGCAGCAGGGTTTCCGGGCCGATAGCCTGGGCCGGCCGCAGCTCCGGCAGCCAACCGGCTACTCGCCGGAGGATTTTTTCTTCCTGGGTACGGGCCACTACCACGCCCTGCGCACCTGCAACGACTGGACCAGCCGGGGCCTGCACCGGGCCGGGCTGCGGGCGGCCCTGAAGTCGCCGCTGGCCGCTTCGGTAGTGTTCCAGTCCCGGCGCGGGGCCCGGCGGCAATAATCACTGCGGGATTTATAGCTAAGTCACTATTTATAATATCCTAACACAAACTAGGAAGGCTTCAATATAATAAGCCCTGGCCTCGTCAAATTGCTATTTATCCGTAACCCTGCGCGGCGTTTTCACTGTATTATTTCTGCCGCCCTATCCGCTTAACCAGTGAAAACATGCTTGATGTTCATCGTGAAATTCTGCCGAACGGCTTTCTGCTGATTCTGTCACCCGATGCCGCTTCGACCGACGAGGTAAAACTTACCCGGGCCCTGCACCGGGCCAGCCGCAGCGACAAACACACGATTCTGGTAGATTTGAGTTTGATTGATTCCCTTTCCACGGAAGCCATTGACCTGTTACTGGCCTATGCTTTTATGCTGCACACCCAGCAGCGCCGGCTGATTTTATGCCACGTTCCCCAGGCCGACCAGCACCATTTTCTGTACCTGGATGTGGCCTCGCAGCCCTTATTAGTGCCCTCTTTGCTGGACGCCATGCAGGAAATCGATTTGCAGACCGGCACCAATCGGGTCCGGTTCTGAGCAGCCGGCCAAACCGGACCGCCGGAATTCCGCCGGAAACCCCGACTTTTGCGGCCGTATTTCCGCATCTGTTTTCCCTCTGATGAGCGCACAGCAACCCAGCATTCCGCAAGGTACCCGCGACTTTGGCCCGGCCGTGGTGGCCCGCCGCAACTACATTTTTGGCGTCATCCGCCGCGTGTTCGAGAAGTTTGGCTATGCGCCGCTGGAAACGCCCACGCTGGAAAATCTTTCCGTGCTCACGGGCAAGTATGGGGAGGAAGGCGACCAGCTGCTGTTTAAAGTACTCAACTCGGGCAACTTCCTGAAAAAGCAGAAAGGCGACAAAATCAAGGAGCAGGTCACCCCCGAGGACCTGCTGGCCGGCCCTCGGGCCGTGTTGCCCAAAATTGCCGAAAAAGGCCTGCGCTACGACCTCACGGTGCCCTTCGCCCGGTACGTGGTGATGAACCGCAACACGCTGGTATTTCCGTTCAAGCGCTACCAGATTCAGCCGGTATGGCGCGCCGACCGGCCCCAGCGTGGCCGCTACCGGGAGTTTTACCAGTGTGACGCCGATGTGGTGGGCACCAACTCCCTGCTGTGCGAGGCCGAAATTGTGCTGATGATGAGCGAGGTGCTGACGACGCTGGGCCTGACGGACCACACCATCAAAATCAACCACCGTGGGGTGCTGGGGGCCTTCTACAAAGCCCTGGGCGGCGAAGGCACTGAGGTAGATCTGTTCACGGCCATCGACAAGCTTGACAAAATCGGGCGCGAGGGTGTGGAGAAGGAGCTGCTGGAGCGGGGCTTCTCGGCGGCGGCTACCGAGCGGCTGTTTGACCTGCTAGGCGTGGGCGGCGACTTTGAGGAGAAGCTGCAGCGGCTGCTGGCGGCCTTCGCCACGGCCGGCGTGGAGCCCGACAACGCCGACGGCTACCGGGGCCTGCAGGATCTGCAGCAGGTGCTGAATTACCTGCGCGGCTTCGGCTTCGAGCAGTGGCCGAACCTGGAGTTCGACGTGACGCTGGCCCGCGGGCTGAGCTACTACACGGGCTGCATCTTCGAAATCAAGATCAACAACGTGAACATGGGCAGCGTGTCGGGCGGAGGCCGTTACGACAACCTCACCGGCGCCTTCGGGCTGCCGGGCGTGTCGGGCGTGGGCTTCTCCTTCGGCGTGGATCGGCTGTACGACTGCCTGGAAGAGCTGCAGCTGTTCCCGGAGGCCGTGGCCACCACCACCCGCTGCCTGCTGGCCAATTTCGACGCCGAGAGCGAAGTGGCGGTGCTGCCCGTGCTGCGCCGGCTGCGCGAAGCCGGCATTGCCAGCGAGCTGTACCCCGAGCCCGGCAAGCTGGGCCGGCAGTTCAAGTACGCCGATGGCAAAGGCATTCCGTACGTGCTTATTCAGGGCCCGGAGGAGCGCACTACCGGCCAGTTCAAGCTCAAAACCCTGGCTACCGGACAGGAGCAGACGGTAACGCTGGAGCAAGCCCTGGCGCTACTGGCTTAACCCGTTCTACCAATAGCCCCGCCAACGGCGCTGCTTCCGGATATGGCTACCCGGAAGCAGCGCCGTTGGTTTTGCTGACCATCTGCTAGGCCCGCTCGGCGCGCAACCGGGAAAAAGTGGCAATTTTGGCGGCACTCACCTTCGCCCACCCCACCCGCATGGCCCAGGATTTCGCGCTTACTCCCTCCACCCATCTCACCCTCGCCACCCTCAGCCAGCTACTGCGCACCAAAGCCCGCGTAGTACTCAGCCCCGAAGCCCGAGAGCAGGTAGAAACCTGCCACCGGTACCTGCAAAACCGGCTGGAACGCACGCCCGAGGCGGTCATCTACGGCATCAATACTGGCTTTGGCGCCCTCTGCGACAAAGCTATTCCGGCCAGCCAGCGCCAGCAGCTGCAGCAAAACCTGATGATGTCGCACGCCTGCGGTACGGGCGAGGAAGTGCCGGCCGAGCTGGTGCGGCTGATGCTGCTGCTGAAAGCGCAAAGCCTGAGCTACGGCCACAGCGGGGTGCAGGTGAGCACCGTGCAGCGCCTGCTTGATTTCTATAACCGCGGGATGCTGCCGGTGGTGTACCAGCAAGGCTCCCTGGGGGCCAGCGGCGACCTGGCCCCGCTGGCCCACCTGTGCCTGCCCTTGCTGGGCCTGGGCGAGGTGCACTACGAGGGCTACCGCCTGGCCGCCGCCGATGCCATGAGTCTGTTCAGCTGGCAGCCCCTCACCCTGGAAGCCAAGGAAGGCTTGGCCCTGCTTAATGGCACCCAGTTTATGCTGGCCTACGCCGTGCACGGGCTGCTGCGGGCCCAGCACCTGCTCCGCGCCGCCGACTATATCGGAACCCTGTCGTTGGAAGCGTTTGATGGGCGCAGTGAGCCGTTTGATGCGCGCCTGCACCGCATCCGGCCCCACGCCGGGCAGCTGGCTGTGGCCGGGCGCATCCGGGAGCTGTTGGCGGGCTCCGGGCTGCAGGCCCAGCCCAAAGTAGCCGTGCAGGACCCCTACTCGTTCCGGTGCATGCCCCAGGTACACGGCGCTTCCCACGATGCCCTGGCGTACGTGCAGCAAGTAGTGGAAACCGAGTGCAACGCCGTAACCGACAACCCCAACATCTTCCCCGATGATGACGCCATTCTGAGCGGGGGCAACTTCCACGGGCAGCCGCTGGCGTTGGCCCTGGATATGCTGGCCATTGCCACCGCCGAGCTGGGCAGTATCTCCCAGCAGCGTACTACCCAGCTCATCGGCGGGCAGCGGGGCCTGCCGCCCTTCCTGGTGGCCGAGCCGGGCCTGAACTCGGGCCTCATGATTCCGCAGTACACCGCCGCCGGCATTGTCAGCCAGAACAAGCAGCTGTGCACGCCCGCCTCAGTAGATAGCGTGGTGAGTAGCAACGGTCAGGAAGACCACGTGAGCATGGGGGCCAACGCCGCCACCAAGGCCCTGCGGGTGGTACAGAACGTGGAGCAGCTGCTGGGCATTGAGCTGCTGAACGCGGCCCAGGCTTTGGAATTCCGCCGCCCCGCCCGCACCTCCGAGCCCCTGGAAGACCTGCTGACTGCTTTCCGAGAGAAGGTGTCCTTTGTGAACCAGGACCGGGTGCTCTACCCCGATTTGCACGCCGCCGCGGCGTTTGTGCGGGACTACAGTTTCGGGTTATAGCGTACCCCAACGCCTCATTTCATTACTTTAGCCCCGCCCGGACACGCAATCGGGCGGGTGCTTCGTTTATGGGCCGGATGAACCGACTGTTGTTGCTGGTAGTATTGCTGCTTGGCCTGGCCACCACCGGGTGGGCCCAGGGGTGCGTGCCCACGCCTAACTCGGGGGCGTGCTTTAAGGCCTATGATGTCGCTACTGGTCAGGAATTGCCCTTCTATCTGTGCGTGGGCCGCGCCGTGCGCCTGCGCGATTGTAGTGGCAAAAACCTCAACCCCGCCCAGATTTACTACCGCCAAGCCAGCACCATTGTGTGCTCCGGCTTCACCGATACCACCACCACCTTCACGCCCACTGCGCCCGGTGTGCTGGTGATTACCCAGAATACCCAAGGCCCACAGGGCGGCAGCCAGGGCATTATCTTCTCCCGCAATTTCGAGGTCAAGAGCACTCCCCAGCCCACCTTTACGGTAACCACCTGCACGCCTGGCTTCGTGCAGGTAACCGTGACGGATGCTACTTACGACCAGTATTTCGTGCAGGTGGGCAATGATGCCCCACAGCCAGCCCCACGCAATGTTGCCGTTACGTACCCGGCCACCAACGGCCCGACTTCGGTAACGGTCATCGGGCGTTATACCCAGACGGGCATTTGCACCGGGGCGGCTACCCGCAGCTTCACGCCCCTGCCCCCACCCCAGCGGCCCGCACTGCGCAACCTGGCCGTACAGGGCAGCACGGTGCAGCTCCAGTTTGGGGCCCTGCAACCCGAGTACCAGTACAGCCTGCAGGTGACTGATGCCGCCGCGCCGGGCGGCTACCGCACGGTGGCGGCGGTGCCTAGTAACTTAACCAGCTTCACGCTTAACAATGCGCCTTTGCCCGGCTGCTACCGGCTGCTGTTGGAGGATAAGTGCCAACCGGCAGTGGTCAGCTCCTCGTCGTTTGTACTTTGCTCGGTGGCGCTGACAGGCACCACCCAAAACGGCCGCAACCAGCTCAGCTGGACCTCCGGCGGCACCGGCGGCTATACCCTCACCCGCACCGATGCGGCCGGCGCTACCCTCACCCTGCCCGTACCCGCCGGCACTACTCAGTACACCGATACGGCCGTTACCTGCGGCAGCGTGTACCGGTACCGTCTCACGCAAACGATGGGCACCACTACTTCCACCTCCGATGAAGTAGCCATTACCACCAGTTCCGGCGCGGCCCCGGCGGCCCCACGGCTGCAGGCCACCTTCAACCTGCGCAACCAAGTGGAGCTGACGGCCACGCTGGCCCGCAGCCCCAGTGGCGGCCAACTCACGTATCTGCGCAACGGCGAGGAATTACGCACGACATCTGCACGCACCCTGCGCGACTCGCTGCTGACGCCTGGTCTGGCTGACCCGCTGTGCTACGCCGTGCGCTTTCAGGATGCTTGTGGCAACCGCTCCGCCGACAGTGCCCCCGTGTGCCCGGTGCTGCTGGAAGCCCGCGCCGCCAACGATGAAGGCACCACCATCCGACTGACCTGGACGGCCCTGCGCGGCCCCGATGCCACTACGCCCATCAGCTACCGGGTGCTGACCCTCTCGCCTACCAACGCCGTGCTGCGCAGCGTCTCCGTCGCCACCGGCCTCACCTACCTCGATCTGCAGCCGCCCCAGGATCAGCAGGTGGTACGCTACCGGGTAGAGGCTACCGGCGGCGGGCTGACGGCAGCCAGCTACTCCAACGTAGCCTCAGTGTCCCGGCAGGTCAAGCTGTTCGTACCTACAGCCTTTACCCCCAATGGGGATGGCCTGAATGATGTGCTGGAGCTGAAGGGCCGCTTCCTCGAGAATTTCCGCTTTACCATCATTGACCGCAACGGCCAGCAGGTGTTTCAGGCCACCAACCGCGCCCAAACCTGGGACGGCCGCATTGGCAGTGCCCCGCCAGTGCCGGGGGCCTACGCGTGGCGTTTTGAAGCCGTTGACCAATCCGGCAAACGCACCGTCCAGAGCGGCTCCATTACCATTATCCGGTAGCGCGTCAGCGTATCAGGCTCAGCCCGAAAATCTGCCGTTAATGCTCAAAAGGCATAGCTGACTTCTATGCACTGCCCAAAATGGCAGCATCCGGCTTGTGGCCTGAAGCTTGTAGCTTGCGCCATCTTTACCACCCTAACTACTGCATTCCGATGTTTGATATCATGGGCATGATGGGCAAAATGAAAGAGCTTCAGGAGAAAATGAAGCAGGCCCAAGACCAACTCCAATACATTACCACCACCGCCGAGTCGGGCGGCGGGCTGGTGCGCGCCACGGCCAACGGCCAGCGCCGCCTGCTGAAGCTGGAAATCGACGAAAGCCTGCTGCAACCCCAGGACCGGGACATGCTGGCCGACCTGGTGGTGGCCGCCGTGAACAAGGTGATGGAGGAGGCCGGCGAGAAGGCCAAGGAAGAAATCAAGAGCAAAACCTCGGGCCTCCTTCCCAACATTCCCGGCCTCGACCTCGGCGGTTTTGGCCTCTAACCCCGCTGCTGGCTCCTGCGCCGATGTGGCGGTGGTTATCCTGAACTGGAACGGCCGTGCCTTTTTGCAGCAGTTCCTGCCCGGCGTACTGGCTCATTCCGACGGGGCCACCGTATTCGTGGCCGACAACGCCTCCACCGACGACTCGGTGGCCCTGGTGCAGCAGCAGTTTCCGGCCGTGCGCATCATCCGGAACTCCGGCAACCTGGGTTTCTGCGAGGGCTACAACCAGGCCCTGCAGCAGCTGGGGCCGGAGTTCCGGTACTACGTGCTGCTGAACTCCGATGTGGAGGTGACATCCGGCTGGCTGCGTCCCCAGCGGGAACTGCTGGAAAGCAACCCGCGCATTGCGGCCTGCCAGCCCAAAATCCGGCAGTTCGGCTCCACTATGGCCGAGCAGCAGCAATTTGAGTATGCCGGGGCCGCTGGGGGCTACCTCGACCGGTTGGGCTACCCCTTCTGCCGCGGCCGCCTCTTCGACACCCTCGAAACCGACCAGGGCCAGTACGACGACCCGCGCCCGGTGGCCTGGGCTACCGGCGCGTGTATGCTGGTCCGGGCCGAAGCCTGGCATGCGCTGGGCGGACTGGAATCAGCCTTTTTTGCCCACATGGAGGAAATTGACCTGTGTTGGCGGCTGCAGAATGCCGGCTGGCAGGTGTGGTACCACGGCGGCTGCACGGTGTTTCACGTAGGCGGCGGCACGCTGCACAAATCCAACCCGCGCAAAACCTACCTCAACTTTCACAACGGCCTGGCTCTGGTGTACAAGAATACTCACCCCGCCGAGCTGCCCTGGGTGCTCACGGCGCGGGTGGTGCTGGATTGGGTGGCCGCCGTGCGTCTGTTCCTGCAAAACCAGCGCGCCGATTACCGGGCCGTATTCCGGGCCCACGCCGACTTCTTTTTCCGCCGCAGTTATTGGCGGCAGCGCCGGCAGGCCCAGCCCCAGAAGCTGCGCAGCCGGGAGCGGCCGGGCGTGTATCAGGGCAGCATTGTGTGGGCGTATTTCGGGCGCAGCCAGCGGAAGTTTTCGGAGCTGGACGTCCGGGAGTTGACGTAACCACCTTACTCTCTTCCCCCGGAGAAAGGGGGAGCCGAAGGATTCAGGACTGCGCCGCCGTTGCCTCACCCCCCGGCCCCCTCTCTCCCGGAGAGGGGGCCGGGGAGTGAGGCAACGGGCACAAAAAAGCCTGCTTCCGGGAAGCAGGCCTGGCACAAGCTAAAGCATGTGCTACTACAAATCCCACACGGTGCGGCGCTGCTGGCGCAGGGCTCGGCGCGCATTCATCCAGAACGCCAGGGCGAAGTACAGCACGATGGGCGAGCCAAAGGTGAAGAAGGAGGCGTACACGAATGAGAGGCGCACGCTGCCGGAAGAGAAGCCAACCCGTTTGCCAATGGCTTCACACACGCCGAAGCTCTGCTTTTCGATAAAGTCGGTTAGTCGTTTCATACCATCTGAGTATTCAGCTGCCGGGAGTGGCTAACCTGATCCAAAATACGATAATTGGTGGCGGTAGTCAAGCACTTACGTACCAAAGCCGCAACAAGATACGTCGGTTGCGAAGGTTTTTCCGTTTGTTGTCTGAATTTAGCGTCTCGCTCGCCTGTTGCTCATGCCCATTTCTGCTTCCCGCTACTTTTCCGGAATTGCCCTGGCCGGAACCGTCACTTACTTGTCGGGCTGCTCGCCGCTGGCCAGCGTACTGAAGCAGGCCCAGGCCGGGCAGGCGCTGACGGTGCAGCCCACCGTGCTGGAAAGCAACGGCGAAAACGTGCTGTTTGAGGTAACGGCCAAGGTGCCCGCCAGCCACCTGCGCAAGGGCGCGGCCTACAACCTGGGGCTGAGCTACCGCTACCAGAACGGCCTGCGCCAGGACACCGTGGGCCGCCTCACGTTCATCTCGGGCGAGTACACCTACGATGAGCAGCAGAAGGACCAGTTGGTTATCCGGAAGCAGTTTTCCTTTCCCTACGCCCCGCAGAAAAGCCCCGGCGAACTGGTAGCCCTGCCCGATGCCCGCGAAACCAAGCCCAACGGCAAGCGCGTGAAGGGGAAAGAGCTGGTAGTGGCCCGCGGCATTGTGACCACCACCCGCCTGGTGGTGCGCCAGGATACGGCCATTACCCTGCTGCCCGAAACCGCCGACAACAACATGAGTGGCACCCGGGTCCTGCCCTTCTTCTTTGATGCGGGCAAGGCCGAAATCCGCAACTACCTGGGCACCAACGTGGCGGCCCTGGAAGATTTCATCGAAGCCAACCAGCACACCGAGAAGGTGATGATTGTGGCCGGCCACTCGCCCGACTCCCTGGACCGCCACGACCCGCGCTTGGCCGACAAGCGCGTGCAGGCCTTGCTGAAGTACTACAAGAACCGCGTCGATACGGACTCCTACCTGAACAAGGTCAGCCAGATTGACTTCGAAACCGAGGCCTACCACCGCCGCTGGGACCTGTTTCTGAACAAAGTGCAGCAGTCGGCCCTGAAACCGGCCCAGATTGACTCGGTGGTGCTGCTCATCAACGATACGCCCGGCACCTATGCCCAGAAGGAAGAAGGCCTGCGCCGCCTGAGCTTCTACGACTACCTCGACCAGTACATTTACCCGGTGATGCGCTTCGGCACGGTGGCCGTGCGCTACTCGGCCCCCAAGCGCTACGACTCGGAAATTTACCTGCTCTCCAAAAAGATTGTGGAGAAGCAGACCGAGGCCGACGCTCTAACGCCCGAGGAGCTGCGCTACTCGGCCAACCTCACGCCCCTGCTGGCCGAAAAGCAGCGCATCTACGAAACGGCCGTGGCCACCACCGGCCTCTGGCAGGCCTACCATAACCTGGCCGTGGTGCTGCTGCTGCGCTCCGAAAAAGAGGTGAACCCCAAAGTGCAGCGTGCCTACCTGCGCCGGGCCGCCGTCAACTTCACGCTGGCCGCCCACCGCAACCCCACCGCCGAGCTGTTCTACCGCGTGGGCAGCGCCTACCACCGCGCCGGCGACAAGCTGGAGGCCCTGCAGAATTACGACTACGCCATCAAGCTAGGTGGCCCCCGAGCCGTGCTCAGCAAGGTGTTTGCCGATAAGGCGGCCCTGGAAATTGAGGTGGGCCAGCTGGATGATGCCCTGCGCAGCCTGAGCTACAGCTCCAAAACCTACCAGAACATCATGAACCGGGCCCTCATCTACGTGCTGAAGGGCAATTACCAAGGCGCGGCCGACATTTATGCGTTGGCTATCGGCTTGCGCCCTCAGGACCCACTGCTCTACTATTGCCTGGCCGTAGTAGCCGCCCGCCAGCAGAACGAGCCCGCCATGGCCATGCACCTGCGCCGCGCCGTGCAGCTGGACCGCACCTACGCCAACCGCGCCGTGGAAGACCTGGAGTTCCGGGACTTCGCCAAGGGTAAGCAGTTTATGGAGTCGCTGCGGTAGCAAATACGTCATTGCGAGCAGAGCGAAGCAATCCGTCCTTTTTAAGCACAAGACCATTCAGGCTCGCGAAGCCCTCTTAATTTCTGCTTAGCCAAGTATCTACCATGACGCTTGAAAACTTTGAGTTTGGCGACGACAGTATTTCTATTGAGTGGTCAGGAATTTACCTGGACATCCACAATTGCTTTGATTTTGTGGGTTTACAGCATCAGGTCGCAGACCAAACCGTTATACTTTTTTGGCAACGCTCATCTGAAAGCTGGGCTCAGTCTACTCCAGTTGGAGGCTTTAAGCTTATCTTCAATCAAACAACTTATTTCCGAATAGCGCCACGCGACGCGGAATATCCACTCACTGAGGACACTTGTCTGCGAGACCTGTCTTTCGTTCCGCAAACCGAGCGGGATGATTTTGACAATGTGTATTTCCTGAAAGAGCGGAGCCAAACAGATGACCTGAAATTTGTTTTTCAAAGCGAATTCGGCATCAAGCTTAATGCCCACACTGCCACTTTTGTAGTAACAGAATAAGCTCCCCGCTACAATGGGCACCTCACCGTTTGCCCGTCCCGGCTAGTCGTTGTAGCTTTACGGGCCGGACTTGCGCCGGCTTTTTGTTTCTGAGTTGACTTTTTGACTTTCCTCTGTGATTATGCGGACCATCCAATTCCGGGAAGCCCTGCGTGAAGCCATGTCTGAAGAAATGCGCCGCGACCCGCGCGTGTTTCTGATGGGCGAAGAAGTAGCCGAGTATAACGGCGCCTACAAAGTAAGCCAGGGCATGCTCGACGAATTCGGCCCGGAGCGCGTGATTGACACGCCCATTGCCGAGCTGGGCTTTGCCGGCATCGGCGTGGGTGCGGCCATCAACGGCCTACTGCCCATCATCGAGTTCATGACCTTCAACTTCTCGTTGGTGGCCATCGACCAGGTGATTAACTCGGCCGCCAAAATCTACTCCATGTCGGGTGGGCAGTACAGCTGCCCCATCGTGTTCCGCGGCCCTACCGGCAACGCCGGCATGCTCTCCTCGCAGCACTCCCAGAACTTTGAGAACTGGTACGCCAACACCCCCGGCCTGAAAGTAGTGGTGCCTTCCACTCCCTACGACGCCAAAGGCCTGCTGAAATCCGCCATCCGCGACGCCGATCCGGTGATTTTCATGGAGTCGGAGCTGATGTACGGCGACAAGGGCGAGGTACCCGAGGAGGAATACCTCATTCCGATTGGCAAAGCCAACGTGGTACGCCAAGGCGAGTCGGTAACCATCGTGAGCTTCGGCAAAATGATGAAAGTGGCCCTGGCCGCCGCCGACGAGCTGGCCAAAGAAGGCATCAACGCCGAAGTAATCGACCTGCGCTCGGTACGCCCCATCGACTACGATACGCTCATCGAATCGGTGAAGAAAACCAACCGCATGGTGGTAGTAGAGGAAGCCTGGCCGCTGGCCAGCATCAGCTCGGAGCTGGCCTACATGGTGCAGCGCCGCGCCTTCGACTTCCTGGATGCCCCCGTGCTGCGCATCACCTGCCAGGACGTGCCCCTGCCCTACGCGCCTACCCTCATTGAGGCTTCCCTGCCCAACGTGGAGCGCACCGTGAAGGCCGTGAAGGAAGTGCTGTACGTGAGCAAGTAAGCCGGCCGGCCGGGGTATCTACCCTGCCAGCCAATCAACAAAAAAGCCCGATTCTGGCCGGAATCGGGCTTTTTTTGTTGAGCCGTTTTCAGCCGCCGGGCATCAGGGTTGCCAGAGCACGCGCACGAACTGGCTGCCGCCGGGCGCCACCAGGCGGGCCATGTATACGCCGGCTGCCAGCCGCTCGGGCCGGAAGGGCACGGCTACCGTTTGGCCGGCCTGGCCCTGGCCCTCAGCCGCCACGGCTACCAGGGCTCCCTGCAGGTTCAGCACCTCCACGCGGTAGCGGCCGGCCGTGTTCAGCCGGAAGGTGAAGGTAGTGGCGTCGCCGGCGGGGTTGGGACTGGCCCGGAACTGGTCTTCATCGGTGGAGGCTACGCTGGTAGCATCGTCGGCGGAGCCGGTTTGCGGGTTATTACACAGGCCCACGTTGTCGCCGTGGTTCAGGTGGTCTACCACATCCGCAGCCGAAATACAAATCAGCTTGCCTTTGTGGCACACCTGTACCTTGTCGTTTTTATTGCCGCAGCGCACATCCACTACAGTTATCGTCACCGAGGCCGTTTCCACGCAGCTGTTGTTGTTGGTAGCCGTTACGGTGAAGGTATAAGTGCCCGGGGCGGTGGGCGTAAACACCGGAGCAGCGCTGGTGGTGCTACTCAGGCCCGTGGCCGGAGCCCAGCTGTAGCTCACGATATTCGTGCCGCTGGCCTGCAGCGTGAGGCTTTGCAGCCCGTAGCCCAGGTAGATGGTTTTGGGAGCTCCGCCGCTGAAGGTGGTAGTGGGCGACACGGTGAGCGTGGGCGGGTCGCAGGCGTACAGGGGCGGCAGGTCGAAGGCCTCTGCCTGGTCGAAGCGGCTGGTATTGCGGCCCTGGCTGGCACTGTAGCCTAGTCCCCGGCGGGCAAACACCTGCCAGATGAGCTTCTGGTTGGCCCCGGCGTTGTCGGCCCGGTCGGCGGCCAGAAGGGCGTCGCGCCCATCCACAAACCCGGGGCTGCAGGCCTGCAGCTTCAGCCCGTCCATCACCAGCTGCATGGCCAGGTTGTTGCCCCCGGTGCCGTGGTACAGGTCGGGATTGAAGCCGTATTTGTCAATGAGGGCCCAGTTCAGGTCCCAGAGCATGGTGGCCCACACAAACCCTACCCCGTGCGGCTGCGACAGGTTGGGGTTGTTGGTGGCGGCGTAGGTATAGCTGTTCACGGCAAAATCGGTGCTGTAGGGTGCCGGCCGGATGCCCTGGGCATTGGTAGCCTGCCCCAGGGCGTAGGTGCCAATACCGCGGCGCTTGGGCCCGGTGTCGCCCGGCTGCATGGTCAGCATCAGCCCAAACCAGTCGCTCCAGCCCTCGCCCATCTGCTCGGCGTTCTGCAGGCAGGTAACCACATTTGGCCCGCCGGTGAGGCGGTTGGAGATACCGTGGCCGTACTCGTGGGCGATGATGCCGTTGTCGAAATCCCCATCCAGCTCGGGGCCGGTACCGGCGTTGCGTAGCGCCACGCGCACTTCCTGCCCCGCATCCAGCGCCGCCCGGAGGGTGGCCCCATCGGCCTGCCCAATCATTACGGCCGGAATGGTAATGGGTACGGCAGGCGTGCCGCCCATGGTGATGGGGTCGCCGGGTGCGTTATTGATGACCACTACGGCAGTGGCTCCGGCCTCCTGGGCGTACTGCGCCTTCAAGGCGAAGCCGCACGAGCCCCGGTACACCACCGCAATGTGGCCGGCCACGGCGGCGGCGTTGCTCAGGGGCGCGCAGCCCTCCTGACCGACGCCCGCCGAGGCGTTGACCAGTACCAGCCGGCCGGTTACCGGTACCGGGGTGAGCGGGGCGCTAAAGGTAGCCTGCAGTGCCTTGTAGTTGCCGGCCAGCGCCGAAGGAGCCGTTACCTTGAACATTTCGGGGTCCGGAATACCGCTCCACAGGTACATCTGCATACGGGGCCGCTGGCCATCAACTGGCGTGAAGAAATTGGCGTTGTTGCGGGTGGTTGAGATGGTACGGCTGTCCTGGGCCTCGGCCCGCACATCGTCGCCACTTACGCCCCCGCGCCCGAAGTTATCTACCTGAAAGCTGCCGCTGGTTTCATCGAAGCCGTACTGGTACCATACATCGTGCATGATGTTGTTCAGATAGAACAGGTTGGTGGTGGCCGCGTCGCGGTACGTTACGGGCTGCTGGGTGAAGTCGATGGGGTAGTCGAACAGCAGGCCGGGCCCGGCATTGGGGCTGTAGTTGGTGCCGCCGGCGTTGTTGTTGTTGGTGGGGTCTTCGTAGGCGTGCACGTTGTTGCCGCGCGTGGTGGTGTAGCTGCCGGCAGAGGTAGTGTGCCAGCCCGCGGGCGAGGCCGTAGCATCGGCGGCCGTATGCAGTACGTAGCTGCGGCTGCCGTGGCTGGGGCTTTCGGCCGGCAGGGCAAACACGTTATAGGCATTAGCCGCCGGAGCGGCCACCAGGGCAGGCTGCTGCAGTGGGGCGGCCAGCACCTGAGCGGCCCCGCTGGAGCGGGTGTTGTCAAATGCGCAGTGGGTTACCAGGTTATCCTGGTCCAGCACCCGGCCCGTGGCGGCATCCAGCCGCACCACCCAATAGTTCAGCGCATCCAGCGGATAAATGGCTACCTCCCAGGCTAGGCGCAGCTGTCCATCGGCCAGGGGCTGGTACACCAGCCGGGCGGCAATGGGCTCCAGGGAAATGCCGGCGGTGGAGAAAATGGTTTGTTGACTGGCGTCGCCCCCACGAGCCAGCACGTTCAGCCCGCCGCCCAAGGGCAGGTTGACGTGCCGGGCTGCGGCGGCTACGGCATCGGCCGCCGACAAGCCGGGCCGGGTGGCCAGCTGCGTGCCCCGGCTCTGCGCCAGCGGAAGCAGGCGGCCGGCCACGCTCACCACGGCCTCATCGGGGCCCAGTGCCAGGGTGCTGATGGCCCCGTAAATGTCAATACCGGCGTGGCGCTGCTGCACGTACAGCAGGTGCAGCTGGCTGCGCGGGCTGCGCGACTCGCTGCTCAGCACCACGTCCTGAATATCGGTTTCGGTTACGCCCAACTGCTGCTGATGTTTCTGCAGGTACTGCCGGGCCTGAATGGGCAGGGCACGCGGGGCCGGCCGTAGCTGGCCCTGACTGAAAGCTGACAGGTTTGCAAACAGCAATACCAGTAGCAGCGCCCAACGGGTGGGATAATGTGTGGTGTGCAGCATACGAGGTGAGGTGAAGTGGAACAAAGCACTTCCCTAATATATTCTTATTTATATATATTTAATTATAATAATTATCATAGTAATACATTTTAGTCAGAAAACGCCCGTATTTTTTCGGGTTCCGGACCCCGGATGCGGCGCCTGTGGACAGCCGCTATGAGCGGTGTCACCCCGGGCGGGTGCATCGGAGGCCACTACCTGCCCGGCTCATTTTGCGTATCTTTTGCCTTTCATCCTTTTCCCTCCCCTGCATGAATCACCGGCTGCATCTTCGTTTCGAACAGCTCGAACTGGCCACCTCTCATCTGCTGGATACCGTTGCGGCACTGGGCCCCCGGGCTACGCAGCCGCCCGGGCCGGGCCAGTGGTCGGCGGTGCAGGTAGTGCAGCACCTGGTGGTATCGGAAACCGGCATTGGGCAGTACATGGAAAAAAAGCTGCTGCAGGCCGAGTCGCTGGAGAAGTCCGGACTGGCGGCGTTTCTGAAGTCGCGGCTGCTGCGGGTGTTGCTGCGGCTGCCCTTCACGCGCTTCAAGGCTCCCTCCTACCTGGAGAAAATGACGCCCACCGAAATTCCCCCGCTACCCGAGCTACAGGCCGAGTGGGCGGCCGTACGCCGCCGCCTGGAGCGCCTGCTCAATGAATTCCCAAGCAACCTGCTCAACCGCTCCATCTTCAAGCACCCGCGCTCCGGAATGCTTACCATCTACCAAACCCTGGATTTCATGATTGACCATGTATTGCACCACCAAAAACAGGTGGAACGCATTGCACTGGCAGTCAAGTAGCCAGACGGTTTACTACCAAAAAGCCCGTTGCACTTAGTAGTGCAACGGGCTTTTCGTGTACTGCGCGGCTGTTCAGGACTTTGGCTCACGCACAATATCCTGGTACGTAGCGTGGCGGGGCAGGGCGCGCATGAGGGCGGCAATGTCAGCGGGGGGCACGGTGAGCTTGCGGGCACGCAAATCCAGCCAGGCCCCCTCTACGGCCACGGTGGCAGCGGGGCGGCCATCGGGCTTGTACAGGGTATGCACTATGTTCCAGCGGGAGCCATCCTCACTCAGCCCCGACAGCTCGCCGGTTACGCGCAACTGCTCGTTGATGTGCAGCTCCTTCAGGTAGCGGGTGTCTTCCCGGAACAGGATAGGCCCGAGGCCGGCTTTCGCAAAAAACGGCAGCGTGAAGCCGTGCTCGGATAGGTACTCAATGCGGTGCTGGGCGGCGTAATCAGCGTAGGCAGAGTGACGCATGTGGCCGTTGGGGTCCATATCGGCCCAGCGCACGGTGTAGGTTCTTTCGAAAACAGACATGGATAAGGCTGTTGTATACGTGAATGAACATTAGAGGCGTAGATGCCCGCAATTACGCCAGCGTGAGGCGCACCAGGTACTGCTGCTGGTCATCCTCTTCCAGAAACTCTACCGTGTAGCCGGCGGCTTCGGCGTAATCCTGAAGCAGCGCGGGGTCGGTGAAAATCCAATGGAAAGCAGCACCAGTCTGATGAGCAAACTGCATGGTATATTCCACCTCGCCGTAATAGGGCCCATTCAGATCGAATACCAGGGCACCGTCCTCGTCCTCGTAGAGGTAGCTGATGTCGGAGGAAGTGGCCAGAATCTGGCCGCCGGGGGCTAGTAAGGCTTTGGCGTGCTCCAGAAACCGCTCCAGGCCGGCCAGCGTACCCGTAAGGCCCACTCCGTTCATCAGCATCAGAATGGTGTCAAATTTTTCCCCGGCGGCCAGGGCCAGGTCGAAAATATCGTGGCAGGCTACCTCCTGAACGCCCCGCTCCTGCATCACCTCCACAGCCCCGGGCGAAATATCCACGGCCTTTACCCGGAACCCGCGCTGCTGCAGCTCCAGGGCGTGGCAGCCGGCCCCGGCGCCCAAATCGAGCACCCGGCCCCGGCATTCCTCCAGCGCGGTACGCTCCATTTCAGGCATCTCCCAGAGCGAGCGAAAAAAGTAAGCGGCAGGCAGCACTTCTTCATCGGCTACAGAGCTATGCACGGCCAGCGTGGCACTCAGATGGCCGCGCTGGTAGGCCAGCAGGGCCTGGCCCAAGGCATCGGGCGCAACGGAAACAGAATTTGACATGGTGCAAAGATACAGCTGGCCGCCAACCCGGCACGGTCTGTAACCTCCGTGGCCCGGCTGGAGTTATTCAATACCCGTCTAATCTTTCTGCTTCATGAGCCTGCCGGACCGCCTCGTTAAAGGCCGCCTACCCACCAAGATCTGCCTTACCTGCGGGCGGCCATTTGAGTACCGCAAAAAATGGCGCAACTGTTGGGATGAGGTAAAATACTGTGGCGAGAAATGTCAGCGCAACAAGCCGAAAGCCCCGACTACAGGCTAGGGACGCATCCTTCCGGGCATTTTTTGCGTTCTGCCCAGCATCATCTCTACCGCTCAACTCCTGCCCTCATGGCCAGTAATCTTGATTACCTCGACCCCGCCTTATTGCCCCTCGAAGAAACCGTACAGGCTTACCTGAAAACGGAAAAGGAGCTGGCGCAGGCAGAAATTGCCGCCGCCACCATTACGCACAGCCCCCCCGCCCCACCCTTCGACCAGCGCCCCCCCGCCGGCAGCTACCCCCAGGAAGCCGAAGAAGCCCAGCTACACCTGCAGAACCTGCGCGACGACCTGGTGCGGCTGCGTCAGCAGGTGATTCAGCAGCTTCCCGTCCGTGATGAGTGGGTGAAGGTGAACCTGGGCTACGGCCCTAGCCGGGTAGGTGCCTTCCGGGTGGAAACCGCCTCGGAAGCTGCCCCCGGTGGCTACGAGCTTCGCGTGGTATTCTAGCTATTGACTTTCCTCCCGCAGCCGGCACTTGCTATCAGGTACGCTACTATTTCACCCGCTGATTCTACAGCATCGGGTACATGGCAACGGGCGAAACGCAGAATCCATGCGCAGGTATATCTGAACCCACGTTACTACCTGCACAAAACAGAGTGCGAACGGCCAGCACCCCATCCCACAGACACCGCTGAATTTACCCGTAACCTGCTGATTTTTAGCAATAAAAAAAGGCGCGGTAATACCGCGCCCCTTTTCCACAACCAAAACACCTAAAAAACTATTCTTTCGTTTATCAGGCTTTTAAGGCATATTACCTTAGTTTTGGTATACACATTTAGCGTTTCTGTATACATGTCCATTAATCTCTCTTACGAGTCATTGAATTGGATGCGAAGCGCTGAAACACCTACCAACAGCGTATTAGCAAAGCCCTATCATGCCTAGACCTACCAATGAACAACCCACTCTAACAGCATTCTGTAGGGGTAGCAAGCCCATTAAGCCTGTTTATATTCGATATAGCTATCGTGGCATTAGGCATCAAGGAATAGCAGTTCCTGACACCGCTATTGATCCTCAGTATCTGAGCAAAGATAACTTTGTTAAAACCGGCAAACCAGGTTACCTAGAAGCAAATAGAGCCATTGAAGAGGTACTCGATTGCATTCTACAGGCTCATGCTACCCTAGCTAACAAGAAAGTACCTTTCACGGCGGTTGCCTTATCAGCATTAGTATCTGAATTGCTGGATAAGATCAAAGAAACCAAGATTGCAAATGCGGCTGAGGAAGCAAGGAAAGCTCACAACGCAAGATTTAACAGCAGTCTTGACGGTGCTAAGAAGATTGTGGAGATAGAAAGTATACCAGAAGATGAATTAGCTATTGAGAAGTTGGAACGCGAATTAGCCAAGAAAAAAAGAGAGCTAGCAGCTATTAAGAAGAAGCACAGCATTGACCATGGTGATAAACTCACTGACTGGCTGCATAACTATATGAAGCGGAATGGTGTAGGCACAACTTTATCAAGCTCGACCATTCGCACACAGACTAGTTTTATCAATACAGTAGCTCAGTTTGACGCTGATGCTAGGATCGGTGACATTGATGATCAATGGCTGATCAAGTTTCAGCAATGGTTGAACACTACGCCTTCTAAAACCCCCATCTATAAGCAGGTAGTAAATCCTGTGACTAAGAAGAGAGAGAATGCTGAATTGTTACGCTATCAGATCGGTAGAGTGCGGTCTAATGATACTGTAGAGAATTATATCTCTAAAATCAAAACAATGCTCAACTACTATGATGCATACTCCGACTTGTTACCAGAAGGTATATCGGTAAATCCTAAGTATAAGCGCTATAAATTCTCTCTTCAAAAGAAAAATGATCAGGTGTTTCCTCTCTCTGAAGCAGAGATTCTAGAAATCATGCAGATGGAAGGATTTTCTAGGGCAAAAGAACGGGCTAGATTGATGCTATTGTTCCTCTGTGCTACATCATTTCGCTTCTCTGATGGGTCTACCATTACGAGTGATGATATAGAGGACGGTTATATCAATAAATACACACAAAAGGGTAAAAAGCAGGGCGTACAGGTTTATGTTCCTTTGAATCCTGTATCAGAGTATGTGTTGAACCGTTGTAATTTCGACATACCTTCCATAGCTATGGAAGATGATGATACGAACAAGTATATAGCTGAAATATGTAAGGAATTATCGTCGATGCATAAGAAGGTAACGATTATTACACCTGTAGGTGGTGAAGAAATCAAGGAAACCCGGTGGAAATATGAATGTATCACTACTCATTGTGGAAGAAGGTCACATATTAACATTTTGCTAGACTACAGAACACCTCTACCTGTAGTTATGAGTATTACAGGACACACTAACTTGAAGACATTACAGAGTTACGTGGATAAACGCAAAAAGAAAGTGGTAGAACATACGCTTAATATCTTCAACTTACCTATCTACAACAAGTCATATTGAAGTAAACGTTACAAAGTGAAAGCTCCAAGATAGTTGCAAAAAGCCCCTCTTATCGTGTTAAGAGGGGCTTTTGATTCTCATATGCACCGCTGTATTGAAATACCAAGAGCATTACTTTGGACTTGCACCATATCGGTTTGCTCCTTCGTCGCTAGGCGCAAATGCCATCCACATGAAGTAAAACGGAATTAGTTGATACACTCCGCTATTTCCACGGTCATGGCACCTCTTAGTTGCTTGAGCTAGATTCATCCACCAAACCGGGGCTAAAACAGCAAAGGCTATTACTATACATATTACTATATCATTCGAATCTTGTGAGAGTCTATATATGACGAATGCAGACAAGCAAGCAGAGATTACCATAGTAAGTAGTATGGTGAGCCAGTATTCGGTGCGACGTATTCTACCCTTCAATGAGAAAGGGGCTGCAAACAATTTCTTCTTGCTATCCTCTTCGTCGTCCTCATCCTCTTCGCCGTCTTTCACGCCCTTTAATGATTTCTCGAAACCATTGGGCATATCCGACTTATCAAGTATATAAATCTCGTCATCATTCGTGAATAGACATTTAGTGCTGAAAAAAGAGGCATTCAGGTTAATTAATACTTCTACGGATTCTACATCTTTCTTATGTTCAGATAGATCGACTTCAACCTCATTACGTTCTCCATCAGTCAACTCAATTATAACTTGAGTATTATTCTGTGTGAGTTCATTAAGATTTATTTCAACATCTACATCGCCATAAGCGAATAGATACTTACACTCCTCTGCTCTTACCTCTTTACTCATAAGTTCCCAATCTCCCCCCAGTGCAGGAAGATTTTCTACAGACATACGCGCTACAATCAGCGCGTGTGGAATATCCGTTTTGTGACGAAGACTTTTTACTTTAATCATACATTATATTAACTTTCAAAAAAACAACATGATTTTATCATCTACCCACCTTCACCTAGAGCTCAGCAACTCGTTAGACGATGAATAATAATCCACCGCATTAATATCAGCGCTCATGAGATTAAGTTGTCTCCCTTCAACTGAAGCGTTGCTAAATCTAAATCGAATGTATTTGACTGGATTATCAGGATGAGTATCGCTAACTGCTCGTTTCAGCTGGTCTAATTTTTCAGCTGATTCTGCTGTTAGCTCACGAACACCCGGTATACCAAGTACACACTGTGTACAGTGGCTTAGCGCTGTTCCAGACAGAAGCCCACCTTCACCAGTACCAGCAAGGTCTTCGCCATCCATCCCGAGGTATTTAGGATTCTTTTCAAAGTATTCAGCGATATTCCCTTCCCAACCTAATTTTATTTTGCTTTTTACCTCACCGTTGTAATCATAATTTATCTCCGTCTTTATTTTACCATTCCCGTAATATTCTTGCTCTTTTTCTTTATCACCATCATAAGAATAATATATCCATTCACCTATTGGCGTTCCTTCATTATACTCGCTCTTGAGTTCAACTCTTCCATTTCTGTGATAGTCATACACGACTCCATCTAATTGATTATTTACTAATGAGAACCGTCGTTTAACAGTCGGTCCATTGCCGTAGTATTGTGTAAGGTGCTGAGTTGGCAAATCATCCTCACCCGCAGATTCAACCTGTTCTGCGGCTGTCGTGTCGGCACCGTCTGAGTAGGCTTCAATATCCGCCTCTCGCTCTCCAGCATCTTCATTATTGCTTTGTTGGGAAGTCTCGGCTAGTTCTTTAACGGATGACTCAATATTATCACATCCGAAGAGGAACACAACGGACACAATGGCACTTAATGACTTAATATTCATGACTATGTATTCAATTGTTTTACACGAAGCTGTCTTATTGTAAATCAGTTTTGAGGTTTCTGTGCGCCTTCAGGTCGATTTACATCATCTGGATCATTCTTTGTGATATAATTCATCCAGAGGTAGGGTGATTTGCCCATAAACTCTTCGTAGAGCCACTGGCGCAAAGAAAGTCCTGCATATTCCTTCTCGTTCGTACACACGGCATCAAACCGTCTATTCAACGCTGTTTTGTATAAATCCCCTGCTCCACTGAGTCCCTTTATGACTTTTTGTACGCTAATAGCATCCATTCCCTTTTCACTGCCGACGCCTCTTAAGGCAAAATAAATCATCTCCGCATCTACTCGAGGGACGTGCAAAGCTGCCAAGGCTTGCGCTGTTGGGTCACTGAAATAAGGGTCTTTCAGCAGAGCGCGCATCGGCGTTGTGTTGCCATTTACTTTGTATAACACTTTCAGCAACAAAGTCAGCCTGCCTGCCTCCGTATTTGCTTCAATGATCTTAGGAACTGTTTCGTATTTCTCCGCCAACATGCCTGATTTGAGTAAATCAGCACCCACCATTACTCCTTTGGGCGTTCTGTACGCCTTGCCCGCAAAATCAGTCTCCTCTGAAGCAGACATGGTAAAGAAGTCAGGGTTTATTGGCTTCAAAGCTGCATCCAGTGCCTCTGCCACGGCAGTTTGCTTTGCTTGCTCCTGTTTCGCCAGCACTTGCGTGTAGGGGGTAGTTTTACCAGCAGCATCAATGAGCGCAACAGGCTTTCCCTGTTCAAAAAGCACTTTGTGACCCTTCTTGTAAATTATAGCTTTCCCGGAACTAGCCATGGTGGCATCGGTCCAAGTCCCAATTGGCGCGTCCTTCTCAAAGCTTCCAGAAGCATATTCTGCTTCCGAATTACCATACAGCTTCGCTGGTCCATTACGAAGGTTATTCAGGTAAGGAATTGTCCCCGTGAGCTTTCCGTCTTTATAAAATGTTTTCTTTATCAATTCACCATTATCGTTATACCACTGCTTCTCAACTAGTTTGTTACCATTCAATCTTTCGTATACGCTCCATACTCCTGTTCTAATGCCATTAGTGAAAGTACCACTGAACTTATTAGCATTGTATCGGAAGTTAGCTGACAAATCACCGATGTAATAAGCTGGTCCTGTTTCAGCACCATGTACATATGTGCTATTTTTCATCACTTGACCTGCGGTAGAATACATGTCTCCTTCAGAGTAGAGAATGTATTTGCCGTGCTTTTCTCCGTTCTCATCTTCTCCCCACCGTTCTTTCACCATTTTCGTCTCTCTACCATACTCGTCTTTGAAGTAGGTGCGGGCGGGTGGTGTAGTAGTCGTTTGAGCGTAAGATGTGGATATGCTTATTGTAAGACCGGCTGCTAAGCAGCTTACACGCAGATAGGTAAAGAACCGGCTTTTCGCGGTAAAATGCATACGTTGAATGGATGGTGAGAAAGGAATGATGTGAAGAAGGCTGAAGCAGACTGTTGCCTTAGTTAGTGCCTGCTATTAATACAAATCTAACAAGTCTTGGGTGCATTTCTGCGCCCAATATCAACTTTTGAGGTAGGGAGCTTGCTGAGGTGAAGAATCCAGCAGGCGTTAAACTTTTCGGGGCTCACCTACGCTCCTTGCGGGTGACCAAAGGATGGAGCCAGCAGATGTTAGCGGATGTCGCTAACGTGGAAAAATCCACCATCAAGCGCATTGAAACCGCAGCATTTAGCCCTACGCTAGATGTGCTGATTTCCTTGTGCCGAGCACTAGAGATGGAAATGGGCGACTTTATGAGTTGTGCTGATATCACACGAGTGGATTCTAGCATATGATATAGTGATGAGCATAGTCACATTGTTGTTGTAGCAAGTTTCGCAGCAAGTATAGAGGAACATCGGCACAACTTCTACTTAGCAACATACTATTTTTACATCAGCTACTGTTAGTATCAGTATGCCGTGAATCCCATAGTGGGTGATCAGCTGAAGCACATCACCAATCATCTATTGCCTTGAACTATCATATCCGCAGCACAGCGTTATCAGTCTCATTGATCACTTCATTATTACCGTTACTATCTGGTTGCTCACCCAAAGGTTCTCTGCCAAAGCATGAAAGTGTTGTGCGGGCACTTACCGAAAAGCGCTACGAAGCAGCCATTAGCAAGCTGGACACCTTGATTGCTCACCAACCAGATAGTACGCAACACTACATGCTCAGGGGGTATGCTCAGGACGAGTTGCAGAACTATGAAGCGGGAATTGCCGATTTCACCGCTGCTATCCAGATAGATTCATCATCAGCTATAGCTTACAACAACCGGGGGTATGCATATTACCTGTCTAACCAGTTCAAGCTAGCTGAACAGGATTATACCTGCGCGATCCAACTAACCCCTAGCTTCTCCCCTGCTTTCGGTAACCGAGCTCTGTTGTATGTGGCTACAAGCAAATACCAGCAAGCTATTCAGGATGTTGATTGTGCGCTAGCACTTGGCGACACAACAAACTCAACATATTATAACTTAAAGGGTTACTCAGAATTGCAACTTGGCTATCCGAGTCTTGCTATACGCACTTTATCATGTGCATTACGGCTCGATTCTGCATACCGTGATGCTGCGACCCACCAGCGAGATGCCCGAAAGGCTTTGACTGATTCCATCAACAACCAGAGAGTAAACAGGTAGAAACCGTTCAATCACTCAATAACCAGTATTTAACCAATACATCCATAAGGTGCACACGCCCAGCAAGCAACCCCAAACTGCCCTTGACGAGCTATCGAAACTGCGGCGTTACCAACGCAAAGGGCAGTTCTGCTTCATTGCTGGTGTAAGTCTGGTATTGCTCGACCAGCTGGTCAGCAGCGAAATATCTACTTTCAGTGGCGTAGGGATCTTGTTCGCCTCACTAGGCAGCGTCGGCTACGTCCTTGTTCGTAAAGACATCGCCAATGAACAACAGCTAATGCAGGAAACAGAATTGCGAAAGCGTATGCGATTAGACGAATAGCAGAACTCCTGATCATCATCTAATTGCATACGCTTATTGCCACTACTTACTATTCTTCAGCTTACTACCTTGATTTCAGGATGCAGCCCTAAGCTCTGAAAGGTATCAAGCATCACCCTCTTAACGGCTGCAACGTCAGCTCGCCTGATAATACAGCAATCGTGCACGGTCACGACACAGTTGATGCCCCTATCGAGCAAAGCAGGTAACAAGCAGTCGAACATGATTGCAGATTCCAGCCTCTGTGCTAGTAGACAGTTATTAGCGTATTGTTTGTGCACTCCTTGTCTATTGACTGTGAAGGACCAGTACAACGACTTGATTTCCTTGAACGAACTGTAGACGGAAGGGAAAATATCCATAAACAGCCGGAAGAAGTTTTTCTTGAGTTTACTGTGTTCGGTGTAAGATACCCTGTTTAAACCGTTGACCGCCTTTGAGTAGTCGGAAAAAAACACACCATATACCAGTCCTTTAGTTACCTCCCTCGCATCATTGTCTGCTACTCCGTAGCTACACCCGTACCTATTCTCATATTGCTTGCTCAATTCTTCGTAGATCAATCCGTTACCACACAATTTACGAAACCAGATATAGTCTGCATTTGCTTCGTACCTACGGCATATAGCAACTGCAGCTGCGCATTCGGGAACGAAGGTATCGACAAGCACGGCGCTGAGTACAGACAAGAAAAACGGTTGGCTGTTTACGATATCAAGTTCGGCTACCGGCATGGTAGGATCGTCTATAAACCGTAAGCAACGACGTAACACTTTGGGCATATTAGTAACAACGCTATGTACGCGCTTACCAAACGCATCGACTCCGCACCCTTTAAGAGGGTTAGTATTCCAATAGTGAAAATACATTTCGGCTGTATTTGGATTGCTGGTGCTACTGAAGCAATTATCAACATAGTTTAGTGCTTCCCTATCGGGCTGCAACACTAGCTCAGCAGTCATATCAATCACATGTTGCCGACCTATGCCTATTGCATCATCAACGCATTTTGACAAGTTGGTCCTAGCAATGCGCTTAATCTTCTTATGCAATACTGCGCTTTTCTTGAATATCACTGTTAGCAAAGGTTTTGATTCATCCATCAACCTAGGATGAATAGCATATGACTTGCAGATATGCAGATGCTTGGAATAGTATGGATTAACTACGATATACTGCTCTTCTATCAATACATTGATGATCTTATTGTAGTTACTACCCAGAACATTTTGAATAATATCAGAATGAATGTATACGTAATTATCTTTCCTTTCTTCCAAGGCAAGATATGGCTCACATAGAATATGAAACAACAAGTAGTATGCACTGGAACCTATTTTAAAATCATGATATCTAGAATCAATCGAAAGTTCATTTACTGATAATAGATTGGGATATAGTAGAGTTATTGGGTTAATAGTTGTCTTACGTGGCACTTCATAGGATTATTTTTTTAAGGTTTAATTCTTTAATCTTATCATTGACCAATGTATCAATTACAGTTGATTGTGGCACATTCATAATATTATTACCGAGCGCACCGCACAGGATCATCAATGCTTGCTTGGTTTCAGGTCGGATGTTGACCTGAGTCCAATGATAGTTGTACTTTGTCTTCATGTTTCATCTCATATTTCTTATTATATCATAGGGTATATTAATAGTTTTAGTTCTTGTTAAACTATTTTCCATATTACTTCACATCTCACTCATTGGTAGTTATTTACGCTAGTATACACAGAACACCTGCACTCCTTATGGGTGCACCAATGATAAATCATTGTAAAATTACTTTCTTGAATAGGTGCAAAAAAGGACACATATGGTATACCATAGGTACTGACAGGAATAACACATTATATTATGTGTCCTTTTTTCCTCAGTTAATAATTTGACTTTACGAAATACAATGCCAGTTACCGCAGAGGCTGCCCGTAAGGAAGCAGCCTTCATACGGGTATCAACAAGGACATATTCAGGTTGACTTACCTATACAATCTTAGTACTTACTCTAACTCAAAAACTAGTATCCGTAAAGCGTTGGGATCGGCTGAAAACGCACCACAAAGTATTTCTGGCTACAACTGACTGCCACTTTGTATTTTTCTACATCCTCCTGCGCTTCGCAATGCCCTTTAATTGAAGAGTTAAAAATATTCCAGATATACAGCGCAATCCTTTTAGGATCTTGTTGCAGATTGGATATTTCCGAACTCATCCCAATGAGTTCCACTGCTTGCGCTTGATCGGAATGATATAACTTGTCACGCTCTTCCATTGATCTATTGTGCAACACTGCGTCAGGTAATAGAGCAGCAGTGAACATGACCTTCTGAGCTTTGGGATTGAGCAACTTGCGTTTTGCTTCAAGCAGCTTGACATATTCGTCATTCAACCGTTTCAGGTCACACGCAGGCTTGTAAATGTGTTGGGGGTTTTGGCTGCGAGTTACTCCTGAGAACAAAAGGGCAGCAGATAGAAAATAATATTTGATCATAAAGTGGAAACGATGATTACACTTACAATCGTGGGTCTCTGCAAATCATTATCTACCTACACCAATCCATTCTTGTGATGAACCGATCTGCTAAGTCTTCAATCTCGGCTCGTTTGGCAAGCTTGTGACGCCACTCTACCGGAATACCCGACCTTTGCTGCTCAGCTAACAAAGCCAGAGGTCCAGCAACAGCCGCTGTTGTGTCCGTGTCGAAGCCTAAGTTTACCGCAGCTAGTACCGTATCGGCATAGCTATTGTGATTTAATACACACCATAAGGCTGCTGTTAGGGTATGCAGAACATATCCTGATGAATCAATAGCATCTTCCTCAAGCTGCTGTAGTTGACCACTCAGCACTTGTGTGAAATGCGGTACCTCCCGGCGCAAGTCTTGGGTTAGATCCTCGGTACCGTGTTCACACAGGTAAGCATAGGCTTCTTGTTTGCTCCTCCCGTGCAGTAGTTGATCAGCGAATTGCAGGTACAGGTAACACGCAAGTGCGGAACGCGAATGACGGTGGGTAACGCTGGAAAGCTCCTGCACAAGTTCTTGACGCTGCATTGAATCGGCTTGCTGATATAAAGGATGCAGCAGCAGTGGCAGGATGCGCATCAACGCGCCGTTTCCGTTATCAAATTCTTTAACTCCACCCGCTTCATAAGGATCACATCCCATTTCGATGCGTTCCAAAGCCATTTGGGTAGCAATGCCGATGTCAAACACCTGATTGACTGCCCAATAACCGTAGCGATACCAGTTGCAAAATCGGTTTCCAAGATCCTGAAGGTCTAGCTTACTCGGACCCGCCGCAATCATCGACTCGACGGTACATGCCACCAGCGCGAAATCGTCCGACCATGTTCCCGCAGGTTGCCGGAACGTCCCGTACCCGCGCATTCCCCGTACCGGATCGGCTCGTCGTTCATCTCGGTCCTCAAATTCAACTGGTACGCCTAACGCATCTGCAGCAGCAACAGCAAGAAATAAGTCTTTCGAGAGAGCTACAATCCGGTCTTTGATCATGCAAGAAGATTTGGTGAACAATTTCGGTTTCGGTTTAACCTGCTCAGGAAGCATATGATATTACGAAAAATGAACGGAAAGGAATGTTCCGTTCGTGATATATAGAGTAAACGAGCCGCACAATGGAATGCAAAATAACGCACTATTTCGATGGAAATGAATATGTTACCCGCAAGCAGATTACTCAACGTTATACTTTGCCTTCCTCCTGCTTACACCGCAGATTAGCAAAGGCACAGATTTCAAAAATTGTTGAAGGAACACGTTTTTACTTTTTACTAACGGACGTTCAGCACTTACTAGAAAAAACAGAATACAATCATGAGCAATAGTCAACCACCTTATCCCTACCCTGTCCTTCAACATTTAAAGTTTTACGAGCAATTTGACACTACGCTTCGTGACGATGCTACCCAATCAGCTGTGAATGCAGGTGATAATAAGCCCACTAGCACTATCAATTATGAAGCATTATTCTACCATTTGCATGACGTGTACCAGTTTAGAAGCGCAGATACACCGGGAGGAATCGGCTTTGAGCAACACGGCGCGAAGATTTCGCTGATCTGTGGCGGGGTTCCTCCAGTCAACACCCTGCTTGCAATTTTTGCTATGATTCAAACCAAGCTTACGGCGCTGGAACTGGAGGGCATTGCTAATGTCGTCTTCAACGCATCAACGAAAGACGAAGTCACATACTATAATGTATCATCCATCTTACAACCAAACGAAAACCTTATTCCTGCGATCCTCAGCCATGTGCAGCTGATTCACAGCAACGTGTTAACTAATACACCAAATGATCATTAATAGCAGTATGCAGACCAATTTATCTAATAGTGAGTGGCACAATCCTAATCTTGTTACCACTAGTTGATTTCATTGATAGCCAATAGTAATACGGAAGAGTGTATAGACAATGACAGCTATAAGTCGACATGAGTGGCACTAATAGAGTATTGTTCCCATCATCAGTATCCTTCTTCCAGTATAAAATCTTAAAACCGAACCGAAACCGTTTAGCGCTTATTCGTTTCGGTTTTTTATAAGTTATTTTATTGTATTCATCTTATTCACAACCCCGCAAATCATTAAAAACCAATACGCTACACCCATCACTCATTCCTATAACACAACCTATTTGTACTTATTCACAAGCATCAAGCTTTATTATACAACCAATAATACCTATTCATCAAGTTCTATCCACTAGCCACCACAACAAAAAAAACGGTGTCAAATATTTTGTTCACAAACAAATACACCTTACCTTTGCATTATAATTTTCTCATACTTTTTTTAACCAAGGAGAACACAGACCTACATACTACGTTTCCATCTAATCACGCTTATCATTAATCACCGTTGGCATTAGATCTGTGTGGCTTTCTACCATGAAACCACACAATGAACGCTCACGCTTCTCTTAGTAATTATTTTATCCGCCTTCCGCAAGCAACCATGAGCTTGTTGGAAACGCGCTTGTTTACTGCAGCGCTCCGTTGCTTGCATCGTTCTACCGAGACTCTGGACCAGACGTTCCACGTCAAGGTCGCATCGCTAGTTACGCCTTCTGGTAGCGCTTACACCGCGTTGCGGGTTGCCTGCCATGAGTTGAAAAACCGCTTGTGGGATGGCGAACACTTGTTCCTAGAACTGGCTATGGTTTGTGGAACAGGTGAAATAGACGTGCGTTTCAATCCAGCTTTAGCAGAGCACTTGCTCGGGTTGAATGCAAACTTTACTTGCTTAAACTTTAAAGATCTAAAGTTTTCAAGCCCTTACACGTACCGCCTGCTTTGGCTTTTACGCAGCTATTATAACCCCAACGCAGCGAAACACCAGAAGTTTGTAGCTCCCATAGAAGCAATTCACCGCTGGTTTTTTTCTGACCAGCGGAAGTATACAGACTATGCCCGGCTGAAGCGTTGTGTGATTGATCATGCTGTGGCAGAGTTATGCGCAGCAGGGCTCCATTGCACTGCCACAACTCGCAAACGAGGCAATAAGGCAACGCATATTGTCTTTACGATTCCGGCTGTGCAACTGGAAAAGCCTCGGATGAAACGTGCATCGGTTCCAGCGACACTTACGCAGGACCACTCGCCAGATGTTATAGTGAACGAGAATATCACGTCGATGGAAACCGACGAGCTTGCACTAGGTGCTGGTCCAACTAATCTACCTAAAATACCGCTTCAGCCCACATCCCACTGCACTCCACAGACGGTTAGCACTACACTGAACCGCGAGCAGCTCAACAAAACATGGTCTGAATTAGCCTCTTTTCAACTCACTAGTCAGCAAGCGACATACGTTGTGATGGCAGTGAAGGACAATCTTATTGCTTATAAGAAGCTGCGCGCCTGTATGGCACAGATTAAACATAAGTGGGAGCACGAAGGAAACATTCACAACTTAGGTGCATTCACCCTTGCGTGTCTTAAAAAGAGCCTTGGCATTTACCAAGTTAAATCCAAAGGCTCTGCTGGAAAAGTAGCTGAGCATCGAACCCATCAGCTTCATTCCTTAACGAACCTACTCACTCATAACTACAACATGCCATCCTAGTTGGCATACTCACTCATTTATTATTACACCTTTTAACACAATAAACGATGAATACTCCTGTAGAACCAATGATTTTGACTGCTAACACCTACTACATGAAAGGGTTTGGCGGAAGTGCTGGTCGATCTAACGAACGAAAAGTTATTAAGGAAGTAGCTGATTACTTCACCGAAATCGGCTTAACCGTTACTGTGGATGAAGGCGGCTGTACTGGCACAAACGGCATCGTAGAAGCGATCTGTACGTATAGCCAGAGTTGCAAAAACGTGTACAAAACACTCACGGTTTACAACAAAGGCAAGCTTAGCAACATCACGGCACTACGAAAGTTGTCTAATCAAGCTGCTGTGCGTCGCGCAAAAATCGATGGCTTATTAGCTGCGTAGTGGCTACACATACTCATAATCGTGCTTACTGAAATCATTTGCTGATATGCTCAACAGTCTCATTGAACACATAACGAATGTTCATATTGAGCTACCCCGAAAGTAGCTTGTGTTGCACTAGCTCACCGAGCGAAGTACAAACACCCAAAGTTGTCACCAACTCTCGACCGATTAAAGTTTTGATGCTGAGATTAATTAATAGGTTTCAGATTTATCAAAAGTGAAACTAATAGCTAAACAACACTGACTTTCAGTATTTTAACTATAAAGCTATGCAAAATGCACACACTTAGTTTCAGTTTTGTGTAATTTTGATCATAATTAAAACCAAGCTTTAGTATGCCAAAGAAGGACTACAGTACAGAAACGGCACCTCTTACGTGGAATGAGTTCGAGAACTTCATGAGTAAGATTACCTACTCAGCGCAGTTCGGAGGTGAAACCTCACTGTACCGCGTCCTCATCTTTGCTGCTGTCACCACTTATTGCGGCTTAAGGGCTGGTGATGTGCTTAAACTTAAGTGGGTCGACTTACTTGAGAAGAAAGTCATTTCAATAAGAGAAGGAAAAACGGGCAAGAACCGAGAGATTACACTTAACCAGAAGTTACAAGAGATTATACGCTTTGCGTACCAACAGGCATCCCCTGCTTCCGATCAGCACTACATAGTATCAAGCATGGCTTCTTGCGGTACCAAGCCATTATCGCTGCAGTATGTGAACCGATGGCTCAAGACCGTTTTCACTAGGTTCGGTATAGTAACTCAGAATGCATCAACTCACACATTCCGCAAAACCTTTGGTAGACGCGTTTTTGAGATGAACAACCGGAGTGAAGAAGCGCTAATCACTCTTTCGCAAATTTTCAATCATTCTTCAGTAGCAATCACACGCAGCTATATCGGTTTGAAGAAAGAGAAAATTGCTGATGTATATCTAGCTATGTAACATCAATGCACTTCAACGACAAAGCCGGCTTGAATCCAGCTTTGTCGTTGAAGTGCATTTAACAGTTACCGGCGATCATCTTGACATCAACCGAGACAGTTACCTAAGAGAAGTATGCTTCCTCTTCCTTATAATCACTACTTTCAGACACTTTATCAATCACATGGCGCAAGAACTGCTGAAGTTGCAGAGCCTGAGAATCTGTAGCAGTAGGACGTAGTTGGAAAGCTCCGACGCTAGGAAAGTAATAATCAGTTGCAGGATACTCCACATTAGGATGCCTGATAAAGACACTTTCCTGTTCACCAGAACCCGGAAAGAGAATATAGGATCCACGTGTACCTAGCAGTGCATCTCTATAGGTATGCATCTTATACAGATCTCCCCTTTTATAAGACTCTTTCGACTTGGAATCCATTTGACTGATAATCTCATCCTCCATCTCGGAAACAGAATCATCGACTTCGGAAGACCATTGGTTGAAATCCAATCTGTATTTAGCGTCAAAGTGGAGCCAATGGTGTCTTTTGGCACCTTGAACCTCAACATCTAAAAGGATGCTATAATCTGGATGAAGATTTGCTGAGTAGCTACCTTGCCAGTCAGCAGTTTTAGCCTTTGTAAAAGTGCGGTTGTAAAAGAGATATACTTTAGAGGTAATTCCTGATCTAGATACTTTCTCAAAAATAATCTGACTCTCCCTACCCCGCTTCAGATTAGATAATATATGCCCATCCTTTGATTCATATAGAGGAGAACTTCTAGGAATCTCCAAGTCACATATAGAACGCAAACATGATCTTAACACGAAGAAACACCAATACTCATATAGTTCGCTAATTGGACGAATATCACCATCCAATCCACTCGAAATCTCTAAGCCTCTTTTCCAAGATAGTTGTAACCCGACTTGAAAACTCAAGTCACATTCCAAAATATCCTTATACCCTTCTCTTCTTTGTAGTACTTGAGAATTACTTAAAGATTGTCGCGACGCTCCGACTTCACGCCATAATGAGTGACTTAGCCATTCTAGCAATTGCGAGTTCCACTCATAAACTTCACCAGCGCTGAGATAACGTTTTGAACGAACAAGTTGATCATGTAGATCTTCACCCATTGCTAGCAAATTGACTAGAAATGATTTGATGTATCTATTCTCTTTAGTATCAACTGTTTCTACTTTGCTTACAAAAGGCAGGTGTGTCGGACTGTAGCCGTTAAAGAGATCTGACAAAGGACCTCCTTTTTCAAAATGCTCTCCTGTAAGTCTTGTGGCAATTATATCTAATGCCGGGTTGCTGCTTATCGCTATAGGCAACAACGATTCTTGAACTCTTGTATGGCTGTGAGGAGACGATAGAATAGCCTCAATGGCACCTGCAAGTGCACCATTTTGCATCAATTTGCGGTAGTTGAATAGTATAGATAATTCATCTGCTTCGCGATATAAATCGGTTTCTAATTGAGTAGAGGTTGGTGTGTCAATGCTGAGTAATAGGTTAATAGACTCTTCAGCAATGCGAGCAAGCAGTGCTCTAAGGTCTTCGAAGTACCCTAACTTTATACAAACAACCTCAAACCTGACTGGAGTAGCACCCGGAAGCTCAAGAGATGCAATACCTATGTGGGAGCCAAAATTCAAACTGCCACTTAATTTAACACCACCGGGAACAACTTGCCACCGCTTAGGAGGATCTGTCCGGTAAAACTTGCTAAGTCGAGCGGGAAGTGGGTAAACTCTATTTTCCATCCACTCTCTCTCCGCAATATCTCTGGATACAGGAATGGTTATATCAACCAGATATTCGGTGTTTTCTCTAAGCTGTAAGGATTCGAATAGAGCATTACCTGTATCTCGCCAACACATGGCAGGAATACCTCGTAGCCCAACCGAATCCGGCTTTTCTTCTAGCTCTGCATTTTCTAAAAAATCTATCTTCCCTGCAGAAGTGGCAAGCCCCGCCTTACCGTTGGTCCATTCTATGTCCAAGGAAAGCAGTTCATGCCACCTGAAACAAAGCCGATGAAATGCGATCATAGGTTCTACTCAACAAACGTAGCGTAGTTCGTCAAAAGCAAACGCCGATTCATACGAGCTACTTTGCTTATGGTCTTTCTCATTTGATCAGCTTTACCGGTATCAAACCGCTCTGCCGGAGAAATACTTACCTCTGCATCTGTCCCCACCTTATATCTAGCAGGGCTTGCACTCGTACTGTCACCTGCACTCAAAAAAGAAATAAGTGCTGGCAGACAGTCTCCAAGTTGTCGACGGTTACCATGAACCTTAGGTAGCACTTTTTGCAGAAACGCGTTATCAAGTGCTTCTACCCAATTGAGCTCTGGATCAGCAGCGCCCGTTACCTTCCAAGTGGCTACAACCCATTCTTGTAGATACCTGAAAACTTCATTTACAAGTCGGTATCCAAAAGCAAAACCAATTGGCTCTAGCAACTTGTATGCACCATCTAGCAAGATTGTTGTGTGACGGATGACATTAGCAACCCATGCGTGGTCATATCCTAGCTGTATAGCTAGCTCTACAAGACCCTCGTGTGGCTTTTGCGATGTTACTGTAGGTTTGTCTCCACTTAGCACCGCTAAAGCAGCATCAACATTCAGCGAAGGCTCTTCTGGCTTACTATCACCTATATACTTGCCCGGTTGTACACTTAGTATTTCTATAACGTGTGCTCTGTCCAGCACCTTCGGGGAGAACATATATGTAGTTTCATCAACATTGATGGTCCCAACGATGCAGAAGTTGTAAGGAAGTACCAGTCCATTTCCTGCTTCTACAAGCGCTTGAGTAGCACCTGCTTCAATAGATTCAGGGTTAGCATAATTAAGTACTTCATTGATCAGAGCGATTGTATCCGCACTGAGTAACGGAATCTCTACACCACTAACCGAACGGTTCGCTTCCATCAAAGAGAGAAATGAGCTAAAGTAACGTTCTACGTGGGATAGATTCATCTCATCCAAAATCAGAAAATGAGGTATTTTCTGGCGATCAGGATGAACTGATCTTAGGAGCAATTTCAAGGTATCTGTAACCTCATAGCTTTCGTGGGTTTCTGCCCCATCCAGTTTAGTCCTTTTAGGACCAAAAGGATTTCTATAACCTAAGAGGTGTCGCGAATCTGTCCAATCCGCTCCAACAGGTATCAGATTATAAGTCTCAGTTAAGCCTGTTACTGCTTCCAACGAGCTCGCTAAGTGCAGTGCACCTCGGGACTTACCCGTTCCCGATGGACCACTCAGAATAACAAATCCTTTGGCTGCCAATGCCACCACCAAGTTCTTGTCACAGCCTTCAACCGATGAAGGTATGGCGCTGGTAGCTGAAATCGATCCCGGATTTACAGCAGGGATGGACCTTGGAGCGCTTGCTGAAGCTCTTGTTGTAGTAGATGCTGGAAGGTAATCTGCCGGATCTGCAGGAGAATCTTGCAACCATGAAAGGTCCCCGTATTCGCTGGCAGGAATATTTGTGTCAAATAGAGCATCTATTTCGGTGTTTGTCAACCCGCTCTCATCCCTATATACATCCACTAAGCTTTGAATAGCTTGGTAAGAAGGTAAGCGTCCTACCAGAGACTCCACGTCTTGGTTTCTGTAAAACCAAATAGCTACATCATCAATACGAGGAAGTATTGAATTTCCGCTTCGTTGAATAAGCGTACTTGCTAATTGGTCTTCGTACTGATCTGCGAGCTTGGCTTTTACCGGGCGTTCACCCCAAGTATGTAACAGGGGTTTAAAAGCGTTTCCGGCTAAAGTATTGGGAGCACCATTAGAATAGAACTTTGGTGTCTGCCTCAAAAAATCACCTCTTCTAAATGCAAAGTAATTCACCAGACAACCAGAATCTTGGCTTGATCCTGATGGTGTTGCTAAGTCACACGACATGTAGTCGTTCGTTGCTATGCGCAACGGTGTCTCACGCAAACCGAGGGGAACAGTATCTCCTCCACTGAGTTTAAGCGCACGTTTGAATATCAAAAACTCAGATAATCTCGTTTCTGCACCAGTCGATTTACTACGTTGGATGCTTGCGACAATTCTGTCTAAGCTGATGTATTTACTCATTGTTATTTGGAGGAGCTAAGATGAGCCACCTGATCTACAGCTTGAGCTAAATCAGCTACAGACGGCGCCTCTATTTCGATAGGAGCAGGAAAATCAATTGCTTCAGCCATACTTCTGGCTTGATTTGCCATCAGTTCACAGAATTGAGCGCTAATATCAATGCCAATTGTTCTGAACCCAAGCTTTCTAGCAAGCCATAACGTCGTACCACTTCCACCAAATGGGTCTAAGACAATACCGTTCGCAGGTGTAGTTGAACGTATAGGGATATTGATCAACTCTTCAGAGAAGGTCGCTTTATGTCCTTTGCTTTGCCGTGAGGGTGGTACAATCCAAGTGTCTAATGGAGGCAATGAAGAACCTTTGTCATTATGCCTAGCGACAGCATCTCTGTTGAAGTAGTACCATCGCTCTTTGACGAAATGGAAGACATACTCATGTGAGATAGAACACCGGTCACGTACCTGATCAGGTATAGGATTGGGTTTAATCCAAACATTGTCATTTCTAACCAGCCAATCTGCATCCTGCATAGCAATTGCGAATCGGTGAGGTATCAACAGCAATTGCTTTGGACGACACCATTTACCGTCTCCCTTTCTGTCTTGCGGGCGAAGTCCAAACCTCCTTGCGCTTTGCTTCTTCTCGTCACTACGATGTTGACCCTTCCCACTCCAATAAGTGTCACCAAGGTTGACCCATAGGCTACCTGTATCTCTCAAAACTTCCTTACAACCCTCAAATACCTCTACAAGACCATTGATGAAAGTCGTAGGATGTTCTTCTAAGCCAAGCTGCCCATCAACCCCATAATCTCGTTGCCCATAGAAAGGAGGTGAGGTTACTATGCAATCAACTTCAACGCCAGCTTCTTTCAACCACCTTAAAGCTTGACGTGAATCAGCGTTGAAGATAAGGGTTCTCTCATCTGCATAATAGGCATGGGACCGCAGATTTGCGTCCATAAATACCTCTTGCAGAGTAATATTTGGGGAAAGGGCACGGTTAGCCTTTGTATCTGGAAGCTTCTTCTCTTTCAAAATCGCCATTGCAAAATCAGCTTACCTATTGTTAGTCAAAGATTTACGCATTCATCCTTTATGAATGAAAGAGGAACACACCTCTATTCAGCGCTCTTCATAGGTAAGCGTTTCAGCAAAGATACCGCACCTGTCAAGCAATCCTATTCAGGATCAACCCCGCCTCGAATGGTAGCGAAGGAGAAAGTCTACTTAACTAATACAAATAATTGCATATCAATTTATTGTGTTCAAATATACTAATGACAATGTCATTAAGTCAAAGTAATTAGCAGGGAAAGTTTTCGGTGAAACGGAACAAACCACCTTTATCAATGAACCCTCCACAGTGGATCGCCTTATACTTCTTTTCTATGATAATTAAAGGGTCTTTAAACCTGATTAGTCAAATAATCAACATCTTACGCTCTCTAAGTAACGACATTGATGAGATCCTGCTGCGTCTGCCAAGGTATCAACAATACTGAACCTTCCGCTGATCACGATACGAGGCACTTTACTGCTATTTATTCCCAACGATAACGTTCGCAACAACAATTTTCGCTTTAGGATGCATAACTATTCCAAGTTATGCGTCCCAAGCTATTATAGGTATTTTTGGCTCTCCACCCTTAGTATGACATGCCACAGTTCCTTACCAATTCAGGTACTTCTCACCTGATTGAAAACATCATTATCAAGGCGAAATCTGATTTGGTGCTCATAACTCCCTACTTGAAATTAAGTCGCATTCTATCAGAGCGATTAGTAGAGGCAAACGACTTGGGGGTGAAAATCAAGTTGGTATATGGAAAATCTGAGTTGCGTCCACGAGAACGACAGCAACTTGATATGTTGCATAATCTAGAACTACTGTACCTCGAAAACCTGCACGCGAAATGTTATCATAACGAATCTACCCTTATCGTTAGCCCAATGAATCTCTATGAGTTCTCCGAAAAGAACAACCGAGAGATGAGTATTGTATTAACGCAACGCGATGACAAAGAATGCTTTGCGGATGCACTTGCGGAAGCACGCTCTATTATAGCAGCAGCTCGAGCAAGCATAAGAGCAACAGATACTTTCGCGAAACAACCTGTTGTAGTGCTACAATCCAACACAAACGGCGCTCTTACCACGGGTAAGCAATTTGATCACAACCTGAAGGCACAGAAGCTACATGAGCTTCTTTCGCGAAATCCATCTTACTCTACCATCCAGTTTCAAATAGAAAGCCGCCCTCAATTATCTGGGGAAGGAACGAGAACGACAATCATAGCGGAAGGTTTTCCGAGGTTAGGCGTTACGTTGCGCTACGAAGGCTCTATTCGGCTAGAGTTCGGGAGTAGTTATAACTATCAACGAATAAAGAATCAACTAGAAGCCACTTTTAACAGGATATTAGGTGACTATCGCTGCTATTGGAATCGTGATGTGATTCAGATCTATGCCGCTAAGAGCTACGAGTACACAGATGAGCAAACTGTTGCTGCCCATTACATGCAGGAAATAGAAAAAGCTCGGTTCGTGCTTAAAAACGCTTAATCTACCTAACCCTAAGGATATAAAGGTTTCAACCGAAGCCGTGTAGCCACTCATCTGATTTCCCTTTGCCGATCTAAATCAAGTTTTCGGCACAAGCTTTTTTCATGGCGTATCTAGGATTGGGCATCTGCATGGTGCTCGTCGTCTATCTGATCTATCTGCAGATTTCCACCACTAGCAGACGCAATTCTCTAACAACGAAGCTCAGAATCCTGCTAGTAACGCTTACAGAGGCAGAGTCCGCCTTCAAGTCGTTTACTTCCTATTCATGGGGCTATTTTGAGAATTATAAACTTAAAATCTGGAAGGACCAGTATAGTGCTGCCTTTGAAGCAGTCAAGGGACTAGCTTATGAGGCTACCGATTTATCATCACTGGAGAAAGCTACAATCCAAGCTTTCCTCGACCATTATAGCCGGGGAGATGAGATCCGGCAAGCTTATAACAAGGATTTTATCCCGCAAGAACTGCAGCGATACGATAACCTCTTTAGCCATATAGAAGGCAGAAGCCTTGATTTGCAGCAACGTACTGCCATCATCAGCAATGAGGACAACAGCTTGATTGTTGCCGGTGCAGGCTCTGGTAAAACCACGACAATCATTGGCAAGGTCAAGTACGTGCTTGACCGATACCGCACCGATCCAAGTAACATTCTACTCATCTCGTTTACCAGCAAATCAGCCACTACTCTTGCTGACCGAATTGGTATCAAGGGGATGCAGCCGCGAACCTTTCACAAATTCGGCAAGGATGTTATCTGCACTGTAGAGCAAAAACAGCCTTCTCTCTACGATGAAAGCCAATTCCGCACTTTCATCAGTGCTACGTTTAAGCAGCTGATGAAGGACCGTGCATATGCGGAGAAAGTAACGACCTACTTTTTACATCATCTGAAACCTGTCAAATCATCTGAGGAATTTCAGAACCAAGGAGCCTACTTCCAGCACTTGAAGGATAACAATATTAGATCCTACAAAAGCGTGGAGCATTGGGAGAGAGGGAAGAAAACATACAAACAGGAAGTAGTAAAGAGTATAGAAGAATGCCAGATTGCCAATTTCCTTCTCTTCAACGGAGTGGAGTACCAGTATGAATTTCCATACGAGCATCCCACATCCTCCCCTCTTTACGGGCAATGGAAACCAGACTTTACCATAACGCAAGGAGACAAGAAGCTTTATTTAGAGCACTTCGGCGTCGATCATCACGGTAACGTACCGTCCTTTTTCGCTAAAAAGGGGGAGTCAAGAGAGCAGGCAAGCGCTAAATACCAAGGAAAGATGGCATGGGCTCGTCAGACCAGCCAATTTTATGGTACCACCCTGCTTGAATCATACAGTTATGAGATGCAGGAGAATACTCTGTTCAAGAACCTCGCAGATAACCTAGTGCAGCATGGCATCATGTTGCAGCCGAAATCTCCACAAGAAATCTGGGAAATCATTGCTAATGCAGCAGAAGATGAAGTAGACAGCTTTAGCACATTGCTTCAAACATTCATCGTTTTGATGAAGTCCAACAACTACTCCATCAAGGATGTGCAGAAGCAAAATGACTTAGTAGTCAATGACCGCCAGAAACAGCGAAACCAGTGTTTCCTAGATCTAGTAACGCCTATCTACGAGCGATATGAACAGGAGCTAGCATTACGTCAAGAGCTTGATTTCAGCGACCTTATCACCAAAGCAACCTCATACATTAGCTCAGGAGCTTATCGAGAGAGGTTTGACTACATCATCATTGATGAGTTTCAAGATATCTCCCAAGGTAGGTATCATCTAATACGGGCTTTACGAGAGCAAAACCCGCAGTGTAAGCTATTCTGCGTAGGAGACGACTGGCAATCTATCTACCGTTTTGCGGGCAGCGATATGTCCTTGTTTCAAAACTTCAACAAGTACTTTGGATACAGTCTGCATTCTAAGATAGAAACGACCTATCGCTTCCATGAGCCCTTGATCGGTGTTTCTAGTGAGTTTATCACGAAGAATCCAAATCAAGTGCGAAAATCATTGAAGAGCGGTAGCATCGGTAAGCAGACGAATTACCGTATCGTGTACAATACCTCTCAGGAGCAAGATGATACAGATACTGTTAAACAGTTGCTGGATCAGCTAATAGCTGAGGTTCCGGGAATTGCTCAGAAAGAAATTATAGTCTTGGGCAGGTACTCTTTTGACCTGAAACGGATTAGAAACAACGACCGAACATTCAGCATTGATTCATCTAGCACAATCCATTACACTTATTCGAATGAGCTTGGTGAAGCCCTTACCCTGCACATTCCATTTCTCACAGTCCATAAGGCAAAGGGGCTCGAAGCTGATATTGTCATTCTACTCAACTGCAGTTCAGGTAAGTTCGGGTTCCCTTCCGAGATGTCAGATGACCCTGTGCTAAGCCTGCTACTAAGCGAAGCAGAACAGTTCCACAACGGCGAAGAACGGCGACTCTTCTACGTGGCGCTTACACGAGCTAAGGAGCAAGTAATCCTTGTAACCAATCCCGCCTTCAAATCTCAGTTTATCACTGAATTGGAAGCGCACGATGATGATCCTAAACGAAAGAAATGTCCTCATTGTGTCACGGCAGATGCGTTGCTACGCACTGGTACCAAAAACGGTAAACCATGGGCATTTTATGGATGCTCCAACTACCTATATGGATGTGATTACCAAGAATGGGTACGCGTAGCACCTCCTGCAGAGCAGCAGTTGCCTAATAGCAACAGTGAGGCGGAAGAACGAAAAGATTTGCTCAAGGCTAAGTTCAAAGCACTCATCAGAGCAAGCCTTCCGTCTTCTGCAGAGTCTGACGAGCCACTAGATGTGCTGTAGTGACAGTGGCAGAAACAGTGTGGTGGTGTAATATGCTACGGATAAAGTTACTTCAAAACCTATCTCATGGTGCGTGTGCAGCAGATGCACCTATTACCCGGTTTCTTGCTCTTGCCTACAGGAGCCCTGTACCTAACAGCCGTGCTCTTTAACTATACGCTTTCCTGTTATTAGGGGTACCCTTAGACTGACATCTTGTAAGCATAGTAGGCTAAGTTAACCATTACCAGAGCTACCAGCAACCAAGACCCGTTAAAACCTGACTTACTCCTTCCTGCTGATGAGTTGTCGCCACTGGTGATAGCTGAGTTGGTAGGCTTCCCAATGGTAGCTTTTGCCGGCTTCTGAATGATTGCTACAGGTGCCTTACTCTTACTGGTAGGAGCTGCTATACTCTTAACTCCTATCTACACCTAGCTAAGCAAGGCTTCTCTTCTCTTACTAGGGGGGTATAGTTACTTTGCACTACCTCACATCCTTTCACCAAGCAGCTTGTAGTATGGAACGAGTAGAACACCCTCTTCACCACTTTTTTGAGTTTACGGAAGAGATATATGAAGTCTATAAGCGTGAAGGGTTAGAATCTTTGAAACAGATTACAGATGGTGATACAAGATTAGATAGCACCTTCTCAACCATACTTAACCGCAAGCAAAACCTATACCCTCTCCCCCACTCAATATTTAAACTACAAGAAGAACTTTCGTTTATAACTCAGGATATCATGTATGTTACTGGACTTCTGTATTATTTTCGCCCCTATATTGTAGACGTTGCAGAAACCAATGCTGTATATAAACAGAACCTACCAGATCATAGATATTTAACTTATGCCACCTTTGGTATGCAGAGTATCTATAACTACTGGGATAGAATAGGTGATATCTTGTATATCTATTTTGAAACCGGGTTAAAACCTAAAAGTGTATATTTCGGATCGGTGCTCAACAATATCAATCCTAAATATCAAGAATCAGAATACTTTATTCAGCTCAATAAAATATATCAAGACGAAATAAAGCCGTTCATAGATGAAAGAAATACGGCTGTACATTCTTATCAGCTAGAAACAAAATACTATTGGGGTAATGTAGAGCTACAGGGCGAAGCGAACCGGGTTGAGAGGGAAAATCTGAATACCGAGAAGCATAGTTATCCAGAGAAGTACAAGCATCATCTTGAACTGTGTATTACTGGTTTTCGGTTGATGTTGAATCTTATAGACACACTACCAGACAAAAGTTACTAAGCAAGAAGCCCCTACTATTCGGTATAGCAGGGGCTTCTTGCTTATGAAAGCTGGTAGTGATTAATAGTACGTGTACTGAAACACACCTTTTATATATTGCTCCTTATCGAACTTTATCTTAACATCATGATAATTCCTAAACATTTCTTTACACTTTTCATTAACTACTGGCAACTCAAATCTTTTCAATCTCTTTAAAACCTCCATTGCTATACCCTTATCATAATCAAACCTTGATGTAAACAAACCATCCAAGTACACCCAAAATTCCTCTTCTTGAATAGCTGAAACAATTAATGCATCAGCATCCGATGTATCAAAGAAATCAGGCATTTCAATATCCTTCAGAATAACAGCACCAACTACATACTCATAGTTCTTGAATTTTGGTGTACTTAAAACTGAATAAAGCATATAATGCTTTTGATTCATTGGTATACGCTTAGACTTACTTAACTCAATTACATCATATAAATCCAGCAGCAAGAAATCAGCAACTTCGTTTAGTTCCGTTGCTTCTGCTACACCATGTGCTACTTTATTTCTCAGGATCCTGAAAACAAAGGAATAATACTCATAGTGAAAATACAGTTCGTGCTTTTCATATAACAAGTTCACCTTTTCTTGAAAACCTTTACCAAGAATATCGTTTTCACTTTCACCTAACAATATGCAAAGATCGTGAAACACACCTTCAACTATCACAAAGCACATACTTGAAAATGCTAAGTTATTCCCACTCTCATACGCTAACAGTGCTTCTTCGACTAGTCTGACTCTTTTACTAAAAACATAATTAACATCACAAGCATTTCTAATAGAGTTAACGATATCGTTTCTGTCAAGATACGTTTCAAGAAATTGATCAAACTCTCCTTTTCTATTTTTATACATCTCTGGCAAAGTCCGACCTATAGCGCTGTCAACATCACCGAATTTATTAGATATCATCGTAGGGTGTTTGACTTCGTAGCTCGTTGACGCATAGTCATAATGATATGGATATGCATTATAAAACTCAAACCCTTGCACACATTTACCTATCGTAAACGTACGTACCTCTTCCTTGATAAAAGCAAGCACCTCTTCACGAGCCCTCTTATTATGCCTTAGATAATAGTCCAGTACTGGCAACTCCTTTTGTCTTATAGCAGGAATATTATCAAGCGAAATCCTTTTCATTGAATCTTCTATATTGTTAATCCTCGTATCGATCTCATTCAGGTGCATCGAAGCCCTATCATAGTAATCTAACAAGGCAGATTTCGGCTCTCGTGTGAAACCATAATATATCTTTAATATATATTCACAGAATGGACCTAATACATTTGGCACTTCGTTTTTATCCTCTTCAAATGATGTTTCAATATAAGCGTCACGCATTATAGTAAAGGACTCACTAAAGAAGTCTTGACAAAGAGCCTTACCCAAAAACTCTTTCACCAATTGTTCAGTATTGAAATTCCACAGATTAGCAGAACGTATCTCAGTGATAATTTTTTGAAATTCTTCATTACTTGAATTTGAGAAATGCAGTTTAGTACACGGTTCCATAAGTCACTTGTTTTGGCGGTGATTGGTTAGTCATTGGCAACATTGCAAACGTAAAGTAACTAGCCTTCATCTAAGTAAGAGTCCATAAGCGTTCCATCCTCAGAGAACATGCAGAAAAACCTGACGCACTTGTACATGCTAATGGGCATACCTGATTTCCGGTTCGGCTGGTGGCTCCACAATGCCGGAAACAGCCATAGCACTACCCTCACCATCGGCGGTTTTACGATTGAAGTAGGATATGCCCGCTCTCAGCGTCTGATATCAGTTTTCAATTCAGCATTAATTGCATTCTGAGCAATCACATCCGAATTTCCGAAGCTTGTACCTTCTGTAGCACTTGTTTGACATGCGAAACTCACTTTTCAATTTGGTCTATACGTTGTCTATATGGTCACACAAGCGAATATGGTCACACAAGCGAACCAAGCCGACCAGCGACCAGCTACTACCAGAGGTACACCAGCACCTACCCTAGCCTCCTATGTTGGTTCAATTCGCCTCATACAGGCTCACCAGCGAACGCAAGCTATCAGCCCACACAATCACCTTGACCACTCTGAGAACGTTGATTCTAGTTAGGTTTCTAATGATCCAATTTTAACATGGCAATGTACAATCAATAAGATGTACAGAATTTTGGCATTGCTACCACTGCAATTCTTAACCTGTATACAGAAACCACCCACTTCACCACCATTGTATACAGCTACCAGAGTTCTTGTATACAGAAATCACCTCATTTGTATACCGAAACCCTTCATTATGGTATACAACCACCCTATCACCAACACCCACTACACCCCAAAAACAGCCTCTATTGCTCATAAATGGGCAAAAAGAAAGAGCGACCAACAGCCGCTCCCTCTTCCACAACCAAAACACCTAAAAAACTATTCTTTCAGATTCATGTACACCAACTATCGGGCCAGAATTAGACTCGTAGTGGTGTAAACAACTGAGAGAATGCCTCTATAGTGTCTACACAATATAGAGTCGTGGAGGAGGATGAAAGGTTGCATGGAGCTGCAAAAATTGCCTGCAGGACTTGCTTCGTCACCGGCGTTTGCCCGCCACACGCGCCAAATCACGTATTTTGCGGGGTTCCCGAACTTCCCGGAATTTTCTTTCCCTGTTTTTACAATTCTCCCGATGGATGCTCCCAACCCAGAATTCATGCGCGAAGCCATTCGCTTGTCAATTGAAAAAATGCAGGCCGGCTATGGCGGCCCGTTTGGGGCCGTGGTGGTAAAAGACGGTAAGATCATTGCCCGAGGCTTTAACCAGGTAACCAGCACCCACGACCCTACCTGCCACGCCGAGGTGGATGCCATTCGGAAGGCCTGCGCTACGTTGGGTACTTTTCAACTGGATGGGTGCGACCTGTACACCAGTTGTGAGCCCTGCCCTATGTGTCTGGGTGCCATCTACTGGGCCCGGCCCCAACGGGTTTTCTACGGCAACACCAAGCAGGATGCCGCTGCTATTGGTTTCGACGACCAATTTATTTACCATGAGTTGGAGCGGCCTTTGGCTGACCGCCGCATCCCAATGGTGGAATTACTGCGCGCTGAGGCCCAAGCCGGCTTCCGGGCCTGGGAGCTCAAGGAAGGCCGCACCGATTATTAAACATTTTTCAGACAGGGGATTACCTACCCGTCTATATTTTAGACAACCCGTCCGGTTTTTGGAACCGGGCGGGTTGTCTTTTTATGGCCTGAATACGCTAAAAAAGAAGTTTTCAATCTTGGAAACTCTTTTGCATCAACAAAAATTATCCAACTACCCCTCCTGGTAGCCGGCCATTCTAATTTACACAATTCCAATACACACTTTGAAATTACCCGTATTCCTGCTGGCGCTGGCCTGTTCTCTTGCCACCCTGTCCGCCCGGGCACAGCCGGGTGCCTGGTGGCCGGCTGTAGCCCACCCCACGCATCCGCGCACTCTGCTCACGCCCGATCAACTACCTCAGGTACGCGCTAGCTTGCGGGCTCCCACGGCGGGCGGCTTATATCGGGGCCTGTGGGCAGGCACCCAGGCTGCCCCGCCTACTGATAATACGTCAGCCAGCGGGCGGCGGGCCCGGGCCACGTTTGCCAAGAATGCCGCCTTTGTGGTGCTGCTGGACCGCCAACCCGCGGCCGATAGTCTGGGTCCGCTGCCGGCCACGACCCGGGCGGCGCAGATGCAGCAGGTCACGCAACTGCTGGAAACCCTGAACCCAGCCGTGGAGCCCTTTGCTTCCTTTAGCGGCACTACCTACACTGAATGGCAGTGGCGCTCCAAGGAGTTAATTGATTACCTGATTGCCTACGACCTGCTGCGTGGGGCTGGTATGCCTGACACGGCCCTGACCATGGCCCGCCAGCAGGTGCAGACGTTTGCCGGTAATCTGTATCGCGAGTCAAACAAGCCGTTTATGGGGCTGTACTTCTACCGGCAGATCAAAAACAACCACACCCTGATGACGGCTGCTGCCCTGGGTATGGCCGCCGTGGTGCTCAACGAAGCCAGCAGCTCCGACTCCAACCTGCAACCAACCAACTGGGCCAACACGGCCCTGTTTCACCTCGACAACGTACTGTGGATGGATGCCCAGCGGCAGTCGGACCCGGTGGCAGTGGCAGGCTACGCCGAGGGACCATATTACTTCAAGTATGCTTTTCTGAACTGCCTGCCCTTCATCCGGGCATTGGGTCACTTCGCCCCGGGAGCCAGCTTCAGCTGCACCTACAACGGCACCACCCGTACCATTCCGAACCCCTACTCCGACCCCCGCTATGCCCGGCTCTACCAGTGGGCCGCAGCTATTACCATGCCCGATGGCCGTCTGCCGGCCCTGGAGGACTCGTACGTGGATATGGCCATGCCCGAGCTGGCCCTGACTGGGCAGGCGCGCTTCACCCCAACGCTGGCCTTGTCGAAGCTCAGCACGAGCCAGCTGAATACGCTGCAGGCCCAACTGCGGGATGCTACCGTGGATATGCGGGCCGCATACTTAGCGGCGCTGCCGGTCCCGACGGCGGCCGGGGGAGCTTCGCTTACGCACCTGCCGCAGAGTGGCAATCTGATTTTCCGCTCGGGAGCCGATTCGCTGGCTATGTATTTTCACCTCTACGGTAAAAGCGGCCCGGCCCAGGACAATTCCGGCGGCCACAGCCAGGCCGATGCCAGCAGCTTTATACTACAGGCCCAGGGGCAGCTGCTGGCTTTGGATGCAGGTTACCTGAGCTATGCCCGCCGCAGCGACGTAGGTCAGGCCACCAATCACAATCTGGTGCTGGTAGATGGGGCGGGGCCGACCATCGGGACCAGCGGGGCGGCCAATGATGCGGCGGCTACGCTGCCGCTGGCTTTTGCCACGCCTGGCCTGGCGTTCGGGGAGGTACGCACTGCCTACCGCAACGCTACCATCACGCGCAAAGCCCTGCTGGTGCGGAACCGCTACGTGCTGCTGGCCGATTTTGCTGCTTCCAGCACCCCGCGCACGTACACCTGGCAGCTGCACGGCTACGGACTGGAAGGCGGCAACGCTGCCACCGGCGTTTTTCAGGAGAATTTTGGGCAGCAGCAGGCTACCTGGAATAAAAATGGTGTGCAGCTGCTGGCTCACGTAGCCACACCCGGCCCGGCTACGTTCGGTAAAGCTACCAGCGTGCACGAGCTCACCTATAATACCACTGAAAACCACACGGTTCTGCTGGTGGAGTCGCCAGCCGTGGCTCGCACTCAGTTTCTGACGGCATTGTATCCGTCGGCGGCGGCCCCGGCGGCTACCAGCTTTGTTACTCGCAGTACCACTGCCACCGCCGCCCTGAGTGCCAGCAGCAGCGGCTACCAGGATGCCGCTTTTACCCAGGCCGATACGGTGCAATCCACGCTCACGACCCTGCCCAAGCCACTAACGGCCGATGGTCTGCTTACTTTTCTGGCCATTGACTCGGCGGGACAGGCGACGCAGACGTTGCTGGACCAGGGTACCCTGCTCCGCTATGGCCCCGATACGCTGCTGCACACCACCAGACGGGCCACGGCGAGTTGGCAGGTACTGGGCGACGGACGCTACGCCGGCTACGTGAGCCGGGCCACTACGCTGGTAGTGCCCATGGCGCAAATGCCCGCCCAGGTGCAGGGCTCGGCCCTGGATGGCTACACCTACAACGCCCGTACCCATCAACTGAGCATCCGCCTGCGGGACGCGTCTGACGTGAGCGTGCAGACGACGGCCCGGCCCTTGCCCGTTACGCTGGTGCAGTTTGGGGGCCGGCGCGGGCCGGCGGGAGTAGCCCTGCGTTGGCAAACGGCAGCCGAGGTCAATAACCAAGGTTTTGCGGTGCAGCGCAGCACGGCCGCCAGCCCTGGCTTTACCACCATCGGCCAGGTTCCCGCCAACGGCAACGGCAACGGCAACGGCCCGGCCAGCTATATCTTCACCGATACCTCAGCCCCCGCTGAAACCGTGTATTATCGCCTGCAGCAGCAGGATACTGACGGCACCGTAGCCTACTCGGGGGTAGTGGCGCTAGGGCCGGTAACGGCACCCCTCATGCTGCAGCCCGCACCCGTACCCGCCGATGCGGAGGTGCGCGTGGTGGCAACTGGATTGCTGCCCGCTGCTACCGTGCTGGAGCTGCTTGACGCCCGCGGCCGGCCACTGCGGCAGTTGCCGCTACTGGCTCTCAGCACCCTCACCACGGCGGCACTCCCGGCAGGTATCTACTACCTGCGGGCCCTAGACAAGCAAGGCCGTCCCGCCGCCCCGGCCGTACGTATCGTGGTAACACATTAGGTTGGCGGCCTGGCTCCCGGAAGGTGGTACGCGGGCGACTCTGCCGCGGCGGGGCCTTTTTTTATCCCAAGGCTCACCATTCCGGGCCTGCTGCGGCAGACAGGGCACTTGCCTGCCTACCGCAGCAGCAACTCCACTTCCAGTAGCAGGGCCGTGTTTTCGAGAATATCGCGCAGCTGGGTGAGCTCTATGAGAGAGAACACAAGGGCCAGCCGTGGAGCCGGAGTACGCAGGGCAATGTTGCGGGCCTCGGGGTCGTGGGTGATGAGGCAGTGCCGCTCCCAGGTTTCGTTTACGTACCGGCGAAATTCCTCGAACTCCTGGGCGGTGGCAGCCAGGGCCAGATTACCGAAACACACGTGCAGGTGCTGCGTGCGGGGGCAACGCGCACAGTAGCCGAATTCGTTGTGGTGAAAAAACTGCGCCATGAGCGTACAGAAGGATGGATCAGTTGCAAGTATACTTTATTTAAACAAATTCTAAATAATAATTTCCGCGCCTTGATTCCCCATTTTGACGCAGGCTGCTAGATTGCCGCCGCCCGCGGTTGGGCGGCAGCAGGTGCGAGCCGACCACAGACGCCGCGTTTGCGTAGAATCGGGCACCTCCGGCCGCTCTCCCCTTCCTCATGAACAGTTCTACCATCCGCCGTACGCTTGCCTTTGGGCTTCTGGGGCTGTTGGTGGTGGTAGTGACGGGCGGCTGGCTGCTGGGTACGGAGTGGGGCCGGCGGCAGCTGGAGCACTTGCTGCGGGAGCGGCTGGCCCGGCAGTCGGATTTGGTGCTGGGGCCCGTGCAGATTGATTTTTCGCTGTGGCGGGATTTTCCCCACGTCACCGCTTCCGTCGACCACTTGCTGCTCACCGATACCTCGTACCAGCGTAGCGTACCGGTACTGAAAATCGGCCGGGCCGATATCCGCTTGGAGCTGCGCCAGATCTGGAAGGGCGAATTCAAGGTGCGGCACCTGACGCTGCACGACGCGGAGTTCCGCCAGCTTACTGACTCAATGGGGCGCGACTGGGGCCTGCGGGGCAAGGGGCCACGCCGCCGCCAGCCCGCCGCCCCCCCCGATTTCGACCTGGACTCACTGGTGCTGGTGAACGTGCGCGTTATTGACCGCAACGATTTACACCGTAGCGGCTTTGCCGCCCACGTGCACCAGGGCCGCCTCACGGTGCGCACCCGCCAGGGCCGGGCCCAGGTGCGCGGGCGGCTGCGGGGCCAGCTGGAGTATTTGCGCAGCAGCCGGGGCAATTTGTTTGAACAGGAGCCCGTAGTGGCCCGCATCCGCTACCAGTACAACTTTCGGCGGCGGGAGGGCACTTTTGCCCGCACCCGGGCCACCCTCAACGGCGACACCGTGCTGGTGGATGGTACGCACCGCGCCGCTGGCCCCGGGGAGCCCCGCGGCACTCACCTCAACCTCCGGTTTGCCGGCAACCAGCCCCTGCTGGAAATTCTGCACACGGCCCTGCCCCCGGGGCTGGCCCGCTACCTGCGCGGGGCCAGCAGCCCCAGCCACGCCCACATCCGCTACTCCATCCGGGGGCTGAGCGGGCCCACCACCCGGCCCCGGACTGTGCTGCATTTCAGCATGCGCAATGCCCAGCTGCAATGGGCTGATTCCAGTCGGCGCATCAACCGCTGGGATGCGCGCGGCGTATTCGACAACGGCCCGGCCCATAATTCCCACACTACCTATCTGCGGTTCGACCAGTGCCGGCTGTCCTCAGATGCGGGCCAGCTGGACGCGGCCATTACCGTGCGGGATTTTACCCAGCCGCACCTGCGGGGCCGCATCCGGGGCCGAACGGAGCTGCAAACCGTGGCCTCCGTGGTGTTGCCTCACCTCTGGCGCGCCCGGGGCGGGCAGGCCTCTATTGATTTGCGTCTGAACGGCAACCTCCCCGATATTCCGGATCAGGCCACCCGCCGTAGTTTGCTGGCCGATACGCTGCTGCCGCCCATTGCGGCCCGGGGCACTGTGCGGCTGGAGCACACTGCCTTTGATATTCCGAGCCGGCGGGCCCACATGGCGGGCCTGAACGTGCTGGTGCGGTTGCAGGACAGCGTGTGGCGGCTGGAGGATATGAGCGGCCGGCTGAATGGTATGCGGGTGCAGGCCAACGCCCGCACCCGCAACCTGCTGGCCTACTTCAGCGGGCAACGCCAAACCACAACCGTAGAAGGAACCTTTGCGGTGGATGAGCTGCGCCTGCCCGAGCTGCGCCGTCTGCTGGCGGCTCCCGGCACCAGTGGCGGTGGGGCCCGCCGCAAGCCCGGCCGGCTGCGCCGCCCCGGCTACTCCCGCAACCAGCTACTGGCCAGCAAAGCCCTGAACGTGCTGCCCCCGGGCCTGCGCCTGAACGTGCACCTGCGCTGCGGCCGGCTGGTCATTGCCACCGATACCCTCCGCAATCTGGCCGCCACCGTGCTGCACAACGGCCGCAAAGTGCAGCTGCGCGATTTGCAGGCCCGTATGTGGGGCGGGCAGCTCCGGGGGGTAGTCAGCTGGCCCACCGATACGCTGAACCTGCAGCCCGTGGCGGCCCGGTTGTCGGCCCACTTTCCGGTGCTTAGCTACCAGCTGCTGCTACGGCGCCTCATGCGGCCCGGGGCTCGCCCCACGTCGCGCCGCCGCCCCGACCCAACCCTGCGCGACGTGCTGCTGGCTGCCAACGGCGACGCTACCATCACCATTGACCGGCTGGTGCTGCCAGCCCACGACGAGCTGACCCAGCTGCGGCTGCAGCTGCGCAAAAACGCCACGCACTTTCAGATTCCGGCCTTTACCTTCCGGACGGGTATGGGCGGGCGGGGCCGCATCAGTGCCGAGGCCCAGCTCCGCAATGCCCGGCTACAGCGCGCCACCGGCCAGCTCGATTTGCAGTACCAGAACCTGAACGTGCAAAGCCTGCTACAGCTACTGGCAGCCATCAGCACCCTGCCCCCGCCCGAAAACGGCCAGACCGGCAGCATCAGACCAACCCGACGGGAAACCAGGCAGGCCTCGCCCTTTCTTGATGGCACCATCACCGGACAGGTGCGCGTAACGGCTGAGCGCGTACAGTACGGAGCCCTGCGTGGACACGATTTCCGTTTGCGGAGTAAGTTAGCTGCCGGGCGGGCCCTGGTGGAAGACTGCTCCCTGAGCGCGTTTGGGGGGCACGTGCAGCTGCGGGGCGTGCTTCATACCGATTCGGGTACCACCAACCACCCGCTGCACGCCCAGGTGCAGGTGCAGCAGGTGCAGCTACCGGAGGTATTCGCGTTGGCCCAGCAGGTGGGATTTGATGTACTGGGCCCGGAAAATATCCGGGGTACCATGCAGGCGGAGGTAGAGCTGCGCACTTCTCTGGGCACCACCTTTCTGCCGGAACTAAATAGCACCCACGCTATTCTGCGCACGGATATTCAGCAGTTGGAGTTGCTGGAAGTTGACGCCCTGATGCAGGTCCTGCGGCTGTTCAGCCCCCGCCGCACGGGGCACCTGGTTTTTGAGCCGGTGCAACCCCGGTTTATCCTGGACCGGGGCCGGCTGCTGATTCCGAGCCTGAACCTGAGCAGTAACCTGACCGATATGCAGGTTACGGGCGAATATTACCTTAATGGCCGGGCCAATCTGTACGTGGGCTTCAGCCCCTTGCAGGCCTTGCTGGGCAATAACCGAAAGCGTATTGCCCGCATCCGCAGTGGGGAGGCCACGCGCCGGGCCAGCAAGGGGCTGGTCTTCGTAAACCTGACCCGTGCGCCCGGCACCCGCTATAAGGTACACCTCTTCAGGAAAAAAGAACAGCAGGAGCAGCAGGCCCGCCTGTTGCGGGAATACCAGCTGCAACTGCGCCGCCAGCTGGCCGACACCTCCTCGTTTATGCTGCAATAGGCCGCGGCGGCTACCGGCTGACGGGCAGCCCAATCCCGCGCACCGTGCGGAACAGATCCAGCGCATTCTGATCAGTAAGGCCGCCGATGTAATCGGTTAGCAGGATGATTTGCTCGTAGGCCGTGGATTGCTGCTGGGGCCCCGTAGCCCGAAACTGGGCGGGCAGCAGCTGCAGCAGCTTGCGCGAGCGGGCGCTGCGTTGGGGGTCGAAGGTGGCCGGCAGAAACGCATCCAGCAGGCCCGCCAGCACCTCAAAGCCTGCCGCTTCCGTTTCCAGTACCGGGCGGCTGTGGTACAGATGTTCGGTTGTGAGGCGGTTCATCTCAGCCAGCTGCGGCCAGCTCTCCAACTGCTGCACCAGGGGCTCGTCGTGGCGCCCCCGCAACAGCCCGGCGGCCCGGTCGGCAAACAGGCGGGCGGTTTGCTGCACCAGCCGGTTAATGAGGCGGGCCCGCAGGTAGCCCAGCTCCTCCCGCCAGTCGCGCCACTCCACCGAGGCCTGGCGGCCGGGAGCGTCGCTGAGCAGCGCCCGGAGCAGCGCTAGCCCTTCCCGGCACGGAATCAGCCCCAGCTTCAGGCCGTCTTCAAAATCAATGATGCGGTAGCACAGGTCGTCGGCAGCTTCTACCAGAAACGCCAGCGGGTGCCGGTAGTACGCCCCGTTTTCCGCCTGATCTTCTGCTTTGGGCAGCAGCCCCAGCTCCCGGGCCACTTCCTGAAAGCGCGGAGCTTCGGTTTGAAAATAGCCGTATTTCTTTTCGCTGATACCAGTGCCGCGGTCGGTATCCGTGGTTGTTGAGGGCCGCGGGTATTTGGTGAATGCCCCCAGCGTGGCGTACGTCAGACCCAGGCCGGCTGAGCCGCTGCTCTGGGCCGCGTAGGTGTGCGTGAGCAGCCGGAATCCGGCCGCATTGCCCTCAAACTGCTGCAGGTCGGCGCGCTGGCCGGCAGTAAGCATGCGCACAAACGGCTCGGCCGCCCCCGAGCGGAAGTAGGCCGAAATGGCGTCCTCGCCGGCGTGCCCGAAGGGCGGATTACCAATATCGTGGGCCAGGCAGGCGGCGGCCACAATGTCGCCAAAGTCGGCGTCGAGGTGGGGCAGCTCTTTGGCCAGGGATTCGGATTCCTCCAGCAACAACCGCCCGCCCAGCCGGCCCAGGGAGCGGCCCACGCAGGCCGTTTCCAGGGAGTGCGTGAGGCGGGTGTGCACGAAATCAGTTTCGGGCAGCGGCATAATCTGGGTTTTGCGCTGCAGCCGCCGAAAGGAGGAGCTGAACACTACCCGGTCGTAATCCTGCACAAACGCCCCGCGCACGGGCGGCGCATCCGTTACGACGTGCAGTTGGGGCTGCTCGGGGTAGCGGCGGCGGCTAAGCAGGCGGGGCCAGTTCATGGCCGGCTGGTTCTGATCAGGGGTGAGGTGGAGCATAGCGGCGGCAAGGTACCAGGTGGCTCCTTATTCGGCCAATTGCGGCTGATGGTTTTGCCGGCAGCGCAGGTGGTATGGGTCAGCAGCCCTGGTAGTTGTTGCGTTGGAATGCTGCCTGATTATTCTTCCACGCTTTCCTCCATCCGGCCCAGCAGGCGCACGGTGGCGTAGCCCAGCAGCAAAAACACCCCGTACAGAATGGTAACGCCCCAGGTGCCCCGGTGGCTGGCCGGGTGCAGCAGGCGGCTGACGATATCGTAGAACAGGCTGGCGGGGTTGGTGAGGATGTCCCAGCTGTTGAAGCGCAGGTAGCGGCCCAGGTACACCCCAAAGCTGCTGAGCAACAAGGCCACCGTGGCGAAGCCCCAGCCCGCGGCCCAACCCAGCCGGCGGGTTACCAGCTGCTGCATGTCGGTGAGGGAAGCATAGCCCAGCATCAGCCCGTTCCAGGCGCAGCTCAGAATCAGGGCCAAATCGTACCAGTAGGGCACGCCGGCCCGGGGCTCCAGGTGAAATAAATCGGTAAGAATGTAGGGAGCATTGGGGAAGAACAGCAGCCACACCGCGCCTACCGGCAGCAGCACCCGGGCCTTCAGCCGGCCGGCTGAAAGCCCCAGCATGGTACTCAACCCAAACGGAATGAGGGCCAGAAACAGATTCCAGAGCAGGAATACAAACGTGATTTTGTGCACCAGAAACACCCGGAACACAATCAGCACCACGCTCAGGGCCAACGAAGCGCCCAGCAGGAGCAGCAGGTGCAGGCGCTGCCGCAGCTGCGGCACGGAATAGGTAGTAATGGATAAGGCCATACGGACAAGTTCGGGAGTTTGAAGCGGATGTGGTAACGCCGAGATTCCCACCTATAGTATTCTGCCCGGAAAATACTGTCTTGCCGCCTTACTGACCAAGGTCCGCACCTTCCCCGCGGCAACTGCGTACCTTTGTCCCGCGAGTCGCGCCGGTTGCGGCTCCCGGGTTTCTCCCGCCTGCTTCTATTTGTTTTTTCGGTGTATGAGGTTTTCTGCTTTGCTGCCTGCTGCGGTATTGTGTGTTGGTTTGAGTGCGTCGGTGCCCGGCGTGGCCCAGCAAACGCCCGCTAAAAAGCCCGCCGTACCTGCCGCGGCCACTCCCAGGCCGGCCGCCGTACCCGCCAAACCAGCTACCTCAACTTCGGCCCGAACCGCCCCCGTAAGCCCGGCGAAGAGTCCCTCTCCCACCACGGCCAAGCCCGCTACTACGCCGGCTAAAACCAGCTCCTCCCCGGCCGCTGCCACAGCTCCGCGGCCAGCCGCCCCTAAACCCACCGGTCCGCCCCTGCCCCCCAACCTCGGCTCCGCCGACCCGAACGTGCGCTACCGCAACGGCAAAACCCTCCTCGACCAGACCCGCTACGAGTTGGCCATGCAGGAGCTGGAGCCGCTAACGGCCCCTGCCGGCAAGTTCAGCAAGGCCCCCGAGGCCGCTTACCTGTACGCCGTGGCCGCCAGCCGGGCCAAAAAGTGGGCCGAGGCTGAGCAGATGCTCAACCTGCTGCGCAACGAGTACCCGCAGTGGCCCAACCTGCCCGAAGCCTTTTTCCTGCAGGGCCAACTGTCCTTTGAGCAGGGAGATTTCGACAACGCCCTGCGCGTGCTGGCCCAGGTGCCGGAAGGCCGCCTCGCCACCGAGCGGGAGAATATGAAGGCCCAGTACCTGCCGCGTATCCGGGATAAGGCTACTTTTCAGGGCCTGCTGAAGACCTACCCCCAGGAGCCGGCCCTGGCCCGCGCTTACGCCGATAAGCTGGCCAACGGCGGCTGGTACACCGACGCGGATAAAGACCAGCTGGCCCAACTGATTCAGCAGTTTCGGCTGGAGCCTGCCCGCTACACCCCCCGCCCCCGCCCGGCCCGCAAGAGCACCTATAACATTGGCGTACTGCTGCCCTTCGAGTTTGACGATACCAGCTGGGAGAAGCGCCGCAAAAACCAGTTCGTAACCGACCTGTACGCCGGCCTGCGGCTGGCCCAGGACTCGTTGCAGCGGGAAGGCCATCCGGTGCAGCTGTTTGCCTATGATACCGGGGCCGATACGCTGCAGCTGAAACAGGTGCTAGCCCTGCCCGAAGTAGCCGGCCTGGACCTGATCATTGGGCCGGTGTACAAGTCGGGCTCCAAGATTCTGGCCCGCTACGCGCAGCAGCACCAGATTGCCGTGGTAAACCCTCTCTCGCAGGATGCCGACCTGGTACTGGATAACCCCTGGCACTACCTGTTCGAGCCCAGCACCGCCACTCAGGCCCGGCAGGCCGCGCAGTTTGCCTACACCCGCCTGGGCGGCCCCCGCACGGCCGTGGTGCTCTACGAGGATACCAAGGACGAAACCGCTTTCGGCCAGGCCTACAAGCAGGCCTACGAGGCCCTGGGCGGCAAAGTGCTGCAGCTGCGCCGCATCAACTCCGATGTGCAGGAAAGCCTCTCGGCCGCCCTTGGCGACGTGGAGTTGAAATCCATTGGCCACCTGGTGGTGGCATCCGATGGAAAAGGTGCCGGCCCCTACGTGCTCAGCGCCCTGAAGCTGCAGGCCGCCCGCACCCCGGTTATTGCCTACGCCTCCTGGCTGGATAACAACCGCATCGGGCTGGGCCAGCTGGACGCGCGCGACGTGTACTTCGTGCACCCCAAGTTCCTCGACAAAACCAACCCCGGCGTGCGCCGCTTTAAGCAATTGTACACTCAGCGCCAGAACCTGCCGCCTTCCGTATTTGCCTTCACCGGTTTCGAGCTGCTGTACTACTTCGGCAACGTGCTGCACCAGAATGGGGCGGCCTTCCAGCAGCAGCTGGCCAACGGCGGCCCCGTGTCGGGCGCGGTATTCCAGGGCATCGGTTATCCCGGCGGCACCCACGACAACCAGTACGTGCCCCTCACCAAGCTGGAACGGCTGGAAATAGAAGTGCTGAACCCAGTGGGCATCCGGTAGGTTACTTTTGGTATAGCGTAATGGGTATTGAGTAGTGAGATGCCCGTTACTCGCTGTTTCGTTTTCTGTTTCACTGCATATCTTCCTCAGTTTCCCGCTCTCATGTCTCAAGCTGCAGTACCCGCTACTCCATATTCCCTGGCCACTTCCGACGCTTTATTCACGCGGGCTAAAGACCATATTCCGGGCGGAGTAAATTCGCCGGTGCGGGCCTTCCGGGCCGTGGGCGGCCACCCGGTATTTATGCAGTCGGCCAAAGGGGCGTGGCTGACCGACGTGGACGGCAACCGGTACCTGGATTTTATCAACTCCTGGGGGCCCATGATTCTGGGCCACGCCCCGGAAATTGTGCTGGACGCTGTGCAGCAGGCCATTGGCAATTCCCTGTCGTTCGGGGCCCCCACCCGCCGCGAGGTGGAAATGGCCGAGCTCATCAAGCAGATGGTGCCCAGCATTGAGAAAGTCCGGCTGGTAAACTCCGGCACCGAGGCCACCATGTCGGCCATTCGGGTGGCGCGGGGCTACACCGGCCGCAACAAAATCATCAAGTTTGAGGGCTGCTACCACGGCCACGGCGACTCCTTCCTGATTGCCGCCGGCTCGGGGGCCCTCACTCTGGGCGCACCCGATTCGCCGGGCGTCACCCAGGGCGTGGCCCAGGACACCCTCACGGTGCCCTACAACGACCTGCCCGCCGTGGAGCGCATCATTGCCGCCAACGACGGCCAGGTGGCTGCCCTTATTCTGGAGCCAGTGGTGGGCAATATGGGCCTGGTAGCTCCCGCCGAAGGCTACCTGCAGGGCCTGCGCGAGCTGTGCACCCGCCACGGTATTGTGCTGATTTTTGACGAGGTGATGACCGGCTTCCGCCTGGCCCGCGGCGGCGCGCAGGAGATGTACGGCATCACGCCCGACATGACCACGCTGGGCAAAATCATTGGGGGCGGCATGCCGGTGGGGGCCTACGGGGGCCGTCAGGATATTATGGACAATGTGGCCCCGGCCGGCAAGGTGTACCAGGCGGGCACGCTCTCGGGCAACCCCATTGCCACCGCCGCCGGTATTGCCCAGCTGACGTACCTGCAGCAGCACCCCGAGCTGTACGATGAGCTGAACCGCACCACCACCCGCATTGCCGACGGCACCCGCCAGATTTGCCAGGAGCTGGGCCTGAACTACACCGTAAACCAGGTAGGCTCCATGTTCAGCGTGTTCTTCACCGATCAGCCTGTAACAGACCTGGAATCGGCCAAAGCTTCCGACACCGAGGCCTTTGGGCGCTACTTCCGGGCCATGCTGCACCGCGGCATCTACCTGGCCCCGGCCCAGTACGAGGCCCTGTTCGTGAGCACCGCCATAACCGACGACCTCGTGGACCTCTACCTCACCGCCTGCCGCGAATCGATGCAGGAAGCCCACGGGTAGGAAGGAATGATGAATGTTGAGTTATGCGGTATGAATTTGCACGGCCAGCTTGGGGGAATGGTCTGAATGACAACGAGCCAACGGCAATGCGCCTTCCCAAACCTGGCAGGGCCGAACGGTGTAATTCAAAACTCATCATTCAAAACTCATACCTCCACTCTCAAGAGCTACCTTTGCGCGAAATTTCTGTCGCCCGTATGTTCCAATTTCGTCGGTTGCTGCCGCTCGTGTTGCTGTTGTGGCTTGTTGTGCCCGGCCCGCTCCGCGCCCAGATGGAAACGCCCGCCGCGGCCAACAAGCGCCTGTTTGACCGGACCGTGGACGAACTGAACTTCCGCACGATGGAAACCGTGTACGATAAGTCGTTTGCCCGGGGCAAGTTCCCGGCTTCGCTGCGCACCGTGAAGGCCCGTCAGGAATTCAATAATTTCCCCGGTCGCGACGACCTCAAGAAGCTGTTTCACAACTACAACGATATTTCGGCCCGCTACAAGAGCCGCTTCGGCAAGGGCCGCACCGACCTGGTGGAGTTTGAGAAGGAATTGAACTCTATTCTGGTGGACCGCAACTTCGAGTTCTTCATCCGGGTGCTGCCGCGCGATGAGCGCGTGGCCCTTATCCGCAGCCTTCAGCGCTACATCAAACAGGGTGCCGCCCAGTTCAACGCCTCCGAGGACCCCGCTCCTGAGGACCTGGCCGCTGATGCCGCTGCCGTGCCGCCCGCCGACGGTGAAACCACCACCCCGGCCGCCGCCGCGGAGGACCCGCAGCCCGTCCCGGAAGCATCCCTGGCCTCGGTACCTGAGGCGGGCTACGCGGCTCCCCGCCCCCTCGATATAGCTCCTCGCCACGACTGGATGGACTACCTGACGCTGATGCTGGCCAGCGGCTCATTTCTGCTGCTGCTGTACCTGATAACCAGTGTGCTGCCCGACCTGCGCAGTCGCCTCGATGCGCTCAGCGACGCCGAGCCAGTTGCCCCCCGCCCCCGTCGTCGCGCCCCCCTGCCCGAAGACCGGTACGAGGACGAGGAGTAGCGTAATCATTATGAATTGTGAATGCTGAGTTATGAAATCCGCCTGTATCAGCGGCGCGGGCAACTAACTCTTACGTCATTCATACTTCAGCACTCATCATTCAACTCTCTTTTCATGATTCTCACCGATCAGCAGATTCTCGCCGAAATGGAGCGGGGCACCATTGTCATTGAACCCTACGACCGGAGCTGCCTCGGGACAAACTCCTACGATGTGCACCTGGGCCGCTACCTGGCCACCTACCGCGACGCGGTGCTGGACGCCCGCAAGCACAATGAAATCGACGTGTTTGAGATTCCGGAGGAAGGCTTCGTGCTACAGCCCGGCACGCTGTACCTGGGCGTAACCGACGAGTACACCGAAACCCACGCTCACGTGCCTTTCCTCGAAGGCAAGAGCAGCGTCGGCCGCCTGGGCATTGATATTCACGCTACCGCTGGCAAAGGCGACATTGGTTTCTGCAACACTTGGACCCTGGAAATCAGCGTATCCATGCCCGTGCGCGTGTACTACGGCATGCCCGTGGGCCAGCTTATCTACTTTACCGTGCAGGGCGATGTGGAGAATTTCTACAACCGCAAGCCCAACGCCAAGTACAACGAGCGGACAGTAAAGCCAGTGGAATCTATGATGTGGAAAAACCAATTTTAGGACTCTGAAAACAGTTTTTCCGGCACTCGTGACGCCGCTGTACCTGCCAAGGTGTAGCGGCGTTGCTACTTCCCGAAATATGCTTTGCACTGTGGTTTTTAAGGTTGTAGTAAACTAGCTGGCACAATTTTTCGTTAGAAAGTAAGAGCCCGCGGCTTTCTGATGCGTTGAAAAGCTGCCGGTCCTTTCCTGAACCGAACTGCCCGATATCATGACCAAGAAACTTGCCGCTGCGGCTGCTATGCTCGTTGCTTCGCTCGGGGCCCACGCCCAGCAGAAGCCCGCGCTGGCCCCGCAGGATAAAACCCAGCCTTCGCCCCGCCTCAACCCTTTCCAGGAGCACGCCCGTCAGCTTTCCGACCAAATGGCCCGCGACCTGCGCCTGAACGGTTACCAGAAAACCCGCCTGCAAGCCATCAACGAGGACAAACAGGCCAAAATAGTGGCCATCAACCAAAAAAACGCCGGCAACGCGAAACTCATCAAAGAGCAGTGCGACGCCGTGTGCAAGGAGCGTGACAAGGAGCTGCAAGCGGTACTCAGTACCGACCAGTATAGCAGCTACTACGACTCGCGCCGCACCTACAACACGTTCAGCATGGACTATGGCTCCAAAGCGGCCAATGCCATCTTCGTAAACTCGGTGCAGAACCCGCTGCCGGCCAGCAGCAATGGAGCTACCATTGGGCCAGCCCGCACCACGGCCGCCCCGGCCACCCGCACCCGGCAGTAAGTCCACTGTTGCATTATATAAAAGGCCCCGCCAACTAAGTTGGCGGGGCCTTTTGCGTTTTTCTGTCAGTGGGTTTCAACAACAAACCCAGATTCCTCGCTACGCTCGAAATGACAATAAGTAGGCTTGATTAACGCTGCTTGCGCTCCTCTTCCTCAATGTGGTCCATCAGCTCGCGGCAGAGGTTGCGCATTTTGGTGGCCATTACGGAGTCGTTGGTGGCCGTCACGATGCTTTCCGCCATAGCGCCCATGGTATCCACGTAGAAACGCTTCATCTCGTCCACGGGCATCTCCTTGGTCCACAAGTCGATTTTCATCGTGCCACGCTCATCCCGGTCCCAGAGGGCAATGTTGATGGCCTTGGCAAAGTGAATATCGGGGCCGGCATCGGTGGCACTCCAGCTGATGGCCTCGGGCACTTTCTGGTCGTCGAGGGCAATGCTGAAGCGGATTTCAGACTTCTTCATAAATGTGAAAAATGTGGGGAATGTGCTGAATGTGAAAAATGTGCTAAACATGGTTTTGAGCCACATTCAGCACATTTTTCGCATTCGCAACATTCAAGTTTACACGTAGTTGTTGAGCATCACCGGCATCACCAGCATCAGGATGCTTTCGTTGTCGTCGGCGAGGGTGGGCATGAGCAGGCCGGCGCGGTTGGGCGTGCTCAGCTCCAGGGTGATTTCCTCGGAGTCGATGTTGCTGAGCATTTCCTGCAGGAACTTGGCGTTGAAGCCGATTTCCATGTCCTCACCGTCGTACTGGCAGGCCAGCTTCTCGTTGGCTTCGTTCGAGAAGTCGAGGTCTTCGGCCGAAACCGTCAGCTCCGAACCAGCCAGTCGCAGGCGCACCTGGTGAGTGGTTTTGTTGGAGTAGATGCTGATGCGCTTCACCGAATTCAGGATTTCCTGGCGGCTGATGATGAGCTTGTTGGGGTTACTCACCGGAATTACGTTTTCGTAATCAGGGTAGCGCTCATCAATCAGGCGGCACACGAGGCGCATCTGGTTGAAGGAGAAGAAGGCGTTGGAGCTGTTGAACTCCATGCGTACGGTGGTAGCCTCGGAGGGCAGTGCGCCCTTCAGCAGGTTGAAGGCCTTGCGCGGGATGATGATGTTCGAGGTCTGACCCGCGCCCACATCGGAGCGGCGGTAGCGCAGCAGGCGGTGGCCGTCGGTGGCCACGAAGGTTACCTGGTTATCGGCCAGCTGCACCAGAATGCCCGTCATGGCGGGGCGCAGCTCGTCGGTGCTCACCGCGAAGATGGTTTTGTTGATGGCCCGGGCCAGCGAGGTAGACGGAATCTCAACCGGAGCCGAGCCTTTTACCACCGGCACGCGGGGGAAATCGGTGGCGTTTTCGCCGGCCAGCTTGTAGCGGCCGTTGCTGCTGGCAATTTCGATGGTGTAGGTTTCCTCGTCCAGGGTGAAGGTCACGGGCTGGTCGGGCAGGTTTTTCAGCGTATCGAGCAGGATGCGGGCGGGTGCGGCAATGCGGCCACTTTCGCGCGCTTCCACGGGCAGCTCCGTCATCATGCTGGTCTCCAGGTCGGAGGCGGTAATCGTCAGCTTGCCGTCCTCAATTTCGAAGAGGAAGTTCTCCAGAATGGGCACCACGGGGTTGTTCGTAACCACGCCGTTGATGCTCTGGAGCTGCTTGAGCAGGGCGGAAGACGAGACGATAAATTTCATACGGAAGAGTCGTTTCGGGCTTGGTTGGGTAGAGGGCAAAGATACGCAACGGCCGTGGGGTTTTCTAGCGTGACCAGGGCTCAGGTAGGGCCTTATTTGTTGAGCCAATGCAGGAGTGGCGCTACCACCACCAGCCCTAAAAGGCCCAGTATCATTACGACCACCACCGTATTCAGCACCACTACGTGGCCTACGTTGGCGTATTCATTCTCGTACTGCTGCGCCAGTACCTGCTGCCGCCGGGCGCTGCCACGGTACCGGATGAACATGTACAGTATCCCGATGGGTGTGAATAGCAGCCAGTTAAACAGCTCCCCAAATATGGGTGCAAGAATGGCTTCGAATAGAAACTCTAGCATAGGAGTGAAAGTATACGATCCTCCTCCATAATTTACCCAACATCTATTTTTCAAGCAGCATCATCTGTAAATAATATCCTTCTTGTTATATCTGCTCACGTGCCCGCGGCCTGATATTACAAAGGTATCCAAAACCTCTTTTGAGGAAATGCCAGGTTTTTTTATCGTGTACTGATGAATCATCCACACGGAATCGGACACTCTATTCTGTGTTGCTCCTGGAAACACGTGTATCATCATACCCGCGTGGTATGTTGCAGGTGGCAGAGTGTGGCTTGCTACATAATCATGTACCCGATTGTAGTCTTCCGTAGCAGAATGCTTGGCTTTGCATCCCGCGGAGAGCATGCCGAATAGAAACAAAGCGGTTAGTACTCTCGAATGCACGATTTTGAAGATATAATAGGAGCAAAACCAACCCTAAAACCGCGCGTACCGGCGCTTCCGCCGCCAGGCGCGCACGGCCCCGAACAGGGCCAGCAGCACCAACGGCGCGCCCAGGTTCAGCAGCTGCCAGCGGCGGCGCTCCTCCACTACCCGCAGCTTGTCGAGGGGGCGCAGGGTGATTTGCTTGCCGCGCACGGCAATCAGGCCCGATTCGTCGAGCATGTAGTCCACGGCGTTGAGCAGCAGCTCGCGGTTGGCAAACTCGGTGCTGGCGAGACGGTCGAAGCCCAGACGGAAGGGCCGGCCGGTTTTGGGGTCCACCTCGTTGCGCACGAAGTCGCCATCTGACACCACCAGAATTTTGGCGGGCTTGGCCCCGGCGGGTGTGGCGGGCTGAAAGTTGGTGGTGCCGGGCTCGGCACGGTTGGCGTAGAGGGAGCCGAACTGGCCTTCGAGTAGGTAGCCCACGGGCTTAAACTGGGAGGTATAGAGCTTGGGGTTGGGCTCCAGGCGGGCGTCGTTCAGGTTCACGGGCACCGGCGAGGGCAGCACCCGGGTGTAGCGGGAGGTGAACATCAGCGGCGTTTTGCGGATGCCGGTGGCCTTCACCGTGTCCATGCTGCTCACGAATTTGGTGTACACCGCATCGAGGTTGCGGGTGATGGGGTGCGGGCTGAACTTGTTGATGAGGGGGTAGAACTGCCAGGGCATGGGCTCCACTTTGGGCTTGTTGCCGGTCATGCCCGTTACCAGCGGAATTACGCCGGAGTTGAGGTCGAGCAGCAGATCGGGGTTCACGCGCACGCCGTACTTGAACAGCAAATCATCCAGGTTGTGCGACTGGGGGAAGGCCAGCATGCCGCCCCGGCTGGCGCTGTCGAGGTTCACGCGCATGGCATCCACGAAGAACAGCGCGTTGCCGCCCCGGGTGATGAACTGGTCGAGCTTGAACTTCTCGGGCTCGGTGTACGCCCCGGCCGGCTTGGCCACGATGATGGCGCTGAGCGTCTGCAGCGCCTCGGGCCTTGACTGGGCCAGGTTCACCCGGAACACGTCGTAGTACTGGCTCAGGGAGCCGATCAGGTCGCCGGCTTCCACGTTGGTCAGCTCGCCGTGGCCTTCCACCACCCCAATGCGCTTGCGCTGGCCGGGGTTGAGCTTGCGGATGGCCGAGGCCAGCTCATATTCCAGCCCTTCGATGCTCTGGTTGAGGCGCACATCCGAAGGGGCGGCCTGGTTGCCGCGCAGCAGCAGCACGTTCTGCTCCTTGCCGCCGGCCGATACCACGGCCCAGGGAAAGATGATTTTCTCCACGCGCTTGCCGTTCTCGTTGGCCCCCAGGTTGGTGGGACTCAGGCCCTTCTTGAACAGCGTCTGGTAGTACTCGTTGCGGGCCTTTTCGGTGCCGGCCGCCGAGGGGTCCACGAACACGTAGTGCAGGTTGGAGCCGCTGTGCACCTGCATTTCGTTCAGCGTTTCGCGCACCGACTGCTGCAGTCGGCGGAAGGCCGGCGGAAAGTCGCCATCCAGGTACACCGTGACGGTGACGGGCTGCTTGAGGCCCGAAAGCAACGTCTGGGTGGCGGCCGACATGGTGTAGCGCTTTTCCTCCGTGAGGTCGAGGCGGAAGAAGTACAGCCCCCCGAGGAAGTTGAGCAGCAGCAGCCCCAGCAGCACCGCCCCGAAGCGCGTCAGGTCGCGGCGTTTTCTGGCGGATGCCGAATTAGCTGGTAGCTGCTGGCTGGTAGCTGATGGCTGTTGTTCTGAACTCACTTGCGAATGTCTTTTTATGTCAGGCCGGCCCCCAAATTTGGCTACCAACCCCTCTCTTTCTGTTAAGAAAAGCCAACAGCCAACTGCCATCAGCTAACCGCTAAAAAACCCTTACCAGTTGCGGCTTTGCAGCACCAGGCGCGTGGCCAGCAGGCAGCCGGCAATCAGACTCAGGAAGTACAGCAGGTCGCGGGAGTCGATGAGGCCCTTGGCCAAGTCGCGGTAGTGGGCGGCAATGCCCAGCTGCCCGATGTAGTAGGCCAGGCCGCCATCAAACACCGAGGCCAGCGAATCGAAGCCCGAGTATACCAGGAAGCACCCTACTACGGCCGCCAAGAAGGCCACAATCTGGTCCCGCGTGAGGGCCGAGGCCAGCACCCCGATGGCCGCAAACACGGCTGCTAGCAGCGCCAGCCCCAGGTAGGAGCCCACCGTTGCGGCCGAGTCGATGTTGCCGGCGGGGTTGCCCAGCTGGTACACCGAGTAGTAATAGAGCAGCGTGGGCACCAGTGCCAGCAACGCCAGCAGCAGGCAGGCCAAGTACTTGCCCCCGATGATCTGGCCGTCGGTGAGCGGGCGGGTGAGCAGCAGCTCCATGGTGCCGGCCTTCTTCTCCTCGGCAAACGTGCGCATGGTGAGGGCTGGAATCAGGAACAGGAAAATCCAGGGGGCAATGTTGAACAGCGTCTGCAAATCGGCAAACCCGTAGTCGAGCACCGAGCTGTCGGGAAACACCCACACGAACAGGCCGGTAGCCACCAGAAACACCCCCAGCACCACGTAAGCCACGGGCGAGTTCAGGAAGCTGTTGAATTCTTTGCGAAGTATTGCGAGCATACGTAGCGTAAGCTTTAGCTTGCGAAAGGGGCCGCGCAGCCGGGGCGGACCTATGAATGAATTATTGAACCAAGATATAGCCGTCCTTCCGGCGCAAACGGACGCAAGCTGAAGCTTACGCTACTTCGTCAGTTCCTGGAACACCTGCTCCAGCCGCTGTTCTTCCTGGCGCAGGCCCAGCAGCACCCAGCCCTGAGCAGCGGCCAGGCGCGAAATAGCGCCGCGCTGGTCGGCGCCGGCGCGGGCCCGGATGCGGTAGGTGTGGCCGGTTTCGGCCTCCACGGCCAGCACGCCCGGCAACGCCCGCAGCGGGGCCACGTCGATGGCCTGCTCAAACTCGGCGCGGATGATGGTTTCGCCGGCGGCGCGGGCTCCTAGCTCCGATACGGGGGAGTCGGCCACCAAGCGGCCCCGGTTGATGATGACGGCGCGGCTGCACAGGGCCTCCACCTCGGGCAGAATGTGGGTGCTGAAGATGACCGTTTTGTCCTGGCCCAGCTCCCGGATCAGGCTGCGGATTTCGCCGATCTGGTTCGGGTCGAGGCCGGTGGTGGGCTCGTCGAGGATGAGCACGCCGGGGTCGTGGATAAGGGCCTGGGCCAGCCCCACGCGCTGGCGGTAGCCTTTCGAAAGGGCCCCGATCTGCTTGTTCTGCTCGCGCCCCAGCCCTACCCTATCTACCAGCTGGCGTACCCGCTGCCGCAGCGCGCTGCCGCCCAGCCCGTGCACCGCCCCGATGAATTCGAGGTACTCGTGCACGTACATATCCAGGTACAGCGGGTTGTGCTCGGGCAGGTAGCCCACCCGGCGGCGCACCTCCAACGGGGTCGTTTGCACGTCGAAGCCATCCACCACCACCGTGCCCGCAGAGGGCGGCAGGTAACCGGTGGCAATTTTCATGGTGGTGGACTTACCGGCCCCGTTCGGCCCCAGAAACCCCAGGATTTCCCCCTTCCCAACCGAGAAGCTGACGTTGTCCACGGCCGTTTGCGGGCCGAAAGTTTTCGTAAGATTCTGTACTTCTACCATTCTCTTTACTATTCAGGAGGTGCTATAAACCGCTAAAAACGGGGTTATTGCAATACTTAGCTGCATAAGCACCCACAACACAATCAGTACCACAAACACACCTTTTCTTCGGCGTCGATGCGGTAACGACTGACGCCATTGCCTTATGCAGTACCATAGCAGAAATAATAGTATTACTAATGTCATAACTCACTTTACCTGCGTCGGGCGCATTTGGATTTCCGAGAGCAATACGGTCTGCGGGGCTTCCAGTGCGTGCACGATGGTGGCGGCTACGTCTTCGGGCTGCATTTTGTGCGGGTCGGGCTGCTGGCCGGGCTCGTTGCCGTTGAAGTTGGTTTCCACCGAGCCGGGCATCACGCAGGTCACGCGCACGCCCTGGGGGCGCACTTCCTTGAACAAAGCATCGGAGAAGCCACGCACGGCGTACTTGGTGGCGCAGTAGCCGGCCAGGTTGGCTGTGCCCGCCGTGCCAGCCAGGGAGGCCACGTTGATGATGTGGCCCAGCTGCTGCTTTTTCATGGCGGGCAGTACGGCGCGGGTGCAGTAGAACAGCCCGTGCACGTTGGTATCGAACATCTCGTGCCACTGCTCCGACGAAAAGCCGTCGATGGGGCCGAAGTTGCCGAGGCCGGCGTTGTTCACCACCACGTGAATTTCCTTGCCCAGGGCTTTCTCGGTGGCCTTGTAGGCTTTCTGCACCTCGGCTTCCTGGCGGATATCACACTCGATGAACAGAAAGCGGGGGTGCTTGAAGTCGGCAGGGGCGGTGCGGCCCCAGCCGGCCACCTGCATGCCGCGGGCCAGCAGCAGCTCCACGGTGGCCCGCCCGATTCCTTTGCTGACGCCTGTGATAATGGCTACCTTGCCGCTGAGGTCCATAGGTCCGGGTTTTATGGTGTGGTCAGATTTAACGATGCAAGTTAGCGGGCTGGGGCGGGTTTTGCGCGCCCTGGCCGTATCGGGCCTGGTGGCCGGCCTGTTGCCGGGCTGCAGCAAGGAGAACGAAGCCGGCTGCTTTACCAGCACGGGCAGCATTGTTACGGAACGCCGCAGCCTCCCGCCCTTCCGCGTGCTCACTACCTACGACAACGTGCGGGTGACAGTGGTGCAGGATACCGACACCTACGCCGAAGTGCGGGCCGGCAAAAACCTGCAGGATGATATTCGCCTGGAAGTCAAGGATGACGAGCTAATTATCCGCAACACCAGCCGCTGCAACTGGGTGCGCCGCTACGATACCCCGCGCGAGGTAACGCTGCACACGCCCCGTATCACCAGCACCTTCCTGCGCGGCCAGGCCGATATCCGCACCGAGGGCACATTCAGCCAGGACACCATTTTCTTCCACCTCATCGGCTCCGGTGACTACCACCTCAACCTGCGCAGCCACTACGTGGGCATGAGCCAGTACGAGCTGGGCGACATCTACCTGACGGGCTCCTCGCAGGAGCTGCACCACACCCTAGGCGGCAGCGGCAGCCTGTACGCGGCCGGTTTCCCGATTAAAAGCCTGTACCTGCAAACCAACTTTGACAGCAACGGCAACATCCACGCGCGTGCGGCGGGGCTGCTGGCGGGCACGCACGCGGGCACCGGCACCGTGTTCTACAGCCTTCGGCCACAGCTGGAAATGAAGACTACGGGTAAGGGGAAACTGATAGCGGAGTAGGCTGTTTTCTCGCAGGGTCTCGCAGTGGCCGTTCAAACACTGCGAAACCCTGCGCCTTTCACCCGCGCACCACTGCGAGAAAACTACCGCCTACAAATCCCCCAGCTGCGGGCGAATCAGCAGTTCCTCTACCACGGCCTGCGGCGACAGGGAAAAGGCCCCGAAAATGGCTTCCGCCACGTCTTCGGCGCGGATGAACCGCTCGGCGGGCAGGTCCACGCCTTCCCAGCTGGCCGTGAGGGTGGCCCCCGGCAGCACGGCCGTTACCCGGATACCGGCGTCTTTCAGTTCCTCGCGCAGGTTACGGGTGAAGCCCAGCAGCGCGTGCTTGGCAATACCGTAAGAGCCCCCGTTGGGGTAGGCCGTAAGGCTGGCCGTGGAGCAAATGTTGAAGATATAGCCGCTGCGCTGGGCCAGCAGCCCCGGCAGCAGGGCCTGGGTCACGTCGTAGGCGCTGAGCAGGTTCACGTCCAGCATCCGGCGCAGCTGCGAGCCGTCCAGGGGCTCATCCTGCAACCTTCCGGGGATAAACGAGCCCGTGTTGTTGATGAGCACCTGCACCGGACCCTGCTGCTGCACAAAGTCTGTGAAGCGGACGGTATCGGGGCGCTGGCTGAGGTCGGCGGCGAAGGTGTGCAGCACGGCCCCGGGAACCAGCTCGGCGGCAGCGGCTTGCAGCTCCTGCAGGTCGGCCAGGGAACGGGCGCAGGTAACGACCGGATAACCGGCCCGCAGGAACCGAAATACCAGTGCCCGCCCAATTCCTTTGGTGCCTCCCGTAACAACGATATTTTTTTGCATTCCTTTGATTGCTGAAGCGGTTTTTACGTAAGCACAGCGGCTACCTTCCCCGGGTTACACACCGTCTGGCGTTTTCTGGCCGCAAGTTTCGCTTTTCCTTTTGTTTTTCGATAGTATGGTCAAAGCCTTCGGTGAATTTCTGCTCTTTATTCAGAGCATGCTCACGCGGAAAGAACGCCTGGCGGTGTTGTGGCAACGCACGCTGGATGAGTGCATCGTCATCGGTATCAACTCCATCTTCATTGTGGCCATCGTGTCGGCCTTTATTGGGGCGGTTACCTGCGTACAGATTGCCTACAACCTCACCAACCCCCTGATTCCGAAAAGCACCATCGGCTACATGGTGCGCGAAATGACCATTCTGGAGTTGGCCCCCACGATTACCAGCATTGTGCTGGCCGGTAAAGTGGGCTCCAGTATTGCCGGCGGCCTGGGCACCATGCGCATTACCGAGCAGGTGTCGGCGCTGGAGGTAATGGGCATCAACTCGGCCTCGTACCTCGTGTTTCCGCGCATTCTGGCCTCCATGCTCATGTTTCCGCTGCTGGTAGTGCTGGCCATGGCGCTGTCCATCATCGGCGGCTACCTGGCAGGCTCCCTCACCGGGGCACTGTCGGCGCAGGAATACATTGAGGGTATTCGCACCGATTTCATTCCTTACAACATTGTATTCGCCCTTATCAAATCGGTGGTATTTGCCTTTCTGGTATCGGCTATTTCGTCCTTCAAGGGCTTTTTCACGGAAGGCGGTGCCCTGGAAGTTGGTAATGCCAGCACCACGGCCGTAAACAACTCCATCATTGCCATCCTCATTGCCGACTTTGTACTGGCGGCAGTGCTGCTGTAAAAGAAGTAGTTGGAAGCTAGCAGTCAGCAGTTGATTTTTTCTTCTCTTGGCTCCTGACTTCTAGCTTCTAGCTCCTACTCTCATGATTGAAGTTCATAACGTCCAGAAGTCCTTCGACGGCAACCAGATTCTGAAGGGCATCACCTGCACTTTTGAAACCGGCAAGTGCAACCTGCTGCTCGGCGGTTCAGGCACCGGCAAATCGGTACTGCTGCAGTGCATTGTGGGGTTGATGAAACCCGATTTGGGTAGCATCACCTTCGACGGCACCGTTTTCACCAACAACAAGGTGCAGATCCGCCAGGAAATCCGCCGCAAAATCGGGATGCTGTTTCAGGGCTCGGCCCTGTTCGACTCCATGACGGTGTACGAAAACGTGGAATTTCCGCTGAAGATGCTCACACCCGAAATGACCCGCGAGGAGCGCCGCGACCGGGTAGAGTTCTGCCTGAAGCGCGTGGGGCTGGAAAACGCGGGTAAGAAGATGCCTTCCGAAATTTCGGGCGGTATGAAGAAGCGCGTGGGCATTGCCCGCGCCATTGCGCCCAACTGCACCTACCTGTTCTGCGACGAGCCCAACTCCGGCCTCGACCCGCTCACCAGTATCAAAATCGACGAGCTAATCCACGAAATCACCCACGAATACGGCATCACCACCGTAGTGGTAACCCACGATATGAACTCCGTGGTGGAAATCGGAGACCATATCATCTTCCTCTACAAAGGCCTCAAGCTGTGGGACGGCAACAAGGATGAAATTCTGAATGCCCAGGTTCCCGAGCTGAAAGAGTTCATCTTCAGCAGCAGCCTGGTACGCGCCGCCAAAAAGGTGGACGACGAAACCGAAGGCGGCCTCGCCGCCGCCACCACCGACGAAGCCATTAATATTTGAGAATTGAGTAATGAGTGATGAGCTATGAATTGTGGTGAGGAGCATAGTTACTCCTTTACTACAATTCATAGCTCATCACTTAACTCTCTTTTCCTACTTCCGCCAGCCCTCCCGGCGTACCAGTTCAGCAATATGGGCCAGGTGATGTCGGCCGTGCCAGGCGTACAGCACCAGAGCCTGGTCGAGGGTGAAGGTACGCTTGGTTTCCGGGTGGAAGAACGTGCGCTGCCACTGAACTTCCTCCAGGCCGCGCAGCAGCTTCACCCAGCGGATGTGCAGGGCCTCCAGCAGCGCCAACGATACGGCGGGCGGCGTAGTGGCCACGTCCGGCAGTTCCGCCCAAGCAGCTTCATCGTAAGGACGAATTGTAGGATTATCCTCGGTAAGGGCTAAGCGGAAGCGCGTGTATGCATTGAGGTGCGAGTCGGGCAGGTGATGCAGGACCTGGCGCACCGTCCAGCCGCCGGGGCGGTAGGGCGTATCCAGTTGCTCCGGGCTGAAGCCCGCCACGGCCGCCCGCACTTGATCGGGCAGGGTGGCAATCTGGGCCATGTAGGCGGTGCGGGCACCCCGGTTCAGGGACTCATCGGGCAATACGGGGTGGCCGACGGGGTAGCGTAAATCAGGAGTAGGTGTTTCCATGAAGAAAGTAGGTAGCAACAGGTAAAAGGTCTGCCTCCACGGCAAACCAAAAGCCCCGAACAGCCAGGCGGGTGTTCGGGGCTTTTGGTTTGCCGCAATGGGTAATTAGCCGTTGTTGCGCTTATTGAGCTCGTCGCGAATTTTGGCGGCTTTCTCGTAATCTTCGCGCTCCAGAGCTTGGGCCAGCATTTTGGTCAGCTCATCCAATGATACCTGCCCACTAGGCTCCTTGGGCTCCACCGGAGCCGCCGAGGGCCGGTCGCCAGCATCGTCATCCTCATCGTCGTCATCATCCTCATCCGAGTCCTCGGCATTTTCATCAAGGTCCGACAGGATGATACCGGCTTCGCTCAGCACACTCTCCACCGTGAAGATGGGCACACCGAAACGCAGGCCAATAGCAATGGCATCAGAAGGACGCGAGTCCAGCTCAAAGGTGGTGGCCCCATCGGAGCACACAATCTTGGAGTAGAAAACGCCTTCCTTCAAATCGGAAATCAGTACTTCCAGAACAGCCACGTGTACCTGCTCAGCAAACGACTTAAACAAATCGTGGGTGAGGGGGCGGTTCGGGTTAATTTTCTCTATCTGGATGGCAATACTCTGCGCCTCAAACATGCCGATGATAATCGGCAGACGCCGGTTGCCGGTTTTTTCACCCAGGATGAGGGCGAAAGAACCCGACTGCGACTGGCTGGACGAGAGGCCCAGGATTTCGAGCGGTATTTTTTTCACAAGGAAGGTCTGGGTGAATTGGCTAGTGTGAAGAATGCGAAAATGTGCAAAAAACGGGAACGGCCGCAGCACACTCCCGCATTTCGCACATCACACTCGCATTAGTTCAGCTCTTTTACCGCTTGCGTGAGCTTGGGCAGCACATCAAACACGTCGCCCACAATGCCGTAATCAGCGGCTTTGAAGAAAGGAGCTTCGGGGTCTTTGTTGATGACCACAATCACTTTGGAGGAGTTCACCCCGGCCAGGTGCTGAATGGCCCCCGAAATACCGCAGGCAATGTACAGGTTCGGCGACACGGTGATGCCCGTCTGGCCCACGTGCTCGTGGTGAGGGCGCCAATCTACGTCCGATACTGGCTTGGAGCAGGCCGTAGCCGCGCCCAGGGCCTTCGCCAGGTCCTCAATGAGGTTCCAGTTCTCGGGGCCTTTCATGCCGCGGCCACCCGATACTACTTTGTCGGCCTCGGGCAGCAGAATGCCGCCGGCCTGGTCCTGCATCACCACCTGCTTGGGAGCATCGGCGAAGTCGGCATCCGTCAGCTGAGCCGAGAAGGCCTCTACCTGAGCGGTTTTGCCAGCCTCGTGCAGGGCTTCGATGGAGTTTTTCTTAACGGCAATGATTTTCCGGTCGCCGTCCAGCTTCACATCAGCAAAGGCTTTACCCGAGAAGGCACCGCGCTTCACCGTGAACGAGCCGCCGTCGGTTTTGGGCAGTTCCACCACGTTGGTGGCAATGCTGGCCTGCAGGCGCACCGACAACCGCGAGCCTACCGAGGCCCCGATGTTGGAGTTAGCCAGTACAATGACTTTAGCATCTTCCTTCTGGGCGGCGGCGGCAATCAGCTTGGTGTAGGCCCCGTTCACGAAATCCTTGAGGCGGGGCTCGGCGTCGTGCAGCACCTTGGTGATGCCCTGCTCGCCCAGCTTGGCCAGGTTGGCTTCGGTGGCTTCACCCACGGCTACGGCCGTAGCCGTGGTGCCCAGCATCTGGGCTACCTGGCTGCCGTAGGAAGCTACTTCCAGCGAGGATTTCTTTACCTCGCCGCCGTCACATTCAACAACTACTAGTACAGACATTTTTCAGAGAGTTATGAGTGCTGAATGTTGAATTATGAATTATGAATTTGCGAATGATGCAGCCAGCCCGCGTAAGCAATGCCAACCCAATTCATCATTCATAATTCAACACTCATCATTCTACTTTTTAGATAACCTTGGCTTCGTTGCGGAGCAGTTTGATCAGCTCACCGGCGTTTTCGGCGGGGATGAGCTTCACGCCTTGCTTGGCCGGGGGCAGCGCGTACGACGATACTTCCGTACGGGCGGCGTCGGCGGTGGGCTCCACCACTTTCAGGGGCTTGGTGCGGGCCGTCATGATGCCGCGCATGTTGGGAATGCGGGGCTCGCACATCGGCTGCTGGCAGGAAGCCACGAAGGGCGTGTTTACTTCCACGATTTCCTTGCCGCCTTCAATTTCGCGCTCCAGCGTGGCGGTGTTGCCGCTCATATCCAGCTTCATGGCCGGGGCCACGGTGGGAATGCCGAGCAGTTCGCCTACCATGCCGTGCACCTGAAAGCCGTTGTAGTCGATGCTTTCCTTGCCCATCAGAATCACGTCGTAGCCACCGTCTTTGGCGATGCTGGCAATCTGCTGGGCTACAAAGAAGGCATCTTTGGGGTGAGCATTCACGCGGATAGCGTCGTCGGCCCCGATGGCCAGCGCCTTGCGGATGTTGGGCTCAGTATCGGCCTCCCCTACGTTGAGTACCGTTACGGTGCCGCCACCCTGGGCTTCTTTCAGCTCAATGGCGCGAGTGAGTGCATACTCATCCCAGGGATTGATTACGAACTGTACACCAGCCTTGTTAAACTCCTTATTATCAGGAGTGAACGTGATTTTGGTGGTCGTGTCGGGTACGTTGCTGATGCAAACGAGAAACTTCATCTACGGCTGCTTATATGGAAGATACTAGGAGAAAGTGTCAAATTTGGGGCGAAGATACTCAAAACTACCGCCCCATGGAAACTGCGCCGAGCCGCCTGCAACAACTCCTGGCCTTCTACCAGGATGATCCTACCGACGCGTTTACCATCTACGCGCTGGCCACCGAATACCGGGCCACGGAGCCGGAACGGGCCATGATGTACTACCAGAAACTACTTGACGAGCATCCGGACTACGTGGGTACGTACTACCACGCCGGCAAGATGCTGCAACAGCTGGAAAAGCCCGAAGAAGCCGAAAAAGTTTACCGCAAGGGTCTCAGCGTGGCCCGCAAAGCCGGGCAGCTGCACGCCGCCAGCGAAATCCAGCAAGCCCTGAACCAACTGCTGGGGCTGGATTACGAGGATGAGGACTAGGGCTAGGTAGGTGGATGGTTGGGTGGTTGAACGGATGGATAGCTGAATTAGAAAATCTGTCATCCTGAGCATGTCGCGCATCAAGCGAGGACGAAGGACCTTATAACAGCAGAACGGCTGGTGGCGGAACGGAAAGTATGCTGAACTAGGCAAATATGGTAAGGTCCTTCGTCCTCGCTTGATGCGCGACATGCTCAGGATGACAGTTCACCCATTCAACAATCCACCCATTCAACCATTTCCCCATGAAAATTCTGTTGGTTGAAGATGAGCCCAAGGTATCGGCGTTTATAAAGCGGGGGCTGGAAGAAGAAGGATTTGAGGTGGAGGTGGCCTACGATGGGCGCTTTGGGCGGCAGCTGGCCCTCTCCCACTCCTACGAGCTGATTATTCTGGACGTGATTCTGCCCTATTTCAGCGGGCTGGAGGTACTGGAAGCCATCCGGGCGCAGGATCAGCAGACGCCGGTGCTCCTGCTCACGGCCCTGGGCACCACCCAAGACAAGCTGCACGGCTTTGGCGGCGGGGCCGACGATTACCTGGTAAAGCCTTTCGATTTTCCGGAGCTGGTGGCGCGGGTGCGGGCCCTTACGCGGCGGCGCGGTCAGCAGGCTAAGGGCTCGGCCCTCAGCTTTGAGGACCTGACACTGGACTCGGCCGCCAAAACCGTAACGCGGGCCGGACAGCCGCTTAAGCTCACCGCCCGCGAATTTGGGCTGCTGGAGCTGCTGCTGCGCCACCCCGGCCGCGTGCTCAGCCGCGCCGAGCTGGCCGCCGACGTGTGGGAAGACTCCTTCGACGCCGGCTCCAACGTGGTGGATGTGTACGTGAACTACCTGCGCAACAAAGTCGATAAGCCCTTTCCTCGCAAGCTCATTCACACGGTGGTGGGCATGGGCTACGTGCTGCGGGCCCAGGAGTGAGAAGTGAGAAAAGAACGTCATCCTTCGACTTCGCCTCCGGCTTCGCTCAGAATGACGTTCTTTTAGGTCCTTTGCTTGCCCTTCACAACTTCACCACTCCCCCATGACCATCCGGAACCGATTGACGTGGCTGTTTGTGGGCGTGGTGGCGGTGATTTTGCTGGCGGTGATGACCACCATCTACCTGCTGCAGGCCGATTACACCCACGAGGAATTTCACCAGCGCCTGCGCGACCGGGCTGAGGTGACGGGTTACGTGTTTCTGGAGCAGGACGAGCTGCGGGCCGAGGCATTCCGGGAGTTTCAGCGCCGCTACCTGCGCACGCTTACCGGCGAGGTACTACAGATTTACGACGATAAGCTGCAGCCCCGCTTCATTGAGCAGGATACGCGCGTGGCCATTTCCGACCGGATGCTGACGCGGATTCTCACTGAGAAAGAAGTGTATTTTACGCTGGGCAACCGGCAGGCTATCGGGCTGTTTTACACCGATAATCAGGGCCAGTTCGTTATTGTGGCTGCCGCGGAAAACCACTCCGGCGTAGCCCGACTGGAGCATTTGGTGCTGATTCTGGCCAGCATCTTCGTGGCAAGTCTGGTGGTGATATACGTGGCCGGCCGGGTGTTTGCCGGGAAGGCCCTGGCTCCGATTGCCCGTGTCAACGACCAGGTGGACCGCATCACCACCCAGGATCTGCACTTGCGAGTGAGCGAAGGCATCAGCCACGAGCAGGACGAAATAACCCGTTTGGCCCGCACCTTCAACCGCATGCTGGAGCGGCTCGAAGATGGTTTTGAGACGCAGCGTACCTTCGTCAGCAATGCCTCGCACGAGCTGCGCACCCCCCTCACGGCCACCATTGGCGAGCTGCAGGTGCTGCTGAACAGGGAGCGGGAGCCGGCCGCCTACCGGGAAGGCGTGGCCTCGGTGCTATACGAGCTGCAACAGCTGAAACTGCTCATCAACAACCTGCTCGACCTCACCCAAACCAACACCGGGGCCCGCGACGAAATCCGGCTGGATGAGCTGCTGGCTGAAGCCCGAGAAGCGGTGCTGCCGGAGCAGCGCCGCCGGGTGCAGCTCACGTTCGGGCAGTTGCCGGAGGATGCCGAGGCCCTGGAAATCCTGGGCAACCGCCAGCTGCTGAGCCGGGCCCTCACCAACCTGCTGGACAACGCCCTGAAATACTCCCCCACCAACCAGCCGGTGGAAGTGCGGCTGGAATACCGGGCCGGCCGGCGCTATATCTGGGTGCAGGACCACGGCATTGGCATCAGTGAAAAAGCCCTGCCGCAGGTCTTCCAGCCGTTTTTCCGGGCCGATAACGCCCGGCAGGTGGTGGGGCACGGCGTGGGGCTGCCGCTGGCCCGCAAGATTATTCAGCTGCACGGCGGGGAGGTACGCATCAGCTCCCGGCCGGGCCAGGGCACGGTGGTAGAGGTGGAATTGTAGCAGAAAGGTGGAGTTATTGCACGATGTAGAGACGCAATATTTTGCGTCTCGTCGTTGCTGACGTTGTTTGGATTGTGCGTTACCACGTCGCTGCTAACGTTATTCAAACGCTACATTACCGTGTCGTTCAACGACGAGACGCAAAGTGTTGCGTCTCTACATCGTGCAACCCCTACTACGAACCAACAACACAGCATGCGAGATGCTTCGGCTGCGCCTCTGCATGACGTTCTATCCTTCTTTATTACGGCCTCCATCTACAAAATCCGGAAGAAAATTCATCAAATCCTCACGCTCTAATCCGTTTCTAATGCGCTTCTAACCGGGTCCTAATACCGGCGGCGTAAGCTTGCACCTCACCTGTGTTGCTTACCTCATGAACCGATTATTCCACTTCGCCAGCCTGTTGCTGCTACCCTCCGGCCTGGCCAGCTGCTCCGAAGAAGCCACCGAAACCGTAACGCCCGCCGCTGCTCCCCGACTCACTAACCTCACCACCGATACCGTGCGCCTGGCCCCGGTGCAGGCCCGGCTGAAGCTCAGTGGACAGGTAGTTACCAATGCCGACCGCACGGCTCCCGTGTACCCGGTGGCCGGGGGCGTAGTGGAGTCGGTGCCCGTGATGCTGGGCGACGAGGTGAGCAAGGGCCAGGTGCTGGCTGTGGTGCGCAGCACTCGGGTGGCGGGGCTGGTCCAGGAAGCCCAGGTGGCCGCCATCAACCTGGCTACTGCCCGCCGGGAGCTGGCCGCTACGGAATCGATGCACGCCGATGGCATGGCCTCGGAGCGGGAGCTGGCCCAGGCCCGGGCGGCGTGGCGCACGGCCCAGGCCGAAACCCGCCGGGTGCAGCAGCAGCAGGCGGTATTGGGGGCCACGCAGGAGCAGTACGTGATGCGGGCCCCGCTGGCGGGCACCATTACCGCCAAGCACGTCAGCGCCGGTATGCAGTTTGACCCGGGACAGGTGGATGCCCTGTTCACCCTGGCCAACCTGGATGAGGTGTGGGTGCTGGCCGACGTGTTCCAGGCCGACATTGCTGGCGTGCGGGTGGGCGTACCCGCCGAAATCCGGACGCTGGCCTACCCTGATAAGGTATTTACCGGGCAGGTTGATAAGGTATTCAACCTACTGCACGCTACCCGCAAGAGCCTGCAGGTGCGGGTGCGGCTCCTCAACCCCGGCCATTTGCTCAAGCCTGGCATGTACACCCAGGTGCAGCTCACCCGCACCCTGCCCGAACAGCTGCCCACCGTGCCGGCCGGCAGCCTGGTATTTGCCAACGGCCGCCGCTACGCACTGGTGTTGCAGGAATCGGGGAAGGTGGAAACCCGGGCGGTGGAAACCGGTCCCACGGTGGGCGGCGTGAGCTTCCTGCGCGGTGGCCTGACGCCGGGCGAGCAGGTAGTCACCGGCAACCCGCTGCTTATCTACAAGGAGCTCTACGAGTAGCAACGTCAATAGCTTCACTGGCGCGTGCTACAAAACTACCGGTGTTCTTAGCTTGGCATGCATCCGGGAATCATGCTTCGGCGGTAAGCGAGGCAGCATGATTCCCGGATTACAAGGCTCAACGGGTTGACGAGCACCACAGAACGGGTATAGCCCTTCAGCAAATGCCAAACAACTGGTTTGCGGTGTGCGCTCAGAAAGTGGGGCTCTGTACGCCCGCTGCCTCCTGAGAAGACCCTGTATGGGCAGTAGCCAGATGTGCATGGAAGGTCAGGTTCAGGATTGTTGAAACCGGTATTTCAGCCACACCACGTCGTTGTCCAGCTGCTGCACCTGCTGGAGATACAGCCGGGTGGCAGGGCCTTTTTTCAGGTAGTCGCTCACCTCAAACGTGGTGGGCGACTGGGCTGTGCCATCGGCAATGGGTAGCACCAGCAGGCTGAATTCGTCAATGAGGCCGGCGTTGAGCAGAGAGCCGTTGAGGTGACCACCCCCCTCCAGCATCAGCGTTTCAATGGGAAACAACTCAGCCAATTGTGTCAGGACTGAAGCAAAGTCGATTTCCTGTTTGCCCGCAAACAGGTAGGAAATGCGCTGGCGCTGCAGGTAATACAAATACTCGTCGCTGACCTGCTCGGTGAGCACCTCCACGATATGGTCGCCGCCGGTGGTGTTGCTGTCCCAGCCCAGCTTGCCGTGGGCATCCACGGCCACGGCGAAGGAAGTGGCAGAGGCATCCCCAACGAACGGCTCCCGGGCAATGGGATGTGGGGCGGGCTGCAACTCAGGCTGCACACCACCCGAAAAGTCGCGCTCCATTGTCACGCGCCCGCACATCCAGGCCTGGCTGGTAAAGGTTTCGTGGTATTTCTCAAAGTAGCCGGAATAAGTATCGGTGAGCTGTTGGTCCTGCCAGTTGGCGGCCAGAATTTTGCCGTCCACCGTGGACATCATGTGGCAGATTACGTGGGGTCGTTTCATAATAGGCCTTCAACGGAAAAGCCCGCCGTTGGGTGACAAAGGCGGGAGGAAGTCAGAATACCACGAACCAAGAAACAAAAAGCCCGTTTGCAGCGTGCAAACGGGCTTTAATGCAGAGAGGATGGGATTCGAACCCACGATGAGCTTTAGACCCATACACACTTTCCAGGCGTGCTCCTTCAACCACTCGGACACCTCTCTGGGTATTGCGGGAAGTGGCGCAAAATAACACCCGATTTTCGGGATACGCAAGCCGGGGTGGGCCTTTGCTCAGATTATTGTGATTTCGCCGCGCAGGTCCTGGGTAAGCAGCTGGCGCAGGTGGTCGGGTTTCTCGTTGAGTGCCAGCACAAACATAAGTTTGGTAATGGCGGCTTCCACCGTAATATCAGCTCCGCCCAGCACGCCCATCTCGGTGAGGTAAGCACTGGTTTCGTAGTGGCCCTGCATTACGCGGCCTTCCTCACACTGGCTCACATTCAGCAGGAGTAAGCCCCGCTCGGTGGCGGCGCGCAAGGCCTCCAGAAACCAGGCCGCCGTGGGGGCGTTGCCGGCCCCGTAGGTGAGCAGCACCGCCCCGCGCAGGCCCGGAGCCTCCAGCTGCGCCCGGAGCATGCGTTCCGTCAGGCCCGGAAACAGATGCACGATACTCACGCTTTCCTCTAGCTGCTGATGCACTTTGAGCGCAGCTGGAGGCAACAGCCGAATCTGCTTGTCGTTGAATTCCAGCTCAATCCCCGCTTCGGCCAGTGGGGGGTAGTTTTCGCTGCGAAAGGCGTTGTACTGCTGGCTTTCTACCTTTTTGGCCCGGTTGCCCCGGATGAGCTGGTCGTTGAAGAACAGGCATACCTCGGGCACGCGCACGGTGCCAGCCGTGGGGTGGCGGGCGGCGGCCATTTCCAGGGCTGTTACCAAATTGCGGCGGGCATCGGTGCGGATGCGGCCCACGGGCACCTGCGCCCCGGTAAACACCACCGTCTTGCCCAGGTTTTCAAGCAGAAAGCTGAGCGCCGCGGCCGAATAAGCCATGGTATCAGTGCCGTGCAGCACCACAAAGCCGTCGTACCGGTCGTACTTCTCCTGGATGAGGGCGGCCAGCCGCAGCCAGTCCTGGGCCGTGACGTTGCTGGAGTCGATGGGGTCCCCGAGGTTGGTCACGTCCACCTGCATGTTCAGCTGGTGCAGCTCCGGCATCTTCTTGCGAATCTGCTCGAAGTTCATAGGCACCAGCTCGCCACGCTTGTTGTAAGCCATCCCGACAGTGCCGCCGGTGTAAATAATGAGAATGGAGGTTTGGGGGTGGGTTTCAGCGGCAACAGACACAAGCGGGTAATTGGGTGGAGCGGCAAGTTAGAAAGTCCGCGCCACCTGGAGCGCGTACCATGTGCATGAAAAAGCCGTCGGGCTAGGCCACAGCGGCGTGACAATCAGCGCCGCCCTTTCTGAAGCTGTCTGGAAAGGGCGGCGCTGGTTACAGAAATGCCTAGTGGCGTTGCGTCGCTGAATAGAAGCCGCCATCATCGTTCAGCGTATTATCATTCAACCACGAAACGCAAGTAGGCGTATTTACGCAGCTTACATCAGTTTATCCGGGGTGATGGGCAGCTCCCGCACCCGCTTGCCAGTGGCGTTGAACACGGCATTGGCAATGGCCGGGGCTACGCCGATGGTGGCAATTTCGCCGATGCCCTTAGTGCCCAGCTTGTTTACGTAGGGGTCGGGCTTATTCACGAAAAACACCTCCACGGCCGGGGAGTCGGCGTGCACGGGTACGTGGTAATCGGCCAGGTCCTTGGTGACATAGCGGCCAAACCGGTCGTCGATGATGGCGTGCTCCATCAGGGCCATGCCGATGCCGCCCACCGCGCCGCCTTTCATCTGGTTGCCGGCGGTTTTCTCGTTGATGATGGTACCGGCATCGGCGCAGGAAACCAGCTTGCTTACCCGCACTTCGCCGGTCAGCTCGTGCACCCTCACCTCAGCAAAATGTACCGAAAATGAGTACATCGAAACCTTCTGGCCCTCACCGCCGGGTTTAGACTCCACGGTGACGGCCGTGCCGCCGGCCTGCTTTACCAAGTCGGCGTAGCCGGCGCGGACGGTGTTATCACCGCTCAAGGTGAGGTGGTCGTTAGCCAAAACCACATCTTCTTTCTTGGCAGAAGCAAAAGCGGCGTTACTGCTACCGGCCAGCTCGCGCAGCTTGTCTTTCAGGGCCAGGCATGCTTCCTGCACGGCCGGGCCCACGGTGTTTACAATGGCCGAGCCACCCTGGGTGGGCGCTTGGGCAAAGTCGGAGTTGCCCCACTCAAAACGAATCCTGCTGGGGGCCAGGCCCAGGGTGTCGGCCGCAATCTGGGTCATGGCCGTGCCGGTGCCGGGGCCGATGTCCGTAACGGCGCTTTGCAGCAGCACGGTGCCGTTGGGCAACAGCTGGGCGCTGGCTTTAGAGGAGCCCCGGTGTGCCCCGAAGGTGCCCACGCCCATGCCGTACCCAATCAGCCACTCTCCGTCGCGCAGGGCGCCGGGCTTGAGCTGGCGCTTATTCCAGCCCACCCGCTCGGCCCCGGCCTGGTAGCACTCCTTCAGGAATTTGCTGCTCCAGGGGCGGTTTTTCTCGGGGTCCTGATCAGTATAGTTGCGCAGACGAAACTCCAGCGGGTCCAGGTTCAGCAGGAAAGCCATTTCATCCATGGCCGACTCCAGGGCAAACGCCCCGGTGGCCTCGCCGGGGCCGCGCATCCAGATGGGGGAGCCTACATCCAGGGCCGCCAGCCGGTAGCGCGTAGTCAGGTTCGGCGACTCGTACATCATCTTGGTCTGGCCCAGGGTGGCTTCCACGAACTCCTCATAGGTGGACGTCTGGCCGATGCTTTCGTGGGTAATGGCCGTAATTTTGCCGTCGGCCGTGGCGCTCATTCCAATCTTCTGCCAGGTGTAGGGGCGGTATCCCACCATAGTGAACATCTGCTCCCGGGTCAGCATCAGCTTCACGGGGCGGTTCACCACCTTGGCCGCAATAATGGCCGCCGACTCGTGGGGCCAGCTGTGCAGGGCGTTGCCGAAAGCACCGCCCACGTAGGTGGCAATAACCTTCACATTCTCTTCGGGTAGGCCCCACTGCCGGGCAAAGTCGCGGCGGGTGGCCATGGTACCCTGGGTTTTGTCGTAGAGCGTGAGCCGGTCGGGAGCTTCCCAGTGGGCCGTAATGGCTTGCAGCTCCATGGGGTGGTGCACCTCGGTGGGTATCACGTACTCGGCTTCCAGCTTCAGGGCACCGGTTTTATAGGCATCTACCTGCCCGCGCTGGTAGTCCGCCGCCCCCGACTTCGGGTTTTTCTTGGCCTGGGTGGGCAGGAAGGCATTGGCTTTGTTGGCCTCTAGGTTAGTCTGGTGCTTTTCCGGGGCGTACTGGGCCTTTACCAGCCGCGCCGCAAAGCGGGCCCGCTCCAGGGTATCGGCCACCACCACGGCAATGGGCTGGTCGTTGAAGCGAATTTTATCGTCCGTAAGTACCTGCAAGGCACTGCCCACCGTTTGCGGCTGCGAGGGGTCCTTGCCCGCAGGCTTTACACCGGGGGCTTTGGGCGCATTGAGGTGGGTAATGACGGCCAGCACACCGGGAGCCCGCTCGGCAGCTTTGGTATCAATGCTGCTGAGGCGGCCTTTGGTTACGGTGCTGCCCACCAGCACGGCGTAGGCCATGTTAGGCAGCTCGTATTCAGCCGAATATTTGGCCGCGCCGGTTACTTTCTGGCGGCCGTCCACCCGGTTCATGGGCGCGCCGATTTTCTTTTCTGGGGCGTTCATACTTGGTGGGGGTTAGGCGGCCGCGGCCGTTTTCAGAGCCTGCACAATGGTGTTCGGGCCCAGGCGCAGCTTGTATTCATTGTGTTTGAAAGCTTTGGCACCCTGCATGGCCACGATGGCCGCCTGCCGGAAGGTTGCCTCGGTAGCGGGCTGGCCAACCAGCGCCTGCTCGGCCGCCGTGAGGCGCCAGGGCTTATGCGCCACCCCGCCCATGGCCAGCCGCGCCGCTTTAATGGTGCCATTGTCAATATCCAGGGCCGCCGCTACTGAAAGCAGGGCAAAAGCGTAGCTGGCCCGCTCCCGCACTTTCTGGTAGTGTACATGCTTGGTAAACGGACCATCCGGAATATCCACGGCCGTAATCAATTCGCCGGGCTCCAGGTTGGTGTCCTTTTCGGGGGTGTCGCCGGGTAGGCGGTGAAAGTCGGCGAAGGGGATGCTGCGGTTGCCTTTGGGGCCGCTCACCTGCACGGTGGCATCCAGGGCTACCAGGGCCACACTCATATCAGAAGGGTGCACGGCAATGCACTTATCAGAGAAGCCGAAGATGGCGTGCATACGGTTGATGCCCTCCAGCGCCCCGCAGCCCGAGCCCGGCACGCGCTTGTTGCAGGGCAGGGCCGTATCGTAAAAATACGGGCAACGGGTGCGCTGCAGCATATTGCCGCCCACCGTAGCCATGTTACGCAGCTGCGGCGAGGCCCCGGCATTAAGTGCCTGCGCCAGCAATGGGTGCCGCTCCCGCACCTGCCTGTCGTCGGCTACGGTGGAGTTCAGGGCCAATGCCCCAATGCGCAGGGCGTTGTTCTGGCGCTCAATTTTGCGCAGATCCAGGCGGTTGATGTCCACCAGCTTTTGCGGGGTCATCACGCCGCGCTTCATCAGGTCCACGAGGTTGGTGCCGCCGGCAATAAAGCGGGCGTTGGGGTCCTTGGCTACCGCCTCAATGGCGGCTTGCGGCTTGGTAGCGCGCACGTACTGGAACTGGTTCATACCTTTTGTCCTCCCTGCTTCACGTCCTGAATAGCGGCTACAATGTTGGGATAGGCCCCGCACCGGCAGATATTACCGCTCATGTACTCCCGGATTTCTTCCTCCGAACCGGCGTGACCCTCACGCACGCAGGCCACGGCCGACATAATCTGGCCGGGGGTGCAGTAGCCACACTGGAAGCCATCGTGCTTCACGAAGGCCTCCTGCATGGGGTGGAGCTTGTCGCCATCGGCCAGGCCCTCAATGGTGGTAATTTCCTGGCCGTCGTGCATCACGGCAAAACTCAGGCAGCTGTTCACGCGCTGGCCGTCCACATGCACGGTGCAGGCGCCGCACTGGCCGTAGTCGCAGCCTTTTTTGGTGCCGGTGAGGTGCAGGTTTTCGCGCAGCAGGTCCAGCAGGGTGGTGCGGGGCTCCACTTTCAGCTTCAGCTTTTTGCCGTTGACTTTCAGGCTCAGGGGCACTTGCTCAATGGCTTCGGCTACCCGCTCGTCCAGCTTAGCCTCCGCAGCCGATACCACCGGACCGGGCACCAGGGCCAGGGCCGTAAGCAGAGACGACTGTTTCAGAAAGGTGCGGCGGTCTTCGTTATGGTTGGCCGGCACGTCCGGCTCAGGGTTGGTGGCCATAATCAGGAATGGAGTTGAGTGAGTGGAATGAGGCAACAGCTGGTAGTTGGCAGTGCCGGCTCGCTTGCGTAAGCTACGGGCCTCCTACTCCAACCCGGGGTAGCGCCAGAGGTTATCGGCACCGGTTGCTTGTTTGTCAATTACGGAGTTTTACCCTATCCCGATGTCTTCCGGGAAGGATATTCCGGTAAGCAAACAGCAAGACCTGCCTGAGCCAGACACACGGTTGTGCTTGGCTCAGGCAGGCCCTGGCATCATTCATTCCAGCTGGATACATGGCGCTGGCAGTGCTCGGGAGGTGCGCCACCCAGCGCCTCAGCGCCTGCGTTACCTGCAGCCTTGCATTACGAGCACCGTAGTAGCCAAACCACCCGAGTACTCCCCTACCTCACCCGCTGCCCCTCACCAAATAGCTCCAGCGTGTTGCGGGTGGTGGCCTGGGCTACTTCGGTGCCGGTCAGGCTCATGATTTCGGCCACGCGGTAGGCTACCAGCGGAATGTAGGCGGGTTCGTTGCGCTTGCCGCGGTGGGGCATGGGGGCCAGGTAGGGCGCGTCGGTTTCCAGCAGCAGGTGTTCCAGCCCGAGGCCGGGCAGCACCTTATCGAGGCCGCCGTTTTTGAAGGTGGCCACTCCCCCAATGCCCAGCTTGAAGCCCAGCCGGATAACTTCCTCGGCTTCGGCCTTCGTACCGGAGAAGCAGTGAAACACGCCCCGCAGCGTACCATCCTGGGCGGCCGCAATGATGTCGGCAGCTTCGCGGAAGGCCTCGCGGGTGTGTAGCACCAGGGGCAGGTTGTGCTTTTTAGCCAGGGCCACCTGAATGCGCAGGGCCTCCTGCTGCTCGGCCAGCATGGTTTTGTCCCAGTACAAATCAATGCCGCACTCCCCTACTGCCGCAAAGGGCCGCTGGTTGAGCCAGGTTTCCACCTCGTACAGCTCCTTCTCAAACTGCCGGGTTACGTGGCAGGGGTGCAGGCCCATTTGGGCAAAGCAGTGGTTCGGGTATTTCGCCTCCACCTCCAGCATGGCATCAATGCTAGTGTGGTCGATGTTGGGCATGAAAATAGTATCTACTCCGGCCTCAAAGGCGCGCTGGAGCATGTCGTCCTGGTCGGGCTTGAACTGCTCCGAGTAAACGTGGGCGTGCGAATCAGAAAACTGCATACCGCAAAGGTAAGGCGGCGGGAAGTGATGAATTTATGGACTGCCATTGCGAGGCGGAGCCAACGCAACCCGCCCTTTTTAGCGCGCATAGCCTTGTCATACAGAAAAGCCCCTGACGACCGGGTGGGCGTCAGGGGCGTTGGAATAGGTCAGAGTTGGGAGCTTTGGGAAGGACGGATTGCTTCGGCTTCGCCTCGCAATGACGACTGCCTTACCACCTCACAATTTCACCGTTCCCGTCTGGCGGATGTCGCGGGAGGAGCTGCCGGCTTGCAGAGTGAAGGTACCGGGCTCCAGCACCCACTGCTTCTTAGCTTCATCGTAGTAGCGGAAGGCATCGGGGCCGAGGGCGAGGGTGAGGGTTTTTGACTCGCCGGGCTTCAGGAATACTTTTTCAAAGGCTTTCAGCTCCTTCTCGGGGCGCTTCACGCTGGCCTGGTCGTCGTGCACGTAGAGCTGCACCACTTCGGCGCCGGCTACTTTGCCGGTGTTGCGCACCGTGAGCGTGGCCGTGGCTCCCTGGCCTGAGGGCTTCACGGTGAGTTTGCCGTACTCGAACGTGGTGTAGCTCAGGCCGTGGCCGAAGGCATACTGGGGCGCTACGTTGTAGGTATCGAAGTAGCGGTAGCCCACAAACACGTCTTCTTTATAGGTTTGCTTTAGCTCGTTACCGGGGGTGCTGGGGTATTCGCCCAGCTTGTGGGCCGGGGAGTCCTCGAGTTTCACGGGCCAGGTCATGGGCAGCTTACCGGAGGGGTTCACATCCCCGAGCAGCACGTGGGCAATGGCGTTGCCGCCTTCCATACCGGGGTACCAGGCCTCCACAATGCCTTTCACCTCCCCCTGCCAGGCCGATACGTCCATCATGCCACCACCTAGTAGCACTACCACGGTGTTAGAGTTGGCGGCTACTACGGCCTTAATCAGCTCATCCTGCCCGAAGGGCATCTTCATGTCGGGCTTGTCGAAGCCCTCGGCGTCGTAGGCGTTGTCGCCCCACTTGCTGTAGTCGTAGCCGTGGGTAGAGCCCCCCACCACAATGGCTACGTCGGCAGCCTTGGCGGCGGCTACGGCCTGGGCAATCAATTGAGGATCGGCCTGCTGACCCCGGGCAATTTTGTAGCCCTGGGCGTACGTCACAGTAGCCCCGGAGCCCAGGGCTTTCTGCAGGCCCTGCAAAGGCGTTACCTCGTACTTGGCCTTCACCTGGGAGCTGCCGCCGCCCATGGCATTCTCGCGGGTGGCGTTTTCGCCGATAACGGCGAAGGTTTTGGTGGTCTTCTTGAGGGGCAGGAAGTTCCGGTCGTTTTTGAGCAGCACGATGCCTTCCTCGGCCACTTTCAGGGCCGTGGCGTAGTGCTCGGGGGTGTTGTAAGCGCCGGGTTTGCGCTTGGCCCCGTCCAGCATGCTGGTTTTGTACATCACGCGCAGGATGCGGCGCACTTTATCGTCCACCAGCGGCTCCAGGCTCTTGTCCTTCTTCACGGCCTCCAGCGCGGCATCAGCCAGGAAGAACCGGTCGTAGAGGCTGCGGGTGGCTTGCGCGCCGGTGGCCGTCTGGTCCACGTTGCCGTACATCAGGGCCAGGTCGGTACCCATTTCCAGGTCGGTACCGTTGCGCAGGGCCTTCTGGGTGTCGTGCACCGAGCCCCAGTCGCTAATCACCAGCCCCTTGAACCCCCACTCGCCCTTCAGAATGTCGTTCATCAGGTAGGCGTTTTCGGTGGCGTAGGTGCCCCGAAACTTGTTGTAGGAGCCCATGAGCGTGTACACCCCCGCCTCCTGCACGGCAGCCTTAAAGCCCGGCAGGTAAATCTCCCGCAGGGCCCGCTCGCTCATTTCCACGTCAATGTCGTTGCGGTGGGCCTCCTGGTTGTTGGCCGCGTAGTGCTTCACGCAAGCCGAAACGCCCTGGTCCTGCACGCCCTTGATGTAGCCCACTACCATTTTGGTGATGAGGTAGGGGTCTTCGCTCAGGTACTCAAAGTTGCGGCCGTTGAGGGGTGTGCGAATGATGTTGATACCCGGGCCGAGGATGATGTCCTTGCCGCGGGCAGCGGCCTCACTGCCCATCACGGTGCCGAAAGCATAGCCCAACGCGGGGTTCCAGGTGGAGGCCAGGGCGTTGCCCACGGGCAGGTAGGTACCCGCGTCGTTGGCGTTTTTCACGCCTTTCCAGTCCCGGCCCTGCTCAGGGCGCACCCCGTGGGGGCCGTCGGAGGTCATGATTTCCGGGATATTCAGCCGCTTGATGCCCCCGGCCGCAAAGGCGGAGTTGGCGTGCAGCATGGCAATCTTTTCCTCCAGCGTCAGCTTTTTCAGCAGGGCCTCAATTTTGGCTTCATTGCCCAGCAGCTCTTGCTGGCGGTTGACCGAGGCAGCGGTTTTTTTGTTGGCAGAGGGGGCCTTTGTTTGCGCAGGTGACACAATGGGAGACGCACAGAACAGCGCAGCCGCCAGCAAAGCCGTCCGGTGGGATGAAAAACGGAACATGAAGCAGAGGATGGAATGATAGCAATTCACCGACAGGAGCCGCCGGGTAGTCAAATGTAAAGCTCAAATCCCCGATAGTCAGCCAGAAAAGCACTTTTTCGCTTACCTCACCAGCGTTATTGGTATGCGGCTACACGCTTACATCACACTTAACCGCGCCCGGCACGGCGGGGCTCCGCGCCCACTGCGCGGCTGGCATACGGATAAAAAACAATGAAATTTTCACCGGTACGAGCGGCCTTTCCACCTGAACTGCAGCGGTAGCAGCCGGAACAATACCAAGCTACCCGTCAGTAGTACCGTGTACAACTCAAACAGCGGCAACAGCTCCAGCGGGGGCCGGCGGCCCACGCGTCGGAAGCACTTAGCCGCCAGCCAGCCCTGCAGGCCCAGCTTGGCGGTCCACACACTCAGCGCCCAGGGCCACCCCGCCACTATCGCCAACACCACCAGTAACGGATAAAAAGACCCGTACAGTGCCAGACACACCTGCAGCCAGCCGGGCAGCTGCTCAACCCCGCGTAACCACCGCCGCCGCTGGTGTAGCAGGCCGCCCCAGGTGTACATCGGCAGCGACTCGGCCAGCACCTCGGGATGAAACAGGTTACGGTAGCCGTAGCCCTGGCGCAGAATGGCTTTGAACAGCTCGTAATCCTCCGTGACGGAAAATGGCAGCGCCTCATAGCCGCCGGTAGCCTCATAGGCAGCACGGGTTACCAGCATGTTGTTGCCCATAGCCGTTACGGGCCGGCCCAAATCGGTAACTACCTGCACTAGTCCCAGCGACATCAACCAGTCGAGGCCCTGCAGGCGGTGAAACAGCCGGGGTCCGGTTACCAGCGTGAGGCCCGTAACACTGCCAATGCCAGGCCCGGTATGGGCCAGCAGCCCGGTCAGCCAGGTAGGTGGCACGGCAATATCAGCATCCGTGATGCAGAAGAAGTCGGTGGTGGCGGCCCGGGCCAGATGAGCCAGCACGTTGGCTTTGCCCCGCGCTGTACCCAGCGCTTCAGCAATTGAAATAATCCGGAACGAGCCGGCGTACCCCACCATAGCAGCGGCGGCCACGCTGGCAGTGGCATCGGTGGAGCCATCGTTGCCGAGTAGCACCTCTACCAGCTCGGGCGGATACTGCAGCGTCCGGATGGCTTGCAGGCAACGGCCGAGGGCGGCTTCCTCGTTGCGGGCCGCAATGAGGATGCTCACCCGGGGTAGTGGCTGTGGGGGTAGCAGGGCGGTAGGCTTATTGCGCCCAAACAGCACGGTGGCCGTAAGCAGCAGCCCAAACCAGCCCAGAAAATACAGCATGAGAAAAACCAGCATTCCGCTACAGTTTATGGAACTGATAGCCGAGGGCAGCGAAGTGCGCCAGGTACCGCGGCAACACGTAGCGCAGGTTGCGGCTGGCCTTCAGGCTGTCGTGGAATACCACAATGGAGCCCGGCCGGGTGAGCCGAATGGCAGTAGCCAGGCACTGCTCCGGCCTAAAATCCGGGTCGTAGTCGCATGTGAGCACATCCCACATTATTACCTGGTGCGTTTGGTGGAGCTGCCGGGCCAGGCCAGGGGTAATGCGGCCGTAGGGCGGGCGCAGCAACGGCCGCGCTTCGGGCTGCACTTCTGCCAGCACTTGTCGGCACTGCTCCACATCGGCCAAGTAATCGGGGCGGGAGTGGCTCCAGCCGCTGATATGATGGTACGTGTGGTTGGCCAGCCGGTGCCCACCCGCCAGCACCTGCCGGGCCACCTCCGGGTGACGGCGCACATTCTCACCCACGCAGAAAAACGTGGCCTGTGCTTCAAACTGCGCTAACTGCTCCAGTACGAATGGTGTTTCCTCCGGAATAGGTCCATCATCAAACGTCAGATAGAGGAGTGGCCGGGTAGCGGGCATCGTCCAGATACACTCCGGAAACAGCCGCTGCACTAAGCCAGGCATTCGGTGTAAGTGCATCTTTGGTTGCTTAGTTGTTGGTTGTCAGGTGCCCGTTGTTAGCTGTCAATTGATTGTTGGCCGTTACGGGTAGTCTTCTCCTGGTAATTGACCACGAACAACCGACAACGAAAAACTACCCCCGCGCCGCCCGTTCCACTTCAGCCCAGAGACGGCGGGCACTGTCGTTCCAGTTGAAGCGCCCCACATTGCGCTGCCCCAGTGCCACTAGGTGCTGCCGATACTCCCCGGATTCCCATACCCGCTGCAACCCCGCCGCAATAGATTCCGGCGAAAACGGGTTGACAAAGCAGGCGGCGTCGCCGGCTACTTCGGGCAGGGAACTACAGTTGGAGGTAATGACCGGCGAGTGGCAGGCCTGGGCTTCGATGATGGGAATGCCAAAGCCCTCAAAATAGGGCACGTAGCAGGTAGCCAGCGCGGCGGCGTACAGTTCCACCAGCTCCGTATCCGTCACGCGGCCGGTCAGGTGCACATCATGGCGGTGCTGCAGCTGTTGGTACACTTCGAAAATGGGGCCGGCTTTCCAGGCCGTGCGGCCCACCACGAGGAGCTTGGCCGAGGAACCGGTGGCGGCTTTGAAGGCATCAAACGCCCGCAGCAGATTCACCAGATTTTTGCGGGGCTGCAAAGCGCCCACAAACAGGAAATAGTCTTTGCCGGCGGCGTACCGCTCCCGGACAGCCTGCTGCACGGCGGGCGGCTGGGGCTGAAAGTGCGCGTCGGCGGCGTTATACACCACGCTGATTTTTTCGGCCGCTACCCCGTACGTCTGCACGATATCCTGGCGGGTGGCTTCCGAAACGGCCACCAGCCGCTCAGCAGCCCGGGCGAAGCGGGGCGTGAAGTAGCGGTAGTAGCGCAGCACCAGGCGGCCAACATCCTGCGGAAAATGCTCGAAAGCCAAGTCGTGCAGCACCGTTACGCGGGGTACGCGGGTACGCAGGGTGGTGTAGCCATCGGGGCTGAGGAATACGGCCGGGCGGTGGCGGCGCAGCCAGCGGGCCACGGCTCCTTCAAACCAGGCCACCCACAACAGCGGATGCCGGGCCGGCGGCGGCAGCACGTGCGGCACCACGTTCGGCCCGAACAGATACCGCTCATCAAACGGCCGGTCGAAGAGGAAGTGAAACGTGTGCTCCGGCTGCTGCTGCACCATGCGGCGCAGCGTCTCAAACGTAAAGCGCCCAATACCTTCCAGCTGGTTGCCGGGCAGCAAAAAGCGGACGTTAACGGCTATGTGCACTGGGTGGTTAGGTGGTTAGAGGGTTGGGTGGTTAGGTGGTTGGAGGGTTGGGTAATGAGAGTACAGGACTATTCAACAACCCAATCACCTAACTACCTGGCCACCTTGCGCAGCTCCGAAATGCGGACGATGCCCAGGGCAAATATCAGCAGCAGCAGCCAGATGCCCGCCACAGCCGCTTCCAGCCACCAGGGTAACCCGGCGTACGTGCGCAGCAGATACCAGCCCCCGCACAGCCCCCCAAACGCCGCAGCCAGCCGGAGCAGCGTAGCCCAGGGCGGCCGCACCCCGGTACGACGCGGCACCAGCCACACGTAGCCAATGGACACAAACACGGCGCACAGCAGCGTGTTGAAGGCACCCGCCAGCGCCCCATAGCGCGGCATCAGCAGGAAGTTGAGGCCAGTGTTGAGCACGATGCTGCCCGTTACCAGCCAGGAAACTGGTTTTTCGTGGTCGGTGCTGGTAAGCAGGGTGCTGTAAATGGCGAAGAAGGCGTGTACCAGCACGTTCAGGAACAGCACCTGCAGGCACTGGGTCATGCGCAGCAGCTCGGCGGGGGTGCTGTGCTTGAACTGGAAGAACAGCAGCTCGCCCCGAAACAGCCCGAAGCCCACCACCAGCAACAGCGGCACCGTCACTACCCGCTGCCCAAACCACAACAGCTCCTGCTGCTCGGGGCGGCGGCCCGTGGCGTGGGCAAACCGGGCGAAAAACAAGGGCAGCACCGTCCAGAGGTACATCATCACGGCATCTACCCAGCGGTAGGCGGCGGCGTAGTAGCTGGCTTCTTGAGCCGACACCAGCCGCTCCAGCATCAGCATGTCAATCCGCTCGTTGAGGCCGTACACCAGCGTAATAAAGGCCAGCGGCAGGCTTTCGAGCAGCACCTGCCGGACCTGCGGCCAGCGCGGCCGCAGCGCCACCCGCCCGTACAGCCGCCGAATGAGGCCGGCCAGCAGCAGGAAGGTAAATAGCACCGCCACCGTGCGCACGCCCACGTACCGGTCCAGGTTCAGGCCCAAGGGCAGCAGGGCCAGCACCAGCCCCAGCAGCAACAGTCGCTCCAGCACCGATAGCACGGCATCGGCAGTGAAGCGTTGGTGGGCCTGCAGCACCCCGCGCAGAAACAGCGTGTACTGCGTGAGCAGTAGCCCGGCCGCCGTGAGGGCCAGCAGCACCAGCCAGTGTCCCCGGTAACCCAGCACCCACCCCACGCCCACCGTGAGTAGCAGAAAGCCCAGGCCCAGCCCGGCCCGCAGGGGCAGCAGCGTGGGAAAGAAATCGGCAAAGAAGCTGGGTGCGGCGGCCAGCCGCTTGGTTGTCAGCTGCGTGGTACCCAAATCAGAAATACCGGCCATGATGGTTGCCAGCGTGAGCAGGGCCGTGAAAGTACCAAACTGCTCGTGGCCGATGCGGTCCTGCACCACGTTTTCCAGCACCACCCAGCCGGGCTTCACCAGCAGGTTCAGCAGCACTACAAAGCTGATATTTCCGAGGAAGCGTTTGATAAGCGGGGTGCGTGAGCGAAATAGAAGTGTGCTGACTTGGCTGCAACTATGGCGATAACCAAAGTCCTGGGCCGTAAAACTACGCAAAACCCGGCGGCCGACCCGCCAACAACAGGTGCCGGCAGAGGGCCTTTTTCCTCTATATTTGCCTGCCATTGGCGGCTGCCCCCTTCCACTTTCTGCCGCTCGGCCTTTTATTTCGCATGTCGGAGTCGTCTTATTCTCTCCTGGGTCTGTGGCCCATCATCAACCGCTGGAAAAAATTAGTAGGCGCGGCCCTGCTGCTGGCTTTGATGGTAAGTGTAGTGGTGGCTCTGTTGCTACCAAACGTGTACAAATCAACGGCCGTTTTTTTTCCAACCAATCCCCAAACCACTGACCCTGACCGCATTGCCACTGAGGGCAGCAAGCTGGAACTGGGCGGGCGCACTGAAGACCTGGACCGGGTAATTACCATTGGCGAGTCGCAGCCGGTAGCCGAGTTGATCATCAGGCGCTTTCGGTTACACGAACACTACCGTATGGGGGCCGCCGGCGACGATGCCGCCGATGATGCCACCCTGCGCGAGTTCAGCTCTAATCTGGATATTGTGCACAACGAGCGGGACGCTATTGAACTGACCTTCCACGACGAGGACAAGTTGCTGGCCGCGCAGATTGCCAATGCGTTGGTGCAAGTTATTGACTCGGTGAATCAGCAACTGACGCTGGACAACCGCCGCAACGTGCTGGGCCTCTACCAGCAGCGGTACCAGTTTCTGGACAAGGAGTTTGAGACCTCGCGCCAGAAGCTCATCCAGGCCCGTCGCCGCTACGGCATCTATGGGCTGGAGCAGCAGTCGCGCTACTTATCCCGAGAAATCATTGAAGTGGAGTCCAAGCTGCACCAGGCCGAGGGCGAGGGCAACAGCGGTAAGGCTGCCGGGTTGCGCCGGGCCCTGCGCGGCCTCACTCGCTCAGATGGTGGCAACGTCATCAACCTGGAAGATTACACCCAGGGCGTTGACTCCCTGAACCTGTTTACGGCTCGCATGGCCGACTTGCAGGAGCGGCTGGTGAAAGCCCGCGGCGACTACGAAACCGCCGACGTGGCCTTGAAAGGCAAGCTTTCCTCCCTCTACGTGGTGCAGAAGGCCTACCCGGCCACCAAGAAAAGCAAGCCCATTCGCTGGCTGATTGTGGTGGGTTCCGTATTCCTGACGCTGGCCTTCTCCGTGGTAGTCATCACCTTGCTGGAGTTGTGGCGGCGCACGGCCGGCCGGCCCGGCTACTCCGCAGCCCCGTGAATCAGCGGCTAGCCTCCTTGCTGCCCCAAGACGGTCCGCAACGTCTGTTTATGGCCCTGATAGCAGTGCTGCTGCTGGGTGGGGCCACGGCGCTGCTGCTGCAAACTCCGCTGGCGCTGGTGCCCGTAGTCTTGGTGGTGGGGCTGCTGGTGGTGCTCACGGAGTGGCGGGTACTCTACTACCTGCTGTTCCTGACGCTGGCTTTTTCCAAGGAAATGTCGCTGCCCGGCGGGTTGAGCATGGACGTTCCGTCGGAGCCGTTGCTGCTGGTGCTCACGGGCTGCGTGCTGGTAACCCTGCTGATGCGGCGCGACGGCCTGCCGCGCCGGGAACTGCTGCACCCGCTGGTGATTATGCTGCTGCTGATGCTGTTCTGGTCGGCAATATCCACCGCGTTTTCAGTGGATACGACCAAATCCATCAAGTATCTGCTGGCCAAAACCTGGTATCTGGTACCGTTTGGACTGGGTACGCTGCTGCTGGTGCGCCGCCCGGCCGATATCTGGCGGGTAGCCGGGCTATACGCCATCAGTGCCGGCCTCACGGTGCTGCTCACCGCCTCCAAACACGCGGGACACGGGTTCAGCTTTGAGGGCATCAACGAGGCGGTCCGGCCGTTTTACCGCAACCACGTAATTTATGCTTCGGTGCTGGCGCTGCTGCTGCCGTTTGCGCTGTATGCCATCCGCAGCACCCGGGGTGCCACCAGAATGGCCTGGTGGATTGGGCTAGGCGTGCTGCTATTCGGGCTGGTAACTTCCTACACTCGCGCCTCCATGCTCTCGTTACCGGTGGCCGGGCTGTTCTACGGCGTTATCCGGCTGCGCCAGACGCGGCTGGTACTGGTGGCTGCCCTGGCAGCTGTGCTGGCCGGAGCCACGTACTTTCTGAGCCAGAACAACTACATGCTGTACGCGCCCAACTTTGAGAAGACGATTTTCAACGGGCAGAACTTTGAAGAGCACCTGGAAGCCACCTACAAGCTGCAGGACGTATCGGGCATGGAGCGGGTGTACCGCTGGGTGGCGGCCGGCCGGATGGCGGCCGCGCACCCGATGGTAGGCAGCGGCCCCAGCACCTTCTACCCCGAGTATAAGCGCTATACTGTGCGCAGCTTCCGCACCTACGTGAGCGAAAACCCCGAAAAGTCAACCACCCACAATTACTTTCTGCTGGTACTGGCCGAGCAGGGTTTCCCAGGGGTTATTTTGTTCATGATTTTACTGGGCGGGACGCTCATTACCATTGAAACGCTTTACCACCGTACCCAGCCTGGCAGCCAGCCCCGCTACGTGCTGCTGGCCTGCGGCATGAGTTTCGTCATCATTGTGTTTCACCTGCTGCTGAATGAGCTGGTCGAAGTTGACAAAATCGGCTCCTTCTTCTTCATCAACCTGTTCATGCTGATCCGGGTAGGCAGTTGGGCGAAAGGTGAAGTGGTGAAATAGTGAACTAGTGAGTTTGATGTTCTGTTTGCGCTACCGACGCGGGTTGAACGTCAAACTCACCAGTTCACTATTTCACCACTTCACTACTTAAACCGGCAGCTGAGGATGGTAACGTCGTCGGCGAAGCGGGAGCCGTTGGTATTGAAGGCTTCAATTTCGCGGAGTAGCTCCCGGTGCACGGTGGTAAGCGGGGCGTACCGGTTATGGCGCAGCACGCGTAGTACGCCTTCCTCCCCAAACTCCTCATGGTCGGCATCGAACACCTCCGTAAGACCATCGGTGTAAGTGAGCAGCAGGGCGCGGGGCGGTACTTCCACCCGGCCCACTTTCAGCATCGGCAGCTCGTCCATCACGCCCAGCATAATGGAGCCTTCCTTGAGCAGGGTGACGGTGCCCGCGTCGGAGAGCAGCAGGGGGTCGTTGTGGCCGGCGTTTACGTATTCCAGCACCCGGGTGCGCCGGTCGTAGAGGCCGAAGAACACGGTGATGAACTTGTCGCCGCCGGCGTTGCGGAAAATCAGGTTGTTGAGTTCCTGGGCCACGGTGGCCAGATCGGCCTGCTGACGTAGCAGGGTACGCAGACCAGCCTGGAAGTTGGACATCAGCAAAGAAGCTGCCACGCCCTTGCCCGATACGTCGGCCACGCAGAACAGGAACCGGTTGGCGTCCAGGTCCACTACGTCGTAGTAGTCGCCGCCCACGGCGGTGTGGGGCACGTAGCTGGCCTGCACCGCCACGGCGGCATCGTTGGGCAGCGTGCGCGGGAAGAGCATGGTTTGCACTTCCTGGGCAATTTCAATTTCCTTGCGAATGGCGGCATCGGCCACGCGCTGCCGGGCCAGGCGGCGGTTCTGGATGGCCCCCAACAGAATGTTGCTGAGCGTTTGCAGAAACTTGGTGGCCTCCTCGGTGGCGTAGTCCTCGTTGAGGTTACCGATGAACACATAAGCCAGCGTGCGCCCCTTCTCCACCACTGGGATGCTGGTTTCCAGCTGCTCCCACTCGGGGCCCAGGCCCGGAAAATCTTTGAGCGGACAGGGCAGCCCCTGACAGTGGTCCAGAATGGCGGCGGGCAGCGGCACCCTCCGGAAATCAGCCAGGCCCGCCCCGAACGATACCATGCATATCCACTGGTCGTCTTCGCGCACGTACAGCACCATGCGGCGGATGCTGAGCTGGCCCAGCAGCGTAAACTGGAAAATTTTGTAGAGGGCCGCCTCCGTGGAATCCTGGTTGATAACCTGCGTGATATCCAGCAGCGCGTTCAATTCCCGCTCCTTCAGGAACAGGCGCTTTTCAAGAATACTGGTGGGCATAGAGAGTACCTGAGTGGATGAGTGGCGGAGTAAGAAAGTAACCGGGGTAACTGCCAGTGGAGAAGACACCTGGGGTGCTTTTCCCTTACTCAGTTACTCAGCTACTCGCCAGTGGAGTTTTGGGGTCGTAGGCGTCGCGCAGGCCGTTGCCCAGCAGGTTGAAGCTCAGCACCAGCAGGCTGATGGCCAGCCCCGGCAGCAAAGTAAGCCATAAGCCCGCTTCGGTGCCCAATAATTGAAAGCCTTCGTTCACCATCAGGCCCCACGAAGGAGCCGGGGGCTGCACGCCCAGGCCCAGAAAGCTCAGGCCGGCTTCCAGCAGAATAGCCGCCGCAAAGTTGCTAGTGGCCAGCACAATGAGCGGGCCCGTCATGTTGGGCAGCAGGTGCCGCCAGATAAGCCGGTGCTGGGGCAGCCCAAGGACGCGCCCGGCTTCCACAAAAGTTTTCTCGCGCAGACTCAGCATCTGCCCGCGCACTACCCGGGCCACATCCACCCACATGGTGAGGCCCACGGCCACAAAGGAGGTCCAGACGCCCTTGCTATCCAGGGCCAGGGAAATGGCAATAACCAGCATGATGCCCGGAATGCTCCACACCACCGTCATCAACCCCAGCAGCAGCGAATCGAGCCAGCCACCCACGTACCCGGCCACCGCCCCGATGAGCATACCCAGCACTACTGAAATCAGCACGGCTACCAGCCCGATACCCAGGCTTACGCGGGTGCCCAGCAGCAGGCGGCTTAGCTCGTCGCGGCCGGCTTTGTCGGTGCCCAGCCAGTAAGTGCGGCGCGTGATGTGCTGTTCAGCCGCTTCCCGGGCCAGCTCGGCGGCCGGGCCGGCGTGGCCCACCACGGCCGTCAGCGCGTATGCCTGCGGCTTGTCGGCCAGGGCGGAGTGGTTTTGGTAAGGCTGGGTATAGAGCGAATCGCCCTGGATGCGGTAGCTGGCAATGGGTACCTCCCGGTACTGCACCGGCTGGCCCTGCCACCAGGTGCCCAGCCAGCTGGCGGGCCGGCGGGCGGTATCGGCGGCGGGCAGGCGCAGAAGGGTGGCGCTGAAGCCGGGCGCTTCCTTCTGAAGCTGCACCAGCCCGTTGTTGGCATTGGGCGAGTTATCGGGCAGCACCCAGTAACCCAGCAGGGCCACCAGCGTACACAGCACAATGAAGCCCAGCCCCAGCATGGCCGGCGTGTTGCGCAGCAGCCGCTGCCGCACGTAGTAGCCGGGCGGGCGGGCCGGGGCCGGGGGCAGCACGGCAGAAACGGCAGTTGCTGCGGCCATTAGCGGGTATTATGCTGCAGCAGGCCTTCCTTGGAAGCCAGGAAAAAACAGTCGCGCACGATGGCCCCAAAGGAGCTTTCCTCGAAGGCCAGTTCCGTATCGGGGTCGGGCCAGAAGCTGCGGATGAGGCCCTGCTCCAGCAGCTGGCGCAGGTGGCGCTCCAGAACGGCGGGAGCCAGCCCAGTTTTCTGGCTCAAGTCGGAGAAGGAAGTGACGAAGTACAGCTCGTCGAGAATATCAAATTCGGCGTCGGTCACGGAAAGCAGGGTTTAAGGCAAAGGTAGCACTCCGGGCGGGTTACTAGGAGGCTATTGGCCAGTTACGATTGTGCCGGGCGTATAGGCTACGTCATTTGTACCAGCTCGTGCCATTCCTTCTGCTTGCCGAGAGTCGATGTAGGCAATAATTGAGGTAATTTCAGCATCCGACAGCTGGAAGCTGGGCATCTGCTGCTTCTGGTATTGCTCGAAGACTTTCACGGCGTACTCGTCGCCGCTGGCCACCAGCTTGCTGGAATTTTTCACCCAGGAAGTAATCCAAGACATCGGCCGCCGCTTGGTGATGCCCGCCAAGGCCGGGCCCATTACTACTTCATTCACGGCGTGGCACTGAGCACAGTTGCCTTTAAATAAGGCGTCGCCGGCGGCTACGGCAGCCGCATCGACGCCGGGGGGCAGAGGCTGGTTCGCAGGGACTGAATCGGTAAACGAGGTCATTGCGACGGCTTCGTTACCGCAAATTAGAGGTTCATCCTGGCTAAAATCCTGCGTTCCAGTCAACTGCTCGCCCAGCATTACTGAACATAGAACAATAGCCCCAGCTACCACCGTCAGACTAGCGGGCATGATGATTTCCAACAGATTTTTCATACCAATACGACAAATGAATTACCTATTGAAATACGCCCCGGGTGCCCGTAAAAGCAAGCAAAATCGTTGTTGATTTGCCGACGGACGGGCAATAATTACGGCCGCACCTGCCGGCCCTTCCACTCGTAGCTGCCACGCAGGCCGGCCAGCCCGGTTAGCAGTGCATACGGCGCGTAGGCCAGCTGCAACACCGGCACCCACCATAGCCACCGGGGCCGACCCAGAAACCGGAGTACCGGCCGCAGCAGTAACACGTCGCCGAGCAGTTTGGCGGCCCAGCTCAGCAGCACCGCTCCGCCCGACACCGTGCCCAACAGCCACAGCCCCGCGCCTACCGGAAACAACAGGTTGGCCAGCAGTACCAGCACGGCCAGCCGCTGCGGGGCCTTGGTTTGGTAGTGCCGCCACTTGCTGGCCCAGCGCACCCGCTGGCGCAGCAGCTGCCGTAGCGTGGGCTGAGCCGGCGTGCTTACCAGGGCAGCCGGATCGGCCAGAAACCGGATGCTGCCGGGGAAAGCCGCGTGCAGCTTGTGCAGCAGAAACTCGTCGTCGCCGCTGGCGACCTGCTCGTTGCCCCGGAAGCCGTGCACGGCGAAAAAATCCTGGCGGCGGTAGGCCAGATTGGCACCGTTGCACATGGTAGGCCGCTGTTGGGCAATACTACCGGCTCCCGCCCCTACCAGCCCGGCCAGCTCCAGCCCCTGCAAAGTAGCCAGCGGCCCGGTGCCCGTGAGCAGTACCGGCCCGCTGATAAACCGGGCTTTGGGGTGGCGGGCTACCGTACGGGCGTAGGCCCGCACCCAGCCGGCGGGCACCCGGCAGTCGGCATCAGTGAGCAGCAGCCAAGGCGCGCGGGCGGCCTGCACGGCGGCCTGCACGGCGGCTTTCTTGCCGGTGGGCGCGCCCGGCTGCCCGGCCAGTTGCAGCAGCCGCACCGGCAACGGGGCCGTAGCGGCCAGCTGCTCCACTACCTGGGCGGTGGCATCGGTGGAGTGGTCATCAACGACGAGCACTTCGAACCCGCCCGGAATGGGCTGTTGGCGAAACAAATCAGACAGTAAATGGGGCAGGTTCTTGGCTTCGTTGCGGGCGGCAATGAGCACGGAAAACACCGGGGTAGTGGTCGGGACTTCGGTGGGCAGCGGAGCAGCAGTGGCCGACTCCGCCACTAGCTCCCGCCACACCCGGCCGAACCGGGCCATCTGCCGAAGATACACGCTGCTCACCAGCAATAGCCCGGCCGCTCCCAACCACGTTGCCGCGTGCATCATGCTTCAGGAGCCAAGGCCGGCATTGAGCGGCGTTTGCGCAGGATTTTCAGTCGGAGCACGAAAACAAGCCCAATGGCGCTGGGTACGGCAATGTTGAGCACCCACAAGCTCAGGCTGGCACTCAGCACCGGTAGCACCGGCTGGCCCAGCAGCCCAAACAGGTGGGTAGCCGACAGCTCCCGCACGCCCACATCGGCCAGGGCATTGAGTGAGGGCACCAGTGACTTCAGCAGAAACGTACCCGCAATGGCCGCCAGCGCCGGGCCCACTGCCGCCTGTACCCCGTAGGCCCACAGCAACGCCCCAAACTGCAAACAAAACACCGCGTACCGCAACCCCGAAATCAGCAGCACGCGGGTGAGCAGCGGGGCCGGATAGGTTGGCATGACGGCCAGATACCGGCTGAACCGGCGCAACGGCTTTACGGCCCGCACCGCCGCCACCAGCAGCTCCGAGTGGTACAGAGGCAGCAGAATTCCTATGTTAATCAACAAGGTAAGCACCACTACCCCCACCTGGGCCGCCGGGTAGCCCGGCAGGTAAAACCGCAGCAGAAAATACAGCAGCCCCACCGTACCGGCCGCCACCGTGGCTACCAGCTGGCAATAACGCCCCAGAAACACCGCCCCCAGGGCATCGAGCCGCCGACTTTTCAGCTCCATGATGCGGCCGGCGTAGTCGCCCACGCGGTTGGGCGTGACGAAGCCCAGCGTAAGGCCCACCAGCACCGCCCGGAAGCTGCGCCGAAACGACACCGGCTCCAGGTGCCGGGCCAGCCGCCACCATTTCCAGGCTTCCAGCCCCCAGTTCAGGGGCATCAGCAGCAGAGCGGCCAGCACTGCGCCCCGCCCCTGCCCGCCCAACGTGCGCGTGAACAGGCCGCGCCAGGCGGCGGCCGTGGCGGCATCGGCCACCACGGAGTGCCATAGCAGGCCCAGCGTGAGCAGCGTGATGCCCAGCTTGCCCGCCACAATCCAGCCTTTGTACCGGGCCGGGGCCGGTGGTTCGGCGGTTTGGGCGTAGCTTTGAGGCTTCAACTGAGGCAAAGTGGCGGATGGTTGCGTAACTTCGGCAAGTTAGCCTTTATGGCTGGTAGCTATTCGTTGCTGGCTTGCAGCGAATACAGAAAGTACCCTTCTTTTTTCATAGCTACCAGCCAATAGCCATTCGCTAACCGCTACCAACATGATTCTGCCCCTCGCCTCTTCCTCCGAGCTGCTGCCCAAAGTGATTATGGGCGTCGACCCCGGCACTAACCTGATGGGGTACGCCGTCATTGAGGTGCAGGGCCAGCAGGTGCGCATGCTGGAGTACGATGTGATTGATATGCGCAAGCTGGGCACCAACCACGCCCTCAAGCTCAAGCGCATCTTTGAGCGCATGACGGAGCTGATTGACGAGCACCTGCCCGACGAGCTGGCCATTGAAGCGCCGTTTTTCGGGGTGAATGTGCAGAGCATGCTCAAGCTGGGCCGGGCCCAGGGCGTGGCCATTGCCGCCTGCCTGGCCCGCCAGATTCCGTACGTGGAGTACGCCCCCACCAAGGTAAAGCAGAGCGTAACCGGCTCCGGCAACGCCAGCAAGGAACAGGTGGCCCACATGCTGCGCCAGACGCTCAAGCTCCCGCCCATCGAAGAAGCCCCCAAGTTCCTCGACGCCACCGATGCCCTCGCCGTGGCCATGTGCCACCACTACCAGAAGGGCAACAATGTGAAGGCCGGAGGAAAAAGCTGGGGCAAGTTCCTAGCCGATAACCCCAGCAAGCTCGCCGCCCCCGTAGCCGGCAAAAAGGCTCCGGCGGTAAGAAAGAAGCCAGCGGCGTAAGGAGGGTTGCTTAACGTAGAACTTACTGGACGGCTATAACTTTGCGCCGTCTAAGTGTCACAAGTTGTACCTGTATTAATTCATGCGCTATAAATCGCGCTTTGTTGTGACCTATTTGCCCATATCCAGTAGTTTGATCATCTTCATAACGGCCAAGTGCATCCACGACTAAACAGTGGTTATCAGAAAATTGTCGCATAACATCGATTTTTGCCTGAAAAGGAGTAGACACTTGATCTGGGAAAATTAATTCTACGCCTATATCTGGCGTACAGGGTGGTCCTACTGAAGTAAACCACCAATACTCATTTGCAATACCGGAGTATATCCCGCGTACACATACTAATTGGTTACGCAAAGCCGGTAGCTGGCAAAAGTCCACAGAGTGCATCTCCTTATAAGGTAAAGCGGCCGGTAGCCGACGGACAGTCGGACCTAACCAACGTGTATGACAACTACATACCAGTAGAAGTAAATGACACAAAAGAGCTTTATACATAAACTCCACACAGATGCGAAGTGGAACCGAACACCACTTGAATTCTATTATTAGAACCGATACATTACGGCTTAATCTGACCATTCCACAGGAAAGTTTTTTTTAATATAGTGGTATAATTCTTCGGTGAATTTGGAAAGATACTCCGTTCCTTCTCGACTATTGTATTCGTCTGTCTTGTAGGATCCCTACAGGTGATTAAACTATTCTACCCTCCTGATACACTCCCACCCGTGCAGCGCCGCCCCGTTCGTTCTACTTCCCTGAAAGCCGTGGGCTACGAGGCCGCCACCCAGACGCTGGAAATTGAGTACCGCCACGGTGGTATCGTGCGCTACGCGGGCGTGCCGGCCGCCGTTCACGCGGCGCTGCTGCAACTGCCCAACAAGCTCCTGTTCGTGGAGCAGGTGCTGGAACGCAACGGCTACAAACGGGAACAGCTGCGCGGGTAGCGGCCCCGCTCCTACTTCGGCCACGCGTACGCCGCCGACCAGCTGTGGAACTCCTCCACGGTGGCGGTGTGGTTGGCCAGCCAGGTATGCACTTCAGGCGTGCGGGCCGCCCTGGATTCCTGCACCGCGTACGCCAAAGCCGGAAGGTAGCCCTGTTTTTTCAGCTCCACGAAGTAGGGCACGACGTAGCGCCAGGTAAAACCCTCCTGCTTTTCGGGGTGCAGCTCATCCAGCACGCTAATCAACGCGTCCAGCTTACGGATGAGCTGCTCGGTGGGCGTTTTATCCTTGTTTTCCTCGCTGAAATCCATGGCCCCGCTCATGCTCAGCAGCATATCGGCCTGCCCGAAATTGTCGGGGCGGCCCTTTTTGCCGGCGTTTTTCAGGGTTTCCGGGGAGATGTTGATGGTCACGGCCTTTGCGCCGGTTTTCTCCACGCCCTGCCCCAACAGCGCATCGAAGCGGGCCAAAGCGGCCTCGGCGCGCGGGCCGGTAGGCTCCACCTCCAACAGCCGCAGCCGGACCAGCAGCGCCGGCACGCGGTTGCCTTCCTGCTGCAGCAGCAGACTCAGCGCATTCAGCGAGCTGGCGTGCCCCGGCCGGTACCGCACCGACTGCTGCATGCTGCTAATGGCCTCCGCCGGCTGGCCCAGGGCCGTGGCCTGCGTTACGCCCAGGTTAAAATGCAGTGCCCCGTCGTTGGGGTACCGCTTCAGCCCTTCCTGGTAGATTTTGGCGGCTTCTTTGGGTTGTTGAAGGCCGTCGAGGGCGTTTCCGTAGGTGCTGTAGAATCCCGCACTGGGAGTGTAGTTCTGCTTTAGAAGTTGCTTGCATAGCTCTACGGCTTCCTCGTTGCGGCCCAGAACGTTGTAGGTCAAGGCCAGCTCGTAGCGGGCCGTGGTATTGGCGGGGCCCTGCTTCAGGGCCTCTCTGTAGCGCAGCACGGCTTCGTCGAACTTGCCCTGGTCGTGGAGCGCCACGCCCTGCTGCACCAGTTCCTGGCTGCTGGTCGTTTGGGCCTGGGCGGATAAGCTAATGAGGCTGAGACCTAAAGCTAGCAAGTTGGTGGTATAGCGGTGCAGCATACGCCGGAAACTGAATAGTGGAAGATATAACAGAGCCGGCCACTATGCGCGGCCGGCCCTGGAAAATTATTGAATCTCAATTTCGCCTTTCAGGTACGTTACGGCGTGGCCGCTCATGCGCACCCGCTCGCCACGCAGCTCGCACCATAGGTCGCCACTGCGGGCCGAAACCTGGCGGGCGTGCAGGTGGGTTTTGCCCAGGCGGTTGGCCCAATACGGTACCAAGGTAGTGTGGGCTGAGCCGGTTACGGGGTCTTCGGGCACGCCCACGCGGGGCCCGAAAAACCGGGACACGAAATCGACTCCGCCGGTACCAGGAGCCGTGGCAATAACGCCGCGGTACTCCACGGTAGCCAGCTGGCCCATATCCGGACGCAGGGCCCGTACCTCGGCTTCGGTCTCAAATACACACACCAGATCAGGGCCGGCCCATAGCTGCCGGGGCGTGGCGCCGAGGCCGGTCACCAGGCCAGCCGGTGTTTCCGGGAGCTGCCGGGGCGGGCGAGCCGGGAAATCCAGCGTCAGCAGGCCGTTTTCTCCCTGGCTTACGTGCAAAGGGCCGCTTTTGGAGTGGAAAATAATTTCCGGTTCCTGAAAATTCAGGTGGCGGTAGAGTACGTGCGCCGAGGCCAGCGTAGCGTGCCCGCACAGCTCCACTTCCACGGCCGGCGTAAACCACCGGATTTCGTACTCGGCCCCGGTGCGCGGCACGAAAAAAGCCGTTTCAGCCAGGTTGTTTTCGGCCGCAATAGCCTGCATCATTTCGGCGGGCAGCCACTCGGTAAGCGGGCAAACGGCGGCGGGGTTGCCGGCAAACGGCCGGCTGGAAAAGGCGTCGATCTGGTAGATGGGCAGGAGCATTGCAGAGCGGAAGGGAAAATGAACAGGAGCACGAAGCTACGGATTTGGCCGAGCCACTACTGGCATCATATCCGCTGTCCGCCAATGATGACCTCGCGCACTGGGTTTTCGCCCAGCCAGTAGGGTATTTCTTCCAGCGTGGGCACATCCAGTACCAGCAGGTCGGCACGCTTGCCGGGCTCCAGGCTGCCGCACTCCCGCTCCTGCCCAATGGACCAGGCGGCGTTCAGCGTAACAGCGGCCACAGCCTCGGCGGGCGTGAGGCCCATTTTCAGGCAAGCTAGCTGTAGCGCTAGCCACAGATTTTTGCTGGGGCAGGAACCGGGGTTAAAGTCGGTGCTGATAGCCACGGGCAGGCCGGCATCAATGAAGGCCCGGCCGGGCGCATATTGCTCCTGCCGTAGAAACAGCGGCACCAGCGGCAGCAGCACCGCCACGGTACGCCCGTTGGTGCGGGCGGCAATGCGGGCGGCAGCGGCCGGCGCCAGGTAGTCGGCGTGGTCGATGCTCACGGCCCCCAATTCGGCCGCCATTTCACAGCCGCCTAAATCGTGCAGCTGCTCGGCATGAATTTTCAGCCGGAACCCAAGTTCCCGGGCCTGCTCCAGGTACCAGCGCGAGTCGGCCACCGAAAATGCGCCTTCCTCACAGAAAATATCCACGAAGGGTACTTCCGTTGGGGAAATGCGCGGCAGCACATCCTGTACCAGCATCTGCAGATACTCCCGGGGCTGCCCCCGGAATTCTGGCCCGGGCACGTGCGCCCCCAGGAAGGAAGGCACCACCCGCACCGGCTGCCGCCGGCCCGCTTCCTGGGCCACCCGCAGCAGCCGCAGCTCTGTATCGGTATCCAGGCCGTAGCCGGTTTTGGCCTCGAGAGTGGTAACGCCATAGTGCCGGAAATCGACCAGATGCCGCAGAGCCTGTTGCAGCAGCTCCTCATCAGTGGCGGCCCGGGTGGCGCGCACGGTACTCAGAATACCGCCCCCGCTGGCCAGAATGTCCAGGTAGGTTTCGCCCTGCAGCTTACGGTGGAACTCGTGGGCCCGATTGCCGCCAAACACCAGGTGGGTATGACACTCCACCAGGCCCGGCAGTACTACCCGGCCAGCCGCCTCAATTACCTCGGTGGCCGCTGTTACCAGTGCCTGGTCAAGCTCAGGCATGGGTCCCACGGCTACGATCTGGCCCTGCTCGCAGGCCACGTACCCATCCGGGATGATGCGCCAGTTGCTTTGGGCCGGCCCGGCCAGCGGGCCGTTGGCATCGGAAACAGTGAGAGTCAGCAGATGGCCGCAGTTACGGATGAGCAGTGAGTACGCCATACCAAGGATGTAGGAGGTTGGGTAAAGATGCGGCATCCAGCTAAAATGCCGCCTACGCATCAAGCAAAAAACCTCCTTATCAGCGGTATAACGCTATATAATGATGTAAAAGTCCAGTTACCGGAACGCATCTATTTTTGGGAAACCACAGTTTAATGCCCCATAGTTCGTATCTTCCTGCTAGCAGTAAATGCTGCTTTCAGAGGTGGTTACGATGTTGTTTCCGTGCAAACCGACTTCCCAGAATGAAAAAGCTACTACTCGCCTCCTTTCTGCTCATCAGCGGCCCGGTCTGGGCTCAATTGCCCACCAGCAGCTACGCCGTATCGGCCGCTTGCCCGGCTTCGGCGCGCAACCCGTCTCAGCTGTACCAGGTGCTGCAGGATGGCTCCATGCAGCTCATCGGCACCATCCGCAGCGCAGCCAATGGCAACAACCTCATTATCAACGGTCTTGGATACGAGCAAGACAACCAGTCGGTGCTGTACGGCATGCGGGTGGAGCAGCAGAACACGGGCAATTTCAACACCTTCGCGCCCCAGCTCTACCGCATCAACCTGAGCACGGCCCAGGCCGATTCGGTGGGCCCCGTGACGCCGCCGGCTACCCCACCGGCCAGCGAGCTTACGCCGGCCTCCGGCTTCGGGCAGGTAGCCACTGATGTACGCCAGACGCTCAACTTTGTGGCCGACAGCGGCCCCGATGGCATTTATTACACGGGTGGGGCTACTTTCCGCATCATCTTCAACATCTTTGCCGGTGTGTCGTCGGCCCAGGTGACGGACGTGCGGCTGTATGTGGGCACGACAAATCTGGCGAACATGGCGGCGTTTACGGGTCCAGCCTGGCAGCGGCTGGACACCTCCGACCCGGCCACGGCGGCAGTAGTGGAGAATTTCCGCGCCCAGACGCAGGCGTACATCCGCTCCGGAAATTCCGGCCCCACGCCGGAGGGCGGGATTCAGGACTGGGTATTCGATAAGGCCACCGGCAACCTGGTGAGCTACCTGGGCCTTACCGACCAGTACCTGACCGTGCGCAATCCCGCTGGTGGGCCGGTGGGCATTACCACTACCGTAGCGACTCCTCTGCCCAGCACTACTTCCTCCGACAAGAATATCGGGGCCATGTTCTCCGACCGTTTCAATAACGTGTACGCTGTGCGGGCCGCTACCGGGGATATTTACCGCATCGACAACCAGACTGGCGACTACACCGGCCGTTCCTTCGGGGCGGCCTTGGGCTGTACCCGGGGTGATGCCGTAAGCTTCCGCGACGCGTTGCCTTTGCCCGTAACGCTGGTGCGTTTCTCGGCGTCGGCTGCGCCCAATGGCGTCCACCTGAGTTGGGCAACGGCTAGTGAGCAGAACGCCGCTTACTTTGAAGTGGAGCGCAGCTTAACCGGCCTGCAGTGGCAGCCGGTGCTGCGGGTACCCGCCGCCAACGCTGCTAACGGTAAAAGCTACTCGGCTGTGGATAAGCACCTGCCCGGCAGTACGGTGTATTATCGTTTGGCCATGCACGATAAATCAGGGGAGGTGGCTTACTCCGGAGTGGAGTTGGTAGCAGGCACCCCGCAGCTGGAGGTGTACCCCAATCCCGCCAGCAGCGCGGTGAACGTGCAGGTACCGGCTGCCTCCGCATCGACGGTAGTGGAACTGCGCGACGTCCGGGGCCGCCTGGTTCGGCAGCAACGGTTGGAGCCGGGCATTACCGTTACTCAGCTACCTACCGCCAACCTGCCCGGCGGAGTGTACTTGCTGCAAATTCAGCAAGGCACCGCCACGCGTACCGTCCGGCTGGTGCTGGCAGGCAATTAAGCTGTTTTAACAGAACTACTGAGCCGCTGTTGTTGAGCAGCCTGCTGAGTCCGGCTTCGCCCGGCCTAACGTTCTGGAATTATCGAAAACGGCTTCCCGCTACGTAACTGGAGCGGGCAACAGGACAGAAATTTTGCGGGGCCGACTCTGGGCCCCGCATCGGATGGGTAGGTAGCCCCGTAGAACCGTATTTTTCGGCTACGTATGACGCCTGCTTCTGCCACGGATCCTCTGATTCTGACACTTACACTGGACGCGGCCGCACATCAGCGGTTCACAATTTTACGGCGGCAGTATTTCCCGCCGGAGCGTAACTACCTAGAAGCCCACGTTACGCTATTCCACCATTTGCCCGGCACCGAGCAGGTTACCGTTGCCCACCACCTGCGGGAGCTGGCGGCCACCACCGCACCGCTAACGCTTAACGTAAGCGGCGTACAGTTTCTGGGCCGGGGCGTAGCCTACAAGCTGCTGAGCGAGCCCCTGCAGCAACTGCACCGGCAGCTGCAGACCCGTTGGGAGCCGTGGCTGACGCCGCAGGACCGGCAGCCACTCCGCCCACACATCACCATCCAGAACAAAGTAGACCCCGCCCGGGCCCGCGCTTTGTACACAGAACTGGAGGCCGGGTTTTCACCCGATTCCATTCAGGGAATCGGCTTTACGCTATGGGCCTACCGCGGCGGCCCCTGGCAGCAGCTGGAGCAGGTGCCTTTCGCGGGGTGAGGGCGGCTAGCGCAGAAGCTACCGTTTGCGAGCCGCAATGGTGTGCGTGAGACTTTTGAATTGCTCCAGCGCAGTTTCCGGGTTCTGCTGGGCAATGCCCAGTAACGCTACGGCCGTGCTGCCCACCACCGAAACCTGCTGGTACACCAGTACCCGGCGCCCATTCAACTGCGCGAAGCCTTCCGTTTCAAAAGTGACCAGCTCATTGATTTTGCCGGAGGTCTGGCGGCGAGCCACGTAGCCGCTTAGCGCCGCCTGCTGCATAGCCTGTTGGCTGATATCGGCGGCCGTGAGCGAGGCATTGATTGGGAAGGAGCTGATGGTGAGTAGCGGCTCCGTGCCGTATTGGGATTTGCGCTGCCCACCCAGCGAGTACACGTACCGGTTGTTGCGGGCTTCAGCCAGGGCAAACGGCGACTTCTTCTCATCAAGCGTAAAGGGCGCATTTGCCAGCGTAGGCGGCCCGGCTTCCGAAGGCCGGTAGGTGGCACTCAGCAGGCTGCGGCGTAACGCCGTACCCAGGGCCGTATCGGTGGAGGGGTAGCGGGCGTCCAGCAGCACGGCGTAGGTAGAGTCGCCGAACAGCAGCTGCCTCGACTCCTGCGCCGGCGACAGTTGCACCCGTACCAGCCGCCCCGCGTGAAGCTGGCTGCTGAGGTCTTGCTGCTCCAGCAGGCGGCCCCCTTTGGCCTCAAAGCGGGCTTTGGTAAAGCTGTGTACCTGTCGGTAATAGTTTCCGCCTTTCAGCTCCACCACCTGCAGGATAGCATCACCCCGCCGTAGTCCCGTGAAGCCGGCGGCCGGCATGAAACCCGCAGGCGTTTCCAGCCATACCTGAGTGCCTGGCACGGCCCGGGGCGCGGTTTGGGCTTGGCTGGTGCTGGCACCTACCGTTAGTACCACCCCGGCCCAGCCTGCAATATTGCCTCTCATCATTAGTTCACTCACTGCTACGCGCTCCGGTACCACTGCCGGAGCTTCCGGAGCGCAAGGTACTACCTGGGGCCGCAGGCCGGCACTTTACCTCAGAGTTAATATAGCTGGCTATGGAATATCTTGCCGGCATTACGCTGGAAATCATGCAGCAGCATGCACAGGGAGGCATCCGAGAGAGTAAGTGCTACTGGCGGAGAGTCACCAAACCCAATCTCCGGGCATTTTATGTAGGTAATGAAGCTCATCAGCCACTCTCCAAACTGCCGCTGGCCAATGGGCCCGTTGGCTAACACTTGCACCTCCGTGTGCCGGCAGTCGTTGCGAATCCGGCCGAAAGTGGCCTCCACGGCTTCGGGCGCGCCTTCCAGCACCTGCATAAAGCGGTTGCCATCGTACAGCAGGATGCCCGTAATGCCGGCTGCGGCGTTGTGGGGGCGCGACTGGCTCAGCAACCGCTCTAACTCAGCCGCCGAAAAGGGCGTAACGGCCGTAGACTGATAGATGAGATGATGGAGAACGGACATGGCGAATGGGATAGAGCAAAAATTACTTTAACCGGTAAAAAGTACGATAATATTGATATGAATGATTAAAAAACAGCTACCTATTTTGAATCCAATAATTCCCACTTTGCAACCCGCCGTTTCACTTTTCCAGCCAACTACCTATGACTGCCCTGCTACTTGTTGATATTCAGAATGATTTTTTGCCGGGTGGCTCTTTGGCTGTAACGGATGGCCACCAGATTCTGCCGCTGGTGAATACGCTGCAACCTCGCTACGAGCTGGTGGTAGCTACGCAGGACTGGCACCCGGCTGCCCACCAGAGCTTTGCCAGCCAGCATCCCGGCCACCCGGTGTTCTCGCAGATTGACCTGCACGGCCTGCCCCAGACCCTCTGGCCCGACCACTGCGTGCAGGGCACCCCGGGAGCCGAGTTCAGCGCCCAGCTGGATCAGCACCGTATTGAAGCCATTTTCCGCAAAGGCACTTCGCCCGAAATTGATTCGTATAGCGGTTTTTTCGACAACGGGCACCGCAAAAGCACCGGCCTGGCCGATTACCTGCGGGGCCGGGGCGTGCAGGAAGTACACCTCTGCGGGCTGGCCGCTGATTACTGTGTGTTCTTTTCGGCCCTGGATGCGCTGCAAGAAGGGTTTCGGGTGGTCTTTCTGGAAGAAGCTACCCGGGCTATTTCGGCGGAGGGCTACCAGCAGGCCCGGCAGCAGCTGGAGCAGCGGGGGGCCCGGGTGCAGTAGCCAAGGCCGGGCACTACCGGGGCTTGCGGGCCACCACGGAGTACATCAGGGGTAGTTTACCGGGCAAAGCACTTAGCTGAAACTCCCGCTCGGCCCGCGCCTCCATGCCCTGAAAGCAGTTGTAGGGCGAATAGTCATACTCCCCGAACTGCTCCAGCTGCAGCCCCTGCCCCAGCAGCGCGCCCAGCACCTCATCCAGGCTGTGGTTCCAGGATACCGATGTGGTTTCGATGGGGGCAGCGCGGTCGGCGTAGGTACCGGTTTCGGTTTCGATGATGGTTTGCCGGTTGAAGTAGGAATACTCCACTTCCGTGAACTGCGCATTGAACATCCAGACCACCGGGTGAAACTCCACCAGCACCAGCCGCCCCCCGGGCTTGAGAAAATGCGCCACCACGGCGGCCCAGCGCGCCATATCGGGCAGCCAACCCAGCACTCCGAACGAGGTAAACACCACATCAAACTGCTGGTGCAGGTGCCGGGGCAGCTCGTACACGTCGGCGCAGAGGAAGCGGGTATCCAGGTTGAGCGTGGCGGCCAGCTCCCGGGCCTTGGCAATGGCATTTTCAGCCAGATCTACCCCCGTGGCCTGGGCTCCCAGCCGGCTCAGCGACAACGTATCCAGCCCGAAATGACACTGCAGGTGCAGAACCTGCTGCCCGGTCAAGGGGCCCAGCAGCACCTGCTCCAACGCGCTGAGCGAGAGTTGCCCGGCCAGAAAACCCGGCACATCGTAAAACGCCGACGCCACGTGGTGCTCGGTTTTGGTATTCCAGAGTTGGCGGTTCAGTTCCAAGTAGTTGTCGGGGGTAGCAGGCATGGCGCGGGTGGCAGGGCAAGTGGCAGCCTGCAAGGTGCGAAAAACCGGCGGTAACCTTTGCCGGCCGGGGCCGGTAAGTAGGCTGTTTGCCAGCTGTGCGCCGCTATGCCCTTTCAGCTTCCCGAGGAAGTAATTCCCGACCAAGTAGAGCTTTTTTTGCGCGCCGCGGGCGTGGTGCTGGGCAGCGCTGCCGTGGGCTGGGTGCTCAACTGGCTGTTTTTTGCTGCGCTGGGCCGCTACGCCCGCCGGGAGCCGGCCGGGTTGGCCCAGTCGGTGGTGCGGCACCTGCGCCAGCCGGCCAGCTGGTTTCTGCCGGTGCTGGCCGTTTCTTTCACGTTGCCCCTCACCCTGTTGCGCGCCCAGGGGCTGGAAGTAGCCCGACGGCTGGTGGAAACGGCTTTGCTTACCACCTTTGCCTGGTGCCTGGTGAAGGCCTTGGATGTAGTGCAAGACCTGGTACAGCGGCATTACCGCATCACCGACGCCGATAACCTGCGGGTACGCAAGCTGTTTACCCAGCTGCAGTTTGTCAAGAAGCTGGCCGTATCCCTCATCATCTTCGTTGCCGTGGCGCTGGTGCTGATGAGCTTTGCCACGGTGCGCAAAATCGGAACCGGCCTGCTTACCTCGGCGGGTATTGCCTCCGTCATTGTGGGCTTCGCCGCCCAGCGTTCCATCAGCAACCTGCTGGCCGGCTTCCAGATTGCTTTTACGCAGCCCCTGCGGCTGGATGATGTACTGGTGGTGGAGGGTGAATGGGGCCGGGTGGAGGAAATTACCTTCACGTACGTGGTGCTCCGCATCTGGGACGAGCGGCGGCTGGTGCTACCCCTTAATTACTTCATTGAAAAGCCGTTTCAGAACTGGACCCGCAGCAGCGCCCAGCTGCTGGGCACCGTGTTTCTCTACACCGACTACACCATTCCGGTGGAAGCCGTGCGCCGGGAGCTGCAACGCGTAGTGGCGGCCCATCCGCTCTGGGACCGGCGCGTGTGCGTGCTCCAGGTTACCGACTCCAAGGAGCGGACCCTGGAGCTGCGCTGCCTGGTGAGTGCCGCCAACTCCAGCCAGGCCTTCGACCTGCGCTGCGACGTGCGCGAGCAGATGGTGCGGTTTATTCAGGAGCAGTACCCCGGCAGCCTGCCCAAAACCCGCGCCCTCACCGAGTCCACCGACCAGCCCTTTACGCCGGCCGTAGCCACCCCGGAAGGATAGCAAGCAACCCGCACAGCCCGCATCAACAATTTACCGGGCCGTGCGGAAACCTATGCGGGCGGCAGTACCTTCGTGGGTTACAAACCGGCCCGGGCTGCGTCATCAGCAGTATGTTGGGTGGTTTTTCCCCTTGCATGGTTCGTCTGGATTATTTCACCCCCGAAGATTTCGCCCAACTCATTACCTGGATTGACTCGCCCCACCTGCTCATGAACTGGGCCGGGCCGATGTTTAACTTTCCCCTCACCCCCGACAAGCTGGAATGGTACCTGCAGGATACTAATCTGCCGGGCGAGTCGGATGTGTTTATTTTTAAGGCCGTGGATACGGCTACTGAGGCCGTAGTGGGCCACATTTCCCTGGGTAGCCTGAGCCAGAAGAACAATTCCGCCCGCGTCAGCCGGGTGTTTGTGGCCCCCGAGCACCGCGGCCGGGGCCTGGCCAGCCGGATGCTCACGGAAACCCTGCGCTTCGGTTTCGAGCAGCTGCACCTGCACCGCATCGACTTGGGTGTGTACGATTTCAACGAGGCCGCCATCCGGGCCTATACCCGCGCCGGCATGCACGCGGAAGGCCGCTCCCGCGACATTCTGCGCTACGAGGGCGAGTACTGGAGCCTGATTGAGATGAGCATGCTGGACCACGAGTGGCAAGCCCGGCAGGTACCACCGGCAGCACAGTAGCGGTACTCTAGCGGGCCGGCAGCCCCCGCGGCCGGCCCGCGGAAATGGCAGCTGCGCGGAGCTGCGTGGGAGAGGTCCTTGCAGATTTCTGGCACCCCACTACCCACCTTTTTCGCTTTCTGCCGTACTTCGTAAGTCCTATTCTGAACTACGCATGAGCACGACTGACAGCGCTGCTCCTCTCACCGCCGATGTGGTGCTGATTGGAGCTGGAATCATGAGTGCAACCCTGGGCCTGATGCTCAAGGAGTTGCAACCCGACCTCACCATTGCCATTTTTGAGCGGCTCGACGTGGCCGCCGCCGAAAGCTCCGACGCGTGGAACAATGCCGGCACCGGCCATTCCGCCTTCTGCGAGCTGAATTACACCCCCGAGAAGCCCGACGGCAGCATCGACATCAGCAAAGCCATCAAAATTGCCGAGCAGTTTGAGCAGTCGAAGCAATTCTGGGCGTATCTGGTGGAGAAGTACCAGGTAACCGGCGTCACGCGCTTCATCAACCACATTCCGCACCTGAGCTTTGTGTGGGGCGACAAAAACGTGGAATTTCTGCGCAAGCGCCACGCGGCCCTTACTCAGTCGCCCCTGTTCCGGGGTATGGAGTTCAGCCAGAGCCGCGCCGAGCTGGAACAGTGGATGCCGCTGGTAATGGACGGCCGCGACCCGCAGCAGTCCGTGGCCGCTACCCGCATGGACCTGGGCACCGACGTGAATTTTGGCTCCCTCACCCGGGGCATGTTTACGCTGCTGCAGGAAAAGCCCGGTGTATCCTTCTACTTCCACCACGATGTGGACAGCCTCAAGCGCAAGGAGGATGGCGCGTGGCGCGTGAAGGCCAAGGACCTGGCTACCGGCGAGAAAAAGAAAATCCGGGCTCCGTTTGTGTTCATCGGGGCCGGCGGGGGCTCGTTGCCGCTACTCATTAAATCAGGGATTCCCGAGGGTGAGGGCTTCGGTGGCTTCCCCGTAAGCGGGCAGTGGCTGAAGTGCATCAACCCCGAAGTAATTGCCCGCCACCACACTAAAGTGTACGGCAAAGCCGCGGTGGGCTCCCCACCCATGTCGGTACCCCACTTGGATACCCGCGTAATTAACGGGCAGCGGGAACTGCTGTTCGGGCCGTACGCCGGCTTTAGCACTAAGTTCCTCAAGCAGGGCTCCTACCTGGATTTGCCCTTATCAGTGAAGCTGAGCAACATGCGCCCCATGCTTATTGCCGGCCTCAAAAACATTCCGCTCACCAAATACCTCATCAACCAGGTGCGCCAGTCGCCCGAAGACCGGCTGGCCGCTTTGCGCGAGTATTTGCCCGAAGCGCGCAGCGAGGACTGGCAGCTGGAAACGGCCGGCCAGCGGGTGCAGGTGATTAAAAAGGACGCCAAGGAAGGTGGGGTACTGGAATTTGGTACCGAAGTGGTAGCCGCCGCCGATGGCTCCATTGCCGCGCTGCTGGGTGCTTCGCCCGGGGCTTCCACGGCCGTGAGCATTATGGTGGGCCTCATTCAGCGGTGCTTCTCCGACAGTGCCCGCACGCCTGCCTGGCAGGCCAAGATGCGCGAAATGATTCCATCCTTCAGCAAAAACCTCAACGACGATGCTGCGCTGCTGGAGCAGCAGCGGGCCCGCACCAGCGCCGTGCTGGGCCTTACCGAGCCTGCCCCGGCCAGCTAATCTGGCCTGTACCGCCGGTTGTCCGCAGATAGCAGCGGCCCCGCCTTTGGTGGTGGGGCCGCTGTTTTGTTAGGCGGTGGGGCCATCCGCCGCCGCCCCCTGGCTTGGCAGAAATACCTCGGCCAACATGCAGCGGGCACTCCCGCCCCCAATGGTTTCAATGGTGGGAATGGCGCACGGCAGCAGCGTGGCATAGTGACTCAGGCGGTGGCGCTGCGCGGGCGTCAGCGCATCGTAGGCGCTCTGCGACATCACCAGCAGCGCGGGCCCGGCTGCCGGACGCAGCGTGAGCATATTGCCCGCAAACCGACTTACCTGCTCCAGGCTGATGGTTACCAGCTCGTGGCCGGCCGCCGTGAGTGAGGCTGCCACGGCGGCCCGCTCGGCCTCGTGGCGGATGCTTTCCAGACACACCACGGCAAACCCGGCACCCACGCACAGCATTACGTTGGTGTGGTAGATTTCCTGGCCCTGCGCGTCATACGCCCGGAACGCTACGGCCTGGTAGCCAAGTTCGGCGCATACTTCCTGCAGCAGTCCGGCCGAGGTGCGCGCCGACAGCCCGGCGTAGGCCACGCGGTGTACGTGGTCGAAGACGATGCTGCCGGTACCTTCCAGAAACTCGCCGGTTTGCTCCCGCCCCGAGAAGTCCAGGATTTCCCGCACGGCGAACTGCCGGGCCAGGGCAGCCAGCACATCAGGCCGACGCTCGGGGCGGCGGTTGGGGGCACACATGGGGTAGAGTACCACCCGTCCATCGGGGTGGAAAGAGCCCCAGTTATTGGGAAATACGGCATCGGGCGTGTGCGGCTCGGGCGTATCCTCGAACACCAGCACCCGCACGCCGTGCTCCCGCAGCCGGGCTACCATCCCGTCAAACTCGGCGAAGGCCCGGTCCTGAATGGCGGCATCATCGGCTCCGGCCACGAAGCCCTGAAAATGGTTGGATTGGGCGGTTTCGGGGTTGAATGTGAAGCGAGTGGGCCGCATCATGAACACGGTGCTTGTGGACTGCATACCGGGATAGGGATTGGGTGGAGCCGTAAAGAAAACAGCTCGCCGCCACATTGCAGCGCGATGAGGAAGACGCTCCGTCGCCCCCTCACGTCAGCCCGCACCAGATAGGTTTTTCCGTCTTATTTGGCCCCGTTCACACCGGAAACTCCTGCTCCGGACGTACCTTTGTGTGCTTGCCTGAGGAGTTGCACCCGGTTTACAATCGTCATCTGGCTTTTCACGTGCATTCTTCCCGCTCCACCCACACGCTGCACTCCCTCCCGCCTCGGGTGTGGCCCTACTCTACTCCGCACCCCCCTACCACGTATTCCGCCCTGCCTCGGCCGCGGATGCCCTGCCCGCTGGCCTGATGCAGGCTGCTGCTTCCAACTATTCTCTCCACCGCCGCCCTCCGCTACTCCTCGCTTTTTACCCGGGAGGACAACTCTCGAACCTATGGAACTTACCAGCCTGGACTTTCAGCAGGCCCGCATCAAACAGGTGCTGTTCAAGTCGCGCCTGCGCTCCGTGCTGTACGGGGTGCGGGAAGCGGACGACGCCCTGTTTTCGGTGCGCGACAATCCGTTGGGACAGTGGATCGAGACGGTGATCAAGCCGCGGGCGGGCTCCACGGCCGCTGTGCGGGAACTGGAGCGGCTGCTGTCCGGCACCCTGCAGACCGGCCGCCAGTTGGTAACTATGCACCAGCGGGGCCAGCTGGAAGAAGCCCGCAAGGGCCTGGAGCAAATTGAAACCTACGGCTCTCGTATGGAGGATGTACTCCGCAAAATGGAACAGGAGTTGGTGTAGCTCCTTCTGAAAGCACACTGCTCACCCGATGAAGCCCTGCCTCCGGTGGCGCTTCGTCGGGTGAGCTCGCGCCGTACACACTGAATTACTGGCGTTGCGCGTCGGTTCGGCGGAGCTCTAGCACACAACTTTTCGGGTGGAGGAATAGTATGAGGAGGCACTCCGCCCCGCTGACTTCTTTCTTACGTGCTTCTCATGCCTGACCTCTCCACTTCTGCGGCTGTCACTACCTCCCCTATCGTGCTGGCCGGTGCTACGGGTCAGCTAGGCCTGCTTACTGCTTACTACCTGCGCCAGCGCGGCGCGTCGGTGCGGGCCTTGGTGCGGCCCAAGTCCGTTCATTCAGCCGAAGTGGAATCGTTACGCCTACAAGGCGTAGAAATAATGCCCGTTGATTTCGGCAGTGTGCCCGACCTTACCCAGGCCTGCACGGGCGCCAGCTGCGTGGTGTCGGTATTGTCGGGGCTGCGGGAGGTGATTGTGGAAGCCCAGTCCCGCCTGCTCGATGCGGCGGTGGCGGCCGGGGTTCCCCGCTTCATTCCCTCCGATTTTTCGGCCGACTTCACCCGCCTGCCCGAAGGTACCAACCGCAACTTCGACCTGCGGCGGGAGTTTCAGCGGCGGCTGGCGCAGGCTCCCATCCAGGCCACCTCCATCCTCAACGGAATGTTTATGGACCTGCTCACCGGGCAGGCTCCGCTGGTGCAGCCCGCCATCGGCCGCATCGTGTACTGGGGCAACGCCCACCAGCCGCTCGACTTCACCACCATGCGCAACACGGCCGAGTACACGGCCGCCGCCGCCCTCGATGCCACCACCCCGCGCTACCTGCGCATTGCCGGGCAGGTAGCCAGCATTGAGCAGCTGCGGGCCGAGGCCAGCGCCGCCCTGGGCCGGGAGTTCGGGCTGCTGCGGGTGGGTAGCCTGGGCGTGCTGCGCGGCCTCAGCCAGCTCACCCGCACCCTGGCCCCGGCCCCCACCGAGCCTTTCCCGGCCTGGCAGGGCATGCAATACCTGCACAACATGCTCAGCGGCCAGGCCAAGCTGCCCGAGCCGCTCGACAACGACCGGTACCCCGGCATCCGATGGACCACCATCGGGCAGGTGCTGGCCCCCCGGCCCTAGCCCGGCCCCGGGCTTGCGGTTCCCCGGCTTTTTCGTTTCTTCCCCGCATGAAACGCGTTCTGCTCAGCGGCCTGATGGGCCTGCTGCTCCCCGGCCTGGCCCTGGCCCAAACGGCGGCCCCCGTCGCGCCTGCCGCCCCGCCCGCCGCCGCGGGCACCCGCTCCGGCAACCCCATCTTCCCCGGCTGGTACGCCGACCCCGAAGCCGTTATCATCGGAAAGCAGTACTGGGTGTACCCCACCTACTCGGCCCCGTTCGGCCAGCAGGTGTTTCTGGATGCGTTTTCCTCCCCCGACCTGGTGCACTGGACCAAGCATCCGCGCATCTTGGATACCACGGCGGTGAAGTGGGCCCGCCGGGCCATGTGGGCCCCGGCGGTGGTGCCCAAGGATAGTCGGTACTACCTGTTTTTTGGGGCCAACGATGTGCACGAAGGCGAAATCGGGGGCATTGGCGTGGCCGTGGCCGACCGGCCCGAGGGGCCCTTCCGCGACTACCTGGGCAAGCCCCTCATCGGCAATATCCACAACGGAGCCCAGCCCATCGACCAGTTTGTGTTCCGTGACCACGACGGGCAGTACTACATGGTGTACGGCGGCTGGTCGCACTGCAACATTGCCCGCCTCCGGCCCGATTTCACCGGCTTCCTGCCCTTCCCCGATGGAACCACCTACAAGGAAATCACGCCCGAGCACTATGTGGAGGGCCCGATTATGTTCCGGCGGCAGGGCCGGTACTATTTCATGTGGAGCGAGGGCGGCTGGACCGGCCCCGACTACTCCGTGGCCTACGCCGTGGCCGATTCGCCGCTGGGACCCTGGCAGCGGGTGGGCAAAATTCTGCAGCAGGATGCCCGCGTGGCCACCGGGGCCGGCCACCACTCGGTGGTGCAGGTGCCGGGCACCGATGAGTGGTACATCGTCTACCACCGCCGCCCCCTCTCCGAAACCGACCAGAACCACCGCGTTACCTGCATCGACCGGCTCTACTTCGATAAGCAGGGCCGCATTCAGCCCGTAAAAATCACCCAGACCGGCGTACCCGCCCGCAAGCTCTAAGTGGTAAACTTGCAGTTGCAAGCCTCAAGCTATTTTACTATCGATCAGGTATTTACAGCAGGCATACTACCCGTTTACTTTTGACGCGCTACCTAAGCGCCCCGCAGCAGCAGCGCATCACGCAGGGGCACAGAACGTCAGGCAGAGCGCAGTGAAGCATCTCGCCTGGCTGACGTTGTGTTAGTAAACCTGACGAAGCGGTAGAGATGCTTCGGCTGCGCTCAGCATGACGGTCTCCACTACAACATCAGCCAAGCGGGATGCTTCGGCTGCGTCTCGGCCTGACGGTTTCCACTACAACGTCAGCCAAGCGGGATGCTTCGGCTGCGCCTTGGCCTGACGGATGGTTGGCCTGCTGGCCTGCTGCGCCACAGGGCCGCGGCCAGACGGGCGGCTTTCCGCGTTTCCCGGCAACTGGCGGCGGGCTATTTCAGCCTGATGCCCTGCGCTTCCATGGCCTGCTCGGTGCGGGCGTGGTTGGCCTTGTACTCGGCGTGTTGGGCCTCGGTACGCTCGGTGCCCAGGCTGGCCAGGTGCTCGCGCAGCTTGTCGGCGGGCATATCGGCACCGTAGGAAGGCGTGCCGGGCTGCTGCCGCCACGACTCGTGCAAAGTGCCGTCGTCCACGGCGTCGAAGCCCAGTTCCTCCACCACGGCCATTACTTTCTGCTTGGCGGCGGCATCGTCGGAAGCTACGGGCAGGGCAATGCGGCCGGGCGTGCCCTTGGGCTGGCCTTTGTCCACAATGTGCTGGGCGTAGATGTTGTTGAACACCTTCACCACGGGGCGGCCCAGGTGCTGCTGCACCCACTCGCTCTCGGTGAGGCTGCCGGTTTCCAGCTCCGCAATCTTGCCGTCGCGCAGCATGGGGTAGTAGTTGCTGGTATCGATAATGGGCGTCTCGCGGGGCACGCCGGCCAGCAGGTCCTTGGGCAGGTCGGGGATGTTTTTGAGCGGGATGGTTACCACTACCAGGTCGGTGCCGTGCTGGGCGGCTTCCTCGGCCGTCACGGCCTTAGCACCCGTTTTCTGCTCTAGGTCTTTGAGGGTTTCGGGCCCACGGGAGTTGGCAATGTATACCTGGTGGCCGAGGCCCGTCAGCCGCCCGGCGAGGGCGCTGCCGATGTGGCCGGCGCCAATGATTCCGATGTTCATAGGTTGCGTTGTTTGGTTCATGCGTCGGCGGGGTGCCGGTGCACGGTGGTAAACAACGGAAGTGGGGGTTTTGATTATTGCCTTTTCGAATTTGTTTAACAATCAAACTTAAAGCACATCTAGTATTATTTTTTATTTTTCACTATACACTAATCACTCATATAAAATAAAATACACCATCTTTAAGCAAGATGGTGTATTTTACAACACAACAAAAAACAAAATTAGGCGAGTAATTTTCTATATTTTAATTCATTTTTTTACAAATTTATTTCTATTGTTAATATCATTGATAATTTTTTTATAACTATTTTTTTTATTTATTTGACTATACAACTCAGTAATTCTTTCTGAAGTCAATTCAGATACTACTCTTTCGAATACCTTGGAAGAAGCATTCTTTTGATAAGAAGTGCTTAACTCAAGGTTCAGCTTATTTCTTTTGAGAGCTTCCATTTGTTCCGGCTTTTTTTGTGACTAACGTTGTATCGTCCTTTTGAGTTACAGCAGCTAGCGCTAATTTAAGCGACAGGCTACCTTCATGTTCAACAGACTGAGGGCTCTTATGTTCATCACTTGCTGTCTCTTCCTCCCCTGTCTGCGTCATTGAGGGTTCTTGATTCTTTTCATCGTCTGCGTCAGACACCTGCCCCATAGATTTCAGATACATTTTTGTCAAATCAAAAATGGCTGGCTGTCCATTTTCTCTACGCAGGTAAGGGAATAACCAATGTTCTATTAGTAACTCTTTGTCATTGAGAAGACGCACATTGGGAAAAATAGATTCTGCTTCTTCAAAATCAATCACAAATCCATGTGACGGATATCCAGCAATCAAGTAAGTTATTAAGTCCTCTTTGTCAGTCAATCTTCTACCATATGCATCTGCAATTTGAATTGCTCTCTGAACCTCTCCCAGCTTAACAGGGTCAATTTGCGCGCTAATTGGAGATACTAAGCCTACTGTAAGCTTTGATGCAATTTCAGCAGCTGTTCTTGTTGTTATTGTATAACCGCTTCGTTGTTTAATATTAAAAAATGCTTTTTCAAATGTTGGAAACAGTTGTTCACTAAGCGAAGCCAAACTTTGTAAATAGCTTAAACCTGAAGTACTAAGCATTTCATCATCTTTCGCTAACTGAATATCCAATGGACCAAGTTCACCAAAGTCGCCCATAATGATTTCATCAGCTCCGAGGGCAATGAGTGTACCTGTACTTTTACAGCTTCCACATACGAAAAGAATCAGCTTACTATAATATCTTTTGATAATCCTGACCATCCTGTATCCAGCATCAGGGTCTCCCCCATACGTAGTAAGGAATAGCGCGCAGTTTGCCTTTTTATCAGCATGACCTCGGATTAGATGAACAAATTCATCTGCTGAGTTCTCTGTTACTGTAGAGTTGAAAAGATAGAGGTCAGCCTCTAAATTATTGGATAATTCCAGCAAATCTTCTTTTTTCATCAGCTTATTTAGCTAGGGTAAATCATTGTTTTACTCGCCTAAAAAAACATTGAAATTTCCTTATAACAAAGTGTTTAAGTCTGGAATCTTCGCCCCGCGCTCCTGGGCTACCTGCTGGGCCAGCTCGTAGCCCGCGTCGGCGTGGCGGAAGACGCCCATACCGGGGTCGGTGGTGAGCACGCGGCGCAGTCGCTCGGCTTTTTCAGGGGTGCCGGTGGCCACGATGACCATGCCGGAGTGCGTGCTGTTGCCGATGCCCACGCCGCCGCCGTTGTGCAGCGACACCCAGTCGGCGCCGCTGGCGCAGTTGGCCAGGGCGTTGAGCAGGGGCCAGTCGGCTACGGCATCGGAGCCGTCCTTCATGCCCTCGGTTTCGCGGTTGGGCGAGGCCACGGAGCCGCAGTCGAGGTGGTCCCGGCCGATGACGATGGGGGCCGATACTTCGCCGCGGGCTACCAGGTCGTTGATAACCAGGCCGAACGTTGACCGCTCGCCGTAGCCCAGCCAGCACACGCGGGCGGGCAGGCCGATGAAGGGCACCTTGGCCTGGGCCTTTTCGATCCAGCGGCGCAGCATCTGGTTGTCGGGGAAGGTTTCGAGCAGGGCGCGGTCGATGCGCAGGATGTCCTGCGGGTCGCCGCTGAGGGCCGCCCAACGGAAGGGGCCTTTGCCCTCGCAGAACAGCGGACGGATGTAGCCGGGCACGAAACCGGGGTAGAGGAACTGGCCGTTTTCGTCGCGCACTTGCAGGCCGCCTTTTTCGGCTTGGCCGCGCAGGTTGTTGCCGTAGTCGAGGGCCACGGCCCCGCCGGCCTGCATATCAATAATGGCTTGGCAGTGCTTCACGATGGAGGTCAGGGCCAGGCGCTTAAACTCCTCGGGATTGGTTTTGCGCAGCTCCAGCACCTGGTCCACGTCGCCCTCAGGGATGTAGTCCATCAGGTCGTGGGCGGAGGTCTGGTCGGTTACCACGTCGGCCTTGAAGCCGCGCTGCAGCAGCTCGGGCAGCACGGTGGCGGCGTTGCCGGTCAGGCCGATGCTCCAGCCTTTGCGCTCCTGCTTGTATTGCTGCATCAGCTCCAGGGCGTGGTCCAGGTCGCGGGCCTGCTCGTCCACGTAGCCTTCGCGCACCTTCTGCTTCACGCGGGCGTCGATAGGCTCGATGACCAAGCACACGCCGTCGTTCATGCTCACGGCCAGCGGCTGGGCGCCCGACATGCCGCCGAGGCCGGCCGTAACGGTGACGGTGCCGGCCAGCGTGCCGCCGAAGTGCTTGTCGGCCACGGCGGCCAGAGTTTCGTAGGTGCCCTGCAGGATGCCCTGGGTAGCAATGTAAATCCAGGAGCCGGCCGTCATCTGCCCGTACATCATCAGGCCCAAGCGGTCCAGCTCATCGAAGTACTCCTGGGTGCTCCAGGCGGGCACGATGTTCGAGTTGGCAATGAGCACCCGCGGGGCGTGGGCCCAGGTGCGCAGCACGCCCACGGCCTTGCCCGACTGCACCAGCAGGGTTTCGTCCGCTTCCAGCTCCTTCAGGCTCTTGACGATAGTCTGAAACTCCTTCCAGTTGCGGGCCGCGCGGCCGGCGCCGCCGTACACAATCAGCTCGTCGTACACCAGCGACACGGCCGGGTCGAGGTTGTTTTCGAGCATGCGCAGGGCCGCTTCGGCTTCCCAGGTTTTGCATCGTAGCTCGGGGCCGTGCTTGGCCCGCACAGTTTCGGCGGGCTTGTACTCGTAGTACATGGGCCGCTGGGCGGGCTTGGCCTGGGCGTTGGCGTCGTCGGAGGCGGTAGTGGCTTCGAGGTTCAGCTCGGGAGTATCGAGGGCGGAGTGCGACATGACCAGGAATATTTTGGGTGGGAGTTGGGAGCCGGAAGTTAGGCTTTTTGCTCGTGTGCAGACTTCTGTTGCCTCAACAGTCCGACCGCCTCATGGTACTGGTACGCTCACGGGCTTTCCAGCCGGCTTACGGGCTGAAAAGCCCGGTTCATCTAATAATAATATGGCATTCCTATACCAAACAACATCTTTGCCGTATGAGTCGTCAGTCGCCTGATTTTGGGCCGCCACCCAGCTTCTCAACCCCAGTATATGCAGCGTTTATTTACCTTCCTTCGCGTTCTGGTTTTGTTTCTGCTACTAGTAGTCGGAGCTGCCAACCGCCCCCGTTCCCAGGCTCAACCCCGGCTCACCGACGACGTATCGGGCCTGCTACAGAAAGTTCCGCTGCTTAAAGGGTAGAGTAGGTTAGCGGCACCAGCCAGCAGCACTATTTTTGGGTTTATTCCTCAACGCAAGGCTTCGCTTTGCGTTTTTTGTTTCTGACAGGCAAGCAGCAAATATTATGGTTTTCATATAACGGGTTTTATTTGCATATTGCCTTGGCAAATGCGCACTTCCTGTTATGAGCGAGATACTGCAATTTCTGAAAGATGGGCTGCATTGGTTGGGTGACGTGCTGCTGGACGGCCTGCTGGCTGACTTTTTCGCCTGGCTCAGCGACTGGCTGACGTCCTAGACGGTGGCATTATCGGCGTCCCGTTGCCGAGTTCTTCGCGCCCACATGCTTCGGCAGCAGCTTCTCCTGCCTGCGTCAAGCCGGCCTTCTCCGTAGTCAGCCCTACTTCGAAAGAAATAAAAAACCCTCACTACGCTACGCAGTGAGGGTTTTTGGTGATCCCGCTGGGATTCGAACCCAGGACCCATACATTAAAAGTGTATTGCTCTACCAGCTGAGCTACAGAATCAGTTTCTTTGTAACCGGCGAGCGTTTCTCGCTGATTGTGGCACAAAAGTAGATGCCCAAACCTAACTGTGCAACTGTTTTGCTGAAAAAACTCTGTATTTTTTTCCTGTTTCCGACGGTTTTTACTCAATCCATTCAGGCCCAAAAAGTTAGTCCGGCCCTTCAGAAAGCCGATTCTTTGTTTCAGGCGGGTCAAGTGGAACAGGCTTACCCGCTCTACCGTCAAGCCCGGGAGCAGGACGGGCAACAATCGGTGCGGCAGTTGCTGCGCATGGCTTATGTGCAGGAGGAATTGGGTCATTATCCGGCCGCTCTGTATTATCTGAGCCTAGCGCAGGCCTGGCAGCCGCGCAATGCTACCTGGCACAAAATAGTGAGCCTGGCACAGGAGCACCGCCTCACCGGCTACCCCGACTCGTGGCGGCAAAACCTGCTGATTACGGTGCAGCGCTACTACTACCGCCTGCTGCAGGGACTGCTGATTCTGGCCGTGGTGGGTGGTACCCTGCTGCTGCTACGCCGCCGCACCGCCGACCGGGCCTGGTGGGCGACGTACGCAGCTTACCTGCTACTGATAGGAGTATATCTGAATATGCTGGCCCCCGGCCGGGTTGGGCTGGTGGCCCGGCCCCGGGCCCCACTGATGGCCGGCCCCAGCGCAGGCTCTACCTGGCTGACTACTGCGGCCCCCGGCGACCGGTTTGAAGTGCAGGGCCAGCAGGATATCTGGCTCCGGGTGCAGTGGCAGGGCCGCAACGCCTACATTCGCCGGCCCGATTTACTGCTGGTGGAGTAGCGCAGCGGCTACTGCCGGGCCAGTTGCTGCCGCAGCCATGCAATGCCCAGCGGCACGGCAAAGATGGTCACGGTCAGAATAGTCAGGCCGGCCTCGGCCGTTTCGCTGCTGAGGAAGCGGCTGAACGGATGCGCGGGCGCGAAATGCTCCACCAACGACAGCAGCAGCTTCAGCCCCAGCAGCCCGATAACCACGAAGGCCGCCGTTTCCAGGAAGGGGTAGCGGCCCATCAGCAGCACGAACGCCTGGGCTACTAGCCGCATGGCCAGAATCCCGATAAATACGCCCAGGCATACCAGAATCAGATTATCAGTGAAGGCTACCACGGCAAACACGTTGTCGATGGAGAAGGCCAGATCCATTAGCTCAATGAGGGCAACGGTGGCCCAGAACTGTCCGAAAGCACCCAACGTGCGGCGGTAAATCCAGCTTCTCTCCTTATCGGGCGCATCTTCCTCCCCACTGCTCTTGGGCAGGAAGTAGCTGACGGCCAGGTACAGCAGGTACAACCCACCCAACGGCTTCAGAAACCAGATATTGACCAGATACGCCGCAAACAGAATGCAGATACCCCGGAACACGTAGGCCCCGATGATACCGTAGCGCAGAGCTTTCTGGCGCTGCTCCCGGGGCAGGTCGCCCACCATAGTAGCCAGCACAGCCGCGTTATCCACGGAAAGCAGACTTTCGATAATAATCAGGTTGCCCACGATGGCCAGGGCCGCCAGCGGGTTATCCAGAATCTGCTGCAGGTACTGGTTCATGCGGGGGAGTATGGACGGGCAGGTGGGGGCTACAAAACGAAATCGGGCTCTTCCTTGCGAAAATGGTTCAGCACCAGCTTATCGGCCAAGCCAGGCAGCCACTTGTTCAGAAATACGGTGAGCTTACCCGTGCTGGTGAGCACCAGGTCGCGGCGGCGCTGGCGCACGGCTGCCAGCAGGTGCTGGGCCACTTCCTCGCTGCTCATCATCTTCTGTTCGTCGCGTGGCGATTCGCCCTGCTGGGAGCCGTCGGCGGCCAGGGCCACGTTGCGGATGTTGGAGCTGGTGAAGCCCGGGCAGGCCAGCAGCACGTGCACGCCCTGGGGCAGCAGTTCGGTGCGCAGCGCCTCCAGGAAGCCGTGCATGGCAAACTTGGAGGCCGAATAGCCCGTGCGGCCCGGCAGCCCCCGGTAGCCGGCAATGCTGCTGATGCCCACGATGGAGCCCTTGGCCTGGGTGATGTAGGGCAGAGCAAACTTGGTGGTGTACACGGTGCCGAAGAAATTGGTTTGCATCAGCTGGCGGATTACGTCCAGGCTGGCGTCGCGGAACAGGGCGCGCATGCTGATGCCGGCATTGTTGATGAGCACGTCCAAACGGCCAAACGCGCTAATGGTTTCGCGCACGGCCCGCTCCGAGTCGGTTTCCAGACCCACATCGGCCCGCACGGTGCGGTGCTGCACGCCCAGGCGGGCCAGCTCCTGGCTGGTTTCCAGCAGGCGGGCCTCGTCGCGGCCGGTGATGACAACGCGGGCTCCGGCCCGGCCAAACTCCAGAGCCGTAGCCCGGCCAATGCCGGAAGTACCGCCCGTTATCAAAACAACTTTATCTTTCATGATGCAGCGCAAAGCACGTTACCGCGTTGGTAGCGGCGGGGGGCAAAACTACGGGTATTTTCAACAGCCCCCCGACTGAAAGGCCGCTTCCGACGAATTTCCACTGCCAATTCCCAACTAGCTTCTATATTGAGTCGGCAGCCGGAAAAATGATATTTTGCCTTTCCTTGGCTCACTTTTCCGGCTGCCTCTCTCCCGCTTTCTTACTTCCAGCTATATGATACAACCACTACGCGCTCTGATGGGTGAACGGGGATGGTATGCCTCCGGGTTATTAGCCCTGCTACTGCCGCTGTTTTCGCCATCGGCCCGGGCCCAGAGCTGTCCGCCGGCGGCCAGTGCCTGCACCCCGGGTAACGCCCCGACCAGCAACTACGCCTTCGGCATGGGCATTCTGAGCGTGACGCTGGGCAGCCTCAGCAACAGTACCGGCGGAGTGCAGGAGGGGTACCGCAACTATGCCTGCTCCCTGGCCCCGGCCGCCCTCACGCTGGGCGTTGATGTTCCTATCACTATCCGCACGAATAACAATGCCGACGAGAACGTGCGGGTGTGGGCCGACCTCAACAACGATGGCACCTTTAACCCCACGGCGGAACTGGTGTTCAGCTCAAACCAGAAGCGGGTGCATACCGGTGCCGTGCGGCTGCCGGCCGGTACCGTTACGGGGGTGAAGCTGCGCCTGCGCGTGGCCGCCGACTACGTGAATGCGCCCGTGCCCACCCCCTGCTCAACCCCGCAGTTTTCCCAGACCGAGGACTACGCCATTACCGCCACCGCCAGCACCGTGGCCCCCGTTGCCGACTTCAGCGCGGACCAGACGCGTACCTGTACCGGTACCGTGCAGTTCACTGACCTGACGCAAAACGGTCCCACCAGCTGGCTCTGGAACTTTGGCGACGGTGCTACCAGCACACTGCAAAGCCCCAGCCACCGCTACACTAGCGCCGGCACGTATTCGGTCAGCCTGACGACCTCCAACTCGGTGGGCAGCAGCACCAAAACCCGAACCGGCTACATCACCTACGACAATGAAGTACCGGTGGCAGCCTCCTGCGCGCCCGCTACGACGGCGTACTGCTGCGGCTATGGCATTATGCAGGTTAAAATCGGCACCTTCGTTTCTTCCTCGGCCGATGGACAGGCCGGCTATGAGGATTTCACGTGCACCCGCAAGCTGGAGCTGATGACCGGTAACCGGTACGCGCTCAGCATCCAGACCGGAACCGGTAACCCCCACGATACCCGCGCCTGGCTGGATATGAACGGCAACGGCACCTTTGAGAGCAGTGAGCTGATTATGCAGGTTCTGAACACCAGTAACCCCACCGGCTCTTACCAGGTGCCCGCCACCGCCCCCCTCAACCAGCCCCTGCGCCTGCGCATAGCGGCCGATTTTGTGGGTTCCGGCTTCACGGCCTGCGGAGGCATTCAGTACGGTCAGGCGGAAGATTACACGGTTATCCTGCGCCCGAACGTGCAGCCCCCGGTGGCCGATTTCACCTCTAATTACGTGCCCGGTACCTGCCAGAGCACCATTCAGTTTATGGATGCCAGCCAGAACAGCCCTACCAGCTGGCTCTGGAATTTTGGCGACGGCACAACCAGCACCTTGCAAAACCCCAGCCACCGCTACACCTCCACTGGCAATTTCACCGTATCGCTCACGGCCCGCAATAGCTTTGGGGCCACCACTGTATCGCGCAGCAATGCGGTGGTGGTGGCCATTCCGTGCCTGCAGTACTGCACCGCCTTCGGGGGCAACACCTCTTTCTGGATTACGGGTGTTACCCTCCAGACCCCGCAGACCAGCCAGTTCACCAACTCTTCGGCCGCCGACCCCAACGGGTACGGCAATTACATCGGGCAGGTCATGACCCTCAAGCTGGGCCAAACCTCTTCCCTGAGCATCACCTGCAACGCCAACTTTCAGCGGGTAACCACCGTGTGGCTGGATTGGAACCGGGACGGGCAGTTCAGCAACTCGGAGCTGGTGGCCAACCAAATTACTTATAACCCAGCCCTGATAGCCGTAACGGTACCCAGCCAGCCGAACCTGGCCGGCTTTACCCGGATGCGCATTATTGCCCGGCTCAACAACAACACGGCGTACTCCTGCACTGGCACCACCGTTCAGCCCAACACCGAAATTGAGGACTATACGGTGCAGATCATTCCGACTACGGCCACCCGGGAAGCGGCTACGCTCCCGGCCCTTACCGTATCGCCCAACCCAACTGCTACCGGGCTGGTGGCTTTGCGCCTGACCGATGGTAGCGCCGCCGGCCCCTACGCACTGGAGGTTACCAACGCGGTGGGTACCTGCGTGTACCGCTCAGCGGTGCGCCTGAGTTCCTCGGCCGAAACCACGCTTAACCTCAGCCAGTTGCCCCGGGGGCTATATCTACTCCGGCTGCGTGACTCACGGGGCCAGATAGCAACCCGCCGCCTGCTGCGGGAATAGCGGCTCCTTAGTCCTTACCAGGCCGGCACTTTTTTACTTCTCTTCCTATTCTATGCGCACACCTTTACTGCGTACCTGTCTGCTTCTGCTGGTATGCTGGCTGGCAGCTCTGCACCCGGCTGCCGCCACCCACCTGCTGGGCGGCGAAATGAACTATAAGTATCTGGATGCCAATGGGCCCGTTGGTGCTCCGTTCCGCTACCAGGTAACACTGACGGTATATCTGAACAAGGAAACCGGCTCGGCCGCCCCCGATGGGCGCGCTTCCGTGGACATTACGTTCTACAACAAGTCGCAGGCCGGGGCCCGTATTCAGGCGGTAACAATTCCCCGCACCAGCTTCGTGGAAATCACGCCCCCTTCGCCGGGCGGCTGTACCCAGACCGGCAGCCAGCCGCCGCGGGTTACGCTGGCCAAATACGTGACCATCGTGAACCTGCCGCTCTCGTTTGATGGGTACTACGCCGTGTACACGGACATAGCCCGCAACGTGGACGTAACCAACCTGCAGAACCCGGGAGCTACCAACCTGACGCTGTACATGGATATGGCCCCGCCCCTGCTGCCCAACTCGTCACCGGTTTTTTCGGATACGGCCGTGGCCGTCATCTGCCAGGGCGACACCAGCATACTGCTCAACAACGCCTACGACCCCGACGGGGACCGGCTGATCTACTCATTTGGCACTCCTTATCAGGGTCAGGCCCCGTTTGCCAGCTTCACCCCGCCCCCACCCTCGGTTACCTATGCGCCCACCTATAGCGTGACGCGGCCCTTTGGGCCAAACGGCTACGCGGCCCTGAACGCCAGCACCGGCCTGAGCTACTACGCAACGCCCAACCTGGGCAAGTACGCAGTGGCCGTAGATGTGAAGGAGTACCGCACCATCAACGGGCGGGAAGTGCTGGTGGGCACCACCCGGCGCGATATTCAGCTGGTTTCCAGGCCGTGTCAGGCTAATCAGGCTCCCGTGTTTACCCCGCCTTCGGTGGCGGTGAAGGAATTTACCGTAGAGGAAGGGCGCATTCTAAGCTTTGCCATTACCTCTACTGACCCGGAAGGCAAGCCGCTCACGATGCGAGTCAGCAGCGTGCTGCTGGATGGCGGCGGCCCACTGGACTTCAGCGTGAATGGCAACCAGGGAACAGTATCCGGGGGCAGCCCCGTGGGCAGCGCATCCATTTCCGGCACGGCCGCGGTTACGGGCAACTTCGCCTTCAATACCCGCTGCGGCGATGCCCGGGCCACGCCCTACGACGTGGTAGTGTCCGTGAGCGACAACACCTGTGGCAGCAAGACGATTTCAGAAGTGTACCGCATTACCGTAACCCGGGCCGCCGGGCCCAACCGGATTCTGGGGGATACCGTGGTGTGCGACCGGACGCAGCCGCTGCTCTACGTGGCAGGCGGCCCCACAGCCGGCTCTTACCGCTGGACGGTGCGGGGCGGCACCATTCAAGGAACCAGCACGGGCAGCACGGTGCGGGTGCTCTGGAATGCGGCTGGCACCGGTACGCTCACCCTGCGGGGTGTCTCCGGCCTGGGCTGCCCCACCGATTCGGTGCAGCGCACGGTGGATATCCGCACCCTTATTCCACTAGCCGTCAGCCCGAACACCAGCATCTGCCCGGGGGGCTCCGCCACGCTCACGGCCAGTGGCGGGCAGGCATATTCCTGGACCAGCAGCACCGGCCAGACGTTTGCCGGCAGTACCATCACGGTAGCCCCCGCTCAGACCACCACCTACACCGTATCGACTACGGATGGGGTGTGCACGGCCACCCGGCAGGTAACCGTGACGGTGAACCCGGCGGCCGTGGCCAATGTCGGCTCCGCCCAGACTACCTGCTCGGGCACGCCGGTTACGCTGGGCAGCCCGGCCCAGGCGGGCTATTCCTACCAGTGGAGCCCCGCTACCGGCCTGAGCAGTGCCACGGTAGCCCAGCCGGTTTTCACCCTGGCTAATACAACTTCCGCCGCGCAACTTTACACCTACACGCTCACGGCTACTACGGCTCAGGGGTGTTCGGCTACCAGCACGGTTACCATCACGCTGAACCCGGCCGCCGTAGCCAATGCCGGCATTGATCAGGCCGTATGTTCGGGCACGCCAGTTGCGCTGGGCAGCCCGGTCCAGGCGGGCTATTCCTACCAGTGGAGCCCCGCTACCGGCCTGAGCAGTGCCACAGTAGCCCAACCAACCCTGACGCTTGGCAATACAACCAGCACCGTACAGGTGTACACGTATGTGGTAACGGCCACTACGGCCCAGGGCTGCCTGGCCCGCGACACGGTGCGCATCACCATCAATCCGGCCGCCGTGGCCAATGCCGGCAGCAACCGCACCGTGTGCTCCGCCGAGGCTACCCTACTGGGCAGCCCGGCCCAGGCGGGCTATTCCTACCAGTGGAGCCCCGCCACCGGCCTGAGCGGCGCAACCCTGGCCCAGCCAACCTTTAGCCTGCCCAACAGCGGAGTCAGCCCCCAGACCTACACGTATACGCTCACGGCCACTACGGCCCAAGGCTGCGTAGCGACCAGCACGGTTACCATCACCGTAAATCCCGCAGCGGTTGCCAACGCCGGGCCTGACCAGGCCTTGTGCGACAAAAAACAGGTGACTATTGGCACGGCGGCGCTGGCCGGCTACACCTACCAGTGGAGCCCGGCTGCCAACCTGAGCAGTGCTACCACGGCCCGGCCCATATTCACGGCCCGCAATACCACCCAGTCGCCGCTGGTGCTTACCTACGTGGTAACGGCTACTACCGGCCTGGGCTGTTCCGCCCGCGACACGGTGCGCGTTACGGTGAACCCACGGCCGCTGCCCGACAGCATTCAGGGCTCGGCCTCGGTGTGCCCCACGGTGCAGGGTGTGCAGTACAGTATCCGCAATCCGCGCAACACGGCGTATCAGTGGCTGGTAGCGGGCGGCACCATTGCCAGCGGCCAGGGCACGGCCAGCATCATCGTTAACTGGGGTAGTGCTACCGGTTCGGCCTCCGTTAAGGCTTTTCAGCTCAATTCGTTCGGCTGCTCCTCGGATACCGTAACGCTGCCGGTGCGCGTAAACCAGCAATTGGCTACCCCGCGGCCTACGGGTCCGTTGCAGGTGTGCCTGGCCGATGGACCTTTCACCTACCAGACGCAGTACACCACCGGCTCCGTGTATGGCTGGCAGATTGTGGGCGGTACGCAGGTCAGCACCACCCTAGCCTCAGTGCAGGTGCGGTTTACCCGCGTAGGTCTGGCTAAACTGGTGGTAACGGAATCAAGCAACCCGGCCGGAGGCATCTGCCGGGGCCTGAGTGATACGCTATACGTGAACGTGCTGCCCTCACCGGCCAGTAACCTGGCCATCAGCGGCCCCGCCCGGGTGTGCGCGGGCTCCGGCAACGTGGTGTTCTCACTGCCCGGCGGAGTGGGTTCTACCTACGCCTTCACCCTGAACGCGGCTCCTGTAACCGGCTCCGGCAATACGCTCACGCTGCCCGTACCCGCCGCCAGCGCCACACCCTACACCGTTACCATCCAGGAAACCAACGCCAGCGGGTGCGTGGGCCAGCCTTACACCAAAACCTTCCTGGTAGTGCCGCCGCTGGCCATAACCGGCCCGGCCAGCTACTGCCCCGAAGCCCGTACGGGCCTTACCTACTCCGCCACCACCCTGCCCGGCGGCCAGTACCAGTGGACGATTACCGGCGGCACCCTCACCAGCGGGCAGGGCAGCGGCACGGTAACGGTGGATATACCGGCCGGCTCAGCCACGGCTACGCTCAGCGTAACCGAAACCACCAGCCAGAGCTGCGCGGCCACCTTCACCATCCGGCCCGATAACGCCGCCGTGCAGCTGGCCTCGGCCTCGGTGGAGGCCGCCGCCCAGGACCGTAGCATCACGCTGGCGCTACAGGTGCCCAGCAACACCGGCAACACCAACCGGGTGCAGATTCGGCGCCGCGACGCGGGCAGCACCGGGCCCTACACTACCGTGGGTACCGTGGCCAACACGGCCACCTCGTTTACCGATACGGGCGTGGATGCCGACAGTAAAGCCTACCAGTACCAGCTGAACCTGACCAACGCCTGCGGCACGGTGCTCAGCAGCCAGGAGCACACCACTATCCTCGCCAAAGCCACGGCCACCCAGAGCACCGGGGGCCGCAACGTGGGCCAGGCGCAGGTGACGTGGACGGCCTACCAGGGCTTTGCGGTGAAGGAATACCGCGTGAGCCGGGTGGCCGACAACGGCACCGCTGAGCTGGTGGCCACCGTGAGCGGCTCTACCCTGCGCCTGGAGCTGCCCAGCAGCACGGCCGGATTCAGCCAGTGCTTCCGGGTGCAGGCCATCAGCACCGATGCCACCCCGCGCACTTCCGCTTCCAACGATGCCTGCGTGAGCTTCGACAACAAGCTGGGCTTCTACAACATCATTACACCCAACGGCGACGGCAAGAACGACGTGCTCTGGATTGATAACGTGCAGCTCTACCCGCGCAACACGCTCACCATCTTCAACCGCTGGGGCAAGCAGGTGTACGAAACCCGCAACTACACCAACACTTACGACGGCCGGGAGCAGGCGCAGGGCATGTACTACTACTTCTTCAAGCTGGAAGATGGCACCAGCTACAAAGGCTGGTTTGAGATTGTGCGGTAGCACACACTAACCACCCACGAAAGGCCGTTCGGAATGCATCCGGGCGGTCTTTTTATGTATCATCAGCGCATTATTGATGCGGCACCTGTATCTGCTTATATCACTGGTCTGGGTACCACTCAGCGGCTCCGCGCAGGCCCGGCTCAACCTCAATTTTGAGCCCGAAGTCAACCGCCATCAGCCCCTGCTGCTCTGGACCTCCCGCCTGGCCCCGGCCGTGCCGGTGCGGCTGCAGGCCGATACGCTGACGCCCGCCGCCAGCGGCCGGGGCAGCCTGCTGGTGGACGCCAGCGCGGCCCAGGAGCCCGAGGGCGGGGCCGTGTACACCAGCCTGGCCCCCCTTGATTCGCTGCGCGGCCGCGTGGTAACCATCAGCGCGCAGCTGCGCACCCGGCAGTTCAGCGGCAAAGCGTTTCTGTACGCGCACGCCCAGGCCAGCACGGCCGGCGAAAATCTGGCCAGCCACGACGACTTCAACTCCCCGGCCCTGCCCCTCAACTCGGAGTGGCACCGCGTGCAGATTCAGCTGCCGGTGCCGGCCGCCGCCACCTCATTGCTGCTGGGGATGCGGTTTTACGGGCAGGGCCGGGTGTGGCTGGATGACGTGCGGGTGGAGTGGGGCCCCGGCCGGCGCTACCCCGACGCCCCGCTGCCGGGCACCGAGCCGCTGCTGCTGAGCGCCACCGCCCGTCAGGCCAACTGGGACTTTGAGCGCCCCCCAGCCGGCCCGGTCTCGCCCCACTACCGCCTGGAGCCCGACGCCGCCACGCCCGCCCACGGCCGCTTCAGCTGGCGGCTGCAGCCCACCCCGCCCGATTCGCGGCCCTTCGCCTACCTCGGTCAGGTCCCGCTCGACTCCAACCTGCGGGGCAAAACCCTTGTGGTGCAGGGCCAGCTCCGGTACGCCGCCCCCACCCCGCCGCCCACGCTCTACTACACCCTGCTGGCCGAAGCCAACGGCGCGGGCAGCCGCCACGGCGCGCGGGGTCCGCTGCAGGAAGTACCGCTGCCCCTCGGCCCGGCCACGGCGGGGGGCTGGCAGCCGTTTCGGGTAGAAGTGCCCACCAGCTGGAATGCCTACTATACCAACCTCACGCTGGGCCTGCACCTACCAGGCCCCGGTCCGGTGGGGGTAGATAACGTGCAGCTGCTGGTGAACGGCAAGCCCTACGCGCCCCCGCCCGACCCCGCCGCCCCGCCCGTGCCCACCGCTGCCGAACTGGCCTGGCTGCGGCAGGCGGCCACCCCGCTGCGTACCACCCAACCCGACGGCGGCGACGCCCGCGACCTGGCCGCCCTGGGGGCACTGGTGAGCCCGGCCCGCGTGGTGGGGCTGGGCGAGGCCTCGCCCGGCTCCCGGGAAACCGCCCAGCTCCGTGCCCGCCTCTGCCGCTACCTGGTGGAGCAGAAAGGCCTGCGAACCGTGGCCCTGGAGGCCGATGCCGCAGCCTGCCTTGCCCTCAACCATTACCTGCAAACCGGCGAAGGCAACCCGCAGCCGTTGGTGCAGGCCCTGGGTTCGTACAATTCCGCCGAAACCCTGGCTTTGGTGCAGTGGCTGCGCGCCTACAACGCCCGCTCCACCGCCCCGGTGCAGGTATGGGGGCTGGAGTGCCGGCAGCCGGCCGGCCTCACGGCCTGGCTGCAGGAGCTGCTGCCGGAGCGCGCCACCGCCCTTCGCACCCAGTTGCAGGCGCTGGGCCAGCTGCTGCAGCAGCTGCCCGCCGCCGGCATCCGCCTCAACCCCTTCACCGACCCCGCCGCCACCGATGTCCGCCTGACCGCCGCCCGCACGGCCCTGCAGCAGCTGCGCACGGCCCTCGGCGAGCAGAACCGCCTGCACACCGACCTCACCCTACCCGACGAAGCTGCGCAACGCTACGCCCTGCAGCTGCTGGAGCAGTTCGTGGGCCTCACCACCCTCGATGCGGAACTGGCGGGCGGGTACCGCGCCAACCTGCTGGCCGAAAACGTGTACTGGGTGCAGCAGCAGGCGGCTGGCCAGCGCCTGCTGCTGCTGGCCCACAACGCCGCACTGGCGGCCACCACCGGTACCGGCCAGCGCCTGCGGGCGGCTTACGGTCCGGCGTACGTGGCCGTGGCTACTACCTTCGGGGCGGGCCGCATCCGCGCCGAGGCTCCCGGGGCGGGCGCCACCGTTGCGGCGGCCCCGCCCGCACCGGGCAGCTACGAGGCCTTTTTTCAGGCGGGCAACATGCCCGGCAGCTTCCTGAACCTGCGCACGGTTACGCTGGGGGCGGGTACCCAGTGGCTGCACCAGAACCTGCTGCTGCGCGATGCCGCCTGGCCCCTGCCGCCCACCCAGTTTCTGCGCCACGACCTCCGGCGGGAATTTGATGCGGTCCTGTACCTGCCAGCCACTACCCCGGCCGCAGCCTTGCCATAGTGCCGCCGGCACGAATCTGCGCTGTCTGCGGCTTCATCTGCAGCATCTGTGCTTACCTTTGCCGCTGTGAACAAAGCAGCTAAAAAACTTCCGGCGGAGGCGCTCCGCAATATTGAGATTCAGGACATGGTGGCCGAGGGCAAGTGCATCGTCCGCCACGACAACCTGGTAATTTTTGTGACCCAGGTAGCCCCCGGCGACGTGGTGGACCTGCGCATCACCCGCAGCAAAAAGAACTTCCTGGAAGCCGTGCCCACGCACTTCCACAAGTACTCCGAGCTGCGCGTGCAGCCCTTCTGCGAGCATTTTGGCGTGTGCGGGGGCTGCAAGTGGCAGCACATCGGCTACGACACCCAGCTCAAGTTCAAGCAGCAGCAGGTGGAAGACACTTTGCAGCGTATCGGCAAAGTAGAAATTCCGGCGGTGGCTCCCATCATGCCCTCCCCGGCCCAGACGTATTACCGCAATAAGCTGGAATACACCTTCAGCTTCATGGGTTGGCTGACGGAAGACCAGATCAAGGACGATACCACGCAGTACGACCGGCGGGTGTTGGGTTTCCACACGCCTGCCCGCTTCGATAAAATCATCGACGTAAACCACTGCTGGTTACAGCCCGACCCCAGCAACCAGATTCGGCTAGCCATCCGGGACTATGCCCGGGAGCATGAGCTGCGCTTTGGTAACATCATCAAGCAGACGGGCCTGTTGCGCAACCTCATCATCCGCACGGCCGCCAGCACCGGCGAGCTGATGGTGATTCTGCAGTGCTACCGCCAGCACCAGGCCATCGAGCCGCTACTCGACTACCTCTACGAGCGGTTCCCGCAGATTACCTCGCTCAACTACGTGCTCAACGACAAGGGCAACGAGACCTTCCACGACCTGGAAGTGGTTTGCTACAAGGGTAAGCCCTACATCGAGGAGGAAATGGAAGGCCTGCGCTTCCGCGTGGGGCCCAAGTCGTTCTACCAGACCAACTCCGAAGGGGCCTACAACCTCTACAAAATCACCCGCGACTTCGCCCAGCTGACGGGCACCGAGCTGGTGTACGACCTCTACACCGGGGCTGGCACTATTGCCAACTTCGTATCAAGGCAGGCGCGCCATGTGGTGGGCGTGGAGTACGTGGAGCAGGCCGTGGCCGATGCCCGCGTGAACTCCGACATCAACGGCACCACCAACACCGAGTTCTACGCCGGTGATATGAAGGATGTGCTCAACGCCGAGTTCATTGAAAAGCACGGCCGCCCCGACGTAGTAATTACCGACCCGCCCCGCGCCGGCATGCACGAGGACGTGGTGCAGCGCCTCCTGGAAATGCGCGCCCCCCGCATCGTGTACGTGAGCTGCAACCCCGCCACCCAGGCCCGCGACCTGGAGCTGCTGGATGAGGCGTATAAAGTGGTGAACGTGCAGCCCGTAGACATGTTCCCCCACACCCACCACGTGGAGAATGTGGTGTTGCTGGAGCTGCGGTAATGCCGGGCGTGGCTGCTCATTATCTGATTTCTATTATTTGGCAGAACCAAGAAATTGGCGTTCTGCAGAACGTGGTGCCGGATATGTGGTATCTGGAAGGCACTTGGACCGGCAACAACAGTCCGGCGTCAAATTCATTCGAAGCAACAGCAAGAGCGTTGAACGCGAAGGCCGTTTACAAAAACTTAAAAAATGGAATTGAAGTGTGGTTACAGGATGATGAGGGCGAACAAACACGCGCCATTGTTCTTTCTCTGACTGAACCAAACATCCTATTTCTGCGAAGAATAACTAGCAGTCTGCATGACATACCGGCTAAGCCAACTGCGAATATTTTCCGTTTGATTCTTCGAAAAATAACTGCTTTGCTAACCCAATTGCGGTAAAAAGCTGACCACATGGACTACACCAAAGACCCTGAACTGAACGGCAAATACCTGGGCACCATTACCAAGGATTTTGCTACGGTTTCCGATACGCTGAGCGAGGCTTCCTCGCAGATTCGGAAGCGGGATATCTCCAAGTACCCCATTTTCGTGTTTGCCCGCCAGGAAGTACCGCTGGGCGGCCTGCTCATCAACGCCGACGAGTTGAACCTGGAGTGGCATGTGTTCGCCAGTTACCTGGAGCTGTTCGTGCAGCAGGGCATCATCAACGAGAATGGCATTGAAGCCTTCCAGCAAACCTACCGCGACGCCGACGAGTACTGCTGCCTGTTCGTGCTGGACGAGGAGTTCACCAACTTCGTGTACGTGCCCTATCCGGAGGACTAACCAGCACGTTGTGGTCCTACGACATCCGCGCAGCGGGTCGTAGGACCACTCTCGTTGCTGAGGTTGCAGAAGTTGCTGAAGTTACTGACGCCCGGCCAGACACTTTGGGGGTATTATTCAACGAGGAGGGTTCTACGACCGAAATGCGCTTTACCACATCGGCCGCATCCCGGCCGGTATTGTTCAACGAAAGAGGTCCTACGACCCGCTGCGCGGATGTCGTAGGACCTCTCAGTTCTTATCTCTACCTTATTGCATTCTTATGTGTATGCTGTTATGCCAAGCCTTACTCTTCAGCCCGGCAAACTTTACCACGTATACAACCGGGGCAATAATCGGGAGCTGCTTTTCTACAAGCCCGAGAATTACCGCTACTTCCTGGTGAAGATGCGACAGTATGTGTCACCACACGTACGCATTCTGGCCTGGTGCCTGATGCCCAACCATTTTCACTTGCTGCTGGCCACCCCGGATGATTTCAACTCGCCGGCATATAGTCAGGCACTCCGGACGTGGTTATCCTCCTACACGCGCGCCATTCAGCGCCAGGAATGCCGCACTGGTTCCCTGTTTCAGCAGCACACCCGCGCCAAGGAACTGGACACCGAGCAGTACGCCAGCATATGTTTCTGCTACATCCACCAGAACCCGCTACGGGCAGGACTGGCCCGCAATGCCCAGCAGTGGGTGTGGTCGTCGTACCCGGATTATGCTGGCCTGCGGGCCGGCACCTTGTGTGATTTCGCCGCCGCCCGGGAATTGCTGAATTTGCCTGACGAGCCGGCAGAAATAGGCAGATTCATCCTGCAAACACTGCCCGATGACGTGGCAACAGATCTGTTCTAGGTTCGGCAGGATGTGGTCCTACGAGTTGCCGCAGGCCTCGAAAGACCACTTTCGTTGAACAAGAATGAGCAGCATATCCTGAGCAACCTCAGCAACGAGAGTGGTCCTACGAGGCCTGCGGCAACTCGTAGGACCTCACCATGGCCTACTCGAAATGCTGAAAGCCTTGGGCGCGCAGCGGGATGGGCTGGCCGGTTTTGGTGATGAGGTTGGCCCCTTCGCTCTTATCCACCATGTGGCCGATGATGGTGATATCGGGGTGGTTTTTGATTTTGGCGTGGTCGGCGAGGGGCACGGTGAAGAGTAGCTCGTAGTCTTCGCCGCCGTTGAGCATGCACATGATGGGGTCGAGGTTGAACTCGTTGGCCACTTCCAGGCTGGGGTTGGCAATGGGCAGGTTTTCGGTGAACACGCGGGCCCCGGTGCCGCTGGCCTGGCAGAGGTGCAGCACCTCGGAGGCCAGCCCGTCGGAAATGTCAATCATGCTGGTGGGCACCACGCCCAGGTCGCGCAGCTCGTGCACCACGTCCATGCGGGCCTCGGGGCGGAGCTGGCGCTGCAATACGTAGGGGTATTTATCCAGTTCGGGCTGGGTTTCGGGGTCGGCTTGCCAGGCTTGCTTTTCGCGCTCCAGCACTTGCAAACCCAGGTAAGCCCCGCCCAGGTCGCCGGTTACGCAGAGCAGGTCGTTGGCCCCGGCCCCGCTACGGCGCACGGCTTTGCCGGCTTCGGCCAGGCCCAGGGCCGTAATGCTGATGGTAAGGCCCGCGCGGCTGCCGGTGGTGTCGCCGCCTACCAAATCCACGTTGTAGGCCTCGCAGGCCAGTCGGATACCCTGGTACAGCTCTTCCACGGCCTCCACCGAGAACCGGGCGGGCACGCTCACGGCCACTACCAGCTGGGAAGGCGTAGCGTTCATGGCGGCCACGTCCGATACGTTGACGGCCACGGCTTTGTAGCCCAGGTGCTTGAGCGGGCAGAACGTGAGGTCGAAATGCACGCCTTCCACCAGCAAATCGGTGCTGACAACCACTTCCTGCCCGGCCGGCGGGGCCAGAATGGCGGCGTCGTCGCCGATACCCAGCACAGTGCTGGGCTGGGTGAGCTGCACGGTTTCCTGAATCCGGCGAATCAGGCCGAACTCCCCTACTTTATCCAAAGGTGTCATAGTAACTACAAATTGAGCGGATGTGAGCCGAATGGTGATGCAGAAACCACTATACGGTGTTGCCGAGGCGCAAAGGTACAAAACCGGTAGAGTGGGATGCGGGGGCAGCCCGCAAACAAAAACCGCCACCCCCCACCCCGGAGCGCTAATTGCAGCATATTCTGCAAATCACCTTGGAAAAAACGCTTTATTATCAACCCCTTACATTCCTCCACGAACCAGCCCGGGAGGTGCACTGCACGGCGTACCGCCCGGGCATCTGCCCCGCGCTCAGCACGCCCGAACAGTGGAGGCTGCTTTACCGGCCGGAAAAATTACCGGCTTCAGCGGCAGTCGTATTCTCCTTTTGATTGTTTTTCGCCTGATTTGCGTTGGACGCCTATACTCACTCTCGATTCGTCAGTTAAGCATGCTTCGTCTTCCCGTTCTGACTATGTTGCTGGCTGCGTTGCTGGCTGCCGGCTGTAACCGTACGCCCAAACCATTGGACCCGGCCTCGGCCCAGGCCGTGAAAGTGCAGTTGGATATTCTGCAGGATAGCGTGGACGCCCGCTGGAATGAGATGCAGGCCTCCGACGATGCCAAACAGCGCACTACCCGCCAACTGCTGCGGGAGCTGACTGCCCAGCCTGCCGCCAACCGCCCCCAACTGGCCCGGCTGCAATACGCCAACGACCGGCTCCCACGCCTGCGCTACTCCCGCCAGACGATGGCCGAATCGGCCCGGATTGATGCCTACGACGCGGCCCAGGACTCGTTGCTGCGGGTGGTGTATGCCTTAGTACCTACCCAAACTGAGTCCGGCTCGGTGGTAGCCCAACTCACGGCCCAGATACAGACCGCCGATACCGACCTGGTAAGCTACCGGGTGCGCTACGATGAGGCGGCCACCCGCTTCAACAACTACCTGCAGGTGCACGCTTCCGAGCTGCAGCAGCTGGGCGGCCGGTACGCGAAGCTTACCCCTCTGCCACTGTTCACCCTGCAGAACTGACCGGCGGGGCGGCCCCGCACCTTTACGCTAAGCCACTGATTGCCAGTTGCAGCACCATCCGGCTGCAGCTGGCAATTTGTGGATTGTGCCGGAGCCAATTGTTCCGGTACATTTGCTCCCGAGAAACTATTTCCGGGCCGGCGCACACCGCTTGCCTGGCCTTATTCCTTCCATCCGGTACTCTATGGAAAAACAGCTACTACTATTCTGTTTCCTGCTACTCCACACCTGTACCTTCGCCCAGCTGCCTGGCTTCCGGTTAGAGCGGATGCTGGGGGCACCGATAGATTTCCCGCAGGATATTCAGGTTGGGCCCGATGGAACCATGCACGTGCTGGACCGTACGGGCCTTATTCAGCTGGATGCGGCGGGCCGCTTTCTGCGCACCATTCCGCTCCGTTCCCGCACTCGCGCCCCCGACTACCGCTCCCTGACCCTGGACCACCGCCGCCACATTTTTGTGCTGAACCGGGAACAGGGATTCGTGCGCCAGTACGGTGCCACCGGCGACTCGCTCGCGCAGTTTGGTCAGACGGGCACCGCTCCGGGGCAGTTCCGCCAGCCCGAGGGCATAGCCGCGGATGCCGACGGCAACCTGTACGTGGCCGATACTGACAACAACCGCCTGCAAAAGCTGAGCCCTACCGGACAGGTGCAGTGGGTGTACGCGCCCACCGGCGCCCAGGCCCTGGTGCAGCCCGCCGATGTGCAGCTCGCTCCCGATGGCAGCGTGTACGTACTCAATAAAAACTATACAGCCGTTCGGCTGAGTCCCGCGGGCCAGTTGCTGGAAACCCTCTCACTGCGGCTACCTGGCAACCCAACCTACGATACCACCATTGGCCTGGAAATTGACGCGGCGGGCAGCCTGTACGTGGTCAGCTCGCGTTTGGCTGCTATCCAGCGCTACTCCGCCAAGGGAGTGCACCTGGGGGCCTTCGGGGCCGGCAGCGGCAGCTACGGCGGCGTGCACATGGCCCTGGGTCTGGATGCCGCCGGCAACGTGTACGCCCTCGACGCCTACGACCGGGAGCCGAGCAACAGCTACAGCTCTATTCGCAAGCTTAGCCCGGGAGGCGATGTGCTGGGCAGGTGGGGCAATGCCGGCGTATTTGGCAACCGCATGCGGCAGGACGAGGCTGGCAACATCTACTACCTTGCCTACAATCAGCCGCGTATCGTTAAGATGAGTCCCGCCGGTCAGCAGCTGGCCGTTACTGATGGCGTGGGCCAGGGCAGCGGCCCCTTTACCGGCGTACTGACCAGCTTTGCAGTGGATAGGTACGGCAGCGTGTACGTGCTGGAGGGGCTGAACTCTGTGCCCTGCGTGCAGAAATTTGACGCGCAGGGCCGATTTACCGGCAAAATCTCCCTGCCCAATCCTCAAACCAACCCCAACGGCTACATGCCCTCCGATGTGGCCGTGGATGCGGGCGGCAACCTGTACGTGCTGGACTACTACAGCGGGGTCCGGAAATACTCCGCGCAGGGGCAGTTTCTCCAGATGATTGGGGCCGGAGGCAGCGGCAGCGGGCCCGGTCCGGGTCAGTTTTACGCTCCCCGCGGCCTGGTGCTGGATTACCGGGGCAACGTGTACGTTTCGGACGGTGCGGGCCACCGGGTGCAGAAATTCAGCTCCTCGGGGCAACTGCTCCGCGAGTTCCTGTCAAAGTTTCCGCCCTCTTTTCAGGGCTCTCCATATCTCTCCCCGGGCGATGCGGGCCTGGCCGTGGACGGTGCCGGCAACGTGTACGCCAGCATCGGCCGCAACGATTACATTACCATGTTTGAGGGCAATAGCAACCGGCAGGTAAAACTTGATATCGGAGCCAGCCCTTCGCTTATCACCATCAACCAGAGCGGAACCTGGCTTACCTGCGCCCGCTGGGGCCACGATGTGCTGCGCTTTTATACACCCACCACCCTACCCTTCCAGAATTATATTACGGGCAAGGTATTTCAGGATCTGAATAACGACTGCCTGCAGCAGCTCAACGAGCCGGCCCTGCCCTATATGCTGGTAACGGCCGAGCCGGGCGGCGCGTACGGGCTCACCGATGAAAACGGCGTGTACACCCTGGCCGTGGATACCGGCACCTACACTGTACGTCAGCTGCTGCCACCGCCGCAGCCCGGCAAGGTGGTGCAGCAGCTTTGCGCCGGCCCCGCTACGGTGGCCTTCCACGCCTACGGCCGCACGGAAACCGGGCCTGACTTCGGCAATCAGATCAGCACCAGCCCTTTCCTGACGGTTAACGTATCCTCCGACCGGCGGCGGCGCTGCTTCCGTAGCACCACGGCCGTGAGCTACGCCAACACCGGCTTCGCCCCCAGCTCCGACGCAACGGTAACTGTGGCCCTGCCCGCGGAAGTAGCCTTTATCAAAGCCGATATTCCCTATACCCGCAACGCGGCGGGTCACTACGTATTTCAGGTGGGCCCACTGCAGCCCAACCAGTCCGGCACCATTCATATTCAGGATTCCGTGAGCTGCGGCAATCCGGCCGTGCGGGGCCTCACCGTATGCACCCGCGCCTGGATTCAGCCAGTGAGCTCCTACCCGGCCCCGTTGGGCTGGAATGGCGCGTCGATGGCCGTTACGGGCCATGTGGTGGCCGGAAATCAGGTGCGCTTTGTAGTGCGCAACCAGGGCTCCGGCCCCACTACCGATAGTCTGGGCCTGCGCATCTACCAGGATGCCGAACTGGCTTTGCTGCGCCGCATTTCCCTGGCCGCCGGCGATAGTCTGGTGCTGCGCTGGAGCGCCACCCGGCCCGTGGTGCGGGTAGAGGCCGATCAGCCGGCTAACCACCCGCACGGCCGGCTGGCCAGTGCTACCGTGGAAATAGCCGCGCTACGAACCGGCAACCAACCCAGCCCCGCTATGCGGGCCATGCCCCCGGATGCGCTGCCGCCCGAAGCGGCGGCGGACTGCCAGCCCATTCTCGACTCCTTTGACCCCAACGACAAACAGGTAGTACCTGAGGGCGTAACGGCTCAGCGCTACACCCCCACGGCCGAAGCCCTGCGCTACAAGATCCGGTTTCAGAATACGGGCACTGATGTAGCCTATCGCGTGGTAGTGGTGGATACGCTGGCCGCCGGGCTGGATATCAGTACGCTGCAGGTCGGTGCGGTATCTCATCCGTACCGCCTCACGGTAACGGGCCGGCCGCGGCCGGTGCTCACCTTCACGTTCGAGGGAATTATGCTGCCGGACAGCGCCCGGAATCAGGCGGGCAGCAACGGATTCGTGCAGTTCAGCCTCCGGCCCAAAGCCGGCCTGCCGCCCCGCACCCGCATTGATAATGCCGCCGATATTTTCTTCGACTACAATGAGCCCGTCCGCACCAACACCACTACCAACCGCATCTACGACGTTCCCCTGCGCGTGGAGCCAACGGTGGCACTGTCGTATCCGGGCGTGCTGGCAGCACCCGCTATTACGGCCGTAGTGCCGGTTCAGGGCCGCGCTGGTACGCTGGTAACGCTCACGGGATATAATTTTGCGGCCGATGCCACCACCAACCGCGTCTGGTTTAACGGCTTTGCCACTCCCGTACTCAGCACCACTGGCGGCAGCCTTACGGTGCGGGTACCGGCCGGGGCTACCTCTGGGCCACTAACGCTCACAACGGCCGATGGCACTACCCGCACCGCAGCCAGCTTTATCGTATTTCAGCCCCCAACGCTTGTCAGCGTTGTGCCCCATGAGGGCCGCCCAGGCACCCTGGTTACTGTAACGGGCACCCACTTTTCAGCCCTAGCCGCGCAGGATACGGTTACCTTTAATGGCGTTCCGGCCCGGATTCTGCAGGCCAGCAGCGGCAGTCTGCAGGTGGAAGTACCCACCGGCACTACCTCCGGCAGCATCAGCGTACGGACGTTGGGCGGGCAGATAAGCAGCGCCCAGCCGTTCATCATCTGGCTTCCGCCTACCATCAGCGGCACAGTGCCGGGTCGGGCCCGCACCGGGGCTTCCGTTCTTCTCACCGGCACCAACTTTGCCGAAAGCCCCACGCGCAATACCGTTCTGTTTGGGGGAAATCAGCCGGCCACTGTGCTGCAGGCCTCCACAACGCGCCTGCTCGTGCGGGTGCCCGCGCAGGCGCAAGCTGGTGCCATCCGGGTAGAAACGCCGGGTGGCCAAACGCATACGCCAACGGCTTTCAGCCTGATACCGGCTCCCGTCATCACCGGATTCAGCCCCATCCAAGGTCCGGTTGGCACCACCATCACGCTCTCGGGGCGCAACTTCCTGGAGGAAAACAGGCCGGATACCATCCTGCTTGCTGGCCGGGTAGCCCGCATTGTGCGCGCCACGGCTACCACCGCGGAAGTACTGGTACCGCGTGGAGCCAGCACGGGTACGCTGACAGTCGCCGGGGCCGGGGGGCGGGGTCAGTCAGCCGGGGCATTCAGCGTGCAGGCATTGCCGCTGGCGGAGGCTGTTACACTGTACCCCAATCCGGCTGCCACTCAGGTAACCGTCAGCTGGCAACACGCCGATTTTATTGTGGAGCGGGTGCGCGTGTACGATGCTCTGGGCCGACTGGCCGCTACGGCGGTTGTTTCATCGGCGGTGGCTTCCGAGCTGACTGTTTCCCTGGCGCACTGCCAGGCCGGCCTGTACACTGTTCTTATCGACACTCCCGCCGGGCGGGTTGTCAAGCGCCTGGCCCGGCTGTAGCCACCAGCGCAATGTGCTGCCGACGTAGAATCTGAAATTCCGGCTTACCCGACGCCAGGCTCCCCCGTGGTAGCTGCCCGGCATGGCCGGAAAACCTGGCGAACAGATAGTGGGATGGTGAAACTGTTAACAGCAAATAAAAACCCGCTCTACTAAGTTGTAGAGCGGGTTTTGGCAGACCCGAATATGGGAAGCCCCCGGTGATTCCTGCTTGGCTGGCCGGTAGTACTCCTCAACGATAAGCTGCAAGCGGACCTACTACTGCGTAGGTGAGGATCTACCACCGCTCAACAGCGTTCCGTTGAATTATGACGGCGCAAAAGTCAGCGTCGCGGGCCATGCTAACCGTAGCTTCCGGTCGGATTCCTTCAGCAACAGCAGCACCTAGCTTATCCGACCGGAAGCACGGGATTCCTGTCCGACGGTGGGGTCAACGGCTGCGCATCCAGTTCCTGCGGGTGGTCTCCCAGGCCGGCTTCCCGGTGAGAGGCGAAATACTGCGCCAACGCTTTCTCGCCCACCAGCCAGAACACCACCGGCGTGACGATAATATCGAGGAAGGTGGAGCTCAGCAGTCCTCCCAGAATCACGGTGGCCACGGGGTAGAGAATCTCTTTGCCCGGGGCATCCTTGGCCAGCGTGAGCGGCACCAGCGCCAGCGCAGCGACCAAGGCGGTCATCAGCACGGGCACGAGGCGCTCCAGCGAGCCGCGGATGATCATGTCCTTGCCGAACTTCTCGCCCTCATGCTCTACCAAGTGGATGTAGTGCGAAATCATCATAATGCCGTTGCGGGAGGCAATGCCGGTGAGGGTGATGAAACCCACGAGCGAGGCAATGCTGAACGTACCGCCCGTGAGCAGCACGGCCACCACCGAGCCGATCAGGGCCAGCGGAATGTTGAGCATGATCTGCCCCACCATGTAGCTGGACTTGAAGTGGGAGAACAACACCAGAAAGATGCCGGCCAGCGAGAACAAGCTCAGCCAGAGAATCTTCTGCGAAGCTGATTGCTGACTCTCAAACTGCCCCCCGTACGTAAGGTAGTAACCCGCCGGCAGCTTCACCTGCTGGCTGACTTTCTGCTGAATCTCCTGCACGGTGGAGCCCAGGTCGCGCTCGGCCACGTTCAGCGAAATGGTAATCCGCCGCTGGGTGTTCTCGTGGTTGACGGTATTGGGACCCGGCTCGTAGCTGATGGTGGCAACCTGGCTGACGGGAATCAGGGCTCCGGAAGGCGTTTCGATGCGCGTCTGCGAAATGGCGGCAATGTCGTTGCGCTGCGCTTCCGGGAGCTTCACCACCAGATCGAAGCGCTTCTGCCCGTCGAGCATCTGCGAAACCACCGCGCCCTGAAACAGCGTTTCCAGGTCTTGCACCACTTCGCCGCGCTCCATCCCATAGGCTCGCAGCGCCTCGTCGCGGGGCCGGATCAGCAGCTGCGGAATCTGCACCTGCTTTTCTACCTGCAGGTCCACCACCCCCGGTACCGTGCTGGCTACGCTCCTGATTTCGTTGGCGTAGCGCCGCAGTTCCAGCAGATCGTTGCCGAATACCTTGATGGCTACCTGGGCGCGCACGCCTGACAGCAGGTGGTCCAGCCGGTGCGAGATGGGCTGGCCGATGTTGACGTTGACGCCGGTAATCAAACTCAGGCGCTGGCGCATGTCGGCCAGGATTTCGTCGCGGCTGCGCATCTGCTTGCCTTCCTTCTCCAGTTCCTCCTCCGTCTTAAAGGCCACCTCAATTTCCGAGTTATTCACCGACTCGGCGTGCTCATCAAGCTCGGCCCGGCCCGTGCGACGGGCCGTGTAGGCCACTTCCGGAATTTTGAGCATCTGCTCCTCCCCCAGGGTACCCAGCCTGTTGGACTCGGTGAGCGAAGTGCCGGCCGGCGCCGAGAAGTTAACCGTCAGCGAGCCTTCGTTGAAGGGGGGCAGAAACTCCGTGCCGAAGAACGGTACCATGGCCGTGGCCATGATGAACAGCAGGCCCGTGGTGGTGAGCACCAGCTTAGGATGCGTCAGTCCCCATTCCAGCAGGCGCGTATCCTTTTTCTTCAACCAGCGCACCAGCGCCCCATCCGTTTCGGCGTGCTCCATCTGCTTCATCTTCGGCAGCAGGTAGTAGCACAGCACCGGGGTAACGGTGAGCGACACAAACAGCGAGGCCACGATGCTGGTGATGTAGGCAATGCCCAACGGCGCGAAAATGCGGCCTTCCATGCCTTCCAGCGCAAACAAAGGCAGAAATACGAGGACCACGATGATGGTGGCGTACACGATGGAATTGCGCACTTCGGAGGAGGCGGCGTAGATGACCTGCAGCACCGGGCGGGGCTGGGGCAGTTGCCGGTTTTCGCGCAGGCGCCGGTACACGTTTTCCACGTCCACAATGGCGTCGTCCACCAGCTCACCAATGGCAATGGCCAGGCCGCCCAGCGTCATGGTATTGATGCTGATGCCCGCCAGCCGGAAAACCAGGGCCGTCACCAGCAAGGACAAGGGAATGGCAACCAGCGAGATAAATGTGGTGCGCACGTTCAGCAGGAAGGCAAACAGCACGATAACCACCAAGATGGCCCCGTCGCGCAGCGCCTCTTCCACGTTGGTGATGGACGACTCAATGAATTCCGACTGCTTGAACAGGCGGGTATTTACCTGCACATCCTTGGGCAAGGAGGGCTTCAGCTCCAGCAAGGCTTTCTCCACGGCCTGCGTTAAGCCGGCCGTGGCCGCACCCGGCTGCTTCTCAATACTCAGGATGACGGCCGGCTTGCCGTTCACGCTGCCGTCGCCGCGCTTGAAACGAGCGCCGAACTCCACCTTGGCAATGTCGGCCACCCGCACCGGGGACTGGTCCCGGTAGCCCACGATGATGTTCTCAATGTCCTGCACTGAGCGTAGCCGGCCCAGGTTGCGGATGAGCACCTCGGAGCCGTTGCGGTCAAAGAAGTTGCCCGTGGTGTTCAGGTTGGATTTGCGCAGTGCTTCCTCTACCTGGTTGACCGTAATGCTGGTGGCGTTCAGGCGGGGCATGTCCAGCAGCACCTGGTACTGCAGGTTGTCGCCGCCGATGGGAATAACCTGGGCAACCCCGGGAATGCTGAGCAGCCGCTGCCGGACGGTGTAGTTGGCCAGGGTGCGCAGGTCGGCGGCATTGGTCTGCTGTCCGCCCGTGAGGCCCACGAGCATGATCTGGCCCATCACCGAGGAGATGGGACCGAGCACCGGCGTAATGCCGGTGGGCAGCTGCTCCCCGGTGGTTTGCAGCTTTTCACTTACAATCTGGCGGGCCGTGAAAATGTCGGTGCCGTAGTCGAACTCCACGAACACCATGCCCAGGCCAATGGCCGAGTTGGAGCGCACGGCCGACACGCCGGTGGCCCCGTTCAGGGCCGTTTCCACCGGCAGCGTTACCAGGGCTTCTACCTCCTCCGGGGCCATGCCCGGGGCTTCCAGAAACACCGTCACGCGGGGGCGGTCCAGGTCGGGCAGCACGTCCACCGGCAGCTGACGCGTGGTGTAGCTGCCGGCAATGAGCAGGCCCAGCGCAAAGGCCAGCATGAGCAGGCGGTTCTGCAGGGCAAAGCGAATTATCTGGTCGAGCATCCTTACTGATTGAGGTAGATGGACTTCAGCTGGTAGGTACCCTGGGTCACGACCCGGTCGTTTTCGTTGACCTCTCCCTGCAGCAGGACTGTCTGCTCCCCGCTGATGCTGCCGGGCTGCACGTAGCGAATCTTGAAGCGTTCCGGCTCGGTATGCACGAACACAACCGGCTTCCCGTTCAGGTCCGTCACCGCCGAAGTAGGCACTACCAGTTGCTGGGCCCCCTGGCCATCCTGCCCCACAACCTGCACATTCACGGCCTGGCCGGGACGGTAGGCGCTACCCTGGGCCGCATCAAGCTCAAGGATGAGCTGCCGGGCCTGGTTGACGGGGTTGACCACATTACTGAACACCACCAGGCGGGCGGGCACCCCCGCCTGGCCCTGCAGACCCTCGACCCGAAACCGGGCACCGGGCGTAATCTTGGCCAGGTCCTGGGCGAAAACCTGCGCTTCCACGCGCAGCTTGCCGGGGTTTATCACGCGAAACAGCTCGTCACCCTGATTTACCTGCTGCCCCACCGCCAGGTTGAACACATCCACGGTGCCGCTCACGGGGGAAGTAATGCTCACGCGCCGCTGCTGGGCCTGGCCGTTGAGGATGGCTGCGTTCTGGCGGGCCTGGCGCAGGCGCAGCTCGGCGGCCACCACATCTTTGCGGGCGGCAATGTCGGCGATACTCTGCAGCCGGGCGTAGTCCTGCTGGGCCGCCCGCAGTTCGGCCTGGGCGTTGGCCCGCTCCGTGCTGAGCCCGATTTGCTGGGTGGCATCCAGCGTTTGCTCCAGAACGGCAAGCGTCTGCCCGGCCCGCACTACCTGCCCCACCTGGGCGGTCAGGCCCACGATACGTCCGGTCTGCGGCACCACAATGCGGCCCTCCCCACCCGCCGCGGCCGAGACGGTGCCATACAGCGTGGCCCGGCTATAGGTGGCGGAGTAGGAAGCCAGGCTGGTGCGCACCTCAAACAGGAACTGGCTTTCCTTGGGCAGCAGTACCTCATCGGTGAGGGCTACCCCGGTGCTGGCTTTTGCCTCTCCTCCGTGGTCTTCCCCCCCGTGGGCGAGCACCGGGGCGGGGGGCGGCAGCAGCACCGTCAGCAGCAAGCCGGCCGTAGCCGTGGCGGCGAGGAATTTATGCGTGGTTTTCATAAACGGCAGCAGGTGGAGTGGATACTGGGGCGAGCGAGCGACGCCGACGCATGAGAAAAATCGTCAGGGCAATGCCCAGCACAAAGGCCCCGATCAGGGCCAGGATGGTTTTCCAGGACGAAAACAGGGATGGTGCCGTGGTGGGTGCGGCCACCGCCGCCGGTAGCTTTTCGCCGACCTTGATGCCTTCGAGCAGCAGCAGATCTGCCTGTTGGCCAGCTACAATGTTGAGGGCGAAGCTATACGCCTTATTGGCCGGAAACTCGCCCTCCACCAGGTACATGCCGGGCTCCTGCTCCGTCACGGCCCACTTCAGCGTGGCGTCTTCCGGGTTGGTCAGCGTCAGCTTCGCGCCCTTCACGGGGGCGTTGGTGGCATAATCGGAGAGGAACAGGCGCAGGTCGGCGGGCTTACCGCCTTCCAGGGGCTCGTAGCGGAGCAACACCTCGAACTGTTCGGAAAGGGCCGCCACGGAAAAAGAAGTAGCGCCGGCCGGGGTGGAGGCCTTGGCGCCGTCGCTGTGGTCTTCCCCCCCGTGGGCATAGGCTGCGCCGGCCAGGAGCAGGCTCAGCAGCAAAATCAGGAGTTGTTTCATATTATTCACCCCGCAGGTACGTGAGTTCCACCAAGGCCTGCCGATAGTCGCGGATGGTGGCCAGGTAAGTATTCTGAATGGTAAAGGCCTGGTTCAGACTCTGAATTAGAACCAGGTAGCTGATTTCGCCCGCCTGAAACAGACGCTGCGACTGGCTGATGATGGCCCGCGACTGGGGCAGGCCGGTTTGCTCGTAGTAGGCCAGCGAAGCCGAGAACTTGCGGGTGTCGGCCAGGGCCTGCTGGTATTGGGTACTTAACTCCAGGCGCTGGGTTTGCAGCTGGTAGCTGGCCGCCTCGGAGCGGGCCGTGGCCGCTTGCAGCTGCGAGCGGTACGTCCAGAACCAAACAGGTACTGACACCCCAAACTGAAAGCGGTACCTGATGGATGAGTTCTCAAAGGCCTGATTCTGGTAGCCCACGGTCAGGGCAGGAGTACGGCGGGCGCGTACCAGGCTGATGCCGGACTGACTCAGGGCCACGTTTTGGGTGGCCGCGGCCAGGGCGGGGCTGCGCACCAATGCGGCGCTGTCTTCGGCGGGCAGGCTTCCTAACAAAGCCGTGCCCGTCTGCGCCAACTCCTGGCCGGTCCGCCGCAAATCGGTACTGGTGACCAGTGCGTCCGTTGGCCGCCCCAGCAGCAAGCCCAGCCGGCGCTGAGCCGCCCGTCGGTCGTCGGTGGCCTGCTGCAGCTGCACCGCAACCTGCCGGGCTTCGGCGTCCGTGCTGATGCGCTGCAGGGAAGTAACCTCTCCGGCGGCAAACAGCCGCTCGGTAGCCACGCGCAGGGCCTGGTACAGGCTATCCTGATAGGTGAGCTGCCGCACCTGGGCTTCGGCAAACTGCAACGCGAGATACGCCGAGCGGGTGTCGCGCAGGACGGTAGCGCGGCTGACTTCCCGATTGCGCTCCGCCAGAGTGATGCCAGCCTGGGCTACTTGCCGTTGCCGCCGGTACACGTTGGGCAAGTCAATGGTCTGCACCACGCCCGGGGCCCACATCTCCCCGGTAGGTGCCGAAAACAGAAAGTCCGGGTTAGCCGGGGCGAAGGAACCGCGCTTAAGCGCCCGTTGCTCGGCAATTTCCTGTTCGGCCTGCCGCAGCCGGGGATGTCGGCGCAGACTCTGCACTTCCGCGCTGTCGAGGCTGATGGGGGTCGTCTGGGCACGCGCGGAGCCGGCCCCCACCAGGAGCGTAAAGAGCCCAACCCAGCCCGGTAGCGCATGTATTCCAAGGTACTTCATACAATCAGATTAAACGCGTTCCGGTAAGCCGCCCGCTGTTGCAGCAGCGAGCGGCCGACGTGGAACAGGAGCGGGTGAGAAACACGCCGCCGCCGCACTCGCCTATGATTTTTTCACCAGGGCCATCCCGCACGTGGGGCAACTGCCCGGCTTGGTGCTGGCACTACCGGCGCATTCCATCGGGCAGATGTAGGCCGCTGAAACGGCCTTGCCTGTTTTAACGGCGGCGGCGTCCAGCTTCTCGAAGCGGGCCGATAAGGACTTGCCCTTCGCCTTGAGACTCACGATGGCCGTGCGCACCTTGGTGCCGGCTGGCACGGCCACAACGAAATGGTCCCCGCTCGGGGTGAGCGTACCTGTGCTGGTTTTACCGGCAGTGGTCAGGAGCATAACGGTACCAGTGGTGCCGGCTGTGGCCACGGTGGCTTCTTTGGCGTCAAGCAGATACACGTGCAGCTGCGTGGGCTGCGGCACCAGCTCAATGTGGTAGGTGCCGGCCGTGCGCACAATGCCGCCGTGGGGAGAAGTGTGCGCGTGCGTCTCGCCTACCGCCTGGTGGCCGTGCGCCGCCGTCCCGGGTTTATGACTGTGCTGGGCCAGTAGCGAAGCGGGGGCAACCAGCCAGCAGGCCGCGAGGGGAAGCAAATGCTGAAGTTTCATGGAGCAATCAGGAAAAATGAGAAATGGGTAAAAGCAGAGCAGTAGGCCCGGCTACATTTTGTCGGCATTTTGGTTGTGCCAGTCCTTGAACTGCTGGATTTCCTTCTGCTGCGCGTCAATCATCTGCTGGGCCATTTCCTTGAGCTTCGTGTCGCGGCCGTGCGCCAGCTCGGCTTTGGCCATGTCCACGGCGCTCTGGTGGTGCACCGTCATGAGCATATTGAAGTTCATATCGGGATTCGCAACGGGCTGGGGCATGTTTTTCATCATGCCGTCCATGGAGGCTTTCATCTGGCTGGTGAAGGGGTCCGTGGGGTCCTGGGGCTTGTAGTTGGTGGGCACATTGTCCAGGCGCGTAGCCACGGCTTCGAGCTCCGCAATTTCCTGTTGCTGGTCGGCTTTGATCTTCTCGGCCATCTGGCGCATGGTGGCGTCTTTACCATCGCGCAGTTCAATATCGGCCATGGCCACGGCGCCCTTGTGATGCTCCAGCATCATGTGGGCAAAGTCGTGGTCGGTGTTGCCCTTGGGCTGCATGGCGTCCATCTTTTGCATCATCTCGTTCATGGAAACCATCAGCGGCGATGCGCTTCCGGCCGTGGCCGCCCCATGGTTCATCGTGGAGTGGTCCATGCCCGCCATATCCCCGGAGGCGGAAGCGTCCGCTCCGGTTGTTTCCGTGGTGGCCGCCGAATCAGCGGCTTTATCGTTGTTGCAGCTGGCAACCAGCAAAGAGCCCGAGCACAGGGCGGCGAGCAGAAAGGCAGACTTTTTCATGGGAGGGGGTTGGGTTAGTGTGGAAAGTAAAATGAGCTAGCTTTTTACGTTGATCGTGAAGTCACCGGTATGAATCTTCCCGCCGTGGTTGAACTGCAGGAATACGCGGTACAGGCCGGGCTTTTCGAAGTTGGTATTGAAGCCAATGTTCGGACCCTTATCCGCCTGGTCGTTCGGGTGCACGTGCAGGTACTGCTCCGTGTCCTCGCTGATGACCACCACGTGGCCCAGAGCCCCGAGGTAGTTGGCCAGGTCCGTCACGGGCTGGCCGTCCTTGCTGATGTTGATCTTCATGCCCAGCAGCTGGCCCACCTTCAGGTCTTTGTCGAAGGCCAGCGTGGCCTGGTAGCCATCCTGGCTCCACTGCATGTCATCGTTTTTGAACTTGACCGGCGTGTAGGCAGCGCCCTTCACGGTCAGGGGTTGCCGGCCAAGCTGATGGCCTGATCCGGTCGGCGTGTAGTCCTGGAACAGCACGTACTCGCCCCCTTTCGGGAAGGTGTACTTAACCTTGTAGTCGCCGGCAGCGGTGTATTCGGGATGCTCATGGTAGAACTGGCCCAAGTCCTTGCTCACGATAATCAGGTGAATTTTCTTTTCGTGCACTACGGCCAGGGGCACGGGGGCTGACTCGTTGCCGGTTTCACGGGGCGTGAAAGCCAGGGTGGTGGGCTGGCCGGCAGTCACCTCCATGGGGGTGGGCACAAGCTTCATCTCGTAGGTTTTGCCGTTGCTGACCTGGTCGTTGTGCTCCAGGTTCATGCCGCACTTGGGGCACTTTTCACCCTCCTTGGTGCTGGTTACTTCCGGGTGCATGGGGCAGGCATAGGTGTGGCCCCCACTGTGCTGGGCGGTTCCTTCCGCCGGGCCATTGGTAGGCGTGGTCACAGTATTGGTGGCGCTGCTGGATTCCGATTCGGACGAGCAGCCGGTTGTGATGAGCATACTGGCCGTAGCCAGCAGGGCGAGCGGTAAACGGTACATAAGAAAGAAATGAAAGGTGAACACGGGGCGGCTTCCTAGGCAAGCAGCCTGGGGCTCTGGTGTGAGGCTCTACCCGCCACGGCTACCAGAGAAGGAAGGCCCCCGCGGGATTGGGCAAGTAGGAAAGCCGACGGGGAACCGGCCCTTGGGGGGCAGGTACACCTGCATCCTGGCAACAACGCTGAGTTGTTGGGCGGGAAAACCAGCAAGAGTTCAGTGGAGGGGATGCCAGGCAGGCATCGGGCAGACACGCAAAGCCGAAGGCTCGCCCCGGACATAGCATAGCCATGCCAGGACGAGCCTTCGGCGCGTCAAAGTATCAGACCGTCAGAGACTGAATGAAAATCCGGATGTCAGGTATTTTGGGAGGCAAATGCTCCCGGAGTACGAGGATGACCGCACGCGTGCGGTTCCACTGGCCGGCGGCAGGCCGGAAGAAAAAGGCATTGTCAGCCGGCAGCAGGGCGGGCGCAGGCGTCAGCAGATGCTTCGCATCCGGGGCAGTGAGTGCCTTGAGGATGGTGGCCGAATCGTCCTTGCAGCAGCCGTGCTCACCCGACGCCTTGGTGGCAGCCGCGGAGTTGTGCCCCGCCGCCCTCTTGCCTTTGGTGGCAGCCTGTGCTGCGTGCCCGTGGCAGCCCGGGTGCGTGGGCTTTGTTACGGGAGCTGCTGGCTTGGCAGCAGGCGCGGCCAGTACGGGGTTAACCGTTGCGCACCAGCACTGCCCCACGAACACGTTGACGAAGACGAGCAGGAAGCTCGTCGCCAACAGGCGTCGTAAGGGGAAGAGGGTGCGGAGCATATTAGGATGCGAGTACTTGCAAAACTAGTGCACAGCGCAGAAAGTACACGATTCGTGTAGTACTATATTTTCCCCTGAAGAGTTCCGAAGCACTAAATACCCGACCAGTTATCAGCGGCAGAAAACAGCCTCTCTTGAGCGTAAACACTGTTTTTACGTAAAAGCAACTTCTCACCTCAACCGTTGATGCGCAAAATTATGCAAGTCGGCGACGGAATCATGTAAATCCCGTCCATAGCAGCTCCGTGCAAATTATGCAAGTTTTCGTACGGATTCCGTACCAACTCCGTCCTCTCCGGCCCGTTCCTTTGTAAGCAAACATACCGTCTGTGGCCGTCCTGGCCCTGCGCCCACTGGAACTCACTCTACCTCCTTATTATGGAGCCGACCATCAAAACCGAAACCCTTGACATTGAAGGCATGACGTGCGCTTCCTGCGCCTCCTTCGTCGAGAAATCCTTATCCCGCACGCCCGGCGTGCAACGAGCCGTGGTCAACTTCGCCACCGAGAAAGCCACCGTTGACTACCTGCCAACCCAGGCGAGCCCTACCACCCTGAAACAGGCTGTGGTGCAGGCCGGCTACGGCGTTGCGGAACGTGCCCCCGATACCAGCGCGGCCGACCGGCAGGCCGAAATCGACCGGCAAAAGGCGCGGGCTTACCAGCAGCTTAAGCGCCGCTTCTGGGTAGCGGCGGGACTGGCCGCGCTGATTATGCCCCTGAGCATGCTCATGCTCTGGCCCGCCCTGATGCAGCACGTGAATATGCAGGGGCTCAACTACGGGCTGCTGGCCCTGACCCTGCCCGTGCTGCTGTACAGCGGCCGGGAGTTTTACGTATCGGCCTGGAACGGCTTCCGGCATCGGGCCGCCAATATGGATACGCTGATTGCCGTGGGTACCGGGGCGGCCTTCCTGTACAGTCTGGCCGCCACCGTGGTACCGGGCTTTTTTACCAGCCGCGGACTCATGCCGGAGGTGTACTATGATACGACGGCCACTATCATTGCGCTGATTCTGTTGGGCAAAGTGCTGGAGCTGCGCGCCAAAACCCAGACCTCGGCGGCCATCCGCGCACTGATGGGGCTACAGGCCAAAACGGCCCGCGTAGTACGGCCCGGTGGCCAGGAGGTAGATGTGCCCATCGAACAGGTGCAGCTCGGCGACCTGGTGGTGGTACGCCCCGGCGAAAAGGTGGCCACCGACGGAGTTATTGAGGAAGGCCACTCGGCCGTGGATGAAGCCATGCTGACGGGGGAAAGCCTGCCGGTCGAGAAAAAGGCGGGCGACCCGGTGTTCGGGGCCACACTTAATAAAACCGGTTCTTTCCGCTTTCGGGTAACCAAGGTGGGGGCCGACACCATGCTGGCGCAGATTGTCAAGCTGGTGGAGGATGCGCAGGGTTCACGCGCCCCCATTCAGCGCCTGGCTGATAAAGTCAGCGCCATCTTTGTGCCCACGGTGGTGGTTATTGCCATCCTCACCTTCGTGCTCTGGTTTGACCTGGCCCCGGTGGAAGCCCGGCTGCCGCTGGCTCTGGTCAACTTTGTGGCCGTGCTGATCATTGCCTGCCCCTGCGCGCTGGGATTGGCCACGCCCACGGCCATCATGGTGAGTACCGGCAAGGGAGCCGAGCACGGGGTGCTCATCCGCAACGCCGAGGCCCTGGAAAAAGCTCACCAGGTAAACACCGTGCTGCTGGATAAAACCGGCACCATTACCCGCGGTGAGCCCGCCGTAACCGACTTTGTTGCGGCCGAAGGGCAGCCTGTTGAACAGCTGCTGCCACTGGTGGCGGCAGTTGAGCGGCAGTCGGAGCACCCGCTGGCGGAAGCCGTCGTGCGCTACGCCGAGGCCAAGCAGGTGCCCGTGCTGCCGGTTACCGGCTTTCGCGCCATCGAAGGCAAAGGGGCTACGGCTACGGTCAAGGGGCAAGTCGTGTTAATTGGTAACCTCCGGTTGCTCGAGGAAGCGGGCGTCAGCCTGCCGCCCGCGGTACGCAGCGCAGCCGACCACTTGCTTGCCCAAGCGAAGACGGTGCTGTACGTGGCCGTGGCTGGGCAGGCGGCCGGCGTACTCGGGGTGGCCGACACCATTCGGGAAACGTCGGCGGCCGCCATTCAGCAACTGCAGCAGCTGGGTATTGAGGTGGTAATGATGACGGGTGACAACCCGCAAACGGCTGCCCAGGTAGCCGGGCAGGTGGGCATCACGCGGTTTTTTGCCGAAGTGCTGCCCCAGGACAAAGCCGGCAAGGTGAAGGAGTTGCAGGCCGAAGGCCGCACGGTAGCTATGGTGGGAGATGGTATCAACGACGCTCCTGCCCTGGCCCAGGCCGACATCGGGCTGGCCATGGGCGGCGGCACCGATGTAGCTATGGAAGCAGCCGGCATTACGCTCATGCGCTCCGATTTAGGCGGGGTAGTAACGGCCATTGCGCTCAGCCAGCAGACGATTCGCACTATCAAACAGAACCTGTTCTTCGCCTTCATTTACAACACGCTCGGCATTCCGGTGGCGGCCGGGCTGCTGTATCCCGTGTTCGGGCTGCTGCTCTCGCCCATGCTCGCGGCCGGGGCTATGGCCCTGAGCTCGGTATCAGTGCTTACCAACTCGCTGCGCCTGCGCGGCTTCACTCCCCTTCACTCCTAACCTGCATGGATACCGCAGAAATCATCGTAACGGTAGGCGGCCTGGCCTTGGCGGCCTTTGTGGTGTGGTACTTTTTTTTCTCCGCGTGGCAAACCGCCAGTGCCGTCTCTTCTTCCAGCGGCGTGCAGGAAGTAGATATTACCGTAAAGGGTGGCTACTCCCCCGACGTCATTGAGGTGGAGCGTGGCAAGCCCGTGCAGCTGAGCTTCTACCGCGACGAGGAAAACAGCTGCTCCGAGGAGCTGCTTATGCCTGATTTCCACATTCGCCGCGAGCTGCCCGCCTTCCAGACCACGCTCGTGGAGTTGCTGCCCGATACGCCCGGCCGCTTTGAGTTTACCTGCGGCATGGGTATGCTTCGGGGTAGCCTGATTGTGAAATAAACACCGCCGCGCTATGCCTCACGCCGTAAGCCCCGGTCATGCCTTCTGGTATCAGGAGCCGATGGACTCCTGATACCAGAAGGCATGACCTGAGATGGTCTAACCAAACCGGACAGAGCTAGGATGTTGTTTGAAGCTGGGTTTCGAAGCGGTTAGGTGAGTAGTAGTACAGGGCGGAGTACCGCCGCTCGGCGGCGTAATCGGCGATGTGGTGGCTGATTTCAAGCTTCGCCAAGCCGAGGAAGTGGCCGCCGTCGAGCAGCTCGGCTTTGAAGCGGCTCCAAAACGATTCGGCGTGTGCGTTATCGTAGCAGTTGCCGCGCCGGCTCATGCTTTGCACGGCCCCGTAGCGAGCCAGTAAGTCCTTGAAGCGGTTGGCCGTGTACTGGCTGCCCTAGCCGGAGAAGACGACGCGGCCGGCCGGCCGGCGGCGCATGACGAGCGCCCGGCGCAAGGCCTCGCTGACTAGGTTCGCCGGCGTGGCGTCGCGCACGTCCCAGCCCACGATTTTGCGCGAGTAGTGGTCGAGCCAAACGGCTAGGTAGACCCACCTGCCGCCCTGACGTGGCAAGCAGTTGATGTTGCCCACCCACACCCGGTTCGGGGCTGTGGAGGCCGGCTGCCCGAGCAAGCGGTTGGGCGCGGCCCATGCGCCCGGATCGGAATCGGTGGTGAGCGGCACGAACTGGGCTGCTGCGCCGGAAAGTCGTGCGCACGAAGCACGCGGCGGATGCGCCCGCGGCCCACTGCATGGCCCTGGGCCTGGCCTTCGACCCGCAGTCAGCACGAGCCATAGCACTGGCCGTGGTCGGCAAACGCTTCACGCATGGCCACTTGCTAAGCGAGTTCGGCGGGGGCTGTCGGCGGCGCCCTCAGGCGTAGTAGGCGGCCGGGGTTACGCCGGTACGTGGCAGGGCTGGCGTACGGGTGCCTGATTGGTGCGCTGGGCAAGGTAGCGGTACGTGCTCATGGGGTCGGCTAGCTGAGCCTGCGCTTATAGCAGGCAACTGACCAAGGCTTTTTTTAAGATGTCCCGCTCGCGTTGCACCCGCTCCTGCTCGGCGCGCAGGGCCCGCACTTCCGGGTCGCGGCCCAACTCAGCGGCGGCTTGTTGCTGCTGCCAGCGGTATAGCCGTTTCGGGCTGATGCCCAACTGCCGGGCCGCGGCTCGCGTGCTACGGCTCTCACTGGCCAAACACAGGGACTCAGCCTTGAATGCGTCGTCGTATTTGCGCCGCTTATCCGGTGCTTACCTGTAGAGTCGTTGCCATGACCGGAGGAAAATACGCCCCAATTCCATCTGGCCCAAGGCCTCCAAGCAGATAAGCCCATCAATGCTGTTGTCGCGCCCGCCTTGGTTCAGGATAGCAGTGTCGCTGGTGGAGGACTGAGTAGTTGTTACCATTACCTGCGGCGCGGGGTTGGTCACAACATCCCGCATCTTGTTCAGCTGCTTGGAATCGGAGGCAAACACCCCGCCGGAACCCGTAGCGGGCGGCCAATTGCTCGCCGAAATTCTCCATCGTACCAATTACTCCAGCCCGAATAGCTACGGAAGGAACGATTATGATAAACTTGGAGAAGCCGTGTTCACGGTATAGCTCGTAGAGCGTTTGCAGGTACACCAGCGTTTTACCGGTACCCGTTTCCATGTCAATGCGGAAGTCGCGGCGGGTAGCCGGCGTTTAGGCCGTATCTAAGTGGCCGGATTTAACTGGGTCGAGGCCGCTGGCCAGCATTATCCGCTTGGCATTTTTTGCGCAATTCTTTCGGCGGAAGGTCGCACCGATTGATTTAGGCAGTATGCAGGAAGAGGAGGTAGCAAAGCTGTTGCGCGGCTGGCCTTCAAACCAATCAGACACGGCATCAATAGCGTGCTGTTAGTATGATAAGGTCTTAAGCTTGAGAATCATAGCACAAGGTATAACGGTATCTGATTCCGAGGAAGGCAATCTTAGGCGACGCGCTTTCAAGGTCCCGGCAGCTTTCCCATGAAAAATTTAAGCTTTACAAGCTATTGAATATCAATATCTTGTAAAGCTTAAACGTGGGCCCAGCTGGAATCGAACCAGCGACCTACTGATTATGAGTCAGTTGCTCTAACCGATTGAGCTATAGGCCCTAAGCAAAACTTCCCGCACTGCGGTTGGTTTCAGCTGTGCAAACTTCGACTTTTGCGGCCGTATTTGCAATTCGCCTGCTTCGGAAAGTTTACTGACGCGCCCGGGCAGGCCGTTTGATTTAACTTATATGACTCGAAAACTGCCGAACCTGCTCTTCGATTTTGGGGGCGTACTCATCAATATTGACTACGGTCTGACGGTAGAAGCTATGCGAGGGCACGGCAGCGCCATTGAGTTTACTCAGGCGGCTCAGGCCGAACTGTTCGACCAGATGGAAACCGGCCAGCTCACCCCTGAGCAGTTCCGGGTGGGGCTGCGGCAGCACTATGGGCTTACGGCCACCGATGCTGAGCTGGATGCGGCTTGGAACGCTATGCTGCTGGACGTACCTGCCGAGCGGCTGGCTCTGCTGGCCGAGCTGCGCGCCCAGGGCTACCAGACGGCGTTGCTTTCCAACACCAACCAGATTCACATCGAGGAAATCAACCGGCGGCTGAAGACGCAGTACGGCCTGGAGCACGGTATTGCCGACTGCCTCGACCGGGTATTTTACTCCCAGCAGGTAGGGCTGCGCAAGCCGGGTGAGGAAATTTTTCACCACGCGCTGCGGGAGATGAACTGGAAGGCCGAAGAAACGTTGTTTATTGAGGATAGTCCCCAGCACATTGCCACGGCCCAGCGCCTGGGGCTGCACACGCTCTTCCTGACTCCGCCGCTCACGCTGCTCGACGCTTTGCCCGCTGCCCTCCGTGCCTTCCCCAACCGAGAATCCACCGCTTCTGCCGTTTCCTGACACCCCGGTTCCGGCCTCCGATACCGCCGCCATTCTTGATGCCCGTCGGGCCTTCCGGCGCTACGAGCGGCACCCTTGGCCCCGCCCTTTATGCTACGCTCTGCACGTAGGACTGTTTTTGCTCACGGCCCTCACCACTACGCTGGCAGGAGTGCAGCTGGCGCGTAACCAGTTCCTGGCGGAGTTGGGACTGCCATTTGACCTGCTGCTGCTGCCGGGAGAGCAGGCCTGGGCAGCGCTGAAAGCCGGTTTGTGGTATTCAGTGCCGTTTCTGGGTATGCTCACGGTGCATGAGTTCGGGCACTACTTCACGGCCCGTTACTACCGTATCCGGGCCACGCTCCCCTACTTTATTCCGCTGCCCTTGGGCATTGGCACCTTCGGGGCCGTGATTCGCATCCGGGACCGGATTTTCTCCCGGCGGGAGTTTTTCGATGTGGGTCTGGCTGGTCCGCTGGCGGGATTTGTGGTAGCCGTGGCTGTGTTGGCGTACGGCCTTACCCATCTGCCGCCGCTGGAGTACCTGTATGGTTTCCACCCCGAATACCGCCCGTACGGGAACGAATATGCCCGATACGTATATCAGCAGCTGGAACCCGGCAGCAACTTGGTGCTCGCTCAACCCTTGCTCTTCAAATGGATGGCGGCGGGACTGGCCGACCCCGCCCGGATGCCGCACCCCAACGAGCTGGTACATTATCCGGTGTTGGTGGCAGGGGTGTTGGCCCTGTTTTTCACGGCCCTGAACCTACTCCCGATTGGACAGCTGGATGGGGGCCACATCGTGTACGGGCTGCTGGGGCCGCGCCGGGCCGCACGGGTGTCGGTAGTGCTGTTTACGGGCTTTATTTTTTATGCCGGGCTGGGGCTCTTCACTCTGCACTCGGACGCTGATACGTGGTTGTATGGCGCGGTACCTTACGGGCTTTATCTGTGGCTGGTGTTCCGGCGGGTAATGCCTACGACCTATCGGGCCCTATTACTGGCCGGGGCCGTGTGGCTGGGGCAGGTGGCACTGGCCTCGGCTGTGCCGGGCCTCATGGGTATGCCAGGCTGGCTGCTGTTTGGGTTGCTGCTGGCCCGCGTTACGGGCATCTTTCATCCCCCCGCCCCACAGGAGCACCCCCTATCAGTGGGCCGCCGACTACTGGGGTGGCTGATGCTGCTTATTTTTGCGCTGTGCTTCACGCCCTCCCCTATCCTTCTATCCTGATGATTTCCGCCGACTCGTGGGATTTCTCCGCGGCTGGCATTTGTGCATGACGGTTCCTCACTTCACTCAACACCACTTCCTGCGGGGCACTACGCGGCTGGTGCTCGGCCCCAACGGACTCTACGTGAGCCAGGGTCCGCGCCGGGGAGCAGCCCGGCTGGAAATCGAAATTCCCTACGAGGAGCTGCTGCCAGTAACCTTGGAATACCAAAAGCCCGACCCGCTGCGCGTTCCGCCGGCGGGCCTGTGGGTGGCAGTGTGGTTGCTCGTACAGGGAATCAGTCGGTTTCTCAATGATAAGGCTCCCTTTCCGGCAGAGTTGTGGGTAGCCGCTGGTGGATTTTTGTTGGGCTTGGCGGCAGTTGTGCTGGTGCGCCGCTACCGGGGCCGCCGCGTGCTCCTCACGACCAACCGCATCCACCTGGCTTTTCACGACGCCCCCCGGCACCGCGCTGCCCTCACCACTTTCGTGGACGCCATGCAGTTGCGGGCTCACGCCTACCTGCGCGAGGAATACGCCACCGTAAATCCGCTCGGCCACATTGAGTTGCAGCTGCACCGCCTGCATTGGCTGCGGCAGCTCAAGGTGCTCTCGGAGCAGGAGTACCGCATCCTCAGCACCCGCCTTACCGGCCGCCTCTCCCTCGACCCGGTAAAGCTCATGGGCCAGGATCTGGAAACGCCTTATGTGAATTAGTGAAGTGGTGGTGTAGCGGGTTGATGAGTTGTCATTGCGAGTGGAGCGAAGCAATCCGTCCTTTCCACGGCACCACCACTGATCAACGCAGAAAGCCCCTGACGTCCGTGCTGGCGTCAGGGGCTTTCTGCGTTTTTAGGGCTTAGTATACTGATAAGGACGGATTGCTTCGCTCTGCTCGCAATGACAGAACAATCAACTCTCCGCTACCCCAGCGCCGCTACGCCGGGCAGTTCTTTGCCTTCCATGTACTCCAGCAAAGCGCCGCCGCCGGTGCTGATGTAGCTTACCTGCTCGGAGAAGCCGAGCTGGTTGACGGCCGCGGCCGAGTCGCCGCCGCCGATGAGGCTGAAGGCGCCCTGCTGGGTGGCATCGGCAATGGCCTGGGCGACGGTTTCGGTGCCTTTGGCGAAGTTGCTCATTTCGAACACGCCCATGGGGCCGTTCCAGAGGATGGTTTTGGAGTTGCGCACCACTTCGCTGAACACCTTAATGGACTCGGGGCCCAGGTCGAGGCCCATCCAGCCTTCCGGAATCTGATTGTTGGGCGCTACCTGGGTGGCGGCGTCGTTAGCGAACTTATCGGCAATGAGGCTGTCGGTGGGCAGCACCAGGTTCACGCCTTTGGCTTTGGCTTTCTCGATGAGCTCCAGGGCCAGGTCCATTTTGTCGGCTTCCAGCAAAGAGTTGCCGATTTCGCCGCCCTGGGCTTTGGCAAACGTGTAGGCCATGCCGCCGCCGATGAGCAGGTTATCCACCTTGTCGAGCAGCTTCTCGATGATGAGGATTTTGTCGGAAATCTTAGCCCCACCCATGATGGCGGTGAAGGGACGCTCGGCTTGTTCCAGCACTTTCTTGGCGTTGTCCAGCTCACCCTGCAGCAGATAGCCGCCCACGCGGTCCTCGGGCGCGAAGGAATCGGCAATAACGGCGGTGGAAGCGTGCTTGCGGTGGGCCGCACCGAAGGCGTCGTTCACGTACACGTCGCCGAGTTTGGCCAGTTTGGCGGCAAATTCGGCGTTACCTTTTTCTTCCTCGGCGTAGAAGCGCACGTTTTCTACCAGCAGAATCTGGCCGGGCTGCAAAGCCTGGGCTTTGTCCTCGGCCTGCAGGGCATCGTCGGCGAACTGTACTTCCTGGCCGTACTCCTGGCCCAGGCGGGCTACAATGTGTTTGAGCGAGTATTTGTCCTCGGGGCCGCCTTTGGGCCGGCCCAGGTGAGAGAGCAGCACCACGGAGCCGCCATCCTGCAGGATTTTCCGGATAGTGGGCGTGGCGGCCCGGATGCGGGTATCGTCGGTAATGGCGAAGCTTTTATCCAGTGGCACGTTGAAATCAACGCGCACCACGGCACGCTTGCCGGCGAAGTTGTACTGATCGAGGGTTTGCATGGAATAAGGAAATGGGTTTGGCTGGGGCGAAGGTAAAAACATCTGTCATTGCGAGGCAGCCGGCCGAAGCAATCTGTCCTTGTCAGGGCATATCTTCTCGGGCAAAGACAAGCCCTGGTTGCTTGTAGAGACGCGACACTTCGCGTCTCCCGCCAGAACAACTTCTGACGTTACCGTCCAACACCGAGGCTCGTGGAGACGCGTCTCTCCAGCCGTTCAGCGTCAGGGTTGCGAACAGGTAAGGGCTTTTTGCTTTGATAAGGAAGGATTGCTTCGGCGTACCGCCTCGCAATGACAGATGTTTTACCTTTGCCCCCGATATGAAAATTGGCATCTTCTTCGGTGGCCCGTCGCGCGAGCGGGAAATCAGCTTCGCGGGCGGCCGCACCGTGTACGATAATCTGGATAAGTCCCTGTTTGAGGCCGTGCCCGTGTTTGTGGACAGCCGCGGCAACTTCATCCTGCTCAACTGGGAATACATTTACAAAGGCACCATCCGGGACTTTTACCCGCCCGTATCGGCGCTGCCGCGCACGGAGCGCCCCTGGCAGGTGTACCTGGAAAGTCTGGGCGAATTGAGCCTGGCCGAACAGGACCGCACCATAGCAGAAGTGGGCCGTCGCCTGGAACCCCGGGAGTTGCGGGAGCTGATGGATTTCGCGTTTCTGGCGCTGCACGGCCCCAGCGGCGAGGACGGAGCCATTCAGGGCCTGCTGGAATGGTACGGCATACCCTACTCGGGCTCCGGCATTTTGCCCTCGGCGTTTGGTATCGATAAAATTGCCCAGAAAAAGCTGCTTCAAGCCTTGCATCTGCCCACGCCTGCGTTTCGGGTGCTGGAAGAATCGTGGGCCCTCAACGCGACGCATCCGAAATACCTGCGCGGATTGGTAGAGGAACTGGGGCTGCCGCTGGTTATCAAGGCTCCGCGTCAGGGCAGTAGCCTGGGCATCAGCATTTTGAGAGAGGAAGACCCGGCAGCTTTTGCGAAAGCCATTGAGCGGGCCTTATTCCAACAAACTATCACGCGGGAGGAATGGACCGCGCTGGACGAGCCGGCCCGCCTGGCCTGGGTGCGGCAGGTGGCCGATATCCGGGAAGGCATCGGGCTGCCCGTCACGGCTTTTGCGGCGCACGCCGGCTTCGGGGCCATTGCAGCCGATTACATCCCGCCGATGCTGGAGCATCCGGAGGCCCTGCTGAATTTCCTGAACGAGCAATTTCCGGCCGCCGACAGCGTGCACCTGCGCAGCACCAGTGGCGAAACGCAGGTGCTGGTAGAGCAATTCGTGGCCGGCCGCGAGTTCAGCTGCATTGTGGTAGAAAACGAGCGGGGCGAGCCGCTGGCCTTGCCGCCCACAGAGATTGTGAAGGGCGAGGAAATGTTCGACTACCGCTCGAAGTATCTGCCCGGCCTGGCCCGGAAGGTTACGCCCATCGACTTGCCCGAAGCCGACATCCAGCGCATCCGGGAACAAGCCCAAACCATGTTTAGCACGTTCGGTTTCCAGGTGTACGCCCGCCTGGATGGCTTTATTCAGGCCGACGGCACCATCTTCCTAAACGACCCCAATACGACCTCCGGCATGCTGCCGGCTTCGTTCTTCTTCCACCAAGCCGCCGAAATTGGCCTGAACCCGAGTCAGTTCCTCACCTATATCATTCACACTTCCCTGGCCGCGCGGCGGCGCGGTGGGTTGGCCCCAACCCGGCTGGCGGGCCTGCTGGCCCGGCTGGATGCGGCCGTGGCGGCCCGGGCTTCCGAAGAGCGCACCCGCACCAAAGTGGCCGTGATTATGGGCGGCTACTCCTCAGAGCGGCACATTTCGGTGGAGAGTGGGCGGAATATCTACGAGAAGCTCAGCTCCAGCGTCAAATATGAGCCCGTGCCCGTGTTCCTGACCGGCAACAGCCAGGAATTCCGCCTCTACGTGCTGCCCATCAACGTGATGCTGAAGGACAACGCCGACGACATCCGGGAGAAAGTGGAGCACCTGGAAGCCGGCCACGGCCTGCACCCCATTCTGGAGCGCATCCGCCGCGAGGCCCAGAGTATCACCAGCACCTTTGCCGGCCAGCCCACGGCCCAGCCGCGCCGGGTGAGCTTCGAGGAACTGGCGGGCATGGTGGATGAAGTGTTTATTGCCCTGCACGGCCGCCCCGGCGAGGATGGCGCGCTGCAACGGGAGCTGGAGAAATTCGGGCTGCCCTACAACGGCTCGGGCGTGGAAAGCTCCAGCATCACCATTAACAAGTTCGAAACCAATAAGCGCCTGCGCGAAGCCGGCCTGCGCGTGGCCGAGCACCGCATGGCCAACCGCCTGGAGTGGGACGCCGATGCGGAACGCTTCTACCGCAGCCTCGAAACCCAGTTTCCCTACCCCTTCATTGCCAAGCCCGCCGACGACGGCTGCTCCTCGGCCGTGAAGAAAATCAAGAACCGGGCAGAGCTGGAGGCCTTTACCCGCCTGATTTTCCGCGGGCAGGAAGACCTCGACGAAACCGACGCCACCACCCTCAGCCTGGGCTTCAAGGAGGAATTCCCGCAGAAGGACGCCTTCCTGGTGGAAACCCTCATCAGCCGCGACGGGGCCGCCCACTTCCTGGAAGTAACCGGCGGTCTGCTCACGCACTGGGACGCCAACGGGCAGCTGCAGATTGAGGTATTTGAGGCCTCGGAGGCCCTGGCTACCGGCGAGGTGCTGAGCCTGGAGGAGAAGTTTCTGGCCGGCGAAGGCCAGAACATCACCCCGGCCCGCTACGCCCCCGAGGCCCAGGAGCGCCAGCGCGTGTCGGAGGAAGTGAAAAAGGAGCTGCGCCGGGTGGCCGAAATCCTGAATATTCAGGGCTACGCCCGCATCGACGCGTTTGTGCGAGTACGCCAGAACGGGGCCGTGGAGGTGCTCATCATCGAGGTGAACTCCCTGCCCGGCATGACGCCCGCCACCTGCATCTTCCACCAGACGGCCCTGGCCGGCTACACCCCCTACGACTTCATCGACCGGATTCTGGAGTTCGGCAAGCAGCGCACGGAAAAGCAGCTGGGCTAACCGGAAACCGTGGCGTAAGCTTTAGCTTGCGCCGGGCGTTACTTGGGCAGCCAGCTTACGGCGCAGGCTAAAGCTTACGCCACCCGTTTATTTCTTCACCCCTTCCGGCCCTCGTTCAGGGGCCGATTACGCAAGCTAAAGCTTACGCTACTATGTCCTTTTTCCGTTCCGACACGCCGGCCGACCTGCTCAAGCACGTGCTCATCATTGTGGTGGCCACGGCGGCCCTGGTGTTCGGGTTTTTCTTTGTGTATCTGCCCATCACCACCAACCACGGCGAAACCATTGTGGTACCGAAAGTAACCGGCATGAATCAGGCCGACCTGGAGGATTACCTCGACGAGCGGGACCTGGCCTACTTCGTGGACGATAGCACCTACGACGCCAGCATCCGGCCCGGCACGGTGCTCACCCAAGAGCCCAAGGCCGGCGAAAAAGTGAAGGAAGGGCGGAAGATTTACGTGTCGGTTTCGATGAAGAACCCGCCCGTTATCAAGATGCCCAAGCTCACGGATGGCTCGGTGAAAAACGCCCAGATGATTCTGAAAAGCTACGACCTGGTAGTGGGTCAGCTGAAATTTGTGCCCAACATTCAGAAGGATGCGGTGCTGAAGCAGCTGGTAAATGGTAAGGAAATTTCCCCCGGCGCTTCCATTACCAAAGGCACCCGCGTGGACCTGGAAGTGGGCGACGGCCTGGGCAACCAGGAATTCCCGGTGCCTAACCTGGTGAACATGCCCGCCGATGAGGCCACCACCCTGCTGGTCGGTCAGGGTCTGCAAGTAGGCGAAATCTTCTATCAGGAGCCCGAAGACGGTCAAACCGAGGGCACGGTGGTAAAACAGCGGCCCGCCTCGGCTCCCGGCACAACTATTCGTATGGGTCAGTTGGTTGATTTGTGGGTGGCGGGCAAGGAGCCGGTAAAGGCCCTTGACTAAAAACCCACTTGAAATAGAAGCAGCAAAAGGTTCGTTGACGTACAACGAACCTTTTGTGCTGTTCGGGCGTGAGGGAAGTCGGCACGGCCGACCCGCGCCCCGCTAATTCTTTACTTTGCCGTATGACTTTTTCACTACGCTCTTTGCTGGGTTTCACAGCGTTGCTTGGGCTGGCACCGGCCGCGGGGCTGGCCCAGGTGGTGCAGCCGTTGGGAGCCGAGCCCCCGCACGCCCTGGTAGCCCCGGTAGCTGCCCAGCGGCCGACGGCCCTGGCGTTGCCATTCTTCGATGATTTCTCCCGGCAGAAGGAAGGCACGCCCGATGGGCAGCGCTGGGAAACAGCCGGCGGTACGCTGGTGAACAACCGGTTTCCGCGCCGGCCCATCAGCCGCAACGTGGCCACGCTGGATGGGCTTGATGCGCAGGGCAACCCGCGGGGCAGCGTGTCGCAGCTCGGCGACGCCGACGTGCTCACGTCGCAGCCCATTGACCTGAGCGGCCAGACGACGGCCAGCAACCTGTTCCTGAGCTTCTTCTGGCAGGCTGGCACCATTACGGGCCCGCCGGCGGCCAGCGGCACCCGGCCCGTGGCCCTGTATGTCGATTTCAAGGACGTAAACAAACAGTGGCAGCAGGTGTGGCAGCTGCGTAGCCCCGCCGATACCACCAATTTCCGCTTCAAGGCCCTGCCCGTGAATCAGGCAGCTTTTCTGCACTCTGACTTCCAGTTCCGGTTTCGGGTGAGCGGCTACCTGTATAACAACCGCGACGCCTGGAGCGTGGACTACGTGCGCCTCGACCGGAACCGCACCGCCACCGACTCCGCCTTCCGCGACATTACCCTCAGCAAGCCTCTACCCAGCGCCCTGAAGCGGTTTTCGGCCATGCCTGTGGCGCAGTTCAACCAGAACGCCGCCCAGGATCTGAATGACCGCACCGCCACCAGCATGAATAACCTGGACGCCGGCCCGGCCCCCACGCCTATTTCCTGGGAAGGCTACCTGGAGGTAGTGGGTGGTGGCAGCAGCCGTTTTCTGCAGGGCAACCGCTCCCTTGATGCCGGCCTGCGCCAGCAGCCCATTATTGGCAACCCGCGCCTGGCCACGGTGCCTACCACGCCGGCCGCCAAGCAGCTGCGCCAGCGCGTGGTACTGCTCAGCAACGAAACCAACCCGCTCACCCTGCCCAACGACACCCTCACCCGGCTAACTGACCTGACGGATTACTACGCTTACGACGATGGCACAGCCGAAGCAACCGTAAGCCTGCCGCCGGCCGCCACCGGCCCGGCCAGCTACCTGGCTCTGCGCTTCGACCTCAACCGCCCCGACCAGATTCGGGCCATCCGGCTGGCTCCGGCGCTGGTTACGGCAGCGGGCCGGTTGATTACCGTGAATATCTGGGACGACAACGGCAGCGGGCAACCGGCCGCCACGCCCAAGGCAACCAAAAGCTACACGATTCCGGCTACGCTTCCGGCGGGTCAGACGTTTATCGAAATTCCGTTTGATAGCCCGGTACCGGTGAGCAGCCGGTTCTATGCGGGCTACGGACACGCACCGACCCCTCAGTTCGTCCAGTTTCAGGTTGATTTAAACAATCCGGTACCCGCCAATACTTTTTTTCTCGGTGAGTTTGGAACTTGGAGCCCGGCTTCCACAGCCTCCAACTACAGCCCCTCCGGGTCCCTGATGCTGCGGCCGGTAACCACCGGCGTTATCACGGCTACCGCCGCACCGGCTGAGGTGGCTGCCCAATACCAGCTTTATCCCAACCCTACCCCCAACGGCCAAGTGCAAGTACAGGGCCGCTACGCCCGGGCCAGCGTGCTGGATGCCGTAGGCCGTGTGGTGTGGGAGCAGCCGGCCGCTGAGGCTGGCCGGCCCACGCTGCACCTGCCATTGTCGGCGGGTCTGTACCTGGTGCGCCTTACCCTGGCCGATGGGCAAACGGTTACCAAACGACTGGCCGTAGCTCAACCCTAGCGCCCGTAGTTTGGTGGTTTCTTAGTAACGTTACACCTCCGGCCGACTCAGGCCACTTTGCCACCCCCTCATCTGCACCTGACTCTTATGAACGACATCACCTCCGCCGAGCTGAAAGAGCGCCAAGCCAATGGTACCGCTCCCATTATTATTGATGTGCGCGAAACCTGGGAAAACGAAGAAAGCCGGATTGATGGCAGCCGTAATATTCCCCTCGGCGAGCTGCCCACTAAGCTCGACGAGCTGGAAGACCTCAAGCACCAGGAAATTGTGGTGCACTGCAAAGGCGGTGGCCGCTCGGCCTCGGCCAAGGCGTTTCTGGTGCAGCACGGTTTCGACCAGGTTCGTAACCTCATCGGCGGCATGCAGGGATACCAGCAGGCGTAGCCTGCCCACCTATACCACCAAAAAGCCGTGCCGCTACCCGCAGCACGGCTTTTTGATTTCCAGCCATCCAGACAACAGCCAGCCGAAGTGCCCTCTTTTGCGCGCGTGCTGACAACCTAAGTCAGCACGCATTGGGTAAGCTACCACAAAACACAGCAATTAAATTGCACACAATTGAATTTTATTCAATTAAATATACTTCCTTTGTCCATATGAAAGCGCCATCAGCGTCCGCACCATCTGCGAATCCGATTCAGCAACTGGAAAACCAGCTGTGTTTTCCGCTGTACGCCGCCTCACGCATGATTACCAAGGCCTATCAGCCCCTGCTGGATGAGTTCGACCTCACGTATCCGCAATACTTGGTGCTGCTGCTGCTGTGGGAGTATCAGGAGCGCACCGTGAAGGAACTCGGTGACCATCTCGCCCTCGATTCCGGCACGCTTACTCCCCTGCTCAAGCGCCTAGAGCAGCGCCAGCTCATCAGCCGCCGCCGCGACCCGCGCGACGAGCGGTCCGTCATCATCGGGCTGCTACCGGCGGGGGCAGCGCTGCAGCAACCAGCCTGTAAAATTCCGGCGCAGCTTTTCGAAAAAATGGGCATGCCCCAGGCCGAGTTCGAAGCTCTGCGCGACCAGCTTACCCAATTGCTTACCCGGCTGAGATAATCAGTCTTTCTACTTCAGTTTCATTCTTTCTTCTCCCTTCTCATGAAAATCGAGAAAGTATTTACCGCCCAGGCCAAAGCCAAGGGTGGCCGCGACGGCGCCATTAGCACCAACAACGACGTGCTGAACCTCACCCTGAGCACCCCCAAGGAAATGGGCGGCCCCGGCAAAGCCGGCGCTACCAACCCCGAGCAGCTGTTTGCCGCCGGCTACGCTGCCTGTTTTGAAGGTGCGCTGGGCGTAGCCGCCCGCCAGGCCGGCGTGAAGCTGCAGGACGTAACGGTGGAGGCTCTCATTGGCTTCGGTAAAGCGGAGGACGGCGGCTACGGCATTTCGGCCGACCTGCACGTGAATATTCCGGGTGTAGAGCAAGGCCAGGCCGAGCAGCTGGTGGAAGCCGCTCACGGCATCTGCCCCTACTCACGCGCTACCCGCGGCAACATTGAGGTAAACCTGACCACTACTACCAACGCCGCCTAGTTGGGTAAACTTCTCGTTGAGGGCTGAATACGGGTTGCTGCGGGGTACCGCGCTGCAACCCGTATTCAGCCCTCAATCCTTTTTACTGCTGAGCTGTTAGCGTGTATGCAGATTTCCGAACTGAGTGGGTTACAGCCGAACGAAAAAAGCTGATAGCCATCAGCTAATAGCTAACAGCTCAAAAACCCCTTTCCATGAAAACCAACTCCATTCTATTGGCCAGCCGGCCCCAGGGCCTGCCTACGGCCGCTCAGTTTCAGTTTGAAACCCGGGAGCTGCCCGCCCTGCAGCCTGGCGAAGTGCTGCTCAAAACCCGTTACGTAAGCGTGGACCCCTACATGCGGGGCCGCATGAGCGCCGCAAAATCGTACGTGGCCCCGTTTGAGGTGGGCCAGCCCATTGCCGGCGGTGTGGTGGCCGAGGTTGCGGAAAGCCAGGCCGAAAACCTGCCGGTGGGCAGCGTGGTGGTGGGCAATCTGCCCTGGCAGGAATACAGCGTGGCCCCCGCCGCCAGCCTCAACCGCGTGCCCGCTGATAAGGCTCCCATCAGCTATTTTCTGGGGCTGTTGGGCATGCCCGGTCTCACGGCTTACTTCGGTCTCCTGGACATCTGCCAGCCCCAGCCGGGCGAAACGGTGGTCGTGTCGGGGGCGGCCGGGGCCGTGGGTATGGTGGTGGGCCAGCTGGCCAAAATTGTGGGTGCCCGCGTGGTTGGCACGGCCGGCTCCGATGAGAAGGTAGCTTACCTGAAGCAGCTGGGCTTTGATGAGGCCATTAACTACAAAACTGCCGACGTTCCGGCAGCCCTGGCCGCCGCCGCACCCAACGGCGTGGACTGCTACTTTGACAACGTGGGCGGCCCCATTACCGATGCCGTGTACGACCTGCTCAATAAGCACGCCCGCATTGCCCTCTGCGGCCAGATTTCGACCTACAACGAAACCGAGGCCCCTGTGGGCCCGCGTCCCGAGGGTAAGCTACTCAAAACCAGCACCAAGCTCCAGGGCTTTATCGTGAGTGACTACCTGCCCCGCTGGCCCGAAGGTGTGCAACAGCTCACGGAATGGTACAGCCAGGGCAAGCTGCAGTTCGAGGAAACCATTACCGAGGGGTTCGAGCAGATTCCGGCCGCCTTCCTGGGCCTGTTCCGGGGCGACAATACCGGCAAAGCCATTGTAAAAGTGGCCTAGTGTTTTTCGGCGCTCCGGCGCGAAACTCAACCTTCTGCCTTATGTCAACAACCGCTGAAATCATCTGCGTGGCCGCCGAGTGGCGCACCCGTCCCGAGCATGTGGATACCATCTGCCGCCTGATGCAGGAAGCCGCCGCTGCCGTGCGTGCCCTTGAACCGGGCAATCTGCAGTACGTGGCTCATCAGGACCCCAAAGACCCCACGCACTTTCTGTTCTACGAGCAGTACGCCAACCAGGCCGCGCTGGACGCCCACGTTGCCTCCACTCATTACAAAGAACTGATAGGTACCCAGGTTGTGCCGTTACTTTCGGAGCGCAACGTTACGCTTTACAAGCTGCTGGCCTAGCAGACGGCCGCTTTCTTTTTTCTCCTCTAAATTTCCTTCCGATGAAAATTCTGATGGTGCTCACCTCGCACGACCAACTGGGCAATACGGGCCACAAAACCGGTTTCTGGCTGGAAGAATTTGCCGCACCCTATTACGTGTTCCAAGATGCTGGTGCCGAGCTGACCTTGGCCTCGCCCCAGGGCGGCCAGCCTCCCCTGGACCCCAAGAGCGACGACCCCAGCGCCCAGACCGACGCCACCAGGCGCTTCAAAGCCGACCCTGCTGCCCAGCAGGCATTAGCCAATACCGTAACCCTCGACTCCGTGTCGGCCGCTGATTACGACGCCGTGTTTTACCCTGGTGGCCACGGCCCGCTGTGGGATTTGGCCGAGGACAAAAAGTCAATCGAGCTGATTGAAACCTTCCACGCCGCCGGCAAGCCCGTGGCTGCCGTGTGCCACGCCCCCGGCGTGCTGCGCCACGTGAAAGCCGCCAACGGCGAGCCGCTGGTGAAGGATAAGTCGGTAACGGGCTTCACCAACACCGAGGAAGAGGCCGTGCAGCTGACCAACGTGGTGCCCTTCCTGGTGGAGAATATGCTGAAGCAGAACGGCGGCGACTACTCGAAAGGCGCCGACTGGGCCCCCTACGTCACCCAAACCGGTAACCTGATTACGGGTCAGAACCCGGCTTCCTCGGAGCCGGCCGCCGAGGCGCTGCTGAAGCTGCTGCGTAAGTAAGCTGTAGCATTTAGCCCACTTTCCGCCAGCCCCGGCTGCACCCGTTCGCGGCGTGGCTGGGGCTGATGCGTTGGGGCTGCGCCGGGTGTAGCTCGGGCGAGTGGAGCCAACTCCAAACATATTTCTATATTTCCGGCCCCTGACCTCGTTCTAGCACACGCCCTATGAGTAAGATTCTGGAAGAAATTGACCAGGCCCTGGCCACCTTCAACTCCAGCCACGGCCGCCCGGTTGCCATCGAGCTCGGCGAGCGAAAATATACCCAGCTTATCCTCGACGTAGCTCACCTGCACGCCGATGGCGGCGACCTCACGCACAACACCGGCCGCCCCCTGGCCTACCGCGGCCTCGAAATTCTGCGCGACGACACCAACCGGGACCGGGTGCGGGTGATTTAAACACTCCTGACCGTTGCCCGGAGCCGACGTTACGGGTTTCTTTCTCCACCGCTTACCATCCGGCTTCTGATAGTGGTGGGCAGCTCGCGAGCGTAGCATGTTATCTATCCCCCTCGTTGCCCGGTATCTGGTCCATACTCGCTGGATCTGGCCGGGTTTGCCGCTCATCCTGATTCTGCTGGGACGGTTGAATGCCCTCACCGCTGGTGGGGCGCTGGCTTTTCCGGATGAGGACCGGCACCTGCAATCGGTAAAAGCGGTGGAGGCGCTGTTGGATGGCCAAGTACGGCAGGCCTGCTTGCACCTGGCAGACACACAGGGCCGCCCGGCCGATGCGCTGCTGCGGCTACCTGTAGCTGCCCTGCAAGTAGCAGGGCAGCACTGGGCCCAGCTACCGGCTGAGTCGCCGGCATCTCTGCTGCTGGTTCAGTTGCAAAACTGGCTGGTGCTGGCGCTTAATATGCTTCTGTTCTGGCACCTGGCCCGAAGATGGCTGCCTGTTGCCACTGCCGATACGGCACTTGTAGTGTACTCGGCGCTGGCCAGTACCCAACTTTATCTACGGCATTTGCTACCCTATGATATGGCTCTGGGCATCACTTTGGCAGCCCTGGTGCTGGTATCAGCACCTGCCATAACCCACCGTCGGCCGGGTTGGGCCGGGTTTATAGCGGGTGGCCTGGGCACCCTGGCTTTTACAGTATATCCTGGGTATTATTTCGCGCCCCTCCTGCCCACAGCCTTGCTTCTGTTTCGCCCAGCCAGGCAGTGGATGGCAGCAGCGGGGAGAGGGCTGCTCGGCAGCGGACTCATTCTACTGCCCCTGGAGGCGCTGACCCGAATCGGGCACATTTCCTATCTCAGATCCTTGCAGAACCTGTCGGGTACTATCAATCAAGGTGATTTTGCCGAAGGCTTCTCTTTTGCGTTGCGGTATTTGTGGGAGGTGGAAGGAATTATTGGTCTTGGCCTGCTGCTGCTGGCGTTAGGCGGTTTGGTTGCCCTATTCCAGCGGCCTTATCCGCCAATTGCGCGGGTTGTGGCCTTGGTACCAATGGGGGCCTGGCTCCTGCACGCCAGCCTTGCTTACTGGGGCCACCAGTTTGTATTCTATGGCCGGACCGTCCATTTTTTTATTCCATTTCTGGTGCTCACGGCTGCTACTGCCGTACAGGCCCTACCCGTGCGTTGGAGGCGCGTTGTAGCCGCCGCTGGAAGTGCCCTCGCGCTGCTGACCCTGGTACGGTTTGGGAGCATTTTCTGCGCCCTGGCCTATCCACGCGATGTGCTGGCAGCGTACCGGGTTGCTCCCGCCCATCCACAGCGCCACACCAATGAAGCAGGAGTTCTGCACGCCCTCGATTATACTCCCCCACCACTGCCCTGGCTCTCTTCAACTGGCCCAGGCAGAGCGGCCCCCGATTCGCTGCTGCTTATCAATTTCACGTTTTTGTACCCGTTACTCCGTCCGGTCTGTCAGCCAGTTGCCCCCCCACCGGCAGGCGCACGATTACTTTACACGGCGCCACACTTCCTGACCCTGCCAGCATACGGCTTCGAAGGTTTCACCCCGGACAAACGCGCCCAACTACTCCGGTGTCGTTTTCAATGCCGCCTATACCAGCTAAGTCGTTAAGAAATGTAAACCAAAGCAGCCAACTCTCCCTGCCCGAACTTCCGGTCTTGTTTTTAGCAGGGAAAGCCGCACAATGATGGCTGCTATCCGTAATTATGGGTGGCTGCTACCCCCTAATAACCAACTTTATACGCTCCGGTGCCGAAGCAGCGGCACTTACGTGGCTAATCTCATTTGCCGGAAGGCTACCTTTGCGGCATGAATCTGCTATCTGCCGAGAACCTCGGAAAAAATTACGCCGACCGTTGGCTGTTTAAGGACCTGAACTTTGGCTTGCAACAGGGCCAGCGCGTGGCCTTTGTGGGCATCAATGGCACCGGTAAAACTACCCTGATGAAGGTGCTGGCCGGCATTGAGCCGCCCGATACCGGCGAGGTGAGCGTGCGCAAGGGCATCCGGGTAACGTACCTGGGCCAGAACCCCGACTTTGATGAAACGCTGACGGTGGAGGAAACCATCTTCGCCAGCCAGAACGATACGCTCAAAGCCATCAAGGAATACGAGCACGTAGTAAACGACCCCAACCACGACCCCGACGACCTGCAGCGCGTGATGGAGCGCATGGACGCCCTCAGCGCCTGGGACTACGAGGCGCAGGTGCAGCAGATTCTGGGCCGGCTGGGTATTCTGGGCGAGCTGCTGAACCGCAACATCCGCATGCTCTCGGGCGGGCAGCGCAAGCGCGTGGCCCTGGCCCGCGTGCTCATTGAGGAGCCCGACGTGCTGCTGCTGGACGAACCCACCAACCACCTGGACCTGGCCACCATTGAGTGGCTGGAGAACCGCCTGTCGTCGCCGAACCTGACGCTGCTCATGGTAACCCACGACCGGTACTTCCTGGACAAGGTGGCCAACGAAATTGTGGAGCTGGATAAGGGCCAGATGTACCGCTACCAGGGCAACTACGCCTACTTTGTGGAGAAGAAGGCCGACCGGGAGATGCGCGAAGCCACCGAGGTGGAGAAGGCCCGCCAGCTGTTCAAGAAGGAGCTGGAGTGGATGCGCCGCATGCCCCAGGCCCGCGGCACCAAGCAAAAGGCCCGCATCGACGCCTTCTACGTGACCAAGGAAAAGGCCAGCACCAACCTGAGCAAGCAGCAGGTGGAGCTGAGCGTGAAAACCACCCGCCAGGGCGGCAAAATCATCGAAGCCAGTCACCTCAATAAGCGCTTCGGCGACAACGTGGTGCTGGACGACTTCAGCTACGTATTCAAAAAGAAGGACCGCATCGGGCTGGTGGGCCCCAACGGCGCGGGCAAAAGCACGCTACTAAACATGCTCACCGGCAAACTCCAGCCCGACTCGGGCACCGTGGACGTGGGCCAGACCACCGTGTTCGGCTACTACACCCAGACGGAGCTGGAATTCGACCCCTCGCAGCGCGTAATTGACATTGTGAAGGAAGTGGCCGAAGTGGTTGAGCTGGCCAACGGCGACGTGCTTACGGCCAGCCAGTTTCTGAGCCTGTTCCTGTTTCCGCCGGCCCAGCAGTACACGCTGGTCAGCAAGCTGAGCGGGGGCGAGAAGCGCCGGTTGCAGCTGCTGCGGGTGCTTATCAAGAACCCCAACTTCCTGATTCTCGACGAGCCGACCAATGACCTGGACATCGGTACGCTGAATATCCTGGAGGACTTCCTGCTGCACTTCTTGGGCTGCCTGCTCATCGTCAGCCACGACCGGTACTTCCTCGACCAGCTGGCCGAGCACCTGTTTGTGCTGGAGCCCGGCGGGCAGGTGCTCAACTTCCCCGGCAACTACACCGACTACCGCGAGTACCTGGCCGAGCGGGAAACCGAAGCCGCCCTGGAAGCGGCCGAGAAGGAAGCCAAAGCCGCCCGCGCCGCCGCCAAGGCCGTAGCCGCCACGCCGGCTCCGGCCCCGGTAGCTGCCCCTGTGGCGGCGGCCCCGCCCAAGCGCAAAGCCACCTTCGCCGAGAAAAAAGAGTACGAAACCCTGGAAAAGGAAATCGGGCAGCTGGAAGCTCGCAAAGAAGAGCTGATTGAGAAGCTCAACTCCGGCACCGGCTCCCACCAGGAGCTGGCCGACTGGGCCGCTGAGCTGAAACGCACCGAAACTGCCCTCGACGACAAGGGCCTGCGCTGGCTGGAGCTGGCCGACTTCGTGTAGCCGCTGGTGGGCCACTAAAACCAATTGGTGCCGACTTTGTAATTTACCCAGCCTCTGCCAAGGGGCTGGGTATTTTTTTCACCACTCTCCTTCCCACACCAATGAAAAATCTTCGTCTTTTCCGCGTGCTGCTGCTGTTGCTGGTTGGTATTCTTTGGGCCGGCCACAGTCAGGCCCAGGATGCCCCCAAAGAAAAGCCCAGCCCGGCCGCTACGGCCACCGGCAAAATCGGCAAAGCCACCGTAACAGTAGCCTACAGCAGCCCCGCCGTGAAGGGCCGCGCCATTTGGGGCGGGCTGGTTCCGTACGGCCAGGTGTGGCGGGCCGGGGCCAACGAAGCCACCACCTTCACCACCGACCAACCCCTGATGGTAGAAGGCAAAGCCCTGCCCGCCGGTACCTACGCGCTGTTTGTCATCCCAACGGAGAAAAAATGGACGGTAATCTTCAACAAAACGGCCAAGCAGTGGGGCGCCTTCAAGTACGATGAAAAGCAGGATGCTCTACGCGTAACGACCACCCCGCGCAAAGCCCCCAGCATGGCCGAGCGGCTGGTGTATGAGGTAACGCCCCAGGGCCTGATTCTGCGCTGGGAAAACCAGGAAGTGCTGGTTGCGCTGAAATAGCACTTGCACTTTACTTCCAGAAAAAGCCAGCGGATGCTTCCGCTGGCTTTTTCTGTGTCAACGAGGTTCTGTTTGCGCTACAGCGGCGGGAGCAGGCTGGTATTGCCGGGTGCTCCGCAATGCTTGGGTGAAGGTAAACTGCACCGGCCGCTCATCGAAGAACACTACTAGGCGTAGCTTCCGCGCCACATCCAGGCGCGGAAAGAACACCTGCCCGCGCAGGCCCTGACCGGGAGCCAGCGTGTTCTTGCGTAGCACTACGGCTTCCAGCGCCGTGGTCTGCGAGTACAGCTGCTGTGCCTGTTCGGCGTGGTCGAGGCGTAGGTTATCGAAAAAGGCCTGGTTATCCTGGTGGCGGGCTTCGCGCTCCGCAACTTGCTGGTCGGTTTCCTTTTTCTTGATGCTGGACACGTCCTCGGCTAAGTCGGTCACGGTGGTCAGGATTTCAAACCAGCTCACGTTAGTGGCTTTGCGCTCCTGCTCCTTCAATCTGGCCTGTAGCTGAACCAGCCGCACTTCTGGGTCGGCGGCCAGGCGGCGGGCTTCGAAGAACTGGGCCGGCACGCGGGTGCTGTCGGCCAGGGTATCGGGCACAGCCATGTAGTAGAACGTTTCGGGCGCAATGAGAATGGGCTTATCAGAGTAGTTCAGGTAGGCCACTTCAAATACCAGTTCGTTGTCGTCGGCCCGCAGGAAGCCTGCGCGCACATACACACTATCGGGGTGGCTAACTACGCTGGTGGGGTGCCCGTTTACCCAGGGACCATTGGAATTAGCTGGCTCCACGGCCAGGAAGGTGCTGGCCCCGCAGGCGGATAAGAGCAGGGCCAGCCCTCCGGCTGATAGCATAGAAAACAGACGGGTAGCAGTAAGCATCGGCGTTGAATAAAAGAATCAGACGATAACAAAAAACGGCCGGACCAGCAGGTGGTCCGGCCGCTGATAGCGCCGTTGCAAGAATAGTTCCAGTTTTGTCTAATTTATTTCAACGGGCAGGTGGGCTGCACCATCGTGGGCCACCGGAAACGGCCAGGAGCGCCGCACCGCCGCCAGCGGAATGCGCCCGAATACGTGCGGGAAATACGCCTGACGTCGCTCGGCCCACTCCCGCTCCACCCGAATGCCTGCCGCTTCGAGCGCGGCTTCATCCACTTCCAGCAGTACTGCACCAGGGCTGGCCCGGTAGTACAGTCGGGCCGTTTCCAGCACCTGCCCTGGCTCGGAAGCATGAATGAAGCCCTCGGCCGCTAAATCGGCGCTTTCAAAAAAGCCGGTTTCCTGCGCCCGATGCCAGTCGGCGGGCTGTGCAATGCGGTAGAGCATGGAGAGTTGAGTGTTGAATGATGAGTTATGAATGATGAATTAGCCGTTCAGACAGCCTACCAGCTTATGTAAGCTGAAAATTCATCATTCATAATTCAACACTCAGCTTTCAAAAATTTAGGCTTTCCACACTTCCTGCTGCACCGTTTTGCCTACCGTGATGAGTAGGCGCGTGGGGTTGGGCACCAGCGTGAGGCGGGCCTCTTTGCCCGAGTACTTTTCGGAGTCAATCCAGACGCCTTCCTTGGGCGTGGGCGTACCGCTGGTGTTGGCCGGCAGGTAGGCCGTGGGCAGCAGCACGTCGGTGTCGGAGCCCAGGTCGTTGTGTACTTTTTCCAGGGCAGCTTCCAGAAAAGCGCCGTATTCGTCGTTGAAATCGTCCTCGAGGTCGTGTAGCTCTTCCTCTACGTCGTCGTAGCGGGCATCGTCATAGGTGAGCTTGTGCAGCTCGGCTTTCTTCTCGATGAGGGCCACCAGGGCGCGGTTCAGCTCTTCCGAATTCATACTAGGTAAGGTAGTAGGTGAAGGTGCAAAGGTGGGGAGGAATCAGCAGTTTCCCGCGCTTCCGGCCCCGGCCTACATACGTTTCCGCGCGGGTTTAGGCTTGCCTTTCCTGAATCGTTGACCTTCAACGGGAATCATTTAGACCAAACCAGTATTTTTACCCCAACCAACACTTCCACCCGCCACCCAAGCTGTTTCTCTATGGAAACCATGACCTCACCGGCCGTGCAGGCCCACCCCGCCCACGACTTTCTGCCCCTCAACGGCACTGATTATCTGGAGTTTTACGTGGGCAACGCCAAGCAGTCGGCCTACTTTTATCAGGCCGCCTTTGGCTTTGAGCTGGTGGCCTATGCCGGCCCCGAAACCGGCCAGCGCGACCGGGCCAGCTACGTGCTGCAGCAGAACAAAATCCGGCTGGTGCTCACCACTTCCCTCCTGCCCGACTCCGACATCACCCGCCACGTGGCCCAGCACGGCGACGGCGTGAAGGTAATGGCCCTGTGGGTGGACGACGCCCGCAAATCCTTCGAGGAAACCACCAAGCGCGGTGCCAGGCCCGCCTTTGAGCCCTACACCGTATCGGATGAGCACGGCGAGGTGACTATGGCCGGCATTTACACCTACGGCGAAACCATCCACACTTTCGTGGAGCGCAGCAAGTACAACGGGCCTTTCCTGCCCGGCTTCGTGGCTAAAACCAGCGGCATTCCGCAGGGCGCCCCCGTGGGCCTGCAGTACGTGGACCACTGCGTGGGTAACGTAGGCTGGGGCGAAATGAACCAGTGGGTGAAGTTTTACGAGGACGTAATGGGCTTCAAGCTGCTCATCACCTTCGACGACGACGACATCAGCACCGAGTATTCGGCCCTAATGAGCAAAGTAGTCAGCAACGGCAACGGCTACGTAAAATTCCCCATCAACGAGCCCGCCGAAGGCAAGAAAAAAAGCCAGATTGAGGAGTACCTCGACTTCTACCACGGGGCCGGCGTACAGCACATGGCCCTGCTCACCCACGACATCCGGGCAACCGTAACGGAGCTGCGCCGCCGCGGCGTGGAGTTCCTGCAGGTGCCCAATACCTACTATGAGGACCTGCTGGACCGCGTAGGCCACATCGACGAGGACCTGGACAGCATCCGTGACCTGAACCTGCTGGTGGACCGGGACGAGGAAGGCTACCTGCTGCAAATCTTCACCAAGCCCGTGGAGGACCGCCCCACCGTGTTTTACGAAATCATCCAGCGCAAAGGAGCCAAGTCGTTCGGCAAAGGCAACTTCAAGGCTCTGTTCGAAGCCATTGAGCGGGAGCAGGCCCTGCGCGGCAACCTGTAACCCACCGTCATTGCGAGGATGCAGGACGAAGCAATCCTTCTTTCACGCAGTCAGAAGTTCTGACCTAATGAAAAGCCCCTGACGCCAGCACGGCTGTCAGGGGCTTTTCATTTTTCGGGGCTTCGGGCACTGAAAAGGACGGATTGCTTTGTCCTGCGTCCTCGCAATGACGGGAAAACCTCTTTTCTTTACTCCCGTTCTCTGAACTCCTCTTTATCCCCCCAAAAGCACTTTCGTATGGCCCTCACGCCCGAAATCCACGCCAAAATCAACAACTGGCTCACGCCCAGCTACGACCATCAAACGCAAGCCGAAATCCGCGAGCTGCTGGCCGCTAATCAGGATGATTTCCTGTCGGATGCGTTTTACCGGAATCTGGAATTTGGCACGGGTGGGCTGCGCGGCATCATGGGGGCGGGCTCCAACCGGATGAACCGCTACACCCTGGGTATGGCGGCCCAGGGCCTGAGCAACTACCTGGTGCAGTCGTTCCCGGGTCAGGAAATTAAGGTAGCCGTGGCCCACGACTCGCGCAACAACAGCCGGCTGTTTGCCGAGCTGGTGTCGGCTATTTTCTCGGCCAACGGCATTACGGTGTACTTGTTTGAAGCCCTGCGGCCCACGCCCGAGCTGTCGTTTGCCATCCGCCACCTGGGCTGCCAGAGCGGCTGCGTGGTGACGGCGTCGCACAACCCCAAGGAGTACAACGGCTTCAAAGTGTACTGGAACGACGGGGCCCAGGTGGTGGCCCCCCACGACAAGAACATCATCCGGGAAGTAGAGGCCATTCAGTCGGTGGCCGACGTGCGGTTTGAGGCCGACAACTCACGCATTCACCTGATTGGCGAGGAGCTGGATGCCGCCTACCTGGCTCAAGTGAAGGCGCTAAGTATCAACCCCGCCGCCATTCAGCGCCAGCACGACCTGAAAATTGTGTACACCCCGCTGCACGGCACCGGCATTACCATGGTGCCCCGGGCGCTGGCGCAGCTAGGCTTTACCAATGTGCACATCGTGGAGGCCCAGGCCACGCCCGACGGCAACTTCCCCACGGTACAGTCGCCCAATCCCGAGGAGAAAGTAGCCATGCAGATGGCCCTCGACCAGGCCAAAGCCCTCGACGCCGACTTGGTGCTGGCCACTGACCCCGACTCGGACCGCGTAGGCATTGCCGTGAAAAACAACCACGGCGAGTGGGTGCTGGTAAACGGCAACCAAACCGCTGCCCTGCTCACGCACTACCTGCTCTCGGCCCGCAGCCAGGCCGGCAAAACCACCGATCAGGACTTCATCGTGTACACCATCGTCACCAGTGACGTGCTAGGCGACATTGCCCGCCACCAAGGCGTGAAAGCCTACCAGACGCTGACCGGCTTCAAGTACATTGCCGGCATCATCCGCGACCTGGAAGGCCAGCAGAACTACATCGGGGGCGGCGAGGAAAGCTACGGCTACATGATTGGCGACTTCGTGCGCGACAAGGACGCTATTTCGGCCTGCGCTTTGCTGGCCGAAATGGCCGCCGCCGCCAAAGACCAGGGCCGTACGCTGTACCAGGAAATGGTGCAGATGTACTGCACTTACGGCTTTTATAAGGAACACCTGATTTCGCTCACCAAAAAAGGCCAGCGCGGGGCCGAGGAAATTCAGGAAATGATGGCCGAGCTACGGGCCAACCCGCCCCGCACCATTGCCGGCCTGCCCGTGGTGGAGCTGCGCGACTACAAAACCGGCCGCATCCGTGACCTGCGCACCAACCTGGAAACTGAAACCGGCCTGGAAAGCTCCAACGTGCTCCAGTTCATTCTGGAAGACGGCAGCAAAATCTCGGCTCGCCCCAGCGGCACCGAGCCCAAAATCAAGTTCTACTTCAGCGTGCGGCAACCCCTGAAATCCGCCGTGGACTTTGACCTGGCCGACAAGCTGGCCGGTGAGAAAATCCAGCGCATCATTGATGACATGCAGCTGAACTAGCCAGTCTACACCTGGGCATCTTACAGAAGCCGCAGCATCTCTGCGGCGGCTTCTGTAATTTTAACACTCTGTGCATAGCTCTGAATTTATTAGTGCAAGTTGATGAAGCGTAACCGGGCCATTACTACGCTCACCCTAACGCCCCCAAACTATACTCTGGCTGTTGTTTTCTCCCTACTAACGGCCCTCTGCTTATACCAACGCATAATGGAGCTGGCCGTAATTGGCTCTATGCTCGCGGTGGTTGCTGGTACCGGAGCTAAGAATTTGGCGGTTGACATGAATCGTCGGCGCTACCAGGTGGGCATTCGGCTGCTTGGCTTTACTTCTGGGCCGTGGCAGATGCTGCCCCCTACGCAACGTGTAGTGGTCCGGTATTTTTCTGACTTCGACGTTTCTACCACCGACGGTGGCGGCTTAGAATATGACCAAGCCAGTCGATACACAATTCTATTGTCGGTGCCGAATAGCCAGCAGGCTGATATTGTCACAAGCACTGGCTCATATAGTCATGCCGTCCAAATTGGATGCTTTTTAGGGTCGATGTTAGGAGTAGAAGTGGTCAGCTTTGACAGATACAAACGACAAGAAGTGCTACAGGAAGCAGAATCGCACTTCAATTAAAATTTAAAAAAACAAAGTTGAACGAGGCCTGCCCCAGTAGCCCGCGCAGGTCGCGGCTGCGGCTGTTGAGGGGCACGCAGTAGCTGCCTTTGATATCCAGCAGAATGTGGCGGGTTTTTACCAGCTCCACGCCCAGACCCAAATTCAGGTTGGGGATGAAATCGTTCTTCTTATCATCGTTGCGGTTCAGGATGAAGCCGCCCACCTGGTAGCTGGTGTACAGGTTGAGGTAGCGGCGCCGGCCCCGCCCGAAGTTGCGCGGGTAAAAATCCTGGCCGAAGTTGATGACGAACAGCTCATTCACGAAAGCCGAATCCGTTTTGTTCGTAGTGGTAGGCTTGTACACGCCCAGGTTGAAGTAGCTCTTGCCGCGCGTGAACAGGTATTTGATGGCGTAGCCCTGGTAGCCCTGGTAGCCCTGGCTGGTGAGGCTCACTTTGGGGTTATCCAGCCGCAGATAGGCGTACTCCACGCCCGGCATGTTCACAAAGCTCACGCGCCGGTTGCCCGTGGGGAAGCTGATTTCATCGAACAGCCGGAGCGACACGTAGGCTTGGTTCTCGTGGCTGGTGAGCAGCTGTTGCCGCTGCTGCAACTGCCGCAGCCGGGCTTCCTGCTGCACTATTTCGTTCTGCAGAGCTATCCGCTCCTCGGTTGTCAGCTTCGCTTCCTGCATCCGGGCTTGGCTATTGGTCAGCCGGGCTGCTTCCACTCGCTCCTCGGCTTTCAGCTCCTGCAGGCGCGAGGTCAGGTTGTGCGTGTTCAGGTTGTTTTCCAGCACGTAGCCCAAGCCCGTTACGAGCGAGTCCAGCCGGGGCAAATCGGTAGTGGTCAGGCTGAACTCGGCGGTGAGCTGCTCGGGCGTTTCTTCCTGCTTTTGCACCCGCACCGCCCGCTTCCGAATGAAGCCGGTAAGGGCCGCGCGGGCCTCGGCGTACTTGGTAACGCCCACGCTCAGGCGCTTCTGGGTTTCATAAGTATCCTGGCTGTCAGTGGTCTGGGCCTGGACTGAAAGCACCGCACTGACCAGCAGACCGGGCACCAACAGGGACATATTACGGAAGCGGCACAGGCCAGACGGGGGTATGCAACGGGCCATAGAGCAAGGGGCTTACGGGTTGTTGGTAAACCCCGGCAAGTTGCTCTACCCCGGCTTCCGTTGATAGCCTGAATTTGGTATTATCAGACTTTTAAATCCAACCTCAAACCAACAGTAAATTAACATAAAATATTGAATCAAAATCTGTTGACTCAATTTTGAATTAGACCTTAAAATTCCATCTTACAAGCATGGCTCAGGTCTAACTTCCTGGCATACTACTCCCGCCGCTTCTCCCGGCGGCCATCCAGCAGCAGCAATACCAGCACCAGAAACGCCGCTACTGCCAGGCTCCAGAGCGTAATGCCGGGCAGCCCCTTGTAGTAGGGCATGGCCGGGGAATAATTCCCCAGCAGGCTCAGCCCCGCAAATAGGATAACGGCCACTGTAATAGCCGCTAGGATGCTGCGGCTCACCAGCTGGTCAGCTTTGCGCAGGAGCAGCTGGTAACCGCTCAGCTCCACCCGCACGCGTAAATCCCCACGGGAGATTTTGCGCATGATCTGCCGAATGTCGCCGGGCAGGGTTTGCAGCAGGGCCAGCAGCTGGGTGCCGGTGTACAGGGCCTCGCTCTGGATGTTCTCCATGGAATACTGCTCCCCGATGATGCGCGCACCATAGGGCCGCACAAACTCAAACGTGTTGAAGCGCGGGTGCAGCACCTTGCCAATGCCTTCCAGAATTACCAGGGCCCGCAGAATCAGGAATACGGCTCCGGGCACCTGCAGCTTGTAGCGGTAAATGATGCCCTGCAGCGCATCGGCCAGGTCCGACATGCTCATTTCCTTCACGTCGAGCAAAGCAAAATCTTCAATCAGCTGGCTCAGGTCGGCCTCGAAGGCGCGCATGTCGGGAATTTCGGCCGTGATGGCCAGCCGCCGGAAATTCAGGGCCATGCTGCGGGCGTCCTGCCGGGCCATACCGATAAACACGCCCGCAAAGGCGTATTTCTGCTGCCGTGTGAGGCGGCCCACCATTCCGAAATCAATGAGTACCAGCGTACCATCGGGGCGCACCAGCACGTTGCCGGGGTGCGGGTCGGCGTGGAAGGCCCCGAACTCGAAAATCTGGGTCAGGTAGATGTCCATGCCGGTTTCGGCCACCTTCTCGGGGCTCAAGCCCCACGCCAATAGCTGCGGCTTATCGGTGATTTTGCAGCCGCTCACAAACTCAATCACCAGAATGCGGTTGGTGCTCAACTTCCGGTAGGGCTTGGGTATATAGAAGCTGTCGTAGTCCTCGTAGAGCTTGCGGAACTGCTCCATTGAGCGGGCTTCGGAGGTGTAGTCCAGCTCCTTCATCATACTCCGCTCAAAGGCATCCACAATATCCTGGGGGTTGCTCAGGCCCTGGCGGCGTAGAAAGTTGGCCGTCAGGCGCACCAGCTCATGCAGCAAACTCAGGTCGGTGCGCACCTTTTCCTGCACGTCGGGGCGCTGCACTTTCACCACTACCTGCTCGCCTGTGAGCAGCCGGGCGCGGTGCACCTGCCCGATGCTGGCCGAGCCCAACGGCACCTCATCGAATTCCGAAAACACCTCCTCCAGCGGCCGCCCCAACTCCTGCTCAATAATGCGGCGGGCCTGGGCCACCGGAAACGGCGGTACGTTGCTCTGCAGCTTCTCGAACTCGTCAATCAGCGCTTCGGGCAGCAAATCGGCGCGGTTGCTCAGGGCCTGGGCCAGCTTGATGAAGGTGGGGCCCAGCTCCTCAATTATCATCCGGATGCGCTGCCAGCGGGTGGTTTCGAACACTGCCTGCTCACCTTCCTGCCAGGAGCGGCGCCGGCTCTGGGGCACCAGCCGCCGCAAAGCCGTACTCGTCACCACATCCTCAAACCCGTAGCGAATCAGCACCTCGGCTACCTGCCGGATGCGCGTGAGGTTGGAAATGGTGTTTTTAAACATGCAATACGGAGTTAAACGGACTGAGCGGATTTTATGGATAGGATGCTGCTGGCCGGGCGTTTACCGCTTGATACTGCGGCGCAGCCGCCGCGGGCACGCTGAAATCTTTCCCAATCTGCGAATTAAGCGCATAAAAAAGCTCCGTCCGCTAAGCCGCTGACGGAGCTTTTTTATGCGCTGAGCGGGACAACTACGCGTTGCTTTCCGAAGAAGCGGCGCCGGTGCTTTCCTTTTTGGCGGCTCCGGCTTTGGCAGCGGCCGATTTTTGCGTTTTGCTGGCAGCGGCGCTGGTGGCATCCGCAGCTTTCTTCACGGCACCGGCGGCTTTGCTGGTGGCGCTGGAGGCAGGCTTGGCCGCTTTAGGGGCTGCCGCTTTTTTGGGGGCCGATGCAGGAGTAGCTTTTCCGCCTTTCACGGTGCGCTTGAGTTCCTCCACCTCGGCGTTGGGTGCCACGCCAACCGTTTTCAACAGCCGGGCAGCCAGGCCCTGAGCCTGCTTTTCCAGCTCCTTGCGCTTGGCGTCGGTATTTTTCTTCAGGTCGTCCATGATTTTGGCGCCTTCCTGCTCCGACAGCTTGCTTTCTTTCACCAGCGCATCGATGCTTTTCTGCACCCGGTCACTGGTCAGGGATGCGAAGCCAACGCCGGCGTTGATAAACTTCTTAAACAGATCTTCCATACGGCTGAAGAGTTAAAGGTAAAGGGGGATGAGAATGGAATGAACAGCCAAGCAGGCGGGCACCTGACCAGCAAAGTAGTATGCAAGCCGACTACTTTCAGCAAACCTACGAAAACACAGCTATATAGTTGAAGATGAGTGCAATTTTTTGTGTTCTCATCCAGCAAATTTTGGTTTCGCAACAGGATCAAAGTGACAGCCTATAGCCGCTAAGCTGCTTTGGCGGCTGTTTGTCCCCAAATCTCCGCAGTGAATACAGCCACTTGGTCGAGGGCGAGGCGAGCCTCGGGCAGAAAGCGCCAGAACAGGTGCCACCAGTGCACCAGCCCGTCGAATACCTGCAGCGTGACGGGAGTGCCGGCGGCGCGGGCTTTTTCGGCAAACCGCTGCACATCATCGCCCAGCACCTCGGCGTTGGAAATCTGGATGAGCAGCGGCGGCAGGCCATGCAAACGAGCGTGCACTGGCGACACCAGCGGGTGCGTGAGAGCAGTAGTGGAGGCGTACAGCGGCCCCCACCCGCGAATTTCCAAAGCTTCCAGCACCTGGCTTTCCTCCTGACACACCCGGCGCATCAGCCCCGAGGGAAGCATTAAATCAGTCCAGGGCGACAGGCCAATGGCGGCGGCGGGCAGGGCCTCGCCCCCGTCCCGCAGGGCCACCAGCAGCGACAGCGCCAGCCCTCCCCCGGCGGAGTCGCCGGCTACCATGATGTCCTCCGGCCTGTAGCCCTGGGCCAACAGCCAGCGGTAGGCCAGCAGGGCGTCTTCCAGCGCGGCCGGAAAGGGGTACTCGGGGGCTTTGCGGTAGTTGATGGCCAGAGCCACGACGCCGCAACGCTGGGCCAGCGTACCCACCAGCGCCCGATGCGTGTTGAGGGAGCCCAGCACGTAGCCGCCCCCGTGCAGATATAAAATTACCCGGCGGGTATCAACGCCGGCAGGACGCACCCACTCGGCGGGCATACCCTCCACGGAGGCGTCCTCCAGAAATACGTTCCAGGGCATCAGCTGCCCGAAGGATAGCAGTTCAAACGCCAGCCGCATGGCGGTCAGGCGGGGCCGCCGCCGGGCCAAAGGGCCGGTAGCTGCCGTTAATAACTGCTTTAGCAGCAGGTGTTGGGTGGAGGGCATTGGGGGAATTTTGAAGTAATCAGAGCGGGCAGACGAATGCTGAGAGATGAATGATGAGTTATGAATGCTGAATTGTAGTAAAAGTGTAGCGGTGCTCCTTGCCACCATTCAGCTCTCATCATTCATAATTCAGCTCTTATTTTTTCCCAGGCGGTGGCCTTTGTAGCCCCGAATGGCAATGGGAATCCAGCCTAGTACGGGAATAAAGAATGTGAGGGTGAAGGGGTTGCGCCACAGCATCCGCCAGTACGCGCCGGGGCTGCGCAAATCCAGGTCGAAGTCGCGCTGGCCGTGGCGCAGGTACTGGCGCTCAAACTCCTGAAACAGGGCCGGCCAGGCCCAGGGCAGAAAAAACGGGAAGTAGCGCCAGTTGGCTTTGATACGCTGCCACAGCTCCCGCCAGCGGTACGGGTGCTGCCCGTGCTGCTGCACGGCGGCATCCAGCTCCTGCTGCATGCGGCTGCGTACTTCGTTGGCCAAGGCTTCGTACTCTTCACGCGTCAGCTCGTCGCTAGTTTTTTCCGTCAGCTCGTAGGGCTTGATGCGGGTGCCCAGCACAAACGTGAGCTTGGCCGGAAACGCCATGTAGAAAAACCAGGGCTGCAGCAGCACCAGCAAGATAACCGGCCCCATTGGGATAAACGGAATACCGATTTTCTTGCTCAGCCGGTTTACCCAGGCCCAGCTGTAGGTGTAAGGGTTCAGATACTCCCCGTTGATGGTATAAAATGGAATGATATCGGTGCGGTGCTGGATGCCCAGGCGCACAATGCTGGTGGCCAGCCGCTGCAGCTGGTACTTGTTGTTGAACCCTTTGCCAATGCCGGGCACGCCCTCGGGGTACAGCATCAGGTTGTGGTCGTTGTAGAACATCATGGTTTCGAAGTTCAACGTCGTGGCATCCACGCACCCGGCCCGTTTCCAGAAGTCCTTTACCAGAAACGGGTTCATCAGCACCGACTGGGAGAGCATGGGGGCCGACAGCGGCCGGGGCAGGTCGCGCAGGTTGGGCAGCACGCGCCACAGGTGCGAAAGGGCCACAATGGCATCCCAGGGGAAGGCCATACCCGAGTGGTTGGAGGCAAAAATCAGGGGCCGCTCGGGGTTGTTGCGCTGGGGATACTTCTCAAACCCGACTAGCTGGGAGCGAAACCACACCCGGTCGAGCAGTTGCAGCACGTTGCGGTCCAGGGTTTCCACAAAGTGCTCATCAAAGTAGTCGGAATAGATATGCTGGTTGGCCAGAACGGCGGGCGGCGGCTGGGGTACGGCAGCAGAAGGGTGGGCCATGAGGGAAGCTTACGAACCGGCGACTGAAGCGGCCGGGGTGGGATGCGCTTCCAATGTACTGAATTTGGGCAGGTGCAGGTTACGACCGGGCTACTTGCCAGCAACCGGCCCGGCCGCTGGCCGCAAGGGCGGCTATATCTGTCGCCTCAGCCGTACGGTGGTGGTGTACAGCTCCCCATCGGGGCGCCGAACCACGAACAGGAGTTGGCGGCCATCGGCGGAGTGCAGCAGGCGGCTAAACTGATGTAGAGAGAAAAATTCGGCCGGCATCAGGTTAATTGACACGATTTCGTCGCCGGGTTTCATGCCGGCCTGCGCGGCTGGCCCACCGGGCTCAATGCGCATTACTTTGAAGCGGCGGTAGGTGGGCCCCAGTGCCAGCATATCAAAGCCACACATATCGTGCTCAAAGGGCTCTTTGAACAGGGCATTGGGGCGTAGCAGCAGCCGATTATGGGTATAGTCAATAACCACCCGGAACCGTTTCAGCAGCTCGAAACCCAGGTTGCCGTTGCGCGGGGCGTCCGTCCGCTGGGCTACATCGGCCGCGTCCGGGAACGAGGTGAGCAACGCCGGCAACCGGTAGCGGCCCAGCTGCAGTGCCGGTACCCGCCCCAGGTACCCGTTAATGTTGCCGCTCAGGCCCCGGCCCAGCGACGTGCGCAGGCGGTTTTCCGGCAGCACCAACCGCGCATCCGAAGTAGTTTCCAGGGACAGGGCGTGCCCGGCACCGGTATCCAGCACCAGCTTCAGGGGCAGGGTGAGGGAGCTGCTGACCTGTACTGGCAGCGTCAGGTAGGATTTGCGGCCCTCCATATCCAGCGGCAGGCGGGCCCAGCGTTTGCCGGCAGGGGCTTTGTACCGCTCCGGTTGATGGAAGGTAAGCAGCTGCTGCTCGGGGTCAATTTCTACCGCGAAGCTGCGGAACACATCGGAGCCCAGCAGGCCATGGACAGGCATGCCCACGTAGCCGGACAGGTCCAGCACATCCTCCGACAAGATCAGGAACGACAACTCGGGGGCTTCAATTTCTTTCCCGAAGCGCACACTCACGCCCCGGGTCTGGAACGCCTCCAACGGGCGCTCTTCCCCGGCCCCGGCCACCAGAAACCGGCCATGTAAAGACAGGTTCAGTTCCTGCCCCACGTTGGGGTCGGTGATGAGCGAAGTGCCGATGCCGGTATCCAGCAGAAAATTATACGGCCCCCGGGAATTCAGCCACACCTCCATCACAATCAGGTTGCGCTGCAGCAAAAACGGCATCCGCACGTGCCGGACGGTGGGCTTGACAAACCGGAACGGGCCCGGCTGGGCCTCCACTCTGCCACTGCCCATAGTCAGCACACACAACACGCTCCAGGCCACCCAGACCCGGCCCATGTACAGCCGCATTGCCCGCACAGTCAGCATTTTAACGCAGAGTAGAAGTTCTCTGGTAATTTACTAAAAAAGCGTTGCTCCCGCCCGCGCCTGAACAGGAAATATTCCTACTCCGGGCCCGCACGGAAACAGCGCATGGCGGAGGTTTCGGCCTCAGGGCTGCTCCCAGTAGCCCGGCGCGGCGTAGAACAGCTGTCCGGCCTGAATATGGAGCGGAGAAGCTACGTTGTTGTGGTAAAGCTGACCAGTGCCCAGGCCCTGGGGAAAATCGGGTGGGGCGCACTGGGCCGCCAGCTGGCTGATGGCATTCAGGCCCACGTTTGACTCCAGCGCGGAGGTTAGCCACCAGCCGATGCCGGCCGCTTCGGCCAGCTGCATCCAGTGCTGGCTGGCCCCCAGCCCGCCCAGCAGCGTGGGTTTCAGGATGAGGTAGGCCGGTTGGGTACGCTCCAGCAGCTCCTGCTGCCGGGCAGGCTCGGTCAGACCAATCAATTCTTCATCCAAAGCCACGGGCACCGGCGACTGGCGGCACACCTCGGCCAGCGCTGCCCACTGCCCGGCCCGGATGGGCTGCTCGATGGAGTGGAGCTGGAACCGGGCCAGTTGCTCCAGCTTGGCCAGCGCCTCCTCGGGGCGGAAGGCCCCGTTGGCATCTACGCGCAGGGTCAGCGTTTCGGGCCCGGCTACCGCCCGGATTTCCGCCAGGATGGCCAGCTCGGTGGCGAAATCCAAGCCGCCAATCTTCAGCTTCAGGCAGGTGTAGCCCTCCGTGAGCTTTTTCTCTATCTGCTCCCGCATGAAGGCAGCCTCCCCCATCCACACCAACCCGTTGATGGGAATACCTGCCTCCCCGTGACTGAAGGCATTGGTGTAAAGCTGCCGCCGCCCGCCGTGCTGCCAGTCCAGAATAGCTGTTTCGAGGGCGAAGCGCAGAGCGGGCCACTCCGGCCCCACCAGCTCCAGGGCTTGCCCGGGCTGCAAGTTTTGCAGTTGGCGGTGGTTGAATTCCCGCACAAAACCGGCCAGGGTAGCCGCGAAATCGGGCCGGTGGTCGGGGCTGAGGCCGGCCAGCGGGGCCGCTTCGCCCCAACCTACGCGTTCGGGCTGCTGGTCGTCGGAGAGGTAGAGGTAGTGGGCGGTATGCTCCGTGAGGGCCCCGCGGGAGGTGCGGGCCGGAAAGTTGAAGCGCAAATCGCGCTGGGAGGAGCGCAGCTGAAGCATAAGCACGGCGAAAAGGTGAGCAGGGAGCAATATACGGGCCGGCCGAACACACTACTGCCCCTAGTTGGCCGATGGCCAGCCGGGGGCAGTAGTATAGTTGGCCGATGGGGCCGATTACCGGGCTCCGTCGTGCTGTGTGGCGCTACTCGGCGGAGTTGGCCTGCGGGCCGCGGGTGCGGCTGGCCTGGCCCCCTTTGCGGCCGGCGGCGCGGGCTTCTTCAGAGGTGAACCGGTGGCCCCGGCCGCTCAGGTGCGAGGCCCGGCCACCCTCACTGGCAATGCGGCGCTGGGTGGCAGCATCCATGGCCGCAAAGCCCCGGGGGCGCTTGGCGGCGGGAGTTTCGGGCGTGGTACGGGAAGTTGGCTTGGTCGGCATCTTGCTCAGCGGTGAATGAAGTGGAAAAGGAAAGAACTGATTTGCGGGAAAGTCGTCAGGATACGGCCTAAAGTTGCCTTTTGTCTTGGTTTTATCGACTGAATACCCACTTTTACCGGGCAAAATACCGCTTTGTACTGATGAGCTACTCCGTATTACTACGGATAAACCCGTACTCCTGCCGGGCCAGGGTAACCGGGGCCTTCCTACTGAGAAAAACTACTCCTGCACTTCGCCGTTATGCACTATACTTGTTTGTCCTACCCGATTTTCTATGCTGCCTGTATCTGCCCTTGCTCCGCCCACAGTTTCCGCTTCCAGCCTGTCACCCACTGCCCGCTATGCGGCCGTGCGCCACCAAACCGAAAGCCTGTGCCGGCCGCTGCTGCCCGAAGATACCGTGGTGCAGCCCACGCTGGATGTAAGCCCCCCGAAGTGGCATCTGGCTCATACTACCTGGTTCTGGGAAACCTTTCTGCTTCGCCCCTACCTGCCCGATTATACCCTTTATCACCCCGATTACGCCTTCCTGTTCAACTCCTACTATAACTCCCTGGGCTCCCGCGTAAATCGCGCCGACCGGGGCACTCTCTCACGGCCGGCTTTGCACGAGGTGTACCAGTACCGGGCGTACGTGGATGAGCAGATGGCGCGGCTGCTGGCCTTGCCGGGGGCGCTGCCAGCGGCCGGGCTGGAAATATTTGAGCTGGGCCTCCAGCACGAGCAGCAGCATCAGGAGCTACTGGCCACCGACATCAAGTACATTCTGAGCACCAGTCCGCTGGCCCCTGCTTACCAGCCCGCCCTGCCCCAACCGGCCGCAACGGGAGCTCCCGAGGCCCACTGGCTCCCAGTGGCGGGGGGTGTGCACCGCATTGGCTTTCAGGAAGAGGGCTTCTGCTTCGATAATGAGCTGGGACCCCACGAAACCTACGTAGCCGATTTTGAGCTGCAGAACCGGCTGGTAACCAACGCTGAGTACCTGGCGTTTATGGAAGCTGGTGGCTACCGGGACTTCCGGCACTGGCTGGGCGAAGGCTGGGATTTGGTGCAGCAGCAGGGCTGGGAAGCGCCTCTGTACTGGGTGCTTCAGAACGGGCAATGGCACCGCTTCACGCACGGCGGCCTGCAGCCGGTGCAGCCCAACGCGCCGGTTACACACATCAGCTTTTACGAGGCCGATGCCTACGCCCATTGGCGGGGCTGCCGCCTGCCCACTGAGCAGGAGTGGGAAATAGCCGCCCGCCAGTTTCAGCCAGACCCGGCCGCCGGCACTTTCCTGGAAAGCCAGCTCTACGACCCCCAGCCCCTACCTGCCGATGCCGCCCCCGACCAGTGCCACCAGCTACTTGGGGACGCCTGGGAATGGACCTACTCCGCCTACCACCCCTACCCCGGCTACCAGCGGGCGGCCGGGGCCCTGGGTGAGTATAACGGCAAATTTATGATCAACCAGCTGGTGCTGCGGGGCGGCTCCTGCGCTACCCCGGAAAGCCACATTCGCATTACGTACCGCAACTTTTTTCAGGCCGACAAGCGCTGGCAGTTCACGGGCATCCGCCTGGCCCGGTAGGGCCGCCGCTGCTTGCCTTGCTCGTTGCCGGTTCTGTTTCGCCTCCAGATTTTCTTGTTCATGCCCGTTTCTGCCTTTCCAGCTTCCGCTCTTTCCTCTGCCACCACCGGTAACCCACCGCCCGCCGCTGCTTCACTAGTCAGTCCGCAGCTGGCCCAGCACGTGCAAGAGGGCCTCAGCCGCCCGTTCAAAACCCTTTCGTCTATGTATTTCTACGACGATGAGGGCAGCCGGCTGTTTCAGCAGATAATGGCCCTGCCGGAGTATTACCCCACCCGCACCGAATTTGCCCTGCTCACGCGTCATCAAGTGGCCATTGGCGAAGCGCTACGCCCGCACGACCCAGCCGAGCACTTTTTTCTGCTGGAGCTGGGAGCCGGCGACGGGCTGAAGACCAAGATTCTGTTGCGGCAGCTGCTGGACACGGCGGCACGCTTCACCTACGTACCGGTAGATATTTCGCAGGCCGCCCTGGATGGTCTCACGGCCAGCCTGCAGGCGGAACTGCCGAACCTGCAGGTGGAGCCCGTGGTGGCCGACTACGCCGATGCTCTGCGCCTGATGGCCGCCCGGCCCGGCCGGAAGGCGGTACTGTTTCTGGGCTCGAACATTGGTAATTTCTTCCCCGACGACCGGCTCCGGTTTCTGCGTGACTTGGTTCAGCCCCTCACCTCTGATGACCGGCTGCTGGTGGGCTTTGACCTGCAGAAAGATCCGCGCCGGATTCGGGCCGCTTACGATGACAGCCAGGGCGTAACGGCTGCTTTCAATTTCAACCTGCTGCACCGCCTGAATCGGGAATTGGGTGCCGATTTCGACCTGACCCACTGGCAGCACTACACTGACTACGACCCGCTGAGTGGGGCCGTCCGCTCGTTTCTGGTAAGCACCCAAGCCCAAACTGTGCAATTTGCGGCGTTAAACTGGGCCGTTGAGTTTGCGGCCTGGGAGATGATTCACACCGAAAACTCCTATAAGTTTACGCCCTCGGGTATTGCCGAAACCGCCCGCCAGGCAGGCCTGGCTGTGCAGCAGCTATTCACTGACGACCAGCGCTTTTTTGCCGATGCGCTGCTGCGGCCCATGGACCTGGCCTGATTACCGTTGCGGCCCTCCCACTACGTTAGTTCTTCCTCGGCCACCCTTCTGAAGGAACCGGCCTAACCCGCTCCATATGTCCGATGTTCTTAGCCTGGCTTCCGGCTACGGCACATTTCTTACCCCGGCCGTGGCGGCGCAGGCCGCCATCCGCAGCATTGAAGCGGGGCAGTTGCCCGTGGTGCCCGCTGCCGGCTTACCCGCATTGCAGGAGGCCATTGCCCGCCGCTATCAGCAGTTGGAGGGCACGTACGTGGCTCCGGAGCAGGTAGTGGTTACGCCCGGGGCCAAGGTGGCTTTATCGGTGCTGCTGAGCACGGTGCTTCGGGCCGGCGAGGAGGTGCTGCTGCCTACACCCAACTGGTTTGGCTTCGGCGAACTGGTAGCCCAGGCCGGGGGCGTGGTGCGGCCCCTGCCGCTTCGGGCCGCTGACACCTACACCCTGGACCCCGAGCAGCTACGGGAGGCCCTGTCGCCCCGTACCCGGGTGCTGCTGCTCTCCAACCCCAATAACCCCACCGGACGGGTATATCACCGGGAAGAACTGGCGGCCCTGCTGGCCGTAACCCAGGAATTTCCGGATCTGTACGTGCTCAGCGACGAGATATACGATCTGATCAGCTTCGCCGCCAAGCCTACTCCCTCCCTGCTGGAATTTCCGGACCCGCACGGCCGCCACCTGGTTGTGAACGGGTTCAGCAAGTCCCTGGCCCTGATTGGCTGGGGTGTGGGCTACCTGGTAGCCCCCGAGCCGGTAGCGCGGCAGTGTGCTGCCCGCCTACACGCCGGCGGCGGGGCCGTGGCCGTGCCGGCGCAACAGGCGGCTCTGGCCGCCACGCAGGCGGCCTTCAGCATTGCCAGCGGCTTGGTAAGCCAGCTGCACAACACCCGCCGCCTGCTGCTGGAGCGCCTGGCCGAGCTGCCCGGGGTGCTGCCCGTGGCACCCGAGGCCACGTACTACGCCTTCCCCGATTTGCGCGCCTACCTCCCCCCTGCCCCCGGCCCGGCGGAGGCGGCGGCCCGGTTGGTGGCGCATTTGCAGCGGGCCGGCGTAGAGGTAGTGGATGGTACGGCCTGCGGGGCTCCGGGCTTCGTGCGTCTCTCGTACGCGGTACCCGAGCCCGTATTGCAAGAGGCACTCAACCGGCTGCTGGGTACGTTGCGGCAGCTGGAGCCGGCCGGCTAGTCCGCCCACCTGCCGCGTTGCTCCGGCCTCATAAATCTTCGGCGGCAGCCGTTGCCGGGTGGCTTCCGCGTACCTTTGCGGCTGATTGTTTTTTGCCGTATGCCTCGCTCCGCTTCCTTCCGCTCCCACCTGCTGCCCACCCTCGACTTGGCCTACCCGGTTATGCTCAGCCAGCTGGGGCACGTACTGGTGAATGTCTGTGACAGCATGGTGGTAGGCCAGACGGGCAAGATTCCGCTGGCGGCCGTATCGTTGAGCGTGAACGTGAGCACCGTGGTGATGATGCTGGGCCTGGGTACCACCATGGGCATTACGCCGCTGGTAGCCGCCGCCGATGGCCGCCGCGACGTGCCGGGCCTGGGCCGGCTGCTGGTGAACGGGGTCTGGCTGAGCGTGGGTGCGGGCCTGCTGCTGGCCTGCCTGGGGCTGCTGGTGCCGCTGCTGCTGCCCTACCTGGGCCAGCCAGCGGCCGTGGTGCGCCTGGCCACGCCCTGGGTGCGGGTACTGTTCCTGTCTTTTTTCCCCCTGATGCTATTTCAGGGCTTTAAGCAGTTTGCCGAGGGGCTGGGCCTTACCCGCCAGGCCATGCTGCTCTCGGTGCAGGCCAACGTGCTCAATGCCGTGCTCTGCTACGGGCTGGTGTTCGGGAAGCTGGGCCTGCCCGAAATGGGCATGATGGGCGCAGCCTGGGCTACCCTGATTGCCCGGGTGCTGATGGCCATGCTGATGGCGGCCTACGTGCTGCTGGCCGTGCGCCTGCGCCCCTACCGGGAAGCCGCCGCCCACCAGCTGCTGCCCGATGCCGCCGGTCTGCGCCGGCTGGTGGGCCTGGGGGCTCCCATTGGCGTGCAGATGACCTTTGAAATGGGCGCGTTCAGCTTCGCGGGGCTGATGATGGGCTGGCTGGGCATTACGCAACAAGCAGCCCACCAGATTGCCATCAACGTGGCCTCCGTTACCTACATGGCCGCCAGCGGCATTGCCGCCGCCGCCACGGTGCGGGTGGGCAAATACTGGGGCAGCCGCAACGGTCCGGGAGCCCGCCAGGCCGGCCTGATGGCGTATCTGGTTACGTTCCTGTTTATGAGCCTGATGGGCTTGGTGCTGATTCTGGCCCGCCACCACATTCCGCAGTATTACAACCACGACCCGGCCGTACTTACCCAGGCTGCCACGCTGCTGCTCATTGCCGCTGCCTTCCAGATTTCGGACGGGCTGCAGGTGGTGGGGCTGGGCGTACTGCGCGGGTTGGAAGACGTGAAGGTACCCTCCGTGGTGGCGCTGCTGGCCTACTGGGCCGTGGCGTTGCCGCTGGGGTACGTGCTGGGCTTTCCGCTAGGCTGGGGTGCGCCTGGTATCTGGGCGGGGCTGCTGCTGGGCCTCACGCTGGTGGCCGGGGTGCTGCTCATCCGTTTCCGCAGCCGCCCGGCACTACGGCAGGCGGCCGTGAACGAACCGGCCCTGACGACGCGTTAAGCAGCCACCAGCCCCGGGCGCGGCCCGGGTTTCGGCCTTTATCTTCTGCCTACTCTATACAAGCTACATGCTGTTCTCGCTTGCCCCGCTCTGGCTGTTTAGCCTGCTGTCCGCCACTCCGGCGCAACCCGTGGCCCAGGTGCCCGCCAAGCCGCCCGTGCTGGCCTGGAGCGCCAACCGCCCACTTACCTGGGACGACTTCAAAGCTCGCCCCACCACCGACCGGCTGGAGGCCCTGACTTCCTCCACCATTGATGCCAAAGTGGGCTGCGTGGATTACCAGTTTTCGGCGCAGGTCAAGGCCGTATTTACGCCGTCCGAGTCGTGGGTACGCAACGTGGGCCGGGCCACCCCGGCGCTGCTCCGCCACGAGCAGCTGCACTTCGATCTGACGGAAATTCACGCCCGCCTGCTGCGCCAGAAGCTGAGCTTGGTGAAGCTGGATTGCGAGCATCTGCAGCCGGCCTTCAACAACATCACCAAAATGGCGTTTCTGACCTGGCAGCGCGAAGAAGCCCGCTACGACCAGGAAACCAACCACGGCCTCAATGCCGCCCGTCAGCAAGCCTGGGATCAGCAGATTCAGCAGCGGCTGGTACAGCTGGAGGCGTTTGCGGTGAAGTAATACTGGTTAACTGGTTAGATAGTCAGGCGGCTGGATAGCGAAAACTAACATCTATCCATTCAGCAGTTCAACAAGTCAACCACCTAACTACCCAACCACCCATCCTATGCTTACTTGGGCCGAATTTGAACAAGTGGACATCCGCGCCGGCACCATCCTGGAGGCCCGGGAATTTCCGGAAGCCCGGCGGCCAGCCTACCAGCTCCTGATTGACCTGGGGCCGGAAATCGGCCGGAAAAAATCCAGCGCCCAGATAACCCACCATTACACGCCCGCCGAGCTGGTGGGCCGGCAGGTGCTGTGCGTGGTCAACTTTCCACCCAAGCAAATCGGCCCGTTCCGCTCCGAGGTGCTGGTAACGGGCCTCCCTGATGCCGAGGGCCACATCGTGCTGACCGCCCTGGCCGGCCCCGTGCCCGATGGCAGCCGGCTGATGTAGGATGGTGAGATGGTGAGTTTGACGTTCAATCCGCCCGAACGGCGCTAGTAGAATATCAACCTCACTATTTCACCATCTCACTAAATCACCTTACGGATGCGGGGGTGGGCTGCCGGGCGTGGTGAGGCGGGCTTCGCGCAACGACAGGCTATCAACCACGGCGGCGTAAATAGCGTCAAGGTCCTTGTCGTGCACAGCGTAGTAGCGGTAGCTCTGCACGAAGGTGGAATCATCAATATTGTGCCGCCAGTACACGGCTTTCTGCGCCTGGCGGAACAGGGCCCGGGCCGAATCCTGGGGCAGGGCGGCGGCCTCAGTGCGGGCCTCCAGCAGGTGCATCTCAATCAGCACGCTAATCATCTTATCCTGGGGGATAAGCTTGGCGGGCACGGGCACTTCTTCGGGCTTCTGACAAGCCGTAACCAGCAGAGCCAGCGCGCATAAGCCGCTCAATAGGCGGCGGGAATATCGTTTCACGGTAGCAAAGTTAGGAGGAAGCCGTAGTTTAGAGGAAATGAAGCCTGCCGATTCGCCGTTCCAGCTCCTTGTACGCAAGCTCCGCCAGATGGAAATCCGCATTCTGAAAACCGTGGATGCCCAGCTGCAGGGAGATTTTCACTCGGTGTTCAAGGGCACCGGGCTGGAGTTCGACGACGTGCGCCTGTATCAGTACGGCGACGAGGTGCGGGCCATCGACTGGGCCGTTTCCAGCAAGGGCCATGGCACCTTCGTAAAGACGTATAAGGAAGAACGGGAGCAGCAGGTGGTGTTATTGCTGGACGTGAGTGCCTCCCAGCAGGTAGGGGCCGAAGGCCGGCGCAAGCTGGATGTGGGCCGGGAAATTTGCGGAGTGCTGGCCTTGGCGGCTGCCCGGCAGGATGCTCAGCTTGGCATTCTGGCCTTCTCCGATCAGAAGGAGCTGTACATGGCTCCTGGCAAGGGTACGCACCACGCCTACGGGCTCATCAAGCGGCTGTTTGCCTTGGAGCCCCGCAGCCGCCAAACGGCCGTGGCGGCCGGCATCAAACAAGCCCTGAGCCTGCTCAAGCGCCGCACCATTGTGCTGCTGATTTCCGATTTCATTGATGCTGACTACGAGCGGGAATTGACGATGCTGGCCCGCAAGCACGATTTGGTGGTGCTGCAGCTGCTGGATAAGCGGGAGCGGGAGTTTCCGCCGCTGGGCATCATTCCGCTGCACGACCAGGAATCGGGCCGCACGGTGTGGGTGAATACGTCTTCGGCGGCTTTCCGGGACCGGTACCGGGCCACCTACGAGCAGAACCGGGAGCAGATTGGCCAGATTTGCCGCCGCCACCGCACCGAATACCTCTCCATTGCCACCGACACCGACTTCGTTCCGCAGCTGGTGAATCTGTTTCGGCGGCGTAACCAGCGCGGGGCCCGTGGGTAAGTGGTGGGGGCAGTTGCGCCGGAGCTTGTGGGTGCTGGGCGGCGTGCTGCTGCCTTGCCTGGGCCTGGCCCAGGCCACCGACACCCTGCCCATGGGGCGCTTTCAGCGGCCGGGCGTGCGCGTGGGCGAGGTGCTGGAATATGAGCTTATCTACCGGCACGCACCCAGCCTGGCTGTCATCTTCCCCGATTCGGCGGCCGATTTTGCGCCGTTTGAGTATGTGAGCCGGCGCTACTACCCTACCCGCACCCGCCGGGGCCGCAGCCTCGACCGGGCCATTTACCGCCTGCGCACCTTCCGCCTCGATTCAGTTCAGACCCTGAGCCTGCCCGTTACCATCCTGCGCGGCCGGGATACGCTGCTGCTGCAAACCCCGCCCGCCCAGGTGCGCCTGGTGCGGGTGCTACCCGCCGGAACGGTACCGGAAACTCCGCCGGTGCTGCGCCAGAACCTGCAGCTGCAGCCCGTGGCACAGCAATTTAACTACCCGTACTGGCTGGCGGGGCTGGCCTCGGTGCTGCTGCTGGCCGGGGGGTTGGTGCTGGGTTTTCGCCAGAACCTGCGCCGCCGCTACCGCCGCTACCGGCTGCGCAAAAACCACGCGTACTTCCTGGCCCAGTACGCCCGGCACGTGGAGCGCTTCACCCTGTCCCGCTCTCTTACCAATATGGAGCGGGCCATCACGCTCTGGAAAAACTACCTCTCCACGCTCGAAGACAATAACATCAGCAGCCTGACCACCCGCGAAATTGTGGCCCACTACCAGAACGACGCCGACGTAGGCCTGGCCCTGCGCCTCACCGACCGGGTTATCTATGGCAATCAGGAGTCGGAGGATGAATCGGAAACCGACCTGGCGTTTGTGCTGCTGCGCACGTTTGCGGAGCGGCAGTTTCAGAAAGTGTACGCGGTAAGCTAACGGCGCAACCGGTTGATTAGCGCGCAGTTCCGCTACGCGCACAAGCGAAGCGAGTAACAGGCGTACGGTCCTTACGCTCCGGAACTCGCCGGCGGCTCGTGCGCGAAGCGGAGCTGCGCGCTACCTGTCGTATTGGCTACCCACGTTGCGCGCACGAAGCAGCGCTGCGGCACTGCAACCCGCGTTTCCTGCTTACTTTTGGCTTCTACTCTTTCCCCCGTGCATGCCCTGGCCTACTGCCCTGACGTATTTACTGGATAGTGTGCGCTACAGCACCCTGGCCAGCTATAGTTGGGAGCAGCCCCGCCTGCTGCTGCTGGTACCGCTGGTACCGCTGCTGTTTGCGCTGCGCTGGGTGCTGGCCCGGCGCCGCCGCTCCCGGCTGGGCGTGGCCTTCGTGGCCGGGCAGCTCCCCCGCGACTGGACTACCCTGCTGCGCTTCATGCCCGATGTGGTGCTGGCCCTGAGTCTGAGCTTTGGTATTGTGGCCCTGGCCCGTCCTCAGCGCACCGATGAGCGCGTAGTGCAGAATGGCGAGGGCATTGATATTCTGCTGGTCCTGGACGTCTCCAGCTCTATGGAGCTGCAGGATTTGCGCCCCAACCGCCTGGAAGCGGCCAAGCGCGTAGCCCGGCAGTTTGTGGATGGCCGCCGGGGCGACCGGATCGGGCTGGTGGTGTTTGCCGGCGACGCCTACTCCCTGGCCCCGCTGACCACCGACTACGACCTGCTGCGCGACGACCTGCAGAGCCTGCGCCTGGGCATGATTCCGAACGACGGCACGGCCATTGGCACGGCGCTGGGCGTGGCCACCAACCGCCTCCGCGACTCCCGCTCCCGCACCAAGGTGTGCATTCTGATTTCGGACGGCGAAAATACGGCCGGCTCCCTCGACCCGCTTACCGCCGCCCAGCTGGCCCACGCCTACGGACTCAAAATCTACACCATCGGGCTGGGCCAGGATGGGACTGTGCCCTACGGCACCGACGAGCAGGGCCGCCCCCGCTACGTGGAAACCCGCCTCGACGAAACCACCATGCGCCAGCTGGCCCAGGCCGGGGAAGGCCGCTTTTTCCGGGCCACCGACAACGCCGGCCTGCGCCAGATTTTCACCCAGATCAACCAGTACGAGAAATCCGAAATCAAGCAGACCCGTTACCGCAACACCCAGGACTATTACCGGTTGTACCTGTATTGGTGCGTGGGACTATGGCTGCTGTGGCTGGCCCTTAAAAACACCTTCCTGACGAATGCGCTGGAAGATTAACCCCGTTTCGTATGGCAATTGCCGATAATCTGCAGCAAGTAACCAGCCAGCTCAAAGGCACCAGCGCCCGGCTGGTCGTCGTCACCAAAACCCACCCCGTAGAGCGTTTGCAGGAGGCCTATGCTGCCGGCGCCCGCATTTTTGGCGAAAACCGGGTGCAGGAAATGGCAGCCAAGCAGCCCGAGCTGCCCGCCGACGTGGAGTGGCACCTCATCGGGCATTTGCAGACCAACAAGGTCAAATACATTGCCCCCTTCGTGCACACCATCCAGAGCATCGACAGCCTGAAGCTGCTGCTGGAGATTGAGCGGCAGGCGGCCCGGCACAACCGGGTAATTGCGGGCCTACTGCAGTTTCACATTGCCGAAGAAGAAACCAAAACCGGCCTCACGCTGCCCGAGGCCGAAGAAATTCTACGCTCCGAGGAGTACCGCGCATTGCGCCACGTGCGCCTCACCGGCGTGATGGGCGTGGCCACCTTCACCGACGACGAAGACCAGCTGCGCCGCGAGTTCCGCACCCTACGCGGCTACTTCGACAAGCTCAAGGCCCTGTATTTTGCCGATAACGACACGTTTCGGGAGGTTTCCATGGGCATGAGTGCCGATTTCCCGCTGGCCCTGCGCGAAGGCAGCACGCTGGTGCGCGTGGGCAGTGCTATTTTCGGAGCCCGGGGATGATTCGTTTTTCGGTATTGGCGGTTCGTTGTTCGTATCCGGATAAAGCAGCGTCAATTCGCCTCCTTCCCCGAAAACGAACCGCCAAGAACCGATTACTGACTTGCGAGCATCAATAAACGAACCACCAACAACCCAATAATGACCGCACGACTCATTCTTCAACTGGCCGCTTTGCTAGGAGCCCTGAGTGTGGGCATCGGCGCTTTTGCCGCCCACGGACTGCGCAAGATGCTGGAAGCCGCCGGCCGCTTCGAAACCTTTGAAACGGCGGTGCGCTACCAGTTTTTTCATACGCTGGCGCTGCTGGCCGTGGGGGTGCTGTGGTACCTGAAACCGGAGCTGCGTAGCCTGGGCACGGTGGCCTGGCTATGGCTGGGCGGTATTCTCATCTTCAGCGGCTCCCTGTACGTGCTCTGCCTCACGGGCATCACCAAGCTGGGGGCCGTTACGCCCATCGGCGGGGTGCTGTTCATTGCCGGCTGGATTGTATTGCTGCTGGCGGCCCGGCAGCTGTAATCTGCCCTGAGTACCCAATACAAAAAGGGCTTGCCAGTACTGGCAAGCCCTTTTTGTGTAAAATGCTTGTGAAGCGCTGCTTACGAAGCTTTCTTCTTAGCCTTGATTTTGTTGTCGCCGGCTTTCACTTTCTGCTTGGCGTCCTTTACATCAACGGGAGCCGAAACATCGGTGGTAGCCGGAGCGGCCGATACGGTGGCACCGGCCTCTACCACATTCCCTACCAGGGAAACCATGGCGTTGCCGTCCGCGGAATTCGACTCCACGGTGAGCACCTTATTCTGCATATTCAGCTTGCCGGCCGAATTAAACTTGGCGGTAATGGTGCCCGATTTGCCGGGCATAATGGGCTCCCGCGTCCAATCGGGGGTGGTGCAGCCGCAGCTTACCTGAATGTTGGAAATGATGAGCGGCTGGGTGCCTACGTTCTTGAATTTGAATGTGTGCTCCACCACGTCGCCGGTATGAATGGTACCGAAGTCATACTTCATTTCCTCGAACTGGATCTGGGGGCCAGCTGCTTTGGTTTGCGCGTTGGCAGGCTTTACGGCGGCCGTCTGGGCCTGGGCGCCGAGGCCCATCACCGACAGCGACAAGGCCAGGAAAAGTGCTTTTTTCATGAGTTGCGTGCGTGAATGCAGTTGGAAGGTAAGCAAAAGAAGGTAAGCAAAAATAGACGTTTCGGACGCCCGGCCAAGTTACGTGCCAGTTTTCACGCCGATGCGTGAAGCCACCGTGAAGTGTAACACACAAGCGGCCAATTTGGGTTCTGATTAAGTAGCTGTCCCGCCCCAGCAACTATCCGCCGCCGGGCCGGGATACTACCGGCTAGTCTTCCGGCTGGTCGCCGAGGAGGTTTTTGTTGAAGTTAAGCAGAAACAGCTTTTCCGAGGAGCGGGTAACGGCCGTGTACAGCCAGCGGGCAAACTCCGAGTTCACCATATCCTCCTTCAGAAAGCCGTGGTCCACGAATACGGCCTGCCACTGGCCACCCTGGGCTTTGTGGCAGGTAAGGGCGTAGGCAAACTTCACCTGCAGCGCGTTCAGGAATGGGTCTTTGCGCAGGGCGGCGGTACGCTCCTTTTTGGTTTCGAGGTGAGCATAATCCTCGCTGATGGCATCGTAGAGGGCCTTGTTGCGGTCGGCGGGCAGGGCGGGGCTTTCGGTGTGCAGGGTGTCCAGCAGCAGCTTGATTTCCATGTCCGGCTCGTCGGGGTAGTCCACCAGCCGCACGCGGGCATCAGCGAAGCGGAACCCGAACTCCTCGGTCGTCCGCAGGATTTTCACTACCTGCACAAAGTCACCGTTGGCCAGGAAACCAATGTCGGAATCTTTGGGCAGCCAGTAGTAGTTGTTGCGCACCACCATCAGGTAGTCGCCCGATTCAATTTCATCTTCGGCCTCAAACAGAATGCGGCGGATGTACTGGTTGTACTGGTTGGCGTTCTTGTTGGAGCGGCAGATGATGGTGCTGTTCTCGTGGCCGAAGTTCTTGTAGGCCCAGCGCAGGCCGTCCTCCAGCTTGTCGCCGCCCATCGAGAAAATATCGGGGTAGCCTTTGGTGAAGAATTGAATGTGGGGCTGCTCCTCGCGCAGCTCCTCCCGCAGCACGGTGGCGTTCATCAGAATCCCCGACGACTCGGCCTGGCGCATTACCTGGCGCAGCTCCACGGAGGCCACCTCGGCCCGGAAACGGTGGCGCAGCAGCTCGGCATCCAGGGCGGGGCTGAGCAGCTGGCCCACCGGGGGCAGCTGGGCCGTGTCGCCAATGAGCAGCAGGCGGTTGGATGGTTTCTCGAACACGTAGTTCATCAGGTCGTCGAGCAGGCCATTTTCCCCAAAGGCCTTTTCGTCGGAAATCATGGAGGCCTCGTCCACGATGAACAGGGTATCCTGGGCGCGGTTGGGCTGGCGCTGGAAGGCCAGGCCCTGGGCCGGCGTGCCGCTGGTCTGGCGGTAAATTTTCTTGTGGATGGTGCTGGCGGCCACCCCCGAGTAGGTGCTCATCACCTTGGCGGCCCGGCCAGTGGGGGCCATCAGCACGTATTTGCGGCCCATCTGGTGCAGCCACTGCACCAAGGCACTGATGACGGTGGTTTTGCCGGTACCCGCGTAGCCGCGCAGCACAAACGCCTTCCGCCCCGGCAGCGCATCGCCCAGAAACTTATCCAGCTGCTTGAACAGCGTGGCTTGGTCCTGGGTGGGCTCGTAGGGAAAATGGTCGCGGACGGAAGGAGTTCGGAGGGAAAGCATAAGCGGGGTATTCGGCTACAACAAAGCTACGCCGGTTTAGGCTCCCGATAAGTCCGGACTGTTTTTATTCAGTAGAGGCGGGCACGACGTACGTGTACCGCTCCCACAACCGAAACCCTTGCAGCAGAATCCGCCGCAGCACCTTCAGTTCCTGCCGACGCCACCGGGGCTTCCACGGGTGCGTGTGCGGCCCGCGGAAATCCATCTGCCCTTTCTGATTAAGTTGGATGATGCCGTCGTTCAGGTACAGCTTGTCGAACAGTCTGTTTCGGATGGTGCCTTTCTGATTGCCCAGAAACGGCTTGCCGATGCCGCTGCTCAAGTCATCGAACATATTCCACACCGTGAGAGTCTCCGTTGGCGGATTCTTTGCCGGGTGGCTTAGCCAGTTGAAGACGTCATCCATTTTTTGCAGTAATGGCTCTTCCGGCGCCAGCTGCACGCCCAAACCATCGGCTAGCTGCCGCACTCCGGCCGGTGAGGTGTACCGGGGCACCTGTCCGGCTTCGTCAGCCCACAGCCCGTCATCCTCCTCAGCAGTCCACCACAACGAATACCAATCCTGGCCCTGCCAACGGCACCAGCTGATGTAATACTCGGCGTCTGGTGGCGGCATGTTACTCTACCGGCAATGTAATGGTAAACTCAGTGCCCTGCCCCTCGGCCGACTCTACGCTGATGGTACCACCGTGGCCCTTCACGATGTCGTGCGACAGGGACAGGCCCAGGCCGGTGCCCTCGCCCAGCGGCTTGGTGGTGAAGAAGGCTTCAAATACTTTACGGCGCACTTCCTCGGGCATGCCGGTACCGTTGTCCGACACGCGTACTTGCACGGCGCCGGGCAGCAGGCGGCTATCTACGCGCACCTGGGGGGCGTAGTCGGCCTCGCCGGAGCGGTGGCGCTGCATTACCGCGTAGAAGGCATTGGTGAACAGGTTCAGCAGCACCCGGCCCATATCGGGCGGTACCACGGGCACGGCGGGCAGGTCGGGGGCCAGGTTGGTTTCCACTCCCACCACGGCCGCCGACTCCTGAAACTCCTGGCTCTGGCGGGCCAGGTGCAGATACTCCAGCACCAGGGCGTTGAGGTCGGTGGTGGTGCGCTGGCCGGTGCCGGCGCGGGCGTGCTCCAGCATATCCTTAATGATGGCCGAAGCCCGCATGCCGTGCTGGCTGATTTCCTGCAGATTCTGCCGCAGGCCCACCAGGATTTCGTGTTCTAGCTTTGGGCTATCAGGCTGATGGTCCATATTATCCACCAGCGACGTACTTACTTCCGCAAACCGCTTCATGAAGTTGAGCGGATTTTGCAGCTCATGGGCTATGCCGGCCGATACCTCACCCACAAACGCCCATTTCTCGGACTGCACCAGTTGATTTTGGGTTTGGCGCAGTTGGGCCAGGGTGCGCCGGTTGATGTGCAGCTGCCGGTACACTACTACTCCCAACCCCGAAATCAGGGCCAGGGCTATTAGGCTTATCAGCAGCAGTTGGTTGCGCTGACGCAGGCGCAGGGCCTGCACGGTTTTTTCTTGGCGAAGCTGGGCAATCTGGTCCTGCTGGGCTTGCTCTACCCGCTCGCCCTCGTACTGCGCCAGCAGGTTGTGGCCCTGCATACGGTTGAGCGTATCCTGAAGCGTGAGGTAGGCCAGGCTGTATTGCTGGGCTTTAGCGGGCGTACCGTGGGCGGCTTCAAAACGCACCAGCTCCCGCAGGTACTTGGGGCGAAGCATCTGAAAATTAGCGGCCGTGGCCATGGCGTAGGCCTTTTGCCAGTGCTTTTCAGCCGCGGGATAATTGCCGCGGGCCACGTAATAGCGGGCCCAGGTGGCATCCAGCGCAAACTCGCCAGGACGGCCGGTTATGTCCATTTTCAGGGAATCCGACAGGTATTGAGCCCGGGTGAGCAGCGGTAAAGCGGCGGCGGCTTGCCCCCGGGCCATCAGCAGCTGACTCTGCAGCAGGAAGGCGTAAGCCGTATATGTGCCCTTGTTGAGCGCATCGGCCCGGGCAGTTTGCAGGGCTTTGGCAATGTACTGCTCGGCGGCATGCAGGTTGCGCAGCTGCAAATACAAGCTGGCTACCGCGTGTTCGGAGTAGAACCGCTGCAGACCGGCTATCTGGGATTTATCGTTCCACTGCGCCGCCTGCTGCAGGTAATACAGCGCCCGTTGCGGATTGCCCCACTCGGCGTAAGTGCTGCCGGCCACCATCAGCTCGTTGCTGTACAGGCGGCGGTTGAATTTCTTCAGCAGGTCGGCGGCGTGCAGGTAATGGCTGATGGCCTGGTTGTAGTCGCCGCGGTGGCGGTAGGTACCTCCCAGTACCAGGTAGCAGGCCGCCTCGTTTTCCAATGGGCCGTGCACTTGGTACTGGCGCAGCTTGCGCTGGAAATACGCAAACCGGGTATCGGTCTGGCGCAGCTTGTTATACAAGGGTGCCAGGTCGCTGAGCAGAAACGGAACAGGCTGCCCGGCTTCATCAAACAGCTCAATGGCCTGCTGCATGGCACCAAGAGCCCCCGCGTACTGTTCCCGCTGCCATAGCCGCAGGCCGGTTTGCAGCTTCTGATACGGAGCTGCCGTAGCCAGCTGATGGGTACTGGCATTGAGGCGCAGCAGTTCAGCCACCAGTTCCACGGCCTGCTGCCGACGCACGGGCTCCGATAGTTCTGTGATGAGCACCAGGTGTGCTAACCGGGGTACGCGGGCGGTATCGGCGGCGTGGCGGTACAGTGTGCGGTGCAGCGAGTCATAATCCGCATTCCAATAGTGCCGCTGGGCCAGCCCGGGGCCGGCCAGCAGTAGTAGCAGCAGCACGCTAATCCATTTCATAGTAGCTATAATCTAAGCCTGAAGAACCGGGGCCGGTCAGCAGCAGATAATCAATGTGGGAATTATTTGGCACAATCCGGCCCCGGATCAGGCCCTTAGCTGGCAACCGGCTCCACCACGGCCATGGTAGCGGTGGCTTTAGCTATCAGCAGGTCATCGCACCACACTTCCGCTTCGCAGAAATGCAGCCGACGGCCGGCTTTCAGTACCCAGCCCACGGCCCGCAACTGCCGGCCTACGCCGGGATGAAGGTAGCTGGTTTTTAGCTCAACCGTAACTACGCCGGTACCATCGGGCACCAGTGTAACAGCCGCGAAGCCGGCCACCAAGTCGGCCATGGTGGCCACCAGCCCGCCGTGAGCAAAGCCGACGTGCTGGGTGTGCTGCTGTTGCAGCGTTAGCGCCGCCTCCACCCGTCCTTCTTCAATGAGGGTCAGGTCGGCGCCGATGTGGTGCATGAAATGCTGGCGGGTGAGTTTGCGGCGGATGCGGGTTTCCAGGGATTCAGTAGTCATAGGCCTGCAAAGGTAGCCGGCCTACGGCAGGCAGCCGCCCCGCGTGGCCCCAGGCAAGGAAACCGGCCGGATTGTGGATATTTCTTTACCTTCCCTGTGCCCGGTCCTGCTACTTCCCACCTCAGCTCCTTGTCATGCCGCAACTCGACTTTTTACTGGCCGGTGCTTTCGGCCTGGCCCTGGCCGCCTGCAGTGGTTTTCGGGTATTTGTACCGTTGCTGGCCGCCGCCCTCGCCTACCGCACCGGCTACTTCACCCCCGCGCCAGGTTTTGCCTGGCTGGGGAGTTGGCCGGCCGTAGCGGCCCTGGGTACGGCTACCGTGGCCGAAATTCTGGGCTACTATATTCCGGTGGTTGATAATGTGCTGGATGCCATCACCGGCCCGGCGGCCGTCATTGCCGGGGCCATTCTCATGACGGCGGCACTGCCGGATCTGCCGCCCATGCTGCGCTGGGGCCTGGGCATTCTGGTAGGAGGCAGCACGGCCGGCATCATCCAGACCGGCACAACCCTGCTGCGGGCGGGTTCCACCGCCACCACGGCCGGGCTGGGCAACCCTGTGCTGGCTACACTGGAGAATTTGCTGGCCATTGTGGGCTCAGTGCTAGGGTTGCTGGCTCCGCTGCTGGTGGCCGCCGTGGCCGTGGCCGTAGTGGTGTGGATGCTCAGCCGCCTGCGCCGCTGGCGGCAGCGGCAAGCGGCCCGCCGGGCGGCGCATTTGGCCAGTCTGCGCACTACACCGGCCGAATGAGCGTTTGGGCGGAAGCTCGTAGCTTTGCCCCCCCCTCAACTCCTTTGCGTATGCCTCCTGCCAATCCTTCCGCCCCCGACTCGCTGCTGCAGGCCTATACGGGGGTGGCCCGGGTGCGGGTGTGTGGCCTGCTGGTGCAGGACGGGGCCCTGCTGCTCACGGCCCACCGGGGGGTGCTGGCCAATGAGCTGCCATTCTGGTCGCCTCCGGGCGGGGGCTGGCAATTCGGCGAAACGCTGCAGCAGTGCCTGGAACGGGAATTTGCGGAGGAAACCGGTGTGGCGGTGCGGGCCGGGCGCTTTCTGCACCTGCACGAGTTCCGCAGCCCGGGCCTGCAGGCGCTGGAGCTGTTTTTTGCGGTGGAACCCCTGGAGGCCAGCCCGACGCCCCGGGTGGGCCACGACCCCGAACACCACCCCGATGCCCAGCTGCTCACGCACGTGGAATTTGTGACGCCCCGGCAGTTAGGCCAGCTGCTACCCACGCAGGTGCATCCGGTCCTGCGGGATATTATCAGCACCGACGACGTGTTCATCCCGCAGGTGCGGTTTCAGTAGGCGGGCTTTTGTACCTTTAGCGGCCGGAACGGTGCTGCGGTGCCGGGCCGGCGGTTTTTATTCTGCCTGTTTGCCTGCCCGCTAGCTATGTCCACTGCCACTGTCCCGATGTCTCCGGTTGCCCTGCACCGCCTGCGCGACGAAACCCTGGACCTGAGCACCCCCGCGGCCTATAATCTGTATCTGACAGCCGGCACGGCTGGTTTACGTGTGGGCGTGGCCGATGCCCGCCGCAATAAGTTTGTGGCGCTGGATGAATACGCTGCTCCCGAGGCCGACTCGTCGCTGGTCCAGCAGCTGCAAATGCTAAGCACTGAGTCTGATCTGCTGGGCCTCACGGGCTGGAACCGGGTGCGGCTGGCCGTGCAGAACCGGGCCTTCACGCTGCTGCCGGCCCCGCTGTTCCGCCCCGGCGACGAAACGGCTTATCTGCGCCTGCACCACGCCTTCGCGCCCACCCACGAATCGGTGCACCACTACACCCACGCCGGCCTGGACATCAGCAGTGTGTTTGCCGCCGATACTCGCCTGGCTACCTGGTTTGCCCAGCAATATCCTACCGGACGCCTGGTGCATCAAACCAGTGCGCTGCTACAGGGTGTAGCCCACCAGAGCGAGCAGGGAGCCGGTCGGCGGGTATATCTCAGCATTGGCTTTCAGGAGGTTACCATCTTGGTGCTTCGGGGCAAGCAGCCGGAGTTTCTGAACGTGTTTCCGTTCAGCACGCCCGAAGACCTTATTTACTACACTATTCTGGTGATGCAGGAGCTGCAGCTCAACCCCGACCAGGACACCGTGGTAGTGTGGGGAGATTTGATGCACGACTCCGAGCTGTTTACCATTCTGCGCAAGTACATCCGCAACCTGCGCTTCGGTAACCGCCCGTTTGATCTGAGCTACAGCTACCGCCTCAACGACCTGTTCGAATACCGCTACTTTGAGCTGTACGCCCTCCACCTCTGCGAGTAGAGTAACTGCCGCGGAGGTCCGCCAGTTCGACTGGCTCCTCTCCTCCTTACTCAGATGCTCCCCTACTCAGTTACTCTCCCCATGCGCGTTGCCCTGTTTCCTGGCTCCTTCGACCCCTTCACCAATGGACACCTGGATGTGGTGCGGCGCGGGGTAGATTTATTCGATCAGGTTATCATTGCCATCGGCAACAACAGCAGCAAGCAGCGCTACCTGCCCGTGGAGCAGATGGTAGCCCTGATTGAGCAGGTGTTTCAAGATGAGCCCCGGGTGTCGGTGCAAGCCTACAAAGGCCTCACCGCCGATTTTGCCCGGGAGACCGGGGCCCGGTACCTGTTGCGCGGCCTGCGTAACACCACCGATTTTGAGTACGAAAACACCATTGCTCAGGCCAACCGGCACGTCAATCCCGCGCTGGAAACCGTATTTCTCATCACCTCTCCCACCCTGGCCGCCATCAGCAGTACCATCATCCGCGAGATTCACCGCTTCGGGGGCAACGTGGATGACTTTGTGCCTTTTGCCCTGCCGGCTCCGCACTAGCCTCACGTAGGACCCGTACACGGCGCCGCGCGCTTCTGCCAGCGGTAAGGTTGCTGGCAGAAGCGCGCGGCGCTGTTGGCAGATACAACGGACTACTTTCGAGTCAGTACCCGCATCCCGATGATGGAGCGGCTATCCTTAGGGTCGGCAACTGGTAGCACCATGTAGTTGGGGGCGGTCAGGCTCAGATTGGCATTGCGCAGCAGTTCGTCCTCGTCCGAGCCTACCACCACCAAGTCGCGCACTTTGCGGGTGCGGGCGTTGAAAGTGGCAATAATAGTGGTGCCGTTGCGCTCGAAAGTGTTAATCCAGTCCTCGCCGCGGGTGCTTTTCATCTGCTCGGCGGTGGGCTCCAGGCCAATCTGCTGGGTTTTGGTTTCTCGGGGCGGGCCTAGTGCCCGGCGGACTTGGTCAATGTTGCGTCCCATCAGTTCGGGCACATCTACGGCCGCCGTGCGGGCAGCAGCAGCCGAACCTGCCGCAGGCGTGGTGGATTCGGACACAGACTGTGAGCCGCTGCACGCGGCCAACCCGGACACTAGCAACAAAGCGGGAAAGTAAAGGAGTTGACGCATGCCGAAGGAAGAAAGGGGGCGAAAAAATGACGAAAATTGGTTATTCCTGGGGGGCCGGCGTCTGGCCGGCTACCTCGCTCAAGTAGTGGCGCACCACTAGGGCAATGCTGGCATACGACTCATCAAGCACTTTGAGAGCTTCCTGCGGCGACATCCAGCGCACTTCCTCAATGTACTCCTCGGCCTGGGGCTTCATGAGAGCATCGTTGAGGCAGCGCATGATGTACCAGTTCGTTTTTTTCAGGATTTTGTTGCCGTTATACGCGTAAGAGTGCCAGGTGCTGGGCAGTTTGTCGCCCAGCTCCACGTCAATGCTGCACTCCTCTTCTACCTCCCGCAGAGCTCCCAGAGCCGGATCTTCCTCTTTTTTGAGTTTGCCCTTAGGCAAATCCCATTTACCGAGGCGGTAGATCATCAGTACCTGCCCGTCCTTCACCACTAGACCGCCAGCGGCTTTCACAATTTTGAACTGATCTTTCAGGTGCAGAATGAGCCGCTTTTTTTTGCGGGCCAGCAGCGTCAGCGACGTGAGCTTTTTCAGCTTTTTCACCTCCATCAGGCGCAGCAACCGATCCACAAACACATCCGTTACGTCGCGCACCAGCACATCGCCCACTAAATCCTTAGAAATGAATTCATCCTCGGGATTCAGAATCAGGTCGTACTTGTGCTTGTACACTTTTTCGCTGTTTTTCTTGATAATCAGCGGAATATCGTTGATGAAAACGTTCATCGCGGGGTAATCTGGAGGGGGGCAAAAAGGACTACGGGCGGGGTGCTGCAAAACACAGCATATTTCTCCGGATAGGAAAGCACCGGGGGCCGGGCAAGATACGGGATGTACGCGGTTCAGTTGCTGGCGGGGAGTGATGAGTTATGAATGAGGAGCGTTAAGGGATGAATTAAACGGGTAGCCAATTGTGCCCAACTCATTTCTCATCATTCGTAACTCCGCTCTCATCATGCACACTCCCTACCTTCACCAAATGAAAAAAATCGGTTTGCTTTCCGATACCCATAGTTACCTCGACGAGCGCATCCTGCATCATTTGCGCGGCTGCGACGAAATCTGGCACGCCGGCGACTTCGGCACGGCCGAGGTAATTGACACGCTGGAAACCGTGGCCCCGCTGCGGGGCGTGTACGGCAACATCGACGGCCGCGACGTGCGCCTGACCCAGCCGCTGGTGCAGGAGTTTGAGCTGGAAGGCCTGCGGGTGCTCATGACGCATATCGGCGGCTACCCGGGCCACTACAGCCCTGCCGGCCGGGCGCTGGTGCAGGAGCGGCGGCCGGGCCTGTTCATTAGCGGCCACTCCCACATTCTGAAAGTCATGCCCGATCCGCGCCTGGGCCTGCTGCACCTCAACCCCGGTGCGGCCGGCCGCCACGGCTTCCACAAAGTGCGCACCCTGCTCCGCTTCGACGTAGCCGACGGCCGCGTGCAGAACCTGCAGGCCGTGGAGCTGGGGCCGAAGTGAGTGAGTGAGTGAGTGAGTGAGTGAGTGAGTTGCTGTCATTGCGAGCAGAGCGAAGCAATCCGTCCTTTTCAGGGTGCAAAACACTGGCCTACGCAAAAGTCCTTGGCGTCTGTGCAGAAGTCAGGGGTTTTCTGCTTTTTCGGAGCTTGTCACCTTGAACAGGACGGATTGCTTCGCTCCGCTCGCAATGACAACTGGTATGCACAAAAAAAGCGCCTTCCCTGTTTCCAGGAAAGGCGCTTTTGGAAATTCTGACTTAGGACCCACCGACACCGGGACGGGCAAGTCAGCGGGAAACGCGCTTAGGCGGCGGCTTCAGCTTTGGCTTCGCTCTTGGTGAAGCGCGACTTCAGCTCATCGAGGTCCACGTTCTTCAGAACGGGGGTGAGGAGCAGTTGCTTGATGATGCGCTGCTTGTTGTTAGCGCGGGCAATGTTCTTGCGGTGCTTCCGCTTCAGACGGGTAACGCTCATTTTTCCGGGTCGGTTAAAGTCTTTCTGTAAATGAGGGGCAAAAGTAACGACTAAATTTGACACCGGGAAACCTTTCCCACTTTTCCCTTGCCAACTTCTATGACTACCCCCGTAATCGACCTGCGCTCCGACACCGTGACGCGCCCCACTCCGGCCATGCTGGAGGCCATGTTTCAGGCCCGCGTGGGCGACGACGTGTACGAGGAAGACCCGACCGTGCGCGCTCTGGAACAGGAAACGGCCGACCGGTTCGGGCTGGAAGCCGGCCTGTTCTGCCCCAGCGGCACCATGACCAACCAGATTGCCATCAAGGCCCACACCGAGCCGCTGAGCGAGGTGATCTGCGAGCAGACTTCGCACATTTACCTCTGGGAGGTGGGCGGCATTGCCTTCCACTCGGGGGCCTCGGTGGCGCTGCTGCCCGGCAACCGGGGCCGCCTCACGGCCGCGCAGGTGGAAGCCGCCATCCGGCCCCAGAACGTGCACTACCCTACCACCAGCCTCATCAGCCTCGAAAACACCCACAACCGCGGCGGCGGCAGCTGCTACGAGCTGGCCGAAATCGGGGCCATTGCTGAGGTAGCCCAGCGCCACCGCATTCCGCTGCACCTGGATGGGGCCCGCATCTTCAATGCCCTGGTAGCCACCGGCCAGGACGCCCGCGAGTACGGCCGCCTGTTCGATACCATTTCGGTGTGTCTGAGCAAGGGCCTGGGCGCGCCGGTGGGCTCGGTGCTGCTGGGCAGTCAGGCGTTCATCCAGAAAACCAAGCGCATCCGCAAGGTGATGGGCGGGGGCATGCGCCAGGCCGGCTACCTGGCCGCCGCCGGCCTCCATGCCCTGCACCACCACGTGGAGCGGCTGGCCGACGACCACCGCCGCGCCCGGCAGCTGGGCACCGCCCTGGCCGCCCGCCCCTACGTGGCCGAGGTGCTGCCCGTGGAAACCAACCTGGTCATCTTCCGCCTCCACGACACCACGCCCGCCGACGGCTTCCTGGCCCATTTGGAGCAGCATGGCATCAAAGCATCCTCCTTCGGCCCCCAGATGATCCGCTTCGTGACCCACCTCGACGTGGACGATGCTATGGTTGCGCGCATTGAGGCAGCCCTGGCAGCGCTGTAACTCGGCGCTTTGTCGTCGTTAAGCATTCCGCGCATTAAACGGCCGCAACAGAACCCTATCACGCAACAGCGAGTGGTTGTAGCGTGATAGGGTCCGTTGTTGCTACTCAGGATGACGGGCCATCGTTTCTTTCTCAAATGGGCCCACTTTCCGGTTTTTCCAACGAAGCAGCTCCGGCGTACGTCTGGGTAGTATTCTTTTCCTTTCTGCCTAACGAATGGAGTTATACAACACGCTTGCCCTGCTGCTGGTCGCGGCGGCCGTTTTCGGCTACATCAATCACCGGTTTCTGCGGCTGCCGGCCACCATCGGGCTGATGGTGCTGGCGCTGGTTTCCTCCCTGGTGGCTATTGGCCTGGGCCGGTTGGGGGTGCCCTGGGTGGTAACGGCCAGCCGGCTGGTGCGCGGCCTCGATTTTCACACCATTCTCATGCAGGTGATGCTGAGCTTCCTGCTGTTTGCGGGGGCCATTCACGTGGATGTGCGCACCCTGGGCCGCGAGCGGGTAGCCGTGGCGGCCCTGGCCACGGTGGGCACGCTGCTTTCCACCATCATCGTAGCCACGGCCGTGTACGTGGTGCTGCCGCTGCTCTATCAGCCCGTCGATTTTATCTACTGCCTGCTGTTTGGGGCGCTGATTTCGCCCACCGACCCCATTGCCGTGCTGGGCATTCTCAAGGAAGCCCGCATCAATAAAAGCCTGGAAATAAAAATCGTGGGCGAGTCCTTGTTCAACGACGGCATTGCGGTGGTGGTGTTCGTGAGCCTGTTCCAGATTGCCGAGTTTGGGGCCGAGCGGGCCACAGCGGCCGTTATCGGCGAGCTGTTTCTACGCGAGGCCGTGGGCGGCATTGCCCTGGGTGCGGCCCTGGGCTACGCCGCCTTCTGGGCCCTGCGCACCATCGACCATTACCAGGTGGAAGTGCTCATTACCCTGGCGTTGGTGATGGGCGGCACGGCGCTGGCCGCGGCCCTGCACACCTCGGGGCCGCTGGCCATTGTGGTGGCTGGCCTGATTGTGGGCGACAAGGGCCGCAGCCTGGGCATGTCGGACCTCACCCGCGAGTACCTGGATAAGTTCTGGGAAATTCTGGATGAGATGCTGAACGCGGTGCTGTTCGTGCTCATCGGGCTGGAAATGCTGGTGCTCGACATCAACCGCACGGTGCTGCTGATGGGCGCGCTGGCTGTTGGCATCACGCTGGCGGCCCGACTGGTATCGGTGGCGGTGCCCCTGAGCGTGCTGCGCCGCTACTACCACTTTGACCGGCCCACGCTGCGGGTGCTCACCTGGGGCGGCCTGCGAGGGGGCATTTCGGTGGCGCTGGCCCTTTCCCTGCCCGATTCCATGCCCCGCGACTTGCTGGTGGGCATCACCTACGTGGTGGTGATTTTCAGTATTATCGTGCAGGGCCTCACCATCGGGCCGCTAGTGAAGCGGCTGGGCCTGAGCAGTCCGGAGCCAGACCCGGGGCACTGATTTTCCGTTACAGACCGCCGGAGCCGCCGGACATTGCCACTCCGGCAGATACAGTGGCTTCGGGCTTCGACCTTCTTTCCGTAGTTGCTATGCTCCACCTGCTACCCTACCACGCGGCCACCCATGAAGCGGCTGTGCTGGCCTTGTTTCACTCGAACGTGCCCCGCTACTTCACGGCCCCGGAAGAAGCCGACCTGCTGCGCTACCTGCGCACCGGCCTGCCCTACTTTGTGGCCGTGGAAACGCCGGATGAAGCCGCGGAAGAAGACCCAACCGGCACCGTAGTGGCCGCCGCCGGCTACGCCCTCGACGACGACCAGGTGGACCTGACCTGGGACCTAGTGCACGCCCGCCGCCAGGGCCAGGGCCTGGGCCGGCTGCTCACCGAGTTTCGGCTGCGGGAAGCCGCCCGCCTGTTCCCGCACCTGCCCGTGCAGGTAGAAACGTCCCAGCTAACGGCCGCTTTCTACCAAAAACTGGGCTTTCGGCTGCTGGAAACCCAGCCCGATTACTGGGCCCCAGGCCTCGACCTGTACCGGCTGCAGTACGAACCGCTGGCCCCTACCCGATGAACCTGTTCGTACTAGGCGACGTGCACGGCTGCTACCACACGCTGCGCGAGCTGCTTACGCACTGGCAGCCCGCCACCGAACTGCTGGTGCAGGTGGGGGATTTGGTGGACCGGGGCCGCTTCGCGCCGGAGTGCGTGCAGCTGGCCCGGGAGCTGGAGGCCACCCACCCCGGCCGTACCGTGTGGCTGCGCGGCAACCACGAGCACGCGATGCTGCGCCACTTCGGCCCTACCGGGCCCAATCCGCCCTGGCTGGAGTGGGGCGGCCGCGCCACCGTTGCGCAGTACCGGGGCCGCCCCCAGCTGCTGCGCGAGCACCTGGCCTGGCTGGGCCAGCGGCCGTTGTGCTGGCAGAACGAGCATCTGCTCATCAGCCACGCCGGCTTTGCCGATACGCCCACGCCCCTCGACCCCGACAACCCTCAGGGCGTACTCTGGCGGCGCGGCCCGCTGCACCATCAGCCAACCCAGCGGCAGGTAGTAGGCCACACGCCCACACCCGACGGTCGGACCGTTTTTGATGCGGCCAGCAACACGGTGTACCTGGATACGGGCGCCTACACCGGCCAGTGCCTGACGGCCGTGCGCTTCTCCCCCACTGGCGAGCTGCTGGCCGAGTTTTCGGTTCCCACGTCCCGCCTCGATATTGCGCTGGTTTAACTTCTCCCGCTCATGAGCCCTTCGCCCGATTCCGCCGCTTTACGCCACCTTGCCGCCGCTGACCCCGTGCTGGCCCGCCTGATTGCCCAGGGCCGCCCCATTGCCCCAGCCGCCCACGAGGACCTGTACCTGGCTTTGCTGCGCGCCATTGTGGGTCAGCAGATCTCCACTAAGGCCGCGGCCGCCATCTGGCGCAAGGTGCAGGCCCTGTTTCTGCCCGATGGCTACCCCGAGCCGGCGGCCTTGCTCCAGTTCACGGAAGAGGAGCTGCGCGCGGCGGGCATCTCGCGGCAGAAGGCGGGCTACCTGCGCGCCATTGCCGAGTTTGCCCAGCGCGACCAGCTCGACCACGCCCACCTCAGCCAGCTTTCCGACGACGAATTCACCCGCCACCTCACCCAAATCAAAGGCGTTGGCCGCTGGACGGCTCAGATGCTGCAGATGTTTGCCCTCGACCAGCCCGACGTATTCCCGGAAGGCGACCTGGGCATTCAGAACGCCATGCGCCGCCACTACTGCCTGCAGGAAACCCGCCGCGCTTTACTGAAACGCATGACGGAACTGGCCGAGCCCTGGCGGCCCTACCGTACCCTGGCCAGCAAGTACCTCTGGCAGTCACTGGACAATACACCGGATACTCCGTCGGCTCCTGAACCGGCTTAGGGCATGTCTGGGATTTTATGACGACTTAGTTTTTGTCATACTGAGCTTGCCGAAGCATGACGTTCTACTTAGCCTTTCCGTTTGCCTACGCTAGTCGTTGGTTTCGCCGTTGGCCTCGCGGCGGCGGGCTTCCCGGATGCCCAGCACAATGGCAATGAACGTGGACACCAGCGGCACGCAGAACCCGAACAGCAGCCAAGGCCAGAACCGGCGGCCGTACATGTGGGCAATGTATACCGTCATCAGGGCCGACAGCGGGCAAACCAGGATCAGTAAAAACAGCAGGTCGGAAAAATCCATGCGGGCAAAGGTTAGCGGTAAAGCGGGTCGAGCTGGGTTAGCTGTGGGGCAGGCTCCCAACCGGCCGGCCGCTGGCGCGGGTAAAACCAGGTGGCCCCGGCAGCGAGCCACTGGGCCCGAAACTGCCGGGCCGCCGCGGGCGTCGCGTCGTCGAAGCCAAAGGTAACGCCGCAGCAGCCGCAAGTGCTGAAATCCGGCTGCCGGCCGTCAGGCCCCCAGGGCGACTCGTCGTAATCCAGGCCGCACACGCGGCAAAACCAAAGCGTCATCGTGTAGAAAGATCCATCAGCAGTGGCTCAGCCCCGCACCTTGCCACGCTTTACCAGATAGGCATACAGCACCTTGTCGAACGGCTCCCGGATGTCAACCGGTACGAAGTCGATTTTGTACTGGCCGCAGCGCAGAGCCAACTCCTGCTCGTACTGGCGCATGGTGGCCTGGTACTGCTCGCGCACCTGGTTGGGCTGCAGCTTGATGGTCTGGCCGGTTTCCAGGTCCTCGAACAGGTAGGGCCGGTCCAAGAAGTTAAATTCAGCCTCGGTGGCGCGGTCCATCACGTGAAACAGCAGCACCTCGTGGTGCTGGTGGCGCAGGTGCTGCAGCGCGGCCAGGGTTTCGGTCTGTTCGGCGGGGGCGCGGCCCAGCATGTCGGAAAACAGCACCACCAACGAGCGTTTCGGGATTTGCTGGGCAATGGTATGGATGACCCCGGCCACGTTGGTGCCCGCCCGGCCGGGCGTGGGGGCCCGCTCCAATAGCTGCTGCAGCGTGAGCAGCAACGTGTGGCGGTGGGTGCTGGTGGAGCGCACCGGCGTCTGCAGCTCCACCTCGTTGGCGAAGGTAACCAGGCCCACCGCGTCGCGCTGCTTTTGCAGCAGGGTGGTAAGGGCCGCCGCGCACAGTACCGAAAACCGCAGCTTGTCGTGGTCCGGGGCCGGGTAGTACATGCTGGGGCTCACGTCGAGCAGTAGGTGGCAGCGCAGGTTGGTTTCTTCCTCGTAGCGCTTCACAAACAGCTTGTCGGTGCGGGCAAACACCTTCCAGTCGAGGTGGCGGGTACTCTCGCCGGGGTTGTAAAGGCGGTGCTCCGAAAACTCCACCGAAAACCCGTGGTAGGGCGACTGGTGCAGCCCCGTAATGAAGCCTTCCACCAGTTGGCGGGCCAGAAATTCCAGGTTTTCGAAGGACCGGACAGCGGCCAGATTCAGGGGTTGCGGCATGGTACGGGTAAGCGGCAGTTCTGCTTCCAAGATACAACGCAATTACGGCCCCTGCGGCTGCTTGGTACTGAAAGCAGGAAACTTCCGAGTGCCATTTTCCTATTTATTCAAATTTCACTATCTATTGTCCAGTCTATATAATCTCCCTTCAGTACTATCTCCCCAAATCATCCTGCTGGACCGTTTTTCGGCTTATACCTGGCTCTGGCTAGACTATTCTGATGTCCGTCCCGGAATAGGAAAATACAGTCCTTCAAATTTTTATATCATCCTTAAATCACCTATTTTGCGCTGAACTTAAATCATCTTGGAATAACAAAACTTTACTAGAAGGAACTGTGGAAGACCGTCACGACCAGGAAGAAATTTACTCCCAGCGCATTAAAGCCGGTAAGCGCACGTACTTTTTCGACGTGAAAGCCACCCGCGGCCAGGACTACTACCTGACCATCACGGAGAGCAAACGTCGGCTGCGCGACGACGACACTTTCTCCTACGAGAAGCACAAGATTTTCCTGTACAAGGAAGATTTCCTCAAGTTTGTGGATGCCCTGCAGGATGCTGTGGATTACGTACGTGAGGAGCTGCTGACTCCCGAGGAAGTAGCTGAGCTGGACCGCCCCCGGCCGGCCTATGAGGAGCGGGAAAATAACTTCAACCGCGCCGACGACAATTACTAACCCGTAACCCCGGAAGTCTACCGAAACACGTTTTACGTACTCTCAGCATTTACTTCCCACCGCACGGCGCGCCCGGCTTCGGCTCAGGCGCGCCGTCGTGTTTTGGGGTTGGTTAGCGCGTATAGTACTGGCTGAGTACAAGCAGCACACTCGCTACTACGTAAAGCCCAAGGCGCTGCAGCTTGCGGGCCGGGGAATGATGTTGACACATGGTGGCCTAACAACCACCGGGCCGGGTTCGGTTCAGCAGCCGGGGCTTTAGCGGCGGCATCCGGCGTATATCCGTGCTTTCCTTGGAAAAGCCCCGTACCTTTGCGCCACGAATTGCGCGGCTAGCACGGCAACTCACCATTTCACTAACTCACTACTTCACCGTCATATGGGTCTCCGCTGCGGTATCGTCGGCCTGCCGAACGTCGGCAAATCCACGCTTTTCAACGCTCTTTCCAACGCCAAGGCCGAATCGGCCAACTACCCGTTCTGCACCATCGAGCCGAACGTGGGCGTGATTACCGTGCCCGATGAGCGCCTCCAGATTCTGGAAGCCCTGGTGAACCCCAAGCGCGTGCTGCCCACCATCATCGAGTTTGTGGACATTGCCGGACTGGTGAAAGGTGCCTCCAAGGGTGAAGGTTTGGGCAACAAGTTCCTGGCCAACATCCGGGAGGTGGATGCCATCATTCACGTAACGCGCTGCTTCGACGACCCCAACATCGTGCACGTAGCCGGCGGCGTGGACCCCGTATTCGATAAGGACGTAATCGACACGGAGCTGCAGATCAAAGACCTGGAGAGCATCGATAAGAAGCTGGCCAAGTCGGAGCGCTCCGCCAAAAACGGCGACGCCGTGGCCAAGAAGGAAGTAGCCGCCCTGCAGAAGTTCAAGGCAGCCCTCGAAGGCGGCCAGAATGCCCGCGCCGTGGAAGCCACGCCCGAGGAACTGGAAGCCGTTGCCGACCTGCAGCTGCTCACCATCAAGCCTGTGATTTACGTGGCCAACGTGGACGAGGCCAGCGCCACCACCGGCAACGCCCACACCCAGGCCCTGCAGGCTCACGTGGCCCAGGAAGGCGCCGAAGTAGTGCTGGTATCGGCCGCCATCGAGTCGCAGATTGCTGAGATGGAAGACCCCGAGGAAAAGGAGATGTTCCTAGCCGAGTACGGCCTCACCGAATCGGGCCTGAACCGCCTGATCCGGGCCTCCTACTCCCTGCTCAACCTGATTACCTACTTCACGGCCGGGGTGCAGGAAGTACGCGCCTGGACCATCCACAAGGGCGACAAAGCGCCCCAGGCCGCCGGCGTTATCCACTCCGATTTCGAGAAGGGCTTCATCCGGGCCGAGGTAATCAAGCTGGCCGACTACCAGGAGTACAAGACTGAGGTAAAAATCAAGGAAGCCGGCAAAATGGCCGTGGAAGGTAAGGAGTACGTGGTGCAGGACGGCGACATCATGCACTTCCGCTTCAACGTCTAATCATCTTCTCATGGACGTTAAAGACAGCAACGGCAACCTGCTCGCGGAGGGCGACTCGGTCACCATTACCAAAGACCTCAAGGTAAAAGGCATGGCCCAGGCCCTGAAGCGCGGTACGGTGGTCAAGAACATCCGCCTCACCAACTCGCCCGCCGAAATCGAAGGTCGTGCCGGTGGCAGCCTGCTCGTCATCAAAACTGAGTTTGTGAAAAAGGCCTAGCGCCGCTGTTTCCTCAGCGGCAGCCAGTAACTTAAGCGCCCCGGTCGAATGGTTCGGCCGGGGCGCTTCTTATGTATGATAAACAGCTGATAGCTAACGAAAAAGTGCTTCAAGGTGTACTTCTACCCCGCTGACTGGATCATGTAGCACACCGCTGCTTACGATAGATGGTGCCTGTTGCGGCAAGAACAGGTACACCGTTTTTACGGCGGGTAAAACCAACCAGGCCGACTGCGTACCACTGGGAAAATAACCGTCCCGAATCTTGATGATGAGGGAATCTAGAGACTGGGTGGGAGAAAGGATTTCAATGGCCGTTACTGGTGGAAACGGGAACCGAACAATGTCTTTCTCCCAGTTAACTTCCTGCTTAGGTAGCAAAGCCACATCTGGCTTCAACCGGCCGGCACTAAGCTCAAATTCCAGCTCGGGCAATATATCGTACTGGTCTTCATAACGCGCCAGAAGCACGGTCAGCCGGCCAATCAACCGGGAATGATTGAGTGACATAGTTTCCTCCAGCGGAATTTCAGTTTCGATAATTTCGACGGCTTGCGGAGTCATAAAGCGTGCTTTTACCAAAGATACACTACTTCCCCACCACTTTAAACAACTGTCCGCTGGTCATTTTATCAGTGGTTTTCATGCCGTTGAGGATGGCCAGCTCCTCATACCGCTTGCTGGGGATGCCGTTGGCGGCGAGGGCTGAGGCCAAGGTCTGGCCGGCTTTGGCGGTGCGGATGCGGATACGCTCGGGCTGGCGGTTGATTTTGGCGGCATCGGTGAGGCGGCGGAAGCCCTGGGCGGTGCGCTGGAAGGTGCTGCCATAGGTACCCAGGGTGCCGGGGCCGCAGAGGCCCACCAGGGCGTAAATCGTCTGGCCGTCCTGGATGAGGTAGGTCAGGGTGCTGGCCGTAATGCCTTGCTGCCCTGATTGGTCCTGCCCCACCTGGTCGCCCTGGATAACCACGGCCGGGAAGCTGTTGATAGTGGTTTTCTGGGCCTGCGCGTTCTGGAGCTTGAGTTGCTGGGCCAAGGCCTGGGCAGTTTCATCAAGGCCTTTGTTGCCAGCGGGCAGCAGAATCTGCACGGCTTTGCCGTTGGGTTCGGCCATCTGAAACTGGCTGGGCGAGTTCTGGCTCTGCCACCCTTGCGGAATTGGGAACTGGAATTTCAGGTCGGGGTGATAGAACACGCTGTTTTCCACGTAGCCCTCCCGGGGGTTATCGCCGTAAGGCAGCCCCTCAATCAGGCGCAGGTACTGGTCCCGGTTGATGGCCAACTGGCGCCCAGCCTGCTGTTCGGCCGTTACGGCCAGCTTTTTCACGCGTTGGTACCGGTCGGCGGAGTTGGGGTGAGTGCTCAGGAACGTGGGCACGCCAGCCGCACCGCTTTGCTGCTCGGTGCGGCTCAGGGTTAGGAAGAAGTCGGCCATGTGGGCTGGGTCGTAGCCGATTTTGCTGGAGTACTTCACGCCCAGCACATCGGCCTCATTTTCCGCGTCGCGGCCGTACTTGAGCAGGCCCAGACCCACCCCCTGCTGCACTACCCCGCCTACCGACTGCATTACGCGCGGCGCAATCACCGAGCCCAAAATCAGGCCGATACCCGCAATGGTAGAGCGGGTCTGCTGCTTCTGGCCGTGGCGGGCGGTAATGTGCCCGATTTCGTGGCCCAGCACCCCGGAAAACTGGGCTTCATCATTGAAATAAGCCAGAATACCGCGGGTGAAATACACGTGTCCATCGGGCGTGGCAAAGGCATTGATAACGGGCGAATCGACGACGGTAAAGCCTTTTACATCGGCCGGCCGGTCGGACACGCGGCCCATCTGCATACCTTTCTGGTCGATATAGGCTTGGAGTTTGGTATTATCGAGCAGGCCGAACTGGGCAATTACCTGCGGATCGGGCTGGGCACCCTGCACGGGCAGCGCGGGCCGGACGGGAGCCGGCGAATCAGCCAGCGGAAGCAGCAACGCCAGGGCCGTAGAGGCACCCAGCACGGAGAACGAGAGGAATTGCATGAGCGGGAAAGATGAGAGAGTACAGAGGGAGTAGTCTGCCTGCAACGAGCCTTATCGGTGCAAAGGTTACACCCTCTTCCTATTCCCGGCCCGATGGTGCCGGATGGCCCGACGCCGGGACCTGTTCCGGCTGTTCATCCAGCTCGGCGGCGGTAGGGCGACCGTGTCGCCGGTCCAGCCAATCCATCACGGGCGTAGCCAGAGCGCCGTGCAGCACAATGGAGGTTAACACCGTGAAACCGGTAATGGCCCAGATCTGGCGGGCATCGGCGAAATGCGCTTCGTGAAACGCGTAGCCCAGGTAGAAAAATGAGCCAATACCGCGGATACCGAAAAAGGAAATAACCAGCCGCTCGGGCCAGGTAACGCGGCTGCGCCCCAGCGTGAGAATGCCCCCCAACGGCCGTAGCACCAGCAGCAGAAACAATCCCAGCGCCGCCCCCTGCCAGGTAAGCGGAGCGAACAGCCCCCGAATAATTGCACCCCCGAACAAAATCAGAATCACCACGATAAACAACCGCTCCAGTTGGTCGGTAAACTCGTGCATCTCGGTGTGGTATTCGTGGCTGCGCTCGTGGGCGCGTAGCGTGACGGCGGCCACAAACACGGCCAGAAACCCGTAGCCGTGCAGCAGCTCGGTAACGCCGTAGGCCGTGAGCGTAACCGCCAGGGCCACGAACCCATACGCCTCGGGGTTGATTTTAACGCGGCGCGGCAGGTCAAAAATCAGGAACGACAACGCCTTACCGGCCAGCCACCCGGCCAATACGCCCATGCCCGTACGGTACAGCACATCAAACACGGCCCAGTGCTGCAGTTGCGGCTCAATGTGCACGGAAGTGGCAGCCAGCAATACCAGGGCCAGGTGCACGAACGGAAACGCCAGGCCGTCGTTGAGGCCCGCCTCCCCAGTCAAAGAAAAGCGCACGTTGTCTTCCCGGCCCTCACCGGGTTTACCTACCTGCACGTCGCCAGCCAGTACGGGGTCGGTGGGGGCCAGCGTGGCGGCCAGCAGCACCGCCGATGCCAGGGACAGGCCACCCAGCTTCCAGCTTACCACGCTGAAAATACCAATGGTAATGACCATCAGTACCAACACCAGCTGCAACGGAGCCCGCCAGCGCCACAGAGAAAATTTGCGGTCAATTTTCAGGCCCGTACCCGTCAGGGCCACCGTCACGCAGATTTCGGTGAGGTGCATCGTGGCGGTAGAGTTGGCTACCGGGTCCGGATCGGGCAATCCCAGCGGCAGGCCGAATACCAGCATCCCCAACCCGATAAACAGGATGGGATACGACAGCGGATACTTCTTGAGCAGGGAAGGCAGCCAGGCCACGGCCAGAATGGCCACGCCCAGCACTACCATAATGAGGTTGTATTGCAGCATGCAGTCAGCAATCCGGGAGCAAATGACAGGCCTACGTACGCAGCCTCCCGCCCCACGGATATTTTTATGGTTGAGCTTCCGCAAAACCGCGGCGCACAGCAAGGCTTTAGCTGTTTAACGCATTCCTCACGGCTGGCGGCGGTTCACATCCAAGCGTTGGTAGCCGATAAGCAGGTCGGTGCGGGTGCCAGGCGGGCGGTAGTACACCAGCAGATCGTACTGGTTTTCGGTTTCCTGGTGGCTGCCCTCCCACGGCACGCTGTTGGGGCCCTGGGCTGTCTGGGTGGCGTAGAGGTAGTTGTAGTAGCCCTGCTTGAGCAGCGCGTGGCCGGTGTACAGCTGGTTCTGGGCGTCGTAGGTGAGTTTGAACTCGTCCTTCAGCTGCCAGTCGGTGAGGGCGCCCAGCACGTACACGGGGCCGGGGGCCGGCTGCTCGCTGCGGAGCTGGAAGGTTACATCCAGGTACTCGCCGTAGGTGTCGCCGTTGCCGTATTCCCGGCTCTCAATCACGCGCTGGCCGTTAATGTCGTCGTACTGGGAGTAGCGCTGGCCGTTGCGGGTGGTTTCGGGCTGGAGCAGGGCGGTGCGGGGCGAAGCTCCGGCATCAATGCGCGCCACCCCGATACCCAGGCTCCGGAACGTGCGCAGGTCGAAAAACCGGAACTCGCTCAAACCCGGAAAGGCGTTTTCGAAGTTGAAATACTGGTAATCCAGCTGCCGCTCGGCGTCGCGCACGAAGGTGGGACGCAGGTTGTAGTGGGCATTGTCCCAGCGGAAGTTCTGGCGCAGCACCACCTTCACCTCCTGGGCCGGATTCACAATGTTCAGGTTGTAACGAATCCCGAAATCAACCTGCTGCAACGTGTAGCGCTCCTGCCCGGCCACCGGAATGCCCTGCTTCAGGGCAATCTGCAGGGCTCCCTCCTCGTACACCAGCACCCGGCGACTGAGCAGCGGCGTGCCACCCGGTCCCTGCACCACCCACAGATAGTTGCCCGAGAGCTTCACCCGCGGCATCTGCACCTGATAGTGAAAATACGGCACCGTGGTGTTGATGGAAGCCCGGTAGTTGGTGATGTTCTGCTCGTTGATTTCCGACAGAAACTGCATGTCGGTGAGCAGGGAGGGCTGCCAGTTCACGTCGCAATGCACCAACTTGGCCGTGAGGCGCTGTCCCTGCCCGCCCAGCACGTCAAACTCCAGCACCGGCGGCTGGCCCTGGCTCAGCGGCACCACAGGCGGGCTGAATACCTCATTGACTTGGCCCGTGGGCACGTAGCACTGCACCGTCTGCACGTTGGGGTCGTAGGTAGCGTCGTTGTAGCGCAGGGTTTTGTCGGCGTAGTACTCGGTGGGCCGCTGGCCGGGTGTGGAGGTAGCGGGCCGGCGGGCGGCATTGGGGTCGGTAATGGGCGTACCCAGCGGCACGCAGGCCGTAGCCAGCAGCAGCAGAAGCGGAGAGAAACGAGGCATAAGGGCGAATGTAGTGGGAAGCGTTGGCTTCGTATTCCGTTGAACGGTAAACCACCGAAATCCGCTCACCTTCTCTCCCCGGTATCGTGGCAATACTATGTTGTAGCCTAGTGCCCGGCTGTCACCTGCCGCGCAGGCGCAGGGACGCAGTCTTGTTGACTGTTGAAGTCACTCCCATCCTAGGCGACAAAACCCCAGAATAATACGTCGCGCTGGTCAACGCCAGTTTTTCAATAACTCGCTTGGGAATTACCCTAAATTACATTTACTTTGAAAAACAAAGTTCTTTTTATAACTCGCATTACTACCACTATGCCTTAAAAACCCGACTGCGCCTTCGCCGCTCCTAATGCCAGCAACGCTGCCTACTCCGCGTAATTCCCTCAAAAATGCTCTCCCTTAAGCCCTATCGAACCTACGTCTCCCTAGTCTTGCTTTTTGTTCCGCCTGTTCTGTTTGGACTCTTATTGCTGGTATTTCAGGGCAACGACAAGCTGGGGCTCACCCGGGAGCTGCCTTACCTGCCGTGGCAATTTCTCCTGATGGGTGTTGCGGGGGTGGTTGCCACGGCCGGCGGCGTGCTGGACTGGCGCTACCACCGCAACCCGCTCAACCTGAAAATTCCGAAGAAAGAACGGGATGCCGAAGCGGCGGCGCTGGGCCTGGGCGGCGTACCCATGTTCGGGCTGATGTGGCTGGCTATGATGCATCCGAGGCCCGTCATCTGGCTGATTCCTATTCTGCTGGTGCTGATTTACACCGTAGTGGCCATCAGCTACGATGAGTTCGTTTTTCACATTAAACGCTGTGGCCCATTAGAAACGACCTACCATCGGATGCTGGTATTTGGGAACGGCATTGCCTGGCTGGCGTGGTTTCATTTCATTTTCTGCCGATGACGGTCTGGCGCTTGCTTCACGAAAGCGAAAGGCAATTCAACGAACGGCCTGGGCAAGTACAACCGGTTTTCCGCGGCAACCTTTTTGCCACGGGTGCCCACTGGATGTTCAGGAAGCTACACGAAAATGAGCTGGAAGCTGCCCCGGTGTTTGATGCTGCTACCGATTACAGGTACTACGGCTATTTAAAATACGGCACGAGCTTACTCGCCTTCCTGACTGCTGGCGTCCTCTTCGCGAAGCTGCATTGGTTGCTGCTGCCGCTGGCGGTCCTGGCCTTTTACGCGGTTGAAGTTCACTTCCTGTTTCTGTTTCCTTTGTTACTTGACCAAGTCAAAAAACCGCTGCAAACCAGCATCAGACAAACTTACCGAATCGGTTTCGTCAGAGCCCTGCTGTGGGTCTTGGTCATAGCCGTTTACATGTTGTCAGGACTGCTCAAACTTCGCAATCCGTGGCGCCGCTGGCATATCGGCTGCTTATCAATTATTCTCTGGTATAAGCATGAAGTTAGAGATAGGGTACAATCATGACTTTGAGGTGCGGGCAGAAACCTACCCGACCGCCAACGGGCCCAACTTCACCGTGCTCTACCTCTCCGACCTGCACCTGACGCGTTGGAGCGGCCCCACCATCCGCAAGCTCGAACAGACTATCACCCGCCTAAACCCACGCCTCCTACTATTAGGCGGCGACTATGTGGATTGCGCACAAGGCCTCCGACACTTCGCCCGGCTCCTGGAGTTTCTGGCTGATCGGGAATTTGTCTTCGCGGTGGCCGGAAATCATGATATTTTCTTCGGCGTGGAGCGGCTGAAGCCGCTGGCCGAACGCAACAACGTGGTATGGCTGACGGATACGGCAACTGATATAACGCTCGATGGTCATCGGGTCCGGATTTCATCCAGCCCCGATGCTGTGCAGACTAGTGGTGTGGATATTCACATTCTGTGCCTGCACAAGCCCCTTGATATCAACACGGTGCGCTATCTGCCCGACCTAGTATTTGCCGGCCACTTACACGGCAGCCAGTTTGTGTTTTGGCAGTCTGCCAAAGGCCTGTTCCCTGGCCGACTCTTCTACCGATGGAATATGCTGAAAACGACGGTCGGCCACTGCCTCTACCTCATCAGCAAAGGCTTGGGCGATACGCTGCCGATACGGTACAACTGCCGGAAGGACGTTGTTTTCGTGACCGTCAGGCGCCAGGCCTAAATCAATCAGCCCTCAGTCAGACCCTATTCGCCAAGCAATTAATGCCTCTCACGCTTATTTAAAAGCCTATGAAATTCTTGTTTGCTATTGCTCTGGCCGCCGTGCATGGGTTATTGCTTCGGCTGATGTTTGGCTCTACCAATGGCCTGATGGAAATTATGAGTGTTACGTTCCTGTTTTTTACACCGTCGCTCATTGGGTTTCTGACGGTTATTCTGATGCCGGCCCGAAAAGTAACCACTCGCACCGCGGCCTTCTTCACACCCTGGCTTACTAGCTTGGTGCTCCTGGTCGTTACCATACTGCTGAACATGGAGGGGACCATCTGCTGGCTGATGGCTTTTCCCATTTTTGCGGTGGCGGCCGGCGTTGGGGGGCTAGTGGCCCATTGGCTGCGCAAGCCTAAAGCACAAAACACAGGCAACTGGCAAAAGCCGAACACCTTAAATGTATCATTGGTGTTTCTTGTGCCACTGGTGCTGGGTGCTGTGGAAGGAGAAAAAGCGTCAACTCCTAAGCAACTAGTGATTGAAAGAGTTGTGATACTAAACGCGCCGGCGGCAGACGTGTGGAAAAAGCTAATCAGCAACAAACAGATAGACTACCAAGCAAACAAAACGTCCTTTTCTACACTGCTCGGCTTCCCCAAACATATGAGCACCACTCTGGATACGCTGCGGGTTGGCGGCACTCGCACGGCGTACTACGAGAAAGGCCTGTACTTTAAGGAAACCGTGACCAACTACCAGCCCGAGCGCCTGCTGGTGCTACGCGTTGATGCGAATCCCGCCGCCACTCCGGCCGCTGTCATGGACGAGCACATTCTGATTGGCGGCAAGCACCTGGATATTCTGGAAGATGTGTATGAGTTGCGCACTTTACCCGGGGGCCGCACCCGGCTGGCACTTTCCAGCCGGTTCTACATCAACACACCTTTCAACTGGTACGCGGGCATCTGGGCCCACTACTTGATGGCTGATATTCTGGATAGTGAGCTGGAGCTGATTACGGAATAAGCACCCACTACCTTACAAGCAAGATGCAGCCATTGTGCGAAGCAAACACTTCGTGCTACAGAAACCAGCTGACTCCTTGGTTTGCACTTCACCAACTCTCACACAATAGTTATAACTCTGCTGACGCCCGGAATAACAATGAATCACAAACGAAAGGCCACGAATAGAAGGTGATTTGGATATTTTCATCTATCATAACGAAGAGTCGACAGAGAAATGGAATGAAGTTTTAATCCATGGTAGTCCCGAGGGACTTGAATCTTTGGCCAAGCTACTTATGGAAATAGCGGAGCTTGACCAAGAAAAAACAGATAACACCTACTTACCGCCAGAAGCCAGAGAGCATTATTGCCTGAGGCCCGGCCTCGAATTGTCACGCAGTTCGGTATCCGTACTTATCGGCCGGCTTGATGCTAAAGGAACGGGAGAATTCTACGACCGATACGTACCTAAATAACAAACCACCCCGCCCAAAGCGTATAGCTTCGAGCGGGGCGGTTGGTTATTTATCTACCTGTTCGCTGGTTTTAGCGGTGCAGGTCGAAGCGGTCCAGGTTCATCACCTTGGTCCAGGCGGCCACGAAGTCGCGCAGGAACTTCTCGCCCGCGTCGTGGGTGCCGTAGACTTCGGCAATGGCGCGCAGCTCCGAGTTTGAGCCGAAGATGAGGTCCACGCGGGTGCCGGTCCACTTCACTTCGCGGGTTTTGCGGTCCAGGCCCTCGAACAGCTCGTCGGCCTCGGAGGTGGCGCGCCAGGTGGTGCCCATATCCAGCAGGTTCACGAAGTAGTCGTTGGTGAGCTGGCCGGGACGGTCGGTGAACACGCCGTGGCGCGAGCCGTCGTAGTTGGCATCGAGCACGCGCAGGCCGCCTACCAGCACCGTCATTTCGGGAGCCGTGAGCGTCAGCAGCTGGGCCCGGTCGATGAGCATGGCTTCGGCCACAGCCTCGTGATGCAGGGCCAGGTAGTTGCGGAAGCCGTCGGCGCGGGGCTCCAGGGCCTCAAACGACTGCACGTCGGTCTGCTCCTGGGTGGCATCCGTACGGCCGGGGGCGAAGGGCACTTCTACCGACTGACCAGCCGCGCGGGCCGCCAGCTCGATGCCGACGCCACCGCCCAGCACAATCAGGTCGGCCAGGGACACCTGCTTGCCGCCGGTCTGGCCGGCGTTGAACTGCTGCTGAATGGCCGTGAGCTTATCGAGCACTTTGTCCAGCTCGGCGGGGTTGTTGGCCGTCCAGTACTTCTGGGGCACCAGGCGGATGCGGGCTCCGTTGGCGCCACCACGCTTATCAGAGCCGCGGAACGTGGAGGCCGAAGCCCAGGCCGTGCGCACCAGCTCGGCCACCGTCAGGCCCGAATCGGCCAGCTGCTGCTTCAGCGCAGCTACGTCGGCCGCGTCGATGGGGGCGTAGTCGGCTTTGGGCAGCGGGTCCTGCCAGATCAGCTCCTCGGCGGGCACCTCGGGGCCTACGTAGCGCGAAATGGGGCCCATGTCGCGGTGGGTGAGCTTAAACCAGGCGCGGCTGAAGGCATCGGCAAACTCCTCGGGGTTTTCCAGGAAGCGGCGCGAAATCTTCTCGTAGATGGGGTCCACGCGCAGGGCCAGGTCCGAAGTAAGCATGAACGGGGCGTGGCGCTTGGCCGGGTCGTGGGCGTCCGGAATCAGGCCTTCGCCCGCGTTGTTTTTGGGCCGCCACTGGTGGGCGCCGGCGGGGCTCTTGGTCAGCTCCCACTCGTACTCGAAGAGGTACTTGAAGTAGTCGTGGCTCCACTGCGCAGGCGTGGACGTCCAGGCACCTTCCAGGCCGCTGGTAATGGTGTCGGCGCCGTTACCGGTGCCGTAGGAGTTCAGCCAGCCCAGGCCCTGCTCGGCAATACCGGCGGCGGCGGGCTCGTGCCGCACGTACTTGGCGGGGTCGGCAGCGCCGTGGGTTTTGCCGAAGGTGTGGCCGCCGGCAATCAGGGCCACGGTTTCCTCGTCGTTCATGGCCATGCGGCCGAAGGTTTCGCGGATGTCGCGGGCCGAGCCCATGGGGTCGGGGTTACCGTTGGGCCCCTCAGGGTTCACGTAGATGAGACCCATCTGCACAGCGGCCAGCGGGGTTTCCAGCTGCCGGTCGCCGGAGTAGCGCAGGTCGCCGCCCAGCCACTCTTTCTCCGAGCCCCAGTAGATTTCGTCCAGCGGCTCCCACACGTCGGCGCGGCCACCGGAGTAGCCGAACGGCTTAAAGCCCATCGACTCCAGGGCGCAGTTACCGGCCAGAATCATCAAGTCGGCCCAGGAAATCTGGCGGCCGTATTTCTGCTTGATGGGCCACAGCAGCAGGCGGGCCTTATCGAGGTTGGCGTTATCGGGCCAGCTGTTGAGCGGGGCGAAGCGCTGCATGCCCGAGCCAGCACCGCCGCGGCCGTCGGCAATGCGGTAGGTGCCGGCCGAGTGCCAGGCCATGCGGATAAAGAACGGGCCGTAGTGGCCGTAGTCGGCGGGCCACCAGTCCTGGGAGGTGGTCATCAGCTCGAACAGGTCCTGCTTCACCGCGTTCAGGTCGAGCTTCTTGAACTCCTCCACGTAATCGAAGCCCGGGTCCATCGGGTCCGACAGCGTGGAGTGCTGCCGCAAGATGTTGAGCCGGAGCTGATTGGGCCACCAGTCGCGGTTGCGGGTGCCGCTGCCGGCCACCTGCTTCAGCTCCCCGTTCAGGAACGGGCACTTCGCCACGGAGGTGTCGTTCATGAAGTACTCGGTGGTGTTGTTTTCGGGGGCGTGCCCCTTTTGTTCGTGCGCCATGGGTTGGATTAGGATGGTTTTGAACGTACTGCGAAGAAGAATCCGGGTTTCCGCCAACAGCTGTTGGCTGGGCTTTCCAACCTGGCTTTTCACGGCCGGCTGGTTGTCGGGCTCAAAAGTAGGAAACGACTTCCAGATAAGAATGATTCTTATCTGGAAAGACAAAATATCGTTGTGAATGTTTGCTCACAGGCGGTAGAAGGCCGCAGATTGAGGCTATACATGTTGCGTGGGATTTGACAAGAGGCCAGTCGACCAGCAGTAGCATGAAGCTAGTATTCTGCGCTACTGCCGGCGTATCGCTTTGCCCGAACCGTGCAATGAGGTGGTAGAGATGCTTCGCTCAGCTCAGCATGACGGGCTTCTAGCCAGTATATCTTCTTCCTCAGACAACGCAAAAAAGCCCCGCCAGATGCTTCGGCATCTGACGGGGCTTTGCAATTCAGGGAATCCGTTGGCTTACATCTCAGCCAGCATTTCCCACCGGTCGTTGAGCTGGGCCAGCTCTTTCTTCACCTGCTCGAACTTAAGGGTGGTATCCTTAAGCTGGGCGGCGTTCTGGTAGATCTGGGGGTCGGCGAGCTGGGCCTCATACTGGGCCAGCTCCTTTTCCCGCTCATCAATCTTCTTTTCTACTTCGGCCAGCTCCTTCAAGGCCTTTTTCTGGTCGGGCGAAGGAGTTTTGGCGGGCGAAGCGTCCACTTTCTTTTCCTCCTTGGGCAGGGGCTTGGGGGCTGAGGGTGAGGGCAGGCCGGCTTTCTTGGCGGCCTTTTCCCGGTCTTCCTGCCACTGCTCGTATTCGGCGTAGGTGCCCGGGTACTCCTTCAGCTGGTAGTCCTCGATGTACCAGATTTTGTTGGCCACGTTCTCCACGAAGAACCGGTCGTGGCTAATCACAATGTACGTACCCTGGTACTGGTCGAGGGCCTGAATCAGGATGTTTACCGACTGCATGTCCAAGTGGTTGGTCGGTTCGTCGAGCAGCAGGAAGTTGGCCTCCGAAATCAGGGTTTTGGCCAAGGCCACGCGGCTTTTCTCGCCGCCCGAAAGCACCTTGATTTTCTTGTATACCTCGTCGCCGGTGAACAGGAAGGAGCCCAGCACGGTGCGCAGCTCCATTTCGGTGCGCTTGGAGCCGGCTTGGTTCATTTCTTCCAAAATTTCGTTGTCCACGTTCAAGCTTTCCAGCTGGTGCTGAGCGTAGAACGACATAATCACGTTGTGGCCCAGCTGGTGGTTGCCGTTGGTGGGGGCCTCCTGCCCCGCTACCAGCCGCATCAGCGTGGATTTACCCTTACCGTTGGCCCCGATGAGGGCAATCTTGTCGCCCCGCTCGATGTGGACGTGGGTGTCGCGGAAGATGATCTTCTCGCCGTACTTCTTGCCCACATGCTCCATGCGCAGGATGTGGCGGCCGGGCGTAACGGTGAAGTTGAACTTGATGTTCACGCGGGCATCATCGGCGGCCACGTCCTCAATGCGCTCCAGCTTGTCGAGGGCCTTCACGCGGCTCTGGGCCTGCTTGGCCTTCGAGGCCTTGGCCTTAAACCGCTCAATAAACCGCTCGGCCTGCCGGATCTGGGCCTGCTGGTTTTCGAAGGCCCCCTTCTGAATGGCGTTGCGCTCCTCTTTTTCTTCAAGGTAGAAGGAGTAGTTGCCGGCGTAGGGCACCAGCTTGCCGCCGGTTACTTCCACGGTGGTGTTGGTGGTGCGGTCCAGGAACTCCCGGTCGTGGCTCACGATGATAACGGCCCCTTCGTAGCCGGCCAGGTAGTTTTCAATCCACTTGATGGAGGGCAAGTCCAGGTGGTTGGTTGGTTCGTCGAGGAGCAGCAGAGAGGGTTGCTGGAGCAGGATTTTGGCCAGCATCACGCGCATGCGCCAGCCCCCCGAAAACAGCTTCAGGGGACGCTGCAGCTCCTCGGTGGTAAAGCCCAGGCCTTCCAGAATCTCCTCGGTGCGGGCCTGCATGGTGTAGCCGCCCAGGGCCTCGAAGCGTTCCTGCAAATCGGCCAGCTTCTCCACCAGATCGTCGGTATAGTTGGTTTCGAACTCCAGCAGTACCTCGTCAATCTTCTTCTGGATATCCAGCGCCTCGCCAAACGCCTGCATGGCCACCACCAGAATGGACTCGTGCGAGTCGTAGGAGAGCAAATCCTGGTTGAGGAAGCCCAGGCTCACGTCCTTGCTCATCGAGATGCTGCCGCCGTCGGGCTTGTACTCCCCCACCAGAATGCGCAGCAGCGTGGATTTACCCCGGCCGTTCAGCCCGATCAGGCCAATCTTATCCTTGGGTTTAATGTGCAGGTTGGCCTTGTCGTAGAGGGTACGGGAGCCGAAATGAAAATCGAGGTCGGTAATGGAAATCATCCTACTTTGCTATGAAGCTGCAAAGGTACGAGTTTGCGAGAGGGAAAATCTCTTTCTTTACCATAGCAAATTCTATCGTCTTGTTCCATATGGCTTCCCCGTTCGATCAAAATCTATTACCAGAGTTCGAAAGTATTCGAGGGGAGAAAGAGCAAATTTTGTGGACTGGCAAACCGGCCTTCGTGCCATTTATCACGGGAGGACTGCTCGCAGGACTTCCTGGAATTGGGTTCGGATTAATATGGCTGTTGTGCAACCAAGCTGCTAAAAATGACGCACGTTCGAGCTGGGACTTTTTTTGGTTTATTGGCCTGCTGCCGTTAGGTCAGGGAATCTGGGCTTTTCTTAGCCGCCTTCTATCTTACAGCAATACTATATATGCTTACTCTAACCGACGAATCATAATACGAACTGGATTTTTTGGCACTCATTTCAAGTCTATTGACTTTGACAAGATATCTGACTCGGAAGTCACCGTTAACGCAGTAGAACGGCTTTACAACGTAGGGTCAATTCGATTCTTCTCCGGCCGAACTGAGTCGGACGAGGGCAACGTGAGTAAGATTTATGATTACTGGAACGCCATCAGCCTTCCATACGAAGTGTTTCGCCAGGTTAAAGAAGTAATTCTGGATATTAAGACCGACTACACGTATCCTAATGCCCTCAGACCAGAAGTTAACCCCGGCTATACTACCAGATATTTTAAGGAATAGGAAATATACACGCCTTCCCCACCCTCCGCCCGCTTCATTTAGCGCTTCGACAGTGTGGCCATTGAAATCAGGCCGGGCATACAGAACTCGCTGCGTAGCTGGTAGCGCCGGTTCGCCCTGTATCTTGCGGGCTCAACTTCCCTCTACTCCTGCCGCATGAACCGCCGCCTGCTTCCCGTTGCTTTGCTTCTTACTTTCGCCGCCTGCCGCTCCACGGAGCAGGAAGGCTCCGTGGCCGAAGCCCGGGACCAGAACCTGACGGAGCTGGAAGGCGAGCAGTCGACCACCGAGAAAGTGGGCAACACGGGCCGGGGCCACGCTTACGTGCGCCGCTTTTACGAGCAGAAAGGCCGCTACTACGCCGTGCTTGACTACGTGCAGTTTCTGAAGGGACCCGACGCCGTGGCCGCCGCCCAGCGTCGCGGCGACGCCATTGCGGAAGTGCAGAACGGCGACACGGTGTACTCCGTGCCGAACGACTATTACATCGTGAACGAAAACAAAAAGGAACGCACCCTGCCGCTGCGCAGCGGGGCCACGTTCCGGTTCTGGCAGAATGGCAGCAACGGCCTGGCCCAGCGGCCCTTGTCGGCCGGGCAGGTGCTGGCCGCACCGCCAGCTTCATTACAGTACGCGCCGTTTGTAGTGGTCACCCAGCAGGGCGTAATTGTGAGCCTGACGGAGCAGTTTGTACCGTAGCAACCACCGTCTGGTCACGCAGTTAATCAGGCTGCATAAGCCAGAGCATGGCGTTGAGCTTGAACAGCCCGCCATGCTGAGCTTGGCGAAGTATCTATTACTGCTTCGCAGATGAAACGGTAGAAATCCTTCGGCTTCGCGCTCAGCATGGTGGGCTATACGAGCCTATGGCCTCAGCAATTACCCCACAAACGGGGATTTAAACTCCGGGGCCGCGCGCTTTCTGGAGGCTTGCTCATAGGCGTAGGCCAGGGTCAGCAAGGGGCCTTCCTGATAAGCTCCACCCACAAACGACAACCCCACCGGTAGTCCGTGCACCTGTCCCATAGGAACCGTAATGTGCGGATAGCCCGCCATTGCCGCCGGCGAAGAGAAGCCAGGCCCACCGCCGCCGTCGCCGTTAATCAGATCGATGCAGCGGGCGGGGGAGTTGGTAATGGCGACAATGCCATCCAGCTTTTCCTTGCGCAGCACGCCGTCCAGGGCGGCTTTGGCTCCTTCATGTGACTTGCGCAGGGCAGCCTGGTAGTTGGCGCTGCGGAGGTTTTCCAGCTTATCAGAAGATTCCAGAATTTCCTGCTGGAAAAAGGGCATGGCCTTCGGCTTGTTCTCGGAGTTGAAGCGGATGACGTCGGTGAGCGTTTTGACCCCGGCCCCGGCCGTGCTCAGGTACTTGTTCACACCGTCCTTGAACTCGTAGAGTAGCACGTCATACTCAGCCTGGCCCAAAGGGTCGGTGAGCTTTTCCACCTCTACCTCCACGATGGTGGCGCCCTGGGCCTTAAGCACTTCCAGGGCGGCTTTCAGCAATGCAATGGCATCAGAGGAGCCGGTGAGGTGGTTTTTTTCTACGCCCAGCCGCTTGCCTTTCAGGCCGTCGGCGGACAGGAATTTTGTGTAATCGGGCTGCGCTTTACCGGCGCTTTCTTTGGTTACGGCGTCCCGGGCATCCTCGCCAGTCAGGGCACCCAGTAGCACGGCGGCGTCGCGGACGGTGCGCGTCATGGGGCCGGCCGTATCCTGGGTAGCCGAAATGGGGATGATACCCGCCCGGCTCCACAATCCCACGGTAGGCTTCAGGCCCACCAGTCCGCAACACGAGGCCGGCGACACAATGGAGCCGTCGGTTTCGGTGCCGATGGCCAAAGCGCAGAGGTTGGCCGCTGCCGCCGCGCCCGAGCCGGAGCTGGAGCCGCTGGGCGTGCGGTCGAGGATGTAGGGGTTTTTGGTCTGGCCACCCCGGCTGCTCCAGCCGCTGGTGCTGCGCGTGGAGCGGAAGTTGGCCCACTCGCTCAGGTTAGTTTTACCCAGAATAACGGCCCCGGCGGCCCGCAGCTTCTGCACGATAAAGGCATCCTGCTGGGCCTTGTGGCCAGCCAAAGCCAACGAGCCGGCGGTAGTCTGCTGCTGATCAGCGGTGTCGATGTTGTCTTTAATGAGCACCGGAATACCATGCAGGGAGCCGCGCAGCTTGCCATTTTTGCGCTCCTCGTCCAGCTGGTCGGCCAGCTGGAGGGCATCGGGGTTGGTTTCAAGTATGGCGTGGAGCTTGGGACCAGCCGTATCCACCTGCTTAATGCGCTGCAGGTATAGTTCCGTGATGCGACGGGAGGTTAACTGGCCGCTCGTCATTTTTTCCTGCAAGTCGGCCACGGTGGCTTCGTGCAGCTCAAAGCTGGCCTCGGCGGCGGCTTCATCCGTGGCGGCGGGGGTGGCTCCGTTGTCGGGGGCGGTAGAGCAGGCAGCCAGAGAAATAGTGGAGAGGGCAAGCCCCGCAAGGGAGCCGTTGCGCAGGAATATTCGGCGGTTCATCACTGGGGTAGGGTTTGGCTTTTCAAGGTACTGGAGAAGTAAGGCAATAAAAAACGCCTTTGACTGTTACCTCCGTCAGGCAAACTTATGTTGCTACGTATATTTAGCAGATTGTAGCAGATTTAGCAGACACCAAAGCCGCCGTTCATTCGTAAGATTCCTCTGAATTACCGGTATTCTGGCCTCTATAGCTTCGCTTCAGTTATTTACCCTGCCTATAGTCGTTTATTCATGCAACTTGAACTTATCCTGGAACAACCGGGCATCAGTATCAGCTACGACCCTGATTTGCAGTGGCAGTACGTGAACTGGCAGGGTGAACATGACTCGGCTTCATCGAGGCAGGGGTGCCTGCTGATGCTGGAGGCAATGCAACTGCGGCCCGTAGCCAAAATTCTGAACGACAACTCCAACATCACTTACACCTCCATTCATCTCACGGAATGGGGGCTCAACTGGCTGCAGGTAATGCACAGCGCGGGCCTGCGGTATTTGGCGTGGGTGTACGCCCCGGTATTTCCGGAGCGGCAGGCCACGGAAGCCATTGTGCAGTACCTGTCCAACCCTACCGTCGCCTCGTTTGATGATGTGGCCACGGCCTACAACTGGTTGCGACGGCAGTACGTGCCACCGGAAGGTGCGTGAGCCGGACGATGCTGAATTATACACAAACCCCGACAGGTGAGGCGTACGTATCCGGGTAGCTACTCCACACTACCATCCGTTTATGCATCTCCCAACCATGCCGGCCCGCACTGGCTTTTTTGTGACTGTCGTTTCCGCAGCCCTACTCCTGTCAGCCTGCGCCGATGATGACTCGACCGATACCGCGCCGGCCCTACCCGATTCCGTGGCCTTTACCCAGGCCGGCCTCTATCCCGAGGGCGTACAGTACGACGCTACGGGCGGCCGCTTTTTGGTTGGTTCCCAAACGCGGGGAGCGGTGGGGCAGGTGAAGGATGACGGCAGCTACACGCCGTTTGCCGACGACCCGACGCTGGTTTCCACTATTGGGATGCGCGTGGATGAGGCGCGGCAACGGCTACTGGTGGCCGTATCGGACCCCGGCTACAATGCGGCCCGAACTTCTGCGGCTACCCAGCGCAAGCTGGCAGGACTGGCCGTTTTTAACCTCTCCTCCGGAGCCCGAACCAGCTACACCGATCTGGGAGCGTTGCGGCCGGGGCAAAACCATTTCGCCAATGATATTGCCGTAGATGGGCAGGGCAACAGCTACGTCACGGACAGCTTCTCGCCCCTCATCTACAAAGTGAATACGCAGGGCGTAGCCACGGTACTACTGGAAAATGCTCAGCTGGCCGCTCCGGCCGGAGCCTTCGGCCTCAACGGCATCGTATTTCACCCAGATGGGTATTTGCTGATAGCCAAATCCAACGAGGGGGTTATTTTCAAGATTCCGCTGAATAATCCGGAGTCTTTCACTAAGCTAACTCTCCCCCAGGCCCTGACCGGGGCCGACGGGATGCTGCTCCAGGACAACAAGACGTTGCAGGTGGTAACCAACTCCCAGGCCAAGGTGTACCGCCTCACCTCCGCCGATAACTGGACGTCGGCCACGGTTTCGGGCACCTTCAGCACCCCGCCGCAGTATCCCACCACGCTGGCCCGCCGCGAGGGCGCCGACAGCTACGTCCTCTATTCCAACCTCAACGCCTTGCAGGCCAGCCAGAATCCGCCCGTTTCGGTGTTTACCATAGCCCGGGTAAAATTCTAACCACTCCCCCTGTTTCCTCCAAACACTATACGGCCTTTCCTGGTAAAGCCACGGAAAGGCCGTACAGTGTTTGGATAGGTGGTACCACCCGCAGCCAGCTACTAGGTTTACGTCTTATTAGCCGCTGCTTTGAGAATAGCTGGCTTAGTCCGTTTCGCTGAGCTTTTTGGCGAGGCCTTTGGGTACGCCACTGCTGTGCAGCATACCGCTTACCAGCCCCTGCCGCCACAACGTAAACACCGAAAACCGCCGCTCCCGCGCCGACAGGATTCGTCCGGGCTTGAGCATTTGGCCCGGCCGGCGGGGGTTGTTGTCGCGGATGAAAACCCCGTTGATGACGGACGTTTGCAGGCGGTGCAGCACGCCGGGGCGGTTCTGGCGGTTGAGGCGCTGCAGTTTGAGGTTGGTGTAGCAGCCCCATAAGGTACCGCGCGCCGCCTGTCGGTCCAGGGCCATCCGGAAATCAATGCGCTGCACCTGCCCGCTGTTAAACCGCAGCCCGATGGTGGGCACCGTCATGGGGTTCAGCATGGTTAGCGAAGTGGCAAAGAAGGTACCCCGTAGGGTGTGGCGGCCCGTCGGGTCGAGCAGGTTGGCGCGGACTGTGAGGCGGGCCCGTCCCTGATTCTGCAGCCAGCCGCTGGCCTCGCCGATGAGCGGGCGCGCGGCACCCATGCGGGCGGGGTTGTTGGTAAGGTTGCGTAGCGTAGCCGCAAAGCGGGTAATCTGCAGGGTACCGGGCGTGGCGCTGCGGGGGGCTCGGTACAGCATCGTAATACGGGCCTGGCTGATGCGCAGCCGCTCCACCGCAAACCGAAACGGCACCTTGCCCAACGCCTCGGGAGTAACCACGGAAATGCGCGGGTTGGCAGGAAAGCGGCCATCGGAGCGGGTGGTGAGTTGGGCACCCCGCAGGCCCAGCTCCCCGGCTCGCAGCTCGGCCCGGTTGGCGGCCGCCGCGAAATCGAATCCGCGCAGCCACATAGCCGGAAAGCGGGCGCTTACGTGGGCCGATTGGTGGCCCTTGCGGCGCGCCAGGCTCACTACCGACATGGTAGGCAGCAGCAGTACCCGCGTCAACTGCAGAGCGCCTGCCCGCGTATCGGCCCGCAGCCGTTGCCACGACAGGTGGTAGTAAGGTGCACTCAGCGTAGCCGTGGCCCGGCCGGTGCGCAGGTGCCAGGCCTGGGCGTAGTAGATATCAGTGGGCGGCCCCAGCCGGGGCAACACCCGGAAGTCGGAGCCGGTCAGCTCTACCCCGGCCACGGCCGGGGCCAGCTCCGTGCCGGCCACCTGCACCGAGCCCCGGCGTATTACCAGCGTCTGCAGTTGGCAGCTGCGTAAGTAGGCTTTCAGTGTTTCGTGCAGGCTGGGCGGCTTTTGGGCGGGCAACGTAAGGGCCAGGTGGGGGCTGAGCACCAGCAAAGAATCGGCTTGAAACTGCCGACGGGCCAGGCGCGGGCCATCCAGCCCGGTCAGGCGCAGGTGGGGCACCGTCAGGCTGACGCGCAGAGCCGGGCTACGCTGGTTGCTGATGGGCTGCCGGGGATGCACAAGCAGGGAATCCAGCCGCAGCTGCCGGGTTGCGGAGGACAACTGCAAACGTCGTAGCCGCAGCGTATGGCCAGGCAGCCGCACCGTGAGCCCCTGCACCTGCCCCGCCACCCCGGCCGCATAGCCTATCCGGCCCGAGTCGGCGGCTCCGGCGGCACTCAGGCGCACATCGTGCAGCACCAGGGTGCCGGGACCGGCCGCCATTACCGGCCGGTGGGTCGGACCGTAGTGCCCAAGCAGGTGCCGGATGGTCAGCTTGCCTACCCGCACACCCGCCACGGGCAGCCGGGCGTGGAGTGGCTGCCGGGAGGTAGTCTGGGGCAGTTCCCGCAGCTGTAGGGCCAGGGAGTCCAGCGTCAGGCTATCCACCGGCACTTCGGCGCGCCGCAGTAGGGCCTGCCAGCTTATGCTCCGTACCTGGCCGCGCCCCAATGCCAGCTCCAGCCGGGGCAGGCCGCCGGAATCGGGGCCGGCTACCAGGGTGCGCAGGCGTACGGCCCGGACCTCGAGTCCCAGCGGCCACAGACGCGTGTGCAGCTCCCCGATGCGCAGCTGGTAGCGCCCCTGGCTAACTGCATGTACCCGCTGCTCGGCCTGGCGCTGCAGCCAGGGGTCGAGCCAGAACGTGAGCAACGCCCAGACGCCTGCCCCCAGCAGCAGCAATACCGCGCCTACCCACCGCCCCCACAAGGGCCGGCGGCGGACAGGTAATGCGGGGGTTGCAGCGGGGGAAGGCACTGCCGACAGTACGCAAGAGTCGCCGCACAGGGTTGTGTTGGTGTGGTCCGAAGGCAGAATCCGGCCGGATATTCTACCTTCGCCACCGTCAGGGGCCGCTGTTCCACCGTGTCCTCCCCCAGAGTGCCACCAACACGGCCCTGCAAACGCGCGTTAACCAATCCGGAATGCTTCCCGTTAATCGTTCGATGCTGGCAATAACTTCTCTTCTGAATACGCAGAACGCCGACCGGATCAACCGGCTCATTAAGAGTCTGGAAACGGAGTTCGGCCTGGATGACGTGCAGGCCACGCCCGACCCGCACATCACCTATCAGTTGGCCGGGGTGCGGAAGCTTTCGGCCCTGAAGCAAGTGCTGCGCGACGTGGCCCGGCACACCCAGCCTTTTGTGGCCCACACCACTGGCCTGGGTGTTTTCCCGGGCCCCAACCCAGTTATCTATATTCCGGTGCTGCGTTCCGATGCCCTCAACCACCTGCACAAGCGCATTCTGCGGGCCACCGCGCCGCTGTGCCTGCGCACCGACAAGTTCAGCGGGCCCGATTGCTGGCTACCCCATATTTCGCTGGCCCTGCACGATACCACACCCGAGTTGCTGGGCCCCGTGATGCAGTACCTCAACCAGCAAACCTTCAACCTGAAGCTGTCCATCAACAACCTGGCAATTCTGCGGCAGGAAGAGGAGCGCTTTATTCCGGAGAAGATTTTTTCGTTTGACGGCCACAAACATGAGCCCGTACCAACGCTGTTTGAAACGGCCGGCTAGCACTGCCTTCCTGCAAATTTACCTGGTCCGGCGCGGCCATTTCACCGCCAGCCCCGACCTTTACCCTGCGTTTCTCATTCTCTGATTCTTTTTCTACCCATGTACCTGTACCAACCCGTACTGCTGCTACACTCCTGGACGCGCTGGCTCGTCCTCCTCTTTGGTCTGATTGCCATTTTCCGGGCGTTTGTCGGCTGGCAGGGCCGCAAGCCCTACGTGGGGGCCGATAATGGCATGGGGGCCGCCTTTGTGGGCTCTATGCACCTGCAGCTGCTGCTGGGCATCATTCTCTACTTTATCAGCCCTGTCGGCATCAAGGCCTTCGAAACGGCTGGCAGCGCTGTCATGAAAGACCCCACCAGCCGCTTCTTCGCCGTGGAGCATTTGGTAGGGATGCTGCTGGCCGTAATTGCCGCGCAGGTGGGCCGCACGCTGTCCAAGAAAGCCGCCGACCCAGTGCTTAAGCACAAGAAGGCATTTACTTGGTTTTTGATTGCACTTATCCTGGTTCTGATCATGATTCCCTGGGGCATCTGGAACCCGGCTCGTCCTGTTTTTCATCTGTAAACAGCTTAAACAAGCTGCTTTCAGAATGTGCGCCCAGCAAACGGGTGCCACCTTATGGTGGCACCCGTTTTTGTTTTTCCGCGACGCGGTTTGCGCCAAACTCCTATATTGCCGCCGCGCATTATAACCCACCCAACCAACTACACATGAAACAACTTTTCCCCTTCGCCCTCTTGTTCCTGGCCGGCTGCGAGCAGGCCACTCTGCCCGCCCAGCTGCCCACCCCTAGTGCCGCCACCGCCGATAAGGCCCTGGCTGCCACGTCTACCGACTCCTATATGCGCGGCTTCGCTCAGTATGAGCAGTGCCTGTGGGGCTATGGGGCCTGTGCCGTAGCAGCCTCGCCCGATATGGAAACCGGCCGTAGCGGCCCGGCCCTGCGCACGCCCCGCGTCCGGCTCACGCTGCGCGGTCAGCGCCTCGACGTGCAGTTTCTCACTCCCTTCGACCCGGAAGTTCGCACAGTAACTATTCGCCCAACGGAGGAGTTCTTCGTGGCTCAGCCCGAAACGGATGCTCTTGGGGCCAATGCCCTTAAAATTAAGCGGGGCACCTATCCCGTAGATGCCCGCATGGGCGAGTTTGGCGGCCTGCACTTCAACGTGCAGGTGTACTAAACCAACCCGCTACGCACGAAAGCCACACCAGCCGGTTGTTTCCCTAGTGGTGGAAACAACCGGCTGGTGTGGCTTTCGTGCGTAGTAGCTTAAATGCTTTGCCCGCCTGATACCTCAATGCGCTGAGCATTGATCCAGCCAGCTTCTTCGGTGCAGAGGAAAGCCACTACCGGTCCGATGTCGGTGGGCAGCCCCACCCGGCCCAAAGCCGTAAGCGAGGCAATGTGGGCGTTTACCTCCTTGTTGTCGCGCGTGCGCCCCCCGCCAAAATCGGTTTCAATGGCCCCGGGAGCCACCACATTTACCCGAATCCGGCGGCCCGCCAATTCCTTGGCCTGGTAGCGGGTAAGGGTTTCTACGGCCGCCTTCATGCTGGCGTACGTGGCGGAATTGGGGATGACAATGCGCGTCAGGCCCGACGAAATATTGATGATTCCCCCGCCATCGTTCAGCAGCGGTAGTGCCTGCTGCGTCAGGAAAAACGGCCCTTTGAAGTGGATGTTCAGCATGTCATCAAACTGCTGTTCCACCACCTGCTCATAAGGCTGGTAGAGGCCCGTGCCGGCATTGTTGATGAGAAAGTCAAACCGCTCGGTGCCGAAGGTGTCGCGTAAGGTGGCCTGCACCTGCTCGAAGAAGCCGGCAAAGCTGCCTACGTTCGAAGTATCCAGTTGCAGGGCCGCCGCTTTGCGGCCCTGAGCCTGCAGCTCCGCCACTACTGCTTCGGCTTCGGCCTGCTTGGTGTGGTAGGTGATGATGACGTCCAGGCCTTTCTGGGCCAGGTGCTGGGCCATGTTTTTGCCGAGGCCCCGGCTGCCGCCCGTTACGAGGGCTATTTTGGTGGTGCTCATCTTAATTCGGTGAGGATGAATGATGCAGGCAAAGTTCCGCCCCGCAAGCCGCCCGATTCTGGTGAGTAGTTCAGATTAACTGGTGACAGTTTCCGATTTTCTCTTATTATGTCTGCCACCCAAATTCTAACGGCTTTTCAACTTTTACTATGACCCAATTCCCTGATGCAGTAGATAAATCCAAGATTGGAACTTACCCCGCTCGTGTATGGTCAGGAGGAGGACATTTTTATGATGAAGTACTAGAATATAGAGTGTGGGTATACACTGATGAAGACGGAGAATATTTTTGTCCTTTCGAAAATTATAAAAGCGCTTTACGCTTCTCCAAAAAGACAGTGGGAGCTAAAAATCCTAACGTGCTCATTTTGCAGAGAGAATATGTGGATGAACCACAAGATGGATTGTTCATAAAAGTCACGTCGGAAAGGGTTGCAGAATGGAGGCCTGAATGGCTTCAGGATAGTAAAAGAGAAGAAGGCAGCATAGACCGATTTATTGCCGAACAGCATGAAAGAAATGGCTGAGTCAGCGTCTTTGCAAATGAGCCTCAACCCACTTCAGCCCGCTGCTGGGCCCACAACTCCTCCCGGTACTGCCGGGGCGTGCTGCCCACGAAACGCTTAAAAAACTTGGTAAAGTTGGAGGGGTCATAGGTGAGGCGAGCCGCCACTTCCGCCACCGACTGGCGCGGGTTGCTCAGCAGCTCCTTGGACACGGACACCAGCTTGCGCTCATAGATGGCGCAGGGAGCCTCGCCGGTGGTCAGCTTGAGCGTGTTGCTGAGGTGCGTGGGGTGAATGCACAGCTGCCCGGCAAAATCCCGAATTTCCAGCGCCTCGGTGGCCCGCCCGGCTACCAGATCATCCACGTGGGCGTGTACGAGGCGGGTGAAGTCGGCGGTTATCTCGTGCTGTCGGGCCAGGATTTTCTTCGGAATGGGTATAGTCGGCATCGTATCAGAGGGGAAGCGAAGGAGTGCTAACGGGTTGACGCACGAGTAGGCCATATATTGGACAAGCGCTGCTATGCTGCCGTCGTCCTGAAAACATCTATTCAGCTGAATGGTTTGATTTACGTAATTGCGCGTCATGACCAAGCCCACCACCCTCGAAGATTTCTACCGGCAGAAGATCCATTGGCTGCCCGACAACCTGCAACAGGATATCGGACATTTCAACGTGTTCCGGCTCGACGACTTTGTGGGGCCGAATGCCTGCCACTTGCCCTACAGCCGCAAGGATTTCTACAAAATCACACTGGTACGGGGCCGCAGTAATTACCACTTCGCCGATAAGACGGTGGAAATACGGGGCAACGCTCTGCTGTTTGCTAACCCGCTGGTGCCCTACGACTGGGAGCCGCTGGATGATGACCAATCGGGGTATTTCTGCATATTCACGGAGGCATTTCTGCAGCGTACGCAAGGCGCGGGGGCACTGGAGCTACCCATGTTTAAGCCGGGCGGACAACCGCTTTATTCCCTCACCGATGCGCAGCTGGCCAGTGCGACGCAGCTCTTCGAGAAGATGGCCACTGAACTGGATTCAGACTACGCCTTCAAATACGACCTACTGCGCAACTACGTGTTTGAGCTGGTGCACAGCGCCCTGAAGCTGCAGCCCGCCACCACGCTCTACCAGGAAAGCAACGCCGCCACCCGCATTGCCTCCCTGTTCACGGAGCTATTGGAGCGTCAGTTTCCCATTGAAACGCCGGGCCAGCAGGTACGCCTGCGCAATGCCCACGCCTTTGCCGGGCAGTTGGCCGTGCACGTCAATCACCTCAACCGGGCCCTGAAGGAGGTAACCGGCAAAACCACCACCCAGCTTATTGCCGACCGGCTGGTGCAGGAAGCTCACGCGCTGCTCAAGCATACGGCCTGGAACGTGGCGGAAATCAGCTACTGCCTGGGCTTTGAGGAGCCGGCCCACTTTACCAACTTCTTCCGCAAACGGGCCGGCACCACCCCTACCGCCGTGCGCGCTGTTTGATTTTTGCAAGCATCCGTTTGAAACGGGCAAGCTGCTGGCCTCTGCCCTGCTCTAGTTTTGCAGTGTACTAACACACACGACTATGAGCACATCTCAAACCTGGTTGGTCACCGGGGCGTCGCAAGGGCTGGGGCTGACGCTGGTCCGGCAGCTGCTGGCCGCCGGGCACCGCGTGGCTGCTACCTCCCGTCGGCTCAGCAGCCTTACCCAACTCCTCGGCAACGCCTCCGCCTCGTTCCTTCCGCTCGAAACCGACCTCACTACCGAGTCCAGCGTGGCGCAGGCCGTTTCGCAGGCCATCAGCACTTTTGGCCGCCTGGATGTGGTGGTCAACAATGCCGGCTACGGCATTGGCGGCAGCGTGGAGGAGCTTTCTGATGCCGAAACCCGCCAAGCCTTCGACGTGAATGTGTTTGGAATGCTGAATGTGATACGGCAGGCACTGCCGCACATGCGCACTGCCGGGTCCGGACACATTATCAATATTTCGTCCATTGCGGGTATTTCCGGCAACGTAGGCTGGGCCATTTACGCGGCTACTAAGTATGCCGTGGAGGGTGTGTCGGAGGTGTTGGCGCAGGATCTGGCGCCGCTGGGTATTAAGGTGACGGTAGTAGCCCCGGGCGCGTTTCGCACCAACTTCCTCACGCCCGAGTCGCTGGTACTGACCCGGCAGCCGATTGAGGCGTACCAAGCGGTGCGGGCTTCGCACGAAAAGTACCTCGCCATGAATGGCACCCAGGCCGGCGACCCGGAAAAAGCCGCGGGGGCTATTGTGCAGCTGGCTGCGGCAGCCCACCCGCCCGTGCATTTGCTACTTGGACAAGATGCCTACAAGCGGGCTACGCTTAAGCTCGAAACCTTCCGCCAGGAACTGGCAGCCTGGCACCCCCTTACCGTTTCAACGGGCTTCGCGGAATAGCGGCAGCCAGGACCGGCGGGGAGCAGGGTTACCTTATTACGATTTGGTTTCTTTTCACTTACAGCTGCAATAAAACGGGGGCCTGCGCGTCTGCCCATGTAGCTACTCCACTTTCTAACCGCTTTTCCTATGCTGTATCAATTCGCAAGCCTCGCCCTGAGCGATTCGCTGACCTATCACGAAACTGAACAACTCCATGACTACCCACAACATCTGGTTTGTGACCGGCGCCTCAAAGGGCCTGGGCCTGACCTTGGTACGCCACCTGCTGGCCCACGGCTACACGGTAGCAGCCACCTCCCGCAACCTGCAGGAGCTCCAACAAGCCGTGCCGCCTAGCAACGGCCGTTTCCTGCCCCTGCACATGGACCTCGGCAATGAGGACAGTGTGCGGCAGGCCATTGAAACCACCGTCAGCACGCTGGGCGGGCTGCACGTAGTGGTGAATAATGCCGGCTTTGGCCAGGTGGGCGCGCTGGAAGAACTGACCGACGCGGAAGCGCGCCGCAATTTTGACGTGAACGTATTTGGGTTGCTGCACGTGCTGCGGCACGCCACCCCCCACCTGCGGCGACAGAGTGCCGGCCGGGTGTTCAACATCTCCTCGGTGGGCGGGTTCACGGGCAACTTTCCGGGTTGGGGCATCTACTGCGCCACCAAATTTGCGGTGGCGGGCCTCACCGAGTCGTACGCGGCGGAAGTGCAGGAATTTGGGGTGCAAGCCAGCGTGGTGTACCCTGGCTACTTCCGCACCGATTTCCTGACCAGCGGCTCCCTGGGCACTCCGCAGCAGCCGCTAGCGGCCTACCAGGCTGTGCGCGACTCGCAGGAGGCCCACGAGCGGCAGATAAACGGCAACCAGCCCGGCGACCCGGAAAAAGCTGCCGCCGCCTTGCTGCAACTCAGCGAAACCGAACACCAACCTCTACACGTGTTTCTGGGCGCTGACGCCTACGGTATGGCCGAACAAAAAATAGCCCTGGTGCAGCACCAGATGCAGCAATGGCAGGAATTAGCCACCAATACTGGTTTGGGTGTGGTACACTAACATCGTATTTATAACATATAAAAAAGGCCCGTGGCATAGCTGCGGGCCTTTTTTGTTCGTAATCCGAAGATTTACTGCCTTTTTTGCATTCTGATTCATGCTAGAGCCGAGGTGCCAGGCTGCTGCAACCGGTGCTGGCCGGGCAGTCTCCCCGCTCATTTTTCCCTGCCTGCCGTTGCGAACTGCTTCTTTGTTTTTTGTGCTGCTCCTGTTGCTGAGCGGAGCCGCTTTCGGCCAAACCACCCCCCGTAAAGCCACCGCCCGCCGCGGCGACGGGGTGCAGACGCTGCTGCAACGCTACGGCCTCAACACCCGCCCGCAGCAACAGCAGTTCCGCCGCCTGAACCAGGGCCGGCTTACGAAAGCAGGTGGGCTGGTAACGGGCCGCCGCTATGTGCTGCCGGCCGCCGCGCCCAAAGCCAGGGCCTCGAAGTCGGCGGCGGGTAGCGGCTTGCAGGCCCGTAACCCTACGTCGCGGGGCATCAGCACTCAGCCGCTGCTGCCGGCCAAGCTCTTTGGGCCCGGCTATGGCTCGGTGCCGGTGCGCGACCGGGCACTGCGCGGGGCGGTGTACTACCTCTCGCCCGGGCACGGCGGCCCCGACCCCGGCGCCATCGGCCAGTACGGCGCCTACAAGCTGGCCGAGGACGAGTACGCCTACGACGTCACCATCCGGCTGGCCCGGGTGCTGATGGAGCACGGGGCCACGGTGTACATGATGGTGCAGGACCCCAACGACGGCATCCGCGACGAAGCCGTGCTGAAAACCGACCACGACGAAATCGGCTACCCCAACCAGGTGATTCCGCTGAGCCAAGTGTACCGGCTGCGCAAGCGCATTGCCGAGGTCAACCGCCTCTACACCCGCCATAAAGGGGCCTACCAGCGGCTTATTGCATTGCACGTAGACAGCCGCAGCGCCGGCCAGAACATCGACGTGTTCTTCTACCACCATCCCGGCAATGCCTCGGGGCTGCGGCTGGCCAAAAATATCCATAAGGTGTTCACCAACCGCTACAAGCGCGCTCAGCCCAACCGGCCGTATTCCGGCAACGTGTCGGAGCGGGGCACGCTGTACGAGGTGCGCAACAGCCGCGCCCCGGCCGTGTTCATGGAGCTGGGCAACATCCGCAACAGCAAAGACCAGCGCCGCTTCCTGGTGCCCGACAACCGCCAGGCCCTCGCCAACTGGATTTACGAGGGTCTGCTGGCTGACTATACCAAGCGGTGATTTTTAGTTGTGAGTTACTGGTTGTTAGTTGTCAGGAAAAGAACGTCATGCTGAGCGAAGGCGCAGCCGTAGTCGAAGCATCTCTACCGCTGGGCAATCAATGCTATTGCAATGAAGCGGTAGAGATGCTTCGGCAAGCTCAGCATGACGGCCTTTTTCTATCAACTGACAGCCAGCAACCAGCAACTAAAATCTACTTCCTTCCCTTCCGGATGGCTTCGATGGCCCGGTCCCGGCCTTCTTTCAGGTCCACCAGCGGCTGGGGATACTTGTCGGTGCCGTATTCGGGCACCCACTTTTTGATGTAGGCCAGGTCGGGGTCGTACTGCTTTTGCTGGGTTTCGGGGTTGTACACGCGGAACCAGGGCGCGGCCACGGCACCGGTGCCGGCCATCCACTGCCAGTTGCCCACGTTGTTGCTCATGTCGTAGTCGAGCAGCTTCTCGGAGAAGTAATGCTCCCCCAGCGTCCAGTCGATGAACAGGTGCTTCACCAGGTAGCCAGCCGCCACAATGCGGGCCCGGTTGTGGATGTAGCCGGTTTCGTTGAGCTGGCGCATACCCGCATCCACGAAGGGCTGGCCGGTGCGGCCCTCACACCAGGCTTTGTACTCCTTGGGCGCGTCGCGGTAGGGTAAGTGGCGCATTTTGGGGTCGTAAGCCTCGGTGGCGGTGTTGGGGAAGTGCCAGAGCAGCATCATAAAGAAGTCCCGCCAGATCATTTCGTTCAGCAGCTTTTCGTTGAGCTTGTCGGCCTGCTGCATGAGGCTGCGGATGCTGACGGTACCAAACCGTAAATGCACCGACATGCGGGTGGTGCCCCGCTCCAGAGCGGGCGTGTCGCGGGTTTTGTCGTAGTCCTTCACTACCTCGGCCGGGGGCAGCTTGGCGGGCACCGTGTACTGCTCGTGGCGCTTGAAACCCATCTTTTGCAGCGTGGGCCGGGTTTTATCGGCGGCCAGGGGTTGGGCCAGGTTTTCCTTTTTCAGCAGCCGGGCCGAAGGGTGGGGCTTGAAGTCCTCGGGCTTCATCTGGGCCTGCCAGGCTTTGGAGTACGCCCCGAATACCTTGTGCGGCTTGCCGTTCTTGGTCAGCACCTCGTCCTTGGCGAAAATCACCTGATCCTTGAAGCTGCGCAGCTCGGCGCCGTGCTTTTGCAGCAGCTCGGCCACGGCGGCGTCGCGCTCGGTGGCGTAGGGCTCGTAGTCCTCGTTGGTGTACACGGCGGCTACGTCGTAGTCCTTCAGCAGCTGCCGGAATACATCCGGCACCTTGCCGTAGCGGGCCACCAGGCCGCCGCCGGCCGCGTGGGCCTCATCGGCCAGGCGCTCTACCTGGTCGAAGATGAAGGTGAGGCGAGCATCCTCGGGCTCCAGCTTATCGAGAATAGTTTTGTCGTAGATGAACAGCGGCAGTACGGGTTCGTCGGCCTGCAGAGCCGCCGTCAGCCCTGCGTTGTCCTCGAAACGCAGGTCGCGGCGGTGCCAGAAAAGACTGATTTTCATAGATACGCTAGCAGTAAAGCGGCCGAATGGCGGGCCGCTGGCTACTGCTAACGGTGGAGGCTACGGTAGAGTTAGCGCATAGTAGAAAATTTAGAAAAACGTCGTTTCCGTCATCCTGAGCTTGTCAAAGCAGCTCTACCGCTTCGTTGCGGCAGTAATTCAACGAAGCGGTAGAGCTGCTTCGGCAAGCTCAGCATGACGGTCTTTTTCAAATTTCCAGACCCGTACTTAATCTGCGCCGCCGTGGCAATTGGCAACTGGCAACTGGCAACTGGCAACTGACTTACGGGTTCATCAATAAATACAGCAGGTTGTGGTAGAGGATGCCCTGCTCGCCGTCGTGGATGCCGTCGAGGCCGGCGTCTTCCAGGAGGGCTTCCACTTCTTCATAGTCCTGCAGAAAGTCGATTTCCACCTCTTCTTCGTCGGGGTGCTGGGTGTGCACAAGGTAGCGGCGCCGGGGCTCCAGGGTGATGTAGAGCTTACGGAACCGTGTTTGGGCGATTAGCAGGGCATCGTAGGCGGCAATTTCGTCCTCATCGAGGTGCACGTACACGGTGGTTTTCTCACTCTCGGGGGTGTGGTGCAGGAAGCTGGCAAGGTCGATGGGCATGGCACGCAGGTGGAGGGTGGAACAATACGAAGGTACGGCACGGAGGTGGCCGGCAGCGGGTTCGGCAGAAAAGTTACCTTCGCAGCACCCATTTTTCCACCCACCCCACTCCCACCCTGTTATGCTGAATCAGCAAGACCACGCCTGTATTGGCGGGCAGCCGCTGCGCCCCGAAAGCCTCATGATGAGCTACGGCTACACGCCAGCCTGGAGCGAAGGCGCCATCAAGCCCCCCATTTTCCAGACGTCCACCTTCGTGTTCAAGAACGCCGAGGAGGGCAAGGCATTCTTCGAGCTGGCCTACGGCCTGCGCCAGCAGGGCCCTGAGGAGGAAATGGGCCTGATATACTCCCGCCTCAACAACCCCAGCCTCGAAATCCTGGAAAACCGCCTCTGCCTCTGGGACGGGGCCGAGGAAGCCGCCTCCTTCGCCTCGGGCATGGCCGCCATCAGCACCACCCTGCTGGCCCTGCTGCAGCCCGGCGACGTGGTGCTGCACTCCGAGCCCGTGTACGGCGGCTCCGATTTCTTCCTAAAAAACGTGCTGCGCAAGTTCGGGATTGAGGCCGTGGGCTTCCGCCCCACCGCCACACCCCAGGAAATGGAAGCCCTGGCCGCTAGCCTCGCGCCCGGCCGCCTGGCTATGGTGTTCGTGGAAACGCCCGCCAACCCCACCAACCACCTCGTGGACCTGGAAGCCTGCGCCGCCCTGGCCCGCCGCCACAACCGCCCCGAGAAACCCGTGCGCCTGGTGGTGGACAATACCTTCCTAGGCCCGGTGTTCCAGCACCCACTCCGCCACGGCGCCGACGTGGTGCTGTACTCGGCCACCAAGTTTCTGGGCGGCCACTCCGACCTGATTGCCGGCGCGGCCCTCAGCAACCGCGCCCTGATGAAGGAAATTAAGGCCATGCGCACCTTCATGGGCACCATGTGCGACCCCAACACCGGCTGGATGCTGATGCGTAGCCTCGAAACCCTGAAGCTGCGCATGGAGCGCGCCGCCACCTCGGCCCAGCGCATTGCCGACTGGCTGCGGCAGCATCCGCTGGTGGCCCGCACCTACTACCTCACCCACCTGGAGCACTGCCCCGTGCAGCAGGACATCTACCAGCGCCACTGCCTGTCGCCGGGCTCCATGATTTCATTCGACATCCGGGGCGGCGAGGCCGAGGCTTTCCGCTTCCTCAACGCGCTGCGCCTCATTAAGCTGGCCGTGAGCCTGGGCGGCACCGAAAGCCTGGCCGAGCACCCCGCCACCATGACGCACTCCGACATCACCCCCGCCGAGCAGCACGAAATGGGCATCTCCCCCCAGATGATCCGCCTCAGCATCGGCGTAGAAGACCCGCAGGACCTGATGCTGGACCTGAGCCAGGCGTTTGAAGCCGTGGGCGTAGGGCAGCCGGTGCGGGAGGTAGCGGAGGTGTAAGGGGGACGATTTGTTGTCTGATTATCTATTTTGTCAGATGGTTCGCACGAAGCGGTAAAGATGCTTCGGCAAGCTCAGCATGACGTTCCGCGAGTCTTAAACGACTTTTCTAGACATAGCCTAATTCATAAAAGCCCGCCGCTGAACGTCAGTGGCGGGCTTTTTGGCACTTCCGGTATGCGTAGCCGGCACAGGCGCTGCTTACCCTGTCGGCAGCCATTGCGCCACAAGAATCAATTTGCCGGAGCTTGATATTTTTTGCTAGTTTCAACTGCCTGTCACTGTTTTACCTCTTGCTATGATTGCAACCCTTACTCCTTCTACTTCCGCCACGGCAGAAGCGGCTCACCACGCGGCCGAGTGCCTGAACTGCGGCCACCCCGTACCCGACCGGTTCTGCGGGCGCTGCGGGCAGGACGCGCACCACACTCACCGCCTCAACATGGCCCACATGCTCCACGATATTCCGCACTCGGTGTGGCACGTGGACAAAGGCATCCTCTACTCCTTGCGTACCATCATTACCCGGCCCGGCACTACTATTCGGGCCTACCTGGCCGGGCAGCGCGTCGACCACTTCCGGCCCCTGTCACTGCTGCTGGTCGTGACGGGCACGTTTGCCTTTATTTCCTCGCTGCTGCACATCGAGATGTTTCCGCCCCGCGACCCGTCGGTAGATGAGGCCGTCTACCAGTCGCAGAAGGCCATAGCCGAGTTTATGGCGAAGTACATGAGCTGGGTGTACGTAGCGCTGGTGCCGGTTATTGCCGGGTTTGCCCGCCTGTTTCTGCGCCGCGGCGGCTACAACTACGCCGAGTGCCTGGTAATTGCCGCCTTTATCACGGCCGTCTGCAACGCCCTGACCTTATTTTCGCTGCCGCTGGCTTATTTCTACTCCGGCACGCCCCAGATTCAGCAGTTCAGCCTTGGCGTAAGCGTGGTGTCGTTTGGCTACGCTACCTGGGCCTACAGCAGTTTGCTGGCGCATACCGGCCTGAGCCTGCCCAAACGGTTGATTCGCGGCTTTTTTCCTTTCTTTCTGGGCATCATGATTCCCAGCATATTAGGCGGCATTCTTATGGTGGCTTTGCAGTGGGACACACTCAAGGCGAACATAAAGCAGCAGCAACGTACGCAGCAACAACAGGTAACGGCGGCCCCGCGGCCGACGGTACCGCCCGGCCAACACTAATCAGCCACAATCTGAATAGCACGCAAAAGAGCCCGCCGCTGAATGTCAGCGGCGGGCTCTTTTACGGGAGCTAAGCAGCGTTCCGCTTGTCACATAATAGTCAGCCAACTAGCCAGTTATTGGTAATCCAAGTAATAAATCAGTTTATTCTGCTCTGTTGAATCACGAACAGGTTGGGTTTTTCGGGCCTTCTGGATATCCGATGAAGTAACGCGCCGTTTGTGGGAATGATGAAGAGAGTCCCTCCACCGCACGCTGGGTAGCAGGGTAAAAGAGGTGGTTTTCTCATATACTTCACTACCTGCCGGGACATCCCTATCTGGATTTTCCACACTTACATCTCTTGTTGCAGTTCTTTCCTCCCAGGCCAATAAAAAGGTACTGCGGGAGGTGACACGCACTACCATCGTCACAGAATCTGGTTGCCCGGAAAAAGGCTGGATAAGCATCCTAGGTTCAAAAGCAGGTTTGTATTGCCGCACTCGTTCTTTCCAGAGCGGCAGATTTTGATGAGGGTAGAACTTTTCGCGCTTGCCAACTCGGCCCGTCGCCGGGAGGTCGATTAGCTTATCCGCTACCAGCGTATCAGCAGAGCCCTGAAGTAAAATGGGAGCTTTAAATGGATCCTCGGCTCTTTCTGGACTCAGATAGTGCCCTACCACCGCGCGGCCAACGGCCTCCGGAGCAATTTCAACTCCCCACCAAACAGTGTCTATTTGTACGGAAGAGCGTGGGATCTTTAGCGTCATAACAAGCTCTGCATTGGTCAGGTTGCGCAAGTACACTTCTGAAATACTCTGAGCGACAACCACCTGTTGATACAATGCCCTCTTACGAGGGTCATTCATTGATAGAAATAGTAAGAATAGGATTATCAGTATCACTCCGCCCAGCAGAACAAACGCTATAGTCTTGACGATGAGCAGCAATAGATGATAGAAAGGATGCTCTTCACGTTTCATAGACTTTTCTCTTTGATGCTACGAATCGTGAGAAGTAACCTACCCGCGTAAAACGATAAAGCGCCTGCCACTCTAAGAGTAGCAGGCGCTTTACATAAGTGCTGTTTAAGTACTACGGCAAACTACTGGCCCAGCACCATGGCAAACACCAGCGGCGCTACGATGGTAGCGTCCGACTCGATGATGAACTTGGGCGTGTCCTGGCCTAGCTTGCCCCAGGTGATTTTCTCGTTGGGCACGGCACCGGAGTACGAACCGTACGAGGTGGTGGAGTCCGAAATCTGGCAGAAGTAGCCCCACAGCGGCACCGAGGTGCGCTGCAAGTCCTGGTGCAGCATGGGTACCACGCAGATGGGGAAGTCGCCGGCAATGCCGCCGCCAATCTGGAAGAAGCCCACTTTGCTTTCCTCGGTGGCCTGGGCGGTGTACCAGTCGGCCAAGTAAATCATGTACTCGATGCCGGTGCGCACGGTGTGCACGTTCTTGATGTCGCCCGAAATCACGTGGCCGGCGAAGATGTTCCCCAGCGTGCTGTCTTCCCAACCGGGGCAGATGATGGGCAGGTTTTTCTCGGCGGCGGCCAGCATCCAGCTGTCCTTGGGGTCAATCTGGTAGTACTGCTCCAGCTCACCCGATTTCAGGATCTGGTAAAAGAACTCGTGGGGGAAGTACTGCTCGCCGGCCTTATCGGCCTTTTCCCAGAACTTCAGCACCGAGTGCTCGAGGCGGCGCATGGCTTCTTCCTCGGGAATGCAGGTGTCGGTTACGCGATTCATGTGGCGCTCCAGCAGGGCCTGCTCGTCGGCGGGGGTCAGGTCGCGGTAGTTGGGCACCCGCTCGTAGAAGTCGTGGGCCACCAGGTTGAAGATGTCCTCCTCCAGGTTAGCACCCGTACAGCTGATGATCTGCACCTTGTCCTGGCGAATTAGCTCGGCCAGCTGGATGCCCATTTCGGCGGTGCTCATGGCGCCAGCCAGGGTAATCATCATCTTACCGCCCTCGGCCAGGTGCTTGTTGTAGCCCTCGGCGGCGTCAATCAGCGCGGCGGCGTTGAAGTGGCGGTAGTGGTGCTTGAGGAAGTTGGTGATTTGCATGGGATGGTTTTTGGTTATTCGTTGTTAGTTTTTGGCTTCTGGATAATGCAGTTACTGGTTTTTACGGAAACAGACAAAAAACCAACAATCACAAACCAAAAACCAGTACTACGCCGGCTCCTCAATCAGGAGGTTGTGGTTGGTGTAGATGCAGATGTCGGCGGCAATATGCAGGGCTTCTTCCACCATCTGGCGGGCCGTGAGGTGGGGCGCGTGCTTCTTGAGGGCCAGGGCCGCGGCCTGGGCGTACATGGCCCCCGAGCCGATGGCGGCCACGTCGGAGTCGGGCTCCAGCACGTCGCCGGTGCCGGCAATGATGAGCAGCTCGTCCTTATCGGCTACTACCATCATGGCTTCCAGCTTGCGCAGGTACTGGTCTTTGCGCCACTCCTTGGCCAGCTCAATGGCCGCGCGGCGCAGCTGCCCGCCGTAGCCGCCCAGCTTCTCCTCGAATTTATCGAGCAGCATAAAGGCATCGGCGGTGGAGCCGGCAAAGCCAGTTACCACTTTGCCCTCGTGGAGCTTGCGCACCTTGCGCACGTTGCTTTTGGCTACGTGCTTGTCCATGGTGGCCTGCCCATCGGCCCCGAGGGCAATCTGGCCGTTGTGGCGCACGCCCAACACGGTAGTGGAACGGATTCTCATGGCGAAATCAGAAACTAGACGGGTGGTTTTTCAACAGGAAGGCGCAAAGCTACGGGAATCCGGCCGCAACGCCCAGCCCAAGACGATACGACACTGATGCAGAGCAAAGCTAAAAAGCTAGTTTCCCTCCTTAGAAAGGAGGGGCTAGGGGTGGTTGACCTTGTGCCCGGACGATTATTAGAGCTAATTCTAGCAACCGTTCAACGCATCAACCACCCCTAACCCCTGCTTTCCAAGGAGGGGAACTAGCTTCTAGCTTCCTTACTGCACCGCGTTGCGGGGGTCGGGCACGGGCTTCATTTCGTAGTTCTGCGGGGGCTCGGCCCCAGCCAGGTGCTGCACGAAGTAGTCCCAGCGGCGGCGCATCATGTAGGGCGAAGCAGCTCCGAAGCCGTGGCGGGCCTGGGGGAACACCACCAAATCGTAGCTTTTGTTGGCTTTGGTGAGGGCATCCACTACCAGCCAGGTGTTATAGGGCGGCACGTTGTCGTCCATCAGGCCGTGGGCCAGCATGAGCTTGCCCTGCAGGTTTTTGGCGTAGGGGGCGTTGGCCTGGTTGTCGTAGTTGGTGGTGCCGTCGGCGTTGGTTTTGAGCAGACCGATGTAGCGCTCTGCCCAGTCGTCCTCGTAGTTGCGGTTCTCGTGGTTGCCGGATTCCGAAATGCCCACTTTGAAGAACTCCGGGTAGCGGAACATGGCGGCGGCCGTGGCGTAGCCCCCACCCGAGTGGCCCCAGATACCAACCCGGCTCACATCCATGTACGGGTGCTGCTGGGCCAGCTGCTTGATGCCGGAAATCTGGTCCGACAGCGTGTTTTCGGCCATGTTGCCGTAGCAGGCATCGTGGTAGCTCTTGGAGCGCAGCGGGTTGCAGCTACCTTCAATTACTACCACCACAAAGCCCAGCTCAGCCAAGGCCTGGTTGTCGTTGCGGGCGGCGCTGAAGGCCCAGCTACCCACGCCCCCACCCTGCGGACCGGGGTAGATATAGTCGATAACCGGGTACTTCTTGCTGGCGTCCAGGTTGGTGGGCGTGAACATTAAGCCGTACAGGTCGGTCTGGCCGTCGGCAGCTTTTACGGTGATGGGCGTGGGGGCTTTCCAACCGGTAGCGGTGAGACGGGAAATGTCGGTTTTTTCGAGGGTGCTCAGCAGTTTGCCGTCGGCGGCGCGCAGCACCGTTTGGCCCGGCTTGTCGGGCTGGGAGTAAGTGTCGATGAAATACTGGCCCGAGGGCGAGAGGGTCACTTGGTGGTTGCCGGGCTCGGGCGTGAGCAGCTTCAGGTTTTTACCATCCAGCCCGATGCGGTACAGGTGGGTGAAGTAGGGGTTGCCCGGCTCCCGCCCATCGGCCAGGAAATACAGCTCCCGCTTCTGCTCATCCACGCGCAGCAGCTTGGTCACTACCCAGTTACCCTTGGTAATCTGCCGCTTCACCTTACCGGTGCCAGCGTCGTAGAGGTAGAGGTGGCCCCAGTTGTCGCGCTCCGAGTACCAGATGATTTCCTTGCTCTTGGGCAGGTAGCGCCAGTTGATGGCGCCCTGGCCCGACTCATACTGCGTGGCCACGGTTTCGGTGAACACCTCGCGCACGGTGCCGGTGGTGGCATCGGCAATGCGGAATTTCTCCTCCTTATGGTCGCGGGAAGTCGAAACGAAGGCCAGCTCCCGGGTGTCGGGGCTCCAGTCCACGTCGTCCAGGGTGCCGCTGCTGGAAATATCGTCGGAGAGGCTGCCGCGGTGCGGGTCGGGAGCCATCTGGAAGCGCACCACCTTCGCCGGGTTCACCTCCACTACCACCCGCTCAATCAGGGCAATGTCCTTGTCGCCGGGCAGGGGGTATTTCCAGCTTTCCAGCTTCGGATGGCCGATATTGGTGCTCACCAGGTACATGCTGCCCACGTTGCGCTGGTCCTGGCGGAAGGTGGCAATCTTGCGCGAATCGGGCGACCAGCGCAGCACCGGGGCGTCGCTGTGGGTCCAGCCGGCGTTGTCGGTAGCGTAGCCGTAATCCTTGGTGCCGTCGGTGGTGAGTTGGGTGAGCTGGTTGGTCTGCGTGTCGCGCACCCACAGGTTGTCGTCCTTGATGAACGCCGCCAGCTTCCCATCGGGCGAAGTCACCTCGTTGCCTGGGTTGGCGTTGGGCTTCGCCGGGGCTGTATCAGGCGTCAGCTGCCCGTTCAATACATCATATTTCCAGGCCTTGCCGGCGGCAGTGAAGGCAATGTTCTTCTCATCGGGCGAGTACGTGAGGCTGCGGATAGGCAGGCGGTCAGCATCATAGGCTTTGCCGCTGGCCGAGGACAGCGCGGCCGCCAGCTTGGCTTGGTCGAAAGCAGTAGTGCGGGTTTTACGGGCGGGGTCCACCAGTACATACTCACTGCCTTTGGGCGTGAGCACCCGGTACCAGAACCGGTCGTTGCTGAGCCAGTTGGGCTGGCCGGCGCTGCCGTCAATCAGGGCGGAGGTATTGTAGCCGAGAAAGCGCTCGGCCCGGGCGTAATCCTGGGCCGTAAGAACGGGCCGCTGCTGGGCCGTGGCAACGGGCAAAGCCAGTACTGCCGCGGCCGAAAGGGCCAGTAGATACTTGTGCATAGTATTTACAGAAGGGTGAAACAGCCGCCGGTTGCCGGCGGGAGCGGAAGGTAGCACACATTCGGCGCAACCGCCTATTGGTCGGGTTTATGCGCGCAAGGCTGCATCCAGGTCAGCGCCTACAACTGTTCAGCCCGTCATGCCGGCTAAAGCCGAAGCATAACGGGCTGAAATAATCTGCAAAATTGTTCCGCAACCTATCAAAACCGCGCCTGCAGCTTGGCAAAGTAGAAGCGGCCGTTCGAGCCCATCTGCACGGGGTCCCAGGCCCCCCCGGTTTCGGTGTTGATGGGATTGAAGAAGGTGGGGTAGCGGTTGAACAGGTTGGTGCTCCCCACCGAGAACTGCAGGTGGTCGGTCAGGGCGTAGCTCAGCGTCAGGTCGGTGGTCACGCGGGCCGCGTAGTTCATGTCGTTGCCGTCGAAATCCACCAGCCGCACCTTATCAAAGCGCACAAACCGCAGCAGCGTGCTGAAGCGGCCCACCTGGTAATCGAAGGTGAGGTTGATTTTGGAGGGCGGAGCCGAAGCCTTCACGAAAGCCTGCTCCCGGGGCCCGAAGAAATCATCTTCCCGCCCCGCCAGCCGCCCGGTTGTCTGCACCCGGTCGATTTTGAGGTGGTTGATGTTGGCCGCCACCGACGAGTTCAGCCGCCCCTCCCCCAGCCGGGCCGTGTGGTTCAGCACCACATCCAGCCCCAGCGAGCGGGTATCCACGGCGTTGGCAAAGAACTGGGCCTGGTCCACATTCAGGGCCGTCAGGTCGGGGCCAATCACCGGGTCATCGGCCGAGAACTGGCTGGTGAGCACCACCCGGTCCTTCACCTTGATGTAATAGCCGTCCACGGTCAGGCTCAGCGAGGAGCCGATACGGCTGGTGAGGCCCAGGTTGGCGCTGTTGGAGGTTTCCTGCTTGAGGGCGGGCACGCCCAGCTTCTGGGTTACGGCGCTGTTGTTGCGGGCCAGCAGCACCTCCACCGGACTGCCGCCGATGAAGTTGGTGAAGGTGGAGTTAAAGTTGATCTGGGCCAGCGAGGGCGCCCGGAAGCCGGTGCTGTAGGTGCCGCGCAGCGTGAGGAACTCGGTCAGGTTGTAGCGGGTGGAGGCCTTGTAGTTGAGCGTGCTGCCGAAGTCGGTGTAGTGCTCGTAGCGCAGCGCGGCAGCCAGCAGCCACTGCGGGGTCACGCTCAATTCCGCATCCACGTAGGCGCCCACGTTGTCCCGGTCGGCCTTGATGGCGTCGCTCGGCTGGTAGCCCGGGAAGCCCTGCGAGCCGCCCGATTTGCTGGGGTCGTAGTTGCGGTAGGAGGCTTCCTCGCCGGCAAACAGCGAGTACCACTCCCGCCGGAACTCAGCCCCGGCAGCCAGGTTCAGGCCATTGAGCACGGTTTTGTAGTTGCGCGTGAGGCCCAGGCCCACCACATCCTGCTGCAGTTGGAAGCCCCCGGCATTGAACGACGTGGGCGAAGCCGCTCCCAACGAGGCATTCAACGAATTCTTCACCCCGTACTCGAAACGGTTGGAGCCGAAGTTATTGCTCAAGTCCAGGTCCCACTCGCCTAATTTGGTGCGCAGGCCCACCACCGCCGAGGCATCCCAGATGTCGCTGGTGATAATAGGGTCGAAGCCGTTGGGGTAGATGGCGGGCACGTTCCGGTCGTCGTCGGCGAAGCGCGTCCAGGCGTAGGCGTCGCCGGTGCGCTTGTTGGCCCCACCAAACACGTAGATGTGGCTGCGCTCCGAAAGGGCGAATTTGGAGTTGAGGTAGGCCGAGAGGTTCTGCACCTTCGGGTCGCCGTACTCGCGGCGGGCCAGGCCGTCGGGGGCGGGCACGTTGGCGCGCTGGGTGTGCTGGCGCTGGTTGAAGTCGAGGGTGGCATTCACGAAGCTGCCCCGCTCGCCCAGGCCCAGGCCGTAGTTTACGTTGGCGTTGAGGTTGCCCCCGTCGAATTGCTGGTCGTCGCGGCGGTACTGGGCGTCGTAGGCCCCGTAGTTGGCGCTGGCGGTCAGCTCGTTCACCGAGCTTTTGAGCACGATGTTAATCACGCCGGCAATGGCATCGGAGCCGTACTGGGCCGCCGCGCCGTCGCGCAGAATCTCAATTCGCTCGATGCTGGCGGCCGGTATCACGTTCAGGTCGGTGCCAGTGTTGCCGCGCCCGCGGGAGCCAAACAGGTTCACCAGCGCCGACTGGTGCTGGCGCTTGCCGTTCACCAGCACCAGCGTCTGGTCGGGGCCGAGGCCCCGCAACGAGGCCGGGTCCACGTGGTCGGCCCCGTCGGAGCCGGTCTGGCGGTTGGAGTTGAATGAGGGCGCCACAAATTGCAGCAGCTGGTTCACGTCGAGCTGGCCGGTTTTGGTAGTCACCTCCCGCAGGTCGATAATGTCCACCGGCGAGGGGGAGTCGGTGACGGAGCGGTTCTGGCTGCGCGAGCCCACCACCTGCACGTCGCCGAGGCTGGTGGAGGAATCCGACAACCGCACGCTCACTTCGCCGCCGGTAGCAGCCACTTCCTGCGAGCCGTAGCCGATGGAGCTGATCTGCAGGCGGGGGCTGGCCGTGCGGGTTTTCAGGGTAAAGCGGCCCGCGTTGTCGGTGGCGGTGCCGTTGTTGGTGCCTTTCTCCACTACCGTGGCCCCGATGACGGGTTTGCCGGCGCTGTCCAGCACCTGCCCGGAGAGCGTCTGGCCTTGCCCGAAGGCGGTGGTTACACTTGCGACGCCGAGCGTCAGAGCCAATAGAGGCTGCTTCATATAGTCTGCTGATTGGTGAAAGAAACACAAACCGCAGAGTCGCCGGCGCAAGCTCCGCTGCTGGTAAGTATAGGCGTTTTCTCCTGAAATACCCCTTTTCGGGCCGCAACTCGCGCAATGGGCAACAAAAAAGCCAGCCCCCGGCGAGGGGCTGGCTTTCGGAGGTAAGCGAAGCGTCAGGCTCAGATGAGCATGCGCATGGGGTCTTCCAGCAGGGCTTTCAGCGTCTGGAGGAAGGCGGCACCGGTAGCGCCGTCCACCACGCGGTGGTCGCAGCTCAGGGTTACCTTCATCACGTTGCCAATGGCCAGCTGACCGTCTTTTACCACGGCCGTCTGCTTGATGCCGCCCACGGCCAGGATGCAGGCATCCGGGGGGTTGATGATGGCGGTGAATTCCTCAATACCGAACATGCCCAGGTTGGAGATGGTGAAGGTGCTACCCTCCCACTCGGCGGGCTGCAGCTTCTTGCTCTTGGCTTTGCCGGCCAGCTCTTTCACCTCGGTGGCGATGCTGCTGAGGCCTTTGCCGTCGGCGTTGCGCACTACGGGCACCAGTAGGCCTTCGTCCACGGCTACGGCCACGCCAATGTTCACCACCTTGTTCTGGCGGATTTTGTCGCCGAGCCAGGAGGAGTTAACGGCGGGGTGCTGCTTCAGGGCAACAGCGGCAGCTTTAATCACCATATCGTTGAAGCTGAGCTTCACCGGCGACAGGGCGTTGAGTTGGGTGCGCACTTCCATGGCCCGGTCCATCAGGATTTCCATGGTCAGGTAGAAGTGCGGGGCCGTGAACAGGCTTTCCGAGAGGCGACGGGCAATTACCTTGCGCATCTGCGACACGGGCGTGTCGGTGTAGGTGCCATCGGCGGGCTGAGCAGCCGGAGCGGCCGGGGCAGCAGCGGTCGGAGCCGGTGCGGCGGCCGGTGCCGGAGCCGCGGCGGGCTGAGCCACCGAAGCGGGGGCAGCAGCCGGAGCAGCAGCAGCCGGGGCGGCTTCCAGGTCGCGGGATACAATGCGGCCGTTCTCGCCCGAGCCTTTAATGGTGCTCAGGTCAATGCCTTTGTCCTTGGCAATGCTCTTGGCCAGGGGCGAGGCGAAAATACGACCACCGTTCTGAGCCGGAGCAGCCGCTTCGGCCGGCGCGGGGGCCGAGGTAGTAGCAGCGGCCGGAGCAGCTTCCGCGGCGGCCGGAGCCGGAGCCGCGCTGCCACCCGACTGACCGCCGAGCAGGGCCTGTACATCGGCACCTTCTTCGCCGATGATGGCCAGCACGCCATCCACCGGAATAGCTTCGCCTTCTTTCGGACCGATGTAGAGCAGGGTGCCATCCTCGTAGTTGTCCAGCTCCATGGTCGCCTTGTCGGTTTCCACTTCGGCCAGGATGTCGCCGGATTTCACTTTGTCGCCTACTTTCTTGAGCCAGGCGGCAATGGTGCCTTCCGTCATCGTGTCGCTCATTTTGGGCATCCGGATGATGGTGGCTTTTTTGCCGTTTCCGGCGGGAGCAGCCGGTGCAGCGGGGGCCGGAGCCGGCGCGGGAACCGCCTTGGGAGCTTCGGGAGCCGGAGCAGGTGCAGGTGCAGGTGCCGGGGCAGCTTCGGCTTTGGGAGCTTCGGCCGGAGCAGCCGGAGCCGCGCCACCGCCGCTGAGCAGGGCCGAAATATCCTCACCTTCTTTGCCCACAATGGCCAGCAGGCCATCTACGGGTACTGCGTCGCCTTCTTTCGGGCCGATATGGAGAAGCGTGCCGTCCTCGTAGTTCTCGAGCTCCATTGTGGCTTTGTCGGTTTCAACTTCCGCCAGAATGTCCCCGGATTTTACTTTGTCGCCTACTTTTTTGAGCCACGAAGCAATGACCCCTTCGGTCATCGTGTCGCTCATCTTGGGCATTTTTATGAGTTCGGCCATCGGTATCGTCGTTGGATTGAGTGGGTCAAAATTAGCCCGAAAATTCGGGGCTGCAAACGAAACCCTTTCTTCGCAAATCAGTGTAAAAACAGCGAATTTTCGCCGGTTTGCATTCCAGGAATTTCATTTCCCCGTTATTCGGGTTGAAGAGTTGATGTGCCTTACCTCACGGTTACCGGTACCGCCCACACTTCGCTTTGGCAGCGGCTACGAGGAGCGGAAGGATTAGCTACCAGTTTTATCTGCCGGACCAGCGGGAAGACTAGTTTCCCTATCTGCTGCTGCTGAGGTGTCGTCAGGTGCTGACAATCTGCGGCGTACAACCGGCCATTCTGTTTCCATTTCAGACGGGCACATGCTACAGTCATATCCCGGATAGTCAGCGTAGAGTCGACGATGAACCGTACGAACACTTTCCCTTCCAGCCCTGGGTGGGTAGTGGACAGCGGAAGCTGGGCAGGATTTGCCGGCCGAAAGCAATTGGGCGGAAAGTAGCATCTAAAGGGCACTTCTGGTTCTGCGGCAGCTATTGGTTGCGCCTGTCTTCGTGGTGCGGCACGCGTTTGGCCGTAGCCGGCAGCTGACTGCAGTGCCAGAAAACCGCTCAGTGCCACCCGCCACAGCGTGCTCATACCGCCTCCTGCAAGTGCCGCACATCCAGGAAGCTGCGCACCGTGAACAGGGAGCCGGTATAATCGAGCTGGTAGAGGCAGAGGTTGTGGTGCTCGAAGCTGTCCATCTGGCTGAGCGGGTAGCCCAGCAGCTGACACAGCAGCACCCGCATGGCCCGGCCGTGCATGCACACCAGCACGGTTTCCTCCTCGGGCCGGGCGGTCAGCAACTCAATTACGGGGCGCTGGCGGGCGGCTACTTCCTCGGGACTTTCGCCACCCTGCAGCCGGGCGGTGGTGCGGCCAGCCCGCCAATCCTGCAGCACCGTGTGGTATTCCTCGTCTTCCTCGGGGGTAATGCGCGTGCCTTCGCGGGTACCCCAGCTGATTTCGTTGAGGCCGGCGTGCTGCTCGTGGGGCAGGCCCAGCTCCAGAAATCCCCGCACCGATTGGTGGGTGCGCTGCAGCAGGGAGGTGTACACTTTGTCAAAGGGCACGTGGCGGTAGGCCGCAAAAAAGCGGGCCGCCTGCCGGTGGCCGGCCTCATTCAGCGAAGAATCGACGCCGCTGCCCTGCACAATGCCACGCACGTTGAAATCCGTCTGCCCGTGGCGAATGAGGTAGATTTTTTTGACGCTCATTTCCCGCTGCTTTTGCTGGTTATGCCGTTAAAGTACGGGCTTTTCCGGTACTCGGATGCACCAATTGTAGAGCTACCAAGCCGCAACCTGCCCCAAGCCCCGTACCTTTTCGCCCCGAAACGGTTATCTACCGTACCGCCTTTTGACCCTTTATCAGGCTGCCGCCCCACCCTGCCGGCCGGCGCCGCTGTTCTTACCGCCCGCTATGACGCTGGAGCAACTTAACCACTGGGTAAGCACCCGCCCCACCCTGGCCGACGCCCTCGGCATCGAACTCACCGCCCTCACCGACGACTACCTGGAAGGCCGCATGCCCGTGGATGGCCGCACCCATCAGCCCATGGGCCTGCTGCACGGCGGGGCCTCCGTGGCCCTGGCCGAAACCCTGGGCAGCGTGGGTGCCGCTACCAAAATCGACCCCACCAAACAAGCCTGCGTAGGCCTTGAAATCAACGCCAACCACCTGAAAGGTGTGCGCGACGGCCACGTAATTGGCCGGGCCACGGCGCTGCACGTGGGCCGCAGCACGCAGGTGTGGGAAATCCGGATTACCCACGAGGAAACCGGAGCCTTGGTGTGCATCAGCCGCCTTACCATGGCGGTTATTGATCTGCCGCAAGCCAAACCACAGGCATGAGTTCGTTGCAGCGCATTTCCTGGCAGCCCCAGCTCCCCGTGCCCGACCGGCTGCGGCGGCTGGTGGCGCTGGCCCTTACCAGCGGCCGGCCGGTGGCGCTGTGGCGGCTGCCCAATACCCAGCACGCCCGGTTGTGTCTGTGCCTGAAAGTGGACTCCGCCTACGCCGGTCTGCCCCCGGCGCTGGAGCCGACTGCCCCCGCCGGCTTTGCGTTTTTTCCCTTTCGGGACTCCGACCACAACCCGCCACTGTTCCTGCCCGCCGACTTGTTTTTTGACCTGGCCCGGCCCGAGGAAATTCAGGTAAGTGCCACCGCCGCGTCCCGGCTGCCGGAGCTGCGCCAGCGGTTCGCCGCCCTCGCCGACGCTGACGAGCTGCCCTGGCACGTGAGCCGGCAACCGGCACCCACCACCGCCTCCCGCGAGGAGTACGAGGCGTTGGTAGCGGCCGGCGTGGCCGCTATTGAAGCAGGCACGGTGCGCAAAGTGGTATCCAGCCGGGCCGTGCGGCAGCCGCTCCCGGCGGGGTTTGATGCCTTGGCCGCGTTTGAGGATCTGCAAACCCGCTACCCCAATGCGTTTGTGTCGTTGGTGAGTGCGCCGGGCGTGGGCACTTGGCTGGGCGCAACGCCCGAGGTGCTGGCTGAGGTGGATGAGCACCATGTGTTCCGGACGATGGCGCTGGCCGGCACCCAGCCCTTGCTCCCTGGCATGAAGCCCGCCACCGCCCGCTGGGCCGGCAAAGACCTGGAGGAGCACGCCATGGTAGCCCGCTACATTGTAAACTGCTTCAAGCAGCTGCGCCTGTGGGAGTACGACGAGCAGGGTCCGCGCACCGTCACGGCCGGGCAGCTGCTGCACCTGCGCACCGATTTTGCCGTGCAGCTGCATGAAGTTCCCTTCCCCACTCTGGGCACCGATATGCTGCGGCTGCTGCACCCCACGCCGGCCGTGGCCGGCGTACCTAAGCAGCCGGCCCTGGATTTTTTGCGCCAGCACGAGGGCTACGACCGGGCCTACTACGCCGGCTTCCTCGGCCCCGTGAATCTGCCCGACGCCGGCGTGGCCCGCCTGTACGTAAACCTGCGCTGCCTGCAGCTGCGGCCCCAGGAAGCCATTCTCTACGCGGGCACCGGCCTGACCATCGACTCAGAGCCAGCCCGGGAGTGGCAGGAAACCGAATTGAAGCTGCGCACCATCGGGGCTATTTTACAGTAAACTTCCGCTTATGACTCTGGATTACGGTTCACCGCCCGGGGTTCTCGCATACCGCCTTTTATATGTCGTTGCTGCAAGCCGTTCATAATATCCCCGAAATCTGTGCCCGGCTGGGCGTTACTGATGTGGTGTTGTCGCCGGGCAGCCGGTGCGCGCCGCTGACCATTGCCTTCGCCCGCCACCCGGATATTCAGGTGCGCACCGTGCCCGATGAGCGGGCCGCCGCCTTTATCGGGCTGGGACTGGCCCAGGCGCAACGGCGGGCCGTGGCGCTGGTGTGCACCTCCGGCACGGCCGGCCTCAACTACGCGCCGGCCGTAGCGGAAGCGTATTTCCAGCAGATTCCGCTGGTGGTGTTCACCGCTGACCGCCCCCCGGAGTGGATTGACCAACTCGACGGCCAAACGATTCGGCAGGCGGATTTGTACGGGGCCCACGCCAAATGCTCATTCACTTTCCCCGCCGACACGACTCACCCCGATGCGCAGTGGCACGCCGCCCGCATTGTATCAGAAGCCATTGGCTTAGCCGAACAGTTTCCGGCTGGTCCGGTGCAAATCAACGTACCGCTGCGGGAGCCATTTTACCCCAAACAAGGCGAGGAACTGCTGTTCGGGCCGGTGCGCGTAACGCGGGAGCTGCCGGGCCGCCCGCTGCTACCCGCTGCCCAGCTGCAGGAGTTGCGCGACGCCATTCGGAGCGCCAGCCGCGTGTTGGTAGTAGCCGGCCAGCACCGCTACGACGCCGATTTGCTGCTGGCCGTGCGGCAGTTTGCGGCTGCTTATCAAATACCAGTGGTGGGTGATTTGATTGCCAATCTGCACCTGCCCGCCGCCGCCGGCTACGACCAGCGCAATGCTCCGCTGGGCCGGCAGGACGTGTTTATGGCCGTGCCGGAAGCTGGTTTGAAAGAGGCGCTGAAACCGGAGCTGCTTATCACCTTCGGCCAGTCACTCATTTCCAAGGCCCTCAAACTGTACTTGCGCAACGTCAAGCCGGCCCAACACTGGCACATTCAGTCCGCCGGGGCCGTAGCCGACACGTTCCAGTCGCTGACCAAGATTGTGCGCATGGAACCGGCTGATTTCTTTGCCGAGTTAAGCTCAGATTCTCACGTTTCTTCTCAGCAAGAGCACGTTGCTGGTTCAATTCCAGCTGAACCCACAAATTCCGCAGAGCCGCAGGGATTCGACTCCAATCGGGGCCACGCCCCCGCGCAGGATGCCACCCGCGTAGCACCCCGCCCACAGCCGCTGGGCGAGCCGGTTCGCCTGACGTGGGCCTCCGCTGATGCGGATGCTCCGGCTAAAGTCGCGTACCTGCGCCCCTGGCAGGCCGCCGAAAACTGGGCCACCGGCTTTCTGCGGGAGTTTATGCAGCAGCTAAATCAGCCTTTTAACGAGTTTACGGCCATTTACCGAGCCTTGCAGCAGCTACCCGACCACACAGCCCTGCACCTGGCCAACAGCATGGCCGTGCGCTACGCCAACATTCTGGGCGTACCGGCGGGCCGCATAGTGGAAGTGTTTGCTAACCGGGGCACCAGCGGCATTGATGGCTGCACCAGCACGGCCGTGGGCGCTGCCCTGGCCCAACCCAATCGGCCCGTAGTGCTGCTCACCGGCGACGTGGCGTTTTTCTACGACCGGAATGCCTTCTGGCACAACTATCCCACGCCCAACCTGAAGGTAATTCTGCTTAATAACCACGCGGGCGGCATTTTCCGGCTCATCGACGGGCCCCGCCAGCAGCCGGAGCTGGAGGAGTTTTTTGAAACCCGCCAGCCCCTCACAGCCGAGAATACCGCCCGCGACTTTAAGCTGCGCTACCTGCCGGTTTCCACATTTACTGAACTAGAGTCGGCGCTACCGGTTTTCTTTGCAGCTGAATCCGGCGCGGCGCTGCTCGAAATAACCACCGACAGCCCGACCAACGCCGAATTCTTTGAACAGTACCGCGCGGCGGTACGCGCATCATTTTCCACTCCATAAGGTAACTGCCCCTCTCATGGCCGAACAACTTACCTGGACCCCGATCAAGGAGTTCCGCGAAATTCTCTTCACCCAGCACGGCGGCATCGCCAAAATCAGCATCAACCGCCCGCAGGTACACAACGCCTTCACGCCCCTCACGGTACAGGAGATGATTGAGGCGATGGACATCTGCCGCAACCGCACCGATATCGGCGTGATTATCCTGACCGGCGAGGGCGGCAAAGCCTTCTGCTCGGGTGGCGACCAGAGCGTGCGGGGCCACGGCGGCTACGTGGGCGAGGACACCGTGCCCCGCCTGAACGTGCTGGACCTGCAGAAGATGATTCGCTCCATTCCGAAGCCCGTTATTGCCATGGTGGCCGGCTGGGCCATTGGGGGCGGCCACGTGTTGCACGTAGTCTGCGACCTGAGCATTGCCGCCGAAAACGCCCGCTTCGGCCAGACTGGTCCTAAAGTTGGTTCGTTTGACGGCGGCTTCGGCGCTTCCTACCTGGCCCGCGTGGTAGGTCAGAAGAAGGCCCGCGAAATCTGGTTCCTCTGTGACCAGTACAACGCCCAGGAAGCCCTTGATATGGGCCTGGTAAATAAAGTGGTGCCGCTGGACAAGCTGGAGGAAACCACCGTGGCCTGGTGCCACAAAATTCTGGAGAAAAGCCCCCTGGCACTGCGCATGCTCAAATCCAGCTTCAACGCCGAGCTGGACGGGCAGGCCGGTATTCAGGAGCTGGCCGGCAACGCCACGCTGCTGTACTACCTCTCGGAGGAAGCCAAAGAAGGCAAAAACGCCTTCATTGAGAAGCGCAAGCCCGACTTCGACAAGTACCCCAAGTTCCCGTAACCCCGGCAGTGCACAGTATCAGCGGCCCGCCCCATTCGTGGAGCGGGCCGTTTTTATTGCGGCCGCACAGGCCTGTTCGTAGCCTCCTGCTATATTGCCACCGTTCCTACTCACGCACTGAAACCCGGAAAAACCAGGCAGCGGAGCAGCCAATGAGGCAGGTTTCTAATTCCACCGATTTACCCTGAGAATATGGCCGGATACCAGGTTCAATCAACTGACACGCGCACCTTCTCGCTGCTAAGTGACGGGGCTGTACTGGGCCAGCTGAAGTATGCCGAGTGGTTTTCCTTCAAAGCAACTCTGACCCTGCCCGATGGCACCAGCCTGCGCGCCGAGCCCCGGGGATTTTGGGGTACCACCATTGAGGTGAAGGAACACGATGCCGTGGGCCTGAGCTTTAAAATGCACTGGAACGGCAGCATCGTGCTCAAGTCCCGGCTCGGGCAAGAAAGTCGGGTATTCGTGCTGAAAAACCGCTCGGTACTGAAAAACGACTACGTACTGCTGGATAAGGCAGGCCAGGAACTGCTGCACCTGCAGCCTGACTTCAAGTGGCGAACCGGCAACTACGAGTACGCCATCAGCAGCTCTGCGGAGTTTGAGCAACTGGCGGCCAAACCCATTTTGCTGCTTTGCGCAACCCACTGCACCAACTATTACCTGGCCATGATGACCTCCTCAGTACTACTGACGGCCGTATAACTACCTTCATGCGGCCAGCGCAGCTACAGGATAGTCAGCAGCCTATGGCTGCATTGCCCAAATCTTTGGTTTGTCGTTTCTCTTTTCTGCTTTTCGCCATGAAGTCGTTATTGCTACTGTTGCTACTGACCGGTTCGGCTGCTGTATCGCGCGCTCAATCGGTTGCCGCCCCTGCCCAGGGCGCTGCTGTTTCTACCACACCGATCCAAACGGTAGAAGCCTCCTGCGGGCAGTGTCGCCTGGGCCTGCCAGGCAAGGGCTGCGACCTGGCCGTGCGCATCGATGGCAAAGCCTACTTCGTGGAGGGCACCACTATTGATTCCCACGGCGACGCCCACGCCAAGGACGGCTTCTGCCAGGCCATCCGCAAAGCGGAAGTGCAGGGTCAGGTGGTCAATAACCAGTTCGTGGCTACATATTTCAAGCTGTTGCCTGAGCCGGCGGCAGCAAAGTCTGCTCCGTAGCCCTATAAGCACCCTGCTTCGTACAGCATCAGCACGCAACTGCTGGTGCTTTTTTGTGCTGTGTGCATTACCTCATTGTTCGAACTCAGGGGCGCCCCCCGGTTTTTTCTGACTCTTCTCCCATTGTTATATGCGCGTTTTTCTGGCCCGGATATTCTTCCTGCTTGGCATCCTGTTCCTACCTGTATTGCTTGTAGCGGCTCCCACCGCCAAGGAGGTACCCGATTACCGGGTGCGGGTGCGTATTCTCAGCGTGCAAGGGAAAGCGCCGGCCGCGGCCCAGTCATTCAGCCTGTTACTGACGGGCAATACCCAGGCCGTCACCTTTCAGGGCACGGCCTGGAGTGGGTGGGCCGCCTCTACCCGCGCTGGCATCGAGCAGGTATTGACCTCGTACAACAACGCCAACAACGCCTTCTGGCAGGTAGCCACCAATGCCCGCATTACGCCCACCGGTGCCGCCTCATTCCCCACGCTCAAGGCGCAGGTGCAGTGTGTTATCGTTGGCGGCGAAACCAGCATGACGGAAGCCGAGCTGTTCGGCTCCAATATGGGCCTCATTCTGTGGAAGGGCACTGACCAAAAGATTCACATGGATACCTACGCCGGCCACGGCCGCCGGGTGTATGATCAGGCGCTGAAAGCGGCCTTTCTGCCAGAGCAGGAAAGGCCAAAAAAAATTCTATTCGGGGAGCGGTACATTGGGGCCGATGATGACTACCTGAGTTGGCGCGAAGGTGTGCGGCGCTTGTGCGGTCTGGGCTTTAATGCGCTGCACCCGGTACCCGCCCATCTGACAGCCACAGTGAAGGCAGCCGGTATTCATAAGGTTTGGGGAGCGGTGTACAGCCCGCCGGGGTATGCTTTCAACTTCAATCCGCAGCCCCAAGTGGAGTTTATGAAGTTTGCGCAGGACCAAATTGCGCCCTTACTGGCAGCGGGTTGGCAAAAGGACGATATTGGATTTTGGGTAACCAGTGATGAGCCCGGTTGGTACTACCCGGCCCGTTACCAGGAATTCAACAAAGACCCCAATGCCTTAGCCGCTTTCCACGCGTACCTGCAAGAGCGAGGGCTGAAGCCCGCCAGCTTGGGCAAAGCATCTTGGGACCAAGTGCAGCTCATTGGCCGTCAGGAGTACCACGACTTGCCCTCCCGGCGGCTGTTTTATTGGTCGAACCGGTTTGTACCGTGGGCTTCCGCGCGGTTTTTCGGCGAAGTGGCCCGCGCTTACGAGGCCGCAATTCGCCCGCAGGTACCGGTGCTGGTGAATTTCAACAATTTCATGGGTCTGGCGTACCAGCCGGGGCCCATTGGCAACAACGACCAGGGCAGCAGCCCCAATGCCGCTATGGGCCAGCATGACTGGCTGGAATTCGGGCGGGAACGAGGCTCTACCGCCATTGCCACCGAAGACTGGTTCGGGGATGATATGGCCCCGCAATGGTCGTTCTACGCCTCCCGGCTGCGGGCGGCGGCCGAGTTGGGTCAGGTAGGCATGGCCTCATTGGTGATTCCGCGCGTATCGGGGCAGCGGCCGGGGGGCATGTCTCAGAAGTTGTTGGCCTTGGTGGGGCACGGCGCTAAAACTATCCAGTTTTTCACGTTTGGCCCCGAGTATAATTTCCCCGGCAATTGCTATTCCGAGAATCTATCCGTGTTTAAGCCGTTGGCACAGGGCATGCGGCTGGTGGCGAAGGCCGAAGACCTGCTCTACCCCGGCCAGGCAAAGATTTCGCCGGTTGCTATTCTCACGCCCCAAAGCTCCCCGCTTTGGGACTTGGAGGAGTTTGTGCATCCACCCCGTATCATCGACGCCACCAACCCGTATCTGGATGCCGGCCGGATGGGCTACATGGTGGATATGCACGGGGTTTTTCTGGCGTTACAGCACAGTGCCGTACCGGTTCGGTTTGTGGATGAGCAGAAGCTGGCGGAGCCCGATTTCCAGCAAACCAAGGTACTGTACGTAACCGCGCCCGATTTACCGCAGGAATCAACGGAAGCTGTGCTGCGCTGGGTACATGCGGGCGGCACCCTGGTGACTACCGCTGGCAGTATGGCGTTTGATCGATACCATCAACCTGCCAGCATGCTGCTGCAAGCGGCCGGCGTGGCTCCAGTCACGGCATTGCGCCTGCCGGCCCTGCAGTATGCCGATGCCAAACCAGTAGGACAGATAGCGGCAGCGGGCGGGGCCCTTACCGTATTCGGCGAGCGGGAAAAGCTCTCCGTACAGCCCGATGCCCGGGTACTTGAGCAGTTTGAGGATGGAACGCCGGCCGTCACGGAACGCCGCCTGGGCAATGGCCGCATTATCCGGTTTGCCTGTTACCCGGGGCTATCCTACCGCCACTCGGCTACCACCTACACCGGCGGGTTGCCCAGCGGCTTCGCGGCGGGCTGGCGCCGTCTGCTGGTGCAGCCTGTACTGGATGCCCGGGCCAATTTGCCGGTACAGCTGGATAAGCCGCTGGTGGAAGCCCCGGCACTGTACAGCGCCGCCGGCGTAGCCGTAACGCTGCTCAACTGGAGCGGTACGCCGCAGGAAATTCAGGTAACCGTTACCGCCGACAAACCCGTGCGCCGGGCTACCTCGGGGCAGCGGGGGAGCCTGCGCTTCCAGCAAACCGGAACACGCGTGACCGTGCGCCTCCCAGTGGCCGATGTAGACGTGCTGCAACTGTATTACTGATGCCACTTCAGGCGGGGAGTGCTCCGCTAAAATATCGACCCGTAGGCTTCACAGCCAGCGCACCAGCCGAAAAAATTGCGCAACCGCTCGTTCTTCGCCCGCTTTTTCAGCCGTTTCCGGGCTTGGCGGGCGGCCTCGGCAACGGGGCTGGCGGCCGGGGCCGCTCCCTCGTCACGGAGCGTGCTGTAGCGGCGAAACACGAAGATCTTGGCCTGTGCGAACGGACTTGGTGCGGGCAAGGACATGGCGTTCGGAGATTAGTGACGTATTTAAGATACACCCGTAATCACCTCATAGTCAAGCCCCCGACCCGTTTATCTTCTCGCGCGTGGGAGGTTTAGTTGCGCGGGTGGTTTTATCAGCGGTTATCTTGCCCCTCTTTCCTCTCCATCCTGCGCTATGGCTTCCGAAACTGACCTCCTCCCCGACTCGTTGCTCCTCAATGGCCGCGAATTTCGCTACCAGGATATCCAGCAGTACCCCGCCCGCGCCCCCCAGGATCTGAACGGCTACGAGGCCCGGGTGCTGGACTTTGTGCGGCAATGGCTGAACGGGGCCCAGGAGTTCGGATTGCCCACCTCCGGCTCCACCGGCCAGCCCCAGCTGATTCAGCTGAAGCGGCGGCAGCTGGAAGCCTCGGCCCGGCGCACCGGCGACTACTTCGACCTGGGTCCTGGCGACCGGATGCTGGTGTGCCTGAACTGCGAGTTTGTGGGTGGCCTGATGATGCTGGTGCGCGGCCTGGAGCGGCGCATGCACCTCACCATTGTGGAACCTCAGGCCGACCCGCTGGCCCTGGTACCCGCCGCGGCCGAATTCGACTTTACCTCCTTTGTGCCCCTGCAGCTGCGGGCCGTGCTGGCAGCCGGCCACGCTTCCCGCCTCAACCGCCTGAAGGCTATTCTGGTGGGCGGAGCTGCCGTGGAGCGCAGCCTGGAAAAGGACATCCAGCAGCTGCGGGTACCCGTGTACGTGACGTATGGTATGACGGAAACGGCCTCCCACATTGCCCTGCGCCGCCTCAACGGCCCCAATGTGCAGCTCCCGTACAAGGTGCTGCCCGGCATTACGGTGGGGCAGGACGCGCGTGGCTGCCTCACCGTGCGCGCCGACGTAACGGAAAACCAACTCATCACCACCAACGACCGGATTTCACTGGCCGCCGACGGCCGCAGCTTTGAGTGGCTCGGCCGCGCCGACTTTGTTATCAACACCGGCGGCGTAAAGGTACAGGCCGAGAAGGTGGAACTGGTGCTGGAAGTGGCCCTCACCGAGCTGAACCTGAGCCGCCGCGCCTTTGTAGCCGCCCGCCCCGACAAACGCCTGGGGGAGCAGGTAACGGCTTTTCTGGAGGGCGCTAAATTAACCGCAACGCAGCAGGAACACCTGCTGCACCTGCTGCGCCAGCGCCTGGATAAATACGAGGTACCCCGGGAGCTGGTGGCCGTGCCGGAGTTCCGCACCACGGCGTCGGGCAAACTCGACCGTCTCAGCACCCTGCGTACGGTGCGGTAGCACGAACCGCATTTTTTCAAGCTGTTTGCTACTTCTCCCGCTTGAGCCCCCGCTGAGTAAACAGGGGTTCGTGGCCGCGTACAACTTTGATGAAGTCGCCAAGGAAGAGCTTGACGCGGCCGAAAAAGATGTAGCCGCTGATTTGGTCTTCGGGTAACCTACCAGAGGCGAATACTTGCCGGTAACCGGTTCCGGCCCCCAACCCTACCCAGCGGAATATGCGGTAGTGCGCGGCCATAGAGGGTTCTATCAGATACAACACCTGACGATTGGTGCGCTGCACCTTGCCATCGGGAAAGGTGTATTTGGTGTAGTAGTTGCCCACGCCCAACTGCAGGGGTAGGCTCAATTCCCACCGCGGATTGCCGATAAATACGTATTCTCCGTAGCCTGCTGCGTAGCGGAAGCGCACTTCGTCGCGGGTGCCGGGGGGCGTGCCCACCGGCTGGGGCACGCGGGTAGGTACGCCCCCCGACAGGCGGTAAAATCCCAGACCGGCGCGCCAGCGCCCGCGCCACTCAATGCCGCCTTTCAGCCCGTTGATGCCAACTATTTCGCCATTGAGGATTGAAAACCGCTGGTCGAACTGGAATACGGCCCGGCGGTGCGATTGGCGCACGAAGGTGGTATCATCGGCTACGGCCGGGGCTGGGCCGGCTATGGCCAGGGCTGGGACCAGGGTCAGCCCCAGTCCAACTAACACAGTACGCAAACAAGCAGCTTCCACGGCCCAAAGGTACGGGCAGGCGTGGCAGTAGTTGTCGTTTCACCCCCGCAGACCCGTTGCTTCGGCTTGCTGAAACCGCACTTCACCAGGTTTTGCGCCGGCAGATTGCGAAGGTTCGTGCATGTTTACGGCACCAAACCAATCTGCGCGGCGCATGGCTCTGACTCCTGACTTCCTGTTTTCCCTGGCTAATCCGGTGGCTCTGCTGGGCTGGGCCTTGCTGGTGCTGGCTCCGCGCTGGCGCGTCACGCAGTGGGTGGTGCTCAGCGGCGCGCTGCCTCTGGTGCTGGCCGGCTGCTACGCGCTGCTCATTGGCAGCCACTACCTGGGGGCGCACGCCCGGGAAGGCGGCTTCAGCACACTGGCCGATGTGGCCGTGCTGTTCCGCAACCCCTGGGCGCTGCTGGCGGGCTGGGTGCATTACCTGTGCTTTGATCTGTGCCTAGGCATTTGGGAAAGCCGGGATGCGCGGCGGCGCGGCGTGCCGCACCTGCTACTGGTGCCCTGCCTGCTACTCACGTTCCTGTTCGGGCCGGTGGGGCTGCTGCTCTATACCCTGGCACGCCGCTTTTATGGCCGCGAGAAACAAATTTCTGCTCCAATTCTTCCCTCCTAACGCTTCCTTGTCATGTCGGCTACCCTACCTCTGCCCACGGCCGCGCTGGCGGCGTTGATGCCCGTTTCTACCTGGCTGCGCGTGCTGCACCGCGCCAATCCCGTACTGGCCTGGGCGGGTTGGCTGCACGTGGGGCTACTGCTGCTGGCACTGGTCATGCTATTTCTGGATCCGCGCCTTATCACCGGCCTGCCCGCGTGGGTGAAGCCGGCCAAATTCGCCCTGTCCGGCCTGCTTTACCTCTGGACGCTGGGCTGGCTGCTGGCCGATTTACCCGCGCCGGCCAGCGGAGCCGTCCGCCTCGTCAGCATGGCAGCGGCCCTGAGTATGGTAGTGGAAATGGCCTGCATCTTCGTGCAGGCGGCCCGGGGCACTACTTCGCACTACAATACCGCTTCTGCCTTCGATGGACTGGTTTTCGGGCTGATGGGTACGTTTATTCTGGTAAATACCCTGGCTACCATCTGGGCGGTGTATCTGGTGTGGCACTACCAGCCCCACGGCCCGGCGGGCTACGTGTGGGGCGTGCGACTGGGGCTCTTGGTGTTTCTAATCGGTTCGGTACTGGGCGGCGTCATGATTCGCCTGGGGCAGCACACGGTGGGAGCCCCCGACGGCGGCCCCGGCCTGCCCGGCCTCGGCTGGAGCACCCGGGCCGGCGACCTGCGCCTCGCCCATTTCATGGGTATGCACGCGTTGCAGGCCCTGCCGCTGCTGGGCTGGGCTCTCAGCCACTGGCAGCCCCGCCAGGCCAGTCTACTCACCTGGCTGGGCACTGCCCTGTACGTGGGAGCGGTAGCTGCCCTGTTTATACAGGCCATGCGCGGTGTGCCGGTGGTGAAGTGGTGAGGTAGCATGCCAACGCAAGGAGGCACAACAAGGCAATAACCTGGCGGGGCCTCATTTCAGCCGGCTAAACTTGCGGCGGATGATTTCCTGCACGGGCACGTTCTCAATCTTGCTTTCCAGCCAGGAAATAATGTCGAGGTAAATGAACGGGCGACGCTGGTAAGGGTCTTCGGCAATCTGAATTAACTGGTTTTTCAGCTTGATGAAGGCCTCTTTCAATTGCGAAGGGGCTACGTTCCCCAGGTTGCGCAAAAACCGAAAAATTGCCTCCTGCATCTGCTGCTGGTCGTTCATCTTGCCCAGAAAACGGTACACCGAGCGGATCTGATATTCCAGCACCTCGTCGCGGCCGGCTTCGTAGTGAGCAATCAGACTCAGGATGCGGGCAAAGCACTGAATATCCTCGCGCAAGTTGGCTTCCTTAAAGTAGATTACCTTTTCGAGGTACTCAATAGCTTTGGTAGGCTGCCCGCTGCCGAAGTACAGGCTGGCAATTTTGTAGTAGAACACCAAGCGCCGGTGCGAATCCAGCTGCATGCGGTACCGCTCCAGGTTCTCGAGCAGTTCCGGCACTATCTGCAGGCCGGCCGTAAACTCGCCGCGCATGAAGTAGCCGTTGAGCCGGTTGGTATAGATGTACAAGAACAGCAGCGCGTCAATGTTAGGGTTGCTGCGCCGGTCGGGGTCGGCAGCGTAGGTTTCTAATTGAGCCAACACCTCCTCAAACCGACTGTAGTACAACATATTGTACGTGGTGATGAGCACATTGTGCACGCCCTTGATGTAGAGCATCGGCTGCTGCTCACACATCAGCTGGTTATGCTCGTACAGGTCAACCCACTTCTGCGCGTACCGGTAGCACTGCCGGAAATTCTGCGTGATGGTATAGTACCATACGTGCGCCTGGTAGAAGTATAACTGCTCGAAGAAGCTAGCCTCCCGGGGTTCCAGTGTAGGTAGCCCTTCCCGGAAGTAAGCAGTGATATTCTCGTAGTCCTGCTGGTTGCGGGTGTGCCCGATTTTGAGGTAGCGCCCGTACATGCGCAGCGCCAGGTTCGACAGCTCATGCTCGCGCCCAATGTGCTGTACCGTGTCGGTGGCTTCGTCGGAAAGCTGCCGGGCCCGCCCCTGAATACTCCGGGTAATGTATTGACCCTCAATCAGCTTCTCAAAATCCAGCGCCAGCAACACAATGTGGCGCAGCTCGGCCTGCTGGGCCGTGGCTTTTACTTTTTCCAGCATGCGCAGGCTGTGCTGGTACAGGCCCCGGTTGTAGAGCACCCGGGCAAAATCCAGTTGCTCGTGCAGTTGAATATCCAGGTTGTGGCCCGCGTGGTACATGCGCAGACTGGAGAGCAGCTGCTTATAGAGGTTGGCCTTGAGGTTGGCCATTTGCACTTTTTTGATGGCCGGCACCTGCTGCAGCACCCGTTCCTCATCGTACCGCTCCTGCCCGTCCAGGGCATCAAATAACTGCAGAAACTTCAGGCCTTCGGCGGAGCCCTGGCGGTTGGCAAACAACCGGAAGTGACGCTTTTCGGTGCGGGTCAGCGACTTTATGAGCTGAAAAACCGGGTCAGTACTTTCGTTGGGCATTGTACAAAGTCAAAAATTAACCTTTTGATTTTATGATACTTATACAACAAAAGTGATTTTCTAGAAATAGTAGGGCTATTGGAAAGAAGTTTTCAGCCGCTGAACCTCTGCGGGTACTTAGCAGCCGAATATCAGCCCAAAGATGCTATGTCAGCTCACTTCTCCACCTCTTTGTCCGCACTATTTTCTGCATTTGCCGGAGCTGGCTGGCGGGCCACCATTCTTACGGCCACGCCCAACGGCCAAACCATGGCCGGCTCCTACGCCCTGCTCCGAATAGAATCAAACCAAGGCTCGTCGGTAGTGCGGCCTGCGTCGCCCGCATTTCCCTTCCTGCTCCGCTAAGCGGCACGCGGGCGGTTCCTCCGTTTGTCAGTTGTACCACGCTCATGTATTACTCTCCTGATACCGTCGCCTTTCTGGATGGCGAGTTCGTACCAGCCGCGCAAGCTACCTGCGGCGTGTATGCCCAATCGTTGCACTACGGTTATGCCGTGTTTGAGGGCATTCGGGCCTACGCTACGCCGGCCGGCACCCGCATTTTCAAGGCCGGGGAGCATTATGAGCGCCTGCATTATTCCTGCAAGGCTATTGGCTTACCGCTGCCGCACTCGGTGGAAGAACTGACGCGCATCAGCTACGAGGTGCTGGAGCGCAACGGCCTGACCGACGCCTACATCCGCCCGCTGGTATTTGCCGGCACGCCCAACATGAGTCTCAAGGCGGCTACCACCAGCAACGTGCTGGTGGCCGTGTGGGAATGGGGCAAGTACCTCGGCGACCAAAGCCTGCGCCTCACCGTGTCGCCCTACGAGCGGCCCAACCCCAAGGCCGTGCCTATTGAGGCCAAGGTGGCGGGACACTATGTCAATTCCATCATTGCCAGCACCGAGGCCAAAGGCCGAGGCTACGATGAGGCCCTGCTGCTGGACATGCACGGCAACGTGGCCGAAGGTCCCGGGGCCAACTTCTTCTTCGAGCGCAACGGCGAACTGGTTACCCCTCCGGCCGGCAGCATCCTGCGCGGCATCACCCGCAACACCATCATCGACCTGGCCCGCGAAGCCGGTATCACCGTCACGGAGCGGTTTTTCGGCCCCGAGGAGCTGCGCACCGCCGAAGCCGCCTTCATGACGGGCACCGCCGCCGAGGTTATCGGCGTGGCCTCGGTGGATGACGTGGTGTTTGAGCGCCCCTTCCAGCAAACCATCGGCGGCATGCTGGCCCAGCATTACCAAGCGCTGGTAACAGGGCAGTCGGTTAGAACGGAGAGCCTAGAAGTTAGAGCCTAGAACTGAGAGTTTAGAACTGACAGTTTTTGAAAGACGGGCAACTGACCGTCCTATTTCGCCCCAACCTCAGCAACGACGAGACGCGAAGTGTCGCGTCTCTACAACCACTAACCCCAGCGGCCTTCCCTACCAATCGGCAGGCTCCCCCTCTCCCCCTGGAGAGGGGGCCGGGGGGTGAGGCGAACTACCTGAACGAAGCGGTAGAGATGCTTCGGCTGCGCTCAGCATGACGTGCTGGCCACACGCAGCACATTTTCCACATCAGCACATTCCGCACATTCCCCCGCATGGCCCTGCTCAACAAATACAGCCGCATCTACACCCAGGACGACAGCTTGCCGGCCTCGCAGGCTATGCTGATTGGCTCCGGCATTGCGGAGGCCGATTTGCGCAAGCCGTTCGTGGGCATTTGCTCCACGGGCTTCGAGGGCAACACCTGCAACATGCACCTCAACCAGCTGGCCGACGCGGTGAAGCAGGGCGTGCAGGAGCAGGACCTGGTGGGACTGCGCTTCAATACCATCGGCATTTCGGACGGCATCACTAACGGCACGCCGGGCATGCGCTACTCGCTGGTGTCCCGGGAAATCATTGCCGATTCCATTGAAGCCATGGCCGGGGCCCACAACTACGACGCCCTAGCCTGCGTGGTGGGCTGCGACAAAAACATGCCCGGGGCCCTCATTGCCATGGCCCGCCTCAACCGCCCCAGCCTGATGGTGTACGGCGGCACCATTCGGGGCGGCACGTTCAAGGGGCAGCAGCTCAACATTGTGTCGTGCTTCGAGGCCTACGGACAGAAACTACAGGGCCAGATTTCGGACGAGGACTACCGCGGCATCATCCGCAACGCCTGCCCGGGGCCGGGGGCCTGCGGGGGCATGTACACGGCCAACACCCTGGCCGCCGCCATCGAAACGCTGGGCCTGAGCGTGCCCTACTCCTCGTCGGCCCCGGCCGAAAGCGCCGAGAAGCAGCAGGAATGCCGCAGCACCGGCGCGTACCTGCGCCGCCTGCTGGAGCTGGACCTCAAACCCCGCGACATTCTGGTGCGCGAGGCCTTCGAAAATGCCATGGTGGTAACCACTGTGCTAGGCGGCTCCACCAACGCCGTGCTCCACCTCATTGCCATTGCCCACGCCGCTGGGGTGCGGCTCACGCTGGAGGACTTCCAGGCCGTGAGTGACCGGACGCCGGTGCTGGCCGACCTCAAGCCCAGCGGCAAGTACCTGATGGAGGACCTTTCGGCCCGGGGCGGGGTGCCGGCCGTGCTCAAAACCCTGCTCAACGCCGGCCTGCTGCACGGGGATTTGCTGACCGTAACGGGCCGCACCCTGGCCGAAAACCTGGCCGACGTGGCTCCGCTGGGCCCCGAACAGGACATTCTGCGCACCGCCAGCAACCCCATCAAGCCCGACGGCCACATTCAGATTCTGTACGGCAACCTGGCCCCCCGGGGCGCGGTGGCCAAGATTACCGGCAAGGAAGGCACCCGCTTTGCCGGCCCGGCCATCGTGTTCGACTCGGAAGAGGAGCTGAACGAGGGCATTGTGCAGGGCCTGATTCAGCCGGGCCACGTCGTCGTGATTCGGTACGTGGGGCCCAAAGGCGGGCCGGGCATGCCCGAGATGCTCAAGCCCACGTCGGCCATCATCGGGGCCGGGCTGGGTGATAAGGTGGCCCTGCTAACCGACGGTCGATTTTCGGGTGGCACCCACGGCTTCGTTATCGGCCACGTGAGCCCCGAGGCTTACGACGGCGGCCCGCTGGCCCTGGTGGAAAACGACGACTGGATTACGCTGGACGCCGCCGCCAACACCATGGACGTGGCCCTGAGCGACGAGCAGCTGGCCCGGCGCCGCCAGCAGTGGCAGCAGCCCGCGCCCCCGGTCAGCCAGGGCGTGCTGCTGAAATACATCCGCACCGTGAGCGACGCCAGCCACGGCTGCATCACCGACTTAGCCGACCACCGCCATGTTCCCGAACCCGCAGCTTCAGTCCGCGCCAGCCTCGCCTGAGGCCCTGGCCGCCCCGCAGGTATCCGGGGCCGTGGCCCTGTTGCAGGGCCTGGTGGCCGAGGGCGTGGACACGATTTTCGGCTACCCCGGCGGGGCCATCATCCCCATTTATGATGCCCTGTATGATTTTCAGGAGCAGCTAAACCACGTGCTGGTGCGCCACGAGCAGGGCGGTATTCACGCCGCCCAGGGCTACGCCCGGGCCTCGGGACGGGTGGGCGTGGTGTTTGCCACCAGCGGCCCCGGCGCCACCAATCTGGTCACCGGTCTGGCCGATGCTCAGATTGACTCCACGCCGCTGGTGTGCATCACGGGGCAGGTGTTTGCGCATTTGCTGGGCACTGATGCCTTTCAGGAAACCGATATTCTGAACATCACCACGCCCGTTACCAAGTGGAATCACCAGATAACGGACGCCCGGGATATTCCGGCGGCGCTGGCTAAGGCCTTCTACATTGCCCGCAGCGGCCGGCCCGGCCCGGTTCTGCTCGACATCACCAAAAACGCCCAGCTGCAGCTGTTTGAGCACGCCGGTTACGCGCGCTGCACTCATATCCGCAGCTACCGGCCCCGGCCCGTGGTACGCCCCGAGTACGTGCAGCGCGCCGCCGAGCTCATCAACCAGGCCCAGCGCCCGTTGGTGCTCTGGGGCCAGGGCGTGCTGCTGGGCCAGGCCGAAGCCGAGTTCCGGGCGTTCATCGAGAAAAGCGGCATTCCGGCGGCCTGGACGATTCTGGGTGCCGGAGCCCTGCCCACCGGCCACCCGCTGAACGTGGGCATGCTGGGCATGCACGGCAACTACGGCCCCAACGTCCTCACCAACGAGTGCGACGTGCTCGTGGCCATCGGCATGCGCTTCGACGACCGGGTAACGGGCCGCCTCGACAAATACGCCCGCCAGGCCCAGGTGATTCACCTTGACATCGACCCCACCGAAATCGACAAGAACGTGACGGCCACCGTGCCGGTGTGGGGCGACTGCAAGGAAACCCTGCCCCTGCTCACGCAGCTGGTAGCCGCCCGCCAACACCCCGCGTGGTGCCAACGCTTCCGCGACCATGACGCCGAGGAGGTGGCCGCCGTGATTCAGGATGAGCTGTTCCCGACCCAGGACGAGCTGACCATGGGCGAGGTGATTCACCAGCTCAATGAACTGACCCAGGGCGAGGCCATCATTGTGACGGACGTGGGCCAGCACCAGATGGTGGCCTGCCGCTACGCCCGCCTCAACCACCCGCGCCTGAGCATCACCAGCGGCGGCCTGGGTACCATGGGCTTTGCGCTGCCGGCTGCCATTGGAGCCCGCTACGGCGCGCCGCACCGCACAGTGGTAGCCGTTATCGGCGACGGGGGCATTCAGATGACGATTCAGGAGCTGGGCACCATCATGCAAACGGGCATCGAGGTGAAGATTCTGCTGCTCAACAACCAGTTTCTGGGCATGGTGCGGCAGTGGCAGGAGCTGTTCCACGAGCGGCGCTACTCCGCCGTGGAAATTGCTAGCCCCGACTACGTGACGGTGGCCAACGGCTACGGCATTGCCGCCCGCCGCGTGGAGCACCGCCCCGACCTGCAACCCGCCCTCCGCCAGCTGCTCACTCACCCCGGCTCCTTCCTGCTGGAAGTGCGCGTGACCCGCGAAAACAACATCTTCCCCATGGTACCCCAGGGCTGCGGCGTGGGCGAAATCCGCTTAAAGTAACTGTCAGGGCGAGCCAGAGGCAACTGTCATTGCGAGGACGAAGGACGAAGCAATCCGTCCTTATCAAAGCGCAAAGCCCTGGAGAACTGACAAGCCCTGACCGAAGCTACCAATAAAAGGCTTTGGAACAGGTCAGGGCTTTTGCCTCTGATAAGGACGGATTGCTTCGCTCCGCTCGCAATGACGGGGTATTGGCTGCTACGCCGCTCGTCTCACCTCTCATGTATCACCGTCTTATGTCTCACAAGCAAGAATACAACATCACGGCGTACACCGAGAACCAGGTGGGACTGCTTAACCGGCTGGCCATCATCTTCTCCCGGCGCAAAATCAACATCGAGAGCCTGAACACCTCGCCCTCGGAGATTGAGGGGATTCACCGCTTCAACATCGTGGTGCATGAGTCGGAGGAGGTGGTGCGCAAAATTGCCCGCCAGATGGAGAAGCAGGTGGAGGTGCTGAAAGTGTACTTCAACCCCAATGAGGAAGTCATCTGGCAGGAAATGGCCCTCTACAAGGTGCCCACCGATGTCATTGCCGAGCGGGCACTGGTGGAGCGGCTGCTGCGGGAGCACGGGGCCCGGGCCGTGGTAATCCGCAAGGATTACACCGTGTTTGAAACCACCGGCCACCGCGAGGAAACCGACAAGCTGCTGACGGTGCTGCATCCCTACGGCCTCATCGAGTTTGTGCGCTCAGCCCGCATTGCCATCATCAAAGACAGCCAGGGCTTCCACCACAAGCTGCGCGAGTTCGAGCACCAGCAGCCCGGCGAGGATGTGAGCGAAAACGAGTTCCTCGACCGCCGCGACAAGGTGTTTTCGATGTGACCAAGCTTAGTTTATGGTTGCTGGTTTTTGGTTTTTGGCTTCGTTCGCTGCCTTATCCTCAACCATTCACAGCCATAAGCCACCAACCATAAATCAAAAACCAGCAACCATAAACCAAAAACCATCATGGCAACCATCAACTTTGGCGGCGTAGAAGAGCACGTAGTAACCCGCGAGGAATTTCCGCTGGAAAAAGCCCGCGCCATTCTGCAGAACGAAACCATTGCCGTGCTGGGCTACGGCGTGCAAGGCCCCGGCCAGGCCCTGAACCTGCGCGACAACGGCTTCCGCGTGATTGTGGGACAGCGGCCCGATTCGGCTTCGTGGCGCAAGGCGGAGGCTGATGGCTGGGTGGCCGGCGAAACGCTGTTTAGTCTGGAAGAAGCCGCCGCGCGGGGCACCATCCTGGCTAATTTGCTCTCCGATGCCGGCCAGATTGCCGTGTGGCCCACGCTCAAGCCCCACCTCACGGCTGGTAAAACCCTGTACTTCTCCCACGGCTTCGGCATCACCTTCAACGACCAGACGGGCATCATCCCGCCCGCCGACGTGGACGTGGTACTGGTAGCGCCCAAGGGCAGCGGTACTAGTCTGCGCCGTTTATTTGTGGCCGGGGGCGGGTTGAACTCGTCGTTTGCCGTGTACCAGGATGCTACCGGCCAGGCTTACGAGAAGGCCGTGGCCCTGGGCATCGGGGTGGGCTCGGGCTACCTGTTTGAAACCGATTTCCGCAAGGAAGTATACTCCGACCTCACCGGCGAACGGGGGGTGCTGATGGGCGCGTTGGCCGGCATCATCGAGGCCCAGTACCAGGTGCTGCGTCAGCGCGGCCACTCGCCCTCTGAGGCCTTCAACGAAACCGTGGAGGAACTCACCCAGAGCCTGGTGCCGCTGGTGGGCGAAAACGGCATGGACTGGATGTTCAGCAACTGCTCCGTCACGGCCCAGCGCGGCGCCCTCGACTGGAAAGGCCGCTTCCGCGAAGCCACCCTGCCCGTGCTCAACGAGCTGTACGACAGCGTGGCCTCGGGCCAGGAAGCCGCCCGCACCATCCAGCGCGGCTCCACGCCCGGCTACCGCCAGGAGCTGGAAGCCGAGCTGAAAGAAGTGCGCGACTCGGAGCTGTGGCAAACCGGCGCCACCGTGCGCGAGCTACGCTCCCGCGCCGCCGAAAAAGTAAAACAGGAAGAAGCCTACGCCCTCACGGCCGACGGTAATTAACGAAAATCTGCCTTGAACTGTCATTCCGAGCAGCGCGAGGAATCTGGTGTACTCCTTCGAGCGAGCAACTCAGATTCCTCGCGCTGCTCGGAATGGCAGTTTTTGGCGCTACCATCTTACTTATGGAACAAGCCACCCTCACCCCTGCCCTGCCGCTGCCCTTGGTGGAGCAGGCGGCCCGCACGCTGCAGGGCGTCATCAGTCCCACGCTGCTGCAGCACAATTTGGGGCTTTCGGCGGCCTACGGGGCTACTATTTATTTGAAGCGGGAGGATTTGCAGGTGGTGCGCTCCTACAAGATTCGGGGGGCCTACAACAAGATGGCGGGGCTGCCAGCCGATGAGGCCACCCGGCCGGTGGTGTGCGCCTCGGCCGGCAACCACGCCCAAGGCGTGGCCTACGCCTGCCAGCTGCTGGGCCGGCGCGGCTACATCTTCATGCCCGCCGCCACCCCCGCCCAGAAGGTGGACAAAGTGCGCCTGTTCGGGCGCGACCAAGTGGAGATTGTGCTGACCGGGGCCACGTTCGATGATTCGTCGCGGGCGGCGCAGGAGTTTTGCCAGCAGCGCCAGGGCGTGTACGTGCACCCGTTTGATGATGCCGCCGTGGTGGCCGGGCAGGCTACCGTGGGCCTGGAAATCCTCCGCGACGCCCCCGCTCCCATCGACTTCGTGTTCATGCCCATCGGAGGCGGGGGGCTGGCAGCGGGCGTGAGCAGCGTGTTCCGCCAGCTCAGCCCCGCCACCCGGCTGGTGGGCGTGCAGCCCCTGGGCGCGCCCTCCATGCACCGCGCCATCCAGACGGGGCAGCGGCAGCCGCTGGAGCACATCGAGAGCTTCGTGGACGGGGCGGCGGTGAAGTGCCCGGGCGAGCTGACATTTACCATCTGCCGGGAGCTGCTGGATGAGGTGGCGCTGGTACCCGAGGGCCAGGTGTGCGAGGATTTGCTGAAGATGTACAACGAGGAAGGCATCGTGCTGGAGCCGGCCGGTACGCTCAGCCTCTCGGTGCTGCACCAGTACGCCGCCCAAATCCGGGGCAAAACGGTGGTGTGCATCCTCAGCGGCTCCAACAACGACATCACCCGCATGGAGGATATCAAGGAGCGGGCGTTGCGCCATCAGGGCCGCAAGCACTATTTCCTGGTCACCTTCAACCAGAAGCCCGGGGCCCTGCGCCGCTTCGTGAACCACGTGCTGCGCGAGGACGACGACATCATCCAGTTTCAGTACATCAAGAAGAACAACAAGGAAAAAGGCCCCGTTTTCGTCGGCCTGGAAGTGCAGCGCCCCCACGACATTGCCGAAATCCAGCAGCGCATGGTGGCTGAAGGGTTTTCGTACGAGTATTTAAACGGGAAGCAGGATTTCCTGAGTTTGCTGGTATGAGGAAGCTCACTATTAAATGCTCTGTGGAAAAGCATCGAGCAGCAGCATAACAATAGTTACGAGTAAAGCCATTATCCAATATCTGCGCATCGATAAACTGATGTTAAGCTTACTCAAAACCCATCTAACCATTAGATATAGCGCAAAGCAAATAATAACAGCAATAGCAAACACGAAAACCATAAACGCATTTCCTAAAAATCTCCAGTCATCCTGATACCACCTCACCCATAGTGTAGGTTTTAAATTCTTACCAACCAGATACTCGTTCCATAAACTTTCTGAGTGAAACAGTAGGTTGACATGGCTATGCTCATTAATTACAAAGAATCCATTATAACTCCTCCCAATGATATGACCACGAAAGAAATACCATTTATTAATTCCTTTAATCTCTGAATACGGATTACTGAATTTCAATACAGTTCCAGAGCCAGGATCAAGCATAGTATTACCACCAGGCGTTTTAGCATCCCAATCCCCTATTCCTTGTGCATAAGTCCGGCTCATGGAAATGAATATTATCAACATTACCAGCAATAATTTATTCATTATCGAAACACCGTTATAGCGCGAATCTATCTTTCAAATATACAATGGGTTCATATGGATGCGTGTGTTACCAACCCAATTGCTGACACTGAATGCTCTACACAATACCGCCTGTTCAACGCCGAGACGCGAAGTGTCGCGTCTCTACGGTAGTTGGCCTTTGTAAGCCGCTTAGCAACTACACACTATCAATCAGATACTTACAACCACACCAGCGACTTTTTGAAATAGTAGGCGTGCCGAAAAACGGTTTCGGGAGGCCGGGGCTGGGGGTGTACTTGGGGCTTTCCTTCTGCCACGAAGTCATTGCCCCATGTCAACCGAGAAAGTCCACATCTTCGATACTACCCTGCGCGACGGGGAGCAAGTGCCCGGCTGCAAACTGAACCGGGACGAGAAACTGCTCATTGCCCGGCAGCTGGAGCTACTCGGCGTGGATGTAATTGAGGCCGGCTTCCCGGTTTCCAGTCCCGGCGACTTTGCGGCCGTGGCGGCCATTGCGGCCCAGACGCGCGAGGCCACCGTCTGCGGCCTCTCCCGGGCCGTGGAAAACGACATTCGCACGGCGGCCGAGGCCCTGAAAGCGGCCCGCTACCCGCGCATTCACACCGGCATTGGCACTTCGGAGTCGCACATCCGCTACAAGCTGCTGAGCACGCCCGAGCAGGTGCTGGAGCGGGCGGTGGCGGCCGTGAAGCTGGCCAAGTCGTTTGTGGAGGACGTGGAGTTTTACGCCGAGGACGCCGGCCGCACCGACAACGCGTTTCTGGCCCGCGTGTGCGAGGCCGCCATCCGGGCCGGGGCCACCGTGCTCAACATCCCCGATACCACCGGCTACTGCCTCCCGGCCGAGTACGGGGCCAAAATCAAGTACCTGGCCGATAACGTGCGCGGCATTGAGCGGGTGCGCCTCTCCACCCACTGTCACAACGATTTGGGCATGGCCACGGCCAACTCCATTGCGGGCGTGCTGGGCGGGGCCCGGCAGGTGGAGTGCACCATCAACGGCGTGGGCGAGCGGGCCGGCAACACGGCCCTCGAAGAAGCCGTGATGGTGCTCCGCCAGCACCCCTACCTCAACTTCAGCACCGGCATCAACACCAAGCTGCTGGCCGAAACCTCGGCTATGGTGTCGCACCTGATGAGCATGCCGGTGCAGCCCAACAAGGCCATTGTGGGGGCCAACGCCTTTGCCCACTCCAGCGGCATTCACCAGGACGGCGTAATCAAGCACCGCGAAACCTACGAAATCATCGACCCGCGCGAGGTGGGCATGCCCGATTCCAGCATTGTGCTCACCGCCCGCTCGGGCCGCGCCGCGTTGGCCTACCGCCTCCAGAAAATCGGCTACGACTTCGACCGCGTGGCCCTCAACAAAGCCTACACCCATTTCCTCGTCCTGGCCGACCGTCAAAAGGAGGTCGTGGACGAGGATTTGCGCGTGATGGTGGAGCAGCAACAACTGGTAACGGCGGGGTGATTCGCTAGTGCAGCAGACCGTCATGCTGAGCGCAGCCGAAGCATCTCTACTGCTTCGTTGAAATGCTATTAGTTAGTCAGAGGTAGAGATGCTTCGGCTGCGCTCAGCATGACGTTCTTTTACTTCTCACCCTCCTACCCTCCCACCATCCTATCCTAACCACCCCCACCCTTCTCTCATGCCTCACACCTTATTTGATAAAATCTGGGATGCGCACGTGGTGCGCGCGGTGGCCGGCGGGCTGTCGGTGCTCTACATCGACAAGCACCTGATTCACGAGGTGACCAGCCCCCAAGCCTTCGACGAGCTGACGGCCCGGGGCCTGACGCTGCGCCGCCCCGAGCAGATGCTGGCCACCGCCGACCACAACGTGCCCACCCGCCACCAGGACCAGCCGATTCAGGACCCGCTCAGCCGCTCCCAGGTGGACAAACTCACCGAAAACTGCGCCCGGCATGGCGTGGAACTGTACGGGCTGGGCCATCCCTACCAGGGCATTGTGCACGTAATTGGGCCGGAGCTGGGCGTGACGCAACCAGGCCTGACCATCGTGTGCGGCGACTCCCACACCTCTACCCACGGCGCGTTCGGGGCCATTGCGTTTGGTATTGGGACCAGCCAAGTGGCCCAGGTTATGGCCTCGCAGTGTTTGCTGCTGGATAAGCCCAAGCGCATGCGTATTACCGTGGACGGGGAGTTGCAGCCGGGCGTATCGGCCAAGGATGTGATTCTGCACGTAATTGCCCAGTTGGGCACGGGTGGGGCCACGGGCTACTTTGTGGAGTACGCCGGCAGCGCCATCCGCAGCCTGAGCATGGAAGGCCGCATGACGGTGTGTAACATGAGCATCGAAATGGGGGCCCGTGGCGGCCTCATTGCCCCCGATGCCACCACCTTCGCGTACCTGCACGGCCGCCCCTTCGCGCCCCAGGGCGAGGCCTGGAACCAGGCCGTGGCCTACTGGCAAACTTTGTTTTCAGACGAGGACGCGCAGTTCGACGCCGAGCACCGCTTCGAGGCTTCTGCCATCCGGCCCATGATAACCTTTGGCACCAACCCCGGCATGGGCATGCCGCTGGCGGCCAGCATTCCGGCCCCGGCCGCCGCGGCCGAAGCGCCGAGTTTCGAGAAGTCGTTGCGGTATATGGGTTTTGAGGCCGGCGAGTCGCTGCTGGGCAAGGAAATCAGCCACGTGTTTATCGGCAGTTGCACCAACTCCCGCATCGAGGATTTGCGCACGGTGGCCGCCTACGTGCGGGGCAAGCGCAAAGCCCCCCACGTGGAGGCCATCATCGTGCCCGGCTCCAAGCAGGTAGAGCAGCAGGCCATTGCCGAGGGCCTCGACCAGGTGCTGGCCGCTGCCGGCTTCGAGCTGCGTGAACCGGGCTGCAGCGCCTGCCTGGCCATGAACGAGGATAAGATTCCGGCCGGCGCCTATTGCGTGTCTACCTCCAACCGCAACTTCGAAGGCCGCCAGGGCCCCGGCGCCCGCACCCTGCTGGCTTCCCCCCTGGTAGCCGCCATTACGGCCGTGGAAGGCCGGCTGGTAGATGTAGCGGAGTATGTGCTTGAGTACGCGAACCAAGGCTAGTGCTAAAACTAGCTCCCCTCCTTGGAAAGGAGGGGTTGGGGGTGGTTGACCCACGCTTGAACGACAACTACTTCTACTTCTTAGCTCTAAAAAATCAACCACCCCCAGCCCCTCCTTTCCAAGGAGGGGAGCTAGTTCTAAAACAACTCACCCCACCCCCACATGGAAAAATTCACCACCCTGCGTACCGGTGTGGTTCCGTTGCCCATCGAAAACGTGGACACCGACCAGATTATCCCGGCGCGCTTTCTGAAAGCCACTACCCGCGAAGGGTTCGGGCGGAACCTGTTTGCCGACTGGCGCTACGCCGCCGACGGGCAGCCCAAGCCGGATTTCGTGCTGAATGATACCCGCTACCAGGGCCACCAGATACTGCTGGCGGGCCAGAACTTCGGGTGCGGCTCCAGCCGGGAGCACGCCGCCTGGGCCCTGTATGACGCCGGTTTTCGGGTGGTTATCAGCAGCTACTTCGCCGATATTTTCCGGGGCAACGCCCTCAACACCGGGCTGCTGCCCCTGCAGGTAACGGCCGCGGAGCTACAGGAGCTGTTTGCCCTGGTAGAACAAGACGCGCAGGTGGAGCTGACGGTGGACCTGCCCAGCCAGACGCTGCAGGTGCCGGGCCGACCCAAGCCAATTCGCTTCGAGCTGGACGCTTACAAGAAGGAATGCCTCATTAACGGCTACGACGACATTGATTTCCTGCTCAGCCAGGAAGAAGCCATAACTGCCTTCGAGCAACACCGGACATGGATATTCTAAGCAAACAGATTGTGGTACTGCCCGGCGACGGAATCGGGCCGGAGGTATGCGCTGAGGCGGTGCGCGTACTGCGGGCCGTGGCCGACCGGTTCGGGCACGAGTTCCAGTTCGACTACCAGCTGATGGGAGCCTGCGCCATTGACGCCACCGGCTCGCCCCTGCCGGAGCTTACGCTGGACGCCTGCCACCAGGCCGACGCCGTGCTGCTGGGTGCCATCGGCGACCCGAAATACGACAACGACCCCACTGCCCTGGTGCGCCCCGAGCAGGGCCTGCTGCGCCTGCGCAAGGAGTTGGGCCTCTACGCCAACATCCGCCCCGTGACGGCTTACGACCAGCTGCTGGAGCACTCCCCGCTGAAAGCCGAGCGGATTCAGGGCACCGATATCCTCATTTTCCGGGAACTGACGGGCGGGGTGTACTTCGGCGAAAAGGGCCGCTTTGATGAGGGTAACGCGGCCTACGACAACTGCACCTACTCGCGGGCCGAAATTGAGCGAATTGCCCACCGGGCTTTCCGGGCCGCCGAAACCCGCCGCCACAAGCTCACGCTGGTGGACAAGGCCAACGTGCTGGAAACCTCCCGCCTCTGGCGCGAAACCGTGCAGCAGCTGGCCCCGCAGTACCCCAGCGTGGCCCTCGACTACCTGTTCGTGGACAACGCCGCCATGCAGATTATCCTCAACCCCAAGCAGTTTGACGTGATTCTGACCGAAAATATGTTCGGCGACATCATCTCCGACGAAGCCTCCGTTATTGCCGGCTCGCTGGGGCTGCTGCCCTCGGCCTCGGTGGGCGACGCGGCAGCGTTATTCGAGCCCATTCACGGTTCCTACCCGCAGGCCAAGGGCAAAGGAATTGCCAACCCCATTGCCACCATCCTGTCGGCGGCCATGCTGCTGGACCACTTCGGGCTCACGGAGGAAGCCGACACCGTGCGCGACGCCGTGCAGCACGCCCTCGACCAGCAGGTAGTCACGCCCGAGCTGAACCCGGCCACGCGCTACACCACCGAGCAGGTGGGCAGCTTCATTGCCTACGCCGTGCTGGACATTGCCGACTGCGAGATGCACCGCAACAACATCAAGCTGGGCATGAGCACGATTATCTGACCCACAAGAAAACCGGTGGCGGCCGGTTTTCGGCGGTCTGGACTGGCGTACCTGAGTCTGACGTGCTGCAACACCGCTGGCAGCCCGGGCTCAGTTTCTGCCGGATGCCAGTCCGGATTGCCAGAACTGCCCCGCTCGCCGGGGCCGCCGGCCACATAGCCTGCACCGGCGAGGGGTGCTTCAGGGCCCGGGATGCGAACCGACATGGTTGGCACCCGGGCCTTTTTGCGTGAGCGACTTGCGCCTCGGCCCACCGGGCCGCTCAGCTCACCCGGGTTTCCAGCGGTTTCGCCACCGTTTTCGGCGGCTTGGACCCGGTTTTAGTGGCGGCCGGACGCATAAAGGAGGATGTTTACGACAGGTAATGCGCTACTCGCCTCCATTTTCCTCTCCCATCTTCCTATCCTTCACCGCTATGCTCCGCTTCCTTACCTCCGCCGCCGTCCCCACCCGCCTCTTCCTGCTGGCCCTGCTGCTGTTAGCCGGCACCGCCCGCGCCCAGAAACAACCGGTGGTAGCCGCCGGCCCCCGCACCCTGCTTACTTCCGATTCGGTGAAGCTATTTGTGCAGGTTGCCGGCAAGGGCACGCCCTGCGTGTTTGTGCATGGCGGGCCGGGGGCGGGTAGCTACTCGTTTGAGAAGCTGGGCGGCAACCGCCTCGAAGACAAGCTACAGATGGTGTACCTGGACCAGCGCGGCAGTGGCCGCTCGGGTAGCAGCCGCACCAAAAACTACTCAATGGCCCGCATGGTGCAGGATTTGGAAGAAGTGCGCCAGCAGCTGGGCGTGGCGAAATGGGTGGTAATGGCCCACTCCTTCGGTGGTACCATTGCCACGGCTTACGCCCAGAAGTACCCCCAGCGGGTGCAGGCGCTGGTGCTTACCAACGCCGTGCTGAACCCGGTAGCCGGGCTGGATAGCATGGTGGCGTACGGTAGCCGCCTGCTGCCCGCCGCCGCCCGCCCCGCCCCCGGCCTGCCCGCCATGCAGCGGTTTGGGATGGTGATGGGTGCGCTGCAGCAGCAGAAACTAGCTGGTCAGTTGCAGTTCTCCCACGACTCCCTGGCCGCCCGCGCCGTGCACACCAGCCGCGCCGTATCCGCCAACTCCGACTTTGCCCAGCAGGTGTTCAGCGGCCGCCTGGCTGATTATGGTCAGGACTACGCCCCCGCAACCGCCCAACTCCCCATGCCTGCGCTGATAATCCTGGGCCAGGACGACCGGACGACGGGTGCCACGGCTGCTACCTTCCGGTTTCCGCGCCAGCAGGTAGTTACGCTGCCCGGCAAGCACAACTCCTTCCAGGAGCAGCCCGCCAAGTTCCGCCAGGCAGTCGTTAGCTTCGTGCAGCAGCTTCCCCGCTAATTCTCCATGTCAGCTACTTCCCAGCGCCCGGCCCCGGTTTACCTCAACGACAAGTGGTTTTTGTTGCTGGGTATTCCGGTGCTGGGTGCGCTGGTGCTGTTGCCGCGCGGGGCCCTGCAGATTCGCTCCCTGCCCGAGCTGCTGGTAGCCTGGGCGTGCTCCACCCTGATTACCACCATTTTCTGGCTGCTGGGCCGCTCGTTGTGGCGCTATCTTTTCCGGCGGTTTCCGCGGGTGGAGCAAACCCGGCAGCGGCTGTGGTGGCTGGCCATCAGCAACACCAGCATTGCGGCACTTACCACGCTGGGCATCGGGCAGGTGGCCGCCCGGCTGCAGCACGGGCACCTTACCTGGGCGGCGTTCTGGTTTGAGTTCGGCCTGAACATGGTGCCTACGGTGGTCATTCAGCTGGTGTATGAAAGCTGGAATTTCTTCCGGCAGTGGGCCGACAACCTGCGCCGCACCGAGCAGCTCCAAAGTGCCAGCACCCGCAGCCAGCTGGAAGCTTTGCAAAGCCAGCTCGACCCGCACTTCCTGTTCAACTCGCTCAACACCCTTTCGGCCCTCATCGAGCCCGACAACGAGCCCGCCCAGGATTTCGTGGAGCAGCTCTCGGATGTGTACCGCTACGTGCTGCTGGCCCGCGACCAGCCCACCGTGCCGCTGAGCGAGGAGCTGGCCTTCGTGGAAACCTACCTGGCCCTGCACAAAGCCCGCTTCCGCGACAACCTGCGGGTGCGCTGGCAGGTGCCGGCCGCGGCCCACGCGGCCAGGGTAGCGCCCCTGAGCGTGCAGATGCTGGTGGAAAACGCCCTGAAGCACAACGTGGCCTCCCGGGAACACCCGCTGGAGCTGGAACTCTCGGCCGACCCGGCTACCGGCTACTTCACCGTGCGCAACACCCTGCGCCCGCGCACTGCCGGCCTCGCCCCCGGCACCGGCACCGGCCTGCGCAACGTGCGCCACCGCTACGAGCTGTTGCAGGCTCCGCAGCCGGTTGCAGTAACGCAGGAAGCCGGCTGGTTTCAGGTGCAGCTGCCGCTGCTGGTTCCCGACGAAAAACAGCTCCACGCCAGCCCGTAGCGCAAAGCCTTTGCTTTGCGTATCGTTGCCCGTCCGGGGCTGCACCGAGAATACGCTTACTACCTAACTTACCGCCGAACGTCTGACGTTTGGCCGTGCGCGAAGCAAAGGCTTCGCGCTACACTCCCTATACCGATGAAAGTCCTCCTGCTCGAAGACGAATATCCGGCCGCCGAGCGGCTGCAACGGCTGCTGCGCCAGGCCGCGCCCGAGGCCCAGGTGCTGGCCGTGCTGGATAGCGTGGCCGGGGCCCTGCAGTGGCTGGACACGCACCCCGCCCCCGACCTGATTCTGTCGGATATTCAGCTGGCCGATGGGCTGAGCCTGGAGGTGTTTGAGCAGACGGTAGTGCGCAGCCCGGTTATCTTCACCACGGCCTACGACGCCTACGCCATCCGGGCCTTCAAGGCCAACAGCGTGGACTACCTGCTGAAACCCGTGAAGCTGGCCGAACTGACGGCCGCCCTCACGAAGTTGCAGGAGTGGCGTACCCCGGCCACCGCCCCACCCGCCCCCAACGATACTGCCCAGCGCCTGGAGCGCCTGCTCGATGCCCTGCCCCGGCCGGAGCGGCAGTTCAAAACCCGGTTTCTGGTGCGCAGCGGCGAGCAGCTGCTGCCGCTGGCCGCCACCCAGGCTGCCTGGTTTCAGAGCCGCCACGAAACCACCACCCTCTGCACCCTCGACGGCCGCCGCTTCGTGGTAGAATACACCTTAGAGCAGCTCGAAAGCCTCCTCGACCCCGCCCAGTTCTTCCGCCTCAACCGCCAGCTGCTGGCCCAGCTGCCCGCCGTGCAGCGCCTGCATCCCCACTTCAACGGCAAGCTGCTGGTAGATTTGCAGCCCGCCCCGAGCGAGGAAGTGCTGGTCAGCCGCGAGAAGGCCGGGGCGGTGAAAAATTGGCTGGAGGGGTAGTTGGGTGGTTGGGTGGTTGGGTGGTTGTGTAGAGAACTGTCATCCTGAGCTTGCGAAGGACCTTCTTACGCCTAAACGTCATGCAGAGGCGCACTACGCCCCCGGCCTGACGAGCTGCTACCTGCTTTGAAAAAAACGAAGGACCTCATCACCCCTAAACCAGTCGTTCAGGCGTGATAAGGTCCTTCGCAAGCTCAGGATGACAGGCGTATTCAACCACCCAACCACCCAGCCCCCCAACCACCTAACCACCCAACCACCCAATTACCCCTCCAGCCACCCTACTGCACAAAGCTGGGGCGGATGAGGTTTTCGAAGGTGAAGATTTCATCCCACTTGGCCTGGGTGAGCAGCTGCCGCTCGGTTACGGCAATGTCGTGCACCGATTTGCCGGTTTTGAGGGCTTCGCGGGCAATATCGGCGGAGGTTTCGTAGCCCAGCACCGGGTTCAACTGCGTTACAATGCCGATGCTGTTGCGCACCAGGTTTTCGGCGTGCTCCTTGTTGGCGGTGATGCCCAGCACACACTTTTCGCGCAGGGTGCGGCAGGCGTTGGTCATGTAGCTGATGCTGGTGAACAGGGCGAAGCTGATAACGGGCTCCATCACGTTCAGCTGCAGCTGCCCGCCCTCGGCGGCCATGGTTACCGTCAGGTCGGCCCCGATGACGTAGAAGGCCGTCTGGTTCACCACTTCCGGCACCACGGGGTTTACCTTGCCGGGCATGATGCTGGAGCCGGGCTGCAGCGGGGGCAGGTTGATTTCGTTGATACCGCAACGCGGACCCGAGGATAGCAGGCGCAAATCGTTGCAGATTTTGCTCAGCTTCACGGCCGTGCGCTTCAGCACGCCCGAGAGCTGCACGTAGGCCCCGGTGTCGTAGGTAGCCTCAATCAGGTCGCCAGCCAGGCTCAGGTCGAGGCCGGTGATGTCGCGCAGGTACTGAGTTACCAGGTCGGCGTAGCCCTGGGGGGCGTTTACGCCGGTGCCGATGGCCGTAGCGCCCATGTTGATTTCGCTGATGAGGCGGCGGCTGTCCTCAATGCGCAGCAGCTCCTCGCGCAGGTTGGTGGCAAAGGCCTTGAACTCGTCGCCCATGCTCATGGGCACGGCGTCCTGCAGCTGGGTGCGGCCCATTTTCAGCACGTTGCGGAACTCCTCGCCCTTAGCGGCAAAGGCGTCGGCCAGCTCGCCCAGCACCTGGCTGTAGCCCACTAGCTTGTTGCTGAGGGCAATACGGAAGGCCGTGGGGTAAGCGTCGTTGGTGCTCTGGGAGCAGTTGACGTGGTTGTTGGGGTGGCAGAACTGGTACTCGCCTTTCTGGTGGCCCATCAGCTCCAGGGCCACGTTGGCAATTACCTCGTTGGCGTTCATGTTCACCGAGGTGCCGGCCCCGCCCTGAATCATATCGGTCAGGAACTGGCCGTCGAATTCGCCGGCGGCTACCCGGTCGCAGGCCCGGGCAATGGCGTCGGCAATTTCCGGCTTCAGCACGCCCAGGTCGCGGTTAGCCAGGGCAGCGGCTTTTTTCACGTAGGCCAGGGCCTGCACAAACAGCGGCTCCACCCGCAGCGGAATGCCCGTGATGTGGAAGTTCTCAAGAGCCCGCAGCGTCTGGATGCCGTAGTACACATCAGCGGGAATTTCACGCTCGCCCAGGAAATCGTGCTCAAGCCGGGAAGTAGTCATCAGAAAGGAAAGGTCAGAGGTGGGATAGTGTTCAACAGAGGGGAAAAACGGGGCGAAGGTACGGGCTGCCCGCAAACCACCGGCGGCCCGCCCCGGCCAGGTCTCTGTACTGCCCCACCACCGCGGAGGTTTTGATACGTGGCCGGGGCTGCGTAGTATTGTTAGCCGGCCGCCGCCGACCTTCGGCCGCCGGCATATCCTACCTGATGAATTCCTACGCTCCCGGGCTCCATATCCTCGCTACGTTTCAGGCCCCGGCCCCGGCTTTGCTGGACATGCCCGCCTGCCAGGCTTTTTTTGAGCAGCAGATTGCCGCCCTGGGCCTCACGGCGGTGGGCGCCGCCTACCACGCCTTCCCGGAGGGCGGCTTCACGGCCGTGGTGGCCCTCACCGAGTCGCACCTGAGCATTCATACCTGGCCCGAGCACGGCCTGGCGACCTTCGACGTGTTCCTGAGCAACTTTCGCCGCGACAATGCCGACCGGGCCCGGGCGCTGTACGCCACCACCCTGGCATTCTTCGGGGCCACCGAAACCAGCAAAACCGAAGTCCGCCGATGAGCCAGCCCCAGGGAGTGGCCCCGGCGGCCGTGAAATGCCCCAACTGCAGCCACGAGGTGCGGTACTATGGTGCCATACACAGCGCGTTTTTCGGTTGCGGGCAGTGTTGGACGTTTTTTGAATACCCGGAAACCGGCGCGCCCAAGAAGCTGCGAAAGTTCAAGGAGACACCTAATCATTCGCCCGTTCTAGCCATCGGTAGCACAGGACAACTAGAGGGCAGAACTTACCGCGTAACGGGCTACATGTGGCGCTGCGAAGTGAAGGCTCCATGGTACCGCTGGGAAGAATTTCAGCTGCACGACGAGGCAACTGGCGCGTACCGACAGCTGGCTGTCTTTCATGGCCATTGGCTGCTAATAGCTCCCACAGAGGAGCATTACCGCCCAAATCAAAATGGCGTGGTGGAAGTTGCTGATACCGATTATCTACTCTATAACCAGTACAGACCCCGCATTCTGTACGCCCGAGGGGAATTTGATTGGAATGTATTGACGGATGAAAGCCTGACGATTTCTGAATACATCAGCCCACCCCTAATGCTGGTGCGGGAGCGGGACAGAACCAACCACTGGTTTACGGCCCGGCACCTGGAGCCGCAGGAAGTGGCCGAAGCCTTTGGGCTGAAACCCGAGCAACTGCCGGAGCGCAGCGGCGTGGGAGCCGCCCAGCCCGCGCCCGGCCAGGCCACTTGGCCCCAGCTGCGCACTTTTTCGCTGCTGATGGCCCTGCTGGTAGTGGGCACGCACCTGTTTCTGATGCTGCAGGGCAACCTCACCCTGTTCAGCAAGGATTTTTTAAGCCAGCCCGCCAGCACCGCTCCCGACTCCGTGCAGCACCTGCTGCCGCCGGCCGCGCTGGAACGGCCGCCGGTGGTGTCGCCCTCGTTTGAGGTGCCGCAGCGGGGCGGCGTTTCGGTGAACCTGTGGGCCGATGTGAACAACAACTGGCTGGAGCTGCCCTTCACCCTGGTGAATGAGCAAACCGGCCAGCAGTTTGCCGGCACCGGCAACATGGAGTACTACTTTGGCGTGGAGGATGGGGAAAGCTGGAGCGAAGGCAACCGTGACCAGGATTTACTGCTGAACACGGTGCCGGCGGGCCGCTACCACCTCAACTTCTACCCCACCGCCGACCCGCTCAGCCCCTACCCGCTCACGTTTCGGGTGCGGGTGGAGGGCCGGGCCACGGCCGGCTCCAACGCCCTGCTGGCCCTGGCGGCCCTGCTGCTGTACCCCGGCTGGGTGTGGCTGCGCCGCCGCTTCCACGAACAGGCCCGCTGGGAAAACAGTGACTTCAACCCCTACGCCTCATCCTGACCATCTGCCTATGGAGTGGCTTCGCGCTCTGCTGCCAATTAAACGCTACGCCCTGTTTGCGGCCGTGGTATACGTCCTGTTCGTGTGGGCCGGCCTCTCGGGTATTCGCCTGCTCGGCGACGACAACGAGGCCGAGCCCGGCGGCAGCGGCTCCGGCCGCACCCACGGCTCCAGCGGGCGCGCCTCCTATTTTCATAAGTGAGTTGCTGGTTAGTTGTCAGTTGCTAAAAGGCACAATGAGCGTCACGCAGAGGCGCAGCCGAAGCATCTCGCGTGCTGACGATTGAATTTCTCTTACAACATCAGCACGCGGGATTTCTCGACTTCGCCCGGAATGACGCTTAACTACCGAATCACTGACGACTAACAACGAGCAACCAACAACCCGCCACTAACCATCAACCCATGGAATACCTCAACTTCAAGCTGATTGCGGCTTCGGTTATTTACTCGGTGCTGGGCATCACCATTCTGGTTATCAGCTTCGTGGTGATGGAGAAGCTCACGCCCCGCACGCTCTGGAAGGAGATTATCGAGGAGCACAACACGGCCCTGGCTATTATGGCGGCGGCTTTTATGCTGGCCGTGGCCCTGATTATCAGTTCCGCCATTCATGGATAAAGTACCCGTGCGCCGGGCGCGGCGCGGGGCCCCCGGGCCCGCTGCTACCGCCCCGGCCGATTACCGCCCGGCCCTGCTGCTGGGTTCGGTGTTTGTTATTGCCACCTGCGGGTTGGTGTACGAGCTGATTGCGGGCACGCTGGCCTCCTACCTGCTTGGCGACTCGGTGATGCAGTTTTCCACCATCATCGGGGTGTACCTGTTTTCGATGGGCATCGGCTCGTGGCTGTCGCGCTACCTGGGGGGCTCGTTGCTGCGCTGGTTTATCCGGCTCGAAATTCTGGTGGGACTGGTGGGCGGCTTTTCCGCCCCGCTGCTGTTCGTGCTGTTCGAGTACGTGGTGTCGTTCCGGCTGATTCTGTACGCGCTGGTGGGCCTCACGGGGGTGCTGGTGGGCCTGGAAATTCCGCTGCTGATGCGGATTCTGGAAAACCGCTTCGAGTTCAAGGACCTGGTTTCCCGCGTGTTCACCTTCGACTACATTGGGGCGCTGCTGGCCTCGCTGGTGTTCCCGCTGGTGCTCATGCCGCAGCTGGGGCTTATCCGGACTTCGCTGCTGTGCGGGGCCCTGAACGTGGCCGTGGCGGGCGTGGCTTTATACCGCTTCCCCGATACCCGGCCCTTCCGGCGCAGCCTCACCGGGGCGCTGGTGGCCTCGTTGCTGGCGCTGGCCGTGGGCTTCGGCTACGCCGAGCGCATCCAGACCTACACCGAAGGCCTGGCGTTTCAGGACCAGGTGATTTACTCCAAGAGCACCACCTACCAGCGCATCATCCTCACCAAAAATCAGCGGGAGCTGCGGCTGTTTCTCAACGGCAACCTGCAGTTCAGCTCCCTCGACGAGTACCGCTACCACGAGGCGCTGGTGCACCCGGCTATGCAGGCGCTGCCCCGGGCCCGGCAGGTGCTGGTGCTGGGCGGCGGCGACGGGCTGGCCGTGCGCGAGCTGCTGAAATACCCCCAGCTGCGACACATCCGGCTGGTCGACCTCGACGCGGGCATGACGCGCCTGTTCCAGCACAACCAGCTGCTGCGCGAGCTGAACCAAGGCTCGTTGCTGCACCCCAAAGTGGAAGTCATCAACGGCGACGCCTACCAGTGGGTGCGCCATGATACTACCCGCTACCAGTGCATTGTGGTAGATTTTCCCGACCCCGGCAACTACTCCATCGGCAAGCTGTACTCGGCGGCGTTTTACCGGGAGCTGGAAAAGCGGCTGGCCCCGGGCGGCTGGGTGGTGGTGCAGAGCACCTCGCCCTACGTGGCGCGCCGCTCGTTCTGGTGTGTGGCCCACACCCTGCAGGCCGCCGGCTTCACTACCCTGCCCTACCACTGCTACGTGCCCTCGTTCGGGGAGTGGGGCTTCGTGCTGGCCGGCCGCAACGCGCACTGGCGGCCCGATGCAGGCCCCCTGCCCGCGGGCCTGCGCTACGTCACGCCCGCCACCATCCGCGACATGCGCTTCTTCCCGCCCGATATGAGCGAAATCCCCACCGACATCAACCAGCTCAACAACCAGGCCCTGGTCCGCTATTTCGAGGATGACTGGGGGCCGTATGTGCATTAGGTGGTTGGGTGGTTGGGTGGTTGGGTGGTTGGGTGGTTGGGTGGTTGGGTGGTTGGGTGGTTGGGTGGTTAGAAATGATATATTGATGAGTAATTTATTTTGTTGGTGTATGGCTTATGAACCGTTGGAGGAGCGCCGGCTGTATGTGCGGGCGGAGCTGGTGGCGGATGGAATTTGGGAATTGGTAGCTGGCTGGCCGGAGTTTGCGCGGGACACGGTGGGCAAACAGCTCGTGCGCGCGGCCGACTCTATTGGGGCCAATATTGCGGAAGGGGGCGGCCGTTTTCATCCGGGCGAAGTGCGGCAGTTTCTGTACTACGCCCGGGGCTCACTGCGCGAAACCAAGTTCTTCCTCCGCCGCGCCGCTAAACGGATGCTCATCAACGAGCCTCAATTCCAAGCTATAGACAGTGAGCTGGAGCAACTAGCCAAGGAAATCAACGCCACCATCAACTACCAAAAAACCCGCTCCACCCAATCACCTAACCACCCAATCACCTAACCACCCAATCACCTAACCACCCAATCACCTAACCACCCAACCACCAACCACCAATCACCTAACCACCCATCATGCCCTCTCGTCGTCACTTTCTGCAACAGGCCGCGCTGGGCGGGGCGGGGCTGCTGCTGGCTCCGCTGGCGGGGCTGGAGTCGTGCGCGCCGGGCACCAGCCGCAGCCACATCCGCGGGAGTCTGCACGGGGCCAACCACGCCACGGGGCACCTGCTGCGCAACGCGGCGGCGTTGCCCGCGCCCACTGCCACCCGCACGGTAGAGGTGCTGATTGTGGGCGGCGGCGTGAGCGGGCTGGCGGCGCGGCGGGAGCTGGAGCGACTGGGCATGCCGCCCCAGGATATTCTGCTGGTGGAGCTGGATGAGCAGGTGGGCGGCAACTCCCGGGCGGGCCACAACCCGGTTTCGGCCTATCCCTGGGGGGCCCACTACCTGCCCGTACCCGATGCCCGCAACCACGCGCTGCTGGCGTTTCTGCGCGAAGCCGATGTTATCACCAGCACCGACGCGGCCTCGGGCCTGCCCATCTACAACGAGTATTACCTCTGCCACGACCCCGAGGAACGCCTGCTGCTGCAGGGCCACTGGCAGAGCGGGCTGGTGCCGGAGCTGGGCGTGCCCGCCCCCGAAAAAGCCCAGATTGCCCGCTTTTTTCAGCTGATTGAGGAAATGCGCCAGGCCGTGGGCACCGATGGCCGCGACGCCTTCCGCATTCCGGTGCAGGAGGCATCCCACGATGCCCGGTACCGGCAGCTCGACGCCCTGTCGTTTGCCGACTACCTGGCCCGGGAAGGCTTCACCAGCCCCCACCTGCTCTGGTACCTCGACTACTGCTGCCGCGACGACTACGGCGCCACCCCGGCGCAGGTGTCGGCGTGGGCGGGGCTGCACTACTTTGCGGCCCGCAAAGGCCGGGCCCACAACGCCACCGGCGCCGACGTGCTCACCTGGCCCCAGGGCAACGGATTTCTGGTGGAGCAGCTGCGCCGGCAGGCCACCTCACCCATTCAGCCCGATACGGTGGCCTACGCCCTGCACGCCACCCCCACCGGCCTGGCCGCCGACTGCTACCACGTGCCCACCCGCCAGACCACCCGCGTGCAGGCCCGGCAGGTGATTCTGGCCACGCCCCTATTTAGTACGGAGCGGCTGCTGGCCGGCCTGCCCGCCAGTGCCCAGCGCGCCCTGCCCTGTCACCGCGCGCCCTGGGTGGTGGTGAACCTCACGGTGGAGTATCTGCCCCAGGCTCCCGGCCAGCCGCTGAGCTGGGACAACGTGCTGTACGGCCGCGCCTCGGTGGGTTACGTGCACGCCAATCACCAGAGCCTGAGCCTGAACGCCGACAGCCCCCGCGTCATCACCTGGTACCTGCCCCTGCCCGCCGCCGACCCGGTGGCCGCCCGCCGCCAAGCCTACCAGACCAGCTACGACGAGTGGGTGCGCCAGGCCCTGCAGGAGTTGGAAACCGCCCACCCAGGCATCACCGCCCTGGTGCAGCGGGCCGATGTGTGGGTGTGGGGCCACGGCATGGTGGCCCCCACGCCCGGTTTCGTGAGCGGCCCCGCCCGCCGGCAGGCCGCCCAACCCTGGCAAAACCTGCTATTCCTGGCCCACACCGATCTCAGCGGCATTTCCATTTTCGAGGAAGGCTTCTACCAGGGCCTGCGCGCCGCCCACGAAGTAGCCGCCGCCCGCCAACAGGCCTAGCGCTGCGTCAAGCAAGTTGGGTAACAACATTTTTCACCAAGCTCCCCTCTCCCTAAGTAGAAGGAACCGGGGGTGAGGTCACTTGACCGCGTATGTTGTTGCGAGTAATTTCTCTGGTACAGCACTTGGCTGTGTGGACGGTAATAGGATTAAGTCCTTTGGGACTCATTAGGCCGTCATGCTCTATCTGGCGTTCCTTTTATGTGCTGTCCACAGACCCTAGCTGACCACACCCATTTTTACGAATCTTTCGTTATAATTACGAATTATTCGTAATAATAGGAAATCAGCATGATGCAGGCGCAACTTATCAGCGGCCGTGGGATGAGCCTCCGGTCGAGTCTGCAGGCTGGCTGGTGCCAGGTGCTGCTGCTGGTGCTGGTAGCGCTGGCCCCAACCGCGCCGCTGCGCGCCCAGGCCCGCCTGAGTGGCGTAGTGCTTGATTCGGTGACGCGGCAGCCGCTGCCGTTTGGCACCGTGTTTCTGGCCAACACCACCCTGGGCGTTACCACCGATGATGCCGGGCGCTTTGCCTTTGCGCGGGTACCGGCCGGCACCTACGAGGTGGTGGCCTCTTACCTGGGCTACCAGCTGCGCCGCCAAACGGTAACGGTGGGTAACCAGCCCCAGCAGCTCACGTTTCGGCTGCCCGCCTCGGCCAACGCCCTGCGCGAGGTGGTGGTGCGCCCCCACCCCAACAACCCCAACGACTACCAGAAATTTGCCAGCACCTTCCTGGGCAGCACCACGTTTTCGCAGCAGTGCCGCATCCGCAACCCCAACGCCGTGCGCGTGGACTACGACCAGGAGCGCAACGAGCTGACGGCCACCTGCAGCGACTTTCTGACGGTGGAAAACCGGGCCCTGGGCTACCGCATTAAGTATTACGGGCTTGATTTCCGGTTGAATTTCCGGGAGCAGTGGATGTCGTTTTACGGCTCGCCGGTGTTTGAGCCGCTGAAGCCCCGCTCCCGCAAGGAGCAGCGCCGCTGGGAGGCCAACCGGCAGCAGGCCTACACGGGTTCCCTACCCCATTTTCTCCGCAGCGTGCAGGTCGACGACGTAGCCGCCCAGGGCTTTCGGGTGCTGCGGCTGCGGCGGGTACCCAACCCCGCCCGCCCCCGCGCCGACAGCCTAATAGCGCTGATGCGGGCCCGGGCCACCACGCTTCGCCCCCTCAATACCCAGCAGTTTGATGATTCCCTGAGCCGGTTGCTACGGGTGCCGCCGCAGCTCACGTACCTGTTTACCCAACCCCTGCCCACCTCCCAGTACCGGGCCGTGCTGCCCACCGGGGTGGTAGTGCTGCAGTTCCCGGATTTGCTGCAGGTCACCTTCGAGCAAGAACCCGCCGACCCCGCCTACGTGGCGTACACGGCCCGCACGGCCTCGCTTGGGGAGCCGCTGCCGGCCGGGCTCGACAAGCAGGTATCGGTGCTGCACCTGCAGGAGCCGCGGGTGGAGCTGCAGCCCAACGGAGCCCCGCTCAACCCGCTGGCCCTGCTCACGGAAGGGTATTGGGGCTTCGAGAAAATGGGGGAGTTTCTGCCCCTCGATTACACGCCGCCGGTTTCAGTGGCAACCCGGCCGTAGGGTTGTACTTTGGGGTTCAATTATCCTTTTATGCCCCGTACGATACCTGCCGCCGCTACTGTTCTCCGCCAGCCCTGGATTCGCTCGGTTGGGTTTGATGGGGTCTGGATTCTGGCCCCGCCGTTTGTGGCGCTGCTGGCGGTGGCCCTGCTGCCGCCCGAGTTCCGCAGCACCGCCCGCATGCCGGTGGGTGCCTGGGTGGCGCTGGTCGTGCTCATCGACGTGGCCCACGTGTACAGCACCTTGTTCCGCACTTACCTCGACGCCGCCCGTCGCCGCCGGCTGCGCACGGTGCTGTGGGCGGTGCCGCTGGGCTGCTACCTGCTGGGCGTGGCCCTGCACTGGGCCGGGGGGCTCTGGTTCTGGCGGGTGCTGGCCTACGCGGCCGTATTCCACTTCATTCGACAGCAATACGGTTTCCTGCGCCTCTACAGCCGGCACGAAGCCGCCAGCTCGTTCAGCCGAACCGTTGATACGGTTCTGATATACAGTGCCACCCTGTACCCGCTGCTGTGGTGGCACCTGTCGGCTCCGCGCAATTTTACGTGGTTTGTGGAGGGTGATTTTGTGCAGTACAGCTGGTCCCTGGGCCGGCAACTGCTCACGGGCGCGTACTGCCTGCTGCTGCTGGCTTACCTAGCGAAGGAAACCCGGCAGTGGCAGCAAACCGGCCACCTGAACTGGCCCCGCAACCTGCTGCTGCTGGGCACGGCGGCGTCCTGGTACGTGGGCATCGTGCTGCTCAACGGCGACCTGGCCTTTACCCTGCTGAACGTGGTAGCCCACGGCGTTCCGTACCTGGCGCTGGTATGGGCCAGCAGCCGCCCCGCTCCGGTGGCCCCCCGCCCCTGGTGGCACGGCCGCTACGGGCTGGGGCTGTTTCTGGGGCTGGTGGTGGGGCTGGCGTTTCTGGAAGAAGGCCTGTGGGACGGGCTGGTGTGGCGGGAGCACGCCGCGGTGTTCGGGTGGTTTCAGCAGCTGCCGGCCGTAGCCTCCCCCGCCCTGCTGATGTGGCTGGTGCCGCTGCTGGCCTTGCCCCAGGCCACCCACTACGTGCTCGATGGCTTTATCTGGCGGCGCAACGCCTGATACCGCGGGGCCGGAAAGCAAAAATGCGCGCCCGCCAGGCCGGCAGACGCGCATTGCGGGTTTGATAAATGGCCCGGGTTACGCGGCGCGGGTGGCCGCCGTGGCCGTGGCCAGCTGCGCGTCCAGAATTTCCACCACAAACCCCTGCTCCGGCGAGTAAGACTTGCGGTAGAAGATGGTTACCTGCCGGCCGCGCACCGAGGTAACGGTGGTGGCGCAGACGTCGCCGTAGGCTTTTTCCTTTTCCAGAAACGGGCGCAGCAGCTCCACGGTGGGCAAAAACTCGGCGGGCAGAATCCCGTGCTGCTCCTGCAGCTTCACGGCACTGATCGGGTATAAAAAGCGGGTGTTGAACAGAATCATAAACAGCTGGTTGACAAGCGAAAAACCTCCGTACCGGAAGCCCCTGAAAAACAGCCCAACCACCCGGAAAATTCCCTGCTCAGCTACCTTCTGAGCCCGTTTTCCGGCTGTCTTACCAGTTCAGCTCCACCACCACAGCCGTGGAGCCGCCGGCATCATCGTCGGTTACCAGCAGCAGCTCCAGCTGCCGGGCCTGCAGCTGCCGGTACACGGCCACGCCCTCCACTTTGCCGCGGTAGGCCCGGCCATCAGGCCACTGCAACAGAGCTAGAGATACCGGTAGCACGGCCTGCTTACCGGGCGGCAGCAGCGTCAGCTCCCCCACAAACGAGCCCAGCACGGCCCCATCCAGCACGGCATCCTGGGTATCCTCCACCGAAGCCGTTACCAGCAGCCGCCCATTCTGCCAGCTGGCTCCCGAAAATCCGGCGGGCTTCTTCTCTACCATCGGCAGCTCAAACAACTGCTGGCTGATAGCCGGCAGCTGGGTTGTGTGCCGCTGCAGATACGCCCAGGTGGCCGCCAGCGGCAGCCGAAACAGCAGATTACCGGTGCTCATGCCCACGGTGCGCTGAAACAGCAGCAGTTCATCGGGCGTGGCGGCGGCGGCTTCCAGGTTAAGGAGTATGCCTGCGGGCAGTCGCTCGCGCAGGGCCGCGTACAGTCCACTGAGGCTGAGCGGGTACACGGTTTCGGCGTGGCCGGCCCGCAATGGCACCCAAAACCCCTGCTCCCGGGCGGCCGTGGCTCCCGAACCTAATACCAGCAACCCGGTTTCACCACCCGATACGGTTAGTGAGGTCATACACTCCAAGTCCCGCTTGATATCTTTCGGAATACGGCCACTGCTGAAATGAGCCGTTTCGAAGAGTGTAGTACGTGCCCCGGCCGCCAGCGTGCCAGCGTTGAACTGGTACAGAAACGGGGCATCGTCGCCGATTACGTAGGCCGTTTCGCCCACAATTTCTATTCCGGAGGCAGAAGGCAAGTCCGGTAGCACGGCTTCCCGGCGGATCAAGGCCTGCATACGAAGGGAGGCTTAATTGAATGACATGATAAGCCATACGGCAGTGGCGCGCAGTTCCGTTTCGCGCTACTTCACAATGGTAAACTCTACCCGACGGTTGAGCTTCCGGGTTTCTTCCTGGTCGTTGCTGGCGCGGGGCTTGCTGCCGCCGTAACCCACGGTGCTGATGCGGGATTCGGCCACGCCCCGCGTTACCAGGTAGCGCTTCACCTCCGCAACCCGTTCCTCCGAGAGCTTTACATTCAGGTCGGCGCGGCCCTGGTTATCGGTGTGGCCTTCCAGCCGGATGTTCACTGTGGGGTTGTCCTGCAGAGTGCGGGCCAGGCGGTTAAGCTCGGTATACGAGGCGGGCAGCAGCGTAAATTTGCCCTGTGCGAAAATGAGCGTGGGCAGTTCCAGGCTGGAGCCCACGGCCGCTGGCACCAACGCCAGCTCCAAACTGCGGGAACCGGTGATGCTGATTGTATCGGTGGCGGTGAGGTAGCCGGGGCGGGTGGCCTGCAGACGGTAGCGGCCGGGCGGCAACGAAAGCTGGTAGCTTCCCCCCGCCACATCGGTGCGGGCCGTGGCGTTGAACACAATAGTGGCATCCAGGCGCACCGCTTTTACTTCCGTAGCCAGCGGCTTACCGGTCTTGGCGTCAATCGTCCGGCCGGAGAGTAAGGTGCGGGCCACTACCACGGGCGACGTTGGCGCCACCGCTACTGGTTGCGTAGTATCCGCCACGGGCAGTACGCCGGTAGCCGTGCGGAACAAATCGGCCGGACCGTTGGCCGTACTGGAGGAAGCGTAGTAAGCTTGCTTGCCATCAGCGGTTAGGCTGAGGTAGGCATCGAAACCGGGGCCGTTCAGGGGGGCTCCCAGGTTGCGCGGCTCCGTCCAGCGGGTCCAGGAATCATCCAGCCGGGTGGTCACAAATATATCGGCACTGCCGTAGCCGGCATGACCATAGGAGCTGAAATACAGTGTTTTGCCATCTGGCGCCAGCCAGGGCGCAAACTCAAATCCGGGCGAGTTCACCACGCCCCCCAGGTTAAATGGCTCCGTCCACATGCCATCAGCCGTGGGGCGGCTCACGTACAGGTCGTTGGCCCCCTGCGAGTCGCCCCGTTCCAGGCTCAGCAACAGCAGTTGCGCGTCAGGGGTCATGTAGAACGAAGTAGCCGGCCCGGCGGAGTAGTAATTGGCAATTTCCAGGGCCTGGGGCTTGAAGTTTTTACCGGTAGCCTCACATTCTACCAGGCTCACGCCCTCATCCCGAAACGTGCCGTCACGCTGGTATTCACCGCGCAGCACCAGCGTCTTGCCGTCGCTCACCAGGGCCATTACCCCGTTGTTCTGGGTAGTATTCAGCGCTTCCGGGTGGGTAGCCGGGGCCCAGGTGCGGCCGTTGTTGCCGGAAGTGCTCATCCAGATATCACCGGACTCAGTGATGCCTTCCTTGTTGCCCTGAAAGCGGGTGCGCGTGAAGTATAGCGTATTGCCGTCCGGCGAAACCACGGGCTGCAGTTCGTTGCCGGTAGCGGTATTCAGGCTAAGCAGCGGCTCCGGCCGTCCAAAGCCGGGTTGGCTGGGGTCCACGTTCAGGTGCAGCTTAAACAGCTTCCATTGCTGCGTAGAGCGGTTTTGCACCCGCTGCCCTACCACGGGAGTACTGTTGAACTTATCGGCTGCCGCCAAGGAGGCACATTTGTCGTTGCCCCGGCTAATCAACAGGAAGCTGCCCAGCGGCCCGGAGGGGACCAGCTTCCACTGCTGATAGAAGCTGCCCGTCCAGGAGCGCTGCACAATGGCAGCGTTGTCGTCGGGCTTTTCCAGCGTCAGGCACTTGCCGCTGTGCCGGGCCTCAATACGGTAAAAATCACTGCCTTTGGCGGCCGGCACAAAGCGCCACTGCTGACTATTAGCGTGCGTAAACTCCCACTGCACGGTGGCAGCTCCGGCTTCGGGGGAGGCATTCGCTACATCCAAGGAGCGGCCACTGCTGCGGGCAATGATACCGTACCAGGCATTCTCATCGGGCACGAAGGCAGTTTGCGCATACCCGGGCACCGACATCAGGATACAACAAACTGCTACCCACAGCGCCGAAGCGCGAACCTGCAAATCAATCATGCACACAAAACGGATGGACCGGGGCGCAAGTTAGCCGAAATGCCGGGCCCGACCGGGCTCATACGCAACAGGCGCCGCGCTTCTTAACGAAAGCGCAGCGCCTGCCGGTATAAAAAGTGCACTACTCCGGTTATTCTGCGCCGTAGCGGCCGCCAGCCGACTCTGCGCGGAAATACTTAAGCGTGCCCTTAGTTGTTGTTGATGTACTTGAAGCGGACAAACCGGTCATTTTCGTAAATGGCGGTAAAGTGGCCACCACTCGATTTCGACTCGGTTTTACGCTCTGCGGCTTTTGGTGCGGTTGTGGTGGTAGCAGTGGGCACGGCCGGGTATGCACCCGGTGCCATGCCAGGCACGTGGCAGATGAAGGAGAGAATTTTGGAGGGCATGGTTTGCTTTGCGTTAGGAGTTAGATGTTTAGACACGGGCGGCAACTAATGAGGTGAGAAATTTGAAAAGACGCGTATTGGTACCATCTGCACAAATCAACTGATCTAATATAAATATATTTTCATTTGATTGAACGATGCTAAGGTATATTTTTTCACCCATACAAGTAAATCAGTAGCAGCCCTGATTTTTACATCCGTACTAGCACGGATATTCTATAACTCTCCTGTTCTGCTTGGTACACCCCAGCTCCCGGCGCAAAATCCCCATCAACCGTATTTAAACCGCTCAATTATCACTATTACAACTACTTACCCATACCTCACCTTCTCCGCAGAGGGGTGGACCACTGCCTGTGCCTCCGCCGATACCTGCGTGGCCGCTTGCCCCCGGCGTGGTGAAATAACTGATTTATTGAATTTTACTGACAGGAAAATGGCTCATCCTCACTGCTCCCAAGCAGTAGAGGCCTGTCTTCCGGAAGACAGGCCTCTACTGTTGTGTAACCAATGGGTTTGTTTCGGCTCGGCTATTCAATCAGCTTATGGCGCAGGGCATATTGAATAAGCCCCACTACTGATTTTGAATTGGTTTTGGTGAACAAGTTGCGGCGGTGCGTTTCAACGGTTCTCTCGCTGATAAACAATTCCTCCGCAATGGCCTGGTTGGAATACTCGCGGGCAATGAGCTGCAGAATCTCCTGTTCCCGGGCCGTCAGCTCGGCCGGTTTGTTGGCTTGCAGCACGGCCGGTATCTGCAGGTTCTGCAGCAGGGTGTGGGCCACATCCTGGCTGAAGTAGTTTTGGCCGGCCGCCACCTGCCGAATGGCCGCACTCAGTTCGGCCCGGCTGGCTGTTTTTAAAATATATCCTGAGCCTCCGGCCTCCAGCACATCGGCCACCGTAGCATGGTCATGAAACATGCTTAAAATCAGCACCTTGATAGCCGGCCAGGTCATTCTGATAGTCCGGGCCAGCTCCACGCCAGTCATTTCCGGCATATTCAGGTCGAGCACGGCTACCCGCACTTCGGGGTGGCTGGCCAGCAGCCGTAGCGCGTCGGCTCCGCTGTGGGCTTGGCCCACCACCTGCAAGTCAGTTTCCGGGCGCAGCATCGTCTTGATTCCCTCCACAATCACCGGATGGTCATCGACCAGCAGTACCGGAATAATTTCGTGTTCAGCCAAATGGTGTGCCATAGGGGAAGAAGAAGCGGCAAAAACGGCCGAAAAAAACGTACCGTATCTGCCGGTAAACGCCACGGCTGAGTCGGGCGTATTGAGATATATAAAACCGAATATAGCATTATCGTAACCAGATGGAAACGCGAAGCCAACAGAACAAAGCTACGCGGAAACCTGGGCGGTACCTGCACGCAGAGGAATTATGAGGGCGAAAACGGTGCCCTGGTTTTTGGCTGACCGGATGGAAAGGGTACCGTGCAGGTAAGCAACCCGGCTTTCTATATTGCGCAGCCCAATACCGGTTCCCTCCTTCTGCTCTGCCGGGTCGAAACCGACCCCGTTGTCCTGAATTATCAGGTTCAGCTCGGTGGGCTGACTGGCCAGCTGCACCCGTAGCTCGGTAGCATGCGCGTGCTTGGTTACGTTGTGAATCAGCTCCTGCAGGATGCGGAACACAATGTTTTCCAGAGTAGAATCCAATTGATGATCCTGCAGATTGCACACTTCCAGCTCCACCCGTAGCGGCCGGGGTTCCAGCGCCAGCCGGTCGAGAAGGGTACGCACAGCCTGCACCAGCCCGTGCCGGGTGAAGGTGGTGGGCACTAGGTTGTGCGAGATGCTGCGCACTTCCCGAACGGCTTCATCCAGCATACACAAGGAGTTGCCCAAAAGCTCCTGCTGCTGATTATCGGTGAGCTGAAGCCGATGCTGAAGTGCCCCCAGGGTAATTTTAGAAGCACTCAGCAGTTGGCCCACACTGTCGTGCAAGTCGGCCCCCACCCGGCGCCGCTCGTTCTGCTCGGCATCCAGAATAGCTTTGGAATGCTGCCTCTCCATCTCCCGCCGCTCCTGAGCAAACTCCACTTCGCGTCGCAAATGCCGCTGGCTGATGAGCAGGTAGCCGACGGCTGCCGTTGCTACTGCTCCCACCAGTGCCAGGGAAAGCACCGTCTGGCGGCGTTGTGCAGCGGCCTGCGCGCCTTCCTCCGCCAGTTCCTGCCGGTGCAGTTCCTCACTGAAGCTCAGCGCCTGCACCGCCGCCACCCGCGACTGACTGAACAGGCTGTCGCGGGTGGCGGCGGCGGAGCGCAGGAAGCGGTACGCCTCGGCGTGGTTGCCGCCGTCGGCGTACAGGGCGGCCAAGTAGTCGCTGGCATCAAACACGCCTTTGGCGTAGCGCCCGGCCAGGCCGGCGGCCAGGGCCTGCCGGGCGTAACTACGGGCGGCGGCTGGCTGGTGGCGGCGCATCAGCCGGGCCAGCCCCAGGTAGGAGCGGCTCAGGGCGTAGGACACCGGCATACCGCCTGCCCGGGAAATGGCGAGCCGGTAGTAATATTGCGCCGTGTTGGAGCGCCCTCGGTAGGCGGCAATGTCGCCCAGAATCGACAGGTCCCCGATTTCGCTGTGCTGGTCGCCCTGCTGCAAATCCAGCATGTAGCCGCGCCACGTGTAGGCCCACGCCGAATCAGGTTGGTGCAGCTCCAAGTACGCCCGGCCCACATTACCCATAATTGGGGTCAGGAGCTTTACATCGTGCGGGCGGCGGGCCCGGGCAACTGCCCGCCGGAAATACCGCAGGGCCAGCAGGGCATTGCCCTGCTCCAGGTGCGCGTACCCAATGGCATTATCGGCGTGAATCAGGCCGCCGTTGTAGCCAATGGCTTCGGCCAGTCGCCGGGCTTTCACCTGCGTTTGAATGGCGGTGGCGTAGTTGCCGGTGCGCATAAAGGCCCAGCCCAGCATCAGCAGCAGCCGGCACTCGCCCGGGCGGAAGTGCAGCTGCCGGGCCAGCCGCAGTCCCTGCTGCCCGCACGCAACGCCCCGCAGCGGATCGTCATCGGTCCGTTCCCAGGCCAGCTGCACCAGCAGGTTTACCCGGCTGGTATCGGGGCGGGAGCGGGCCAGTAGCTGCTTCAGGCTGTCGAGGCGGGTTGCGGGAGTCGCCCACGCCAGCTGCCCCAGGCAACAGTAGCAACAAGCGAGTAGAAATCGACGCATAGGCACCTGCAATATCCTCCCCCTAAGCTAGAAGGTTTCCTTACGCCACACAACCACCCGCCGCCAAACAAAAAACCCCACCGGCATACCGATGGGGCTTCTTGCAACTGTGTAAGCGAAAGTCCTTACGCGTTTTTGTGGTCGGGCTCAATAAAGGCCTGCTCCTCCAGCTCAGTGGGCACCACAACGATACCCTGCTGCAGCTTGGAGTTGATGCGGCCGTAAATGAAGTACACCACAAAGCCAATCAGCATCCAGCCCAGGGCCAGTTTCAGCGTCGTACCGTCAAGGGCGGCAATCATAGCCAGGCAGATGATGGCCCCCAGGAAGGGCACCAGCGGGAACGAAGCCGTCGACAGCGGTGAGCGGAACGGACGTGGCTGCTCGGGGTTGGTGCGGCGCATAATCCAGACGCCTATAGACACCAGCACGAAGGCCAGTAAGGTACCGAACGAGGTCAGGTCGCCGGCCAAAGCACCGGGTACGAAGGCGGCAAACGCGCCCACGAACACCATCAGCATCAGGTTTGACTTGTAGGGCGTGTGGAACTTGGGGTGCAGCTCCGAGAAAGCCTTGGGCATCAGGCCATCTTTGGCCATGGAGAAGAACACGCGGCTCTGGCCCATCAGCATCACCAGAATTACGGAGGTGAAGCCGAACAGGATAGCCCCGGTAACGGCCGTGCTCAGCCACTCAAAACCGGGCATGTGCTCCTTGATAGCGTAGGCTACCGAAGCCTCGCCGCCCTTGGCGGGGTCGGCGAACTCGCGCCAGTTGGCAACGCCCGTCAGCACGTGCCCGAACAGGATATAGAGCACGGTGCACACGGCCAGGGAGCCAAGAATACCGATGGGCATGTCGCGCTTGGGGTTTTTGGCTTCCTGAGCGGCCGTTGATACGGCGTCAAAGCCGATGAAGGCGAAGAACACGATGGCCGCGCCCCCGAGAATACCGCCCATCCCGTGCTTGTTCCACTGGGTGTACTCGCGCACAATTTTACCGGCCGCATCCTTCACGGGCTCCGCGTTTTCCGGAATCAGGTAGGGCGTATGATTAGCGGGGTTGATGAACTTCCAACCCACGGCAATGAAAACCAGCACCACCGCCACCTTCAGCACCACCAGGAAAGAGTTCAGCGTAGCCGACTCCTGGGTACCTTTAATGAGCAGCAGGCTCAGTATCACAATGATAAATAGGGCCGGCAGGTTGATGGTGCCCGTGTGCAGCACCCCATCAATCGTAGCGCTTTCGAAGGGTGAGTGGCTCAGCTCGTAGGAGATGGGCGCCATGTGCAGCGCCTCCAGCAGCTTGTTCAGGTACTCGCTCCAGGCAATGGACACGGTGGCCGCGCCCAGGGCGTACTCCATAATCAAGGCCCAGCCGATAACCCAGGCCACAAACTCGCCCATGGTGGTGTAGGCGTAGGTGTAAGCCGAGCCGGCAATCGGAATCATGGCGGCAAACTCGGCGTAGCACAGGCCGGCAAAAGCGCAGCCGATAGCGGCCACGATGAAGGCCAGCGTCACGCCCGGCCCGGAGGCTTGCGCAGCCGCCGCAGCCGTGCGCACAAACAGGCCGGCCCCAATAATGGCGCCCACGCCCAGTGCGACGAGGCTAGCCGCTCCCAGCGTACGCTTCAGCGCGCCTTCGCCCGAGGCGTTGGCTTCACCGAGCAGTACGGCCAGCGGTTTTTTGGCGAAAATATTTGCCATACAGGTTGTTGAGAGAAAGAGGAAAAGGTGAGATGTGAATTGGAAATTTGGCAATAAAAGCCGCCTGCAAGCAGCTACGTGGCCCGAATATAGGCGTTTTGGCTGATTGCCGCAGGCTGCGCATCTTCCTGGAGTTGGTTTTCACGGATGTTACGTTCCGCGGTCCGGCTTTTCAGAGGAGTAACTGCTCAACCGCACAGACCCTGCCCCCGGTAAAAAGATGCTTGCCTGCCCCATCACCGGAGACTCCTGAACACCTGTTTTTACCTTGCTTGGCCCTGGCCCCGCGCCTTGCAACCTGACCTGCAGGCCGGTAGCAACGGATTCAGCAGAGGCGCATCGGGCCGGATATTTTCTTTTCGGCCGCCGCCGGGCTTGCCGCAACGGCATCTTGCCTATATTTGAAACTATGCGCCCGCCCCCCCGTTGCTTGGGGGCCGGAAGGCATTCACCACATTCAACACCCCATGAGTCCTCTGCCCAGTAGTACCGGCTCGGTACAAATTCAGCAGTTTTACGACAAAGGCCTGGCCCACGCGAGCTACGCCATCCGCAGCGGCCGCCAGGTGGCCATCATCGACCCGGCCCGCGACCCGCAGCAGTACTACGACTTCGCCGACGAGCACGACGCGCAGATTGTCGCCGTTATTGAAACCCACCCCCACGCCGATTTTGTGAGCAGCCACCTGGAAATTGCCCAGGAAACCGGTGCCACCATCTACGTGAGCAAGCTGGTAAAAGCCAGCTACCCCCACCAGACCTTCGACGACGGGCAGCGCATCAGCCTCGGCACCGTGGAGCTGCACGCCCTCAACACGCCCGGCCACTCCCCCGATTCCATCAGTATCCTGCTCATGGATGAGCTGGGGCAGACCCGAGCCGTATTCACCGGCGACACCCTGTTTGTGGGTGATGTGGGCCGCCCCGATCTGCGGGAAGCCGACATCGTGGGCGGCCACAGCCGCGAGGCCCTGGCTGCCCAGCTTTACCAGAGCACCCGCCAGAAGCTGATGACCCTGCCGGGCACCACCAAGGTGTATCCCGCCCACGGCCCCGGCTCCCTCTGCGGTAAAACCACCTCCCCCGACCTCGACAGCACCATTGGCAAGGAGGTAAAAACCAACTACGCCCTGCAACCCATGTCGGAAGACGAGTTTGTGCGGGTGCTGCTGGAAGACCAGCCCTTCATGCCCAAGTACTTCGGGCACGATGTGGTGCTCAACAAGCAGGGCGCATTGCCTTTTGAGGACAGCGTGCGGGCCGTGCCCCGCCTGCAGCCTGACGCGGTGCTGGCTCCCGGCGTAGTGGTAATTGATACGCGGCCGGCCGCCGATTTTCGCCGGGGCCACTTGCCCGGGGCCATCAACCTGATGGACGGCGGCAAGTTTGAAACCTGGCTGGGCTCGGTTGTGGGCCCCGCCGAGCCGTTCTACCTGATTGCCGATTCGCAGATTGCCCTGGATACCGTTATCCGGAAAACGGCCAAAATTGGCTACGAGACGAACATCAAAGGGGCCCTGCTTACACCCCGCGACCTAGCCGCCACCTCCCCCGACGTGGACGTGGAGCACGTACGCCACCAGCCCCAGGACTTTACCATTGTGGACATCCGCAACCACGCCGAGGCCCGGCAGCCCGTTTTCGAGAATACCCTGGTGATTCCGCTGCCGGAGCTGCGCGAGCGGGTGCAGGAAATTCCCACTGATAAGCCCGTGCTGATTCATTGCGCGGGCGGCTACCGCTCGGCCGCCGGGGCCAGCATTGTGCAGGCGGCCGTGCCCGCCGAGGTGCCGGTGTACGATTTAGGCGAGGCCATTTCCACGTTCCAGCCCCAGTCGGCCCACGCGTAAGCGGCCGGCCCGAAGCAGTGCAACCTTTTCGGGTTGCTTCTACTCCTTTCAAGACCAGAGCCCGTGGCGGGTTCTGGTCTTTTTAATTTTCACTTACCCTTATACCATGAAACGAGCTATTTACTCTCTGCTGCTAGTTATGGCTGGCCTTACCGCCTGCGACGACCTGGACGTTGCCAAAGATACCCCCGCCTGTGTGCGGACCAAAGTAGAAGAACTGGCCGAATCTGCTCCCTGCAAAACCAATGACCGCACCATCGGTGCCAGCGTGAAGGAATACCGGTTTCAAAACCAGACGGTGTACGTATTAGACTACGGCAATTGCATTGCCGACGGCAGCGCTACGGTAATCAGTGAAAACTGCCAGAAACTGGGCTTTCTGGGTGGCTTTGGGGGCAATACTACCGTTAATGGCGAGCCGTTTGCCAACGCTGAGTATAAACGCACCATCTGGCAGCAGTAGCCTCCCCTAAGCTCGCCGAATTTCCGGTTTGCCCCGGCCCGGTCGTATCTTCGTGGTGATGCGCGTACTACACACCGCCGACTGGCACCTGGGCCAGCGGTTTATTCAGGGCCACGAGCGAACCGACGAACACCGCCACTTTCTGGACTGGCTGGTGCAAACTGTGCGCGAGCAGCGGGTAGAAGTGCTGGTAATAGCCGGCGACGTGTTCGATACCGGCTCGCCCTCCAACCAGGCCCTGGAGCTGTACTACAGCTTCCTGCTGAACCTGCGCCAGACCGGCTGCCGCGACGTGGTGATTGTGGGCGGCAACCACGACTCGCCCGCTACCCTGAATGCCCCGGCCCGGCTGCTGCGCCACCTGCGGGTGCACGTGGTGGGCTGCGTGCCCGAGTGCTTCGAGGAACAGGTGCTGGTATTGGACAACGCCGACGGCCGGCCGGGGCTGGTGGTGTGCGCCGTGCCTTTCCTGCGCGACCGGGACGTGCGTCTCTCCGTGCCCGGCGAAACGGCCGAGGAGCGCGAGGCCCGTATCAAGCAGGGTATTGCCGACCACTACGCCCGCGTGGCCGAGGTGGAGCAGGTGTGGCAGCTAAAGGACCTGGGCCTGCCCGTGCTGGCTACCGGCCACCTCTACGCCGCCGGGGCCGCCCCCTCCGACTCGGAGCGCACCATTCACGTGGGCAACCTGGGCCAGGTTACCGCCGACCACTTTCCGGCCGTGTTCGATTACGTGGCCCTGGGCCACCTGCACCGGCCCCAGCGCGTGGGCGGCCGGGAGCATATCCGGTACAGCGGCTCGCCCATTGCCTTGTCGTTTTCCGAAATCGACCACCCCAAAGAGGTGCTGCTGCTGGACTTTGCCGAGGGCAAGCTGCGCGGCATCAGCAGCCTACCGGTGCCGGGCGTGCGGCGGCTGGTGCGCTTTCATGGCACCCTGGACGAGGTAACGCAGGCTCTGGCTGCCTACGATAATACCGGCTACCCCCTGCCGGCCTGGGCCGATGTGCAGGTACACTCCGAGCTGACCCAGCTGGAAGTAGCGGAGGCCTTGCTGAAGGTAATTGCAGAACTGGACCGCCACCAGCTGGAAGTGCTGGCCCGCCGCCATTTCCGCCTCGTGGCGCTCCGGGCATTGGGAGCTTCCGAGGAAGATGCCGAATCCCCGCTCACCCGTAGCCTCCACGATTTTACGGCGCGGGAAGTGTTTGAGCAGCGCCTGGAAACCGAGCCCGAGGACACTCGCACTGAGTTGCTGCGTACCTTCGATGAACTGTTGGAAAGCCTGTAGCTTGTCGAAAGGGCGCACGGTGGCCTGAGCCACTCCTTCACAATAGGCTAAAACAACTTCGCCCCGGCGTTGGTACTTGCCCGTATCAACTACCCGTTTGCTTAACTCCCGTTACTCATGTCCACGTTTCGTCAGAAGCTGCTGAAGTTTCTCTACCCGCTCATCATGCGCCTGACCAAAGGCGGCAGCCGCGGCAAAGTACTGAGCAGCCCCGCCCCACAGTCGGCTCCGGCTTCCTTCTATGAGTTGGCCGGGCAGCTGAACAGCGGGCAGCCGCTGGCCTTCGCGGGGTTGCAGGGCAAAAAGGTGCTGCTGGTGAATACGGCCTCCAACTGCGGCTACACCAACCAGTATGAGGAGCTGCAGCAACTGGCCGAGCAGTTTCCGCAGGAACTGGTGGTGCTGGGCTTCCCGGCCAACGATTTCCGGGAGCAGGAACAGGCCGACGACCACACCATCAGCCAGTTCTGCCAGGTAAACTTCGGCGTGTCATTTCCGCTGATGAAGAAGAGCGTGGTGGTGAAGCAGCCCCAGCAAAACCCCGTGTACCAGTGGCTGACTGATGCCCGCCGCAACGGCTGGAATAACCAAGCCCCCGATTGGAATTTCTCGAAGTACCTGGTAGGCGAAGATGGCCGCCTGCTCAACTATTTCGGCCCGGCCGTGTCGCCCCTCAGCGAAACAGTGGTATCCAGCATCCGGGCTAAACCGAAGCAGTAGTCCAAGTCAACTCATAGCAACCCGCGCCGCGGCGTCTCAGCATTGGTTGAGGCGTTGCGGCGCGGGCGTTTTTACGCCAGCCGCTTCTGTTGGTAGTCGAACTGCGTGTGTCTCGCACCTTCCTGAATGGGCTTCCCCTCTTAAGCATGGCCGGTTTGGGGTGGCAACGTTCCCGACAACCGGACTACCCAAAATCAACGGGCAAAAACACGAATTACCTACTCAATCGATTGTGTTGATGCCGGGAATGTGCCAACTTGCCCAACCAATCCCGCGCCGCTCCGGCTTCGAGGGATGCTTCGCCCACCTTCTTCCCCTGCGCACCCGTGACTTCACTGTTTGACCTGACCGGAAAAATTGCCCTGGTAACGGGCTGCAACAAAGGCATTGGCCAGGGCATGGCGCTGGGCCTGGCCGAAGCCGGTGCCGACATCATCGGCGTATCGGCCTCCCTGGCCCTGCACGGCTCCGACACCGAACAACAGGTGCAGGCTTTGGGCCGCAAGTTCACCGCTTACCAGTGCGACTTCAGCCAGCGCGCCGCCACTGATGCCTTCGTGGCCCAGGTAATGGCCGATTTCCCGCAGATTGATATTCTGGTGAACAACGCCGGCACCATCAAGCGGGCCCCCGCTGCCGAGCACGCCGATGAGTTGTGGGACGAGGTGCTGCGCATCAACCTGGATGCCCCCTTCCGCGTGGCTCGCGCCATTGGCGGGCGCATGGTGCAGCAGGGCAGCGGTAAAATCATCTTTACGGCTTCGCTGCTCACGTTTCAGGGTGGTATCAACGTGCCGGGCTACGCGGCCAGCAAGGGTGCCATTGGCTCCGTAGTGAAGGCCCTGGCCAACGAGTGGGCCGGCCGCGGCGTGAACGTAAATGCCATTGCCCCCGGCTACATTGCTACCGACAACACCGAGGCTCTGCGCCAGGACCCCGACCGAAGCCAGAGTATTCTGGGCCGCATTCCGGCCGGGCGCTGGGGCACCCCCGCCGACTTTAAAGGTCCCACCGTGTTCCTGGCCTCCGAAGCCGGCACCTACGTGCACGGCACCATCCTCACCGTAGACGGCGGCTGGATGGGACGCTAAGCAGCGAAATGGTGAGATGGTGAAATAGTGAGTGTCGTTCCGCTGGCGCGAAATGCGCGGTGCTACGCCTCCTTACCATCGAACTCACCACTTCACCATCTCACCATTTCACTATCTGACTACATGGAACAACGCTTTGCCGTGAGTCCGCGCGAAACCGCCGGCATGCAGACCACCGAGCTGCGGGAGCATTTTTTGATTGAGCAGCTATTCGTGGCCGGCGACATCACGCTGGTGTACACGCACTACGACCGGATGATTGTGGGCGGCGTGGTGCCCGCCGGTACCGCCGTGGCCCTGCCCAATCCCGAGGAGCTGAAGGCCAACTTTTTCCTGGAGCGCCGCGAGCTGGGCATTCTGAACATCGGCAGCGCGGGCCAGGTAACCGTGGATGGCTACACCCACGAGCTGGGCCACCAGGACTGCCTGTACGTGGGCCGGGGCTCGAAGGACGTGCGGTTTAGCGGGGAGGGCGCGAAGTACTATTTGCTGTCGGCGCCGGCGCACAAGGAATACCCCACCACCCGCCGCACCCAGGCCGAGGCTACGCCGGTGGAAATGGGCGCGCTGGAAACTGCCAACCAACGCACCATCTACAAGTACATCTATAACGAGGGCATTGCCAGCTGCCAGCTGGTGATGGGCCTTACCCAGCTCAAGCCCGGCTCGGTGTGGAACACCATGCCCTCGCACACGCACACCCGGCGTATGGAGGCCTACCTCTACTTCAACCTGCCCCACAACCAGCGCGTGCTGCACCTGATGGGCCAGCCCGACGAGACCCGCCCTCTGTGGGTGAGCAACGAGCAGGCCATCCTGTCACCGCCGTGGTCCATTCACACGGGTTGCGGCACGGCCGCCTACGCCTTCATCTGGGGCATGGCGGGCGAAAACCTGGAATACACCGATATGGACCCGGTAGGCATCTTCGACCTGCGGTAAAAGCGCCTTCCAGGCGAGAAGCTAAAGCTAAAAAGCCAGTTCCCCTCCCTTTCTAAGGAGGGGAACTGGCTTTTTAGCCTCTAAACAAGTCTACTTGCCGCGCACGTAGAACGGAATATTGGCCACGGCCACGTTGTCGTGCCCATCGTAGGTGTACACAAACAGCCGGTAGGCTCCTTCTTTGCTGGGAGCGGTGAGGGTGGTACTGGCTCCGGCTTTGGCCGGCAGGCGGCCCGGAATGGCGGCGGGCCGGCTTTCCCGGTCGCCGCCGCTTTTCAGGTCAGTACTTTCGGGCAGCAGCTCGTAGCGGTAAGCTAACGGGTCCTTATCGGGGTCCGTTACGACGGTGGCCACGGGGTAGCGCTGGCCGGGCAGCAGGTACACATTGTCGGTGGCTTGTTTGCCATCCAGGGTGAAGCCGGCCAGATGCGGGGCGCGGTTGGCGGGCCACTTGCCGCTCCACAGGTACTGCATCACGTCCACCACTTCCGACTCCTTGCCATCTTCGGTGAAGATACCGTACCAAGTGGGCGTGCGCTCCTGCTTCTGGCCCCACAAAAACACGTACGTGCCCAGGCACTGGGTGGTGTCTTTCTGCACCGAGGCCTCGTAGCGGCTCTGGTACACGGCAGCTTTCTGGCTGCTGGTTTCCTCCACGGAGGCCTTCCAGGGCGTTACGGGGCTTTCCCAGTGGCCGGTGGGCCCCCACTCGGCCACCACGTAGGGCCCGGCCCAGCCGGCGGTGCGCACCTGCTGCGGAATGGCCGCCAGCCCCGCGTAGGTGTTGATGCTGAGGATATCCACCGAGGGGCAGCGCTGCTTGATATAGGCCACCTCCGGCGGGTTGCAGCCGGCCAGCACGGTGCTGGTGGGGTGATTGGGGTCTACCTCATGAATCATGCGGGCAATCTGCTCCACGGCATCCCAAACCTTGGGGTTTTTGTATTCCAGGTTCAGTTCGTTGCCAATACCCCAGAACAGTACGGCCGGGTCGTCCTTGTACTTCAGCACCTCGGCGCGGATTTTCCGGAGCTGGGCGGCCACCGCCTGCGGGTCGTCGTAGTTGAAGCCGTGCCGCTCCCGGGCCACATCTAGGCCCAGCATGACGGTGAGGCCGTTCTGGCGGGCTTCTGCCAGCGTTTTACCGGCCCCATCGGTGCTCCAGGTACGGATAGAATTGCCACCGTAGGCTTTGATGCGTTCAGGAAACTGGCCGCCGCCCGCCCCTTTGATAAAGTAGGGCTGGCCGGCGCGTAGCAGTTGGTAACGGCCATCCGCGTGCTTCACTTCAACTTTAACGGGCCCTGATTGGGCCCGCGCAGTACTGGTAAGCCACACGCAGGCGAAAAGCAACAGGTAAGTTTTCATACGAAAAGCGGTTTAGTGAGGTGCTGGGACAACGTGAGGTGACCGGTTTCGGAAGAGGATCCGGCCTGCCCTTCGGGCGGCGTTGCTCACGCAAGCTACTGAACCAAATGCTGGCGTAGCAACTTCAAATCGGGTGCCGCCCCAACGCGCGCATCGCATCTTACCTGGTTGCCAAAGAAGCTCACTGTGGTGCGTAGCAGAATAGCCTGCCGTATCATTCCGGGATAAGCCAATACCATTTAAAGAAACCCCGGTGTACAAATTGCCTTGTACTGCCCCAATAACGCAGTATTATAAATAGGCCGCAGAATTGCAGGGGGTTCTGGCTGCACTGCTTGTCCCATGGTATCTACTATAAATTTACTTCGCCGTCATCAAGTATCCCGTTACGGAGCCAGCGGTAGTCCGCTGGTATTCGCCCACGGCTTCGGCACCGATCAGCACGCCTGGCGGTACGTGGCCCCGGCTTTCGCAGCCTGCCACCAGGTAGTGCTGTTCGATTTGATAGGTGCCGGCAGCTCCGATAAAGCAGCCTACGATTTTGCCCGCCACCAAACCCTCGACGGGTACGCCGACGATTTAGTGAATCTATTGCGGGCTCTGCAGTTGCCGCCGGTAGTGTACGTAGGCCACTCCGTGAGCGGCATGATTGGGGTGCTGGCCGCTATTCAGGCCCCGGAGCTGTTTGAGCGGCTGGTGCTGCTGGCGGCCTCGCCCTGCTACCTTAACGACGGCGACTATCTTGGTGGGTTTGATGCGGTAGAGTTGCAGGAGCAACTCAGCTTTCTGGACCATGACTACCGGGCCTGGACTGATACCATGGTACCTAACTTTGTGGGTGGCGACATGCGTTCTGACTTAGTGAATGAAGTATTAGCCAGCTTTGCTCGCGTCGAGCCGATTATTGCCCGGCAGTTTGCCCGCGCTACTTTTCTATCCGACTACCGCGCGGCTTTGCCACTGTTGCGGGTGCCGGCCCTGGTGGTACAATGCGCCCAAGACTTAGTTGCTCCTCCCGCCGTGGGCCACTACCTGCACGCACATTTGCCTCATAGCACGCTCACCATTCTCAATACCACTGGTCACTACCCGCACCTGAACGCCCCCGTAGCCACTATTGCCTCCCTGGAGCAGTATCTGCGCCGCAGTGCAGCGTAAGGCCGATGCAGCCAGCACTTCACCCGCCATTGTAATCAACAAGCCATAACTTCTTGCCCCCTTGCGCGTTAGATTCAATCCACCATTACCCTTATCAACCATGAGCATCTTTGGTTCTGACCACCCGAGCAGTACAGTAGGGGGCCTGCTGTCGGGCCTGTTTGGCGGCCGCAAATCCGCAGTATCTTCCGGTAGCTCCGGTACGCCTCCCCGTACCGGCGGCTTCCGCAATAAGCTGTTGGGCGGGGCACTGCTGGCTGCCGGCGCAGCGTATCTCTACAACCGCAACAAGAAGAAAAGCCTCAGCACTCCCCACTTCACCGGCAACGAGTAGTATATCCGTTGCATACGCTCAAGCCCCGTATCATTGGCAGGTACGGGGCTTTTTGTTGTTTTACCGGCGTGTTGCTCCGCAACATGGGCGGTCAGCGAGAAACGGACGGAGCGGCTGGCAAGGGGGCCTAAACCGCATTGAATGCCCTGGTACGCCAGAACCCCATCAAGCGAAAACCTCCGCAAAAAATACCCCCAGCCACGGAAGCGTTGCTTTCGCGGCCGGGGGTAGTCGAAACAACACAGCTCGATTGCAGAGCGGCTGTAAGGCTCGCAGATTTCCTGTTGTACCAGGGTGCAGTTAGTAAGTGGTTGGGGCAGGTACGGCCACGTCGCGGGGGGTAGCCTGCCGGCCACCGAAGGCGGCGGCAGCAGCGCCCAGCACCAACCCAAAGAAAGCGAAAATGGCAGCTTTCGACAGGCCGGCGGCAGCTTTATCACCGGCTTCCCGGGCTTTCACCTCAGCTTGCTGCTTGGCTTCCTGGAATTTTACCTGGGCCTGCTTGGCCGTGGTAATCCAGTTGTCCACAATCTGCTCCGACTCGGCGCGGCTCTTGCCGGTGCGGCGCATTACCACGTTTACGGCGGCTTCCCGGTCGGCGGCGTTGCCGATGTTTTCGGCCTTGCTGGTCAGGCGGTCAATTACATCGTCCAGGTTATCGTCGGCCTCCTGGGGATTGGCGGCGCTTTGCCTGGCTTCGGCACGGGCGTCGCGGCCGGTAGCGCGGGCATCCTGCTCCAGGTTTTCGGGCTGCAACTCCTTCTTGCCGGTCTGGCGCAGCAGCAGGCGGGCTTCCCGCTTCAGGTCCGATACATCGATGCCACGCTCTTTCAGCTCGCCCTTCACGGCCTCGCCGGCCTCGGGCGCTACGGCGGCCACGCCCCGGCCCGCTACCGACAAAGCCCGGCCCGCTACGCCCGTTGCCCCGCTGATGATGCGACCTGCGGCAGTACTCAGCATATAAAACGTGAGGAGCGTAACCAGGGCCCAGGTTACCAGGCCGTGCAACAGTCCATCGGTACGGCGGGGCATACCGGCGAGGCGGCCGGCTACTAACCCACCCAGGTAGAGGGCGGCCAAGGTACTCAGGCCCCACCAGATGGCGGCACCCGTGCCGAAGCCGCTCATGGGGTTTTGTTCTTCTAAGGGGTCAACGGAGCTCAGGCCAATGCCCAGGCCCAGCAGGCCCAGCGTTAGTTGCGTAACCAGTGCCAAAAGGGCTCCGGCTATTACTGCTCCCCAGGAAATGCGCTTTAGCACAGGGGTGGCAGATACCGCCAGCGGTGCGTTGGTAGTGGTTGCGGAAAAGGTGTTCATGTGAGGGTTGGTTGGGTAAAGAACTACCTGGCTCAGCGGCCAAGCTCAACAGTAAACTCAAATACCTCATATCCCCTATAAAGGATACAGGCACTGCCAAAACCTGTACACTCCTATCCTGCCACCGCCAACACGTACCGCTGCCGGCAATACGCAAACATGGGGCACGTTTTCCTTGCCCATTTACCAGCAAAAAGCGCCGCCCGGACTACTCCGGGCGGCGCACTTCGATTACACAACTTTAGATGATCAAGCAGCGGCTGTTACGCCGGTTCCCACAGCTCCACCTTGTTGCCATCGGCGTCCAGAATGTGCACAAACTTGCCGTAGTCGTAGCTGGCAATATCATCCAGCACCGTTACGCCGTTGGCTTTTAGCTGCGCCACCAGCCCTTCAATATTCTGTACCCGGTAGTTAATCATGAAGCCTTTGGTGGAAGGCGCAAAATAGTCGCTGCCGGTTTGGAACGGGCTCCACTGCAGTGAATTGACCTCCTCCGGCTTGTCCACGCTCCGGGATTCAAACGTGGAACCCCAGTCGTTGACTTCCAGCCCGAGGTTGTTGGCGTACCACTCCCGCGTTTCCTGCGGATTGTCGGAGAAGAAGAAAATGCCGCCGATTCCCATCACTTTGGGCGTAATGGTGGCTGGTTCGTTTGGGGTTTCGTTTTGTGGGTCGGCCATTTTTCTCGCTGTTTTCTGTTGCTAGAGATACACTTTGTGGAAATCTGAAGAGGAATTCAGACTCTACTATTCGTCACTATTGGAGCTACTTGAGTTCTAATTCATTCACTTCGATATCAACTTTTTTCCAGTTTTCAGAATCAATATTCTTATTATCAACTTCTTTAATCCAGCTTATTCCTGGCAGTATCCTTATTTTATCCACATGACGCTGTCTATAACTACCGGGGCCAGGGTTCATCATTTGATATTCTATCACCCTATTACTTGAATGTAGATTCTGATATTCAATAGTTTGAGTTTTCCAATCACCTCTCCAGATAAAAAGCAGCTTGAAGACAATCATTGTAATAATTAGTACCACAGTAAATATTACTGCTGTAGTAATGCTCCAGCGAAAGAACACTTTACCTATATAAACGGCTGCAGCGGCAAGTGCAACAACCAAAATACACAAGCTTACCAACAAGCTATTGATATCTAATGGAGTGATTACATCGGCTATTAATAAAGTAGACGATACTAAAAACGTTATTAGCAAAAACCTATTTATCCCCATCGATTCACTACCTAGAATTTTTACGACTATACTTTATCACGGCCGCGCCGTCATTGTAAACACCAACTCCCCGCCCTTCACCACATCGGCATACTGCAGAAACGGGCGGATGAGTTTCTGACCGTTGAGGCGGGCTTCCTTCACGTAGACGTTTTTGTCGCTCTGGTTTTTGACGGTGATGCGGAAGGTGTTGCCGTTTTCCAGGTTCAGCGTGGCACCGTGTACGGCGGGGCTGCCGAGGGCGTACTCCGGCGAGCCGGGGGCCACGGGGTAGAAACCCAGCGCCGAGAAGATATACCAGGCCGACATCTGCCCGCAGTCGTCGTTGCCGCCGAGGCCGTCGGGGGTGGGGCGGTACATCTTGGGCAGAATCATCCGGACGCGGGCCTGGGTTTTGTAGGGCTGGCTGGTCCAGTTGTAGAGGTAGGCCACGTGGTGGGCGGGCTCGTTGCCGTGCACGTAGTTGCCGATGATACCGTCGCGGGTGATGTCCTCGGTTTCGGCGAAGAACTTATCCGGCAGGTGCATCGTGAACAGCGAATCCAGGTGGGGCAGAAACTTCTTCTCGCCGCCCATTTTGGCAATGAGGGCAGCGGGGTCCTGGGGCACGTAGAGGCTGTAGTTCCAGGCGTTGCCCTCGATGAAGCCCTGGTCGTGGGTGCTCAGCACGTCGAAGCGGGGGCGGAAGGAGCCGTCGGCGAGACGGGGGCGCATGAAGTTGATGCGCTGGTCGTACACGTTCTGCCAGTTCTGGGCCCGCTTGCTGAACTCGGCTTCAATGTCCGACTTGCCCAGCTTTTTGGCCAGTTGGGCAATGCACCAGTCGTCGTAGGCGTATTCCAGGGTTTTGGATACCGAGGAGCCGCTTTTGTCTTCGGGTACGTAGCCCAGCTGCTCGTAGTAGCTGATACCGTCGAAGCGCGACTGGTGGGCCGTGGCCACGCAGGCATCAAGGGCGCGCTGGGCCTGGCTGGCGGGCACCACGCCTTTCAGCACGGCATCCACCACCACGGGCACCGAGTGGTAGCCAATCATGCACCAGTTTTCGTTGGCGTAGTGGCTCCAGATGGGCAGCATGTGCAGGGTACTCTGGTCGTAGTGGGCCAGCATGCTCTGCACCATATCGGCGTTGCGCCGGGGCTGCAACAGGTTGTAGAGCGGGTGCAGGGCGCGGTAGGTGTCCCAGAGCGAGAAGGTGGTATAGTTGGTGAAGCCTTCGGCCCGATGAATGTTCTGGTCGAGGCCCCGGTACTGCCCGTCCACGTCCATGTAGGTGGTGGGGCTGAGGGCGGCGTGGTACATGGCCGTGTAAAAGTTCTCCTTGTCGGCCCGCTTCGGCGACTCCACTACTACTTTGCCTAGCTCCTGCTGCCACAGCGCCTGCCCGGCCCGCTTCACGGCCTCAAAGTCCCAGCCCGGAATTTCGGCCCGCAGGTTGCGCAGCGCCCCCTCGGTGCTCACCCCCGACAAGGCCATTTTCACCTTCACCTTCTCCCCCGCCGTGGTCTTGAAATCGAAGAACAGGCGCAGCTGCTCGCCGGCCAGCTCAGGGAAGTTCTGGCTTTGGTCGAAGCGGCCCCAGAAGCCCCGGTACACCTGCTTCTTGGACAGGTTGCGGCTGCCGTAGCTCACGAAGGGCTTCGAGAACGACATGGCGAAGTACTGGGTGCGGGTGCGGGCCCAGCCGTTGGTTTGGCGGTAGCCGGTTACCAGCGTGTCGTTTTCCACCCGCACAAAGGTCCAGACGTTCTTATCGGGGTAGTTGTAGATGCCGGCCGTGAGGTCCAGGATAATGTGCGCCTGCTCCGACTGCGGAAACGTGTACTGGTGCATGCCCACCCGGTTGGAGGCCGTCAGTTCGGCCAGGATGTCGTGGTCATCGAGCTTCACGCGGTAGTAGGCGGGCTCGGCTACCTCATTCTGGTGCGAGAACCGGGAGCGGTAGCCCCGCTCGGGCTGGTCGGCGGTGCCGGGGTTGAGTTGGAGCGGGCCGGTGGTAGGCATCACCAGAAAGTCGCCTAAATCGGAGTGGCCGGTGCCGCTGAAGTGGGTGTGCGAGAAGCCCACGATGGTTTTATCGGCGTACTGGTAGCCGGCACAGTACTCGTACACGCGGGGGTTGTACTTGCCGTTCAGCTCGTAGCCGATGGTATCGGTATCGGGCGAGAGTTGCACCATGCCGAAGGGCACCGTAGCCCCCGGGTAGGTGTGCCCCATCCGGGCCGTGCCCACCAGCGGCTTGGCATACTGCACCAGGTTTTCGGTGGTTTTGGCTTTCTGGGCGAAGGTGGGAACGGCTGCCAGGAGCAGCGCGGCAAAGAAGGCAAGGCGGAACATCAGCTTCAGGAGGTGGCGTTGAAGCTGGTAAGGTAGGAAGGTGTTACAATACTACTGCGTTAGATCCCTAGCTCCTTCTACTTAGTTTGACCTAGCAGAATACTTAACGCCTTACTTGTTGCTTCGTCATTCAACCCAATCATTGGCCTAGTCATCACCCATCTATTTTTAATATAACTGGGTAAACCATTTATTGAGAGGTCGTCATCGATAATCACGTAATCCTCAGCTGCATCGAATTGATCTACCCACTCCTTAATTTCCTCGCTTCTATTACCCAATAAGTCAATAGATTCTTTTTTGTTTATTTTCACAATATTACTTACTATTATTCCTCTTGTCTTAAACAATATATACCATTGTTCTAAAGAAAAATTTATTCTATGCGTGGTTGTTAGTACAATGGACGAATTTGTTGCAGAAATAATAGCCGCTAAATTTCTTGATGCGTTTTCATCAAATTTCAAGAATCCATCGGCTAATACTTCTGCTTTTCGCCAGATTGGTGTCGTCACCAATACTCCATCAATATCGAGTAGAATTTTCATATATCTGTCAATTTATATAATCAGACATCCTGTTAAAAGTACAGCAGCCACAGGTATCAATGCCCATAACTCACCACCCGCGTCACCTGCCAGCGCCCGTTGCGTAGGCGCCACACCATCATGTTCTTGAAGGTGCCGCAGTCGTCGCGGCCGTTTTCTACGTGACAGAAGCGGTGCTGGTAGGTTTCCACGGCCCCGTAGTCGCTGATGGGGTATACCTCCAGGGTGCCGGGCACGAGTTGGCGGTTAAGGCCGGTGGTTTTGTTCTGGTCGAACAGGTTCCGGAAGCCCTGCATGGTTTGCTGGAAGTCGGCCAACCCGCCTTTGTCGTGGTAAAACTCCAGGTCTTCGGCGAAGAAGGTTTGCAGCGTGGCTACATCGTGTTGGTTGAAGGCCACAAACATCAGGCTGTCCTGCCGGGCAATGGTGCGGTACAGTTCCGGCGACGCGGGCGGCTGGGCTACGGCGGTGGCCTGTGTTGTGGCGGGGCGCACCGGTGCGCAGGCCCCCGTGAAGAGCAGAAGCAGCGCGGCCAGCGGCAGGTACTTCATAATGAGTATATCTAGATATGCAGTACCGAAAAATGCCAGTCGGTCCTCCTAGATACTCAATTCTTTGCTATTGAGTACCCAAGAGGACCAGCTGTTTCACCGTATCCATGACGAAGAAGGCCGTGAGCCACCTTTTCATCAGATGTCTGCCTGTACGAGGTACTCCTATTTCCGGGCCGGAATGCGCAGTATCGTTAGCGAATACGGGGGCAGCGTATAGCTCACTTGCTGGCCCGCAACGGTTACCGGCTGGGTTACGGGGGCCAGTTTCTGGGGCTGCTGGAGGCTGTTTTCGGTTTGCAGGTCAGTGGCGGCCAGTATCTGGGCCTGGGCGGTTTTGGCGGCGCGTTTGAGGCCGCTAAGGGTCAGCTGCACCGGGCGCGGGGTGGCGGCGTAGTTCACCAGCTTCACCACCACATCGGCCTTGTCGGCCACGGCGCTGACGTAGAGGTTATCCTGGCCGTTTTTGGCCCCGGCGGACAGCTGCACGGGCAGAATCTGGGTACCTTTATTCAGGGAGAACAGCTTCTGTACGTAGTAGCTGGGCGTGCCGTAGGCCTGCAGGTTGTCAAACCAGATCAGGTCGGGGACCCACTGCCAGGCGTCCACGTGGGCGAACAGCGGGGCGTAGGAGGCCATTTGCACGATATCGGCGTTGCGCTCCAGGCCGGTCATGAAGGCCGCTTCGGAAATGGCCGCGTCCCAGGTGTTGCGGTTCTTGCTGTTGCCGATGCCTTCCGGATGAGCAGCGTACTCGCCGGCGAAGATTTTGGGGCCGGTGCGGGGGTAGTTGTCGTAGCGGCCGGCGTTCTGCCGAAACCACTCGGGCTTGGCGTAGTAATGCTCATCAATGAGGCCGACCAGGCCGGTGGGCAGCTCGCGCAGAAACCTGGTAGCCAGGTCGAAGTTGGCCCCGTCGGGGCTGGGGCCGGCGCTGCTCACCAGCTGCACCTGCGGGTACTTGGCCTTCACGGCCCGGGCGAAGGGCTCGTAGCGCTCCAGGTACTGCGGGCCCCACTGCTCGTTGCCTACGCCAATGTATTTCAGGTTGAACGGGGCCGGGTGGCCCATGGCTACCCGTTTAGCTCCCCAGGGCGAGGAGGCCGGGCCGTTGGCAAATTCCAGCAAATCCAGCGCATCCTGAATGAACACCTCCAGCGAGGGGTCGTCCTGGGCGTGGTCGTGGGGAGCGGGGGCGCTGGGGCCGGGCGCGGCGGCGTGACTCATGGGGGCCAGCTCGGCGGAGTTGTACTGGCAGGCCATGCCCACGTTCAGAATCGGCAACGGCTCGGCCCCAATGTCCTCCGACAACTGGAAATACTCGAAGAAGCCTAGCCCAAACGACTGGTAGTAATCGGGCGTAAAGCGGTGGGCGAATTCCGTGTTCCAGCGGTTGATGATGGGCTGGCGGCTGGCCACGTCGCCGATGGTTTCCTTCCACTGGTAGCGGTTGGAAAGCGTGCGGCCCTCCACGATGCAGCCACCGGGAAACCGCAGAAACCCGGGTTGCAGGTCCTTGAGCAGCTGCACCAAGTCGGGGCGCAGGCCGTTGGGGCGGTTCTGCCAGGTGGCTTTCGGGTAGAGCGACACGGCGTCGAGGTCCACGGTGCCGGCCCCATCCAGCACCAGCCGCAGGCGGGCTTTGGCGAAGGTGGCCGTGGGTCGGAGCGTGAGCGTGAGAGGCTGCCAGCCCGCGCCGGTGGGCAGGGCCAGGCGGGACTCGGCCAGGGTAGCGCCCTTGTCGCCTTCCAGCACCACGCGCAACTGCTGCACCGGGCCGGCCACGCGGCGGGCCAGCAGCGTGAGCGTGTAGTCCTCGCCCTGCTTCACGCCCATGCCGCGGAAGCCTTCGTTGATGATACCGGCATCGGGCGAGGCGGCTTTGGCCGTGAGGCGCAGGTAGTGCGGGCTGGCCGGGCTGGCAGCGCCTTCGGTGCGCACCTGGTAGGTTTCCAGCGCCGCGCCGCCTTTCAGGGCGTGCCAGCCCAATAGGGGCTCAGGCAGCTCAAACGACTTATTCTTTACCAGCTCGGGGTACAGCCCGCCGTCGGCGGCGAAGTTGATATCCTCGAAAAACAACCCAAACAGCGTTTTGGGTACGGCCGCGCCGGGCTTGTCGGCCTGCACGGTAATGCGGGTGGGAGCCGCCGACTGAGCCCGAACGGCTAATGGGCCCGCCGCCAGCAGCAGGCCCAGCAGGGAAATGGTTGCGCGCATACGAAGGATGAATGGGCAGTGCAGCCGCGGAGCCACCCCAACTTCAGGGCGGCCCCGCGGATGCTTTACCAGAACTTAATGTACAAAGCCGAAATCAGCAGCAGCGTTACCACAATGAGCGTAAGCGTCTGGCTGCTGACGCGGAACAGGCGGGCATCAATGTGCAGGGCGCGGGCATTCACTACCGGGCCGGCCAGGCTTATGGCTATCATCAGCACAAAGGTGAAGGCAAACGAGAGGCCCATGCAGATGAGGAAGGGAATTTCGTAACCGCCTTTGCCATTGGGGAAGGCCGTGTAAAACAGCGTTTCGTGGCCGAATACGCTGGGGGCGTAGTTGTTGAAGAACACCGACAGCAGGAAACCCGCCAGAATACCGGCAATGGCGGCCGGCGCAGTGGTGCGCTTCCAGAACATGCCCAGCACAAACACCGCCACAATACCGGGCGAGATGAAGCCCGTGTACTTCTGGATGTAGGTGAAGCCGCCTGCGCTGCCGATGCCCAGCAAATCTTCCCAGGTGAGGGCCACGCCCAGCAACATGGCCACAAATACCGTCACGCGACCAATCCACACCAGCTTGGCCTCGGGGGCGTCTTTGTTGAGGTAGCGCTTGTAGATGTCGAGGGTGAAGATGGTGGAGATGGAGTTGACTTTACCGGCCAGCGAGGCCACAATGGCCGCCGTGAGGGCCGCCAGACTCAGGCCCTTCAGGCCGTTGGGCAGGAAGGTGAGGATGGCCGAGTAGGCGTTGTCGGGGTTGAAGGCACCGCCGGAGCTCATTTCGGTTTGCAGGCCGCCGTTTTTGTAGAGCACGTAGGCCGCAATGCCGGGCAGCATCACAATAACGGGCATAATGAGCTTGAGCAGACCAGCGAACAGAATACCAGTGCGGGCCGTTTTGAGGTCGGCCCCGAGGGCGCGCTGGGTGATGTACTGGTTGCAGCCCCAGTAGTTCAGGTTCACAATCCATTGGCCGGCGGCGTACATGGCCAGGCCCGGCAGCATCAGGTACTTGTCCACGTCGACCTGCGCCGCGTTGGGCCCGGGCTTGTCGAACATCAAATGGAAGTGGTCGTTGGCGTCGGTCATCATGGCGTTGAAGCCGGCCAGGATGTTGTTGCCCAACCCGAAGTGCTGGCTTACCATGGTGAGGGCAATGTAGGTAGTCAGCAACCCGCCCAGCAGCAGCACCAGCACCTGAATCACGTCGGTGTAGCCCACCACCTTCATGCCGCCCAGCGTAATGAGCAGGGCAAACACGGCCAGGGCCACAATGATGGCGTGGAAGTTGCCGCCGCCGGTGAGGTTGTTGATGGCCAGCGCGCCCAGATACAGAATGGCCGTGAGGTTTACCAACACATACAGAAACAGCCAGAAAATACTCATTACCAGGCTGAGCGTAGCGTTGTAGCGCTGCTCCAGAAACTGCGGCATCGTGTAGATGTGCTGCTTCAGGTACACCGGCATAAAGAACACGGCCACGATGATGAGCACAATGGCCGCCACCCATTCATAGGCGGCCACGGCCACACCCACCGTAAACCCGTTGCCCGACATGCCGATGAACTGCTCGGCCGAAATATTGGAGGCAATCATCGAGGCCCCAATGGCCCACCACGTGAGCGAGCCTTCGGCCAGAAAGTAGTCTTTGGTATCGAGCTGGGTTTTCTGCTTGCTGCGGTACACGTAGTACCCGTAGGCACCCACGCCCACCAGGTACACAAAAAACACCGCTAAATCGAGGGCGGTAAGATGTTGGGGCATATGCTAAAAAAGAAGGAGAGAATGAACAGGTGAAAGGCGCCTGGCGAGCTGGCGCGGCAGTTTACGGCTGGGTGGTGGCGTCCTTGGTCGGCTGCCACTCCAGGATGTACACGGGCTGGGCCGGCAGATTTTCCAGCCGCTCCCCGTCGCCTTGGCCGGTGCGCTGCACGAAGAGGCTCAGCACCCCGTCGCGCCGCCACCGTTCGGTGTCGTAGCTCGGCTCCCAGTTGCCCACGCTGGTGGTGGTCAGGTCCGTCACGCGCCACTGCGGCTGGCGCAGGTCGGCGCAGGCGGCCACCGAGGCCCGGTCCTGGCGCTCGGCGTCGCGGAAGACGAGGTAGGCGGCGGGGCGGCCTTTCTGGCTGGTTACCAGCAGCTGGGGGCGGGCAATGGGAATCTTCTTGGTACCGGCCCCGCTCAGGCTGAACGGCGTGGTGCGCTGGGAAATCTGCGTGGTTTTCCAGCTTCGGCCGTCGAGGTAAATCAGCTGATACTGCGGCACCTGCGTGCCCTGGGGCCGCCAGTAGGTGGCTATGTAGGGCTGCCCGGCCGCGTCGGCGGTGATGCTGGTCTGGTTGATCAGCTCACTGTTCTGCGGAATGCGGGCCGCGTACTCGGCCGAGGCGGCGGTGATAGGCAGCTGGTAGGCCTCGCCGGTGCTGCGCTGCCAACTGCGGCCACCATCCTGGGAGCGGGCGTAGGCCATATCGTGGTTGGAGGCCACGTCGGGCGACTCCCGCCACACCCACGACACGTGAATGGTGCCGCGGGCGTCGATACAGGCCTGCCAGTAGGCGTTGCGCTGGCCTTCCCCATCAATCAGCACATCGTGCAGACGGGTCCAGCGGCGGGTTTTCAGCTCGTAGCGGTTCAGCACCAGGTTGCCGTTGCCCGAGCCCCCGTCGCGGTACAGAAACAGCAGGTCGCCGCTGGGGAAGCGGTGGAACTCGGGGTAAGTCACCTTCTGCTCGCGGGTGCCGAGCATGGGCTCCAGCGGGCCCATTTCCAGGGAGCCGGCCGCCTTGCCGCGGCAGTAGCGCAGCGGGTTATTGTGATGGTCGAAGGAAAGATGCACGAAGCCCGCGCCGTCCACCATCAGGCTGATGACGTTGTGGGCATCCTTCACATTGCCCTGGTAGGGCGTGCGTTGCGTTTGCCAGGCTCCGGCGGGCAGGCGGCGCTTGGCCAGCACCACGTAGCCCAACGAATCATAGTAGGCCGTGTACTGCTCCCGCTTATGCGTCACCACCGAGTTCTTGCGGAAAACGGCCCCGTTCACGTTGTTCTTCGCCCAGCCCAGGCCAACCGGCGTTTGGGCCGAAGCCGCTACCGTCAGCAGACAGATCGTGAGCAGAGCAAGCAGCAGACGGGTGGGGTGATGCATGGGGTGGGAAGTTGCCTCACCCCCCGGCCCCCTCTCCAGGGGGAGAGGGGGAGCCAGAGGTCAGCAACGATGCGGACGTGGAACGGGCTATTTAGCTATTTGATGTTGATGCCCAGTGCGCAACTGAGGCGGAAATCCAGCTGCCGCAGTGGACGCCTGGCTCCCCCTCTCCGCCTGGAGAGGGGGCCGGGGGGTGAGGCCTTACCGGCGGCCGACGCTCGGGCTGGGTTTCGGGGCGTCGAGCAGGCGCAGGGTGTAGCTGTAGCGGTACTGCTTGGCGGTGAGGCGGTAGGCCTCGTGGGGCAGGGCGCCCCAGCTGTTGTCGCCGCCCACACCGCGCTGGGCCAGGTCGATGTGCAGGGTGGTATGGTCGCGCAGCTTGATGTCGGTGGGGTGCTGCTGCTTTTTGCTCAGGCCGGGGTCCAGGTCCTCGGTGCGCACGGGCAGGGCGCTAAAACTCAGGGGTTGGCCGGCCGCTTCCACCCGCAGGCCACGGCCGGCCGCATCCGTCAGGGTAAGCCAGCGCATATCGGTATGGTAGCCGTATTCCTGAGGACGGATGTAGTTGCTGGTCAGCGTGCGGGCTACCGAATCCTGGTACACACCCAAGAAAGTAGTGGTGTTGCGGTCGGCGTAGTTTTCCCAGGGGCCGCGGCCGTAGTACTGCACCCGGCCAAACTGATGGGGCACCTCCAGGCGCATCCCGAAGCGGGGCAGCTCGGGCAGTTCCCGACCCGCCAGGTCAATGGCCGCCGTCACCTGAATGGCACCATCGGGGCCAATGAGGTAGTCCACGGTGTAGGGCACGTTGATGTCGGTTAGCTGGTACTCCACCTTAATGGGCAGGCCAGCGGCCGACTGCTCCCCTATCGTCACGCGCTGCACCTTGCGGGCGGCGTGGGCCGAGCGCCAGGCACTCAGATTCTGGGGCATGCCACTGCCGAAGTCGTTATCGGTGGGGGCGCGCCAGAAATACGGCTCCGGGTAGCCCCCGATAACCCACTGACTTTTCAGGCGGTAATCCGTCAGGCGGCCCTGCTTGGTGTTGAACTCGCCGCGCACGTCGCCGGCCGTGAAGGTCAGCTTGTCGCCGTCGCGCTTCACGTCCAGGGTACCGGCAGCCGAAGCCGGCGCGGCGGCGAAGTACGTGGCGGCGGGCGTGAGACGGAACTGCTCCCGGGCTACCTCGTGGCCAGCGGGCAGCAAAGGCTGGGCGGTTTTGGTGGTGGCAAACACGTTGAGCACGTACTCGGCGCCGGGCTCGGCTTTCAGGGTGGGCAGCGGCAGGGGCACTTCCTTTTGCTGGCCGGCCGCCAGCTTTTTCACCTCAAAGCTGCCCGTCTTCGTCGCCACGCCGTTGCGCAGCAGCTCCCAGCGGAAGTTGTAGCCGTCGAGGTTGCGGAAGGTGAAGCCGTTGCGCACCGTCAGGCGGCCCGAGGCGGGCTGGGCAGCGCTGAAGCGGATATCCTGGTACACCTTTTTCACCTCGTAGAGGCCGGGGTGCGGGGTGCGGTCGGCGGCCACGAGGCCGTTGGCGCAGAAGTTCTCGTCGTTCTGGCGGTAGTAGCCGCCCAAGTCGCCGCCGTAGGCGTAGAACGGGCGGCCGTCGGTGGTCCGGGTCAGCAGGCCCTGGTCGACCCAGTCCCAGATAAAGCCGCCCTGCATGTGGGGCTTGCTGCGAATCAGGTCCCAGTATTCCTGGAAGTTGCCCGAGCTGTTGCCCATGGCGTGCGAGTACTCGCACATGATGTAGGGCCGGGTTTTATCGGTGGCCGCAGCGTAGCGGCGCATCGACTCCATACCGGGGTACATGGGGCATACAATGTCGGTATTCTCGTTTTCGCCGGCCTGCTCAAACTGCACCGGGCGCGAGGGGTCGCGCTGCTTCAGCCACTTGTAGGCGTCGTGAAACACGGGCCCGTTGCCGCACTCGTTGCCCAGGCTCCAGATGATGACCGAAGGGTGGTTTTTGTCGCGCTCCATCAGCCGCTCGATGCGGTCCAGGTGAGCGGCGGCCCACTCGGGGCGGTAGGCCGGGTGCTGGGTTTTATCGAAGCCGCCCTGCAGCTCGGCCCCGTAGCCGTGGGTTTCGATGTTGGCCTCGTCCACCAAGTAGAAGCCCAGCTCGTCGCAGAGCTGGTAGAACCGCTCGTCGTTGGGGTAGTGCGAGGTGCGGATGGCGTTGATGTTGAACTGGCGCATCAGCTCTAAGTCGCGGCGCATGCCGGCCTCCGTTACCACCCGGCCGGTGGTGGGCTCCAGCTCGTGGCGGTTCACGCCGTGCACCTCAATGGGCCGGCCGTTCACCAGCAGCTGGGCGTTCTTGATTTCGACCTTGCGGAAACCCACCCGCGTGCCCGTCTGGGCCAGTGTGTTACCGCTGGCGTCCTGTAAGGTGAAGCGGCACTGGTAGAGCGTAGGCGTCTCGCCCGACCACGGCCGCACGTTCCGGATGCTACCGCCGCTGAACTTCACCGTCTGCTGCCCGGCCCCTGAGGCGGCGGGCACCGGCTGCTGCTGGCGCAGCACCGTTTTACCGGCCGGGTCCAGCACTTCCACCAGCAGCTTAGCCGGCGCGGCCGAGCCCTGGAACTGGCGCACCGTCACATCGGCCGCGAACTGGCCGTGCTGGTAGCTGGGGTCGAGGTCGGCGTGGGTGAAAACGTCCCAGATGGTTTGCTGGGGCAATGAGGTCAGGTACACGTCCCGGTCGATGCCGGAGAGGCGCCAGAAGTCCTGGTCTTCTAGGTAGCTGCCGTCGTGCCAGCGCAGCACCTGCACGGCCAGCTGGTTGTCGCCGGGCTTCAGGTATTGGGTAATATCGAACTCGGCCGGCGACTTGGCCACCTTGCTCATGCCCACGCGCTGCCCGTTCACATACACCACCGCGTAGCCCGAAATGGAACCGAAGTGCAGCAGCACCTCGCGCCCGGCCCAGCCGGCCGGCACCGTAAACGAGCGGCGGTAGGTGCCCACCGGGTTGTCGCGCCCGTCGATGAAGGGTGCGTTGCGCGGGAACGGGTAGGTGATGTTGGTGTAGATGGGGGTGCCGAAGCCCTGTACCTCCCAGCTTGAAGGCACCGGAATGGTCTTCCAGCCGGCATCGTTGAAGCTGGCCGGGGCGAAGTCGGTGGGCCGCTCGGCGGGGCGCGGGGCGTAGTGAAATTTCCAGGTGCCGTTCAGGCTCTGGAAGTAGCTGGAGCGGGTGTAGTCGTTGGCAGCCACATCAGCCGCCTTGTCAAAGAGCATGAAGGAGGCGCGGGGCTTTTCCTTGTGCTCTTCAATGAGCTGCGGGTTTTCCCACTCGTTGGGGGCGGCGGTCTGGGCGGAAGCCAGGCCACTGCCCAGGACGAGAAGGGCGGTCAGGAAGCGGGAATGGAGCATAGTAAGCGGGTGGAGAGGCGGAAGCGGAGCGCCAGGCCCAAGGTGCGGACCAAGCGTCAAAAACCCTTCAGCAATACTAGCAGACCGAGCGGCCCCGGCGCGGGGGTAATTCCGCAGAAAGCGGGGGGCAGATTCGTCAGGTCCGTCAGGGCCAGTGGGTTTCCCGGCATACCCGCAACCCTGGAAAGCCGGTGGTTTTGGGTACTGGGCTAGCCAGTTGGGGTGTCGGGAGGCTTTTGGCGGTTGGGCCTCAGGAGGCTGAAACACCCATAAACTGTCATCCTGAGCAGCGTGCAGGACCTTACCTCGTCAGCACAAATCGGTGCAACGGGATAAGGTCCTGCGCGCTGCTCAGGATGACAGATGAAGTTCACGAAGCTGTTCCCTCAGAAAGGCACCGCCGATTCTGCCCCGCGCAGTTGACCAACTCCCCCACCCTGGTCTGGCGGCGGGCCGGCGTACTTTGGGCTACTTCCCTTCCACCTCCTGCTTCTTTCCTATGCAACTCCCACTCTCCCGGCTGGGCATCCTCCTCGGCGGCCTATTGGCCGGCACCACCGCGCTGGCCCAGGCGCCCTCCACCGGCAACCCCGACCAGCCGGTAAACGTGACCCAGCCCACGCCGCTGCCCGTGTTCGGCAACCCCATCATCCGGGACAAGTACACCGCCGACCCGGCCGCGCTGGTGGTGGGCAACACGGTGTACCTCTACACCGGCCACGACGACCCGCCGCCCGGCAAGGAGTGGTACTACATGAAGCAGTGGCTGTGCTACTCCTCCACCGATATGCTGCACTGGACGGAGCACCCTTCGCCCCTGAGCGTGCAGGCCTTCAGTTGGGCCAAGGCCGATGCCTGGGCCTCGCAGGTGGTGGAGCGGGGTGGCAAATACTACTGGTACGCGGCCGTGGAGCACGGCAGCAGCAACGGCAAGGCCATCGGGGTGGCCGTGGCCGACAGCCCCACCGGCCCCTTCTGGGACGCCCGCGGCTCGGCCCTCATCACCAACGACATGACTCGGGACACCAACATCACCTGGGACGACATCGACCCCACGGTGTTCATCGACAGCCAGGGCCAGGCCTACCTGTACTGGGGCAACACCGTGTGCTACTGGGCCAAGCTGAAGCCCAACATGACGGAGCTGGACGGGCCCATCCACGCCATTACCACGCTGCCGCAGTTCACGGAGGCGCCCTGGCTGCACTACCGCAAGGGCTGGTACTACCTGAGCTACGCCACCGGCTTCCCCGAGAAGATTGCCTATGCCATGAGCCGCAGCCTGGAAGGCCCCTGGGAATACAAAGGCATCCTCAACGAAGTGGCCGGCAACTCCAACACCAACCACCAGTCCATTATCGAGTTCCGGGACGAGTGGTATTTCATCTACCACAACGGCAGCATCAACACGCACGGCAGCAGCTTCCACCGCTCCGTGTGCATCGACCGGCTACACTACAACAAGGACGGCACCCTGCAGCGCGTGCAAATGACCTCGGAAGGCCTGACTGTTCCGGCTGGCAAACGTCGTTAACCATACTTGTGCAGCAAAGCGAAGGACCTTATCATGCCAGAACAAGTCGTTCCAGCGTGATAAGGTCCTTCGCTTTGCTTAGGATGACAGGAGAATTTGCCCCGCTACTTCGCCGCAACGGCTGCCGACTGCAGCTGTACGGTAGCTGGCTTCAGCCCTTTGCCGGAAACCTTCAGCGTCAGCGGACCGTCCTTATCGGTGGTTTGGACGGTGGCCACGAGCTGGCCGTGGAAGGCGTGCATGTGGGGCTGATGGAACAGCTCTAGGCTGGTGGCGTCGCCGTTGGCTACGGCCCGGAAGCGGCCGGCTCCCTTCACCTCCATCTGCAGCTCGTTGGTGGCGTCGGGGCAGAGGTTGCCCTGAGCGTCCTCCACGCGGGCCGTCACGTAGGCCAGGTCCTGGCCGTCGGCGGTGAGGGAAATGCGGTCGGCTGCCAGGCGGATATGGTGGGGCTGGCCGGCGGTGCGCACTTCCTCCTCGGCCACCGCTTTGCCGGCGGCGTCGTAGGCCACTACTTTGATGGAGCCGGGCTGGTACTTCACGTCGTTCCACATCAGGCGGTAGCGCGTCTGAGGTTGGGCGGAGGTGGCTTTGGTCTGCCGGCCCTGGCTTACGCCGTTCACGAACAGCTCGGCCGAGGGGTAGTTGGTGTAGGCGTACACGGGCGTGGTCTGACCTTCGCGGCCGGGCCAGGTCCAGTGCGGCAGCAGGTGAAGCGTGGGCGCAGCCGTGTTCCACTTGGCGCGGTACAGGTAGAACCGGTCCTTGGGCAGGCCGGCCAGGTCCAGAATACCAAAGTAGGAACTGTGCGAGGGCCACACCTCATCATAAGGAGTCGGCTCCCCGAGGTAGTCGAAGCCCGTCCACACGAACTCGCCGGCTACGTAGGGCAAATCGTCCTGCTGCACGAACTCCTCGTCCGGCGTCTGCGACCAGACGCAGGCTTCCAGGTCGTACGACGACGACTGGTTGTCGGGGTACTTCTTCTGCTTGGCCTTTTCTACCGGGAATTTGTACACGCCCCGGCTGCTCACCGTGGAGGCCGTTTCGGAGCCCAGCAATACGCCCTGGGGTAGCTTGGCCTGGGCCTCGGGGTAGCGGTGGGGCTTGTAGTTGAAGCCCGCAATGTCGAGCACCGCCGCGAAGTTGTTTTTGATGGCGTCGTCGATGCGGTCCATGCCCATGGTCACGGGGCGGGTGGGGTCCTCGCGGTGCACCACGTCCTGCAGGCGCTTGAGCAGCTTGCCGCCGCCGGGCATGCTCTGATCGGGCACCTCGTTGCCGATGCTCCACATGATAACCGAGGGGTTGTTGCGGTAGTGGCGCACCAGGTTCACCAGGTCCTTTTCGGCCCACTCATCAAACAGACGGTTGTAGCCGTTCTTCACCTTGGGCGTTTTCCACTCGTCGAAGGATTCCAGCATGAGCATGATGCCCATTTCGTCGCAGAGCTGCACCAGCTCCGGGGCGGGCATGTTGTGCGAGGTCCGAATGGCGTCGCAGCCCATGTCCTTCAGCAGGGTAATCTGCCGGCGCAAAGCGGCCACGTTGATGGCCGTGCCCAGCGGGCCTAAATCGTGGTGGTTGCACACGCCCTTGAACTTGCGCGGCTGCCCATTCAGGGAGAAGCCCTTGCCCGCCTCGAACTTAAAGGAGCGGATACCGAAGGGCGTGCGGTACTCATCGGCCAGCCGGTAGGTGGTGTCGGCCTCCGCCTCTTTCACGTAGAGCCGCGAAACGGCCGTGTAGAGCGTGGGCGTTTCCGGGCTCCAGAGCCGGGGTTGTACCACGGTGAAGGCCTGCTCGCAGGTGGGCAGGCCGCTTTCCAGCGGGGTGCTACTGCTGGCTACCACCCGGCCGCTGGCGTCCTGCAACTCGGTGTCGAGGCGCAGGAACAGGGCGTTGCGCAGGGCGCCCCGGCCAATGTGCTCATCCCGGCTGCCTCTTACGCTGATTTTGGCGCCTTCGCGACCAACTACACGGCCGTCGGGCACGGCAATTTCGGTGGTGAGTTTTACCCGGGCGTAATCGGCCGTCACGTCGGGGGTAGTGAGGTAGGTGCCCCACACCGGAATGTGCACCTCGGGCGTCACAATGAGGTGCACGTTGCGGTACAGGCCCGCGCCGGGGTACCAGCGCGACTGTTCCGGCAAGTTCTGCAGGCGCACGGCCAGTATGTTGTCCTTGCCGGGTTGGATGGCTTCGGTGATGTCGACGCTGAAGGAGTTGTAGCCGTAGGCCCAGGTAGCCACTTCCTTGCCGTTCATGAACACGTGGGCGTCACTCATGGCCCCATCGAACACCAGCACGGCGCGCTGCCCGGCCCCGAAGCCCGGCACCTCCAGCTTGCGTCGGTACCAGCCCGTGCCGATGAACGGCAGCCCGCCCGTGCGCCCCGATTTCTGGGTGGCCTGCTTCTCCTGGTTCTGCTCAATCTGCACCGTTTGCAGGTCGTTGTTGCCATCGAAGGGGCCGTAAATGGCCCAGTCGTGGGGTACCTGCACGCGCTGCCACCTGGCGTCGTTGAACTTGGGGTTGGCCGCGTCGGGCTGGTCGCCCTTGGTGAAGCGCCAGTCGGTAGTGAGCAGGTATTCGCGGCGAACTTGGGCCTGGGTAGCCTGAGCGGTAAAGAGAAGCCCGGCGCCCAGCGTCAGGCCCAGCAGGGCGCGGTAAGAAGAGGTAGAAAACACAGTGCGGAGAAAAGAAGAAACAACGGAAAAAGAGTTGCCAACCGAGGGTTGGTTGCGCCGGCCCGCAATTTATTTATCAGCGTAGCGGGCCATTTCGCTGGCTGCCAGCAGGAAAGCCCCCACCCCAAAGTTGGAGGTGGAGTTCTGGTTCACTACCTGTCCAGGAATGGCTTTTTCGCCAATGGGCTGCACGTAGCCGATGGCGCCGTCGGGCTGCAGGGCCGTGGTGGTGAGGTACTGCCAGCCTTTCATAGCGGTGGGCAGGTACTCCTTCTTGCTCAGCACGCCGTGGTTGATGCCCCAGAGGTAGGCAAAGGTGTTGAAGGCAGTGCCGCTGGTTTCGGGGCCGGGGGCGTGGGTAGGGTCCAGCAGGCTGCGCGTCCAGTAGCCCTCGGGCTGCTGAGCGGCTTTAAGGGCGGCGGCCAGACCGCGGAACTTGCTCAGGTACTCGGCGCGGTGCGGGTCGTTCTGGGGTAAGTCCTGCAGCACCCGGGCCAGGCCGGCAAACACCCACCCGTCGCCGCGGGCCCAGAAGTCCTTCTTCCCGTTCACCGATTTGTGCTGGGGGTACACGTACTTGGCGTCGCGGTAGTACAGGCCGGTTTCGGCGTCAAAGATGAGGCCGTTGGTGTAGCTGAAGTACTCGTGCAGCTTCTGCAGATACAGCGGGTTGCCGGTGGCTTTGTGCAGCTTGGTCATCACCGGCATCACCATATAGAGGCCGTCCACCCACCACCAGTAGTCGGTTTTGTCGGTACTCATCTGGTACTCCATCACCTCGCGGGCCCGGGCAATGCGCTGGGGCTCGGGCTTGAGGGCGTAGAGGTCGGCGTAGGTCTGGAAGCAGATTTGCCAGTCGCCGAAGAGCACGAACTCCGGGGCCTCGCCGTAGGGCTTGTACTGCCAGCGGGCCTTGTCGTCGGAGGTGGCGCCCTTCCACTGGTTGTGCACGGCCCAGTCCTCGGAGTACTGGCGGTACTTCTCGTTTTTGGTGGCGGCGTAGGCGGCCATGTTGCCGGTGTGGTAGGCGGCCACATCCCAGAACGCCCGCTCCTGCGGCGGGTGCGCAGCCTGCCAGTGGTCATTCACCTTGGTAATCAGGGCCAGCACGTCGGCTTTCCTGGGCTGGGGCGCGGTGGTGCTGGAAGCCGCCGCAGTTTTCGAGGACGCGCAGCCGGTGGGCAGCGTCAGCAGCAGGGCGGCACCAAGCAGGCAGGCAGGGAAACTGGTCATAGAGTGGGTAGTTGGGGCCTCACCCCCCGGCCCCCTCTCCGGGTGGAGAGGGGGAGCCACGGCGGCGCGGTTCGGGTTTCGTTAAGTTTCTGTTTATCAGCAAGTGGCACCGTCTGTGCACTCTGCCAACTTTCTGCATTTAATAACGTCAGGCTCCCCCTCTCCCCCTGGAGAGGGGGCCGGGGGGTGAGGCACTACGGCTGCACCACGAAGCCGCCCCGCGCCGGCAGGGTCAGGCGCAGCGTGGGGCCGCTGAGGGAGCGAGTGGCAAATTGGCGGTTGGTTTCGCCATCGAGGATGAGCGTACCGGCTTTCAGACCCAGCTTGGCAAGGTCGAGGGTTAGCTCGTGGGGATGGTCGGTGGCGTTGATGCCGGCCACATACCAGCGGCCGTCGGGGGCCTGGCGGGCCAGCACGGCGTACTCGCCGGGGAAGCCGTCGAGCAGCTTCACATCAGCCCAGCCGGCGGGCAGCTGGCGCAGAAAATTCTGCACGTAGGCCGGCTGCCGGGCCATTCCCTCGTCGGTTTCGGCGTAATGTTGAATACCCGACTGAAACAGCACCGACAAAGCCAATTCAAACGCATTGGAGGTGCGGCGCTGCTTGCCGGGAATTTCCGAGAAGCACACCGGCGTGAAGTCCATCGGGCCCACGGCGTTGCGGGTGAAGGGCAAGGTGGCGCAGTGGGTGGCTTCCTGGTCGGTGTTCTGCTGGTCGAAGGTCAGGAACTCGAAGCCGCGCACGGCCTCCATGGTCATCAGGTTGGGGTAGGTGCGCTGCCAGCCGCGCGGGATGGTGGTGCCGTGAAAATTTACCAGCAGCCCGGCCGCGGCGGCATCGGTCAGCAAATCCTGGTAGTAGTTCATAAACGACTGCCCGTCGCCGCCGAAAAAGTCGATTTTGACCCCGGCAATGCCCATCTGCTTGATGCGGGCAAGCTCCCGGCGGCGCGTTTCGGGGTTGAAAAGGATGTTCCTGGGCGTCTGCGGGGCCTCGTTCCAGCTGCCGTTGGAGTTGTACCACACCAGCAAACCCACATTTTTGCTGCGGGCGTACCGGGCCAGCTCCTGCATCTTGTCGTAGCCGATCTGGGTGTCCCACAGCGCATCCACCAGGCAGTAGCGCCAGCCCATGCCCGCGGCGTAGTCGATAAAGCGGCGCTGCACCTCGTAGGTGGTGTTCTTATCCCCCAGCAGCACCCACGACCATGAGGCCTTGCCCCCTTCGGCCAGTTTGGCCGCAGCCGGCGCCGGGGCGCTCAGGTCCGTGGACAAGGTCGATTCGACGATGGGCGCCAGCGAGTTGCCCAGCACGATAACCCGCCAGGGCGTGCGCCAGGGCAGGCGGCCTTCGGGCGTTACGGCCGCCTCAGACGTGGTGCGCTCGGCAGGCTGAGCGAAGGCCACGGCGTACTCGCTGTTGGGCGCTTCGTGGGCCAGGTGGGAGCCGCAGTACGTGCGGCCCATGCCGGCCTCGGTGAGCAGCAGCCAGTGCCCGTTGGCCTGAAACAGCGCCGGAAACGACCACCCCGCCCCCAGCGGCGACGCGGTGCCGGCCGCAATACCGCGCTGGTAATATTCCTCGTACGAGGGCTGCGTTTTGGCCCAACCCGTCTGGGCTTTGGCGTGGGGGTGCAGCCAGCCTCTGGCCCCGGCCGGCAGCCGGAACGTGGTAGCCTCCCGGGTGATGCGCTGCACGTCCTTGGCAGGACCTTCGAGCAGGTACTGAAACGCCACGCCATCATCGGAAACCTGGAACACCACGCTCAGCTGTGGGCCGCTCCGGCCCCGGAAACGCACCACGCGGCGGTTGGCGCGGTAGCGGCATTTGGCGCGCTTATCGGTGCTGAGCTGGTAGTCATCGGTCACGGCCTCTACCTTCTCTACTTTGTGCAGGGTGAGGCCCTGGCTGAGGTCGGCGCCGGCCAGCACCAGGCCCAGGCGCGAGGCGGGTAGCACCTCGGCGCGGCCGTAGCGCACGGCGTAGGTGGGCCGGCCTTGGGCATCCACTTCAATAGTGACCTGCACCGCACCGTTGGGACTGCCCACACGCACGGGTGTGGGCGCGTCCGGGCGGGCCAGCACAGCAGCCGTCAGCAAACTCAGCCCCAGGGTAAACAGCAGACGCATTGGTAACGCGGTAGTAAGTTGGAAACGGACTTGGCTATGGTCGGTACGGTTTACCCAGCACCAATTTGTCGCCCGCGGTGCTCACTTCAAACAGGTGCGGCACGCGGTGGTAGCGGCCGTTGATATCCAGGTGGCTGTGCAAGGACATCAGCAGCCTGCCGTCGAAGGTGCGGAATAGCATGCCGTGGCCATAGTTAGGCGGAGTAATGGGCTCGGCTTCCTGGATCCAGGGTCCATCTAAGGTACCGCTTTGGGAATAGGCTACGCCCTGGGTGTATTGGTCGTACACCCAGCTGGTCCAAATCATGCCCAGCCGGCCAGTACCGGTGCGGAACAGATAGGGCCCGTCGGTAACCTTGTTGGGGCGCACCGGGCCGGTGCGCGGGTTTTCCCGGCTCCAGGGGGCTTCGCTGGCCCGAAACAGCACTTTCCCCTTACCCACGGTACCGCTCAGGTCGGGCTTCAGGGCAATCTTCTCCACGGTGCCGTTCTGGTTCTGCAGCCACTCGTGGCAATACACCATGTAGGATTTCTGGTCCTTATCCACCCACAGCGTCGCGTCGAGGGTAGGCATGGTGGCGGGCAGGTAGGTGGCGTCGCGCATCGGCACAAACGGACCATCGGGCCGGTTGCCGACCAGCACGTGGCAGGCCCGGCGCTCAATCACCTGGCCCTGCATCGTGTCAATTTTGATGGCCGGGTTGGTGAAGGTGGCGAAGTAGTAATACTTGCCCTTGTAAGGGTGAATTTCGGCCGCCCAAATCATTGGCTTCGGCCCCATCCAGGAAGCAGGGTCGGGTTTGGCCACGGTGTACGGGCCGCTCCAGCGCTTTAGGTCGGGGCTTTTCCAGAGCAGGCCGCCGGTACCCGTCATGTAGTACTGGTGGGTTTTCTGATCAGCGAGGATAAACGGGTCACTGAGCCGGATGGAATCCAGCGGCAGGTTCTGGCGAACAACCGGCGGTTTGGCCTGCTGGGCCCGGGCCGCGGCCGGAGCTAGTAGAGCGGCCAACACCAGCCATTTCGCAATGTTCCGCGTCATACTTCCTAGTTGATATACGGTGTGTATCATCTTCCTTACAGCTTTGCTCCGGTGACTGGCGTTTTGCGGGGAGCACCTTTGGGCGCACTCAGGCGGTACAATACCGCGCCGTGCCGCCGCACGTAGGGGGCCAGTTCCCCGCCTTTCACTACCACGCTTTGGCCGCTCCACAACTCCGTAGCCGTGGTGCCGGCGGGCAGACCCAACTCCTTCAGGGCTACCGGTATGCGCACTGAATCGGCGGGCGGGGGCAGCATGGGGTGCTGGGTGAACACGAGGACCTGAAAAGTACCGCCGGTGTTCTGCCCGGCGGCGGCGCGGTCGAGGCCCACGGTGGCGGTGAAGCGGGTGCAGCCGGCCGGCACGTCGTACTCAATAATGGAGTTGGCGTGGGTTCCGATGCCATCAGCATACGTCTGCTCCCCTACCCGCAGCGGCCCGCCCGATACGCTTTTGCCCGGACTGACTTTGCCCCAGCCGGCGGTGGCCTGTTGCCAGGTCAGCCCGCGGAGCGGCAGGGGTTCGGTGCCGCGGTGCAGTTGGGGGTTGAGCCAGTCGGCGTGGTCCCAGGCCGAGCCGTCGCCCCCGTCGCGCACTACCAGGTAGAGCTTTTTCGCCCCGTTCAGCTCCACGTTTACTTCCTGCTGCGGGTGCTGGCGGGTGATAAGCTCACTGCGCCAGGCGGCGGCGCTGGCCGGGGCGGGCTGCTGGTCCTGGGCATTGAACAGGGCCAGGTACTGGTCGCCGGAAGCGGGGTCCTGGGCCGTCCAGACTACCAGGTCGCCGCGGCGCCAGAGCTGGCGGCCGCCGGTGCTGCGCTGGTTTACCTGCAGCACAGCCCGGTTGGTGAGCAGGCTGAGGGTGAACGGGTCGTTGCTGGGCAGGTCGCCGCCGAACATGAGCGGGGAGCGGGCCATGCTCCAGAGCGTCAGCAGGGTGCGTTGCTCGTCGCGGGTGAAGCGGGTCATCCGGTCGTCGCCCCGCTCGGCCCGGATGCCCAGGCGGCCCAGCGGCAGCATGTCGGCGTCGGGCCAGTTGCCGGGGCGACTGTAGGGAGCCCAGCGCTGGCACACTTCGAAGTGCTCTTTAAGCTGGTCCCAGCTGTCCCAGAAGTCGCCCACGGTGCGCCACATGTTGGCATGCTGCTGGGCGTGCGGGGCGTTGGCAATGGGCGTTTCTCCCGGCGACATGCTCAGCACGATGGGGCGGCCGGTGCGGTCAATGGCTTTGCGGATCAGCTCGATTTCGCCCGCGTGGTAGGGCTCCGAGAGGTCATCGACCTTCACGAAATCCAGACCCCAGCCGGCGTACAGCTCAAACAGGGAGTTGTAGTACTCCTGCGCGCCGGGGCGGTCGGCCACCACCGTGTACATGTCGCGCAGCCAGTGGCACTGGCCTTCTTTCGAGTAAATATCGGCGGCCGTGAGCTGGGTGCCTTTGATGGGCAGTTTGCGCAGAACCGCCTGCACCGGCACCCCGCGCATGATGTGGATGCCGAACTTCAGCCCTTTGCTGTGCAGATAATCAGCCAGGGGCTTGAAACCCTGCCCGCCCGCGGCCGAGGGGAACCGGTTGGGCGCGGGCACGAAGCGGCCGTACTGGTCGAGGTTCCAGTCGGGGTTTTGCTCGTTGTAGCCGTGGGCGGTGTCGTTGCCCACGTACCAGCGGATGTCCACCACCACGTACTCCCAGCCGAAGGGCCGCAGGTACCGGGCCATGTAGTCGGCGTTGGCCTTGGTTTCGGCCTCGGTCACGGTGGGGCCGTAGCAGTCCCAGCTGTTCCAGCCCAGCGGCGGCGTGGCCGCCCAGGTACGGAAGGCGGGTTGCAGGGCTGTTGGCTTAGCCCGTTGCTGGGCTTCGGCCGGGGCCCCGAGCAGCAGGCCGCCCGCCAGCGCGGCAACAAGTGAGGTGGAACGGAACGGCATGCGGGGGTGGGAGGCGTGAAAAATCGAACTGAAAAAAAGCCAAGACCACCGGGCAAGCCGGCAGTTGCAGCGGCAGAAACGACCGGCTATTTCATCTTTACCGGCTGGATACCGGCGTGCGTGGGCACCACTTGCTCGATGCTACCGTCGGGGTTGAACTCCAGTTTGTCGATACACACCTCCCGGTTGTAGCCGGCGGCGTCGCCCATGGTAATGCCGTTCGGGAAGGCGAAGCGGTGATACATCAGGTACCACTCGTCGCGGCCGGGAATTTGAATGGTGCTGTTGTGGCCGGTACCGTAGATGCCGCTGGCCGCGTCCTTGCTTACTACCAGGTTGTTGGCCGGCACGGTGATGGGGCCGAGCGGCGTGGTGGCCGTGCCGTAACGCACCCGGTAGTTGGGGCTGCGGGTATCGTCCTCGCTCCACATGAAGTAGTAGGTACTGTTGCGGAACAGCACGTGGGCGCCCTCGCGGAAGGTATTGTCGGGCGTGAGCACGCGGGTGGTACCGGGTTTCAGGCTCATTAGGTCGTCGCTGAGTTCCGCGCCGGCCATGTAGCCGTTGCCCCAGTACAGGTAGTTTTTGCCGCTCTGCGGGTCGTGAAATACGGCCGGGTCGATCTGCTGGCCACCTTTTACGCCCTCGGGCAGTTTATCCAATAAGGGTTGGCCGGAGTCCTTGAACGGACCGGTGGGGCTGTCCGAAAACGCCACCCCGATCTTCTGCGCGGCACAGAAATAGTAGGCGTAGCGGTAGCCGGTGGCCGTTTTCTGCTCCAGCATGCACGGGGCCCAGGCGTTTTTCTTAGCCCAGCTCACGTCCTTGGGCAAGTCCAGAATCACGCCTTCATCCTGCCAGTTCACTAGATCCGAAGAGGAAAACGCCTTGAAGTAAGTACCCGACCAACCCGTAAACCCATCACTAGTTGGGTAGAGGTAGAATTTACCGGTTTTCTCGGCGTAGATGATGGCCGGATCGGCGAAGTAGCCGCCCAGGGCGGGGTTGTGGGTTTCGGTGGCCGACACGGTGATGGTTTCGGCGGGCCGCTCCCCTACCCGCACGGTGTAGCGCACGGGACCTTTCGAGAAATCTTGCGGGCCGCTAGGCGTGAGCTGCGTGCCGGGAATGGGCCGAAACTGCGGGTCGAGGGCTTTGAGGTTGGTGCCCGGCTTCACGAGGAAGCGCACCTGACGGGCGGCGCTATCTACGGCGGTGTTGTTGGGCCGGATGGCGGGGTTCTGGGCCGTGAGCAGCGGCTCGGTAGCGGGCAGCCAGCGGGCAGCCAGGCGGGCGGCTTCCGGCTCGGTGATGGGCAGCACGGTGCCGTGGCGGGGGTGAAAGTTCATGCTCACCTCGCCATCCACCACCTTAAACGTGCGCAGGTCACTGGTGCGGGTAAACTGGTACTGGCCGCTCATGTACCGGTCGTACATCAGGATGTAGTCGGCGGAGCCGTTGAGCCGGAACGTGCCGGCACCCTCCACCGCGTCCTTGGTCTGCTGCACGTACTCGTCGCGCAGCACGTAGCCGCTGGTCAGCTTATCCGACACGGCTACTTTGATGCCGTTACCCTGGCCCTCGGTTTTGAAAAACAGGTAGAACTTGCCATCCTTGGCTACAATGTCACCGTCGATGCAGGAGCCGTTGGTGGGCGAAAAGAACAGCTGTTTCGGCTCACCTTCCAGGTCAGTAAAATCCTTGTTGGCGTAGGCATAGTAGATTTTGTCGGGGTCGTCGCCGTGCTTCAGGGAGAAGTACACCAGGTACTTCCCGGCCTTCGCGTCGTAAATGGTTTGCGGAGCCCACACCCGCTGCAGGTTTTCCTGGCCTTTGTAGCGCCGCTGGAAGTTGATAGCGCTGTGCGTCCAGTTCACCAAGTCCTTGGACTTGAGCAGCACCATGCCCCGGTTGGAACTCCAGCCCTTGGCCGATACCATGTCGGTGGCCACCAGGTAGAACTGCCCATCGGGCCCGCGCAGAATGTGGGGGTCCCGCACGCCGCCGGTTTCACTAATGGCGGCCGAGTTGATAACGGGCCGGTTGCCGTTGAGGGCGCGGTAGTGGTAGCCGTCGGGGCTGAGGGCAAAGCGGATGGCCTCCTCCTTCTTCTCGTTGCCGGTGAAGTACACGAACAGGTAGGCCGTGGTCTTGGGCGGCTTAGAACCCTTGGCGAAGCCGGGCCCAACCGTTGCCACCCCAAGCAGCAGCAGCAGCGCCGCAAGAGCAGTCCGGCGCAGCCAGCCACTGACCGGGGCAGCAAACGGGTTAGAACGAGTACCCCAATGGGCAACGGCAGAAACTAGAGGAGGCAACATGGCGGGTGGAAAATCGGCGGGAAGGAAGCTCCACGAAAAACTGGTTTTTCCAGCCGAAATCCACAACTACGCAACTCGCTGGCGAATTTCTTCCCCTACTTTGACCATTTCGGAGCCGTTAGCTCCTACCTTTTTAGACCGTCATGCTGAGCCCCGCGAAGCATCTCTACCGCTTCGTTGTTCGGTAGTGATGCGTCGACAAGCTCAGCATGACGGTCTTCCTCCTTCGCTAGCTCAACCCTACCCCGTGATTTTGAAGGCGTACGCCAGCCCGGCCGCCGGGGCCTGGGCGGGCAGCTGCACGCGCAAGCCCTGGGCCGTTTGCTCGAAGCTCAGCGGCTGCCCGGCTTCTCCCAGCAGCTCTACGCGGCGCACTGGCTGCGGGCGGAGCGAGTTGCCGGTGGCCAGGGAGGTGATGAACAGCTGCCCATCGGTGGGCCAGCCCAGGGCGGTGGCGTACAGCACGTCGCCCTTGGTGGCGAAGCGGATATCCTGCGCCCCGAAGGCTTTCCCTTTACCCTCGTTGAAGCCCTGGGCGCTGAGGGCTACTGCCTGCGCCTGGGCCGGACCTTCGCCGAACACGCCCCAGGGCCGGGTGCCGTAGATACTCTCGCCGTTGGCCTGCATCCAGCGCCCGATTTCGGCCACAATGGCCCGCTCCTGCTCGTCGATGGTGCCGTTGCCGCGCACGGGCACGCTCAGCAGCAGATTGCCGTTTTTGCTCACCACGTCTACCAGCGTCTGCACCACGGTTTGGGCGCTTTTATAGCCGTGCCGGTCGTATACGCCGCGGTTGTAGTGCCACTCGCCCAGGCAGGTGCAGGTTTGCCAGGGCAGGGGCTCGGTTTGCTGGCTCTGTCCCCGCTCGATGTCCCATACCAGGCAGCGGCGCTGCGCCTCGGTGAGAATTTTGCCGGTAATAACGGCTTCGTTGCGCCCCCGGTGCCGGCGGATGCTGGTGTTGTACTGGTAGGCCGCCAGCCGCAGCCCCACGTCGCTGACGGGCCAGAGCGGCAGAGCAGTGTCATCGTAGTACACCAGGTCAGGCTCGTATTTGTCGAGCAGCTCGGCGGTGCGCCGGTAGAACTTCTCGCAGTAGGCCGCATCGGGCTTGCTGGCCCCGTCGCCCCAGTCCCACTGCTGATGGATGGAGCCGGGGCCGCTGGGGGCGTGGTTTTGCGCGTAGAGAGCCTGCGGGTCGAGGCCCTCCCACCACTGGCCCTTGCCCTCGGCGGCGGTGAGGTGGCCATCGTAGGGCACGCCGGCCAACGGGCCGGTTTTGTCGGCCTGGCGGGCGGTGTCGTACCAGTTCCAGGCGTGGGCGGCGTGCACGCTCACCCCGAAGCGCAGGCCGTGCTTTTTGGCCGCTTTGGCCCAGCCGCCCACCAGGTCCTTTTTCGGGCCGAGACGGGTGGAGTTCCAGGGCTGGTGGCGGCTGTCGTAGAGGTCGAAGTTGTCGTGGTGGTTGGCCAGGGCCACGAAGTACTGCGCGCCGGCCTGCCGGTAGAAGCCCACCAGCTCCTCGGGATTCCAGGATTCGGCCTTCCACTCCCGGATGATGTCTTTGAAGCCGACCTTCGACGGGTGGCCGTAGTGCTCCAGGTGCGACTTATACTGCCAGCCTCCCTGCTCGTACATGCCCCGGGCGTACCAGTCGCCCGACTCCGGCTGACACTGCGGACCCCAGTGCGCCCACAGCCCAAACTTGGCATCCCGAAACCAGTCGGGCACCTGATATTGAGCCAGGGATTCCCAGGTCGGCTCAAAGCGCGGGGCCGTGGCGGCAGTAGCCGGCCGGCTCTGGCCCAGCAGCGCCCCCGGGAAATATGCAGCCGGAGCAGCCAGCGCCAGACTTTTCAGTAGTTCTCGACGGTTCATGGAAGGAGGGATAATGGAGCGGTGGTGACTATTTGAACAGTAGTAACCAGAAGCCCGCCATGCTGAGCTTGTCGAAGCATCTCTACCGCTTCGTCTGGATTCGTTCGACGAAGCGGTAGAGATGCTTCGACAAGCTCAGCATGACGTTGTTTCACACAAGACCAACGACAGCCAGTGCGGCGTTACTTCTTCTCTTCTTTCTGCACAGCCGGCTGCGTCACCAGGTCCACGTCCACTACCTTGGCCGGGAACCACACCGTCATTTCACCCTTGCCACGGTTAGCCCAGGCGTAGTACGGAATGGCCGTCAGCGTCTGCGGTACTGTTTGGATGGAGTTGGTGGCTTCGTTGACCTGCACGGCGGGCACGGTGGCGGTGAGGGCGGTGACGCCGTTGAGCAGTTCGGGCTTATAAGTAGCCGTGAACTGCGCCGTGGGCGGCACAATGAGGTTACTGGCGCGGCCCTGGTTGTCGGTCCACTCGGCGCAGTACATAAGGGGGCCGCGCTGCAGGGCCACTTTGCCCAGGTCGTCCTGCACGTGGGGGTTGGCCACCACGCGGCGCACTTCCATCGGCAGCGTCACCGTCACCACGTCGCCCTTATGCCACTTGCGGGGCAGCACGGCGTAGCCGTTGCGCAGCTGGTAGGGCACGGGCTGGCCGTTCACTTTCACCTCCACCTTAGCGGCTGAGGGCTGGGCGAAGGTGTAGAGGTTGGTCGGCAGGGCTTCGCCGCGGGCCCAGCCGGGAATGCGCACCAGCAGGTTGAAGTCGGTGGCGCGGGCGGGGTTGACGGTGAACTGCAGGCCGCCGTCCCAGGGGTAGTTGTTCTGCTGCACCAGCTGCACCTTGTCCTTACCCACCTGCAGGTCGGCGGTGCTGCTCACGAAGAGATTCACCAGCACGTCGCGGCCCTGCTGGCCGTACACGTAGCCGGGCAGGGCCGGAAACAGGCGGGCCAGGTTGGTGGGGCAGCATGAGCAGTCGAACCAGCCGGAGCGCTGGGCCTCGCTTTGGTTGAAGCTGGCCGAGTTCTTCACCTGCATGGCGTTGGAGTAGAAGAACGACTTGCCATCCAGCCCCACGCCCGAAATCAGGCCGTTATAGAGCACTTTCTCCAGCACGTCGGCGTATTTGGCGTCGCCGTGGAGCTGCCACATGCGCTGCTGCCAGTACACGTCGGCCACCGAGGCACAGGTTTCGTTGTAGGCCGTGGCGTTGGGCAGTTCGTAGTTCCGGCCAAACCGCTCCCCGTCGGAGGCCGCGCCGGTGCCGCCGGTCACGTACAGCTTCTTACCCACCATGTTCTGCCAAATGGTATCCACGGCCACCAGCAGCGGCTTGTCGCCGGTGAGGGCGGCCACGTCGGCCATGGCGGAATACAGGTATTCGGCGCGCACGGCGTGGCCGATGGCCTCCTTCTGAGCTACCACGGGCTGGTGGTCCTGCCAGTAAGCACCGTTCTTCCATACGTCCTGGCTTTTGGCATCGTAGCCCTTGTACTGCCCGCGCTGGTCCAGGAAGAACCTAGCGGTGGCGAGATACTTGGGCTGGCCGGTGGCGCGGTAGAGCTTCACCAGGCCCATTTCCACGATTTCGTGGCCGGGGGCCACGGCCCGCTTGCCGGGGCCGAAGGTGGCGCACACTAAATCGGCGTTTTTCAGGGCAATGTTCAGCAGGTTGCGCTTGCCGGTGGCTTCGTAGTGCGCCACGGCAGCCTCGTAGAGGTGGCCGGCGTTGTAGAGCTCGTGGCTTAGCTCCCGCTCCTTTTCCCACCGCTCCTTCCCGGCCCAGGCGTGCGGGTGCTGGGGGTCGATGGTACGGGCGGTGTAGAGGTAGCCGTCGGGCTCCTGCGCAGCCGCTACTTTCTTGATCAGTTCGTCCACGTAGGCATCCAGCTTGGCGTCGGGCTCCAGCTGCATCGAGTACGAAGCGCCCTCGATGGTCTTGTAGATGTCAGTATCGTCGAAGGGGTACGTGGTGGCGAACTTGCCCGATTTGGCGGCAGCCATTTCGAAGTTTTTCACCCGGTTGGTGGCCTCGCAGCGCTGAAACGAGGCTGGAATGGTAACATCGGTATTGGTTTTGAGCCGGGGCAGCCAGAAGTTGTCGGCCAGCTTCACCTTGGTAAACGGCACGGCCTGAATGGGATAATCAGCTTTCTGCTGGGCCAGCGCGGCGGTGGCGAGGCGCAGGCCCAGGGCCGTGAGCAGCAGCGGTTTCAGGGGGAAGCGAGTGGTAGGCATGGGAAGGGCTGTTGTACCGGATGCGGAATAAAACGAAGCGGGTTGGGCTCGGCCGGACGCGCGAAAACCGCTCCCCGCGCGGCACCCGCCGGCCGGTAGGTTCCCACACCTACCCGACTGGCTGCAGCAGCAGGCTTTCACTCGCCGGGGTGCTGGCTTGCAGACCACTTCCCCGATGCTGCCGGCGGCGCCGCGCGGTGCGCGGTTCTCCCACCTTCCCCTTCGTGTAGCAGGCGGCCCGCCAGCGCAGGCCCCGCAAAAACAGAGCAGGCCACAAACCCGCGGCACCCGGCCGGCGGTACCATTCCCACACAGTACCGCCGGCACTCGGATAACGACCTGCTTCTCTCAAAGCAAACGGGTCCCCTTCACCCTGGTCGTGCTGCGGCAGCGCACCCAAGGCGCCGCGTGGTTTGTGGCCTGCTGAAAGCCGTTGGCAAAGCGGTTAACAGTACTTCGTATCCCGTTCTGCCTATGGCAAAGTTCAGCAGCATCAGGGTAAAGCAGGCGGGACAAATTGGGCGTTTAGCCGGGTCTTATTCGTCAGCAAGTTGTTTTTCAGCGGGTTTTATAAAAGAACGTCATGCCCAGCCGGAGGCGAAGCATCTCACTCGGCTGATGTTGTAATGGTCGCTAGTGTGTAAGGCATCGGCCCTTATCGTGAAGCATACCGATGTTCGCGGCACAGATTCAGACGCATCTCATAATTTGCTATCTAAATCAGTGGTTGACTGCTAACCACTGATTATAACCAGTTGGCGCGCAGAAGCCCCCTGAGATTTTATTACCGCTTCTTTATGCCTCACTCAATCTTAAATAGAATTTTGGTTGTAGCTGCGGCAGCAATTGGGCTAAGCAGTTGCGAGAGAACATACCGTGGTGACCAACTCTCTGCTAATGAAACCACCCGAATCAAAGCACTTGCCCAACTGAGCGAAGACGAACAGATTTACCAGTTCTATTCTAATAATGACGGAGTCGAAGGTGCTGGTAATTACTGTACTACTAAACGCATCGGGCACTACTGGCGTGGCCAGCGCGCTTACGAGATAGAATCAGCTTATTACCAGGATATTGCACGAATCACGCCATACTATAATCCGCCCGGCGATTTTGTTGTCCCCTACTTACTTGTCACGCGTAAAGACAGCACGCAGTTCAAAGTGTTTGTGGGAGGGGAACACAGGCAGGTAAAAGATTTTTTTGTCAAATGTCTTACTCATTGGAGAGTTGGTCATTGAGTTTAGCCAGCAGTTGAGATTCCTCGACAAGCTCAGCGTGACAGGCTGTGCTCCTACTCCTCAAACCGCACTACCCGCCGGGTACCATCGGCCATCTGCACGGTGATGCTGCGGTAGTCGGCGGCCGACAGGCTGCGCACGGGCAGTAGCTCGGCTTTGGTCCACTTCTGGCCCGAGCGTTTCCAGAGCAGCAACGTAGCCAGCAGCGGCCGGCTTGGGGCTGAGGTGCCCACAGCGTTGAGCACGGTGCTTTTCTGGCTGACGGGGTGCAGACCGGTAGCGTCCACGGCTTCCACCGCGTCCCAACCCTGCAGGGGTACCAGGGCCAGCTGGTAGGTGCCGTTGTCGAGGAGGTGCACGGTGCGGCCCTGCACGCGGCGGGTGCTGCGGCGCACCGTGCCGGTGAGGTTGGGTAGGGCGTAGTGGCCCAGGCGCAGCGGCAGCGTTTCGGTGCTCTGGTTGACATCGAGCCGCAGGATACCGTTGGGCAGGGGCACGTCGGCCAGGCGCAGCTTCACGTTGGGGTTGGTTTCCAGCACGGCGTCGCGGTAGTACACGCCTTCCTCGAAGCGGCGGAAGGTGTACAGGCGCAGCGGCTCCCATTGCCCTTTCTGATTTTTGAACACGTAGTTCATGGCTACCCCGCCGTTGGGGCCGTCGGCCTGCCAGGGGAAGGCCGAGTTGTAGCTCAGGCGGTTGTAGTTCTCGTCGCCGCGGTAAGGGTCGGAGCTGGGCTGGTGGCAGGGGGCGCGCAGCTCGGCCGCGCCGGTGTTGGGGTAGTCGGTTACCAGAATGTTGGGGCCGGCCTCGAACTTGTTGAACACCGTGCCGCTGGCCAGCGCCGGCGTGGCCCAGGCGCCCTCGTTCTCGGGGGCGGTCCAGAAGGGCGAGTCGGCGGGCACCAGCAGGCCCAGAAAGGCTTTGGCCAGCCAGTACACGCTGCCCCGGCAGCTGTAGGGCTGCACGGCCGGCTCGAAGGCCCCGTAGAAACCCAGCGTGGGCACGTTGTCCTGCAGAAAATCGGGGTTCTGCAGAAACTGCAGCATAGCCCCCGAGGCAATGCGCCGCATCCAGCCGAAGTTGGTATCGGCGGCGGGGCGCAGGCCCATCAGCGGGAAGGGCACTACCGCCGCGAAGCGGTACGTGATGCTGCGTCCCCACATAATCATGTGCCCGTCGCGCCCAAACTGGTAGGGGTACGTGTCGTGCAGCGGGGCGAAGTTCGCATCGAGCTGGCGCACCACCTCGGGGTAGCGCTGCCGGCCGTAGTACTCGCTCCACAGCCGGCCGTACATCTGAAACGCCCACATGCTGTAGTAGTCATAGGTGGGCGCATCATTGTACCAGCCCTGGCCATCGTAGTGGGCCAGCTGCTTTTGCAGGTATTCTTCCAGCAGCTTTTTATTGACCGGGTAGCCTCTGGAATCGAAAAAGCTGAGGATGAAGATGTTGAAGTAGCGCCAGTTCTGCGGCACCGTGGGCCCGTCGCCGTAGCTAAGCATGGTGGCGGCCAGGGCATCCTTGGTGGGCTGGGGCAGCGGGTCCCACAGGATTTCGGGCGCGGCAAACAAAGCCACGCTCAGCCCCCCAAACTCTACCAGGTTCTGGCTGGGGCCACCATCCTTGGCCCGGGGCTTAATAAAGCTGGGGCTGGCGGGGTTTACCAGCAGGCCGAGCTGGTGGCGGTAGTAGTCGGCTACCCCGATGCCGTTGAGCGTGAGGCCGGGTTCTTCCTTCAGCAGGGGCGCGGCCATAAACAGCGTGCGGCACAGGCCCTCCAGCTTCTCGGTAGGTACCTGGCCGGGAGTGCGCGAGTAGCTTTTGCCCGGTTGCTTCGGAAACTGCATCGGGTCGTCCAGCTTATGCACGTAGCTGAAGGCCCCGCTGAGCAGGTAGCGGGCCGCCTCCTGCCAGTGGCGGCGCGTCATGCCGGTAAACGGGCTTAGCTGCCGGTCGGGCTGGTTGATTTCGAACGGGGGCAGCTTCTCGGCGGCGGGCGGCACCGAAGGCATACCCGCGTTGGTGGGCCCGGCCTGTTGGGCCCGGCCCGCCAGAGTCAGGAGCAGCAGCGCGGCGGTGAGGATGGGTTTGAGCACGGAGCGGTGGAAGGAGAATGGATGAGCTGATAAAACCGGCTGTCATCCTGAGCATGTCGCGCATCAAGCGAGGACGAAGGACCTTTTACGTTGCAACGATACTCGTTCAGACGTGGTAAGGTCCTTCGTCCTCGCTTGATGCGCGACATGCTCAGGATGACAGAAAAGATGGAGACAGACAAAGCAAAAACCGACGGCCGAAGCGGGTGCTCCAGCCGTCGGTTCAATTTCTTAATAACCGGGGTTCTGACCCAGATTGGCGCTGATGTTCCGGTCCCGCTCGGCCTGCGGAATGGGCAGCAGCAGGTTTTTCTGGGTGAGGCCGGTGACGAAGGCGCCGTTGAGGCGGGTGGCGCGCTCAATGAGCGTGCCGGTGCGCACCAGCGTAATGCGGCGTTGCTCCTCCCCAATCAGCTCCCGGGCCCGCTCATCCAGAATGAAGTTCAGGTCAATCTGGCTGGCGGTTACCTGGGCGGCCTGGGCCCGGGTGCGCAGCACGTTGATGGACGTGGCCGCATCCGCGAGCTTGCCCTGCTTGAACTGAGCCTCCGCCAGCAACAGGTAAGTTTCGCCCAGGCGCATCATGGGCAGGTCCTTGATGGTACCGAAGCCGAAGGTGTCGGTGGGGTCAAACTGGTTCCACTTGGTGGTGTAGGGCGTGATGTAGAAGATGGTATCCGAGCCCTTGAGGCCGGTTACCGGCTTGCCGAACGTAGCCGGGCGCGAGGCGTCGTTGTAGTAGAACTTGCGCTTGAGGTTGTACTTGGAGTTGCGCATGTCGGGCCCCGAGTTGTAGAGGCGGTAATCCACCCAGTTGCTCAGGCGCAGGCGGGCCAGCCCCCGGCCGCCCAGGGAGTCGGCCAGGGCCATGCCGGGCACGTTGTAGTAGGCCGGTACCCACACGCGGCGCTGCTGGGCGCTGGTGGTGCCGCCCGGAATCAGCAGTTGCTGCTCAATGCCCCAGATCAGCTCGGTGTTGCCCTGGCTGCGGCGCTGGTTGCCCACAATGAACATGTCGGAGAAATAGTCACCGGGCTGGTTGGACTTCACCCCGTAGCGGGCCCGGATGAGCTGGTACACGTTGCTGTTGATCAGGTCCCGCAGCACCTGCTCGGCCAGAGCGGGCTTGTTGTCGCGCAGGTACACTTCCCCCAGCAGCTGCTGGGCCGCGCCCCGCGAAATCCGCCCCGAAATAACCCGGTTGCCGGGCAGCATGCTCGGAATGGCGGTGGTCAGGTCGTTGATGATGAAGGCGTTGATGTCGGCTACCGGCGTACGCGTGAAGTCCGTGCGGGGCGAGGTAACGGGCTTGTCCACCAGGGGCACGTCGCCCCACAGCGTAGCCAGAAAGTTATAGGCGTAGGCGCGGAAGAAACGGGCCTCGGCGCTGATGCGGTTCTTGTAACCCTGGCGCACCGTGGAAGGGGCCATGACCGCGCCGTCAATAATCTGGTTGGCGTTGTTGATGGTGCGGTAGGCCCAGCTCCAGAAAATTTCCGAGCCCCGGTCCTGGGCCGTAAGCTGGTTGTAGTTGTAGTAGGGCACTTCCACGCCCTGCACCTGCCCGGGCATGGCCACGTCGGTACCCAGCTGCATGATGCTGATCAGCCCCTGCTGGTCGGAGTGGGTGTACTGCTCCCGCACCACCGACTGCAGGCCGGCCATGGCCGCCTCAAAACCCAGGGAGTCGGTAAGGACGGTTTGCGGGGTGTACAGGGACTTGGGGGTTTCGTCGAGGTATTCTTTGTCGCAGGAGCTAAGCACCTGAGCCAGGCCCAGCAAGCTGGCAGTGGCTAGTAAAATGCGTTTCATCGGTCGTCAGAGGGAATGCAAGGGTGGGAATTAGCGCAGGGTCACGTTCAGACCCAGCACGTAGCTGGCCGAGTTGGGGAAGTTGGGCGTACCGCCGTCCACGTTGCCCGTGCCGTTGCCCAGGGTGTAGTTCTGCTCGGGGTCGTAGCCAACCCACTTGGTCCAGGTGTAGAGGTTGCGGCCCGAGGCGTAGGCCGACACGCCGCCCAGCTTGAGACGCTCGGTGAGGCCGGCCGGCAGCGTGTAGCTCAGCGTCACGTCCTTGAGGCGGGTGAAGCTGGCGTTGCTGGGGTAGCCGTAGCCGCGGGGGTTGTAGTAGTTCAGGCCGGGGCGGTCCTGGCGGGCGTTATCAGGGGTCCAGTAGCCCACTTCCCGCGGGGTGTTCAGGCGGCCGCCCAAGTCCACCAAGTTCAGGGTGGGGTTGTTCTTGAGCACGCCCTGTACCGTTTGCAGGAACACGCGCAGGCTCAGGCCCTTCCAGGTGAAGGTGTTGGTGAGGCCCGCCGTGTATTTGGGCTGCGTAGAGCCCTGGTACTGCCGGTCGAGGGAGGTGATTTTGCCGTCCCCGTCGAGGTCGGCAAACTTCAGGTCGCCGGGCTTGGCGCCGGGGTCCAGGGAGGTAGCATCCTCCCCTACCTGCCACACGCCCACCATGCGGTAGTCGTAGATGGCGCCCAGGGGCTTGCCAATGAAGCGGCGGTTGCCGATGTCGTCGGTGCCGTTGCCGTACAGCTCCAGCACCTTGTTGCGGATTACGGAGAAGTTGCCGTTGGACTCCCAGGTGAAATTGGCGGCCCGCACGTTGGTAGTAGCCAGCGTCAGCTCCACGCCCCGGTTCTGCACCCGCCCGATGTTGTCGAGAATGGTGCCGTAACCGGTGATAATCGGAATCTGCCGGGCCAGCAGCAGGTCTTTGGTTTTGGCATCGAAATACTCCACCGTACCCGTAATGCGGTTATTCAGCACGCCAAAGTCCACCGCGTAGTTGGTGCTGGTGGTCTGCTCCCACTTCAGGTTGCTGTTGCCGATGTTGCTGGCCCGCAGGCCCACGGCCGTTACGCCGCCGTAGGCGTACTGCAGCAGGGCGTTACCGGTGATGGTGCCGTAGGGCCCGATGCCCTCGTTGCCGGTGGTACCGTAGCTAAAGCGCAGCTTCAGCTGGTTTACCAAGGAGTTGCCGCGCAAAAAGCCTTCGTTGGCCACATTCCAGCCCAAGGCCACCGAGGGGAAGATGGCGTATTTATCGGCATTGGCCCCGAATACCGACGAACCGTCGCGGCGGGCCGTGGCCGTAAACAGGTAGCGCGAGTCGTAGGAGTAGTTCAGGCGGCCCATCTGCGACACCAGGGCCCGCCGCTCACTGTAGGAGCCGATGGTGGGCGGATTGGAGCCTGAGCCAATGCTGTTGAACCCGATCTGGTCGTTGATGAAGCCCGAGGCGTTTTCGGTGGTGGTGAAGTAGGTGTTCTGCTGGGCGCTGTACAGGGCCGTCACATCGAAGTGGTGCTTGTCGATGTCGTGGTTGTAAATCAGCAGGTTTTCCAGCGTGTAGTTGTGCCGCTCGTCGTTGGTAAGCTGGGCAAAGCCGCGCTGGTTGCCAAACTGCCGCCCTTCGTAGTAGGCGTAGCGGTACGGCCGGTACGAGTACGTGCCGTTGATGCGGTATTTCAACCCTTTCAGAAAGGTCGGCTGCACCTCGGCGTAGGCCGTACCGGTGAGCTGGTTTACGCGGCTTTCCCGAGTAGTGGTAAGGCCCAGCAGCGGGTTGCGAATGAGTTGCTCCGGCGGCTGCGGAAAGATGGTGTAGGTACCATCAGGATTATACACGTTGCCGTAGGGGCTGGCTACCTGGGCTAGGCCCAGGTCCACGCGGCCCCCATCGTCGTTGTTGCGCGAGAAGAACGAGGACGTACCCACCGTCAGCCAGGGCGTCAGGTTGGCGTCGACGTTGGTGCGCAGGCTCACGCGCCCAAACTGGTAGCCCTTCAGCACTCCGCGCTGCTTGAAGTAATCCGCCGACACGAAGTACTTGATGTCGTTGGTACCACCCGAGAAGGACAGGTTGTGGTCCTGCAGGTAGCCCTGCTGGCTTACCAGGTCCATCCAGTCCACGGTGCGGTTGTTGTTGTAGTTGTCCAGCTCGCCGGTGTTGGGCACGGGCGTCACGTTGATGCCGCGCTGCCGGGCAAACTCCTGGTACTTGGCCGAGTAGGCCGGCCCATCGAGCGGATGCAGGCGGGTTACCAGGTTCTCGAAGCCCGCGTAGCCGTTGTAGCGAATCTGGGGCTTACCGGTTTTGCCCCGCTTGGTGGTGATGAGAATAACCCCGTTGGAGCCCCGCGTACCGTAAATGGCCGTGGAGGAAGCATCCTTCAGAATCTCAATGGAGGCAATGTCGTTGGGGTTGATGTCGTTGAAGTTGCCCGGGAACGGCAGACCGTCCACCACCAGATACGGGTCGGTGTTGGCCGTAATGGAGCGCACCCCCCGAATCTGAATGCGCGGCTGGGCACCGGGCAGGTTGGAGCCCCCCGTGATGGTCACGCCCGCCACCGCGCCCTGCAGGGCCTGGGCCACGTTGGCCACCGGCAGCTTCTCTAGGCGGTCCTGGGGCACCGACACCACGGAACCGGTTACGTCGGAGCGTTTCTGGGTACCGTAGCCCACTACTACTACCTCGTCGAGAGCTTTGGCATCGGGCTGCAGGCGGATGCTCAGGCTGCTGCGGCCGTTCACCGGAATTTCCTGGGCCGCAAACCCGATGGACGACACCAGCAGCACCGCGTTGCCGTCGGGCAGGCGCAGGCTGAATTTGCCATCGGCATCAGTGCTGGCCCCGGTGGCAGTGCCTTTCACCACCACGGTAGCACCGGGCAGCGGCTGGCCGTTATTATCAGTCACGGTACCCGTTACCGTAACTTCTGGCGCTGGCTCGCGGGTGGGCAGCGCGGCGGCCGACCCGGGGGCGGCAACGGCCAGAGCGGCGGGGAGGGGAGCCAGGGCGCCGTACAGGAGTAAATGTTTTACCCTCATAGATGCGTGGGTTGTGGGGGCCGGTAGGCCGAGTGGGAAAATGGTGTGTAGAAAGCGGATGAAGTCGGCGGAATACCCGGGCAGGCGGCGTGGGAACGCCAGCCCCGGCAAGCCCCGCTGATACTGCTGAAAATCAGTTGATCAGCAGTCAAATGTATTGGGCTTAGTATCCGAACTGCGGGCGTTTTCTGAGCAATAAGCGGGGCCTAATTCGCCGGCTGCTGGTTCCTTAAGTGGTTTCTCAGGATTTCGTAAGTAAGGCCTTACTTCTTTGAGCACAAGGATCCTGCACTGACACCGGAACCAGCGCCTACGCCCCTATTGCCCCGCCGACTTAGCGCCGGGTTGGGCGAAGAAGTCCAGGTTCCAGCGGTCCAGCCACTCAATGGTGGGCTGCCCCTGCCGGAATTGCACCGGCAGCCAGAGGTAGCGGCTATCCTTCAGGTCCTTGGGGTTCCACCGGTCGGCCAGGAAGATGAACGAGCCCGGCCGCCCCGGGGCCGGCAGCACGTAGGTTGACTGCCCCCCAAAGGTTTTCTGGGCATTGGGCCCGCGCATGGGGTCGCCCAGTTCCTGCCAGGGCCCGAACAGGGTATCGGCGACGTGCAGCGTGGCCTGGTTGGGGTCCCAGCCGGTGCAGCCGCTGGTGATGAGGTAATACCTGCCGCCGGTTTTGAACACGGCGGGGGCCTCCCGGTGGTTGCTGAACAGCAGGGTATCCTGCTTGGTAGCCGTCAGGAAATCATCCGAGAGCCGGGCAATGCGCAGGTCGTAGTTTTCCCGGGCCGAGTAGATGTGGTAGGCCCGGCCGTCGTCGTCGAGGTACAACGTCATGTCGCGCGACATGTGGCCGTTGGGCCGGAAGCTGCTCACGTAGCGGAAGGGTCCGGTAGGCTTGTCGGCCACGGCTACCCCGGCGCGGGCGGCACTGTAGCCTTTGCCCTTCAGCTCCAGGTGAAACCACATCACATACTTACCGGTCTTCTTATTGAAGAGCACCTTGGGCCGCTCCATCAGGCAGCCCTGCTCAATGTCGTGGCCGGGCTGGGTGCTGGGCTGCAGGGCCACGCCCTCGTAGCGCCAGTTGTACAGGTCCCGGGAAGAGTACACCGTCACGCCTTCTTCCTGCTGCTGGGCGCGCTTCTCCCCGTACCAGTAGTACGTTTTGCCTACCCGCAGCACGCCGCCGCCGTGGGCGTTGATGAGGTTGCCCTCGGTATCGTGCCACTGCTCGCCGGGGCGAAAGGCCGTGTGTTTCACGTTGGCGCCGACAGCAACGGCGGGAGCAGCCGGAGCCTGGGCCAGGGCTACGCCGCTCCAGAAACTCAGGCAAACGGCCGCTAGGTGAATACGCATGGTAGCAGAGAGTAGTAAAACGCCAAACTCCTGTAGCAAAGAGGTATGCAGGCCGGCAGAACAAGTAGGCAGTTCGGGACTCCGGGAGCACCTGAGCCGCCTTGCTACCCTAAAAGTAGCCGGCCGCTTCCCCCGCGAATGGGGGGGATTTTAGGCGAATTAGGGGGGTGTATTTTGGCGTAGGCGCTTTCGGCCGCCGGGAGCTTCCTGGGCTGGTTGGCAGGGGGGAGTAATTCGCGGACAGAATGTTATTTTCGTAGCCACAGCTCCTCCGTGGGGCTTGTGCATTGCTCCAGCCCAGCTGCTTTGCCCTGCGTCCTTGTTTCTTCTGCCGCCCCACCCCTACCCATTCGTGACGTTCCCGCTTCCCACCAAATGGCCCCTTGCCGGCTCCCTGCTTTGTCTGCTGCTGCTGCTGCCCGCGGCGGTGCAGGCCCAGAACACGGCCCCGGAAGACTTCCGCTTTGAGCACCTCACCGTCGACCAAGGCCTGTCGCACAGCGACGCCATGGCCGTGGCCCAGGACCGGTCGGGCTTTATCTGGGTGGGCACCAACCGGGGCCTCGACCGGTACGACGGCTACAACCTAAAGCAGTACGTGCTGCCCGTAAACCCGCGCAAGGGCGTTACGGCCAACCGCATTCAGGTACTGCACGTGGCCCCCGATGGCCGGCTGTGGGCCGGTACCGAGCGGGCCGGCCTCAGCCGCTACGATGCCGCCGCCGACCAGCTGCTGAACCTCGACGAAACCACTGGCCCCGAGCGGCTGCGGCCCCTGCTGCAGAAGCTTGCCCGCGTCAGCGTTTCGGCGCTGGCCTCCGATAAGCGCGGCCGGCTGTGGATAGGCACTCAGAACGACGGGGTATTTGTGCTGACCTTCGACAAGCAGGGCGCCCTTACCGACCTTACCCAGCTGGCTCCGCTCACGCCCTCGGCCCAGGACCAGCTGCAGGTAACCAGTCTGGCCGCCGACGTGGAGGGCAAGCTGTGGATTGGCACCCTGAACGGCGGCCTGCGCGTGGTGCGCCCGGAAAGCACCCACCTCACGGCCGAAGCTACCGAGCTGACGGCCCCCGTACGGGCCCTGCACCTGGACCGCCGCGGCGACTTATGGGTGGGCACTGGCCAACAAGTGTACTGGGTAGCCGCGGCCAACCGCCGCACCGTGCGCCGCCTCACCGAGCACCCCCAGAGCCTCACGTATCCGCAGCTCCAGTCCTTGCTACTGGATTCGTTTGGGCGGCTCTGGGTGGGCACCATCTACGGGCTGTATATCTGGGAGGCCGGGGCCGTTACGGGCACTACCCCACCCCTGCGCCCGGCTCCGCCTACCCTGCTGCTGCCCGAGGACGGGGAGCCGTTCAAGATCAACTCAGAGCGCGTCCACCAGATTTTTGAGGACCGCAACCAGATTGTATGGCTGTGCGCCTCGGCGGGCGGCCTCAATAAAGTGGACCTGCGGCAGAAGCCCTTCGGGCGGTTGCGGCGGCAGCTGGGCGGGCAGTCATCGTTGTCCAACAACTACGTGAACACGCTGTATAAGGAAGAGGCGCGGAATATCCTCTGGTTTGGCACCCGCAACGGCGTGGCCGCCTACGACCTGACCCGGCGCACGTTCCGCAATTACCTCAACCAGGAGAAAAACAGCACCACCCGCGGGGTCGATGTGGCGAACATCTTCCAGAGCAGCAACGGCACGCTCTGGTTTGGCACCCGGGGCTACGGCCTGGCCAGCCTGGTGCGGCGGGGCGGCCAGGATAAGCTCACCACCATGCGCCAACTGCCCAACGGCACCGACCTGGGCCGGGCCGGGGTGGAAAGCATGGCTGAGGACCGGTTTGGCACGCTGTGGGTGGGCACGTTCACCTCGGGCCTGGTGCGCCTTACGCCCGAGGGAAACGTGCTGAGCACCTACCGCGCCGGCAAAACCGGCCTGCCTACCAACCACTTTACCTACTTGCTCTACGACCGGCAGCGCGACGTGCTCTGGGCCAGCACCACCGATGCGGGCCTGCTGAAGCTCCGCCCCACCGCCGACTCGCTGCAGGTGCTGCGCCAGTTCAAAACCGACCCCACCGGCCGTACCAAGGGCCTCACCGTAAACTATGTGTGGCCGCTGCTGCTCGACCGGGAAGAAAACCTGTGGATGGGCACTATTGGCGGGGGCCTGCACCGCCTCAGCACCGATGCTCAGGGCCGGGAAACCGTGCAGAGCTACCGCAAATACCTGCCCGAAACCGACGTAGAAAGCATCCTGGCCGATGACGAGGGCCACCTCTGGATTGGCGGCACCGGACTGTACCGCTTCACGCCCGGCACCCGCCAGTACCTGCGCTACGACGTGGCCGATGGCCTGCAGAGCAACGCCTTTAAAATTGGCTCGGCGGCCCGGTCCCAGGATGGCACGCTGTACTTCGGGGGCGTCAACGGCATCAGCTACTTCCAGCCCCACACCATTCAGCCCAACCCCTACCCGCCCGTGGTGCAGATTACGGGCCTGCGCATTGCCAACCAGCCGGTGGCCGTGGGCCAGGAGTTCAACGGGCGCGTGGTGCTGCAGCAGCCGCTGTCCAAGCCGCAATCCGTAACCATTAAGGCCTCCGAAAACGACTTTTCGGTGGAGTTTGTAGGGCTGAACTACGCCAACCCCCAGAAAAACCGCTACGCCTACCGGTTGGTGGGCTACAACCAGAACTGGGTGTACCCGGCGCCCGGGCAGCGCACGGCTTCCTTTGCCAACCTGCCGGCCGGGCACTACACCTTCGAGGTGAAAGCCAGCAACGGGGAAGGCGTGTGGTCGAAGCAGGTGGCGGCCATGCAGTTTGATGTGCGCGCGCCCTGGTACAAAACCTGGTGGGCCTACGTGCTCTACGGGGTGGTTGTAGTGGGCGGCGTGCTGCTGTACCGCCGCAACGAAATGGCCCAGCAGGAGCTGCAGAACCGCTTGGCGCTGGAGCAGTTCCAGAAGCAGAAGGAGAAAGAAGTAACCGACCTGAAGCTGGGCTTCTTCACCAACGTCTCGCACGAGCTACGCACCCCGCTCACGCTCATTCTGGGGCCCATGGAGGAGATTATGCGCAGCACCGGCCCGGTGCAGGACTTGCGCGGCAAGGTGAACCTGATGCACCAGCAGGCCCGCAAGCTGCTGGAACTGGTGAATCAGCTGCTGGACTTCCGCAAGGTGGAAACCGGCAACGTGCCCCTGCGCGCCGTGCCCGGCGACGTTACCCGCTTCCTGACCGACATCTACGCCATTTTTCGGCTGAAAGCCCAGGAACGGGCTGTGCAGTACGTGCTGGACGTGCCCAGTGAGCCGGTGCAGCTGTACTTCGACCGAAGCAAGCTGGAAATCATCCTCACCAACCTGCTGGCCAACGCCTTCAAGTACACCCGCGACAAAGGCCGGGTGGAGTTGTCGGCCACCATCATTGGCAGCCCCGGCGGGGAGGCCGTGTACACCGGCGAACAACTCACGGGCAACTACCTCAAAATCAACGTCAGCGACACGGGCGTGGGCATTAAGACCAACGAGCTGGAGCGCATCTTCGACCCCTACTACCAAGCCTCGCACACCAACACCCTGCGCATGACGGGCACCGGCATTGGCCTCTCGCTGGCCCGGCAGTTTGCCGAGCGCCACGGCGGGCAGCTCACCGTGGCCAGCACCGTAGACATTGGGACGTCCTTCGAGCTGCGCCTGCCGTTTGGCCAGCAGCACCTGCGCCCCGAGGACATCCAGCCCGACACCGACGAGGCCACGCCCCTGCAGATCGACGAGGAGCAACTGCTCACGCCCCTGGAAGAAACCGACCTGCCGGCCTCGGCCCCGGTGCATGCGGGCCCGCCCCGCCTGCTGGTGGTGGAAGACAACGACGAGGTACGCCAGTACCTGCAGCAGCTGTTCGAGGGTGACTATATAGTGAGCACCGCCGAGGACGGCCTGGTGGGCTGGGACAAAGCCCTGCACCAGCTGCCCGACCTGATTATTTCGGATGTGATGATGCCCCGCAGCGACGGGTTGGAGCTGTGCCAGCGCGTGAAGCAGCATCCCAAAACGGCCCACATTCCGGTGCTGCTGCTCACGGCCCGCACCGCCGAAACCCACCAGTTAGAGGGCTTAGGCATGGGGGCCGATGATTACATGAACAAGCCCTTCAACCCCACGCTGCTGCAGGCCAAGGCCGAAACCATGCTCCGCAACCGTCGCAAGCTGCACGAGTTCTACCAGCGGCAGATTTTGCTGGAGCCCACCGAAATTGTGGTGGCCGATGCCGACCGGGAGTTCCTGGAATCAGCTATGGCCATTGTAGAGCAGAACCTGGAAAACCCGGAGTTCAGCGTACAGGTACTGGTGCGCGAAATTGGCATGAGCCAATCGGTGCTGTACCGGCGCATCAAGAGTATCACAGGCCAAACGGTTATCGAGTTTATTCGGGACGTGCGCATGAAGCGGGCCGCCCAACTGCTGGCCCACACCCAGATGCGCGTGTCGGAGGTGGCGTTCCAGGTAGGCATCGAAAATGCTAAGTACTTCCGCACCACCTTCCAGAAGATTTTCGGGGTGGCCCCGTCGGAGTACGCCAAGCAGCACCGCCAGCGCCGCGAACCAGCCTCCCCCACCGAGTAGCGTACACAAGGAGTTTCCACTCGGCGGGGAAGGCCGGTTCGCGGTTAGTTAGCGTTTACTTTGCAGAAGCCTCGGCGGGTACGGAGTGGCGTTGGGCGGCGGGTTGCTGCAGAAAATCCAGCACCAGTTCCAGCACCTTGGCCGGCTTCTCCTCAAATAGGTAGTGCCCACTATCGAGAATCCCGACTACTTCCACATTCTCCGCCATGTAGGGCAGGCTCATGCGCAGGTAGCCGTATGATACGCAGCTCCCGATGCCCAGCACCGGCATGGTGAGGCGGCTGTACGTGGCGGCATCGGCAATATCTTGGTTGAAAGCCTGGTACCAGGCGTTGGCCGCGCGGATGCTCTCGGGCAGGTCATAGTGGGCGGCGTACACCGCCCGCTCGAACTCCGTCATGTGGCTGTCATCGAGCATCACGTAGGGGAACAGGTAGTCCAGCAGGTAGCGGAACCGCCCGGCCAGCAGCTGCTCCGGCAAGTGCTTCACCTGGTTCAGGGCCATCCACCACGCGTACGGCTGCTGCCCGTCCATTTTCTCCCCGAACGCGCCGGGGGCCGGCAGCAGCGGCATTTGCCGCATCCCTTCGCTGGGGTGTGCCCCGTCGGCCAGAATCAGTTTCTCAGTAGCCTCCGGGTAGTTGAACCCGAAGCTGGCGGCCACCATGCCGCCAATATCGTGGCCCAGCAGCGAAGCCCGGCTAATACCCAGGTGGCGCAGCAGCTCGTGCACGTCCTGGGCCATCGTCTTTTTATCGTAGCCGGTAGCGGGCTTGTCCGAGCTGCCCATGCCCCGGATATCGAGGATGATGACGCGGTGGTGCCGGGCCAGTTCGGCGGCAATGGGGTGGTAGGAATACCAGGTTTGGGGCCAGCCCGGCAGGCATACCAGCACCGGGCCCTGCCCGCCCTCCACGTAGTGCAGCCGCACCCCGTTCACGGTGGCGTAGTGGTTGGTGAAGCCGGGTAGTTGTTTGATCAGCTCCTCATCGGAGTAGGCCGCGGGAATGGCAGAAAGCGTGTGCATGTGCGTGTATGTGAGGGTGAATCCGCTGCCAACCGGAGGCAGCCGGAATTACCCCAAAGGTCAGCGGCGGCCCCGCGGCACCACGCCCAATTCTTGCGCACTACTTGTCGATTCTTGCTCTTTTAGATTGCTCTACCCCCGCTGGTACGCCTGGGGGCTCTGGCCCACGGCCCGCTTGAAAGCCGCCGCAAAGTGCGCCGGCGAGGCAAAGCCCAGCGCATCGCCAATGGCGGCTACCGGCAGCGCGCCGGCCCGCAGCAGCTCCCGGGCCCGCCGGATTTTCCACTCCAGCACGTATTGGTAGGGCGAGCGGCCGGTGGTGTGCTTGAAGCGCCGGGCGAAGTGAAACACGCTCAGGTTGGCCAGTTCCGCCAGCACCTCCAGCCGAACGGGTTGCTCTGCGTGGGCTTCCAGGTAGTCGTCCAGCCGGGCCAGCACCGCGGCGGGCAGCCCAGCCACGGCTTTGCCAGCCAGCCGCCGCTCAAACGAGGCGTAGTGCTGGATAAGATGGTAGCTGAAAGCGGTTATCAGCGACTCGGCGTAGAGCTGCCCCAGCGCGTGCGGTTGGCTGGCCGCCGTCAGCAAACTCACACCCACCTGGGCCAGCAACCCATCCTCGCACCGAAACCGCTCGTGCAGGGAAAAATACCGGAGGTCCAGGTCGCGGCGGGCCCGGGTTTCCAAGGCGGCGGCATCCAGATTCACCTGCACAATGTCCACCGGTCCGTCCCAGCCGAAAGCGCCGTATTCGCCACCCGGGTAGATGCCCACATCCCCGCTCCGAAACTGGTCGACCTCTAACCGGGGTCCGGTCTGGCGGCTGTTGATGATGGGCTCGTTGCCCTGGTGTATCAGAACGAGGTGCTGCTCGTGGGCGTGGGCCGGCAGCGTCATGGCCTCCAGCTGAAACCGCTCCACCCGCACTCCCGGCCAGGCCAGCTCCGCACTGCTGACCAGGGCCGGGCGCTCATATAGCTCCGAGGTGTACGTGTAGCGAGATGGTGCCTGCATGCTGCAAGTAACGGTGAAAGGCCGAAAATGATGGTGCGAGCGTCAGCCACCGGAAGCCGGCGCTACTTCAACATCCAACTAACCATAGGAACGGCACTAGCCGCAGCATGTTCCTCCGCAATCTGTATTCACCGGCTCGTGCCAGCCTGACAAACTGACTATTACCTGTAACGGCGTGCTCTTGCAGGAAAAGGGCTTACAGGCTACCGACGAATCTGCCCCTGCACTTTCCTTAAAAAAGCCCCCGATTCCGGGGGCTGCGTCTGCTACTATTGCTAGTGAATTTGTGGGTTCTTTGGATCTAGTAGTCCACTGACCGATTAACCGGGTATGCAACGACGTTCTTTCCTCACGGGCCTGGGAGCCGGAGTTTCGGTGCTGGCATTGCCGACGGCCGTTTCCGCCGCCGCTACCCTGCCCCCCGCCCCCAAACCTACCGACCGGGACTACTGGGTAGCTACGCTGTTGCGGGTGGCCGAACCGGTACTGACGGCCACGGCCCAGAACCAGCTGCGGGCCACCATGCCCGTGGAAACCGCCCCCGGCCACGAAGCGGGCCGCCGGCAGGTAACGCACCTGGAGGCCCTGGGCCGCACCCTGGCCGGTCTGGCCCCTTGGCTGGAACTGGCCGACGTGCCCGCTGCGGAACGCGCCCAGCAGCAGCGCTGCGCCGAGCTGGCCCGCCAGGCCATTGCTAACGCCGTGAATCCGCAGGCTGCTGATTTCATGAACTTCACCCAGGGCGGACAGCCGGTGGTGGATGCGGCCTTCCTGGCCCACGCCCTGCTGCGGGCCCCTACCCAGCTCTGGGAAAAGCTGCCCGAAACCGCCAGGCAACAGCTCACGGCAGCCCTGCAGAGCACCCGCGTTATCAAGCCTTACTACAGCAACTGGCTGCTGTTCAGCGCCATAATTGAGACCGCGCTGCTCCGGTTTACCGGCAGCGGCGACCTGATGCGCATGGATTACGCCATCAAAGAGCACCAGACCTGGTACAAGGGCGACGGCACCTACGGCGACGGGCCCGACTACCACTGGGACTACTACAACAGCTACGTGATTCAGCCCATGCTGCTGGACGTGGTGGGCACGCTGGTGGCCGCGGGCAAGGAGAACAAGGAGCTGCTGGAGAAGCTGCAGGCCCGGGCCCGGCGCTACGCCGCCGTGCAGGAGCGCCTCATTGCCCCCGATGGCTCGTTTGCCGCCTTCGGCCGCTCCCTGGCTTACCGCTGCGGGGCTTTCCAACATTTGGCGCAGGCCTCGTTGCAGAAGCTGCTGCCCGAGGAGTTGCCGGCCGGGCAGGTGCGCAACGCCCTCACGGCCGTTATCCGCCGCACCCTGGAGGCTAAGGGCACCTTTGATGCGAAGGGCTGGCTGCAGATTGGGCTGTGCGGGCACCAGCCCGGTATCGGGGAGCAGTACATTTCCACGGGCAGCCTGTACCTGTGCACCACGGCGTTTCTGCCGCTGGGCCTGCCCGCCACCGATGCCTTCTGGAGCAGCCCGGCCCAACCCTGGACGGCCCAGCGCATCTGGTCGGGGCAGGACGTCAAAACCGACCACGCCTCCTAACGCCCACCTTTGGCTGCCTACCCGGCAGCCGAACCTAACCTGCTTTTCCCGATGAATATATCCGCCCTGCTGCTTCCTTTTACCGCCCTGTTGCTGGGTGCCCGCCCGGCTCCGGTGCAGCAAACCGTAACGGTGCGCAACCGCCTGCCGGTGGCCCGCACGCAGGAAACCGTGAGCTTGCCGGTAAGCCAGCTCTCGAAGGCCATGCAGCAGCTGGGGCCCAACGGACTGGTGGTGAAGGACGCGCAGAGCGGCGCGGTACTGGTGAGCCAATGGCTGGATTTGAACGCCGACGGCCAGCCCGAGGAGCTGCTATTCCAGACCGACGTGCCAGCCAGGGGCACCCGCCGGTTTGTGCTTACGGCCGGCACGCCCCCAGCGGCCTCGCCTACCCTCACCACCTTCGCCCGCTTTGTGCCCGAGCGTACGGATGACTTTGCCTGGGAAAACGACCGGGTGGCCTTCCGCACCTACGGCCCCAACGCCCAGGAGCTCTTTGACCGCAAAGACCCCAACGGCACCCTCAGCAGCGGCATGGACTGCTGGCTGAAGCGCGTGCCCTACCCGATCATTGACAAGTGGTACGGCCGCCACGTGCACGAAAAGCCCTTTGCCTACCACACTGATACCGGTGAAGGTTACGACCCCTACCACGTGGGCAGCAGCCGCGGCACCGGCGGCACCGGCGTGCTCGACGGGGATAAGCTGTACGTCTCGCGCAACTTCACCGGCTACAAAGTGCTGGCCCTGGGGCCCATCCGCACGGTGTTTGAGTTGACGTATGCGCCCTGGGATGCCAACGGCCGCCGCGTGACGGAAACCAAGCGCATCAGCCTGGATTTGGGCTCCAACCTCACCCGCTACGAGGAGCACGTAGCGGCCGATAAGCCCCTGCCCAACCTCACCGTGGGCCTCACCCTGCACGAGCAGAAAGGCCAGGTGCAGGCCGACCCCAAAGCCGGCTGGGCCCGCTACTGGGAGAAAATCGACGACTCCTACCTGGGCACCGGCGTGGTGGTGGCCCCCGGCTACCTCACCGATTACCAGGACCACCGCTCCGCCCAGAAAGACCAGAGCCAGCTCTACCTCATAACTCGTCCCAAAGCCAGCCAGGTAGTGTTCTACGCCGGGTTCGGCTGGCAGAAAAGCGGACAGTTTGCTTCCGCTGAAGCCTGGGACGCCTACCTCTCCCATTTTGCAACCTGTCTGGCCTCCCCGCTTACGGTTTCCGTAAAATAAACTGCCGCGCAGATTTTTCTCTTTTTCCCCTTCTCTTATGCAAGCCCTCGTTCACGCCATTGCCAGCGCCTTCACCGATGCTTTCGGCCACGATGCCGCCCTGCTGGTGCGCGCCCCCGGCCGCGTCAACCTCATTGGTGAGCACACGGATTACAATGGTGGTTTTGTGCTGCCCGCCGCCATCAACAAGGAAATTTTCTTCGCCGTAGCCCCCAACGACCTGGGCCGCATCCGGCTGGTTTCCTACGACAAGCAGGAGCGCCACGAGGTGGAGCTGACCGGCGAGCAGCTCACGCCCGGTCCGGTGCAGTGGGCCAACTACCTGCTGGGCGTAGCGGCGCAGTTTCAGAAGCGCGGCCTGGCCGTCCAGGGTTTCGACTGCGTGTTCGGCGGCACCATTCCAATGGGCGCGGGCCTGTCGTCGTCGGCGGCCGTGGAGTGCGGTCTGGCCTATGCCCTGAACCAGCTGAACAACTACGGGCTGAACTCGCTGCAGCTGGCCCAGCTGGCCCAGAAGGCTGAGCACGAGTTTGCCGGCGTGCTGTGCGGGCTCATGGACCAGTTTGCCAGCATCATGAGCCGGGCCGGCCAGGTAGTGCGCCTCGACTGCCGCTCCCTGGAGTACGTGTACTTCCCCTTCGATACCCAGGCCGCCCAGGTGGTGCTGTGCAACTCCGGCGTAAAGCACAACCTCGCCGACTCGGAGTACAACGTGCGCCGCAGCCAGTGCGAGCGGGGTGTGGCGGTGCTGCGCCAGCACTACCCCACCATCCAAACCCTGCGCGACGTAACCCTGGCACAGCTACAAAAGCACCAGGCGGAACTGGATGAGCTGACGTACCGCCGCTGCCGCTACGTAATTGAGGAAAATGAGCGGGTGCTGCGTGCCTGCGACTACCTCACGGCCGGCGACCTTACCTCCTTCGGCCAGCGGATGTACGCCTCCCACGCCGGCCTGCGCGACGACTACGAGGTGAGCTGCCCCGAGCTGGACGTACTGGTGGAAGCCGCTCGCGACTTGCCCGGCGTGTTCGGTTCCCGCATGATGGGCGGCGGCTTTGGCGGCTGCACCATCAACCTGGTGGCTCCCGAGCACGTGGAGGATTTCGTGGCTGAAGTATCCCGGCGCTTCACCGCCCAGTATGGCCGTCCGCTGGAAACCTACCACGCCCACATTGTGGCGGGCGTGAGTGCCGTGCCCGCAACCGTTGGCGCTTAATTTCTGACTTGCTTTTCCCTTTTGCTGTGGCTGAATTTGATCTGACTGAACACCCGCACCGCCGCTACAACCCGCTCACCGGCGAGTGGCTGCTGGTTTCCCCGCACCGCTCCAAGCGCCCCTGGCAGGGCCAGCAGGAGGCCACCGACGAGGCCCCCCGCCCCGCCTACGACCCTACCTGCTACCTCTGCCCCGGCAACGTGCGCGCCAACGGGGAAGTAAACCCCGCCTACACCGGCACCTTCGTCTTCGACAACGATTTTGCCGCCCTGCTGGCCGATACACCCGTGGGCGAGGTCAACATTGGCGGGCTCTTGCGGGCCGAGGCCGAATCGGGGGTGGGCCGGGTCATCTGCTTCTCGCCCCGTCACGATTTAACCCTGCCCGAAATGAGCCCGGAGGCTATTCGCGGGGTGGTGGACGTGTGGACCGCGCAGTTCCAGGAGCTGGGTGCCCGCCCGGACATCAACTACGTGCAGATTTTTGAGAACAAGGGCCAGGTGATGGGCTGCTCCAACCCCCACCCCCACGGCCAGATCTGGGCTCAGCGCACCGTGCCCGGCGAGCCGGCCAAGGAAACCCGGCAGCAAGAGGCCTACTTCCAGCAGCACGGCCGCAGCCTGCTTTCGGATTACCTGGCCCTGGAGCTGGAGCAGCAGCAGCGCGTGGTGCTGGCAAACGCGCACTGGGTGACGGTGGTGCCCTACTGGGCCATCTGGCCCTTCGAGACGCTGGTGCTGCCCCGCCGCCACGTGCAGGACCTGACCCAGCTCACGGGCGAGGAAAAGGACGCGCTGGCCGACATGATCCGCCAGCTCACCATCCGCTACGACAACCTGTTCCAGACCTCCTTCCCCTACTCCGCCGGCCTGCACCAGCGCCCCACCGACGGCCAGGAGCACGAGGCCTGGCACCTGCACCTGCACTTCTACCCCCCGCTATTGCGCTCGGCCACCGTACGCAAGTTCATGGTGGGCTACGAGCTGCTCGGCAACGCCCAGCGCGACATCACTCCCGAAGCCGCCGCCCAGCGCCTGCGCCAGCTGCCTGACGTGCACTATAAAGCTGCCCGTTAGTAGCTCATCTGACTACCAGTGGTACCAAAAGGGAGCCGGAAATGAATTTCCGGCTCCCTTTTGGTACCACTGAATTACGCCTGCACGTCATTCCGAGCGGAGCCGAGGAATCTCGCGTGCTGATGTTGTAATAATAATCCAACGTCAGCACGCGAGAATCCTCGGCTCCGCTCGGAATGACGTTCTAATTTTTATCTAGATAAGTGCCCGGCAGTGCAGCCCTAGAACGATTTGGTGAAGTTGACTTTGATTTTCACCTGGAAGTCGCCGATGACCTTGAAGATTTCCTTGAGGGTGACCTGCTCTACCTGGGTGAGCTTTTTGGGGTCGAGGTAGTTGGTGGGGGCGGCGTGGTCGTTGATGAGCTGGCGGGCCTGTTTCTGCAGGCGCATGCCCATGAGGTAGTAGTAGGCCTGCAGCAGCTCCTGGTACTCCTGCTCCCGAAACACGCCCAGCTCCCGCAGCCGGGCCAGCCGCTCGCCGGTATTGGTAAGGAACACCCGGTTTTGCAGGGCGTACACGCGCACCAGGTCCACGATGGGGGCCATGGCTTTTTTCAGGTCGAACACCTGCTGCCCGTCCTGAGCGAAGGTGCGGAAGCCGCGGAAGAACGTGAGCGGAGGCTCGTACTGCAGCGCGTTTTTGGCCATATAGAATAGAAACCGCTCCAGCGGCTGGACCAGCTCTTCGCGCAGAAAGCCCTGCAATTCGTCAATCAGCGTGAAGTCGCCGTACAGGCCCCGGCAGTCGAAGAAAGTAGCCATCTGCATCACCGTTTCGGGGTTCGACTCGCTCATCCACTGCCGATAGTAGCCCTTCCAGTACGAGAGGGAGTGCGTCCACTTGGAGTTTTTGGCCATGAAACCGCCCGTACAGTAGTGCAACCCAATGTGGTTCAGTTCATCCGACACCCGGGTGGCAAACCGCAGGAAATAGTCGCGCACCATGGTGCGCTGCTCGTTGGCCTTGTCCTCGTAGATGATGGCGTTGTCCTGGTCGGTGGCCAGGGTTTGCTCCTTGCGGCCCTCACTGCCCAGCACCATAAACACGAAGCGGGCCGGGGCCGGCCCCAGCTCGGCCAGGGCCTGTTCAATCACCTTCAGGGCAATGGTATCGGCCACGGTGGTGATTACCTGGTTCACGATGTCGGCCTTCACGCCCCGGCTCAGCAGCTGGTTCACAATGTCGGGCACCATCTCCCAGCGGCGCTTCAGCTCCCGGGTGCTCTGGGCCAGCTTCACGGCCTGAATGAACATAAACGGTGACTGGGCCAAATCCGCCAGCAGCTTGTTGCGGCTCAGAAAGCCTACGTACTCACCCCGGTTTTCCACCAGCAGGTAGCGGGTTTTGGTCTGGAACATCCGCAGCACGGCCTCATACACGAAGGCATCCTGATTGATGCTTACCAGCGGGGTGGCGGCCACCTCGCCCACCGGCCCGCGGGCGTCGCGGCACTGGGCTAGTACGGCGTCGCGCAGGGTAATATCGGTGCAGTACCCTACGATGGGCCCGCCCGGCTCCTGCTCCACAAACAGGCAGCTCACCTTAGCGGCAGCCATGCGGCGGGCGGCTTCAAAAATAGGTTCCTGGCTGGCACAACGCACCAGCTCCCGCACTTCCAGGGTGCTGATACGGCGCGAAAACAGCTGGTCGGCTACCAGAAAATTCTGCTGGGGCGGCGAGTCGGGCTTCACGAAGTGGGCATACTCCTCGTTGAGCATCCGCTCCCCGTACCGGGCCGTGAAGTAGGTAAAAAACGGCTCGTAGGCCAGGCACAGGGCCCGAAAGTCGCGGCGGGGCAGCTGCAGCACCCGCGTGCCCTTCAGCACCACCACCGTGCGCAACGAGCGTTTCTTGTTGAGCAGAATGGACATGCCCCCGTAGCAGGTACCCGGGCCGTAGAGCTCGGGCAGGCGCTTGTGCTGCTCACTATCGAAGAAAAACGTTTCGTAGCCGCCTTCCACGATAATATCGAGGTGGCGCAGTTTGGTCACGTCCTGCTGGTACAGCAGCGTTTCGCGGGGGTGTTGCACTTCCGTCAACAACTCTCCCAGCCCACTCAGTACTTCCTCGGGCAGCAGGTTGAAGGGCGCAACGGTACGCAGAAAAGCGAGGCGGTTATCCATGCCAAAACAGGTAAAGCAGTACAAACGCGCCCACCAGGCCCAGCACCCAGGGCCAGAGCGAAAAGCGCGGGGCAACCTCGGTGGGCTCCGTGAGCAGCGGCTGGCCATTAAGCACCGCATCCGGAATCAGCTGGCGGCGGCGCAGTTCAAAGAAACACCGGGCCGTGGCTTCCGCATCCAGGCGCGCGTCGTGCAGGCGGGCCATGGGCTCCCGAAACAGCAGCTCGTGCAGCTCGCCCAGCCGGAGCGGGCGCCCGCCCGGGTGCAGGCCAGGGGCGGCGCTGAGCTGCATGGTGCAAAACTGCGGCAGGGCCGGCAGCGGGTTTGGCAGGGCCGCACGCCGCAGCGCAGCCCCCAACACATGAAAATCCAGCCGCAGAAAATGCCCTATCACCCGGGGCTGATAGCGGCGCAAATCGGCCAAAAAGGTATTGAGCACCTGGATGGGCTCTTGCCCGTGGGCAGCCAGAAAATCGGCCGTCAGCCCATGAATGGCCACCGACTGGGCGGGTAGCTCAGCTGCCGATATCGGCAGATACGCTTCAAATGCCTTCACCAGCTCGCCCGCTTCGGTGTACACCTGCCAGGCCACCTGCACTACCCGCGGCCACTCCCACTCCTCGCTGTAGGGGCGGTGCCAACGGGCGGGCAGGCCGGTAGTTTCGGTATCCACGAAGAGCAGGTACTTGCTGGTCATTGCAGGAGTTACTAACGGGCCGCAGCGTTGGCCTGCCTGCCCGAAGCTGGTGGAGCCGCCGCTTCCCGCTGCGACGATTCGCGGATGAGCAACTGGGGCGGCAGCACCGTTTGGCGGGGCGTGAAGGGGGTGCCGGCGGCCTCAATCAACTCCAGCAGCAGCTGTACCGCAGCCTGGCCCATCTCATTGCAGCGCTGGTCGACGGTGGTGAGAGTGGGCCGCGTGATAAGCGTAAAGGCCTCGTTGCTGAACCCGGCCACCGCTATTTCCTCGGGCACCCGGCAGCCCTGGGCCTGCGCCTCCTGCAGGGCCCCCAGCGCGGCATAGTCGCCGGCGGCGAATACGGCATCGGGCGGCTGCGGCAGGGCCAGCCAGCCGCGCATGGCCTGGGCAGCTTCCGCCTGGGTCATGTCAGAAAAGCAGATCAGGGCCTCGTCGGGGGCCAGACCGGCGTCGCGCAGCGCGGCCACGTAGCCCTGGTGGCGCTGCCGGTAAATGCTCAGGTGCTGGGGCCCGGCCAGATGGGCAATGCGCCGGCAGCCCTGGGCCAGTAGGTGGCGGGTTGACTGGTACGCGCCCTCGTAATCGTTGAGGACTACGGCATTAACAGCAGCGCCCTCGGGGCTCCGGTCGAAAAACACCAGCGGCAGCCCCCGGGCCTGCACCTTGTCAAAGTGCGTGAGCTCCCGGGTAGTGCGCGACAACGACACCAGAATACCGGCCACCTGGGCGCTCAGCAAGGCCTCCACGTTGCGCTGCTCCTGCTCAGCATCCTCGTGCGACTGGCAAATGATGACGTTGTAGCCGGCCCGGCTGGCGGCCGTTTCAATGCCGTGCACTACCGAGGGGAAAAACCGCCCTTCGATGTAAGGCACGATGATGCCCAGCAGCTTGCTACGGCCCTTGCGCAGGGCCGAGGCCACCCGGTTGGGCTGGTAATTGTACTTCTTGGCCAGCTTCTGCACCTTCCGCTTCATCTCCGGCCCGATGCTGTGATGGTCGCTCAGGGCCCGCGAAATAGTAGTCATGGACACGCCCAGCTCCCGGGCCAGGTCGGCCATGGAAACGGGCGAGTGGGGCGCGGCGTCGGTGGTTTTTTTACGAGGAGGCATAGCCGGTTATCAGTTCAGGGCGCGGAAGCTGTTTGGCACTCGGGCAACCCGTCAGGCAGAGTAGCTTCAAACACAAAGGTAGGAGGAATGAAAGCTGACCACTTAAAACAAGGGCGTCATGCGGAGTTGATAAAAGCTGCTACTAGTGGTGTAGCTATAATCAACTCCGCATGACGCCCTAATCAGCTTCTAGCGCCCGCCAAAGGCCACCTCGTTGTAGCGCAGCTCGTTTTTGAAGGTGCGCAGCCTGGTTGCTTCGTCAATCACCAGGCACTCGATACCGGCCATTTCGGCGAAGTCCTCCAGATACTCGGTGGTCAGGTTCTGGCTGTAGCCGGTGTGGTGAGCCCCGCCGGCCAGAATCCAGGCGGCCGCTCCGGTAGCCAGGTCGGGCTGCACTTTCCACAGCACCCGGGCCACAGGCAGCTTAGGCAACTCCTGCTCCGGCGCCACGGCCTCTACCTCGTTCACCACCAGCCGGAAGCGGTGGCCCAGGTCCACGATGGTGGCATTGAGGGCGGGGCCGGCCGGGCAGTTGAACACCAAGCGGGCCGGGTCGGCTTTGCCACCGATGCCCAAGGGGTGCACCTCTACCTTGGCCTGGCCCTCAGCAATGCTGGGGCAGATTTCCAGCATGTGCGAGCCTAGCACCAGCTCGTTGCCGGGCTGAAAGTGGTAGGTGTAGTCTTCCATGAAGGAGTTGCCGCCGGGCAGGCCCGCGCCCATCACCTTCATGGCCCGCACCAGGGCCGAGGTTTTCCAGTCCCCTTCTCCCCCAAAGCCGTAGCCCTCGGCCATCAGGCGCTGGGTGGCAATGCCGGGCAGCTGGGCCATGCCGTGCAAATCCTCGAAGGTATCGGTGAAGCCAATGGCCTTCTTCTCCTGCAGAAACTGGCGCATGCCGGCCTCAATGCGGGCGGCCTCGCGCAGGCTTTCCCGCTGGCTGCCGCCGGCCCGCAGCGTGTCGCCCAGCTCGTACTGCTGCTCGTAGGTAGCCAGCAGCTCGTTTACCTGCTCCTCGCTCACGGCGTTAATCACGGCCACCAAATCTCCGATGCCGTAGGTATTCACCTCGTAGCCGAACTGCAGCTCGGCCTCTACTTTATCGCCTTCGGTTACGGCTACGTAGCGCATGTTGTCGCCGAAGCGCACGATGCGGCCGCCCTGCCAGTCGGCCCAGGCGCAGGCGGCGCGGGCCCAGATGCTCAGCCGCTCGTGCACCCCGGCACTCTGCCAGTGGCCCACCACCACCTTGCGCTTCAGCCGCATACGGGCCCCGATGAAGCCAAACTCCCGGTCGCCGTGCGCCGATTGGTTGGTGTTCATGAAGTCCATGTCAATGTCCTGCCAGGGAATGTCCCGGTTGAACTGGGTGTGCAGGTGGGCCAGCGGCTTCTGCAGAATCTTCAGGCCGTTGATCCACATTTTGGCCGGCGAGAAGGTGTGCATCCAGGCAATCAGGCCCACGCAGCCGGGCGTGGTGTTGGCCTCCTGCATCAGCTGGTAGATTTCCTGGGGGCCGGTGAGCACCGGCTTGTACACCACTTTCACGGGCAGCGCGGAGCTCAGGGCCTCGGCAATCTGCCGGGAGTGTTGGGCCACTTGTTCCAGGGTTTCGGGACCATAGAGGTGCTGGCTACCCGTGATAAACCAGACTTCGGAGTGCGAAAGATCAAGCATGAGAAAAGGGAGCCCCACTGCCCCGCCCGCCAGGCCGTTAAGACTGGCAGCCGCAAGGGTCAGCATTTTCGGCTATTTTTAAATTATCGATTGTGTAAAACGAGCAAAAAAACATCAGCAGGATTGCCCGTAGTAGGAGTTGGCGCCGTGCTTTCGCTCGTAGTGTTTTTGCACAAGGGCTTCTTTCAGGCGGGGCACCTCCGGGCGCAGGGTGCAGCTCAGGTAGGCCATGCGGGCTACTTCCTCCAGTACGGCACTGTTGTACACGGCTTTGTCCACCGTTTTGCCCCAGGTGAAGGGCGCGTGGTTGCCCACCAGCACCATTTCTACCTCCGTAGGCGTGAGGCCCCGGCGCTGAAACTCGTTGATGATTTGCCACCCAGTCTGGTGCTCGTAGTCGCCCCGGATAAGCTCGTCGCTCATCGGTGGGGCGCAGGGCACGTCCACGGTGAGGTGGTCGGCGTGGGTAGTGCCTAGGATAGGAATGTCCAGCTGCGTTTGGGCCCAGGCCGTGGCATAGGTGCTGTGCGTGTGCACAATGCCGCCAATTTCTTCCCAGTGCGAATAGAGTACCGCGTGCGTTTTGGTATCCGACGAGGGCCGCTTCTCCCCTTCTACTACCTGGCCGGCAAAGTCCACAATCACCATGTCCTCGGGGCGCAGCGTCTCGTAGGGCACGCCGCTGGGCTTGATGGCAAACACGCGGTTTTCACGGTCCACTACGCTCACGTTGCCGAAGGTGAACAGCACCAGCCCCAGTTTGGGCAACTGCATGTTGGCCTCGTAGCAGCTTTGTTTCAGGGTGTAATACATGTTGGTTTTTGGTTGGTTGTTGTTGGTTTCTGGCTCCTGTTTGGATTGTGCACCAGCGCCAAAAACCAGCTCTAGGCCATACTTTCCGTGTTCTGCTCCACAAACCGGCCCAGCTGCTGGTACTGCTGGTAGCGCACCTCGTAGTCGGCCACGCGGGCGGGGTTGGGCGCGTACGTGTCGGCAAAGCCGTTGCCCATGGCCCGCTGGGCGGCTTCCACGCTGGGGTGCAGGCCGGCGGCCACGGCCGCGTACATGGCCGCGCCCAGGGCCGGGGCCTGGTCCGATTCGGCCACCTTGATGGGGCGGTTGAGCACGTCGGCCAGGGTCTGCATCATAAAGGCCGACTTCTTGGCCACGCCGCCCAGGGCAATTACCTGCCGGATGGGAATGCCCTCCTGCTCAAACCGCTCCACAATGCGGCGGGAGCCGTAGCAGATACTTTCTACCAGGGCCCGGAAAATCTGCGGGGCGTCGGTGCCCATGGAGAGATTCAGCAGGGCGCCCTTCAGGGCCTGGTTGGCGTCGGGCGTGCGGCGGCCGTTCACCCAGTCCAGGGCCAGCACCTGGGATTCTTCGGGCTTCACGGCCGCAGCGGCGCGGCTCAGCTCTACCAGCATCGTGTCGCTCAGCTCCTGGCGCAGGGCCTGTTGCTGCTCGGTGGTCAGCACCTTGGAGTGCGGCAGCACGGCCCGCAGCGGCCACTCCAGCATCTGCCGGTACCAGGCCAGCAGGTCGCCCACGGCCGATTGGCCGGCCTCCAGCCCCAGCATGCCGGGAATCACGGAACCATCCACCTGCCCGCAGATGCCGGGCACCAGTTGCTGGCCCACCTCGTCCATGGGGGCCACCACAATGTCGCAGGTGGAGGTACCCATTACTTTTACCATGGAGTAGGCCTCGATTTCACCCGCCACAGCCCCGGCGTGCGCATCGAAGGTGCCCACGGCCACCACCGTGTCGGTGGTCAGCCCCAGGCGCTCGGCCCACTCCGCACACAGGTGACCGGACACCTGGTCGGCGGTGTAGGTGTCGTTGAACAGGCGGGCGCGCAGGCCAGTGAGTTTGGGCTCCAGGTGCTGCAGGAATTCCTCCGAGGGCAGGCCGCCCCAGCTCTCGTGCCACATGGCTTTGTGGCCGGCGGCGCAGCGGCTGCGCTTGAAGCTGTGCAGGTCTTGGCCGGTGAGCAGCAAGGTCAGCCAGTCGCAGTGCTCCATCCAGGAGTAGGCGGCCTGAGCCACGGCGGCATCGGTGCGGGTTACGTGCATGATTTTCGCCCAGAACCACTCCGAGGAGTAGATGCCGCCCTCGAACTTCGTGTACTCAACGCCGCCCCAGGTACGGACTTTGTCGTTGATTTCGGCGGCTTCGGCCAGGGCCGTGTGGTCTTTCCAGAGCACGAACATGGCGTTGGGGTTTTCCTCGAAGCCCGGCGTGAGGGCCAGGGCCACGCCCTGCTCGTTCACGGGGCCCGGCGTGGAGCCGGTAGTATCCACGGCCAGGCCCACAATCTGCTCGCGGGGCACCTTGCCGGCCACGGCCCGCACGGTGGCTTCCAGGCCCTCCAGGTGGTCGAGCGGGTGCTGGCGAAACTGGTTCTGGCCGGCGTTGCAGTAGCGCTGCTGCGCCCAGCGTGCAAACGGATGCACGGCCTGGGCCACTTCGGTGCCGGTGCGGGCATCCACCAGCAGCGCCCGCACAGAGTCGGTGCCGTAGTCAATGCCGATAACGTATGTCTTTTCCATTTAGTGAGATGGTGAGATGGTGAAATGGTGAGTTGATGTCAGGGATACTAGTGCCGCGCAGTCCGCGTCAGCAACACGGCACTCACCATTTCATCATCTCACCACTTCACCTAGGGGCGCACGCCGAAGGTGTAGCTGGTGGTTGAGCGCAGCGTCTGGCCGGGCTGCAGGATGGTGCTGGGGAAGGCGGGCTGGTTGGGCGAATCGGGGAAGTGCTGGGTTTCCAGGCAGAAGCCCGCGTGCTTCCCGTACACCTTGCCGCCCTTGCCCTTCAGGCTGCCGTCCAGAAAGTTGCCGGTGTAGAACTGGATGCCCGGCTCGGTGGTGCGCACCGTCATGGTGCGGCCCGTGGTGGGCTCGTACACCGTGGCCGCCTCGTGCAGGCCGTCGGTCTGGGTGAGTACCCAGTTGTGGTCGTAGCCGCCGGGCACCTGGGCAATCCGCTCCCCAATGGCGTGGGCTGAGGTGAAGTCGAAGGGCGTGCCCTTTACCGGGCGCAGCTCCCCGGTCGGAATCAGACTGGCATCCACCACCGTGTAGCGGTCAGCCGGGAGGGTCACCTCGTGGCCCAGCACATCTTTGCCCCCACCCAGGTTGAAGTAGCTGTGGTTGGTCAGGTTCAGGGGCGTGGCCTTATCGGTGGTGGCCGAGTAATCGATTTTCAGCTCGTCCTTGGCTGTGAGCGTGTAGACCACCGTCACATCAAGGTTACCGGGGTAGCCCTCTTCCCCATCCTTACTGCGGTAAGTGAGCGTGAGCGTCTGCCCATCGGCCGAGGAGCCGGGCTGGGCCTGCCACACTACTTTGTCGAAACCCTTCAGGCCCCCGTGCAGGTGGTTGGGGCCGTTGTTGGTGGCCAGCGTGTACTCTTTGCCGTCGAGCGTGAAGCGGCCCTTGGCAATGCGGTTGCCGTAGCGCCCGATCAGGGCCCCGAAGTAAGGACCGGATTTCCGGTATTCGGGGCTCTGGTAGCCGGCCAGGCTGTCGAAGCCCAGCACCACGTCGCCGAGCTGCCCTGCTTTATCAGGCACGAGCAGGCTGGTGACGGTGCCGCCGTAGGTACTGATGGTGGCTTTGAGCCCGTGGGCGTTGGTGAGCGTGTAGAGCTGAACGTCCGTGCCATCGGGCAGGCGGCCGAATGGGCGGGCGGTGGGTGTTTGGGTGGTATCCATGACAGTAGCGGCGGGGTCAGATGTAGTGGAGGAAGGGCGGTCGGCTCGTTCCGGGGAGTTGCAGCCGGCTACTGCCAGTACGGCGGCCAGCAAAGCAATGTGGTAGACGTTGAACATAAAGACCAAGGAGAAACTCAATCAACGGAGCAGAACTGTTAACAAAACCCTGAACGGCAATAACCAGCCCACAAGGTAGTACGCAATATCAGTTTACACAAACGATTGTGTAAACTGACAAGTATTTACTGTCTGTATTTCTCAAGAACCGGTAGTGCGTCGTCTCTCTATAGCAGTTTCGGGGCTGGCCTGTTTCCACAACATCGTCAACGCAGTCCACCCGATAACCAGTCGCCGCAGGCAGCATAGTGCTTTCGTATCAGAGCAATGACTGCTGCCATATTTTATAGGAATCGGTGATTCAGTCAGGCACAATTACGAGGTAACGACCGGGAAATTATTGGGAGCTGGCCCCTGCCGTTTGAACCGATATGGATGGCACTTACTCCTGCTTTCTGCTTTCGGGATTGCGCCCTGCCGTAGTTATCTTTGTAGATACCGCTGCCGCTTTTTCTACCATTTAAGGCAGAGTATTTCTTTTCTGGTGCCGTTATCTGCCGCATGAAAATTCTTCGCGTCCGTTTTCTCAACCTCAATTCCCTGCGCGGAGAGCATTTCGTTGACTTCAGCCGGACGCCCCTCTCCGATGCCGGCCTGTTTGCCATAACCGGCCCCACCGGCGCGGGCAAAACCACCATTCTCGACGCTATTACGCTGGCTCTCTACGGGCAGGTACCCCGGCACGAGAGCAGTGGCCCCGAGCACGTAATGAGCCACGGCACCGGGGAGAGTTGGGCTGAGGTGGAGTTTGAGGTGAACGGGCAGCAGTACCGCAGCAAGTGGGGCCAGTACCGGGCCCGCAAGCAGCCCGGCGGCAAGCTCCAGGACCCCAAAATGGAGCTGAGCGAGCGGAAAACGGCCGAGGACGGCACCGAATCGTGGCCGTTTCTGGAAACCTACAAATCCAAGGTACCGCCGCGCATTGCCGAGCTGAGCGGACTGGAATACAAGCAGTTCCTGCGCAGCGTGCTGCTGGCCCAGGGCGACTTCACCCGCTTCCTGAAAGCCCCGGCCGGAGAGCGGGCTCAACTGCTGGAAAAGATTACCGATACCCGCAAGTACTCCGATATTTCCCGGGCCGCGTTTGAGCGGGCCAAGCAGGAAAACCTGCTGGTAGAGCAGTTGCGTCAGGGCCTGGAAGGCGTCACGTTGTTGTCGGCGGAGGAAGTAGAACACTTGCAAACCGAGCTGCAGGACCTCAACGCTCAGCTTGCCAAAGCTACTGCCACGCAGGAACAATGGCGCGAGGCCCGGCAATGGCACCTGCGCCTGCAAGAGCTGCGCGAGAAGCTGCGCACCACTCAGCAGCGGCAGCAGGAACTCGCTGCCCAGGCCGAAACGCTGGCTCCCCTGCGCCAGCGCCTGGCCCTGCACCAGCAGGCCGCGCCCTTCGCCACCGACCATGCCCTGTTACTCCAAACCGAGCGGCAGCTGAGTACGCTGCAGCAGGAAGCGGCCACGCTCCAAACCCAACTGCCCCAACTGCAACAGGCGGCCGCCGCCGCCGAAACGGCCGGCACGGCCGCCACGCAGGCGCACGAGCAGGCGGCGGCCACCCTGCGCATCCAGGAGCCCCGCCTCCGGGAAGCCGAACTGCTGGACCACCAACTTCGGGAAAAGCAGCAGCAGCTGGAACAGGGCAAGCAGGAGTATCAGGAGCAAAACCAGCTCTGGAAGCAGCAGAACCAGGAGGCCACCACCGCCGACCAGCAAAGTAAGCTGCAGCGCCAGCAGGCTCGGGAGCTGCGCGAGTGGCTGCTGCCACGTACGGTGCTCAGCACCGTGGCGGAAGCCCTGCCGCCCCTGAGCGGCTACCTCCAGGACTGGCAGTACAACCGGACGGAGCTAACCGAGCTGAGCCGTAACCTGCAGATGCGCCAGCAGCAACTAGCCGTGGCCACCGTTACCGAGCAGGCCAGTTCCGAATTGCTGCGCACAGCCCAAACCCAACTAGCCACGGCCACCGAGCAGCAAACCGCCGCCTCCGCTACCCGCCTCGACTGGCGCCACCAGCTTAGCCACCACGTAGCCCGCCTGCACCGGGAGGAGACGGCCCTGGAAACTAGCCTGCAGGACTTGCGCCGCCTCATGCACGCCCACCAGCTGATTCTGACCCACGAAGAAGCCCGCCAGCAGCTGCAAGCCGGGGAGCCGTGCCCCCTATGCGGGGCTTTGGAGCACCCGTACGCTGCGGGCGTGCTGGGCGTGAGCGAGGACTCGGTGCAGCGCGACCGGGAGCGGGAAAAGGCACTAACCCAGCAGATTGTAACGCTGAAAGGCCGTATCAACCGGTTAGTAAGCATTAGCGGGTTACTAGAAACCGATACGCTGCCCACCGCACCCGAAAGCACCGTGTTGCGCTGGCTCTCGGAGGAAGAGGAAACCACCGTGCCCGGCATTGTGCGCGGGTTGGTGCAGGAGCTGCGCACCCTGGAGCAGCAGCAGCAGGAAGCGCGCCTGGCCCAAACCAAAGCCGAGGCCGACCAATACAACGCCCGCCAGCAGCAACAGCAGCTCCAGACGGAGCTGCAGCAACTCACCCTGCGCCTGCAGGATGCCCAGGAGCAGGCTCCCAAAATCAAGGACATCATCAGCAGCCTGCTCAAAACCTTCGGGCTGGAATTTTCGGGCGAGAATGGGCCGGAGCTGGTGCGCCGCTTGGAGCAGGCTGGCGCCACGTACCGCCAGAAACTGCAGGAAGCTGAAAAGCTGGAACGGGAACTGGAGCTGACCCAGGAGCGTGCCAACGCCGCCCAACAGCGCCGCCAGGAGCTGCAGCAGTGGCTGGACAAGCGCAAAGCCGAGTTGCAATCCAGCCACGCTGAACTACAGCAGCTGCAGCAGCGCCGCCAGGAGCTGCTCCCCGATGCCAACGTGGCCCAGGCCCGGCAGCAGCTGGAAACCGCCCTGCTCCACGCCGACCAGCACCGCCAGCGCCTCGACCAGCAGCAGCAGCAGCACCGCACTGCCTTATCCGTAGCGGCGGATAAGCTTCAGCAGCGCGAGCAGGCCGTTAGCCACCAGCAACGGGAGCTGCAGGAGCGCCGTGCAGCCCTCATTCAGGCTCTCACTGCCGCCGGCCTCAGCCCTGACCCGGCTATCCTGCCGGCATTACTGTTGCCCCACGCCGAGGCTACCACCGTGCAAACCCAACTACAGCGCTACGAGCAGGCTATACACGCCGCCAATCAAACCGCTGAGGAAACCAGGCAGCAGCTAACCACCGAGGAAAATCGCCGCCTCACCACCGAACCCCTGGAAGCAGTAAGTCACTATCTGGCAGCCGCTGGCGAGCAGTTGGCCGCCCTGCACCAGCAGGTTGGGCAGCGCCAGGAGCGCCTGAATGCCCACTTGGCCGGGCAGCAGCGCCACGCCACGCTGGCCACGCAGCTGGAGCAGCAGCAGCAGGAAGCCCGCCGCTGGCGGCAGCTGGCCGACCTCATCGGCTCGGCCGATGGCAAGAAGTTCAGCGAGTTTGCCCAGGGCCTCACCCTGGCCCGCCTTACAGACCTGGCCAACCGCCACCTGCACCGCTTCACCGACCGGTACCGCATCCTGCGCAACACCGAGCAGCACCTCGATTTACTGATTCAGGACGAGTACCAGGCTGGCGCTGTACGCACCATGAATTCCTTATCGGGTGGGGAGAGCTTTTTGGTGAGTCTGGCCCTGGCCCTGGGCCTCTCAGAGCTGGCCGGCCGCCGCACCCAGATTGACACACTGTTCATCGATGAGGGCTTCGGTACCCTTGACCCCGATACCCTGGACGTGGCCCTCTCGGCTTTGGAGTTGCTGCAGGGCACCGGCAAAACCATCGGCATTATCTCCCACGTCGAGGGCCTGAAAGAGCGCATCAGCACGCAAATCAGCGTAAAAAAAGGTGCCGGAGGCATCAGCTCTTTGCAGGTGCTAGGATTTGGGCAGGAGGTGTAAATGCTGCTCGAAATGACAGTTCAAGTGGTTCAACGTACTTCCGCCTGGCCCGCCTCCCGGATTTCGGCCCAGGTCCAGTAGCGTTTTGGCTTAATGCCTGCGTAGCCTGCCCGAAAAAACGCTACTACTTCCTGTTCCAACTGCTCCGCTGTGATGGAGGAAGTATAGATGGGTCGCTGGTCGGGGTCGGCGTAGCGCTGCACTTTGGTGAGGCTTTTACCACCCAGCCGCAGCAGCGGCCCGGTATCGGTAATGCCGTCGAAGGTCCAGCGGCGCGGGGTAGTTTCCAGTTGATTCAGGCGGGCCGTGAGGGCGTCCAGCGGCAGCCGCGGCAGCGTAGGCCGGCTTTCCAGGTCAATCCAGGTAGTGTACTTATACTCAAACTCATAGCGCTGCTGCCCATACAGGCTTAGCACCATGTCAGAACCCGCCGTCGCCCCGAACAGTGCGTAGTAGGGCAGCGGCTCCGGCGTGTGCACTACCGTCAGTCCAATTTCGGGGTAGCGGCGCAGTATAGTAGCCGGACTTTGCAGCACGGCCACTCCCTGCCGGACCCGGGCGTACTCCGGCTCCCAGGCAGAGCGGGCGGTTTCAGGGTTTTCCAATACGGCGGCAAACCGCGGCAGAAACCAGGCAAATTTCTCGGCCGAAGCCTCGTCTTCCCGCTGCCGCCGGGCCGGGGCTCCAAAGGGCTCGTAGAAGCGGGCCTTTTCCTCGGCATTCAGCCAGCACACCAGTTGCAGTGCGTGGTCGGCCTGCGGGTCCTGCCACTCAATTTCCCGGAAGTCGCCGAGGGTAGCAACCAAGCGCAGCAGGTGCTCGTGGTGCAGGGCCAGTTCCGGATTAAGCAGGCTCCACACCCCCACAAAGCCATCAATATCGAAGTGGTTGGCTGTAACCGCCCGCGCTTCCAGCCCTGGCCAGGCGGGCCGACGCAGAGCCCGCAGCACTGAGCCGGCGCTGGTATCGTCGCGCAACTGGCTGGGCGTGGCTGCCCCGCGCCAGTGGGCCAGGGTGAGTACTGCCCCCAGCCCGGTACTATCAACTACAATAGTGGGCTGCTGCCGCAATTGCCGGAAAGGCACAAACTGTTTGGAAGAAAACACGGGAAAAGTGCTCGGTGGGCTAGGCAAAGGTACACGGCCAGGCCGGGTTGCCTAGCGGCGGGCCCGGCGGTTGCTGATGCGCTCTACCCGGCTGCGACGCACCCAGTGCAGGTATTTCTGCAGCTCCTCAGCCGTCCGCAGGCTTTCAATGGTGTTGTAGCGGCGGGCCAGGTCCTTATTATCCAGCAACAGGTGCACGGTACTGTGGCAGGGCTGGCACAAATCAACTACCGGCCCGTAGCGGCCTCCCTGCTCCCGCGGCACCAGATGATGACGGGACGTTTGCTGCACCTCCCGCTCGCACAACCCGCAACGGCCCGCGCCCGGATCAGGTAAAATTATCGGGGGGCCATAATTTCTGTTCTTGCGCATACCAGTTAAGTGCGGTCGTACGATAAACTGAAGCTGAGCGGTTTGAGTGGATCGAAAAAAAATAAGGTAAGGACAACAAAATTTTATTGCAGTTATCGGATATCGTTTATATTTGATTGCGCCTCAGCTGTATGCTCCAGTGAAATACACTCTGGCAGGTGCAGCTTCAGTTCTTTCGTATCCGAACGGGCTTTTGTCTTTTTCACACTCTTATTGTTTTTCTATGCGCGTTTCTACTCCAACTCTTTCTGTTCGCCGTTTGCTGCAAACTGCTGGCTTACTGCTGGCTCTGGTAGTGTTTGCGCCCAAGCAGGCCCACGCCCAAACCTGGATGGTGTCCACGGAGGCCTACGTGAAAATCGGCGTGATGGATAAATTCGGCCAACTGGGAGGCTACACGGCTAAATTCATAGTAATCAGCCAGGATAATGGCAAAGAATACACCCTCGTGAAGCAGGTTCCGAAGGGCCAGAACGGCATAGACGTAATATTCCCTTCGGAAGCTTCGGAATCTGATTATTTCAAAACTGAGCGCGGCGAAGCGGGTAAAGCCACCCCGGGCCGCTACACCTGGGAGTGCCAGGTGGGCGGGAAAAAAGTAGTGGGCGGACGCTTCGGTTTTTCTGAAGTCGCAAATGATGTTACCTTGGTGGGGAAAAAATAACCTTCCCTTTTCACCCACACTCACCCACACCCAAAAGCCCAGTGTTGCAGCACTGGGCTTTTTTGTGTTTGTGCCGGTGTGGTACGGGCACACCATTTCCGGCACCTCAGTCGTATAGGCTCTGACTGCCGGCGCGGTGCCGGCGGCTACTCTCCCCCAGCAACATGCCTAAAAAGTCGTTTTCTGAACTCATTAACAGCCCGGGTATGCCGGTGCTGGTCGATTTCTACGCCGATTGGTGCGGGCCCTGCAAAACGATGGCTCCTATTCTGGAACAGGTGGCTGGCCAGCATCAGGGCAAGCTCAAAGTCATTAAGATCGACGTGGACAAGAACCAGGCAGTAGCCCAGCAATTTCGGGTCCAGAGCATTCCCACCCTGATTCTGTTTCATAAGGGGCAGCCGGTATGGCGGCAGGCAGGCGTAGTGCCGGCGGCTCAAATCAGCCAGGTGGTGCAGGGAGTGCTGCAGTAAACTGCCCCGACGCGGGGGGCTGCCGGAGCCGTTGAACATTCCCGTTGGCGCGGGGTTATTCAGCCATTTACATTGGGTATCCGTACTTTCGGACTCATGGATAACGAGGGTCGAATGAGGTTTTGGTTACTGCTCACCATTTTTTGGGTAGCCGGCATGGCCGGACCGAGTTGGGCCTGGGCTCAGGCACAGTACATCCTTAGCGGCACCGTACGGGCCGGCAGCACCTCGGAAATACTGCCGGGCGCTACCGTGGCCGTACCTGCCCTGGGCCTGGGAGCCACCGCCGACGAGCAGGGAGCCTATTCCCTGCGTTTGCCCGAGGGCCGCCACCAGGTAGTGGTATCCTTCATTGGCTACGACGCCCAGACGCTCGTGCTCAACCTGACCCGCAACCAGCGCCAGTCGTTTCGGCTGAGCAGTGCCGGCAATCAGTTGGGCGAGGTGGTGGTGGAAGGCCGGGGCACCCTGCAGCAGAAGCTGCAAACTGCCCAGATGAGCGTGGACCGCCTCACGGCCAAGGAAGCCAAGCTGTTGCCCGCTTTGTTCGGGGAAGTGGACATTCTCAAAACCCTGCAGCTAAAGCCCGGCGTGCAGAACGGCGGCGAAGGCACCTCGGGCCTGTTCGTGCGCGGGGGCTCTGCCGACCAGAACCTGGTGCTGGTGGATGATGCCTTGGTGTACAACCCCAGCCACTTGTTCGGGCTGTTTTCGGTATTCAACCCTGATGCGGTGCAAGCGGTAGATTTGTACAAGGGGGGGTTTCCGGCCCAGTACGGGGGGCGGCTGTCGTCGGTGGTGGATGTGAAGATGCGGCCCGGCAACGCCGAGAAGCTGGGTATAAGCGGGGGCATCGGGCTGATTTCCTCGCGCCTGACGGTGGAGGGGCCCATCAAAAAAAGTAAAGGAGCCTTCCTGGTATCGGGGCGCCGTACATATTTTGATGTATTTACCCGCCAGATTAACAAGCTAAATGAGGGGCAGGACGACTACAACCCCATCCCCGACTACTACTTCTACGACTTCAACGCCAAGGCCAACTACAAATTGGGCAGCAAGGACGAGCTGTTTTTGTCGGGGTATCTGGGCAATGATGAATTTGGATTCAACTCCCAGAATGGCTTCGATTTTAGCTTTAACTGGGGCAATGCAGTGGGGTCTTTGCGCTGGAATCACGTGTTCAATCCGCGGCTGTTTCTGAACACCACGGCCTCCGTCACACACTATAAGTACCAGATCAGAAACCAGCTGGACCAATTTGCCTTCAACCTCTCATCTGACATCCGGGACCTGACGCTGCGCTCTGACCTGGACTACCTGCCCAACGACCGGCACGCGCTGAAATTCGGAGTAACGGCCACCCACCACCGCTTCGGCACGGGCAGCCTGCAGGCGGGCTCCGCCGACGGCCGCCTGGCCCTGGGCTCCGACATCAGCTACCCCGGTGCCGAAGCGGCTCTCTACGCCTCCGACACGTACAAGCCCACCGAGAAATGGCAGCTGGAATACGGCCTGCGCGTTTCGGGCTTCCAGTCGGGCTCCGACCAGTACGGGGGGCTGGAGCCCCGGGCGGCGGTGCGCTACTCGCTTACGCCCACCGTGTCATTGAAAGGCAGTTACGCCCTCATGTACCAGTACGTGCATCTGGTTACCAACTCCGGGGCCTCCTTGCCTACGGATATCTGGTATCCCTCCCGTAAATCCGTGAAGCCGCAGCGGAGCCAGCAAGTGGCTACCGGTATCAGCTGGCTGCTGGGCGACGGGCGCTACCTCATCACCAATGAGGTGTACTATAAATGGGCCCAGCGGCAGATTGACTTTAAGGACGGGGCGCAGCTGTTTGTGAACCCCGATCTGGACTCGGAGTTCCTATTCGGCAAGGGCTGGGCGTATGGCAACGAGGTGTACCTGGAGAAGAAACAGGGCCGCACCACCGGCTGGATTGGCTACACCCTGGCCTGGACCAAACGGCGCTTCCCACCCCAGCGCGGCACCACCGGCATCAACAACGGCAACACCTTTTACCCCACCTACGACCGGCGCCATAACCTGACGGCCGTGGTGCTGCACAGCCTCTCGGAGCGGGTACAGCTTACGGGCTCGTTTGTGTTCAGCTCGGGGCAGGCCACTACCCTGCCACTGGGCCGGTTTGTGTTCCAGGACCTGTACGGTGAGCGGGCCTCGGCCGTGCCCATCTACCCCCAGCGCAACACCTACCGGCTGGCTCCCTACAACCGTCTTGATTTGGGGGTGGTCTGGAAAATGCGGCCGAACCGCTGGTTTCCGGAGTCGGACCTGACGTTCAGCATCTATAACGCCTATAACCGCCGCAACCCCTACTTTGTGTACTTCGACCAGGTGAAGGATGAGCAGACGGATGAGGTGGTGAGCTTCCGGGCCCGGCAGGTGTCGCTGTTCCCGGTAATTCCTTCGGTGACGTATAACTTCAAATTCTGAGCACGAAGTATGCAGATTTCTTGGGTTACGCAGATTATAGGGGCTGGTTCCGGGCGCAGCGGGCAGCCGGGTGGCCGTTGGGCACTGGGGCTGCTGGCGGGCGGGCTGGCTTTGCTGAGCGGCTGCGGCCTGCAAAAAGATATTGACGTGGAGCTGCCCGCATATCCGCCCCAGCTGGTAGTGGAGGGCTACCTTGAAAACGGCCAGATTCCGCGCGTGGCCGTCAGCGAATCGGTACCATATCTGACGGCCCCCACGCCCCAGGTACCTACCGATGTGAAGGCCTTCGTGATTTTGCCCAACGGTCAGCGGCAGGAGTTGCTGTTTGCCCCGGGCACCGACCGGCGCACGGGTAAAATCTACACCCACGCCGGCACCCGCCGCCTCACCATTCAGCCCGGTCAGACGTTCGGGCTGGAGCTGACCGACTCCAAGGGCCGGCGCGTAACGGGCTCGGCTACTATGCCCGCACTGGTGCCCATTGATACCGTGGAGTGGAAGTTCAACGACAAGCAGGGCGAGTTTCGCAAGGCCTATGTGCTCACCCGCTTCCGCGACCCCGCCGCCACCACCGACTTCTACCGCCTCCAGATTCATAAGAGCCGGCTGGCTACTTCCCCCAGCGTTGACTACACGCCTGAAGACCGCCTCAACAACGGCCAGGAGTTCACGCTGGGTACCAGCTACGAGTTTGCAACTGACGATACGCTGTTCGTGACGCTGTACCACTTAGATCAGCCGTACTACCGGTTTCTGCAGTCGGTGCAGGATGCGCGCAACGCCAACGGCAACCCGTTTGGGCAACCCGCCGCCATCAAAAGCACCGTGGAAGGCGGTATTGGCGTGTTTACGGTGCTCAGCTACCAGCGCCGCCGCGTTATTCTGAAATAACATGCCGGCCGTTTAAAAGCTACCCGCCGGGCAGCCTCCGCTGCGGGGTCACCCGGAAATACCCCTTGCCCTACAAACGCAGAAAAGGCTTCCTGCCAAATGGCAGGAAGCCTTTTTCACGCATCCTGAATTCGACTCTATAGCTTCTCCAGTACCCGCCGGAACAGGGCGGTGAGGCGGGGCTCGGCTACGGCGGCGGTGCGCAGAATATCCGCCAACGACACCTTTTTGAGCTTGCCCGGAGCGCACAGGTCGGTGATAACCGACACGGCCAGCACAGGCAGGTTCATGTGCACGGCGGCAATCACCTCGGGCACCGTGCTCATGCCCACGGCATCGGCCCCAATGGTACGCAGGTAGCGGTACTCGGCGGGCGTTTCCAGCATGGGGCCGGGCAGGCTGGCATATACGCCCCGGCGCAGGAACTGAGCCAGGCCCAGTTCCTCGGCCGCTTCCTCGGCCAGGCGCAGCAGGTGCAGGCTGTAGGGCTCCATCATATCGGGGAAGCGCAAACCCAGCTCATCCAGGTTTTTGCCGATGAGGGGGTTAGTGGGCTGCAGGTTGATGTGGTCTTCCAGCAGCATCAGGTCGGAGTAGTTGTAGTCGGGGTTGAGGCCGCCGCTGGCGTTGCTCACCAGCAGGTGCTCAATGCCCAGCAGCTTCAGCACGCGCACCGGAAATACAATCTGCTCCATCGTATAGCCCTCGTAGTAGTGAAACCGGCCGCGCATCACCAACACCCGCTTGCCGGCCAGCGTACCGGCCAGCAGCTCGCCGGCGTGGCTTTCCACCGTGGATACCGGGAAGTGCGGAATATCGGCGTAGCTGAAGCGGTGCTGTACATCTAGTTCCTCAGCCAGAGCACCCAGGCCGGTGCCCAGGATAATACCGGCCTGGGGGTGAAAACCCTGTAAAGTATGGCGGAGGTAGGTCGCGGCTTCGTTCAGTTCTTTCATCATCTGTTTTTTTGGTGCAAGGTACAGGTTCGCGCAGTGGCGTGCGGTGGGCGGCGCGGTGACTCGCAGGGCCGTTCAGTGGGCCACTGCGAGTCACCGCACTGCCCACCGCACGAAAACAAAAAACCACCGACTTGCGCCGGTGGTTTTCTATGGAGAGCAGAAACTCCTATTGCACCTGCACCTCAAACGGCATGCGCATCTGGGCACCTTTCATTTCGGAGAGCTTCTTGTACTGCTGGTACATGGGGTACATCGGGCCCATTTCCTCCTTCACCATGCGCAGCTTGGCTTCCTCAGAAAAAGAGCTGAGCAGGCTTTCGGCAAACGATTTCTGCCGGGGCAGCTTCTGAATGCGGTAGTCACCTTTTTTGAGATTGGCGCGGCGGGCGGCAATGTGCAGGGCATCATCCATGGAGCCCAGCACATCTACCAGCCCGCGGGCTTTGGCTTCAGTGCCCGACCATACCCGGCCTGAGGCCAGGCGGCGCAGACGCTCCACCGGCATTTTGCGGCCCGCGGCGGCTTTGCTGGTGAAGTCGGCGTAGATGCGGTTGATTTCCTGCTGAAACTGCTGCTGCTCAAACGGGGTGAGGGCACGGGTGATGGTGGGGAAATCGGAGAACTTGCCGGTAGTCACGCGGTCAGTAGTTACCCCGATTTTGTCGCGCAGGAAGGGCTCAATATTGGGCAGCACCCCGAACACCCCGATGGAGCCGGTAATGGTGGTCGGGTGAGCTACAATCGTGTCGCAGCCCATGGCAATGAAGTAGCCGCCCGAAGCCGCCACGTCCGACATGCTGGCAATTACCGGCTTCACTTTCTTGGTGAGCATCACTTCGCGGTAGATGATATCAGAGGCCAGCGAGGAGCCGCCGGGCGAGTTCACGCGCAGTACCACGGCCTTCACGCCTTTATCGAGGCGGGCCTTGCGGATGGCTTCGGCAAAGCGGGTGCTGCCGATGCTCTCGTTGCCGCCTTTGCCCGTTACAATGTCGCCCTCGGCGTACACCACGGCAATGCGGTTGCCGCTGGTGCTGCCCTCGTCCTCGTCGGCCGATTTCTTGTAGTCCGACAGGTCTATCAGGCTCAGCTTGTCGTCTTTCTCCACGCCCAGCTTGCCCTTGATGTAATCGGTAGCCTGGTCGTAGTAGCCCAGGTCGGTTACCAGCCCGAGGCGCTTGGCGTCGTCGGCGTTGTGCACCAGCATCGAGTCACTGATGACCTTGAGGCGGGCCGGAGCAATTTTGCGGGCGGCGGCTACCTCCGCCAGCATCGAGCCGTTGAGCGAGTTCAGGAACGAAGCCGTCTGCAGGCGGGCTGAGTCGGACATGTTAGTGCGGAAGAACGGCTCCACGGCACTCTTGAACGAGCCCACGCGGAAAATCTGCGCCTGCACGCCCAGCTTATCGAACAGGTTTTTGTAGTACATCGTCTCCGACGACAACCCATTAAACTCCAGCGTGCCCTGCGGATTCAGGTACAGCTTATCGGCAATAGAAGCCAAGTAGTAGCTCTTTTCCGACTGCGCATCGGTGTAGCTCACGATGAACTTGCCGGCTTTCTTGAAGTCGAGCAGCTCTTGGCGCACTTCCTCCAAGGAGGCCATACCGCCCTGCACCAGTTCCAGGTTCAGGAAAATGCCTTTGATGTCGTCGTCCTTTTTGGCGCGGCGGATGGCATTTTTCAGCTCATCCAGGCCAATGGTGCTGCTCTGCCCACCCGTAAAGCCCGAGAAGGGGTTAGTGAATTCCCGCTCCCCAATGGGTTTGTCCAGGGTCAGCTCCAGTACTGAGTTGCGGGCCACGGTCACTTCTTTATCGGAGGAGGCGGCGGCCACAATGAAGCCCACCAGCAGCACCACGCCCAGCAGGGAAAACAGCACGAGGCCGGTGAAGGAGGCCAGCACGTACTTAAAAAATTGTCTCATGGAAGTAGCAGGTTACGTATCTGAAGCAAAAGTAGCCGCTTTCCGCCCCCGCCGCCGGGTATTCAACCAACGGCCCGGTTTGGGGCGGCAACGGACGTTGGGAGGTGGTTAGGTGGATAGGTGGTTGAATGGTTAGGTAGTTGGGTGGTTGGAAAAGAACTGTCATTCTGAGCGCAGCGAAGGACCTTATCAAGCCAGAACGAGCCGTTGCAACGGTTGCCGTTACAACGTGATAAGGTCCTTCGCTGCGCTCAGGATGTCAATCCAACCACCCAACTACCTAACCACCCAATCAATACCCGTATTTCTCGCCCCAGAGCTGGCGCAGGCGCTCCTGGGCTTTGGCTTCGGCGGGGTTGTGGCCGGGTCGGTAGAACACGGTGCCGCTGAGCGCGTCGGGCAGAAACTCCTGGTAGGCAAAGTTGCCGGGGTAGTCGTGGGAGTACTGGTACTGCTGGCCGTAGCCCAGCTCGGCCATGAGTTTGGTGGGCGCGTTGCGCAATGGGATGGGCACCGGCTGCACACCCTGCTGGCGCACCAGCGCCCGAGCTTCGCGGATGGCTTTGTAGCTGGCGTTGCTCTTGGGCGAGGTGGCCAAGTACACCACCGTCTGCCCCAGAATGATATCCGACTCCGGCATGCCAATCACCGTAACGGCCTGGAAGCAACTCTGGGCCAGCATCAGGGCGTTGGGGTTGGCCAGGCCTACGTCCTCGGAGGCCAGAATGAGCAGGCGGCGGGCAATGAACTTCACGTCCTCCCCGCCTTCCAGCATCACGGCCAGGTAGTAGAGGGCCGCGTTGGGGTCGGAGCCGCGGATGCTCTTGATGAAGGCCGAAATGACGTCGTAGTGCATTTCGCCGCCCTTGTCGTAGCGCGCCAGGTGCTGCTGGGCCAGCTGCTGCACCACCGCGTCGGTTATCACAATCTCGCCGGTTTTGGGGTCGGGGCGGCTGGCTTCCACCACAATTTCCAGCAGGTTCAGCAGCTTGCGCGCGTCGCCACCCGAAATGGTGAGCAGGGCCCCGTACTCCTGCATCCGCACCTTTTTCTGGCGCAGAATTTCGTCGTTGGCTAACGCATTGTCCACGATGCCGGTGAGAATATCCTTGCCCAGCGACTCCAGCACGTACACCTGGGCCCGGCTCAGCACGGCCGGAATCACCTCGAACGAGGGGTTTTCGGTGGTGGCCCCGATGAGCGTGACCACGCCCTGCTCCACGGCCCCCAGCAGGGCATCCTGCTGGCTTTTGCTGAAGCGGTGAATCTCATCAATGAACAGCACCGTGCCGCGCTGCTTTTTGGCCCGCTCAATTACCTCGCGCACGTCCTTTACGCCGGCATTCACGGCGCTGAGCGAGGCGAAAGGCTTGCCCTGCTCCTGGGCCAGCAGGTTGGCCAGGGTGGTTTTGCCCACGCCCGGCGGGCCCCACAAAATCAGGCTGGGCAAACGGCCGGCGTTGAGGTAGCGGCGCAGCACGCCCTCGGGCCCGATGAGGTGCTGCTGCCCGGCGTATTCGGCCAGGGTTTGGGGACGCATGCGCTCGGCCAGCGGCGCCCCGGGGCGCGGAACGAATGGCTGCGCAGCAGGCGCAGGGTCAGAATCGAACAAAGAACCGGTAGACATAAGGTAGGTTTGTGGCGTAAGCTTTAGCTTGCGCCGGGCGTGTCATCACGCTGTACGTACTCGGACCGGCACTGGCTTCGCGTTGCTGCCCACAAACCGGTCCACGGCGCAAGCTAAAGCTTGCGCCACATTCTCGCGCAATGAAGAATTCAGTGAAGGTGCACAGCGCCTTGTTTATCGTGGCCCTGATTTACGCCGCCAACTACAGCATCTCCAAGGACGTGATGCCACGCTACGTGGGACCGTTCGGGCTGGTGCTGCTGCGCGTGGTGGGCGCTACCGTGTTTTTCGGCATTCTGAGCCGGCTAGTAGCCCCGCAGGACCGCATCACGGGCCGCCCCGACCAGCTGCGGGCCATTGCCTGCGGCATCCTGGGCATCGGGCTGAACCAGCTGCTGTTCTTCTCGGGCCTTAACCTCACCTCTCCCATCAACGCCTCCCTGATCCAGACCATTGCGCCGGTCGTGACGGTACTGGCCTCGGTGGTGCTGCTGGGCGAGCGGCTCACGCTGCCGCGGCTGGCGGGCATCGGGCTGGCCGGTGTGGGGGCCGCCAGCATTATCCTGAGCCGGGGGCCGGTGGCGGCTGGGGGCCAGGATGGGCTGCTGGGCAACGTGTTCATTCTGCTCAACGCCACGGCGTTTGGGGTGTACTTAGTGCTGGTGATGCCGCTCATGCGCAAATACCACCCGTTTACGGTGCTGGCCCGCATTTTTTTGGTGGGGGCGTTTTTGGCGGTGCCGGCCGGCTGGCAGCAGGTGCAGCAACCCGATTACGCCAGCTTCCCATTAGGCATCTGGGCGGCCATTGCCTATATGGTTATCTGCCTCACCATTCTGGCCTACCTGCTCAACAACTGGGCCCTGAAGTACGCCTCGCCCTCGTTGCTGGGAGCCTACATCTACCTGCAGCCGGCGCTGGCGGTACTCATTGCCGTGAGCTTGGGCAAAGACGTGCTAACCTGGGACCGGGCCTGGCAGGCGCTGCTGATTTTCGGGGGCGTATTTCTGGTGAGCCGCAAGCCGAAAGCTGCCCCGCAGCCGGTGCCGCTGGAGCCGGTGCAGGATTAAAGCTCTCAGAGCTTCCGCCTTGGGTCAATCGCACGGTTTTCCGGGCGGGTCTGCCGAACTTTGGGGCTACCCCTCCCCTGCCGTGGCTTCCGCCGACACTCGTAAAATCATTCACCTCGACATGGACGCGTTTTACGCCTCCGTGGAGCAGCGCGACAACCCGGCGCTGCGCGGCAAGCCCGTGGCGGTGGGCGGCTCCCGGGCCCGGGGCGTGGTGGCGGCGGCCAGCTACGAGGCCCGGCAGTTTGGGGTGCGCTCGGCTATGCCCTCCAGCACCGCCCTGCGCAAGTGCCCGGAACTGGTGTTCGTGAAGCCCCGCTTCGAGGTGTACAAGGAAATATCCCGGCAAATCCGCGGCATCTTCGCCGGGTACACCGCCCTGATTGAGCCCCTTTCGCTGGACGAAGCCTACCTCGACGTAACCGATAACCACCGGGGCGTGCCGCTGGCTACGCAGGTGGCGCGCGAAATCCGGGCCGAAATCCTGCGCCAGACCCAACTCACGGCCTCCGCCGGCATCAGCTACAACAAGTTTCTGGCGAAGCTGGCCTCCGACTACCACAAGCCCAACGGGCAATTTGTTATCCGGCCCGGACAGGGTGAGGCGTTTGTGGAGCAACTGCGGGTGGGCGAGTTTCACGGCATCGGGCCGGCCACGGCGGCGCGGCTCAACCAGCTGGGCATTTTCACGGGGCTGGACCTCAGGCAGCAGTCCGAGGCGTTTCTGCGCCAGCACTTCGGCAAGGCGGGCTCGCACTACTACCTCATTGCCCGCGCCCAGGATAACCGCCCCGTGGTGCCTGACCGGCTGCGCAAGTCGGTGGGTTCCGAAACCACCTTCGAGCACGACCTGCACCTGGCCGAGGAGCTGCGCGCGGGCCTGCAGCCCTGCCTCGATGCGGTGTGGGGCCACTGCCAGCGCACGGGCGTGCGGGGGCGCACCGTCACGCTCAAAGTCAAGTTCACCGATTTCCAGCAAATCACCCGCAGCCGCACGCTGGTGGGGCTGGTGCCCGGCCCCGAGGCGCTGGCGCAGGTAGCCCATGAGCTGCTGCTGGCTCTGCTGCCCCTCAACAAAGGCGTGCGCCTGCTGGGCGTGTCCCTCTCCTCTCTCGAAACCCCGGACGACCTGGTGGGCCGGCAGTTGGCTCTCCTGTTGTAACCGGGCATAAAAAAAACTCCCGGCATATTCAGCCGGGAGTTTTTCAGAAATCGGTTGAAATACGAGCCTAGTTATCGGCCTTCATTTTCGATTTGCTGCGCTTGTTTTTGGCCTTTACATCAGCTCCGGTAGTGGTGGCGGGGCGGTAGGTGCCGTTGGTCGTCGACTGTGTTTCTACCGTGGTAGTCGTGGCCGGTACCGGCGTAGTCGACATGGGCGTGGTCGTGGTGGTCGACTGGTTAATGGTGCCCTGGCTCTGCATGGGCTGACCCTGCATCGGTACCGTAGTCGTCGGCTGGGTCGTTGTCGTGGTGGTATTGGTGGTGCTGGTTTGGGCGTTAGCGGCAGTAGCACCAGTCACGAGCAGGGCGGCAATGGCAAGAAACTTTTTCATAGCAGGTCAAATGAGGAGGTGAAAAATCGGGCGGCTTCACTGAGTCGTAAGCCTGTCGACTATGCCTTTAACGTCAGCGCCCAGGCTTTAGCCAAAAATGCCCGTATTTTATAACCTGTTCATTGCCAGTTACTCGCCAACTTAATCCGTTTATTTCAGTAGTTCGTGCAGCACCGTTTGCATAGAAAATACCCGGTTGCCGGCCTCCTGAATCACCAGCGAGTTAGGCGAATCCAGCACGGCATCCGACACCTCCACGTTGCGGCGTACGGGCAGGCAATGCAGGAATTTGGCGTCATTGGTGAGGGCCATGTGCTGGGGCGTGAGCATCCAGGTGGGGTCGTTCTGCAGCACCTGCCCATACTGCTGGTAGCTGCTCCAGTTTTTGGCCTGCACGTAGTCGGCCCCTTCCAGGGCTTTTTTCTGGTCGTATTCAATGCGGGCACCCTTCGTAAACTTAGGGTCCAGCTCGTAGCCCTCGGGGTGAGTGATGACGAAATCCACCCAGTCAATTTCCGAAAACCAGTCGCAGAACGAGTTGGGCACGCACTGAGGCAGGGCGCGCACGTGCGGGGCCCAGGTCAGCACCACTTTCACCCGCTCCTTCTGCTTGGTTTCGGCCACCGTAATCAGGTCGGCAAAGCTTTGTAGCGGGTGCAGCGTGGCGCTTTCCAGGCTGATAACCGGCACCGTGGCGTATTGCAGTATTTTGTTGAATACTTCCTCGCTGTAATCGGCTTCCCGGTTTGTGAGCGTGGGGAAGGTGCGCACCCCCAGCACGTCGCAGTACTGGCTCATCACGGCAATGGCTTCCTTGATGTGCTCCTGCGTGCCGCCGTTCATCACCGCGCCATCGGCCATTTCCAGCGTCCAGGAGTCGGCACCGGCGTTGAGTACCCAGGCCTGCGCGCCCAGGTTGTAGGCGGCTTTTACGGAGCTGAGCCGGGTACGCAGGCTGGGGTTGAAGAAAATCAGCCCCACGGTTTTGTTGCGCCCCACGTGCTGGTAGCCAAAGGGGTTGGCTTTGATTTCCAGCGCCTGTTGCAGCAGGGCCTTATAGTCGCCCGCATCGGCGAAGGAAGTGAAGTTTTTCATGGCAAATACAAAAACGAAGGCGCAAAGAACGGCAAACCCGACGGATTGCGCTGCAACTCGTCGGGTTTGTGAACTACTGCCTGGAGCCTGAAAGGCCGCTAGTACGGCAGGCCGTCAATGCTGGGATGGCGCTGCTCGTGGTAGAAGCTGAAGCCCACTTTGCTGCCCCGGCTTACCTGCTGGTTTTCCAGCTTCTGCTTCACCGAAATCTTCTGAATGTCACTCAGCGGCGGGGCAATCAGGTCGTTGTTCACGGCGGCAATCATGGCGCTTTCCACGAACAGCTTGAGGCTGTCCTCCGTCACGGGGTTGTCCGACATGTCATTATCGGGCAGCTCCAGCTGCTGCACACCTTCCAGAAAATAGTGGTTATCGATGTTGATGAGCAGGCGGCCCACCAGGTAGCCGGGGTCGTTCAGGCGCTGGTACTTGATGCTGTCGGCCATGAAGTTGTAGGCCATGATGTGGCCGAAAAACCGCCGCCGGAAATCGTCCTCCACGTAGCGCGTCGCCATGGGGCCGTAGTCGTCGGGGAAGGTGACGATGTTGGAGTGCAGCACGAACACCAGCAGGTCGCCCGAGAACCGGATGTGAAATTCCATATCGTTCACCGGCCGGTATTCGATAATGACGGTGGAATCGACGGGTGTGATGCGGCGGCTCAGCTCCACCACCAGCTCCTGCGACACTTTCCGCAGCAAATCAAAAGTAGCCAGCGTATTGCGGTAGATGGACTGCTTGGCGGAAGATTTCTGCTTCAGCCCATCAAAAATCACATCGAGGCGGTCAGCGGGCGAGGGCTCGGGGGCACCGGGCGCATTGGGGGCCTGATTAGTGGAGTGGAGGGAGGCAGTAGGTGCGGCCAGCGGGGCGCCGGGCGTACCGTCGTCGGTTTGGGGCAGAGTAGCGGGCGAGGTGTGCGGCATTACCATGTGAGTAAAGGAGCTGATCTGAAACACAGAAACAAGCCCGGATTCAACAACCAACTGCGCCGGAGCACAGTCTCGGAATCTGGTACCTACGCAAACTAGCCGGCTCTTAGTTTCGATGCTACGGCTTTCGACCAAGCGGCTTCCCGGCCGGATTATACCTGGCAGGGGCCCGGCAAATTTAGCTTTCCACCTTGCCGGACAACGGTGGCGGCGCTATCAGCTGCCCGGCCACCGGCCAGGCCGGGCTGCGAAATGCCACCGTACGCAGCCCCTGATACGGAAAGCCGGGTACGGCGGGCAGCAGCATCGGCTGGGCCAGCGGATGAGTCAGGGCCTCCCCAACGGTACGCACCGCGCCGGCCGGCACGGCCAGGGCTTCCAGGGCCGCCAGCAGCTCCGAACCGTCCACCTCGGCAATACGTCCGGCCAGCAATGCCTCCAGCTCCTGCCGGTGCGCTACCCGGCTGGGGTTGCGGCGGAAACGCTCATCCGCCGCCCACGCCGGCCGTTGCAGCACGGTGCACAGCTGCTGAAACTGCCGGTCGGAGCCCACGGCCAGCAGCAGGCGCGTGCCATCCCGGGCGGTGTACACGGTACCGTAGGGCACAATGCTGGGGTGGCCGGAGCCCATGGGCCTGGGGTCGTGGCCGGTGACGAGGTAGGTGGCCGCCTGGTTGGCCAGGGAAGCCAGCGCGCTAGCCAGCAAGCTTACCTCTACCAAAGCGCCCTGGCCGGTCCGCTCGCGCCGGTACAGGGCCGTGAGCAGACCTTCCTTGAGCTGATGGGCCGTGAGCAAATCGATGAGGGCTACGGGCATTTTCTGGGGCGCATGGCCGGGGCCGGCGGCGTTCAGGTGCATGAAGCCGGTTTCGGCCTGCAACACGGCGTCGTAGCCGGCGCGGGTTTCGTGGGGACCGTAGCCGGTGATGTGGCCGTAAATCAGGCGGGGGTTCTGGGCCGAAAGCGTGGCGTAGTCGGCCCCGAGCTTCTCGGCGTCGCCGGGCTTATAGGAGGTCAGCACGATGTCGGCGCGGGTGGTCAGCTGGAGCAGCGCGGCGCGGCCGGCTTCGGTGGTCAGGTCGATACTCTGGCTGCGTTTGCCCCAGTTGGCGCTGCTGAAGTAGGCCGTTACGGTAGTGGCGGGGTCTTCGGCGGGGGTGCGCCAGGTACGGGTGACGTCGCCGGCCGGGGCTTCCAGCTTGAGCACCTCGGCGCCCAGCTCCGCCAGAAACTGGCCCACCTGCGGCCCGGCCAGCACCGCAGCCAGCTCCAGCACCCGCAAGCCGGCTAAGGGTAATTCAGAGGCAGTGTTCATGCGGCCGAAGGTAGGAGGCCCGGCGCACACTCAGGATGCCAGGTAGCCCCGGTCGCGCAATTCGGTCCAGGGGTCGTGCAGCTTCTCCAGCCGGCCCCCGTGCAGCAGATACACCACATCGGCCAGGGCCAGCACTTCGGCGTAGCGGTGGTCGGTGATGAGCAGGCCGGTGCGGTGCCTGGCCGTTTGCAGCAGGTGGCCCAGTTGCTCGACGTGCACCGGCATAATTCCCGAAAAGGGTTCATCCAGGAGCAAAAACCGGTGGTCACGCGCCAGCAGCAGCAGTACCTGCAGCAGCCGTGCTCCGCCCCCGGACAGCTCCTGCAACCGGCCGCCGGCCCGCACCTGTTCCTGGAATTCCGGAAAACCAGCCAAAGCAGCCACGGCATCAACGCCCAGCAGGCGGGCGGCCTGCCGGATGGTAAGGCTACCGGGCAGCAGGGGCACTTGCGGCAGGTAGCTCATGAGGCCGGCTTGCCGATACGCGGGCATTACCCGCTGCCCATTCACCCGCACAGAAGCATCGGGCACGGCGCGGGAGCCGAAAATAGTTTGGAGCAGGGTTGATTTCCCGCTGCCGTTGCGCCCCAGCAGTGCTACAATCTGCCCGGTTTGCACCCGCAGGTACACATCCGATAAAATGGTGCGCTGCCCGAAAGCCAGCTGAATTCCATCGGCCTCCAACACCCATGGACTTGTTTGTGCAGCAGGCATCATGGAATCAGCAGCCGGGCGGCCTCTACGAGTAGGACAAACACAACCCCATCGAGCAGCAAGGCGCTACCCCACAGCTGCCAGGGCGACAGGTGAAGGTTGCGGTAAAACCAATACTGGTGCGGCCGAAACTGGCTCAGCAGGTAGATAACGGGTGGGAAGGTAATTAGCTTCAGCAGCAGCAGGGGTACCAGCCGGGGCGGCCAGTTCCCAAACATCGGGAGCAGGGACGAGCCGATAATCAGCCCGGATACGGCCAGCGTGTACCCCAACACGGAGCGGTAAAATAAGGCCAGTGCCTTCAGATGATGGAGCATGGATAAAACTAAACCAGAATATGCCGGGCTAACGCGCCGGCCGCCGGTTTAGTCTTTGTGCCCCAACCGTGCAAACACCGGAAATACCACTTCCCGCTCACCGGGTCCCCACAGCCGCGTCAGCTCCCCGGCAATCTGCAGCACGGGGTCCTGCTGGTGCTGCTGCTGGTAGTTAGCCACGCTCGACCACGTGCGCAGGTAGTTCAGCAGCCACTCCGCCGACCACTGCCGCCGCACCGCGAAACGGGCAGTTTGTACCCCGGCAAACGGGAATGGCAGCCGGGCGTACTCATCCACAATGTGCCAGCGGTTATCATCCCAGTAGGGCCGCATGGTGTCGTCGTGAAAGTGCCGCACCAGCGGGTCTAGTTCAGGGCTGATGGAGAGCAGATTGTAGCCCCATTCGGCCAGCACGCCGCCCGGCCGCAGCACGCGGCGGGCTTCGGCGTTGAAGGCGTCCATATCAAACCAATGCAGGGCCTGCGCCACCGTTACCAGATCGAAGCCATCCCCGCCAAACGGCGTATGCTCAGCTTTGGACGTTTGGTAGCGGATGTTGGGCCGTTGCGGAGCCTTACTTAACTGGGCGGCGCTGATGTCGGTGGCGTCTACCTGGGCAAAATGCCCGGCCAGCACGGCCGCTACCTGCCCGTTGCCGGTAGCGCAGTCCCAGGCGGCGGCGCGGCCCGGCACCTGCGGGAGCAGCCACTGGTACAGCTCCGCCGGGTAGTCGATGCGGTAGCGGGCGTATAAGTCTGCCTGAGAGGAAAACCGGTCGAGCGTAGCCATGGTGTGGGGTTGATTGTTTGCAAGAAGACAGGCCGTCATTAAGAAGGTAGCCGAAGAATTTCGCGCACTGACGTCTGGTTTACTACCACCACATCAGCACGCGGGATTCTTCGACTACGCTCGGAATGACGTTCTTGGCTAAGTATTGCTACCATTCTGCTACTTAGTAAAGACAAAAAACGCCCATGTCCTCTCCCATTCAAACCGGCCTTTTGGCCTACGGCATGTCGGGCCGCATTTTTCACGCGCCGTTCGTGCAGGCCCACCCTGGCTTTCAGCTACGGGCCGTGGTGGAGCGCAGCCGCAAGCAGGCCCAGCAGCATTATCCTACCGTTACGAGTTACGACAGCGTGGCCGAGCTACTGGCCGACCCGGCACTGGAGCTGGTCATCATCAACACGCCCAATGACACCCATTTTGCCCTCGCCCGGCAGGCCTTGCAGGCCGGCAAGCACGTACTCATCGAAAAGCCCGTAGCCACCACCGTGGCCGAGCTGGATGAGCTACTGGCCCTGGCCGCGGCCCAAAACCGGCACGTGCTGGCTTACCAGAACCGCCGCTGGGACTCCGATTTTCAGCTGGTGCGCCAGGTGGTAGAAAGCCGGCAGCTGGGCAAGTTGACTGAGGTGCATTTCCGCTTCGACCGGTACAAAACGGCCCTCAATACCAAAACCTTCAAGGAAGACCCCGCCGTGCCCGGCAGCGGCCTCAGCTTCGACCTGGGCCCGCACGTGCTGGATCAGGCCCTAAGCCTGTTCGGCCGCCCTGAGCAAACGCGCTTCACCCGGGCCCGCCACCGCCCCGGCTCCCGCGTCGATGATTACTTCCACGCTCATCTGCAGTATCCGCAGGGCCTCAACGTGTTTGTGGCCGGCAGCCTGCTCACGGCCGCGCCGGTGCCGGCCTACGTGCTGCACGGTACGCTGGGCTCCTTCCAGAAAAGCCGCGCCGACGTGCAGGAAACCCAACTCGACCAAGGCCAGCTGCCCACCGCTGCTACCTATGGCCACGAGCCCGCCGGCCAGGAAGGCACCCTCACACTGGTGCCCGCCCCCGGCGAAACCCGGGTTTCGCACCTGACTGCGCCCCAGGGCCAGTACCAGGGCCTGTTCGACGCCGTGCACCAGACCATCCGCCACGGCCAGCCCTTCCCGGTGCGCGCCGAAGAGCTGCGCTGGCAGCTGGAGATTCTGCAACTACCCACGCACAAGCAGTTTTAGAGCAAATTCCGAGTTACTGCGCAAGGTGTAGAGACGTACCAGTGGGCACCTCTACACCCTGGGCAGTGACTCAAAAAATGTTCGGAGGTTACTTCACATACTGCGCCAGCGCTTCGCGCAGGGCGGCTCCTTTCAGATTAACCGCCAGGATTTTCCCGTTGGGGTCAATCAGAAAGTTCTGCGGAACGCCGGTGACGTGGTACAGGCGGGCGGCCGCGTTTTCCAGGCCCTTCAGGTCCGAAACCTGGGTCCAGGGAAGCTGGTCGGCGGCAATGGCTTCTACCCACTTGGCACGGCCTTTTTCGTCGTCAATGGATACGCTCAATACATCGAAGTTGCGGCCTTTGTATTCATTGTAGGCCTTGACGACCGTCGGATTTTCCTGACGGCAGGGGCCGCACCAGCTGGCCCAGAAATCCACCAGCACGTACTTGCCCCGGTAGTCATGCAGGGAAACCATTTTGCCGTCGGGAGTTGGTTGGGTGAAATCGGGGGCCTGGGTACCCGCCATTACCCCCTTCATGCCCGCCAGCCGCGCGCCATACTCGCGGCCGGCCGCGCTGCTTTTAAGCTCCGGACTCAGGGCCGCGTAGAGCGGTGCCACTTCCTCATAAGCAGGCTCAATCATCTGTATTGCCGTCAGCGCGTGCAGGCTGACCCAGGATGCCGGGTTGGCTTTGATGAAGGCGTGCTGGGTGGCGGCTATCTGCTTATTAAAGCTGGTGAATTTAGCCTGTACCTGCTCCCCGAAAGCGGGGTCCTGCTGTTGCTGGGCTGAGGCCTTCTGCAATTCGGCTCCATACGCCTCCACGTTGGCAAAGACAGGTTTCAAGGCCTCCTTCAGCCGCAGATTATCGGCATTGACCGGCCCGCCTTTGATGGAGACGTGGGTCAGCGAATCGGGGCTGGTAACGACTACCGTGCCCGGTTCCAGGAATATGAGCGTCTGTGCCCGCGCACCGCGCAGGTTAGCCGGCCGGCCCTTTTGGCGTAGCAGCAGTTCAGCCATAACCGGCTCCGCAGCCGTGCCCCTGATTTCAAACGCGCCATTCTTCACCACGGCGGAATCCAGCGCCGAAAGGCCGCTCACCAGATACACTTTGGCCGGCGCACTGACGGTGCCAAGCTTCCCCTTGATGGTATAGGTAAATGGCTGCTGGGCCTGGGCAAAGCCGCCGCTTAGTAGCAAAATCGGCAGGATACGCTTCTTCATACGTTGGATAAGAGGATGATGGGAAATACGCGCCAGATAATGCCCAGGACGCAGGGGTTTTCGGCAGCGGACAAGTAACGGAAATTTCGCCGCTCCACGGCTGCCGCCGGGCCCGGGGCGGGTTCCGCCGTCAATCCCCTATCTTTGTTAGCAAAGCACACAAGCGGTTTGCTGACCGAGACGCAAGGTCAGCCCTCTATCATCTTAACGAAGCTGTACCTTGACGTTTCACGAGTTTAACCTGCACGATGACCTGCTGGCGGGCATCGATGCCATGAATTACCTGAATGCCACGCCTATTCAGGAGCAAGCCATTCCGCGCATTCTGGAAGGCAAAGATTTGATTGCCTGCGCCCAGACCGGCACCGGCAAAACGGCGGCCTACCTGCTGCCCCTCATCGACAAGATTTCCCACGCCAAGCACGGCACCACCTCCACGCTGGTGTTGGTGCCCACCCGCGAGCTGGCCACTCAGATTGATGAGCAGGTAACCGGCTTTGGCTATTTCGTGGAAGCCAGCTCCATTGCTATTTACGGCGGGGGCAAATCGGAGGGCTGGGAGCAGCAGAAGCGCGCCCTTACCTCCGGGGCCGACATCATCATTGCCACGCCCGGCCGCCTCATTGCCCACATGCAGATGGGCTACGTGAAGTTTGAGGACCTGAAATACCTGGTGCTCGATGAGGCCGACAAGATGATGGACATGGGCTTCTCCGATGACATCCTCAGCATTGTGCGCCAGCTGCCCAAGCAGCGCCAGACGCTGCTGTTCTCGGCCACCATGCCCAACAAAATCCGGGAGTTTTCGCAGCAGATTCTGAATCAGCCCGAGGAAATCCGGCTGGCCGTATCCAAGCCCGCCGCCGGCATCGACCAGCAGTTCTACATGGCCTTCGACCGCCAGAAGATTTACCTGCTGGAGCACATCATCAAAACCCAGGATGTGCAAAGCATGGTGCTGTTTACGAGCCAGAAAGCGGCCGTGGGCGGCATTGTGCGGGCCATTAACAAGCTCGGCATTGAAGCCCGGGGTATTTCGTCGGACCGTACCCAGGAAGAGCGGGAGGAAATCATGCGGGCCTTCAAAAACAAGCAGTTCCCCATCCTGGTAGCCACCGACGTGCTCAGCCGCGGCATCGACATTGACAGCCTCAGCCACGTGGTGAACTACGACATTCCCCGCGCCGCCGAGGACTACGTGCACCGCATTGGTCGCACGGCCCGCGCCGCCACCAAAGGCACGGCCATCACCTTTATCAGTGACCAGGACCAGGACAGGGTGGTGAAGATTGAGAAGCTGATTGAGCGGGAAGTAGAAAAGCAGCGCATCACCGAGGCAATGGGCCTGGGCGAAGCGCCCGAGTTCGACCCCAAACGCTTCAGTGGCCTGCGCGGCAAAATTGGTGGCCGCCCCGAGCGCGGCGGCCGGAGCGGCGGCTCCGGCGGTGGTGGGGGCCGTGACCGTGGCCCCCGCTCCGAAGGAGGCGGCCGCAGCGGCGGTGGCCGCGACGGAGCCCGCCCCAACCGCGGCGACGGTAAACCCGACGCCGACCAGCAGGCCCGCATTGCCCGCGCCGCCGCCGCCCTGGCCGCCCTCGATGCCGGCCAAGCCCCCGCTCAGCCCTACCAGCGCCCGCCCCGCGAAGACCGGCCCGAGGGCAGCGAAAGCCGCCCCCGCCGCGAGCCACGGGAGCCCCGTGCCCCCCGCCCGGAAGGCGAAGCCCGCCCGCCCCGGGAGCCCCGCGCTCCACGCCCGGAAGGGGAAGCCGCTGCCCCCCGGGCCGAAGGCGACAAGCCGGAAGGCCAGCGCCGCCGCAAGCGCGGGGGCCGCAACCGCTCAGGCCGTGGCCCTCGCCCCGAGGGCGGCGCACCGGAAGCGGCAACTACTGCACCGGCTGCCCCCAGCGCGGAGTAAATTGCAAGCATAGAAAAGCCCCCGTTACGTAGCGTAACGGGGGCTTTTCTATGTTTTTTCTGTACGTTAGGCAAATGTAAGATTATGCTACTGTGGCAGGATTACTCTGTCAGATAGGCCATAAATCCTTCTACGAAATAGTCAATGTTTTCGTGATTTTCCTCGAACCTGTAGCATAGCTCCGGTTGCGCTTTGCAGGCGTTCCATTGCCGTTGAATACTGAGTAAATCTTCCGTTGTGAATTCAAACTCCTGCTCCTCTAACACCTGCATAGCCATCTGCTTGGCTTCGTACCCCTGATAGAACAGAATTTCAAACAACTCTTTCAGGTGGTGCCGACAGTCCAGGGTTTGCAGGGCGTACACCAGCGTACCGTTATAGCCTCTGGTATTAGGGGTACGAATAGCAGCCAGCAACGGCTCAATGGCTCGATTATCGGCCCGGCCGCGCAGAGCTAAGGCCGCTGCGTTTCGGGCACGCGGATTTGTGTCGGATAACAGACTGAGTAGCGCATCAAATCCCTGGTTTCCAGGTAAGTTGGCTAGTTGATTGCATGCGGCATTAGCCTTCTGCCAATCATCGGATGTCGCTTCCTGCTTCAGCTGTTCAACCTCGCTCATATACTTACGTTTACAGCACCTGCCCTAGCCCAAACAGCAAGGTAAATACCAGCGTGGTCAGCGCCATTTGCTTCAGCAGCGGGTCCAGTTGCATACTGTCCTGGCGCTGCCACACGGCGGCGGCATTGCGGGCCAGTAGCGGGGCCGCCAGCAGGAACAGCCACTGCCAGGGCGAGTGGTAGGTGAGCACCACGTAGAGCACGGCGCACACCAGCCCGGCCGTGAGTAGCACCACGTGGTACACGCGGGCCCGCTGGGGGCCCAGCCGCACCGGAATGGTGATTTTACCAGCCAGCTCATCGGAGCGAATGTCGCGGATGTTGTTCACGTTGAGTACGGCCGTGGCGAAGCAGCCCAGCGCGGCGGCGGGCAGCAGCACGGGCAGCGGCAGATTGCCGGCCTGCAGAAAATACGTGCCGCACACGCCCACCAGCCCGAAGAAGATAAACACCGACACGTCGCCGAGGCCGGCGTAGCCGTAGGGCCGGGAGCCGGCCGTGTAATTCACCGCCGCCCAGATGGCCGACAGCCCCAGCACGAAAAACGCGGCTGTAACCCACACGGCCGCCGCGCCCAGCGCCACCCACAGCAGGGCCACTCCACTCACCAACGACAATGCCCCGAACACCACCATGCCGCGCTTCATCTGCGCCGGGCTAATGGCGCCGCTTTGCACGGCCCGCTGCGGCCCCTCGCGGTGCACACTGTCGGCCCCATTCTGGGAGTCGCCGTAGTCGTTGGCCAGGTTGCTCAGGATTTGCAGCAGAATGGTAGTGAGGGCTGCCAGCGCTACCACACTGCCCCGGAACTGTCCGTTGCTGGCCGCCAGAAAGCCCCCCGCCATGATGCTGGCCAAAGCCAGCGGCAATGTGCGCGGCCGGAAGGCCGAAATCCAGGCTTTGGCGGGACTGGCGGGAGCAGAAACGGAAGACGACATGACAGGAAATTAAACTGTGGCAACGCATTGCCTGCGCCAACCAATTAGAATAGTGTATTTTTCTAGCCAGCAGATGGGGCTAATGCAGCAATCCGCTCGGCTGTCAGCTCATCAAAGTGTGCTACCACCAAGTCGGCATGACTCAAATCCTGCAGCGGAGAATGCGCACTGCTGTACCCGATGCAGTAAATGCCGGCCGCCTTGGCCGCTGACACGCCGTTGCTGGAATCCTCAATTACCACGCACTGGTTTTTGGGGGCCTCCGACAGGCTGGCGGCGTGCTCGAAAATAGCAGGGTCGGGCTTGGAGCGGGGGAAGTCTTCGCCGCTTACCAGGTGCGAGAAATACGGCCCCAGCGCAAACCGCCGCATCACCCGCTCAATGGTTGATTTAGAAGCCGACGAGGCCAGAATCAGCTGCAGCTGGTGCTGGTGCAGGTCTTCAATGAGGCGTCGCACTCCCTCCAGCAATTCCAGGTCGGGCTTCTCATCGAAGGCCCGGTTGAAAAACTCCCGCTTCATCAGCACCAATTCCTCCACGGCCGGCTCCAGGCGGTGCTTGTCCTTGAGGTATTGGTACACGTTTTTGGTGGAGCGGCCCGTGAACGTGGCGTACTCGGCCGCCGGCACCTCAATATTCAGCTCCGCAAAATGTCGGTAGTAAGCATAGCGGTGAACGGGTTCGGTATCGACGATGACGCCGTCCATATCGAAAATAACGGTGCGAACCATAGGGCGAAAATTGGCTTTCGGGGCGAAGGTAGCGCCCTGACGCAAGAATAGCGCGCAACCCGGGGCTGCGCGCTATTCTTATTGAAGCGCATTGAAACGCGGGCTACTAAAGGCCAGCCGACAGGTATTTACTTCATAATGGCTGCTACCAGCTCCTCGCTCATGGGCTTTACTTTGGACGGATAGAAGGCTACCACGTGGCCTTTCTCATCCACCAAATATTTGCAGAAGTTCCAGGTAGGCACGTCGCCTACCGCGCCGTTTTTCGCTTTGTCGCTGAGGAACTTGTACAGCGGGGCCGCGTCGTCACCTTTCACCGACACTTTGCTGAACAGCGGAAAGGTTACGCCGTAATTTTTCTCGCAGAACAGGGAAATCTGCTCGTTGGTACCCGGCTCCTGCCCGCCGAAGTTGTTGGCCGGAAAGCCCAGCACCGTCACTTTGTCGCCGTGCTTTTTGTACAGCTCTTCCAGCTCTTTGTACTGCGGAGTGTAGCCACACTCGGAGGCCGTATTCACGATGAGCAGCTTCTTGCCTTTGTACTGGCTCAGCTTTACCGGCTTACCGTTGATGTCGTTGACGGTGTAGTCGTACACCGTGCCCGTGGCGGCAGTGGTTTCGGAGGTCATGGCCGGAGTGGTGGAGTGAGTGGGAAACGAGGCGTAACCGGTAGCAACCAGCGCACCTAAGAGCACGAAAGCTTTCATTGCAAGCAGCGTATGGGGGAAATTCAGTGGAAAACCGCCAGACCTACGCAATGTTCGCGCCAGCAGTTTTGAGACTGACAAGGTACGACCGGTAAGGCCTCCGGCGGCGCTTCACGGGTTGCCAATGCCAAAAATCTGTACATTTGGCCTTGGCCGCGTCCTCATTCCCCGGCTGCCGTACGCATGCGTAAGACTCTCTATTCGGTCGTTACCGGAACAGGCAGCTACCTTCCCTCACAAGTTGTCAGGAACGAAGACTTTATCAAATCGTCGTTTTTTGATGCGACTGGCCACCCGCTCACCAAGCCGGGTGCTGAGATTGTGCAGCAGTTTGCCAACATCACCGATATTCAGGAGCGGCGCTACGCCGAGGATAATCAGGTAGCTTCAGATCTGGCGTTTCTGGCGGCCCAGGATGCGCTGCACTCCAGCCATACCGACCCTGAAACGCTGGATTACATTCTGGTGGCCCACAATTTCGGCGACGTGGCCCTGGACAACCGCCGCTCCGATTTCGTACCTACGCTGGCGGCCCGCGTCAAGCACAAGCTCGGCATTGAAAACCCCAACTGCGTAGCCTACGACCTGCCCTTTGGCTGCCCGGGCTGGCTGCAGGGCGTTATTCAGGCCGATTACTACCTGCGCTCCGGCGACGCCAAGCGAGTATTGGTCATTGGAGCCGAAACCCTCTCCCGCGTGTGCGACCCGCACGACCGGGACAGCATGATTTACGCTGATGGGGCCGGTGCCATGCTGCTGGAAGCCCGGGAAACCGACGCGCCGGTAGGCATTCTGGCCCACGGCACCCGCTCCGATACTATCCAGGCGGCGCACCTGCTGCGCATGGATAAGTCGTTCAATCCCGCCTACGAGGGCACTGAGCTGTTCCTGAAGATGGAAGGCCGCAAGCTGTATGAATACGCGCTGAAAACCGTACCTCAGGCCATCAAGGACACGCTTGATAAAGCTGGCCTGCCCATTACGGCCATGCGCAAGCTGCTCATCCACCAGGCCAACGGCAAGATGGACGAGGCCATTCTGAAACGCCTCTACGCCCTGTATGCTATTGATGCGGTGCCGGCCGGCGTGATGCCCATGACCATTTCCTGGCTGGGCAATTCCTCCGTAGCTACCCTGCCCACCCTGCTGGACCTGATGCTGAAAGGCCACCTGCCCGACAACGACCTACAGCCCGGCGACGTCATCGTGTTTGCCTCCGTAGGTGCCGGTATGAACTGCAATGCCGTGGTGTACCAGATGTGAAGTGTCATTGCGAGCAGCGCGAAGCACCCGAAGGACAGCGCAGCTAATCCTTCCTTTTCATAGGTAAAAACCCTGAGGAAATGACAAGCCCCTAACGTCCATGCTGGCGTTAGGGGCTTTTGCCTAGGTCAGAGTTGAGAGCTTCGTGACGTGTCATTGCTTCGCGCTACGCGCAATGACACGTCACAATTTCACCTGTTTAGGTAGTGCGCGGGGTGAGCCATTTTTCCAGGCTCACGGGCTCGTAGGCCAGCATGGCGTCCAGCATGCCGTGGGGCTCGGGGTGGCTGAGGAGCTGGTTGCGGTTTTCGCGGCGGAGCAGCGCTTCGTCGGCCATGTGGTCGAGGGCGCGGAGCAGGTGGTCGTAGTAGCCGGCCACGTTGAGCACTCCGATGGGCTTCTGGTGCAGGCCCAGCTGGCCCCAGGTGAGCACTTCAAACAGCTCTTCCAGCGTGCCGTAGCCCCCGGGCATGGCCACGAAGCCCTCGGCCAGGTCGGCCATCATCAGCTTCCGCTCGTGCATACTTTTCACGATGTGCAGTTCCGTAACGCCCCGGTGCTCCACTTCCTTAGCCACCAGAAAATCGGGAATAACCCCGATAACCTGACCACCGTGGGCCAGTGCGCTGTCGGCCACAGCACCCATCAGGCCAACCCGGCCCCCGCCGTACACCAGCGTGATACCCCGCTCGGCCAGGGCCTTGCCCATTGCCTGGGCCTGCAGGGTAAACTGTTCGTTGGTGCCGCTGCTGGCACCGCAATACACGGCTACGCTTTTCATAATAGTACTGTCATTGTGAGCATGTGACGCATCAAGCCCGTGTGGAAGCAATACTTCCTTCTCCGGCTCCGGGGTTTTGCCTACGTGCGAAGCCCCTGACGTGGCAACCACGTCAAGGGCTTATCAGATTTTTGAGAGTGACACTACGAAGGAGGAAGGATTAGCTGCGCTGTCCTTCGGGTGCTTCGCTCGGCTCGCAATGCCAGCCAGGTTATTACATCCGCTCAGGCACCTGAATGCCCAGCAGGCCCAGGCTGGCCTTAATGGTACGGCCGGTTTGGGCTGAGAGTGCCACGTAGAATGAGCGGCTGGTTTCGTTGGGCTCAGTGAAGATTTTGATGTCGGTGTAGAAGCGGTTGTAGGCGCGGGCCACGTCGTAGGCATACTGAGCTACCACGGCGGGCGAGAACGTGCGGGCAGCTTCCTGCACTACGCTGGCGTAGCGGCCCAGTTCCTGCACCATTTCGCGGGCGGCAGCAGGCAGTACCGGCAACGGGCTCAGGTCGGCCTCCTGGCTGATGCCCATTTCGGCAGCCTTGCGCAGAATAGCGGCAATACGGGCATGGGAGTACTGAATGAACGGTCCCGTGTCGCCTTCCAGCTTCACCGACTCTTCGGGGTTGAAAAGCATCCGCTTCTTGGGGTCCACTTTCAGCAGGTAGTATTTCAGCGCGCCCAGGCCCAGCATGTGGTAGAGCTGCTGTAGTTCCTGCTCAGGGAGGCCCTCGGTTTTGCCTTTTTCGAGGGTGGCAGCTTGGGCGGCCTCCACTACTTCGCGCACCAGCTCGTCGGCATCCACCACGGTGCCTTCCCGGCTTTTCATCTTGCCCGAGGGCAGGTCCACCATGCCGTAGCTGAGGTGGTAGATGGCGTCGGCGTAGGGCTTGCCCAGCTTCTTAAGCACGGCCTTCAGCACCTGCATGTGGTAGTTCTGCTCGTCGGCAATAACGTACACGCTCAGGTCGTAGCCGAAATCCTGGTACTTCAGTTCGGCCGTGCCCAGGTCCTGGGTGATGTACACGCTGGTACCATCGGCGCGGAGCAGCAGCTTCTCGTCGAGGCCTTCCTCCTTGAGGTCCACCCACACCGAGCCATCTTCTTTCTTGAAGAATACACCCTTTTGCAGGCCTTCCTCCACCCGCTCCTTGCCCAGCAGGTAGGTGCCCGACTCGTAGTAATACTTGTCGAAATCAACGCCGATGTTCTGATAGGTGGCGTCGAAGCCTTCGTACACCCAGCCGTTCATCTGCTTCCAGAGGCTTACCACGTCCTCGTCGCCGGCTTCCCAGGCGCGCAGCATGTCCTGGGCTTCCAGCATCATGGGGGCCTGGCGCTTGGCTACGTCGGCGGCTACGCCCTCGGCCTCCAGCTGCTTCACCTGCTCGCGGTAGTGCTTCTCAAACAGCACGTAGTATTTACCGGCCAGGTGGTCGCCCTTGATGCCGGCACTCTGCGGGGTTTCGCCCTGGCCATACTGCTGGTAGGCCAGCATGGATTTGCAGATGTGGATGCCCCGGTCGTTGACCAGATTGGCCTTGGTTACGGTAGCGCCGGTGGCTTTCAGGATTTCGGCCACCGAGTAGCCGAGGAAGTTGTTGCGCAGGTGGCCCAGGTGCAGGGGCTTGTTGGTGTTGGGCGAGGAGTACTCTACCACCACGTTCTGGGGGCCACCGGTGGGCACGGACGCACCCGCCGGCGTCTGACGGAGTTGCTCAAACGCCTTTATCCACTCGGCATCGGCAATTTCCAGGTTCAGGAAGCCCTTCACCACGTTGTAGCCGGCTACCAGCGGCGAGTTAGCTACCAGCCACTCGCCCAGGGCCTGGCCAAGTTGCTCGGGACCTTTGCCCAGCTGTTTGGTGAAAGGGAACGTGATGAGGGTAAACTGCCCGGCAAACTCCTTGCGGGTGGGCTGCAGCGTCAGCTGCGCGGGGGCTACGGCAGCACCAAATACCTGTTGGATAGCGGCCTGAAGAGCCGTTTTGAGGGTCTGTTCGAGTTGTTGCACGGAAAGCGAATCGCTTGATTACGTGAAGCCCACCGGGGGACTTCGGAAAGATTATCGGACTGGTGGCGGACCAAACGGGGCGTAAGCAGCAGCCATAGCGGGAGGCAGGGCCGCTGCACGATGCTAGCACCCACCCCGGCCGATGGTTACGCCGGGAGTCGTCGTTGCCGAAGCCAATAATCCGATACCATAGCTACTTATGCCGCTCGCATAAGGGCGGGCTGCTGATGCAAAGGTAAAAACCTACGCCGGAAGCCGCCCGAAAAATATCCCTTCCTCGCCGAAATGCCCTTCCGCAGGCGGAGCACGCCACCGCGCTACCCGGTTTCGCCGCAGCTACCATCATTCCCTTGCGCTGCACCCCGCCATTTCCGACCTTAGGCTATGGCTACCTCCCTACTCATCCTCACCGATTTTTTTCAGGCGGCCGATGCGGCCCTGAACTACGCTACCAATCTGGCTGCCCCCTTAGAGGCCCGCCTGGTGCTGTTGCATGTGCGCCGCGACTCCGTGCTGGACCCGGAAATGTTTACCGGGCAGCTCTCCAACCTCAGCCGCGAAGCCATTCACCTGGCCCTGAGCAGCCTAGCCCGCGACTTATCGGTACCGGTGGTGGCGGAGGTAGGGCACGGGCGCGTAGCCTTTGCCGTGGCCGATGCCGTGAGCCGCCACCACCCTGCCCTGGTGGTGCTGGGACGCCCCGACTTAACCAGCACGCCCGATGAGCTGGTCACTACCACTTCGCTGGATATTCTGCGCACGGCCCCCTACCCCATGCTGGTGGTGCCGCATACGGTACGCAATTCCGCCTTACCGCGCCGCGTGCTGCTGGCCACCGATGGCGAGGAGTTTACCCTGGGCCAGTTTGCCGGCACTGCCCGCCGCCTGCTCAACGCCCTCCGCGCTGAACTGACGCTGTTGCGCGTGGTACCCCAGGAAACGCCGGAAGCCGATACAGCCGCCTTGGACGCCGTGCTGCGCACCGGCCTGACTGCCGACCTATCCACCGTGCACACGCGTACGGTTACAGCCGAGCAGCCCGCCGAAGGCATTTTGCAGCTCGCTCCCGAGTATGATCTGGTAGTACTCATTGCCCGTCGCCGCAGCTTTCTGGGGCAGCTGTTTCACCGTAGCGTCACGGCCGATATCATCCGCCGCAGCTCTGTGCCGGTGCTGGTGCTGCCGGCTCAGGAGTGAGCGTGCCCACCCCGGCTAATGCTCCCAGCAGAAACCTAGAAAGAAACGGCTACCGCAGCACCTGCTCACGGCACCGGCCGGAGCCCCACCCCTCCCCACCGGAAGTAGCCGCCGATGATGACGGGGCAGGTGAGAGCGTCCTGAAAGCCGAGCTGCCGTTTTCATCGGACGTTACAATTGCCCCGTCATCACGCTACGGTACTGCGGCGCTTGGTCTGCTTCACGTCCCGCTCAATCTGGTGCATTACCTGGCGCAGGTTGGAGTCGATGACAGTGAGCAGGGGCTGCAAGACGGCAACCTCAAAGGGACCAGGATATTTTTCCAGGTGCTCCACGGGCTCCAGCACGGCTCCCATGTGTAAGTGCATCAAACTCGGCTTGATTTTGTGCGCTCCCGCCTGCAAGCGGGGTAGGCTACCGTCGGCCAGGGCACTGTGCAGCTCCTGCAGGATGGCCGTGCTACTCTCCAGGAAGGTTGCCAGCATGAAATCAATAAATTGCTGGTCGCCCCGGGCTGTTTCGTGGAGCAGGGCCAGGTCATAAAGCTTTTCCGGACGCTGCTCCTCCTGCTGCTGGGGGCGCGCAGTCCAGTTATACACCATCTTGAGCAGGTCCTGTTCCTGAAAGGGTTTGGCCAGGTAATCATTCATGCCGGCCGTAAGGCATTTTTGCTGCTCGCCCCGAATGGCGTTAGCCGTGAGAGCCACAATGGGGGTAGTCACCTCCAGCTCCAGACGTAAAAACTCGGTAGTTTCCAGACCGTTCATCACCGGCATCTGCACATCCATCAGAATCAGGTCGAAGGGCACGGCGGCTTGCCGGATCAACTCCACGGCCACTGCTCCGTTTTCGGCCTCCGTCACGTCCACGCTGGCCTGCATCAAAAACGACTTGGCCAGCAGGCGGTTGAAGTCGTTATCCTCCACCAGCAGCACACGCCGCCCCCGAATGCCGGCCTGAATGGCTTTGGTACCAAACGACACCGCTTTGCAGGGCATATCGGCAGCGGAGCCAATGGGTAGACGCAGGGTAAAGCTGATAACGGTGCCGTGATTTTTCTCGCTTTCGATGCGCAGCTCCCCTCCCATCAGGCCCACCAGCCGGCGACAGATACTCAGCCCCAGTCCCGACCCCCCAAACTTGCGCGTCACGGACGAATCCTCCTGACTGAAGGCGCTGAAAATCCGGCTCAGGTATTCCGGCGTGATGCCGATGCCCGTATCACTCACGGTAAACTCCACTGCGGCTTCCTGCGCCGTGAAGTCCACCAGCTCACAGCTCACTGTTACCTGCCCCTTTTCCGTGAATTTGACGGCGTTGCCAGCCAGGTTTAACAATACCTGCGTAATGCGGTACGGGTCACCGATGAGCACGTCGGGAATGCCGGCTTTCACCCACGTGACCAAGTTGAGGCCTTTTTCCTCGGCTTTGTACTGCAGGGTTTTCTCAATCTGCTGACACAGGGCCTGCGTACTGAAGCCGATGTGCTCCAACGTAAGCTTGCCAGCATCAATCTTTGATAAGTCCAGCACGTCGTTGATGATGACCAGCAGGTTTTCGGCCGAGGTACTGATGGCATTCAGATAGTTGTCCTGGGTTTTGGACAGAGGCGTCTTGGCCAGCAGCTGACTCATCCCCAGAATGGCGTTCATGGGCGTGCGGATTTCGTGGCTCATATTGGCCAGAAACTGGGCCTTGGCTTTCGAGGATTCCTCAGCCTGCTTTTTGGCCTCGCGCAGGTTGGTTTCCAGTAGTTTCTGGTGAGTAATATCCATGAAGATGCCCGTAGTGCCTATCACGGTACTGGCTTCGTCGTAGAGCGGTGCTCCCCCGATGAGCATCCATTTCAGAACTCCGTTTTTGGTTCGTACCTGCGCCTCATATACGTCTGAAATGCCTTGCAGACGCTCGATCTGCTTACGCTTCAGCAAGTCGTCATCATTCGTTGAGCAAATCAGGGAGAAGATGGAATGGTCCAGCATTTCCTCCTCCTCATAGCCGATAATTTCGCAGAAGCTATCATTCACGTAGCGGACCCGATCCTCTAAATCTACTTCTACCAGGCCCAGACTCATATTCTCAATGATGGTCTGGTACTTCTGCTCACGCCGCTTCAGCATGTACTCGTCCTTCTCCTGCTGAGTAATATCCTGGAAAGTCCAGAGGTGGCCGATGTTTTCGTGGTGGTGGTAGATAGGCTGGGAGCGGCGCTGAAACACCCGTTCATTGGGCAAATGCAGTGTTTCGGTGCCCTGCCAGCGCGTGCGGAACAGGTCCCGCAGACAGGTGCCTACCGGCATGGGGTGCGCCCTAACCACTGGCGACATCTCCAGGCACGAGGACAGATCCATACCGATGAGCTCATCGGGGGAGCAGGGCAGCTGGTTCAGCTGGCAGAACTCCTCGTTAGTGAGCAGCACCCGCGCGTGCTCATCCACCAGCAGAATTGCGTCGTTGAGGTTGGCAATCACGTTGCGCAGGCGCAGAGAGGAAAAAGCCAGCTCCGCCTCCGTTGTTTTGCGCCGGGTAATATCGGTGATAATACCCGAAAAAATCAGGGGCATTCCCTCGGTAGTGAGCCGGGTGACGGCTCCGCGGCACAGCACCCACTTGTAGCTGTTATCGTGACACCGCAGGCGGTGCTCAATGTTGAGCAGGGTAGTATGCCCCAGCAGTTGCTGCTGCCAGGCGTGGTGCACCAGCTGCAGATCTTCGGGGTGAATGCGGGCGGCCCAGGCCGCGTAGTCATTGGGAAATTCCTGTTCTGAGTAGCCCAGCATCTGGCGGTACGCGGCCGAAAAAACCATGCTTTCCGTTTGGTAGTGATATTCCCAAAACCCGTCCCCAATCAGATTAAAGGTTTGCCGCCACCGCTCTTCAGTGGTGACCAACTCCAGACTGGTTTTCTTCAGTTGGGTGATGTCCTCCATAATGCCGGTGTACACCAGCCCCTGGTCATCCTGGCGTGAGAGCACCGAGGAGCCCCGCCACCAGCGTATCGGCTGGCCGGGCACCACCAAGCGGCCCTCAAACTGCCAGGGAGTGCCCGTTTGGATGGATTTGCGCACCGAAGCCCGCCACTGTTCCTGGTCTTCGGGATGCACGAATTCACTTAACTGATCCGCTTCGTTCAGCTGAATGCCGAATATGTTGTAGAGCTGGGGGCTTACGTACTTGAAGAAAAAGGATCCGTCGAAGTTTTCGCGCCACTGGTAGAGCACCACCGGCACCTGCCCGGCTACGTTCTCAAACCGCTCCTCACTGGCCCGTAGCGCGTGCTGAAGCTGCTGTTGCTGCTCCTCCAGGTGTTGTACCTGGGCCCGTAACCAATCTATCTCGGCCTGCAACTGGGGAGAGTCCAGAAATGATACCATAGTTATACAGCGGGAAAAAGTAGAATCGATAGGTTCACATTTTCAAGGTTACAGCTCACCGTCCTGCACCATTTTGTAAATGGTAGACTTGCCAATGTCGAGCTTGCGGGCCACCAGCGGCACGTTGTGGTCGTATTTGTCGAGGTGGTGACGGATGATGTAGCGGCTGTATTCGCGCAGGGTGCGCTGCTCAGAGAGCAGGCCCAGGTCGGTACCGCTGGTAGCGGGCGTGAACAGCAGGTCGCGGGGCTGAATTTCCTGCCCATTACAGAGGGCCGCGGCCAGCTCCATAATAGTTTTCAGCTCCCGCACATTGCCAGGATACGCGTGGGCCAGCAACCGGGTCTGCACCGCTTCCGACAGAGTTGGGACAGGCCGCCCCTGCTCCTGGCTAAACTCCTGCAAAAAGTGCTGGGCCAGAAACAGAATATCGGAGCCCCGCTCGCGCAGGGGCGGCAACTCAATGGGCAGGCCAATCACGCGGTAGTATAAGTCTTCCCGAAACGCCTTTGATTTGACTTCATCCGCCAGGTTCTTGTGGGTAGCCGTAATCAGACGCACATTCAGCTTAATGCGCTCATTGCCACCTACCCGTTGCAGCTCCCGCTCCTGCAACACCCGCAGTAGCTTGGCTTGCAGGGGCAGGCTCAGTTCCCCTATCTCATCCATAAACAGAGTGCCGCCATTGGCTTCCTCAAACTTGCCGATTTTGCGGCTAATGGCTCCCGTAAAAGCGCCCTTTTCGTGCCCGAACAGTTCGCTTTCCAACAGTTCTGAGGGAATGGCGGCCATATTTACTGCTACAAAGGGCTTTTTACTGCGCTCCGAGTTCAGGTGCACTGCCTTGGCCACCAACTCCTTGCCCGTACCCGTCTCACCCGTGATGGATACGTTTACCGGCGTCTGGGCAGCTCGTTCCATCAGGTGGAAAGTGCGCTGCATGGCCGGGCTATTGCCCTTGAGCAGGCGCTGGAAGTCGTTTTTTTCCTGAAGCTGAGTTTGCAGCTGCCGCACCTGCTGGCGCAGGTGGGTAGTTTCGCGGATTTTGAGCACCGCGTTCCAGAGCAGGTCCTTCGTGTACTCGTCCTTCACCAGGTAATCGGTGGCCCCCATGCGCAGCAGCTCCACGGCCGTGGTAATTTTGCTTTGGGCACTGATTACAATGATGGGAAGCTCCGGCTGCTGCTCCCGGATGCGGCGCAGCAATTCCCGGCCTTCCATGTCCGGTAACCCAAAATCAATCGTTACTACATCAGGTGGCGTACTCAAGTGCCGCAACAGCTCCTGACCGGAGGTGTAGAGTGCAACCTGATAATCGGGGTTCAGCGACAAGTGATACTGCAGTAGTTGCCCGTACCACGGGTCATCTTCTACTATCACAATGGAAAAGGGTAGTGGTGAATTCATCGGCGGGAAGTAGTAGGCTCAAATAGTTCAGCCGGCCTCTACTAGCCAGGTAGGCACAGTAGAGAGCAGCGTGAACCGAAATCCGGTGGAAGCCCGTAGCAGCGGGCACGAGCGGCAGCCGCAGCAGCCGCATATGCAATTGACCAGCGGCCAGGTATATTCGCTGGTAGGAATAGTAGCCCTATACTTAGAAATATTACACTTCAGTTCCGCGAATAAAAAATGGTACCTAAAAAAGAACCCCAATGCCCATCAAGCTCGTACCATAGCGTACAAAGATAGATCTGGGTTGCATGAACGCGCAAAAAACCAGCCTGAGGCCTATTCCAAACACGAAATCCTCATTTATCTTTTTCCCATATTGATTCGAATAAACGCTTATTTATTGATCAATATCAAGTTTGGTTTGTACAAAATAATTCGCAACCTATTTATCTTCCCATATTAGAAAAATCAAATCCAAATTGAGATTATACCCTTTAGTTGATTAGGCAGACTAGTGTATCTGAGGGTATTCTTCCTCGTAGAACGGAATGAGCACTTGGTAATGAGCCAGCTGGTGCTGCAGTAGCTCCTGGGGGCCGAGTTGGCTGAGGCGCGGAGCCAGATTGGAGCTGGGCAGCGCAGAGCATACTTTCTGAATGAGGTAGCTGTATTTGCGGGCCACTACTTCCCAACGGTAACGACGGTGAGCAATTTCGCGCATGTTGCGGGCCAGGGCCTGCCAGGCCTCCCGGGGAGTGCCGGTGAGGTGGGCGCGCAGCTCCTCGGCGCTGCCGAAGTAGCGGGCTTTGTGCTCGGTGGTGGCTTTGTTGAAGGATACGTGAAAAGCCAGCACGGGCAGGCCCAGGTGCATGGCCTCCACCAGCGAGGGGTTGGTGCCGCCGGCACTGTGGCCGTGCACGTACACGTAGCAGTTGCTGCGTAGCACATCCAGGGTGGTCTGGTCGTAGATGGGGTCGAGCAGGTGCAGGTGGTCGAAGCCCTGGTAACGGGCCCGCAGCTGGCGGCCAAACTCGCTGTTGTTCCAGTTGCCCACCAGCACGAAGGGATACGCGGGCAGCTCGGCAAACACGCTCAGAATAAGCTCCACGTTGTTTTCGGGCTCGATGCGGCACACCTTGAAGGCGTAGGGCTCCTGCAGGAACGGGTACTGCTGGCAGTGGGCCGGGGTGCTGGGCTGGGGCTGGGCATGGTCGCCGCCGTACTCAATCACGCGGCTGCGGGTGCTGTAGGCGCGGGCCGTGTAGTTCTGGATGGCGTCGTTGTCGGAAATATCGGCGTGGCTGAAGCGCACGGCCAGGTACTCGGCAAAGCGCAGGTACCACTTGGCGGGCTTGCTCCACTTGGCCCGCCGCCACTCAATACCATCAATGGAAATGATGATGCGCTTGCGGGTGAACAGCTTTACGAAGGGCAGCAGAATCCCGCCGGAAACGCCCAGAATCAGCAGCACATCGGCAAAGAACAGCGCGTGCAGAATGGAGAGGCAGTCGTAGAGGATGCTCTGGAAGCCGTTGGCCTCCAGCGGCAGGTAGCGCAGGCGGGCGCCCTGGTAGTGCGTCTGGCGCTGCTCCTTAGGATATTTCTTGCCGCTGCAGTACACGGTCAGTTCGTGCTCGGCGTGCAGGTATTTCACCAGGTAGGCCGTGAGGGTTTCGAAGCCGCCGTAGCAGGCCGGCAGCCCCACCGTGCCGATAACGGCTACTTTCTGTGATTTCATGGATTGGGAGGTAGTGATGCGAGGATGGGAAGAATGGTGCCGATGGGCCGGCCCGGAGACGCAGTACTGGGCGTCTAATCGTTGCTGATGTTGGTTGTTTAGGAGCCGCCTGAACGGTGTAGAGATGCAATATTTTGCGTCTAATCGTTGCTGATATTTTGGATTCAGGGCCGGCCGTTCAACGGCGAGACGCAAAATCTTGCGTCTCTACACCGTTCAGGCGGCCTGGGAGGCGGCGTACACCACTGGAATCTGCGCTGGAGCTTCGGGAGCGGCGAAGCACTGCTGTACCTGAAAGGCAAAGGCTTCGGGGGCGAAGGCGGCGGCGCGCTGCCGGGCGGCGGCGGCCAGGCGGGCGTAGGTACTGGGGTGGCGGCGCAGTAGCTCCAGGGCCTGCACCAGCCGGGGCAGCTCCCGGCCATCGAGGGCGAAACCCGTCTGGCCCACCACGTTCACCTCGGCTACGCCGCCCACCGGGGGCACCACCACGGGGCGGCCGTAGCTCAGCGCTTCCAGCACCGTCATCCCGAAGGTTTCCACCCACTCATCGGGGCGGGAGAGGTTGAGCACCACGGCCGCCCGCTGGTAGAAGGGGTGCATGTTGCCGGTGGTGGAAAACAGCGCGAGGTTGGCCGGGGCCGGGTGCGCGAGCCGGTAGGCCTGCACGGTGGGCGTATCGGCGTTCAGCACCAGATCAAAGCGCATATCGGGCAAGGCGGCCGCCAAGGCATAGAACTCGGGCACGCCCTTGTAGTCCTTCAGCGAGCAGGCCATGAGCACTGTGAACGGGGCAGTGGCCGGCGGTGCCTGGGCGGCCTGCCGCACAAAGGCCGGACTCAGGGCGTTGTAGATAACCCGCTGCCGGCGCACCCGCAGCTTCAGCGTTTCCCGCACGTACTCCGACACGAACATGGCCTCGTGGGCCGTGCGGTTCACCACCGCGCACAGCAGCCGCCTAAGCAGCGCGGGCCGGATGGACACCTCGTGCACGTGGTACACCACCCGCGCCCCCCGGCACCGGCCGGCCAGCGCCGCGCCGAAGGGCAGCAGCGAATTCACGTACACCACCGAGCCGGGCCGGGCCAGCCGCAGCACCTTCCAGAACACCACCAGCTGCACCCAGCCAAAGCGCAGCAGCGTGCGCCACGCGCTGGCCGACCATTGGTAGGGCAAGGCGTGGGTGCACACCCCGGGCAGGTGGCTGAGGTGGCCGGCCGGGCCGGGCGTGGCCGTGAGCAGCTCCAGGTGGTGGCCGGCCTGGTGCAGGGCAGCCAGGGCCTGGCGCAGCACCAGCGGGCTGCCGCTCCGGTCGTTAAGCAAATGAACGGCAATGATGTGGCTCATGAGGCAAGAACGTGGGTGTAAATGGCCCGCAGCTGCTCGCCGCGGCGGTTCCAGGTGTGGTGAGCGGCTACGTGGCGGCGGGCCAGGGTGGCCTCGGCAGCGCGTAATTCAGGGTTGCGCAGCAGGGCGGTGAGGCGGGCGGCAAACTCGTCGGCGTTGCGGGTGAAGGAGCCGTAGCACACCTTCAGGCCCGAGGCCGGGGGCACCAGCTCGCCGGGGCCGGCGTTGGCGTAGCACAGCACCGGCACGCCGTAGCTCAGGGCCTCGGGCACCACCATGCCCGCGCCTTCGTGCGAGGGAAAGAAGAACACCGATGCCTGGGCGTAGCTGGCCAGCACCTGCTCGCGCGGCAGCCAGGCCTGGTGCCGGGCGCAGTGCTCCAGGCCGTGGCGCCGCAGCAGCTGGTGCAGCCGCGCCTCCTCGGGCCCGCTCCCGATGAGCTGCAGCCGGCAGCGGCTTTGCTCCTGCGGGCTGAGGGCGTGGTAGAAGCGGGCGAAGGCGGTAATCACCATGTCAAAGCCCTTCAGCGGTACCATGCGGCCGGCAATCATCACCACAAACTCGTCGGCCGGGGTGGCCGGGGCCGGGGTCAGGCGGGGCAGCTCCACGGCCACGGCGGGCACCAAAGAGGCCTGCCGGCCGCTGAGGCCCAGCACCGGGGCCACCGTGGAGTTTACGCAGAGCACGTGGCCGGCGCGGCGGCGCGTGAGTTGCAGAAACGGGTCGAAGCGCCAGAAGCCGCGCTTCATCGTCCAGAGCAGCCGGTCGCGCAGGTAAGCGCGGCGGCCGTGGCGGGTGAGGTGGTTGCGGGGAATGGCCGGGTGGTGGCCCACCGGCCCCCACACCAGCGGCCGGCCCAGCAGCCACAGAAACGAGGGCGTCCAGTCGCTGTGGAAGTTGAGGCTGTGCACCACATCCACGGCCGGGCGGCGCCAGCACAGCCACAACCCCAGACTCAGCTGCCACATATAAAAGTAGAGCACCGACAGCAGCGGCCCCTTCTTCCACCACCGGCACCAGGCCGGCAAATCGAAGTAGCGGAACTCGATGCGGGCGGCCTGGGCGGCCAGCTCGGGGTGAGCCCGCAGGTACCGCTCGATATCGGGGCGGTTGTTGCGGCGCGTGACGGCCACTACCTGCTGGTGGCGGGCGGCCTGCAGCAGGAAGTTCCAGCCGGTGGCATCCTCCGAGCCTTTGTAGGGGTTCACGGCGTAGGCCGTAATGAGTACACGTGTTTCCATTTAGGCGGGTTCGGGCTGAAGGTGAGCGGCGCGCACCGGGCGGGCCACCCGGGAGCTGATGACGCGGGCCGGCACGCCGGCGGCCACGCAGTTGTCGGGCAAGGAGCGGGTGACCACCGCCCCGGCGGCCACCACGCAGCCCGCCCCGATGCTCACCCCGTCGAGCACTGTAACCTTGCTGCCAATCCAGCAGCCAGCCCCGATGTGGATGCCCCGCTGGGTGGTGCCCTGCAGCCGGATGGCCGTCTGCACGTCGGCGTGCACGTGGTTTTCGGGGTGGCAGCTGAAGTACTGGCCGATGATGCAGTCATCGTCGATGCGCAGCCCGCCGCCGCCGCCCAGGTAGGCAAACTCCCCGATGCCCACCCGGTTGCCGATGAAGATGTACTGGCCCGGTGCCTGCAGGGAGGTGGACACAATTACCTGGCTGAAGGCCCCGATGCTGACGTGGTGGCCCAGCTGCAGGCCCCCGGTAGAAAGGCCGCTGAACCGCACCTGCTCGCCCACCTTCAGCCACTGGCCAAACCGGATGCTGCCCAGGTACTCAAACCGCACGCCGCGGCCCAGCATGGCCCCGTGGGGGTTGCGGCCGCGCAGCCACAGCAGCTGCCCGCGCAGCAACGCCCGGGCCGTGCGCCAGCCAAAGCCGGCCACCCCGCTCAGCCCCACGGCCGGGTGGATGGAAAAATCGGGGTTGCGGAGGCGCACCAACCGCGTGAATAACTGTCTCATTGAATTTCCTGCCGGATATAGGTGCTGATGGTGGATAGCGTCGCGTCCAGGTCGTGGTTGCGGATGGGGATGTAGCGCGAGTGGCGGTAGCGGCTGCCCAGCTGCCGGAACAGGTCCTGGTATTTGCGGGTGAGCAGGGTGATGTCGGCGGCGGGCATTTCCTGCTTGCGGCGCAGAATCTCGGCCGCATCGGCGTAGAGGAAGAAGTTGAGCCGGGGCTTGTGCACGAAGCGGTACAAAGAGCGGGTGAGCCCCTCGGGCAGGCGCAGGTTGCTGCGGCGGCTGTCGTTGATGAAGTCGAAGTAGTACCGGTCGTAGAGCACGATGTGGCCCCGGCGGGTGTGCTGCAGCCACACCACGGCCTGCCCCACCACGTAATCGAGGTAGTAATAGGCGAAGCGCACCAGCGAGGACAGCTGGCTCTGGTTCCGGCCTTGGCGGGGCAGGCTCTGCACGGCGCGCTGCTCGGCCCCGGCCTTGCCGTACTTCCAGGCGCTGAGAATGGGCAGCACCGAGGGCCGGTGCCGAATCACCACCACCCGCTTGCGCCACTGCTTTTCCAGCCCATGCCGCACGTGCTCAATCACCGTCGATTTGCCGGCCCCGTCCACCCCGCTGAAGGTGATGAGCATGCCCTGGGGCCGGAAGTGCGAGGCCAGCGTGTGCCAGCCGTAGGCCAGGGCCCGCCGCCCGCGCAGCAGCCACCCGTTGCCGGGCTGCCGCTGCACGGCCCGCTGCAGCGCCGGCAGCAGCGCGGCATCAAACTCGGCGGCCTCGGCCAGGGAGCCAAACGAGAGGCCATAGTCGCGGCGCAGATTGTCGAGCAAAGCGCGCTGCTCCGCGGCGGGCTGCTGCTCGAAGTGCCAGAGGTGGCCGGCGGGGACGGAGCTGCCATTCAGCCAGTAAAATAGCCAGGTGTAGGCGAAATCGTGGGCTAGGGAAGGCACCGGCACGCCGGGGGCCACGGTGCGCGCCCCGGCCAGCACGGCCGGGGCCGGCAGCAGCCGCAGGGTTTTGCGCTCTACCTCGTGCAGCAGATCAACCGACAGAAACGTGTCGTCGTGCAGGTGGCAGTCTACCGACAGCATGTGGGCCTGGGGGCGCACGGTGGCGGCGCGCACCAGCGGGTGGCGGCGCAGGAACCGGGCGGTGGCCCGGGCGGCGGCCCGGGGCAGCAGCGCGTCCACGTCGGAGGTGGGGCGCAGCTCGTAGGCGTCGGCGGCGCGCAGCTTCAGCACTACCCCCCCCCGGCCGGGCAGCGCGTCGAGCAGCTCGGCCAGCACCAGCCGGCGGTGGGGCTCGGTGGGGGCCAGCTCCAGGTTCACGAGGCCGTGCCAGCCGGCCAGCAGCCACTGCACCTGGGTGTGCCACTCGGGCTGGGCGTGGTAGAGCAGCAGGCCGCTGCTCACCTGGTGCAGCAGGTACAGGTGCCAGGCCAGCCGCACTTCCGCCGGGGCCAGACCGGGGTCGAGCTGGGCGGCCAGGGCCAGCGCCTGGTCGCGGATGAGGGCCGGGGCCAGCCGCTCCACCAGCAGCCCCTGCTGCACCTGAAAGTGGAACAGGTCGTAGAGCACCGGGGCCTGCTCGGTGGCAAACTCCAGGTCGTAGAGGGCCAGGTGGCCGGGGGTGGCCTCGTCGGGGCCGGGGGCTACCCAGCAGTTCCAGGGCGTGAAGTCGCCGTGGGCGAAGCCGAAGCCCAGCTGCTGCTGGGGGCTGAGGCCGGCGAGCAGCGTGGCCAGCTGGCGGCGCAACCCCACGGGCAGGCGGGTATCGGGCAGGTTGAGCAAATCGGCTACCTGATGGTGCACGGTGTGCCAGAACTCGGTGGCGGCCAGGGGCAGGCGGCGGGCGGCAGCGGCCGTGGCGCACAGGTAAGTGCGGTGGGGCAGCTCCAGCGAGGCGCTGCGGGTGGCGCGGGCGGGCTGCACATCGGTCTGCACCAGCAGGCCGGGGGCGCTGGCCAGCAGCTGGGGCAGCGGCACAGCCCGCAACGCGGCCGGCCGGGGGCGGGCCAGCACGGCGGCCTCGCGGGCTATTCTGGCTTCGGCCTCAGGGCCCAGCGCCAGCTTGGCGAATACGCGGCAGCCCTGGGCATCGGGGGCGCAGCACACGGCTTTGCGGTTGGGGCCGGGCGTGCCGGTGAACAAGGCAAACGAGCCGGGCAGCCAGCCGGGCCGGGATTCGGCCTGGTAGCGGCCGGGCAGCACCGGAAACAGCAACCCCTGCAGGCGGCAGGCAAAGGCCAGCCGCACGGCCTGGCTGAACAAGCGGGCTTTCCAAGTGGTGGCGTTGTAGAAAGCCAGGAACAGCGGCTGCCGCTCCCGCGCCGGCCACACCCAGCGCAAAGAGCCATCGGGGTTGCGGATGCCGCGCAGCTGCAGCTCACCGTCGGGCCGGGCCGCGAAGCCCAGTCGCCCCAGCAGCCCGGTCAGCAGGTCAGAATCAGAAGAAGTCGTAGAGGTTTGGCGCATGCCGGCCTCGTTGCCAAGTCAGTGCCAGCCCCTTTTTTTATTTTCAAATCCTTAATTAATAACCACTTAATCCCGCAGCCCCACGCCCACTTGTCCACCGGCTGGAGCGCACTCCAGAATCTGGAGCGGCGGGCGCGACCGGGTGCCAGGACGGGGCGGCGGTACCCCCGCGCTTTCCCCGTTACTTTACGGCTTTCGTCTATTCGTCTGCCGTGTCTGCTCGTCCGTTTCTTGGTTTTTCGCTGCTTCTCGTGCTGCTCACCTGGCTGCCCTGGCCCGGGCGGGCCGCTGCGCCCCAGGTCGATTCAACCCGGAAGCCGGTAGCGTACCACTTCGTCATCACCAGCCTGCCTACCAACACGCCCGCCGATGCGGCGGTGTATCTGGTAGGCTCGTTCAACCACTGGCAGCCGGCCGATGCCCGCTACCGGTTCCGGCGGCAGGCCAACGGGCTGTACGGGCTCACGCTGCGCACCAGCCTGCCTGGCTTCGAGTACAAAGTGTCGCGGGGTAGCTGGGTCGCCATTGAGGGCAGCGGGCACGGGCAGGTGCGGGCCAACCGAACGGTAACGCGCCAGCAGGCCCGGGCCGGCGACGTGGAAATCCGGGTGCTGAGTTGGGAAGACCTCTCCGGCACGTTCCAGTTTTACTCGCTTTACGACCTGCTACTGTTGTTTTCGTGCTTCCAGGCCGCGTTGCTGCTGGTGGCCATTCCCAGTATTCAGCAGGCCAACCGGGCGGCCAACCGCTGGCTGCTGGCCCTGCTGGCGCTGGGGGCCGGGGGCACGCTGCTCACGGTGCTCAGCAGCTACCGCGCGGTGGCCAACGCCTACGCCCAACTCACGCTGCTCCCCGATTTCGTCTGGTTTCTGTACGGGCCGCTGTTCTACGGTTACATCCGCCGGCTGCTGTTCAACGAGGGGCCGGCGCGGCAGCAGTGGTGGCAGCCGTGGCGGCCGTGGCTGCCCGCCGTTGGGCAGGCGCTGGTGTACCTGCCCTATTTTCTGCTCGACAGCTACGAGTTTCAGCTGCGCCTGGTGAGCCACGACGCGGGGCTGCGGGCCGTGCTGCTGCTTACCGGGCTGGTGGCACTGCTCACCAACGGCGCCTACTGGCTGGCCTGCCGCCGGGCCATCCGGGCCTACACCCGGCAGTACGAGGCCAGCGTATCGTACGCCCAGAACCTGCGCTACCTGTCCACGGTGCTGGGCATTCAGGCCGTGTGCCTGGGGTTGTGGGCCTTCCTGTTTGGGGTGGTGCTGGCCAGCCGCTGGGTGCCGTTCGACGTGTACACCCTGGCCGCCCGCAGCCAGGCCCTGATCTGGCTGGTGTTTTCCACGCTGCCTTACTTCCTGGGTTACGTGGTGCTGCACCAGCCCGAGATTTTCCGACTGGTACCGGCCGCCGAAACCCGGCCCACCGGGCCGGCCGAGGTGCCCCCCGCCGCCGACTGCCCGGCCCCGCCCTCGCCTGCCACTCCCCCACCGGCCGCCGACCGGCCACCCGCACCCCGGCCGGTGCCGGCAACCCCGCGCCCGGCCCGCGTTCCGGCGGCTATCGACCTGGCTACTGCCCAGGCCACGGTGGCCGCTTACATGCGCGCCCACAAGCCCTACCTCAACCCCAGCCTCACGCTACCCGAGCTGGCGGCCGAGCTGCAACTGCCCCCGCACGTGCTGTCCCGGATTATCAACGAGGGCTTCGGGCTGAACTTCTTCGACTTCATCAACGCCCACCGCGTGGAGGAAGTAAAGCAGCTGATGACTTCGCCCCAGGCCCGGCAGTACACCTTGCTGGCCCTGGCCCTGGAGGTAGGCTTCAACTCCAAAACGGCCTTCAACCGTGCCTTCAAAAAGCACACCGACCAAACCCCCAGCGCCTTCTTCACCGGCCTGCGGGAGGAGTAGCACCCGGGCCCAACGTGCCACTTTGCGAAAGGCGCACCACTTTATAAAGACGCTAAAACACTTATTATTAGCAAATTAACTAACACAACCAGTACAAACGGCGCTGCCTGGCAAAGTGGGGCGAGGGGCCGGCTGCCACCACCGAGATTTGCTTACCGCCGTGGTCAAGCCCCCCAGCCAGCCGCGGCGGGAAGCCTTCTGTTCTTCCCACCCGGTGGCCGCTCGGGCCGCCCCGTTTTTCCCCGTTATGGTATTTCGTTTTTTCCTGCTGGCCCTGCTGCTACTGGCCGGCAGCGCCCGGCCCTCGGCGGCGGCCCGCCCCACCCCCATCCAGCGCATCGACCCCACCTTCTGGTGGGTGGGCATGAAAAACCCCAGGCTGCAGCTGCTGGTGCACGGCCCCGGCCTGGCTGCCAGCACGGCCTCCCTGAAAGCCTACCCGGGCGTTACGCTCGACGGGTTTCAGCGGCTGGAGAGCCCCAACTACCTGCTCATCAACCTCACGATTTCGCCGGACGCCCGGCCCGGCCGGCTGCAGCTGACTTTTACCGGCCAGCAGAAATTTACCTACCCCTACGAGCTGCGGGCCCGCACCACGCCCCAGGACCCGACCAAGGTGCAGGGCATCAGCAGCGCCGACTTCGTGTACCTGCTCATGCCCGACCGGTTTGCCAATGGCGATCCGACCAACGACGTGATAAAGGGCAACCGCGCCCCCGGCGTGGCCCGCGACTCGATGTATGCCCGTCACGGCGGCGACCTGCGCGGCATTGAGCAGCACTTCGACTACCTGAAGGAGCTGGGCGTCACGGCCATCTGGCCCACCCCGGTGGTGGACAACAATATGCCCAAGGCCGGCTACCACGGCTACGCCCTCACCGATTATTACCAGGTGGACCCGCACTACGGCTCCAACGAGGACTACGTGCGCTTTGTAAACCGCGCCCACCAGCAGGACCTGAAGGTGATTCACGACGTGGTGCTCAACCACATCGGCAGCGGCCACTACCTCTGGCTCGATCAGCCGGCCAAGGATTGGTTTCACCAGTGGCCCACCTTCACGCGGGGCAACTACCGCAACGGTACCGTGAACGACCCGCACGTATCGGCCCTGGACCGCCGGCTGTTCAGCACCACCATGTTCGACACCACCATGCCCGACCCGGCCCAGGAAAACCCGCTGGTGGCTACGTACCTGATTCAGAATTTCCTGTGGTGGATAGAATACACCGGCGTGGATGGCTACCGCGTGGATACCTACACCTACTCCGACCCGACCTTTCTCATGAACTGGGGCAAGGCTATCCTCGATGAGTACCCCAGGCTGGGCATGTTTGGGGAAACCTGGATGCAGGAGGCCGAGGGCGTGGCCCAGCAGGCGTTCTGGACGCGCAACGTGTTTCCGCCGGTGAACGGCTTCAAGAGCAACCTGCCCGGGGCCATTGATTTTATTCTGCGCCAGGCCCTGCTGGAAAGCCTCACCAAACCCGCCGGCTTTGCCGAGGGCGTGGCCAAGCTCTACTACGCCGTGCAGGGCGACTGGATGTACGAGGACGCCAGCCGCAACGTGATTTTCCTGGATAACCACGATGTGGACCGGGTATTTTCGGTGCTGGGCGAGGACGTGCGCAAGCAGAAAATGGCTCTGGCCTGGCTGCTCACCGAGCGGGGCATTCCGCAGCTCTACTACGGCACCGAGGTACTGATGAAAAACTTCAGCCGCCCCGATGGCCTGCTGCGCTCCGACTTCCCCGGCGGCTTCCCCGGCGACCAGCACAACGCCTTTTCGGCCGCCGGCCGCACCCCGGCCGAGCAGGACGTGCACGAGTACGTGCGCCGGCTGGCCACCTACCGCAAAACCCACCCCGTGCTGCACACCGGCCAGCTCACCCACTTCGTGCCCGAGGACGGCGTGTACACCTACTTCCGCCACGACCAGCAGGGCCACAGCGTGCTGGTGATGCTCAACTGCAACGCGGCTGAGAAAACCGTTCCGCTGCAGCGCTTCGCTGAGCGCCTGCGCGGCTTCACCACCGCCCACGATGTGCTGACGGACGCTGCCATACCCGATCTGCACACGGCCCGCGTGCCCGCCTACACTGCGCTGGTCTGGGAACTGCGCTAAGCCAGGTTGCCCCGGCTTGCCCCCTGAAATACTCCCCCGTTGCGGGCAGATCCGCTACGGGTGGGCCTGCCCGCAACAGGGGAGTATTTTACTTTACGATCCGGGGTTGCTAGAGCGGGCGGTGGCTGGCCCACCAGCTCCGGGCCCGGCTGCCGAAGGAATCGGGCCGGCGCTGGCTGGGCAGGCGACGGGGCCGGAAATAGTCGCGGCCGGTGCCGGCGGCGGGATTGGCGGCGCGGCGGAGGCGGCCGTGGCGGCGGCGCGAAGCCGGGGGCATGGTGCCCCCAGTGGCCGATTCCGGCACTTCGGGGCGGAGTGGCGTGCAGGCCTGGGCCCGCCCGGGCACGGCGCACTCCCCTACCAGACACAAGCCAGTCAGCAGACCCAGCCGCAGAACGTACATCAGTTGTTGCATGAATTAAAAAGAAAGGCAGAACAGGAAGAAGGGAGCGGAAGCCGACCTAGCGGGCCACCAAAGCAGCTACCCGGGGCGCCACTGCGGCAGTGCGGGCCTGCGGGGTACGCCCGGCCGGCCGGGCAGCGGCGGGGCCCGCGCCCTCACGGGCCAGAGAGAGTGGCGGTTGCCGGTAGCGGTTGTATTTGCCCATAACCAGCAACAGCAGCATAAGCAGACAGGCGACAAAGTGCTTCATAGGAAACAAGAGGTAGAAATAGACAAAGCAGAAAAACTCAGGGACCAGCCGGGTCGGGAAGTACCGCATCGGCAATCTGCCGATACCGCAGCCACTGGCAAGCGGCCCCTTCCTCGGCAAACACGCGCAACCAGGCGGGCCCTGAAACCGGGGCAGCACGGGCCGGGGGCAGGCTCAGTATGGCCAAGGTCAGGGGCTCGGGACCAAGCCAGCGCGTGGCCAGCGGATAAAGTATTTCGGTAAGCCAGGTGGTCTGGTGCGGACAGAGCGGGTCGCGCCGCCGCACATCCAGCAGCCAGCGGGCGGCGCGGTGCTGCCGGGCCGTTTCGAGGCTGCGCAGGCACACCTCCCGCAATTCGGGCGGGCCGCCCGGCTGCTGGCAGCGCACCACCAGAATGCCCAGGTCGGGGCGGAAATGGATGGAGTAGGCGTCCGTCATAGGCAGAGTGCAGCAAGTGAATACCAGGGCGCAGCACGCCCCCCGGCTACCGGGGCCGTTAGCTGGCCGCGGGCAGCAGCGTCAGGTCGGGGCGGCGCAGGCGCAGCACCCGGCGCTCGGGAGCCGTGAGGCGGGCGTTGAAGCGCAGGCAGGTGAGGAAGATGAGCAGCTGGTAGAACAGGATGCCGAAGTTGGACTGGCCGAAAATCCCGAACTCAGTAAAGGAGTTAATCAGCAGCGGAATCAGCAGCCCCACAAACAGCAGGCGGGCCTGCCGGTCGGGGCTTTGCAGGGCCCCGCGCACCAGCAGCAGTAGCTGGGCCAGCACGATGCCGAAGCCCACCACGCCCAGGTTCAGCAGCACCTGAATGAAGGTGTTGTGCGTCATTTGGGCGGCGTAGGTGTGGGTGCTCTGGAAATACTCGCCGTAGGCAATGCGCATGAAGCCGTAGCCCAGCAGCGGCTCGCGGGGCAGCCCTTCGGTGAGCAGGGCCTGCCAGAACGGGAGGCGGCCGGTGAGGCTGAGCACTTCCTCCAGCCCGCCCTGCTTGACTACCAGCCCGGCCAGCAGCGGCAGGCTGGCCCCTACCCCACCCAGGGCCAGCAGCTGCCAGCGGCGGCCGGCCTGGCGCAGGTGGAAAAACAGCACCAGCCCAAAACCCGCCAGGGAAGAACGGGAGCCGGTGAGCACCAGGGCCACCACCAACGGCAGCAGCTGCAGCAGGGTGCGGCGCAAGCGGTATTTCTGGTAGAAGTTAAAGCTCAGGCCGGAGGCCCCCACCACGCACAGCATGCCCAACTCGTTGGGGTTCATCAGGAAGCCGCCCAGCCGGGCCTCCTCGCCGCCGTGGGTGAGGCGGTAGAACGTATCGGGCGCGGCCACGGCCCCCACCAGAAAGCCCAGCACCAGCCAGCAGCAGGCGTTACCCACCACCCGGGCGAAGTGGATGTTGCTGCCCGCATAAAACGTATCCAGCAGCACGAAGCACTGGGCGTAGAAGTAGGCAAACACCAGCGTTTCCACCACCATCAGCAGCTGCAGCAGCGAGTAGCCGGGGTTGCCCGACCACAGCAGCGAGGCCAGGCCCAGCAGCAGGTAGGCCCCGTAGAGCAGCACCGCCAGGCTGTGCTGCCACCGCCAAGCGGCCACCGCCCCGCGCCGCTGCAGCCACTGGCTTACGCCGGCCGCGGCCAGCGTCATGGCCAGGCGGGAGCCGGTTTTGAGGAGGCGGGTCAGGCCCACGTCCTCGCTCCAGGTGAAAAAGCCGGCCAGCTTGATGAGCAGAATCAGGGTGAGCAGCACCTGCACGGTGCGCAGCAGCCGCTGGTGGTTGGGAAGCGTATCGGTTTTAAGCATAGTAGGCGCGGCGGTACATGCGCTGGTAATCGTTGAGCAGCGTGGGCCAGTAGAAGGCCGTGGTTACCATGGCGTGGCAGCGCTGGGCCAGCTGGCGGCGGGGCACCGTCAGCCACTGGCGGCGCAGGCGGTCCAGGCCCTCGGCCAGCAGCTCGGGAGCGGCGGTGGGCAGCACCAGGCCGCACTCGAAATCACGGATGTAGGAGCCGAAGTTGGTGGCCTCCGTTACCAGGCAGGGCACGCCCAGGGTGGCCGCTTCCAGCACGGCCGTGGGCAGGCCTTCGTAGTGCGAGGGGTGGGCAAACACGTCCAGCTGCGACAACAAACCCATCTTCTCATCGCCAAACCGGCTGCCCAGCAGCTTGATCTTGCCCTTGGGAGCCTCGGCCGCCCACTGCTCCACCCGCTTGCGGTCGGGTCCGTCGCCGATAATCCAGAGCTCCACGCCGGGGGTGCGGCGGGCAAACTCGGCGAAACCCTTAATCAGACAGCTCAGGCCCTTGTGCCGCTCATCGAGGCGGCCGCAGAAGCCTACCCGGAAGATGCCCCGCGGCTCGTCGCGGTCCGGCAGGTGCAGGGGCGCGGGAATCTCGAAGCCGTAGGGCAGCAGACAGGTACGCACCTCGTTGGGCAGCTGCTGCAGGCCCCGCACTTCGCTGTGGCCCAGGCACTGCACCTGGGCGGCGTGGGTAAGCAGGTACCGCTCGTAGAACTGCATGTACAGGCGCTTCATCAGCCGGCTTTTGTGCATGGCCGCCGCGCTGTAGCTGCCGTGGGGCGTGAGCACGTAGCACAGGTTCAGCTCGGTGAGCTTGCGAGCCAGCGTGTGGTACACCGGAATAAAGCCCCCGTGCAGATGAATCACCGTTTTGCCCTCGATGCTTTCCAGGGCGGCAACCAGCTCCTCATCCAGCTGAAACGGACTGCGGCAGGCCCGGAACAGGGAGGTGGCAAACTCCCGGGGCGGGTAGTTCACTTCCAGGTCGTGGGTGATACCCCACACCTCCACGTTCCAGCCGGCACGGTGCTGCTGGGTGGCCAGGGCGTGCACCACCTTGTTCACGCCGTTCATGCGCTCGGGGTTGGCCTTGCCCAGAATCAGGTGGATAATGCGGATATCGGGCTCCAGCTCGGCGGGCGCGTCGGCCGGCGGGAGGATCAGGGATTCGGGAATACTAACCATGAGGTTGTTGAAAAGAAGGTCGGCGGGATAAAATCAGACTCCAGTACAGGCCCAGCACCAGCTGGGCCCCAATCCAGCCCAGCACCACGCCCGTGGCCTGGTAGTGCGTGAGCAGCCAGCGGGCACTGAGTACCGAGAAGCCGATGCTGAGCGCGTAGCCCACGAAGTAGGGCCGGGCGCTGGGCAGCAGCCGCACCGTGAGGCGCAGCGGGTACACCAGCAGAATCACCACGTACAGCAGGCAGCACCAGCGCAGCACGCTGCTGTGGGCCGCCTCCTGCGACTGCACCCAGCGCACCAGCGGCTCGGCCAGCAGCGCCAGGGCCAGCAACGGGCCGGCGGCCAGCCCCAGCATGAGGCGGGTGAGGCGGGCGCGCTGCCGCCGGAACTCGGCCTCGCTGCGCTGCCGGCTCTGGCTCAGGCGGGGCAGCACGTAGTTTTCGGCCGCCTGCAAACCCACGTTGAACAGGCCCATGATGGTTTGGGCCAGCCGCAGAATACCCAGCGTGGCCAGCGGCGTGCTCAGGCCCGCCAGCACCAGCAGCACGTTGCCCGACGACCACTGCAGCAGGGCCGTGGGCAGCAGCCAGCGAGCCTGGGGCCAGTGCTGCCGCACCACCGCCCGCCAGCCCGGCCCCGCGGCCGGGCCCCGGAGTAAAGCCGGCAACCCCAGGGCCAAAGCCGGCAGCGTGGTCAGCCCCATCACCCAGAACACGGCGGGCAGCGTGGCCGCCCGGCCGGTGGCAGCCCAGCCCAGCAGCACCAGCAGCTGCCCCCCGCACGAAACCGCGTCGGTGAGCAAAGCCAGCGGCACCCGGTCTTCGGCCAGCAGCAGCTTGCGCACCGTGTCCTGCAGCGTGGCAGCCCCCAGGTACACCAGGAAGGCCACCAGCACGGCCCCGGCCTGGGGCCGCAGCAGCAGCCCGGCCCCTACCGCCAGCCCCGCCGCCCCCACCCCGAAGGCCGCCTGCAGCTCCAGCAGGGCCCGGCGGTAGGCGGGGCGGTGGGCGGCCGGCACCGTGGCCAGCACCACCTGCATGGGCTGGGTGATGAGGGCGCCCTGCACGGCCAGCAGCAGCAGCAGCCCCATCTGCCAGGCACTGAACTCGCCGAAGATGCTCAGCCCCAGCCCCCGGGCCACGAACAGGTTGGTCAGGAACGTGGTGCCGCTTACCAGGCCCTGGTCGGCCAGGGCCCAGTAGCGGGCCGGCACCGGCGGCCAGGCGCTACGCCGTAGCGGGAGCGCCAGCACGGACGGCAGCACGGCGGGAGGTGGGGGCGGCTACGGCCAGGCGCGGCCACAGGCAGGCCAGGAAGCCGGGGCGGTAGCCTTCCCGGTTCAGGCAGCACTGCACGTTGGGCAGGTTGTACTCCTCCATCAGCTGCTCCAGCTCAGCCAGGCGCGTGAGGGGCGTGCGGTGGCTGTCCACTACCACCAGGTTCACATCGGCCCCGGCCATCACGGCCAGACTGTGGCTGTCGGCGTCCAGGGGGAGGTTGCGCACCAGCACCACCTCGTTGGGCAAAGCGTCGGGGTTGAGCGAGTTACGATCCTGCAGTGTGATGCTGCGGAAGCGGCGGCCCTGCTCGGCCAGCGCCACTGAGAGGTGGCGGAAGAAGAAGGCCTGGCCCTCGGAGCCGGTGAAATCCGTCACCACTACTTTGGCTCCGTCGCGCAGCAGGCCTTTCAGCTCCAGGCGCGTTACCAGCTGGCGGAAGTAAGCCAGCTGCATCTGCGGCTCGGGCAGCAGCGGCAGGGCGGCGGCCACGGGCAGGCGGGTGTTGCGCTGCAGGCGCAGCGTGTCCTGGGGCGTGGCGCGGGCGGCATCCAGCCCGTACACCAGCACTACGCCGGCAATCAGCCCCAGCAAGCCGGCCACGGTGTAGATGAGCACGGGGTTGGGGGCAATGGGCTCCTGGGGCACCAGGCCGGTGGCAATAATGCGGTGCGAGGAGCTGGGCGTGGCCTGGGCAATGCGGGCCTCGGTTTCCTTCTCGTGCAGGAAGGTGTAGAGCTTCTCGTTGAGCTGGCGGTTACGCTCCAGCACGGCCAAATCTTTCTCCCGGTCGGGCAGGCCGGTGAACACCTGCTCGGCCTGGCCGATGGCGGCGTCCAGCTGCTGGCGCTTCACCACCAACGTGTTGCGGGTGTTGCGCACACTTTCCAGCAGGTGGGCGTTCAGGTCGGCCAGCTTCTGGTCGAGGGCCTGTACTTTCTCATCCTCGGGGGTGAAGCGCACCAGCAGGTCGCGGCGCTCGGCCTGCAAATCCTTCATCTTGCGCACGATGTCGCCGGAGGCGTTGTCGCTGAAGGCGGCGAAGCTGGGGGCCAGGTCCAGCACGTTGCGGTGGCCGGCCTGCATCTGGCGGTACACATCCTCGGCGGCCGAGAGGCTCATATCCAGGGTGGCGCGCTGCAGTTTCAGCTCGGCCACTTTGTGCAGGTCGGTATCCGTCTGCTGGCCGATGTTCACGATGCGGCGGGTGTCGCGGTAGCCGGCCACCGAGTTTTCGGAGCCCGCCAGGCTGCGGCCCACCGTCTGGAGCTGCTTGCCGATGAAGTCCACGGTGGTGTTGGCCACCTTGTACTTGGTTTCGAGGTAGTCCTCCATGTACACCTGGGCCAGCGCGTTTACCAAGTCGGCGGCCTTTTCGGGCACGGCGCTGCGGTAGGTGATGCGCAGCACGGGCGTTTCCTTGTCCACGCTGGTAATGTCGAGGCGGCTCAGGATGGCGTCCTGCAGGCGGGCCGGCGAGTGGCGCACCACTTCGTAGGTATCCAGCAGCGGGAAATCGGGACGAGAGGCCAGCAACGCCAGGTTTTTCTCCACCACTACATCACCTTCGCTCAGGTGCAGCAGGCTGTTGAACTCGCCCTGCACGGTTTCGCCGGCGGGGCTGGTTACTTCCACGCTCTGGGGCGAAAGCACCGTTACCCGGAACGCTTCATCCTCCCAGCGGTGCCCGCGCAGCGTCATGTGCACGCTGATGGGGCTGTCGTGGTACAATTCGGTTTTGCGCAGCGTGCCCCTGCGGTACACGGTGGTGCCCAGCTCCAGCCGGCCCAGGGCCTTACCCAGCAGCAGCGGCGACTTGAGCAGCTCCACCTCGGCGGCGGTGCGGTTGTCGGGCGAGAACACGTCCTGGGTTTTGAGCAGGGTGGTATTTACCACGCCCTCGTTGCCCTCGGCCAGCTTGATTTTGGCGGTGCTTTCGTAGAGCGGGGTGGCGTAGCGCAGGTACAGGCCGGCCAAAGCCAGGGCCGCCACCGTGCACAGCGCAATCAGGGGCAGACCGCGCCACACCGGGCGCAACAGGCGCAGGTTTTGCTGAAACTCGTTCATCAGATAGAAAGGAAAAGACGGGTGATAATGATGATGGCACTCAGGCCGGACGCCACGGCCAGCATGCCGCCCGATTTGCGCTCAAACTCCTTGGAGGACTTGGCCGGCACGTACACCACGTCGCCGGGCAGAATGAGCGTGTTGCTCTGCACGTAGGTGTCCATGCGGGTGAGGTCGAACACGCTTTCCTGCACCTTGCTGCCCTGCTGACGCAGCACCTTCACCACGCGCTTATCGGCGTAGTTGTTGAAGTCGCCGGCCCGGCCCAGCACCTGCACCAGGGTGGTGCGGTCCTTGTCGAGCACCAGCTTGCCGGGCGTGTTCACCTCGCCCAGCACGGTTACTTCCTTGTTGAGCACCTGCACCGTTACCAGCGGGTTCACTACCGATTTGCCGAAGCGGGCCTTGAGGGTCTCCTCGGCCTCGGGCACCGTGAGGCCGCCCAGGGCCACCTTGCCCAGCTTGGGCACCGTTACCTCGCCGTTGTTGTCCACCAGCAGAAACCGGGCGTCGGGCTCGGTGCTGGGCTGGGCGCTGTATACCGAGCCTACGCTCAGCTCCTCGTGGTCCCACACGCTCAGGCTCAGCTTGTCCTCGGGCCGCAGGCGGTACTGGTAGTCGAGGGGGGCCTGCAGGGGCGCGGCGGCGGGCCGGCGGCTGGCGGCCTGAAACAGGTTCTGGGTGCAGCCCGGCAGCAGCAGCAGGGCCAGCAGCAGGGAAAACAGCTGAAACAGGGAGAAGAACCGGTTGGCCCGGGCCGGCCGAACCATGTTCAGCCGCTGGCGCACCCGCATAATGCGCTCCAGTACCGCGTTGAGCTTGGAGCGCTGGGTTTCGTTTTTCACGATGTAGTCGAAGGCCCCGAATTTGAGCGACTCCACGGCCACCTCCACCTGCTGCTGCCCGCTCACGAACACCACAAGAATGTCGGGGTTGAAGCGCTTGATGGCCTTGAGCGCATCCATGCCCGACACGCTGCCCATCATCTGGTCCAGGAAAATAATGTCGGGCTCGTCGGTGAGGCTGTTGAGGCAGTCGGAGCCGTTATCGAAGGTTTTGATATCGTGGTAGCCCTGGCTGCGGATGGCCTGCTCCATCAGCTTCAGGCAGAACAGGTCGTCATCGACCAGGAAGATTTTGGGTTGATCTGGGTGCATAGCAGTACGTTTGGCCTGCCAGAGGCGAGGAACGTGCCACCACTCGAAAAATAATTCAACTAGTTAATTATCAATTATTTAATAACACGCAAAAAACAAGCCGGCTCTATTTTCTGGAGCCGAATCCAGAAAATAGAGCCGGGAGCAGCAGAAGCTGCACGCGTTAGTAGGCGGTGTTTGTCAGGAAGGGCTCGACGAAACTTAGCAGCCGGTGCACCAGCATGGGGCGGGTGGGCGCTACTTCGGCCAGCAGGTTGGGTAGTTGCTGAAAGTTTACGCAGGTAAGCGGCAGTCCAAGGGGTACCACGCTGCAATCGGGCAGGCCCACGCACCAGCTGGTGAAGCTGCGTCGCGACCAGGGCCCCTCCATCAGTACCTCGCAGCTATGGTTGCGGCGGTCGAGGGTAATGCGCTGGTAAATGGCGAGCACATGTTGTTTGCGGCCTTCCAACAGTTGGGCAAAGCGGCCGTCGGGGGTATGCAGCAGCAAACCGGTCACATCTGCGGCTTGGTTTTGCATGCTGCATTGTTGGAGCAGCTGGGGTAGCGCTTCGCCAGTAAATTCGTCGCTGGCGTAGCTTTGATACATGAGGTGATAAAGTGGCATTGTACAGGCGAAGATAAGCCGAACGATGAACTTGCGGCCGACAGTTGGCTGACCAGCAAATCATTGCAGAATACTTATCTGGGTGAAACAGGTTGCATTATATAGATATTTTCTAATATACATCAACCAGAATTCCAACGAATGGTAAGTCCGTTTATTATTCGGAGCGGACCTGAAAAGCGAATTGGCTTGAGCCGCCACTATAGTAAACAACAAAGCCGCCCGGTATTCCGGGCGGCTTGCAGAGAGGGTAGCCAACTTACCGGTGCTTAGGGCCGGGTGCCGTGCTGCACTGTGGGCGGGTACGCATCAGACAGGCGGAAGCGGCCCACCACCAGCTGAGGAGCAAGGCCGGAATCCGGCTCCGAGAAGCTGAACGTCCCGCCTACCACCACCTCCCCGGCCGGATTCAGCGCCACGGCCGTTGCTTCATCGGGGCCCCGCGTGCCCACAGTCTGCGCACCTAGCCACGCACCCTCCGTACTCAGGCTGCCCAGGAATACGTCGAGCCCGCCCTGGTTGGCCAGGGCGGCACCGGGACCCACAGCCGCCCGACTGCTGCTGCCTACTACGTACAGCGTACCCAGCGCCGAGAGGGCCAGCCCCTGGCTTGTTTCCAAGGCTTGGCCCTGCACGCTGGTTACCCACTGCCACTGGCCGGCGGCACTAAGTCGGGCCACGTAGGCATCGTCGCCGCCCTGGCTGCTGAGGTGGTGAGAACCAAATGAGGCGGATCCACTGTAGGAGCCCGCCACGTACACCCGGTTCTGCTCATCCAAGGCCAGGGCGTTGCCGTAGGTGGTACTGGCGCTCAGTCCTGCCGTAGCCCACTGCCAGGTGCCGTTGCCGCTGAGTTGGGCCACGAAGGCATTGTGGGTGCCCTGGCCCGCCACCGGGTATGCCCCAAAGCGGGCGGTACCGCCCACATAGCCCGTGGCCACCACTTCGCCCTGCCCGTTGATGGCCACCCGCCGAACGGCTCCTTGTTCTGAGGCTCCAACCGAGGTTGCCCAGGTCCAGGTACCGCTCTGATCCAGGCGGGCCACGAAGCCATCGTTGCTGGCCGCCGCCTGCAGCCGGTGCGCACCAAATACGGCTTCTCCCTGGAAGCGCCCCCCGATAACTACGGTATTCTGCGGCCCAGCGGCCAGCGCCAGGGCCTCATCCTGGCCAGGGCCGCCGGCAGTGAGTACCCCGCGCCACGCGCCCTGCTGGGTCAAAGCGGCCACAAACACATCCTGCCCCCCCTGGCTAACGGCCTCCCGCTCTCCGAAGGCTACCCGCCCGGTAAACGAGCCTGCCACCAACAGATTGCCTTGAGCATCCAGGGCTAGGTCGGTAGCCCCGTCGCTTTCAGCCCCACCTACTCCCACGGCCCAGGCCCATTGCCCGCCGGCCGTGAGCTTGGCCACGAAGGCATCACTGCGGCCCTGGCTGACTAGCCGGGTCGCCCCAAACCGGATTTGCCCGGTAAATCGGCCGGTCAGGTAGGTGTTGCCGGCGGCATCGGTGGCCAGGCGCTGCAACACGGCCGAGCGGGTTTCGGTGCTCTGGGCCAACCAGGGCCCGGGCTGCTGCTGAGCCTGGGCCGGGCTCATATTACCGGCCGCGGCCAGCAGCCCGGCAGTCAGCAGACGCCCTGGCACGTGCTTCAGCAAACGAATAGAAACGGCAGGAAAATGAATACGGGGCTGAGTGGAAAAAGCGCGGGCAAGCATACGGTGGAGTTGGAAGAGAAAAGGAAGTCGAGTACAGTGACCCAGCTTTCCTGCCAATTCAGGCCCATATTTCCATTCACCTGATTATCAGGATATATCACTGGGAGAGCACAACCTTACGCGTCCAGTTACCGGACGCCGGGTCCAGTTGCTGGACAGCGCGCAGTCCAGAATACAGCCCGCTCCCGGCCAGAGAACCCATCTGCACCAGCTCAGGCGGGATGTTATTGCGCCCGGCCGCGTGGGTAGTGGGTATGCAAGCTGGTAATCATGCGGCCGGGTGCTCCTGCCCCCGGCGTCCCTCGCTATGCGCTGCCTGGGGCCCGAAAACAGCGCTGACTATTAGCCGCTTGGCTGCTAGTCCTCGTCGGGCTAGGCAACTGCCAATGCAAATCCGAGCCGGCAACGCACTCTTCTCCCCCGCCGGTAGTCGCGCGCTCCGGGTAAAGCCAGCCTCCTACACGTACTATACATCGTGAGCGAGGCCCCGAAAGCCGGTTAAACGCGTGGATACAGGCTTTCTGCGTGAGGGGCGCGCACATCAGGTACTCGCCGAAAGAGCCCCCTGCCTCCGGCCGCTGCCGGGCGCAGCATGCCGTTGCCGAATTCGCTACCGGTTAGGCAGCAGAGGCCACAAAAGGGTTGTGACCGGTAAGTAGTTAAAGAAAAAAAGACCGGAGCATTGCCCCGATCCTTAAAAGCGTAAACTGCGTTATTTCCGGCGGTCTGAACTATCGGCTGTCAGAGCCGCTGGTTCCGGAGCCGTTAGTATCAGAGCCGCTGGTTCCGGAACCGTTGGTGTCAGTGCCGTTGGGAGTGGAGTTACCGCTCATCCCATCACCTGAAGTGTTTGTGCCGGCATCATTGCCTTCCATATATACGGTATCCGCACTGGCATCAGTGCCGGCGGCATTGGATTCAGTTGATGCGTTGGAGCCGCCGTCGCTGCTGCAGGCCGTCAGCTGGGCTCCTGCGAGGACCAGACTCAGTAAGGCGAGTCAGAAAGATGTTTTAGACATGTGTGAAGGATAAGGATTTGTGAAAGAACTAAGTGCCTTGCTATACGGATGTAGTGCCGGGTAAAGAGGATGAGCAACTACGTAATCTGGCCGGTAACCACGTAGGCAAAAACACGGAAAATTCCTTGGGAGCCCCCGCGCCACCGTACCGGACCGTGGCCGCTGCAGGGGGTCCCCATCCCGCCCCTCACTCCCCGAGCTACCAAGCAACGGGCTGCCCGGAAGCCAGCAAGCCCGCCCTTCCGGGATGGCAGGAAACCGGGGGAAATGCGGATTTTGCTCCGGCTAACTACGGATTTGTCGCCCCGTATTTCCGCTGACGAAGAATGCTGAGGCGCGCGCCAGTTGCACAAACAAACTACTCATATTCATCCCATTACACCCTCAACCACTAGCCTGGCCTGTTGCCGACGGCGGCTATTATACGCTGAACGAACCTGCTACCGGCGGCGTAGGCAGAACAGGTCGGTGGCGCGGTCCACTCCTACTCTCTCACTTTTCTGCCCGGCAATGTTTGATAAACTGGAAACCCTGGATGACCTCCTTACTGTGCAGCTGAAAGACCTGTACAGCGCCGAAAAACAACTCATCAAAGCCCTGCCACTCATGGCCGACAAAGCCCACGATGAGCGTTTGCAGGCCGGCTTCCGCAAGCACCTACGCGAAACCGAGGAGCAGCTTAGGCGCCTCGAACAGATTGGGGAGTTCCTGAATCTTTCCCTCGGGGGCCATACGTGCAAGGCAATGGCGGGACTTATTGCCGAAGGTCAGGAAACGATGTCGGAACGGGCCACGGCCGAAGTGATGGATGCGGCCCTGATTGCCGCGGCTCAGCGCATTGAGCACTACGAAATTTCGGGCTACGGCACGGCTACGCACTTCGCCAGCCGGCTTGGGCACGTGGAGGTAGCCGATATGCTGCGCCAGTCGCTGGCCGAGGAACAGCTGACCGATACCAAACTCAACAACCTGGCTAAGGAACACCTGAACCAAAAAGCCCTGTAGCCCCAATCCGGGTGCCGGCCCTGCGTTGTGTACCGGACTGGCTCAGTACGCGCTACGCCTGCATTTCCGGGGCGTTGGCGGCGGGGCCACTTCTGCCTGCACCGTCTGCCCACCGGTTGCGGCCGGTTCCGGCAGCTCATTCTCCCTCGGCCGCGCATGCAAAACGGTACCCTGATGCTGCCCGGAGCAATACGATGGCCGACACTATCCGCCAGATACACTTCGGGAGCCTGAAAACCTGCATGAACGGCACTTTACGGGTCACTATTTTCCTTTTCCTGCTTCTCAATGCCCAATCCGTTTCCTGTTCCCAAAGGCAAGCTACTGCTGATTGGCGGCCACGAGCAGCGTGATAAAGCCGGTCCTTCGCACGAGCAGTCCCCGGAATTCATTTTGCAGCGCTTCGTGGAGGAGTTGCCCAAAAAAGAAACCATTGTGGTGATACCCGCTGCCTCCGAAGAACCGGAAGTATCGGCCCGGGACTACATCCGCCTTTTTCAGCGCCTGGGTATCAAACACGTGGAGGCGCTGCACGTGCAGAGTCGGGACGAGGCTAACAGCGCGCAGGCCCTGGAGCTGCTGAACCGGGCTGATGGGGTGATGTTTACAGGTGGCGACCAGCTGCGGCTCACGACCCTGCTTGGCGGCACGCTGGTGCTGGCGCGCCTGACGGAGCGGTATCTGCATGAACCCATCCTCATTGCCGGCACCAGCGCCGGGGCCACGGCCATGAGCACGCCCATGATTTACCAGGGCCGCAATGATGCCGGGTTCGTGAAAGACGAAATACACATCACTACCGGGCTGCAGCTGCTGCGCGATGTAGCCGTGGACACGCACTTCATTGCTCGGGGCCGCATCGTACGCATGGCGCAGATTATTGCTACCAATCCCGGCTGCATTGGTCTGGGCTTGGAAGAAGATACGGCCGCCCTCATCACAAAGGGTAATGAGCTGGAAGTCGTCGGCAACGGAATTGTGGTGCTACTCGACGGCCACGACTGTACCGGCAATACCATTGCGGAGGTGCAGCCCGGTGACGTATTTTCCATCCGCGACCTGCGCCTGCACCTGCTGGCCAAGGGGCAGCGGTTTCACCTGCCGGGCTTTGCCACCCGCAAGCCTCCCCTGCTAGAACCAACGCCGGAAAAGCCGGAATAAGACTCCAACGTCTCTGGTCTTCACCAATTCCACCGCTGAGGCACGCCCAACCAACGGGCGAGTCTCAGCGCATTATTTTGCCCTGATTGTCCCAGTGACTCGATTGAATGCCCAGGCTGCCCGGCACCCGCTTGATGGTGCGCGTGAACCGTTCGCCCGCAATCAGGCCGTTGGGCTGCTGCCGGCCGAAAAACAGTAGCACCGGCTCGCCGTGCTCGTTGGTAACAAAGGTGATGTTGTAACCCTTAAACACGTCGTGCAGGGTGGCGTTGGGTTCGTACGTGTTGCTGAGTTTCTTTTCCAGCTCGGGGTGCAGGGGCATAGAACGAAAGGTATGGGGGTGAAAGATGCGCAGTATTCGGGCCGGGGCCCGGCGGCGGGGCCTACCCGGTCAGGGCTGCGGGCGGATTGGGGGACTGTAGCAGGCGCTCATCCAGCAGGTAGCGCTGCAGACCACTTTCCAGACCGGGCAGCAGCATGCCCTGCCGGCTGCGCAGGGCGCTGTTGGCCGGGCGCGCGGCGGCCCAGCCGAACGCAGCGGCCGGTCGTGCTTCAATGCCGGCAGCATCCAGACCAGCGGCCCGCACCGCGTAGCGGGCCAGTTCAGCCCAAGTGCAGGTACCATCATTGGTGAGATGCCAGATGCCGCGCTCCTCGTCCAGCAGCAGGTCAAGGGCCGTATTGACCAGGTCGGGTACGTAGGTGGGCGAGATGATGAGGTCATCGGCGGCGGCGAAAGGCTGACCGGCGCGGGTGGCTGCCAGAACGTGGTGTACGAAGTTGTGCGCGTCCCAGGCACTGAAAAAGGCGCTGGTGCGCACCACCAGCGCCGCCGGCAACCGGGCCAGCACGGCTTGTTCGGCCCGCAGCTTGCTGTGGCCGTAAATATTGAGGGCCCGGGCCCGGTCGGTTTCTTGGTACGGCTGGGGCTGAGCCCCATCAAATACCAGATCTGTAGAGAAAGTCAGCAACTGCAGGCGGCGCGTGGCGCAGGCCTGCGCCAGCAGCGCCGCACCAATGGTATTTTCGCGGTAGCAGCGGGCCAGGTCGGTTTCGGCTTCGTCTACGCGCACGTACCCGGCTGCATTTATCACCGCCCAGGGCTGGTAGCAGTCTAAGGCCCTGGCAATGGCGGCGGCATCGGCAATGTCCAGGGCGGCGCGGTCAAGGCACACCGCCTCCAGCCCCCGCAGGTGGCACACCCGCCGGAACGCCCGGCCCAGGGTGCCGTGGCAGCCGGTAATTAACAGCGGTGGACTGGTGAGCGAGGAATTGCCAGCAGAGAAGGACGCAGAATGCATACGAGATAAGACTGGATGAAGTGGCCGTACCACAATCCGGTGGTAACGTGCATCAGCCAAGCGGCGGGGCCGAAAAACGGATAGGACGCTGCCACCATCCCAATCCTTGGACTACGGGATGCGGATGGTGGCCGTGGCGGATCAGATTGCGCACCATGGCACTGAGCGCCGTGGGCCGGGGCTGACCGCTCCGGACATCGAAGACGCCACTCTCGTAGGAGGCTCCGTCACGGATGAGCAGGGTATCCCAGTCGTATGCTCCCAGCAGCGACCAGACGGTGAGGCCAAGTACCTCCACGCCCTGGGCTCGCAGCCGGTTGGCCGTTTCCCAGCTCTGGTGCAGCCAGCGCAACTGCTCCTCGCGGGTGCAGCCCAAATGACACTCCGTGATGGCCAACGGCTGACCGTAGCGGAGCCAGGCCTGCGCCAGCAGCGCCTCCAGCCCCACCGGACATACTTCCGGGCTGCGTATGGCCTCCACATCTGCGTAGGAAGGATGACCGGCGTTGCCGGACTGCGCATCCTGCTTGGAGCAACCGGGCAGCTGATCATCCAGAAACCGCTCACTGGTGGCGTAGTAGTTGATGCCCAGGATGGCGGGCGGCATGGGATCCTGCGAAAATACCAGGAGCTCGGTCTCGCTCAGGCCGTGGCGGCGCAGGTAGTGCCACAGCGGATGATGTTGTGTAACGGTACCGCTTAACAAGTCAAAGGTGAGCCAGCGCCGGTTATTCTCGAACGCCGCCCGCTCCGCCAGTACCGGGCGGGCGTGAGCGTACCCTAAATCCTCGGTTTGCACCAGCTGCGCGTCCGGATTAACGCCCCGGATGGCCTGCATAGCCAGCTTAATAGCCAGCACCTGATTATACAACACACGCACAAATACCTCGTCGGAAGTACCGTGCGGGTACCACAGGCCATACAGGCCGCTGAAACGGGCCGTAGTCAGGGGTTCGTTGACGGGCGTGTAGTAGCGGACCCACGGGTAGCGGGCTGCTACCAGCCCGGCGTAACGGGCCAGGCCGGGCGCAAAGGAGGGCTGGTTGAGAGCAGTGTAGCGCGGGCCACTGCCGTGGTGCACCAGGCCTACAATTGGCTCGATAGCCAGGGCCTGCAACCGGTGCAGGCGCTCATCGGCCCAGCGCCAGTCGGGACTGTCGAGGCTGTCCGGGGCCACATGCTCCCACAGAATAGGGTAGCGCAGCGTACGCAGGCCCAGCTCGGCGAAACGGTCCAGATCGGAAAGCCGATGAATGTGTCCGCTACGCGTGAGTTGGTCCGAGTACGCGTCGCCCACCCGGCGGCAGGTACACTCTACCCCACCCCAGAGCGGTACGTTGGGTATCGGCGACATACGTGCACAGCTATGCCTGGCGACTTTGCGCCGGACGGCCACTTTCCCACGGCCGGGCGGTAAGCCAGGCAACGGTGGGGTTTATCCAGCCGGGGTGGTGCCAGGCGGGCACTGCCAGCATTGGCGCTTTCAGAAGAAACGGGGTTTTAGCCGCCACAGCGTGTGGATGGGCCAATCGATGGTGAGGGGCAGACGAGGGCGTTTTCATAGTAGAAGGTAGCGTGGAACCACTGGAGTAGTGGCTGGGTACATTCTACGGATACTGGGCCGGCGTAAAGAAGCAAAAAGAGCCTCCAAGACCAGAATTACGGGATTTTCCCGCCTGATTCCGTACATCTACGGAGGCGGCGCGCCGAACTACCGAAACCACGCGCGGGGCGGCCTTCCAGCCTGATACAGCCTGGCCAAAGCGGGCAGCTTCAGGTAAGCCACCCCTGGCTGACGGCAGTTTTGATTAGCGCAGCGGTGTTGCGGGCCCCGGTTTTCTCCATGATGTTCTGGCGGTGGGTTTCCACGGTCCGAGGGCTGGTGAACAGCTTATCAGCAATCTGGGCGGTGGTCAAGCCTTCGGCCACCAGTTGCAGAATCTCCTGTTCCCGCGCCGACAGGCCGCCGCTCGGCCGGGCTGGGGGTTCAGGCACACAGGTTAAAACCCGGTTGAGCATGCTCAGCCCCAACTCGGAGCACAGAAAGCGCCGGCCAGCCGCCACGGCCCGCACAGCTACCACAATTTCATCGGGGCCTGCATTTTTCAGCACGTAGCCGCTGGCTCCCGCGGCCAGCACCTGCCCAATGGCCCGCTCGTTGTCCACCATGGAAAGCACCACCACGCGCACCTGCGGATACTCCACGTGCAGGCGCTCAGTGGTGGCCAGCCCGTCGAGGCCCGGCATGTGCAGGTCCAGCAGCACCACGTCGCAGGGAGTGGTGGGAAGCTGGGCCAGAAGCTGCTCACCGTTTTCAGCCTCACCTACTACCTGCAGGAAAGGATCCTGCTGAAACAAAGCACGAAGGCCGTGGCGCAGCACGGCGTGGTCGTCAACCAGAAAGAGGCGGATCATAGAGGGAGGAATCAGGATGGGAACCCGGGTAGGGAATTCGGATGCGTACGTAGGCCCCACCGGAGATGACAGAACCGATTTCCAACTGCCCACCGAGCAGTGCTACTTGGTCGCGGATGCTGCGTAGGCCCAGGCCCGTCTGCTCAGTTGGTGTACCCGAGAAGCCACTGCCGTTATCCTCGGCCCGCAGCAGTACCCAGCCAAGCATACTTTCCAGCTCCAGGCTGGCCTGAGTGGCCCCGCGGGCATGTTTTGCAATGTTCTGAGCCAACTCCTGAGCCATGCGGTACACAGCCATCTGCAGGGACGGCGTCAGGGCAACGGCGGATTCATCCAGCTCTACGTGGCTGAGCATGCGCAGCGGTGGGGTGCTCATTTTGTTGGCTATATCCTGCAGGGCGGCGGCCAGGCCAAATTTTTCCAGCACCATCGGCACCAACTCGTGCGATAGAGCCCGGGTCTGGCGGATGGCCTCGCTCAGCAGCTGGTCAGCCTCGGCCCGGGCGGTGGCAAGTGTTGGGCTGGTGCCCGCCAAAGAGGCGTGTACCTGGTCGAGGCGAAGCTTGGTTGCGCATAGAATCTGGCCGATCCCGTTGTGCAGGCTCTCGGCCATGCGCCGGCGCTCCGCTTCCTGCGTAGCCTGCACGGCCTCAAATAAAGCCCGTTGCTGCGTCAGGCGCAGGCGTAGGTTGTCGGCTTCCAGCCGCTGCAACTCCGTCAGGTCCAGATCTACGCCCAGTACCCGGGCGGGGAAACCGGTTTCGTCCCGAAGTACCACGGCTTTAATGCGGACGGTCTTCACCTGCCCATCCACCCGCAGGCGCAGCGTGTGCTCCACGTTCTGACCGGTGGTTAGCCGCCTCACCAACTGCTCGGCCCGGGCTCGGTCTTCCTCCACTACCAGTTGCAGGTACACATCGGGGCCGACGGGCTGACCCGGTGGCAGGTGCACGAGGTGATACATCCCTTCCGACCAGCGCATGTGGCCGGTGACCAGATCATAGTCCCACGAACCCAGGCCGGCAACGGCTTCGGCCTGCTCCAGCAGCCGCAGGTTTTTCAGGCGTTCCTGCTCGGCAATTTTGCGCTGGGTAATATTCAGGTTGGTGGCTACCACCCCGTCGCCCAGCTTCACAAACTGGCACGCATACCACTTGTCGGAGCCATCGAAAGGATACAGGTACTCTACGCCCTGCGGCTCGTCGGTTTCCAGGGCCCGCAGAATCAAATCAAAAATGCCTGTTTGTCGAATGCCCGAGTACTCCTGGGTGTAGAGCTTACCTACCATATCAGTACGGCCGGTTTCGCGCTCCAGCTCCTTGTTCACCAGACCAATCCGGAAATCCTGCACCTGCCCCTTCTCGTCGCGCACGGCATAGAGTACCGACATAGAAATAAGGCTGGTATCGAGCACGGATTGCAGCAGGTCGCGGCTGGCCTGTAGTTCATGCGTGCGGGCAGCAACTTCACGGGCCAGCCCCGCTTGGTCAGCGGCCATTGCCACTTCAGCCAGCTTGCGCGAGTGGATGTCGGTGGCTGCACCGAAGCATTCAACCATTGCGCCATGCTCGTCATAAATGGCCAGGGCCTGCACCAGAAACCAGTGGTACTCACCCGTAGCCGAGCGGATACGGTGCTCCTGCTGCAGGGGCTGCCCGCTCTGCATAGCGGCGCGGTAGCGCTGCACGGAGGCTACCCGGTCATCGGGGTGGATGACGTCGGTCCAGCCATAGCCAGCCGCTTCAACCGGCGTCTGGCCGGTGTACTCGTACCAGCGCTGGTTGTACCAGCGGGTTTCGCCCGCTGCGTTGCTGCGCCAGAGTAGGTCAGGTACCAGGTTGGCTACCATGCGAAACTCCTCCTCCGACTGCCGCAGTGCTTCTTCGGCCTGCTTACGGGCCGTAATGTCAAGAATGGCCGTGACGTAGCCGGTTACTTGATCGTGGCGGTCACGCAACGGTGCGGCAAACACCTGTGTCCAGATCAACTGCCCTTCGGCCGGAGTGTAGCGCATCTCCAGGCCTGACATAACTTTCTCGCCCCGCTGGGCCCGGGCGCCGGGAAATTCGCTGGCGGGCAGCGGGTGCCCGTCCGGCCCCATCGCCTGCCAGCGCGGCAGCTCCGTCGTGGCGCAGGAGGGGATGGTATCGATGGGCAGGTAGCGCCGCATCTGGTGGTTGGCCAGGGTCTGGCGGCCATCCGCGGCGTTCAGGCCGATGCCTACCGGCAGCGCGTCGAACACTGCGGCAAGCGTGGCCTCACTTTCGCGCAGGGACTCCTCAACGCGGGCACGCTCTACGGCCCCCCAGATACGCTCGGCCGCTTCTTCCAGCAGCGTTACTTCCTGCGGGCACCAGGCGTGGGGAGTATTGTGGCCGATAACCAGCGTGGCCGTCAGTTGTGCCTGCTTGGTCAGAGGCACAATTACGGCAGCGCGGATATTCTGGCTATGGTACAGGGCGCGCTGCTCCTCCGAGAGGTCGGGAGAAGTAGCTATATCAGGGCACACCCAGGTCTGCCCCCGCAGCAGCCAAGGCATGGGCCAGATACTGAACGGGTAGCGGCGGCCGGGCCCGGCAATGTCTGCATCATGCCAGTCAGGTGCCACCACAAACTCCTGAGCATCGTGGTCCAGATCAACGTAATACGCCCGGCTGGCGCTGAGTTGCCGGCCCAGCAGCTTGGCAGCTGTAGCGTGAATGTCCAGGGGATGGGAAAGCGGCCGCAGCGCATCACTGAGCTGCAACAAAAACTCATGCTGTTGCTCCCGACGCTTGCGCTCGGTGATGTCGTTGAAAACAAGTGCAATCAGCCGGCCACTGGTATCACCAACACGCGTGTAGTACGTGTCAATCCAGCGGTTCAGGCCGAGCATATAGGCTTCTGTACGCACGGGTTTGCCCGTCTGATACACGCTGGTAAGCGCGGTTAGCCACTCCTGCTCCACACCAGGCATTACTTCGCTGGCTTTTCGCCCCGCCCAGCCACTCAGACCTACATGGCGTTCTACGCCCGGATTCATCTCCCGCCAGATCATGTCGGTAACCTGCCCGCTGTCGTCAGCCAAGACCTCTACAATGGCAAAACCCTCGTCCATTGTCTCGAACAGCGTCCGATACTTCTCTTCTGAGGCAGCCAGGACAGCTTCGGCCCGGACCCGCTCCACGGCCGCCCAAATGCGCTCAATAGCCTCCTGCAGCAGCGTCACGTCTTCGGTGGGCCAGGTCCGGGGCATGGCATCGGCCACCACCACCATGGCCAGCAGCTGGTCTTTTTTTACGAGCGGTATCATCACCCAGGCCCGGGGGGTGCCGAGGGCCGCGTACCAATCCTGGTGCTCGCGGGTGTGGGTAGCCGTCAGCGCGTCGCTGCACCAATGCGGCTGTCCAGCACGGGCCTTGGTCAGCGCTCCGGGGCCGAGGGCCTGGAGGTGCAGCACCTGGCCGACCAGGGAAGGCCGGTTGGGAGCCCGGTTTTCGGCGCTGATGCGCAGGATGCCTTCCTGAGTGAGAGCTTCCGCGTACAGGGCCTGGGTGCTGCCCAAGTGGGCGCGTAATACCGCTAACGCCTCGTGTTGCACAACCTGCGGATCCGTAAGCGGACGCAGCACATCGGCCAGCTGCAGCAGAAACTGCTGGCGCTGCTGGGCCCGTTTGCGGGCGGTGACATCGGAAAAAAGCACGGCAACCTGGCGGGTGGCGGGGGGGCCGATGCGGAAGGCGTGTACATCAAACCATCGGCCCACGATTGGCTCAAAATGCTCCACGCGCAGGGGCTCGCCGGTGCGGGCCACCCTTCCGTAACTCTCAAACCAGAAGGCCTCCAGGTTAGGCAGCAGTTCGCGGGCCGTGCGGCCCTGGGCATCGGCCGGCATACCCGACTCGCGCACGAACACCGGATTCAGCTCCTGGTAGCGAAAATCAAGCGCCTGCTCACCGGTCTCGTCGAACAATACCTCCAGAATGCCAAAGCCTTGGTCCATGCTGTGAAACAGGGCCTGGTACTTGTCGCTGACCTGCTGGGCCAACTCCTCCTTAAGCTGCAGAATCTCCAGCTGGGCCTGTTGACGCTCAGTCACGTCCTCCCAACTGTGCACCAGCCGGTCACGGTCAAGCGGGGTATTGGTGATGGCAAACCACATGGCCCGGCCCCGGAAGTCGGCGGGCCGCAGGTAACGGTTGCGCTGGCCCGAGACCAGCGCCTGGCAGAGCTGAGCTAGCTGGTGTCGTCCGTTGTCGCCGTGGTCGGTAAAAAGCTTGCCGGTAAAATCTTCCCCCAGCATTTCCCGGCTGGCCCGGTTGATGTATTCGTGCACGAAGTTCACGATGTCGCCCGCCTCATCACGCACGGCCCGGTACACTGCCAGCCCGATATGGGGAGCGTCGATAACATCCTGCAGCAAAGCCCGGTTTTCGCGCAGCTCCTGCTCGGCACGTTTGCGGGCCGTAATGTCGTGGGTAGTGGTAGCAACCCCATCACCCAGCTTTACAACCGACTGATAAAACCAGCCGTCGAATTGCTCGTGGGTGTAATGCCGCTCTGACTGGTCGGGCACGCCCGACTCAAGCACCTGCCGAAAGGTGTCGAAAATGCCCGTCTCTACTACGCCGGGATTCAGTACGCACAGCCGCTGGCCAATCACGTTGCCGTATTCCCGCTCGGCAGCGGCGTTATTCAGTACCCATGTAAAGTCCACTACCTGGCCCTGCTCGTCGCGCACGGCCGCAAACACCTGCACCAAATCCAGCGAGCTATCAACGGTGCGCTGGAGCAGGGCGTGGTTTTCCCGCTGCTGCTGCTCCGCCTGCACCCGTTCGGTTATGTCCTGCACCAAACCACGCAGCTGCTCCGCAGTACCGGCGGCGTCGCAGCACACTTCTCCGTGGGCTTCCAGGGTGCGCCACTGGCCGTCGGCGCGGCAAATCCGGCGGCGGTAGGTGTAGGGCTGCCGGGTACGAATGGCTTCTGCCAGCACCTGAGCAACAGCGGCCACGTCGTCGGGGTGGGAGCGAGTATCAATGACGGGCAGCGACAATTCAAACCGTTGCGGCTCCTCACCGAAGAGCCGGTACATACCGTCGGAGAAATAGCACTTGCCGGTGGCCAAGTCTACCTCGTAGGAGCCAATGTGGGCAATGGCTTCCATATTGAGCAGCAGTTGCCTGCTGCGCTGCCGGGCAGTCGTATCTTCCCAGAACACCCAGTACTGCCCGGCCGGGGCTGGCCCGAGGCGCAGGCTTGCCCATTGCTGCGTGTGCGGGAGCCACGTATCGTCGGGTTGCGCCTCGCCAACCACCAGCAAGTGGTGCAGGGCCGTGCGGAGGGCCGGTGCAAGGGGGGCTTCTGTCAGCCGGCAGCCTATAAGCGCTTCGGGTGCGACCCCACCCCACTGCGCCGCCGTTGAGTTCACGTACCGTACGTTATACTGCGCATCCAACAACAGCACACCCCAAGGCAGGGCAGCCAATAAGTTGACGCAATCGAATGGGCCTTCTGACAAAGAAGGATCAGGCCGGAAAGGTGGGGTTGAATGCATGCCAGTTAAGCGGGATTCCTGGCTCCGCCACCCAAGTGTACGACACTTTTTTTAGCTAATCTCTGTACCTCATGCGCTAGCTGAACCGTAGCGCAGGGCCTACAGCAGCAATTCGGCATCCTCCAGAGAGGGTACAATATGCAAAGCCCCGCCCGCGTCCGCGAGGATGGTATGGAGCTGGTGCTCTACCACCGCAGGCACCTGACACAGTACCAGCCGGGCCTTTCGGCGGTGCAAGCGTTGCTGACAGGCCCAGAGTAGCCAAGCCTCCGTTGCCGACAGGGTGTGGAGCAGCCGGCAGTCAACCCAAACGGCAGGCTTGCCGCTGCGGCAAGCCCGGGCCAGGTGTGCAGCCAGCTCTGCTTCGCCCACCGTGGCAGCCAGGGCCAGCAGGGAGCCGGCCGGAAAGAGTTCGTGGCAGATAACCATGGCAACAGCTAAACGGACATGAATTACTACCCCAAATTTCCAACTAAACAACCACTTGACTATCAGTAGAATTTCGTAAATAATTTAGAGAAAACTACGGATTTGCTGCCACCTGCCCCGGGTTACAATCGAAGCTATTCAACCTTGGTCAGACGGCCGCGACTACGCTATCCGACGGAGTTATCCGGCAGAGCTTCGCTGACAATCGTTCCGGCTAGGGAATATGCCCCGGCTAAGACGAAGGGCGGGCAGGTAGCCAAATTCCGGGGCCGTCGGCTCGCAGGTACTACAGATTTTCAGGCCCGAGGCTGGGGGGAGCCTGACCTGGTTGCCCGTCAGCTTTCTGAAACGCTTGCCTGCGCGGCGCAAACGTCCTTACTGGCCTTTCTCCACCTGCCGCGCCAGGCTGCGGGGGCATTTATGGTCTGTTGCCGCCGCTTTCTGGGGTTGCCGCCTCACCGCAGCGTGACGGCTGCGTATCATCCGCCGCAGTTTTGTGCTGGGGCCGTTCCTGCCAATCCGGGCGTAATCCCTCCGTGCTATGCCTCCCAGGGAGGCCTTGCGCCCGGGCCGGCAACTAGTGTACCGGCCGAAGCACCAACTCCACCCGCTTGGGGTGGTTGTCCGTCACCACGGGGTAGGCCTCATCGTGCAGGTACAGCAGCCGGCCGCCGTCGGTAATGCGGGCCTGCACGGTGTACACACTGCCCGGCGCAATACGAGCCGCATCATAATGCAGCACGAAGCCGAACGGCACCTGCCGCCCGTTGGGCCGGATGGTCACGGAATCAATTACCGTGGCGGCCACATCCTGCAACGCCACGTCCTGCAGCACCACCCGCACCACCGCCGTGGGCGGCAGGGCCATGCGGTTGCGGTAGGTGATGGTGCCCGTCACGGAATCGGGGGCCGTCGCGGGGGGCGAAATTCCGCTGCCGGCGGCCGGAGCGGTGGTGGTGGAGGGTGAGGCCGTGCAGCCAGCCAGCACCACGGGCACGGCCAGGTAAGCAAGTAGTTTCATGAGCAATAGCGTGTAAAGGAGGAACGCCCCGGTAACGAAGCCGGCGCGTTCCTTCTTATACGCGCCCGGGTTACCGGCTCACTACTTCCTCCAGCCGCAGGCGGTTCTGAATGGCATCGGTGGCGGCTTCCAGGATGTCGAAGGCGTTGGTGGCCATGGTGTTTTCGGAGTCGAGGGTGGGGTTGATTTCCACCATCTCAAAGCACACCACCCGGTCGTTGTCCAGCAACGCGCGGCACAGGCTGATGGCCTCCTCCACGTTCAGGCCATCCACCACGGGCGTGCCGGTGCCTTTGCTGAAGCGCGAGTCCAGGGAGTCCACATCGAACGACACGTACACCAGGTCGCAGAAGCGGAGGCGCTCAAACACCTCCCGCGCTATCTGGCGGGTACCTTTTTCGCGCACTTCGGCAATCTGGTAGTTTTTGATGCCCAGCCGCTCAATAATGGCATCTTCCTCGTGCTCGGTGTCGCGCACGGCAATGTACACCAGGTGCTCGGGGGCCACTTTCGCGCCCGGCTCGCCCAGATTTTTGAGCTTCTGCCAGAAGAATTCGGTTTCGGGCTCGGGCTGGTTGCGCTGACATTCCCGGTTATCATCGCCCAGCGCAATGGCCAGCGGCATGCCGTGCATGTTGCCCGAAGGCGTAGTGTAGGGCGAGTGAATATCGGCGTGGGCATCTACCCACACCACGCCCAGCATTTTGTGCGGATACGCGGCTTTAATACCCGCAATGGTGCCGGAAGCGTTGCTATGGTCGCCGGCCAGTACCAGCGGAAACTCGCCGAAGCGCAGGGTTTGCTCTACGGTGCTGGCAATGCCTTTTTGCACCGTGTAAATAGAATCGATGTGCTTAGCCTTCGGGAAGTGGTTTTTCTCGAAGAGCACGTGGTTCAGGTCCGGAATGGCCACGGAGTTGAACCGGCGGAAGTAGTCGGAGCCCTTGTTGAGGCAGGCTACTTTCAGGGCATCTACGCCCAGGCTGGCGCCACGGGTGCCGGCTCCGAGTTCGGAGCGGACCTCCAGAAGCTTAATGCGTCGCATATTACATTGGCAGAAAAAAGGTTAAGTGGTTTAGATGCTTGCCGATTGAGCGGGTGGGAATCCTCTCAGGCTTGACGCGCGCGGACCTTCCGGCGCAACCAACGAACAAAGCACAACCAAAACCCCCGGGAGGGGGTATCTTTGCATCTGCAATTTAGTGCATAGTTGGCAGTGCTTGGTACTTAGTGAGGAGTTTCCGCTTCGCACTCACAACCAAGTACCCAGCACTACGTTTCGTGTACCTTTTTCTTCGTTTCCACCCTAAGCACTAGGCACCAGGCACTAGGCTCTACTACATGGATACCTACCACTCCCTGATTTCCCAGACGTTCGACTTCCCCACCGACGAATTTCACGTGGAGAATGATGAGCTGCGCTTCCACGACATTGATTTGATGGCACTGGTAGAAAAGCACGGCACCCCGCTGCGCATTGCCTATCTGCCCAAAATCAGCACCCAGATTCAGCGGGCCCAGGAGTGGTTCCGGCTGGGCATTGAGCAGACCGGTTACCAGGGCAAATACTCCTATGCCTACTGCACCAAAGCCTCGCACTTCAGCTTTGTGGTGGAAGAGGCCCTGAAAAACGGCGTCCACATCGAAACCTCGTCGTGGTTTGACACCAACATCATCCGGGCCATGCACGCCAAGGGCCGGGTGCAGAAGGACACGTTCATCATCTGCAACGGCTTTAAAACCGAGGAGTACAAGTACGAAATCACGCGCCTCATCAACGACGGTTTCGTGAACTGCATGCCCATTCTCGACTCACCGAACGAGGTGGATTACTACCACAATAACGTGCGCGAGAAGTGCAACGTGGGCATGCGCCTGGCCTCCGACGAGGAGCCCCGCTTCCAGTTCTACACCTCCCGCCTGGGCATCCGCTACACCGATGCTATTCCGCTTTGGGAGCAGAAAATCAAGGACGACCCGCGCTTTGAGCTCACGATGCTGCACTACTTTATCAACACCGGCATCAAAGACACCAGCTACTACTGGTCGGAGCTGAGCCGGTTTGTGCACAAATACTGCGAGCTGCGCAAGGTGTGCCCCACCCTCACTACTATCGACATTGGCGGCGGCCTGCCCATCCAGACCAGCATTCAGAAGGAGTACGATTACCCCTACATGATTGCCGAGGTGCTGCGTACCATCAAGCGCATCTGCGAGGAAGAGGGCGTGCCGGAGCCGGATATCTTCACCGAGTTCGGCATTTTCACGGTGGGCGAATCGGGGGCTACCATCTACAGCATCCTCGACGAGAAGCTGCAGAACGATAAGGAGCTGTGGTACATGATTGACGGCTCGTTCATCACCAACCTGCCCGATACCTGGGCCCTGAACCAGCGTTTCATCATGCTGGCCCTCAACAACTGGAACCGCTCGTACAAGAAAATTCAGCTGGGCGGCCTCACCTGCGACTCCCAGGATTACTACAACGCCGAGAAGCACATCTACCAGGTGTTCCTGCCCGAGCGCAAGCCCGCCACCGACACCAAGCCGCTGTATGTGGGCTTCTTCCACACCGGGGCCTACCAGGAAAGCCTCTCGGGCTACGGTGGCGTGAAGCACTGCCTGATTCCGGCCCCCAAAATGGTGATTCTGGACCGGGACGCCGACGGTAACCTCACTGACCGGGTATTTGCTGAGGAGCAAACCGCCGACTCCATGATGCGCATTCTGGGCTATCAGGCCTAATACTCAGGCAGAACGAGTCCTCTGAAGCAGTGTTTCGGAGGACTCGTTCTTTTGCCGATAGGTTGCACGCAGCCGGGAGTTCCCGTACCTTTACTCACAGACCCCAAAACTGCCGGCCCCGGCCCGCTCACATCTTACTTAGCATGAAAAAAGTACTACTCCTGGCGTGTGTGGCCGGCCTTGGGCTGAGCTCCTGCAACAAAAAGTCGCAATGCCCGGCTTATTCGAGCACGAAAGATGCCGCTCGCGTTTCGTCTACCATCGTGGCCCAGCATTCGACTCCGGTTGAGCGTCAATAGCTTGTAGTTCCCAAATCGGACTGCCAGAAAGAGGTTTCTCTCCGCCGGAGGGGAACCTCTTTTTTTTGTATTTTACATAGTTAAAATTAATCAGCCTATTCGCACACTTTTCCGCTGCTGGCAGCGTTGACGGTAGGAATTGTGGCTACCTCTGAAGTATCTGAGCCTGTACGCCCGCCACACCTAGTTGTCCTTTTCCATGAAAAACTTATTGCTCTGGGGGGCCATCCTGTTGATGGGAGCCTCCGCTTGTCGTCGGCAATGCCCGGCGTACTCGGCCACCAAGCCGGCCAACCGCGTGGCCTCGTCGCTGACGGCCAGTGCCCCGGCCCCCGCCACCAACCGCCAGTAGTCCGCCTGGTGGTACCCGCTGCCAGCGCGGCTTCCGCCCTCCGGGGATGGAAGCCGCGCTGCTGTTTTTAGGCCCCGGTCGATATGGCCAGAATCAGGTCGGTAGCGGCCCGCAGGTCAGCCACGTGGGGCTGGTAGCCAGCCTGCTCCTCGGGCCCTACCAGAATGCCCCGCACGCCCACGCGCTGCCCGGCCTCGATGTCGCGCAGCCGGTCGCCTACCATCCAGCACCGGGTGGCATCCAGCCGGAACCGGGCCAGGGCTTTTTCCAGCATCAGGGAGCCGGGCTTGCGCGCCAGAGACTCTGATACCTGTGGATGGCCCGGAGCAAAGTAAAACGCATCAATCAGCCCGCCGGCCGCGTCCTGCAGCTTCTGGTGGCAGGCCTGTACGTGAGCCGCCGTGTAGAGGCCCTTGGCAATGCCGGCCTGGTTGGTTACCACCACCAAGTAGTACCCGGCCGCCTTCAGCCGGGCCAGGCTTTCGGGCACCCCCTCCGACACCACAAATTTCTCCAACTCCCACACGTACTCGCCAATCTCATTGTTCAATACTCCGTCGCGGTCCAGAAATATGGCTTTGTTCATGATGCTAGGTGACAGGTGACAGGTGACAGGTGACAAAAGTAGGTAGTCCGGCGGGCTATGACGGGCTTGCGTATTTTTGCGCGGGTGATTGTTCGGGCGTTGAGCCGGTTCAGCTTTCACCATTTCACCACCTCACTATTTCACCACCTCACCGCATGGCCATTGCTATTCTGGGCGGCGGTATCTCGGGCCTCACGCTGGCCTGGTACCTGCAGCGCGCCGGCGTCGATTACGACCTGTTTGAAGCCAGCCCCCGGCCCGGCGGCAACATCCGCACGGAGCAGCAAAACGGCTACCTGGTGGAAACCGGCCCCAACTCGCTGCAGCTCTCCGCCGAGTTGCAGGAGCTGCTGACCGGGCTGGGCCTGAACGGCCAGCTGCAGGAGGCCGCCGCCGTGAGCCAGAACCGCTACGTGCTGCGCCAGGGCCGGTACCAGCAGCTGCCGGCCTCCCCTCCCAAACTGCTCACCAGCCCGTTTTTCAGCCTGAAAACCCGCCTGGGTATGGTGCGGGAGCTGTTCCAGCCGGCCGGCCCGGTAAATGAGCAGGAAACCCTGACGGAGTTCTTCACCCGCCGCTTCGGGCCGGAGGTGGTAGAATACGCCCTCAACCCATTCATCTCGGGCATTTACGCCGGCGACCCCGCCCGGCTGCTGATGCACAAAACCTTTCCGCAGCTGGCGGCCCTGGAGCAGCAGTATGGCTCGGTTATTCGGGGCCTGATGAAAACGAAAAACCCGGCCGGGCGGCGGCGCATCGTGTCGCTGGCCGGGGGCCTGCAAACCATACCCGATACACTGGCCGCCAAGCTGCGGCGGGCCCACTTCGGGCAGACGGCCACCCACCTGCACCGCCGCACCGACGACGGCCGCTGGGAGTTGGAAACCACCGCCGGTCCCGCTCCGCGCCTGTATCACCAGGTGGTGCTGGCGTTGCCCACCTACGCGGCGGCCCCGCTGCTGCAGGCGCAGTTTCCGGCCGTAGCGGCGGCCCTTAGCCAGGTGCAGCACCCGCCCATGACGGCCATCTACACTGCCTACTACCGCGCCGATGTAGGCCACCCGCTGGATGGCTTCGGGGCGCTGAACCCCAAAGCCGAGCAGCCCTACGCCGCCGGTAGCATCTGGACCAGCTCCATCTTCCCCGGCCGGGCTCCGGCAGGCCAGGTGCTGTTCACCACGTTTGTGGGCGGCAGCCAGTACGAGGACCACGCCCGCCAGCCCGAAGCCGAGCAGAAAGCCGCCGTGCACCAAGAGCTCAGCCGCCTCTACGGCATCCGGGCCGGGGCCGGGCCGGTGTGGCAGTACCGCTACTACTGGGACCAGTCCATTCCGCAGTTCGACGCGCACATCGGGCCGGCCCACGCCGCCGCCGATGCGCTGGCCGAGCAGGGCCTGTACGTGGCCGCCAACTGGCGCTCCGGTGTGGGCGTACCCGACTGCGTGCGGCAGGCCCGGCAGCTGGCCACTGCATTAGCTGCGCTGTAACTCAGCTAATGTATATCGTCATTGTTATTTAATGAAGCCGTAGTAAACTCAAATTCTGGCGGCGCGTGTTATGACAGGCGTACGGCATTGGGCGCGGCATTCAATGGCTATATTTCGGTATATTCTTGAAGCACACCCTAACTTAGGATAGCCAGTGCCGATGAATCCTTTGGCTCTTCAAACAAACCTCTACCTTTGCGGCAATGACAAACGGGGTTGTCCTGATACCGACCTACAATGAGAAGGAAAATGCGGAATTGATCATCCGTAAGGTCTTCTCGTTGCCGCAGCCTTTCGATGTGCTCATCATTGACGATGGCTCGCCGGACGGCACGGCCGCTATTGTGCGCAGCCTGATGGCGGAATTTCCGGGCCGGCTGTTTCTGGAGGAGCGGGCCGGCAAGCTGGGCCTGGGCACGGCCTACATCCACGGCTTCCGCTGGGCGCTGGCGCGCGGCTATGAGTATGTGTTTGAGATGGACGCCGACTTCTCGCACAACCCCGACGACCTGGTGCGCCTCTACGACGCCTGTGCCCACCAGGGCTACGACTTGGCCATCGGCTCCCGCTACATTCAGGGCGTGAACGTGGTGAACTGGCCCATGGACCGCGTGCTGATGTCATACTTCGCCTCGGCCTACGTGCGCATTGTGACGGGCATGCCCATCCGCGACGCTACGGCCGGCTTCAAGTGCTACACGGCCCGGGTGCTGCGCACTATTCTGCAGAACCGTATCCGCTTCGTGGGCTACGCCTTCCAGATTGAGATGAAGTGGCTGGCCTACAAGTACGGCTTCCGCATCAAGGAAGTGCCCATCATCTTTACTGACCGCACCCGGGGTGCCTCCAAAATGAGCAAGGGCATTGTGCAGGAAGCCTTCTTTGGCGTGCTGCAGATGAAGGTTGACAGCTGGTTCCGCCGCTTTGAGCGCACTCCCGCTGGCGCCCCCGATGCTCCCGTGCCGGCCGTATCCGCTACGCCGGAGGCCCGCTAATCATCTTATTGCTCCTTACTCCCGCCCGCGGTACTTCTGATAGGTGCCGCGGGCGGCGGCGTTAGCGAGGTTTTGCGCAGGCCATTGTGCCGGAAATGCGGGCGGGCACGTATCTTACTCCCGATGGAAATATCTCCGCTTTTCTGGGTTGGCTTCAACGTGTTAGTGCTGGCGCTGCTCCTGCTGGATCTGCTGGTATTTAACCGCCGGGAGCACGTGGTGCGCATGCGCGAGGCCCTGGGCTGGAGCGCGTTCTGGATTGCCCTGTCGCTGACGTTCAACTACCTGGTGTACCGCTGGCTGGGCCGGGGGGCCGCCATGGAGTTCCTCACCGGCTACCTCATCGAGAAGTCGCTGAGCGTGGACAACCTGTTTGTGTTCCTGCTCATCTTCAGCTATTTCAAGGTACCGCCCCAGTACCAGCACAAAATCCTGTTCTGGGGCATCATTGGGGCGTTGGTGCTACGGGCGGCGTTTATTGTGGCCGGGGCGGCGCTGCTGGCCAAATTCCACGTGCTGCTCTACGTACTGGGCGCGTTCTTGGTGTACACCGGCGTGAAGATGGCCACCAGCGGCGGCGAGCCGGAAATCGACCCCGACAACAACCCGGTGGTGAAGTTTCTGAGCCGCCACTTGCCCATTACCAATCGCCTGCACGGGGGCCGTTTCTTTGTGCGGCAGAACGGCATGCTCTTCGCCACGCCCCTGCTGGTGGTGCTGGTGATGGTAGAAACCACCGATGTGGTATTTGCCGCCGACTCCATCCCCGCCATCCTGGCCGTCTCGCGCGACACGTTCATCGTGTACACCAGCAACGTGTTTGCCCTACTGGGCCTGCGGGCGTTGTATTTCGCGCTGGAAAGCCTGATGCGGCTGTTCCATTACCTGCACTACGGCCTCTCGCTCATCCTCATCTTCATCGGCGGCAAGCTGCTGATGGCCGACCTGGTGCATATTCCCATGGGCATTTCCCTGGCCGCCGTCGGTCTGATTCTGGCCACCTCCATCGGGTTATCGTTGCTGTTTCCGAAGAAGGAAGAAGTGATGAACAAAGAATAGCGCCCGTCATTGCGAGCGGAGCGAAGCAATCCTTCCTTTACAGGGCACCAATCCTTGATAAGCAGAAAGCCCCTGACGCCAGTGTAGGCATCAGGGGCTTTAAAGTAGTTCTTAGTTCTGCCCTGCGAAAAGAACGGATTAGCTTCGCTGTCCTTCGGGTGCTTCGTCGTGCCTCCTCGCAATGACAGCCTCCTCGCAATGACGGGCTAATTGCCCTGCGGTGGGGTGGCGGGGGGCTCCTGCTGGTTGGTATTTACGCCGGCATCGGGGGCAGTGTCGCCGCCGAGCAGGTCAATCAGGTTCAGGGGCTCGTACTGCGACGAATCGGCCGCTACAATGGTACGCACCGTGTCGCGGGTGGCGCGCACGATGTATTGCCGGGCTGGGCCCTGGAAGTTCACCGAGGTGCCCAGGTTTTCGTACTCGCTCTGCGAGATGTAGCCTTTGCGGGCCATCAGCTGGGCAATGAGCCGGTGGAAGTACCGCCCGCTTACGCGCATCTCGCCGTACTGGTTGAAGCCGTTGCGGTAGTACTTGGGCCGCGGGATGATGCTGGCCAGAAACAGGCTTTCCGACAGATTCAGGTTGCGCGGCTCCTTGGCAAAGTAAAATTCGGCGGCCTCATGCACCCCGTAAATCTTCGGGCCCCACTCGATGATGTTCAGGTACACCTCCAGCATCCGCTCCTTGGTAGCCAGGCGGGTGTTTTCGATAATCCACACAATCAGGGCCTCCTCGGCCTTGCGCACCAGGGTTTTCTTGCGGGTCAGGAACACGTTTTTCACCAGCTGCATGCTGATGGTGCTGCCCCCGCGGGCAAAGCGCCGCTCCTTGATGTTCTGAATAGCCGACTTCACAAACGCCTTTTCCATGAAGCCCCGGTGCGTCATAAAGCGCGGGTCCTCGGCCGTCATGATGGCGTACTTCAGATAGTCCGATACCTCGTTGTAGGGCGTGTACTCTGGGTTCGACGGGCCCACCAGAAAGGTTTTCACGGTGTCGCCCTTGTCGTTGTAGGCTGTGTACGGGAACTCCTCGTTCAGCTTGTTCAGGTTTTCGCGCCCGAAGCGGGTGATGCGGAACTTGGTAGCCCGCAGCCCCGAGTCGAATTTCAGGCTGTCGAGCTGGTTCATGTCGAGGTCGGCCATGAGGTGGTACTGCACCGTGCCCTCGGCCTGGGTGCCTTCCAGCGTCTCAAACATGCCCTCGGGCAGGGAGGCGAAGAAGTCGTTGGCCTTGGTTTCGGCCGATTCCACATTCAGTTTCACCTGCAACCCGGCCAGCAGCTGGTTGCGGTTGGTGAGGCCGTTAATGTCCTTGCCAATCACACGCTCCGGCACCGGCAGGCGGCGCACGCTCAGCTCCGGAAACAACTCCATCTTGTTGAGCAGCACCCGCGTGCCCTTCTCCAGCGCAAACGAGGCCTGCCCCATCTTCAGCACGAAATCAATGCCGCCGCGCGGAAAACGCACGTCACTGTCGGAAAGCTTGGGGTGATTCACGATGAAGTTGGCGGCCGCGGCCGTGCCCTTCACCGTCAGCTCGTCGTCGCCGCCAAAATCCTTATCCGAGAGGCTCACACGCACCGAATCGAACTGCACCCGGGCCCCGTAGCGGCTTTGCACGTAGGGCAGCACCACGGGGCGCTTGTCCAGCCCGAAAATGTTGGCGTCCACCTCGTAGTCCCCGGCGTCGATGTGGCCCTGCACGCCTACGCGGTTCTCCACCGAGTCGATGTTGGCCGTGAGTTGCCCGGTAATGTCGCCGTCCTCAATGGCCAGGCGGGGCATCACCAGGCGGGCCTGGTGACGGGGGCTCTGGTAGGTAACCAGGAAGTTCTGGAAGTCGGCCTCGTCGGGGATGTTGTCGAAGGTAGCTTCCAGCAGCTGGTTGGCCAGCAGACCGTAGTTGGTGCCTTTGGACGTGTCCACGGGCGCTACGGGCTGGTTTTTCTTCTTTTTGTAGAGGAAGGAATAGTTGTCCTGGCCGGCGCGCGTCTGGCGGGCGGTGAGGCGGGCGTTGTCGATTTCGAGGTTGCTGAACACCGGGCGGCCGGCGAACAGGCTCCGTACGCTCAGTGAGGCCCGTACTTGCTTGGCCGTAAACAGCGTATCGGACAGCGTGGTGGGCACCAAGCTCACGCCTTCGAGCTGCACAGTGTTGAGGTCGGTGAAGCGGGCGGGGCCCAGCGTGAGTACCACGGGGTACTTGGTTTCAACCTTGGCTTTCACTTTCTGCAGGGCCAGGTCCAGCAGCTCCTGCCGCTTCAGCAGGAAAAGGCCTAAACCACTGAGCAAAAGCACCACCAGGATGCCCAGGCCGATGCCGATTTTTTTCTTGGTTGCTGAAGTCACGCGCACAGGTCGGAGAGAAAGGAAGTCGCGGCCGGGCCAAGCCAGATTCGTGCCGAACCCGCCGCCGCTCGGACGACAAAGGTAACGAAAAAGGCCCGCGCCCCGATTGGCCCGCGCCCCGCCTTCCGCTACCTTTGGCCCGTCCCTGGCCTTTTTCCTCCTTCTACGCATGTCTGCTGCCCTCGACTATACCGTCCTGACGCCCCTTACCGCCGTTTCGCCCCTCGATGGCCGCTACCGCCGCCAGACGGCCCCGCTGGCCGCCTACTTCTCCGAGCTGGCCCTGATCCGGTACCGGGTGCTGGTGGAAGTGGAGTATTTCATTGCCCTCTGTGAGCTGCCCCTGCCCCAGCTGCAGAACGTGAACCCGGAAGTATTCGGCCCGCTGCGCGCTATCTACACCCAGTTCAGCACCGCCGATGCCGACGCCGTGAAGGCCCATGAGCGGGTGACGAACCACGACGTAAAGGCCGTGGAGTATTTCCTGCGGGACCGGTTTACGGCCCTGGGCCTGGGCCAGTACCTGGAGTTTATCCACTTCGGCCTCACGTCCCAGGACATTAACAACACCGCCATTCCGCTCAGCCTCCAGCACGCCCTCATCCATACGCTGCTGCCGGCCTACGCGCAGGTGCGCAACCAGCTGGCCACCCGCGCCCAGAGCTGGGCCGCCGTGCCCATGCTGGCCCGCACCCACGGCCAGCCTGCCTCCCCCACCCGCCTGGGTAAGGAAGTGGAGGTGTTTGTAGCCCGCCTCGATGCCCAGGTGGAACTGCTGGGCCAGGTGCCCTTCGGGGCGAAGTTCGGCGGAGCCACCGGCAACTTCAACGCCCACCACGTGGCCTACCCCAGCACCGACTGGCACCAGTTTGCCCAGCAGTTTGTGGAAGGCCGCCTGGGCCTCAAGCGCAGCCACCCCACCACCCAGATTGAGCACTACGACCACCTGGCCGCCCTCTGCGACGGCCTCAAGCGCCTCAACACCATTCTCATTGACCTGGCGCGCGACGTGTGGCAGTACATTTCCCTGGGCTACTTCCGCCAGACGGTGAAGGCCGGCGAGGTGGGCTCCTCGGCCATGCCCCACAAGGTGAACCCCATTGATTTTGAAAACGCCGAGGGCAACCTGGGTCTGGCCAATGCCGTGCTGGAGCACCTGGCGGCCAAGCTGCCCATCAGCCGCCTCCAGCGCGACCTCACCGACTCCACCGTGCTGCGCAACCTGGGCGTGCCGCTGGGCCACACGCTCATTGCCCTCACCGCCCTGCAGCGCGGCCTCGACAAGCTGGCCCTCGACGAAGCCGCCCTCCGCCGCGACCTGGACGACAACTGGGCGGTGGTAGCCGAGGCCTTGCAAACCATCCTGCGCCGCGAAAACTACCCCGACCCCTACAACGCCCTCAAGGCCCTCACCCGCACCGGCTCGGCCATCAGCCAGGCCACCATCAGCGAGTTCGTGGACGGCCTCAGCGTGAGCGACGCCGTGAAGCAGGAGCTGCGCGCCATCACGCCCAGCAGCTACGTGGGCGTGTAGCACCTACTCGCATCGGTTTCTTGCCGCGTAAGCGCGGCCCGGCATCTTTTCCATGCGTTATTCAAGTAGCTTCGCTGGAGCTATGCAGTATTCATCTACGGAAAAGGCGTCGGGCCGCGTTTCTGCGTTCTATCTACCCGCATTAGGTATTCGGTTATTGTTTTTGGCCCTGTTGTGGGTCTGGGGTACGGGGGCTGCAGAAGCAGTCCCCGCTGCCAACGACACCCTCGCCATCAGCCTGCTTACCTGCGCGCCGGGCTCCGAAACGTACGCCTTATTCGGGCACTCGGCCCTGCGGGTTACCAATCCTGGCCGGGGCCTGGACCGCGTGTACAACTACGGTACCTTCGATTTTCGCACACCGAACTTCTACTGGCGCTTTCTGCGCGGTGACTTACGCTATTTCCTGTCAGCTACCTCGTTTGCGGAGTTTTGGGAAGAGTACCGACGGGAAAACCGGGCCATTACGGAGCAGGTGCTGGCACTGCGTCAGCCCGAAGCCCGCCTGTTGCACCAGCAACTGGAAACTACGTTGCACTCACCGTCCCGATTTTACCAGTATCAGTTTTTCACCGATAACTGCACCACACGCCTATTGGGCCACCTGCGCAACGTAACGCAGGCGCAACCGCTCAGCTACACGTACGCCGACTCAGCAATCCGCTACCGGCAGCTCCTGGCACCTTATCTGGCTCCGGCGCCCTGGGTGTCATTCGGCATGAATATCGGCCTAGGTATGCCCGCCGACCGTTACGCCCCCTTCGAGCAACGGCTCTTTCTGCCACTTGAGCTTCAACGGGCCTTAGCGCATACTTCCCGATTGGGTCAGCCCTTCGTGCAGCAGACCCGCCCGCTGCTGACGGCTACGCCGCCCCCACGCCAGCCCCAGGTGTTTACGCCTTCGTTCTGCTTGGTTGGTCTGGGCTTACTGCTGTTGCTTACACAACTACTCCCTGCGCGTTATGCCGCGGCACAACGAGTGCTGCAACGTAGCTTCCTGACAGCGGCCGGCCTGTTAGGCTGCTTCCTGGTAGGGCTTCAGTTAATTTCTCTGCATTCTCCCGTACATGGTAATTACCAGGTGTTGTGGTTGCAGCCGACGCACTTGTTCTGGGCCTTTGTTCGACCGTGCCGCGTTTGGCAGCCTTTTCTGGCGGCGGCCTTACTGGGTATTGTAGTAGGCGGTTTGTTGGGGTGGGTTGTTGACTACATGGAGCCAACTTCCGAATTCGGACTGTTATGCGGGTTGCTGTTCTGGCAATTACTGGTTCTGTTCCGGCGGTGCGGCCAGATGTCCGAGCTCCAGAAGCAAGCGGGGTAGCTGACTAAGCCTACCTACTCCTTGGCTATTTTCGACTGCCTCACTATCAGCTTGTTGCCTGAGATTCATTGGCTGATGGCAGCCAGCCTGCTACTTTTACCGGCTCATTCCCCTGTTTTTTCCCCCAATGCCTCACCTCAACGGCGTTACCGTTCATCCCGACTGCCGCCACTTCCGCGGTGATATTCCCTGCCGCCCGAATAAGGAGCACGGCTACCAGTGCACCGGCTGCCCGGCCTACGCGCCCACGCAGCAGCGCATTCTCATCATCAAGCTCGGGGCCATTGGGGACGTTATCCGCACGACGCCGTTGCTGCGGCGGCTGCGCCATGAGTACCCCAACGCCCGCATCACTTGGCTCACGCTCACGCCCGCTATTCTGCCCCAGGGCGGCGGTTGGATTGACGAAGTGCTGAAGCTGGAACTCACCAGCGTGCTGCACCTGCAGCAGCGGGAGTTTGATATTCTCTTCAACCTCGATAAGGACAAAGAGGCTTGCGCCCTGCTGGGCAGCATCCGGGCGCACCAGAAGTTCGGCTACCAGCTGCACCCTCAGTACGGCGTGGCCTGGCCCGTGGACGAGCTGGCTAACCACAAGTACCTTACCGGCGTGTTCGACGAGCTGAGCCAGAAAAACCAGAAGCCCTACGTGCAGGAAATCTTCGAGCTGTGCGGCTACGAGTTCCAGCACGAGGAGTATGTATTCGACACCCACGAGGACAAGGGCTACGACTGGAGCCAACTGCCCCAAGGCCGCCCTCGCATCGGCCTCAACACCGGCTGCGGCGACCGGTGGACGACCCGCCTGTGGTCGGACGAAAAATGGATTACCCTCATTCACCAGCTGCAGCAGGCCGGCTACGCGCCCGTGCTGCTGGGCGGCGAGGCCGAGGATGAGCGCAACCGCCGCCTCCACGCCGCCACCGGCGCGGCTTACCTGGGCACCTTCTCCCTGCCCCAGTTCATCAACCTGATGCACCAGATGGATGGCATCGTGACGCAGGTAACCATGGCCATGCACATCAGCATTGCCCTGCGCAAGCCCACCATCCTGATGAACAACATCTTCAACCCCTACGAATTCGACCTCTACGGCCGCGGCCAGCTCGTGCAGCCGGATAAGCAGTGCGTCTGCTTCTACCGCGGCTCGTGCAAGCTAGGCACCAGCTGCATGGAAGATTTGTCGGCGGAAAAAGTGTTTGAGGCCGTGCGGGTGAGTGTGCCCGCGTAGCCCGTCATTGCGAGGAGGCACGACGAAGCAATCCTTCCTTTTCAAAGCACAAAGCCCTGAGCTAGAGTCAATCCCTACCAGAAAGCGCATCAATACTTTCTGGTAGGGCTTCATCATTTAGCACACCTACAAGTCCTCCGCCACTCCCGGTTCGCTGCGGTAATCAACTCCAGCTTTTTCTGTCGGGAGCCTGCTTTCAACTGCTTTTCGCGGGCAATGGCGGCGTTGGCATCCGGATACGTCTCGAAGTACACCAACTGGTGCACGTTGTATTTCTGGGTGAAGCCTCGGTGCAGGCCCGCCTTGTGTTCCGCCACCCGCCGTTTCAGGTCATTCGTTACGCCGATATACAGGACCGTTCTGTTCTGATTCGTCAGCAGATAGACGTAGAAGGTTTTTATATCTGGCAACTTGACGGGGAAAAGGGGTTTGAACAGGTCAATGTTTTCCGCCCTGAAAAGGAAGGATTGCTTCGCTCCGCTCGCAATGACGGTCAGCTGGCCACTTCCTTTAGCGCCTTTACCATCACGTCCCAGGAAAATTCCTTTTTCTTAGCCCACACGCCGGCGGTGAATTCCTGCTCGCGCTGGTGCGCGTAGAAATCCACCAGCGCATCGGCAATAGCCTGGGGCGTGGGTGGTACCACGTAGCCGACTTCCCCGTTCGGAATCAGCTCGGCTAGTCCGCCCACGTCGGTTACCAGCATGGGGCGGCTGAAGTGGTAGGCAATCTGCGAGACGCCGCTTTGGGTGGCGTTTTTGTAGGGCTGTACTACCATATCGGCGGCGCAGAAGTAATCCACCACCCGCTCGTTCGGGATGAAGTCGGTGGCGCGCACGAGGCGGCTTTCCAGGTTGTGCTGCCGGATGAGGACTTCGTAGGGGGCAGCGTCTTCGTAGTACTCGCCGGCAATAATCAGCTTCACCGGCAGCTGGGCCAGCCGGGCATCGGCAAAGGCTTCCAGCAGAATATCGAGGCCTTTGTAAGCCCTGATGAACCCAAAGAACAGCAGGTAGCCAAACGCGGGGTCGAGGCCCAGGGCGGCCAGGGCCTCAGCTTTGGGCTTGAGGGGGCCGAAGTTGTCGTAGAGCGGGTGCGGGCGGTAGAGGGCGGGCTGCCGGAAGTGCAGGCGGCGCAGGTCGGCCAGCACCGAGCGGCTCATCGTTACGAAGCCGTGGCAGGCCGAAAGGAAGTAGCGCGTGAGCGGCCGGTCGCCGGGCCGTTTCTCGTGCGGAATTACGTTGTCGGTGATGGCCACCACGCGGGTGTGGCGGTTGCGCCGGATGAGGCGGGCCACCGTGCCCAGCGCCGGCCCCATAAATGGCAGCCAGAACCGGAAAATCACCAAGTCGGGCCGCTCCCGGCGCAGGCGGTTGCCCACCCGGTACCAGCTCAGGGGATTCACCGAGTTCAGGCTCACCTCAATATTCAGGTCGGTAGGGCCTGGTTCGGTGCTAAACTGCGTCTGGCCCGGAAACAGGAAATCGGGATACTGCAGCGAGAAGGTAACCAGGCGCACCTCGTCGCCGGCTTCGCGGAAGGCCCGCGCCAGCCGCTCGTTGTAGGTGGCCAGCCCGCCTCGCAGCGGGTACGCCGGCCCGATGATGACTACGTTCATAGGGTAGAAACGCGTGAAACAAGAACGTCATGCTGAGCTTGCCGAAGCATCTCTACCGCCATGCTAACTGTCTGATTAGCCTCGGTAGAGATGCTTCGGCAAGCTCAGCATGACGTTCTGCTATTGTGATGTGTCTACTTCAGGTTCAGCCGCTCTTTTACCAAGTAATCGTTGCGGTTGGAGCCGTTGAGCTGCACCATTTCGGCCAAGAAGCCGGCCAGGAACAGCTGCACCCCAATTACCACCGCCACCAAAGCCAGGAAGAACAACGGCTGGGCCGTTACGTCGCGGGAGAGGTGGTTGTGCCACGACAGCCACACCTTCTCCCCCACCAGCCACAGCGTAATCAGCATCCCAATCAGGAACGATATGGTGCCCAGCGCCCCGAAGAAGTGCATGGGCCGCCGCCGGAACCGGCTCACAAACGTGATGCTCATCAAATCGAGGAAGCCGTACACGAACCGCTCCAGCCCGAATTTGGTGGTGCCGTACTTGCGCTCCTGATGCTGCACCACCTTCTCGCCGATGCGCCGGAACCCGGCCCACTTGGCAATAACGGGGATGTAGCGGTGCATTTCGCCGTACACCTCAATGCTTTTCACCACCCGGCTGTCGTAGGCTTTCAGGCCGCAGTTGAAATCGTGCAGCCGGATGCCCGAAATCCAGCGCGTCACGCCGTTGAACAGCTTGGTGGGAATGGTTTTGCTGAGCGGATCGAAGCGCTTTTTCTTCCAGCCGCTTACCAAATCGAGGCCGTCCTGGGTAATCATGCGGTACAGCTCCGGCAGCTCTTCCGGCGAGTCCTGCAAATCGGCATCCATGGTACACACCACCCGGCCGGTGGTTTCCTTGAAGCCCACGTTCAGGGCCGCCGACTTGCCGTAGTTGCGGTTGAAGCGGATGCCGCGCAGGTGCAGGTCGGTGGCGGCCAGCTGCTCAATCACCTCCCAGGAGTCGTCCGTTGAGCCGTCGTCAATCAGCAGCACCTCGTAGGTAAGGCCATGCTGGGTGAGCACCCGGTTAATCCAGCGGGTGAGTTCCGGCAACGACTCGGCTTCGTTGAGCAAAGGGATGACGATGGACAGCTCAACCGGAAAATGCTGCGAAAGACGCTTACTCAAACTCAGGACGGGTGTTTTTGGTGAAGGCGGAGATAATCAGCGAAAACAGAAAGCCGAAAAATGCCGTGGCCAGAATGGCCCATACAATGCTGAGCGGCCCGGTGGGCATCATTTTTTCCGTCCACTGCATGGCTTGGTCTATCTGCTCATCACTAATATTGCCGTCAGACTCCAGTTTCGCACGAGCGGCTTCCAGGGCCCGCTGAATATACTGTGGGTCAATGAAGTTGACGTAGATGTATTGAAAAATTCCGCTTAGGGCCCCAATCAGGGCGCCGGCTACGGTGGCTATGCCCAAGCCTTGCCCGTAGCTCATGAAGCCGCCATTTTGCGCCTTGAAGTACCGGTGAGCCACTACAATGCCGCCAATAAGAATGGCAAAGGTCAGCAGCCCCATCATCGGCTTCTGCTCAAGGTTGGCAACTTTCAGAATGAAAGAATAGATAATCGTGACAATCCCGATTATCAATCCATACCGGATACCAACGGAGGTGGGCGTAACAGTGGGGGTAGCAGTGCGTTCCATAGCAAAGTGCAGGGTTAGGTGAACAGATGCGGGAAGGTAGATTATTTCCGCAAAAAGACCCCACCGGGAATGGCTAATAGCAGCCCGATTACCAGTTTCTTCGTGAATTCATCCTGGGCCAGCCCCACCGCGTTGGTCGCCAGGTTGCGCAGAATAGCCTGGTACTGCTGCAAGCCATTGGCTTCCTTCAGATAGATAGCCTTGGTTGATTCGAGCATTTGTCGGGTTTCCGTTACATGCTGAGCTATTAGTTCCGGGCCCGTCAGCCGCGCAAAGGCATACAGCCCTACGGCCGCAACCAGCGCCGTCACCAAAGCCGTCAGTGCCCCCGCTCCCACCGATTTTCGCAGGCCAGGGCCGTCGGGCTCATAGTAGCGACGTAGCAGAAACTGGCTGATTACCGCGGCAATTGGCACAAAAAACGACGATAGCATCCGCTTGGGGCCGTATGGGTCGTTTCCCGATGAATACAGAAAAAGGAACCAGGCAATACAAAGCGCGCCGGTTACTACTCCGCAGAGCGTAGCCGTGCGCAATACAGGGTGAGAGGTGGTTGGTTTCAACGGCAACAGAGATTGGACCGGCAAGATACGTCTCCTTGCGCGCATTCTCTGATGGGTGGTTGACTTACCAGCCGGCGCCGTAATGGCTCGCTAAACAGGAACGGCGACGGGTGTGGCCCGGCGCTGCGGCAACCGCAGCAGCAGTATTTCCACCAGTAAAAAGATCAGTATTCCCCATACACAATACTGCCACAGCGGCGTGCCCACGCGGGTAGCTTTGTAGCGAGCTGCCGCCGTTTGCCCCGCCCCAGTCTCATACACCTGCACGTTCGGATACTTACTGGCTAGTTGGCGCAGCTCGGCCGCCGTGTAGCTCCGCAAATCTGACTCTCGTTTGTCTACGTTAAAAGCTAGCGTCGTCAATGTTTCTCCAGCCCGCTCCAGCCGGTAGAAACCAGGCTGCCGGATAGTAGCCGGCAAATCAAGCCGCAATGTGCCTGCCTGCTCCTGCTGTCCTGGAATGAGGCGGAGGCTATCCTGCACCAGTTGATATACTGCCTCAGTCCGGGAATTCCGAGTTACTCGGGGCACCTGTAACCGCACCGACGTCTGGCTCAGGCGATAAGCGGGCCGCTGCTCCTGACGGTAACTCTGCATAGCCAGCCGGTAGAGTACTGGCACAAACAACGGGTGCTGCGCAAAATCGGAGTACGGCGCACTAAACGGCGCAGCAAATAAGTAGGTGCTCCCGGCTCCATTCGCAAACCCGGATAAGTAGTTATCACCATCCCGCATCCGTAGTACATCCGTCCCTGAGCGGGACCACCGCAGTACAGGCGCGGCCTTGGGCATTCCAGCCCGAGTAATTAATCCTGTAAAAACATCCCTGAAAAATGGGCCTTGCGCGCTAGGAGTCGCTATATCCTGCAGCACTGGACTACCCTGGGAAACGGGCTGCCACTGCACCGGCCCCACCCCCAACTCCCGGAAAAACTGTGCATAGTCAGCTTGCCCGGCCGCGCCAACCGGAGGTATTACTACAAGTGTAGCCCCACGTTGCACAGCCTGCCGCAAATTGTCTCGCAACCCCGCTGACAGCCGCGGCACTTCCCGTAGAATCAGCAAATTAGCCGTACTCAACGCCTGATAGTTTGTTGCAGTAGGGCTTACATGCTGATAAGCAAACAAGGGCTCATTGTTGTACAAGCGCGCCAATTCACCCGCAGCACTAATTTCCGTAATCCGGATTTGCGCGGCTGGTTGTAGCGTAAAATAATAGGTATTATCAAAATCAACCGGGTAGTCATCCAACTCTACCCGAGCTTCCTGTACACCACCTTGAGGAACCCTTATCTTGAACTGGGTTACCGTCGTTTGACCCGCTGGAACAGTCAGTTGGAATGCGGCCAGTTGCTGCGCCCCCATGAATATTTTGATACCACAGTTAGCGGCATCAACTTGTCCGCCGTTGCGCAACCGCATCTGTAACACTGCATCAGCCCCTGCTCGGATAAAAGCGTCCTCTATCCATACACTATCCACAAACACGTTGGGTTGCGGCTTACCAGCCAAAGGAATAAGGAACACCTGCTGCCCCGAATCCAAGGCGGCTAATGAAGCCTGCGAAAACGTGTTTTTTTGGAAATCCGAAAGTAGAAAGATGGGTCCCTGTACACTACTGCGTTGCGCCTGACGCAGTAAGGCACCAACTGATTCCGTCTGCCCGCTAGGTTGAATCTGCTCGACAGCCGCTCGGTAAGCAGCCGTTGTCAGCGGCTCCTGCCCACCGGGCCATACATGATAACGCGTACCCGAAGCAAAAGCCAGGGGCAGGCCCACTGCTTGTTGAATAGATTCCTCCAGCAGTGACTGATCATTCGCGCCCAATTGCTGCAGGCTAGGCGAATTATCAACAACTACTCGTACCGACGAAACTGTACCGCTGTTTTGTTCAGGCGCGGGAATGAATGGTTGCGCAAAGAGCAGCACTAAACAACAAACAGTAGCTATTCGGCTAGCCAGAAGAAGCAAATGTTTGAGTTTGCGCTGGCGCGCTGTAACCAGCTTTACCTGTTGAATAAACTCCACATTTGAAAATAGTACCCGCTGTGGCCGCCGAAGCTCAAACAGATGTAGGATGACCGGAATACTAATAGCTAGTAGTCCTAATAAAAACCAGGGGTGTACGAATGCCATGCAGAAAGCTTAGTCAGTGAAGATAAACACAAATCCTCTGACACTAGTTGCGCCTGTTATTCCAACGCACTCCAAATGCACAGATTAAGCTAAGTTGGCGTCAAACTAGCACTGCAATCAAATGAAATACAAAGGCACGCATACAGCCAGAATAGTCTGGTTGTATGCGTGCCTTCAGTAACCTATTCCTACCGCATCCGGGATGTTGGGGTGCGGCAGGGGGGGGGGTAAACGCAGCGAGCCCCGCAGCAGTTGCGAGGCCCGAAGGGGGACCAGCAATGCGCGGGGCTCGCGTGTGCTAAAAGGTTGGCGGCGACCGACTCTCCCACCGGTGAAGGCAGTACCATAGGCGCTCCGGGGCTTAACGACTCTGTTCGGAATGGAAAGAGGTGAACACCCGGGCTAAAGCCACCATTAGCAGCGCAGCACACTGTTCAGTTACCTGAACACGGCTGTCATATTCAACATAGAGGGCGAGACAAACAAAGCAGCGGTAGTGAGCTGTATCCTGCAGAAGTGTTCGAGCCCTTAGTACCCCTCGGCTGTGCGATTCCGCGCTCTACACCTGGGGCCTATCAACGTCCTCGTCTCGAACGGCTCTTATAATCGGAAATCTCATCTTCAGGTGAGTTTCGCACTTAGATGCTTTCAGCGCTTATCTCATCCCAGCGTCGCTACCCGGCGCTGCAACTGGCGTCACAACCGGTGCACGAGCGGCTGGTCCAACTCGGTCCTCTCGTACTAAAGTCAGGTCCTGTCAAATTTCCCACGCCCACCACAGATAGGGACCGAACTGTCTCACGACGTTCTGAACCCAGCTCGCGTGCCACTTTAATCGGCGAACAGCCGAACCCTTGGGACCTTCTCCAGCCCCAGGACGTGACGAGCCGACATCGAGGTGCCAAACCTCCCCGTCGATATGAGCTCTTGGGGGAGATCAGCCTGTTATCCCCGGCGTACCTTTTATCCTTTGAGCGATGGCCCTTCCATGCGGAACCACCGGATCACTATATCCGTCTTTCGACCCTGCTCGGCTTGTAGGCCTCACAGTCAAGCCTGCTTCTGCTATTGCGCTCTACATCCGGTTACCAAGCGGATTGAGCAGACCTTTGAAAGCCTCCGATACTTTTTTGGAGGCGACCACCCCAGTCAAACTACCCAGCAGACACTGTCTCCGTTTTCCAGATTAGGTGCCAAACAACACAAGGGTGGTATTTCAACGTTGACTCCCCAGACCTGGCGGCCCGGGCTCACAGTCTCCCACCTATCCTACACATGTGTTGTCCAGCATCAATGTCAACCTATAGTAAAGGTGCACGGGGTCTTTCCGTCCCGTGGCGGGTACTCGGCATCTTCA
>NZ_CP188172.1:1572500-2957500 GCF_049949205.1 Hymenobacter sp. 102
GTCGGGCAGGTGGTCAGTTTGCTCGCCGTTGGGAAGCTGATAGTGGGTACAAATCTGAATTTCGTCAAACTCATCTAGCACGTCGGCTTTCATGAGGTGGATTTCGGTGACGCCGTTTAGCATGATGCTGTAGCGCAGTGCAGGTAAGTCAATCCAGCCACAGCGGCGGGGGCGGCCGGTGGTAGAACCGAACTCCCGGCCAGCCTGGCGAATCTGCTCCCCTACCGCGTCGTGCAACTCGGTGGGGAACGGGCCGCTGCCGACGCGGGTGCAGTAGGCTTTGCTGATGCCGTACACCTTATCTATGTGGCGGGGCGCAATGCCGAGGCCGGTGCAGGCCCCAGCGACGATGGTGCTGGAGGACGTAACGTAGGGATAGGTACCAAAGTCAATATCCAGCATGGAGCCCTGGGCACCTTCGGCCAGCACGTTTTTTCCCTGACGCAGCAAATCGTTCAGCAGATACTCGGTATCAGTGAGCTTGAGGGTGCGCAGGAACTCGACGGCGGAAAAGAAATCGGCCTCGAATTCTTCAATTTCGAGGCCGCGGCCGTGGAATTCAGCGAGGGTGGTGTGACGGGATACAGCTTGCTGGTACCGTTCCTGAAAATCGGGAAGCAGGATATCGCCGACGCGGAGGCCGGTGCGGCCGATTTTATCCTGGTACGTGGGCCCAATGCCTTTCAGGGTAGAACCGATTTTGCTGCCGCCGCGAGCTTCTTCGTTGATCCGGTCGAGGGCGCGGTGCGAGGGCAGGATCAGCTGAGCCTTACGGGAAATGTAGAGGTTTTTGCCCCAATCAATGCCTCGGTCGGTGAGCTTCTGGAGTTCCTGGCGGAATACCACGGGGTCAAGAACCACCCCATTGCCGACTACATTGATGATGTGCGGGTGGAAGATGCCGGAGGGAACCTGGTGCAGCACATGCTTGGTGCCATCGAAAGTGAGGGTGTGGCCGGCATTCGGGCCGCCCTGGAAGCGGGCTACTACATCGTAGGTGGGGGCCAGCACATCGACGATCTTGCCTTTGCCTTCATCCCCCCACTGCAATCCTACTAGTACGTCAACGGGCATTAGTTTACAGCTTTCAATTGTTGAGCAGCCGACTGTTCATCGTCTGCGATGGAAAAAATGGCGTTCAGCTTGGTTAGTGCCAGCATTTTGCGGGGATGGTCGGCGGGATTGATGAGCAGTAGCTCACCGCCACGGCTGCGGAATTTGGTAAGCAGCGATACTAACACCCCAATGCCGGTGCTATTAATGTAGCGGATGCCGGACAGATCAACGGCACAATTGCGCACTTCTTCGCCCAGATGCTGATCGACGCTTTGCAGGAGCTGCTGGGTATCGGGGCTACCGATCAGGTCGCCGGAAAGGCGCACGAAGAGGATACCATCCTGGATGGTAGAATCAGTTTTCATTCGGCTTGAGAGCGGGCGGCTTTGGCGCGGCAGTCGCCGCACACGCCATAAAGGTTCAAAGAGTGATGCAAGATATGGAAGTTGAGTAACTCCCCGACCATCGTCTGGATGCCGTGGATGCGTGGGTCGCAGAACTCTACCACTTTGTGGCACTCAGTGCAGATAACATGGTCGTGCTGGCGGTACCCGTAGCTTTTCTCGTACTGCGCCAAGTTGCGGCCGAACTGGTGCTTGCTCACCAAGCCGTGCTCCACCAGCAAGTCGAGAGTGTTATATACAGTGGCGCGGCTCACCTGCAGGCCCTGCTCCTTCATACCGGCGTAGAGTTCCTCCACATCGAAGTGGCCGGTACGGGAGTAGATTTCCTCTAGGATGGCGTACCGCTCAGAGGTTTTGCGGAGGCCTTTGTTTTCAAGGTAGGCGGTGAAAATCTTCTTTACCTCCTCGTATTTTTCTTTATCAAGATGCTTCTCAGGAAGGGACATTAGCTGGTGCCTTATTATAAGGAGTGAAAACCGCAGAAATAGTAGAAGGTTAGCGTTGATCCGCCCATCCTGGAATGGCAGATCCGGAACTTCTTATACTCTTTTATACTGCGTCTTTCGAGGAAAACTTTTTAGGGCCAAATCAGGAGTCAAACCGCTCCACTTGGAGCACCCCGTTCACTTTCACGAGGCGCTGGATCAATTTATCCAAGTGGGCTGTATCGTTGACGAACACCATAATCTGGCCTTCGAACATACCGTCGTCGGAGTCGATGGTGATGGAGCGCATGTTTACCTTGAGGCTGTTGCTGATAATGCGCGTCACGTCGTTCACCAGCCCTACCCTATCGGACCCCTTGATGCGAATGCCGGCCAGGAATGCCAGCTCCGATTGATCCGTCCACTTGGCGCGCACGATGCGGTTGCCGAAGTTGGACATCATCTGCACGGCTTTGGGGCAGGACGTGCGGTGAATAACAATGCCCTGGTCGGTTTCAAAACCGAACACGTCGTCGCCGGGGATGGGGTTGCAGCAGGGGGCAATGGTGTAGTCGAACTTATCGGTCCGCTCCCCAATTACCAGCATGTTGGCATTCACGCCGCGCACTTTCTGCACCTCGTGGTCGAAGGCCTTGGGTTCCAGCATGGAGGGCAGCCGGGGCGCTTCCACGCTGGGGTCGAATAAATCCTTCTGGATTTCGCGGCCATCAATCTGTCCGATGGCAATGCGGTAAAAGAAATCGTGCGCGTTGCTGGTGTTGAAGTGAGCCAGCAGGCGGTTGAGGTTATCAGGGTTGTACTCTACACCTAACAGTTCCAACCGCTTCTCCACCAAGTAGCGACCATCCTCCGATTTACTGCGCTTATCGTCGCGGAGCCAGTCTTTGATGCGGGTGCGGGCCTTGGAGGTAGTTACGTACTGCAACCATTCTTCGGTGGGCTTCTGCTTCTGGGAAGTCAGGATTTCGACCTGGTCACCGTTGCGGAGCTGGTAGCTGAGCGGCTGCAGCTTCTGGTTGACTTTCGCGCCCAGGCACTGCAGGCCGATGTGCGAGTGAATCTCGAAGGCGAAATCCAGGGCTGTGGCCTTATCCGGCAGGATAATGAGCTTGCCTTTGGGCGTAAAGGCGTACACTTCTTTCACGAAGAGGTTCTGGCGGAACTCGTCCATGAATTCCAGGGCACTGGAGTTGTTGGACTCCAGCATCTCGCGCACCTTGTTGATCCAGGACTCCAGCGTGGACTCGGACTGCGCCGTGGCGGCATCCTTATACTTCCAGTGGGCGGCGTAGCCTTTTTCGGCAATGTCGTCCATGCGGCGGCTGCGGATCTGCACTTCTACCCATTGGCCGGTACGCGACATAACAGTGGTGTGCAGGCTCTCGTAGCCGTTGGCTTTAGGCGTACTCACCCAGTCGCGCAAACGGTCAGGGTTGGGCTGGTAGAAATCGGTAACCACGCTGTACACCTGCCAGCAGGCGGCTTTTTCCTGCTCCGGCGGCACGTCCAGGATGATGCGGATGGCAAACAGGTCATACACCTCATCGAAGGTGATATTCTGCTTGCGCATTTTGCGCAGGATGGAATAAATGCTTTTGGGCCGTCCTTTTACCTCGTAGTGGAAACCCTGGGCCTTGAGTTCTTCATCAATGGGCTGCACGAACTCCTTGATAAAGCGGTTACGGGCGGCTCGGCTCTGCCGCACCCGGTTCACCAGCTCCGTGTAGATTTCGGTGTCGGTATACTTCAGGTAGAGGTCCTCCAGCTCGGTTTTGATGCTGTAGAGGCCCAGGCGGTGGGCCAGCGGAGCGTAGAGGTAGATGGTTTCGGAGGCAATTTTGAGCTGCTTGTGCCGGGGCATCGAATCCAGCGTGCGCATGTTGTGCAGGCGGTCGGCCAGCTTGATGAGAATTACGCGCACGTCATCCGACAGGGTGAGCAGCATCTTGCGGAAGTTCTCGGCCTGCTCGGAGGTGCCGTAGTCGAACACGCCCGAAATCTTGGTAAGGCCATCCACAATGCGCGCCACTTTGGGCCCGAACTCCCGCTCCACGTCGGCCACTTCCCAGGGCGTATCCTCCACCACATCGTGCAGCAAGGCGGCAATGATGCTGGTAGTGCCGAGGCCGATTTCCTCCACCACAATCTGGGCTACGGCCAACGGGTGCAGAATATAGGGTTCCCCGGATTTGCGGCGCATTTCCTTATGCGCTTCCAGGGAGGTATTGAATGCCTTTTTGATCAGCTTGGCGTCGCCTTCTTTCAGGTAGGGTTTGGCGGTGCGAAGCAGGCGGCGGTAGTGGCGCAGAATTTCCTGGCGTTCTACCTCGGGGTCGATGACAATAGACATGGTACGCGGGCGGCACCGGGTGGCACCGGAATAAGGAATGGCTAAGGTACGGCTTACGCAGGAAGCACGCGTCAGGTATCGGGCAAGAATGCATCACTCCCCGTCTGTAAAACACGGGCATTGGCCGGATAGTGCAGAGTTACATGGTTTCAGCGAAAACCACGGCTACTTTCGGCCACGGGTGCTTCCGGCTCTGTAAGTGGGGCGCTTACGGGGGCGGAGTGACAGGAATAAACCAGCAGAGTTTGGGTAAGCATTTGTTTTTCCGACAGGCTTCCGTAGTTTTGCGCCCCCGAGGCAGTTGGCCCCGAGACGCGGATGTGGCGAAATTGGTAGACGTGCCAGACTTAGGATCTGGTGCCGTAAGGCGTGTGGGTTCGAGTCCCTCCATCCGCACTTTAGGTTTTTGTTGTAAAAACCGCATTTAAACCCTCAACCCACCCGTTGGGGGTTTCTTTTTACCCGGGTTTTGGCCCACTGTTTACCCCAACGTAGTACCCTTAACCGACCCTTAGTTTTGGACATTACCCTCAACAAGAAAGACGACCAGCTCCATGCCATCCTGACAGTGAATCTCACGGAGGCCGATTATGCTCCCGCCGTGGAGAGCAAGCTGAAGGAATACAGCAAACAGGCGCAGATCAAGGGTTTCCGCCCGGGCAAGGTGCCGGTTACGCTGGTGCGCAAAATGTACGGCAAAGGCATTCTGGTGGAGGAAATCAACCAGTTGCTGGGCAAATCGGTGGATGGCTACATCAAGGAGAACAACCTGAAAATCCTGGGTGAGCCCCTGCCCGTGGCTACCGATATCGACTTCGACAACCAGAAGGACTACTCCTTCCAGTTTGAGCTGGGCCTGCTGCCCGAGTTTGACCTGCCCGCCGATCAGGCCGTTAGCGTTGACCGTCATAAGGTTGACCTCGACGAGAACACCCTGAGCGAAACCTACGAGCAGCTGGGCCGCCAGTTCGGCGAAACCACCGAGCCCGAGACGTCGGAAGCCAACGACTTCATCTACGGCAAGCTCAAGAAAGCCGGTGAGGAAGGCGAAGGCCGCGTAGTATTGCTGCCCACCAACAAGCTGAAAGCCGATGCTGACAAGTTTGTAGGCGTGAAGAACGGCGACGAAATCTCCTTTGACCTGAAAAAAGCATTCGGCGACGACCTGCAGGCCATCCGTAACTTCACGGGTCTGAGCAAGGAAGAAGCAGAGAAAATTGAGGGCGAGTACACGCTGGCCGTGGAGAAAATCCAGCGCTCTACCCCCGCTGAGTTCAACCAGGAGCTGTTCGACAAAGTATTCGGCAAAGACGAAATCACCTCGAAAGAAGCTTTCGAGGAGAAAGTACGCTCGACGGTACAGGAGAACTACGACCGGGAGGCTGACAACCTGGTGAACCGCCAGATCATCGACAAGATGCTTGCCACCACCACCATCGAAGTTCCCAAGGAGTTCTTCAAGAAGTGGCTGGAGCGCGCCAACCAGGGCAAGCTGACGCCCGAGCAGATTGAGGAGCACTACGAAGACTACGAGAAGGAGCTGAAGTGGTCGATGATCCGCAACAAAGTGGTAGAAGCCAACGAGTTGAAGGTATCGAACGAAGAAATTGTGGACCGTACCATCCAGAAAATCCTGGGCCAATTCAACATGGAGCTGACGCCGGAGCTGGAAGAGTCGGTACGTGGCTTTGCTGACAACTACCTGCGCCAGGAGAACGGCAAAAACTACGTGGATGAGTACGAAGCCATTCTGGCAGAGAAAGTGCTGGAAAACCTGCGCGGCAAAGTTGTTGTTAATGACAACCCGATTACGGCCGAGGACTTCCGCAATCAAAATGCCGGCTAATTGCTGACATTTTCGGTTCTTGAACCAACAAAAAAGCCCTTACTTGCCGTGAGGGCTTTTTTGTTGCCGGCCCTCCAGAGTTTGAACTCGGCTACGCGGTTTGCCCGTATAGGCTGGCTTGAGGCTCTTACTTCTTACCTCTACATTCCAACTCCTTTTTCTTCCCATGCTGAATAAACAAGAGTTCCGCAAATTTGCCGTGAAAGGCCAAGGCCTGAGCGGTTTGGGCGTTGACCAATACATCCAGCACGTTGAGGGCCAGACCCGCAACGGCCTGATTATGCCTACCGGCATGACCCGCTCGGTAATTGAGGAACGCCCCACGCGCTTCGCCGAAATTGACGTGTTTTCGCGCCTGATCATGGACCGCATTGTGTTCCTGGGCACGGCCGTGGATGACTACATTGCCAACATCCTAACGGCGCAGATGCTGTTCCTGGAATCGGTTGATGCCAAGAAGGACATCCTGCTCTACATCAACTCGCCCGGTGGCTCGGTGTACGCCGGCTTGGGTATCTACGACACCATGCAGTACGTGAACCCCGATGTGGCCACCATCTGCACCGGCCTGGCGGCCTCGATGGGTGCCGTACTGCTGGCGGGTGGTGCCAAGGACAAACGTTCGGCTCTGCCCCACGCCCGTGTGATGATTCACCAGCCCTCGGGTGGTGCCCAAGGCCAGTCGACGGATATCGAAATTACGGCCCGCGAGATTCTGAAGCTCAAGAAAGAGCTGTATGACATTCTGGCGAAGCACACTGGCAAAACCTACCAGGAAATCTACGACAACTCGGAGCGTGACTACTGGATGCGCGCCGATGAGGCCAAAGAGTACGGCCTGATTGACGAGGTTCTGGAGAAAAAATCGGCCTAAGCCATTGTTCTCTGTCATTCCGAACGAAGTGAGAAATCTGGGTCAAAGCTCAGAACATCAACTCAGATTCCTCACTTCGCTCGGAATGACAAACAAAAAAGCCCGCTTTGGCGGGCTTTTTTGTTAAGTTAGAAGGCAACTGTGGGGGCACTTTTTCTCTCCTACAGGGCGTTGGCCTTTTCGTACCTTTGCGGTAGGCCGGCGCAGGCTGCCTACCTCCTCCCCTTTTTCAGCGAGTTACTTTAGCAATGGCGGATATTACGTGCTCCTTCTGCGGCAAGAGCAAAAAAGACGTTTCGGTGATGATTTCGGGCATCAACGCCCACATCTGCGAGCGGTGTGTGGGCCAGGCTCAGCAAATCCTGAACGAGGAGAATAAGATTCGGGCCAATTCCAAGGCGCCGAAGTTCAACCTCGTGAAACCCCGCGAGATGAAGGAGTACCTCGACCAGTACGTGGTGGGCCAAGACGAAGCCAAGAAGGTGATGTCGGTGGCCGTGTACAACCACTACAAGCGCCTAATGCAGAAACCGCAGAAGGACGACGTGGTGATTGAGAAGTCAAACATCATCATGGTGGGCGAAACCGGCACGGGCAAGACCTTCCTCACGCGCATGCTGGCCAACATCCTGCAGGTGCCCTTCTGCATTGCCGACGCTACCGTGCTGACGGAGGCCGGCTATGTGGGCGAGGACGTGGAAAGCATCCTGACGCGCCTGCTGCAGGCGGCCGACTACAACGTGGAAGCGGCAGAGCGCGGCATTGTGTACATCGACGAAATCGACAAGATTGCCCGCAAGAGCGACAATCCCAGCATCACGCGCGACGTGAGCGGCGAGGGCGTGCAGCAGGCCATGCTGAAGCTGCTGGAAGGCACCACTGTAAACGTGCCCCCGCACGGCGGCCGCAAGCACCCCGAGCAGAAGATGATTACGGTGAACACCGAGAACATCCTGTTCATCTGCGGCGGCGCGTTTGTGGGCATCGACCGGATTATCAAAAACCGTCTCAACACCAAGCCCATCGGCTTTGCCAAAACGCAGCTGGATGAGAAGGTAGATACCAACAACTTCTTGCGCTACGTCACGGCTCAGGACCTGAAGGCCTTCGGCCTGATTCCGGAGCTGATTGGCCGCCTGCCGGTGCTTACCCACCTCAACCCGCTGGACCACGCTACCCTGCGCAAAATCCTGACGGAGCCCAAGAACTCTATTGTGAAGCAGTACCAGCGCCTCTTCGATATGGAAGGCATTCAGCTGAGCTTCTCGGAAGGTGCCCTGGAGTACATTGTGCAGCGCGCCGACGAATACCGCCTCGGTGCCCGGGGCCTGCGCAGCATCTGCGAAGGCATTATGACCGATGCCATGTTCGATATGCCTTCCGAGGAAGGTGCTACCGAACTGGTAATCGATGAGGAATACGCCCGGAGCAAATTCGAGCAAACGGCTATGAAGCAGTTGCGCGCGGCGTAGTTGGAGTCAGTTATTACCTATCATAATAAAGGGGGCAGAATGTTATTCTGCCCCCTTTATTATTAGCTCTACAACGATGACCAACAAACTCTATCCGTATTTGAGTAGTAATGATGTGGTGCACATCCGCATACCTAATGAGTACTTCTTTCCAGCTTTCGTATTGACAGTAGAGGAATTGATGAAAAGCCCGATTTATCAGACTGCTCACACAATTCTACTTGACTTTACTGAGTGCTATTCTTTACACGGAATTGGGATTGGATTAGAGACACAGTTGTTTTACGAACAAGCCAAAACACATGAAAAATCTGTGTACTGGATTGGTCAACCAGCTATATACAGTATGGTAGCTAAGCTGAATGAAGGTATCAATACAGGTAGCGAGACTCTACCGTATAAGAAATTTTAGTGATGCTATATTCCGGCGTTCTTTCAACTATGCATCACGATTTTTACTCTGATTTTGAGCCTGAACCTGAATTAGTATTTAAAACGTCCGATGATACTTCGTCAATACGCATGTGGAGCGGGTATTTTGACAGCATTATTAGTAGTGATACCCCGGATGAACACGGGTGCTGGCAAGGGCTTGCCGTATTTTATCATACCGATACGGGCTGGTACACTAGCTCTCCTTTTCAGCTAACAGAACTCGGTCATATTGTGGAGCGGCTTAGGCATTGTAATGATCCAACTTGGGACAAAAATATCCGTCGGATTTATACAAGCCTACTATTCTTTTTTGAGCAGGCAGAGAGACAGCATAAGAAAGTGATAGTTGAATACTTCTAGTCTATCCCTTCAAATACTCTACCATCAGCTTCGCTGCTTTATTAGCCGCGCGCTGTTGGCCTAGCTTCTCGCGGATTTGGGCGTAGCCGGCTTTCTGTTGGGCAATGAACTGCTCGTCGGCAGTGACCTTCTTGAGCTCGGTGACGAGGTTGCGGGCGTTGAAGTCGCCCTGGATGAGCTCTTTTACCACCTCGCGGCCGGCAATAAGGTTGACCAGGGAAATGTGGGGCACTTTGATAACGGCCTTGCCAATGGCGTACGACACGGCGCTGGTGCGGTAGCACACTACCTGGGGCACATCGAACAGGGCGGTTTCGAGGGTAGCAGTGCCACTGGTGACGAGGGCGGCGGTGGCGTGGGCCAGCAGGTCGTAGGTCTGATCGAAGAGGATGCGGACGTTGTTGCGCTCGAAGTTGGCGTAGTAGTTCGGGTCGAGGTTGTCGACGCCGGCCACGATGAACTGGTAATCGAGGAAGGGCGGCAGGATGGCCACCATCTCGTAGAGCATTTCCTCGATTTCCTGCTTGCGGGAGCCGGGCAGCACGGCAATAATGGGCCGCTGGGGGTCCAGGTTGTTGCGCTCGTAGAAGTCGGTGGAAGGCTGGAACTCGGCTACGGCGTCGGCGGTGGGGTTGCCGATGTAGTCCACCTTGTAGTCGAAGCGCTGGTAGAATTCCTCCTCGAAAGGCAGAATCACGAACATCTTATCTACCAGCTGCTTCACTTGCTGCACGCGGCCCTGGTTCCAGGCCCAGATTTTGGGCGAAATGTAGTAGAACACCTTCAGGCCGGCGGCTTTGGCAAACTTGGCCACCCGCATGTTGAAGCCGGCGTAGTCCACCAGAATCACCACGTCGGGCTTGTAAGCCAGCAGGTCCTTCTGGCACTCGCGCAGGTAGCCCCGGAACTTGAGGATGCTGGTAGCCGCCTCCCAGAAGCCCATGATAGCCATTTCCTGGTAGTGGTGCACGAGGGTGCCGCCGGCTTCCTGCATCATGTCGCCGCCCCAGCAGCGGAACTCGGCTTCGGGGTCCTGCTCGCGCAAGCTGCGCATGAGGTTGGCCGCGTGAAAATCCCCGGACCGCTCGCCCGCTATCAGGTAATACTTCATGTTGTCAATTAGTAATTAACAATTAGTAATTAATAATTAAGAGTTCGTGTGAAAAGATGAATGCTCGGTGACGAGCAATTCCTCATTACTAATTCTTAATTACTAATTTGCCTCTATTCCTCGCCGAAATACTCCACGAAGTTGCGGGGCGTTTCGTAGAGCTTGATGCTGTGTAGCTTGGCGGAGGAAATTTGCTCGATTTCGGGCTGCAGAATGCGCCAGAAAGCAATTACCAGGTTTTCGGTGCTGGCGAGCTGGCCCTGCATGAAGGGCACGTCGATATTCAGATTCTTGTGGTCTACCTCATCCACGATGTGCGTGCGGATAACCGTGCTGAGCTGCTTGAGGTCGATGACAAAGCCGGTTTCGGGGTCGGGCTTGCCTTTGACGGTGACGATGAGGTCGTAGTTGTGGCCGTGCCAGTTGGCGTTGGCGCAGGGGCCGAAGACTTCCCGGTTCCGCTCCTCGCTCCAGCTGGGGTTGTAGAGCTTGTGGGCCGCGTTGAAGTGTTCCTGTCGGCTGATGTAAACCATTTGGTAAGGGACTTGGGTACTTGGGGACGCCGGGACTTGGCGGCCAGCGCGTGGCTGCAACCGGTACGTAACCCAGTGTGCGGTAACCAAGCGCCCGGGTTTCCAAATCCCTACGTTCCCTGTTTTCGCAGCAAATATACGAAGAACGGTACGCCGAACAGGGCCGTAACCAAGCCCACCGGCAAACCCGCCGGCGGATACAGTAGCCGGGCCAGCAGGTCGCAGAATACCATAAACGTGCCGCCCAGCAGCGCGCAGAACACCACGTTGCCGCGGCGCACCGTGCCCAGCAGCCAGCGCGTAATGTGCGGCACCACCAACCCCACAAACCCAATGGGCCCGCATAATGCCACCGCGCAGCCCGTGAGGCCGGAGGCAATGAGCAGCAGCAGCCAGCGGGTGCGCGCCACCGGCAGGCCCAAAGCCGAGGCCCGCTCCTCCCCTAACAGCAGCAAGTTCAAATCCTTCTGTAGCAGCCACAAGCCCACCAAGCCCAGCACCAGCGCAACAGCCGGATACGGAAGCACCGCCCAACTGGCCCGCTCAAACCCGCCCAGCGCCCAGAAGGTGATGGTCCGCAGCTTTTCCTCAGTGGCGGCCAGAAACGTGAGCAAACCGCCCAGCGCCGTGGTCAGGGAGCTGAGCGCCACCCCCGCCAGCAACAGCTGCGCCGGAATGATGCGCCCTCGGCGGCTTCCAATGACCACCACCAGCAGCGTAATGCCTAAGGCCCCTGCCAAAGCAGCCAGCGGTGGCAGGTATAAGCCCCCCACCAGCAGCGTCGGCAGAAACGCAAACGTGAGGCTAGCGCCCAATGCCCCGCCCGAAGCCGTGCCTAACAGATAAGGGTCGGCCAGGGGGTTATTCACCATCAGCTGCATGAGGTAGCCGCTCACGGCCAGGGCCGCCCCGGCCAGCAGGGCCAACAGCAGGCGGGGCAGACGCAATTCGATTAGTACCAGCTGGGCGGGGTCCTGGGGGTTGTAGTGCAGCAGGGTGCGGCCCAGCAGCGCAAAATCCGTTTCGTAGCTACCCACGCGCAGGCCCAGCACCAGCAGCCCCAGTAGCAGCAGCAGGCAGGCCAGTATCCAGGGCAGCGCGGAACGTGACATCAGCAGCAGACTATTTCTCCGACAGCAACTGCCGCAATTCCCGCACTGACTCCACCACCCGCGGGCTGGGGCGCGACATCAGGTCGTCGGTGGGGTCGTAGATGCGGCGGGTCTGGTAGGCCCGAATGCGCTTCAACTCGGGATAGAGCTTGAAGAAGGTGCTGTCCATCTTCCCGAAAGAGCCGCCCAGCAGTACCTCAGGGTTAAGCTTCAGGATATACTCGCGGGTCAGCGCCGGGTAGGGCTGCTTGAACTGCTCCACTACGGCATTCTGCCCACCGGCCAACCGGATTTTATCGGTAAACAGCGTGTTTTGACCATACACGTAGATAGGGTCCGACCAAGTAATGGCCAGCACGCGGGGCGGCGGCGTGGGCTTCGGCAACGCCGCAATGGTCTGCAACTGCTGGCGCAGAGAATCCACCACGCGGCGGGCGGGCTGTGGGCGGTTCAGCAACCGGCCCAGGTCGGTCAGGCCCCGGAAAATGTCCTCCACTTTCTCATACCGCTGATAGTACACCGGAATACCCAGCTCCTGCAGCCGCTGGGCATCGGCCAGGGAGGTGATGCCCTCGGTGGTAAACACCACGTCCGGTTTCAGGGCTACCAGCCGCTCGAAATCCAGTGGATAGCTGTTTACTACGGGCTTGCGCAGGGCCGCGGCGGGATAGTCGCACACCTGAGTGCGGGCCACAATCGTAGTCGTATCGGCTACGGCGTAGAGCATTTCCGTCATGGAGGCTGCCAGGGCCATTACCCGGCGTGGCTGCGTGGGCAGCGTTAGGGTGCGGCCCAGGTCGTCACGCACCTGGTGGGTAGCGGCGGTTTCCGTGGTAGCAGTGGAAGACGTATCGGGCTGGCAGGCGCTGACAACAGCCGACAGCAGAAGAGGCCCGAGGGCGCGGCGCAGAAAAGCCGGGGAGGCAAGGCGGAACATGAGCGCAAAGGTAAGGGCCGCCAGCAACCAGCCCACGGCCCCTTGGCAACCTCCGGCACCGGAAAGTGGTTATGCCAGATATTGTGGCTTTCCGTAGAAAAGAAAACCACGCTACCCGGCCAATCCGCCTAAACCCGCTTACTTTTGGCCCAAATTTCTGTCCTATGATTGTTGTAACCGGAGCCGCCGGCTTTATTGCCAGCTGTCTTGTCACCCGCCTCAATGCCGCCAACTTCAACGATATCGTGGTGGTGGATAACTTCACCAACGAGCGGAAGCTGGCCAACCTGAAGGGCAAGCACCTGCGAGAGTATGTGGACCGGGAGGAGTTTTTTGAGTGGCTGGAGCAGCACCAGGAGCAGGTAGAATTTATTTTCCACCTGGGAGCCCGCACCGACACCACCGAGCAGAACCGGGACGTGCTGACTACGCTGAACCTGGAATACTCGCAGAAAATGTGGCAGGCCTGCGTGCGGTACCAACTGCCGCTGGTGTATGCCTCCTCGGCTGCCACGTACGGCTCCGGCTCCCTGGGCTACTCCGATGACGACGCCCTGCTGCCCCTGCTCAAACCCCTGAATCCCTACGGCGACTCCAAAAACGACTTCGACAACTGGGCCATGCAGCAGCCCGAAAAGCCGTTCTTCTGGGCGGGCCTGAAGTTTTTCAACGTGTACGGCCCCAACGAGTACCACAAGGGCCGCATGGCCTCCGTGATTCTGCACGCCTTCCGCCAGATTCAGGAAACCGGCTCCATGACGCTGTTCCGCTCCCACAACCCCGATTTTGCCGACGGGGAGCAGCAGCGCGACTTCGTGTACGTGAAGGACGTAGTGGAAGTGTGCATGTTCCTGATGCAGACGCGCCAGCACTCCGGTATTTATAACCTGGGCACCGGTGAGGCCCGCACCTTTCTCGATCTGACGCTCAGCACCTTCGCCGCCCTTGGTCAAACGGCCGATATTCGCTTCCGCGACACGCCGGAGGACATCCGGGACACTTATCAATACTTCACGGAGGCCGACATGAGCAAGCTGCGCGCCATCGGCTATAACCGGCCGTTCACGAAGCTGGAAGAGGGTGTAACCGATTACGTGCGCAATTATCTGGTTCCAGGCCAGTATTACTAGCGCACTCGGAGGCCCTGCTGAGGCAGTATTTATCCTAGATAGTGTTACACGGGGTGTTCGGGAACTACTTAGCTCCCAAACACCCCGTTTATCTTGTCAGTCAATAGCTTATAGTCTGATCCGCTTACCAGGCTCAGCTTCAGGGCAGTTATTATTTTTCATTTATATAGCAAAAATTAATTTTTATATCATTTTTTCCAGAGTAATTTACTCGCCGGTACCTTTATACACTTGGTGGTGCAACGCAGAAGCATAACGATTATAGGCGGCGGATTTTCGGGGTCGATGCTGGCAGTACAACTAGCCCGCCTCTCCGGCGACCTGCCATACGCCTGTGACGTGCACCTGGTAGAACCCCGGCCGGTACCGGGGCCCGGCCTAGCCTATACAGCCCGGCGGCCCGAGTACCTGCTGAATGTACGAAGCCAGTTTCTGAGTGCCTTTCCCGATCAGCCTGACCACTTTCAGAATTGGCTCCGGCTCACGAGTCCCGAAACCTGCGAGCAGGGCTTCTGCTCCCGGCAAAGCTACGGCCGCTACCTGCAGCAACTGGTGAGCCAGGTGCTGGAGTGGCCTTCCACCAATGGCATCCGGTTTCAGTGGCACAACCAAGCGGCCCAAGCCGTAAAGCTGGCAGATAGCAATACACCGACCGTCGTTACGCTGGCTGATGGTACAGCCATTCCCAGCGACTTTGTAGTGCTGGCTCTCGGTAATTTTCCTCCGCCGCCACCCGTCCGGAATACTACCGGGTACCTGAGCCACCCACACTACCACGGCAACCCGTGGGCACAGGGAGCCTTGCGCAATATTGGCACCCACGATTCTGTGCTCTTGATTGGCACTGGATTAACGGCCGTGGATGTGCTGCTGGGCCTGCGGGCCGATGGGCACCAGGGGCCTATTACGACCGTTTCAAGGCACGGACGCTGGCCCGCAGCTCACCAATTCCAGTCCGTTGCCTACCCCGATTTTTACGCCACCGAACTGCGCGATGCGGATTCGGTGCTGCCGGTGCTGCAAACGGTGCGCCGCCACCTCCGGGAGGCGGAGGCCCAGGGCTTGGGCTGGCGCACAGTTCTGGACACGCTGCGGCCTCACCTGGGAGCCATCTGGATGCAGTGGCCGATAGCGGAACAGGCTCGCTTCCTGCGGCATCTTGCGGGCATCTGGTCATCGGTCCGGCACCGCAGCCCCCCTCAAAACATGGCACTGCTGGAGGAGCTGTTTCTATCCGGGCAAGTGCAGAAGGAAACGGGCCGCGTGAAGGACATCCGGCCGCTGTCCGATGAGCTGCAGGTGACCATACAGCGAGGCAGAGGGCCCGCCCGACAGCTTACCGCCCGCCACGTTATCACGTGTACCGGCCCTTTGCTCGATTACAGCCGTATTGAGGAGCCCGTGGTAGCAGGGCTGCGGGCCGATGGGCATTTGCAGCCCGATGCTTTGCGACTGGGAATCAGAACGGATGCACACGGCGCACTTCTGGGAGCAGCAGACCAACCTTCACATACGCTATTCACGCTGGGCCCCAGCCGACGGCCGGCCTTTTTTGAGTCGACGGCCGTGCCGGAGCTGCGGGAACAGGCCGTAGCGTTAGCCCAGGAGTTAGGTAGGCGGCTCCGCCTGGATTGATAACCTCTTTCGAATAGGTACGCAAACACAACTGATCCGGCCATGCTCTGGTAAGCACAGCCGGATCAGTTGTGTACAGCCAGTACTGCGTGCTAGGCAGCCAGCTCGTTAGGCGGATATAGCGGCAGCACGGGCGTTTCAGGCATACCTGACAGCGCAGGGTACTGCTGCCCGGTTCCACTCCGGCGCAGGGCCCGCATCAGCAGGTACTTATACTTCTCGGCATCGGCCAGCGCGGCTTCCACGGCTCTTACGGCATCATCATAAGCCACAACCGGTACCGATTCGGCTACTTCACCGGTAGGATATGTCAACTCAAAAACCGGGCAGGCTAGGTATTCAGCGGGCGTCTTCATAGGGGCAGCAAGTTAGCGTTCTATCGAGTAGTAAACTAACCTTATTAGCACAAATAAAATTCCTGTTTCAAGCAGAACTTTCACCATCAGATAGCCTGTAAACCGCGAAAATCTACTCCCGTATTTTTAGCACCAGCTTACCGAACTGCAACCCATCAGCCATCCGGCGCAGGGCTTGTTCACCGTCGGCTAATGGAAAGATTTCGTCGATAACCGGCTGAATGTGGTGCTGCTCGAACAAGGCCACCATTCCAGCAAAATCCTGGGGAGTGCCCATGGTAGAACCCAGCAGGGAAAGCTGCTTCCAGAACACCTTACGGGCCGCCAGCTCGGGAATGTCGCCGTGGGTGGCGCCGTAGAACACGATGCGCCCGCCGGGGTTGGCAGCATCTATCAGGTCGTTGAAGCCGGGGCCGGCGGCGCTGTCTATCACTACATCAAAGCCCCCGCCGATTTGCTTGGTAAGCGTGGCCGGCCACTTCTCCGTTTTGTAACTGATGCCGCCTTTGGCCCCCAGCTCCACAGCCCGGGCAATTTTCTCCTCCGAGCCGGACGTTACCCACACTTCCGCCCCTATGGCTACAGCCATTTGCAACGCCAACAGGGCTACGCCCCCGCCTACTCCGCTGATGAGTACCCGCTCGCCGGGTTGCAGGTTGGCCCGCGTGAACAGGGCCCGGTAGGCTGTGAGGCCGCCCAATGGCAGGCAGGCGGCTTCCTCGAAGCTCAGATACTCCGGCTTGGCGCGCACGTACTCGGCCGGCACGCACACGTATTCGGCAAACGTGCCGTCCTGGGGCAGCCCCAGAATCCGGAACTCGCAGCCCTGGGCGGCGGGGTTGGTGCCCCAGTTGTGGCTGGGGTTGATGATGACGGCCTGTTCGAGCAGGCTGGCATCTACGCCCGCGCCCAGGGCCGTTACTACGCCAGCTCCGTCAGAACCGAGAATGATGGGAAATTTCAGGCCGGCGTACTGGCCTTTTTGAATCCACACGTCGCGGTGGTTAAGGGCGGCGGCCTGGAGGAGCACCTGTACTTGGCCGGGGCCGGGCTGGGGCGTAGGGACTACCTGTAAAACGACGGGCTGCTCAATACCAGCCAGAACGAGAGCGTGCATAGTAAGGGGAAAGAGTGGGAGAAAAATGGAAAGCTATAGAAACCGGGCCCGGAGCTCAGGTGTGGGCATCCAGCAGGCTTCCTGCCGGCCAAACCACTGGTACCGGTGCCGGGCAATAAGCCGGTAAACGGCATCCCGCAACCGGCGCGGCACCAGCAGCCCCAACCCGGCCAACCACCGCCAGCCGCCAGTCAGCCCGCGCAGAATGCGCAGTGCCGCCGCGGAGTGCATATAGGCCCGGTCGCCCATCACCAGTACCACGGAATCGGGCTCGGTGGGCGTGGGCAGCCGGTGTTGCCGCAGTAGTGCCTGCCCGGCTTCCGACTGCAGGGCGGCAAACCGAAACCGGCCGGCCGCATCATGACGAATGACGAACTGCACAAACCCATTACAGAGGTTGCACACGCCGTCGAAGAGGATAATGGCCGACGCATCGGGCATAAGCGGGCGGGTTGGAGTTAGCATAGGGACTGCCAAACCGCCTTAAAGGTTTCAGGAAGCCGCTTCAGCCACGGGTAGCAGGTCGCAGTACCAGAAGCCGGCAGCAAAGGGGGCGGGCTTGGGTTCGGGGGCGTCATCAGGGTTGCACACGCTGCTGCTGGCGGCCGGGGCGGCGTAGGTCCGGCGCACAATGGCGCCCCGCTCAAACGGGATGGGGCTGCTGAAATAGGGCGCATCGTACACGAAGCTGTGGTACTCCCCGTTTTCGCCACAGCTGTCTACGCCGGGTGGCAGGTCGCGCAGAAACTCGGCATTCAGCTCCCGGCCGCAGAAGCTCCGGTCGAGGTATTTCTCATTCACGCACACCACCACGGCCCGAAAGCCCAGCTCCAGATACTCGTGCAGCAACTCGGCGTTAGGCCGTTGCCAGAGCGGAAACATGGCCGCCAGCCCTGCTTGGGCCAGTTGCTGCTCCCGGTACTGACGCAAATCCTCCAGATAAATATCCCCGAAGATGGCCCGCTGAATTCCTTTAGCCAGCAGCGGGGCTAACGTGGCCCGCATACGGGTTTCGTACTCCGTCATATCGGGCATTTCGGGTAGTTCCAGCTTGGTCAGGGGCAGCGCGATGCGGTGGGCCTGTGCTTCGAGCAGTTCTGTTCGCACGCCGTGCATAGATACACGGCCGTAATGCGCGTTTACGCTGGTGAGCAGGTCGGTGACGGCTAGGGCGGGGTTGCGCAGAGCATGATAAAGGGCCAGAGCGGAGTCTTTGCCCCCGCTCCAGTTCATAACGGCAGATGCAGGCATGGATTCAAAGGTAGCGGGAAACTGCCCGCATCGGCAGACAAGCGTAACCGCAAACCGGCCGGGCACGTTTGTGCCCCAAAGCCTTCTCACTCCTATTCTTTCCCTCATGAAACGTCTTCTCACCTTCGCACTGGCCGCAGTTCTGGCTTCGGCCTTCTCGGCCTGCGACTATAACAACACACCCGGCAAAGACCCGCAAGCCAGCCAGGACTTCACGGAGGCCCCTAAAGCCCGCTCCACCGAAACTAACCTCGACAGCATCAGCGACGAGCAGGTGGTGACGCAACCTCAGGGAACCGGCTCGGCCGCCGACCAGAAAACTTCTACGGATGCGGCCTTGGAAGGTGCTCCCAACAGCCCCAGCTCGCCAACCAGCACCATGCCCTCCAACTCTTCAGAGGGTAATGCCTCGGCCCGGGAGCAGTAGCACCAACTTACGCTGCGGCCCCCAGCAAACAGGCCCCGCTACTGTAGTAGCGGGGCCTGTTTGCTGGGGGCCGCAGCGTAAGCTTACAAAGCCCAGCGTCTGGATTCCGGCTCTCCGGCGTGGGAGCCTTTTGTGAGCAGCAGCCCGGAAGTCAACGTGAGAATGTCTTCGAAACCGCCCACCAGACCGCCCGGCAGCCCCGACTCCTGGGTAGCTTTTTTGCGCAGAAAGAAGCTCAGGTACGTGCCCGCAATGGCCGCTACTCCGCCCAGTAGAGCGCCCTGCCACTGGTTGTCGTGGTTGATTTTGTAGAGCGTGGCACCTACCAGCGCGCCGGCGGCGGCCCGGCCGGCCAAGGCGGTGGGCGAAATCCGGTCGGGCATTTGCGGGAGCTTATCGGCCGTCATTTCGCCGGCCGCCAGCAGCTTCAGACCGTGGGCAACCACCGGCATCTGCAGGTAGCGCAGGGGCGAATTGCGCAGCACGTGCGGGCGGTACGTTAGCAGGTTACTACTCAGCAGGGCCGGGGCCGTCATGCTCCGGAAGCCTGCCAGGGCACCCAGGCCCAGGGTTTGCCATTGATGTCTGGTCATGATAGATAGAAAGAAGAAAGGAAAAGCGGATTGCTCCTGCACATCTAACGCAATTCAGCCTTCCCCGGACACCTCCGCCCCCTATCAGGCCGCGCAACACGCTGATACAGACCCGGTATAATCCTATTTATCAACCAATAACAGCTCGTATGCTTTGCCTGCGAAAAGCCGGGGGCGCGGAATATACACATGCTCAACTGTGTATGGAACATGGCACGCGAAACTTACTATTAAATAAATTTCATATACTTGTTAAGTATCTTTTTATCAGCAAAATAACACCCTATATTTCTAAATAGTTACCAAATTGTTATGCAAGCATAATTCACAATTACTTCATCTACTTTTGCACCGAAATTCCAGGAACACGTCCTGGATAAATAAAAAAGCTCCTCTATGAAAAACAGATTTATACTGTTTTTGCTACTCGGCTTTGTGCTTTTCACGAGTAGAAATCCGGTGCTGGCGCAAGGCGTCACCACTTCCGCCATGAAGGGCCTGGTGCTCGACAGTAAAGGCGAGCCCCTGCCGGGGGCTACCGTAGTAGCCACCCACTTGCCCTCAGGAACCCAGTATGGCACTGCCACCCGCGACAATGGCCAGTACGACCTGCTGAACATGCGGGTAGGTGGCCCATATGAGTTAAAAGTGTCGTTTGTGGGGGCGCAAACGTACTCGGCTACCGGTATTCAGCTGGCACTGGGCAAAACGTTTGAGAGCCGCATCCAGCTTTCCGATGGCTCGCAGGCCCTGGGGGAAGTGGTAGTAAAAGGCAACCGTGACGGGCAGATAAACAAGGACCGCACCGGGGCTTCCACCAACGTGAACAACACGGCCATCCGCACGCTGCCCACCATTAGCCGCTCCCAGGAGGACTTCACCCGCCTCACGCCCCAAAGCAATGGCCTGAGCTTTGGGGGGCGCAACACGCTCTACAACAACTTCTCCCTCGATGGCTCCATCTTCAACAACTCGTTTGGGCTGGACTCCCCCACCCCGGGGGGCCAGACCAACTCCCAGCCGGTTTCGCTGGATGCCATTGAGCAGCTGGAAGTAAGCCTGGCTCCCTACGATGTGCGCCAGGGAGGCTTTACCGGGGCTGGCATTAATGCCGTGACCAAGAGTGGCACGAACTCCTTCAAAGGCTCGGTGTACACGTACCTGCGCAATGAGAAGCTCATTGGCGAGAAGGTGGGGGATGCTACCATCAGGAATCCTGACCTGAAGTTCAACCAGACCGGTTTTGCGCTGGGCGGCCCCATCATCCAGAACAAGCTGTTTTTCTTCACCAACGCCGAAATTACCCGCCGCGACGATCCGGCCCTCACGTTCCGGCCCGCGGCCAGCGCCGCCGAGGCCCAGGCCGCCCTCAACGGCCAGGCCCCAGGCGTGAGCCGGGTACTGGAAAGCGACCTGCTGGCCATCCGCCAGCGCCTACAGGACGTGTACGGCTACGACCCCGGCACCTACCGTGACTATACCTACCGCACCAGCAGCGACAAGTTTCTGGTGAAGCTGGACTGGAACATCAACCCCAAGAACACCTTCTCGCTGCGCTACAACTACCTGAGCAGCTTCCGCGAGCAGGCCCCCCACCCCATTGCCATTGCGCCGTCGTCGCGGGTACAGGGCGTGAACACGCTGCAGTACTCCAACTCGGGCTACACCATCAACAACAACCTGAACTCGGTGGTGGGCGAGCTGAACTCGCGCTTCGGGGAGAAATTCAGCAATAAGGCGCAGCTGAGCTTCTCGGCCTTCCGCGACTTCCGCGAGCTGCCCGACGCCAAGCTGTTCCCGCAGATTGACATCACCAAAAACGGCACTACCTACGTGAGCGTGGGCACGGAACAATTTTCGGCCGAAAACCGCCTCGACCAGAACATCACCCAGTTCACGGACAACCTAAGCTACTTTGCCGGGGCCCACGTGCTCACGGCCGGCCTCACCTACGAGCGGTTTGCCTTCGTGAACGACTTCAACCTGCAGCGCTACGGCTACCCCTTCTTCGGGGGGCTGGATGTGGACCGTTTTTTCCAGGTTACGGACCGCTCGAACCCGGCTTTCGTGGACCTGAACGCCATTGCCACGGCAGGCGCGGCCAAGCGCATCAAGTCGGTGGACGTGAACGTGGCCCAGCTGGGCCTGTACGCCCAGGATGAGTGGACGCTGACGCCGGCCTTCAAGCTGACGCTAGGCGTGCGCGCTGATATGCCCATCTACAATACCGAGGTGACTCAGAACGAGCAGATTGCCAACGCTTCATTCCGGGATGCCAGCGGCCAGCCGGTGAAGGTTGACGTGAAGAAGTTTCCCAGCAGCAAGCCGCTGTGGTCGCCGCGCCTGGGCTTCAACTACTCGGTAGATGGTAGCGAGTACACCACGCAGCTGCGCGGCGGCACCGGCATTTTCACCGGCCGTATCCCGTTTGTGTGGGTTAGCAACCAGGCCTCCAACTCACAGTTCGACCCCGGCTATACCTTCCAGATCAACGCCACGGCCCGCAACTTCAAGTTTCCGCAGGTGTGGCGCTCCAACCTGGCCGTGGACCAGCAGCTGCCCGGCGGCGTAACGGCTACCCTGGAGGCTATCTACTCCAAGGATATCAATGCCGCCATTCACCGCAACTACAACCTGGTAACGCCCACGGAGCGTGCCGCCGGGGCCGATAGCCGCGAATTGTACCCTGCCTCCGGTCCGCGCATTAACCCCGGCTTTACCGGCCCCGACGGCCAGTTCAGCTTCCTGGATGCGGGCGTAATTGTGCTTGAAAACACCAAGAAAGGCTACCAGTACTCGCTTACCGGCCAGTTGAAGAAAGACTTCGCCAACGGCCTGTACCTGACCACGGCATACACCTATTCGCGGGCTAAGGACGTCACCTCGAACCCCGGGGAAATTGCCGCCGATGCTTTCCAGCGCAACCCCGTGGTGGGCAACGCCAACAACCCCCAGCTGGCCTACAGCGACTTTGGCCTGCAGCACCGCATCATCGGGGCGGCCGGCAAGCGGTTCGCCTACGCCAACGACCGGCTGGCCACTACGCTGAGCTTCTTCTTCGAGGCGGCGCAGGGCAACCGCTTTACCTACACCTACGCCGGCGACATGAACCGGGACGGGATTCCCGGCAACGACCTGATCTTTGTACCCGCTTCCCAGGACCAGATCCGGCTGGTGGACATCACCAACGGCCAGGGCGCGGTGCTGGTATCGGCCGCGCAGCAGTGGCAGCAGCTGGACGCCTACATCCGCCAGGATGACTACCTGAATGAGCGCCGCGGCCAGTACGCCGAACGTAACGGCAACCTGAGCCCCTGGTACACCCAGCTCGATGCCAAGCTGCTGCAGGATTTCTCGGTGGCTCTGGGCAAAAACCAGAAGAAGCATACCTTCCAGCTTAGCCTGGACCTGCAGAACCTGGGCAACCTGATCAGCTCCGACTGGGGTGTACGCAAGCTGGTGGCCAACAACCGGCCCATTGAGTTCGTCGGCTACCAGCAGGGCACGACCAACGTGCCCACCTACCAATTCCGGGGCGGGAGCCAGACCTTCGTGAACAACACCGACCTGAACAGCCGCTGGCGCGCCCAGATTGGCCTGCGCTACATCCTCGACTAACCGGTTTTCTCCGGCTGCCCCACCCGCCGGATCTGCCCCAGTGGGTGGCATTACCCAACAAAAACGCCCGAAGCACTGCGCTTCGGGCGTTTTTGTTGATTTCTAACCAGAAGAGTTGCAGGGGGGCTACTTCTGGTTGGCGGCCCAGGTGTCCATTTTGCGCTCCAGTACGGCCAAGGGCATTACGCCATCCTTCAGCAGCTCATCGTGGAAGTCGCTGATGCGGAAATGGCTGCGGTTCTGGCCGGCGTATTTCTCGCGCAGCTTATCGGAGTGGGCACCCAGCTGCTGCTCGTATTTCTGACGCATCTCCCGGATTTTCAGGGCCCCGATTTTGTAGCTCAGGGCCTGGCCCGGAATGGCCATGTACCGCTCAATTTCGGCGGTGGCGCCCTCTTCGCTGATGGCCTCGTTATCGAGCATGTACTGAATGGCCTGCTCGCGGGTCATGTTTTTGGAGTGCATACCCACGTCCACCACCAAGCGCACGGCGCGGTGCATCTCGTCGCCCAGCGCGCCCATGTATTGGTAGGGGTCGGTGTAGAGGCCCAGCTCCTTACCCAGGCTCTCGGTGTAGAGGGCCCAGCCTTCACCCATAGCCCCGTACCAGGCAAAGCGCCGGAACTTGGGCAGCTCGGTGTTTTCCTGCTGCAGGGAAATCTGGTAGTGGTGGCCCGGAATGGCCTCGTGCAGAAACAACGACTCCATGCCCGACGTCACGTTGAACTTGGTGGCGTCCAGAATGGGAATATAGAAAATGCCGGGGCGGGAGCCGTCGGGGCTGCCCTGGTTGTACTCGGCCGAGGCCGAGGCCGCCCGGAAGGCTTCCGTCTGGCGAATCTCGAAGGGAGTTTTAGGCGTGCGCCCGAACATCTTTTTCAGGTTGGGCTGCATTTTGGCCTGAATGGCCCGGAACGCGCCCAGCACTTCTTCGGGCGTTTTGTAGGGCATCAGCTTGGGGTCGGTTTTCAGCGAAGCGAAGAAGGCCTTCAGGTCGCCCTTGAAGCCCACCTGCGCTTTCACTTTCTCCATTTCCTGCCGGATGCGGGCCACTTCCTTCTGGCCGGTCTGGTAGATTTCCTCCGGGGTCTTGTCGGTGGTCGTCCACGTTTTCACGTAGTACTTGTAGATGTCGGCCCCGCCGGGAATGGCGGCAATACCGGTGCTGGGGCGGGCTTTGGGCAGGTATTCCTTCTCCAGGAAGTCGCCGAGCTTTTTGTAGGTGGGCACCAGCTCCTCCAGAATGGCCTTCTGGTAGGCGGCCGTGATGCGCTGCTTCTCGGCGTCGCTCAGGCCCGCGGGCAGCTTGTTGATGGGGCCGTAGAACAGGCTCTTGGTGGCATCCTGGGTTTCCATGGCCCGCATCTGCGGAATCATTTTCACCACCAGCGCCTTGGGCAGCACCACGCCGGCCTTCATGCCCTGGCGGAAGTTACCGATGGCCGTATCGGCCCACACCGAGAAGCCTTTCACGCGGCCCAGCCAGTTGTCGTAGTCCTTGGCCGTTTTGAAGGGCTGCACGCCCTCACCCGAGCCATACTGGCCCATGCTGATGGGCAAACCCCAGAACTGCTGAAACGGAATCATCCAGGTGTTCAGCTTCAGGCCTTCCAGCTTGCTTTGCAGGTCGTACTCGAAGATGTCGTAGCTGATTTTATCGTTGGCCGTCAGCTCCTCCCGGTTGAACTTGTGCAGGCCGTCAAGGTAGCGCTGGTAGAAGCTTTGGAGCTTGTTGCGGAACTCCCGGGTGCCGTCGTTGGGCAGCTGGTCGTTGTAGCGGTTGTCGCCTTGGGTGGTGGCATCCAGCGGGAACAGCCGGGCGTTTTCTTCCCAGTAGGCGTCGAACAGGGTGGGCAGGTCTTTCACGTCGGCCAGGTTGGTTTCGGTGGCCGCGCCGGTTTCGGCGGTGTTTTTTTGCTGGTTGCAGCCGGCCAGCAGTGCCCCGGCCAGCAGACCGGTGAGGGCAAGTTTTTTCATGGGAAAAGGAGAAGTATATCCAGGGGGAGAAAGATAAGCAGGTTTTGCACGTGGCTGTCATTCCGACCGCAGGGAGGAATCTGAGTTTACTATCTGAATACGTTGACCCAGATTCCTCCCTGCGGTCGGAATGACGGCTCTAACCTTTCTCGGGAAATCCGGTTATACCCTCTCTCCTATTCAACTTACCCCAACTCATGGAAAATCTGACTGGCAAAACGGCCCTGGTAACGGGCGCCGGCAAAGGCATTGGCCGGGCCGTGGCCGTGGCTCTGGCCAAAGAAGGCGCGCGCGTAGCCCTGCTGGCCCGTACCGAAACGCAGCTGCAGGACGTAGCCCGCGAAATTGAAGCCCAGGGCGGCCAGGCCGTGGTGGTTACCGCCAACGTAGCCGACCGCGCCGCCGTGGAAGCCGCCGTGCAGCAGGCCCTCGGCCAGCTCGGCACCATCGATATTCTCATCAACAATGCCGGCATCGGCACCTTCGCCAAGGTGGTGGATATGGACCCCGAGGAGTGGGAAAACATCATCCGGGTAAACCTGCTGGGCGCGTACTACGTGACGCGCGCCGTGCTGCCCCAGATGATTGAGCGCCAGACCGGCGACATTATCAACGTAGCCAGCACCGCCGGCCAGCGCGGCGCCGCCACTACCAGCGCCTACAGCGCCTCCAAATTCGGCCTGCTGGGCTTCACCGAGTCCCTGATGCAGGAGGTGCGCAAGCAGAACATCCGCGTTTCGGCCCTCACGCCCAGCACCGTCGCCACCGAGCTGGCCGTGAGCAACAACCTCACCGACGGCAACCCCGACAAAGTGATGCAGCCCGAGGACATTGCCGAAATCATCATCAGCCAGCTCAAGCTCAACCGCCGCATCTTTATTAAAGAGGCTGGCATGTGGAGCACGAACCCGTAGTTGTCATTGCGAGCAGAGCGAAGCAATCTGTCCTTCACTAAGCTCCCGGCCCTAACCTACTCAAAAGCCCCTGGCGCCAGCACGGACGTCAGGGGCTTTCTATTACTTCTGGGTGTAGGGCAGGGTGAAGGAAGGATTGCTTCGTCGTGCCTCCTCGCAATGACGGTTACTGTTTCTTCACCCGCTCCAGCACCAGCTGGTTCATGGGGTTGGGGGTGAGGCCCTGCACGTTGTTCTGGGTGAGGCGCACTACTTCGTCGTAGTACACGGCAATGACCGGGCACTCCTCGGTTACCAGGCGGTCCATTTGCTGGTAGAGGGCGTAACGTTTGTCGGCGTCCTGCTCCAGCTTGGCCTGCTGATAGAGCTGGTCGTAGGCGGGGCGCTTGAAGTGGGTTTTGTTGGGGCCGGCCGGGGCGAAGTTGGGGCTGTAGAACAAGGCCAGATAGTTTTCGGCATCGGGGTAGTCGCCCAGCCAGCTGCGGGTGAAGAAGGCGGCGCGGCCGTTGTCAATCATTTCGCCGTGGGCCGCGCCCTGGTTCACGTCAATTTCCACCTGTACGCCCACTTCGGCCCACTTTTTCTGGTAGTACTCACAGAACTCCTTGCTCTCGGCCACCGTGTTCAGGCGCAGGCGCAGGGGTTTGCCGGGGCCGTAGCCGGCGGCCCGCAGCAGCTGCCGGGCCTTCTCGGGCTGGTAGGTGTAGCCGGGTACCTTTTCGGCGCTGAACGAAGGTAGTGAGGCCGGCACAAAGCCCGAGTTGCCGGGCTTGCCCACGTTGTTGAGGAAGTAGGCCAGAAACTCGGGCTTGTTGAGGGCGTAGTTCAAGGCTTGGCGCACCCGCTTATCCTGCAAAGCCCGGCCGGTCGTGAGGTTGTCGCCGCGCAGATTGGTGAGGTCCTGCTGCATGCCCAGGTACTCGGTGTTCAGGTAGGGCACCTTCTGCAGCCGGAACTTGCCTTTGAAATCCTCCCGCACGGTGCCATCAGGGTACATAATTAGGTCGCGGGAGCCCGAGCGGATGCCGCTCAGGAAATCCAGCTTACCCTGCATGAAGGTCAGGAACTCGGTTTTGCGGTCCTGGATGAAGCTGATCTGCACGGCATCCAGGTAGGGTAGCCGCCGGCCCTGGGCGTCCGTTTTCCAGTAGGTGGGGTTGCGGTGGTAGATGATGGCGTTGCCCTCGTCCCACTCCTTAAACCGGAATGGGCCCGTGCCCACCGGGTGTTCCCGGAAGTCCTTGCCCCACTTCTGCACCGCCTCCCGCGGCACCACGTAAGCGTAGGGCATCGTCAGAATCCCCAGGAACGGGATAAACGGCTCCTGCAGATGAATCCGCAGTGTGGAGTCATTCACCGCCACAAAGCAGGTATCCGAAGGCTCTCCGTCGGCCTTCTCCAGCACCTTGCCCCGGAAAATCCAGCCACCAGGGCTGGCCGTGGCCCCGTCCAGCAGCCGCCGAAACGAGTACACGAAGTCCTGGGCCGTTACGCGCCGCCCCTTGCCCCGGGGGAATACCTCCGAGTCGTGGAAGCGCACATCGGGCCGGAGCGTGAAGGTATAGCGGCGTCCGTCGGGGCTGATGTCGTAGCGCCGGGCCACCGAAGGGCCGGGCTTGAGGCTGTCATCCAGCTCCACCAGGCCGTTGTAGAGCTGGGTCACGGCCCAGGTGTTGGCTTGGTTGCGGGCAAAGGCCGGGTCCAGGGAAGTCAGGCTTTCGGGCTGGTTGTACCGGAATACCCGCCGGGCGTCGGTAGCCGGCTCCTGCTCAGCGCAGGCCGCCAGCAAACCAAGCAATAACGGAGCAAAACCAACAACACGGCGCGAAAACGGGAACATGGGAACGGCGAAACAATGTATATTTGCAAAGGTATCCCATCCGGGGTTTGCAGCCCACTGGCTGCCTGCTCCGCTCTGTTTTCTATGACGCTGACTTACTACGGCCACGCGTGCTTCCTGCTGGAAGCCGGCGGCAGCAAAGTGCTTTTCGACCCCTTCATCCGGCCTAACCCGATGGCAAAAGATGTTGATGTTGACGCCATTGCCGCCGACTATATCCTCCTCACCCACGGCCACGGCGACCATGTGGCCGACGCTGAAGAAATTGGCAAACGCACCGGCGCGCAGGTAGTAGCCATTGCCGAAATAGCCGGCTGGTTTGAGCAGAAAGGCCTGAAAACCGTGGGCATGAACCTGGGTGGCACTTTGCAGCTGCCTTTCGGTAGCGTAACCATGGTAGCCGCCGCCCATTCCAGCTCCCTGCCCGATGGCTCGTACGGCGGTGTAGCCGCTGGCTACATTGTGAAGGCTGAGGGTAAAACCTTCTACTTCGCCGGCGATACAGCCCTCACCTACGATATGAAACTCATCGGGGAGCGGTACAAGCTGGATCTGGCCATCCTGCCCATCGGCGACCATTACACCATGGGCATCGACGATGCGCTGGTAGCCGCCGACTGGACCGGAGCCAGCAAGGTTATCGGCATGCACTTCGATACCTTTCCCCCCATTGCCATCAACCACGACGAAGCCCGCGCCAAGGCCACGGCCGCCGGTAAAGAGCTGGTACTGCTCAGCGTAGGCGAAACGACTTCCATTTAAAAAATTATGAATTATGAATTATGAGAGCTGAATTGGACTGCCTAGGTACCCAATTTTCAACTCATCATTCATAACTCATCTTTCATAATTCCCTCAGAAACATGGGTAAAATCATTGCGGTAGCCAACCAAAAGGGTGGGGTCGGCAAAACCACCTCCTCGATTAACCTCGCGGCCTCCCTGGCGGCGCTGGAGTATCGGACCCTGCTCGTGGACGCCGATCCGCAGGCCAACGCCACCTCCGGCGTCGGCTTCGACCCCAAGGATATTCAGAACAGCATTTACGAGTGCATGGTGGATGGCATCAACGCCCAGGATATCATCCTGCAAACCACCCTGCTCCCCCACCTCGACCTGATGCCCTCCCACATCGATTTGGTAGGTGCCGAGGTGGAGATGATCAACCTGCCCAACCGGGAGGAGAAGATGAAGGACGCGCTCCGGCCCCTGGCCGACCAGTACGACTTCATCATCATCGACTGCTCGCCTTCTCTGGGTTTGATTACGGTGAATGCCCTCACGGCCGCGCACTCGGTTATTATTCCGGTGCAGTGCGAATATTTCGCCCTCGAAGGCTTGGGAAAGCTGCTTAATACCGTCAAAATCATCCAGAGCCGCCTGAATGAGGAGTTGGAAATTGAGGGCATCCTGCTCACGATGTATGACGTGCGCCTGCGCCTGAGCAACCAGGTGGTGGAAGAAGTGAAGCTGCACTTCCAGCAATTGGTATTCGATACCATCATCCCGCGCAACGTGAAGCTGTCGGAGTCGCCGAGCTTCGGTATTCCGGTTATTCTGCACGACGCCGAGAGCAAGGGAAGCCTGAGCTACCTCAACTTGGCCCGCGAGATTGTAGAAAAGAACATTGAGGCTGCCGGGGAGCCGGAAGAAGCTACTGAGGATACCGCAGCGTAAATCAGAGAAAGGCCGGCGAAATTCGCCGGCCTTTTTTATAGCGCGAAGCAGAGTTTCGCGCTACGGGCCTCTGCTCCGCACGTTCCACGATTTTTTATTTCCGTGGAACAAAATGTACCGGCATCCCGGGCGTTTGTGTATTTTTGAATCCGGCTCCCATCCTTTACGGTACTGATGCGAGCTGCTTGCAGGTATGTCTGAGAAAAACGAAGAGAAGAATATCCCGGCCGTTGGCCCGCTGGCAGCCAAGCGCAAAATCGGTGGCCTGGGCCGGGGACTGAATGCCCTTATTGAAGGCAGCTACGAGAAGAAGAGCGAGCGGCTGGGCCTGGTGCCCCACCCGGTAAACTCCGTAGGTCTGATTCCGGTAGGCCACATTCAGGCCAACCCCTACCAGCCCCGCACGCACTTCGACCAGGATGCGCTGCAGGAGCTGGCCGAAAGCATCAAGGTACAGGGCATCATTCAGCCTGTAACGGTGCGCCAGACCGGCACCAACTCCTACCAGCTCATCAGTGGGGAACGGCGTTTGCAGGCGTCCAAACTGGCGGGCCTGGAGTCCATTCCGGCCTACATCCGCAAGGCTGACGACCAGCAGATGCTGGAAATGGCCCTGATTGAGAATATCCAGCGCGAGAACCTCAACGCCATCGAAATTGCCCTCAGCTACCAGCGCCTGGTGAGTGAGTGTAATCTGAAACAGGAAGAGCTGGGCGACCGGGTGGGCAAAAACCGCTCGACGGTGACCAACTACCTGCGCCTGCTCAAGCTCCCGCCCGATATTCAGATTGGCCTGCGCGACAGCGTGATCAGCATGGGCCACGCCCGCGCCCTCATCAACATCGACAGCATGGACCAGCAGCTGGCTCTGTTCCGCCGCATCGTGGCCGAGGAGCTGTCGGTGCGGCGCGTGGAGCAGCTGGTGCGCAACGGCGCTACGGCCGAGGAGGAAAAGAAACCCGCCCAGCCGGCGGTGCCGGTGGTGCCCCCGGCCGAGCTGAAACGCGCCGAGCGGCACCTTTCGGAGCGGTTTGGCAGCCGGGTGATGGTAAAGCCCGGACCTCAGGGCAAAGGCGAAATCAAAATTGCCTTCGACTCGGTAGAAGACATGCAGCGCATCCTGCACATCCTGCAGCCAGCCTAGATACCACTAAAGGGCGGAACCTCGTTCCGCCTCTTTCTTTCTACCGCTATGGCATCTTCTCGCTTTTCTGCCGCTCTGTTACTTCTGGTACCGGCTCTACTGGCAGCAAACCGGCCCCTATATGCCCAAACCGTTACGGCTGGGCCCGACTCTTCGGCGGTAGCTGCCAACCCGGTGGCCGACTCGCTGCGGCGCACGGAAAAGCTGTTCGGGTGGCGCGTAACGCGGCCCAAGAAAGCCGCCCTGCTGGCCCTGGTGTTGCCCGGAGCCGGGCAGATTTACAACCGGCAGTACTGGAAGCTGCCGCTGGTGTACGGAGGCCTGGGGGCCACCGGCTATGGCCTCTACCACTACCAGAGCCGCTACAAAGAGTACATCAAGGGGCGCGACCTATACCTGGCCGCCAATGGCCGGACGCCCATTAACCAACTGCCGGGCGCGGGCGACCAGGTGAAAAAGGAAACCAGCGTGGATAACATCCAGCGCGGTATCGTTTTCTACCGCCGTAACCGGGACACGTTCATTGCCTACAATGCGCTGCTGTACGGCGTAACCATTCTGGATGCGCTGGTAGCCGCCCACCTGCGCGATTTTGACATTAGTGACGACCTTAGCCTCCGGCTGGAGCCGGCTTTGCTGCCTACGGCCACCACGGCCCCCACGGCCGGTCTGGCCCTTTCGCTTCACCTGAAATAACCTGCTTCGGGCCGGCCGCAACCTGCCAGCCCTCGATTACCCGAATTTCCGCCCTTATGAAACTCCTGTTGATTGGCTACGGCAAAATGGGCCGCGCCATCGAAGCCCAGGCCATTGCCCGCGGCCACCAGATTGCCGGCATCGTGGACCCATCCCGGCCCGGTACCCGCATTGCCGATTTCACGGCCGCGGAGGCCGATGCCGCCATCGAATTCACCCATCCTGATGCCGCCTTCCAGAACGTGACGGCCTGCCTGCAACAAGGTATTCCGGTGGTGTGCGGCTCCACGGGCTGGCTGCACCACTTTGCCGAGGCCCAGGCCCTGAGCCAGCAAACCGGCACGCCCCTGTTCTACGCCTCCAACTACAGCGTGGGCGTAAACCTGTTTTTCCACTTCAATGAGTACATAGCTGCCAAAATGCACCAGTTCGGTGGCTACGATGTGCAGGTGCGGGAAATTCACCATACCCAGAAGGTAGACCAGCCCAGCGGTACCGCCCTCACCGCTGCCGAAGGGATTCTGCGTCACTTTCCGGCCAAAACAACCTGGCGCAACGAGGCTACCTCTGCCGCTTCAGAGCTGGCCATTCTCTCGGAGCGGGAGGGCACGGTAGTGGGTACGCACATCGTTACCTACTCCTCCCCCGCCGATTCTATTGAGCTGAAGCACGAAGCTCACACCCGCGACGGGTTTGTGCAGGGCGCCCTGCTGGCGGCTGAGTGGCTGCCCGGCCGCCAAGGCGTATTCGGCATGAAGGACTTGCTGGGGCTGTAGGTGGGTAATTCATGATTAGATGATTAGTGGCGGTTTTGTTTTCAACACCACCCATCTAACCATAAACCACCTAACTACCCAATCAAACCAGCATTATTTCGCATCTTCCGGCGTTTATCCGGAACGAAACCGGTAGCCTCCGGTTTCCTCTACTTTCTGGCCTCTGACTTACTATGGCAGTACAATCCTGGGAGAAATACCTCGAAAAAAATCCGCCGGCCCCGGTAACGCCCGGCCAAGAGCCGAAAAAGCGCAAAAGCGTAGCCTGGGAGTGGGCCGATGCCATTCTGTTTGCGGTAGTGGCGGCCACGCTCATCCGCTGGGCCACCTTTGAGGCGTACACTATCCCAACGCCCTCCATGGAGCACTCCTTGCTGGTGGGCGACTACCTGTTCGTGAGCAAGCTACACTATGGCCCGCGCACCCCGCAAACGCCGTTGCAGGTGCCACTCACGCACCAGACCATCTGGGGTACCAATCTGAAAAGCTATTCCGACCTGATTCAGCTGCCTAGCTACCGGCTGCCGGGTTTTTCGGAGGTAAAGAACAACGATGTGGTGGTGTTCAACGTGCCTACCGAGCAGCAACACCCCGCCGACCTGCGTACCAACTACATCAAGCGGTGCATTGGTATAGCTGGCGACGTACTTAGCATTAAGGACGGGCAGGTATATATCAATGGCAAGCCCGCGAAAACCTACCCGGAGATGCAGAGCAGCTACTTCCTGGAAGTGCCCGAAAACAAGCTGAACGACGATTTGCCAGTAGCCTTCAAGCAGTTTGGAGTAATTAACTACGACTCGCCCGAGGGCATGCCTTTCTACGGCAATCATCCTGACTATGGCCCCGGCTTCACGGTAAGCATGACGCGGGCAGCCTACGACTATTTTAAGAAGCAGCCGTACGTGAAGGGCATCGTGGATCTGAAAACCAAGCCTGGGGTGCCCGAGCCCGTATTCCCAAACAACCCCGACCTTCCCCGTACTCAAGGCGTGGTAGCTGATCCGCCCTTCCCAGGCTGGAACAAGGATAACTACGGCCCCCTGCAGATTCCGAAGGCAGGCCAGACGGTGCAGCTGGACGCCAAAAACGTGCGCACCTACCAGAAGATTATTCAGTACTACGAGCACAACGAAGGCATTACCGTGGCTCCTGACGGCACCATTTCTCAGAACGGCAAGCCACTGACCAGCTACACGTTCAAGCAGAACTACTACTTCATGATGGGCGACAACCGCCACAACTCCGAGGACTCGCGCTTCTGGGGCTTTGTGCCCGAAGACCACATCGTGGGCAAGGCGGTGCTCATCTGGCTGTCGGTTGACCCCTACGGCTCGTTCATGAGCAAAATCCGCTGGAATCGGCTGTTCAATCTGGTCGACTAACACTGCGCATGCAGACGGGTCTTGTACCTACCATCCGCTACCAACAAAGACGGCTTGCCACTTGGCAAGCCGTCTTTGTTGGTAGCGGATAGCCCCTACCGAATTATCAGTTTACACAATTGTGCATAACCGAGAGCAGTATTACCATACAATGGGCTGCTCGCCGTGCTGCTCTAGGTAGGCGTTGGTCTGGCTGAAGGGGCGGCTGCCAAAGAAGCCCCGGTCGGCGGCGTAGGGCGAAGGGTGGGCGGCTTTCAGTACCAGGTGCTTTTTGGCGTCGATGATTTCACCCTTCTTCTGAGCATAGGCTCCCCACAGGATAAAAACGACGTGCTCCTTGCGGTCGGAAATCTGCTGAATAACGGCGTCGGTGAACTGCTCCCAGCCTTTCTTCTGGTGGCTGCCCGGGTCACTGGCCCGTACCGTGAGGGTGGCGTTGAGCAGTAGCACGCCCTGCTGGGCCCAGCGGTCCAGGTTGCCGTCGGGCGGGGCGGGCGTGCCGGGCAGGTCACTCTGCAGCTCTTTGAAAATATTGTGCAGGGAAGGTGGCGTGCGTACGCCGGGGGCCACCGAAAAGCTGAGGCCGTGCGCCTGCCCTTTGCCGTGGTAAGGATCCTGGCCCAGAATCACCACCTTCACTTTATTGAATGGGCAGGCTTCAAACGCGTGAAAAATCTGGGCACCGGCCGGGTACACCGTGGTGGTGGCGTACTCTCCTTTCACGAAGGCAATAAGATGCTGGAAATACGGTTTTTCAAATTCGGGGGCTAGTACCTTGCGCCAGCTTTCTTCTATCTTTACAGACATACGGGGGGAGGATTATTTTTCGGGTGGGTGAGCCATTGGGTACGCCGGCTGCGTAGATAAACCAAAATCCGCAAACGGCTGTTAGCATTTTTCTCTTTCGGAACTCCAGACGTTATGAATACGACCACCACCCAAGGCGTGACTGTAAGCGTTACGACGAACTACCTGCCCGACTATTCCAGTCCGGGTCAGGAGCATTACGTTTTCGCCTACAAAATTGATATCCGCAACAACAGCGAGTTTACCGTAAAGCTGCTGCGCCGTCATTGGTACATCTACGATGCCAACGGCGTGGTGCGCGAGGTGGAGGGTGAAGGCGTAGTGGGCCAGCAGCCCGTGCTGGAGCCCGGTGAGTCGCACCAGTACGTATCGGGCTGCAACCTCAAGTCGGGGCTGGGCAAGATGCGCGGCTCCTACCAGATGGAGCGGCAGATGGACGGCAGCGAGTTTGCCGTGGAGATTCCCGAGTTCACGCTGGTGGTACCCTACCGCCTCAACTAAACAGTCCTGTCTAGGCCTGGCCTAGCTCCTTGGCTTTCTCAAGTACAGAAGCCGCTCTGATTACATCGGGGCGGCTTTTGTATTGCTCGTATCTTCGGGCCGGTTTCCTGGCGTGCAGACCAGGGAGGCGGCCCCACTTCAGTTTAGCCCGTTTTGCTGTTTCAGATTTTCAGTTACTTCCGTTTTCTCGGGCGCTCCGGCAACGCGCATGGGCTCCATTCCCCGTTCGTATTCGGGCTGTACGCGCACGTGGTCAATCACAACGGCCATTTTGGGGCCTATGATACCGTAGAAAACCGCCGAACCGAGCTGCTGCATGACACCACCACTATTCAAATCCAGGATTTCGGAGCCGGCTCCCGCACGGGCGCGGGGCGGCAGCGCCAGCTCCGCGACATTGCCCGCACCGCTGCCAAGCCCCCGAAGCTCGGGCAGTTGCTGTTCCGGCTCGTTAATCATTTTCAGCCCCGCACCGTGGTGGAGCTGGGCACCTCGCTGGGCCTGACTACCAGCTACCTGGCTTTAGCCGATTCCCGGGCCCGGGTGCTCACATTTGAAGGTTGCCCCGCCACGGCCGCGGTGGCCCGCCAGACGTTTGCCGCCGTGGATGCTCACAACATCGAGCTGATTGAGGGCAACCTCGACGAAACCCTCGCCCCTACCCTGCAGGCTTTAGCTGCTCCCGTTGACTTTGCTTTCTTCGATGGCAACCACCGCTACGAGCCCACCCTGCGTTACTTCGAGCAGCTCAACCAGCACCGCACCGAGCACAGCGTATTCGTGCTGGATGATATTCACTGGTCGGAAGAAATGGAGCGGGCCTGGGAGGCCATCCGCCAGCATCCCGATGTAACCTTAACCATCGACCTATTCTATATCGGGCTCGTATTTTTCCGCCGCAACCAGCCCAGGCAGCATTTCACCCTGCGCTTCGATAACACGCTGGATAAGCTACTGGAGCGCACTAAAGTGTTGGCTCCCTAACTAACAGAAAAGGCCGCCATGCAATGCGTGGCGGCCTTTTTATTTGCTGTAGCTCATACGTTACGCCGACATGGGCGCAATACCGGCCGCGGCGTCCTCCCGAATGGCCTCACGTACCCGCGTGAGCTTGCGCAGCAGGGTTTCCAGCCCATCGAGGGCCAGCATGTTGGCCCCGTCCGATTTGGCCGTGGCGGGCGTGGGGTGCGTTTCAATGAACAGACCGTCGGCCCCCACCGCAATGGCGGCCTTGGCAATGGTTTCGATGAGTTGGGGCTTGCCGCCGGTTACGCCGCTGCTCTGGTTGGGCTGCTGCAGCGAGTGGGTCACGTCCATTACCACGGGCACGCCAAACTCGCGCATCACGGGCAGGTTGCGGTAGTCCACCACCAGATCAGAGTAGCCAAACGAGTTGCCCCGGTCCGTCAGAATCACGTGGGGGTTGCCCGACTGGCGGATTTTCTCCACGGCAAACTGCATGGACTCCCCGCTCAGGAACTGGCCTTTCTTCACGTTCACCACTTTGCCGGTTTTGGCAGCGGCCAGCAGCAAATCGGTCTGGCGGCACAGGAAGGCCGGAATCTGCAGCACGTCCACGTACTCGGCCGCCATGGCCGCCTCCTCCGATTCGTGAATGTCCGTCACGGTGGGCACGCCAATTTCCCGGCTCACCTTCTGCAGAATTTTCAGCGCCTTCTCGTCGCCAATGCCGGTGTAGGAATCCAGGCGGCTGCGGTTGGCCTTGCGGTAGGAGCCTTTGAAGATGTAGGGAATCTGGAGCCGGTCGGTGATGGTGCGCACCTGCTCGGCAATGCGCAGGGCCATGTCTTCGCCCTCAATCACGCAGGGCCCGGCCATCAGGAAGAACTGGCCGGAGTTGGTGTTGCGGAAATGCGGCAGGACGTTGGCGAGTTGATCAATCATGTAGCACACGCTTTAGCTTGCGTTGTGGCAATGCAAGCAGATGAAAAATGAGTTAGTGGGAACAAGCCCCGTTAGGCACACGCTACGGCATGTGCTGCTTTTTCTTCAGACAAATAAACAGCTCCCGCCCCTGCCGAGGCTTAAGCGAGTTGGTGGCCGTATTGAAATGCACAAACTCGAAATACGGCTCAAAATACGGACGGTACTCCTCGCGGGAGCCCCCGAAGGGTGGGCCGGGCTGGCTGAATTCGGTATCGAAGAGCAGCCCCATCAGCGTGCCGCCTGGCCGCAGCAGGTGGGCGCACTGCCGGGCGTAGGCCGGGCGCAGGGCCGGGTCGAGGGCACAGAAGAACGTCTGCTCCACGATGAGGTCGAACGGCGGTGTGGGCTCCATCTGAAAAAAGTCGGCCAGCAGCAGGTGCTCCGCCGGGAAGCCGGGCACGCGCTGCTGCAGGTCGTGCAGGGGGGCGGGGGCTACATCGGCCACAACTACGTTGGGCCAGCCGGCAGCGTGCAGGTACTCAGCCTCATAGGCCCGGCCGGCACCCGGAATCAGGATGCGCCGGGCATCGGGCGGGCCCAGTTGCGCAAAATATTCCTGCAAAGGCGGCGTTATCCGGCCCGCATCCCAGGCGGTTTGGCCGGTTGCGTAGCGCTGCTGCCAGTAGGCGGCATCGAGTGACGAATCCGAAAGCATATTGCGACAGGGTTGTATCTTCGGCACTTGCCTGGGTACGGAACTCCGTTATTTTTGCCCTAAAGGTACTACCTGCGCCCGGACTCTCCGGGCTTCACTTAACCCCTCCCGCAATGGAACAAGACCAGAGCCCCGAGCCAAAGAACAACAACCGCGTCCTGCTGATTGTGGCCCTGATTCTGGTGCTGCTGGGCATCAACGGCGTGCTGTTCTACATGAACCAGCAGAAGAGCAAGCAAAACGAGCAGCTGCAGGCCGATGTGGTGACCAAGGATGCCAAGCTGGAAGAGCAAATCAAGCAGTACGAAGCTCTAAAGGCCGATTTTGAACGCCAAAGCCAGGAAGTGCAGGGCATGGGCCTTTCCAACGACTCGCTGGTGGCCAAGCTGGCCCAGATCAACGCCGACCTGCTCAAGCTTCGCTCCTTCCGCGCGGGCAGTTTCAGTATTGCCGAGCAGCAGCGCTTCAAGCAGCGCGCCGCTAACTTTGAGACCCAACTGCGCAAGAAGGACGAGGAAATTGCCCAGCTGAAAGCCGATAACGAGGCCCTGTACACCGAAACTACAACGCTGAAAGAGCGTCAGAACCGCCTCACCGACACTATTTCCACGGTGGTGCGCTCCAACCAGGAGTTGAGTGAGAAAGTAGCCGTAGCCTCCCGCCTGCAGGCTGAAAACATCCGCATCGGCGTGGTGAACAGCCGCGAAAAGGAAAAGGCCGACGATGACAACGAGTTTAAGGCCCGCCGCGTCGAAAAAATCAAGATAACCTTCAACCTGGGCCGCAACGACGTATCACCGAAGGAAACCAAGCAGATCATGCTGCGCCTGATTGAGCCTGATGGAGCAGCCCTGTACAACCTGAGCACTGGCGGCGGCACCTTTATGATTGATGGCGCGGAGGCTTTCTACACGGCCAAACAGGACGTGGTATTCGATAATACTCGCCAGCCCGTGCAATTCCTGTATGCCAAAGGAGCACCCTACAAAACCGGCCTCCACACGGTAGAGCTGTACGAAGGTGGCGTAATGATCGGCAAAACTACTTTCACGCTGAAGTAGGTAGTTGCAGGCCGCTACCCCGCGTTTTCAAAAAGCGCCGGTCCACGGGCCGGCGCTTTTTGTTTGGTAGGCAGTACCCACGGTCGGCGCTTGGGAGCTTGCCGCCCGTGAAACTCAGTCCATCCCTGCAATCTGCTACGTTGCCCTATGCTGCCCTTCCCTCTACCGCCCACGCTGGAAACTGCCACTCTTCGTCTGTTGCCGTTGCAGGAAACAGATTTTGCCGAGCTGCATGCCGTTGCCGCCGACCCCAAGGTGTGGGAGCAGCACCCGAACAAGGACCGCTGGCAGGAACCCGTGTTCCGCAACTTCTTCGAGGGGGCTATCCAGAGTCAGGGGGCTTTTAAAATAGTGGAGAAGGCCACCAAGGCCACTCTGGGCAGCACCCGCCTGTACGACTACAACGCCTCCGACAACAGTATTCTCATCGGCTACACCTTCTACGGAACTCAGTCCTGGGGTAAGGGCATTAATCTGGCCGTTAAAAAGCTGCTCCTGGATTACGCGTTTCAATTTGTGGACACCGTTCGCTTCCATATTGGAGCCCAGAATGTACGCTCCCAGATTGCTATTCAGCGCCTGGGGGCCCGCAAAGTAGCCGAGCAGGAAGTAGCGTATTACGGCGAAGCATCCAAGCTCAACTTCGTATTTGAAATTAAGAAGCAGGATTGGGCAGCACATTAACAACGGTATTTGCCACGGTACGGCCCGCGCGCGTGTAGCCGCCGGGTTTCTTGGGCTCTGCTCCTACCCTATCCCTACAACGTAAAAAAGGAGCGCCGACCAGATGGCCGGCGCTCCTTTTTACCCTATAGCTGCATGAGCCGCAGAGGCTATTGCGCCAGTGAGGCCTCAAAGTCATCAAGCTTTTTCAGCGTGGCTTTGATGTTTTCCGTGAACATCACGATAACCGAGCCGGGCTTGGCCGTGGCCAATACGTGGTCAATGGCATCTATCTCGTTTTCGATGTAGGTAATGGGCAGCTCAGGCTTATCCAAGCGCAGGCCGCGCTCCATAATTTCCTTGAGCTGCTCAGCCGTTTTACCCCGCAGGTCCCGGTCTTGGCGCAGAATCACCTCGTCGAAGATGCTGCCAGCAATGCGGGAGAAACCCAGGGTATCCTCGTCGCGCCGGTCACCCAGGCCCGATACCACGCCCACTTTGTGCGTGGCCTCGGTGGCGTTCAGAAACTGGGCAAATTTCTCGATGCCGTGGGTGTTATGGGCGTAATCCACAATCACGTCAAACTGCGGAAACTTGTACACGTTCATGCGGCCCGGCGTTTTGGCCGCCGAGGGTACAAACGTGCGCAGGGCCAGCTTGATGTCGTCCTTATCGAAACCGTAGCAGTAGCATGCCAAGGCAGCTGCCAGCGAGTTTTCAATGTTGAATGTGGCCCGTCCCCCGAACGTAATCGGGAACTCGGCGGCCCGGTCAATGCGCAGCTTGTAGCTGTTTTTGTAGATGGTAATGTAGCCTTCCTCATATACGGCCGCCAGCCCGCCGTTCTCGGCATGCTCCCGAATGCGGGGGCTGTGCTCATCCATGCTGAATAAAGCCACCCGGCACTCCAGCTTCTCGCGCATGGCGTACACCAGGTCATCATCGGCGTTGAGCACGGCCCAGCCGTCCTTGCGCACGGTGCGCGGTAATACGCCCTTCACGGCGGCCATTTCCTCTACCGTGTAGATGTCGCGCATACCCAGGTGGTCGGCTGCCACGTTGGTTACCACGGCCACGTCGCAGGTATGGAAGCCCAGGCCCGAGCGGAGCATGCCCCCCCGGGCAGTTTCCAGCACCGCAAAGTTTACGGTGGGGTCTTTCAGTACAAATTCGGCGCTCTGGCCACCGGTACAGTCCCCGCTCTGCAGTTGCACTCCCTGAATGTAGATGCCGCTGGTGGTAGTGTAGCCTACTTTATAGCCCTTGCTGGCCACAATATGCGCCAGCAGTTGTGTAGTAGTGGTTTTGCCGTTGGTACCCGTTACGGCGAAAATCGGAATGCGGGCCGTACTGCCTTGCGGAAATAGCATATCGACCACCGGCGCGGCCACGTTGCGCGGCAGGCCTTCAGTGGGCGAAATATGCATGCGGAAACCCGGCGCGGCATTCACCTCGATTACGGCCCCGCGCGTCTCGTTCAACGGAATGGCAATGTCGGAGGTCAGCAGGTCGATGCCGCAGATATCCAAGCCCACAATACCTGCCACCCGCTCCGCCAGCAGCAGGTTGTAAGGGTGCACCAGGTCGGTTACGTCGGTGGCGGTACCGCCGGTACTGATGTTAGCCGTGCTTTTCAGGTACAGCGTCTGGCCAGCCGGCAGCACCGAGTCCAGCGTCAGGTCCTGTTTGGAGAGAATATCCAGCGTGTGTTGGTCGGCCTTGATGCTGGTGAGCACCTTTTCGTGGCCCACGCCCCGGCGCGGGTCTTTGTTTACCTCGTCAATCAGGTGTTGAATGGTGTGCTGCCCGTTGCCGGTAACGGCGGCCGGGGTGCGTTTGGCGGCGGCAATGAGCTTGCCGTTCACCACCAGCATGCGGTAGTCGTCGCCCTCAATGAACTGCTCCACAATAACGGCCCGGGAATACTTCTGGGCAGCTTTCAGCCCCTCCACAGCATCCTCCCAGTTAGTAATGCGGATGGTGGCACCTTTGCCGTGGTTGCCGTCGAGAGGCTTGGTTACGATGGGGAAGCCCAGCTCCTCCACCGCGTCGCGCAGGCCGTCTTCTGAGTACACGGTAGTGCCGTTGGGCACGGGCACGCCCGCATCCTTCAGCATAGCCTTGGTGCGGTTTTTATTGCCGGCTACCTCCACCCCGGCGTGCGAAGTATAGCTGGTGGTCGTGGCCCAGATGCGCTTCTGGTTGACGCCGTAGCCCAGCTGAATAATGCTGCTGTTCTTGAGCTGGATGTACGGGATGTTGCGCGAGGCCGCTTCGGCCACAATGCTGTAGGTGCTGGGTCCGAAGAACTCTTCTTCCCGGATTTCGTGCAACTCGTCGATAATCGGCTTTACACTTACGGCGCGGCCGTGACAGAGGTCATCTACCAGCTGCACGGCGGCCTCAGCGGCCATACGGCCGGCCCGCTCCTCCTGGTAACAGAACACCACAAACTCCACGCCTTCCTGGTGGGCCGGGTACGACTTGCCCCAGTACGTGGGCATACCAGCCGTGCGCTGCAACGCCAGCGCCACCTGCTGAATCACGTGGCCCAGCGGCTCCCCGTCCTGGAGCTGCTCCTCGGTCAGGGGTGGATTTTTGGAGCCGTGCTTCCCAGCTTCCTGGTGGGGCTGGGGCTCCAGTAGCTCGGGCAGCAGCCTGGGAAGCTGCTCCGCCAGCGCCGGCGCACTATTCGACCACGCATCGGCCAGGTCCTGCAAGTCCACTTTCATTACAATCAGCTTGTAATGTTTCACGGACCAGTAGCTGGGGCCGCGCATCGTGCGGAGGTCAAGTATTTTCATATGGGAGAGAGGGTGGAAATGTATGTCGCGTGCGCGCTTCTACGCGGAATTGAAATGTAGGGATTACGCCGCAAGAAACCTTTTATTCGGGTCACAGCCTACTTTTTCCCTAGAAGCATCATTCTCAGCCCTCCAGCTCGTCCGTATTTTTTTCACCGGAACGGCTTAAACGCAAAAAACCCCGGTTGGGGCTAATCAACCGGGGCACTAGGCATCTGAAAACAGGAAGTGTCAGAAGAGGTGACGAGCGGATTCGAACCGCTGTAGGAGGTTTTGCAGACCTCTACCTAGCCACTCGGTCACGTCACCAGGGCTTTGAGGATGCAAACATACGGCTTAATCCCGTGGTGGCAAAGCCGGCAAGCGGTTTTCATGCTTCCCCAACGGTAAGACGCTGGGAGTGTGCGAAAAAAAATCATTCCCGTTGCCTGTAGCGCGCAGCTCTGCTTCGCATACAAACGAAGCGAGTATCCCGGTGCTACACCATCCGCGTAGGAAGTCGCCTGCGGCTCGTGCGCGAAGCGGAGCTGCACGCTACAAAAAAAGGCCCCGGATTGCTCCGGGGCCTTCTTCAAGTGGCTAAAAGCCGAGGACTGATTACTCAGCGCCCTGCTCGTTGCCCAGCATTTTGTCGCGCAGAGCCGACAGAGCGTCCAGGTCGCCGAGGGTCGACTTTTCAGCTTTCTTCAGATCGGCAACTTTGCCTTCACCTTGGGGAGCGGCAGCACCAGCGGCCGGCTTCTTCTTGGTGAATTTCGAAGCGCGGCTGTCTTCTTCAGCCTGCTGGTTGTACACAGCAGAGTGCGACAGCACTACGCGACGGTCATCCTTCGAGAACTCCACCACGCGGAAGTCGAGGGTTTCGCCGTTTTCAGCCTGCGAACCATCTTCCTTGCCCAGCGACTTGGGATAGGCGAAGCCTTCGATGCCGTAGGGCAGCTCGAGCACCGCACCACGGTCGGTTTTCTCGGTGATGGTAGCCTTGTGCACCGAGCCGGGGGTGAATACCGTCTGGAACGTATCCCAGGGGTTTTCTTCCAGCTGCTTGTGGCCCAGGGCCAGACGACGGTTGGCAACGTCCAGTTCGAGAACTACCACGTCCAGACGGTCACCTACCTTCACCACTTCCGAAGGATGCTTGATCTTCTTGGTCCACGACAGGTCGGAAACGTGCACGAGGCCGTCTACACCTTCCTCCAGCTCCACGAACAGGCCGAAGTTGGTCAGGTTGCGCACCAGACCGTTGTGGTTGGTACCAACGGCGTACTTCGTAGCGAAGTCACCACGGGTCCACGGATCCTCGGTCAGTTGCTTGATGCCCAGGCTCATCTTGCGGTCTTCACGGTCGAGGGTCAGGATCTGAGCCTCTACCACGTCGCCCTGCTTGATGAAGTCCTGCGGGTTACGCAGGTGCTGGCTCCAGCTCATTTCTGAAACGTGGATCAGGCCTTCTACGCCGGGGATGATTTCCATGAACGCACCGTAGTCGGCAACATTCACGATACGGCCTTTCACCTTCGAGCCTACGCCCATATCAGCGGGCAGCGAATCCCATGGGTGGGGAGTCAGCTGCTTCAGACCGAGGCTGATACGCTTCTTGGCTTCGTCGAAGTCCAGCACTACGATGTTCAGCTTCTGATCCAGCTGCAGTACTTCGCTCGGGTGAGCGATACGGCCCCACGAGATGTCGGTGATGTGCAGCAGACCGTCTACGCCGCCGAGGTCGATGAACACACCGAAGTTGGTCATGTTCTTGATAACGCCCTCCAGGATCTGGCCTTTCTCCAGGTTGTTGAGGATGGCTTCGCGCTGCTTCTCGAGGTCTTTCTCGATGAGTACTTTGTGCGAAACTACCACGTTGTCGAAAGCGGCGTTGATTTTCACCACTTTCACTTCCATGCGACGACCCACGTAGATGTCGAAGTCACGGATGGGCTTCACGTCGATCTGCGAGCCGGGCAGGAAGGCTTCTACGCCGTCCAGGTCCATGATCAGACCGCCTTTGGTGCGACGCTTCACTACGCCTTCCAGAACGGTGTCGTTCTCCAGAGCGTCGTAAATCGACTTCCAGGCCTGCTTGATCTTGGCCTTCTTACGGGACAGGATCAGCTGACCGTTCTGGTCTTCCTGGTCCTCGATGAATACCTCTACCTCGTCGCCTACTTTCAGCTCGGGCAGGTCACGGAATTCGGAGAGGGGCACCAGACCATCGGATTTGAAGCCGATGTTCAGGATTACGTCACGGTCGGTGATACCAACCACGGTGCCTTTAATTACTTCTTCCTCCTGAACAGTGGTCAGCGTGCTGCTGTACATCTGCTCCATTTCGGCGCGCTGCTCAGCGGTGTAGTTACCACCGAAAGCGTTGGCTGAAACGTTGTCCCAGTCGAAGTTGTCTACTACTTCTGCCATGATATTAGCAATGGCCCTCGTGTACACGTCCGGCGCAGGGCCCGCCTCCGGAACGCGTTTTTGTTTGATACACAGCGCAGTTACGCCGGCCTCGCCACCCTGGCGGGGCCGCAAAGATACGGAGTTTGGGGCAGAGTAAGTACTACCGGTTCCGCAGGATTTAACATCACCGGAACAGTTGTTAACTCAAGCCTTAATGATTCGTCAATAGCACTATCTCATCAGGGTAAGCAGGATGATACTTCAAGACGCAACTATCCCCTTGAGAAAAAGCTGCTCCGGGATTAGAAACTACTTTGTTATAATTCAGCCCCCCAACTTTATAAGATACACGAGCATTGCTGCTATTACTACTTGTAATAAGGCCTCCTACTTGCTGACCATTCCTGATTATATAGTTGCGCCACTGATGTTTGGCGAATTCTAGTCCCGCAAAAAATAGTCCCGCACACATCAACAGCAATACCTCAGTCCTATATCGGTTGACTAGGGCGTGTTAACAGTCACGCAACCAGAGCACGGTTGCGGCGAGGTGAATAAAGGCCAGGAAATGAGCATCCAGCTTGTCGTAGCGCGTGGCCAGGCGGCGAAACTGCTTGAGGCGGCTGAACAGCCGTTCGACCGGGTGCCGTTGGGCGTAGCGCAGCGGGTCATAGGCCCGGGGATACCGACGCTTGCGCCGGGGCGGAATGACGGCTTGCGTGCCGCGGCGGGCCAGGTCGGCCACCAGCGGGTCTGAGTCGTAGCCCCGGTCGGCGATGAGCCAGGTCGGGGCGAACCCGTCGAGCAGCGGCAGGGCTTGCGGCGCGTCGTGGCGCTGGCCCGCTGTGAGCCGGTAGCGCCGCAGGCGGCCCCGAGCGTCGGCCGCCACGTGCAGCTTGGTGGTCAGTCCACCGCGGCTGCGCCCGAGGGCTTGCGGCCCGTTTTTTTGCGCGCCCCGCTCGCGTGCTGGTGCGCCCGTACGGTGGTGGAATCGACCAGCAGCGTATGCAGCGCCGCCTCGTCCTGCACGGCTTCGAACACGCGTTGCCACACGCCCGAGGCCGCCCAGCGCTGGAAACGCGTGTACGTCGTGTGCCAGTTGCCCCGCTCGGCGGGCAGGGCCCGCCACCGCGCCCCGTTACGCGCCAACCACAGCACGGCTTCCACGAACTGCCGGTTGTCCCGGCCCCGCCCACCGCTGGTGCCCGGCCGGCCCGGCAATAACGGCGCCAACCGCCCCCACTGTGCATCTGTCAACATCTGCTCCATAACGCAAGATAACCACTGTTAACACTTCCTAATTGTAAATTCTTCAAACCTCCTTTACTCCTATTTGCCATACTCATGATGGACAGTAATGCCATCTAAAGTTGATTGCTCTGCTATGATAAAAAAAGAAAAGCCTCACATTCCTGTAAGGCTTTTCACTTTGATGAAGTGTTGTTACGCCCGACCCAACTCGCGCAGGTGGGCTACGTGGGAGGCTACGGCGTAGCGCATCTTGGGGTATTCGTTGTACTCGATGTTGAACTCCTCACACATCTGGCGGATGATTTTGTTCAGGGCCGGATAGTGGACGTGGGAGATGTTGGGGAACAGGTGGTGCTCCACCTGGAAGTTGAGGCCGCCCACCAGCCAGCTGATGACTTTGTTATCGGTGGCGAAGTTGGCGGTGGTTTTGATCTGGTGAATGGCCCACTCGTCCTCAATCTTGCGGGTGGTTTCGTGGGGCACCACGAAGCTGGTATGCTCCACAGTGTGTGCCAGCTGGAACACGATGCTCAGGGTGAAGCCGGCCACGGCCATAAATGCGAGGAAACCCACCAGCCAGCCCAGGAAGCCCACGGTGTAGATGGGCAACGCCACGAACAAACCCAGGTGCAAAGCCTTGAATCCCCAGAACACGCCCTGGTCGGAGGCGGTCATCTTCTTGATGGGCATCTCCCCGATTTTGCCTTTGAAATACTTCTGGTAATCCATGAAGAAAATCCAGGCGATGAACAGCAGGGCGTAGAAAAACCAGAAATACAGGTGCTGGAAGCGGTGCAGCTTACGGCGGGGCTGCTCGGGGCTGAGGCGCAGCCAGGGCTGGGCGTCAAGGTCGTCGTCCACGCCTTCCACGTTGGTGTACATGTGGTGGATGAGGTTGTGCTTCATGTTCCACATGAAGGAGTTGCCGCCCATCACGTTGAGGGTGAAGGCCGCAAACTGGTTCATCCACTTCTTCTTGCTGAAGGAGCCGTGGGCGCCGTCGTGCATCACGTTGAAGCCGATGGCGGCCCCAATGAGGCCCAGCAATGCGCATTCGGCAATACCCACCCACACGCCGGGCGTCCAGAACACGAGGTGCAGGTACACGGCCACAAAAGCCCCGGTGAGCAGTACGGCTTTAAAAAACAGGGTTTTGCCGCCGGTGGTAGATTTGCCGGCTTCCTGAAAATAGGCGTTGGTGCGGCGCTTCAGCTCCTGGTGAAAGGAGCGCGAAGCCGCGAATTTGGGTGCGTGCATGCGGGGTGGTGCTTGGAAAAACTGCTGAAAGATACCGCTTCCCAACGGCAAGCCGGGCAACGTAACCGAAATGGCCGGATTTTGTACCAGCCGCCGACTCTGCATAGTAAAGCCCCCTTTCCGCCGACTAGTTCACGGAAAGGGGGCTTTACTGGAAATGAGTGCTGGCCTAGCGACTGGCTACGGTGCCGCCGCTGTTGGGCAAACCGGGCTTCAGCACCGGCTGCAGCGCCGAATACGGCACAAACACGCTGATTTCGCCCTGGGCATACGAGGCCACCTCGTACGGCAGATACACGAACACCGCGCCGCCGCTGGTCAGGTACACGTTGCGGGTAGCGGGCAGCGTATTCTGGAACAGCGCGCTTTTCAGCGGCTCCGAGTCTTTGAGACCCAAAGCCGGACGGGCATAGCGGCCCAGGATGCCTTCCAATTGCGGCTTGGTGCCGGGTTGGAAAATGTCATCGAAGCGGAGGGCGCGGCCGGTACGGGTATCGTAGCTGCGCACGTAGGTGCCGTAGAGGCCGTGGGCTCCGCCCGAATAGTCATAGCCGAAATAGCCAATGCTGAGCAGATTGCCTTCGTTCCAGAGCACGTAGCTGTTGGCTTCCTGCTCATAGGCCAGGGTAGCGCGGGGGCGGTAGTCGGAAGTGTCCTTGGCCATCGTGGCTGCCAGCGGGGCTACTTCCTTGCGATATTCCTTGGTGAAGTAGGCCAGCTGCTCCTTCCACAGCGCGTCCAGGGTTGGGGCCGGTTTAGTTTCAATCGTGTCGCCGCGCAGGCCGCGCACGATGCTGGCAGCGAGCTTCTCGTGGCTGGGGCCGGCGGTGGGCACCAGCGCGTACATGGAGAGGTGAGCGGCTATACTGTCTTCCGGATGGTCGGGACGGGGCAGCACGTCGGCGGAAAAGTTGCGGGCTGAAAACTGCACACCGGTGGGGCTGCTCACCAGCCGTAGCCGCAGGGGCTGGCCATTAAGTGTTCCCGCTAATGCTGTACCATTCTGCTTTAACAGCCATTCGGTGCCCTCAGAGCTACCAGTGGCCTGCTCCCGGCTGATGTCGCGCAGGATCAGACTATCAGTACCGGAGGGCTGGTCGCCGGCCAGTTGATACGGATGCCCATCGGGGGCGGTATAGAAGCCGACCAGGCGGCCCAGCGTAGTCTCGCCGGGCGTTTCGCCCAAGTGCTGCAGGTGCACGGTAATGCTGTCGGAGGAGCCGGGCAGCACCCCGCGGTACTGGTGGTACCAGGGGGGGGTATCGGCCACGGGAGCCGCGGCGGCGGCGGGAGTAGAGGCCGTGTCGGGGGTGGTAGTTTTACCGGCCGAGGAATCGGTGCCGGAATTACAGGCGGCCAGCAGCATACCGGCCGCCACGGGAGCCGACCATGCACGGAGCAGGCGGCCAGCGGGAACAGTGGAAAGGAAGCTCATTGACCAAAGAACGCAGAATTTGGCTAGGCGTTCAAACACGTGCAACATATTGGCATTCTCCTACCCCTACCCAAGCACGGGCGTATGTAGCCACATAGTTTCTTCCTCTCTACTTCTTCAGCCTCTTTCTTATGAGCTACATTAAAGCCGGCCAAGACGCTAACGGCACCGACGTAAAACTGCACTATATCGACCAGGGCAGCGGCAATAACACCATTGTACTGATTCATGGCTGGCCCGCCACCTATGAGATGTGGGAATACCAGCTGGCCGAGTTACCCAAGCATGGCAACCGCGTGGTAGCTTACACCCGCCGCGGCTTCGGTAATTCCAGCAAAACCTGGGATGGCAACGACTACGATACCTTCGCCGACGACCTGAACGCCGTGCTCACGGAACTCGACCTGCAGAACGTGACGCTGGTGGGTTTCTCGATGGGCGGCGGCGAAGTGGCCCGCTACATGAGCAAGTACAACGGAGCCCGCGTGAGCAAAGTAGCCTTTGTAGCGGCCGTAACGCCTTTCCTGCTGCAAACCGACGATAACCCCGACGGCGCGCCGAAGGAGAACTTCGATAAAATGGTGGAAGGTATCAATAAGGACCGGTTCGATTTCCTGGCCACCTTCGGCAAGCAGTTCTTTGGTGTGGGCGTAGTAAGTCACCCCGTCAGCCAGCCCACGCTGGATTGGATGCAGAGCATCTGCCAGCTGGCCTCGCCCCGCGCTACGGAGCAGTGCGTGTACGCCTTCGCCGCCACTGACTTCCGCCAGGACCTGGCCACCATTAAAGTACCCACGCTGGTTATCCACGGCGGCGACGATGCCACGGTGCCCGCCAAAGTAAGCGGCGAGCGGATGACGCAGTTCGTGCCCCACGCCCAGTACGTGGAGTACGCCGGAGCCCCACACGGCTTGTTTATCACCGAAAAAGACCGCCTCAACCGTGACCTGCTGGCCTTCGTGGGCGGCAGCACCGTAGAAGGCACCGCCGACCGATACTAGCAGTTCAGCTTATTGATTCACTGCTGAACTGCATCCTCACGTTACAGCACCGCCCGGCGGCACTTGAAGATCTGCTGACGATTTGCTGGAATCTCGGAACGAAAGAAAAAGCCCCCGCAATGACCGTTGCGGGGGCTTTTTCCGTTTTGCTTGGAGGGCTGACCTCAGGCATTAACTACTTTACCGCCGTTGGGGTGCAGCGTTTGGCCGGTGAAGTAGGAAGCGTCTTCCGAGGCCAGAAATACATAGGCCGGTGCTACTTCCGAAGGCTGTCCGGCCCGGCCCATCGGGGTGTCGCGGCCGAACATTGTGACCTTTAGCGCCCCGGCCGACGACGGAATAAACGGCGTCCAGATAGGGCCCGGGGCCACTGAATTCACCCGGATACCCTTGCCGGCCAGCTGCAGAGCCAGGGCGCGGGTGAAGGCTGTAATGGCTCCCTTCGTGGAGGTGTAATCAATAAGCTGCTCGTTGCCGGCATAGGCATTCACGGAGGAGGTATTGATAATGGAGTCACCTTCGTTCAGGTGCTCCAGCGCCGCCCGCGTTACCCGGAAAAAGGCCTTGATGTTCAGCTCAAAAATGCTGTCCAGCTCTTCATCCTTGATATCCTTGAGCGAGTCGTGCCAGTTCTGCTCGGCTGCATTGTTGACTAAGATATTCAAGCCGCCCAGTTCCTGCACGGTACGCCGCACCACGGTTTCACAAAAAGCCGGTTCCTTCAGGTCGCCAGCCAGCAGTACGCAGCGGCGGCCTTCGGCTTCTACCAGGCGCTGCACTTCTTCGGCGTCTTCCTGTTCGCGGGGCACGTACACGATGGCAACATTGGCACCCTCGCGGGCGAAATGCACCGCTACGGCCCGTCCGATGCCGGAGTCGCCGCCGGTAATGAGGGCTACTTTGCCTTGTAGCTTATTGGCCCCCTGATAACCAGCGCGAATGTATTCCGGCTGAGGGGTCATTTTAGATTCCAGACCAGGCTGCTCACTCTGGTGCTGGGGTGGAAACAAAGAAGGTTTGTCGGACATATTCCAAATAGTAGCAAGTTGAATATGTGCCAACGGAAAGGTATCTAAGCGAGTTATGGTTGCGCTTACCGGCAGCCGCATATACCTCTTGATTACCACGCTAGTTCGTTATCCACCAACTCGCTACAGCGCAACAGCCCAACAAAAAAACCGGTCAGCCACGGAGGCTGCCGGTTTTAGTGCAGATAAGGGTGCCAGTTTTGGTCGAGGGTGCCGGCGCTGAGCTTGAGGAACCCGGTAAGGGTGGGTTTTTTGGGCTGCTGCCGAATAGTGAGGCCGGCTTCCTGGGGGGTGCGGTGCCCTTTGGCATGATTGCACCGGGCGCAGGCCGTAAGCAGATTGGCCCAACTGGAGTCGCCACCCCTACTTCGGGGCAGTACGTGGTCGAGAGTCAGGTTCTTCGTGGAGCCGCAGTACTGGCACTCGAAATGGTCCCGCTTCATAATGTTGTGCCGGCTCAGGGCAATGCCCTTGTAGGGCACCCGCACGTAGCGCTGTAGCCGGATGATGCTGGGCTTGGGAAACGCCTTGCTCACCGTACGCAACACCCCGTTCTCCGATTTGGCAATCAACTCGGCCTTTTCCAGAAACAGAAGCACAAAGGCTTTCTGTACACTACACAGCGTAATGGCCGTGTAGTCACCGTTCAATACAAGAACTTTTTGGTCCATATAACGCTAAGAAAAATGAATCTGCTCTGCCAGAAAGCTAGATGATTCTTAGCGTATTAACAATAGCCAAAGGCTTTAGTTCGGCGGGCACTGAGTTGCCTGTGGCCCGTTGCTAGTTGTCAGTTGATGGTTCGTATTTGGTGACTGGAATCTGGCAACTGGCAACACGTAACCGGCAACACGTAACTCAATCCTCCGGCAGAATGCGCTTGATGAGGCGGAGCTTGTGGGAGTACTTCTGCCAGTCGCGGCGGAAAATGCCGTTATGGTCCAGAGGGTCGATGCGCACTTCCCCGCTGGCATGCAGAATCTGCTGATCTTCCAGCAGCAGGCCCACGTGAATGATGCGCCCCTCGGCATTGTCAAAAAACGCCAGGTCGCCGGGGCGGGTTTGGGCTACAAAGTGCACTGGCTGGCCTAGGTGAATCTGCTGGTGCGCATCGCGGGGGAGTTGCACCCCAATCAGGCCATAGAGCTGTTGCATCAGCCCCGAGCAGTCGATGCCGAACAGGGTTTTGCCGCCCCACAGGTAAGGTGCTTTCAGAAACGATTGGCCCATTTTCTGGAGCAGGCGCAGGCGCACGTCGGCGGGGCCGTGGGGGCCGTGGCCGTTGAGTGGGTTGGTGGCTGCCCCGTTGTAGAACAGCTGCCGCTCCCCCACCCGCAGCGTCATGCCATCAAAAAAAGGCAGGCGCGTACCCAGCGTTACGGGAATGCGCGTGGTTTCGTCGCTTACCATCTGCACCACATCGAGGGTGCGGGGATGATCCTGCTGCTGCCACTGCTGGAAGTACGCAGCCGACACGGGCAAATGCTGCTTCACATCAAACCAACCCTCGTAGCCATCAGCCGCCAGCCGGATCTGCCGCCACTGGTTCTGGGCCCGCAGCACAGAATAGCATTCCCCAAAGACGAGTTGCGTGACAATTTCGGCCTTATCAGAGGCCTCGGCCCGCACCGGCACGGCACTCAGGGCGCATATTCCGTATTCCAAGACGGTGAAATGGTGAAATGGTGAAATGGTGAAATGGTGAGTCTGACGTTCACCTTGCCTAAGTGGGCATAGCTTATTCAAGCACACCACTTAATATTTATGCGAAGCTCCCGCTTAAAATGTAACTCACCAAAAACCAACGTAAAAACTCACCATTTCACCACCTCTCTATTTCACCTAATAGTCCCGGGCGCGGTCCATTTCGCGTTTCTGGTCTTTAGCTTTCAGGTCGTCGCGCTTGTCATAGAGCTTTTTACCTTTGGCCAGTGCTATTTCCAGCTTGGCAAAACCCCGGTCGTTCACAAACATGCGCAGCGGAATGATGGTGAGGCCCTGCTCCTGGGCTTTACCAGCCAGCTGTTTTAGCTCCTTTTTATTGAGCAGCAGCTTGCGGGCCCGAGTGGGCTCGTGGTTGTTGTAGGTACCCTCAGTGTACTGGGCAATGGTGATGTTGTGAGCCCACAGGCTGCCATCCTGGTGGAACGAGCAGAAGCCATCCTGCAGCTGCACGCTGCCCTCCCGGATGCTCTTGATTTCGGTACCCTGCAGCATCAGGCCGGCATTGTACTGCACCAGAAACGCGTACTCGTGGCGGGCCCGGCGGTTCTGGATATTGATGTTCTTGGGTTTATCGTCTTTCTTACTCACGGTGTTGATGCTCGCAGTGGTGCGCGGTGGGTTTCGCAGTGGAGGGTGTACGCGACTCTTAAACGTAAAGCTGCCCTCTGGCCGAAAAATAACAGTTTTCGGCCGCCTAGCTCAGCTTCAGGCGCGGGTCGGAGCTGACGAGCTGATCGGCGAAGTCGCCGGCCTGGTACTGGAAGTGGGCCGTCATGGCTACCATGCCGGCATTATCGGTGCAGAACTGAAAGGCTGGAATGAATACCTGCCAGCCCTGAGCCTCGGCTTCGTCCTGCAGGGCCTGGCGCAGGCCGCTGTTGGCCGCCACCCCGCCGGCCAGCGCCACCTGGGTAAGCCCCTGGTCGTGGGCGGCGCGGCGCAGCTGGCGCAGCAGCGTCTGGATGATGGTATGCTGAATACTGGCGCAGAGGTCGGGCAGGTTTTCCTGGATGAAGTTGGGGTTCTGGGCCGTTTCCTTTTTCAGGAAGTAGAGCACCGCCGTTTTCAGCCCGCTGAACGAGAAGTCGTAGCCGGGCATGGTACCCACCGGCAGCGGAAAACGGGTGGGGTTGCCTTGGCGGGCCAGCTTATCGAGGTGGGGGCCGGCCGGGTACGGCAGGCCCAGCAGCTTACCGGTTTTGTCGAAGGCCTCGCCAGCCGCGTCGTCAGTTGTCTGCCCGATGATTTCCATGTCCATAGCGCTGCGCACCACCACCAGCTGGGTGTGGCCGCCGCTCACGGTCAGGCACAGAAATGGGAACTGCGGCCGGGGCTCCTCAATGAAGTGGGCCAGAATATGGGCCCGCATGTGGTTGACGGCAATAAGCGGCTTATCCAGGGCCAGGGCCAGCGTTTTGGCAAACATGCCGCCCACCAGCAACGAGCCCAGCAGCCCGGGCCCCTGCGTAAAGGCCACGGCATCAAGGTCGGATTTCGTTACACCGGCTTTCTGCAACGCAGCTTCCACTACCGGAATCAGGTGCTGCTGGTGGGCGCGGGAGGCCAATTCAGGCACCACGCCGCCGTACTGCTCGTGCACCTGCTGAGTGGCTACCACGTTGGAGCGGATTTCTCCGTCCACCATCACGGCAGCCGAAGTGTCGTCGCAGGAAGATTCGATGGCGAGAATGGTCATTTGGAATGTAGAATGATGAGGTATGAATTATGAATTGGGATAGGCGTTCTGCAACACCTTACCAGTTATGAAAGCAACAAACGGGCAACATGGCCAATTCATCATTCATACCTTATCATTCATAATTCTCCCCGCAAAGGTCGGGGCAAAATACCGGAATGCCGCGGCGGGGCGTTGCACGCTTAACCTTGACCCTGGCCTGTCCGTTTCTGGGCGCGGGCAGTTCTCCCAGGCAACGGTCGGGGCCAACTGCCTATCTTTGTGGTTGCCCCGCCTTACTCCTCTCCCGTGCCCCGGTTTCTGTCCGTCATCCTGAAGGTATTGCTTGCCCTGCTGCTGGTAGTAGTGCTGGCCGTGGTGGGGGCGCTGGTGGCCCTGCGGATTCCGAGCGTGCAAACCGACGTGGCCCAACGCGCCGCCCGCATCCTCACCAACAAGCTAGGCCAGCAGGTAATAGTGGGGCGGGTGGATATCCGCCCCTTCTCGCGGGTGGTGCTGGAAGGCGTGCGGGTGCTGGATAAGCGCGGACAGGAGCTCTTTAACATCGGGCGGGCCGATGCGGATATCCGGCTGTTTTCGGTATTCGACCCCAGCCATCTGCACGTGGGCAAGCTCACGCTGGAGGAGCCCCGCTTCAACCTGGTTACCTACAAAGACCAGCCCGACTCCACTACGCTTGACCAGTTCATCAGCTCCGTAAAGCGGCTGCTGGGGCCTTCTGACACGACCAAAGTCAGCAAGCCCTTCGATTTCAAGATTGAGGCCCTGGGGCTGCGCAACGGCCGGTTTGTGCTGGAGCGCCAGAATGTGCCGCGCATTCCGGAGTACGGCCGCACCATGGATTACGCCCACATGTACCTGGACAGCATCTACGCCGATGCCGACCAGTTGTGGTTTAAGGGCGACACCATCCACGCCAACATCACGGGCCTGCGCACCGTGGACCGGCCCTCGGGCACCCGCCTGCGCGAGCTGACCTCGAACATGACCTACGCGGGCAAGTTCTGGGAGTTTGACAAGCTGATGCTGCGCGTGCAGAACAGCCAGCTCAGCAACTACGTGCGCTTCGAGTACGACCACTTCCTGAACTTCACCGACTTCAACGACTCGGTGAAAGTCATTGCCCGGCTCCGGCCCAGCCGGGTGTACTCCGACGATATTGCCAAGTTTGCGCCCCAGCCCTTCATGCGCGAGCTGAAGGAAACCGTGCTGATTTCGGGGCAGGCCAAGGGCTACGTGCGCAACTTCACCACCAAAAACCTCGACATCACATACGGCCGCAATACCCGGGTGCGGGGCGACATCAACGTGGAAGGGCTGCCCAACCTGAAGGAAAGCTTCGTGGAGATGCGCCTGCAGCCCTCAGTAGTGGATGGGCGCGACATTCGCAAGTATATTCCGGCTTCGGGCTGGCCCTACGTGCAGCGCCTGGGCACGGTAAAGCTGAAAGGCCAGTTCCTAGGCTTCTACAACGACTTTGTGGCCAACGGCTCGTTTCAAACGGCGCTGGGCTCGGTGGTGAGCGACGTGAACCTGAAATTCAAGGACGACCCCAGCCGCAGCAGCTACGAGGGCACCGTGCGCACCACCGGTTTCCAGCTGGGCAAATTGCTGGGCGACGAAAGCACCGTGCGCGACGTGACCCTGAACGGCAAGGTGGCCGGCGTGGGCTTCGATTTGCGCTCGGCCCGCCTCACGGCCAACGCCACCGTGCAAAGCATCTGGCTCAACGGCTACCGGTACCGCAACATCACCACCAACGGGCAGTTCAGCCGGGAGTCATTCACGGGTAAACTGGCCGCCAACGACCCCAGCCTGCAGTTCGATGCTGATGGTAGCGTGGACCTGAACAAGCAGCGCCAGGCTTTCGACCTGCGGGCCCGCGTGCGCCGCGCCGATTTGCGCGCTCTGGGCCTGACCCGCCAGAGCGTGGTGGTAGCCACCACCGCCGACGTAAAGTTTAAAGGGCTAAAGCTGGACGAGCTGCTGGGCTACGTGCGCCTGCGCAACTCCCGCCTCAGCTACGCCGGCCGCACCGTGCCCATTGATACGCTGGACGTGGTGAGCCAGTACGGCGGGGGCCAGCGCCGCCTCACGGTGCGCTCGGAGGTGCTTAACCTGGCCCTGGCCGGCAACTTCACGCCCACCACCGTTATCCGCGACGTGACCACGCTGGTGGAGGAATACCGCCTCAACTTCGCCAGCAACGACGCGGCCATTGCCGCCTACTACCGCCGCAAGCGCCAGCGCCCCCTCCCCGACTACCAGATTGGCCTCGACCTGTATTTGAAGCGGCCCAACCCGGTGCTGCGCCTGTTCATGCCCCAGCTCAGCATTTCCGACTCCACGCGGATTGAGGGCTCGTTCCGCAACGGGCAGACCTCCATTTTCCAGCTGGGCGGGCGCGTGGCCGATTTCCGCTACGACAGCCTGCAGCTGCACAACAACGAGTTCGACCTGACCACTTCCAAACTACCCTACCAGCCCGAAGTGCTGGCCCAGGCCAGCGTGACCTCGGAGCGGCAGCGGGTGCCGGGACTGGGCGCTACCGAGAAGTTTTACGTGGAAGGCGTGTGGGACCAGGAGCGCATCAACTTCTCTACCTCCCTGGCCCAGACGGGCACCACTAACCGGGCTCAGATCAACGGGGCCTTGGCGTTCCTGGATGATGCGGTGAAGATTACCTTCCGGCAGTCGGGCGTGAATGTGCTGGGCAAGGAGTGGACCATTGCCCCGGATAACTCCCTGGTGATTTCGGGTGGGGGCCGGGAGTTTGACTTCCAGAACGTGACGCTCAGCAACGGCCGGCAGAGCATCAGCGCCCAGGGCTTTTTGTCGCAGAACCCCAACAAGCCCCTGGCCCTCACAGTGAAGGACTTTGAGCTGACCACCCTGAATGGCCTTACGGGCGGGCAGAAATTTGCCGGCCGCGTGAATGCGCTGGGCACCATCAGCGGCGTGTACGGCCCGCTGGTGATTAACTCTACGCTCAAGGTGGATTCGTTGCAGATGGACAACGTGCTGATTGGCGACGTGCAGGGCCGCGGCGACTGGAACAATGCCCTGAAACAACTAGCTGTGAACCTCGACGTGGCCCGGGACCAGCAGCAGGTGCTAACCGTAACCGGCTACATTGCCCCCGGCGACGAAAACCAGCAGCTGAACCTCACCGGCGTACTCGATAATGCCCCCATCAAGCTGGCCGAGCCGTTCCTGAACACGCTGTTCCGCGACCTGCAGGGCACGGGCGTGGGCACTCTGCGCCTGAACGGGCCCTTTAACGCCCCCCGCCTCACCGGCAATATCGACGTAACGGGCGGGCAGCTCACGTTCCTGTACCTGGGCACTACTTACACCTTCTCCGACCGAATCCGGTTTCTGGAAGACCGGATTGCGCTGCAGAACATTACCGTGCGCGACCCGCAGGGCAATACCGGGGTGGTAAACGGCAACATCTACGAGCAGGGCTTCCAGAACATGCGCCTCGACCTGAACGCCTCCTTCCGGAAGCTGCAGGTCCTCAACACCACCCGCAAAGACAACGAGCTGTACTTCGGGCAGGCCTACGCCACCGGCACGGCCGTGGTGCGTGGCCCCGCTGACAATCTGTTCATCAACGTAACGGCCCGCTCGGAAGCCGGCACGCGGGTGTCGTTGCCGTTCGATAATGCGGCCAAGGCCGAGCAGGCCAACTACATCCGCTTCGTGAACCGCAACCTGCCCGACACGGCCCGCACGGCCCCGGTAACGGCCAGCGGCACCACCGATTTGTCGGGCATCCGGCTGAACATGAACCTGGATATTACGCCCGATGCCTACGTGGAGCTGCTGCTCGATGAAAGCACCGGCGACATCATCCGGGGCGCGGCCACCGGGCAGCTGCGCCTGAACATTGACACCCGCGGCGACTTCAATATGTACGGGCAGGTGGAAATTGTGCGCGGGGCCTACAACTTCACGCTGCAAGGCTTGGTGAACAAGGAGTTTGTGGTGCGGCCGGGCGGTACCATCAGCTGGAACGGCGACCCGCTGGCCGGTGAGATGAACGTGACGGCCACCTACACCCAGCGCACCAGCCTGGCCCCCATCGTGTACAACACCAACAACACCAGCAATGGCAGTGCCGCCGTGGTGCCCGTAACGGCCGTGATGAACCTGACCGGCCCGCTGCTGCAACCCATCATCAAGCTGAACCTGGAGTTCAACGATATTCCCTCGTCGCTGGAGGGCGACCTAGCCCCGTTCTTCTCCGCCATTCGCAACGATGAGCAGGAGCTGAACCGGCAGGTATTCAGCCTGATTGTGTTCCGGCAGCTCACGCCCATTGGTTCCCTGGCCGTTACGCGCCTGCAGGGGGAAAACAACGCCATCGGCAACTCGCTGGGGCAGATTATTTCCACTCAACTGGGTCTGCTCACGTCGCAGATTGACCCCAACCTCGAAATCAGCTTCAACCTGAACGGGCTGACGGCCGAAGATTTGCAGGCCCTGCAGCTGCGCCTGAGCTACGCGTTCCTGAACGGCCGCCTGCGCATCACGCGGGAGGGCAGCATCAGCAGCAACACTACCGCCAACGTAGGTGGAACTACCCCTATTGCATCTTCGCAAACCTCTTTTATCGGGGATTTGAGCCTGGAGTATTACCTGCGCCCCGACGGCAAGTTTCGGGCGAAGCTGCGCTACGAAACCACCCCGCGCGACCTGACCAGCTTCACCCAGGGCGTCAACCAGGCCCGGGCCGGGGTGTCGCTCCTGCACACCGAGCAGTTTGATACCTTCCGGGAGCTGTTCTCGCGCAAGCGCCTGCGCCGCCGCGACCAAAACGCCCGCAAAGCCCGCGAACTACAAATCGACGACGACCCGCGTACCAGTATGTGAAATAGTGAGATGGTGAAATGGTGAGTTTAACGCCCTGCTGGCCTAATCTCCCATTACCCGCAAACAGCACCATCGAACAGCAAACTCACCATTTCACCAATTCACCATCTCACCTCCATGAACCGACCCACTCGCAAGAAGAAATTAGGCAGTTACCCGCACCTGATGGTGGTGTTCAGCATTACGCTGGCCCTGCTGGTGATTGGGCTGTTTGGGCTGCTGCTGATTCATGCGCACAAGGTTTCCACGCTGGTGAAGGAGAACCTGGAAATGCAGGTGTACCTGGAGCGGGGCCTACCCGAAACCCAGCTGCTGCAGCTGCAGCAGGATCTGGCCCGCAAGCCCTACGTGGCCCGGAAGGACGGCCAGCCCCAGGTACGGTTTCTCTCCAAAGAGGAAGGCGCCCGGCAGCTTATCGACCAGACTGGGGAAGACTTCCAACAGTTCCTCGGTGACAATCCGCTGCGCGACGCCTACCTGCTCAACATCAACGCCGACTACGCCGATGCCGCCCAGCTGGCCCGCATCAAACAGGAGCTGAAGCAGCAGCCGGGCGTGTTTGAGGTGGAGTACGTGGAAAGCCTGATTACCTCCGTGAACAAAAACCTGCGCAATGTGAGCCTGGTGCTGCTGGGCTTTGCGGCGGTGCTCACGTTTGTGGTGGTGGTGCTCATCAACAATACCATTAAGCTGGCCCTGTTCTCGCAGCGGTTCCTCATCCGCAGTATGCAGCTGGTGGGCGCCACGGCCGGCTTCATCCAGTGGCCGTTTATGCGCCGGGCCGTGTGGCAGGGTCTAGTGAGCGGGCTGCTGGCCGGGCTGCTGCTGCTGGCCCTACTACAATACGCCTACCTGCAGCTGGCCGAGCTGCGCCTGTTGCAGGACGTGCGCCTGTTCGGGGCCCTGGCCGTGGTACTGGTGCTGCTGGGCATGGGCATCGGCTTCCTCAGCTCCTGGCGCGCCGTGCGCAAGTACCTGAGCATGTCGCTGGATGACCTGTATTAGGTGGGTGGTTGGGTGGTTAAATTTGTTATCCTGAGCGGAGCGAAGGACCTTATCACGCTTGAACAGGCTGTTGCCAGGCTATAGGTTCTAGGGTGATAAGGTCCTTCGCTCCGCTCAGGATGACAGCCGCTCACAACTACCCAACCACCCAACCACCCATTCATTCCCCCAAATTCTGGTGTTGGTTGAATTCGCGCGGCATGTTCCCGCGTCCCCGCTACCTTTGCTTTCTATGGAACCGACTACTCCCCGCTTCGCCTTCGGGCCCCGCAACTACCGCCTGATGTTTGTTGGGCTGGCCGTGCTGGCCGCCGGCTTCATCACCATGACGCTTGACACCGAGGATTACGGTGAAGGGTTTCTGGGCATCACGCTCGGGCCTATTCTGCTGGCGGTGGGCTTTGTCATTGAGTTCTGGGCCATTATGGCCCGGCCCGGCGCTACCGCGCCGGTAGCTCAGGATGCGGCCACCGTCAACACGGTGCCTTCCCAGCCGGCTCCGGCCCAGCCGGTTATTACCACGCCTACCTACAAGCGCTAATTCTTTTCGAAGGGACTTGGGGGCCGAGGGACTTAGGCACTTGGTTGATGCTCGAATATTGGATTCGTGGCAGCGTCAACCAAGTGCTTGACTCCCTGGGCTTCCAGGTCCCTAACTACTTTCCCATGTCCTACTGGCACGCGCTGTTACTCGCCATTGTTGAAGGCCTCACCGAGTTTTTACCGGTTTCCAGCACCGGGCACATGATTATCGTAGCCAATTTGCTGGGTATTGGCCAAGCCCCCTTCACCGATACGTTTATTACCTCCATTCAATTCGGAGCCATTCTATCGGTGGTGGTCCTGTACTGGCGGCGGTTTCTGCAGAGCTTCGATTTCTATTTGAAGCTGGCGGCGGCTTTTATTCCGTTCGGGATTCTGGGTTTTCTGCTCAAGGATGTCATCGAAGCCCTGCTCAAAAACGTGGCGGTGGTGGCCTGGTCGCTCATGATTGGCGGAGTCGTGCTTGTATTTATCGACAACCTGTTCACCTCTGAGCGTAAGCAGGTGACCACGCCCAGCTTTGCGCAAGCCATTAAAATCGGGTTGTTTCAGTGCATTGCCCTGATTCCAGGCGTTTCCCGCTCGGCCGCTACCATTGTGGGCGGTCTGGCCCAGGGTTTCGACCGTCGCTCGGCCGCCGACTTCTCCTTTCTGCTGGCCGTGCCCACCATGGCTGTTATTACGGCTTACCAGCTCTACAAGACCTTCAAAGTAGCCGCTCCCGGCACCGCCGACATCAAGCTGCTGCTGTTCGGCAACGTGGTGGCGTTTGTGGTGGCGTTGCTGGCAGTGAAGTCGTTCGTTGATTTCGTGTCGCGCTTCGGGTTCCGGGCGTTCGGGCTCTACCGCATCGTGGTGGGTCTGGTTATTCTGATTATGCTGGCCCTGGGCATTCCGCTGCAGATTATTTAGCCCCCCACCGCTTTGGCTGGGCTGCTCTGGAACGCGCTTCGGCGCGTTCTTTTGCTATAACGGCCAGTTAAAGCACGCAACCCCGTATTTTTGCCACCGCCCGACGCCCCGCCGCCGGCCCCGTTACCTATGGAACAACCCGAAATACCCCAGACTCCGGCCGCCGCTGATTTCGATTTTGAAGCCGGCGAAGTATTGCTGGTAGATAAACCCCTCACCTGGTCGTCGTTCGATGTGGTGCGCAAAGTAAAAAACACGCTGCGCATCAAGAAAATCGGCCACGCCGGCACTCTCGACCCGTTGGCCACCGGCCTGCTGATTTTGTGCACCGGCAAGAAAACCAAGCAGATCGACCAGATTCAGGCCCAGGAAAAGGAATATACCGGCACATTCCGTCTCGGCCAGACCACGCCCAGCTTCGACCTGGAAACGCCCGTGGATGCTGAGCAGCCCTGGCAGCACCTCACCGCGGCCGACCTTCAGACCGCGCTGGTGCAGTTTATCGGCCCCATTGAGCAAACTCCGCCGCTGTTTTCGGCCGTGAAAGTGAACGGAGAGCGGGCGTATGAGGTGGCCCGCCGCGGCGGGGAGGCGGAAATCAAGAGTAAGCAGGTAACTATCCGGGAGTTTGAGCTTACGCGCGTTGAACTGCCCGAAGTGGACTTCCGCGTGACCTGCACGAAAGGCACCTACATCCGCAGCCTGGCCCGCGACTTCGGCGCGGCCCTGGGCTGCGGGGCTCACCTCACCAAGCTGGTACGCACCCGCATTGGCGAGTACCGCCTGGCCGATGCCCTGACGATGGACGCACTGGAAGCTCTGCGCCCACTCCGCCCCGAAGGCGAAGCGGAGCGGCCCCGCCGCCCCCGCCGGGAACGGCAGCCCGAGCGCCGGGCGGGCCTGGAGTATTTCAACGCCACCCAGGCCGGTGCGGCACCCCCCATGCCCGCACCTGAAGCGTAAAGCCCCGATAACCCCGGCGCGCTGCCGTGGTTATCACCGGCCTACGGAACCCCTGCCCAAACCCTGGCCGGCGGCGGCCGTTTTGCTTTCGAAGAAACCTGTTCAGCTACGCACGCACCTGCGCCAATCTGCCCCCTATGCACGTCATTCACGACCCCGCCCAGTTTCCTCACCTTGGTAATGCGGTGGTTACCAGCGGCACGTTTGACGGCGTACACGTGGGACACCAGCAGATTCTGCGGCGACTGCGCGAAACGGCCCGCCAGAGCGGCGGGCCCAGCGTGGTCATTACCTACTGGCCCCACCCTCGCCTGGTGCTGGGCCCGCCGCCCTCCCATGATGAATTGCTGGAATTGCGCCTGCTCAACACCCTGGAGGAGCGCGCCGCCCGGCTGGCTTCTTTCGGGGTCGACTATCTGCTGGTGGTACCTTTCACCCGCGAGTTTGCGGCGTGGTCGTCGGAGGAGTTTATCCAGCAGATTCTGCTCCGGACGGTGGGTACCCGCCAGCTCGTTATTGGCTATGACCACCGGTTTGGCCGCAACCGGGAGGGCGGGTTCGAATACCTGAGCCAGCACGCTCACCGCTACCACCTGAGCGTGGAGGAAATTCCGCGCGAAGACGTGGACGCGGTGGGTGTGAGCAGCACCCGCATTCGCCGGGCCTTGGAAACCGGCGACGTGGTCACCGCCAACCGCTACCTGGGTTACGCCTACCCGCTCACGGGTACGGTGGTACAGGGCCGGCAGCTGGGCCGCACTATTGGCTGGCCCACGGCCAACGTGGTGTGTCCCGAGCCTCTGAAACTGGTGCCTGCCCGGGGCGTGTACGCCGTGCGGGCCACCACCGCCACCGGCGAAACCTGGCCCGCCATGCTCAACATCGGCGTGCGGCCCACCGTGGGCGGCAACCTGGCCCAAACCACAGAAGCCCACCTCCTGGGCTTTGAAGGCGACCTGTACGACCAGCCACTAACGGTGGAGTTTGTGGCCCGTTTGCGCGACGAGCAGAAATTTGACGGCCTGGATGCTCTTAAAGCCCAGCTGGCCCACGACGCCGAAGCCGCGCGGAGCGCGTTGCAGTAACGTTTCGTTAATTCTTTTCATAAATACGTTAAAATCTTAGCTTTACTCCACTGCTTCCAGCTAGCAGTAGTTATTTATTTAACTCACTCCTATGAAGCAGTTATTACTACGTGTGAGCTTTAGCCTGACGCTCTTATTGGCTAGCCAAGTTGTTGTTGCTCAGTCTCCCTGGTCTTGGGAGTACCGTTATGGGGAATTAAACGTGCAGAGCTGTCAGCAAGTATTGCCACTCAAGGCCGGCGGCTATCTGCTGATGGGAAAGATTAACTCGACCAGCAGCATCTCGGCTAACCTATACCTTGTCCGAACGGATGCAGCCGGACAACCGCTCTGGATTCAGACACACACTATTCCGGACTGCAACAACTTATACATTCTGCCGGCCTGCGAAAATGCGGCGGGCCAGGTCCTGATTACGCTTCGGGCAGCAACTGAGAATATTCGAGAAGCGGAGCCGACGGTAGCGGGTCAGTTGTTGCTGTTGCAGCCAGATGGCACTACTGCCTGGCAGAAGCGCACTGCCACGTATCCGCTCCGGCCTGCTGTGACTGGTAGTGTACCGGTTCCCTACAGTCGGGCCGTATTGGATGCCGCTGGCAATTTTCTGCTGGCCCAGAACACGCCCGCAGCAACCACCCTGCTGCGGCTGGATGCCACCGGCCAGCAGCTTCAGCAAATAGCCTTTCCAATGCCAGCAGGTATGCAGTCGCTACCTGCCTTCATTTATGAGTTATTGCCCCTGTCCGGCAGGCTTTATGCGTATCTATCCTCTACCGCTGGCTCACGGCTGGTTGAGCTTTCTGCGCAAGGCATACAAGGGCGGGTTGCCACAGTACCTACCGGGGCTACCGATTTTCTGGCCCTTTCTAACGACGACATACTGATAGTCACTCCCAATGGACTGACACGGATGTCACTTCAATCTAACACAACTACCTGGACCAAAGACACCTATACTCTGCAAATAACACCACAACGGGCCGTGCAATTGCCCGATGGGAAACTGTTGGTTTTTGGTACAGTTTATCAAACCCATTTTTACGGATTGAGGCTGCGCGTATTCGATGAGAATGGCCAAGTCGTTTTAGGTGGCCCTCCTCACCCGATAACGGGTTTAGTTGGGGCCTTGCAGTACTCGTTTGGCTCGGGACCTAAAATCTCCGCCAGTGGCCTGTTCCTCAATTCTACTACCCGGGAATTGGTGGTAGGTGGCAGTCTTCAGGATACTCCCACTCAGGAGCAAGCATTTTTGCTTCGTTCTGCCCCGCTTGCTGCCGTGTTCCCGAGTGTCATAACTGCCACTTCTCCCAGCCTGCCGGCATCCACAGCAGCTTGGCCTAACCCAGTTGGTCAGCACGACCAGCTAACTATTTCGACTGATTTTGCGCAAAATAACCCGCTGGAACTATATGACCTTCAGGGCCGACTCGTGCGTAGCTGGTCACAACCTGCCCAGGCGAGTGAACGGCGGCTTTCCCTTCAGAATCTACCAGCCGGCCTGTACCTGCTTCGTAGCGCAAGTACGAAGGGTGCCTCCGCCACGCTGCGCATTGTAAAAGAGTAATTGAGTACGGCCTTACACTCTACCCCTGCCCGAACTTCTGATTCCCCCAGGTTCCGAGTGGTTTTAGCTGTTCCTTGTTTTCATCCTATAAACTATTCCTCTGATGCACACCTACCTTCTACGCGCTACTGTTATTCTGCTGGGGCTGCTGCTTAGCCTGACAACCCGTGCCCAATCAACCTGGCAACGCCTCTACGGCGGCGAGCGGCACGAAACCTGCAACCGCATTGTGCCCGTGCCGGGCGGGGGCTATGTACTGGCCGGCAGCAGCGAAACCAGCCGTACTCACACCACGAACCTGTACCTGATTCGCACGGACGAGCAGGGCCGGCAACTGTGGACGCGGGAGTACGCCTTTGCCGACGCGGAGCAGCTATCCGTGGTAGCGGCCGATATGAATGCGGCCGGCCAATTGCTGCTGGCCGCGCAAACGCGCAAAAACGTGGAAAACGTTTTCACAGAGTCCACGGGCATTCTGGTCCTGATCAACCCGAATGGCCGCGTGGCGTGGCAGCAGCGTACCCAGCCTACTCGTAGCTGGGTCCCGGCTTTCAGCGGCATCCAACCCGATTCGGCCGGCAATTTCTGGGTAGCCACCAACGATGCCAGCGGCGCGGCCTTGCGGCTGCTGAGCCCTACCAGTGAGGAGCTGCGCACCTTGCCTTTGCCTCAGCCGGGTTCCGTTCAAGGTCTGTTCTCGGTTCCTTCGGGGCTGATGGCTTACGTAGTGCGCCAGAATGTAGAGGCTACACTCGTGCCGGTGTCGGCGGCGGGCAATTGGGGTCCGGCTACTACGCTGCCCATCTTGGCGTACGGCAACTCCGTGAACATGTACGTTCAGAACGTGGTGCCGCTGAGTGCCGACGAGGTGCTGGTAGTATCCAGCGGCCAGCTTGATAAAGTGCAGTTGGGCACGGGAGCCGTGCGCTGGTCGCGGGCGTACTCCAAGAGTAACTTGCTGCTTAACCCCACACACGTGGCACCGCTCGCCAACGGCCACTTTGTGGTGATGGGCACACGCGGGGGAAGCCACGTGTTCAGCCTGGAAGTGTGTGAACTGGCCGCCGATGGCAGCTACTTCACCCGCGAAGTTACCTCGCCCTACAGCCCCCCTTACCTGGAGCCGGTAGTTTACCAGCTGGGCAAAGGCCTGAGCCTTTCGGCAGGCGGCGTACTGGTGCACCCCGTTACCGGGCAAATTGTGGTGGGCGGCAGCCTCCGGAACGACGCTAAAAGCGACGCTAAAGAAGAGGTGTTCCTTAGCGCCGGCAACCTGTTGGGCCTGCAGGTGGCTACGTTGCCCCCGCTCACGGCCTGGCCCAACCCGGCCGTAGCCGGCCAAACCCTCACTGTGCCCGTAGCCTTTGCCCAGAACGGGCAACTGGAGCTGTACTCGATGCAGGGCAACGTGGTGCGCCGCTGGCCGGAGCCGGTGGATGGGGAGGCCACCCTGTCGCTGCACAACGTTCCGGCGGGCCTGTATATTCTGAGTGGGGTGCAGGCCAACGGAGCCCGCTCCTTCCTGCGCGTAGTGGTGCAATAAGTTGGCGGCTTTTGGCGGGCCGGCGGGCCAGGGGTAGCAACGTAATACGGCGCTACTCCTTACCTTTCCACCCCCAAACCCACCCACTCATTCTATGATCAATAAAGTAGTAGCCGGCCCCGAGGCGGCGCTGGAAGGCCTCACCGACGGTATGACGCTCATGCTGGGCGGCTTCGGGCTGTGCGGCATTCCGGAAAACTCCATTCAGGAAATTCTGCGCCGGGGTGTAAAACACCTCACCTGCATCAGCAACAACGCCGGCGTCGATGATTTCGGCATTGGCCTGCTGCTCCAGACCAAGCAGGTGCGCAAGATGATTTCCAGCTACGTGGGCGAAAATGCCGAGTTTGAGCGGCAGCTGCTCTCGGGCGAGCTGGAAGTGGAGCTGATTCCGCAGGGCACACTGGCCGAGCGGTGCCGGGCCGGTGGGGCCGGTATTCCGGCTTTTTACACTCCGGCCGGCTACGGCACCGAGGTAGGCGAAGGCAAGGAAGCCCGCGAGTTCAACGGCAAAATGTACCTGCTGGAAACCGCCCTGCAAGCCGATTTTGCCTTCGTGAAAGCCTGGAAAGGCGACACGGCCGGCAACCTCATCTACAAAGGCACGGCCCGCAACTTCAACCCCATGATGGCTACGGCCGGCAAAATTACGGTGGCCGAAGTAGAAGAGCTGGTGCCCGCCGGCGAGCTGGACCCCAACCAGATTCACACGCCCGGCATCTTCGTGCAGCGCATTTTCGAAGGCAAGAACTACGAGAAGCGCATTGAGCAGCGCACGGTGCGGCCGAACTGATTTTCACGCAGTGGGTTGCAGTGGGCGGCGCAGTGTCTCGCAGTGCCGTTCAACAATCCACTGCGAAACACTGCGGTTTTCCACCGCGAGACACTGCGTGAAATAACTTTATGGCACTTGATAAACACGGCATTGCGAAGCGCATTGCCCAGGAAGTACAGAACAACTCCTACGTCAACCTCGGCATCGGCATTCCCACGCTGGTGGCCAACTACATCCCCGAAGGCATCAACGTAGAGCTGCAGAGCGAAAACGGCCTGCTGGGCATGGGCCCCTTCCCCACCGATGCCGAAGTAGACCCCGACCTCATCAACGCCGGCAAGCAGACAGTAACCACTTTGCCCGGCTCCAGCATTTTCAGCTCCGCCGATTCATTCGGCATGATTCGGGGTGAGCACGTGGACCTCACCATTCTGGGGGCCATGGAAGTATCCGAAACCGGCGACATTGCCAACTGGAAGATTCCGGGCAAGATGGTGAAGGGCATGGGCGGCGCCATGGACTTGGTGGCCTCGGCCAAAAACATCATCGTGGCCATGCAGCACGTGGCCCGCGACGGCAGCAGCAAACTACTGCCGGCCTGCACCCTGCCCATCACCGGCCTGCGCTGCGTGAAGAAGATTGTAACGGAGCTGGCCGTGCTCGACGTAACGCCCGACGGCTTCGTGCTGCGCGAGCGGGCCCCCGGCGTTTCGGTGGAGCAGATTCAGGCTGCCACCGCCGGCAAGCTCATCGTACGCGGCGAAATTCCCGAAATGCAGGGAGTGTAAGGTAGAGTAAAGACAAGAACGCCCGTCTTTCCGAGCGAAAACGGGGAGTCTCGCGTGCTGACGTAAGAGTTGATACCTCACCATCAGCACGCGAAACTCCCCGGTTTCGCTCGGAATGGCGTTTTACAACACCTTTTATTTCCACGTCTTCACCACTTCAGGAATGCCGTAGCCAGAATGTGCTGGGCGGCTTCGAGCGTGAAGTGGGAAAAGCAGCGGCGGAACTGAGCCAAGGCTTCGGGCGGGGGCAGGGTACCGGCCCGCACAGCTTCTACTAAATGCCGCGCCAGCAGCTCGGGGTCGGCGGTGAGGGCTGGAAATTCGGCCTCCTGCTTGTAGCGCCGCAGGGTTTCTACCCGCAGCTCGGGCGTGGCCCCGGGCACCTGCCGCAGCAGGCGCGCCATGAGCAACTGCACCTCATCCAGAAACAGCGTGCGGACGAGGCCCGGTGGGGCCGGTACTGCCTGCCCCGCGGCCGCCGTAAGCACTACGGCGGCGGAGCTGCGAGGCTCCCAACCGGCCACGTTAGGCGGGGCGCACAGCCAGGCCGTGGCCGGAAACTGCTCCGGCATTTGCAGCACAGCGGCCAGGGTTTGCATACGTTGTTCGGGTAAAGCCACGCGGCAAGGTACGCAGGAACTCGGGCAGTCGGCTGGCACGGACCACACGGCTGCTGGTGGCATCTGGCCCGGCGGCAGTGTATCTTTAGAGGCGGATTGCCGTAATTCCCGCCCGTTCGGCTACGTTTGTCAACGCATTTCGCCGCTCCGCTGCCCACTAGCTGGCGAAGCAGGAATGATGGTTTCTGGCTTCCCGAACACGCTCTTTCACCTTTTATCCTGCCCCGCGTATGCCTTACCGTTACTGTGCGTTTTTTAGCGGCCTGCTGATCAGTCTCGGAGCCGCGGCGCAAAGCTCCCCCAGCATCACCCGCGCCGATATGCCGGTGCCTACCGACACGCTGCGCCAGAGCACGGCATCGATAGTATTGCCGGCCAGTGCTCCCCCACTCAGCCAACGGGGTGCCAACCAGACCTGGAACTACGGCGGGCTGGTAGCCACGGCCCAGCAGGTGGCCCGCTTCACGGTGGTACCCAATCAGCCGCTGTACACCATCACGTTCAACTCTCTGCTGAGCGGCAGCAACCGGGCCACGGTGGCGGCCCCGCAGGCGGTGCCGGTGCCGCCCGGTCTCACGCTGCCCATCACTGAGCCCTACCAGTTTTTCAGCGCCTCCGCGGCTGATTTTCGCTCGGTGGGCTACGGGGGTACGCTGGCGGGCACGGCCGTACCGGTTACCTACGCGTCGGCCGCCGAGCAGGACGTTATTTACCGCTTTCCGCTGAGCTACGCCAGTCCGGCCGATTCCAGCCGCTCGTTTTTCAGCATTAGCATTCCGGGCAGCGGCTACCTGAGCCAGCGCCGCAAGCGGGTAAACCGGCCCGATGCCTGGGGTACGCTCACCACACCTTACGGTACCTTCCCGACGGTGCGGGTTGTAACGCGCATTGAAGACCACGACAGCCTCTCGGCCGGGGGTATCAACCAAGGCTTCGATTTGCCGGTGACGCGTGAGTATAAGTGGCTGACTCCGGGCCAGCATGTACCGCTGCTCACCATTACTACTACGCAGGCAGGTGGGCGGGAAGTAGTATCGGGCGTGGAGTACCGGGACGTGTACCGCCGCATTGCCGGGCCGCTGGCCGCTGCCCGCCCGCTGCCCGAACCGGCCGGGACCGTGTACCCCAACCCGGTACCCGCCGGCCAGGGGCTACGGGTGCTGCTGCCAGGACCGGCCACCGTAACGGCTACCGACGTAACGGGCCGGCTGCTGTTTCAGCAGCGGCTGACGCCTCGCAATGGTTTGGCCGAAATTCCGGCCGAAGCGCTGGGTGAGTTCCGGGGTCTGCTGTTGCTGCGGGTGCAAACCGGCGCGGGCGTGGCGGTGCGCCGGGTAGTACGGGAGTAGCCTAGCGCCCCAGGCGGAGTAGCTGTTGGTAGGCTTCTATCTGCGCTGCAACCGCCGGGCTACCCAGCCTGATTTCCACGGCAGCAGTTCCATCGGGGGCGGAGATTATGCTGGTAAAGTAAGTACCCAGCCCAAATACTCCCCGTTTCTCCTCAACCGGCCCCACCGCCGCCCAGGGAATGAGCAGTGGCGGATGCCCCACGCGAAATAGAAACAGCACCGAAAGCCCGAGGCCGGCCGGACCGCAGCTGATACGCAGTACGCCCCGGTAGTTGGCTCCCGGGCCGACAGTTCCCGGCTCCCGCAGCGAGGCCGCCTGCAGCCAGAATGTTTCAGCCGGCGCAGGCGGCGTAGCGGGGGCCCGGTAGTACTGCCCCAGCCGCTGCCAGCCGTTCCGGGAAATCAGCCAGCAGACAAACGCCCAGAACGCCGCAAACCCGAGCGGAAACAACGGAAGGTACAACGCGTTGGGTGCTGCCATGCGTAAGCTGGATGGTTTGAATCTGGCTCAATGTAACTGGTTTCCTAGCTTCAACTCGACACTTTTTACCCCCGAAGTTGTTGTGCAGCCGTACTACCGGGCGGCAAACTGCCAGCGGTGGTACCTTTACCCTGCATTCTTCCGCTACTCCTGATTACCTGATATGGCCAATTCTCATGCAAAAGTAGGCGGTGGCTCCGCCAAGAAGAACAACCTGCCCGGTATGCCCACCGCGCCGGAGCTGCTCACGCCCACCGCCATTCCGGCCCACAAGCTGGTACTGCGCACCCTCAAGCGCACCGATTTCAAGGCCGTGAAGGACATCATGGACAAAGTGTACTCTAACATGGAGGGTGCCTGGGCCCAGGATGAGTACAACAACCTGCTCAAGAAATTCCCGGAAGGGCAGATCTGCATCGAGGACAACGGGCAGGTGGTAGCGGCGGCGCTGGCCATCATCGTGCAGTACTCGGATTTTGGCGACAAGCACACCTACGGCAAAATCACGGGCAACGGCAAGTTCAACACCCACAACCCCGACGGCGACACGCTCTACGGCGTGGATGTATTTGTGCACCCCGAGTACCGCAGCCTGCGCCTGGGCCGCCGCCTCTACGACGCCCGCAAGGAGCTCTGCGAAAACCTGAATCTGCGCGCCATGGTAGCCGGGGGCCGTATTCCGGGCTACGCGGCTTACGCCAACGAGATGACGCCGGCCAAGTACGTGGAAATGGTGCGCAACAAGGAGCTGACGGACCCCATTCTCACTTTCCAGCTGGCCAACGACTTCTACGTGCGCAAGCTTATCCGCGGGTATCTGCCTTACGACTCCGAGAGCAAGGCCTACGCCACGCTGCTGGAGTGGATTAACGTGTACTACGACGAGGAAACCGACAAGCTCATTGGCAACCAGAAAAGCAACGTGCGCATCGGCATTGTGCAGTGGCAGATGCGGGCCACCAAAAACCTAGAGGATTTCTTCCAGCAGATGGAGTTTTTCGTGGATACCGTATCGGGCTATAAGGCCGACTGCGTGCTGTTTCCGGAGTTTTTCAATGCGCCTATGATGGCCCTCACCAACGAGGAGTCACCCTCAGTGGCTATTCGCTCCATGGCCGCTTTTACCGAGCCCATCAAAACCAAGATGATGGAGCTGGCCGTGAGCTACAACATCAACGTCATTGCCGGCTCCATGCCACTCTACGATGAGGGCAAGCTCTACAACGTGAGCTACCTCTGCCGCCGCGACGGCACCGTGGATGAGCAGTACAAGCTGCACGTAACGCCCGATGAGGCCAGCTACTGGGGTATGCGCGGGGGCGACAAGCTTAAGTGCTTCGATACGGACTTTGGTAAAATCGGCATCCTGATCTGCTACGATGCCGAGTTTCCGGAGCTGGCCCGCATGCTGAGCGACGAAGGCATGAAAATCCTGTTCGTACCGTTCTGGACTGACACCAAGAATGCCTACCAGCGCGTGCGCCTCTGTGCCCAGGCCCGGGCCATTGAGAACGAGTGCTACGTGGCCATTACCGGTTCGGTGGGCAACCTGCCCCGCGTGGAGAACATGGATATCCAGTACTCGCAGAGCGCCGTGTTCAGCCCCTCCGACTTCGCCTTCCCCCACGACGCCATTGTGGCCGAAGCCACGCCCAACACCGAAATGACCCTGATTGCCGACCTCGACCTGGACCTGCTGAAGGACCTGAATACCAGCGGGGCGGTGCGCAACCTCCGCGACCGGCGCAAGGACCTCTACTCGGTAAGCTGGGTAAAGAAGACGGAGCGCGACGACGAGCTGCTGGCCCAGGGTGAGGAGCGGGTGCCCAAAACGGGTAGCCGCCGCAAAGCTGTTTCGGCCGGCTAAAGGCCCTACCTCTCCTACTGTGCTTCACCAGAACGACCCGCCAACGCATGTTGGCGGGTCGTTTTTGCGTGTAATGTCGGTACACGTTTTTGGCATTTCTTCTTCGAAAAGGCCCCTCTGAGCATAGCAGCATTAAAATATAATTAAATATCTACCTATTGCAAGCCAGATATAGGGCCGGGCTCGTATCTGAAATGCCCGCTATGGGCACCGTACTACATTCTTCATCCATTCCTCAATTCTACCACTTCCTTCATGTCAACATTCTCTACTCGCCGCAAGGCTCTGCAACGGGGCGGCCTGCTGCTGGGCGCGCTGGGCTTGCTCGGTATTTCGTCGGCCTCGGCCCAAACGGTATATGGCCTCTCAGTTACCGCTACATTCGTACCCAGCCTGGTATCATTTGATGCCGCTACCCCGGGCACGCTATTGTCAACGGTTCCCATCACCGGGGTGGCCTCGGGCCAAACCATCGTCGGTCTTGATTTCCGGCCGAACACGGGTGAACTATTTGCGTTGGGCTACAACACTACCGGTACGCAGGCCCAGTTGTACACGGTGAACCGCACTACCGGAGCTGTTACGGCCATCGGCTCGGCCCTTACGCTGGATTTAGGGTCTAACCTTACCCGCATCGGGTTTGACTTCAACCCCACCGTGGACCGGATTCGGGTGACGGCCGGTAACCGGGCCAACTTCCGCCTGAACCCCAACAACGGAGCCTTGGCGGCTACCGACGGGCAGCTGACGTACGCCACCGGTGACGCCAACGCCGCTCAGACCCCGGGCGTAGGTGCTTCGGCCTACACCAACAGCTACATTGGAGCCACCGGCACCACGCTCTACAACATTGATGAGGCCAACAACCGTCTGGTAAGCCAGATTCCGCCCAACGATGGCACACTCAACAGCCTGGGTACGCTGGGCGTGAGCGTAAACGGAGCCCTCCAGGCATCTGACCTCGACGTGTACTCCAATCCCACTACCGGTGCCAATACGGCCTATCTGACGGTGGCTTCTCCCTCCAGCCTGACGGCCTCTACCACCACGCTGTACACCCTCAACCTCACCAACGGCACTACCACGCAGGTAGGCAACATCGGCGGCGGAGCGTTTGTAGCCGTCACGGACATTGCCGTGCAGATTACGCGTCCGGCTACGCTGCCAGCCGTTACGGGCCAGCTGGCCTACGCACTGGCCGGCACCAACCTGCTTACTTTCGACACCGCCCAGCCCGGCCTGATCCGGACTTCGGTAGGCCTCACGGGAATACCCGCCAACCAGACGGTTGTGGGCATGGATGTGCGCCCGCTCAACAATGCGCTGTACGCGCTGGGCTATAACGCCACTGACCAGACCGGCCAGCTCCACACCATCAACGCCACGACCGGGGTAGTCACGCCCGTGGGTAATGTGCTGTCGATGCCGCTGGGCACGGGTAGCATCGGCTTCGACTTCAACCCCACCGTGGACCGCATCCGGATTGTGGGCGTGAACCGGGGCAACTTCCGCATCAATCCCAATGACGGTACGGCCGCGCCCATCGTGGATGGCACCATTACCTACGCCACCGGCGACGCTAACGCCAGCGCCACCCCGGCCCTGGGCTCAGTGGCTTATACCAACAGCTACGGCGGCCCCGCCGACGCCACCCGCACCACTACGCTCTACGGCTACGATGAAGCCCTGAACCTGCTGGTAACGCAAAACCCACCGAACAACGGAACCCTCAATACCGTGGGCGCTTCCGGCGTAACAGTAACGCCCGGTGCCAACGTGGACGTGGATATCTACAGCCCCGCCGCCGGCACCAACACCGCCTATCTGGTGGCCACGTCCGGTACCTCCGCCAGCTCCAGCCTGTATATGCTGAATCTGACGACGGGGGCGGCTACAATGCCCATGATGATTGGCAGCGGCATTACGGTGCGCGACATTGCTTTGGCTGGCACGGCCGGCGTAACTACGGGCACGCGGCAGCCCGCCGTGGCTACGGGCTTCAGCCTGTTCCCGAACCCGGTGGCCGACCAGGCCCAGCTCACCTTCCGCCTGCCCCAGGCCGGCCAGGCCGAACTGACGCTGACCGACGCGCTGGGCCGCACCGTGGAGCAGCAGCCGCTGGGTAGCCTGCCCGCTGGCAACCACGCCCGCACCTGGCAGCCGGCCAAGCACCGCGCCGGCGTGTACTTCCTGCGCCTGACCGTGGAGGGTCAGTCGGCCGGTACGCAACGGATTATGCTGCAGTAGCCGAGAGAATAGTTAAGTAAAAGCAAAAGCCGCTCCCGGTATCCGGGAGCGGCTTTTGCTTTTGATAAGGGGTATGTTTTTAGGCGTAGGGACTTTCCTGGGCGGCTAAGTGGGCGTGGTCGCGCAGGACGGTGCGCAGGAAAGGTTCGTCAGGCAAATCGGTGCGGATGCCGGTGAGGTCTTTCACTTTCATGGCCAGCTCGTTGAGCAGCACGTAATTGTCGGCGGCGGCAGCTTTTTGCAGCAGCTGCCGGATGGTGGCCACGTCGTGGTCGGCGAGGCGGGCGGCTTCGGGAAACACCACCACGTAGCCGGGCTCGGTGAAAGCCGGGGCCAGTACGCCGGCCGCCTGCCGGGGCCGCACCCGCACCACCGATGTGCCCGCCGCAATATCTCCAATCCGCTGCCCCCGGCCATTAGTTACTACCACCACGACGGCTACCAACCCGCTGAACAGCGTCATATCCACGATGCGCAGCAGCCACCGGATCAGGTAGTCGCCGAAGCGGGGCGGCGTGCCGTCGAGGCGCACAACTTTGATGTCGCGGGCCTTTTTGCCGATGCTTTGGCCATTGAGCAGCACCTCGCTCAGCAAGTCATAGAACACGTAGGGAATCCCGCACAGTAATCCGATGGTAATGCCCAGCGTCACGCCATTAAGTCCTCCGGCCTGCACGGCTATGATGGCCACCAGCGTCGACCAGGCCCACAGCACCACGTAATCGATGATAGTGGCCAGGATTCGGTCACCAACGGTGGCTACCTCGTATTCCAGGCTGACGTTTTGGGTAGTTTGAATGCGGATGGTACTCATACGGATAGCGGCGCGGGGAAAACCAGGCGAGAGAAATAGGGAAAGATGCGGGCCGGAACCGAAATTTTGTCAATCTTCGCAGGGCCGGTCCGCTGTGCAAATTACAGGCTGACCGGCAAACCCGCGAATTCGCTGCTCCCCAATTTTTATCCGGCTGCCAGCAGCCCACCTATCCGAAGTACTTAATCGATGCGCGAAGCCGTTTTTCTGCGTCAGAATGAAGCCCGCTGGAAAGCCTACGAGCAGCGCGCCACCGGCCCTGAGGAACTGGCCGCCCGTTTCATTGCCCTCACCGACGACCTAGCCTACGCCCAGACGTTCTATCCCGGCTCCCCCACCACCCAATACCTCAACGACCTGACCGCCCGCCAGCACCAGGCCCTCTACAAAAACAAGTCCGAATCAACGGGCCGGTTTGGGGAGTTCTGGCTGCGGGAGCTGCCGCTGCTGGTGGCCCGCCACCACCGCACGCTGGGAGTTGCCCTGTTGATTTTCGCGCTGTTCACGGCTATTGGGGCGCTGTCGGCGGCCTACGATGAGTCGTTTGTGCGGGTGGTGCTGGGCGACTCCTACGTGAACCAGACCCTGGAAAACATCGACAAAGGCGACCCAATGGCCGTGTACAAGAGCCACAACGAAACGCTGATGTTCCTGGGCATTACGGCCAATAATATCTACGTGGCCCTGTACACGTTTGCGCTGGGAGCCACGGCCGGGCTGGGCACCGTGTGGGCACTGTTTCGCAACGGCATCATGCTGGGCTCCTTTCAGTATTTCTTCTACCAGAAAGGCGTGCTGCTCCAGTCTTTGCTCACCATCTGGATTCACGGCACCCTGGAAATATCAGCTATTGTGCTGGCGGGCGGGGCCGGGCTGGTCATGGCCCGGGGCCTGCTGTTTCCGGGCACCTACACCCGCGCCCACGCCTTCCGGCAGGCCGCCCGCGACGGGCTGAAGCTGGCCATCGGGCTGGTACCCATTTTTGTGGTAGCCGGGTTTCTGGAGGGCTTCGTAACCCGCCACACCGAAATGCCCATGTGGCTAAGTCTGCTCATTATTGGCGGGTCGGCGGCCTTTATTCTCGGGTATTTTGTGGTGTACCCGCGCCGGCTGGCGGCGCGGCTGGCGTAACTTCTCGCGTTTTCTTTTCTCAACTATATGCAACAGAGATTTACCCAGGAAGCCGATTTTCGGCAGGAGCGGGATTTTGGTCAGAAAATCGGGGCTACGTTTGAGTTTATTGGGGCCCACGCAAAGCCGCTGGGAAAATGCCTGCTGTACTTTGTCGTGCCGTTTGCGCTACTGGCCGGCATCGGGCTCGGTATTACGCAGCGGGAGGTCCTCAGCAGCATCAATAGCGGTACGTTACGCACGGTCAATACCTTTGATATGCTGACACCTATCTATCTGCTGGCTATTGGTGCTTCATCACTAAGCTACGTATTACTAGCCGCCACAGTATACGGCTACATAAGGCTCCGCATAGACACGGATGCTCAGCAGGAAATCACGCCGACTATGGTACGGCACTATCTTTTCCGGTACTGGCTCCCTCTGGTTTTGAGCGGTGTGTGCTCAGTTATTCTTTCTATGACCGGCATGCTCCTGTTTGTCATCCCGGGCATTTATCTGGGCGTTGCTCTAAGCCTAGTGTGGGTGGTGCAGATTTTGGAAGAAGGCGGTATTGGCTACAGCCTGAAACGGAGTGAAGGACTGGTGCGGGGCAAATGGTGGTCTACTTTCGGCCTCTCGCTGGTAATTGGCATCATCATCGGAATACTAGGAATGATTTTCCAGATTCCGCAACTCATTGGCTACGCGGGCAAGGCGCTGCACTGGGACTTCTTCACCTCCGACATAATTGTGATTACGGCAGGTATTATCAACTCGGTGGGTCATACCCTACTCTATGCCCCGCTGATGGTGGCGCTGGCTTTTCAATATTTCAACTTAGTAGAACGCAAGGAAGGCTTTGGCCTGCGCATGCAGGTGATGTCGCTGGGCCAGACGCCCGCGCCCACCGAGGCCAACCACCACCTGCGCCCCGACGACGAGGGCGAGTACTAGCCGAGCCGTTTTCGCATAGTCTATCGTTTACCGTCCAGCCGCGTGCCTGCATCCTGTTCCTTTCACTTGTTACGCCGATACGCCTGTGCGGCCCTGCTCTGGTTGGGCGCCGCGTCCGCCACGCACGGCCAAGCGCCGGTTCCGGCAGCCCCGGTTGTGGCCCCGGCTGCGCCCCGGCCGCTGCCCCCCGATGTGGCCCCGCCTCCCCGGCTGCGCCGGCCCTCAGAGGCGCACCTGCGTGACCTGCGCGGGCAGCGGGACTTCCGGTACGTGGATGTGAAGGCCAAAAGCGCCCCGAATAGCTTCTGGTCGTTTCTGGATCCGTTCTGGCGCTGGCTGTCGGATATGCTGGATACGCCGAGCCATTACATTCCCTGGAAGTACATCTTTTACGGTTTGATGGTGGGGGCGCTGGTGTATGCCGTGCTGCAGCTGCTGCAGGTAGACCTGACCCGCGCCTTTGGGCGGGCACCCCGCGCGGCAGCCCTCAGCTACGATACCGAAACCGAAGACCTCAACACCCTGGATATTGACAAGCTACTGGCTCAGGCCGAAGGTGAGAACAACTACCGCCTGGCCGTGCGCCTGGGCTACCTGCAGGTACTGCGGCAGCTGTCCGACCGGGGCCTCATCCGGTGGCAGCCCGATAAAACCAACCACGACTACCTCTACGAGCTGCCCGCCGGCCCACTGCCGGAGGCTTTCCGGGAGCTGACGCGGCAGTTTGAGTACGTGTGGTACGGGGAACAGGACGACCTCTCGGCCGCCGACTACGAGCGGGCCCGTACCACCCGGCAGGCGTTCCAGCGCCGTGTTACTTCCACCCGGCAGGCCGCCTAACTTAGTTTCAGCATGACGACATTTCGGTGGTATCTGGTGGGACTGGCCGTGCTGTTGGGGGCGTACGTGGCGGTGGAGTACTATCGCCCCAAGCCCCTCGACTGGCGGCCCACGCTGCAGAACAACGACAAGATTCCGTACGGCACCTACGTGCTGTTTCAGGAGCTGCCCGGGCTGCTGGGTACTTCCCGCGCCCAGGTGCAGGCCGTGCGCGTACCCATCTACAGCCAGATTGAAGGCGTAGATGAGGACGCCGAGCCCACGGATGTTTCGCGTCTGAGCGAGGAAATAACGGTGGATACCGCCGTGGTAGCCAACCCGGAAGCAGCAGCGCCGGCGTGGGAAGATACCGTTGCGGCCCAGGCCGGGACTACACCAACTCCTGCCACCAAGCCCGCCACCGACACTGAGGATGATGCCGATTACGCGGCGGGGCTGGAAGCCGGCGACTTCACGCCCGCAACCTATCTGTTCGTAGCCCCCGAATTTCAACTCAGCCGCCTCGACTGCCGCTCCCTGCTGCGCCACGTGGCCCGCGGCAACGACGTGCTGGTGGCCGCTACCGACTTCGACAATTTCTTTGCCGATACGCTGGGTTTCGCTACCCGGCCCATCATTCCCCGCCTCAAAACCAACCCCGATGGCTCCCGCAGCCTGTTGCAGGACTCCGTACGGCTGCGGCTGAACAACCCTGGGCTGGCACGGCAGGCGGGCGCCTCCTTTCGGTTGCCCACCCAGGCCGTGGCTACCCGCCTCCTGGGCCGCCCCAATCTGCCCAACCAGGCCGCCTCCCTGGCTACCGATGAACGGGGCCGCACGGTGATGCTGCGCATACCCCACGGGCGCGGCCATGTATATATCTGCACGGTGCCGCTGGCGTTCAGCAACTACTTTGTGCTTAAGCCCCACACGGGCAACTTTGCTTTTGCGGCCCTCTCCTACCTGCCCACCGGCCGGCGCGTGTGGTGGGATGAATACCAAAAGCAGGGCCGGCGCGGCGAGCAGTCGTTGCTGCGGGTGCTAATGGAGCACGAGGCCCTGCGCTACGCCACCTACCTCGCCTTGGCCGCGGCAGTACTGTTCGTGGCCTTCGAGGCCCGGCGGCGGCAGCGCGTTATTCCGGTGCTGAAGCCGTTGCCCAACACCACCCTGCTGTTCACGCGCACGGTGGCCAGCCTCTACCGCCAAGGCGGTAATCACCAGCTCATTGCTGAGAAGAAAATCGGGCTGTTTCTGGAGCACCTGCGCACCCGCTACCACGAGCCCGGCCTCGACCTCACCGACGAGGCCACCCGGGAGCGGCTGGCCCAGAAAACTGGTGTGCCGCGCGCCGACGTGGATGCTCTCAACCGCCGCATGAACTTCATCCTCACCGCTCGTCAGATTTCCGATGCCGAGCTGCTGGATCTGAATAAAGCCATCAATACCTTCCGCCAGGCAGCCGCTTGAAATTGACTTATTCCACCAATAGCAATTTATCCAGTTTGCACTATTCATATACAGCTATTTTAAACAATATATAGGTTTTATCAGACTACATATATAATCACGAATGTAATTATACTAACCGTCCCTCAGCACTTACTTCCTCGCTTTTCTATGGATTCCTCGTTCGACTCTACCCCAGCTGACGCAACCACCGGGCAACCGGCTGCCCCGGCCCCGGCCTTTGCACCCCGTACCGATTTAAGCCACCTCAGCCGCCACGCCGATGCCATCCGGCAGGAGCTGGGCAAGGTGATTGTGGGCCAGCAGGCCTTGGCCGAGCTGCTGCTGGTGGCCCTGCTGGCCGACGGCCACGTGCTGCTGGAAGGCGTACCGGGCGTGGCCAAAACTCTCACGGCGAAACTGCTGGCCCGCACCCTGAGCGTGCCGTTTAGCCGCCTGCAGTTCACCCCCGACCTGATGCCCTCCGACGTGCTGGGCACCTCCGTATTCCGGCCCCAGCAGGGCGAGTTTGAGTTCCGGCCCGGCCCCATTTTCGCTAGCGTGGTGCTGATTGACGAAATCAACCGGGCCCCGGCCAAAACGCAGTCGGCGCTGTTTGAGGTGATGGAGGAGCGGCAGATTACCCAGGACGGTACCCGCTACCCCATGCCCGCCCCCTTCGTGGTGCTGGCTACCCAGAACCCCGTGGAGCAGGAAGGCACCTACCGCCTGCCCGAAGCCCAGCTCGACCGGTTTCTGTTCAAGCTGAACGTGGGCTACCCGTCGGTTGAGGAAGAAGTAGCCATTCTGCAGGGCCACCACGCTGGCTTTGGCGGCACGCCACTGGAGGCGGTGCGCGCCGTAGTATCAGCCGAGGACCTGCGGCAGCTGCGCGAGCAGGTGCGCCGCCAGCACGTGGAGCCCAAGCTGCTGGAGTACATTGCCCGCCTGGTGGGCCAGACGCGCGCCCACAAGGGCCTGTACCTGGGTGCTTCGCCCCGGGCCTCGCTGGCGTTGCTCAACGGGGCCAAAGCCCTGGCCGCCCTGCGCGGCCGCGACTTTGTGACGCCCGAAGACGTGCAGTACCTAGCCCCCATGGTGCTGCGCCACCGCATCCAGCTCACCCCGGAGCGCGAAATGGAAGGTGGCACCGCGGATGATGTGGTAAAGCAGATTCTGCAGCAGATTGAAGTGCCGCGCTAACAATTTTCGCGCAGGGTTACGCAGTGGAATACGCGGGGGCACGCAGTGGTTTGCCGCCGGAACGACCCTGCGAAACCCTGCGCTTACCACGGCGAGACCCTGCGCGAAATCCACTACCTGATGAAATCCTTTTTTCTCACTTCCCGCTTTTTCCTGCTCGTTACGGCTCTGATTGCGGGGCTGGTGGTGGCGTTTTTTCTGCCGGGCTGGCTCACGCCGCTGCTGCTGGCGCTGGGGCTGCTGCTGGGCCTTGCGGTGGTGGATGCGGGGCTGCTGTACGCGGGCGGGGGCAGCCTGTTCGGGCGGCGGGTGATGGGCGACAAGCTGGCCAACGGCTCCGACAACGACATTGCCATCTACCTCGAAAACCAGTACCGCTTTCCGGTGCAGACCGAAACCATCGACGAGGTACCTCACCAGTTTCAGCGGCGCGACGTGCTGTTCAAAACCAGCATCAAGCCCGGCGAAACCGGCATTATCCGCTACCAGCTGCGGCCCACCAAGCGCGGCGAGTACGAGTTTGGGGCGGTGAACGTGTACGTGGCTTCCCCACTGGGACTGGTGCGGCGGCGCTTCCGGTTCGACGACAGCCGGGTGGTACCCGTGTACCCGTCGTTTCTGCAGATGCGCCAGTACGAGCTGCTGGCCATTCATAACCGCCTCACCGAAGTGGGCGTGAAGCGCATCCGGCGGGTGGGCCAGAGCATGGAATTTGAGCAGATTCGCCCCTACGTAACCGGCGACGACCCGCGCAACATCAACTGGAAAGCCACCGCCCGCCGGGCCGGCACCCCGGGCGCTTCCGATACGCTGGTGGTAAACCACTACCAGGACGAGCGGGCCCAGCAGGTGTACTGCCTCATTGATAAAGGCCGGGTGATGCGCATGCCGTTTGAGGGCCTGAGCCTGCTGGATTACGCCATCAACGCCACGCTGGTGGTCAGCAACATTGCCCTGCTGAAGCACGACAAGGCCGGTTTGCTCACGTTCTCGCACCAGCCCGGGGCAATGCTGCCCGCTGACCGCCGCAGCGGCCACCTGCGCAAGCTGATTGAGGTACTCTACCGCCAGAAAACCAAGTACCTCGAAACTGACTACGAGCGGCTCTACATTTCGGTACGCAGCCACATCCGCCAGCGCAGCCTGCTAATTCTATTCACCAACTTCGAAACCCTGCACGGCATGCAGCGGCAGCTACCCTACCTGCGTCGCATGGCCAAGGACCATTTGCTGCTGGTGGTATTCTTCGAAAACACCGAGCTGCGCACTTTCCTGGAGGCTCCCACCGCTACTACCGAGGAGGTGTACAACCAGACGGTAGCCGAGAAATTTGCGCAGGAGAAGCGTCAGATTGTGCGGGAGCTGAACCGCTACGGCATCCACGCCCTGCTCACCGCCCCCCAGAACCTCACGGTCAACACCATCAACAAATACCTCGAGTTCAAAGCCCGCGGGCTGATTTAAGGCCGTCGTTGTAGGCAGAACCGTCATCGTAGGCAACCCCGTCATTGCGAGCGAAGCGAAGCAATCCTTCCTTCTCAAAGCTCTCAGCCCTGACCTGTTCAGAAGCCCACACTTGGCACTTCCTTAATTCCCCAACTCCTTCCTATTCAAAAGCCCTTGTACCCACGCTGGTAGCAAGGGCTTTTCGTTTAGCAGGGCTTGGTAGAGGGCTCAGGAAGGATTGCTTCGCTCCGCTCGCAATGACGGGTCGTTTCTACGCCGTGCGGCTTCTGGCCCGGGGCTTGCTACCTTCGCCGTATTGCCCGCACTGCCTTTCCTGCCCATGCGTTACGTTTTGTTTCTGATTGCCCTGTTAGCGGCGGCCCCAGCGTTTGCCCAACCCGCCCCGCCCGAAGCCCGGATGCTGCTGCCGGTGCCAACCCAGGCCAACTGGGGCCGCAGCCGCTTCACGGTGAAACCCGATTTTACCTGGCAGGTATTCACGCCCGCCCAAACCGCCGCCACGCCGGCCGCCGATTCGGCGGTGGCGGAGGCCGTGGAGCGGCTGGTGCTGCCGGTGCTGCTGCCGGGCCGCCCCCAGGCTAACCGGCGGCGGGCCTCGCCCCTGCCCACGGCGGCGCTGGTGCTGCAATACGGCCGCCCCGGCAGCCTGCTCACCGTGGGCGAGGACGAGTCGTACACGCTGCGCGTAACGCCCATGGGCGTGGCCCTGAATGCGCCTACTCACCTGGGTATCCTGCGCGGCCTGGCTACGCTGCGGGAGCTGGCATCACCTACCAAGTCGGGAGGCTCTACCCTACCCGAGGTGGACGTGGTGGATGCGCCGCGCTTCCCGTGGCGGGGGCTGCTGATTGATGCGGCCCGCCACTTTATGCCCGTATCGGTAGTGAAGCGCAACCTGGATGGCATGTGGGCCACCAAGCTCAACGTGCTGCACTGGCACCTCTCCGATGACCAGGGCTTCCGGGTGGAGAGCAAGCTGTTTCCGCGCCTGCATCAGGTGGGCGGGCAGGGCCAGTACTACACCCAGCGGCAGATTCGGGAAATAGTGCGCTACGCCGGGCGGCGCGGCATTCGGGTGGTGCCCGAGCTGGACATGCCCGGCCACGCCACGGCCTGGCTGGCCGCCTACCCGCGCCTGGCCTCCAACGACTCCACCTACGGCGTGGCCCCGCGCTGGGGCGTGCTCAACATCGCCATGGACCCCACCCGCGAAACCACCTACAGCTTCATCGATTCGGTGCTGAGCGAGGTGACGCCGCTGTTTCCCGACCCGTACTTCCACATTGGGGGCGACGAAAACGATGGGCGGCAGTGGCGGCGTAACCCGCGCATTGTGGCCTACATGAAGCAGCAGGGCTACGTAACGGAGAAAGGCCTGCCCGACAAGCACGCCCTCCAAACGGCCTTCAACCGGCGGGTGCTGGCGCTGGTGGAGAAGTACCAGAAGCGCATGGTGGGCTGGGACGAAATTCTGGGCCCGGGCCTGCCGGCCAGCGCCGTTATCCAGAGCTGGCGCGGCAAGAAGGGCCTCTACGACGCGGCCAAGGCCGGCCACCAGGCCATCCTGTCCAACGGCTACTACGTCGACCTGAACCTCACGGCCGCCTCCCACTACGCCCCAGACCCGCTACCCCAGGATGCGCCCCTCACGCCCGAGCAGCAAAAGCTGATTCTGGGTGGTGAGGCTACCATGTGGGCCGAATTTGCCGATTCCGTCATCGTGGATGCCCGCATCTGGCCCCGCACGGCGGCCGTGGCCGAGCGCCTCTGGAGCCCCGCCCAGGTGCGCGACGTACCCGATATGTACCGCCGCCTGGCCCTGCTCAGCCCCCAGCTGGAAACCTTGGGCCTGCAGCACCGCAAAGCCCCCAGCCAGCTGCTGCTGCAGCTGGCCGGCAGCCCCGCCGCCGTGTTGCCGCTGCGTACCCTGGCCCAGGTGCTGGAGCCGGTGAAAGAGTACAAGCGCCATTTCCAGGGCTTCAAGTACACCACCCAAACGCCCCTCAACCGCCTCGTGGATGCCGCCCCTGCCGAATCGGACGTGGCCCGGGAATTTGGCGCGGCCGTGGATAAGCTGCTGGACTACGCCCGCTCTGCCCCCGCCGCCACCCGCTTCCGCGACGCCAATGGCAGGCAGCAACTCACCAGCCTGCGGGAACAGCTGCTGCAGTGGCAAACCAACGACGCGCTGGTGCAGCCCATCTTGCAGCAAAACTCGTTACTGCAAGAGTACGCCCCGCTGTCTGTCAACCTGAAAACCGCCGCGGCCCTGGCCCTGGAACGCTTGGCTCTACTGGAAAAAGGCCAGGCCCCCACGGCCGCCTGGCAAACCGCCGCCCTCAAGCAACTGGACGCCCTGAAAGCCCCCGCCGGCCAGACGGAGCTGGCCGTGTTGCCGCATCTGCGCCGGTTGGTAGAGACGAAATAGGCGCTGTCAAATAGACCCGTCATTGCGAGGACGAAGGACGAAGCAATCCTTCCTTTTCAATGCTCCCAGCGCTGATGAATTCAAAAGCCCCTGACGCCAGCACGGACGTCAGGGGCTTTCTGCTTATCAAGGATTGGCACCCTGTGAAGGAAGGATTGCTTCGGCTCCGCCTCGCAATGACGTGCTTCCTCAATTTAGAACAGTACCGCTACCTGCATGCGGCCGGTGTGCACGGCATTGAGGCCGTTGGCTTTGCGGCCGTCGTAGGCCAGCGTGACGTTGAGGCCGTTGCTGAGACGCTGCTCCAGGTTCAGGTTCCAGGTGAAGTTGCTGCCGGGGCGCAGGGCATTCAGAATTTCCAGACCGACGAGGCTGGCTTGGCTGCCCTGGAAGCCCACCCGCACAAAGCGCGTGGTTGCCGACAGCGTGCGTTTGCCCACCTGGCTGACCCGGGTTTCGAGGCCCACATCATCAAACGTACCGTTGGTGTCGCCATCGGGGCCGGCGGTGTTTTGCTTGGTGGTGCGCAGGTAGCTGGTGGTCAGGCGCAGCACCTGGTTGGGCTGGTAGCTGAGCTCCGGGGCCAGCTCGTACTGCAGCACCCGGAAGTTGCGGTTACTATTCGGAATAGTCGACAGGTTTTCGCGGATGTTGCGCGCCGCGGTGAAGCGGGCAGTGAACGTCTGGGCCAGCGTGCGGCGCAGCAACACGCTCTGGGTAGCCAGGTTGCGCGTATCGGAGCCCTGGGTCAGGAGCACCTTTTGCTGGGTTTGCTGCACCGTGAATTCGGCCCCGAAGATGGGGTTGGAGCGGTTGAAGTAAAGTGTGTTGCGCAGCAGCTTATTCAGGCTCAACAGCAAGGAGTCAGCCGTTTGGAAGGCAAACGGGTTCAGGCGCGACGACAACGAGTTATCGGTGCTGCGGCGGTCCAGCGTGACGGTGGTAAGGGTGGAGAACCGCCCGGCCAGGCCCCGCCAACCCGGCTGCTCGCGCCAGCTGCGCGGGGCGGTGGTAGTGAGGCGGTAGCTGAAGCGGTTGGAGTAAGCCGGCACGTACACGTCGGTGGGCAGAAACAGCTTGATGTAGGTGCGGTACTGGGCATCGGGCGTCTGGGCTTCGAAGAATTCATTACGCTCCTGCTGCCCGTTCCGGTTCAGATCGTCCCAGTAGTGGGTGCCCTGGCCGGCCGGCACGCTCAGAAACGTGTAGTCGCGGCGGGCTTCGCGGCCGGTGGCCACGGCGTAGCTCAGCTCCGAGCGGAACACGTTCTGCAGGAAGCTGGCGTTGTAATCGAGCTTGCCCAGCACAGTGCGCTGCCGGGCCGAGTCGCGCACGGCCAGGTCGCGGTAGGTGGCCAGGATGTTCAGGTCCTGGGTGGGGCTGATACGGGAAGCCAGCGTGCCCTGCCAGGTCTGGGCCCGACCCCGCTCGCGCAAAGCGGTTTGCTCGGGGTTGGGCGTTTGGTCGCGGCGGTAGCTGTAATCCAGCCGGAAGCGGGTGCGGGCCGAGTCGCGGCTCTGCACGAACAGGGCGTGCTCATCGTAGTAGTTGGCTGAGGTGAGCGAGTCACCGGCGGCCTTGGCTACCCGGTTTTTATCGAAGCGGTACACGTAGCCCGGCACCACCGGCCCGGCCACGTAGCGGGCGGCCGCCTCGCCCCTCGCCCACCGGGACTCACGCCGACCGGCCTCCGAGTTTAGCAGAAACAGGTTGCCCCGCAGCTGCACCGGGCCCAGCTGCCGGGCCACGTCCAGCCAGTGCTGCACCCCGTTCACCTCCCCGGCCCGGTAGCGCCGGCTCAGGCGGTAGCCAATGGCGTTGTCGGCATCCTTCACCAGGCCCACGGCGGCGTTCAGGATATTCTCTTCCCGGGGCCGCTGGTTGTTGGTGATGAGCGTATTGGCGGTGCTCCAGTTCCGGTCAAACTCAATGTCCCGGTACCGGTCAATGGGCGCAAACTGGTGGCTGGTGTACTCATAATCCAGGGCGCTGCGCAGCTTGTAGCCCGTGAGGCCCGGCAGGCGCACCGGCCGGTCCTGCACGGCGTAGCCCACCCGCATGGCCCGTCCCTGCGCCGACTCGGGCGAAAACCGGTTCAGATCCAGGTCGGAAGCAGCCAGATCCACAAACACGGTGGCCGTGGAATCAACCTGGTAGCTGGTGCCCACGGTTATCAGCTGCTTCTGCAGGGGCGTAGGCAGCAGGCGCAGGGGGGCGTAGTCGCCGCGGCCCTCGCCCACGAACTCATACACCCGCCCGTTGGCCGTGCCGTTGGTGGTGCTGATGCGGTAGTTGCCCTGGCCTGCGCCCACGTTGGTAAACCGCACCAGGTACGCGCCCTGCAGCGTATCGCGCAGCGGAAACACAAACACCGGCACCCGCTGGCCCGTTACGGGGTCCAGCTGCGTCACCCGGCTGTATTGCAGTTGGGTCCGGTCGTACTTCACTGAGTCGGCCCCGGGCAGGCGGGCTACGCTTTCGTTGCCGCGCAGGCGGCGCAGGCGGGCTTTAGTGGAGTCGTCGAGGGTGAGGTTGGGCGAGTTGTCGGGGTTGTCGGCTTCGCGGTAAAAGTTGGCGTGCACCTGCAGGCGGCCCAGCTGCTGGTAGTGGCTGGCCTGCAGCAAAGAGCGGGTGTAGTTGAAATCGGAGTACTCGAAATCAACCTTGATGCGGGAGTTGCGGGTAATCAGGTGGCGGGGCGAAAACGTCAGCTCGGCCTGGTTGTAGTCGATAACGTAGTCGAAATCGAAGCCCCGCACCATCAGCCGCCCATCCAGGTACACCCTTTCGGAGTTGGCCAGGATGATGATGAACTGCTCGCCGTTGGGTCCGCGCAGGCGGTACGGGCCCTGCACGTTTTCCAGCGGAGCAATATCCAGGCTGGCAAACTTGCCCTTGGCCACGCCCGCCGCCACCGAGGTAGTGGCAAACGCCTCCCCGGTTTTGGTGGACAGCAGCGGCCCGTTGCGCCGCCCGGCGCGCGTGGTGACGGTCTGGCTCAGCCCATTCGGCCCTACCCCGTTGGGCGTGGCGCTGGCCGGCGCGGCGGCCGTGCCGTTCTGCACCTGCCCCGAGCCGGCCGGCACCGGCACCGTGGGCGGAGCGGTTACAAAAGTGCCCGTGCTGGTGCCCGCCGCATTGGGGTACTGAAACAGCTGGGGCGTGGTAGCGCCCGGCCCAATGCCGCCGCCGAACCCGCCCACCGGCAGCTGCCCAAAATTGGTTTCCAGCGCCCCACCCTGAATGTTCTTGTAATAGCGCAAAAAGTAATCGGGCTTGTTGCGCAGCACCACGTCGCCGGCCGTCAGGTTCCAGCGCGGGTGCGTGAGGGTGATATAAATCCGGTCGAACTCCTGCAGCTGCTGGGTGTTGCCCTCGGGCTGAAAGGGCACATTCTGGTCGCTGATGGCGGCCGTGAGGTTGATCTGGTCGGTGAGTTTCCCTTCCAGCTGCAGGTTCAGGGAGGAATTCACAAACACGTTCTGGGCGTTGCCAAACGACACGCCCCGCGACAGATTCCCGGTTTTGTTGATGCCCGGCGTGCTCAGAATCTGCTCCTTGACGGCAAAATCCTCGGCCCCAAACGTGGGCCGGCGGAAGAAATCCAGGCTGTCCATCAGCCGACGGGGCCGCAGGTACCGCGCAGCCGAGAGCTGCAGCGGCAGCACCCGGTAGCACACCAGCACCGAATCGGGCCCGCCGGGCAGCACCACGTCGGGGCGACCGGGCTCGGGGCTGGGCACCCGCCGCCCCGGCAGCACCAGCCGGTACCGGTCCAGCCGCGCATCATAACTCACCGAGCGGCCCTCCACGCTCACCGACGAGGGCACAACGGTCAGCGTATCACGTAGGCTAAATTCGGTGGTATCCCGCCCGGGCAGCAGCCGCACCCACGCGCACCGCCGGGTACTGGGCGGCGCATCGGGCCGCTGCTGGGCCTTCGCCCCGCCAATTAGCAGCCAGAAAAACGCCAGCAGCCCCCAAAAGCGCAGGAAAGAAGGCGTAGAGCTGCGGGTCATCCAGTAAAATTACGATGCAAAGACGCTGGGCCCGCTATAACGCCGGAAGCACCGCTTTTGGTTTACCTCACGGGTGAGCTCCTACCCCGCCAGCGGCAGCTCAATGAAGAACCGGGTGCCCTGGCCTTCCTCGGTTTCAAACCAGATGTGGCCGCCGGCGCTTTCGATGCCGCGGCGGGCTACGGCCAGGCCAATGCCGGAGCCTTTCTCCTTAGTGGTGAAGTTGGGTACGAATACCTTACTCTGCACGTCCTCCGGAATACCGGTGCCGTTATCCTGAATCCCGATGCGCACCCGGTCGGCGCCCACGGCTTCCAGGGTGGCGGTTATTTCGGCGGTGCGGTCAGCGGGCACGGCCTGCAGGGCGTTGATGAGCAGGTTGTTGAAGGTGCGCACCAGCAGACTTTCGTCGGCAAATACCACGTAGCGGCCGGTTTCGGCATCGGCGGGCAGCAGCAGCTCAATGCGGCCCCCGTTGGCTCCGCCCTGGTGCAGGCCCACGCAACGGCGCAGAATGGGGGCTACGTCGAGGCGCTCGGGGCGCATGGCGGGCAGGTTGGTGAAGTTGCTGAACGAGGTGGCAATGTCCGTGAGCACGTCAATCTGGGTGATGAGCGTCTGCGACACCTTGTTCATCAGTTCATCCAGGTTGGGGCGCTGTTCCTGGATGGCGCGCTGCAGAAACTGCAGGCTCAGCTTCATGGGCGTGAGCGGGTTCTTGATTTCGTGGGCCACCTGCCGGGCCATTTCGCGCCAGGCGGCCTCTTTTTCCTGGGTGGCCAGTTCCTGCTTGCTTTCCTCCAGCTTCAGCAGCATGTGGTTGTACTCGCGCACCAGCAGCCCAATCTCGTCCTCCGATTCGTAGGCCAGCATTTCGTTCTGGCCGGTGAGGGTAGTCTGCTTAAGCTTCTCGGTAATGAGCTTGAGCGGCTCGGTGAGGATGCGCGACGCCACGAATGCCAGCACCAGAAACAGGATGAACATCAAGGTAAAGACGTTCAGAATAGTACTCAGCAGCTCGGTAAGCTTGTTGTCGAGGTCTTTTTCGGAGTCGAAGAACGGAATGCCCACGTAGCCCACCACCGGCCCCGGCCGGCCCTGGCGCACGGCACTGGTCCGCAGCGGCAGGTAGAGCGTGTTGAACGACAACGAGCCGGCCCGCTCCGTGAGCAGCACCCGGGGCTGCCCATCCTCGGCCAGCGCCGCCACCGCCTGTGGGTTCATGAGGGTGCTCAGGATGTTGGCCTCGAAGATGAGCGGCTGACTGCTCACCAGCAGCTCGCCGCGCGCGTCGTACAGATTCAGGTCCGTTTCGGTGAGGGCGGCCACGTTTTCGGCCAGCTCCACTAGGTCGGCGCGGTTGGCCGATTCGCCGAGCAGGGCCCGGTTCTGCAGCAGGTTTTCCTGCACGGCCTGACCCCGGCGCTGGTAAATCCGGCGCAGGTCGCGCTTGTAGGAGCTGGTTACCTGGCTGGCTACGGCCACGCTCACCACAATCAAAGGCACCAGCACCCCAAAGTTCAGGAACAGCTGAATCTTGGTACTGAAGTTGGTGCGCAGCAGAGTGCGGTAGCGGCCCTGTACTAGCAGCACCGCCGCCATCAGCAGCAGGCAGCAGAAACTGTAGAGCAGGAACAGGAAGGAAAAATTCGCCAGCCAGTCAGAGAAGGAGTACGTGGCCGTGGTTACCACCACCATCCGCCCCGATTTATCGGTGCTGCGCACGGCTAGGTGGTGAAAACCATTCAGGGCCAAGCCCGTGCGGTACAGGCGCGCATCCCGGAATAGGCTGGCCGGCAGCCGGTTCACGTAGTCAAAATCCCCCTCACTATACACCAGCTGGCCGTTTTCGTAGCCAGCGTAACTAAGCTCGGTGCCCAGGCGGGGCTGAAAGAACTGCTGGTCGATGAGCAGTTCGGGCACTACGCTGTTGGTCGTGAGCTTTTTCAGGGCCAGCTCCAGCACAATGGTGCTGGAGCCATCCGCCGTCTCCGGCGCAGGCACCGAAATAAACGCCACGTAGCGCCGCGAGCTGAAGGCCGTACCATTGTCGCGCACCAGAAAGATGTTGGGGTGGTCGGTGGGCCGGGCGTTCCGCAGCAGAAATTCGCGCGTAGTGCCCAACGTGCCCCCAATGGCCACGCCCTGACCTTCGGGATTGAACAGCATCACCCGCACCTCGTACTTGTCAAAGTAGTTGCGCAGGTAAAACTTCACCACCTTCTGCCGGATCAAATCCAGGTTCACGAAGGGGCTGGCCAGCATAGTCCGCAGCACGGGGTCTTTCGCCATTTCCTCCCCGCGCTCCACCAGCAAGTACTCGCCCTGCAGGTCATTATCGGTGAGCAGGTTGCCGGCCAGGTTTTGCTTGTTGAGCTGCAGCTGCCGGTTGAAGTGCTCGTACAGGGCCAGTGCCCCCACCGCCGAGCTAATGCCCAGCATCAAGAAGATGAACAGGTACACCTGGTACGGCAGCACCGCCCCGGCCGATTTCAGCCCCGTCAGGCGCAGCACCAGAAAGAACAGCAGCGTAATACCCAGCAGCGTGGCGTGCACCTGGTTCAGCAGCAGCCCCACCAGCAGAAACACCACCCCGCTCAATAGCAGTAGCAGGATACCTATCCGCCGGGTACTTACCCGAACGATGTGGCTGAACACCTGCGCCAGCATGTAAAACCCCATCAGAAAGCTCCCGGTGTGCAGCACAATGGCCAGGCCCAACACCAGCTTAAAAGGGCTTACCTGAATATCCTGGGTGATGTCCAGAATAATCTGGGAGTTGCTGAAGCTGCTGGTGTAAAAGTCGAAGAGCAGTACCAGCAGCCCGTAGAAAGCCAAAACGGCCGCCGCGCCCAGCAGTACCCGGCGGCGCACGGCGTGCTCCCGCTGTACCAGCCGCAGCAGGCCGTAGCGCCGAAACAGCAGCAATGCGTACCAGGCAATAACGGCCAGCAGCAGGGCATTCAGCAGCAAATCTCCTAACGAAGGCGACAACCAAGAAGCCGCGTACACCCGGGGGTCGAACAGACGTACCTCCAAGAAGGAAAACGGCAGGCCCAGCACCAGAATCAGCAGCCGGAACAGCACCAGCGGCACCAGCACCAACGCCACGCCGCGCAGGGTCTGGCCTTGGGCAAACTGTCGGCGCGCCAGCACTACCCAACCGCCTATGTAGGCCACCACGCCCAGCAGCAGCAGCAGCAGCGGCAGGTATTTGCCGGTAATGGGGTCGGCCTGCAGGCTGGCTATGGAAAACAGGTAGTTGCCCTCGTTGGAAACCAACCGGGGCAAACCGGTGTCTTGCCCTGACTTCTCTACTACCAGCCGAACATTCTGCCCCTGGAAGATACCCTGCCCGTTACCATCGCGCAGGTACCGGTTGCTGATGCCGTAGGTGATTTCCAGCGGAATATACGTGAGCACCACGTACGGCTCCTCCACGTGGCGCAGCACCAGAAACTTCCCAAAGCGGGTTTCCAGCAGCCGTTCGTGGTAGCGCTGCAGGGCCTGCTCCACATCGGGCCGCACCGTGTGGTCGGACCAGTACACGGGCTGCTCACCCCGGAAGATAAACGTGGGGTAGGTAGTGTGGCTGGTGAGGCTGCGGAAGCTCACGCGGCCCGTGGCCAGCCGTTGCAGCAAATCCGTCGACTCCCGCTCCCCGGTCAACTCGGCCTCCATCAACGCATCCTGCAGTCGCGTGGCCGAGGCCTGCAATACCAGCTCCGGATTCTGGCTGTAGCGGTTGCTCACGTACGCGCCAGCAAAGCACAATAGCGCCAGCAACAATAGCCAAACCGGAAGTAAACGCAGAAATTTCAACAGGAAAACGGCTGGTGAGCCCGAGATACTACAACCTTGATACCAAACAAAAATGCCGCCCGAAGGCGGCATTTCCTAACGAAAAGCTAGTGGCCAGCAAATCAGCGCCGTGCGGCCCGGCGGGCATCATAGCGCACCCCACCAAATAAATACAGCATAAGAGTGCGGGAGTAACGCAGACTCAGGGGCGTCAGTATCAGAGCCACCACGGCCACTGCCGTAATGTACACCCAGGTATCAGGGTCGTTCAGCAGGTAGTACACCGCAAAGCCCACCACCAGCATAATGGCCGTGGAGAATGCAAAGCTGATGTACATAGCTCCCCAGTAGAAGCCCGGCTCCGGCTCATAGGCCTGCCCGCACACTGGGCAGGCTTCGGGCATTTCGGTGAAATGCGCCAGGTTAAGAGCCGAGTGCGTAAACAGTGGCCCCTGGTGGCACCGGGGGCAACGTTGCTGCAAAATGCTGACGACCGTAGAATCCATTGATTAGGCGTGGGCAGCTTTTTTCTTCTGCTGCTGGCTGTGCCGGTACCAGAAGAAGCCCACCGTACCAATGAGTACGTACGGAATGGTCATCAGGTACAGAATTCCTTTATTCAAACCGGTGGTGTCGTAGCCGTCTTTTTCCTGACGGGAGGCCTCCACCTGGGTTTTGCACATGGTGCACTGGGCCTGGGTGCTCAACGGCAGCACGCTCAGCAGCAGGGCCACCACCAGCGTGAACAACCCGGCATTTACTACTTTTTTCATGATGTTTCTGACAGAAAGTGTACGGCTATAACCCTCAGCCAGCCCCGCAGGTTCGCGGAAGAAGGCCTTGAAAATTATCACCGATTACGTGTAGTACGGCGCAATCATGAAGTACACAATCACACCGGTTACCGATACGTACAGCCAGATGGGGTACGTCCAGCGGGCAATGCGGCGGTGCTTGGCAAATTGCTCGGTGAGGGCAAAGTACAGCGTAAACAGCACCAGCCCCACCGTAATGGCGGCCAGCAGAATGTGCGTGAGCAGGATGAAGTAGTAGACGCCCCGAATCAGGCCCTCGCCCCCAAACTTGGTGCTGGGCACCTGCGAGTGGTACGCCACGTACGACACCAGAAACAACGAGCCCAGCAGAAACGCCAGCCCCATCATGGCCCGGTGCGCGGCCACGTTGCCGCGCCGGATAAACGTGTAGCCGATTACCAGGAACACGGCCGTGAGCGAGTTGAGCACGGCATTCACGGCCGGCAGCATCTTCACATTCAATCCCGGAATCACAAATACGCCGGGGAAGAAGTACAGGATAGCCACGGCTACCGGAATGATAGCCCCCAAGGCAACTGCTAGAACTTTAAACTTGGTGGAACCAGCCGAGGCTGTAGGATCAGGGGTGTTCATAAGTGTAGAGCAGAACTTGAATTTCGGTAATAAGCCGGTTGACGTCTTTTTCGTCAGTGCCCTCGTAGCGGCCGCGTACCTGGCCGTTCCGGTCCACCAGAAATACCGTCTGACTGTGCACCAGCGCGGGACCACTACCGGTAGGGGCCGGCAACCGGAATTCCTGGGTGGCCACCCGCTGCACAGTTGCGGCGTCGCCGGTCAGGAAAAACCATTTACCAGCAATGGCCCCGTATTGTTCAGCGTACCGGGCCAACGTGGCCACCGAATCAGTAGCAGGGTCCACGGTGAAGGAAGCTAACCGCACCCGCGGGTCGTTACGAAACTTCTCCTGCACCCGCACCAGTTGGCTGTTCATGCGGGGGCAGGCTCCGGGACAGGTTGAAAAGAAAAAGCTGGCTACGTACAGGCCTTCACTGCGTAGTGCCTGATCCGTCATTTTCCGCCCCGACTGGGACGTTAACTGAAACTCACCAATCTGGTGAAAAACAGTATCGCGCTGCCACTTCCCGCCTACCTGCGTGGAGTCCACACGGTCGGGCAGGTAAGTTGGCAGCGCGTAACGGTTGGTTCCGAAGCTTTTCAGAAACAGAAAAGCCAGTACCGGCACTAGCAGAATGAGGCCCAACAGCAGAACTTGTTGGGGCTTCATGCCTTAGAAAATGGCGTTGTGGATAGCGTTGCCTTCGGTGATAAGAGCCACCAGCAGCCACACCAGCAACGACATCGGGATCAGAATCGTCCAGATCAGGCCTTTCGTTTCATGCTTCAGGTGCATGAACTCCGCTACAATGAAGAAGGCTTTGCAGATGGTCAGGATGATAAAGATGCTGTTGCGCAGCGTGCTGGCGGGCATCACGAAGGCAATGGCAAATTCGAGGGCGGTAATGGCGGTAATTACCCAGAAAGTTTTCCAGATCCAGGAAGTGTTCGGCTTCGGGATTTCGCCAATGTGAGTGGGCTGCTGCGGCGCGTGATGAGCCATGAGTTCTAGTCGTAACAGAGTTAGAAAGCAGAAACGCAGGCAGCTGAACAACCGTCAGGGTCACTCAGCTGCACAGGTACGCCAGTAAATTAAACCAGGTAGAAGAAGGTGAAAACAAACACCCACACCAAGTCTACAAAGTGCCAGTACAGGCCAATCTTCTCCACCATCTCGTAGTGGCCGCGCTTCTCAAAAGTACCGTTGGTGGTAGCAATGAAGCAGTAAATCAGCAGGCAGATACCCGAGAATACGTGCGTACCGTGGAAACCGGTGATGAAGAAGAACAGATCGGCGAACAGCACCGGACCGTATTGGTTCACGGCCAGGTTAGCTCCGAAAAACCGGGTACCGTCGTTCATCAGCGTACCCGACTCGGTACCCGTGATAAAGTGCGTCCATTCCCAAGCTTGGCAGCTCACGAAGATGGAGCCGAACAGAATTGTCCACAACAGCCATTTCTGCACGTCTTTCTTATCGAAGCGGTGGCCGGCCTCTACGGCCAATACCATCGTCACCGACGAGAAAATCAGAATCATCGTCATTAAGGCCACAAACGCCAGCGGCAGGTCTACACCGTGCAGGCCGGGGAAGGCGTTGAACACCTTTTCCGGGATGGGCCAGTAGTTGGTGGAGAACGTGAAGGCCTCGGGCGTGCCTTCATAGGCCATGTGGCGGTGACGGATCAGGCCGTAAGTGGTCAGGAAGGCGGCGAACGTAAAGGCGTCCGACAACAGGAAGAACCACATCATCAGCTTGCCGTAGCTCGCGTTGAAGGGCTCGTTCCCGCCGTCCCAGGTGCCGGTGCGCGGCTTATCCAGGGCGGAATCAGAAATGGCCTGCGTCGTGGAAATGGTGGACATAGCGTGCGGGGTTGACGAAATTCTAGTGGTTCAAAAGTAGGAACAAATACAGGTACAACCAAAGCGCGCCGAGGAAGTGCCAGTAGATGGTGACGTTACCGATGGACAGCATTTGCCGGGAATGCACCTGATACTGAAAGCTTTTACGCAGAACCACCAGCAAAAAGATGAGGCCCGTAATCAGGTGAAAACCGTGTACGCCGGTTAATACATACAGAAATGAGCCGGAAGGGTTGGCATCAACGCCCGCAAAAAAGATGCGCTGATCCACCAGCTGGCCCCACATCACCCATTGCCCAATCAAAAAGGCTACGCCCAGCGCCAGCGTGATGGACAGCGCCAGCCGCACCTGGGCCAGATTGTCCTTGCGGGCCGCCAGCCACGCCCACTGCATGGTACCGGAACTCAGCGCAATAATAAAAGTGGTAATCAGGAAACCGGCGGGCAGGCTGAATTCCAGCCAGTTGCCCTCGTTACGACGCACAATATACGCGCTGGTATACGCGGCAAAAATCATGAACACACTGACCATCATCAGCATGAGTAGGAAACGGGCCGGGTGCAGGCCAGTGGCGGGCTGCTTGGTATTCAGGGCTTCAGAAGGATGCATATCGTTCGAAGAAGTGAGAAGTAGAACAAGAGAAGTGAGTTGCTGCTTAAACACGCCGGGGAATACTTTTGTCTCACTCGCGGCAGCTTACTTCTCACTTCCGGGAATCGAATTATACTTTGTCCAGCACCAGGGCAATCTGCACGATGGGCAGGTACAGGAACGAGCCGAACATAATGCTCATCGCCGCTTTCTTGCTCACGGTGCGCATCAGGTAAAACGTCTGCATCAGGAACAGCACCCCGCACACGGCCGCTACCATCGGGTACACGGTGCCCGTCATGCGGAAGTAGAACGGCAGCAGGCTCAGCGGAATCAGCACCAGCGTGTAGGTCATGATCTGAAAAGCCGTGCGTAGGTCCTTCTTGCCGGGAGTAGGCAGCATTTTGAAGCCGGCCTTCTTGTAGTCGTCGTCCAGCACCCAGGCAATGGCCCAGAAGTGCGGAAACTGCCACATAAACTGAATCCCGAACAGAATCCACCCTTCAATGCCCAGATACCCCGTAGCGGCCACCCAGCCAATCAGCGGCGGCAATCCGCCCGGAATGGCCCCTACCGCCACGCAGATGGGCGAAATGGTTTTCAGCGGCGTGTACACAAACCCATACAGAATCAGTGAAACCAACGACAGGGCCGCCGCCAAGGGATTGAAGAAGTACGTGAGCAGCCCCAGGCCTAGTATGCCCAGCACCACCACAAACACCCACGCCTCCTGGGCGCTGATGATACCTTGCGGCAGGGGACGCTTGGCGGTGCGCTTCATTTGCCGGTCCAGGTCAATTTCAAAAATCTGGTTGATGGTGTTGGCTGAACCGGTTACGGCCAGCCCGCCCAGCATCACCAGCAGTGCCTTGCCCCAGTCCAGCTCGTGGGCACCCAGCAGGTAGCCGATGGCACTTGAGAAGGCCACGGTGAGAGCCAGCCGGAATTTTAGTAACTGGAAAAAAGCCCTAGCCTTGCTCATCAACTACCGGTAAACAGGTTGCGCGGCGAAAAAGTCCGCCAAACGGGGCCGCAAAGTTACGCAACAACGGCCGGAGTAGCCACCTGCCGCCGCAACTTAGTGGCCCGATGGTAGGCCACCACAGCCAGAAACTGCGCCCCGAACAGCAACGTAGCCAGTGTGAGGTGTACAGGCTGCACAGCCGCCGGGAAGGAGAAGTAGGCCAGCACTACTCCAGCCAGTATCTCCCCTCCTATCAGCCCCAGAATAGCTGTAGCCAGCCGGTGCAGCTGCCGCGAAGGCAGTGTGTACAGCTGGTACGCCAAATACACGTTCAGCAGCAGCAAAACGGCCGAGAACGTACGGTGGAAACGGAAGGTCCCGCCCAACTGCGCTACCCACTCGGCCCGGTTGAGGTAGTTAGCTGCGGCGGCAATCAAATCAATCTGCTCCCGCACCTGCGTGCCCAGCACAATCTGTCCGAAAGTGAGCAGCACGGCACTCCACAACACCAGCGCAAGGCTCGGTAAAGCCCGTACCGGTTCCGCTGCTGCTTCCGTATCTCGCTGCGACCGGTCAACGGCGTACAGCAGCATGGCTACAATCAGCAGCGCCAGCCCCATGTGAATGGTTACCATGATGGGCAGCAGATTGGTTGACACCACCAAAGAGCCGAGCCAGCCCTGCACGCCCGTAAGCAAAAAGGAGGCGAAGGCCAACCAGAACACCACCGGGTCGCGGCGCCAGTATGGCAGGGCAAATACTACCGTTCCGAACACGAACACGCCAATCAGTGCCCCTACCAGCCGATTTACGTACTCAATCCAAGTTTTTACCGCATTGAAGTCGGTTTCAATGTACTGGGTCGGATGTGCGAAAATGTCGCCAGCAACCTGATGAAAGCCCATGCGCTCCAGCCGGGCCGCCAGCTTCTGGTTTTTCGCCACCCGCTGGGCCGTGTAGATTTCCTTGTAGTTGGCAGGCAACTGGCTGATGTGTGTGGGCGGCACCCAACTACCAAAGCATTTGGGCCAATCGGGGCAGCCCATGCCGGAGCCGGTGCTCCGTACAATGCCCCCTACCAGAATCAGTACGTACACGGCCACTACCGTCAGGATTCCCCAAAACCGAAAGCGGCGCACAAAAGAAGGTGTTGCCATAAGTAACGTTGGCCTGAAACAGGCGGCTGGGCCGCCAGAAACAAAAAGGGAAACCACGCCCGGCGCTGCCGAACCGGTTTCCCCTAGTAAACAAAAACGGGCCGCCGTTGATACAGCGGCCCGTTTAAAAAGGCTAATGCGCGGGGCGCTTATTCCATTTCCTTCTCATACGGCAGGTTCGACGACTGCGTCTGCGAGTAGGGTACGTGCTGCGGAATGAAATCCTCAGCGGCACCCGGCTTGCTGTAGTCGTAGGGCCAGCGGTGTACGGCGGGGATTTCGCCGGGCCAGTTGCCGTGGCCAAGCTCTACCGGCGTCGTCCACTCCAGCGTCGTCGAGTTCCAAGGGTTCTCGGTAGCACGACGGCCGCGGAAGATGCTGTAGAAGAAGTTGAAGATGAAGATGAACTGACCAATGAAGGCCACGATAGCTGCTACCGAGATGAACTTGTTCAGGTCAGCAAACTGGCTGAAGGTGTCAAAGCCCGTCCAGGCGTAGTAACGACGGGGGAAACCGGCAATACCCACGTAGTGCATCGGCAGGAACACCAAGTACACCCCGATGAACGTCAGCCAGAAGTGGATGTATCCCAGTTTCTCGTCCATCATGCGGCCGAACATCTTGGGGAACCAGTGGTACACACCAGCCCACAGGCCGAAGAAGGCCGACGAACCCATTACCAAGTGGAAGTGAGCTACCACGAAGTACGTGTTGTGCATCTGGATGTCCAGCGCAGCGTTGCCGAGTACGATACCCGTCAGACCACCGGCAATGAACAGCGACACGAAGCCGATGGAGAACAGCATGGCCGTAGTGAAGCGGATGTTACCGCGCCACAGAGTAGCCAGCCAGTTGAACGTTTTCACGGCCGAGGGTACGGCAATGATCAGCGTCAGGAACATGAACACCGAACCCAAGAAGGGGTTCATGCCGGTTACGAACATGTGGTGAGCCCACACGATGAACGACAGCAGCGAGATACCCAGTAGCGAGCCAATCATAGCGCGGTAGCCGAAGATAGGCTTACGGGCGTTGGTGGCCAGAATTTCCGACACCATGCCCATGGCAGGCATGATTACGATGTACACCTCGGGGTGACCCAGGAACCAGAACAGGTGCTGGAACAGGATGGGCGAACCACCGGTGTTCGACAACGCCTTACCAGCAATGTAAATGTCCGACAGGAAGAACGAAGTACCGAACGAACGGTCAAAGATCAGCAGCAGAGCAGCCGAGAACAGTACGGGGAACGAAAGCAGACCCAGGATAGCCGTCAGGAAGAACGCCCAGATAGTCAGGGGCAGCTTGCTCATGCTCATGCCCTGGGTACGCAGGTTGATTACCGTCGTGATGTAGTTCACACCACCCAGCAACTGCGACACAATAAATAGTGCCATCGATACCAGCCACAGCGTCTGACCAGCACCTGAACCAGCAATGGCCTGGGGCAGCGCCGACAGCGGCGGATAAATTGTCCAGCCAGCAGCAGCCGGACCAGTTTCAATGAACAGCGAAGTGAACATTACTACGCTCGACAGGAAGAAGAACCAGTACGAGAGCATGTTCATGAAGCCCGAAGCCATATCACGGGCACCGATCTGCAGCGGAATCAGGAAGTTCGAGAACGTACCCGACAGACCAGCCGTCAGCACGAAGAATACCATGATGGTACCGTGCATCGTTACCAGCGCGAGGTAGAATTCAGGGTTCAGTTTGCCCCCTTCAATCCACTTGCCCAACAGCGGCTGCAGCCACTCCAGCGTTGCCTCGGGCCAGCCCAGCTGTAAACGGAACAGGCTCGACAGCGTACCACCAATAATCGCCCAGAAGATACCCGTAATCAGGAACTGCTTGGCAATAACCTTGTGGTCGGTGCTGAAGACGTACTTCTGCAGGAAATTCTGCTCGTGGTGCTCGTCGTGGTGCAGGTGCTCATCGTGCGAAATGCCTGGCTCGGTTGCCCCGATGCCGCCTTGCACTTGAGTAGGAAAGTTAGCAGCCATAAGTGAAGCGTGCAGTTAAATAGTTTAGAGCGAAGCTTTGGCAGCGGCAGGAACTACAGCGGCAGCTTCCTTCATAACCGGTTTCTCCGATTTCTGTTTGAAGCTGGCCAGAACGTCGGGGTTCTGCTCCGAGAAAGATTTCTGCGCAGCAAACCAGTTCACGTAATCCTCCGGATCATCCACCACAATGTTCAGCTTCATGGCGAAGTGGCCCCGACCGCAGATTTGGTTGCAGGCCAACTCGTAGTTGAACTTAGGGTTGCCCAACTGGGCGCGCATTTCGTCAGTCGTCTTGGTTGGGGTGAACCAGAACTTGGTGGGCATACCGGGTACAGCATACATCTGCACGCGGAAGTGAGGCATGTACACGGCGTGCAGTACGTCGCGTGAGCGAATCTTCAGCAACACCGGATGACCTTTAGGAACGTGGATTTCAGGTGCGACGAAGTCGTCAATACCGTTCTGGTCACTCAAGTCGAAGCCGAACTCGTTCGTAGCGTCAATCAGACGGTAGTTCACGAGGCCTAGTTTCTGGTCGCGGCCGGGGTAACGAACAAGCCAGTTGAACTGCTTACCCATTACTTCCAGTACGATGGCATCCTTGGGGGCGGGACCGGTAATGCGGGTCCACTCTTTCCAGCCAGCGAATACCAGACCAGCCATTACGATGGCCGGAATCAGCGTCCAGATAACCTCAATTTTGTTGTTGTGGGGGAAAAAGAAAGCCCGACGGCCTTCTTTGTGCTGGTACTTGTAGGAGTACACGAACAGCAGCACTTGAGTCAGCGTAAATACGATGCCCAGAATTACCATCGTAGTCCAGAACATCCGCTCAGTAGCATGGCCGTGAACAGAAGCAATGGGCGGGTTCATCTTGTCGTAGTTATCAACGAAGGACCACGCAAAGGCGGCGCCCCCCACTACGAGGAAGATGATGCACAGAATGGCATTTACACGGTTGCTGACGCCAACTTCACGGGTAGAACTGCCCGAGAAGATAGAGGTCAGAATCTGGAGGCGGAACAGCAGGCCAAACACGACCAGCAGTAACACCAGCACCAGAAGAATACCAAGAGTAGTCATTTGGAAAGAAGTTAGAAGCTAGGAGCCAGGAGTCAGGAGCCAGGGAGAGATTCTTCTCACTCCCAGCTACCAACTCTTAGCTTCTCTCAAATTTAGGTGGTATGGTGGACGCTTTCATCCAGGAACGGATGATGAACCGGAATCAGGGAAGCCTGCGCCAACCGATTAGTCATCAGCGTTAGGAAAGCACCAAGGAATACCAAGGCCACCCCAATCTCAATGATAAACCCATTATTGGCTTGCATCGTTCCGGGCATAATAGCCAAATAGAAGTCAAACCAGTGACCCACCAGAATGGCAATAGTCACAATCTTGAGCATGATCATCTGACGCTTGGCATCGCGGGTCATCAGCACCAAGAAGGGGAAAACAAAGTTGATGATGAGGTTGAAAAAGAACAACCACGTGTACTGTCCATCAAAGCCACCCAGACGCTGGTTGAAATACACTGATTCTTCGGGCAGGTTTGCATACCAAATCAGCATGAACTGAGAGAACCATACGTAAGTCCAGAAGATGCTGAACCCGAACATGAACTTACCAAGGTCGTGCAGGTGACCTTCCTTCACCCAACGCAGGTAGCCGGCTTGCTTCAGGATAATCGTGCAGAGCGTAATAGCCGCCAAGCCCGACACCCACCAAGAGGCGAATATGTACCAGCCGAACATGGTCGAGAACCAGTGCGTGTCAATGGACATAACCCAGTCCCAGGCAGCAATAGGCGACGACACGGCGAAAATTACCAGAAACAGGGCCGATACGTTGATGCTCTTGTGGAAGTATTCGGTACCGCCGTTCAGATCCTCAGCCAGTGACAGGTCGCGCAGCTTCTTGGTGAAGAAAGCCCACAGTCCCAGGAAAATCACCATGCGAGCAATGTAAAAGGGCAGGTTGAGGAAGCCCGACTTACCCGCAATGATGGCATCATAGTTTTCCGATTTCGGATCCATAATACCAGGCGTCGTCCAGTGGAAGATATCGTGCGTGAAATAGCTGATGCCAAACACTACTACCATGATTACCAGACCGGGAATCAGCCACGCGCTCAGGGCCTCGGCCACGCGCTTAATGAGTACTGACCAGCCGGCATAAGCCACATACTGGATAGCTACGAACACCGTACCAATGGCAGCAACACCCGTGAAAAACACGTTGCTGTGCCACAGGCTTACAATCAGGCGCTTGAGCCACGGTGCGCTGCCGTGGTGCTCAGCCGCGCCGTGAGCAGCTCCGTGGGCTGCTGCTGCCCCCTCGTGGTGAGCGGCACCAATGCCCATCATGGACATGATAATGCCTACTATCAGCAGGACAACGCCCGCTGCAATAATGAGCATGAAGTTTTTACGGGTACCCGGCGTAACCTCCAGGTGTTCAGCCGTAACGCTTTCGTGATGCGTCAGAGTTGCCATAGAAGTCAATTAAATAGCCGTTCCGTTTTGAGCTTTGTCTCCCTGACCCGGGGTTTCCGACGCTTTATCGGAACCGGCCTTCGTGGGATTCTCTTTCATCTGTCCCGAGGTAGTGGTTGAGTCAGCCGTGGGTACGTTGGCGTTAGCGCCGCCGGCTTTCACCATGTCGGCCAAGCCATCCGGGCCTTTACCCAGCTGCAAAGCCCGTACGTACATAGCAATCTTCCAACGCTCTTCAGGATTCACCTGCGAGCCATGTGGCATCATGCGGTTACGTCCCCACTGAATTACGTGGTAGATGTGCCCATCATTCATGGTTTTATAAGTACCCGTCGAGTAGTTGGGTACACCTTTGAACTTGGCACCTACGGGGCCGTCCCCGGCTCCACTCTCACCGTGGCAATGCTGGCAGTTGCGCGAGTACAGCACTTTGCCTTCTTCCAAGTTTGCCTTCGTGTAAGGAAACGGGTTGCGCAACGTGGTTTCGGCGGTAGCCACATCGTCTTTGGCAATGTGGGTGTAGTAGTCAGCCTTGCCGCGGGGCACGGTGCCTACTGCCGGGGTGCGCTCGTTAATGCCCATCGGGTTTACCGTGTTGGCATTGATCTGGCGCAGCGGGTCGTACGGAATCGATTCGTACATCTCCGGAGCGTACTCCAGGCCGGGGTCATCGGCGCGGTTGCAGGCGGTGGTGAACACCGATGCCAGCAGAACCGCCGACGCTTGCAGAGTTAGTTTCAGCGAATGCGTCATTAGAACTTAGACATTTCTTTTTGGTTCACCTCCGAAGCACCGTTCTCACGCAGCAGCTGGGTCAGCTTGGTCATATCGGTGTTTTCGTTCACTTCGATGGCCACGACAAACTTGTCGTCGGTGGAACGGACATCCAGCACCGGCGTTTTCCAACGTGGGTACAGTTTGCTGATGGTGTAAAAGGTAATCACCATCCCGTGGCAGCAGAAGAACACGGTCAACTCGAACGATACCGGAATGAAAGCGGGCAGCGCAATATGCGGCTTGCCACCAATAATCATCGGCCAGTCGAAGCCCAGCGTGTAAATCTGGAGCCACAGCGCGAAGCATAGCCCGGTCAGACCGTAGAAGAAAGCCGCAATGGGCAGACGGGACCGTTCAATGCCAAGGGCATCATCCATGCCGTGAATCGGGAACGGCGTGAATACTTCGTAGATCTTCACGCCCGCCTCGCGGACGTTTTCAACGGCGTGCAGCAGCACGTCTTCGTCTTCGAAGACACCGAGGGCGAAGCGCTTAGTCATGCTTATCGTAGTTTACAGAGGCCGAGGCCGGAACTCCGTGGGTGGTGGTAGACTGATGAGCGTGGTGCGGATCGTGGCCAGTGTAGGTCGGGCCATTGTCCACCGTGTATTTCAGTACCGATTTCACTTCCGCCATGTTGATAACGGGGAAGAACTTGGCGAACAGCAGGAACAGGGTGAAGAACAGACCCAGGGTACCCACGTAGATACCAATATCAATCCAGCTCGGCGAGAACATAGCCCAGCTTGAGGGCAGGTAGTCGCGGTGCAGCGAGGTTACGATAATCACGAAACGCTCAAACCACATCCCGATGTTCACAATGATGGAGAGGATGAACGTGAGTGGAATGCTATAGCGTACCCGACGAATCCACACCAGCTGCGGAGTGATTACGTTGCAGGTCATCATCGACCAGTAAGCCCACCAGTAAGGACCGGTAGCCCGGTTGATGAAGGCGTACTGCTCAAACTCCACCTGCGAGTACCAGGCAATGAAGAACTCCGTGATGTATGCTACCCCTACAATCGAGCCCGTAATCATCATGATTTTGTTCATGAGGGCAATGTGCTCAATGGTGATGTAGTCTTCCAGCTTAAACACCACGCGGGTAATGAGCATCAGCGTCAGTACCATGGCGAAGCCGGAGAAGATAGCACCCGCTACGAAGTAGGGCGGGAAGATGGTGGTGTGCCAGCCCGGTACTACCGAGGTAGCAAAGTCCATCGATACGATGGTGTGTACCGAGAGTACCAGTGGGGTAGATACACCGGCCAGGATCAGCGAAACCGTTTCGTAGCGGCTCCAGTGCTTGGCCGAACCTTTCCAGCCCATGCTCAGCAACGAATACGCTACTTTGGCAATAGGACCTTTAGCCCGGTCACGGATAGTAGCGAAGTCAGGTACCAGACCCGTGTACCAGAATACCAGCGACACGGTGAAGTAGGTCGAAATGGCAAACACGTCCCACAGCAGCGGTGAGTTGAAGTTCACCCACAGCGAGCCGAAGGTATTCTGCAGCGGGAACACCCAGTAAGCCAGCCACGGACGGCCCATGTGCAGCACCGGGAACATGGCGGCGCAGATTACGGCAAAGATGGTCATTGCCTCAGCTGCGCGGTTGATGGACGTCCGCCACTTCTGACGGAACAGCAGCAGAACTGCAGAGATAAGGGTACCGGCGTGACCGATACCTACCCACCACACGAAGTTGGTGATGTCCCAGGCCCAGCCGACGGTTTTGTTTAGTCCCCATTCCCCGATACCGTACCACAGAGTGCGGTACACGGAGTAAAAGAATACGCCAAGGAAGATCAGAGCCACGGTCAGGGCGGCCATCCACCGGACGTTAGGGGCGGCTTCTACCTGGCGGCACACGTCTTGGGTGACGTCGTGGTACGTTTTCCCCCCGGTAACGAGCGGCTCCCGTACAGGCGATACGTGCTGCATAGTTTTTGGACTTAAAGGAGTAAAGAGGGAGAACAGTAGTGCGGTAGGCGCTTCGGCCCTCCCCCGGCTCAGTTTCTAGGCGTTGAACTCCGAAGTTTCGGTGTTGCGGATTTTAGTCAGGTACGTGATGTTGGGCTGCACGTTGATGGCATCGAGCACGTGGAAAGCCCGCTCTCCGTCTTCGCGACGCAGCAGCTTCGAAATCCGCGACTCGGGGTCCCGCATATCACCGAACACGATGGCCTGCGTGGGGCACGACTGAGCGCAAGCCGAAACAATGTCCCCATCCTGCGGACGGCGCTTTTGCTTTTTGGCTTCCAGCTTGCCAAGTTGGATACGCTGCACGCAGAGCGAGCATTTCTCCATCACGCCACGGGCCCGAACCGTTACGTCGGGGTTCAGTACCATGCGGCCCAGGTCGGTGAACATGTGGCCGTTTACGGTTTCGAACTTCTCGTTGGTGTAGTAGGAGAACCAGTTGAAGCGACGAACCTTGTACGGGCAGTTGTTGGCGCAGTAGCGCGTACCTACGCAACGGTTGTAGGTCATCTGGTTCAGACCTTCCGAGCTGTGGGTAGTAGCCAGTACGGGGCACACCGTCTCGCAAGGGGCGTGGTTGCAGTGCTGGCACATCATCGGCTGGAAGATAACCGAGGGATTCTCGGAGGGGTCTTCCATAGCCGCGTAGGTATCCAGCTTGCCTTTGGTTTCGAAGTCCGACTTGTGGGCATCGGAGCTGTAATACCGGTCGATGCGCATCCAGTGCATCTCACGACGGTTGATTACTTCCTGCTTGCCTACTACGGCCACGTTGTTCTCAGCCTGGCACCCAACTACGCACGAGCCGCAGCCGATGCAGGAGTTGAGGTCGATGGCCATACCCCAATGGTGGTTCTTGTACTCATAGTCCTGCCACAGCGAAACCTTGTTGGGCTTCTGCGGGCCGTCGGGAGTCGAAATCGTTTCGTATTCCGTTACCTCTTTGGGGTCTTTGATGTACTGGGCCAGCGTAGCCTCCTGCACCACCGGCTTGCGGTCCATGATGGTGTGGTGGGTCTGCGTCTGCGCAATGGGCTCCTGCGTACCGGTAGCCGCCAGTGTTACCGAAGCAACATAGCTGATGGCGTCGTTGCGCATGGCCAGCAGCGGCAGCACGTTCTGCCCGAGGTCATTGGCTACTTTGCCTGCTTTGGTGCGGCCATAGCCAAGTGCAATACCGATGGTACCGGCAGCCTGGCCCGGCTGAATAAGTACGGGCAACTCTACCGACTTACCGTTGGCGGTTACTTTCACCACGTCGCCCTGCTCCCATTTCTGGTCTTTGGCGTAGGCACGCGGCACCGTTACATAGTTGCCCCAGGTTGCTTTCGTTACCGGATCGGGCAGTTCCTGCAACCAGGGGTTGTTGGCATCTGCCCCGCTGCCTACGCCCACTTTTTCGTATACCATCAGCTCGATGCCCGAAGGCTTCTGGGCCGACTTGATAGCCGAAATAGCAGCATTTACGTCCAGCGCAGCGGCGGCCGGAGCCGGAGCAGCGGGAGCAGCTGAGCCCATGGCTACGCCATCGTGCACGGCTTTGTCCCAAGCCTTATTGAAGTCGCCGCCTAATACGCCTTTCCACTGCGTGCGGAGGTAGTTGTAGTAGGTGGTTGGGTTGCCGGCCCAGGTCAGCAGCGAATCCTGCGCCTGACGGGTAGCAAACAGCGGTGTGATTACGGGCTGGGCAAGGCTCAGGTAGCCACGCTTCGGCTCATAGTCATTCCATGACTCCAGAAAATGGTGGTCGGGAGCCGCGTACGTGCACAGTTCGCCGGTTTCATCCAGCCGGTCGTTCAACGAAATTGTCGTGCGAACTTTACCGGCTTTCAGCGCAGCGGCCAGATCCGCACCCATTGGGTGGTCGAATACCGGGTTGGCATTATAGAAGATAACGGCCCCTACCTGACCAGCACTGATGGCTTTCAGCAGGCTGCTCATTTTGGCATCGTCGCCCTGACGGATCAGCGAAGGGTTGGCAACATCAACGCCGGCCGAAGCCAGCTTCTGGTTGATGGCCGTAACCAAAGCCTGAACGGCCGGGTCGTTGGAACCAGAAACTACCATACCGCGCGAACCGGCTTTGGCCAGTTCGGTAGCAGCCTTCTGCAGGCGCTTATCGGTGTAGGAAGAAGCACTGCCACCACCCACAACCGTGTTGTATACGGCCAGCACGGCCTCACCCATTTCCGAAGGCTTCAGCGGCACGCGCACGTCGGCGTTGGAGCCGGTCAGCGACATGTTGCTTTCGAACTGATAGTGGCGCGACATGCTGCGCTTCTCGCTCGAAACTTTCCGGTTGGTTACATACTGCCGGGCAAATTCCACCGGCGACAGCCAGGTACCGAGGAAATCGGCACCGAAGCTCACAATCACGTCGGCTTTGCTGAAGTCGTAGGCGGGCAGTACGCCCCCATTGGCCCGTAGCAGCGCCGAAGCTGAGTTCACGTCGTACATCACGTGCTCGGTGCCCGCAAAGCGTCCGGCAAACTCCGCAATTACCTTCTTGGTAGAGGGGCTGATGATGGTATGCGACACGATGGCTACGCGGCCGGCACTGGCCAGTGCATTGCGCACCTCCTGATCCAGCTGGTCCTTATCGATTTTAGCACCCTTTTTGGCGAAGTGCTGCAGACGAGCACCGTCGTAGAGGCTCAGTACCGAGGCCTGGGCCCGGGCCGACAGACCACCGCGCGTGATGGGCGACTCGGGGTTACCTTCCAGCTTGATCGGGCGACCCTCGCGGGTTTTTACCAGTACGCTGTTGTAATCCTGACCGTTGAAGAACGTGGAGGCGTAAAAGTTGGCAATACCCGGATCAACTTCCTCAGGCTTGTTGAGGTAGGGAATAGCCTTTTTAATGGGGGTCTCGCAGCTGGCGAGGGTGGCCGCGGCAATGCCGAAGCCCATGAGCTTGAGGAAGTCGCGGCGCGGGGCCACCGTGGCATCCGAGGTGCCGTGGGATTCCTTCACCGGCAGGAAGTCAGCAAACTCAGTGAGTGCATTCTTCACGAACTCCGGTGAGTTCTCCAGTTCCTCAATTCCCTTCCAGTACTTAGGCGACTCTTGCATCGTGTTGTTGGAACTTAGGGTCTTAGAGACTTAGGGACTCGGCTTTTCACAAGCCCAATAAGTCGCTAAGTAGGCTGTTTTTAAAGGTAGGTGGGGCCTTGGGCAGCCCGCGTGCGGCACGTGGCCAGCAGTGCAGGCGCCCAAGGCCCGGTCATACTAGTAGTGGCACTTCGAGCACTCGGTACCGCCGTTCGACGAAACAGTGAACGGTACGGCCCCATTCTCGCTGTCGTGCAGCTTCACGAGGTTGTCGTAGTAGCTGTTGCCCTTCGTGTTGAGGGGCGTTTCGCGGTGACAGTTGATGCACCAGCCCATGGTGAGGGGCGAATACTGGTACACCACTTCCATGTTCTGGATGGGACCGTGGCAGGTCTGGCACTCAATGCCTCCTACCTGCGTGTGCTGGGAGTGATTGAAGTAAGCCAGGTCGGGCAGGTTGTGGATGCGCACCCACTGAATAGGCTGCTTCCGCTCGATGGCGCGGTAGATTTTCTTGATTTCCGGCGACTCCGTTTTGATCTGCGAGTGGCAGTTCATACAGATGTTCGGCGAGGGAATGTTGGCCGACTTGCTCTTGTACACCGAGGTGTGGCAGTAGGCGCAGTTGATCTGGTGCTCACCAGCGTGCAGTTTGTGTGAGAAGGCAATGGGCTGCGTGGGCTGGTAGCCCTGCTGCAGGCCTACGCCCATAGCACCCTGAATGCTTTCGTACAGCACAGCCAGCACGAATACGACACCCACAATGGCGCGTACCGCCGTCGATTTGTAGATTTTCGAGAAGTCGAAGCGCTGATCAATTACTTCCACGTCGCGGCCGTCGAGGTCCTTACGGCCCCGCAGCACATCCTTCATGATGTTGGCAATGATAACCAGCGTAACCACCAGCACAATCAGCACTACTACCAGCACGATGAGCAGTACGTTCATGTACTTACCAGCACCAGCTTCGTCGCCAGCAGCAGCGGCGGTGCCGTCAACAGCAGCTTGATCACCACTTTTGGCATTAAGCCCAGTACCTGCCGTTGCGGTTTTACCTTCTTCAGCAGTTACATACGCAATGATGGAGGTAATTTCAGCATCCGACAGCTGAAAGCTGGGCATCTGCTGTTTCTGGTACTGGTTGAAGATTTTCACGGCGTACTCATCGCCGCTGGCCACCAGTTTGCTGGAGTTTTTGATCCATGGAATAATCCAGGACATGGGGCGGCGCTTGGTGATGCCGGCCAGAGCCGGACCAACTACCACTTCATTTACGGCGTGGCACTGGGCACAATTGCCTTTGAACAGGGCGTCGCCGGCGGCAATGGCGGCAGCGTCACCGGTAGGAGCGCCGGCAGCGGCGGCGGGGGCAGCGGCCGCCGTAGCGCCGGGTGCCACGCCTGCTTTGCTCGGGTCGGCCGCGGTGCCTTGCGCGAAGGAGGAGCCTACGCTGACAAAGAACAGAGACAGAGCGAGAAAGAGGCGGGAAAGGGGTCGTAGTCGGATGCTATCCATAGCACAATTTGACTGGAAAAAAGAAACGCGGGGGTGCTTCAAGGCCACAAATGTAGGTCGGGAAACCCAGAGAACAAACCGCTCCGGGCTAATTTTCGCCCTATTCCAGTAGCTTAGAATCATTCTAAAAACCGACAGTTGACCGGAAAGAATACCACTTACGGTTGTCTCAGCGGCCAGTACATTGTCCTCTTCCACCTCCCCTATCTATAATAAGGAATGTGCCTTCGCCTTCCTTATTGCTATAGTGATGACAGCTCAGGCCCCATTTAGTTTTAGGTTTGACAGTCAATTTCTTACCGATTACGGTTTTCTACAAAAAGACTGTTGAGGCAGTAGTACGTGCAGTAAATTCCGTTATCTTTGCCCCTCATTTAGTTTTTCACACAATTTTCACCCCGTCGTAATGGCAGTAAGAAATTACGAGACGGTCTTCATTCTGACTCCCGTGCTGAACGAGAGCCAAGTGCAAGAGACGGTCGAGAAGTTCTCGCAGGTGCTTAAGGAAAATAGCGCCGACATCATCAACACTGAAGCTTGGGGCCTCAAGAAACTGGCTTACCCGATTCAGAAGAAAAACACTGGCTACTACTTCCTGGTAGAGTTCACCGGTGAAGGTAACGTGGTTGACACGCTGGAGCTGGCTTTCCGCCGCGACGAGCGGGTTATCCGTTTCCTCACCACGGTGCTGGACAAGCACGCCGTAGCTTACGGTGCGCGTCGTCGTAAAGGCGAGATGAACCAGCAGAAAGTAAAACAATCGGAAGCCGTAGCCCAGTAAGACCATGAGCCTCGCCAACGAAAAGATCCACAAGCAGGATACCCGCAAGAAGTACTGCCGCTTCCAGAAGAACGGCATCAAGTACGTTGATTACAAAGACCCGAACTTCCTGCTGAAGTTTGTGAACGAGCAGGGCCGCATTCTGCCCCGCCGCATCACTGGCACCAGCCTGAAGTTTCAGCGCAAAGTGGCTCAGGCTGTAGCGAAAGCTCGTCACCTGGCCCTGATGCCCTACGTAACCGACTCGTTGAAATAGAAATTAGTATTGGGTAGTTGGTATTGAGTAGTGAGACAGTCAGGACAAAGCTCCTGCCGTTCTTACTCAATACTTACTACTCACTACTCAATACTAAAGAAAGACATGGAAGTAATTCTGAAAGACGACGTTAAAGGTCTGGGTTACAAGAACGACATCGTTGCTGTAAAGCCAGGCTACGGCCGTAACTATCTGCTCCCGCAGGGTCTGGCCGTACTGGCCGATAAGACCAACAAGAAAATCGTAGCCGAAAACGTACGCCAGGCAGCCCACAAAGCTGACAAAATCAAAGGTGACGCGCAGGCTATTGCCAACCAGATTGGTGACATGGTGCTGGAAATTCCGGCTAAAGTAGGTGAGAGCGGCAAAATCTTCGGCCGCGTAACCACGCTGCAGCTGGCGGATGCCCTGAAAGCCAAAGGCGTAGAAGTTGACCGCAAGCGTCTGTCGTTTGACTCGGAGCCCGGCTCCGTGGGCGAATACACGGCTACGGCTGACCTGCACCGCGAGGTGAAGCACAAAGTGCGCTTCAACGTAGTAGCTGAGTAAGCTTCTGCCGCTTAGTTTATCAGAAACGCCCGGTTGCGCAAGCGGCCGGGCGTTTTGTTTCTGCTAGTTGCCGTTGCTGCGCAAGAAGCTGCCGACTATTCGTGACCTTTGCCCGTACAATCAACTGCCAGAGTCTGGCACGCTGAACCGCTATTTTCTTACGAGGCCCCTGCTCCGCGTCTGTCAGGCGCGCGTCCGCACCACTCGCCAGTGTTTGGCTGAACGCGGGATGTTAAGTAGGTTGCTCATCCGTTGGCCCGGTCCGGGCCGTACTATTTCCAATGTTTCGTACTGAACTTCCGCTTACGCCTCTCCCCCAGCAGCTGCCACCTTCGGCCCGGGTGCTGACCATAGGATCCTGCTTTTCGGACTCTATTGGCACGCGCCTGGCCGATTTTAAGGTGGCAACGATGGTGAATCCGTTTGGCACCGTTTTCAACCCTATTTCCTTGTGCCGGCTGTTGCGGGCCGCAGCCGGGGAAGACATGGATTGGCAGCAACACGTGGTAGAAGCCCGGGGCCGCTGGCAGAGCCACGATTTGCATGCCGAAGTAGGGGCCGATACGCCGGTAGAGCTACTGCAGCACATCCAGACGCTAACCCGCGAAGTTGGTGTGTTTCTGGCCACGGCCGATGCCGTGGTACTTACGCTGGGCTCGGCGTTTGCCTACCGCCTGCGTGAAACCGGCGAGATTGTGAGTAACTGCCACAAACTCCCGGCCGATAAGTTTGATAAGGAGCTGCTAACGGCCGATGATATCATTGCGGCCGTTGCCGAGACGCACGCGTATCTGCGGCGCATCAATCCCCGCCTGCAGTTTATCCTGACGGTAAGCCCGGTACGGCATATTAAGGATACGCTGGTCCTGAACTCTACCAGCAAATCGATGCTGCGTGTGGCCTGTCATTACCTGAGTGAGCTGCTGCCCGATGTAACTTACTTTCCGGCGTATGAGCTGCTACTGGACGATTTACGGGACTACCGGTTTTACGCGGCCGATATGCTGCATCCTTCCGATGTAGCCGAAAACTACATTTGGGAGCGGTTTACGCGTACCTATTTTGATGCCGCCTTCGGGCGGTTCAAGAAAGAATGGGAAAGTCTGCGGCAGGCTTTGGGCCACCGCCCATTGCACGCGGCGGCCCCGGAGCATCGGCAGTTCTTGGAAAGTACTCTGGAACGGCTGCGCAGGCTCAGTACTCAGGTAGATGTGCGGATGGAACTGTTGCACTTGGAACGGGAGTTGGCTGCGCTGCCCCGGATACCCGACCCCGTGGTACCCGACCCAGTGGATGAGGATGACGACGAGGAGCGCATCGACATTGGGGAATTTGCGGAGGAAGGCTTGTCGCAGGCGGCTCTGGTTGGCCACGGCCGGGGTGTGCTGGTTGAGCCGGATAGCCAAAACGAGGCCGAAGATGATGAAACGGAACCCGGTGAAACCGCTGAGGCAGCTTACGAGCACGCTTACTCCGCTGAGGCAGCGGCCGAAGAGCCGGAAGATGTGTTGGAAGAAACCCTGGAGGCTGAAACCAGCGGGGAGCCGGCCCGGCGCCGGAAACGCCGTTCCCGCGGGGGAGCCAAACGAACCAAGCGCAAACACGCCCGTCTGGCGGCAGAAGCCGCCGCGGCTGAAGCGCCTGAGCAGATTTCCGTAACCGAGCCCACGCCCGCGCCGACCGTTGCAGAAGTCATTGCGGATACTGCCACGGTAGCTACCGAGCCAGCTCCGTCTGCCGCTAGCGTACCGGAAGCAGCCGGGAATGACTCGGCGGAGGAGCCGCGCCGTACCCGTAATAACCGCCGTAACCGCCGCGACCGGCCAGCCCGCTCCGAGGGTCGTACGAACCGGGCCCCGCTGTACGCTACCGAGCTGAGCAGCGAAACAGGAGGAACATCCGTGGATAATACGGGTTCGGAACCCGTTGACGCCCCAGCAGTGCCGCAGGTGCCCAGTCTCCCGGTTGCACCAGCACCGGAGCCAGTGCAGCCCCCGGTAGCGGAAGAGGCTACGCCTAGCCCAGCCCCTGCTCGACCCAAGCGCCCGGCAGCCAGCCGCAGCCGGAAAAAGTCCGCTGCCGTGCCGCAGCCCGATACCCCGGCCACGCCCGTTCCCGCAGAACCTGCTCTTCCGGCGGCGGAAGCTCCAGCGCAGCCTGCTCCGGCACACCCAGCGGCCACTCCTGATGTGCCAGCACCCAAACCCCGCGCCCGGCGCAAAGCAGCGCCGGTAGAGGCCACAGTAACGGCTCCGGCAGAACCTGCTGCGGTGGAAGCGGTGGATACGGCCGTGGAACCCCTATCCACTACAAAACCGACGGCAAAGAAGCCCACAGCTCCGCGCAAGCGGGCCCCGCGAAAAGCCGCTACGCCGGTGGCAGAATCCGGCCCGGAAACGGTACCGCCCCCCTTACCCGCCGCTGAACAGGTACCAACAGCCCCCAAACGCACGCCCCGCCCCTCCCGGCGCAAGGCAACGCCGGACACGCCGGCTCCCGAAAATAGCTAACCTGAAAACCCGGCCCCTACCAGCCGGGTTTTCTTTTGGAGTACCCGCTCGGCATGCCGGGAAAGCCCGACCTGGCCGTATCTTTACCAACTGGCAGACAACTGGGCGGGGCCTCCAACCCGCCAATGAGCTTCTCCCGCACTGCTGCCTTCCAACCGCATTTTACCAACGAAAAAGCCGCTGCTTTTTCCCCCTGCCTTTGAGCCTGACGTTTGACTTTGTGCAGCCCCAGCCTGAACCCGCCGCTGACCGCGTAACGCTGTTTGCCGACGTAATTTTGCCGTTGCCGCTGCCCAAACTATATACTTACCGCGTCCCCTTTGAACTGAACGACCATGTGGTAGTGGGCGGACGCGTGATTGTGCAGTTTGGGGCCAAGAAAACCCTGAGCTGCATTGTAGCCGCCGTACACGAAAATCCGCCCAAGGAATATCAGGCTAAGTATATTCTGGAGTTCATTGACGATGCACCGGTGGTGACCCAGCCCCAACTGAAGCTGTTCCGCTGGATGGCCGATTACTACCTCTGCACGCTGGGCGAAGTCATCAATGCGGCGTTGCCCTCGGCTCTTAAGCTCAGCTCGGAGAGCCGGGTACAGCTGCATCCCTCCTTTGAGGCCGAGACGAACCCCTACCCGCTCAGTGAGCAGGAGCAGAAAGTGGTGGATGCGCTGAGCACCGGGGAGGAAGGTAAATCCATGACATTCACGGAAGTGGGCGAGCTGCTGGGCATTGCGTCCTTCCACAAGTACATCAAGTTCCTGATGCAGAAGGACGTGGTGTTCCTGTTTGAGCATCTGCAGGATAAGTATTCGCCCAAGGTGGTGAAGAAAGTGCGGCTGGCCCACCGGTTTATTGTTGAAGCAGGTTTAGAGCAGTTATTCGCGCAGCTGACTAGCAAGCCCAAGCAGCTGGATGTGCTGATGCGCTACCTGCAGAAAGTACCCGTGTATCAGAACGAGCACGCCAACCAGCGGGGCCTCGAAAAAGCATACCTCACCTCGGCTCCCCATCTCTCCCCTTCCGCCGTCAATACGCTCATCAAAAACGGCGTGCTGGAGCAGTTTGATCAGATTGTGTCGCGCTTTCCGCTGGATGAGGACGACGCCGAGGCCAAAATTCATTTCACCCTGAGCGAAGCTCAACGGGAAGCTCGGGAAGATATCATGCGCCAGTTTCAGGACAAGGACATTGTGTTGCTACATGGCGTAACGGGCGCGGGTAAAACGGAAATCTACATCGACCTGATCAAGCAAGCCCTGGACGGGGGCGGGCAGGTGCTGTACCTGTTGCCCGAAATTGCCCTCACTGCCCAGATTGTAACCCGATTAATGCGGGTATTCGGCTCCCGGCTCGGCGTATATCACTCCAAATTTTCCGATAATGAGCGGGTGGAAGTATGGAATGGGGTGCTGTCGGGACGGTTTCAGGTGGTGGTAGGCGTACGCTCCGCCGTATTTTTGCCCTTCGATAGCCTGGCCCTAACCATTGTGGACGAGGAGCACGAATCCAGCTACAAGCAGTACGACCCGGCTCCGCGCTACAATGCCCGCGAGGTGGCCCTGATGATGGCCAATTTTCAGGGAGCCAAAACCCTGCTGGGCTCGGCTACACCCGCCGTGGAAACCTATTACCAGACGCGCACCGGCCGCTACGGCTTGGTTTCGCTTACCAAGCGGTTTGGGGAAGCCGGCCTGCCGGAAGTGGAGCTGGTGGATACCCGCAAAAGCCGGGAGCAGAAAACTATGCTCAACCACTTCACGCCCGAGCTGATGCAGGCTATGGAGAGCAAGCTGGCCCAGCAGGAGCAGGTGATTCTATTTCAGAACCGGCGCGGGTACGCCCCCTTCATCAACTGCCTCGACTGCGGCTGGATACCCAAGTGCCAGAGCTGCGCCGTGAGCCTGAGCTACCACAAACACAGCCACGAGCTGCGCTGCCACTACTGTGGCTACCACGAGCGGATGTACACGCAGTGCCCGGCCTGCGGCTCCCGCAACGTGAAAACTGTGGGCTTCGGCACCGAAAAGCTGGAAGACGACCTGAAGGTGATGCTGCCTGAAGCCAATGTGCAGCGCATGGACCTGGATACCACCCGGGCCAAAAACGCCTATCAACAGATTATTTCCGATTTTGAGAAGCAGAATACCAACGTGCTGGTGGGCACCCAGATGGTGACCAAGGGCCTGGACTTCGCCAACGTGAGTCTGGTGGGCATTATCAACGCCGACAGCATCATTCACTACCCCGATTTCCGGGCGCACGAGCGGGCGTTCCAGATGTTTGTGCAGGTAAGCGGGCGGGCCGGCCGTAAAGGCAAGAAGGGCCGCGTGATTATCCAGACCGGTGACCCGGAACAGGTGATTTTCGACAAGGTAATTCGCAACGATTACCTGGAATTTTACGAGTATGAAATCCTGCAGCGGCGCGAGCATGGCTACCCGCCCTTCATGCGCATCATCCGGCTCACGGTAAAGCACATGGATGCGGTGGTGGGCGAGCGGGCCGCTATTCTGCTCACGCAGGAGCTGGTAGACCGGCTGGGCCGGGAGGCTGTACTGGGGCCGGAAGCCCCCTATATCTTCCGCATCCGCAATTTTTACCTGCAGGAAATCACCATCAAGCTCAGCCGAGAGCACACCGTGCTGCGCGCCGCCAAAGCCGATATTCTGGAAGCTATGAACCTAGTGCGCGACCAAAAGGAGTTCAAGCAGGTGCGCCTGGCCGCCGATGTGGACCCGATGTAGCAGTTATAATAGCTGAGTCTACCGCTCTACAAAGAAACAACCAAGGCAATAAGTCCTGATAGTGCAAGAATAAAGCCCGGGAGGCCTAAGAAGAATAGAGCAAACCCACTTAGCAAGTAGGCGACTGTTAATAATACGGCACCTACCAGTAGTAAAAAAGCTCCTATCCGGAAGAGACGCCCTTTCTTTTTCGAGCCAGACTCCGCTGCCATGGGCTCACTACTTTCCGGATGTTTAGCAGCTCGCCGCGCCTTTCTGCGCGCCTGCCGACGGAGGCGTAAGCGGCCATTCTCACCTTGGTAGAGCAGCAAGGCTATACCTACTGGGAACAGTGCCAGCGCAACCAGCAGCAAAGCAAGACTTCCCCATGATGAGGAAGATGATGAGTCGTTATTGAAAGCCACGAAGGTGCCGATGAGCGCTGATATGCTGAGGGCACCGCCAATCACATTAACAGTGGTTGTTTCCGGATCTGGCCCTGGTGCCGATGAAGCTATGCGTGCTATGGTAGTATCGGGGGCAGCAGCTAACGGCTGGAGCGGCGCACTCGCGGACCTAACCGGCTTTACACGTCTGGTGGATGGTAGCCAACGACTGCGCTCTGGTGCGGGAATAGTAGCCGAAGCATCAGCCAGCAGTTGTGTGGGGGCAGTTTTTTGAATAGCCACAGATTTAGGCAAGGAAACTGGTCGTTGGCCGTACTCCTGTACTGCCGGTAAATAGGCCGAAATCCGAGTGCTTTGGCAGGCGCTCATCCACAGGCTGCATAGTATCACAATTACTAGTCGGATTGTATTCATCTAAGCAAGCAGTGCTGTATAAAATCTAGTAGACAGTTCTAATGATTCAGCAATGTAGAGTTTCCGTCATAAAAAACGCCCTGATGTGTATCAGGGCGTTTTTTGTGTAAAGACTTAGAGCCGACTATACCTCGTCGAGCAGGCCCAATACAATGAATACAATACCGATGATGGCAATAACGGTACCCAGAATCGGGATAAGCAGGCCAACCAGAATACCAATCAACAGCAAGATGATACCCAGCTTAATGTTGCGGCTAATAGCGTTGGCATCTTCCTGTGAAGCAGCTTCTGACTTCTTGCTAACCTGAGCTTTGGCCGCCAGCTTATCGGCTTTCTTGGCCAATTTGGCTACCAGTGCCTTCTGCGCCAGGTTCAGCTTGGGGGCTTTGGCTACCGGAGCTTCTACTGTTGCAACAGCCGGGGCGGCGGCTGGCTTGGCTACCGGAGCCACCGCTACTGCCTTTTCGGCGGGCATCACAACGGGAGCCGCTTTAGGTGCGGGAGCAGGTGCAACGACCTCGGCAGTGGCTGGAGTTGTAGCGGGAGCCACCGTTACGGCGCGCTGGGTGCCGTGGTAGGCCGACGACGTTTTGGGCAGCATGGCGTACTCGGCGCGGTTGCAGCTGGTGAGGGCCACAGCAACGGCGGCAACGGCCGTGAGCTTGTGCAGGATTCCGGACAGGTGTTTCATAGGGTGAAATGGGTTAGGTGAACAGAATGAAACCGAGGCTTCTACGGACGAATGTAGAAGAAAGGCGGTAAAAAAATGTCTTTTCGCTATGTATAGCTGGCTTTCTGCTATTTACACTCGCGCTAGGAGCCTGATCTGAAATATCTTGGGGTAGCTACTGGTCAACCAGCCGCGTCTGCCGCCCGACCTGCTAGGCTTTACCAAAGTTCATTCAGTGAAGCACCGTATTCGTTAGGGACAGCGGCACTGGAACACTTTTCGCCTCCCTTGCACAGGCCGTAACGCAGACATTGATAGGGAACTTAACAGTCACCGAACGCTTCGACTGGATGAGATGTTAGCCTCGCATCGTTACTTTGTGCTGTGTCTATGCCCTTTTCACGTAAATCTGCGTTGTGGCTGAGTGCCGCCGGACTTTTAAGCGGAGCCTTTGCCTGCACCCAGCCGCTGACGGAAAGTACGGCGGCCCAACTCACCGAACAACGCCGCCTGGCTACTCCGGACAGCAGCGGCTACGAGCGGCGCGCCCCCCAGGACCTGAATGGTATCGGCAAGTATTACCTGGGCCGACAGATTGCCCACGTAATGGGCCATGAGGGCGCCAGCTGGCTGGAGCGCGCCGACCGTCAGCAGGAAGAAGGCACTGATATTCTGTTACGGGAACTGCGCCTGAAGCCGACCGATGTGGTAGCCGATATTGGAGCGGGTACTGGCTTCTTTACTTTCCGCATCAGTCCGCTGGTGCCCCAGGGCAAGGTGCTGGCCGTGGATATTCAGCCCGAAATGCTTACCGCCCTGCGCGACACCCGGGAGCGGCTGCGCGCTACCAACGTGGTGCCCGTGCGCGGCACCACCGATAACCCCAACCTACCTGCGCGGGGCGTAGATGTAGTCCTGATTGTGGATGCCTACCACGAGTTCGACCATCCCCGGGAAATGATGCGGGCTATCCGCAACTCCCTCACGCCTACCGGCCGGGTGGCGCTGGTAGAGTACCGGGCCGAGGACCCAAACGTACCAATCAAGCGCATCCACAAGATGAGCATAGCCCAGGCCCGCCGCGAAATGACCGCCATTGGGCTGCAGCTCACCGATTCCATTGAGTCGTTGCCCCAGCAGCACCTGCTGATTTTCCAGCGGCGGTAGGCCGGGCGGCACCGCGGGCAGGTTGTACCTTTGCGGCCTATGTCACTTTCAGCCACCCCCGATCCGCGCCAGCTTTCCATCCACGATTTTACTTATCAGTTGCCTCCGGAGCGCATTGCCCCGGAGCCGCTGGCCGAGCGGGACCAGTCGAAGCTGCTGCTGTACCGGCAGGGTACCGTGCAGGACCGGCAGTTCCGCGAGTTGCCCGCGCTGTTGCCGGCGCGTAGCCTGTTGGTGTTCAATGATACCAAAGTGGTGCGGGCCCGGCTGTTTGCCCGGCGACCTACAGGCGGTGTGGTGGAGCTGTTTTGCCTGGAGCCGGTGGCTCCGCACACGGCCATTGAGCCGGCCATGCAGCAAACCGGCAACTGCGTGTGGAAGTGCCTGGTCGGGAATGGCAAACGCTGGAAAGAAGGGCCGGTCACGCTGGAATTTGCGGCGGCGGGCCACCCCGCCGTGTTATCGGCCGAGCGGGTGGAACAGCGGGAAGGCTACGCCCTGATTCAGTTCAGCTGGGAGCCCGCGCACCTGCCGTTTGCCGAAGTGCTGCGCGGGGCCGGTCACCTGCCCCTGCCCCCCTACCTTAACCGCGCCGATACCGACGTGGACGCAGTGCGCTACCAAACCGTGTACGCCGCCCACGAAGGGGCCGTAGCGGCTCCCACGGCGGGGCTGCATTTCTCCGACGCGGTGCTGGCTGACTTGACTGCTCGCCGGATTTCTTCGGCCCGCGTGACCCTGCACGTGGGGGCCGGTACCTTTCAGCCGGTGAAAGCCGAGCACATGGACGGCCACGCTATGCACGGGGAGCCCATCAGCGTATCGTCCGATGTACTACAACAGCTACTGCAACACGCCCCCAATCCGATTATTCCGGTTGGTACCACCAGTCTGCGCACTCTGGAGAGCCTGTATTGGCTGGGGGCCCGCCTAGTACAGCAGCCCACGGCTGAACCCACGTGGCACGTAAGCCAATGGCAGCCGTATGAGCCGCAACAGGAGGTAGCCACCGCCGAGGCCTTGCAGGCGCTGCTCACCTATCTGACCCAATCCGGCTCCGATACGCTGCACGCCACCACCCAGCTGCTGATTGCGCCTAGCTACCGGTTCCGGGTAATCACGGGATTGATTACCAACTTCCATCAGCCGGAGAGCACACTGCTACTGCTCGTAGCCGCCCTTATCGGCCCGGAATGGCGGACGGTGTACGAGCACGCCCTCGCCCACGACTATCGGTTTCTGAGCTACGGTGACTCCTCATTGCTGCTACCGTAACCTGAACCACAACACAACCATTTTCCAGCAGCCCGTATAAGGACTCAGATTCTTGTTTCAATCAGACTCTCCTCATGAAAAAGATACTGCTCCTGGCTGCTGCCGCCGTTTTCACGGCCACGGCCTCTTTCGCTCAAGGCGACAAAACTACAGTGCGCGACAACGCTACCGGCGCTAAAACCACCGTTACCGAGCGTGATAACGGCACGGTAAAAGTAGAGTCCCGTACGGGCCGTACCGAAGCCGGCCAAAAGGCTTACAACACCAAAGAAGATGTGAAATACGCCGGCAAGAAGACCGGTAACGCCATTGAGCGCGGGGCCAAGAAAACCGGCCGTGCCGTGAAGAAAGGTGCCAAAACCGTAAAAAACAAAGCCGAGGACGTAGTAGATTAGTCTGCTTCGCGCTTCGCAACAGAAAGCCCCGTCAGCAGTGCTGACGGGGCTTTCTGTTATTGCCTGACTGGGTATCTTACTGTCCAACGATAAATACGGCATTCCCGAACAGCAGCTTACCGCCCTGCCAGAATGCCCGGAACAGTGGGTTATCCGCCAAGAATACTACCTGGCCGCGGCCCAGATCCTGGGTACCCAGCACGAAGCTGTCGGTAAGGGCCCGCTTGGCTCCCCGGCCCGCAAAGCCAGCGGCATAGCTATCCTTTTTGAGTACGCCCACATTCCAGCCGCCCTTGGGCAGGAAGCGGTAGTTGGGCACGTCGCGCAGCAGAGCATAGTAGGTATTGCCGTAGCCGAAAGCCAGCGGGTGAGTATTGTCGATCTGCACGCGGTACACGCTGCCCTGCACCCGCTCCCCGATTTCCTCCCGCTCGGCATCAGCATAGCGGCGCAGAGCGGCGTAAGGATTTACCTTTCTGCCAGCGGCAGCCGTATCGGCAGGTTTAGTTTTCAGCAGGAAATCCTTGTTACCGGCCAGAAAGCGCGAGGCACCTTCCAGGGCAATAAGGCGGCCCCCGCCGCGCACCCAGGCTTTCACGTTTTCCAGCCCCCGCTCCGTGAGCACGTCGTCGTAACGGCCATCCGGCAACACCAGCACATCAAATTTGCTGAGCGGTACGCCATTGAAATAGTCCGTACCAAGTACCGTAACGGGGTAGCCTACCTGCTGCTCGAAGAAGTGCCATACCTCGCCAAACGCCGTAGCATCCACGCCCGGACCGGCCAGAATGGCCACGTTGGGCATTTTCAGGGGCCGCACGGAGCGGGAGCCCAGGTCCCCGCCGGTGGTGGACAGGCCTGATTGCACGGCCTGCACCATCACACCAGCCGAGTCGGCTTGGGCGTGTACCAACTGGTCGAAGCGAGTACCCATTCGCTCATTGCCGGTGCGCGGAATGATGAGGGTGCCCCGCTGGTATTTCTGCCCCTCAGTTTCAAACGGCTCATCGGCCACCCGAATTTTGACGCCCTGCTGCAACAAGCGGCTCAGAAAGCGTACATCCTGCAAATTATTCCAGCGGGCCAGGTAGGCATAAGGAGAGTTGCCCGTTGCCGGTTGGGGGTTAGTTGCGGGCTGGGAGCTATTGGGAGCGGAAGCGGGTTTGCCACCTTTTTCCACCACCGTAGCTACTGGCAACTGAGAACTGGTAACGGGCAACTGATTTTTCAAGGCGTAGCCTTTGAGCCCGAAAGCATAGGGCAACGACCAGGCCGTCAGATCGTAGGTCAGGGAGTCTTCCAGCTGAGCCTGGGGCTCGAACAGCACCTTCACCAGCGTGGATTTGGGCTGGTACATACTGATAACTACGTCGCGGGGCTCTACCTGCACGCTTTCGGTTTTGCCGGTGGTGTAGTTGTAGCCCGTTTGCCGGGTGCGCTTGGTGGCAAAACCATAGCTGATTTGCTGGCGGTCGAGGTATTGCGTGAGGGCGCGCACCTGGCCGGGGTCGGAGGAGCCGGCCAGTACGTAGGATTTGTACTCGCCGCGGGGCTTGGTGCGGGCGTCGGTATAAAACTTCTGGAACTCGCGCACCAATTCTTCATGACGGTCAGAAGCCGCCTGCAGGGTAGCCAAACTGGTAGCGTGGTGGTGCTCGATGCGCTGGGCCAGCGTGAGCGTGTCGCCGTCGGCCTTCACGTAGCTGGTGCCGGCCGGGCCACCCCCGCCCTGCTCGTAGGTCATGCCAATAGCGCCGTTAAAGCTGGGCCAGGTGTCGCCGTAAAAGGGAGCAAACAGGTCGTAGGTTTCGCGAGTGAAATACAGCCAGTTGTTCTTGTCAAACACGCGGCGGTTATAGTCGCCGATGATGTCCTGAAACTTGCGCTGCCAGGCAGTGAGGTCGGCGTGGAACGGTTTGGCCGCCGGCGAGAAGTAGTACGGGTTATTGGGGCCCATTTCGTGAAAGTCGGCGTGCACCTGGGGTAGCCATTGGTTGTACACCACAATCCGTTGCCGGCTTTCCTGCTGGGTCTGCCAGGCCCAGTCACGGTTCAGGTCGAAGTAGTAATGGTTATAGCGGCCACCGGGCCAGGGCTCGTGGTGCTCCCAGCTCAAAGCCGAGGCGTTGGGCCGCTGGTTGGCCACGCGGTTATACCACTGCGCGTACCGGTCGCGCCCGTCGGGGTTCACGCAGGGGTCCACAATCACCACCAGGTTCTGCAGCCACTGCTGCATCTGCTGGTTCTGAGGGTTCGCCAGGTCGTACAGTACCTGCATTACCGCTTCCGACGACACGGCCTCATTGCCGTGCACATTGTAGCTCAGCCATACCACGGCCGGCTGCTTGGTGGCCGCCGAGCCACTTTCCAGGCCCGCCAGGCGCAGGTTGTTGCGGCGGATATCATCCAGATTCGTCAGGTTATCGGGCGTAGCCACGTACACCAGTTCCAGCGGGCGGTTTTCGTAGGTGCGGCCGTAGCGCTGCAGCTTCATGCGGCCGGGGCTGTGCTGTACTACGTGCTCCACGTAGCGCAGCAGCTCGGCGTGGGGTGTGAAGCGGGTGCCCAGCTCGTAGCCCAGGAACTGTCGGGGAGTCAGAAGCGGGCCGTCGGCAGTAGGTTGGGCCCAGCCGGGAGTAGCTAGCCCACAGCATAGTAGCAGGCCCGCAAACCAGGAAAGTAAGTGTCGCACAAGCGCGGGGGTTAAGCCGGCCGGAGCCGGAACGGAGAGAATAGGTTGGGTAGCCAAAGAAAGCAGAAAAATCCCCACCGAAGGATGCTTTTCCCCTACTTTGGCTGCATCTTTCTCAGTGGCTTGTTTCAGTCAGCCGTTTTGAAATGGCTGCCCGCCTTTGGTATTCCTTTCCTTCTTTATTCCATTCTCCATGCCCATTTCTCCCCTTCGCCGCACTGGCCTCGCAGCCCTGCTGGCGGCTGGCGCGCTGGCAGCTCATGCCCAAAAACCTGTATCGTACCCGCTACCTACTGAAGCCGAAAAGCAGCAGATGGCCGTAGTACTGGCCGACACGCTCTACATTCAGCAGCACTACACCAAAACGGAATATCAGATTCCGATGCGCGACGGGGTGAAGCTGTACACGGTGGTGTACGCTCCCAACGATGCCGACAAGGTGAAATACCCCATCATGCTCAACCGCACGCCCTACGCCGTGGGGCCGTACGGGAAGGGCAAATACAAGTATAGCCTGGGCCCCAGCAGCACCATGATGCACGAGGGCTACATCTTCGCGTACCAGGACGTGCGGGGCCGGTATATGTCGGAGGGTACGTTTGTGGATGTGCGGCCGGAAAAGGATACGCATAAGGGCAAAACCGACATCGACGAGGGCACCGATACCTACGATACTATTGAGTGGCTGCTGAAAAAGGGCCCGAAAAACAATGGCCGCGTGGGCCAGTGGGGCATCAGCTACCCGGGCTACTATACCGCTACCGGCCTGCTTAGCCGCCACCCGGCCCTGAAAGCGTCCTCGCCCCAAGCCCCTATTGCCGACTGGTTCTGGGACGATTTTCACCACAACGGAGCCTTCTTCCTGCCCCACGCCTTTAATTTTCTGGCTTCCTTTGGCCTGCCCCGGCCCCAGCCCACGCCCACCGGCAACCCCAGCTTCAAGCACGGCACCCCCGACGGCTACGACTTCTTTCTGAAGATGGGCCCGCTCAAAAACGCCGACGCGAAATACTACAAGGGCCAGGTGGCGTTCTGGAACGAAATGACCCAGCACCCCAATTACGACGAGTTCTGGCAGGCCCGCAACCTGCGCCCCCACCTCAAAAACCTCAACAAAGGCACGGCCGTGCTGACCGTGGGCGGCTTCAATGACGCCGAAGACCTGTTCGGGGCCCTGAAAATCTACGAAACCATTGAGCAGCAGAACCCGGGCATGCGCAATGGCCTGGTGATGGGCCCCTGGGTGCACGGGGGCTGGGCCCGGGGCACTGGTGAGCTGGTAGGCAACGTGGCCTACGGCGAGTCGCCTTCCCTGTATTATCAAAAGGAAATTGAAGCCCCGTTTTTCAAGTCCTACCTGAAAGATGGCAAGCCGGCCGCCGTGCCCGAGGCTACCGTGTTTGAAGGCGGCACCAACCGCTGGCGCACCTTTGATGCCTGGCCCCCGAAGGCTGCAAAAGAGCGCACGATGTTCTTCCTGCCCAATGGCACAATTGGGTTTGAACAGCCCGCCACCGGCGCGGAATTTGACCAATTTCTGAGCGACCCGGCTCACCCGGTACCATTCACCGAAGCGACGGCCGTGGGCATGACGCGCGAGTACATGACCGACGACCAGCGCTTTGCCGCCCGTCGCCCCGACGTGCTTACCTACCAAACGCCCGTGCTTACCGAAGACCTCACGCTGGCCGGCCCCATTGATGCGCTGCTACAGGTAGCCACCACCGGTACCGATGCTGATTGGGTGGTTAAAATCATTGACGTGTATCCCGACGATACGCCCAACAATCCGCTGCTGAACCCAGCCGTGAAGCTGGGCGGTTACCAGCAAATGGTGCGCTCGGAAGTGATGCGGGGCCGGTTCCGCAACAGCTTCAGCAAGCCAGAGGCCTTTGTACCGGGGCAGGTAACGGCCGTCCCGTTTGTGGTGCAGGACCTCTGCCACACCTTCCGTAAGGGCCATCGCCTGATGGTGCAGGTGCAAAGCACTTGGTTTCCGTTGGTAGATCGTAACCCCCAAACCTTCGTGCCCAACATCTTTGAGGCCGATGAAAAGGACTTTCAGGCCGCTACGCACCGTTTGTATCACTCGCCGCAGCATGCCTCCCATCTGAGAGTGCGCGTGCTGTAGGATAAACAGCATAGGAAAGAGGCTGGCAACTTGTTTCAGTTATCGGGTGTTGCCCGCAGTGAAACAAGTTGTCAGCCTCTTTTTGCTTTGTTACCTCTACAGCCTGGCTACGTTATTGTAGTCCAGTTCAGCGGGTTTCTCGTGGAGGTCGTACTTCACCTTTTCCACTACACCCCGGCCAAACAGGCTAATCCCAGCGTTAAATACCACCAAGGCAGCAGTACCGGCAGCCACCCATTCCTTGGTAGGATGACCGTTGCGTTTTTTGTCGGCAGCCCATTGCACCAGGCAGTTGCCCAGGCCAATCACCATCAGCCCGGCAGGGGCGAAAACCAACCATTTTTCCTTGTGCGTCATGAGGAATTTGGGAGAGAGAAGGACGTAAATCAAGCGGAAGCCCGCATCGGCAACTGCTGGCTTCACCTTGCACAATCGTACCTTTGCGCTGTGGGGTTACAACATCCCCCAACTATATTTTGTTAGCTGGCCCTGAGTCAGTGCTTTGGCGTTTCTTATGCTCGTCCCCCCTTACCAGCGGCTGCTGGAGCTGGCCTTCGCTCAGCCGGCTGATGCCGCCCGTTACCTCCATCCGACCACCACGGCCGCTTACCGCGCCTTTGAGCAGGCTAATCCGCAGGATATTGCCTACCGGTTCGAGCGGGTGCGCCTGGGTGTGGCCCTGGCCCTAATGAAGCTCCTCTCCGACCTCGGTGACCTGGAGGAAGGCCGGGCTGTGCTGGAGGTGCTGCTCCGGGCCCTGAAAGCGCCTTCTGTAGGAGCTATTGATGCCACTATCCAGAAAGACGCCGCCACGTTTGAGCGCCTCTACGCCGACCTGTACGTGAACGACGAAGGCGAGCAGTTGCTCCATTTGTTTGAGCGCACCCTCGACGCCGACTCTCAGCCCCTCATGGACGACGTTATCCGGGAAGCTCTGCGCCTAGCTCCTAAGCTCGATTTCAGCCACCTCACCGAGGAAGACGAGGACGAAGAATAATAAAAAGGCCGCTCTGAGAGCGGCCTTTTTAGTTATAAGAGGCATCACCAATTAATATCCTTCATTCTGGACTAATCGGGGATTTACATCAATCTCACGACGCGGAATCGGGAAAATCAGGCGAGGCGAGTTCCAAGCCAAATTCACGTTCACGTTGGGTGCCGAGTTGACAACGGCTTCCTGCGTCCGTTTGGCATCGTGCAGGCGGAAGCCCTCGAAAGCCAATTCCAGACGCCGCTCCCGCAGAATAGCATTCAGGGAAAGTTGAGCACTGGTAAGTGGAGCCAGACCGGAGCGTACCCGCACCAAGTTTAGGTCGCTCAACGCGCCGGTGACATTACCGCCACGGAAGCGGGCTTCCGCGCGCGTCAGATACATCTCCGCCAGCCGAATCAACACGACGTTGGCATACGGGTCATCGTACTTGAGCAGGTAGTTGGTGCCACCGGAACTACCGAATAGGTTCAGGCGCGTATCATCCGCCTCGTAGCGGTTCAGATGCTGCTCCTGAATTTCAATATCCGCCCGGCTCAACTCCGAAAAGTAGGTATTCAGCTCGTTGATGCCATCTTGGTTGGAAACCTGCAGCGAAAAGATGATTTCCGTGGAGGCTTTGGTGTTCGTAAATACGGCCTCTACCGATTCATCCAGTGAGTAGCGAGTGTTGGCAATTACCTCACTGGCCGCGGCGGCAGCTTCCGTGTAGCGGCCCTGCTGCAGATACACCCGGGAAAGGATAGCAGAGGCCGCACTCCTGTTTGCAAAAACGCCATTGGTAACTGGCAAGAGAGTTTTAGCACGCTCCAAGTCCTGCAATACCTGAGTATAGACCTCCGCAACCGTATTTCTGGCTACTTGGTTGTTACTGCCTAGGCTGGTGGTAGGAGTAAGTACCAAGGGAACCCCAGGGTTACTTTGCGGATTACCATCATTCCACGCTTTGGCGTAGTAGCGCACCAGATCAAAGTATACCAAGCCCCGTACTAGCAGAGCCTCACCCTCAATGCGGTTCCGACGAGCTGCCGTTACCTTGTCAATAGCGGCCAACACACTGTTTGCATTGTTGATGGTACGGTACCCGGCCAGCCAAGACTGAGCGACGAAGGTATTGTTAACTAGCAGGGCTTTACGGTAGGCTTCGTTTGGCTGATTGAAGGTACCCACGAAGGCCAAGTCTCCAGCGTCTCCCAGCAACTCTCCCATAAACTGCAGCTGCCCGCCATACAGGGCCTGAGCGCCCAGACGGTCATACACCCCTACCATGGCCGCCTCAACGTCGGCCGAAGTTTTCAGTGCGTCTTCGGCCAGTACGGTGTTGCTGGGCGTGATATCCAGCTCGTCATTACAGCTAGCCAACGGTAGCAGCCCCAGCGTGGTAGCTACCAGAAGAGAACGAACAACAGAATATTTCATGTCCAAAAAAGATCAGAGGATGATTAAAACCCGATGTTCAGCCCTACGGTGAACGTCTTGGCTTGTGGGGCAGAGTAAAAGTCGTTACCCTGCGAAATATTGCTGGCGATGTAGTCGGTGTTTACTTCCGGGTCCCAGCCTTTGTAATCGGTGAACGTGAGCAGGTTCACACCTGAGAAGAACAAGCGGGCGTTATTGATGCGGGCATACGAAGTCAACGATTTGGGAATGTTAACACCCAGCGTTACCGTCCGTAAGCGCACGTAGGAGCCATCGTACAGGAAGCGGGAAGATTCGCCGACACCATTGCCGGCAAACAGGCGTGCTTGGGGCACATCCGTTACATCGCCAGGATTTCGCCAGCGCCGCAGCTGGTCGCGGGTCTGGTTATCGAAGCCGTTATTGAAGCCTACCGACATAAACTTCCCGCCCCCATCGTACACTTCATTTCCGAACACTCCCTGGAAGGTGAACGAGAAATCAATGAGATTCCGGAAAGTGAATGTATTGGTAACCCCTCCAATCCACTTGGGATTCGGATTGCCCAGAATAACCCGCTGGGCAGCATTATAGTCGGACGTGGTGCTGCGGTCCAAAGAACCATCGGCATTGGTCGTATTCAGGTAATACAGCGCGTCGCCGTTAGCAGGATCTACTCCGGCATACTCAACCCCGAAAAATACACCCAGCGGCTGACCTTCCTGCGCCCGGTTGAGGAATCCACCCTCAATAATCTGACCCTGCAGATTTTTTACTTTGTTTCGGTTAGCAGCGGCATTAATGCTGGTCGTCCAAGTGAAGTTGTCCCCTTCCAGGTTACGGGTATTTAAAGCTACTTCCAAGCCTTCGTTCTCCAAATCACCCACGTTGCGGAACTGCTGCGCAAAGCCGCTGGTGCCAGGCACGTTTACGTTCAAGGCAAGATCAGAGGTGTTCTTACGATACAGGTCTATCTCACCCGTCAAGCGGCTGTTGAAGAACCCGAAGTCCAAACCCACGTCCAACTGACTGGTAGTTTCCCATTTCAGGTCCGGGTTAGCAATCTGCACCGGAGCCTGACCGGGTACTCCGCCGTAGCCGGCATCGGAGTACAGCGCCTGCCAAGGGAAATCCGGGAACGACTGGTTACCCGTGATACCGTAGCTCACGCGGGGCTTGATCAGGCTGATAACCGCGTTATCCTTCAGGAAAGCCTCTTCGGTGAGCACCCAGCCTACCGAAGCTGCCGGGAAGAAACCGAACTGGTTGTTGCTGCCAAAACGCGAAGAACCATCGGCCCGGAAGCTCGCATTAATCAGGTACCGGTTGCTGAAGATGTAGTTGGCCCGGCCAAACCACGATACCAGAGAGCTTTCCGTACGCGCCGATGAGCCGGCACTAATCAGGGCGGCACTGGCAATCTGTTTGTACGCGTCGCTGGGGAACTGCTGGCCGGATACGCTGTTGGATTTCACCCGCCGCTTCTCGAACGAGAATCCGCCTACCAGTTCTAAGCTGTGCTGCTCACCCAACACCGGCCGGAATGTGGCGAAGTTGTTGGTAATGAAGCGGCCGTTGGTCACGGTACGGTTGGTACCATTGCCATTGTCGGCGAAGGAGGTATTGCGGGCCGTAAGGCGACCATAATAGGAATCTTCCTCTTGGTTGAGCAGGTCAACGCCTAGCTCCGAGCGGAAGGATAGCTGCTTGGTAAAATTCAGCTGCCCATAAATGTTACCCAGGTTGCGGTAAACCGTGGCTAGATAAGAAGCACCAATGGTGTTCAATAGCGGGTTATAATACACCGGGAAGTTAGTGTTAGGCAGCCCAGTAGTATTATCCAGTGCCCCGCTGATCTGGTTGGTGCGTGGGTCTATCAGCGGTGTAGTAGGCGATAGAGCCACAATCTGCATGGGATTGGAAAACGCATTGTCGGCGGCTAAGCGCCGGTTTTCCGTACGGCTGAGCGAATAATTCAGGCCCAGGGAAAAGAAATCCGACGCTTTATGGTCGAGGTTGGTACGCGTGGTAATCCGTTTGAACTGGTTGCCTACCAGAATACCTTTCTGGTCGCTATACCCTCCGGAAACGTAGAATTTTGTTTTATCCGACCCTCCGTTGGCACTCAGATCAACCTGATGAAATGGTGCTGACTGAAACACTTCTTCCTGCCAGTCAGTACCGTAGGCCAGTACATTTGCATTGCCAGCAGCGTAGCGCTGTAGGCGAGTTTCGGCAAAAGCAGTCAGGCCCACATTTGCGGCCGATTCCCGCACCAAGTCTACATATTCAGTAGGGTTCAGAAAGTCCCGCTTGCGGGTAGGTGTGCTAGTGCCAGTCTGGTAGCTCAGATTGAAACGCGTAGCTCCTTCCCGGCCTCGCTTCGTGGTAATCAGCACTACCCCATTCGATGCCCGAGAACCATAGATAGCTGAAGCGGCGGCATCTTTAAGAATGCTGATAGACTCTATATCGTTGGCATTCAGGTCCGCAATAGGGTTGGTTTCGGCACTGATGCCCGACTGGCTCTCCGAAATAATCGGCACCCCATCTACTACGTACAGGGGCTGGTTACCACCACTCACTGAAGTAGCGCCGCGCACCCGCACTTTGATACCCTGTCCCAGCTTTCCGCTGCTATTCTCAATAAACACACCGGCTGCTTTACCCTGAATAGCCTGCTCAAAAGAAGGTACTGGGGTATTTTGCACATCCTTGCCTCCAAGCTGCACAATAGAGCCTGTAATGTCGGCTTTAGCCTGCGTCCCGTAGCCTACTACTACGGCTTCGCCCAGTTCGGTGGCGCTGCTTTTCAGGGTTACATTCACGCTGGTGCGGTCCCCAACAACAATGTTCTGCGTTTCAAATCCAATGGAACTCAGAACCAGGGTGGCCCCGGGCTGCACCGATAACGTGAATCCACCATCGGCGCCGGTGCTGGTGCCGTTGCTGGTGCCGCGCTCCAGTACGGTTACGCCCGGCAGACTGGAGCCCGTAGCATCCGTTACGCGCCCGCTCACTGTGCGCGTTTGGGCGGTAGCGGCAGTTGCCACCAGCACACCACACGCCAGTGGAATGAGGAAATGTTTTTTCATACGTGTCTGGCCCTCCTCAGGCCGTATTGAGTGAAAAATACCGGCTGCTACGCCGAAACAGGATAAGTACGTGGCAGGCTACTCATAGCGAAGCCAGAAAAAACGGCTGCAACCGCTATATCCTTATTAGCAAATGTAAATAGTTTGCAACAAGTCTGGATACGGAGGGTCTTTTCGAATTGCGCGCGCATCATTTCAGCTAGCTGGTTATAAACCCGGGCACTTGCTACCTTTACTTTGCCTTACCTTGGAAGCCGGTAAGTCTTCCTTTCACTCCCCCGATTCTTTTGCACTTAATGCCCGATATCCAGTATATCACCGATGCCGCTGCCGTTGCTCAGGTTGCGGAAACCGTCCGACAACAGCCTCGCATAGCCATTGACCTGGAGTTTGACGACATGCGCTACCGGTACGGACGTAACTTGGCCCTGATCCAGCTATTCGACGGCAACACGGTGTATCTCATTGACCCGCTGGCGCTTACCAACCCAGCCCAGGAGCTCGAGCCCCTCTGGGCCGTACTGCGTACCCCCCAGGTAGCGAAAGTATTTCACAGCTGCAAATCCGATATTCTGCTGCTGGATGAGTTATACGGCGTGCACGTGCGGCCCATTGTGGATACTAGCGTGCAGTACACGCTGCTGGCTGAGTCGGACAATAACATCTCGTTGGGCCGCCTGATTCAGCAAGAGCTGGGTATTGAAGTAGATAAGGGCGAGCAGAAATCCAACTGGCTGAAACGCCCGCTCACGGATGCCCAAATGCAGTATGCCGCCAACGACGTACTCTACCTATTTGAACTGGCAGACCGCCTGCAAGCCAAATTAGATGCCTTGGGCCGTACGGCTTGGGCTGTGCAGGAAAATGAGGCCTTGGAAGAAGTACGCTACTCCCGCGATGAGCGACCTTACCTGCGTCTGGCCGGAAAATACCGCATCCAGCCCCAGGAACTGCCCATGTTCCGGGATCTGTTTCTACTGCGCGACGAGGTAGCCCGCCACATTGATCGGCCCTCATACATGGTGGCCAGCAACGACCGGCTGGCCGAGCTTACCCGCCTGCCCGTAACCAGCACGGGCCATTTGCGCAATGCGCCCGGCTTACACCCGGAGTTGAAGCGCAGCCCTTTTGCCGAGCGGCTGGTCAACCTGTCGCAGGAAGATCGGCAGCCCGAGCCGCCCCAGCCCCTGGAGCAGCGGCGGTTCCCGTTTCGCCGCCGCCTCACCGGGGCGAAAGCCGCCCAGGCCGATGCCCGCGAAGCGTTATTGATGGCGTTAAAAACTCACCTGGCCGAAGACCAGAGCCCGATTATGGCCAACCTGGTACTCAGCAACCGCCTCATTGCTGATATCATTGAGCAGGGGGCCGATGCCTCATTGCGTCCCTGGCAACACGCACTGCTGCTGGAAACCGCCCAGCGCCATGGTTTAGATTTCGAACAGATTACCGCTCCCTTCGACTTCAAAGGCTAGGCAGTTGTCCTGAAAGATCGGCCTGAATCTGAAAAAGTCGTTTGCAACCCGTAAGCGCGTTACGCTTCGATACGGCTTAGCCTGATGCTCCGACAATAACTGCCCTGCATAGCTACCGAACTAAAAACTGCCCCTGCTACCCTTGGCAAGGGCAGTTTTTTTGCGGCTACCGTAGCTTCTCATTTTGCTGGTGGCGGGTGGCGTCGCGCTGGGTTTTCTTGGCCAGGTTGCGGTGCAGGGCTTCGGTTAGGTTGACGCCGGTTTGGTTAGCCAGGCAAATCACTACGAACAGCACATCGGCCAGCTCATCGGCCAGCACCTTGTCTTTGTCGGACTCCTTGAAGGACTGTTCCCCGTACTGCCGGGCAATGATGCGGGCCACTTCCCCTACCTCTTCCGTGAGCATGGCCATATTGGTCAGTTCATTGAAATACCGGATGCCGGTAGTCTGGATCCAGGTGTCAACGGTTTGTTGGGCTTCTTCGATGGTCATGTGAGTAGAATGTAGGAGGGGAAAAGCGGGGCCGTAACCCGCCGGCTTACTCCGGCGAATCCAGCACAATGGTAACCGGGCCGTCGTTGAGCAGTTCTACCTGCATATCGGCCCCAAACTCGCCGGTAGCCACCGGGCGCCCCAGCAGTTTGCTCACCAGCTGCACAAACTGTTCATATAGTGGAATGGCCACTGGCGGTGGGGCTGCTCCGATGTAGCTGGGCCGGTTGCCTTTGCGGGCATCGGCCAGCAAAGTAAACTGACTGACCACCAGTATCTCCCCTTGAATATCCTGGACGGATCGGTTCATTTTACCTTCGTCGTCGCTAAAAATCCGCATCTGCACCAACTTGCGGGCCATCCAATCGAGGTGGGAGGCAGTATCATCGGGGGCGAAACCAGCCAGTACCAGCAGTCCGGGGCCAATCTGACCAGTTACGCGGCCTTCTACCGTCACGCGGGCGTGCCGTACCCGTTGAATTACAATGCGCATTCTGACTGCTGCTGCAAACTGGTGAATAAGTCAAATGAGGCCGCAAATACGGCGGTATTGGTCGGAATCGGCAATATTCACCAACAAAATACGGGGCCGGGTCGCAGCACACGGCCAACTGGCCCCGCCCGCGCCCGCATGAACGCCCGCCTTTACCTGTCCGCTCCCGCCTCGTGGCCGCTGTGGTGGCTGGCCGCAATGGCCCTGCTACTCCCGGTGCGGCTCTACGGGCTGGCCCACGCCGCCCTGCCCGATTACGATTCGGTGCGTAACTGGCAGATTGTGCAGGAAGTCAGCCACGGCCAGCTACGGCACCTGTTTCACCATGGCAGTCCGGCTTTTGCGCTGGTGTATGCGCCCGTGGCCTGGCTCACCACTGATTACCGGGTTTTTCAGCACCTGAATGCGCTGGTAGCCATTGCTGCCCTGGCTATTCTCAGCCGCCTGATTGCCCGGCTCACCCTGCTCTCCGACTGGCAAACCGGGCTGCTGCTGCTGCTGATGGGTAGCAGCGTGTTCCTCACGTTTTCGGGCCGCGACTTCACCATGAGCTCCTGGAGTTTACTGTGCTTTGCCGGCCTACTGAGCACATACTACGCGCGCCTGGCCCGGCCCGGGGCAATTACCTTGTACCGGACGGCCGGTTGGCTGGTGCTGGGGCTTTGCTTCAACTATAAATTTCTGCTCACGCTTCCCATCCTGGCCGTGCTGGAGTGGTGGCGGGCTGATGGGCTGCTGCTGCGCCAGGGCCATTGGTGGCGGGTACTGTTGCTGCTGCTGCTGCCCTACGTGGTACTGGGCGGCCTTGGCGTAATGGCTGGCTTGCGGTGGTACATGTGGCCGGCCATCTATTACAAAGTAGCCTTTCCGGATGCGGCCAACGCGGCAGGCCGAGGTGCCACGCTGCGGCCCGATTTTCTGTACTACTTACGCTACCTGTGGGATTTTGAATCGGGGTTGATATGGCTGGGGCTGCTAGGGCCACTAGGGCAGCTACGGAAGCTGCGGCGGGGCCAGCTGCTCTCCCCCGAGCTATACTTAGCCGGGTGGGGCTGGTGCTTGCTGGCAGGTATGTCGTTGCTGGTGAAGGCGCCGCGGGGGCTGCTGTGGGCGTACGGGCTATGGTATGCGTTGGCATTGCTGCAGTTGCGCCGGTTGCCAGCCTGGGTGCTGGTCAGTATCGTTACCGTTGCTATTGGGCTCAATCTGCACCGGATTCAGCAGCAGATCTACGCCTACTCTCCCAGCAGCTATCCGGCCGTGGCCGCCTGGCTGCGCACGCACGGCAACGGCCCCGTGGCCAGCACCGTGGGGCTGGGGCTGGCCCCATTCCGGCCCGCCACCGATACCGTGCGCGTGGTGATGCACGCGGCGGAGCTGGCGGCCCTGCGACAACGCGGCTACCGCTATGTGCTGCTGGATGCGTACTGGCGCGTGACCAACGTGGCGCACTTTGGGCCGCTCCGGCAACAGCCCGTACTGGCTGCCTGGCCCGAGCCGTTGCTCACCTCACCTCTGCTGTTTCTGGAGCATTCCGAATTTACCGGTCTCAGCTACCAGGAAACGCTCCGCCATCAGCAAGCGGCCCGGCAAGACTCCATACAGCTGCGGCTGTTGGCGCTGTAAAGTGGCTCTTACCGCTTAATGCCCAGGCTATCCAGCCGCTGCTGGTAGCGGCGGGCGTTCTGCTTGTGCTCGGCATACGTGGCCGCAAAATCGGAAAAGCCACTGCCATCGGGGCGGGCGCAGAAGAACACGTACTTGTGCTGAGCAGGCTTGAGCACGGCATCCAGGCTCTGGCGGTTGGCCGAGGTGATAGGGCCGGGCGGCAGGCCTTTGTGCTTGTACGTGTTGTAGGGCGAGTCCACCAGCTTGTCCTTGTTGAGCACGCGCTTTACCCCAAAGTTGCCGATGGCCCAGAGCAACGTAGGGTCGGCCTGCAGGCGCATGCCCCGGCGCAAGCGGTTAAGGTAGGCTCCGGCAATAAGGGGCTTATCGGTTTTCTGGGCGGTTTCGCGCTGCACGATGCTGGCCAGCACGTGCACTTCGGTGGGGCTGAGCTGCAATGAATCGGCGCGGCGGCGGCGCTCGGGCGTCCAGAAGCGGCGGTGAGTAGCAGCGGCCGAATCGAGGAACTGCCGGGCCGAGGTGTTCCAGAGGAGGCGGTAAGGCCCGGGCAGAAACAGGGTGAGAATGGTGGTGGTATCGAGCTGGTAGCGCCGCTGCAAATAGGCGTTGTCGCGCAGCAGCCGGCGCAGGCTCACGGAGTCGGTTTCGAGCTGACGGGCTACCTGCCGGGCCAGCTGGGGCTTATACTTGAAGGCATCGAGGGTGAAAGCCACCGTATCCTGCTCGCCCCGGCGCAGCATTTCTACCAGCGCCCGGTTGCCCATGCCCGGCCGCAGCAGATACCGGCCCGGCCGCACCTGGCTGGGGTACTCCTGCCAGCGCGCCACCCGGTCGAACATAGCCGTATCGTGCAACAGCTCGTACTTGCGCAGGGAGTCCAGCACCGCCCCATAGCCGGTGCCCGTGCGGATATACAGGTAGGCCGGCCCAAACGCCGAGTAACGCACGTTGGGCTTCCAGAGCACGTACCACGCCCCGCCCAGCCCCGCCAGCACGGCCACGCTCAGGGTCAGCAGGAAAATCAACCAGAATTTACGCAAGCGTCGAAGTTTAAAGAGTTGTCATTGCGAGCCGGAGGCGAAGCAATCCGTCCTGTACAGCGCGCAAACTGTCCGGGAACAACCAGCCATTCTTCGTAGTGGTGCCATTAGGCTTCCGAATAGGTCAGAATTGGGAGCCTGGGAAAGGACAGATTGCTTCGCCTCCGGCTCGCAATGACGCTGATACATTCTGCCCTACTGATTCACCAGCGCGGCTACGGCGGCTTCCAGCTCCTGCTGGCGCTGGCGGCGCTCAATTTCCACGGGGGCGGCGGCGCGTACTTCGCAGTTGGGTATGGTGCACCGCTCGCAGGTTTCGTTTACTTCCTTCTGCACAATGGCCGCATCGTCGAGGAAGCGCACCTTCTGGCGCAGGGTATCGTCGCAGAGCAGGCCTACGGTGACGCTCACGGCGGGCTCGGTGGCCGAGCCGGCGCGGGCCAGCGTGAGGCACAGGTACTCGTCGCCGTTAGGGTATAAGGAGCGTTGGGCGCCCAGCGTGTAGTTGGGCGCGTTGCTGGCGGGCTGCTGGCGCAGCTCGGCAATCAGGCGCAAAGAAATCCAGCGGCGGCAGTAGTGCTCGTGCAGCTCGTTGCCGTGGGGGTTGTGCAGGCGCGAGAGGTGCAGCTCCTTGGTGAGCTTGTAGGCCGCCGAGGAGTTGGCCTGGTCGAAGCGCAGGAAAAACAGGCTCTGGATGCCGAAGTGCCGGGGCAGCAGGTTGGTGATGCGCTGCATGAACATCTCCGGCGACACGGCATACTTCGTGAGCAAATCCAGCAGCAAGGCCGGCTCCCACTTTTTGGCGTTGAAAAACCGGGTGATGTCGCGCACCAGTGCTTCCTCCTCCATCAGCAGCGCGCCAGCAAAGTAGCTGGCCTTGAAGTTGTTGAGCACTTCCTCGAAGGAACGCACCGGGAACGAGGCATTCACGTAGGGCCGCTCCTTGAGGCCCACATAATTAAAGGCCACCTCCCGGCCCAGCACGAAGCCCTCCTGGGCCCCGCTCAGGCCCTGGCGCAGCAGCAGGCGGCGCTGCTTGGGCTGAAACACGGAGCGCAAACGGCCCAGGTGCACGTACTCGTCCAGCCCGGTGCGGTCGATGGTGTAGCCGTATTTCTGCACCAGCACCCGCTCCAGCTGGGTGCGGTCGAAGGGCGCGGCGGCCTGCAGCTTGTGTTCCACCAGAAAGGTGCGCACGTCCTGCTCCAGCTCCTCGAAATAGTTGTCATGCATCTCTTGGAAGGAGCGCAGCGCGGCTAGGAAGAAGTTTTCCTGGCGCATCTCGTAGTTGCGGGCAATTTCGAAGAGCGTGCTGATGAAGGCGTTCATCTTGGCCGGGGCGTCGGCAATCAGCTCCACAATGCGCAGCGGGTCCAGCCCGAACATATCCAGCGGAAACTCCTTCAGCAAATCCGACTGCAGCAGCTCGGAAATGGGCTCCAAGCGGCGGCTCAGCGTGAGAGAGGTGAGCTGGTCGTAGGTCACGCCCAGCACCTTGCTCAGGCTCAGAATCTTGTCGGCCTTGGGGTACTTCTTGCCTTTCTCAATCTCGTTGAGGTACGACACCGATACGTCGCAGGCGCGGGCCAGCTCGGCGGGCGTGAAGCCGCGCTCCTGGCGCAGCTCGCGCAGCTTCAGGCCAAAAATTAACCGGACAACCTGGCCGTGACTCAGCATGGAAAACGGGTGGTAAAGTACAAAGAGGGCAAAAGGGAGCAGCCGGGCTGGCCGAAGCGTGCTGTATTTGCACACGTGCCGCTGTTCCCCGCAATACTTCGCAAATCTACGCCTTTGGGGCCGTTCTTAAAAATTAGCGAATTTTCGCTTGTTATATAAAATTCGCTTTCGTACGTTTGAAGTGTTCACTCGGAACGCCTTTCCTATCTGCCACTTACCTAACCGCCTTGCTTATGTCGCCCTTTGCCGAACCGCAGACGCTGGTACCCTCGCCCACTTTTCTCACTCCCGAGCGGGTAAAGGTGCTGGGCAGCTTCTCGCCCGAGTACGCCGAAATCCTGACGCCCTCGGCCCTGGCCTTCGTGGCCGAGCTGCACCGCCGCTTCGACGCCACCCGCCGGGCGCTGCTGCAGCGGCGCGTGGAGCGGCAGCGGCAGTTCGAGGCTGGTCAGCTGCCCGACTTTCTGCCCGAGACCCGCCTCATCCGCGAAAAGCCCTGGACGGTGGCTCCCCTGCCCACCGATTTGCTGGACCGCCGGGTGGAAATTACCGGGCCGGTGGAGCGCAAAATGATTATCAATGCCCTGAACTCGGGGGCCAAGGTGTTCATGGCCGACCTGGAGGATTCCAACTCGCCCACCTGGGCCAACGTGGTGGAGGGCCAGCGCAACCTGCGCGACGCCGTGCGCCGCACCATCTCGCTGAGCACACCCACTAAGGAGTACCGCTTGAACGAGCAAACCGCCGTGCTGATGGTGCGGCCCCGGGGCTGGCACCTGCTGGAAAAGCACGTGCTGGTAGATGGGGAGCCCATCAGCGCCTCGCTGTTCGACTTCGGGCTGTACTACTTCCACAATGCCCATGAGCTATGCGCCCGGGGCACGGCCCCCTACTTCTACCTCCCCAAGATTGAAAGCCACCTCGAAGCCCGCCTCTGGAACGACGTGTTTGGGTTTGCACAATGGTCGTTGAAGCAGCCCAAATGCACCATCAAAGCCACCGTGCTGATTGAGACGCTGCCGGCCGCCTTTGAGCTGAACGAGATTTTGTGGGAGCTGCGCGAGCACTCGGCCGGCCTGAACTGCGGGCGGTGGGACTACATCTTCAGCTACATCAAGCGGCTGGGGCTGAACCCCGAATTCCGCCTGCCCAACCGCGCTGAGGTAACCATGACGGTGCCGTTTATGGCCGCCTACTCGCAGCTGGTTATCCAGACCTGCCACCGCCGGGGCGTGCACGCCATGGGCGGCATGGCCGCCCAGATTCCCATTAAAAACGACCCCAAAGCCAACGAAACGGCCCTGGAGAAAGTGCGCCAGGACAAAATCCGGGAGGCCCGCAACGGCCACGATGGTACCTGGGTGGCCCACCCCGGCCTGGTGCCAGTGGCCCTGGATGTGTTCAACGAGCTGATGCCTCAGCCCAACCAGCTGGACAATAAGCGCGACGACGTGCACGTCACGGCCCAAGACTTGGTGCGCGCCCCCGCGGGCCACATCACTGAAGCCGGCCTGCGCCTGAATATCGACGTGGCGGTGCAGTACCTGGAATCGTGGCTGCGGGGCAACGGCTGCGTGCCGATTTATAATCTGATGGAAGACGCCGCCACCGCCGAAATCAGCCGGGCCCAGGTGTGGCAGTGGCTGCACACGCCCGGCACCACCCTCGATGACGGCCGCCCCGTGACGGTGGAGCTGTACCGCAGCCTGGTGCCGCCCGTGCTGGAGCATATCCGCCAGCAGGTAGGCCCCGCCCAGTACGACGCCGGCCGCTACCTGGAAGCCGCCCGCCTGTTCGACCGGCTGGTGATGAGCGAGAAGTTCATCGAATTCCTGACCGTGCCAGCCTACGAGCAGTTGGCCTAGAACAACCAACTCCCCTCCTTGCAAAGGAGGGGACGCCGTGCCGAAGGCGCGGCTGGGGTGGTTGCTCCGCGTGCTGATGTTGTTTGGTTGAACGACCCCAACAACACGATTCAACGAGTCAACCACCCCTGACCCCTCCTTTACAAGGAGGAGAACAAAAACCTATTTCCAGCTTAAACAAGCCGCTTTGCCAGCCGGCCGGGCTGCGCTTTGCCTCCACTTTCCCTACCTCTTCCTTAAACCCCTTACCGCCATGAACAAGCAGGAACAGATTGCCGCATTGCAACAGGATTGGGCCACGAATCCGCGCTGGCGGGGTATTGAGCGGCCGTATTCGGCCGAGGACGTGCTGAAGCTGCGCGGCTCGGTGCAGATTGAGTACACGCTGGCCCGCCGCGGGGCCGAGCGGCTGTGGCAGCAGCTGCACACGGAGGAATACGTGGCCGGGCTGGGGGCCCTCACCGGCAATCAGGCCATTCAGGAAGTACAGGCCGGGCTAAAGGCCATTTACCTGAGCGGCTGGCAGGTGGCCGCCGACGCCAACGGGGCCGGCCACATGTACCCTGACCAAAGCCTCTACCCCGCCGACTCGGTACCCAGCGTGGTACGCCGCATCAACAACGCCCTGCTCCGCGCCGACCAGATTCAGAGCGTATCGGGTGAGGGCTCGGTGCACTGGCTGGTGCCCATCGTGGCCGATGCCGAGGCTGGTTTCGGGGGCAATCTGAATGCTTTCGAACTGATGAAGATGATGATTGAGGCCGGGGCCGCCGGGGTGCATTTCGAGGACCAGCTGTCATCAGCCAAGAAGTGCGGCCATTTGGGCGGCAAGGTGCTGGTGCCCACCCAGGAGGCCATCAACAAGCTGGTAGCCGCCCGCCTCGCCGCCGACGTGCTGGGCGTGCCCACGCTGGTAGTAGCCCGCACCGATGCCGACGCCGCCGACCTGCTCACCTCCGACGTGGACCCGCGTGACCAGCCCTTCGTGCTGCAGGAAGCCGAGCGGACCTCCGAGGGCTTTTTCCGGGTGCGCTGCGGCGTGGAGGCCGGCATTGCCCGCGGCCTGGCCTACGCCCCCTACGCCGACCTTATCTGGATGGAAACCTCCCACCCTGATCTGGAGCAGGCCCGCCAGTTTGCCGAGGGCATCCACGCGCAATTCCCCGGCAAGCTGCTGGCCTACAACTGCTCGCCCTCGTTCAACTGGGCCGCCAAGCTGAGCCCGCAGGAAATGAGCACCTTCCGCGAAGAGCTGGCCGCCATGGGCTACAAGTTCCAGTTTATCACCCTGGCCGGCTTCCACGCCCTCAACACCAGCATGTTCGAGCTAGCTACGGCCTACCGGGAGCGGGGCATGGCCGGCTACTCCGAGCTGCAGCAGCGCGAGTTTGCCCTCCAGCAGCACGGTTTCCGGGCCGTGAAGCACCAGGCCTTCGTAGGCACCGGCTACTTCGATGCCGTGCAGAACGTGGTAACCAGCGGCCAGGCCAGCACCGCCGCCTTGGTCGGCAGCACTGAGGAAGCCCAGTTTAATCACTGATTGAAACGGATTAGACGGATCAGACGGATTTTGTGGACGATTGTAGCACACGCTTTAGCTTGTGCCGGGCCCGGGCTTCGTGCACGATTGTAGCACACGCTTTAGCTTGTGTCGGGGCGCCGAATCCTGCTCAGAAATTGGGCTATCAACAAAACAGGCTTGCCGTGTGGCAAGCCTGTTTTGTTGTCTTCAAGAGGTAGAAGACGGTTCACGGCACAAGCTAAAGCGTGTGCCACATTACCTACTGATTGCAATGATTAGGCCGTGATGCGGCCGTTTTTGAACACGGGCGCTAGGTCGTACTCGTCTTGGCGGATGCAGAACTCCATGTCTTTGTGGGCTTCGAGGCTGTTGAGGCGGCGCACGTGGGCCGATTGGAGCAGGTAGCCGGCCAGGTCGGACTCGGCGGCGCGCCACAGGTCGAGGGCGGCCAGGGTGGCGTCGGAGCCGGTGGTGTCGAAATCGGCCTGCAGGCGGGCGGCCAGGGCCCCGCCGAACAGGGTGTCTTCGAGGCAGAACTTGCCTTTCCAGCCGGCACATACCACTACTACGTCCTTCTGCAGGCGGCGCAGGTGGTCGGCCACGGCCCCGAGGTTCAGGAACGCACCCACCACGATTTCATCGGCGGCGGCGGAGAGGTGCAGCGCGCGGGTACCGTTGGTGGTGGTAATGGCCACAGCCCGACCCCGTACGGGCACCACGCCATCGAGGTAGCCGAAGGGCGAGTTGCCCAGGTCCACGCCCTCGGCCTGGCGGCCGTCCCGCTCGGCGGCGGTGAGGTAGCCGGCTGCGGCCTGGGCCCGGCACGCCTCCAGCTCACTGAACGGCACCAGATGCGTAACGCCCTGGGCCAGCGCCGTGACGATGCTACTGGTGGCCCGCAGCACGTCCACCACCACCGCCACCTTACCGCGCAGGTCGTACAGCGGCAGCAGTTCGGGCGAGAAGCACACGTCGAGGGTGGGTAGTTGATTGGTCATTGGAGAAAGATTAAAAAACGTCATGCTGAGCGAAGGCGCAGCCGTAGCCAAAGCATCTCTACTGAGGGTAATCCAAGGAATTAGCCAGAGGTAGAGATACTTCGACTGCGGCTGCGCCTTCGCTCAGCATGACGAGTAATAGATTCGTTTACGCCTCCTCGGTGCCAGGCACGAAGGGGAGCTTGGTGACGGTGGCGGGCAGGTTTTTGCCGCGTACCTGCACAAAAATCTGGCTGCCGGGCTTGCTCAGCTCGGTTTTCACGTAGCCCAGGCCCACGCCCTTGCTCAGGCTCGGCGACTGGGTGCCGCTGGTTACTTCGCCAATTACCTCACCGGCCTCGTTCACCAGCGGGTAGTGGCTACGCGGGATGCCGGGGCCGTCCATCAGGAAGCCCACCAGCTTGCGCTCCACGCCGGCTTCCTTCTGGGCCTTCAGGCTTTCGGAGTTGGTGAAGTCCTTGGTGAATTTGGTAATCCAGCCCAGGCCGGCTTCCAGGGGCGAGGTCGTGTCGGTGATGTCGTTGCCGTAGAGGCAGTAGCCCATTTCCAGCCGCAGCGTGTCGCGGGCGCCCAAGCCGATGGGCTTGAGGCCGTAGGGCTGGCCGGCCGTCATGACGGCTTCCCATACCTGCTGGGCGTACTGGTTGGGCACGTACAGCTCGAAGCCGCCCGCGCCGGTGTAGCCCGTGGCCGAGATAATCACGTCGGGCGCGCCGGCGAAAGTGCCCTGCACGAAGGAGTAGTAGGGAATGGCCGAGAGGTCGGCGTCGGTGAGGCTCTGCAGAGCCGCCGTGGCTTTGGGGCCCTGCACGGCGAACAGGCTCATCTCATCCGACAGGTTCTGCATATCGGCGCCCTCGGTGTTGAACTGCTGAATCCAGGCCCAGTCCTTCTCGATGTTGGAGGCGTTGACCACCAGCAGGTAGTCTTCCTCGGCCAGCATGTACACCAGCAGGTCGTCCACGATACCGCCCTGCTGGTTGGGCAGGCAGCTGTACTGGGCTTTGCCGGGGCTGAGCTTGCTGGCGTCGTTGCTGGTTACGCGCTGAATCAGGTTCAGGGCGTGGGGGCCGCGCACCCGGAACTCGCCCATGTGCGACACGTCGAAGATGCCCACGGCCCGGCGCACGGTGTGGTGCTCTTCCAAATCGGAGGAGTAGCGCACGGGCATGTTGTAGCCCGCGAAGGGCACCATTTTGGCACCGAGCTGCTGGTGCACATCATTGAGCGGAACGGTTTTGAGCGACTCAGACATGGGGTGGAGTGAGGTTGGGAAGTGAATGGCCGGCCGCGCCGAAACGCCCGGAATTGGCCGGGCGAAAGTAGCCAATAATGCCCGGCCGGCCGCCCTGAATTCCGGTTATCTTTGTGGCCACCGTTCAGCTTGAGCCCTCATTTGCTCAGCAACCACTTCACCGGTTCGGTCCCCGTCACCGTATATTCCGTCGTATGACTGATGAACTGAAACAGGAGTTTGATGCTGCCCGCATCAAGCATCTGCTCTTTAAATCCAAGCTCCGTTCTTTTCTTTACGGTAGCAATACCGCCGAAGCACCCATCCGCGACCCGCAACAATGCTCCTTAGGGCACTGGATCAGCCAGTATCTACTGTCGCGCTACGGTTTCCTGCCCGAGAGTCAGCAGTTGGATGAGGTTCACAACCGGATTCATTTGGAGGCTAACCGCCTGATGGATGTAGCCCAGCGGGGCCAGCGCGACGAAGCCATTGACGGACTGGCCGAAATCAACCGCTTGGCCGACCAGATTACGCAGCTACTCCGTACGTTGGAGGAAAAAATCCGTACTGAACGTTTCTAGTTCGTACCGCTGCCGTCTCTGCATGAAGTTCAAGCTCTCCACCAAACTATTTGCGGGCTTTCTAATCATATCCGTGCTGTTTGCGGCGGTGGTAGCCATCAACTACCAGCTCTCCCGGGCTGTGCTGCGCAACTCCCAGCGTGTGGAACGGTCCCAGCGCATTACCGGGGAAGCCACTACCCTGCTGCGCAACATCATTGATATGGAAACCGGCTTTCGGGGTTACCTGCTCATCGGCAACGAGGTAGTGCTGGATTCCTACTACGAAGGCGAACGAAACCTGCTGGGCCGTTTTGCCCAGCTTCGCAACGAGCTGACCCTTGGCACGCCGCAGTATGAGCGCATGGTGCGGGCTCAGTATTTATTCCAGCAGTGGGCCGCTTATTCCCACTTGCTTATTGGAGAGAAGCGGGAAGCCATGCGCCGCAACCCTGACCAGATGGGCATCAACGGGCTGGAGCACAGCAACCTGACCACTGATCTGACCGGCAAAGTGCTCATGGATCAGATTCGGGTGCTGTTTACTGTGTTTGATCAGGAGGAAGCCGACATTCGGGTAAAACAGCGGGTAAAGCTCCAGAACAGCATCCGCGAAACCCGCATTCTATCGGTGAGCATCACGCTGGCCACTATTTTTCTGGGGCTGCTGTACGCCAGCTACATGGTGCGCCTGTTTTCCCGCCGTATTCGGGGCATGGTGCAGCAGGCCCAGCGCATTGCTAACGGCGACTATGGCACGCAGGTGCAGGATACCGCCGATGATGAGTTGAGCAAGCTGTCGGAGTCGCTCAACGTAATGACCGATACCATCAACATTAATATTCGGCAGTTGGAGCGCCGCAACCAGGAACTGGATCAGTTTGCCTACGTGGTATCCCACGATTTAAAAGCTCCCCTGCGGGGCATCGAAACGGCCTCGCGCTGGATTGAGGAGGACATGGGCCAGGGGCTGCCCGAGCACATTCGGGAGTTTCTGCTGCTGATGCGTACCCGCGTACGGCGCATGGAAAACCTCATCACCGGCATTCTGGACCTAGCCCGGGTGGGCCGCACGCCCCAGGCCGACGAGGCCGTATTCGTGCGCCAGCTTCTGCGCGAAATAATCGACTCCCTGGAGCTACCCGAAGGCTTTGAGGTGGAACTGCCCTTTTACCTGCCCACCATCCATACCAACCGGGTACAGCTGCAGCAGGTATTTACCAACCTCATCAGCAACGCCGCCAAGTATCATCATCAGCCCCGGCAGGGTGTAGTGCGCATTGGCTGCGTGGAGGGCCCTAAGTTCTATACGTTTTCGGTAGCGGATAACGGCCCGGGCATTGCGCCAGAGTACCATGAGCGGATATTCGTAATTTTCCAGACCCTGACGGAGCGCGACACCCTGGAAAGTACGGGCGTAGGCCTGGCCATTGTCAAGAAAATAGTGGAGCGACAAGGTGGATCTATTCATCTTGAATCAACTGAGGGCCAGGGGGCTACTTTTGTGTTCACCTGGCCTAAAGAGCCTGCCCGCCGGACCGAGGAAAATCAGAAAACCCGGTCCAAAGCCACCTTAGGGCGGTAATTACCGTATAGAATCCCGGCCGCAGATGGCCCCACCCGCGTTATCGTCTTATGAACCCTGAAGCCGAACAACCCAGCATCCTTCTGGTTGAAGATGACCAGATGGATATTATGAATGTGCAGCGGGAGCTGCGCAAGCACAATGTTGCCGTTCCGCTGTACATTGCACGCAACGGCCGCGAAGCCCTGAATATGCTGCGCGGTGAAGGCGGCCAGGAGCAGATTTCCAAACCCAGCGTAGTGATGCTTGACCTGAACATGCCCCGCATGAACGGCTTGGAACTGCTGGAGATTCTGCGCTCCGACCCCGATTTTGTGGGTCTCAATGTATTTATCACCACCACCTCCGACCTGGAAACCGACCGGCTGAAAGCCCAGGATTTGGCCGTTAGCGGCTATATCATCAAACCCCTGAGCTTCGAGAGTTTTGGGGAAGGCGGCACTTCCGTAGATGGATTCAGCCTGTTCCTGGACTTACTGCGCCTGAAGGAATAACGCCCCTCGCGCCCCTGCCGGCAACAGCAAAGGGCCTTTTTCCGGCGGCTCCGGTTACCACAACCGGAGCCGCTGGAAAAAGGCCCTTTGCCGTTGCTGGAAACAATGCCGGGCCTGCCTTCTCTTACAGCAGCCGAAAACCCATGCGGTGGTGCTCCGTGGGGCCTAACTCCCGGATGGCCGCCCGGTGCAGGGCTGTGGGGTAACCGGCATTCTGCTCCCAGCCATAGTGCGGGTGCTGCGCCGCCAATTCAGCCATCCGCTCGTCGCGGAAGGTTTTCGCCAGCACCGAGGCCGCCGCAATGGACCGGTATAGCCCGTCGCCCCCGATAATGCAGGTGTGAGGCAGTGTAGCATGAGCCCGAAACCGGTTGCCATCCACAAGTAGATGCGTGGGCATAACGCTGAGCTGAGCCACGGCGCGGTGCATGGCCAGGTAGCTGGCCTGGGCAATGTTTATGCTGGCTATTTCCGCGGGTGAGGCTTCGGCTACTGCCCAGGCTACCGCCTCCCGGCAGATTTCGGCGCGTACCAACTCCCGCCGCCGGGCCGTCATTTTCTTGGAGTCATTGAGGTAATGCGGCGCAAAATCCGGGGGCAGAATGACGGCCGCCGCGAAAACCGGTCCGGCCAGGCAGCCTCGCCCGGCTTCATCCAGCCCGGCTTCCAGCGGCTGGCCGGTGTACGAAACATGTAGCATTTCGCAAAAGTACGAGACGACGCAGCTCCGACCCTGCACTCAGTAGCAGCGAAACGGCAGAACGCCTCCGCGGTGGCCGTAGCACCCGCGGAGGCGTTCCAGTAGATACACGTTCCTGTGCCGCTAGCGGCCGGAACTTGCGTTAGTGGCGGCCAGCAGTAGATCCAGTATCTGTTGAGGGCGACTCGCCCCGCCGAAAACCCTGCTTGTCGCGCGGACCTTCGTCCAGGCTTTCATCCTCGTCGGTGGTGATGTACTCGTTGGTAGTGGGACCCAGGCCACCGGTATTTTGCTCCAGCGCGGCTTCGGCTTCGGCGTGTTTCAGGTTGAACAGAGGGTCGCCGGGTTGGGGTTGCGCAGATTGGTTTTTGGGTTGATTGGCCATACACAAAAAGGCAGCAGCCGGGAAGTAAACGACTGCCTTATGCTTGGTACGCGCCACTTTTATCCAGGGTTTGATGGCAGAGCTTACAGGATTTTGGGCCTTGGCCGTTGGCCGCCGCTGATTATCTGCTGGCGGGAAATAAAAAAGCCGCTACCCAGGGCAGCGGCCTTTTTCAACGCATTGGTCGGCAAAATATCATTCATCCACCCTACTCCTTTTTGCCGAAAGCCAACACTACGCGGTAGAAGCCTTCCTTTCCATAAACCCTACACGCGCTGCATTTATGTAATGAATCAAAGGTAATACGCCTTGTAGCCCCGCGCTGGCATACTTGCTCAATGGCGGCAGATTCCCGGCCAACGCTACCATCTACCGGATCAGTAGGCTGCCCAATTCGCACAGCCGCCGTTGTGCGCTACCTTTGCTGGTCCGTTACTTTACTTACACCGTACGCTATGAGCACCTTTGCGGCCCCGGAAATCGACGAAACCCACAACCCCTGGCAGGTTCATCACTCGGAAGTGAAATACCAGAACCCCTGGATTCGGGTACGGGAAGACCAGATAACCAACCCTGCCGGTAATCCCGGCATTTACGGGGTGGTATCCATGAAAAACAAAGCCCTGGGTATTATTCCGGTGGATGCCGAGGGCAATACCTGGCTGGTGGGCCAGTACCGCTACACTCTCAGTGAGTACAGCTGGGAAATTCCGATGGGCGGCGGGCCTGTGGAGCTGGATATTCTGGCCTCGGCGCAGCGGGAGCTGAAGGAGGAAACCGGTCTGCTGGCCCGTCGCTGGACCAACCTGATGCGCCTGCACACCTCCAACTCGGTGACGGACGAAGAGGGGTTCGTGTTTCTGGCCGAGGAGTTGGAGCAGGGTGAGGTAGAGCCGGAGGAAACTGAGGACCTGCGTTTGTGGAAACTTCCACTGCGCCAGGCAGTAGAGCTGGTTATGAGTGGCCGCATTACGGATGCCATCAGCGTGGCGGGTTTGTTGAAAGCTGCCCGCGTGCTGGGCGTGTAGGGCCTGCCCACCCGCCGCTGGAGTTCATGCAGTCCTCATGCACGCGGGGGGTACTTGGCCGGTTTCGTCGTATTCCGCTCCTTCAGCCGTATTTTTGTGCCTATGCCGCGCCTGCTTCGCTATATCGGTCATCGGTTATACACTACCTGGGCCACCTTTTGGTTTGTCATGCCCTTCGTGCTCACGTACCCGCTGCAGTGGTATCTGAGCCGCCAGCCGCAGCGCCACCGCTACCTGCACGCCCTCAACCGGCACTGGGCCCGGCTGTTCATCCGGATGTGGGGCGTACCGGTAGAAACCATTCGCGAGCAGCCACTGCCTGCCGGGCAGCCCTGCGTGTACGTGGCCAACCACAGCTCGTACATTGATATTCCGTTGCTGTTCCGCACCATTCCGGGCTGGCTGAACATTATGGGCAAAAGCTCCTTGGCCAACGTGCCGCTGTGGGGGCCCATTTTTGGCCGCACTTACATAACCGTGGACCGCAACAATGCCGTGAGCCGGGGCCGGGCCATGGTGCAGGCCCGCCGGACGCTGGAGGCCGGCCGCTCGGTGGTTATCTTTCCGGAGGGGCGCATCGGCCAGAACCCGGGCCAGCAGCTCGATGAGTTCAAGGACGGGGCTTTTCAGCTGGCCATTGCGGCCGGCGTGCCGGTGGTGCCCATCACCATGCCCCTGAACCACCGCTTCATGCCCGATGTTGATGGTCTGCGGGTCCGGTATTCGCCCTTGGCTATTATTGTGCACGCGCCCATTCCCACGGCTGGTCTTACCCCGGCAGATGCGCCCCGACTCAAACAGCAGGCTTTTTCCGTTATTGCCAGTGCGCTCCGCCCGGAGGCCGGTGGCATTCCGGAAGCCAGCACGTGGCGTCCGGAGCCGGCCCCGGCTCCGCGCAAAACCACGCGGGTGTAAGTCCGCGTTACTTTCCGTACTACGTTTTGACTTTTAGTTTTTCTTTTCTGTGAGCACCGACCTAACCACCCTGCGGGGCCTGGCCCATCTGGCCCGCCTCGAATTCGACGATACCAAGGAGCAGCAGATGCTCGGCGACCTGAACAAGATTCTGGATTGGGTTGACCAGCTCCGGCAGCTGAACACCGACGACGTGGAGCCGCTGGTGCACCTCTCGCAGGAAATCAACGTGCTGCGTTCCGATAACCCGCTGAACTCGGTCAGCCACCAAGCCGGTCTAAGCAACGCCCCGCGCAAGGACTCCGATTATTTCCGTGTACCCAAAGTGCTGGACTAACTCCTGGTGCCCATTTCCTTTGCTCCCCCCGCTTCGGCCCGCCCCGTCTGGTGGCGCGGGCCGTTGGCATTGCTGACCCTTTGTGCTGCGCTGGCCATACTGCTGGCTGGCTGGCACTACGCCACCGCTGAAGATGTAATACTGCCGGTTCGGCCGGTAGCGCAGCTTACACCCGTGCCCACTACCGTGGACTACGTTCCCATTGGGGTGGCCCGTATGCCGGTGCAGGCCAATGGCTACCTGGTTACGCACACCTGGGATGTGGCCGGGCCTTTTCTACGGCCGGAAGCAGCCTTTGCCCTCGTGGCCTTCCTGGGCGTGGCACTGGTTTACTTTCTGGCGGCCATCAGCCGGGCCGCCCGGCCGGTATTCGTTGCGGGCATGGCGTTGGTCATCTTCCTGTTGATGTCGCTCAACATTGATTTGCTGGGTCTGCTGGACAGTCAGGAACGGTATTTTCTGCTGCTGGCGCTGGCGGTGCTGGGCGGGCCCGCCTATTACTTTCACGCCTTCCGGCCCGCGGTTTCTTTCCCGGTGCGCTTGGGCAGTTTTACGGCACTGGTGGGGGGCTTGGGGCTTCTGCTGTTTCTGGGCAGCCCCAGTCCCGCCAGCGTTACGGCCTTGCACATCAGCGCCTTTTTCACGGCGGGCGGGGCCATTGCGTTTGCGCTGCTGGTGCTGTGGGTGGCCTTTGAGAATGTGCACGGACTATTGTGGCTAAATACCCAGGCCGATACACCGACCGGCCGGTTCGGGCTCTGGCCCTTTTTGCTGGCCAGCTTTCTATACCTGGGTACGCTACTGCTGTACTACCTCAACCAAAACGAGACGGTGCTGCTGCCGGGCCTGCACCTCGACCCCTATGTGCTGCTGCTGCCGGCAGTACTGGTAGCGGCCCTCAGCTTCGGACGGCGGGCCCGTACGTTTCAGGAGTGGCTGCCCGCTTCTGAAGCAACCATGCTGTATGGGGCGCTGGTACTGCTGGCCGCCGCCACGCTGGGCTACGCCTTGGCTACCGCCAACGACCCGCTGCTGCAAGCCGGCCGCGACTTCACGGTGCTGGCTTTTCTGGGGGTAGGCGCGGCCTTCCTGCTGTATGTATTGCTCAATTTTGCGCCGTTGCTCCGCCAGAAGCTGCCGGTGTACCGGGTAGTGTTTGAGCCCCGCCGGTTTCCGTTCTACGCCATGTACGTGCTGGGTATTGCGGTGGTCGTGGTGGTAGCCCAGCGCAACGGCTTCTTCGTGCTCGACCAGGTACAGGCAGCTTCCTTCAACAATCTGGGCGACCTGGCCCGGCTGGAAAGCGAGACCAACCCCGAGGATATGGCGCAGGCATTGCTGGCGGAACGGTACTACGCCGAGAGCGACGTACTGGATCAGCATAACCACAAAGCCAGTCTGGGCCGGGCCGCGCTGTACCGGTTTCGCCTGCAGCGGCAAAACGAAATTAACATCCTGCGTCGCGCCCTGGCCCGGCGGCCCTCCGAGCGGATTTCCTTGCGGCTGGCGGCTTTATACAACGAGCCATCGGACTTTTTTGACCGGCTGAGCGTACTGCGGGAAGCTCTGAAAGCCACCCCAGGCAGTGCGGCTCTAAACGGCGACCTGGCCCAGTTGTACACTCGCTCCACCCTCTCCGATTCCGTTGACTTCTACCAGGCCCGGGCCGAGGCGGCCGCTCCCGGAAACCCCGTATTGCAGGCCAACCGACTAGCCGCCCTTATCCGCCAGCAGCAATGGTCCCAGGCCCGGAAGTTGGCCCAAGCCGCTGCCACCTCTCCCGATGCGGCCCTACGCAGCAACGCCTTGCTACTGGCGCAGCTGACCGGGCAGCCCGCTCCAAGCCCATCTGCCCCCGATACTGCCCGTGTGCTGTCCGTAGCCGGCTTCGCACGGCTGTACCACGAGGCCCTGGCCCGGGCAATGCGCCAGGACACTTCCTTACTACCCGTTTTCCCCCGCCTGCTGGCCCAGCCGGCCAATGAAGCCTATCAGGACCAGTTGCTGTTTCTGCGGGCATTTACGCAGCATCTGGGCGGGCAGCCGGTAGCCGCCCAAATCACCCTGGCTCCGCTAGCCACTGGCTCCAGCCCCGCCGCCGCCTATTATCAGCAGTTACAAGGTCTGTGGCTGCTGCAGCAAGGACTACCCGCCCCGGCAGCCGCACGCTTGCAGGAAGCCCGCCAATCCGGAGCTGTTACCGCCGCGCTTCCGCAGGCCTTTGCCCTGGCCCTCAACAGCCAGCCCGATTCGGCCCGGCAAGTAGCTGGCCGGGTACTGGCTTCGGCAGAAACGGACAGTCAAAAAATGGCCCGTCAACTCCTGACGGTACTGGAGCCCGATTTCCGTACCCGCTACGAGCAGGCGTCCGATTCGCTCCGTGCTCAGTTTTTGGTGCTTCGGGGAGATGAGCTGCCGGCAGCCGAGCTACTCCCCGCGGCCGCCCAAATTACCACGCCAGCGTTGCGGTCAGCGGCTTTACTGGCGCAGCTACCAAGAGCATTGCAGCAGGGCCAGCTACCGGCAGTGCAGCGCTTCCTGGAGCGGTATGCCCCGGCCGTAACGGCCGCTGCAGCCTCTCCCTGGAACGTTCTGCGCGGCGAGACCTATGTGCGTGCCCGGCAGTGGCCGGCCCTCCGGCAGTTGGTGCAGCGCGGCCGTTTTACCGGCTTCGACCGGTTCCAGGCCCTGTACTTCCGGGCGGCGCTGGCCCAGGCTACGCAGCAGCCCCGGCAGGCAGCCCGCCTCTACGCGCAGCTAGCCCACCAGGCCCCGTTCGTGGAAAACGGCTTAGTAGCTGCTGCTGCTTTCTACGCGGCCCGGCACGATGTTAATCTGGCGTACAACACCTTATTGCGTGGTATCGACTATAACCCCACCTCCGTTCCGCTGCTGAAAGCCTACGTACTGGCATCCATTCCGGTGGGCCTCACCGAATATGCCCAGTCCCCGCTCTACCGCTTGGGCACGTTGCTTTCCCCCGCAGATTACGCTACCTTTCGTACACAGTACGAGACCCGGCGTGCGGCTCGTGCAGCCGCCACCGCCCCCTGGAACTAACCCCTGGCCTTTCGGATATGCTGCCTCCCGTTATCCAAACCACTGATATTTCCAAGGTCTACCGGATGGGGACAGAGGAAATTCACGCGCTTCAGTCGGTATCCATCACCATCCAGCGCGGCGAGTACGTTGCCTTCATGGGCCCTTCGGGTTCGGGTAAATCCACCCTCATGAATATTGTGGGCTGCCTGGATACCCCATCGGGCGGAGAATACATCCTCAATGGCAAAAACGTCAGCAACATGACGGATAACCAGCTGGCGGATGTGCGCAACAAGGAAATCGGCTTCGTATTTCAGTCCTTCAATCTGCTGCCCCGCGCTACGGCCCTCGATAACGTGGCCCTGCCCCTGATTTACGCCGGTTACGGCAAAAGTGAGCGGCAGGAAATGGCCCGCGAAGCTCTGCGCAGCGTAGGCCTGGCTGAGCGTGCCCTGCACAAGCCCAATGAGCTGTCTGGCGGGCAGCGCCAGCGCGTAGCCATTGCCCGGGCCTTGGTCAACAACCCCAGCATTATCCTGGCCGACGAACCCACCGGGGCCCTGGATACCCGTACCAGCCACGAGATTATGGAGCTGTTTGAGGCTTTGTACGTACGTGGCAACACTATCATTATGGTAACTCACGAGGAGGACATTGCCCGCCACGCCCACCGTATTGTGCGCCTGCGCGACGGACTGGTGGAAACTGACGTTGTCAACCACGAAGTGGCCACCCAGCAACTGGCCGGGCAGTAAGGCCTCGAAAACCAACATTTCCGGCCGTTGCAGGTAGTATAGCTTTCCATTCCAGTTTCTACTCCTCGCTTGAAGATATACACCAAAACCGGCGACAAAGGCCTGACCTCCCTTATTGGCGGGACCCGCGTGCCCAAATCCAGCCTGCGCATTGAGTGCTACGGCACCGTGGATGAACTCAACTCCTACATCGGGCTGGTGCGCGACCAGGAGGTAAATGCTGCCCGCCGCCCGATGCTCAAGGAAATTCAGGACCGGCTGTTCACCGTTGGGGCTTCCCTGGCCTCTGACCCCGACAAGTCGAAGATGAAGATTCCGGACCTGCACGCCGAGGATATTACCCTGCTGGAACAGGAAATGGACCGCATGAACGCCGGGCTGCCTGAGTTGCGCGTGTTTGTGCTGCCGGGCGGGCACCAGTCGGTTTCCTTTGCCCACGTGGCCCGCTGCGTGTGCCGCCGCGCTGAACGGCTGGTCATCCATCTGCAGGAAGACTCCTTCGTGGCCGAGCTGGTGGTGATGTACCTCAACCGCCTCTCCGATTACCTGTTCGTACTGAGCCGGCAAATGGCTCACGAGCTGCAGGCCGAAGAAGTAAAGTGGGAACCCCGCCTCTGATACTGGGCACCATCCCAGACTAACAAGTGTTCGGAAGAAAATCCGCACCTTTACCTACCGTTCCGCTACCACCTCCCCCACCCGCTTCGGCACTTCGCTTTCCGCTTCCTTTCTGGCAGTGAGTAGTGCGGCAGTGCCTTCACCTCCTTCTCCCACCCCCACCTTTTATGATTGACGCCTTGACCATTTCTACGAAGCGCACTGCCGCCTCCCGCCTACCCGAAGTGGATTTCAACCATCTGGATTTCGGTAAAACCTTCGCCGACCATATGCTGGTAGTGGACTATCAGGATGGAGAGTGGCAGGAGCCCCAGATTGTGCCTTACGGCGACATGCTGGTGAGCCCCGCCAACTCGGCCCTGCACTATGGGCAGGCCATTTTCGAGGGCATGAAAGCGTATAAAAACACGGAAGACGAAATTTTCATCTTCCGCCCGCTCGATAATCTGCAGCGCCTGAATGCCTCCGCCGAGCGGATGTGCATGCCGGCCGTACCGGAGGAAATCTTCATGCAGGGCCTGCGGCAGTTGATTCAACTGGATGCCGAGTGGGTACCTAGCTTCGCGGGCAGCGCCCTGTACATTCGCCCTTTCATGTTCGCTACCGATGGTATGCTGGGCGTGCGCCCCTCCGATTCGTACCGCTTCATGATTATTACCTGCCCCGTTGGCCTGTACTACAACAAGCCGCTGCGGGTGCGTTTTGAAGAAAAATACGTACGCTCGGCCGAGGGCGGTGCGGGCTTCGCTAAAAACGCGGGCAACTACGGCGCGGCCATGTACCCCACCAAGCTGGCCCAGCAGGAAGGCTACAACCAGCTCATCTGGACGGATGCCTCCGAGCACAAGTACGTGGAGGAATCCGGCACGATGAACGCCATGTTCGTTATTGATGGCCGCCTGATTACCCCGGCCCTGAGCACTTCTATTCTGGATGGCATTACCCGCCGCAGCGTGCTGCAGCTGGCCCACGACTGGGGCATGCCGGTGGAAGAGCGCAAGGTTTCAGCCCTGGAGATTCTGGAAGCGCAGGCCAACGGCACGCTGCAGGAAGCTTTTGGCGTAGGCACCGCCGCCACCATTGCTCCCATGGCCGTCATCGGCTACCAGGGCCAGGATTACGAACTGCCCGCCGTACCCGCCGATGCCTTCTCCCAGCGCGTATCGGCCGCCCTGGCTGCTATTCGGAGCGGGGAAGCCACCGATACCCACGGCTGGATGGTGCGCGTGTAGCCCCGTTTCAGCAGCCCGCAAAAACGGAGCGTACCCGGCGGGCACGCTCCGTTTTTGCGTTCCGGCCCATTCCTCCCCGATTTCTTCCCACCTTTACACCGCTGTTCCGGCCGCCTCGGCCAGGAAAGCAGTTCTCATTCATTCACGCATTTTTTCCATGACCCACGATCAGGTGAAGGAGTTGAAGGGCCGCGCTGAGGCCCTGAGGAGGTATCTTTGACTACGATGCCCGCAAAGCGCAGGTAATTGCCACCGAACAGCAAACTACGGCCCCCGGTTTCTGGGACGACTCCAAGAAAGCCGAAGCCACCATGAAGGAAATCAAGGCCATCAAGGTCTGGACTGACGACTACGAGGTCGTAGAAAAGCTGCTTGGCGACGTGGAAGTTCTCTATGACTTCTACCGGGAAGGCGACGTTTCGGAAGACGAGATGCAGCGCGAGTTCACTACCGCCGAGCAGGCGGTAGAGCGCCTGGAGTTCAAGCGTATGCTATCTGACGAAGAAGACCAGTTGTCGGCTATTCTGGAAATCAACCCTGGAGCCGGCGGCACCGAAAGCCAGGACTGGGCCGAAATGCTCATGCGCATGTACATCATGTGGGGCGAGAAGCAGGGCTTCACTGTGCGGCAGGTCAGCTACCAGCCGGGCGAAGGAGCCGGCATCAAATCGGCCGCGCTGGAAATAGACGGGCAGTTCGCTTACGGCTACCTTAAGAGCGAAATCGGGGTACACCGATTAGTTCGAATTTCCCCCTTCGACAGCAGCGGCCGGCGCCACACGTCGTTTGCTTCCGTATTCGCCTACCCGGTCGTCGATGATACCATCGACATCCAGATCAACCCCGGCGACATTACCTGGGATACTTACCGCGCCGGTGGGGCTGGTGGACAGAACGTAAACAAGGTGGAAACGGCCGTGCGCCTCAAACACGCTCCTTCCGGCATCGTCATCGAGTGCCAGATTGAGCGGAGCCAGCTCATGAACAAGGAGCACGCCCTACGCATGCTCAAGTCCCGCCTCTACCAGCTGGAGCTGGACAAGCGCAACGAAGCCCGGGCCGTGGTGGAAGCCGGTAAAAAGCGCATCGACTTCGGCTCCCAGATCCGCAACTACGTGCTGCACCCCTACAAGCTCGTCAAAGACCTGCGCACCAGCATCGAGCGCACCGACGTGCAGAACGTGCTGGACGGGGATTTGGAGGAGTATATCAAGGGGTACCTGATGCAGAATTAGCTTCAAAGCCCAGACGTAAAAAAAGCCCCGGACATATGTCCGGGGCTTTTTTTACGTCTGGGCTTTGAAGCTTATGGGTTAGTAACATCCCAGGCCTTCTCGGCAGCAGGCTTGGGCATGTTTGCAATCAGGTTATAGGGGCTGGCACTAAAGGCCAGCGTCTGGCGCGGCGTGGAAGCAGGGTCCACCGTTACAACCGGCTTCAGGCGGTTTGTACGCCGCAAGTCCACGAAATAGTGTCCTTCGAAGAACAACGAATACCGGCGCTGCTTAATAATCTCGTCCATGGCTTTAGCCACCGATGTGAACGTTCCGGCTGGCAAAGCCGGCAAATTACCAGCCCGGGTACGAATGATGTTCACATCAGTCAATGCACCGGGCAGGTTTCCGCTATTGGCTTTAGCCTCAGCTGAAATCAGCAGCAGCTCTTCATTGCGAATGATATCCAGCGGTGTCGTATTCGTAGGAAACAAACGGGACTCGTAGGCAAGCGAGATGCCGCCTGTCACACGCGGAGTAGTGCGCAGTGCCACCTTAGACAAGCGGGCATCCCCGGCCTCTGCTTCCGTTACGAAATTATCCGGCACCCCGATTACGTTGGAACCCGTGTTATTTGAAACCTGGAAGTATGCATTACCGGCGTCGCCTGCAATGGCGGGATTGTAGGTAATTTTTGGTCCCGTTTTCAGGTCGCCGGTAGGGCTGATAAATGAGGTGCCAAGCGCCGTAAGCGCGCCGCTATAATCGCCTTGGTACAAGGCCACGCGGGCCGCTAATCCTCGGTTAAACTGCTTGAACGTAGCGGGTGTGTTAAAGCCAGTATACCCGGAAGATAGCGAGAATCCAAAGCTGCTGCCTGCTTGATCCAATTCAGTTGCTCCTTGATCGAGCAGTTGCCGGATATTGGTCAAAGCCTCGGCAGGTGTTACAAATTTGCCGGGTCTCAGCGGATTGTCTACGTCAATACGAATGCCGTTGGCTCCTTGCATGTTTAGTAACAGCAGCTTGGATAAAGCTTCGTACGTATGGGTGAACCCAGCTATTCCCTGCCTCTGTTCGGCGTTAACAGCTTGGCTGTTGGCCGCTGACTCTCGGTAAATCTGCGCGGCCCGACGCGTTTGGGACAGCGGGGTGTAGTAACCATTATAGTAAGCCGCATCATCCAAGGTTGTACGTGTACCCTGTAGTTCGCCGTACCATCTGGATTCAGTAGAGGCCAGGATTGTAACCTCCCGGCCCAGTGTGCCAGCCAACCAGTTGTACGGGGCATTGCCCGTATGCGCGTTACGCAATGAGGCCTCAACGCCCACAGCCAACGCATCAAGCTGTGCCTTGCTGGCATTGTTCAGCACCGAGCCTAGGCTGGGATTGTTAGGATCTTCAACGGGGTCCACCTCAAAGAAACCACAGGAGGTAGTGCTCAATAGCGCCGCTGCACACGCAGCAGCCACTAGCTTATGACGGAAATATTGCATGATGGAGAAACTCAGGAGTGAGGAGAAGGAAAGACTTAGAAGTCAATGTTGATGTGGAAGAATACCCTTCTAGTACTTGGGTAGCTGGCCACATCCACTTGGGCAAAGTTGGCCGTCGAGCCAAAGTTGGATACTTCAGGGTCATAGCCCACGTAATTAGTCCAGGTAATCAAGTTGTTTCCCGAAACCCCAACGCGAATATTTTGCACGTACTCCTTAAACAGACTGGTGCGGATACTGGTCGGAAGCGAATAATACACGGATGCCTCTCGTAAGCGCACGTATCCTGAGTTCTGGATAAACTCACGGGCTGTCAGGCCTTGGCGATACAGCCCTTTTGGTACGCCCGCCTCTTGGCTCGGCTCGCTCCAGTCTTCGGTAGTACCACCTTCATCTTTCAGCAGGCGGCTCAGGTTGCTGTTGTAGCCATCCTTCTTCCAGTGCAACAGAAACGATACCTCAAAACTGCGCGCGATTGTCAGCGAGTTCAGGAAAGACATCTGGAATGTCGGCTGCGCGTCTTCGTAACGGGTCAGGCCGCTGAAGTTCGGACTGTTAGGGTCGGCAGGTGTGCCATACCAGCGAGAGGGAGACTCTCCCACTACAAATACGTTGCGGCCAAATGTGGCCCCGAAGCCGGAACCAGTATTAAAGGGCGGCACCACTAGCGGATCTGTATAGAGTTTTGTTACCTCGGACCGATTGAGCCAGAACTGCGTGGTTGAATTCCAGTTGACAAAATTGCTCCGCACCGGGTTTATGTTCAAAGCCAGTTCCAGGCCCCGGTTACGTAAGTCCCCCACATTATATGCCCGAATCGAGGTAAGTCCCGTTGCCGGAGCTAGGGCATATGTGTTGACTAGGTCAAAAACCTTTTTGTTGTAAACGGTTGCCTCCAAGCCAATTCGGTTTTCAAGAAAACCTAGGTCAACCCCTAATTCCAGTTCCGAAGCAGTTTCTGGCTTGATATCGGGGTTGCCTAGCAAGGTTGAGGTCAGCAAACCCGGTCGGCCACCAGTGGAGGTTGCAACCAATGGGGAATATAAGCCGCCGAAGAAAGCTGGCCCGCCGGTTTCTCCATAAGCGGCCCGTAGCTTCAGCAGGTTCACTGCATCAAACGACCAGAACCCAAACTTAGCAATGTTGACAGCCAGCGAGGCTTTGGGGAAGGCATAGTACTTCTCCGGGTCACCATTCCGATTCGATTTATCAAATCGAATACCGGCAGTGGCAATAATCTGGTCCTGGAAATTAACTTCTTGCTGCCCCACAAAGCCCAGGTCCGCTTCCTCCGTAATGGTGGTTTCCTGAGTAGTTACAGTACCCCGGTTGGGAGTGTATGGGGGACCAGGGGAGAGATTTTGGCCTTGGTTAAAGGTTAAGTTCTGCTTTTGTGAAAGACGCACTGTACCTACCTGAGAAGTCAGGCTAACCGCGTCGCCCAATTTCCAGTCGTAGATCAGGAAGCCCTGCAGGTTAGAGTTGAAAAACTGGTTTTTAGCTACGCGGGCTGCTCCAGGCAATGCCAGGCTCCGTTGTGACTGCATATCTGAGGGCAGTGCCAGTAAGGCCGTGCTGCTGGAAAAGTCAACCCCACCCTGCGCCGCAAAACGCAGCGACGACACCCCATTATCAATCAGCCGCACACCTAAATTTGCCGTCTGAACGTAGCGGTTGGTTGTTTCCTCATTGATAGCCCGTTCCACTACTGCGAGCGGGTTATCACCCGTGTAGTCCGAGTCAGGAAACAGCCCAAGCTCATTTTTATGCAACTGGGCGTAGCTGGGAATGTAGGCCAACGTGTACCCCAACGCTACCCCACGGTTGTCGTTACCAGTAAAGCCACGCCGGTTTACAGAGTTGATGTAGTTGGAGCTAACTCCCAAATCAATTCTCTCCCCAATCTTGTGGTCTACATTCGCTCTGATGGAGTGCCGCTCAAAGCCAGTACGCTTCACAATACCTTCCTCATTCGTGGCGGAGCCCGACACGAAAAACTTCGTGCGCTCATTTCCGCCCGATACACTCAGTCCTGTGTTCCGCAGGAAAGCAGTATTTCCATATACTTCCTTCTCATAGTCGTAGATATTACCGGAAGCCTGTGCCGCAGCCAACTTTGCTTTTTCGCTTGCGCGGGTAGCATTCACGCTTGCTATCTGAGCGGGGGTAGCATTGTTGGGGTAGGCATAATACGTATCAATCTTGCTATCCGTCCAATCCTCTTTCCCTAACAGGCGCCACGCTTCCGCAAAGCCCAAATCTTGGTTAAAGCTTACCCGGGTTTTACCAGCCGCCCCGCGCTTGGTCTTAATAATGATAACCCCCGCATTGGCCCGCGTTCCATAAATAGCCGCGGCGCTCGGCCCCTTCAGAATTTCGATGCTCTCAATATCATTGGGGTTAAGATCAGCCAAACGGTTGATACCATTATCCTGCGAGGTGCGTCCTGTTCCGGCCGCAGCCCCGCTAAAGGCAGCAGAACCAGCACCATTGCCCACCTCGGCATTTACGGCGTACACGCCATCAATAATATAGAGTGGCTGCGAACTACCATTGATAGTAGAAATACCCCGCAACTGAACCGATAACCCCCCACCAGGCGCGCCACTCGTTTGCGCTATGTTGGCACCCACCACTTTCCCGCTCAATGCCGCGTCTACTGTAACGGGCCGCGTACTGCCTGTGAGTTCTTTCGACGATATAGTGGTGATGGCATTGGCCAGATTGGAGCGCTTCACCGAGGTAGCCAACCCGGTTACCACCACTTCATCCAGCGCTCGAGAATTCGCGGCTAGTGCTACTGTAAATGTAGTGCTAGTCCCGATTGCCCGCTCTACGCTATTGTACCCAATAGAGCTGAAGACGAGGGTGGAGGCAGTGGGAGGGGCACTGAGACTAAAAGCGCCGTCGCTGTCGGTGGAAGCTCCAATAGTGGTGCCTTTCACCAGCACCGTTACCCCCGGCAGCCCCTGCCCACTTGTGGCATCGGTAACCCGACCAGAAATCTCGCGGTTCTGGGCCGCCACCTGCTGCAACAGAATGGGGGAAGCCAGAAGCGCAGAAAGTAATGTTTTCCGCATGTGAGTAAGTTTAGAAATGAAAGAAACTTATGTAATACCTAAATTATCAAGATTATTTTCAACAAAACCCCCTGATAATTTAAGCATTATCAATCATACCTTAAACATAGCAAAAATAACATGTATAATGGTGTTAGCAGTGATGCTTTATCACTAGGACCACTGAAGTTTCGGCAGGTTAAAATTTCTATAATTCACGTGATGTATTCTTGCTCATTTTGATAACTATCAGAGCAAATTGTTCTATAATTGCTAATAAGGACCCACGGTACATGATTAAGTTGTGAAAAAATATTGCTTTTCGCATCTCAATCACACGACACCTTACGGCGCTGCATGGTTGCTCACAAGCGGGAGAACCGTTTCACTCACCCTTATCACTCACCTTTCTCACATTTCACACTCACACTATTATGCGTAAAGCACTATTTAGTGCGGTTTTGATCTCGCCTATCCTGTTGCAGCAGGCGGCCGCTCAGAACCGCGAGATTTCCGGTCGGGTTACTGACCGCAGTAATGGTCAGGGCTTACCTGGCGTTACCGTGCTGGTGAAAGGCACCACCATCGGGGCCTCCACTAATAGCGACGGCTCCTTCACCATCAGCGCCCCTGCTACCGCCTCTACCCTCGTCTTCAGCTCGGTAGGGTTCGTAACCGTGGAGCGCGCTATTGGCACCGAAACCAACATTTCGGTTGGTTTGGCAGCTGATACCAAAGTTCTGGGCGAAGTAGTAGTAACGGCTCTGGGCCGGGAGCAAGAGAAGAAAACGCTGGGCTACTCCGTGCAGGACGTACAAGGCGCTGCTCTGACGCAAGCCCGCGAATCCAACGTTGTGAACTCTCTGCAAGGCAAACTTGCCGGTGTGCAGATTTCGAACAGCCAAGGTGCTGTTGGTAGCTCGTCGCGTATCGTTATTCGCGGTGCCAAAACTATTGGTAGCAACCAACCTCTGTTCGTGGTAGATGGCCAGCCCATTGATAATTCCTCCTACGCCAACAGCGGCCCGAACGGCGGTGTTGACTACGGTAACGCTGCTTCGGATATCAACCCAGATGATATAGAAAGCATTTCGGTGTTGAAAGGCGCTAACGCTGCAGCCCTTTATGGTTCGCGTGGCGCTAACGGCGTAGTAGTAATTACAACTAAATCGGGGCGTAAATCCCGTGGCCTCGGTATTGCGGTGAACAGCACTACCACTTTCGAGAGTGTGCTGAAACTGCCGGATTACCAAAATGAATATGGCCAGGGCAATGGGGGACAATTCTCCTTCGTGGACGGTGCCGGTGGTGGTACCAACGATGGTGTAGATGAGAGTTGGGGACCTCGCCTCGACGGTCGCCTTATCCCCCAGTTTAACTCGCCAGTAGTAGGTGGCGTGCGTCAGGCTACTCCTTGGGTAGCCAACCCTAATAACGTACGTAACTTCTTCGAAACGGGTCGTACGTTCACCAACAACATTGCCCTCTCTGGTGGTAATGACAAGGCAGGTGTTCGTCTCTCGTATACTAACCTGACGCAGAATGGTATTCTACCAAATACCTTCATCCGCCGCAACACGGTAAACCTGAACGGTGGCGCTGATTTGACGGATAAGCTCAAGTTCAGCACTAACGTGAACTACGTGCAGAACCGGGGCCGTCGTCCGCAGTTGGGCTACAATGCTCAAAACGTAATGCAGCAATTCGTGTGGTTTGGCCGTCAGGTTAACATCGAAGAGCTGAAAGATTACAACAAAGGGGGCGAGAAGTATAACTGGAACTACAACTACCACAACAACCCCTACTTTACGCTCTACGAAAACCTCAACGATGACCGTCGTGACCGTGTAATCGGTAACATCACGTTGAGCTATTCGCCGACTTCGTGGCTGACCCTGACCGGCCGGACCACCAATGACTTCTACAATGAGTTTCACTCTCGCCGGATTGCCCTCGACGATATCGAGCAATCTATTGTAGACGATTACACAGAGGAAAAAATCTACTCTCTGGAGCGTAACACGGAATTCCTAGCAACTGTCACCCGCAATATCTCGGAGGACCTGACGCTGGATTTCCTGTTCGGTGCTAACCGCCGAGATGCTCGTTCCGAAACCAGTGCTACCGCCGCCAGCAACCTAGCCATTCCTGGCTTATACACGCTGGACAACTTCTCGACTCCGCTGACGGCCAACAGCCGTACGTATCGTCGTCGGGTGAACAGCTTGTATTCATCGGTTAAATTTGGCTACAAGGACTTCCTGTTCGTGGGCGGTACCGCCCGTAATGACTGGTCCTCAACCCTACCCAATGGCAAGAACTCGTACTTCTATCCCTCAGTTGACGCTAGCTTGGTGCTGACGGAAGCTTTCAAAGTAGAAGATTCATTCCTGTCGTTTGCCAAGCTGCGCGGTGGTTACGCCGAAGTGGGCTCCGATACGGAACCCTACCGTTTGAACGATGTGTATCTGAGCGGTGGTCTGCCCTTCGGCTCGCAACCAGCCATTACTACTTCCAATGCTCGGTTGAACCCCAACCTCAAACCCCAGCGGAGCCGCTCAACTGAGGCTGGTGCCGAAGTTCGGTTCTTCCAGAATCGCCTTGGCTTGGAACTGACCGCCTATAAAAACACCACGGTCGACCAAATCATTAACCTGCCGGTAACTGCAGCCACGGGCTACACTACCACACTGGTAAATGCTGGTGAAATCTCCAACAAAGGTCTGGAAGGCATCCTGACCATCTCTCCACTGAAACCCGAGAGTGCATTCCAGTGGACGCTGACGGCTAACGCCGCTGCTAACCGGAACCGCGTGGAAAGCCTGCTGCCAGGTATCAACACACTGGTGCTGGGCGGAACATGGGGTCTGAACGTGGAAGCTCGCGTAGGTCAACCTTATGGTGCGCTGTTTGGTAATGGCTACCTGCGTGTACCAGATGGACAGTACAAAGGTGAAATCATCTTCGAAGATGGTATTCCACTCACTGACCCTACCCGCCGCGTATTAGGTAACTACACGCCTAACTGGTTTGGTGGTCTGAACAACGAATTCAGCTTTAAAGGAGTAAACTTCAGCTTCCTAGTCGATACCCGTCAGGGCGGCGAAGTATATTCCGTAACCAACACTTGGGGTAACTACGCAGGGGTCCTGAAAAACACTCTGAATGGCCGTGAAACCGGAGTGGTTGGTAAAGGTGTAGTACGAAATGCCGATGGCAGCTATAGCCCCAACACGGTTTCCGCTGACGCAGAAACGTATTACAAAGAAAATTACATCAACTCTCTGCACGAGCCGAGTGTGTACGATGCCTCTTTCGTAAAGCTGCGCGAAGTAAAGCTGGGTTATCAGTTGCCCAAAGGCATTATCGGCAAGACTCCTTTCAAAACTATTGGAGTTTCCTTCGTGGGTCGTAACCTATGGCTGATTTCGTCTAAAGCCCCCAACATTGACCCTGAGACTTCCTTCAACAGCGGTGATGTTCAAGGTCTGGAATTTGGTCAGATTCCCTCGACGCGGAGCTATGGTTTCAACTTGAATCTGACTCTGTAAGATTCTGAACTCTTTTATTCGGCACCGCTGTTTTTGCAGCGGTGCCACTAAAAAATCAGCTTTGCTGCACATGAAATCGTCATACAAAAAACTAGCTCTGTTATTTCCGTTGGCACTGACTCTGGGTGCCTGCGAAAGTGACTTCGATAAGATCAACACCAACCCCAACAACTCGGAGGTTGCGCAACCCAATCTGCTGCTCACGCAGATTATCCGCTCAAATGTTTCCCGTTCTTGGGACGTAGCGGCCAACATGGATGGTGGTTTGCTCGTTGTTCAGCACTGGGCTAAAATCCAGTACACCAACGAGGACCGTTATGCCTTCCGTACCACCTCCTACCAATCCCTGTGGGATGGATATTATGCTGGTGGTTTGCAGGATGCTAATGTTCTGATCAGTTTGGGTAGAACCTCTAATAACGCTTCTTACCAGGGTGTAGGCTTGGTGATGCGCTCTTGGATGTTCTCTCTCCTAACGGACATCTACGGTGACATCCCGTACTCGCAGGCGCTGCAGGCCGACAAGTTTACCTCGCCTGTTTACGACGCCCAGCAAGATGTGTACAAAGGTCTGCTGGCTGACCTGAAAACGGCTTCGGATCTGCTCGCCAAGAAGGAAGGCAGCATTCAGGGCGATATTCTCTACAACGGTGACGTAGAGAAGTGGCGTCGTTTTGCTAATTCGCTGCGTCTGCGCCTAGCTATGCGCATTGCGGATGCAGACGCGGCTACTGCTCGTGCCACTGTGTCAGACGTATTCTCTGGCGACAACGTATTCCGGGCCAATAGCGACAATGCCCGTTTGGTATACTTGGATGCTACTTTCCCGAATGACAACCCCATTTTCGAGAACTTCAAAACGCGTGATGACCACCGCGTAAGCGAAACGCTGGTGACGCGTCTGAAAGCAGTTAACGACCCACGTTTGGCTGTGTATGCTGATCTGCCAGCTGACGGCGGTGATTACAAAGGTGTTCCGAACGGCTTGTTGAATGCTCAAGCCTCTGCTCTGGGTCTGAGCAAAACGTCGAAGCCAGGTATTGCTTTCCGTCGGGAGACTTCGCCAGCTGTTTTGATGACTTATGCCGAGGTGCTGTTCTTCAAAGCGGAGGCTATTCAGCGCGGTTTCATCACTGGTGTAGCTGCAACTGAATACAACCGTGCCATTACGGCATCTATGAACCAGTATGGTATTACGGACGCGGCTGCTATTACGGCTTACTTGGCTCAAGCCGATGTAGCCTACAATCCGGCCTCCTACAAAACCAGTATTGGCAACCAGAAATGGATTGCCTTGTATGGCCAAGGTTTGGAAGCATGGTCTGAGTGGCGTCGCCTGGATGCTCCTGCTTTGTTGGTGGCTCGCAATCCCGTGGCCGCAGCAGCAGGTAAAATTCCGGTACGCTTCCTCTATCCTGCTCAAGAGCAGTCGCTCAACCAAGCTAACTACGCAGCGGCCGTTAGTCGTCAGGGTGCTGATGCACTCACCACTAAATTGTGGTGGGATAAATTCTAAGCAATTCATCCTTACTTAAAAAAAGGTCCCCACATCATGTGGGGACCTTTTTTCGTGTCTGAACTAAATGTTTTTTTCAGTCCTTGTAGCTTGCAGATTGTATTAGGGCACCTTCTACCCTACCACCTTATTACCCAAAGATTCATCGTGCGGTTTTCGCTTTCTTTCCAGCTTCTGCTTGCGGCCTTATCTACAGCAATTTTGTTTACAGCAGCCCCGGCTCGGGCGCAAACAAAGGAGGTCACGTACGCCAGAGACATTGCCCCGATCATCAGTCGTAACTGCGTTTCATGCCATAAGGTAGGCGGAGCTGGTCCATTTTCTTTGATGACTTACGCAGAAGTGTTCCGTCATCGTAAGACCATCCAAGCCGTCACAAAGAACCGGTATATGCCTCCATGGAAGGCGGACCCACACTACGTATCGTTTGCCAATGAGCGCCGCCTCACCACTGCTGAAATTCAGCTGATTAGCCGATGGGTTGAGAGCAATGGTCGAGAGGGTAGTAAGAGTACGCCCATTTCACCGTCACCAACGGCAAGTAATCTACCGCCCAAGCCGGACTTGGTATTACGCCCTAAACAGGCACTGCAGATTAAAGGAGATGGAAATGAGACATTCGTTATTTTCAAAATTCCTTTCGAGCTGCCTCAGGGCAAAGCCGTTAAAGCGCTGGAATTCATTCCGGGCAACCGTCAGCTGGTACACCACGCCAACTTTGCAGTGCAGGCTGTTAGTCAAGATGTTGATATATATCGGGGCAGCGAGGTAGCACTGTCCGATCAATTTCAGACCAACTTAGGCGAATTTCAACCCTTCATGCAAGATGTAGTATATTATGGAGGATGGATACCAGGAGCTAGTCCACAAAGCTTCCCTAATGGTATCGGCTTTACGATGCCTACCCGCGGCGTGATTTTATTGACTATGCACTATGGTCCTTCCAGTGTGCCCACCCAAGATTTATCAACCCTCAATATCTATTTCTCTCCCACCCCAATCAAGCGAATAGTCCAAGCCACCAGTATTGGATCTGGTGGAATTGGCAAAATTGAACCTCCGTTGGTCATTCCGGCGGATAGTGTCAAAACTTTCCGGGTAGACTTAGTGACATCTATGGACCTGTCGGTGCTGTACGTCTGGCCGCACATGCACCTGCTAGGCAAAAACTTTGAAGCTTGGGCCACTACCCCTGACAACAAAGTACTGCCCATGGTCAAAATTCCTGAGTGGGATTTCCGCTGGCAGGAAGCTTACCAGTTTAAAAACCTGTTGCACGTTCCCAAAGGGTCGATTATTCACGTGCGAGGCACCTACGATAATACTGCTCAAAACCCAAATAATCCGTTCAATCCTCCGCAAATGATTATTTCTCAGGATCTAATGGAGTCCCGAAGTGAAATGCTCAATTTGATTATGCTGTTTCTCGAATATCAACCAGGCGATGAGCGCATCCATTAAGCGCTGCTGATGTATAGATAGGCCGTACACTTTTCGTACATAGATTAATGTTGGTGTTTTGAAGTAATTGGATGAGCGGTAGGCAAGAGCAGAGTGGCGCCGCTCATCGTTGTAATAAACAATGCAGTGGCTGAGTTCGAGGCGAGCCTCTTCCAGGCCAGAAAAGCTGCCGCCGTCAAGCAGTTCAGTTTTGAGCCGGCTTCAAAAAGATTCGGCTAAGGCATTATTATAGAAGTTTCTGCATCGAATCATGTTCTGCGCCGCGCCGTGGCCAGCAGCAGATTGCGGAAGCGCGTGGCCGTGTATTGGCGGGCTTGGTCGGGGTATACTATTAAGCCCATCGACGGCTGGTGTACCACCAGGGTCCGGCTCAAGGCTTCGCTTACAATATTTTTGGGCATGGTTTCGCACACAGCCTTGCCCACGAATTAGCGCGAGCAGGCGTACTAGTTGGTTAGGTACACCCAACCGCCGCCGTGTTTGGGCAAGCACGTGATGTCACTGGCCCACACCTGATTCGGGGCCGTGGGGCGCGGCTGGCCCAGCAAGCGGGTAGGTGCTACGCGCCGCCCTGGCACAACTTCCGCACCGGCACCCTGCGGCAGTGCCCGTCAATGAAGCGGTAGCGGCTCACGGCGTCTCGCGGCTGAGCCTGCGCTTATAGCAGGCAACTGGCCAAGGCTTTTTTTTAAGATGTCCCGCTCGCGTTGCACCCGCTCCCGCTCGGTGCGCAGGGCCCGCACTTCCGGGTCGCGACCCAACTCAGCGGCGGCTTGTTGCTGCTGCCAGCGGTAGAGCCGCTTCGGGCTGATGCCCAACTACCGGGCCGCGGCTCGCGTGCTGCGGCTCTCATTGGCCAGACGCAGGGACTCGGCCTTGAACGCGTCGTCGTATTTGCGCCGCTTATCCGGTACTTACTTGTAGAGTCGTTGCCATGACCGGAGGAAAATATGCCCCAATTTCTTCCGGCCCCGCTAGATCACCTCAAACCAACGCTACGCTTTGTGTCAGTACTATACCATAAGAATACATTTCATTGGCATAAACTATCCGTTCGCCAGTGAAATGAGCATTTTCACCTTTTTTTTATCGTATCTCGCTGCAAGTAGAAGAAGTTATAAGAATTGATGCTTATTTTTAACATTCTTATCAATAGAGGTAAGGGCTACTGCACCATTTTTCAACCTTCTACATGAAAAAACACCTACTGCTGACAGCCCCAGTTATATTGGCTGCGCTAACTCAAGTAACAGCACAAACACGGGCTGTTTCAGGCCAAGTTAAGGACCGTACCACTGGTGAAGGTTTACCCGGTGTTACAGTACTGGTTAAGGGCACAAGCATCGGCGTATCAACAAACTCCAATGGCGATTTTACGCTGAATGCTCCCGCCGAAGCAACCACTTTGGTATTCAGTTCTGTTGGCTTCGTTACTACTGAACAAGCCATCACGAGCGGCCCTGTCAATGTAAACATGGCCGCTGATACCAAGGCCCTCAACGAAGTTGTAATTACTGGTTTCGGTGCCTCTCAGGAACGTCGGGAAATAACGGGGGCTATTGCTTCTGTGAAGGCACAGGAAATTGAGGACTTACCGGTTGCCAGTGTAGATCAAGCATTGCAAGGCCGAGCATCTGGTGTACAAATCAGCCAGAACTCTGGAACACCTGGTTCCGGTATTGCTGTACGGGTACGAGGCTCTGGTTCCATTACGGCCGGTAGCGAGCCTTTATATGTTATTGACGGCATCCCGATTAATACGGGCAGCTACTCAAATGTTGGCGTAGGTGGACAGCAGACGAATGCTCTATCTGACTTGAACCCAAATGATATAGAGTCATTTGAAATTCTTAAGGACGCAGCGGCTTCTGCTATTTATGGTTCACGTGGTGCTAACGGGGTTGTAATTATTACTACCAAGCGGGGCCGAGCTCAAAAGACTAAAGTTAATGTTGGCTACTATACAGGCTTTGCCGAGCCCTGGCGCCAAGTACGAAAGCTTAATGGGCAGCAACAAACGGAGTTACTACTTGAGATGATTCAGAACCGGTATCCGGTAGATGGTCAGGGTAGAATTATTGCTTCTAACATCAGCGCGACTCCATGGCGTAGCTACGCAGATCTGGCTGCGTATAATTTTAGCGAGGCTGGAGCTAGTGTAGTGAATGGCCAGCTTGTAACTAATGATAATGGAGATGGTGTGCGGGATGTGTCAGTGTTCCAAAATCCCTCGACAGCACCTAACACCGACTGGCAGGATGAGGTTTTTCGGAAAGCGGCCATTAGTAACTACGATATCTCCTTCCGGGGCGGTAACGATAAGACCCGCTTCTTAATTTCCGGAGCGTACTTCGACCAGAAAGGTATCATTATTGAATCAGGCTTCAAGCGCTTGAGCGGTCGTTTCAACCTCGACCACAGCATCAGCGACAAAGTCCGCACTGGTTTCAGCCTAGGTCTTAACCGTTCTTTCAATAACCGCATCCAGAACGATAATAACATCAATGGAGTATTGAGCGCGGCAGTGCTGGTAGGCTCAGATATTCCAATATTTCGGGCCGATGGATCATATGCTAAAGACCCTGGAGCTTCTACAGAAAATCCATTGGCTGCTGCCCGCGAACCTCTCATCCGGGCTGTCAGTTCCCGTATCATTGGTACGCAATACACCGAATTTGAACTCATCAAAAATCTGACGTACCGAGCCACCTTCGGTTTGGATTACTTGAATTTTAACGATCAAACCTTTTTCCCAACTACCACTAACACTGGTATTGGAGTAAACGGCTCGGGTTACGTATCGAATAACCAAGATGTAAACTTCAACCATATCAGCTCCATTAATTACTCGAAGCTGATTGGTGAGAAGCATAGTATTTCGGCTCAGTTGGTAGCAGACTATCAGCAAAGCCGCTTCCGCAGTGTTTCGGCTTCTGCAACCAATTTTCCGGGCAACAGTCTCCCTGAGTTGAATGCAGGTGCACAAAAGACTGGAGCCAGTAGCAGCGCAACTCTCTACAATATCTTCGGTTCCCTGTTGCGGGTGAACTATACTTTTGCTGACCGCTACTTATTTGGTGCGACTTTACGGCGAGACGTTTCTTCGCGCTTTGGCCGCAACAACCGTGTTGGTTATTTCCCAGCTGCGTCTATTGGCTGGCGAGTACTGGATGAGCCTTTCCTGAAAGGCAAAACTCCTATGAGCGAGTTGAAGATTCGTGGTAGCTACGGTATCACTGGCAACCAAGAAATTGGCAACTTCGATGCGCTGAGCTTGCTCAGCCCAGGCACTAACTTCGCGGGCGTCGCAGGTTTAGCTCCAACCCAGTTAGGTAATCCTAACTTAAGCTGGGAACGAACCGCACAACTCAACGTCGGTATCGACATTGGATTCTTCGACAACCGCTTACTATTCGTCGGTGATGTGTACCGGAAAAACACTACTGACCTGCTGCTCCCGCAAACGCTACCCAGCAACTCTGGTTTCGCTTCCTACCTCACTAACATTGGTAGAATGCGCAATGAGGGTATTGAACTAGGCTTGACGACCATAAACGTGCGCAATGCTGGTGCGGGCGGATTTGAATGGAATACCAACTTCAACTTCTCGCTTAACCGCAACGAAGTGCTTAAGCTGGCTGGGCCTCCTCAAGCAGCCGGTTTCGCTAGCTGGCTACAAGAAGGTCAGCCACTGGGTGCATTCCGAGGCTACCGAGTGGAAAGAATCTTCCAATCACAGGAAGAAATCAACACGCTCGATGCCGCCGCGCAGGCTTTGTATGGCACGTCCGCCCGTTACCAGGCAGCTACTACTCGTCCTGGCGACATCATGTTCCGGGACATCAATGGTCGGGATGCCGCAGGCAATCTGACGGGTAAGCCGGATGGCCGAATCACAGGCGATGACCAAGAAATCTTGGGAAGCGGTCAGCCTAACTTCTTTGGTGGTATCAATAATACTCTGCGTTATAAAGGCTTCGACCTGACTGCCTTTGTGCAGTATCAAGTAGGCAACGAAATCTATAACAACACCCGTTCCTTTGCGGAGGGTATGAACGGTGTGTTCGGGCAGAGTGCGGAAGTTCTGAATCGCTGGACACCAATCAATACGAATACGGACATTCCACGGGCAGTTTTTGGTGACCCCAACAACAACCGTCGCGTTTCTGACCGCTTTATTGAGGATGGCTCATACGTACGTTTGCGCAATGTGCGCCTGGGTTATTCTCTCCCCACTGTTCTTGCCAGCCGGGCTCGCTTGAGCAACGTGAGTATTTATGTGCAAGCCCAGAACTTGGTGACTTTCACCAAGTACTCTGGCTTCGACCCGGAAGTAAATACATTCAGCGGCAGCAACACAGCCCTGGGCACCGACTTCCTGACTTTCCCACAGGCGCGCTCCTTCACGGTTGGTGTCAATCTGGGTCTGTAATCATCGTTTTTCTCTCCTGATCATGAATACATCTTTAGTGAAACGCACGCTTACCACGGCGGCCTTTCTGCTCACCCTAGGTTTTACCACCACTTCCTGCGAAGAATTTGTAGAAGCTAAGCCTATCAACAGCCTTGATGCAGAAGCTGGCTATCAAACGCCTCAAGACGTACAAGCTGGTCTGACGGGGGCCTATGATGCATTGCAAAGCGTTAACTATTGGGGGTTACGCTACCAAGTATTTGCAGAAATGGGGGCAGATAACGTGCGTCATCGAGGCACATTCCCATCGTTTGCTGCCATTTTTAATAATCAGATATTGTTCGACAACGTAGAGTTGAGCAATATGTACAGCGTAATTTATTCTGGTATCAACCGGGCAAATTATGTTATTCAGCAGGCCGAGCGGTTTGAAAATACGCTGACCTTTAACAAAAACCAGGTAATCGCGGAAGCTCGCTTACTCCGAGCTTTCCACTACATGAACCTGATTGGTTACTGGGGCGGTAAGCCTGAAGGTTACGGATACGCCGATGGTTTAGGTGTACCATTGCGCCTGACGCCGACCAATTCGCCGAGCGATGCTGCGGCCATTGCTCGTAGCTCGGAGCAGGAGGTTATTGCGGCAATCAATGCAGATCTCACGTTCGCAATTGCCAACCTACCGGCTGCCGTGGGTAACCGTGCCCGTTTGAGCCGGCCTGCTGCTAATGCACTAAAGGCACGTTTTGCGCTGCGGAACCGAGACTACGCCACGGCCGCTGCCGCTGCGGCAGAGGTGCCAACCTACACCTTAACCAGCAGCTATGAGTCTATCTTCCGGGATAAAAACAGTTCCGAATCTATTTGGGAACTGGCTTTTGACCCTACGGATACCAACCAGTTAGCTTTCTTCTATTACCCTTCGGCTAATGGTGGGCGTACGGAAGTTGCCTTCACCACTTCGTTGCAACAAGCTCACGAAGCTAATGACCAGCGCCTACCGGTGAATGCTGCTACCACTCCCACCGGAACTACACGGAAATATACTCGTCCGGCTGGCGATGATAACGTGATTCTGGTTCGTTACCCAGAAGTATTGCTCACGCGTGCTGAAGCTCTTGCCCGTATAGGGGGAGCAGCAAACCTCACTGCGGCCGTCGGCTTTTTAAATACTGTACGTAGTCGAGCTGGCCTGGCAGCGCGCACTGTTACCACGCAGGATGCTCTGATTGCCGATATCCTACGGGAGCGGCGCATTGAACTGGCACATGAAGGTTTCCGCTGGTTTGATCTGCGCCGGACAGGTACAGCTCTGACTACAGTACCCAGCTTGGCTGCGCAAAATCAGTCCTTCCGACTATTATGGCCAATCCCGCAGCGGGAAATTCTTAATGGCGGTGGCTTAGTCGTTCAAAACCCTAACTATTAAGCGACTAGACGATTCTATTTAACAAAAAGAGCCCCGCATCAATTTGCGGGGCTCTTTTTGTTAAATAGAATCTATTCTACTTATTACTTCAGTGGCAGAGGCTGGTTGCTGCAGCCACATTACAATGCGCTGCGCTATTTGCAGAGGAGTACTCAACAAGCCCTCAGCATACAGTGTCTGAAATTTTTCTGCTTCGCTGAAGCTATCAGCAGCGGCAGTGCGAATGTGGTCCTGCATACCGGTATCAATTACGCCGGGGGCTACGCTGCGGATACGGACGCCGGTACCGCGGAGGTCCTGCTCCTTCTGGGCCGTGCAGGAGAGAGCGTCGAGGGCAGCTTTGGAAGCGCAGTAGGCGGCCCAGCCATCTACGGGACGCTGGGCGGCACCACTACTGATGTTTAAAATGGTACGCGGTATAGTAAGGTCAGAATAAGTGCTGAGAAACGTGTTCATAAGCATGGCTGGCGCAATTACATTCACATCGAAAACAAACTCGAAATGCTCGTTCGGTACCTCGCCCATGTAGCTGATTTCGCCTAAAACACCGGCATTGTTGATGAGCGTGATACTGCTGGCATCGGCAAAAGATGGAAATACTTTCTGCACGTTGTTTTGTAAGGCCAGCATATCCGACAAATCCAATGGCTGGTGCCGGTAGCGGGGATGCTCGATAGTGGCATGACGTGATACGCCGGTTACGTGCGTATCGGGCTGTTGCAGCAGCGTTTCGGCCAGGGCTTTACCCAGGCCGCGGCTGGCTCCGGTGATGATGTAGTAGTGCATGTGAGAAGGCAGAGAAGTAAAGTAAAGAGGCGTGTCGTTCAGCAGTCTATCCCACGGGCGATACGCCAGGGAACAGAAGACTGTTGGACGACACGCCTCTTTTTACGGAATACCTTCTGCCTTTTACAGAATATACTGGCTTAGGTCCCGGTTGCGCACCATATCCCGCAGGCGTTCCTCCACTAGCTCCCGGGTAATCTGCACGTGGGCATTGGCTCCGATGACGTCGGGCACATCGAAGAGAATATCATTGAGCAGACGACTCATAACGGTGTGCAGACGGCGGGCGCCGATATTCTCAACTTCACTGTTCACCTCAAACGCAATTTCGGCCAACCGCTCCAGCGCGGTATCCTCAAAACTGAGCTTTACATTCTCAGCCTGTAACAAGGCTTCGTACTGTTTGGTAAGAGCATTTTTGGGATCCTTCAGGATCCGGTAGAAGTCGTCCTTGCTCAGGCTCTGCAACTCTACCCGGATCGGGAAACGGCCCTGTAATTCGGGAATCAGATCGGAGGGCTTGGCGACGTGGAAGGCGCCGGCGGCAATGAACAGGATGTGGTCGGTGTGGATGATGCCGTATTTGGTATTCACGGCCGAGCCTTCCACGATGGGCAGCAAGTCGCGCTGCACGCCCTCCCGACTCACGTCGGGTCCGCCCCCACCCTTGCCGCTACGGCTGGCTACCTTATCAATTTCATCGATGAAGATGATGCCAGCGTTTTCAGCCTGGCGGATGGCTTCATCCTTGACCTCATCCATGTCAATGAGCTTGGCCGCCTCTTCATCCAGCAGGATCTTGCGGGCCTCGGCTACAGTTACTTTGCGCTTGCGGGTTTTCTTGGGCAACATGGAGCCCAGCATATCCTGAATGCCGGCCATGCTGGCTTCGTCAATGCCACCGGGGCCGCCCACTACCCCAATGCCGGGGCTGCTGTTCTGCTGCACCCGAATATCAATTTTCCGCTCGTCCAGCTCCCCATTGCGGATTTTCTCGCGGAACCGTTCCCGGGTCCGTTCATTCAATTCGTGGTCGGAGTCAGGTACATCAGTGCCGGAGGCAGGCAGCGGAAAACCGACCGTTGGTTTAGCCGGCGTGGGCGCGCCGGTTGTAACCGGCGGAATCAGGATGTCTAGGATGATATCTTCTACCACTTGGGCAGCCTGTACTTTCACTTCTTCCTTGCGGCGCTGCTTTACCATGTTCACCGACTGCTCCACCAGGTCGCGCACCATGCTTTCCACGTCGCGGCCTACGTAGCCTACTTCGGTGAATTTGGAGGCCTCTACTTTGGTGAAAGGCGCACCAGCAATGCTGGCCAGGCGGCGAGCAATTTCGGTTTTACCCACGCCCGTGGAGCCAATCATGAGAATGTTGTTAGGCACGATTTCGCGCTGCATCTCCCGGGGCGCGTGCAAGCGCCGCCAGCGGTTACGCAGGGCAATGGCTACGTGCCGTTTGGCATCCTGCTGGCCGATGATGTACTTATCGAGTTCGGCCACAATCTGGGCCGGGGTGAGGAACTCCGTGGAATCGAGCATGCAGGGGTACTATGATAAATGTGCCGAATGTATAAAATGTGCGGAGGCAAAATATGTTTACGCGCAGCAGTTGATGAACGGCTACCTTCTACCCACTCTTCACATTTCCCACATTCAACTAGGGCTGCTTTTTGAACAGCGAATCGAGGTTGCGGGCAATGGTAAAGTAGTTGGCCCCGCCCGAGGCGTGGTAGCCGGCGTGGGTGTAGTCGAGCTGAAACTGGCTGATGCGCAGCATGACGCCAAACGAGAAGCCAGCCCCGCCCGACGTATTTTCCAGGCGCAGTTCCCGGCGCTGCAGGTGGTTGTAGCCCAGGCGGACGTTCAGGTTTTTGCTCAGCAGCAGCTCGCCACCCACCACAAAATGCCGCGCAATCTGGTCGCCTAAACTTTTCTTCGGCTTAACTTCCTCCCCGTTTTCGTCGATTTGCCCGCGCTGATTGGGGTCGAGGTACACAATATCCAGCTGCTGCAGGTGGTGGGCCGTGAAGGAAAACCGGAATGGCAGGTGCTCGGGCTTGAAGGAAGTGCCCAGCTGCACATCCAACGGCATCGGTTCCCGGCCGGCTCCATCGTAGGGCTTAAGCTGCACACCAGCGTTGCGCACCACCAAGCCCACCGTAAAATCCTGCTCAGGGTGCTTGAACAGGCCGCCCACATCGGCCAGGGCCGCGTAGGAGTGGTTGCCCGCAATACCAGAGCCGACCAGCTTCAGCGTACCGCCAATGGTAAAAGCCCCGCTGGTGTAGGAGTCAGCCACACTTAAGGCGTATTCATTCACCGAAAATTCCCCCAGCAGATTACCCGCAGGATCATACTGCTTATTCTCACCGTAATTCAAATACGTGAGACCCACCCCGAAGCGGCCGGCTTTCTGAGTGTTGAACACATACGCAGCCGTAGTCTGCTTAATGTCGGCCAGGTAATCAACGAAGCCCAGGGCCAGGCGGCCATCCATATCGGCGTTCAGTAGGGCCGGGTTGCCGTACAGCATAGTGCCATCAGCGTCGCGGGCCGAGACATTGACGCCGCCCAGCCCGGCCAGTTTGGCGCTGGTGGGCAGGTTCAGAAACGACATAGCCCGCTTGCCCCCGATCTGGGCCCGGGCCGCCGGAGTGGCCCCCAGCACAGCCAGGCAGGAAACAGCAAGCAGAAGGGTGCGGCGTATGGGTAGCATCATCAGCAACGAAGATAAACGCGGATTGTGCGGATTACTCAGATTTCACGGATTTTGGATACGCCAAGGTTGCAGGCAATCTGCTTACCCGTTCTCGTGCGTCAGCCAGCTCTGGTCGGAGCCACTGAATCCAGTGAACGAGCCTACGGCTGAAAATCATATCCAAAATCATATCCAAAATCAGCGAAATCTGAGTAATCCGCACAATCTGCGCTTCAGTTGACTTCTACGCTGGGGCCGACGGGCAGCGGAGGCTCGTCGCGCACTACCAGCTTCATGGGGTGGGCCACTTTTTCCTCCAGCAGGGCCACGCGCAGCACATCATCTACCCGGTCGGCGTAGTGAATGGTGAGGTCCTTCAGGTACTCGGCCGAAATTTCGTCGATGTCCTTCTTGTTTTTCGGGCACAGAATAATGTCGCGCACTCCGGCCCGCTTGGCGGCCAGAATCTTCTCCTTGATGCCGCCCACCGGCAGCACCTTGCCACGCAGGGTAATTTCGCCGGTCATGGCCAGATGGCTGCGGATTTTGCGCTGCGTGAACACTGAGGCAATGCTGGTAAAGATGGCAATACCGGCCGAAGGGCCGTCTTTGGGGACGGCACCTTCGGGGAAGTGAATGTGCAGGTCGTACTGGTCGAAGAGGCGGTAGTCGATATCCAGTTCCTCGGCCCGGCTGCGCAGGTAGCTCAAAGCCGTTACGGCCGATTCCTTCATCACGTCGCCGAGCTGGCCGCTCAGGGTGAGTTTGCCCCGCCCCCGGCTCAGCAGGCTTTCGATAAACAGAATGTCGCCGCCCACGGAGGTCCAGGCCAGGCCCGTTACCACGCCGGCAGTTTCATTATCCTGGTACTGGTCCCGGTCGAAAAGGGCAGCCCCAAGGATGCGGCGCACGTCTTTGGCTTCCAAGGTGGCGGGGTGGGGTTCCTTCATGGCCTTGCTCTTGGCAATGTTGCGCACTACCGCGCCCAGCTTCCGCTCCAGGCTCCGCACGCCCGATTCGCGGGTGTAGTCGTCAATCACACGCTGCAGAGCGCCGTTGGTGATGCCGGCGTCTTTGAGGGTGAGGCCGTGCTCGTGCAGCAGCTTGGGCCAGAGGTGCTTTTTGGCAATCTGGGTTTTCTCCTCCAGCGTGTAGCCGGTCAGATCGATAATTTCCATCCGGTCGCGCAAAGCAGGCTGAATGGTATCCAGGGAGTTCGCCGTGGCAATGAACAGTACCCGCGAAAGGTCATATTCTACCTCCAGGAAGTTATCGGTGAAGGTGGAGTTCTGCTCGGGGTCCAGCACTTCCAGCAGCGCCGACGACGGGTCGCCGCGGAAGTCGGACGCCAGCTTGTCAATTTCATCCAGCACAATGACCGGGTTAGAGGCGCCGGCCTTCTTGATTTGCGAGATGATGCGGCCGGGCATGGCCCCCACGTAGGTTTTGCGGTGTCCCCGGATTTCGGCCTCGTCGCGCACCCCGCCCAAGCTCATGCGCACGTACTGCCGACCCAGGCTTTTGGCAATGGAGCGGCCCAGGCTGGTTTTGCCCACGCCGGGCGGGCCATACAGGCATAGAATAGGCGCTTTCAGGTCGTTTTTGAGCTTGAGCACCGCCAGATACTCCATAATGCGTTCCTTCACCTTTTCCATCCCGTAGTGGTCCTGGTCGAGGATTTTTTGGGTGCGCTTCAGGTTGAAGTTATCCTTGGTGTACTCGCCCCAGGGCAAATCCAGCAGAAACTCCACGTAGTTCAGGCTCACCGGATACTCAGCGGCCTGCGGGTTGATGCGGGTGAGTTTGTCCAGTTCCTTGGTGAAATGTTTGGCTACAGCCTCCGGCCAGTTCTTGCTCTTGGCACGCTGGCGCAGCTTTTCAACTTCCTGGTCGGGGCCATCGAAACCCAGCTCATCCTGCAACACTTTAATTTGCTGGCGCAGGAAATAGTCGCGCTGCTGCTGGTCGATGTCGGTGTGGACCTTCGTCTGGATTTCGCGTTTGATTTCCAGCAGCTGAATTTCCTTCATCATCAACTCCAGCAAGCGGGTGCCGCGCTCCACCCCGTCGGCCGTTTCCAGCAGCTGCTGCTTCATGCTCACCTCCACGTTGATGTTGGAGGACAGGAAATGCGTGAGGAACGAAGGCGACTCGATGTTATCCAGCGCCACCTGGGCTTCCTGCGGAATTTCGGGGTTGAGTTTGAGCATGCGGGCCGCCGCTTCCTTCAGCGACGAGACCAGGGCCTTTACCTCCTTGGAGGTTTTAGCCGGAAATACTTCCGGAATGTAGCTCACACGGGCCGTGAGGTAGGGCGTAGTCTGCACAGCTTCCTCGATGCGGAAGCGGGACTGACCCTGGATGATGATGGTAGTATTACCATCGGGCAGCACCAGCAGCTTCAGAATTTTGGCCATGGTACCTACGGGGTACAGGTCCTGCAGCTCGGGGTCGTCGCTCTGGCCGTTTTTCTGGGCCACTACGCCCACAATCTTGTTGCCCCGGTACGCCTTGCGCACCAGTCGGATGCTCTTCTTGCGCGTAACGGTAACTGGCAGCACCACACCCGGAAACAACACCGTATTGCGCACCGGCAGCAGCGGCAGTACCGCCGGCGACTCATCGGCCGTAAGCGTCTGGTCGGGGTCAGCGGCCACAATGGATACCAGTTCAGCGGGGTCTTCAGTCATCAGCAGCAAAGAAGAGAAGGATGGAGAGGGCGGTGTATGACGGCTCATGCGAGGAAAGGCAGGCAAAATCGAAGCCGGATGCCACAATGACAGATAACCGGGTTGGCTTCGGCCCCTAAAAGGTGGGGTATTTTCGAAGGTACGGATTCGGCAAGTGCCGTGCCACCACGAAGCGCCGTCACATCGGCAGGGCGCAACGTGGTGTGAATAGCAGAAGGGAAGAACGGGGGACGGGGGAATGAATGTGCATACGCTTGCAGTCATTCTTTCCTTCCACCATTCTTCCCTTTTCCCTGCCGCCGGTATCCAAAATTTCCTATTTTTGATGCTTGCCGGTTCCCACCGCTTTCGTGCCTTATTGCTGCTATGCGTTTTTTTGCCCGTTTGCTGACTTTATGCACGGTGTTCCTTGCACTGTGCCCACCTACTACTTTATCAGCGCAACAAAAAACGGGGCTACCCAACGCGCAACGTAAGCTGACGGCTAAGGTAATCCGGCAGGCCCGGGCCCGCCGCGACGCCACTCCTGAGTTCCTGAACGTGAACCGACTGGCGTATTTTCAGGATAAAAAGGCCCTGCGCGAGATTCAGCGGGCTGAAAAGCGCAAGAATTGGACGGCGGCCCGTAATCTGCTGGAAGCCTACGTGGGCCAGTTCGGCATTGAAAACTTCTATAAGGACAACCAGCTGCTCTGGCACCTGGGCCAGCTCTGGGAAAAAGCCGAGAACGAGGAGCGCGCCAAGGCCTACTACCGCCTGGCGCTCAAGCACCGCCGCCAGTCGCTTACCAAAGTGCAGCGCTACTACGACTCGCTGGAGCAGAAGGACACGGAGCTGTACGTGCCCCTGAAAACATACTATGACATTGTGGAGTACCGGAAGAATATTGCCACCTTCCGGCCCCCCAAAGGCGTGTACACCACCATGGGCGACGCCATTAACTCCCAGCGCGAGGACTACGGCCCCACCCTCAGCGCCGACGCCGACCAGCTGATTTTCTCCTCGAAGCGCAAAATGCGCGGCCTCAACGGCGTTATCGACGAAGACCTGTACACGGCTCACCGCGAAAATGGCGTCTGGACGCCGGCCGAGCCGCTGCCCAAGCCCATCAACTCGCCCTACAACGAAGGCTCGGCCTGCATCAGCAAGGACGGCACTACGCTCTACTTTGCCCGTTGCGAGTGCCCCACCTGCCACGGCAACTGCGACCTGTACACGGCTACGTTTAAAGACGGCAAGTGGTCGATGCCAAAAAGCCTCGGTACCAACGTAAACTCCACGGCCTGGGACTCGCAGCCCACCCTCTCACCGGGGGAAGACACGCTGTATTTCGCCTCTGACCGACTGGGGGGCTTCGGCTTGTCGGATATCTGGTTCACGGTGAAGCAGAAGAACGGGCAGTGGAGCAAAGCGCAGAATATGGGCCCGGTGGTGAATACCCGCGAGAGTGAGGTGAGCCCCTTCTACCACCCGCTCTACCATGTGCTGTATTTCAGCTCGCGCGGGCAGCTGCTCAACTTCGGCGACTTTGATATTTACAAAACTTACCGGGTGCGCAGCCGCTGGCAGGAGCCCATCAACATTGGCCCGCTGGTGAACGGCAAGGGCTCGGAATACTACTTCACCATCGACTCCGACTCCAAGAGCCTGTATTATGCCCGCTCCGAGGAAAAGGACATGAAAAACCTGGACCTCTACTCCTTCCCGCTGCCCATGGAGGCCCAGCCGCTGGCTACTACGCACGTGGAAGGCTCCCTCATCGACTCAGTAAGCCGCAAGCCCCTCAATGGCATCATCAGCATTATTGATACTGACAACGGCATTGAGGTAGCCAGCAAATACCTGCGCGACGACGGCTCGTTTGACTTCGACCTGATTGAGGGCTCGCACTACGTGATGCTCATCCAGAGCCCCGATTTCTTTAGCGTAGAGAAGAAGTTTGCGTTGGAAGGCGACACGGTGATGAAGCTCATGACGAACTCCATCGACTACAAACTGCCGCTGATTTTCAAGAACATTGAGTTCGACCAGGATAAGTCGCAGATTCGGGCGAGCATGCACCCCATCCTGGACCGCATTGCGGTGTTCATGGTTGACCACCCCACGTTCCGGCTCAGCATCACGGGCCACACCGATGGCAAAGGTGACCCGGAATTCAACGAACGGCTTTCCCAGGAACGGGCTGAATCCATCCGGCGCTACATTGAGCAGAAAGGCAAGCTGGCCCCCAACCGCATCGATAGTTTCGGCTACGGCTCCTCCCGCCCGCTCAAGGATGAGGTAACCGAAGAAGATGCTAAAACCAACCGCCGGGTAGAGTTCCGCCTTCTCCGCTCCGGCGGCGACAAGGACGACGAATTCAAAGCCGACCCCGTTGCCCCCACCAAGCCTGAGCCTGCCAAACCCACCAAGGGTGATAAGGATGGGAAGTTTGACTGGTAGAAGCACATGTCATTGCGAGCGAAGCAATCCGTCCTTCGCTCCGCTCCAAGCCCTGACCTATTCAAAAGCCCTTGCCATCTATAGATGGCAAGGGCTTTTCATTTGTCTCTTCCTCGATAGAAGGTTGGGGAAGGATTATTGGTTTGCGCGCTGTGAAAAGGACGGATTGCTTCGCTTCGCCCGCCATGACGCTACCATTTTAGCTGCTGCTGCGTCTCTCCCTCCCGAAAAAGCAGGCTTTGCTTCTGACCCCGGGCTTCCAGGTTCACGATGTTCATTTGGTCGGGAAAGAGGGTGAGCAGGAGCTGATGGCGCAGCGTGACGCCGGTAGCCTTGCCTGAGAGTGGGGCCGTGAAGAACACCCAGTACGCATCCTTTTCCTTCTGCAGCCCTACCAGCGTGAGCGGCAGCGCAGCCTCGCCGGGGCGGGCGCTGAACTGCACGGAGCGGCGCAACAGGTCTTCCAGCAGCGGGTTCAATTGGGCCCGCGTGAGCTGGTCGGTGCGTACGGGCCGGGGCTTGCCGTTGGACAGGTCTTGCTCCAGGTCGTCGGTGAAGATTTTCAGGGCCATTTCCAGCCGCTGCTTTTCCGGGTTGAAGCGCAGCTCCAGGATACTGGCGTGGTAGGCGTGCGCCCAGGCGGCCAGACTCAGCGTGAGCAACAGCCCCAAAGGCAGCAGAAAACGGGGAAACTTCATGGCGTACAGACGAGGAATTGGCAAGCGGGTTGCGGGCGGTGTATTCGCTCCGGTTGTAGAACCGGCTTCATGTAAAAGCCGTGCCACCTTTCGCAGGCGGCACGGCTTACACTTCGATGTCGGGAATCAGCTAGCCGATGGCGTTGAGGATCTGCTTGATGATCAGGACATACGCCATCAAGCTCAGAATAAGGAACATACCTACTTTCTGGGCGTTTTCCAGGAACGCGTCCGAAGGCTTACGGCCGGCAATCATCTCGTAAAGCAGGAACACCACGTGCCCCCCGTCCAGGGCCGGTACGGGCAACAGGTTCATGAAGGCCAGCACCATCGAGAGCATGCCCGTGAGAGTCCAGAAGCGGTACCAGTCCCACTGCCCGCCGTACTGCTGCGCTATTTCCACCGGCCCACCCAACGACTTGCTGAGGGAGGCTTCGCCGCTGAAGATTTTCTTGAAGCCCGCAATCTGCGTGGTTATCACCGCAAACGCCTGCTTGGTACCTACGCCAATCGATTCAACGAAATTATAGCGGCGCACGCCATCCTTAATCAGCAGCCTGGGCTTGAACCCAATCGTGCCGTCCTCATCAATCATAACGGACAGCGGCACTTGCTTGCCGGCACGCTCCACCAGCAGCGTGGTGGTGTTGGAGGTCAGCCGTTTGGGCTTGGTGCCCCGAATCCAATTGATAAACCGTTGCAGCAACGAAGGGTGCTCCACCTTGTTTGCGTTGGCCCGGAGTGCCTTCTGCAGGTCGGAGAAGAAGGGAACGGGCTGATTGCCCACTTTCAGAACCTTGTCGTTGGCCTGCAGCCCGGCTTTGGCGGCCGGAGTACCGGCCATTACCTGCTCTACGTCGAAGGCAACCAGCGGCGTCACAAACCGCTCTTTCGCGTCCGTCAGGTCGTCCATCAGGTTGTTGGGTACCGGCACGTCCACTATCTGCCCGCTGCGGTCAACGGTGTAGTAGGCATCCGTTCCAAGTAGCGCATCTACCCCGTAGATATTCTCGAAATCCGCGAATGGCAGACCGTTGATCTTCACGATTTTGTCGCCGCGCTGAAAGCCGATTTTCTTCCCCAGGTCACTGACATCCACCCCGTAGCGCACTTCCGACACCGGCAGATAGCTCTCCCCATACTTGAAAGTCAGCAGCGAGAAGATGACGATGCCGGTAATCACGTTCATGATGATGCCGCCCAGCATCACAATCAGGCGCTGCCAGGCCGGCTTGGCCCGGAACTCGTTGGGCTGGGGCTCGGCGGCCAGGGTGTCGGCGTCCTGGGTTTCGTCGATCATGCCGTGGATGGCCACGTAGCCGCCCAGCGGAAACCAGCCGAGGCCGTATTCCGTCTCGCCGATTTTCCTCTTAAACAGGGCGAAGTTCATTACCCCGGGCAAGGGGAACAGGAAGTCGAAGAAGATGTAAAACTTATCGACCCGGATTTTAAAGTATTTGGCGGCGGCAAAGTGGCCAAACTCGTGCAGGCCAACCAGTATGGAAAGGCCCAGCAGCATCTGCCCGGCCATAATAAGTCCTGTCAAGGGAAGTAGGTAATGAGGTGATGAAGGGTACTAGTGCCCGCCGCAACAAACAACGCACCGAAGCGAAGAGTTGCCGCTGGAGCCCGTCAAGGTGTCAGACGCGGGTGCTGATAAGCTCCCGGGCCACGCGGCGGGTTTCCTGGTCGGTCAGCACGTAGTCGTCGAGCGAGGGCGTGGCAAGGTACGAAACCCGGGCGAGGCTGGACTCCACTACATCGGACATTTCCAGAAACCCGATTTCGTCGCGCAGGAAGGCGGCCACGGCAATTTCGTTGGCCGCGTTGAGGATGCAGGCCGCATTGCCGCCCCGTTTCAGGGCCTCAAAGGCCAGGGCCAGGTTGCGGAAAGCGGTGGTATCAGGTTGCTCGAAGGTAAGCTGGGGATACTCAAGGAAGCTGAAGCGCGGGAACTGGTTGGGCAGCCGTTGGGGGTAGCCCAGGGCGTACTGGATGGGCAGCTTCATATCGGGCAGGCCTAGCTGGGCCTTCAGGGAGCCATCCTCGAACTGCACCAGGGAGTGGATGATGCTTTGCGGGTGCACTACCACGTCAATCTGCTCGTTGCGGAGGTTGAACAGCCACTTGGCCTCAATCACCTCCAGGCCCTTGTTCATGAGGGAAGCCGAGTCGATGGTGATTTTGGCGCCCATATCCCAGTTGGGGTGCTTGAGGGCCTGGGCCTTGGTTACCTGGGCCAGCTGCTCGCGGGTGCGCCCCCGGAACGGCCCGCCCGAGGCCGTGAGGATGATTTTCTCGATGGGATTCCGCTCCTCCCCCACCAGGCACTGAAAAATAGCCGAGTGCTCCGAATCGACGGGCAGCAGCTGCACGCCGTGCTCCTGCGCCAGCCCGGTGATGAGCTGGCCGGCTACTACCAGGGTTTCCTTGTTGGCCAGGGCAATGTCTTTGCCGGCCCGGATGGCGGCCACCGTGGGCAGCAGCCCGGCGTAGCCCACCATGGCCGTGAGTACCACATCGGCATCGGGCCGGCCGGCTACCTCGGTGAGGGCATCGGGGCCGGCCAGTACTTCGGTTTCGGGCAGGGAGGCTAGGGCGTCGCGCACCTGCGGGTACTTGGCTTCGTCGCCGATAACCACGGCGGCGGGCCGGAACTCCCGGGCCTGGGCGATGAGCAGCTCGGCGTTGGACTGGGCTGAAAGAGCCGTCACCTGAAACCGGCCGGGCTGAGCACGTACTACGTCGAGGGCCTGGGTGCCGATGGAACCGGTGGAACCCAGCAGGCTGACGCGTTTGGGAAAATCAGAAAGCATGAGGAAAACGATGAGGGCAGAGAGCCACAAAAGTAACGGGAAGTAATCGGGCCCGTGCCAGGGCTACTCTGCCGCTACACGGCTGCCGATGCGGCTCACACGGGGACTCCAGTAAATATACTGCACCGGGCCGGTCACGGAGGACGCCGGAATGGGGCCTATATAACGACTGTCCATGGCATTGTCCCGGTTGTCGCCAACAACGTAGTAAGTACCGGAAGGTACTAGTGTTGGCGGTACATTACTGTTTTCGAAGGCCTGACCGGCTTCGGAATACGTCCGGTAAATGGAAAAAGCAGGAGTTGCAGGTGAGGTAATCGTGTACTCGGAGCCCGGCACGTCTTCCTCCCTGATGCGCCGCATAAAGCGTCCTTGCTCGCGCTGGCCGTTGCGGATAACCCAGCCAGCCTGCACCGCCACGGTGTCGCCGGGTACTCCTACTACCCGGAATAGCCAGTAAGTGCCCGGTTCTCGCTGAAATGCTACAACTTCTCCGTAATGCGCCTCCCGCCGCTGTAGCACCTGCGTATCGACTACTACCCGCTCGCCTACCTGTAAAGTGGGGCGGACGAAGGGGTTACAATGGAAAATGTTTGAATGCCCGGCCAGCCCAGGCTACCCAGAAAGCCCACTCCCAGAAACCAGATGATCACCGTTGCCAGGTACCAGTACCACCGGTTAATGGGCTGCAGCGTGTAAGCCGCCAGGCGCCGAGCCATTACAACAGCCTCAATTGTTCCCGCCAAACGCAGGCCTATTTCCAGCAGTAGCAGCAATATCAATCCGCCGAAATACCGCACGATTCCGCTGGTGTGCATGGTCGCTTCCAGCAGCAAATAGCTCCCCATCAGCAGCCCCGCCCTGCCGGTCTGGCCGTTGTACACTTGTCCTAATCCAGGAATACAAAAGGAAAGAAGCCCCGCCAACCACGGCTTCCGTGCCGCTGGCTGTAGCTCTGGTGGAATGCTTGTCATGTCATTACGGATAATACGCAGCGCGGCTGGCACAGATGGTCAACAGTACCCGGATTCACTAGCTGAGAAATGGCAGAAATTTCGTGTTGCAGCTCAAAGAAACGGGAAGACTTAATCAGGACAAAATACCGAGTACGCAGGCGAATACTCCCCTACTCCCGTTAACTGCGCGCCCGTAAAACCGCGTACTTTTGGGCTGCTGATCTACGTAGCCACTCCGTGACCGAACCCGCCGCTTCTTCCGCCTTCGACAAAGCCCGCATCGGCCTCTGGGCCAGCCTGCAAAAGCACCTGAGTACGGTGTACTCCGCCGAAAAGGACTTCCGGGCCGCTACCCGCTTCACCGATACCTTTCCCTTCTCGGCTGCCAGCCTAGAACCGCAACAGCTACTCGACTACCAACACCAGCGGGCGGTATTGCGCGACCTGTACGTGGACGAAACCACCCAGCTCGACAGCCTGGTGAAAGCCGTGCGCCAGAAATCCTACCAGGAAGACGACAAGAAACTGCTGTTTCTGATGATCCTGGGCTACATGGACCTGGCCGAAACCGTTTTCACTCTGCTCGACACGCACCGCCCTACCAAGCTGGAACCCGACGAGGAAATGGACGAGGCCAACGCCCGCTTCGAGCGGGTGCGCAACTTCGTGCGCCTCAACATCCGGGGTATTTCGGGGCTGCTGCCGCGGGTGTAAAAAGAACTGTCATTCCTCGCCTTGCCCGGAATGACAGTTCAGGGCTTTTGCCACTTGGCTTACTCAATTCCCATAATCCGAACCGACTTGCCATTGAACACGGCCGACTCCCCAGCCCGCTTGCCGGCCAAAGCAGCGGCTACGGGTGCGGCAGCCGATACGGCGAAGTAGTCCTGGCCCTCCACGGTGAGCTTGCCGGCGCTGATGCCGAGGTAGAACGTGCCCATACTGGTGCGCACCAAAGCCCCGGGCCGCACGGTGTCGCAGGGCAGGGCGGGGTTGATGCGCTGCAGCTCGCCATGGAGCTGCTGGGCCTGCTGAAGCTGGATGGCGTTTCGGTCCCGCTCGTTCTGAGCCATGGCCCGGCCGGTTTCGTACTTGTCGCCGGCGCTGCTCTTGGTTTCGGAGTTGGCCGATTCCTGAGCGGCCCGAATGGCAGCCTGGCAGGCATCGATGCGCTCCTGCACGTAGGCCAGGCAAAGGGCGTGGAGGTGGGGTTTAAGCATTAGCTGGTTTGAGCTTCCCAATATATTTCAGAGTTGTCCTTCACTTCCCACTTGGCCAATAAGCGGCCCAGTTGGTTAAGAGAGGCTACCTCAGCGGGAATGGAGAAGTTAATACGAAAATCGTTGGGAGGCTCTTTCTGGTGGTCAATGTTTACTGTAAGGGCTGCATGCCCGAGACTATCGTAGCAGTACGCTTTCAATAAAATCTTCTCTTCTGCATAGCTGTCAATACCCGACTGGAAAAACAGATACTGAGTCGTTTTTGTCGGAAAAGCAAGTAGCGCATTACCGAATCCTTTCCAGCTGTTGGCATCTCCATAAAAACTCGTTTGCACCTCAAGCGCACCTTTTTGCACAGTTACGAAGAACGTACACATGCCATAGTTATATTCATCGACGTTGGCTCTAAACAGAATACTTCCTTGTAGCATACAATTACATTTTCTCTACTGCTGCACCACGTTCACCACTACCGGGAAATGGTCGGAGGGGTACAGGCCGCGCATGGAATCGGTGAGGACTGCGTAATCCAGCACGGTGAACTGCTGGCTCACGAAGATATAATCGATGCGGTCGGCCAGTGGCGCATCCAGCTTGAAGCCGTTGAACGTGCCCACGGGGCCGTAGGGTGGCTGCCGGGTGATGCGGAAGGCATCCTGCAGCAGCGTCTGCATCGTGCGGATTTGCTCGGTTTCGGGCGTGGAGTTGAAGTCGCCGACGCAGATAACCGGGGCAGACGCGGCAATTTCCTTGATCTTCTCCACCATCAGCCGGCCCGATTGGCGGCGGGCTTCCACACCCTCATGGTCGAAGTGGACGCTGAAGAAGAACAGCTCCTGTTTGGTAGCGAGGTCCCGGAACCGGGCCCAGCTACAGATGCGGTTGCAGCATTTGGCATCCCAACCCTTGGACGGCTGGGTGGGCGTCTGGCTAAGCCAGAAGTCGCCGGATTGCAACAGTTGCAGGCGGCTTTTCCGGTAGAAGATAGCCGAATGCTCCCCGGCCTCCTTACCGTCGTCGCGGCCGTGGCCCACGAAGCTATAATCGGTTAGCTCGGCCACATCGTTGAGCTGGCCGCGGAAGCCTTCCTGGGTACCGAATACATCAAAACCGTGGTAGCGCACCAGGTTTTTGACCAGCTCCTTGCGGTTGGGCCAGGCATTCACCCCGTCGCTGGCCACGTTGAGGCGCAGGTTATAGGTAGCTACCCGCAGGGGCTGGGCAGGCTTTTGGGCAACGGAGGAATGGCTGCCGAGCAGGAAGCTCAGCAGCACCAGAACAAGCAGGCGCATAATGGAAGCGGAAGGTGGAAGGCGGGGCAAATTACGGGTTCTGGCTTCGGTAGCATTTGTAGCGTTGACCGGTTTTATTCGAGCAGACAAATAGACACGAAGTGTCGCGTCTCTACACAGTTCAATAAACTACTTCAAGCATTATCCCATGCCCAACAGTCCCTCGGCTAGCGTCCGGTCGTTGCTGAGGCGGGGCACTTTGTTCTGGCCACCGAGTTTACCCTGGCTTTTCATGTAGCGCTGAAAGGCTCCGGCCGGCAGCGGCGTGAGCTGCAGCGGGGCCAGGATGTGGCCGGCCAGCAGGTCGTCGTAGTACACGTTGCGCTGGCGCAGGCTGGCATCGAGGGCAGCGGCAAAGGCGGCGGGGTCGTGGGGCGGGCGGGCGAATTCTACGAGCCACTGGTGGCGGGAGGGCACGGCGGGGTCGTCGCTGACCTGGGGGGCCACGGTGAATTCTACCACTTCCACCTCGGGGTGCTGGCGCATGGCCTCGCGCAGGGTCTGCTCCACTTCCTCCCCGATGACGTGCTCCCCGAAGGCCGACAAGAAGTGCTTGATGCGGCCCGTAATCACCACCCGAAACGGATAGCGGCTCACGAAGCGCACCGTGTCGCCGAGGGAGTAGCCCCAGAGGCCGGCATTGCTACTCAGCACTACAGCGTACTGGCGGTCCAGCTCCACGTCGGCCAGAGTGAGACGGGGCGGATTCTTCTCGAAAAACCGCTCAGCCGGGATAAACTCGTAGAAGATGCCCGCATCCAGCAGCAGCAGCAGGCCAGGGTTGCCGGGCTCGTCCTGGAACGCCAGAAAGCCCTCGGAGGCCGGAAACAGCTCCACGCTGTCCACGGGCCGACCGATGGTTTCGAGCAGCTTTTTGCGGTAGGGCTCGAAGTTGACGCCGCCGTACACAAACAGGTCGAACTCCGGGAACACCTCCCCCACCGGCCGGCCGGTACGCTGCACGATGCGGTCAAAATACATCTGCACCCAGGGCGGAATCCCCGAAATCAGCGTCATGGGCTGGGTCAGGGTTTCGTCCACAATCCGGTCGAGCTTGGTTTCCCAGTCCTCGATGACGTTGGTAGCGTAGCTGGGCAGCTGGTTGCGGCGCAGATAGGCCGGTACGTGGTGGTTCACGATGCCCGAGAGCCGGCCCGTGTGGATGCCGCCCACCGCCTCCAGCTCCGGGCTGCCCGACAAAAACATCAGCTTACCATCCAGAAACCGGCTGTTGCCGGTGCGGTGCACGTAGTGGAGCAGGGCATCCCGCGCCCCGTTGATGTGGTTAGGGATGCTGTCTTTGGTTAAGGGAATATACTTGGCCCCGGAGGTGGTGCCCGAGGTTTTGGCCAGATACAGCGGCTTGCCGGGCCAGAGCACGTCGGCCTCGCCGGCCTTCACCCGCTCGAAGTACGTTTTCAGGGCTTCATAGTCGCGCACGGGTACCTGCCAGGCCAGATCCTGGGCCGTGCGGGCGTTGTGCAGGCAATGGTCGCGCCCGAAAGCCGTATTGGCCCCGCGTGCCAGCAACCCGCGCAGCACCCGCTGTTGGGTTCCGATGGGGTCGTGCTGCCACCTGGCGTACTGGCGGGCAACGTAGGCGGCCAGCGGCCGGCTTAGAGTTGATTTCAGGCCCATGAGTGGTGAGGTTGTGCAAGGTGAAATTGTGAAGAGAATTGCGTACTCTTCGCATCAGACACCTTTCAAAGGTACGCTTCCGCTTATGTTTCGCCAGAAACGCTGAGCTCATCCTTTACGGCTTCTTTCCCGTACTGCCTTCACAACTTCACCTTTCACAACCACACCATCTCCCCCATGATCAACCAACGTGGCACGGCCGTCTGGAACGGCGACATTAAAGGCAGCGGCGAAATTTCTACCCAGAGCGGCACCGTGAAGGTGCCTTACTCCGTGGGTGCGCGGTTTGAGGGCCAGAAAGGCACCAACCCCGAGGAGCTGATTGGCGCGGCTCACGCCGGCTGCTACACCATGTTCCTGAACAGCATTCTGAGCAAAGACGGCAAAGCCGTGAAGCACCTGCACACCGAATCAAAAGTAACGCTGGATACGTCCGGGGACGTACCGAAAGTGGTGAAAATCAGCCTCAGCACCGAGGGGGAAGTAGAGGGCATTTCGCAGGAAGAATTTCAGCAGTATGCCGAGAAGGCCAAAGAGAATTGCCCCATTTCGGTGCTGCTGAAGGCGGTACCGGAAATGGAGCTGGCTTCGGCCAAGCTGAAGTAAGCGGTTGCGAGGGGCCGGTTGTCAATTCGGTCCGCAAAACCTTCACCTGGCAACCGGCAACTCACAACTGGCAACTCATAACCGGCAACTGCTTACTTTTGCGGGCTACAGCGACTTTTTGCCATTTATGCACCCTGACTCTACCCGCATTCGTCTTCAACCCGCCAACACGCAGCGCATCCCGTTCTGGGGGCAGCTTTTCCTAGGGCTGCTCTGGATAGCCTACACGGTGGCCCTCATTGTCACGGGCGAAGGGAAGAGCGACATGAACTTCCTGCACTACGTATTTCTGGTATTCAGCCTGGTTTACCTGGGCTACGTGCTGGTGCACAACGCCCCCGTATTCGGCACGCAGAGCTACCTGGAGTTTACACCCGCTTATATTGTGCACAAAGACGGTCTGTTTCGGCCCAAGCAGGCTTTTGCTGCCGAGAATATTGCCGGGCTGGAGCTGGCTCCCCAGCAGCTGCGCGTGCAGTTGAAGGAAGGCGGTACCTACTCATTGAGCCTGCGGCAGGTGAAGGGAGCCAAACGCAAGCGCATTCTGCGCGAACAGGTGCGCAGCTTTGCCGCCAAACACAACCTGCAGCTGCGCGACGCTCAGTAGCTTCCGCATGCAACTGAAAAAGGCCGGGCCCGCAACTGCTGTCGTAGTTGCGGGCCCGGCCTTTTTCAGTTGCATGCAGACGGAGTTTTACTTGCCTGCGAACTTTTTACGAAGCTCTACAATCGTGCTCCGGAACGACTTGTCGGAATCAATCAGGTCCGATACGGTTTGCACCGAGTGAATTACGGTACTATGGTCGCGCCCGCCAAAGTGGTGGCCGATGCTTTTCAGCGAGTGCGTGGTGTGCTCCTTGGCAAAGTACATGGCCACCTGCCGGGCCGTTACCACTTCTTTTTTGCGGGTTTTGGCCTTCAGCAGCTCTAACGATACCCCGAAATATTCGGCGCAGGTTTTCTGGATGAAGTCTAGGTTCACTTCGGCCTCCACTTCCTCAATGATGTGGCGCAACGCCTGCTTGGCCATTTCCAGGTCAATTTCCCGACGGTTGAGGCTGGATTGGGCCACCAAGGAAATCAGCACGCCTTCCAGCTCCCGCACGTTGGTATTCACTGAGTGCGCCAGGTACTCTACCACCTGCGGCGGAATGTCAATGCCATCCTGCTGCATCTTGTTCTGAATGATGGCCATGCGCGTCTCGAAGTCGGGACTCTGCAGGTCAGCCGTCAGGCCCCATTTAAAGCGCGACAACAAACGGTCTTCCAGCCCCACCAGGTCGCGCGGGGGGCGGTCGGAGGTCATCACAATCTGCTTGCCGGCCTGGTGCAGGTGGTTGAAGATGTGGAAGAACATTTCCTGCGTCTTGTCCTTGCCGGACAGGAACTGCACGTCGTCCAGAATCAGAATGTCCACCAGCAGGTAGAAGTTGGCGAAGTCCTGCACCTGGTTGGAGCGCAGGCTTTCGATAAACTGATTCGTGAACTTCTCGGCCGACACGTACAGCACGAACTTGTCGGTGTTGGTGGCCTTGATATGGTTGCCGATGGCCTGCACCAGGTGGGTTTTACCCAGCCCCACACCCCCGTAAATCATCAGCGGGTTGAAGCTGGTAGTACCGGGCTTGTTGGCCACGGCGAGGCCGGCCGAGCGAGCCAGGCGGTTACAGTCGCCCTCGATGTAGTTCTCGAAGGTGTACGTGGTATTCAGCTGCGACTTCAGGTAGTCGCGCTCAATGGTTTTGCTGGCCTCGAAGGGGTTGCGCAGGGTGGGCGGAGCCGGAGCCGGCGATACGGCGGCGGCAGCCACGTTGCGGGCCGAAGCGGTGAGGGCGCTGGCGGCCATGGCCGTCGCGGCGGGTGTAGCAGAGGCAGCCGGGCCGGCTACTTTGCGGGCCGTAGGCAGATTCAGGGTACGCGGCTTTTGCTGGGCGTTGCCCTGGTCCACCACAATGCTGTATTCCAGCCGGCCTTCAGGACCCAACTCCTGATGAATGGCGCGCTTGAGCTCTTCCACGTAATGCTCCTCCAGGAACTCGTAGAAGTAAGTACTGGGCACCTGAATCAATAAAATGTTATTGTGCAGCTGCACCGGCACGATGGGCTGGAACCAAGTGCGGAAGCTCTGCTCACCAATCGTTGCCTTAATGACACGAAGACAGTTGGCCCATACGGTTCGACAATCCTTGTGCATCAATCAGATAGGGCAAAAGCAACGGGTGCGCAGGTGAGGGAATAACAGGCCGGCAACGAACCTGGGAGGGCGCGTTTTTGGAAGGGGGAGACAAAAATGTGGAAAACTCCTGAGACAAAAAAAACTTCCGGGCCTTGCATTTTTCACGCTTTTACCACTCGCCACCGCAAATCGGGCTAGGGTTTCTCCAACGGTTTTTTTAGGGATGCGGGTATACTTTCGCGTAAATACTCCGCTGCCTGCAAAGCCGCAGGCTCCGGCCCGGCAGCCGAAGCCGCCCGGCCGGAGCCTGCTGCGCATGCTTGTAACTTCGGCCTATGCCTCCCGGATGGGCACTACGGCCGCGGCAGCCACCGTGGGCCGGCGGGTGCCGTGCTCAAACGCGTAATCGAGACGGCCCAGGTTGATGCCCGACCAGCCCACCTGGTTGATGAGCGTCTGCTGGCCGTTGGGGCTGGCAATGGGCTCGGGCTGCTCCAGAAACGTGTGCGTGTGCCCGCCCAGGATCAGGTCGATGCCGCTGACCTGGGCGGCCAGCTTCCGGTCGTCGATTTTGGCCGACTCGTACTTGTAGCCCAGGTGCGAGAGGCAAATCACCAGGTCGCACTTCTCGGTGCCGCGCAGCTTGGTTACCATGTCCTTCGCCACGGCTACGGGGTCGAGGTACTTGGTGGCCCCGAAGTTTTTATCGGCTACCAGCCCGGCCATTTCAATGCCCAGCCCAAACACCCCGATGCGGATGCCCTGCTTTTCGAACACTTTGTAGGGCTGAAACTTGCCGGCCAGAATGGTGCCCGTAAAATCGTAATTGGCAATCAGGAAGGGAAACGTGGCGTTGGGCAGCTGCTTCTGCAACCCTTCCAGCCCGTTGTCGAAATCGTGGTTGCCCAGGGTGCTGGCGTCGTAGGCCATCTGGCTCATGAGCTTGTACTCCAGCTCGCCCTGGAAGAAGTTGAAATAGGGCGTACCCTGCCAGATGTCGCCGGAATCCAGCAGCAGTACGTTGGGTTCCTGCTTGCGGATCTGCTCGATGAGCGTAGCGCGCCGGGCCATACCACCCATGCCGGCCCACTGGGCCGCGTTATCGGGGAAGGGCTCGATGCGGGAGTGCATGTCGTTGGTGTGCAGAATGGTCAGGCGCACACCTTTTTTATCGGCCGCGGCGGCGGGCACGGCAGCCGCGCCCAGCAGGCCCAGCGACGCGGCCCCGAGGCCAGAGTACTTCAGAAATTCGCGACGGTCCACGGTTGGAATGCGTTGATAAAAATGTGGAAAATGTGGGTTGAATGCATTAAATGTGCGGAATGACAAAGCGTGGATAGAAGTAGGTTAGTGCCGTTTTGCTTTTGCACATTTCCCGTTTTCCACTTTTCCCACATTAAAACTTCACCCGGCCTTCAACTTTGGCTTCGATGGGTTTACCCTGCTTGGTTTGCTCCTGAATGTACTCGGCAATGGCGGAGCGCAGTAGTATGCCCGTACCCCGGGGCTTGAGGGCCTTAAAGAACACCATGTTGTCGCCGCCCCCGGCCAGGTAGTCGGAAATGGCAATAGTGTAGGTGCGGCCGGCATCAAACGGCTGGCCATTGATGAGGATATTCTGGGGCTTGCCATCGGCCGAAACCACGTAAGTAGCGCCCGAAATGGCCATTTTGATGCGGGCCGCGTAGGTGAACAGCTGCTGCACCACGGCTCCGGGAGCATCCAGCACCACCAGCTCGTTCTCGAAGGGCATCAGCTCGAACACCGAGCCCATGGTAACGGCCCCGGCCGGAATGGGAGCCCGCAGCCCCCCATTCGACATCACGCCCAGATCAACCGGCTGGCCCAGCTCCCGGCTAGCCCGCACCCGCTGAATATCAGCCACGAAGTTGGATAGCGGCGACTCGCCACCATTTTTAGTGAGGGCCACCGGGGCCTGCCCGATGACGGCCGTCATCTGCTCGGTCACGCGCTGGCGGTAGGGCGCAATGGTAGCGGCGGCCTGGGCATTATCGGGCAGGGCTTTGCCCACGGGCTGGGCCGTTACGGGAGCCAGCTGGGGCTTGGCCACGTAGGCTCCGCGCTGACAGGCGGGAGCCAGGACCACCGTAGTCAGCAGGCCCAACGCGGCTATGCGGGAACGGAAAAACTGCATGTATTCAGGAAAAGAAGGACAGCAAACCACAAAGATACAGTGCGGCAGGTGGAATTTGGGTGAGTGGCAAATAGGGCCTCTTCGCCGTCTGAAAGCAGCATTGGCGGCCTGTTGACATCCTTCACGTCCAATATCAAAGCAGTTCCCTCTCCTCCTGCAAACCACCTTCTGGCAGTTTGCTAGGCCTGCTAACCTGAATCCCGCCTCAATTAACTGCTGCTGTCCGGATTCTCTCCCTGAACCGGTATCTTTAGCCCGCTGCCAGCAGCGCCCGTTCCACCCACTCCACCCGCCGCCTTATGGCCGATTCGCCGCGCCCGACGCCCGTTTCCTTTTCCGAGTTTGCTCCCGTATCCACCGCCCAGTGGCAGGAGCGCATTGCCCGCGACCTGAAGGGCAAAGACCCCGCCGCCCTCACCTGGACCACGCCCGACGGGTTTACGGTGCAGCCCTTTTACCACCAGGAGGCGTTGCAGGCCCTGGGCAGCCTGCCCGCCCCGCAGGTACGCGCCGCGGCGTGGCGCAACGTGCCCACCTACACGGTGCCCGCGCTGGAGCGGGGCCACGCGGCCATCCAGCGCGCCACCGAAGCCCTGCACCGGGGAGCCAGCGGCGCGCATTTTGTGCTGGGCCTGGCCGAGGGCTTTGATCTGGAATTGCTGCAGCAGGCCCTGCCGACGGAAAGCGCGTACATCGGCTACACCGTGCGGGGCGGAGCGGCCGGTTTCATGCAGCGGCTGGCCGCCTTGCCCACGGCCCCCCGGGGCTTTCTGACTTCCGACCCCGTTACCCGCCACGCACCCGATATGGCCACGCAGCTGGCCGATCTGCGGGCGGCTATTCAGCTGGCCCGCACCTGCCCCGAGTTTAAGGCCCTGGGCCTGGATGCGGCCTATTACGGCAACCGCGGCGCCACCGCCACCCAGCAGATTGCCTTCGCCCTGAGCACGGCCGCGTACTACCTGAGCGAGCTGCCCACTGAGGAGCTACCGGTAGCCGATGTAGCGGCGGCGTTGCACCTGCACGTAGCCGTGGGGCCGAACTACTTCTTCGAAATTGCCAAGCTCCGGGCCCTGCGCCGGCTGTGGGCTACGCTGCTGCACGCTTATGGGCTGCCCGCGGAGGCCGCCCGGCAGCTCACCATTTTCGCCAGTACGGCTACCTGGAGCCAAACCACCCTCGACCCGCACACCAACCTGCTGCGCACCACCACCGAGGCCATGAGTGCCGTAATGGGCGGGGCCGATGCCGTGAGCGTGGGCACTTTCGACAGCCTGTTTCACGCCCCTAACGAGTTTGCCGAGCGCCTGGCCCGCAACCTACCAGTGCTGCTGCGCGAAGAAGCCTACCTCGACCGGGTGCAGGACCCCGCCGCCGGCTCCTACTACGTGGAAACCCTCACCGACCAACTGGCCCGGGAGGCCTGGGCGCTGTTCCAAAAAATTCAGGCTCAGGGCGGGCTGCCCGCCGCCACGGGGTTTGTGCTGCAGGAGATGCACACGTCGGCCCAGGCGCAGTTCCGGCGCATTGCCACCGGCGAGCAGGTGGTGGTGGGCACCAACAAATTTCAGAACCCCCAGGAAACCTTCGACTACAACCCCAAGCGCCTGCTGCGCAGCCGGGACTTTGATAGCACCCGCGCTACGTACCCGGCTGAGGTGCTACGCCTGGCTACGGCCCTGCACTTTGAGCGTCGGGAGAAGAAGAAGAAGCGGGCGGCGCTGGTGCTACTAGGGGCCCACACCAACCAGATTATTCTGGAATCCTTCCTGCGTACCCTGCCGGAGCAGGAGCGGCCGGAACTCCGCAAGGCCCACCCCGAAGGCACATTGTCGGTACTGTTTTCCTCACCCGAGGAGGCTACGCTGATGTACGCCACACCCGAGCAGTTCGGCCGCCTGGCCCGGGCCATCAGCCACATTCCCATCGACGAGCCCAACTTTATCCCGCCCGCCCTGCTCACCGCCGACCTAGCCACGATGCAGGAAGCCACCCACATCTTCGGCCTGCAGGAATTCAGTGTGCAGGGCTATTCTACTGAGGACGTGCTGGCCCGCCTGCAGGGGAAGAAGTGAAATTGTGAAGTGGTGAAATGGTGATTTGACGTTCCGGCGGCGCTATCTGTGCTTTTCTGGTCTACAATCCATTTCACTATTCCCTTCAATTCACAATTTCACAAACTCACAATTTCACCATTGCCATGAAGCCCGACTTCTCTACCATAGCTTACGACGCAGCACAGCTTCCCACCCCAACTGTTGAGCCTACCGAAACCACCACGCCGGAGGGTATTGCACTGAAATCATTCTATACAGCGCAGGACGTGCAGCACCTCGACCACCTCGGCTTCGGGGCGGGGCAGGCGCCATATTTGCGGGGGCCCTACAGCACCATGTACGTGCAGAATCCCTGGACCATCCGGCAGTACGCGGGCTTTTCTACGGCTGAGGAAAGCAACGCCTTTTACCGCCGCAACCTGGCCGGCGGGCAGAAGGGCCTCTCAGTGGCCTTTGACCTGGCGACGCACCGGGGCTACGACTCCGACCACCCCCGCGTGGTGGGCGACGTGGGCAAGGCCGGCGTGGCCATCGACTCGGTGGAGGACATGAAGGTGCTGTTTGACCAGATTCCGCTGGACCAGATGTCGGTGAGCATGACCATGAACGGGGCGGTGCTGCCCATTCTGGCGTTTTATATTGTGGCGGCCGAGGAGCAGGGCGTAACGCCGGATAAGCTGGCGGGTACCATTCAGAACGACATTCTGAAGGAGTTTATGGTGCGCAACACCTACATCTACCCGCCCCAGCCGAGTATGCGCATTATTGCGGATATCTTCAGCTTCACGGCCCAGAAGATGCCCAAATTCAACAGCATCAGCATCTCGGGCTACCACATGCAGGAGGCCGGGGCTACTGCCGATTTGGAGCTGGCCTACACCCTGGCCGATGGACTGGAGTACGTGCGGGCGGGCCTGGCAGCGGGCATGAAGATTGACGATTTTGCGCCCCGACTGTCGTTTTTCTGGGCCATTGGCATGAACCACTTCATGGAAATTGCCAAGCTGCGCGCCGGGCGTTTGCTATGGGCCAAGCTCATCCAGCAGTTCGAACCTCAGAACCCCAAAAGCCTGGCGTTGCGCACGCACTGCCAGACCTCGGGCTACTCACTCACCGAGCAGGACCCCTTCAACAACGTGGCCCGTACGGCCATTGAGGCCATGGCCGCGGCCCTGGGCGGCACCCAGAGCCTGCACACCAACGCCCTCGACGAGGCCATTGCCCTGCCAACCGACTTCTCGGCCCGCATTGCCCGCAACACCCAGCTCTACATCCAGCACGAGACGGACATTACCCGCGTGGTGGACCCCTGGGGCGGCTCCTACTACGTGGAAACCCTCACCCACGAGCTGGCCGACAAAGCATGGGCCCTGATTCAGGAAGTGGAGGAGCTGGGCGGCATGGCCAAGGCCATTGAAACCGGCCTGCCCAAAATGCGCATCGAGGAAGCCGCCGCCCGCAAACAGGCCCGCATCGACTCGGGCAAGGAAACGGTGGTGGGCGTGAACAAGTACCGCGTAAACGAGGCCACCGACATTGAGGTGCTCGACATCGACAACGCCGCCGTGCGCGAGTCGCAAATCACCCGCCTGAACACTATTAAAGCCTCCCGCGACACGGCCGCCGTGCAGCAGGCCCTGGAGGCCCTCACGGCCGCTGCGCGAGGGAATGATGAATTAGGAATGATGAGTGATGAGTCAACCAGCTCAGACACCACTGCGGAAAACCCAACTCATAACTCATCATTCAACTCTCATAATTTATTGGCCCTGGCCGTAAACGCCGCCCGCCTGCGCGCTACGCTGGGCGAAATTTCGGATGCGCTGGAGAAAGTGTACGGCCGCCACCAGGCCACTATTCGGGCTATTTCGGGCGTGTACTCCCAGGAAATGAACTACGACGAGGAGTTTGCCAAGGCCCGCCAGCTGGCCGATGAGTTTGCCCAGCGCGAAGGCCGCCGCCCCCGCATGATGGTAGCCAAAATGGGCCAGGACGGCCACGACCGGGGCTCCAAAGTAATTGCCACCAGCTTCGCCGACGTGGGCTTCGACGTGGACATTGCGCCCCTGTTCCAGACGCCCGCCGAGGTAGCCCGCCAAGCCGCCGAAAACGACGTGCACGTAGTGGGCGTGAGCAGCCTGGCCGCCGGCCACAAAACCCTAATTCCGCAGCTACTCCAGGAGCTGCAGCAGCTCGGCCGCGAGGATATCCTCGTCATTGCCGGCGGCGTCATCCCCGCCCAGGACTACCAGTTCCTCTACGATGCCGGCGTGGCCGGCGTGTACGGCCCCGGGACGGTTATTGCCGTAGCCGCTCAGGAGATTTTGGGGAAGCTGGGGGAGTAGATTTTAATTTTTCAAATTCTTAATCATATTTCACATGAACCTAATAGAAATAGCTAATCTCATTCGAAATAATATACAAAATATAAAATATGAATATAAATATTTAAGTGGTGAACAAAACCCTTATTATCTTCAAGGTCTGGGAAAATTAAAATTAGGATTAAGAAATATAAAAAATATACCTTATATACAAGATGAATTAGATAAAATTGAATCAAGCTGGCTGTTTAAAAGTGATGCCGATGAAACACGTGTTGATTATAGTAAAAATAGCGAAGTAGAGCCATATATTAAAAAAATACAAACTGGTCTTGAGTATCTTTTAAGGGTTTACAATTCATCAAGTTACGCTAATTCTGAAGACGTTATATATATCAGACTTCCTGAATTACATTCGTTTGAAGAGCTTGCTAGAACAGCTAACGATCTAAAAAAATCTATTGAGATACCTGTTCAATTAGACAATATAGGAGGTGATGTTGAAATTGTGTCAGCTGAAAGCGGATCAATATGGTTAATTGTTTCAGTTGGATCGATAGCTGCCATAAATTTAGTAGGCTCTTTATGCTGGGCAGCAATGGTTCTTAGGAAAAAGCATTTAGAAGCAAAAATATTTGAACAACATTTAAAAACATTAGAATTGAAAAATTCAGCTATTGAAGATTTTGTAATGGCGCAAAAATCTCAACTTAGCAATATTTTAACAAACGAAGCTGAAGCAATTTCTAATAAACACTACAACAGAAACGAACCCGAAAATATTGAAAGATTGAAACTATCCATTAATACTATAGCAGATTTAATAGAAAAAGGAACGCAAATATTACCTGCATCTAAAGATAGTGACACGCAAAAATTATTTCCAGACTATAATAAAGGCAGCTTAATTGAATCAAGCATCAAACAAATAATGGGTTCATCAATATAATGCGCATTCACGAAATCGACCAGGAAGACGCCGATATTGACTACTTCGCCACCGATGCGGCCGGACACATTGTGCACGTTGCGTCCGGGGGCGGGGTGCTGCCGGAATCGGTGGCGGCGGATGAGGCGGCGCTGCTGGAGCTGCACCAGTATTTCCTGACGCGGCCGGAAACCGATTCGGCGGTGGCGGCCGCGCCGGCTTTGGCCCAGGACGGGGCCTACCCGGGCGCCGCCCGCTACGCCCGGCGCGGGCTGTTCTCCTTCGCCAAAACCCGCCTGCACGAGCGCGCCGATACCCGCTACTACGCGGTGGCCCGCCCCCTGCAGCCCCTCACCCTCACCGAGCTGCCGCCGCCGCTGGCGGAGCTACTGCGCCGCACCCAACTACCCGGCTCCGCCGCCGAGCTGGAAATGCTGGACATAGGCGGCATTGCCTGAACTCAAACCCGGCCCGCTGCTGCAGCGGGCCGGGTTTGGTTAGAGCTAAAGCTAGTTCCCCTCCTTGGAAAGGAGGGGCTAGGGATGGTTGATGAACGTCAGAACGATTCTAGAACTAGAGCTAGATGATGTTCAACGATTGTCAACCACCCCTAGCCCCTCCTTTCCAAGGAGGGGAACTAGCTTCTAGCTTTAGCTCTAGCATCGCCTCACTCCCACCACCGCCGCTGCGGCAGGGGCTGGCCCAACGTAATGGGCTGGCCCAGCTCGGGGGTGGTGATGGGCAGCTGGTGCAGGGCGGCGGCGGCGGTGGCGCGGCGCACGGGCTCATTCCAGGCGTGGTGGGCTTCGGTGAAAGCACCCCAGTGTACCGGCAGCATGGTGCGGGCCCGTACATCCAGGGCGGCCTGCACGCTTTGCTCGGGCAGCATGTGAATCTGGGCCCAGTTGGCGTCGTACTGCCCGCATTCCAGCAGGGCCAGATTAAAGGGGCCGTGCTGCTGGCCGATGGCGCGGAAGTGTTGGCCGTAGCCTCCGTCGCCGCTGTAGAACACGCGGTGGATGGGCGTTTTCAGCACCCAGGAACTCCAGGAAGTGGAGTTGCGGTTGGTGAGGCCCCGGCCCGAGAAGTGCCGGGCCGGCGTACTGACGATGGTCAGGCCCGGCAGCTGCACCGAATCCTGCCAGTCCAGCTCCTGTATTTTTTCGGGTGCTACGCCCCAGGCCAGCAGGTGCGCCCCCACGCCCAGCGGCACCAGGAAGCGGGCCGTTTTGTCCTTGAGCTTCCGGATAGTCTGGTAGTCGAGGTGGTCGTAGTGGTCGTGGGAGATGAGCACGGCGTCGATGGCCGGGAGCTGCTCGGCGGTAATGGCCAAGCTGGGGTTGTAGCGCCGGGGCGTTACGAGGGGCAGCGGGCCCATCTTCACGCTCAACATGGGGTCGAGCAGGACATTTTTGCCCCCGATTTCCACCAGACTGGCCGAGTGCCCGAACCAGGTGACGCGCACCAACTCCGGCGTTTTGCGGGTGATGCTGCTGGAATCGAGCGGCTGGGTGGGCAGCGGAGCCGCCGGGGCCGCGTTGGGTACTTTGGTGAACAGGAAACGCCACAGCACCGAAAACGTGCTGCCGCCCGTCATTACCTCGGTGGGCTCCAGGTTGCGGAATTCGCCATCGACGTAACGGCCGGTGCAGGCGTAGGCAGCCTTCTGGGCCTTGGTGGGCTTGCCGCCCAGCTCGGGGCTGAAGTTGGCAAAGGCCACGCCCGCCACTACCAGTACGGCCAGCAGCACCAGGGCCAGGCGGCCGGTTACTTTCAGAAATCTGCGCATCAATTCGAGCTATAAGTACCCGCCTGAGGGGCGGGTATTCAGGTAGTCGGATTGATACGGGAAATATTCGCCCGACGCTACTCAAAAACTGCCCGATGCTGCATTTCATCTCTATCTGTCATCCTGAGCACAGCGAAGGACCCTATCACGCCGCAACGACACTCGTTCCAACGCAATAAGGTCCTTCGCTGTGCTCAGGATGACAACGTCTGTAACGCTGAGGCCTGGTAAGCGTGCCTAGCCCCGGCCGTTGAAGTCGCGGCGCTGCTCGGAACCGCCGCGCCGCTGGTCGCCCCGGCGGCTTTGCAGCTGGCGCATCCGCTCCTGGCGCTTGGCTTCCAGCTGGGCGTACTGCTTTTTGGACAGCACGTCTTTCAGTTTTTTATCGGTGCCTTCGTGGATGCGCTTGAACTCGTCGCGCTGCTGGCTGCGGTCCTGGCCCGACTGGCCGCGCAGGGCCTGCATCTGCTGCTGCTGCTCCCGGAAGATTTTCTCCACTTTGGATTTCTGCTTGCTGCTCAGGTCCAGTTCCTGGGCCATGGCATCCAGGCGCTGCTGGCGGCGCTGGCCGTCCTGGCGCGGGCCCTTGCGGCCCTGGCGGCCATCTTTGTCACGGCGGTCATCCTGGCGCTGCTCCTGCCCGAACACGGCGGGGGCGGCAAAGGAGGCTTCGGCAGCGGAGGCAATCAGACCGAGAAGCAGGGCGAGGCTCAACAATTGCTTTTTCATGGGTGCTTGAACTAAAGGTGAAAGTCGAAGGAAAATGGGTTTCAGAACCGTGCGTTCTGGTCGGCCTTCATTCAAACCCAGTGCCGCAGACCGCCCGCGCGGAGCCGGAATCCAGCAAGCCCGCAGAAAAACCGACCAACCGCCGCATTTCTTCGCCCACGCCCCCGGCCGCTAATCCGGCCTGCGGCGTTACTTTGCCGCTTCTACCTCTTTCCCCCCGTTTTATCCGCTTATGACACCTGCCTCCACGCAGCTCCAGCTGCTCGGCCACGCCAGCTTCCGCATCACTACGCCCGAAGGCCGCATTATTCTGCTGGACCCCTGGCTCAGCAACAACCCCTACGTACCGGCAGCGCTGCGCCAGCCCGAGCGCGCCGACCTCATCCTGCTCACCCACGGCCACGATGACCACATGGATGCCGAACTCCCCGCCCTGCTGGCCCGCACCGGAGCCAAAGTAGCGGCCCCCGCGCCCGTGCGGTTTTATCTGCAGGAGCAGGGCGTACCCGCCGCCCAGTGCGAGGCCATGAACGTGGGCGGCAGCATTGACCTGCCGGACCTGCGCCTGACCATGACCGTAGCCCACCACGCCGCCCACGTGGACCGCCCCGATGGTACCACCAGCCACCAGCACGAGGGGGTGGGCTTCATTTTGCGCTTCTCCGATGGCACCGTGCTCTACGCCGCCGGCGACACCGCCTTGTTCGGGGATATGCGCCTGCTGGCGGAACTCTACCAGCCCACCGTAGCCCTGCTGCCCATTGGCGACCGGTACACGATGGGCCCGCTGGAAGCCGCCCACGCCGCCCGACTGCTGGACGTGCGCCACGTGGTGCCGTTTCACTACGGCACGTTCCCGTCGTTGGTGGGTACGCCCGGGCAGCTGCGCCAGCACTTGGGCCCCGAGGCGGCCGTGGCAGTACACCCGCTGCAGCCCGGCGAAACGCTGATGCTGGGTGAGCTGCAAGCGGTTTAGTGGATAACTGGGCTACCGTTGCGGTATTCTCGCTCAGAAGGCCGCTAACGACAACCGGCCCGACGGGCTGCGCCCGTTGGGCCGGAGCCGGAAGTTGCTGATGTGGTGGGCGGCCGGCTAGGCCTGCGGGAGCAGATTCAGGGCGGTTTCGTTGTTTTGCTGCGCGGCCACGTCGCGGGCGGAGCGGCCATCGGCGTCGCGCAGGGCGGCGTTGGCCCCGGCGTTCAGGAATAGCGTGATGAGGTGGTAGCGGCTGAACATGGTGGCAAACATGAGGGCCGTGCCGCCGGTGCCGTTCTGGGCGTTCAGGTCGGCTCCCTTATCGATGAGCAGCTGGGCAATTTCGGGGTAGCCTTTGAAGGCCACGCCCATCAGGGCCGTGTTGCCGGCGGCGTCGCGCAGGTTGGGGTTGGCGCCGGCCTCCAGCAGCAGGCGGGCAGCGTCGAGGTGGTTTTCGTAGGCGGCCAGCACCAACGGCGTGAAGCCGCGGGCATCCTGGGCATTGACGTTCAGGCCGGCTTGCAGCAGCTGGCGCAGCGTGGCTGTGTCGCCTTGGCGGGCCGCGTTGAACAACTGGTCTTCGGGACGGGAAGCGGTGGAATCCATGAGTAGAAAAGGTTGGCAGAAACGGAGCCGGCCCAACGGCTGGCTGGCCTGGACAGTACGCAGGCGGTCCGAAATGGATAGCCCGGCAGACAAAATAGCGGCCTTGGGGTTATACAACTTCATTCTTTCCATTCAGGTTATTTCCCATGGACTTACAGCTCACCCATAAAACGGCCCTCGTTACGGGCTCCACGGCCGGCATCGGGCTGGCCATTGCCCGCCGCCTGGCCGCCGAAGGAGCCGAGGTTATCCTCACCGGCCGCACCGAAACCCGCATCAACGAAGCCCGCGCCGCCATTCGGCAGGAAACTCCCACTGCCAAACTGCGCGGCGTTGCCGTCGATTTTAGCCGGGCTGAGCAGGTACAGCACCTACTCAGTGAAGTCCCGTCGGTGGATATTCTGGTGAACAACGTGGGCATCTTCGAGCCCAAGCCTTTCGCCGATATTACCGATGCAGACTGGCTGCATTTCTTCGAGGTGAACGTGCTGAGCGGAGTGCGCCTCGCGCGCCAGTACTTCCCGCCGATGCTGGCAAAGAAGTGGGGCCGCATCCTGTTCATCTCCAGCGAATCGGGCCTGCAGATTCCGCAGGAAATGATTCATTACGGCACCACCAAAACGGCCCAGCTGGCCGTGGCCCGGGGCCTGGCCGAACTCACGGCCGGCACGGAGGTAACCGTTAACTCGGTGCTGCCCGGCCCCACGGCCTCCGAAGGCGTGGAGGAATTTCTGCAGAAGCTAGCCGGCGACGGGAAAACCCGGGAGGAAGCCGAGCACGAGTTCTTCCGCGACGCCCGGCCCTCGTCCCTGCTCAAACGCTTCATCACCCCCGAGGAAATTGCCAACATGGTGGCCTACCTGGCCAGTCCGCTGGCCGTGGCTACCAACGGGGCCTCGGTGCGGGTAGATGGGGGCGTTATTCGCAGCATTGGGTAAGTATTGCCAGTTGAACCGCCGCGCCGCAGGGGCAGTGCGGCAGAACCTCTCGTTTGGGCTCCTGCGGCGCGGCGGCGGTTCAGGCAACTGATGGTGCCATGCGCAGCACCGGCTCCGCGGCGGGCCGGGCTGCTTGGCGGCGCAGGTACCAGCGGGTGGCTACTACGGACAGCAACACGGTAAGTGCCCGGCACACGTTGGCCCCCACGCTGCCCACTACCGTATCGGCAACGTCAAACAGCATCCACCAGCCATTCATAAAAATGTGCATGCAGGCGGGCACCCACAGATTTTGCCAGCTCTTGTACAGCCACCCAAACCACACGCCGCCGCCGAAGGTAATGGCCAGCACCCCCAGCGCGGAGGCCAGGTTGTGGCTCTGGTAAAGGTGGCCCGTGGCGAAAATCCCCGACTCAACCACCACCGTCAGCAGCCAGGGTAGCCGCACCCGGCGGTAAAACTGCCCGAACAGAAAGCCCCGGAACAGCGTTTCCTCGCTCAACCCCGCCCACACGGCTCCCCGCAGCAGGTGCGAGGCCAGCACGGCCGGAGCCACTGCGGCCATCGGGAACAGCAGGGCGTAGCCCAGCAGCATGGGCAGCGTGCAGCCCAGCCCCATAAGCAGGCCCGTGAGGAGTGAGGCGCGCCAGCCCAGCTCCGGCAGCACCCGCCGCCAGCCGTACCAGCCCGCCAGCATCAGCATGGGCAGGCCCAGCCACCACGCGGCCCGGTGCAGGGAGAAGGCCCAATCAGAGAAGTGCCGGGGGTGCCAGCCCAGCAGAGGATCTACGTAGCGAGGCCCGAAGCAGGCCAGCAGAAAGGTGGCCAGGGTGAGAATGGCGAGCAGCAGGCGTTTTTTCATGGCGTTGGGGGTTGAAGTATGGCTCTGCCTCAAAAGTGCGGTACCTCCTCTTCCACCCAAACCGGAAAGCCGCCAACCAGCGGAAAAACCGGCTAAGCTGCGGCAATCTTCCCACCGGCTGCTGCGCGGCCCCTACCCTACCGCCCGCACCAGTCGCCGCTGCAGCCAGGGCCACCGGCTCAGCCGGAAAGCCGCCTCCACCACTCCCGGAAACCGGGCCAGCCACCGCATCAGTCCGTAGCGAAACCGTAGCTCAGCCCCGAAGCGCTGGTGCACGGCCGCGGCGTACTGCGCTACTGAAGCCGGGCTGAAATCCTGCGTCTGGCAGCACCGCCGGGCATGCTCGGCCGCCAGGATGCCGCTGATCACCGCCTTATCGATGCCGTGGCCCTGCAGGGGGTCGATGAGGGCGGCGGCATCCCCGCAGAGCAGGGCCCGCGGGCCGGTAAGCGGCCGCCGGGAGCCGCCCAGGGGCAGCCCGAAGCCCTGCACCGGACCCAGTTGCCGGGCCGGCCGAAAACGCGAAGCCAGTGCGGGATGAGTAGTCAGCAACTCCTGCAGGACCTGTTTCAGATCCACTTTCTCGCGGGCAATATCTTCCGACAACATCCCAAACCCAACATTGTAGAGCCCGTTACCCACCGGAAACACCCAGCAGTAGCCCGCCCGGTAGCGGCGCAGAAATAGAAAGTCGCTGGTGGTTTGGGGGGCAGCGGCCACCCCCTGGTAGTACGCCCGCACCGCCGCGCAGTGCCGCTTGCGGTTGAGCGGGTGCGGCACCAGGCAGCGGCCCACCACGGAGTTGGCCCCGTCGCAGCCAATCACCAGCCGGGCCGTCAGAGTGTGTCCGCTGCGCAGGGTTACGGCTACGCCGGCCGCAGTGGCCGCTACCGTTTTTACCGGGCTGTTTTCCCGGATTTCGGTGGCGGTATGGCGGCGCACCAGCGTGAGCAGGGCATCATCGAAGTGCAGCCGGGCACTGTTGAAGGCCGGGGCCTGCCACTGCACGCTCAGCACCTGCCCCCGCGGCGACACCAGCCGGCTGGTACTCACATCGGTGCGGTGGGAACGGGTAAGCGCGCGCAGCTGCTCGGCATATAGCGGATTTAGGCGAGCCAGCGCCTGTAGTGCAGGTCCCGGAATGGCGTCGCCGCACACTTTGTCGCGGGGGAAGGTGGCTTTATCCAGCAGCCCCACCCGCAGGCCGCTGCCGGCCAGGGCCAGGGCGCAGCCCGTACCGGCCGGCCCCGCCCCGATAATTAACACGTCGAACTCCGCAGGTGCAGCCACGGGCCGAAAGTACGCAGCCGGCCGCGTTTAAGTGCGGGCCGGCTTACCGGGGCCCGCGCATTTCCCGTTGGCGCATAGGCATGGCATCAACGGTTGAGAACAGTTGAGCCGCGGGCACGGGGGCCGTTTCCCGCCGCTTGACGCCCCCATCCTTCCCAATCAGCAGCAGTACAAAGTCGGTAGTTTTCACGCCCAGCCGTTCCCGCAGATACCGCTGGTCAGGGGCGGCCAGCTGACTGAAGATAACCTCCCGCACCAGCATATCCCGCGCGGCCAACCCTGGCTGAACGGGTGTCAGCAGCTGCCGTTGCCGGGTCAGGCGGGCATCCTCGGGGCCGGGGGCGCAAAGCAGCAGCAGGCGCTTTTGCCATTTACTGGCGCGGATGGTCGTTTCCAGAGCTGATGCTGGCTGCTGGGCCGCGCCCGGGCCGGATGCGGCCACTACCAGCATCAGCCAGAGCCAACGGTAGCTGCTCAGCGGCTTCGCCTTACTTACCAATAGCTGTTTCATCCTCCAACTTACTCCATTACTGTGTGCAGCCACTCAAACAGCTGCTGATACGCCGTGGCCCGCACTTCGGGGGCTGAGAGAAAGACGTCGTGCACGGCCCCGGGCACGGCCTGCACGGTTACCCGTGGGCCGAGGCGCGGGGCCAGCTGCCGGATATGGGCTACATCCAGCACAATATCGGCCCGCCGGAAGTTCTCTTGCCAGCGGCGGCCGGTGGCAGTGTGGTCGGAGTGCAGCACCAGCACCGGCAGGGGCAGCCGCAGCCCCCGGCGCACCTGTTTCTGCCCCTGCCGGATGGCCCGCAGCCAGCCGGCATTCACCGCAAATACGTGGTTGGGCTTCCAGGCTAAGTTGTACTCCCACTGGCCCCGATAGGCCCGGTGCAGGCTCTGGCCGTAGGTATCGGGCAGGCCGGCGGGCAGGGGCAGGTTGGGCCAGCGCGCGCCCAGGGCCACGGCCACCGGCACTGCCACGTGCCGCCGCAGCCACGACTGGTGCAACTCCAGAAACGGGCTGTTCAGCACCAACGCCCGCACGGCCGGGGGCTGACGCTGCCCCAGGTACACGGCCGTAATCAGCCCGCCGGTTGAGTGGCCACTGAGCACAATTTCCTCGCAGCTTTCGGCCTGCATCTGCACCAGGGCCGCATCCAGGTCGGCGAAATACTCGGTCAGGTGGCGCACGTTGTTGGGGTGCTGCTGGGGCAACAGGGCCCGGCCATACTTGCGCAAATCAAGGGCGTAGAACCGGTAGCCACGGGCGGCGTATTCCAGCGCCAACTCCTGCTGAAAAAAGTAGTCGTTGAAGCCGTGCACGTACAGCACGGCCCGGCCCGTTTCCGAGGCGGCCTGACCACGGCGGCCGCGCACCAGCACGGCCTGCACGGGGCCTTCGTAATCGGGGGGCTGAGGCAGGCGGAGTTGCTCGAAATCAGGGCCCAGCGGGTCGGAGTGGTAGGCAGCGGCGGAAGCGGGAGCAGGAGGCATAGGTCGGGTACGCAAAACAACCCCGGAATGATAACTGCCCTTTTGAAATATCTACCCAACACTATACGAAGCCTGCTTCTGCCGCCGTTAGCTGGCCGCTGATTGCTTTTTTGCTAGCTGCTATGCGCTTATTTCTGCTTCTGACCGGAGCCCTGCTGGTGGCGGCCCGCGCTACCACCCGGCCGCCCGAGCCCAACCCGGCGTTCCGGACCACCCAACAACGGTTTCCACGGGTGCGCAATGCTTATGCCCTGCACGCCCCAGCCGTGCATACGCTGCTGCGCCGCCACGGCGTGGCCCCCGAGCGGCTGGAGCTGTTTATCCGGGCCTTCAAGGCAGAGCGGCGCGTAGAGGCCTGGGGGCGCAACCTGGGCCAAGGGCAGTTTGTACTGCTGCGTACGTTCCGGCTGGCGGGCACTTCGGGCACCCTGGGACCCAAGCGGCAGGCCGGCGACAGGCAGATTCCCGAGGGCTTTTATACCATCAACCGCTTCAACCCCGACAGCAAGTACCACCTCTCCCTGGGTCTCGACTACCCTAATGCGGCCGACCAGCAGCGGGCCGGCCTGCTCGACCCTGGCAACGACATCTTCATCCACGGCTCCGACGAAACCATCGGTTGCCTGCCCATCACCGATGCCGGTATTCAGGAGCTGTACCTGCTGGCGGTAGAGGCCCGCACGGCTGGCCAGACCAGCATTCCGGTGCACATTTTCCCGTTTGCGCTGACGGCCAACAACTTGGTCCGACGCCCGACCAGCCCCCATCTGCAGTTCTGGCGGCAGCTGGCCCCCGGCTACGAGGCTTTTGAGGCCACGCACGAAGTGCCGGTGGTTATGGCCGGCACACCCGACGGCTACTCCGTGCGCTGATGAGAAGTTAACTAACCCACGCGGCGAAGAACAGGAGCTAGCGCTGGTTTCCCTCCTCGCAAAGGAGGAAAACCAGCTTTCCAGTACCAGCCCTTATGAGCCGCGCCATAGGGCAACCACCAACTGGCATGATAAAAACCTAGTTATATAATTATATAAATACTTTATTTAGTACATTAGACAATTCATTCACCACAACCACACACGCGTATGAAACTGACCTCTTACCTTCTGCTGGCCGGCGTTACGGCCCTGTCTGTGTTAAGCGGCTGCTCCGAGAAGGAAACCGTTGTGAACAGGGATACCGACGTTAGCGCGGAAACCCTGACGCAAATCCGGCAGCTGGGTTTCAGCGCGGCCAACGTAACGCGCGATGAGGCGGGCAATTACGTGGTGGAGGGCGACATATTGTTGTCGCCGGCTGACTTAAGCAAGCCGGCTGCCGTGCAGCTGCTGCGCGTGGGCCAGGATGAGCAGTACCGCACTACCAACCTGGTTACCGGCCTGCCCCGCGTGATTACCGTGAGTATTTCCGGCCAGCTGCCGAGCTCCTACGTGGCCGGACTGGATGAGGCCCTGGCCCGCTACAATGCCCAGAACCTGCAGCTCACGTTTCAGCGGGTTTCCTCGGGAGCCACCATCAGCATCGTCAGGGCCAATGGCAGCTACCTGGCCTCGGCGGGCTTTCCCTCGGGCGGCGCCCCCTACAACCAGGTGAAGGTGAACTCCCGGGCCATCGGCACCACCCCCGCAACCGGCTACCTGGCTACCATTCTGGCCCACGAAATCGGCCACTGCATCGGCTTCCGCCACACCGACTACATGGACCGGAGCTACAGCTGCGGGGGGGCCACCAGCAACGAGGGCGCCAGCACGGTGGGCGCCATCCTGATTCCGGGCACGCCCGCCGGCCCCGACCCCAACTCCTGGATGCTGGCCTGCATCGGCGCGGGCCAGAGCCGCCCTTTCAACGCCAACGACCGGACAGCCCTGAGCTACCTGTACTAGCCCTGGGGCCGAAACCTCAAACAAACAAAACCGTACCTTGCCAGCGCCGCCGCGGAGTTGCCCGTGGCGGCGCTGTTGCATAATGCCTGACTTTCCCGATTTCCTGATTCCGACCAAGTTGCGTGATTCCGCCGTGCTGGTGCCCGTTTTCCGCGACGCGGCCAATGAGCTGCACGTAGTGATGGTGCGTCGGGCGGCCTTTGGTGTGCACGGCGGGCAGCTCGCGTTTCCCGGTGGCAAACCCGAGCCCCAGGATGCCAACTTGCAGGCTACGGCATTGCGGGAAGCGTTTGAAGAGGTCCATCTGCCTTCCACAGATGTACAGATTCTGGCGGCCCTGCCTCCGGTACCAGTGCTCACGGGGTTTCGCATCAGCCCGTTTCTGGGCCGCATCCGGCGGCCCGCCGCGTGGCAGTGGCAAACTGCCGAGGTAGAGGAAGTGCTGGAAATACCGCTCCGGTACCTGGCCGACGCCGCCAACCACACCGAAGAAACCTGGGAGCTGCCCGGCTGGCCCGGCCCGCGCCGGATACCGTTTTACCGGCTGGCGGGCGGGCACCCACTGTGGGGAGCCAGCTACAACATCATCCGCCCGCTCATTCCCCGGCTGCTCTCGGGCGAGTTCGACGTGTAAGAGCTGACGAGGAAGCCACCGACGCGTCATTTCTGGCACGAATTTGCGTTACGTGTTTGCCGTACTGCTTTCCGTTCTGATCAACCTCCGTATGAAACGATTTTCTCTCCTGCCCTTGGTGCTGGCGCTGTTGCTGCCGGGCCTGGCGTCGGCCCAGCACGAGCAGTCCGTCTGGCTGTTTGGCCAGCAGGCCGGGCTGCAGTTCCCGGCGGGCGGCGGGGCCCCTACCCCGCTGCTCACCAGCAAAATGACCACCTACGAGGGCTCGACCGTGGCCACCAACCAGCAGGGCCAGCTGCTGTTCTACACCAACGGCGAGTTTGTGTTCAACCGCCAGCACCAGGTAATGCCCAACGGCCGCAAGCTGATGGGCTCCAACTCCAGCACCCAGAGCGCCCTCATCGTGCCCGACCCCGGCAGCGGCAACGTGTTCTACGTGTTTACGGTGGGTGCGCAGGGCGGCTCCAACGGCCTGCGCTACTCAGTGGTGGACATGACCCGGGAAAACGGCCTCGGCGACGTGCCCCGGGCCAATGCCCTGCTCATCACGCCCGTGGCTGAGAAACTGGCCGCCGTGCGCCACCAGAACGGCCGCGACGTGTGGGTGGTGGCTCACCGCTGGAACTCCAACGCCTTCGTGAGCTACCTCGTCACCGCCGACGGCGTGGAGAGCAAACCCGTGATGAGCAACGTAGGCAGCATGCACGCCGGCCCCGGCCGCAACGCCATCGGGGCCATGAAGTTCTCGCCCGATGGCCGCAAGCTGGCCGTGGCCCTGTGGCGGGAAGCCAACAAGTACGAGGTGTTCGATTTTGACCGCACGACCGGCCAGGTGAAGAACGTGAAGGCCTTTGCTCCCTACCCCGAAGCCTACGGCGTGGAGTTTTCGCCCGATGGCTCGAAGCTCTACGGCTCCAGCAACGGCGAGGGCGGCGGCCAGGCCCAGGTATTCCAGTTCGATCTGAAAACCGGTAAAGCCACCGTCATCGGCAAATCGGCCAACCGCAAAGTGGGCTCCCTGCAGCGCGCCCCCGACGGCAACATCTACGTGGCCCGCGAAGACAACCAGTTCCTGGGCATCATCCAGAACCCCAACTCCGACGCCGCCAAGTACGTGGACGATGGCCTGAAACTAGGCGGCCGCCGCAGCAAGCTCGGCCTCCCCAACTTCATCACCGAGCCGGGGAAATAGGTGAAATTGTGAAGTGGTGAAAGGCAGAACCGTCATTGCGAGGCGGAGCCGAAGCAATCCTTCCTTTTCGCAGCGCCAAACCCTGGCCTATTCAAAAGCCCCTGACGCCAGCACGGACGTCAGGGGCTTTCTGCTTATCAAGGATTGGCACCCTGTCAAGGAAGGATTGCTTCGGCTCCGCCTCGCAATGACGGCTGTCCCACTCACCATTTCACTAAATCACTAAATCACCGCTACTGGCTTTTCCCGCCCAGCTTGAAGCGCAGGAAACCAGCGGCAGCGGAGAAATACGGGTGCTCGGAGGTGACCAGGCCGGCCACGTCGCGGGTGCTGATGCCGGCTTCGTAGAAGGAGGTCACCAGGGTGAAGCCCAGCGGTACGCTGAAGCCGTAGCCGGCTCCGCCCGTGAGGCCGCTGCTCAGGCGCAGCCATTTAACAGGTTTGTAGTCGAGGCCGGCGCCGACGAAGGGCGAGGGCAGGTTGCCGGCCACGCGGTTGAGCGGCATCGTCACGTCGAGGCCCACCTCGAAATACTCACTCAGGCGCACCCCGGCCCCGGCCCGCAGCTTGGTGGGCAGGTCGGCGCGGCGGTCTTGGCCGGTCTGGTACTGGAACAGGCTGTCGGTGCCGGAGGCGAAGATTTCGGCGGCTTCCTTGATGAAGTTGTAGCTCCCCACGCCGCTCGATTTGAGCCGTTTCAGCTTCTGGTCGTTGGCGGTGAGCAGATTGCCGGTCCAGGTCATCTGGCCGATATCCGTTACGGCCAGGCCCAGCCGCACGGCTTTGCCCACTTCGGCGGCCAGCCCCACGTCGAAGCCGTGGCCCTTGCCCACGGGCTGCAGGCCGCTGCCCGTTTTCAGGTTGAAGCTGGGGTTGTTCACGAGGTTGCCGTAGTCGATATCAAACACCGGCGACATGGAGGTATAGGCCCGCAGGTCGCCGGGCCGCACCCGGATATCCACAATACCCACGCCCTGAATATAGCGGTACCCCGCCCCGGCCGAGAGCTGGAACAACGGCAAATCGACGAGGCGGGTGCCCCAGGCCAGGTTGAACTCGTTGAGCACCGCAAACTGCAGTTCGGTACCGGCCAGCGCCTCCGACACCAGCGGCACGTTGCCAGCGGCGGTGCTGGTGTAGATGGGCGCATCCTTGCCCAGAAACAGGATGTCGGCCGCATTTTTATTCAGCCCCACGTGCCCGGCCGTACGCACCCGGTTGCTGATGGCCACGCCCCCGATTACGGGCAGCTGCACGGCCAGGGCCAGCGTAGTAGCGTCGGCGTTGACGTTGAGGGCGTTGTTGGAGTTGAAAGCCGTGGCCAACGCCTGCTTTTCGGCGGCCGTAAGCGGCTGGTTGGTATCAGTGATAAACCGGCGCAGCTGCGGGCGCGTGAGCGACTGGGAAGCGGCCCCGGCCCCTACCTCGCCAATGGTGAAGGCCACCGTGGCCCCGCCTATCCGGCCCAGGTTGGCGGGATTGATGCCGATGGATTGATAATCGGAGGCGAAGGTGGTAGCCACCCCGCCCCGGCCAGTGGCCGTGAAGTTGCTCAGCTCATTCTGGGCGTGCCCGGTGGTAGCGGTGGCTACTACCAGACCCAGACCGGCGGCGAATCGGGAGAAGTTCATAGCGAAAATGTGGCGTAAGCTGTAGCTTGCGCCGTTAGGTGGCCGCCCGTTGGCAGGCGGCCGTTGAAGTTAGCCGGTTTCACCGGCGTCCGGCGCAAGCTACGGCTTATGCCACATGTATTGCACCGTGCCCAAACGCTTTTCCCCTGCAGAGTACATCGACGGCGTGCTGGCCGGCAACCGCATTATGCTCAGCCGGGCCATTACGCTGGTGGAAAGCACCCTTCCTTCCGACCAGGCCCTGGCCCGGCAGGTGCTGGATGCCGTACTGCCGCACGCCGGCCGCTCGGTGCGGCTGGGCATTACGGGGGTACCGGGCGTGGGCAAAAGCACGTTCATTGAGGCGCTGGGCCTATACCTGGTGCGCGAGCAGGGCAGGCACCTGGCCGTGCTGGCCGTGGACCCCAGCAGCCAGCGCAGCGGCGGCAGCATCCTCGGCGACAAAACCCGCATGAACGAGCTGGCCGCCCACCCGCAGGCGTTTATCCGGCCCTCGCCAGCCGGGCGCAGCCTGGGCGGCGTTACGCGCAGTACCCGCGAGGCGCTGGCCCTCTGCGAAGCCGCCGGCCACGACGTGATTTTTGTGGAAACCGTGGGGGTGGGCCAGAGTGAAACCGCCGTGCACGGCATGGTGGACTTTTTCCTGCTGCTGATGCTGGCCGGGGCCGGCGACGAGCTGCAGGGCATCAAAAAGGGCATTATGGAAATGGCCGATGCCGTAACCATCACCAAAGCCGATGGCGGCAATGAGCAGGCCGCCCGCCGGGCCCGGGCCGAGTATCAGAATGCCCTGCACCTGTTCCCACTGGCTGCCTCCCACTGGAGCCCGGTCGTGACCACCTCCTCGGCCCTGACCGGGGCGGGTGTGCCCGAGGTGTGGCAGGTAGTGGAGCAGTACGTGCGGCACGCCCGGGCCAACGGCTACTTTCAGCAGCGCCGACAGGAGCAGAATCTGCACTGGCTGCACGAAACCATCCGGGAAACTCTGGAGGCCCGGTTCTACGCCCGCCCCGACGTGGCCGCCCGCCTCCCCGAGCTGCGCCAGCAGGTGATGCAGGGCAGCAAATCGGCGTTTGGTGCGGCCGAGGAACTGCTGGGGTTGTAGCCATCCGGCCCGGCAGCCAAAGCGGGCTACCGGGCCGGTTACATTTTCGGGGCACTCAGCCTACGCCTTTGTACGTCGCTTCAGCATCAGGTAATCCAGGTAGTACAGGATTTTGATGCTCACGTTGTTGTTATGAGGGGTGTTGATGGTGTTGCTTAGGTTGTCGAAGTACAGCGGCGTGGCCTCGTTGGCTTCCAGGAACGACGAGCTAGCGTTTTTCCACACGATGCTCACCTGCGAGCCGGGCGCAAACCACCACGAGTACACCGCGTCCACGTTGAAGGCGTTAAAGGTATTGTCGCGGTTGCGGCGGTAGTCCACGGGCTGCTCCTCGCCACCTTTACCCAGGCGGGCGAAGGCGCTGTAGTTCACTGTGCTGGTGTAGTGGCGCGCCCGTACCGTCAGGGACATGCGGTTGTTGAACGTGTAGCCCCCCGACACCGTGTTGGTTACCGTGAGTACGCGGCGCACGCCCAGCAGCACGTCGCCGGGGTGGTTGTCGCGGAAGCGGGCATCATCAGGCAGGCTCCGGTCGAGGCCGCCATTCACGTAGCCCACCTGGTTCTGGCGCAGGTTCCAGTCGAAGCTGTAGCGAAAGTTAAGCTGGTTGCTCACGCGGTAGCGGGGCGACAGGCCCAGACCATAGCCCATGCGCCGGGCCCGCGCAAACCGGTCGTCCTGGGCGTACCACCGCACGCCGGCGTTGGCATCCCAGGCCAGCTTCTTGCGGTAGTCGGTGGAGATGAAGCCCCCCACGTTGGCATTCACCGGCACCCGCACGTAGTAGTCGCCCAGCGGGTACTGCCGGGGCTCAAAATAGTCGTGCGTCACGGGGTTCACGTCCATGTTCATGCCCGTGGTCAGGAAGCTCTTGGTGAAGGTGGTGTTCCAGCCGGCAGCCAGGTTGGCGTTCTGGTAGCGCCGGGGTTTGTACAGTAATGAGTGGCTCAGCCCCATCCAGGAGTAAAAGTTGTTCACCTTCCAGAAGGGCTGATACTTATTGTAGCTGAAATTGGCGTACTGGGAAATGTTGTTGTTGCCGAACAGAATACCCAAATCGTTGGGATTGTACCGGTGCGACTCAATGCCCTGCCCAAGCTGCCAGGTGAAATTGCCGCTGATTTTACTCACGCCCACCTGGTACTTGTAGCCGTCCTGGTCATCAATGCGCTCCTCTGAGCCGAACACGTTGCCCCGCCGCCGCGAGTACACCACGCGCCCATCCAGGGCGTAGGCGTTCTTCTTGTTGGCGAAGCGGAACAGGCCGCCCGTTACGTTGGCATCGTAGGTGCTGCCCCAGCGCGTTACGTTGGTGTTGATGAGCGACACGTAGGAGTTGTTTTTCAGGCTCTGATCCAGCACCACAATGTTGTAGTTGCTGAAGGGCTGGGTGAGAATGTCCCGCTCCCGGCCGCTGGCCGAGTCGCGCACGGTAGCGTACACATCATTGCTGAGGGCGTTGAACACGCCCACGCCCAGCCCCGCGCTGGTACGACCTGATACTTTGGTGGCGTTCAGCAGGCGCGTTACGCCGGGGTTGCTCACCACGGCCTCGCCCGGGCGGCGCTGGCCATCGGGGCCCATTTCACTTTGGCGCAGCTGCCCTTCTACGTTGCCGAACCCGATGGGCGTGGCCCCCACGCGGCGGGAGTAAAACAGGTTGCCCTTGTTAAACAGCTCGGTACCCTCCGTGAAAAACTGGCGGTTTTCCTGAAACTGCACCTCAAACGGCGAGAGGTTGAGCACCTGGTTGTCGCTCTGCACCTGCCCGAAGTCGGGCACCAGCGTGGCGTCCAGGGTAAAACTCTCGTTGATGCCCCACTTCACGTCGGCTCCGCCATTGAAGCTGGTGCTGGTGTTGCGGGTGCCCTGCACGTTGTAGGGGTAATGGTTGGCGTAGGCCGAAATGTAGGGCGTGAGCGAGAGGCGCAGCGGGGGCTGCACGTCCTTCACGCCCAGCAGCTCGCCCCACTGGTTCACGAAGCCATCCACGGCAGGGCGCACTTCATTCCAGAAAAAGCCCTGGTTGTCTTTTTTTCGCTGGCGCATGAAGTTCACGCCCCACAGCTGTTCGGGGGCCTTGCTGAAGCGGATGGCCGAGTACGGAATGCGCATTTCACACACCCAGTCGGTGCCACGCAGGGCCGTGCGCGAGTCCCACACGGCGTTCCAGTTAAAATCCTCGCCCCCGGCCGGGGAGTAGCGGGCATCGGCCTGCACCCCGCCGGTGGTCACGAAGAAGCCGTAGCCGTTGATTTTATCGTGGTAGGTGTCCAGAAAAACCCCGAAGAAGTCGGTGTTGCCCATATCGTCGCGGGCCGACAGCTCCCGCAGAATCGAATCCTGGCTCACGTCGTGCATCACGGCCCCGATGTAGAGGTTGGCATCGTCGTAGAGCACGCGCACCTCGGTTTTGTGCTTTTCGCGGGGGCCTGGGTTGGGGCGGTTCTGAATGAAATCGGTGGCAATGGGAGCCTGCTGCCAGGCAGCTTCATCCAGTGCCCCGTCCAGCTTCATAGCTTCGGTGATGCGCACGGCCTGCAGCTGACGCTTGGGCGCAGGCACGGCGGCATTGGCCGGTGTTTGGGGGGCAGTTTGGGCCTGCACAGCACCCGCTGCGCAAAGCCAGCCAACCAGCAACAGGAGCACACGACAACAGTTCACGGCGCGACGACGAGAGAAAACGTACAACAAGCAGAAGGTGGTAGAGGGGATGGGATTGCCCGGCAACCGGGACGAAAATGAGGTAGTGGTGCCAGTACCGGAGGTCTGTTTTGCCGGCGGGTACCGGCCGCAATGCTGCAATAGATGCACACGCCTTCCAAACCGTTGCCTGTTCACAAGCACTTCACCGGAAAAAAACCGGCCGCCGTTGCAGCGGCGGCCGGTGGCAATGGGTACCTCACTTACTCACTTATCGAAATCTGCACGTTGCGGTGGGTGCTGCGGCCATTGCCGTCCGATTCATCCACCAGCTTACGGTATTTCTCGGCCAGGGCCGCCGACTGCTTTTTGCCGTTGACGGTCAGGCCTTCGTCGTTTAGCTGAAACTGGAAGCTTTTTTCGTTGGTCCCAATCACCCCGTCCTTGCGCAACTCCGCCCGGATGTTGTCGGAGTTGAAGCGCGGAGCACGCGGGGCCCGGGGGGGAGGGGGCGGAGCGGGGGCCCCCACTGCCGGCGGTACGGGAGGAGCTGGCGGCGCCGGAGCCTCGGGGCCCCGGAAATCAACCGTGCTACCGGAGGTCTGACGGTTCATTACAAACGAACCCTTAGTCAGTTTGCGACCAGTTTGCTTTTCAACCAGCTTCAGGTATTTGTCGCGCAGGGCCGTTGACTGCTTTTTGCCATTCACCGTGAAGCTGGCAGGGCTGAGGCTCATCTGTACGTTGTTGGCGCTTTTGATGAGGCCATCCTTACGTAGTTCGCGCAGCAGGGCTTCTTCCGATTCTTGGGCCTCACGGCGACGGATACCGGCTTCGTTGCGGCGCAGTTCAGCTTCATTGCGGCGCAGCTCAGCTTCATTGCGGCGCAGCTCAGCTTCGTGCTTGCGCATATCGGCTTCCAGCCGGCGCATTTCGGCTTCGTGGCGGCGCATTTCGGCTTCTATCCGGCGATGGGCAGCCTCGTCGTCGCCGCCGGCGCGGCTACGGCCTTCAGCATCTTCCAACTGGTCGCGCAGGTCTTCCTGGAAATCCTGGCGGGCATCCTGCTGCTGCTCCCGGATGTTTTCCAGCTGCTCCTCAATCCGCTCCCGCTGCTCATCGTTCAGGTCTTCGTCAGTGAGCGTATTGCGCAGGGAGCTTTCGGCCCCTTGTAAGGCCTGCAAACGAATTTTGAGGCTCTGCATACGGCCTTTCATGGCCTGGTTGGCCCATGCGTCGGCACCACGCTCCATTTCCATGCGCCACTGCGGGTTTTCGCGCAAGTGGCGGCGGGCATCGGCGGCGGTGCGCTGGGCATCGGCCTTGATGCGGGCTACCTCGGCGGTACTCGGGCCCGCCCCCGGAAACCGGAAGCTCCGGGCGAAGTTATCGTCGAAAGTGGCATTGAAGCCCCGGCCGGCCGGCAGCTGAATCACCTCGACCTGGCTGGCAGCTTTCCGGCCTTTCGATTTGCCGGTGCTGGCCGTTTCCACCGGCTGCCCGTCAACCGACAGGCTGGTGATGCGGCCTTTTTTATCTTTCTCAATGACTACCGTGCCGGGGCGGCTGCGGCCGGGCACCAGCACCACCTGCTGGCGGGTACGCTTACGTTTTTTGCCATCATCTTCTCCCTCATCAGCCTGCCCCATCGAAGTAGTGGTCTCAACAAAGGGCTGGTCCAGAGAAACGGCTGGCGCAGCGAAATCGGCGGCGGCGGGGGCGGCCGGCGCGCTCAGCGCGGCCAGGTCATCCTCACCGGCAACGGGCGGCAGCGGGGCCGAAGCACCGGGGGCCAGGCTGGCAGCTTTCTTCTGCGTCGTGTCGGGCTCCGAGTCCAGGAACGGCAGCTGCTTCAGGCTGCTGCCCAAATCCGATTCGCCGGCCGGCCGGGGGTCGGCCATGGCCACGGCGGAGGTCAGCAGCACCAAGCCGCCCAGCACCACGCAGGCCGCCATGAAGCCCTCCGTGAACGTGGGGGCCGTGCGGCCCTGCACCAGCCGCCGGATGCGGCCCAGCACCGAGCCATCGGGCCCCAGGGCCGACATGGCCAGGCGGGCTTCGCCGGGTTCGGGGGCGGCCGTCAGCTCGGCCAACGCCGCCAGGGCCCGGGCCACGGTGAGCGGGTTGCCACCTACCAGGGCAATGGCGGCATCGTCGCAGCAGTTTTCGCGCTCCGTGCGCAGGCAGGCCGTAATAAACCACACGGCCGGATGATAAAAGAACAGCGTTTCCGCTACCGACTGCAGCAGGTTCATCAGGTAGTCACGGCGCTGCACGTGGGCCAGCTCGTGGGCCAGAATGGCTTCCAGATACGCCGCGCTCAGGCCCGAAACGGTGCCCAACGGCAGCAGAATTACGGGAGCCACGTGCCCCACCACCACCGGCACCCGCACCAGCGCCGATTCCAGCAGCTGCACCGGCTGCTTCAGGCTGGCCTTATCGGCCAGGACCTGCAGGCGCTGCTGCCACTCCTCGGCCAGGGGCTGCACCCGGTAGCGGCGCAGGCGCTGCACGTAGGCCAGCCCCCCCAGCAGGCGGAGCGTCATGGCCAGCAACCCCAGTAGCCAGGCAGCCACCAGCACGGGCAGATTGTTGTCAAAATACGTGAGCCAGGCTTGCAGCCCGGTAGGTGCGGCCGGCTCCACGGCTACCGGAGTTGCCTGAACAGTTGCCGTAGCTACCGCAGCAGCAGCGGGTTTGATACCATCGGCCCGCACAGCAGCGTTATCACCCACCACAAAACCAGCCGTGGCCGACGAAGCCGCGGGCGGCGCGGCCGTGTAGTAGCGGGCAAAGGTGATGCTGGCCAACGTGAGCAGCATCAGCAGGGCCGCGGCCGAGGTGCGGTAGCGGACTTCGGCACTGTGCTGGCGCAGCAGCAGCAGCAAGCCCGCCAGGGCCAGGGCTACCACGGCTCCCTGCCAGAGGGAGTGCACCAGCGTCCAGCCCAGCGCGCGCACCAGCGCGGGGGGCAAAAAGGTTTCCAGCCAGTTCATTGCGCGTCGTCGGTTGAGGGTGGAGTGGTGTCGTTCTGGATTTCAATGTCGTTGAGCAGGCGGCGGATCTGGGCCAGCTCCTCGCGGGAGGTACGGCGGTTGCCCAGCGCCTGCATCACCAGTTTCATGGCCGAGCCCCCGAAGGTCGAATCCACGAACCGGTCGAGCAGCAGCCCCTGGGTTTCCTCTTCGCGCACGGCGGCCCGGTACACGTGGGTTTTGCTGTCGTCGTCGCGCAGCACCAGGCCTTTGTCCAGCATCAGCTGCAGCAGCTTCAGCGAGGTGGTGTAGCCTACCTCCCGCCGCTGGTTCAGCTCGTCGTTCACGAACCGGACGGTGCTGGGGCCGTGCTGCCAGAGCACCTGCAGGATTTCCAGCTCCGATTCGGTGGGTTTGGGAATGGATGATTTACTCATAAGAAAAACCTGAGGGCACTGAAGTATGACTACCGAACTGCCGCAACCGTTGCCTGCTGTGCTCTCGCCTTCGCGCCGGTGAAAGACCCGCCGCATAGCTACGAACCAGTTCGTACATCAAACATATACGAAGCACATCGTAGATACAAGTTTAACCTACGATTTTTTTCGTATAATATTTTAATCACTTGTATACCAGCAGTATTATCTACAAAAAAGCCTGCTACGGACACGCGCCGGGCCACTCCCGAGTGCATGTCCGTAGCAGGCCAATCAGCTGTTGCTTGGTATCGTGTTAGCGCCGACGCTCCAGCGTGACGCGGGCCCGGTGGCAGATGCCGCCCAGCGGGGGGTTGAATTTCGACACGCTCACGCGTACTCCATTGATATGCGGAAACTCCTCCAGCACCCGATCCAGTACCCGGTGGCCCAAATGCTCCAGCAGCCGGGCCGGGGCCTGCATTTCTTCAGCTACCACCCGGTACAATACCTCGTAATTGACCGTTTCGCGCAACTGGTCCGACTGTCCCGCCGCGTGCAAGTCCGTGTCGATGTATAAATCAACCCCATACTTGTTCCCGATTTTCTGCTCCTCGTCGTAGTATCCGTGGAAGGCGAAAAACTCCATGCCTTCCAGTGCAATCTGGCCCATATAGTGAAATGGTGAGTGGTGAAATGGTGCGTCGGCCGCACAGCTTTGCAGTGAACTGATGAACCTGCGAAGGCGCAGCTACAAAAAAACGAAGCCTGCCCCAACGGGCAGGCCTCGCACAATAGTCATTCACAAAATCCGTAAAAGCTGCTCAATCCGCAAAATCTGCGTTCTAGATTTCGTCGAAGAACGACTTCTCGCCCAGGTTAGCCGTTTGCATGCTGGGCTGGTCCGACTGGCCGGGGTGCGAAGGGGGCACGGGCTGCGGAATTTCCGGGCGGTCGGGTTGGCCAGGCTGGCCGGGCTGCACATCGGGGTTGGGAGCACCGGGGATTGGGGCGCCGGGGCGCTCAATTTCGGGCTCCGGCCGCTCGGGTTGGTTGGGGTCGGGTTGCTGGCCGGGCTTGGGGTTGTAGCCAATGGGGCGGCGCTCCACGGCCTCAGCCGATGAGCCTCCGTGGAAAGCAGCAGCGCCGCCAGCTACGGCAGCGGCCGAGGAAGTAGCAGAAGTGGAAACGTACATGGCGGGGTCAGGTTTAGGTGATGGGTCCGCAGACTGCGGCCGGCTCACTTTTACGCTGGCCGCCCGCGAAAGGATGGCCGCCGTGCTGGCCTTGGGCCGGCTGCGGGCTTTTTCCACCTTATCCAGGGCCTCCGAAGCCAAATTATGTAAGTCGCGGGTGAGGCCGTCGAGCAGATTTTCCAGCCGCTGGCACTCCTGGCCCAAGCCATTTACTTCCTTCTGCATATCGGCCACGGTGCGCTCGGCCTGCTGGTAGGCATCGTCCACCACCGAGCGGGCCTTCTGGCGGGCGTCGTTGAGAAGCTGCTCGGCCTGGAGCTGGGCTTCGCGGATGCGGAGCTGGGCGTCACGCTGAGCCTGCTCGGTGATGCTGTTGCCGGTATCCTCGGCCGTTTTAAGGGTGCGGTAGAGGCTGGTTTCCACCTCGCGCATCTTGCTGACCTCCTGGGTAGCGTGGTCGAGCTTGAGGCGCAGCTCCCGGTTTTCGTCGCCCATCCGCTCCCACTGCTGCGAGAGGGTCAGCAAAAAGGCTTGTACTTCATCCTTATCCAATCCCCGAAAGGCTTTTTCAAAGGTTTTCTGCCGAATATCGAGGGCGGTAATTTTCATAGGTACTTGGGAGCTAGAAGCCAGGAGTTAGAAGAAAGAAGCAGCGGCACGAAGAAGGGCCAGGTACGAGAGAAAGGCATTGCGTGTAGCAGCTGGGAAAAAGCATAGTACCATATAGGCTGCCCTCTACTAGCTCCTGACTCCTGCCTCCTCACTGCCCAGGATTTCCCACACCGCCAAGCTCCGGTCGTCGCTACACGAAACTAGCCGATTCCCGCTGCCCGGCCAAAATAACTTGTTTACGGAGGTGCCGTGGCCGGCGTGCCGGGCCCGGTCCACCACGCGCAGCAGCTGCCAGGTGTCGGCATCCCAGAGCTTGATGCTTTTGTCCATGCTGCAGGTGGCCAGCAGGCGGGCATCGGGCGAGAAGGCAAGGTGGTTGATGGTAAACATATGGGCCACGATGCTGCGGTGCTCCTGGTAGCCGGCGGCCACGTCCCAGATGCGCAGGTGGGCGTCGCGGCCGGCCGTGAGCAGGTAGCGTCCATCAGGCGAATACGCGCAGGTGAAAACCGAGTTGGTGGCACCCTGCACTACCTGCTTCACTTCCAGCGACGCCGCATCGAGGATGCGCACCTGGTGGTCGGAGCCGCCCACGGCCAGCTCGCCGCGCTGCTCGTGCAGGGCCAGGCAGCGCAGGCTTTTATCGGCGAGGCGCAGCAGTGTTTCCACCCCAAAATCAGTGCCCCGCAGCACGGCCAGCGTGCCGTCGGCCAGGGCCACGTACAGGCGGTTCTGGACGGGAGAGTACGCCAGATCGAAAATGGCTACCGGAGGCAGCGCCGTAGCATACCGCAGTGTTTTAGTACCTAACTCCAGCACTTGCACGCCCTGAAAATTGTGCCCCAGCACCAGCAGATTACGTTCCGGCAGGTGCAGCAGCGCATACACGGAGTTTTCCACGCGGGCCAGCAAGTCGCCATCCTGTTCGGGCGCATCGGCCTGCCAGGCTACCACCAGCCCATCCGCCCCCGACGAAAACACGGTTTGCTGCCCTTGTACGCCGGTCAGGGCATACACACAGTCGCGGTGGCCGGTAAGAGAAGCTACTTTGTGAACCTGCGGACGAGAAGACAAGGGTGAGGTTGTGAAAGGTGAAGTTGCGAAACCGGAGGGCGAAGATACCGCCCGGCGGCTACTCCGCCCGCTACGCAGGTACCAGGCCCTTGTTTTCCCTCGTACCTTCACCTTCACATACCTTCCTCTTCCGCCGCTTGCCGCTTCACACCCTCTCCCCTATTTCCCAAACGGCCGCCCTGGGCCTGTGGCACCTGACGGAACCAGCTGAAATGCTCTGGGACCTGCTGCCGGCCAAGCCGCACTACCTGGCCCGCTTCCCCCAGGGCCGCGACGAGCTGCGGGCCCGGCAATGGCTGGCCGGCCGGGTGCTGGCCCACCACCTGCTGCGGGAGCTGAACGACTCGCCCGCCACCCTGCACAACGACGAAAACGGCCGCCCCTATTTCCCGGAGCTGCCCGCCTACGGCATTTCCCTCTCGCACTCCGGGGAGTGGGTGGCGGCGGTACTTTCCACCCAGGAGGCGGTTGGCATAGATATTGAACTGATACGCCCCAAAGCTAAAAAGTTGGCTCCCCGGGTTCTAGCGGAATCTGAGTTAGCCGACGCTGGCAGTGACGCAACGAAGTATTGTCTGTATTGGAGTGCCAAGGAGACGCTGTATAAGTTGCATAGCCGCCGGGGCCTGGTGTTTAAAGAGCACTTGTTGCTCAGCCCGTTTGAGCTGCGGGAGGCAGGTGTGCTGACGGGACACCTGCTGCTCGAAAACTCCCGCAGCCAACACCAGATTCACTACCTGTACCCCCAACCCGACTACATTCTCACGTACACAATCGGTGAAAGCAAGAGTGCGTAGTATTGAGAGGCTTCGGCTTTTTCTTTCCGCCTCATCTGCGTAGTGAATACGCGTCCTTTCACTGCCTCACCCGTTTTCCTGCTCTCCATGTCTCTACGCCGACTTTCTATTGCCGCCGCCGCGGCCCTGCTGTTTTGCACGGTGGCCGTGAGTGTAGCCCGTGCCCAGGGCAGCCGCTCCGTGGCCGATTTCAGCCTGAAAAACGCCTCGAATGCTGAAGTGGCCCTCAAAAGCTATGCCGGCAGCAAAGCCGTAGTCGTGGTGTTTCTGAACCCTGGCTGCGCCTTTTCCAAGCTCTACCAACATCGGTTATCCGACCTCAGCAGTGAGTACGGAGCCAGGGGTGTGCAGTTCCTGTTCGTGAATGCCCCCATCAACCTGGAGGCCAGCGCCGACACCGGCGACGCGGAAAAGCTGAAGGTAAAAGCCACCGGGGCCGATTTGCCTTTGCTCACCGATGAGGGCCAGAAAGTGAGCAACCTGCTGGGTGCCAGCAAAACTCCGGAGGCCGTGATACTCCAACCCGTGGGCGACGGCTTTGCCGTGCGCTATAAGGGAGCCATCGACGATAACCCGCAGGTGGAGGCTTACGTGAAAGAAAAATACGTGGAGCAGGTGCTCAACAACCTGCTGGCCGGCCGCCCGGCCGCAGTAGCCGACAAGCGCGCCGCGGGCTGTCTGATCAAGAAGTTTTAGTGGAGAACTGAGAAGCCACCCGTCATTGCGAGGAGGCACGACGAAGCAATCCTTCCCGTCCTAAACTCACCATTCTGACCTATTCAAAAGCCCCTGACGTCCGTGCTGGCATCAGGGGCTTTTCGTATTCCAGGCTTTGGGATCTGAAAAGGACGGATTGCTTCGTCGTGCCTCCTCGCAATGACGAGTGCCTTCACTTTTCTACCAACTACTCCGCGTCCGGAGCCGCATCGGAGCTGTCGGCTACCATTTCCACCGTCAGGATGGCCAGTAGCTGACCTACCTCGGCAGCTTTGGCGGGCTCCTGCAGCTTCTCGAAGCTGAGCTGCAGGTTGCGCAGGGCGCGGCGCACAATATCCAAGTGTGAGCAGGGCTCGAAAAAGATTTCGTTGGGCGTGAGGTTGAGCTGGGCGATGTAGTGCTCAATATCGGTGCGGGAAAGCACCAGCCCCCGGTTGTAGCAGTTGATGTAGAACGACTCCAGCGGCGGCTCCTGCCGATAGGTGAGCACAAACAGGTTAGGCAGATTTACACCGAACACCGGCAGCTTGAGCCGCTGGGCCACCAGCAGATAAATCACGCAGAGCGTGAGCGGATTGCCGCGGCGGGTTTCCAGCACCCGGTGCAGCATGGAGTTGGCCGGAGAATGGAAATTCTGGGTATTGGCGGCAAACTTGTGGGTGCGGAATAGCACGTGGTTGAGCGCCTGCACCTGATCGGCGGGGTGCATTTCGGGTTGCAGCAGCGTCCACACTTCAAAGCGCAGCTGCTCAATGGCCCGGTTCAGCACCTGAAAATCGGCATCCGGGTACTGGTAGCTGTTCAGCAGCCACATACCTTCCAGCAGGTTCTCACCGCCCGAGTCGCGCCACACGCGCAGGCGCTGCTGCAGGCCCTCAAACTGCAGATGGTGAATCAAATCTTCGAGGCGCTGCTGCTGCTGCGGGTCCAGGGTTTCTTCCCAGCTTTCTTCCAAGAACGGAATGATAGTTTCGCCCAGCGTCTGAATTTTCTCCTGAATCTGCGGGGCAACTTCCGGGTCGTCGAGCAGGGAGATGAGGGCTTTGATTTCTTTGTTGGTCATGGAGCGGCGAGGTGGCGGCCGGGGCCGCACTGGGCAGAAGTAGCAAAAATAAACACAACCCCGGCATTCAGCCAGCCGGCGTATCGGGAAATAACAGCCGATAAAGACCTTTTTGTTCGTTCAGGAGGATTTTCAGCAGATAAGCAAAACCGCTACCTCCTCTCATCCTGCACTGCCCGCAGCATGGGATAGGGTAGCGGCTGCCAGCTCACGTGTACTACCGCAGCAGATTAGTTTTGGCCAGCTCCAGCACCTCATCCCCTCGCCCGCTCATAATGGCTTTCAGAGCATATAGGCTGAAGCCTTTCACCTGACTGGCCTGAATGGTAGGCGGCATGGAGAGTTCAGTGCGCTTTACCACCGCATCCAGCACTACCGGGCCGGGGTGGGCCAGCATTTCGGCAATGGCAGTGGGCAGGTCGGCGGGGTCCGAAACGCGGATGCCCCGCACGCCGGCGGCTTCGGCCAGGGCCGCAAAATTGGGATTATCCAGCTCAGTGCCGTATTCCAGGATACCAGCCGCTTTCATTTCCAGCTCCACAAAGGCCAGACTGGCGTTATTGAAGATGACGATTTTGACGGGTGTTTTCAGCTGTTTCAGCGTCAGTAGCTCGCCCATCAGCATGGCAAAGCCCCCATCACCGGCTAGGGCAATTACCTGCCGGCCGGGGCTGGCCAGCTGGGCTCCGAAGGCCTGGGGCATGGCGTTGGCCATACTGCCGTGGTTGAAAGAGCCAATCAGCCGCCGCCGGCCGTTCATGCGCAGGTAGCGGGCGGCCCAGATGGTGGGCGTGCCCACGTCGCAGGTGAAAATGGCGTCCTCGGCGGCCTGCTCGTTCAGGAGGCGGGCTACGTATTGCGGGTGCATGCTGGTGTCGCCGGCCTCGCCGGTTGCCAGCTCGTCCAAGTCCTGGCGGGCTTCCCGGTAATGGTCCAGGGATTTTTCGAGGTGGCGGCGTTCCTGCTTATGGTTGAGAATGGGCAGCAACGCCTGCAACGTGGCGGCCACGTCGCCCACCAGGCCCACCTCCACCCGGGTACGCCGGCCAATGTGCTCCCCGCGCAGGTCAACCTGCACCGTGCGGGTTTCCTGGGGCAGAAACTGGGTGTAGGGAAAATCCGTGCCCAGCATCAGCAGGGCATCGGCATCCATGATGGCTGCGTAGCCGGAGGTGAAGCCCAGCAGCCCGCTCATGCCCACATCGTAGGGGTTGTTGCCCTCCACGGATTCCTTGCCGCGTAGGGCGTGCACCACGGGAGCCCCCAGGGCTTCGGCCACCTGCAGCAGTTCGGCGTGGGCATCGGCGCACCCGGCCCCGGCCAGAATGGTGACTTTATCAGCGGTATTGAGCACATCGGCGGCGGCGCGCAAATCATCCATAGCCGGCACCAGCGTGGCCTTGCTGCGCAGAGCCGGCACCCGAGGCTCGGGGGCATCGGTTTCCTCGTACTGGATGTCGCCGGGAATCACCAGCACCGCCACGCCGCGTTGCGTAAGGGCCGTTTGCACCGCCGACTCCACCATGCGCACGGCCTGGCCGGGGTTGCCCAGTAGCTCGCAGTAGGCGCTGCACTCTTTGAAGGTATTTTCGGGGTGGGTTTCCTGGAAGTAGCCGGTACCAATTTCAATGCTCGGAATTTGGGCGGCAATGGCCAGCACGGGCACCCGGCTGCGGTGGCAGTCGTAGAGGCCGTTGATGAGGTGGGTATTACCGGGGCCACAGCTGCCGGCGCACACAGCCAGGGAGCCGGTGAGGTGGGCCTCGGCCCCGGCGGCAAACGCGCCGGCTTCCTCGTTGCGCACATGTACCCAGTCAATGTTGTCGCGCTTCCGAATTTCGTCGGTGAGGCCGTTGAGCGAATCGCCCACCACGCCGTACACGCGCCGCACGCCGGCTGCCACCAGGGTATCAACCAGTATTTCCGCTACGGTTTTCTTTGCCATCGTCTTCAGAGGAGTTAAGTCCGGAAGGCTATACGGCAACTTTCGCTTTTCTGACCATCAACCTCACGTAGCAGCCGTGCTACCCACAACCTGCGTTCAGACTGGGCCGCCTACTTCCGCAGGTACTTCCGCGCCTCCACCACCCGAAACTCCGGGTCACTGGCGAAAATGCTTTGCAACGAGCCGATGTGCGCCGCCCCGAACAGGGCCAGCACCCGCTTCGGCCGGACCGGCATAGCCTGCGTGACGATGTTGGAGTAGATTTTATAGTCCCGGTTCTTGAACACCGAAATCAGCTCTGCCCCAATGTAGCGAGGGTCCACGAAGGCCGTATCCACGGCCGCGTCGGGGTTGGTGAAGCGGCCATTGGTGACGCGGGCTGGCGTGACGTAGCGCAGCCGGTACACCAGGTTATAGATTTCGGGCTGGTTGAGGGCGGCCAGGTAGCTATGCAAAGGCAGGCTCCCATCTTCCAGCGCGGCCCGCTTGGTGCCGGCCACTTTACTCAACTCCGCTCCGGCCTGCTGGTACACCTCAATGTTCTGACCGGTGCGTAAAATGCCCTGCGACGTGCCGCCGGGCGCATTGGAGCAGTAAATCCGGGGCAGCTGTAGCTGTTTGCCTAGCCGAAACGCTACCTGGTACACTTCGCTACGGCCGCCCGGTAAGGCCGCCAAATCCAGCTTATCCTGCCGGTAGAGGGCGTAGAGGCTGTCGAGGCGGGGCTGCTCCTCGGGCAGCATTTCCACCACCAGCATATCGGGCCGAAACCGGGCAATGGCGGCCGTGAAGCGGCTGATCTGCTGCTGGCCCTGGGGCGTCAGCACGTCGGTGGCGGGCTTGTCGGGTTTGTAGATCTGGTTGAGATGGTCGCAACCTACCACCATTACCTCGGCGGGCGGCCCCGACTGCGCAAAGCCCGTTACGCGGAGCAACAGCAGCGCGGGCAGCAATAGTCTAATTTTCATGGAATGGATACGTAAGCGGGCATATCTAGCGGCCGAAACCAGCAGGCTCCGGCAGTAGCTTTCTACATAGTGAGCGTTTTTACTTTACTATTAAGTCCTTATGGTTTGTGTTAGTATATCTTCATTCTGGCCTTCTCGGCTATTTCGTTCTAAGAAGCAGTTCAAGAAACCAACAGGACCCTGTTGTGACAAAGTATAAGCCCCACAAAGATTCATGCGACCATGCCAGCTTCCGCTATGAGGACCAATTATCTGCTTTTCACCGATGACTATCCAACACAGACTTAATTTCTCGCGAGCAAGAAATTCACGCATAAAGTCTTCGCGCAACAGAAGGGCCCCTGGCCCATCTTGATGAACGGTTGGGTCAAAGGCAACCAACTGGCCTTCGCTTGTAAAATCAGCTCCAATACCCGTCCAACGCAAGTTAAGTGGCACTATCAACTCTGCGCGTGGCATATTCAGCGAGATGGTTTCATCAAGTGAGCAGTCGAAGGTACCCTGCTCATTCAGGTAGTCGAATGAAAAAACCTGCACTTCAACCGGACAGTCGTTCCTCGGCCTGCGCCATAACTCGCCGTTTTCATAGTCTCGCTGATAATATTTTGATGCTGGCGACCAACCATGTTCTCCTAAAAACACTTCATAAAGATGTGCTGGCTCCGGCATATCTCTCCCCTGTAACTTATCAGTTTCCGCCCACTGCATAAAAGCTGAAACATCTGCTTCCCTGAGTAGGTAGCTTCTAGCGATGTACCAAATCTGTCTCCGTTCAACATCTGTTGATTCTAAGTCTGCAGATATCGGTTCCGACCAGTTGAAATGACCATCCAGGTTGAGCCAATTAACTCTATCTTCTGGGCGTTTTACAAGCAGAAGACTTTCGACAGTCGGCAAGTCATGCCACTGAGTTAGCCAGTCTTTAGGCTTACTAAGTTCACCCCAAGCTAACTGTAGTTGTGGTGCCCACCAAGCTGGGGTATGTGACGACCAGGAATTAGTGCTGGCAGTGGCCCGAAGCATATTAGAAGGGTCTAAGTTGCGCGCTCCTGGCTGCCAAGGGCCTTCGTATGCAGTTATCCGATCCTCATCTGAGGAGAAGCGTTCATAAAAATGATAATGGTCGGCTACATAAGCCATTATCTCATGCAAAGCAATCCATTGGTATTTCTTTCCTATTCGCTCGGTCTTAGCTGCGTGTCGACCACGATAACCAACAGTGTCCTCATCAAAATGACCAAAAAGCTCTGCCGACCACCCCAATTCTAAGACCCGGCCAACAATGTATCGTTTGGCTATGCTTTCATCAAATAGCGGTTCTCGTCGTTCCTCTTGGCTAACCTCAGGCTGTCCTTGAATATCTGCTAGTTGTTGAGCATGTTCTGGTGTTAACGTGCTTTCGAGGGTTTGTCTAGCCGATTCAACTTCGGTTTGCTCTTCCTTAGTAAGCGCACCAGCTTTCTTTAGCAGTGTCTTGAACTTAGGTGAGTCTCTGAACTTTTGATTAAAGATCCAAGGCTCAGCAGCGCCCTTTTGCTGAGCAATCAATTGCTTTAAATGCACATATTGAGCATCACGCAAAACACTTTTAGCCTTTTGAAGTGTTTTCCAAGCACTTTTTTCAGCCCTAGATAAGTGCTGCACGAATTCATCAAGCAGTTCTCTTTTATCTTTGGGTTTCACCCAATTTGGTTCGCTTAGTGGTACACTCAACCAGTCGTCAAGTCTGGGGTCTATAACGTATCGGCCAAAATCATCGTTCATTACTGAGCTTTTGATACGGTCATGCGCCCAAGAGCCGTCACCATTCTTCCATTTAGCGGGAGAATCAGGAAATAGTTGGTCTATTTCTTCTGCAGTAGGAATAGTAGGCCAAATGCTATTATAAGGCGGTCGAATGTACTCAGCCTCAATAGATAGCTCTGCGCCTAGATAGATTGCTCGCTCAACTATTCCGCGTGCGTAGTCGCGCAACAGAATATGTACGGGTGGTGATTGAGCGGCAAAAACGCACGTATATACGCGAGTAGCAAGTTGCTGAATTTCGGTGCGGTCGTGGCTCCGCATTACAGCCCCGTAAGCCGCCGCATAGATGCGCTCCGCCACATACAGGTCGTCTACGTCTGCAAATCGTTCAATCAGTTTGCCAGCGGCTTCAAGCCGGCCGGTGAGCAAATTGGCTAGGGCTTTGGTCGCTCGGTCGCGCAGGAACCGGTTAGAAGTAGTGAACAGCCAAGCTAGCGTAGTAGCGCATAAGTCAACTGCCTGCACGTCAAGATTCGTGGTGGCTGTCACTCCTGAAGCCCAATCGACCAATCGGTCTACTGCGCCTTGTGTATCCCACATATGATGCAAGTAGATGCTCCACCATGCGTCCCGTTCCGGCATCGTATCCTTTCGTAAGCGCTTATCCAAAAACTCCGCATTGAATGGGTGTTCGGGCAGGCTGGCAACGGTAAGAATAGCCTCTAAGGTGTGTTGCGTCTCTCCATCTGTTTCATCAAACTCCCGAAGGGCCTGCCGGGTGGCATCTGAGAAAGCATCTGCTTTTCGCCAAATGATACTTTGGCGAAAAGCGTTACTGTGCCAGTGAGTTACCACATCAGGAGCAAGTTCGGAGAGTTCCCGGCCAGTGCGTTCGGGTATCTGAATGAATAGTGCTTCCACCGTGCCCTCTCGAAAGCGACTGTGCAAATCGTAAAGCGCAGTTAAGGGTTTGTCAGCTTCAAACGAGGAAGCCGGGTTGGCTACGTTCAGATACTGGTCGAGCAGAATGTTAGTCAACAGGTGGTCGGCTAGGCGCTCGTACGAGATGTACACCACTTCCTCAGACCCTTGCTCACTGTGCCAATGCGGCGCTTCTTCCGTCAGAACGCCTTCGGCTACCAAGCCGTGGTAAAGTGACTGATTATGGCCTCTCCCTGGTAATAGAGCATCTACCACAGACGTAGCGCTATTAAGCGGTAGCCAGCGCTCATCATTGTTGGCCGTTGCCTGAGCAAATGCTTCCAGCGCTTTTCGTACTAGATTTTGCTTAGAATTATAGTCAAGCTTGACCGCTAAGGATTCATTTACACCGTCGAGATACAGGTTAAAAGCAGATGTGATGCCGTGAAATCCCCGAGGCAGACGTCGCTGCTTCGTTAGCTTCAATCCGTTACATAGTGTTTTCAGAAATAGTGGATTGCGAAACTCTGGTGCCAACAAAGGAGTTGACGGCAGTTCCAAGCCGTAGTGAATGAAGAAGCTCTTGGTGGCGTCGTATTCTAGACCATCAAAACCATGATGAGTTACCCGGTATGCTTGGTCACGCACCTCAGCGGGCACCAAATGTGCTTCATAAGAAGAGCGTACCGAAAACACGACCCCAAGCCAATGGGAGCGTAGAACCTGCGTTAAAAACGAGGCTATGTTGCTCGGCCAGATAGCTCGGCCGTTACCCTCATTTATAGCGTCAATAAGTAGCAATAAGCGGCTATCAGCAACCTGAGCGGCAGCTTCTAGGGCACCAACTACTTCCTCCACGCTAGCAGTAGCCAAGTCCAATTGTTGCAATGCCTGCGCCCAAGGGTCGTTGGAGCTGATGAAGCGCTGGCCCATCAGCAATACAGTTGGCCGACCCTCGCGGATTCGGTTAGCGGCAACATCGCATAGAAGGTGCGTTTTGCCACACCCAGCTGGGCCACTCATCACCAGCAATTGGTTATTCGCAATAGCAACGGCTTCTTCTAGTCGGCGCCGGGCTTTCGTAAGCGAGTTTTGCAACCGATGGATTCCACTGCGTAAATCCTGGTAGGGATTATGGTCCGTCGCGCCGTATTTATCCTGTGCCTGAATTTCTTTAGGCTTAAATTCCTCCGTCAGCAGAAGTTTTCCGATTTCATCAGCTACCTGAAGCGCTTGCGAAAGCTGCTGAATAATAGGCTCAAAAGGCAATTCATCAATGGGCTGTACTTGGATTCGGCCAATGCTGGGCAAAATGTTCTGTATTAACTCGGAGAGCCTTTTATAAGTCTCTCCAACCTCCTGATGCTCCAGCACTTCCTTTTTGGGGTATAGCCGCCGGTAGTTTTCGCGGATGTCTTTAGCCAGTGCCTTAAGCGTATCGAAGAAGCGGGTAGTCCGCCCAAAAAACTCGAATTTTTCTGCTATTGGCAGACTCAGGTTCAACTCCGGTGTATAACGTGCCCCCGCTGTGCGGATAGCATCTTTAAGCCGTGTTACAAACCATTCCTCATCAAATGCCTGCGTGTCGAACCAGAAACGTAACCGGCCCAAATGAGCCGGTTGGGCTAACATATCTAAAATCTCAGATTCACCCCAGTAGATGAACTCAACGCTCATTCCTTTGTCCGTTGCCAGTTTCTGCCATTTGTCGACATGCGTATCCCAAGCCTGCATTGCCGACTGTCTGCCGGGTATTCGAGCATCAGGCCGATTGAGCGGCACACAGACGAAGTAACGCACCAATTTAGGGTGCTTCGCCAACACGGTCTTGACAGATTCGTCTAGCTGCTGCCATTGAGAAGAACTGAACGAATCAAAATACTTCGACTGCCAACCCCACTCACTGTCATCTTCCAAAATAGCGAAACACTCCACTCCGGCATCGGGAGTACCCTTGCGCACGAAACGTGAATTAGCGGGTCTTTCAATTCGAGCGAGTTGGGCACATAGCTCCTCGAAGCCTTCCGTTCGTGCACCATTTAGCGGCCGGATAGCACTTAGGTCTACATTCGTTTTACTCATACAACAAACAATAAATCAAACTGAATAAGAACTGAATTGTAACCTTCACACCTGAATCACACCCACATTATACGCTTTTTCAATGGGCGCGCTGTTGGCCATACTGATGCCCTGGGAAATGACCTTGCGGGTTTCCAGCGGGTCGATGATGGCATCGACCCAGAGGCGTGCTGCCGCGTAGTAGGGCGAGAGTTGCTCGTCGTAACGGGCCTTGATGTTGTCGAACATTTCCTTTTTGGCCTCGTCCGTCAGCTTTTCACCCTTGCCCTCGGCGGCGGCTACCTGAATCTGCAGGAGCGTGTTGGCGGCGGCGGCCCCGCTCATTACGGCCAGTTGGGCGGTAGGCCAGGCCACAATCAGGCGGGGGTCGTAGGCCTTGCCGCACATGGCGTAGTTGCCGGCCCCGTAGCTGTTGCCCACGATGACGGAGAACTTCGGCACCACGGAGTTGGCCATGGCATTCACCATCTTGGCTCCGTCCTTGATGATGCCGCCGTGCTCACTCTGGGAGCCCACCATGAAGCCCGACACATCGTGCAGGAACACCAACGGAATCTTCTTCTGGTTGCAGTTCATGATGAAGCGCGCGGCCTTATCGGCCGAGTCGGAGTAGATAACGCCGCCCATCTGCATGGCGCCCTTCTTAGTCTTCACGATTTTGCGCTGGTTGGCCACGATGCCCACGGCCCAGCCATCAATGCGCGCCAGCCCGCAAATCAGGCTCTGCCCATACAGGTCCTTATAAGGCTCAAACTCCGAGTTGTCCACCAAGCGGTTGATGATGTCCATCATATCGTAGGGCTTGGCGCGGTCGGCGGGCAGCAGGCCGTAGATTTCCTTCTCATCCTGGGCCGGAGCCTGGGGCGCTTTGCGCGAGAAGCCGGCCGTGGCCTGCCCGCCCATCTTATCGAAGATGTTGCGGATGTGGTCCAGACACTCCTCGTCGTTGGCAAACTTGTAGTCCGTGACGCCCGAAATTTCGGAGTGCGTGGTGGCCCCGCCCAGCGTCTCATTGTCGATGGATTCGCCGATGGCCGACTTGACCAGGTAGGAGCCCGCCAGGAACACCGAGCCCGTACCGTCTACAATCATGGCTTCGTCGGACATAATCGGCAGATAGGCCCCGCCGGCCACGCACGGGCCCATAATGGCGGCCAGCTGCACGATGCCCATGCTGCTCATTACCGCGTTGTTGCGGAAGATGCGGCCGAAATGCTCCTTATCAGGGAAGATTTCGTCCTGCATGGGCAGGTACACGCCTGCCGAATCGACGAGGTAGATAATGGGCAGCTTGTTTTCGATGCTGATTTCCTGGGCACGCAGGTTTTTCTTGGCCGTAATCGGGAACCAAGCCCCGGCCTTCACCGTGGCGTCGTTGGCTACTACCACGCACTGCCGGCCCTGCACCCAGCCAATTATCACCACCACGCCGCCCGAGGGGCAGCCTCCTTCTTCCTTGTACATCCCCTCCCCCGCGAAAGCACCAATTTCCACGGTTTCCGCGCCTTTATCGAGCAGATACTCTATCCGCTCCCGGGCGGTGAGCTTGCCCTTGGCTTTGTGGGCGGCAATGCGCTTCTCGCCGCCGCCGAGGGCCACTTTTTCCAGCCGTTTTTTCAGCTGAAAGTTGAGTTGCTTAATGCTGTCTTCGTTCTTGTTGAATTCGAGGTTCATTGGGGGTGGGTGGGAGTGGAAGAGTAACTGAGTAGCGGAGTAACTGAGTAATGGTTCTGCCAGCTAGCATACTTACTCAGCTACTCTGTTACTCAGTTACTCGTAGAGTAGAAGCAAAAAATCCGCCCCTCGCGGGGCGGATTCAAAGGTAAGAGGATTGCCGGTTGTGGCGGGTGCCTACTTTACCGTCGTTTTCACTTCGGTTTCCGTCACGGTGCCGTTAGGTTTCACGGTAGTCGTTTCGGTTTCCTTTTTGGCTTTACCGCCGCCCCCGAATACCGAAAAGTGCACGTAGTTCTTGGGGTTAGCTTTCAGGTCCTGCAGCAAGGCATTGGAGCTGGCGGCCGTGGCGTTGAGGTTGTTGTACAGCGTAGAGTCACTGATGAGCTTGCCCAACGAGCCTTTCTGGTCCGATAACGAACGGTTCAGCGTGGTCATCGTCTGCTGGGCCTCGCCCATGGTGGCGTTGAGCTTGCGCATGGCCGGGCCCACCGGAGCACCTTTTAGCGAGTCGCTCAGCGTGGAGAAGTTACTGGCAATCCGGTCAAACTTGGCGCTGGTTTTATTCAGCTCCGAGGTCAGGCGGGCCATGTTGGTGGTAATCTGGTTGATGTTGCGCTGGTTCATCAGCAGCAGGTTTTTGAGCGCCTCGGTGCTGCCCTGGGCGTTTTGCAGCGTGGCCTGCAGGCTTACTTTGGCATCCTTATTCAGGAAACCATTCACCTTAATCAGCGTCGAATCGACGGTGCCCAGTACGGGCAGGGCCTTGGCCTGGAAGGCATCGGTAATGCTGGCCACGGTGTAGGATTTCAGCTCCTCGCCCCCATCGTACACCTTGCTGTCCTTGCCCAGAAACAGCGTGATGGTTTTGGAGCCCAGCAAAGAGCCGCTCAGGCTGGCCACCGTAGAGTCGCCGACGGTTACGCCCTTCTGCAGCTCCACGGCCACTTTTACGCGGTTGCCTTCTTCTGGTACCAGCATCATTTCTTTTACCTGACCCACCTTAATACCGTTCAGAATCACGGGGTTGCCCACGTTCAGCCCATCCACGTTATCGTACTTGGCGTAGTAGGTTCGGTCCGACGACAGTAGATTGCTTCCTTTCAGGAAGTTGAAGCCCACGATGAGCAGGGCAATGGCCACAATACCCAAGAGGGCTACTTTAATTTCTTTCGACACGGTGGTCAGCGGTTGGTTGGAGGGAGAGTCGGGAAGCTGGGGCCGGGTTGCACGGTCCGGCGGGGTTATTCGCCCGAAGCAGCTTCCAGCTCGTTCTTATAGTCGCGGAAGGCCCGGTAAATGCCCGAGGCCATATACGTCTGATTGGTCTTATCGTTCAGATACTCTTCTTCCTGCCGGTTGGTAAGGAAGCCGGACTCAATAAGCACGGCCGGCATAGCAGATTTCCACAGTACCAGAAACCCGGCCTGCTTCACGCCCCGGGAAGGCCGACCTACGGTGGTACGCAGCTGCCGATCCACTTTTTGGGCAAACCGGATGCTATTCACCATGTGGGCGCTCTGGAATAGTGAGAACAGAATGTGGCTCTGGGGTGAGGTGGGGTCGAAGCCGTTGTAGCGTTCCTGGTAGTTGTCTTCCTGCAGAATTACCGCGTTTTCCCGCTTGGCCACGGCCAGGTTGGCGTCGGTTTTGTGCGGGCCCATCGTCCATACTTCCGTCCCGTTGGCCGAAGCCGCCGAGGCATTGCAGTGGACGGAGATGAATAAGTCGGCGTTATTTTTGTTAGCAATGCCGGCCCGGTCGGCCAGCTCCACAAATACGTCGGTCTTGCGGGTGTATACAACCTTTACGTCCGGCATATTCTCTTCTATCTGCCGGCCCAAGGCCAAAATTATTTTCAACGCCACATCCGCTTCGCGGGCTTTCACGCCGGCGCAGCCTCTATCCTTGCCCCCATGTCCCGCATCCAGCACCACTGTGCGCAGCCGATACCGCGCCGGCTCCGGCACCTGCACAGGCTCCGAATGAGAAGGAAAAGCAAAACCGGCGAGTGAAAACAGGGCCGCCGCGCCCAGAGCGACAATATTCCGCACGGAGTTCGTTAGTTGGGGCAGCGACCCGCTACCTTTGCAAACCGCCACAAAATAAACGATAAAAACTACGTGGCCTCACCCGCGCCTGTGTTCCCTTCTGTTGTACGTGCGTCCCGGCCGCTACGGTGGCTTCTTGGCTGGCTGGTGCTGGTATTGAGCCTGGGCCTGACCGGACCGCTGCGCGCCCAGCAGCGGCCCCGCACCACCAACGTGCCCGCCGACGTGCGGCCCCAACCCCAGATTTTGAATCCGCCGGCTCCCACGGGCCCGGTGCGCGACACTACCGGGCTGGTAACCGGCACGCCCGACTCGCTGCGGGTGGCGGCCGGGGGGCGCAAGGGCGCGGTGGAAACCACCGTGAAGTACAAAGCACAGGACTCCATCCGGTTTGAGGTGCAGAACAAGCGCGCCATTCTCTACGACAAAGCCGACGTGGACTATGGCGAGATGAACCTGAAAGCGGCGCTGATTACTGTTGATTACAGCAAAAATCTGGTAACGGCCGAGGGTGCCGCCGACTCCACCGGCCGGGTGCGCGACAAGCCCGTGTTCAAGCAGGGTGCCGAAACCTACCAGGCCGGCCGCATCGACTATAACATCAAGAGCAAGCGGGGCCGCATCACCGATGTGGTTACCCAGCAGGGCGAGGGCTACATCCACGCCGAAACCATCAAGAAAAACGAGCTGAACGAAATGTTCGGGGTGCACGGGCGGTATACCACCTGCAACCTGGAGCACCCGCACTTCTTCATCAACGCCAGCAAGATGAAAGTGATACCGGGCCAGAGTGTGATTACCGGCCCGTTCAATCTGGTTATCGGGGATATTCCCACGCCGCTGGGCTTTTTATTCGGGTATTTTCCTTCGCCGAAGAATAAGCGCCGGTCCTCCGGCCTCATCATTCCCACCTTCGGACAGGCCGCTGACCGGGGCTTCTTCCTGCGCAACGGCGGCTACTACTGGGCCGCCAACGAGCACATTGGCGTGCGCCTCACCGGCGACATCTACTCGGGCAACGCCGACGATTTTGGGGGCTGGCGGGGCACGGCCGAAATGCAGTACATTACCCGCTACCGCTACCAGGGCCTGTTCACGTTCAACTACAGCTGGCAACCCACCGAGCGGCTGCTGGCTTCCACCGATGCTAATACGAACCCGACTTATAATTTACCTCGCTCCCAACAGACGTTTGCCCTGCTCTGGACGCATACGCCGGTACCCCGCCCCAACGGCGGCCGGTTTTCGGCCAACGTGAACATCAGCAGCAGCAACGGCTCCTACTACCGCCAGAATTCCTACAATCCGCGCAACTACCTGTCATCGGCGTTCCAGTCCACGGTTTCCTACTCCAAGCAGCTGCGGTACGCGCCCATCAACTACAGTATCAACCTGAGCCAGAGCCAGAACACGCAAACCGGCACCATGGACTTCACCCTGCCCGACATTTCGGCGCAGCTGGCCCGGCAGTACGTGTATGACATCCTCAAAATCCGGCCCCGGAAGGCGTATGAGCAGCTGGCGTTTTCCTACGACCTGACCTTCCAGAACAAGCTTTCCAACAACATTGCGGCCCGGCAAATCAACGGGGGCGCGGTGCCGCTGCTGGGCGGCTCCTCGGCGGCGTTTGTGATGCCCGTAAAGCTGAATAACCTGGACAAGCTGCTGCGCAACTCCCAAACGGGCATGCGCCACAACTTTGGTATTACGCTGGGCAGCTACAACTTCGCCAACCTCAACATCAGCCCCACAGTTACCTACAACGAAATCTGGTATTTCAAGAAGCTGGATTATAGCTACAACGAAACGGCCCGGGCCATTCGGGTGGATACCATTACGGGCTTCAACCGCCTGGCCAGCTACAACGCAGGCATCAGCATGAGTACCAACCTGTACGGTACTATTGTGCGAAAGGGCACGCGCAAGATTCAGGCCCTGCGCCACAAAATCACGCCCAGCCTTACCTACAACTACACGCCCACCAGCACGGCCCGCAACTCAGGACTGGAGCGCATTGCCACCCCCGGCCTGCGCGACCCCGCCACCGGCCGGTTCTATTCGGAGGGCGAGACGTACAGGACCAACGAAGGCTTCCTGCTGCCCCAGTACAACGGCTTCGTTTACGGCTACCCCACCTCCACTGAGGTCAGCCAGCTGGGCTTCTCCTTGCAGAACGCTGTGGAAATGAAGGTGCGCAACTCCAACGACACCACCGGTAACACGCCCTTCACCAAAGTAAGCCTGATTGATGGGCTGGACTTCAACACGGGCTACAACTTTGCCGCCGACCGCCTGAAGCTAGCTCCGTTGTCGTCCACGTTCCGCACGCAGGTAGCCCGCAAGCTGAACGTGACGCTGAACGCCAACTTCGAGTTCTATCAGCGCGACTCCACCGGCACGCTGAAGGATGATTTTCTGTGGCAGAACACCAAGAAAATCCGATTGGCCCGCCTGGCTACGGCCAACGCCTCCCTCTCCTACCAATTCAACCCCAGCCAAGGCAACAAGAAATCCACCATTTCCCGCGACGCGGCCCCGGTCAACGACCCGCAGCTGGGCTCTCCGCGCGTCGTCAACCCCTACGAGGATTACGTGGATTTCTCGATTCCGTGGGAGCTGAACACCACTTTCACAGCTTCCTACGCCAACCAGGGCCCCTTGCCGGCCCTGGTTTCCCGGCCCCGCAAATCTCCGTACACGGCCGCCACGCTCAACCTGAACGGCTCCGTGAAGCTCACCGAAACCTTCCGCTTCGGCTTTAGCACCAACTACGACTTCATCAACCGCGCCCCGGCCTTCACCAATCTGGATATCACCAAGGACCTGCACTGCTGGCAGATTACCGGCAACTGGCGGCCCTTCGGTCCTACCCGGGGCTACTTCGTGACGGTAGCGGCCAAATCGGCGCTGCTGCAGAGCCTGAAGCTGAGCCGCAACCGCACCTTCCTGAATTATTAGGGACTTCGGGACTTAAGATGTATGGTTTAGCAGCGGTTCGGTTGCTTTGCGGAGTTCTTTTCTGAAAATTTCCGCAGCTTTGACCTCACGTTAGAGCCGCTGGATACCTTTTCGGAATCCAACGTCTCTGAGTCCTCAAGCCCCTAAGTCCTCCAAAACTATGTCCCAACACAAGGAAGTCAAGCTCGTGACCACGCACCAGCTGCTGGCCATGAAGCAGCGCGGCGAAAAAATATCCATGCTCACCGCCTACGACTTCTCGATGGCCCAGATTCTGGATGGGGCCGGCGTGGATGTGCTGCTCGTGGGCGACTCGGCCTCCAACGTCATGGCCGGCCACGAAACCACCCTGCCCATCACCCTCGACCAGATGATTTACCACGCTCAGAGCGTAGTGCGGGCCGTGAAGCGGGCCTTCGTGGTAGTGGACATGCCGTTTGGCTCTTATCAGGGCAACTCGTCGGAGGCGCTGCGCTCCGCCATCCGTATCATGAAGGAATCGGGCGGGCACGGCATCAAGCTGGAAGGCGGGGCCGAAATCAAGGACAGCATCATTCGGATTCTGACGGCCGGCATTCCCGTAATGGGCCATTTGGGGCTTACTCCCCAAAGTATTTATAAATTTGGCACCTACACCGTGCGGGCCAAGGAAGAAGCCGAAGCTCAGAAGCTGATTGAGGATGCGCTGCTGCTGCAGGAAATCGGCTGCTTCGCGCTGGTGCTGGAGAAAATTCCGTCGGCTCTGGCCAAACAGGTAGCTGAAAAGCTGACCATTCCGGTTATCGGCATTGGGGCCGGGCCCGATGTGGACGGGCAGGTGCTGGTGGTGCACGATATGCTGGGCATCACCAAGGAGTTCAAGCCCCGTTTCCTGCGCCGCTACGCCGAGCTGGGCGACCTGATGCACGACGCCGTGCAGCGCTACATCCAAGATGTGAAAGCCAACGACTTCCCCACCCCGGACGAAGCGTATTGAGTTGAATCATGAATGCTGAATTATGAATTATGAGTTGAATAATGGCCTTACGCTGACAGTTGTCGGCCTGACCATACTTCATACTTTATACTTCATACTTCATAATTGACACCTAGTGAATCGTCCGAATCTGTGGTCGGAGCGGAAGGAAATTCTGTTCGAAGACAATCATCTGCTCATCATCAACAAGCCCGCCGGCCTGCTCGTGCAGGGCGACGCAACTGGGGATGAGCCGCTTTCGGCCAAGGCCGAGGAATACCTGCGCTTCAAGTACAAGAAGCCCGGCGCGGCCTTCGTGGGCGTGGCTCACCGCCTGGATAGGCCCGTGAGCGGCGTGGTGGCTCTGGCCAAAACCAGCAAAGCCCTGAGCCGCCTCAACGAGATGTTCCGCGACAATAAGGTGCACAAAACCTACTGGGCCCTCACCGGCAAATGCCCTGAGCCCACCCAGGGCCACCTCACGCACTGGCTGGTGAAAGACCCCATCCGCAACACCACCAAAGCCTACCCCGAGCGCCACGGTCAAGGGCTGAAATCGGAGCTGGACTACCAGGTATTGGGCCAGGCCGGCTCGCGCTGGCTGGTGCAGGTGAACCCAATCACGGGCCGCCCCCACCAGATTCGGGTGCAGCTCAGCTCGGGCCTGGGCACCCCCATCGTCGGCGACGTGAAGTACGGCTTTCTGGCCCCGCTCCCCGATGTAAGCATTGCGCTGCATGCTCGGCAGCTGGAGTTTCAGCACCCCGTCACCAAAGAAGCCATGTGCTTCAAAGCCCCCCTGCCCGACATAGCGCACTGGGAAGCGGCTGAAGCGTACTATTAGCAGGTAAAAGTGAGCCGATAGAACACGAGTAGGGAAGCAGGCGAGTTCTTCAGCGAAGCCGTCTGTTTCACTGCCGTGTCCTGTTGGTTCACTTCTGGTTGATAATAACATTTTGTCCTTTTGAGGACACGAATTGCACTTGGGGCAGGCCGGGCAGTAGTTTTGTGGTGCGGCACTTGAACTTTAGCAAGGATTCTGCGCTTTTGGCCTCAAACGTGCCCTCCCTAGTCTCGACCTCTAATTTTTCTGCCCCATGGCAATACTCGTTTTCTTCGTAGCGCACTACTACCTGTCGCTCTTTACCCAGACGTTTTACCTGCACCGGTACGCGGCCCACAAGATGTTCACCATGAACAAGTTCTGGGAGAAGTTCTTCTTCCTGTTCACGTACATCTGCCAGGGCTCCTCGTTCCTCTCGCCCCGGGCGTACGCGCTGCTGCACCGCATGCACCACGCCTATTCCGACACCGAGCTGGACCCCCACTCGCCCCACTTCTCGTCCAATGCGTTCAGCATGATGTGGAAGACCAAGGTGATTTACGGCGAAGTAGTAGAAAACCGCTATGAGGAAGCCAAGCGTTTTGAGGGCGACACCCCCGAGTGGAAGGCGCTGGAGGCTTTCGGCGGCACGGCCGTTTCCCGCATTGGCTGGGGCGCGCTGTACGTGCTGTTCTACGTGCAGTTTGCTACCGCTTGGTGGCAGTTCCTGCTGCTGCCCATCCACTTCCTGATGGGGCCCATTCACGGTGCCATCGTGAACTGGGGCGGCCACAAGTACGGCTACCAGAACTTTGACAACCACGATAAATCCATGAACACGCTGCCTTTCGACTTCCTGGCGTTCGGTGAGCTGTTCCAGAACAACCACCACAAGCTGCCTATGCGCGTGAACTTCGGCGTGAAGAAGTGGGAGCTGGACCCCACCTACGCCGTTATCTGGGTGCTGGATAAAGTGGGTGTGGTGAAGGTAAAGCGCAAGTGGCAGCAGCCCGTGCAAATGGCTGCTTAATTCTGCCGAAATATATTTTCTTGCAAAAGGCCGTTTCTGTCCGGAAACGGCCTTTTTGTCTTTCTGGCTTTTCTCTTTTGCGGCCGCCGACACGTTGAATCTGCGCAATCCTTTTAATCCGGTAAATCTGTGATTACCTTTGCACCTCATTTTCAACCAGACGCACGGGATGCGTCGCTTAACCAAACCGGTTTATGGCAGTTAAAATCCGCCTCGCCCGTCGTGGCCGCAAGAAGGCCGCAATGTTCGACATCGTTGTTGCTGACTCCCGCTCACCCCGTGACGGCCGCTTCATCGAAAAAATCGGTACCTACAACCCCCAGACCAACCCCGCCACCATCAACTTCGACGGTGACAAGGCGTTCGACTGGATCATGAAAGGTGCCCAGCCCACGGATACCGTGCGCGCTATGCTCTCCTACCGCGGTGTACTGTACCGCAAGCACCTGCAGCTGGGTGTTATCAAAGGTGCTATTTCGCAGGACACTGCCGATCAGCGCTTCACCGAGTGGAAAGAGCAGAAAGACGCTAAGATTGAAGGCAAGCGCACCAACCTGGGCAACGCCAAGGAAGATGCCCGCAAGCAGCGTCTGGCCGCCGAAACCAAAGTAAACGAGGCCCGTGCGGAAGCTCAGCGCGCCAAGCAGGCTGCCGCTCTGGCCGCCGCCGCTCCGGCCGCCGAAGCCGAAACCACGGAAGCTGAAGCTCCCGCTGAAACTACGGAGGAAGCCGGCGCCTAATTTTGGGTTTAAAAGTTAGAGAGTTTGGAAGTTAAAAAGGGAGTAGCTGGTGTTATCATACGCATCAGGACACCATTTTTTAACTTCCAAACTCTCTGATTTTCTGACTTCTCTGTCCATGACGCTAAATGACTGCTACGAACTGGGTTCCATTGTGAAGCCCCACGGCCTGAAGGGCTTTGTGGTGGCCGCGCTGGACGTAGATGACCTGGAAGCGTACCGGAAGCTGAAAATGGTGCTGCTGGAATTTCCCGCCGCCCCAGGTAAGCTGGTGGAGTACGCCGTGGAGAAGCTACAGCCCCAAGGTACCGAGCGGGCGTTGCTCAAGCTCAAGGGCATTGAGCGGATTGAGGAAGCCGAACCGTTGCGCAATGCTAAGCTGTGGCGGCCCCTCGCGGAGCTACCCACGCTGGAACAGGATCAGTTCTACTTCCATGACGTGATTGGCTACACCGTGGTGGACGAGCAGTTGGGTGAGCTGGGTATCGTGGAAACCTTCTACGAGCTGCCTCAGCAGGATGTACTTTCCATGCGTTATAAAGGGCAGGAAGTACTGATTCCGGTGGCCGACGAGCTGATTTCGCACGCCGACCAAGCGGCCCGCAAACTGTTCGTGAACCTGCCCGAAGGCCTGCTGGAGGTGTACCTTACGCCGGCCTCCCGGGAGCGGGACGAACCCGACGAAGCTGTAGCACCCTAAGCGGCCTGCCTGATCATGCGCATCGACGTTGTTACGTGCCAGCCGGATTTGCTGGTGAGCCCCTTTGCCTATTCCATTGTGAAGCGGGCCCAGGAGAAAGGCTTGGCCGAAATCCATCTGCACGACCTGCGCCGCTACGCCATCAACAAGCACGGTCAGATTGATGACTACGTGTTTGGGGGCGGAGCCGGCATGGTGCTGCGCGTGGAGCCTATTGCCGCCTGCTTCGATGAGTTGCTGGCACAGCGCGCCTACGAGGCCGTCATTTACATGACGCCGGACGGGGAAACGTTGCGGCAGCCGCTGGTCAACCGCCTTTCGTTGGCGGGCAACCTGCTCATTTTGTGCGGGCACTACAAAGGCGTGGACGAGCGTATCCGTCAAGCCTACATCACCCACGAAATCAGCGTAGGCGACTACGTGCTGAGCGGGGGTGAGCTGGGCGCCGCTATTCTGGTGGATGCGGTGGTGCGGCTGCTGCCCGGCGTGCTGGGCAACGAGGAATCGGCCCTGAGCGACTCGTTTCAGGACAATCTGCTGGCTCCGCCCGTGTACACCCGCCCAGCCGAATGGCGCGGCCTTGCAGTACCGGAGATATTGCTTTCGGGCAATACCCCCAAAATTGACGTGTGGCGGCACGAGCAGGCCCTGGCCCGCACCGAGCAACGCCGCCCCGACTTGTTACAGTGAATGAGCTTCTAAGCAAATCCGGTCAGTTCTTCCGTCCTGACCGTTTGGTTCGCTTACTAAATCACTCATTCACTCATTGTTTTACTCGAAATAGAGGGCTATATTTGCGCCTCTTTACCCGAAACCCTTCAGGGCGGCGCGGCCGTCCTTCACAGTTTTTCCAGCCATGAGCGTACTACTCGATTTTATCCAGCAGGAATCCCAGGAGCGCCGCGCCAGCTTCCCCCAGTTTGCAGCCGGTGACACCATCAACGTCCACGTAAAAATCCGCGAGGGCAACAAGGAGCGCATTCAGCAGTTCCAAGGCGTGGTGATTCAGCGCAAAAACAGCAACTCGAACGGCGAAACCTTCACGGTTCGGAAGATTTCGAACCAGATTGGCACCGAGCGGATTTTCCCGCTGCTGTCGCCCAACATCGACAAGATTGAAGTTATCCGTCGTGGTAAAGTTCGTCGGGCTCGTCTGTTCTACCTGCGTGGCCTGTCGGGCAAAGCTGCTCGCATCAAGGAGAAGCGTCGCGTGGTTGCTACTACCGCCGCCTAAGCTATACCAGCTTCCTCATAAAAAAGCCCGGTTCCTACTGCAGGAACCGGGCTTTTTCGTTGGTTTAAGGTCTGTACGTGAAGCTTATTTCAGCTGCGCGGCGGCCGCGCTCAGTGCTTCCCCCAGCTTCGTTACCCGCTCGGCCGTGTTGGGGTTCTCGGCGAATACGGCAGCTTTGGTGGTATTGGTACCTAGGCGGCTCAGCAGCTGGGCTACTTTATCCTTATCAATGCTGCCCCCATTAAAATGAGCTTTCAGCTCCTGCAGGTCGGTTACCAGCTGGTGCAGCTCGGGGTTATTTACGTCTTTCAGGTCTTCAATCCAGCGCTGGAAGTGGTTATCCAGCCCAGAACGGTCGGCTTCTTCCTGCAGGTCGTTGCCGAGCAGCTTGGTGGTGCCGTCGAGGTGGTTCTGGTGTTGGGTGTCGTCTTTAGGTTGCTTGTGGAAAGACATCGGTAGCAAGGGTTAGTCCGCCTAGTATGGCGGAGGTTGGGAATAGGCATCCAAACGCAGGCAACGGGCAAAGGTTGTGGGGTATCTTCCCGGCCGAAGGGCTACTTTCGTAGCGGCTACCTGCCTCTTTTTCCCCTCCCTGTTTTCTTTTTCCTATGATAAAAGGTGTATTCCTGGGTACGCTCCTGGCCACCCCGCTGCTGAGCCTGGCGCAGTCGGCTACGTGGCAGCAGCAGGTTAAGTATTCCATTGATGTTACGCTGGATGACCGCCAGCACCAGTTGACCGGGCGCGAGGAAATGGTGTACACCAACAACTCGCCGCAGACCCTCCCCTATATCTGGTTTCACCTCTGGCCCAATGCGTACCGGGATACCAACACGGCCTTTGCCCGGCAGCTGCTGCGCAACGGCAACCGGGAGTTTCAGTTTGCCCCCGCCAGTGAACGGGGGTTTATTGATGGGCTCGAATTTCAGGTAAACGGGCAGCCGGCCCGCCTGGAGTACGTGGCCGACAACCCCGACATGGCCAAGCTGGTGCTGCCGCAGCCGCTGGCTCCTGGAACGGCCGTTACCATTAGCACCCCGTTCCGGGTAAAGATTCCGGGGTCCTTCTCACGCTTCGGTCATGTGGGGCAAGGCTACCAGATAACCCAGTGGTACCCCAAGCCGGCCGTATACGACCACAAGGGCTGGCATCCCATGCCCTACCTCGACCAAGGCGAGTTTTACTCCGAGTTCGGGACGTTTGATGTGCGCATCACCCTGCCGGCCAATTACACTGTGGGGGCTACCGGCGTACTCCAGAATCCGGAGGAGCAGCAGCGACTGGAGCAGCTGGCCACCGCTGGCCTTGCAGGAAATCCTAACTCCAGCACGCCGCCGGCGTCGCTGAGCAAGCCGGCCGCTTCCCCTTTTCCGGCGTCCAGCACCGAAACCAAAACCCTGCGCTACGTGCAGGACCGGGTGCACGACTTTGCCTGGTTCGCGGACAAACGCTACCAGGTCCGCAAAAGCCAAGTTACGCTACCTTCGGGCCGGCCGGTAACTACCTGGGTTATGTTCGTCGATAAAGACAGTACGGCCTGGGTAAAGGGTCTGCAGGACATTAATCAGGCCGTAACGTACTATTCCAAGTGGGTGGGGGAATATCCGTACGCTGCCGTAACGGCAGTTAGCGGCTCGCTGAAAGCCGGCTCCGGCATGGAGTATCCCATGGTAACGGTAACCGAGCCCCGAGCCATTGCGCACGAGGTAGGGCACAACTGGTTTTACGGAATTCTGGGCTCCAATGAGCGGGAGTACCCGTGGATGGATGAGGGCGTGAATACGTACACCGAAAACCGGATAGCTACGCTGGCTACTGGCGGGACGGGCGGACCGAGCAATTTTTTCGGAAAACGCGCTGAGCTGGCCGCGAAATTTGGGTGGGATAAGCTGCCACCGGCCGCTTTTGAGCTGCTTCCCTACCAGCTAACGGCCTCCCGCGGGCTGGACCAACCCGTGGCGCGGCCTTCGGCGGAGTTTGGCAAGTTGAATTACGGCTTGATGGTGTACGGCAAAACGCCTTCCCTGCTGAAGTACCTGGCTGGCTATCTGGGTCAGGAGAAGTTTGATGAGGCCATGCGCGCTTACTACCAGCGCTGGCAGTTCCGGCACCCCTACCCCGCCGATATGCAGGCAGTGTTCGAGGAAACTACCGGCCAGCAGCTCGACTGGTTTTTCCGGGACATGCTCGGCAGCCAGCACCACTACGACGTGGCGCTGTCGGATATGCTGGTGGAGAAAGGCACCGTGAAGGTGTTGGTTCGCAATGACTCCCCGGCCCCGCTGGCCGTGCCCGTTGCCACGCTGGACGCGCAGGGCCAGGTGTTGGAAACCCAGTGGACACCCGTATTCGGCGGCACCGATGACGACGAGAAAGACGAATCCCAGCTCAACTTCCGCCGCGAAGGGGTAGCCGCCGTGGTAGTTGACCCCGGCTATCTGACGCCCCAGCTTAACCGCCGCGACGATATGCGCCAGGTGGAAGGCTCCTTTCCAACCTGGGACCCGCTGCAGCTCAAGCCCCTGGCCAGCCCCGAGCGGTGGGACCGGCACTTCGTGAACTGGGCCCCGGTGCTGGGGGCCAATACCTCCGATAAGTTTATGCTGGGGGCCGCCTTCTACACCAACCTGCTTATCCCCAAGCGGCTGAATTTTCTGGCTATGCCCATGTACAGCTTCAATCGGGGCGAGGTGAACGGCATTGGTCGGGTGGCGCTGCATGTGCTGCCCCGCAACAAGGTACGCCAGCTGATTACGCAGGTGCAGGTAACTCGCTTTGAGCGCTTTGTGAAGCTGGAGCCCAGCGTAACGCTCCAGCTTCCTCATTCCGCCTACAACCGAGTGCAGCAATGGGCCCGGCTGGCTACCACTTCCGTGCAACAGGAGGCACTGAACCGCACCAGCAGCATTCAGACGCTGGAATACCAGGCCGAGCACGGCAACGCGCTGCAGAACTGGTCCGCCCACGCAGAGCTGAATTTTCTGGCGGCCGATGCTTCCCGGGATATCAGTGCCCAACGCGCCTCATTGCTGCGGGTAACGGCCATGTACGGCCGCTATTACAACGCCCGCAAGCAGGTGCGGGCTCGCCTTTTCGGGGGGACCTTCCTGAAATCCAGCCAAGACTTCCAGATGGGGTTGAGCGGCAGCTTCGATTACCGCCGCCAGCATACCTTCCTTGACCGGCAGCAGATTTCACCTACGTTCGCCGCCCAACTGCACCAGACCGACGACCGGGACGGCGCTTTTAAAGGGTACCTGCCCGTGGTGAGCCGCGACTGGCTGACTTCCCTGAATCTGGAGGCCGACCTGCCCGTAACGCCCCTGGCTGCGTACGCCGACCTGGGCCTGGGCAAAGTGCGGAATGCCGGCTCCCTGAGCAGCGTAACCCGCAGCTACTACGGCGCGGGCCTGATTCTGCCGGTTTCGCAGTTGATTATTCCCACGGCCAAGAATTTCCTGCGCATTTACATTCCGGTAGCCGGTTCCCAGTTCAGCAACGGGCTGCCTGAAAGCCGGCGTGATTTTACCAGCAACATCCGGTTTGTGCTGCACCTGGAGCGCCTGAGTCCGTTCCGATTGCTGGATGAACAGCTGGCCCAGTAGCCCGTTGATGCTGACGCCCTATGCTAAGCCCGACCGGTATGGGATGTACTGGCCGGGCTTAGTATCTTTTGTCCGCTCTGCTCTCCAACTCCCAGCTTTATGCGCATCTCCCGTTATCTTCTGCCCGGCGTACTTCCCTTAATCACGCTGGCCGGCTGCCGCACCGACTACGCTAAGTTGCCCACTTACTCAGCCGAGCGTAAGCTGCTGCAGGTAGTAGTGGAAATGCCGGCGGGTACCAGCCAAGTCCAGCACTACAACCCCGCTACCAAGGAATTTGAGCCCCGGCAGCAGGCAGGCACCAATGAAACCATTGAGTTTCTGCCGCTGCCCGGTAATATGGGGTTTGTGCCCGGTACCCAAATACCGGGTGTGGCAGCCGGAGCCGGGCAACCAGTGCAGGCGCTGGTACTGGCCGAAACTCAGCCAGCCGGCACCGTGCTGGAAGTAACCCCCATTGCCTTGCTTGCACTTGATGTTAATGGCCTGCTGGAATCGGTACTGGTGGCGGTACCGGCCCGCCCGGCCCAGCGGATTCTGCCCGATGCCACCGATTGGGCTACTTTAAACCGGCACTATCCGGGCCTGCGCAGCTCCCTCAGCCTGTGGTTTCAGCACCGCACCCGCCCTACCGCAACGCGCATCGTAGGCTGGAAAAATGAGCAGGAAGCCGAGCAGTACGTGCGCCGCCACCGCCAATAAAATCACAACGCCCCGCCTGCGCGGGGCAGACGGGGCGTTGAAAGTAACTGCGGGAAGTTACCGGCTTCGGCAACTACTCAATCTTGTTCATGCGCTCTTTCACGGCTTCCAGCGCGATACGCATGTTCACAATGTCGGCGCGGGCAGCTTCCTGCTCTTTCAGGTTCAGGTCCACCAGGTTGTTGAACTGCTGCAGTTCGGCGGCGTTCTGAGCCAGCTGCTGCTGAATCTCAATTTTACGCTGCTTGTTCTTCTCGATATCCTTCTTGATGCCATCGGCCTTGGCGATAACGGCCGTGTGGTTGTCCTGCGACTGGGTCAGGGCTTTCTCAGCGGTAGCAACCTGCAAAGCCAAGTCTTCGCGGTACAGCTTACGGGCGAAATCCTTCAGGTAGCCTTCGGCCGATTTCCACTGCACGGGCGTGGCATCTTTGCTCAGGTAGGCGTTGCCCAAGTCAATCGACCACCATACGGTCGTACCGGTCGGCACGGCGTCCACCTTGCTGATTACGCGGATGGGCGTTTTCGAAATTGCTTCAATCACGACACCATCCATGGTATATACCCCTTTGTCGGATTTTACTTTGCTGCCGAATTGCTCGTCCAGCTGTTTTTTCCAGGAGTCTTCCACGCGCTTGCTGTCCAGCTGCAGCGCTACCCGCTGGCCTTTGCGCGGAATGCCCTTAACGGCCATTTCCGTTTCGTCAACGAGCGATTTTTGCGCGAAGCTCGTTACCGTCGTTGCCAACGTCAGCAGCAGGGAGAAAAGTAAGGCTCGTTTCATAAATGAATGAAATAGAGTGATGAAGAAATGAAGTGCAGGGGTCTATGCCGGACTACTGTATCCGACTGACCAAATTTAACCAGACTCCCAGCATCTTTCTACGCCCCGGATTGATTTTTTTGAAGAAAGTTGACTTTTGTAGAAATAGTAATATTTGGCATAGCTTAGGTACCACAAATGTATAGACATATATCTATACTTCCCGATCAGCGAGCTGTCGGTCAGGTTATTTGCCGTAAACAAAAGCAACCTTTACGCGTTGATACCCGACCATGACAGTTACTATCTGCCGCAAAGAACACTTCAACGCCGCCCATCGCCTGCACAATCCGGCCTGGAGCGACGCCGCCAATCAGGAGGCCTTTGGCAAGTGCAACAATCCTCATTATCACGGCCATAACTACGAATTGGTAGTGAAGCTGACCGGAGAGATTGATCCGGCCACTGGGTACGTATATGATATGAAGCGGTTGAGTGACCTGATCAAACGCGAGATTCTGGATACCTTTGACCACCGGAATCTGAACCTGGATACGGAGGAATTCCGGCAGCTCAATCCCACGGCCGAAAATATTGCCGTAGTCATTTGGAACCGCCTGCGCCCCCACCTGGAGGAACGCCTGGCCCTGTCGGTCACGCTGTATGAGACCGAACGTAATTTTGTAGAATACCATGGATAATTCCGTGCCCGCGGCCCCGGCCACGGACGGTGCCGCCCACCGTCCGGCAACCCCTGACCCGCAACTGCCGGCCGATTTGCGCACCCCGCTTCGCCCTGATGCCTTCGCCCTCAGCGACGAGGAAAAAATTACTGCTATTTCCGGCCATTTCCAGGAAATCATGCATCTGCTGGGCCTTGACCTGACGGATGACAGCCTGAGCGGCACGCCCCGGCGGGTGGCCAAAATGTACGTGCAGGAGTGGTTTAAAGGCCTCGACCCCAAACATCACCCCGAGGTGCGCCTGTTTGAGAACCGCTACCATTACCAGAACATGCTGGTGGAGCGCGACATTACGGTTTTCTCCTGCTGCGAGCACCACTTCGTGCCCATTATTGGGAAGGCGCACGTGGCGTACCTGCCGGGGGCCCACGTAGTGGGTTTGAGCAAGCTGAACCGCGTGGTACAGTATTTTGCCCGTCGCCCCCAGGTGCAGGAGCGGCTCACGCGCCAGGTTGCTGAGGAGCTGAAAAACGCCCTGGGAACGGAAGATGTGGCGGTACTGATGGAAGCCGACCACTTGTGCGTGATGAGCCGGGGCGTGAACGATACGAACAGCAGCACCATTACGGCCGAATACGGCGGGGTCTTCGGGCAGAGCGAATCCCTGCGCCAGGAGTTTCTCCGCTTAATCGGCAAGTAGGCCGGGGTATTTCGGGCGGGCGGTTTTCCTGTACCTTCGTTTGTTTTTTTACGCGTTGCACCTTTTCCGTGGTACCGGGCCCGGGCATTCCTGTCTGCTACCCCTGGCACTACGCCCTAAGCACCCACCCTCATGTCCCGTAAAGTTCTGATTACCGGGGGCACCGGTATGATTGGCACCCGTCTGGCGGAAATGCTGATTGATAGTGGCTACGAAGTGGCCCTGCTCAGCCGGACGCCTGGTAGCGGCCGGTTCCGCAGCTTCCGCTGGGACCCGCTGGCCGGCACCATTGACGAAGCTGCCGTACCCTACGCCGACTACATCATCAACCTGGCGGGCAGCAGCGTATCGGACGGAAAGTGGACGCAGGAGCGCAAGCGCGAAATCCTCTCGAGTCGGCTGGCGGGCACGCAACTCGTGGCCCGGGAACTGGCCAAGCAAAACCACCACGTGCAGGCGTTTATTTCGGCCTCGGCCATTGGCATTTACGGGGACCGGGACGACCAGGTGGTAACGGAAGAAACTGCTCCCGCCGCCGATGATTTCCTGGCGGAAGTATGCCGACAGTGGGAAGCCGCCGCGCAGGGCGTGGCCACCCACGACCATATCCGGACGGCCATTTTCCGCATCGGTATCGTGCTGAGTCCGGAGGGGGGGGCGCTGGTACCGCTGGCCCGCACCGTAAAAATGATGGCCGGGGCCCCGCTGGGCTCGGGTAAGCAGTACATGTCCTGGATCCACCTCGACGATTTGTGCCGCCTGTTCATGCAGGCCCTAGAGCAGCCGCAGTGGCAGGGCACGTACAACGCCGTGGCCCCACACCCCGTTACCAACCAGGAATTCACCGAAACCCTGGCCGACGTGCTGCACCGCCCGCTGGTACTGCCCAAAGTGCCGGAGTTCGGGCTGAAGCTGGTGATGGGCGAGATGAGCGAGATTGTACTGGCCTCCCAGCGCGTGAGTGCCGAGAAAACGCTGCAACAAGGCTTCCGGTTTGATTACCCGGAGCTGCGCGGAGCACTGGAGTCGTTCTACGGCGAGGAGTAAGCGACGCCAGTGCGGATTGTTACCCGGCTGTTGGCAGGAAGTGCGCTGCTGCTGATTCTGTACCTGAACGGCAAGCTTTTGTATGCTCCCTCGCTGAAGCCGGTGCAGGGCCGTCCGATAAACCAGGAGGTAGTAGCTCAACTGCAGTTTCTGCGGGGGAGCCTGCGGGCCGGGGCAGGCGAGCAGATGCAAGCCCTATACCCGGAAGGCTTCGTGTATCTGAATGCACTGTACGCCCTGAGTTGGACCGAACTGCTGCCCCATTTGGCTGCCGGCTCGGAACTGCATCAGCAGGCCCGGCAGGAAACAGAATGGGCCCTCAGTGAAATGCAGCGTCCGGCGGCGCGCTCCATCTTCGAGTCGGATTTGCCACTGCCTTACGGGGCATTTTACCAAGGCTGGTCGGCGTATTGCCAGGGGCGCTACCTGCACGCGCTGCCGCCCACTCAGCGGGATACAGCCGCCCTGCGCACTTTCAACCGCCACTGCGCGGCCATTGCCACCGCCCTCAGCACCAGTCCTTCGCCCTACCTGGAATCCTACCGCGGAGCTGCCTGGCCCGCCGATGGGATACTGTGCGCCGCCGCCCTGGCCTGGCATGACCGGATACAGCCACCCTTGTATCAGTCGCTGCTGCAGCACTGGCTGCAGGCCGTAGATTCCCGGCTGAATACCAATCGGCTGATTCCGCACGAGGTAAAAGCAGGCTCCGGAGCCGTATTAACCCCGGCCCGGGGTTCTTCGCAAAGCCAGCTGCTCAACTTTCTGATAGAAATTGATTCCGCCTACGCCCAGCCGCACTTTCAGCGCTACCGGGCTTTATTTCTGACCAGCCGGCTAGGTCTGCCGGGTCTCCGGGAGGCAGCCGCGGGCACGCCAGACGCGGAGGATATTGATTCCGGCCCCGTTATCTGGGGAGTGGGCGGCGCGGCATCTGTAGTAGGCCGACGTACCATGCAGCGTTTCGGAGACTCTACTACTGCTGTGGGCCTGCGTAACAGTATTGAGGCGTTTGGAATGCCTTGGCATGATGCTGCGGGCAAGCGGTATTTGTTCGGACAGCTGCCCATTGCCGATGCCTTTATTGCCTGGGGAAATGCTGTGGAAGCTACCCGGCCACTTAAGGCAATACCCGGCTGGCGCACCACCTTTCAACTGCTGTCAGTGATGGTAGTGGCCGGGTTGGTTGTGCTATGGCGTAGGGTGGAGAAATAAGCCTTCCCCAGGCTATGCTCCCGGCGGTCCGTACTAAAGCCCGCCCAGGCTATCCGGTAGTGGCACAGAGCCGTTATTCAGGTTTTCCAGCAGGTTATCCACCACAATGGTATCCACAGACTCCTCGCGGCGACGGCGGCGCGGCTCCTCGGTTACGCACACGTACTTTTTGGTGATGGTAACGGTCGGCTTGGGAAAGGGGCCCATCCGAATGTCGAGGTCGGGGTCCTGATACACCTTTTCCATGTAGGTGCCGAAGATGGGCAGAGCCATGCGGCCGCCTTCGCCCTGCTGGGAGTTCAGGAAGTGGATGCTCCGGTCTTCACCGCCTACCCACACGCCGGTTACCAGGTCTTTGGTGATGCCCATGTACCAGCCGTCGGAGTAGTTGCTGGTGGTGCCGGTTTTGCCGCCAATCTGGTTGTTTTTCTTCCAGAGTTCATAGTCCCAGAGCGCCTGCGAGGTGCCGCCGGGCTCCTCCATGCCGCCGCGCAGCATGTAGGTCATCAGCCAGGCCGTTTCGGCCGGAATTACGCGCTTCTGCTGGGGGTCGAACTGGGCCAGCACGTTGCCATTCACGTCCTCAATGCGCGTAACCAGCATAGGTTCGGTGCGGAAACCCTGGTTGACGAAGGTGCTGTAGGCATTCACCATTTCAAACACACTCACGTCGCCGCCCGAGCCCAGCCCGATGCTGGGCACTGGCAGCAGCTTGCTCCGGATACCGACCTTGTTGGCGTATTTGGCCACGTTATCCCAGCCGACTTTCTCGGTGAGCTGGGCCGTGACGGAGTTAACGGAGCGGGCCATGGCGTAGCGCAGCGTCATGTTCATACCGGTGTACTCGCGGGTTACGTTGTCGGGCTGCCACTGCATGGGCTGGCCGTTTTCCACGTAGTTGATGGTTACCCGCTCGTCCCGGATTCGGTCGCAGGGTGAATAGCCGTTATCCAGGGCCGTGAGGTACACGAAGGGCTTGAAGGTGGAGCCAGCCTGGCGCTTGCCCTGCTTCACGTGGTCGTACTGGAAGAAGCGGTAGTTAAGGCCCCCCACCCAGGCTTTCACCTGCCCGGTGAAGGGGTCCATCGTCATCATGCCGGCGTGCAGGAAGTGCTTGTAGTAAGCCAGCGAGTCGAGCGGGGACAGCATGAGCGTGGTGTCGCCGTCACCTTTCCAGGTAAATACCTTGGTAGGGTGCTTGCGGTGCAACGCTGAGTCCAATAGATCGGGGCGGCCCTTGTAGCGGGCGGCCAGCTCCTTGTATTGCTCGGTGCGCTTCATCTGGGTTTCGATGAAGTCGGGAATTTCCTTGCCGTCCTCGTCCACCCAGGGGTTGGAGTCCCGGTTGCGCCAGAAGTTGTCGAAGGTACGCTGCAGGGACTTCATCTTCTTCTGCACGGCCTCCTCGGCGTACTGCTGCATGCGCGAGTCGATGGTGGTGTAGATGCGCAGGCCGTCCCGGTACATATCGTAGCCGTTCTGCTTACACCACTCGTTCACGGCCTGACTCACGGCCCCGCGGAAGTAGGTTTCGGGACCGTCCACGTGCTTTTCTACCTGGTATTTCAGGGCAATGGGCCGGGCCTGCTCCTGCTGTACCTGGGCGGCCGTGAGCACGCCCGCCTGCCCCATGCGCGTGAGCACCAGATTGCGGCGGCGCTGGGCAGCCTGAGGGTGAAACTTGGGGTTGAAGGCCGTGGGGTTGTTGAGCATACCCACCAGCATGGCGGCCTGCTCAATGGTGAGGCTGTCGGGGGAGGTACTGTAGAAGGTTTTGGCCGCCACCTTCACACCGTAGGCCTGGGAGCCGTACTCCACGGTGTTGAAGTAGAGGGCCAGAATTTCGTCCTTGGTGTAGCGGCGCTCCAGCTCTACGGCCGTGAGCCACTCCTTGGTTTTGCTGATGATAGTGCCCACCAGCGGTACGTGGCCCAGCAGGCCGGTATTCTCTTTACGACGGGTTTTGTAGAGGTTTTTGGCCAGCTGCTGCGTAATAGTGGAGCCCCCGCCCCCGCTGCCGCCGGTAGCCACGCCCTCCACGGCCCGGGCAATGGCCGTGGGGTCGATGCCAGAATGCTGCTGATAGCGCACATCTTCCGTTGAAACCAGGGCTTTGATCAGCCAGGGCGACATTTTGCTGAGCGGCACCGGGGAGCGGTTTTCGCGGAAGTAGCGGCCAATCAGTACGCCGTCGGCGGTAAATACCTTGGAGGGCTGTTCCACCCGGGGGTTTTCCAGCTCCTCTAGGCTCGGCGACTTGCCAAACAGGAACAGAAAGTTCATGCTCACCAGAATCGGGTACAGCAGAAACGTACCGGCCCCCAGCACAAAAATGGCCCACAGCGCCCGGGAAACGCGGTTGGGCCAACGACGGGCGGGAGCAGGAACGGCAGGTTTATCGGACGGCGTAGGAGCGGGCATGCAGAGCGCAGTGAGGCGAACCAAGCCGGCCGGGCCGGTTTGGGAGACGCAAATATACCAGTTGCGGCCGGGTCGTGGGTAGTTTGTTAGTTAGCGGGAAGGCGCCTGCGGCGGATAACCGGAGGGACTATACCTACCTACCCTGACCGCCACTCACCTCCGTGCCTGCAGAGCCGATTCCAACCTCTTCAATCCGTCATCCGCCCACTGAGGAAAGCCACCAACCCGATACCTGCCGCAACGGTTATGCAAGCCGCGCCGACGTATCCGCCCCAGGAGGCCAGGCACCATAGCCACCGCCAAGCCTGATTCTTGAGCATTGCAGCTATGCGGCCCGCTGCAAGAGCCGCCAGCCACGGCAAGCTCACCACGCATCCGATGAACGTCGCGCCAAACCACACCCCGGTCTGCGGGTGATGCGGCCAGATTTCATCCTCGAACACCAGATTCAGGATGCAGAAGGCCATACCGCCGGCCAGCCACCACGCCGCCCGGGGCACGGCGGGCAGCACCGTATCCAGCCCGAACCGCCACAGCCGCCCGGGCAGGGCATCCAGCCAGCTCACGAAGGCCATAGCGGGTTCAGCGGCAGCCAGCCGGCTCCCACCAACACCAGCAGGAGCAAACTAACCAAGTGAAAGAACGTGCACAGCCAGAACACCGCCCCCGCGAGAGAGGCCCGCGTATCCAGCAGGCTGCCCGGCGACGAGGGCAGCGCCAGCGGCAGCGTGGCCCGGTACAGCACCACGGCGTTGGCCGCCGTTGTCAGCAAAGCCAGCAGCCATTTCTGCTGCCACAGCTGCACGAGGTAAGCCAGGGTGGCTTCATCGGCCGCACCCAGACGGTACCAATTCGGGATTTGCCACCACGTCCAGAGCAGGGCGCAGGCGGCCAGCAGCACCGCCAGGCTGCGGCCGGCGGAGTGGGGCTGCAGGAGTACAGGAGCACTTGCCATATCAGCGGACGGCCAGGGGTTGCGGGGCATTCGGTCCCCACAGCAGCATCACGTGCAGCAGCGTCCAGAGCACGGAGCCCAGCAGCAGGGTGGCGCAGGGCAGCACTACTACCAGCAAACGCTGGGTACGAACGACGAAGGTGGCGGCCCGCTCCCGCCAGGTGAGCAGGGCAGCCAGGGCAGCCACGCTGCCGGCGCACCAGAGCAGGCCTAGCAGCGTAAATCCAAGTTGTAGCAGATGCATAGAAAGGAGGGAAAATTGGGCGAGTGGCTACTGGTTGCGCAGGGTTTCGTAGGCTGCTGCCTCGGCTTGCGTCCAGCTCTGCCAGCGGTGGTACTGGGGGTAGTTGCGCTGCCAGGCTGCAACGCGGTGCCGGATAGCGGCTTTGGCCTGCTCGGATGTAACGGTACTCTCGTAATAAGCCCCGGGTGGGCTGATGATGATGCGCGTGGCCCCATCCAGTATACTTTGCCGGGCGACCAGTTCGGGCAGTACCCGCTCGGGCATTGCCAGCAAAAAACCCAGATTGATCGTCCGGAAGCGGGGGCTGAGGTTGTAGCGGGCAATCCAGATTTCCCAGTTGCCCAGGACCAGCACCAGCAGCAGTGCATAGGCCGCCAGTCCGTTCAGCCGCACCAGCGAATAAGCCGAACGCCGCTGCCAGATCTTGAGCAGCACCGTCAGCAACCCGAACAGGGTGAGCACCAGAAAGCCGTACACCCCGATGCGCTTGTAGGCCAGCTCCGTATGCAGGATGTAATAGTAGTTGCGCAGGCCCACCGAAATAGTCAGCACCACGTTTTGCAGCACCCACACGGTAGCGCCCCAGCGCAGGGCCGGCAGGCCGGGCTGGTAGAAATTAAGGTTGCGGCGGAAAAACCACAGCACAATGCCCATAGCCACCAGAATGCTCAGAATGAGCACATACGTGCCCTCGTGCACGAACTGAGTGAGGTCGAAGCCCGGCTCGGGCCGGAAGCCCAGCCAGATCCAGCGCACATCGATGACGTTGACCACCAGCAACAGCCCGTTTACCAGTCCGAACACCGCCAGCGCGGCCAGGTATTCCTTGCGCAAATCCAGCAGCTTGGTGGAGCGCAGCCGGAAATCGGGCTGGCGCACCCCGAACGAGGCCACCCGGTTGCGCTGCCGCCGCACAAACTCCCCAAACCGGGACTCGTGGTCAAGAAAGAAATGAAACGGCACCACCACCAGGGCCCCGGCCGTGAGCATGAGCCCCAGCAGAAAAAACAGCAGATGCGGCACCGAGAAATTGGGCCACAACGCCATCAGCCACTCGCCTACCTGCGCCAGGGCCGTATCCGTCAGCGCCTCGTAGCGTGGGTTGGCCAGCACAAACAGCACGTGAAATACCAGCAGCACGCCCATCGGCACCACCAGCAGCCGCCCATAAAAGCGCACCCGGTTCCAGCGGCTCGTTTTGCCCGCTGGCAGCCGCAGATACGGTAGCAGCCCCGGCAGCACCCGCATGGCATTGCCCAGGGCCGTGAACAGGGCGTACGCTACCAGCTTAAGGTGGGGCTGATTCACGTAGCCCAGCAGCATTATCAAGGAAGCCACGCAGGCTAGCTGGGCCGCGCCCGAGCCGTACCACACCACGCCGCCCGCGCTAAGCACCGTGCCAGCCACCATCAGCCAGAAATAGCCCGAGCGCCACACGGCGGCATTTCGGCGCTGGCTAACCAGCGTAGCGCCCAGCACAAAACCCGTGTACAAAGCCAGGTTAAGGCCCCGTTCCTGATTCCAGAACAGCACATCAAACAGCACGGCGCCCAGCGGAATCAGCAGCTTTTGCAGGGCCGTGAGCGGCAACGGCACCCGGCGGGTGGTAGCGTAGGCTCCCGGAGCGGGCACGGCAGTGGGTACGACAGTCATAACCAGTTTTTTTATTTTAAAAAGAACTTTGTATTTCAAAGTTTAAGAACAAAAAAATAGCTCCTTATCCGCGCAGCAGTTTTTCCAGGGCCGCCAGGTGCTCCTGGAAAGCCGTTTTTCCCTCGCCGGATGCCGCGTAGGTGGTATTAGGCTTCTTGCCGATGAATTGCTTGCTCACGGTTACGTAGCCGGCTTTTTCGAGGGCCGAGACGTGGCTGGCCAGGTTGCCGTCGGTTAGGTCCAGGGCCTCTTTCAGCTCGTTGAAGCTCACCGATTCGTTGGCCATCAACACGGCCATAACGCCCAGCCGCACGCGGTTGTCGAAGGCCTTATTGAGGGTGTGAATGAGGTGTTTCAAGAGGAAAAGCTAGGAGTTGGGAGTCAGGAATTGGGAGCCAGAAGCTGGGAACTGGGAGTTAGGAAAGAGCAGTCGTAGGTAATTCCTTCCACTTTCTCTCCTGGCTTCTAACTCCTAACGCCTGCCTCATTACGCTCATACCGATTGTACATCAGCAGGCCGTAACCGATATGGCCCAGGCCGAAACCAAGCGCAAAGAACGCCAGCCCGAAGCCAGGGAACAACATGGCCACCAAACCCAGCAGAATTTCGGTCAGGCCCAGCCACCGGATTTCGTCGAGGGTGTACTTGCTGCCGTTGAGCAAGGCTAGGCCGTAGAACAGCAACATGCCCGGTACCACCAGTCCCACCGCGCCCTGTACAAACAGGGCCAGGCAGAACAGGCCGCCCGCCACCAGCGGAATGGCCAGGCTCAGGGCCAGCCGCCGCCCCAGCGCACTCCACACCGGCTGCCCGGCCCGGCGGGCCCGCCGCACCGTGAAGTACGTAGCCACTGCCAGCGCCGCGCCCACAATGCCCACGGCCAGCAGCAGCAGAAACGGCAGCACCAGTAGCCGCTCCTCGGGCGTACTTTGCAGCAGGCGCATAAACCCGCCGTAGGAGTAGCCCTCGGCGGCGTAGCGCTGCTGCAGGTACCAATGCCCCACCCCGGCCCCCGCCAACGCTACTACCCCCGCCCCTACCCCGGAAAGGCCGCTGAGCGAGATAAAGCGCGACGACCGTTCCATGATGGAGCGGATTTCGGTGAGTTGAGCTAGCGGATCAAGGGCGGGCTTGGCCATATCGTCTAAAGAACTTTGCGTTACAAAGCAACCACATTTTTAGCTAGTAGCAAACACTTTCACTGTATTTTTCTCCCTGACCATAAATAGCCGGATTTTAGCACCAAATCATTTATGGAAGTCCTGGCTCTGGGGACTGATTATTTCAATACCAACAGTGTGGATCTATTTAGTCAGCAACAGGCCTGGCCTTGGTTCTTTTCGTTTCATCCCTCCTTACCTCGTATATATTAGTGTTACGCGGGGTCTTCCTGCATTACTTGGGGCTTGGCTACGGCGTCGGATGATGCAGTGGGTTTTCCGCAGCAGCAAATCCTACCTGCAGCTGATCTGGCGCACTGCGTTTGTATTCGAGGGGTCAGTGGCTCTACTCTTGCTTGCCTATTTCCTGCCTGTAGTTGCTTCCGGTTATGAAAACCGGGAATACCGGCCTGCTAACCTCTTATTGCAGATGTTCTTCGGTTTGAGCTTACCGTGGCTACTTTCTTCAGTAGCCGTTGCGTGGTGGCTGTATCCTTCCCAATATGACACTGATATTCCCAACAAAAAAACGGATTAATACAAACCAACCGGTTTTCAGGGTTCGTACCTGCATATAGGCTGCCCGCTCAGCAGCCGGGTTGGTTTTACTATTCTGAATATTACGACTATGCTCCATCATGACGCCACTACCAGTCACTCTACCATTACCCGCACCCTGATTCTGTGGCTGCTCAGCAACCTGGGCGGCACCTTATGGCTGCTGGTTGACTTTGCTTCTGACCGACTGGAGGACTACTCTATTGCCTTAATGGCGGGTCTGATGAGTGCACTGGTATCCTTGGCCATTGTGCCGCTGGTGATACCCTTTTTCACGCTGATGAGCGGCTTCCGTACCGAGTGGTCGCGCCGCACGATGGCGCTGGCGGGCGTTACGCTGTTCTTTTTGCTGGCCAATCAGCTCCTGCTGCTGCTGATTCCGGTGGATTCGCTGCGGGGGCTGCTGCCCATGTCGCTGCCGTATTGGGTAGCGGCGGTGCTGGCGGTGCTGTGGCTGTACGGGCCGGCCAAGCGGGTGGCGGTGGCAGCAGGCCGGTAGCGGCCGGGACGCGCGGCCCTAGCTTTTACGGAAAAACCTGCGTAAGCTACCGTATGAAGCTACGTTTCCAGCTGTTTGAGTTTGAAGACCTGCCCTGGTTTCCGCGGGTGATTCGGGCGGGCATGATGGACTACCTGCGGTTTATGATTTCGACGCTGCGCACCTACCAGCCCATTGTGCCGCTGCTGCAAGGTGCGCTCCGGCAAACCGGGCAAACGCAGCTGCTGGAGCTGTGCGCCGGAGCCGGGGGCGGCACGGCCGGGGTCCTGCAGCAGCTACGGGCCAGCGGCCTTCCCAGAGCCCGCGTACGGCTCACCGACCTGTACCCGCAACCGGCAGCCTGGCAGGAACTGCAGCGCACTACGCCCGGCCTGGAAGCGGAACTGCAGCCCGTGGATGCCACGGCCGTACCCACCGCGCTGCCGGGGTTTCGGGTGGTATTTTCGGCTTTTCATCACTTTCCGCCTGCTGCGGCGGAAGCATTGCTGGCCGATGCCGTGCGGCAGCGGACCGGCATTGGGGTATTTGAAGGAGCCGGCAAGCACTGGCTGGAACTGGTATTGGCCGTTACGGTGCTGCCCGTAGCGCAGCTGCTCATCACGCCCTTCATCCGGCCGTTCAGCCTGAGCCGGCTGTTTTTCACCTACCTCGTGCCGCTGATTCCACTGTTCACCATCTGGGACGGCTGCGTGAGCATTCTGCGGATGTACCCACCGGCGCAACTGCTGCGGCTGGCCCACCGCGCCGACCCTGAGGGGCGGTTTGCCTGGCAGGCGGGCAAAGTGCAGCATAGCTGGGGCCCGCAGGTGACGTATCTGATTGGTACGCCCCTACTCCCGGATAACGCGTAGCTTGCGGCTCCTCGTTGTCTGCTCTTGCCTTCCCCTCATGCCTGCCTTTGCCGCTTACCGCCGCGCGCTGCCGCTGCTGCGCATCCCCTTCTCCGTGTACCTGATGCCAGTGTTCTGGTTTGGCCTGAGCGCCCTGCGGGAGCCGTTCAGCGGGTGGCGGGCGGCGGGCGTGTTTGTGGTGCTGCACCTGCTGGCCTACCCTGCCTCCAACGGCTACAACAGCTACTACGACCGGGACGAGGACAGTATCGGGGGACTGCGTAACCCGCCCAAAGTATCGCTGGAGCTGCTGCATCTGGTGTGGCTGTTTGATGTGCTGGCCGTGCTGGGCGCGGCTTCGTTGAGCTGGCAGTTTGCCGGGCTGGTGGCGGTGTATCTGCTGGTATCGAAGGCGTATAGCTTTGAGGGAATTCGACTTAAGAAATACCCGCTTATCAGCACCGCGGTGGTAGTGATATTTCAGGGTGCGTATACCTTTCTGATGACGCAGGTGGGCGTGGGCGCCTCGCCGGATCAGCTGCGGGAGCCGAGCAACCTCCTGCTGGCGTTGGTAAGCAGCCTGTTTCTGGCCGGCTCCTACCCGCTTACTCAGGTGTACCAACACCAAGAAGACGCCCGGCGCGGCGACCGGACGCTTAGTTTGCGGCTGGGCATCCGCGGAACGTTTGTGTGGGCGGGCCTGGCCCTGATGGCGGGCGCGGCACTGCTGGCGGCCGTGTACGTGCAGCGGCAGGAGCTGCGCCACCTGGTGCTGTTTCTGGTGGCTACTGGCCCGGTAGTGGGGCTGTTCCTCAGCTGGGCCCGGGCAGCCTGGCGCAATCCGGCCGCCGCCGACTTCGACCATACTATGCGCATGAATCAGGTTTCCTCAGTCTGCCTGAGCCTGGCGTTTGCCCTGATGCTGCTGTGGTAGCCCAGCTTAACAAGCGCGCTGCCGCCTGCGTAAAGGCGAACTCACAGTTTACCTCTCTACCCATGCGCTTCATCCTGCTATTGCCCCTGCTGCTGGCCGGGGCATGTTCAGCCCCCGATCAGCCAGCCGCCACGGCCCCGCTGGCAGGCCCCGATACCGCCACGGCTCCTCTTCAGCCCCTGGATACCACCCGGCCCGCCACGGTACCCGCCCAGGCCGATACCTTGCTGACCAGCCGTAGCCGACATATATTTTCCGCTGCCAGCACCCCGGATGTTTTCACGCTCATGCTGCGCGGCTCTTCAGTTCTGAGTGCCGAGGCTACTTTCACCATTACTACAACCGGCGGGGAGGTCATTTTCCGGGAAATTCTGTCATCGGCCGATTTGGAGGCGGCGCTGGTGTACGAGATGAAGGGCCCTACCGCCACGCAGGCGGAGCGCGAAGCCTACGTGCGGAAGCGGGTGCGGGAGTTTTTTGCCGAGAAGAACTTTAAACGGCCCGCCGTACCCACTTCAGCCGTTTTCCCGGGTCCCGGCGCAGCTCCCGCCGGCCTCGACCGCGCCGCCTGGGACGACCTGCGTAGCCGCCCTACTGCCGTGGCGTTCCACTACCTGCTGGGCAAGGAAGACCGGCGCGCCGTGGCCTGGTCCCCGCTCCGCAAGCAGGTCGTCCATATTCCCTGAACGGCACATCCAGCCAAAACAGAACGCCCCTTATGGTTGGTATAAGGGGCGTTCTGTTTTGGCTGGATACAAGCTCGCTAGTGGTTTTATCAAAACGACTTGACGCTGCCGGCATTGCTGGCGTCCTACTCATGTGCGGTGGTTCTAGGCCTCCAGCAGCGCCTGCTCCAGCGCGCTGCTGAAAGCTGGGTAGGGCTGGTAGCCCCGGGCCAGCACGTAGCCCTGCGACCCTACCCGCAGCACAACCGTCGGGAAGCCATGTACCCCGATTTTGCCAACCGCCGCAAACTCCAGAATGGTGCCCCGGATAACTTCCCGGCTTTGCAGCCGCTCCTGAAAGTCGGCGGCATCAAGGCCGTAGGCTGCCACCAGCGGCGCGTACGTAGCCGGGTTGTTAAGGTCGGTCCCATCCCGGAAATACGCCTGCTGCACTTCGTGGGCGAACTGCGCGGCATTGGCCTGCCGCAGCTGCCGGAAAGCGTGAATAGCCCGACACGGCAGCTCTGAGTTGAGCACGTAGCTCCCCTCCTGCCCCAGCGCCCGAAAGGCCGGCCCAAACTCCACGCCCGTTACCTGCTGCACCTGCCCCAGCGCCCCCGATAGCACCGGCCACTGCTCCCGGATAGGCTCCACCTGCTCGCCGGTAATCATGCCACCGCAGAGCACCGATACCTCCACGCGGCCCGCAAACTCCTGCTGCACGCGCTGGATAACCGGGCTCATGCCATAGCACCAGGCACACAATGGGTCAGAAATATAAAGCAGTTCGGGCAGGTCGGGCTGTTGTTCCATAGCCGCAAAGGTAACGCACGCGCCGCAGGCGGCCCGCTGCCTCAGGCCGATTTGGGCTCAGGGCCCCGGAACACGTCGGTACCCGGTACGGCGGGCAGCTTCACGGGCCGCCCTTCCCGCGCCGATTGGTAGATGGCCTGCATGATGCGTTGGTCCTGCAGGCCCTCCTCGCCGGGCGTGTGGGGCGGCTTGTTTTCCAGAATGCACTCCGAGAAATGGTCCATTTCGGCGGCAAACTGGTTTTTGGCCGGAATAACAATCTGGTTCTGCATTTTAGCCGGGCCCTCGGCCTGGGAGGTCTGCAGCTGCTGACCCGTGTAGGCGTAGCCGTTGTGGAGGTGCAGCCAGCCTTTTTCCGCATTCACGCGGTAGAAGCGGGAGTCGTGGGTGTTGTAGTGCGTAATGCTGTCCACCACCACGCCGTCCGGGAAACGCATCTGCCAGCTCATCAGCTCCTCTACCTCCTTGAACAACGGGTTGCCGGGCGTGCTGTGCATGTAGCCGAACACCTCGGTGGGCTCAGTACCGAGGATGAACCGGGACGTATTCAGGCAGTACAGGCCAATATCGGGCAGCGCGCCGCCGCCGGCCAAGGCTTTCTTGTGCCGCCAGTGGTCCACGTTGGCCGAGCTTTGGCTGTTCTGGGCCTGAATGTATTTAGGCTTGCCGAACTTGCCGGCCCGCACCATGTCGCGCACCAGGCGGTTATAGGGCTCGTACTGGATGCGGTAGGCAATCATTAGCTTCACCTGCGCCTTTTTGCAGGCCTCAATCATCAGCTCACACTCCCGCACCGAGTTGGCCATAGGTTTCTCGCAGAGGATGTGCTTGCCGGTTTTGGCACCCCGAATCACGTACTCGGCGTGCAGGGAGTTGGGCAGCACAATGTAAATAGCCTTTACCTCGGGGTTATCCTTGAGCTGCTCGTAGTTTTCGTAGCTGTAGCAGCTTTCGGGCTTGATGCCGTACTGAGCGGCCACTTTCTTCAGCTTCTCCGGCGAGCCGGTGACCAGGGCCACGGGCTTCGATTTTTTGCACTCCCCGAAAGCCGGCAGCAACTCTTCCAGCGTCAGGTGGCCCAGGCCCACCAGCGCGTAGCCCACCCGCTCATCAGGCGGCAGCGGCGTAGGTGTGGGCCCGGCCTGTGGGTCCACCTTCGATTTCCACTCTTCCAGTACAATAGGCTTATCGGGCGCGGCGGGTACCTGGGCCGGGGGCGACACGGCCTCGGAAGATGCTACCTGCGCGCCCCCGGGGGCAGTGTAGGTGGTGGAGGCATCTACCTGGCTGGCGGGTGTGCCGGTGGTGGGCCCGGCGGCCGATGGCTTATCGGGGGTGGAGCTGCAGCCGGCTAGCGTGCCGGCCGCCACGCTCACCGCCAGCCCCCGGCCCGCCAGATTTAAAAACTCCTTGCGGGATACCTCTTGGCCGGCGTGGCGCAGAACAGTGTTAAGCAGCTCGTTGGTGAAGGACATAAACTAAGAAGAAATGTGCATGCCTTACATAAGGCTGTATATTCTTCCCCTACGGCATTGTCACCCGCTTTGATATGATCGTCTATACCTGTCCTTCTTTACTGCTCACTTTTAAGCATCCCTGTTAGCGTTACTCGCTAATCATACGTGCGTTTTTTGGCATGCCAACTCATCAGCAGGTCTGAAAGCGAATGGTTATTTGAGACGTACACAATCTGTTATATAACAACAGATCATATTAATTAAATACAATAAAGACAATTCTATTCCCATTTCCAATTCCTAGAATTGTTCAGCTTGCGAAGCCTATACAATATAATAATTTCTGCTCTATATAAGCATTTCAATAATAATTTTTCAGATACTATTATATAGAACACCTTTAATTATTTTTGATTAACCTGCTAACGTATAGACAATTACCTACAAGTTTTAATTTTCTTGCTATAAGGCTCATTTTAGTGTCTGAACGCTTCATTTTTGTATCTAAATGGGAATGAATAAAGGGTTATCCACAAATAGATCCTATATTCGAGATATCAATCACTCTGTGCCTCTTCAAATGCTCAAGAAAATTACACCTGTGCAGCCCAGCTTGAATCTTTTGTCAAGAGCAAGTCTGTTTTTAGCCTTAGCGGCCCCCCTGTCCTCAGTTGGCGCGACGTTAAAATGGGTAGGGGCCTCCGGGGCGTTGATCACTGCCAGCACAAGCTGGGTCGTGGTTGACCCAGTCTCATATCAGCCAACGGGCGCTGGTAATCAGGCCCCCACTGCAGCTGATGTGCTGGTATTTGATGGCGCGCAAACCCCAACGGTTAGTGTTCAGACTACCGCAGCTGATTTCAACATCAGCCAATTGTTCCTGATTAACAACATAAGCACCTCATTCATTGCGCCTTCCAATGGCAATGGTGATGGCACCATTATTCTTACCAACAATATCTCCGGTGACGATTTTGTAATAGGAGCCGGTTCCAGCCTGACGCTGAGCACCACCGCTTCCACCACCAACCGCTATACTACCCTTAAGCTGAATACGGGTGCCACGGCAGCAATAGCGGGCACTCTTACCCTAACCGGCAACGGTAATGGAACCCCCTTACCCCAGCGTTTAATTGCCGCTAGCCCCAGTGCTATTCAAGTCCAAAGTGGCGGCTCCATCGTGGCCGGTAATATTATCGGCTATCCTTTCGGCACTAACGGCACCATCCCGACAGGTAATAACAATACAAATTCCGACGTAGCATCTACCGCCGGGTCGGTTGTATTCAACGCCGGAGCCACGTTCCGGCAAGTAACCGGTGGTGAACCATTCGGAAACGGCTCAACAGGCGTAGCCGTTTTCAACAGCGGAAGCACGTACATTTACTCAGGTGGTACGTTTTCCTCGGTAGGACAACAGTATGGCAACCTGCAGTTGCTGGCCGCTGCCACGGTGGCGGGCACGGCTAACTTAACCATACTAAATGACCTGACCGTTACTGGCGCAACCGTTAACCTGAACGTGGTTGGGACTGGCACCACTGCTGGAACCAGCATTGGTGGTAACGTATTTATCAACAGCAATGCAACGCCTACCGCGGGTGCATTGAGTTTCGCTCCGGCTAATGCCAGCAACGTCATCTTCAATGGTACGGCTGCCCAATCGGTTGGCGGCATTGGTTCCGGTAGTGGTTCCGGTACGTTGTCTTTCGGTAACAATGCCCGGCTGGTAGTTAACAATACGTCTGGGACCACCACAGGGGTGACGCTACTTAAGCCCCTGACGGTTGCGGCCGGCCTGACACTGACCGATGGTGTACTGACCACTTTGCCTGTAGGTGGGGTAAGCAATGCGCTTACTGTGCCCTACAACGTAACCAGTAGCACCGATGCGCTTGTTACCGGCGGCAGCAGTTCGAGCTTCGTGAGTGGACCGCTGACGCGTTCTACGAGTACTGCGGCCACCGGCCGTCCGAACATTGTGTACCCTTTAGGCTCAGTTCGGGCTGGAGCCTTGGCGTATCGCCCGATAACTTTTTCGCCTAACCAACCCTCGGCCAACACCTACACTGTTCAGCAAGTAGAAGGAGCTCCGACTAACCGCACGTTTCCATCGGACAACAGCATCAGGCGGGTATCTCGCATTCGGTATTACACGCTAACACCAGGCAGCGGTGCTACTTTTAACAACGCAACCATTACCCTGACATTTGGCCCCGATGACCAAGTAGACAACGGAAATTTTTTGCGGGTAGCGCAAGGAGTTGGAACTACGTGGGCTAATTTGTTTGGTAACGCTAGCTTTACTTCTACCACGCCTCCTTTTTTCTCGGGCTCCATTCAATCAAGCCAGCCATTCAGTACCGGTGGGGATTTTGTCTTAGCCAGTACCCAGCTTAGTCAAGATCCTGGCAACAACCCACTCCCCGTTACGCTCACCCGCTTTTCTGCCACGGCAAAACCCACAAGCGTATTGCTTACCTGGGCCACGGCAGCAGAGTTACACAATGCTTATTTTGAGGTGCAGCGCAGTACCGATGGGCAATCATTCAGCACATTGGGCAGAGTGCAGGGCGCAGGCACCACCAGTACCGGAGCTACCTACCACTACTCGGATAGCAAGCCCCTGACGACCCAAACGTATTACCGGCTACGGCAGGTAGACGTGGACGGTACGTCGTCTTTCTCGTCCGTCGTTACGGTTAGCGGCAAACTGGCAGCCTCCTTTTATCCCAACCCCAGCAACGCTTTCATTACGCTGCCCGGCACCACACAAACGGTGCAATACCGCCTGTACACGACTACCGGAAAAATCCTGCTGGCCGGCAGTGCCCAGGGCGGCAGTACGCTGGACATTCAGCGCGTACCGGCGGGCATCTATTTCCTCGAAATCAGCACGAATGGTCAGCACAATGTGCAGCGTTTTGTGCGGCAGTAAATCTCAAACCAGACCATAAAAAAGCCTCCGTTGCAGCTGCAACGGAGGCTTTTTTATGGCGTATTCCAGCTAGTAACTAGCCGTTCATGGCTAGCAGGAACTCGTTGTTGTCGCGGGTACCTTTCATGCGGTCCTTCAGGAACTCCATGGCTTCGGAAGCCGTCATATCCGACATGAACTTGCGCAGCACCCAGATGCGGTTCAGCTCGTCCTTGCTCATGAGCAGGTCTTCGCGGCGGGTACCGGAGGCGGGCACGTCGATGGCCGGGAAGATGCGCTTGTTGGCCAGCTTGCGGTCCAGCTGCAATTCCATGTTGCCGGTGCCTTTAAATTCCTCGAATATAACCTCGTCCATCTTGGAGCCGGTTTCGATGAGGGCCGTGGCAATAATGGTGAGCGAGCCACCATCTTCCACGTTGCGGGCCGCCCCGAAGAAGCGCTTGGGCTTGTGCAGGGCGTTGGCATCTACCCCACCCGACAGGATTTTGCCCGAAGCCGGCTGCACCGTGTTGTAGGCGCGGGCCAGGCGGGTGATGGAATCAAGCAGAATCACCACGTCGTGGCCGCACTCCACGAGGCGCTTGGCCTTTTCCATGGCAATGGTGGCAATTTTCACGTGGCGGTCGGCCGTTTCGTCGAAGGTGGAGCTGAGCACCTCGGCTTTCACCGAGCGGGCCATGTCCGTTACCTCTTCCGGGCGCTCATCAATGAGCAGAATCATCAGGTACACCTCGGGGTGGTTCTCGCTGATGGCGTTGGCAATTTCCTGGAGCAGTACCGTTTTACCGGTTTTGGGCTGGGCCACAATCAGGCCCCGCTGGCCTTTGCCAATGGGGGCAAACAAATCCAGAATGCGGGTGCTGTACTGCGCGGGTTTGGTGGTGAGCTTCAGGCGCTCCTCGGCAAACAGCGGCGTGAGGTTGTTGAACGGTATCCGGTCCCGGGCTTCTTCTACCGAGCGGCCGTTGATACCGTCCACGCTTACCAGGGCAAAGTACTTCTCCCCGTCGCGCGGGGGCCGGATGGTACACTTCACCGTATCGCCGGCTTTGAGGCCGAATTGCTTCACCTGCTGCGGGGCCACGTAAATATCGTCGGGCGAGGCGAGGTAATTGTAGAAGGGACTACGCAGGAAGCCATAGCCGCCGTCAGGCATCATTTCCAGCGTGCCCTCCCCGGGAATGGTAATATCAAATTCCTGGCGGGCCGGGCGCTGCTCTGAGCGGTCAGCGCGGGGCTGGTCGGTGGCACCACTGGTTTGCCGCTCAGCTTGGCGCTGCTCCTGCCGTTGCTGGCGCTGCAGCTCCCGGGCAGCGTACCGCTCTTCGCGGCGCTGCTCCCGCTGCTCACGGGAATCAGTGCGGCCACCCTCGCGCAGATTGCGCGGCTGGTCGTTACGGGGTTGGTCGTTGCGGGGTTGGTCGTTGCGGGGTTGGTCGTTGCGGGCTTCGCGGGCCACGCCATCCTGGCGAAAATCGGCGCGGGGCTGGTCGTTGCGGAACTCCCGGGGCTGGTCGGCGCGGCCATTGCTCTCGGCCCGCACCTCACCGCGGTTTTCCTGGGTCACTTCCCGACCGTTGCGGTACTCGCGGCCATCCCGGAAGATACGGGGCTGCTGCTGCTGCTCGGGTCGGTTTTCCCGCAACGGAGCCGGGGCAGTGGGGTCAATGGGCTGCACTTCCCGGGTGGGAGCGGTCACAGCTTCGGGAGCAACGGGCGCTTCTTCGCCGGTTTCCGGGGCAACGGCTACATCCGAGGATGCGGCCGGGGCAGCGGCCCCAATGGGCCGGCCGGCCCGATCGGTGCGGGCCCGGCGCTCCGGGCGCTGGTATAATTTTACGGGCCGCACCGCACCATCCGCCTCTTCCGTGGCCGAAGCAGCACCGGTTTCAGCCGGGGCAATTTCCGCCGCCCCTGTTTCGGCGACTGGCTCAGTATTGGTGGCGGATGTTTCAGGGATTACGGCAGTTGGAGCCGGGGCAATTTCAGCTACCACGGGCGTTTCGGCGGGGGTAGTGGCTTCGGCGGCTACTGCAGCGGCGGCGGCCACTTTGCTCCGGGCCGGACGGGCGGCTGCAGCGCGCGGGGCCCGGGTAGCGGCCGGCTTGGCGGCCGGTGCTGCCACCGTAGCATCTCCTTCAACGGCACCAGTTGTGCCCACCGGTTTCACTTTTTGGGGAAGTTTATCGGCTGGCGTGATGGCTTGCTGGTCCAGAATCTTGTAAATCAGATCCTGCTTGCTGAGTTTCTTGAAATTGCCAACTTTCAGGTTTTCTGCAATTTCCTTCAATTCGGACAGTAAACGGTCCTTTAACTCGTCAATAGTGTACATATAAAAGCGGAGCGAAAAGGGGCGGCTAAAAGCCTACAATAGGGCAGCACAGGCCATTCCGGGCACAGAAGGTAGCCGCAACGCGGCGCCCGACGCAGAAAAAAGCGAGAAACTAAAACCGAGGGTGGAGCCGGCTGGAGCAAAAGCGAAATACGGACCAGGCTCGTAGAAAAGATGCCCCGGGGTCCGCCAACCATTGCCGGCTTATACGTGCAATGTTAGCGTAATACCGGGGAACTGCCAAATTGTATTTCAGAATTTGCAAGTTCCCCGGTAGTACGCAGAGTACAGCCCAAAGGATGCAGCGCCCCAACCACTTATCAAGGGGCCGGAAGCTACAGGGTATCCGCCGTCTATTGTGCTTCGGGCGGCGGTAGTGGCGGGCCCCGGCCGGCACCAAACCGGGGAAACTACCGGCAGGCACTACATCTGCGGGCGTAAACTTCTACTTTTGCTACTCTGTTTCCCGAGTCCTCTGTGTTATGCTGCAAGTTTCCGTTCTAAAAGAAAATACCGCCGCCGTGCTGGCAGGCTTGGCCAAACGCCACTACCCCACCGCCGAAGCCGATGTGCAGGCTATTCTGCGCCTCGACCAGCAGCGCCGGGAGCTACAAACTGCCCACGACCAGGCGCAGGCCGAAGCCAATGAGCTGGCCCGGCAGATCGGGGGGCTGATGAAGGCCGGTAACAAGGCCGAGGCGGAAACGCTGAAAACCCGCACTGCCGAACTGAAGCAGCTCACCAAAACGCATGCTGAGGAGCTCACGCAGGTAGAGCAGCAGTTGCAACAACTCCTGTACAAGCTGCCCAACGTGCCCCATAGCAGCGTACCTGCCGGCCGCTCAGCCGATGATAATGAGGTAGTGCGGGAAGTGGGCACCAAACCAACCCTGGCCGCTGATGCCAAGCCCCACTGGGAGCTGATTGAGCAGTATGATATCATCGACTTTGCTCTGGGCAACAAGATTACCGGGGCCGGCTTTCCGGTGTATAAGGGCCAGGGGGCCCGCCTGCAACGGGCACTCATCAACTTTTTTCTGGATGAGGCCCGCAATGTCGGCTACACGGAGATTCAGCCCCCGATTCTGGTGAATGAGGCCTCGGGTTACGGCACCGGCCAGCTGCCCGATAAGGAGGGCCAGATGTACCACGCCACCGCCGACGATCTGTACCTGATTCCGACGGCCGAGGTACCCATTACCAACCTCTACCGCGACGAAATCATCAACCCCGCCCAACTCCCGATTCTGAACACGGGCTACACGCCCTGCTTCCGCCGGGAAGCCGGCAGCTGGGGTGCGCACGTGCGCGGCCTCAACCGCCTGCACCAGTTCGATAAAGTGGAGATTGTGCAAATTACCAAGCCCGAGAACAGCTACGCGGCTCTGGAAGGCATGGTAAGCCACATTGAAAACCTGCTGCAGAAGCTGGAGCTACCCTACCGCGTACTGCGCCTGTGTGGCGGCGACATGGGCTTCACCTCGGCCCTCACCTACGACCTGGAGGTGTGGAGCGCCGCCCAGCAACGCTGGCTGGAAGTAAGCTCGGCCTCGAACTTTGAAACTTACCAAGCCAACCGCCTGAAACTGCGCTACCGCACCGACAACGGCAAAACCCAACTCCTGCACACGCTCAACGGCTCGGCCCTGGCCCTGCCCCGCATTGTGGCGGCCCTACTGGAAAACAACCAGACCGCCGAGGGCATCCGGCTACCGGAGGTGCTGCATTCCTACTGTGGGTTCACCCACATTGGCTAGTCCAGCCAATTCCTGGAAAAAAGTCCGGCCCCGCTGCAGTAGCGGGGCCGGACTTTTTTCCAGGAATTGGATTGCGAGAAGTCGTTAGTCCGGTCGGCCGAGATACACCCGAAACAACGTGCCTTCACCCTCCACGCTTTCTACCTCAATGCGGCCCCCGGCCGTCTGGACCAAACGGTTCACCAGGAACAGGCCTACCCCCGTGCCTTCTACGCCTGGGTGGAAGCGCCGAAACAGCTGAAACAGTTCCGTCCCGTGCCGGGTCAGGTCCAGTCCGAGCCCATTATCCTGCACCTCCAGCACCGGCTGACCGTGGTGGTAGTGCGTTCGGATGCTGACTTCGGGGTGGCGGCTGGGGTGGCGGTATTTCAGGGCATTGGATACCAGATTCAGCACGATGGTGCGTAGGTTTGCCCGCTCGTAGATTACCTCCGGCAACTCACTCACCTCCACATGCACATGGGCTTTGGTGTCGCGCACCTGGGTGCGGAGCGAGTTGCATACTTCCTGCACTACCTCGCGTACGCTTACCTGCTCAGCACTTTGGTTGCCCATGCGGCGCTGCTCCTGCACTACCATGGCCAAGTCAACAATGGTGGTAGATAGCGCCTGCAGCGAAACGTCAGCGAGCCGCAGCACCTCCTCATCTGAGGGGTCGGGGAAGGTAACTACGCGGCGCAGCTCGGCAAATAGGCCCTGTAAGTTGTGCACCGGCTGACGCAAATCGTGCGAGGCGGCGTACACAAAATTATCGAGGTCAGCATTGGTGCGGGCCAAGGCCTGGTTGATGGCGGCCAGCTCCTGGTTACGAGCCTGTAGTTGCTGGCGGGTAGTTGTCAGTTCGGCAAGCGAATCACGCAACTGCTGATTGATCAGCTGCAGCTCGGCGTGGTAGCGGGCCTGGTACTGGTACCACTCGGTTTTCTCGATGGCGTGCCGCACGGTTTTAGCCAGCAAGTCCCGGTCAAACTGGCCCTTTATCAGATAATCAGCGGCCCCACCATTCAAAGCCTGAACAGCCAGTGCCTCATTGCCGCTGCCGGTTATCATCACCACGCACATGGCTCCGGCCGGTACTTGCGCCCGGCACTGCTCCAGCACCTGCAGGCCATCCATATCCTGCAGGTTATAATCCAGCAGCATACAATCGGGCTGCAACTGCCCGTAGAGCTGCACAGCTTCCTGCCCGGAAGCTGTTTCATAAAACTCCAGACTCTCATAGCCCAGTTGCCGGCCCAGAAAGCGACGATACAACACCCGGTCGGTTACGTTGTCGTCAGCCAATAAAATCTTTTTCACAGGAGCGGGAAACGGGGTAGTTAGAACTAGGTTACCGGCAATTCCACGGTTTCCAGCCAATAACGGACAATAAGCTGAATTTTATCTTCCAAGGCACTATATTCAATAGGCTTGGTCAGGTAGCTGTTAGCTCCCAGCTGGTAGCACGCTTCAATATCCTTTACGTTGGAAGACGTGCTGAAAATGATGACCGGAATGGTACTCAGCCGAGGATCAGCTTTTATTATTTCCAACACCTGGCGGCCATCGGTGCCAGGCATGTTCAGATCGAGCAGCACAATGGCGGGCAGCACCGCTGGCCACGCAGTGTTGCGACCGTAGCCCTGCAAATACTCCAGGGCCTGGTCACCATCGGCGCACCGCAGTACCGGATTTTGCAGGGCATGCTTGCGGAATGCCCGGCCCAGCGCAGTAAAATCCTCTGCGCTGTCCTCAACTACCAGCACGGGCTTTAGGGAAGCAGAACTCATGACTATTGTTTCGGAATTGTAAAGTAGAAAGTAGCACCCTGCCCCAACTCAGACTCAACCCAGAGCTGACCACCGCTCCGCTCAATCATCTTCTTGGCAATGGCCAGCCCTGCCCCGGTACCACCTCCGTACTTTTCCTGACTATGCAGGCGCTTGAATATTTTGAAAATGCTCTCGTGGTGCCGGGGGGCAATTCCAATGCCGTTATCCCGCACGTACAGCACATGGTACTCAGCATCCGATACCAAGCCCCGGGGACTTGGTACGCCGGCCGGCGCCACCCCAACCTCTACGGTTTTCGCGGGGTTATCGTTGTAGCGCATGGCGTTGGTCAGCAGATTATTAAATACTTCCTGCACCCGCACGGGGTCGGTGTACACAGTAGGCAGCGGACCTTTCACGTGCAGTTGCGTACCTGTTTGCTGAAAACGGGGCTGCAGCACATCGGTCACCTCGGCCAGTATCTCGTTGAGGTTCACAGCCCGTATTTCCGGCTCCAACCGGCCCACTCTGGAAAGCTGCAACAATGATTCGATGAGAGACTCCATTCGCTGGCTGAGGCGCACCAGGGTTTCCAGCTTATGAATTCCGTCAGAATCCAGCTTATCGGCGTAGTCTTCCAGCAGGAACAGCGAGTAATTATGAATGCCCCGGAGCGGTTCTTTCAGGTCGTGGGAGGCCACGTAGGCGAAGGAATCCAGCTCATCATTGCTGCGCTCCAACTCAGCGTTCAGCTGGGAAAGCAACTGGGCCCGTTCCTGCATTTGGTTGAACAAGCGGAGGCGGATGTCGGCAATACGCAGGCGAATTTCCTGGGCAGCTTCCACCTCTACCGGCTTCCAGGCCAATGCTGTGCTTTCCACCGATTGACTCCAAGCGGCAAAGGAGCGCCGGGGCGAAAGGTGCAGTTGCCCATCCTGCAGTACCTCCGCTTTCTGCTGCTGCCCGGCCCAGGTCACAGTCTGCAGCACCTCAGGCCGCAGCCAGATCAGGTACTCACCCACCGTATGGCTCAGGCGAATAGCCAAAATACCGCTGGCCGAGGCCCGGATGGCACTGCCCGCCGGGTTATGCCGGGCGTAGGAGTTGGTGTGAAACAGTTCGCCCTGCATGTGCTCATCAAGCCAGGCCACTAATTCCCGTGCTTGACCTTCGGCGGGAGCGGTGCCGCTGGTGGCCAGGGTGCCATCGAAGCTGACGATAACGCCCCCACAGTCGAATACCTCTTTCACGGCCGGTAAATGGTCGTAGAGGGTTTTACGAAAATCGGGGTATTCGGCCAGCAGCCCGAAAAGGCGGGCTTGCTGCTCGCGCAGATTTACCTGGTAGATGAAGTCATCGGCCTGCTCCTTGCTTTTGAGCAGGGCCGAAAAGGTTTTGCCGATAAACTGGCACAGGTCGCGCAACTCGTAGCTCACCAGCCGGGGCGAGTAGTGGTGACACACCAGCAACCCCCACAGCTTTCTATCCCGAATCAAGGAAATGGTCATGGTGGCCCCCACACCCATATTCTTCAGGTACTCCACATGAATAGGCGACACGCTACGCAGCACGGCATAGGTCATGTCGGGCGGGCGGGCGGTGCCGGGGTGGTTGGTGGGCACCAGCGGCACGGGCGTGTACTTCACATCCGGAATAAAGCGCAACCAGTTGCGCAGGTACATGGCCCGGGCCTGCTGCGGAATATCGGTGGCAGGGTAATGCAGGCCTAGAAAAGGCTCCAGATCAGGGCGGCAGGCTTCGGCCACCACTTCCCCACTCTCGTCCTCGGCAAAGCGGTAAGCCATCACCCGGTCGAAACCGGTAATCTGGCGTACCTGCTGCACGGCGTACTCACAGAATTCTACAACGGAGGAGGCCGCCAGCATCAACCCCAGCGCATCATTCAGGGAAGGCAGATCAAGAGGGCCATCGGAAGCTGACTGGACCGGCTCGAACTCCAGCCACAGCAGCCCATCAAAGCGGTGCATGATGAGCTTGTAGAAAGGCTGCTCAGGATGGGTATCAAGGCGCACGCCCAGCAGGCGGTGTGCTTCACGCACGGTATCCAGCTGGGCATGGATGCCGGGCAGCCGGCCCGCATCAAATAATAGTTCCAGCCCCTGCCCGATCAGCTCTTCGGCCGACAGCCCCAGCAGTTCCCGGGTATTGGCGCTGACCTGCACAATGCGGCGCGTATGCTCGTCCAGGCACAGCAGGAAGCCATAGGGTTGAATCAGACCCGGAATATGAATCGGTTCCCGGTCACAGTTAGTCAGGTTGATTTCCTTGCCTACCAGACTCTCATCGGTAAGGGCTATGCCTGTTCTATCCACTGGTGTAAGCGTTGGAAGGTAAGAGAAGCCGAATGTACTAGTTCGTCGGCTGTTTCGGGAGTGGCCGCCGCAGCCAGCAGCTGCACGAATGCTTTCCAGAGCGGGCCGGTCTGTTCAGCGTGGCCGCTGAAGTAGGCGCGGGTAGCAACCCCATTTTTAGCCAGTTGACGGGCAATTACCTGCCCGCCCAGCGTGGAGCCCTCCAATACGTACAAAGCCCCCAACAGTTGAGCCCGCGTGTGCAAAGGCGGCAAATTTGGGGCCAGCGGCAGCGTATCGGCAGCCGGTAGGTCCTGGCGGAGCAGGTGGCCGCGGAACCGGCGTTCCAGCTCCCACTCGGGCCCGAACCAACTCTGGTGCGCCCGGAGCTGCTTCTCAAACGGCACGATGAACCCGTAGAGCTTGGCCAAAAACCGGGCTGTATCGGCTTCGGAAATGGTGCCGGCGGTCAGGGCCCGGTTGAAGTCGTTGGCTTCCAGCGCCTCATGGTAAGGCCGGGTTTCCTGGCGCAAGCGAGTGAGGATATCGGCGGAGCCGGCAGATTCGGTCATTCGAAAGAAAAAGAAGGGCAGCCTCGGGCAGGGGTGCCGCCGCGGTAAGCGGTAGCAAAGGTAAAACGATTGCAACAGTCCAGCTGGTTCAATGCGCGGTGCGGCTTTCTTGGCTCCGACAGCACCACTTAGTATAAACTAAAGTCTCCTTATCCAATAAGCCCGCGGCCGGCAGCGTTCCGCCCCTATACTTCGGTAATCAATCATTGCATCGTGGTAGCTAACGGCTGCCCAACCACTTCAAAAAATCGGGAACTCCCGGCGGGTAGCGGCCGTCCACAGCGCACCCTCGGCCCCTACCCCGCCGGGGGCAGGTCCAGGTCGAAGCGGATGTCGCGCATGCAGCGGAAGTGGCCTTTAGGGCACTTTTCGTAGCCGATTTTGGAGCAGGGCCGGCAGTCGAGGCCCTTTACTTCCAACACCCGAAACTCGGTGCGGTAGGGGTACATGCCAAACTCCGGTACCGTGTTGCCCCACACGCTGATGATTTCCTTGCGGAAGGCGGCAGCAATGTGCATCAGGCCCGTATCGTGGCTGACAACCAGGCTGGCTTGCCGCACCAGCGAGGCCGACTGATTGAGGTTGAACTTGCCGCAGGCGTTGTAAATGACGGTAGCGGGCGGCGTGGCGGGCACCTCCGGGAAGTAGTATGGGCTGTCGGGGATGCGGCCGGGGGCGGGGGGCGAGGCGGCCGCGCCCTGGTCGAAGGCCAGCTCCACTACGTGGCCGGTGGTTTCGTCGGTGGGGCCGCCCAGCAGCACCACGGGCCGCCGCAGCAACCCGCACAACTCAATAATGCGCTCCACGGGCAGGCGCTTGGTGGCGTGCTGGGCCCCAATGGCAAAGGCCACGTATCCGCCCTGAAAGGCCGGGGGCAGGGCCGCCCGGATGTCCACCTCGTCAGCGTCGGGAATGAAGTAATCGAGCCCCTGCCCGTCGGGGCGCACGCCCAGCGGGGCCGCGGCGGCCAGGTACCGCTCCACAATGTGCACGCGGGGCAGGGTATCCATCTTCAGGTTTACCAGCAGCCACTTGCGCCAGTTCAGCTTATCAAAGCTGCGCGACTTCACGCCCAGCTGGGCCTTGATGAGGGAAGTGCGCAGGTTATGGTGCAAATCCACCACGAAATCAAACTGCTCGGCCCGCAGCTCGGCCACCAGCTCCTGCAAGGAGCCCGTGAGGCTGTGCACCTTGTCCACGTAGGGGTTGGCCTCCAGCATCCCCCGGAAGGCTGGCTTGGTGGCGAAATGCACCTGCGCCCCTGGCACCTGCCGCTTCAGGCCGCGCACCACGGGCGTAGTCAGCACAATATCCCCAATGGACGAAAAGCGCAGAACGAGAATTTTCATGAAGAAGGAGTTAGGAGACAGGAGCCAGAAAGGAGGAGTTGGGAGACAGGAGCTAGGAGTCCGCCTTACTCTGACTTTTCGGCTCCTATCTTCTAATTCCTAGCTCCTGACTCCTTTTCTCACCCAAATAACGAGTCCTTGAACTCCAGCGGGGGCTTGATGGTGGCTTTGCGCCGGGCAAAGTACTCGGCCACTTCCGCCGCCGATTTGGCGTTAAACGTCATGTCTTTGGTCAGTCCGCCTTTGCGGCCCATCAGCACGCCGTAGCGCATATCGGCGTAGCCGTTGGTGTGGTGGGCATCGGGGTTGATGCTGAGCTGCACGCCTTTATCGAGGGCGTAACGCACCCAGCGCCAGTCCAGGTCGAGGCGCCAGGGGTTGGCGTTGATTTCGATGATGACGTTGTGCTGAGCGCAGGCATCGATGACGGCTTTGTGGTCGAGCGGATACCCCTCGCGGCGCAGTAGCAGGCGGCCGGTGGGGTGGCCCAGCATGGTGGTGTAGGGATTTTCGATGGCCCGCAGCACCCGCGCCGTGGCTTTGCGCTCATCCATTTTGAGGTTGCTGTGCACCGAGGCCACAATGAAGTCAAAGGTTTCCAGCACGGCCGGCGGGTAATCCAAGGAGCCATCGGAGAGAATATCCGACTCAATGCCCTTGAAGATGCGGAACGGGGCCAGCTCCTGGTTCAGCTCATCAATTTCGCGCTGCTGCTGGCGCACCCGCTCCGGCGGGAGGCCGTTGGCGTAGTGCGCCGCCTGCGAATGGTCGCAGATGCCCAGGTACTCGTAGCCCTGGTCGCGCAGAAAAGTGGCCATTTCGCGCAGGCTGTGGCTGCCGTCGGAGTAGGTGCTGTGGTTGTGCAGGGAGCCGCGCAGGTCGGCATCCACCAGCAGCTGGGGTAGCTTGTTTTCGCGGGCCAGGGGCAGCTCGCCCAAACCTTCGCGCAGCTCGGGCTCCACGTACTGCAGGCCGGCGCGCTCGTACAGAGCGGGTTCGGAAACGAACTGCTCCCGCCGCAGCCAGTGGCGCAGGGTGGCGGGCTGGCCGGGCTGAGGCTGCTCCATCAGGGCTTCGGTCAGGTGAGCTTCGGCGGCGGAGTTCAGCAGCAGCTGGTTGGTGAAGTCGGCCGGGGCAGTCAGCAGCACTTCTACCCGCACGCCCGAGGCCGTAGCCGTGCCCCGCCAGGCAAACGGCCCACTGCGGCGCGGGTCGGGCGTGAGGCCTTCCAAGCCGTTGAGCACCGCATGGGCAGCAGCCGGCGCGGTGGTAGCGGCCACCAGCGTAACAGTTTCAATGGTTTCGAGGCGGCGGCGCACTTCTCCGGCCACGGCAGCCTGCTCTACACCGGGCGCGGCAGCCAGCCGCTCGCGCAGGTCCTGGGCCAGCTCCTCGGCCTGCGGGTACAGCAGCTTGCCGCGGCTCTGGTCGGCAAACTCCAGGGCCTCCAGAATGGTCTGCTGGGTTTTCTGCCCGAAGCCCTTTAGCTTGCTTACCTCGTCGCGCTGGGCGGCCTCGCGCAGCTGAGCCGGGCTTTCAATACCCAGCTCCTTCCACAGGCTGCGGATTTTCTTCGGCCCGATGCCCTTCACATTCAGCAGCTCCACTACCCCGGGCGGGGTTGCGGCCAGCAGCTTGGTCAGTTCCTCAAACGAGCCGGTATCCAGCATTTCGGCCACTTTGGCGGCGGCGGTTTTGCTCAGGCCGGTACGGTCGGGCAGGCCCGTGCGGTCCAGGTCGGCCACGGGTACCGTGAGCTGCTCCAGGGCGTTGGCCGTGCCCTCGTAGGCCCGTATTTTGAAAGGATTTTCCTCGTGCAGCTCCATGAGTTGGGCAGTGAGGCGAAAGGCTCGGATGAGGGCGCGGTTATCCATAGGGCGGCAAAGGTAGCGGTTGAGTGGGTAGGTGGGTTGTGAGGTGGTTGGGGAGGGCAGGTGGTTTTTGGGGGATGCAACGCAGAGGCAGAAGCTTATAAAGTAGTCCGGCACCAACAGACTACGACACGCTCATACGTGAACAGGTTCTTCATAAGCTTAGAATAACCGAGTCTGCACTAAATCCACCTAAACAACCCAACCACCTAACAACCCATCCAGCCACCCAACAATAAACTACCTTGCGGCCCCGCACGTTACATGTTCCACACCAACTTCTGCACAACCATGCGCCTTTTCACCCTGCTGGCTTCCCTGAGCATCCTGCTGCTGGCCGCCACCTGCAACCCCGATGCTACCTCCGCCGCGCGCCTGAAGCAGCTGGAAGGCACCTGGCTGCACGCCCACGAGGAAGACCAGGGCGACGTGCGCGTGTACCGCCCCAACACGTACGCATTTCCGCCTTCGCGGGGCCGCACCGGCTTTGCCTTCGACCACAATGGCCTGTTTACGCAGTACGACATTGCCCCCACTGATGGTATTGAGGGCCGTAAAGGCCGCTGGACGGCCGAAAACGACCACACCGTGCGCATTACCCTCGATGACAAAAAGGACCCTGATTATAAGCTGGAAATTGTGTCGCTGGAAAATAACATCCTGAAAGTGCGCCGCGTGGAGCTGTAGCTCTCCCCGCTATCTGTTTGCCCCTGCTTTGTTCTCCATCATATGCGTATTTCCCTGTTTGTGGGGCTGATGGCCACGCTGGCCCTGGGCAGCTGCCAGACCGAGAAGAATACCTCCGCTCCTTCCGTCATCTTCGGTAAGGACTGGTACTATAAGCATCAGCAGCCGGAGCCCAAGGAAGGCTTTCTGACCTACCGGCTCAAGGGCACCGCCGAAATTGTACCCGGTATGGGCGTGGATGGCTTCCGGCTGGAACCAGGCGGCAGGTTTGTGCTGCACACCCAGGGTCCCGCCGATGAGCTGCTGGACGTGCCCGGCACCTGGCAGGCCGAAGAAGGCAATACGTACCGCATTACGCTACAAAACGAAGAGCCGCCCTACCAGTTTACCATTCAGGCCCAGAACGACACCACCCTGCTGGCCCGCAAGCAGTAGCCGACAGGCCCAACGCTTCACCTTTACTCTCCCATTCACTCATTCCCGCATTGAACTACTGGCTCGTTAAATCCGAACCCGCGGCGTATTCCTGGGACACGTTTGTGCGCGACGGCGGCACCGACTGGACCGGCGTACGCAACTTCCAGGCCCGCAACTTTCTGCAGCAGATGCAGCCCGGCGACCTGGTGCTTTACTACCACAGCGTAACCGACAAGCAGGTAGTGGGCGTGGCCGAAGTAACGGCCCCCGCCGCCCCCGATGCCACCGCCGAGGCCGGCAGCGGCTGGGTGGCCGTGCACCTGCGGCCCCAGCAGCTCCTGGCCCGCCCCGTGTCGCTGGCCCAGATCAAGCAGGATGAGCGCCTTAACCAGATTGGTCTTTTGCGCCAGTCCCGCCTATCGGTGATGGCCCTGCGCCCCGAGGAGTTTGATACTCTGCTGGAGCTGGGCAGCGCCTGATAACGGCCCCCGCTTAGCCCTGCACGGCCCGCTCAGAAAAACCTGAGCGGGCCGTGTGCATTTCCGGTTTGCGCGGCATCTATTTTGGGTGAGCCTTGTTAGGTCATGCGCAACTTTCGCAGTATCTTCCTAGTGCCTAGATGTATCCCGCCTTTTCTGCTCAATCGTATGAAATACGTGTACCTGTTCTTCTGCCTGCTGGCCGGTAGCCTGGGAGGGTATGCTCAGAAAACGCCCGTCGCCAAGCCCGCCATCGAGCCCCGCCAGCAGTACCGCGCCGAGCTGGAGCTGGAAACCTACAGCAGCGACGTGCAGGTGCAGCCCTTACCCGAGGACAGCAGCCTGGTGGTGCTGGTGGAGCGTGACCCGCACATTGCGGGCAAGCCCGAGTTTTTCTTTCAGAAATTCAACCACACGCTGCAGGCCCAGCCCAAAGTAACCATTCCGGTGCCCCGGGGCTATGATTTTCAGCGCCTCTGCGCCGAGGGTACCGCCGTGTATGCCGTATTCAGCGGCACTGACCCGGCCACGCTCTGGGTGGCGGCCTTCGATTCACGCACCGGGCAGTTGGGCACCAGCGAGTTCAAAACCAAGCGCGCCCGAGGTATTCAGGAACTGAAAGCCTTGGATGGCAACCTGTTTGTGACGGTAGAGGTAGATCAGCACCTGACCATTCTGCTGCTGAATCTGCACACGGCTCAGTTCCAGTTTCTGCCATCCGTGTATGAGCCTCTGCCTGCCCGCTTCACCTTTTTGGCCGACTCCGTGACCAAACGGGCCGAGCTGATTCTAAGTGAGACCAACGGCTTAAAGTCGCGGCTGCAGCTGAAGCAGCTGGGTGAGGATGGCCGCCTGCTACGCTCCGAGTTTGTGCAGGCCAGCAGTGAGCGGGGCCTGCTCGATGCCCAACTCAGCCCCGGCGACAGCGCCGCCCGCCTGCTGGCCGGTACCTACACCCTGCGCGACTCCCGCTACTCCCAGGGACTGTTTGCTTCCGACCTTACGGCCGGCGTAACCCCCACCGGGCAGCGTCGGTCCTTGCGCTACTACGATTTTCTGAATCTGAAGCACTTCTTCGATTTTATGAAGCCCGGCCGCCTGGCCCGGCTGCGCCAGCGCCACGAGCGGCTTAAAGCCGCTGACCGCCAGTACCGGCACCGTTTTCAGCTGCTGATGCACGATATGCTGCCCACTTCGGAGGGCTTTGTGCTGGTATCGGAGGTGTACTATCCGCGCTACTCCAACTCGGGCTATAACAACTGGTACTCGCCCTACGGCTTTGGGATGCTGCCCGGCTACACCAACGGATTTGGTTATCCGTCGCGCTTCAACAGCTCCTACAATTCCCGGCGCAGCAATGAAGGCTTCCGCACCACGCACGCCCTCATCTGCGGATTCGACCGCCAGGGGAATCTACTGTGGGACAACTCTTTTCTGCTGAAGGAAGTGGAGAATTTTCAGCTCCAGGAAACCGTACGCGTCCGGCCCCTTCAGGATGGCCGGCGTATGGTCATGGCCTATCTGAAAAAGGATGAGTTCCATTACAAGATAGTGGACCGCGCCATCGATACTCCCAACGACTGGCAGGTGAAGCTCGCTACCGCCGACTCGACCGACAAAACCAACGATACCACCCAGGAGCACCTGATGGAGTGGTATGGCAGCCGGTTTCTGGCCGTAGGCTATCAGCATGTACGCCCCGAGAAAGGTGCCGGCCGGGACGTATTCTTCCTGAATGTGCTGGAGTTCTAATCAACTACGTTACGCACGCAAAAGCCGGCCCTACGCTGAGTAGAGCCGGCTTTTGCGTGCGTAACGAGGTAAATGCCCTAATTCGCGCCGGTAATCACGTTGGGGAGAACTTTGCCCAACTCAGTAACCTGCTCACGGGTGAAACTGCCGGCCACTGACATCAGCACAAACGAATCGGTGGTTTCCTGCTTGCCCACGGCCACAAATTCCGTCACCTTGCCGCCCTGCTCCCGCACGGAGTAGCGCAGTTGATTGGGCAGGTCGGAGTTGGTGGTAGCCAGAGGTGAGTACCGTTCGTTCGCCAGCAGGCCATCTACTTCCCGGATCAGCCCCTCCGTTACCAGGTTGCGAGCCGAGCCGGAGGTAGGCGTGAAGGTGATGACCCGGGCCGAGCGGATGGAGGACAGCGCCTGCGTCAGATCAGTACCGCCGCCCAGCTTGCCCAGGCGGCCCAGGATAAAGCGCGTACCCAGCCCGGCGTTCCAGTCGGTAGCCTTAAAGCCGGAGCGGTTCTCGTATTTGTTAAAAAACTCGGCCACAGTGCGGGCGGGCGTACCCGGCCCGCTGGCGCGGCAGCCAGCCAGCAGCAACAGTACTACGGCCAGCAGAAAAGAGGCGGAACGAAGTTTCATAGAGGTTTATGGGGGAGAGAGAATGGAAGGAAATGAGACGAGCAAGCTTACAAAAAAAGCGGCGCACCACTTGGTACGCCGCTTTTTTGAGTTAGTTACTCCCGGGCCTTAGGGCTGGGGAGCGTTGGGAATGAAGAATTCGAATTTGAATTCAACCCGACGGTTCTGCGACATACCGGCAGCAGAGGTGTTCGGAGCGGCCGGCTCCGATTCGCCACGGCCCTCGGTTACGATGCGGGCGGGGTCCACCTGCTTGCCGGTGAAGTAACGCTTCACCGAGCTGGCGCGGCGCTCCGAGAGGCCCTGGTTGTACTCGTCGGTACCGCGGGAGTCGGCGTGGCCGATTACGCGCAGGCTATACTCGGGGTGATCCTTCAGCGCCTGGGTCATTTTATCGAGCGTGCCGTAGGAGGTGCGCTTGATAACGGTGCTGTTGGTTTCGAAACGGATGGGCTGTTCCAGCTTCCGTACGCCCGGATCAATTTCCATGGGGCAGCCGTTGGCATCAACCTTAGCACCTTTGGGGGTATCGGGGCATTTATCAGCCGAATCCGGAATACCGTCACCGTCGGCGTCCACTACCAGCGGGCAGCCATTGGCATCTACCTGCGTGCCGCGCGGGGTATCGGGGCACTTGTCGGCGCTGTCAGCCACGCCATCACCGTCGGCATCGGGACAGCCGCGCAGGGCCGCAACCCCAGCCTGGTCGGGGCACTGGTCGTCTTTGTCAGCTACGCCGTCACCGTCCCGGTCGGGGCAGCCTTGCATAGCAGCGGTACCGGCTTCGGTGGGGCACTGGTCCTGATAGTCTGGCACGCCATCCTTGTCACCGTCGAGGGGGCAACCGTTTTCGTCTACGGCCACGCCGCTGGGCGTGTCGGGGCACTTGTCTTTGCGGTCGGGCACGCCGTCACCATCGGTATCTTTGGCCTTGCCGAGGGCAATATTCAGGCCCACAGTGTGCTGCAGGAACCGGTCGTCAAACTTGTCATCGTCGCGGGGCTCCACGCCGTCGATGTTGGCATTGAGCGGCACGTGCTGGCCGGTCTGCACGAACAGGGTCACGGCGTCGCCCAGACGGAAGTCGATACCGGCCGCGCCGAACAGGTCGAAGTGGTTTTTGTCGTTGGCGATGTTGTTGGCTACGCCGTTGCGGTTGAAGGTGCCTTCCCGGCTGGTGTACGTCAGGCCGGGGGCCGCCAGCAGGTAGGGCCGCACGGGCGAATCCTCACCGAATAGCTTGAATTTCAGACCCAGGTTCACGTTCACCACGTTGGTGGCGAAGTTGCTGCCGAAGTAGGGAGCACCGGCGGGCGCGTTCTTTTTTAGCTCCACGTAGTTGCCGCTCAGCTGCACATCCAGGCCTTTGGAGATGTAGCGGCTGAAGGTGATGCCGGGGGCGTACTTGTTCTCGCCCCATTTCCAGAAATCGGAGCCGTAGTTGCCCTTGTACTGCATGGCGCTGACGTTGATGCCGATGGCCGTCTTCCGGTCGGCCGACTGGGCCTGCGCCCGCGGGGCCGCCGCCAGAAGCGTCAGACCCAGGGCCGTTGAGGTTGCTAAAAGGTGTCTCATGGGGGCGAAATTAGGTGGAAGAAATGGCTTGAATGGAGACGAAAGGCCATTTATCGGCCTAGCTCCGAACTATCCGCCTATACCCACCCAGCCAAAATAAAGTTGTCCCGCACTTCGCAGCAACTCATTTCACACGCAGGTTTTCAGCCTGCAACCATTACATATTCAATAGGTTATATACTTACCTAGCGCTATAAATTCCGGCACATCACGGTGCACCCAGCGGTATTTAAAAAACTGGAGCGAGCGGCTAAAAAAAAATCCAAAAGGCCCGCTGCTTTCGTTGAAGCAGCGGGCCTTTTGGGAGAATTAATACCAATCAGGCAGTTACCGTTGTTGCATCAGTCGCTCAATGGCATCGGCCTCCAGCGGGATATTCTTCATCAGGTCTTCGTTACCGGTTTTGGTGATGAGAATATCGTTTTCGAGACGGATACCCAGCCCTTCTTCACGGATGTAAATACCAGGCTCCACGGTGTACACCATACCGGGCTCGAAGGTGCGGTACTTGAAGCCCACGTCGTGCACATCGAGGCCCAGGTAGTGGCTGGTGCCGTGCATGAAGTACTTCTTATAGAGCGGGGCAGCGGGGTTCTGGTTACGCACGTCCTGCTCATTCAGCAAGCCCAGCTTAATGAGCTGCTGCTCCATGTGCTGGCCCACGGCGGCGTGGTACTCCTCAATGTTGCCGCCGGGCACCAGGCGGGCCGTGGCAAACTTCATTACGTTGAGCACGGCCTCGTACACCTCGCGCTGGCGGGGCGTGAATTTACCGTTCACTGGAATGGAGCGCGAGAGGTCGGCGGCGTAATTGGCGTACTCAGCTCCGAAGTCCAGCAGCAGCACATCACCATCTTTGCACTCCCGGTCGTTGCTCACGTAGTGCAGAATGCAGGCGTTGGCCCCGCTGGCAATGATGCTGCCGTAGGCCGGCCCCCGCGAGGCGTTGCGCAGAAACTCGTGGAAGATTTCAGCCTCGATTTCGTACTCCATCACGCCCGGCTTCACAAAGCCCAGCAGGCGGCGGAACGCCTTCTCGGTAATATCGGCGGCGCGCTGCATCAGCCGGATTTCCTCGGGGCTCTTGATGGCGCGCAACTGGTGCATGATGCGGGCCGCGCGGCGGTACTGATGCAAGGGGTACGCCTCCTTGATCCACTTGATAAAGCGCGCGTCGCGGGTTTCCACTTCCACCACGGCCCGGATGTGCTCGTTGGAGTTGAGGTACACGTTTTCGGCCTCGTTCATGAGGGCCGGCAGCACACTCTTAAAGGAATCCAGCCACATAATGGTAGGAATGCCCGACTGCTGGCGCGCCTCGTCCTTGGTGAGCTTGTAGCCTTCCCACACCAGAATATGCTCGCTGGTTTCCTTCAGGAACAGGATTTCCCGGTGCTGGGGCAGCACGGCATCGGGGAAGATAACCAGGATGCTTTCTTCCTGATCGACGCCGGAGAGATAGAACAGGTCGTTGTTCTGGCGGAAAGCCATCGTGCCGTCAGCGTTGGTCGGCATCACATCGTTAGAGTGAAAAATGGCCAGTGAGGCAGCCGGCAGCTGCTCGCGGAAGCGGCGGCGGTTTTCACTAAATAAGTCGGGCGAAATAGAGCCGTAGCGCATGGGCGGGAAACGGATGAGGTGGCACAAACGGGGGCTGCCGCAGCAGCCGGGGCAAGTTAGGCAGAAGCGCGCGGCTTCCGGCAACGCGGTAATCCGGAAACCGCGCACAGAAGGCATTCAGCCCCGTTAGGCCGAGTTCCCACCTGTAATTAGACGAAAAGGTGGCAAGCCTGCGCTGAACCGGTATCTTTGTAGCCCGCTATTGCACTATGCCCGAAACCGCCGCCCCGTCCGCCATCCTGCTGATTCAGACCGCCTTCATCGGCGACGTGATTCTGGCTACGGCGCTGCTGGAGTATCTGCACCGCACGGAGCCCGGAACGCCCGTGGATTTTCTGGTGCGCAAGGGCAACGAAGGGCTGATTAAGGGTCACCCGCACGTGCGCCGGGTGCTGATTTGGGATAAGAAGACCAACAAATACGGCGGCCTCTGGCAGTTGCTGCAGGGTATCCGGCAGACGAACTATGGCCGCGTGGTTACGCTGCAGCGCTTTGCCAGCACGGGCATTCTGGCAGCCTTTTCAGGCGCGCCCGAGCGCATTGGCTTCGACAAGAACCCGCTTTCGTTCCGGTTTACGCGGGCCGTGCCCCACATGGTGGCAGCCGGCCTGCACGAGGTATCCCGCAACCTGCACCTGCTCAACCCTGCCTACGAAGGTCCGGTAGTAGCCCCTCGCCTCTACCCTACTCCCCAGGACGAAGCCGCTGCGGCCGAAGCCCGTCGCCTGGCCAATGACCGGCCCTACATCTGCATTGCGCCTACTTCAGTATGGTTTACCAAGCAGTTTCCGGAGCAGGAATGGTTAAAGCTGCTGGCAGCCCTGCCACCCAAGTACGCCGTGTTTCTGCTGGGTGGCCCGCCTGATACGGCTGCCTGCCAGCAACTGGTTGAGCGCACCCAGCGGCTAGGCGTCATCAACCTGTCGGGCAAGCTGTCGTTGCTGGCCTCGGCGGCGCTGATGCGCGGGGCCGTGCTCAATTACGTGAACGACTCGGCCCCCATGCACCTGTGCTCAGCCGTGGGTGCGCCGGTGTGCGCGGTGTACTGCTCCACGGTACCATTTTTCGGCTTTGGGCCGCTGAGCCCGTTTTCGCGCATCGTGGAAATTGAGGAAGACCTGGAATGCCGCCCTTGCGGGCTGCACGGCTACCGCAAATGTCCGCTGGGCCACTTCCGCTGCGCCCACGGCATCCGCACCCAGCAACTGCTGGCCGTGCTGGCGGAGGCGGAAGAGGTGAAATTGTGAAGTGGTGAATTTGTGAGCGTCATTGCGAGGCGGAGCCGAAGCAATCCTTCCTATTCAGGGTGCAGAGCATCCGGCAGCAGAAAACCCGTGGCTCGCGCGGGTGTCAGGGGCTTTCGAATAGTTCAAGGGTTTGTGCTTCGTGAAGGAAGGATTGCTTCGCGCTGCTCGCAATGACACGTCACCAACTCACAATTTCACCACTTCACAATTTCGCCGCCCGTACCTTTGCAACTACAAGCCGCCCTGCGTGGTTATACCGGGCCGGGGCAATATCTGGCGCACTAACACCAGGTTTCAACGCCCCAAGTCCCTAAGTCCCCCATCGAATGTCTGATTACGACCTGTACGAGTTGCCCAACGGCATCCGGGTTCTGCATAAATACGTTCCGCACACCAAAATTGCGCACTGCGGCTTCCTGCTGGATATTGGCTCCCGCGACGAAAAGCCCCACCAGTTGGGGCTGGCACACTTCTGGGAACATATGGCCTTCAAAGGCACCGAGAAGCGCAAGAGCTTTCACATCCTCAACCGCCTCGAAACCGTGGGCGGCGAGCTGAACGCCTACACCACCAAGGAGAAAATCTGCTTCTACGCCTCTTTGCTCAGCACCCACTTTGAGCGGGCCTTCGAGCTGCTGACGGACCTGACCTTCAACTCCGTTTTCCCTGAGAAGGAAATTGAGAAGGAGCGCGGCGTGATTCTGGAGGAAATGGCCATGTACCACGACGCCCCTGAGGACGCCATCATCGACGACTTCGACGACGTGGTATTTGCCCGCCATTCCCTGGGCCACAACATTCTGGGCACCCGCGAGAGTGTTTCGGGCTTCCAGCAGGCTGATTTCTACCAGTTCCTGCAGGAAAACGTGCGCACCGACCGGCTGGTGTTCAGTTCGGTAAGCAACCTGCCCTTCAAGGAAGTGAAGCGGTTAGCCGATAAGTTTCTGGCCCCGCTGCCGGCCCGGCTGGGCGCCCGGCCCCGGGTACCGTTTAGCGGGTACCAGCGCCTGGAGCGGGTGGAGCGCAAGCCCATCACGCAGGCCCACTGCCTTATTGGCGGCCCGGCCTACGCTTTGCACGACGAGCGGCGGATTCCGTTTTTCCTGCTGAGCAACCTGCTGGGCGGCCCCGGCATGAATTCCCGCCTCAACCTGGCCGTGCGCGAGAAGTACGGCCTGGTGTACACCATCGACGCCACCTACTCGCCCTACACCGACACGGGCCTGTTCGGCATCTACTTCGGCACCGAGAAAAAGCAGGTGAACCGTACCATTTCATTGGTGCAGAAGGAGTTGAAGAAGCTGCGGGAGCAGGCCCTGGGTACCTCCCAACTGCACACCGCCAAGGAGCAGCTGATGGGCCAGCTGGCCATGGCGGAGGAAAGCAACGGCGGCCTGATGCAGCTACTGGCCAAAAGTACCCTCGATATCGGCCGGGTGGAAAGCATCAACGAAATCTTCGACCAGGTGCGCCGCATCACCGCTCCCCAACTACTGGAACTGGCCAACGACATCCTGACGGATGAGAACCTGAGTATTCTGCAATACTTACCGGAAGAGAAGGTCAAAAAGGTAAAATAGCCCCCGTCATTGCGAGCAGAGCGAAGCAATCCTTCCTATTCAGGGCGCAAACCCGGAAGACCTGAAAAGCCCTGGCGTCAGGAGCTTCTGAATAGGTCAAGGGTAGGAGCGTGGTGAAGGGAGGATTGCTTCGCTCTGCTCGCAATGACAACGCTTACCCTCTCACCCCCATACCCTCCTACCCTACTCCCGTGCCCATCTTCGGCCACATCAGCTACTACCGGCCCGGCGACGTGCTGGAAAACCGGCTGGCGCTGAGTCGGGCGGGGCTGCACCGGCCGCCGCGCACGGGCGTGAGCGGCTCGGAGGCGGAAGGGGCCGAGTCCATCATCCTGGCTGACCAGTACGAGGACGACGATTTTCAGGAGGCCGTTATCACCTATTCCGGCAGCGGGGGCCGCAACCCGCGCACCGGCCGGCAGACCACCCACCAGGAAATGACCGGCCGCAACCGGATGCTGCGCCGCAGCCTGGAAACCAGCCGGCCGGTGCGCGTCTTCCGCAAAATCGACGACGAAACCGGCCGCGGCTACCGCTACGAGGGGTTGTACTGCGTGGTGGATGCCGTGTACGAGCCGGGCAAATCGGGCTTCCGGGTGTGGAAGTTTCGGTTGGAGCCGGAGCCTCGTGGGTTTTAACTGCAACTATTGTTATGCGACACCAACCGGCACCCGTTCACCTCGGTGCAATACCTGATATTCTTCCCGGCCACGAGTTTCTGAACCGGCCGGACGTGAAAAGCGCCGGTCTGCACCGGGACTTATACAAGGGCATATCCAGCCTGAAAGGTCACCCCGCGGAGGCCATTGTGCTTTCCGGCGGTTACGAGGATGATATGGACCTGGGCAGCTGCATCCTGTACACCGGGGAAGGCGGCAACCAGGAGGGCCGGCAGGTAGCCGACCAGCAGCTGAGCGGCGGCAATCTGGCCTTAAGCCTGAGCTTTGCTCAGCAAACGCCGGTGCGGGTTATCCGCAAAGTGAAGGAAGGCAGCCTGTCGTTTTATCAGTACGCCGGGTTGTATTACGTCACGCAGTTCAGCCAGGAAGTGGGCAAATCGGGCCACCGCATCTGGCGGTTCAGGCTGGAGCAGCCCTCCGCCCCGGCTGATCCGGCTCCCGAAACCCCGGCCGTGCAGGAACCGGAACCGACCTACACCGCCGCCCCGCGCCGCCTGAGCCTGGTGCAGCAGCTGGTACGCGACACAACCGTGATGCACGCGGTGAAGCAGTTGTACGATTACCGCTGCCAGGTGTGCCGCGCCCGGCTTGCGGTGCCGGGCGGGGCCTACGCCGAAGCCGCCCACATTCGGCCGCTGGGGGGCGCGCACCACGGCCCCGACAAAATCAGCAACCTGCTTTGCCTGTGCCCCAATCACCACGCTACCTTCGACCGCGGGGCCTGGGCCATTCAGGACGATTGGCGCCTGTTGGGTGAGCCGGGACGCCTAACCGTGGCCCCCGCGCATCAGCCGCACCCGGCGCATTTGCTGTACCATCGGCGGCGGATTTACCGGCCGGCCACTTTGTTCACGTAGTTTCCTCATGTACTCTCCCGACGACGCCCAACGTTACGCCGACCACCACACCACGCCCGAAAGCCCCCTGCTGGCCCGCCTCAACCGCGAAACCCACGTGCAGCTGCTGCACGCCCGCATGCTCAGCGGCCACGCCCAGGGCCGGCTGCTAAGCATGGTGAGCCACATGGTGCAGCCGCGGCGGGTGCTGGAGCTGGGCACGTTCACGGGCTACTCGGCCTTGTGCCTGGCCGAGGGCATGGCGGCAGATGGCGTGCTGCATACCGTGGAGCAAAACCCCGAGCTGGAAAGTCGCATCCGGCGCTACGTGCGGGAAGCCGGCGAGGAAAGCCGCATTCAGCTGCACATCGGCAACGCCCTCCACATTGTGCCCACCCTGGCTGAAACCTGGGATTTGGTGTTCATCGACGCCGACAAAATCAACAACAACGCGTACTACGAGCTGGTGCTACCCCAGGTGCGCCCCGGCGGGTTTCTGCTGATTGACAACGTGCTGTGGGGCGGCAAGGTGCTCGACGGGTATCCCGTGAAGCCCTCCGACAAGGACACCCACGCGGTGCGGGCGTTCAATGATAAAGTACAGGCTGACGAGCGGGTGGAAAACGTATTTCTTCCCCTGCGCGACGGAGTATTATTGGTGCGCAAACGATAGAATCCGCCGCTTCAGCGGATGATTTACGATGGTTCATCGGTTTTTCCGGGCGCGGCGGGTGGCAAAAGCTAAACGCCGCGTCCGGTTTTGCGTCTATTGCCCTTGTAGTCTATCCTTTCCGACGAATGCTGAGAAATCTCCTCCTGTTACTCGTGCTGCTGACCACCCTATTGGGCGCGGCGCAGGCCCAGACCACCGTATCCGGCCGGGTGCTGGATGGCAAAGACCAATCCCCGCTGATTGGGGCCAACGTGCTGCTCACGCAGATTCCCGACTCTACCAAGCGCGGCGCGGCCGTGGAGGCCGATGGCTCGTTTGCGGTGCCCGGTGTACCGGCCGGGCGCTACGTACTTACGGTATCGTTTCTGGGCTACCAGAACCTGCGCCGCACGGTGGAGGTAACCGGCACCCCGCTTAACCTGGGTAGCCTCACGCTGCAGGCCGGGGGCGGCATTGCCCTGAAGGGCGTGGAAGTAGTGGGCCAGGCCGCCGCCGCGGTGCAGAAGGGCGACACGGCCCAGTTCAACGCCGGCTCCTATAAAACCAACCCCGACGCCAATGCCCAGGACCTCATCACCAAGATGCCGGGCGTGACCGTGGACCCCGGCACCGGCAAAGTGCAGGCCCAGGGCGAGCAGGTGCAGCGGGTGCTGGTGGATGGCAAGGAGTTTTTCGGCAACGACCCCGACGCGGTGCTCAAGAACATTCCGGCTGAGGTAATCGACAAGATTCAGGTGTACGACCGGTCGTCGGACCAGAGCCAGTTCACGGGCTTCGACGACGGCAACCAGCAGAAAACCATCAACATCGTCACCAAACCCAGCTTCCGCAACGGCAAGTTTGGGCGGGTGCTGGCCGGCTACGGCCCCCAGGACGACCGGTACCGCCTCAGCGGCAACCTGAACGTGTTTAAGGGCAAGCAGCGGCTGAGCATTGTGGCCCAGAGCAACAACGTGAACGAGCAGAACTTCGGCACCGAGGATTTGCTGGGCGTGGTGGGCTCCTCGCGCCAGGGCGGCGGGGGCGGCCAGGGCCAGCGGGGCCAGGGCGGCGGCCGCGTGGGCGGGGGCGGTGGTAACTTCGGGGGCGGCGGGGGCAGCAATAACGCCGGCGACTTTCTGGTGAGCCAGCAGGGCGGCATCAGCAAAACCCACGCCCTGGGCCTGAACTACTCCGATACCTGGGGTACCAAAACCGAGGTGCAGGGCAGCTACTTCTTCAACCTGAGCGACAACACCAGCCGCACCAACCTGCTGCGCCGCTACGTGGCCCCGGCCGGCCAGACCCAGGATTTGCGCTACAACGAGCTGTCGTTGAATACCAGCCGCAACATCAACAACCGCTTCAACCTGCGCCTGGAGCACAAATTCGACTCGCTGAACTCTTTGCTGTGGCGGCCCAGCCTCTCGGTGCAGCGCAATACCGGCAACAGCCTGCTCAACGGCAACACGTTTCTGGTGAACCCCGATGCGGCCAACACCGACCAGGGCGCCAACAACAGCTCGTTCCGCTCGGCCCTCACGGGCCTCACGGCGGCCAACCAGCTGCTGTACCGCCACCGGTTTCAGCGCCGGGGCCGCACGTTCTCGCTGGGCGTGAATACCACCTACAACGACAAAACCGGCGACAATAATCTGCTGTCGAGCACCACGTACTACCGCAACGGCCAGCCCCTTACCACCGGCCTGAACCAGTTTTCGGAGCTTCTGCAGACGGGCTGGGCCTGGAGCGGCAACGCCAACTACACCGAGCCGCTGGGCCAGAAAAGCATTCTGCAGCTGGCTTATTCGCTTAATTACACGCCCAACAGCTCCGATAAGCGCACCTTCAACTTCTCGCCCGGCGAGCAGCAATACAACATCCTCAACGACACGCTCAGCAGCGTGTTCAAGAGCCGCTACCTCACCAACTCCGGCGAGGTGACGTACCGTTACCAGACGCGCGAGCTGCAGTGGTCGGTGGGCGCGGCCCTGCAAAGTGCCCAGCTCCGCAGTGACCAGGAGTTTCCGCGGCCCGGCCTCACGCGCCGCACGTTTGTGAACGTGCTGCCCAACGCCCAGCTGCGCTACAACTTCTCGCGCCAGCAGAACCTGCGCCTGAACTACCGTTCCAATACCAACCCGCCCGGCATCAGCCAGCTGCAGGAAGTGGTGAATAATGCCAACCCCTTGCAGCTCACCACCGGCAACCCCAATCTGCGCCAGGAAACCCGCCACAACGTGTTTGTGCGCTATTCGGCGGCCGTACCCGAGAAGTCCCGCTCCTTCTTTGCACTGCTGGGCGGCTCCTACGTCAACAACTACATCACCAACAACACCATTTACGCCGGTACCACCCCCGTCACGGTAGACAACATCACCATTCCGGCCGGCGGGCAGCTGACCCGGCCCGTGAACCTGAACCAGCAGTATACGCTCCGCTCCTTCGTGAACTACAGCCTGCCGCTCACCTTCATCAAGTCCAATCTGAACCTGAACGCCAGCGGCACCTACTCCCAAACGCCGGGCCTGGTATTTGGGGAGCTGAACTACAGCCGCACCCCCACCGCCGGCCTGGGCGTGGCCCTGAGCAGCAACATCAGCCCTCAGCTAGATTTCACGCTCAGCAGCAACTCCAACCAGAGCTACGTGCGCAACACCCTACGCCAGCAACTCAACAGCCGGTTTTTCCGCCAGAACACGGCTCTGCGCTTCAGCTGGATTATCGTGAAAGGCCTCACCGTACAGTCGGATGTAAACCACCAGCTGTTCACGGGGTTGTCGGCGGGCTACAACCAGAACTTTGTGCTCTGGAATGCCTCGGTGGGCAAGAAGCTGGGGGAGAAACAGCAGGCCGAAATCAAGTTGTACGCCTTTGACTTGCTGGGCCAGAACAACAGCATCCAGCGCAACATCACGGCCGCCTACACCGAGGACGTACAAACCAACATTCTGCAGCGCTATTTCATGCTGATGTTCACCTACAACATCCGCAGCTTCGCGGGCGGTGGCCGCGGCGACGCCCTGCCCGGCTCCGAAAATGGCCGCCCCGAGCGGCGCGGTCCTGGCGGTTTCGGCCAGCCCGGCGGCGGTATGTAGGGTGAAGCCAGAAGCTAGTTCCCCTCCTCAGAAAGGAGGGGAACTAGCTTTTTTGCTTTGGCAGCTGCATCGGTAGTATTCTATCATTCTGTTGCATTTGAAGCAGAGAGGCCAATTCACCGGCTTTTTTTCCGCTATTTTGTCAGCTAACGGAGCTGGCCAAGCAAATCAGCGCGCACGAAGGCTCCGCTTGTTTGCTTTTTTCGCTTATGAAACGAATTGTACTACTGGTGTTGCTGCTGCTGCCGTTTTGGGTAGTTGCCCAGACTGTGCCAGTACCGGCCCAGCTAAGCGTAGCGGGCCTGCGCCTGCGCCTGACGGATGGGGGGCGGGCCGCTTTGCAGCAAAAGGTGGACGCCCTGCGCCGTCACCCGGCCTCTTTCCAGGCCCGCGTGGTGCTGGCCGATGCGTATTTCCCCATCATTGACCGGGTATTTCAGCAGGAAGGTCTGCCCCTGGATTTCCATTTTCTGGCCCTTCAGGAAAGTGGCCTGCAAGGCGATGCCCAGAGTATTCACGATGCCGTGGGGTACTGGCAGTTCAAGCGGGAGTCGGCCGCCGATTTTGGGCTGCTGATGAACGAAACCATTGATGAGCGGAAACATATTACCGCTTCTTCGAAGGCCGCCGCTCAGTACCTGTTGCGCAACAACAAAACCTTCCGCAACTGGGCCAATACCCTGCTCAGCTACAACCTGGGCCTCACCGGCACCAAGCCCTACACCCTGCCCACCGACGCCGACGCCTCGGAAGTGCAGATTACGGAGCAGACCCACCCGTATATTCTCACGTTTCTGGCGCACAAAATTGCGTTTGAGCCCGCCATTGGCCTCAATACCAAGCCTCCGCTGCTGCTGCAGGAGTTCCCGGCTCCGGCCGGCAAGCCCCTGAGCATTATGGCCCAGGCTATGCAGCAAAGCCCCGATGAGCTGCTCAAATACAACCGGTGGCTGCTGGCCCCCACCGTACCCACCGACCGGGTGTACACCATGCTGGTGCCCATCACCGACCCCATGCAGCTCACCGCTTTGGCCGCGCAGCAAAAAAACGCCACCGCCGGTCAGCTCCTCAACCAACCCACCCCCGACCCCGAAAACGCTGACTTTGTGCGCGTAAACGGCCTGAAGGCGGTGGTTGCGCTGCCCGGCGATACGAAAGAAAGCCTGGCCAAGCGGGCCGGCGTGAAGCTGCGCAAGTTTATGCAGTTCAATGACCTGTTCCCGTTTGATAACATCATCGTCGGCCAACCCTACTTCGTGCAGAAGAAGCGCGACAAAGCCGCCGTGGAGTATCATGCGGCCCAGCCCGGCGAGAGTGTAGTTACCATTTCGCAGAAGTACGGCATCCGGGCCAAAGCCATCTGGAGCAAAAACCGCATGGCCCGCAACGAGGAGCTGCGCCCCGGCCGGGTGCTGTGGCTGCAGCATACCCGCCCAAAAGATGTACCGGTAGAGTACGCCGACGGCAGCAACTCAACTGCTCTGGCCGCCTTCGAAAAGCCCGTAAACACCGCCCCGACGGCCGCTCCGCAGCCGGCCACGCAGCCCGAGAAAAAGAGGAAGCAGAATGATGCCGAGCCCTACATGGGCGGCACCGCCAACTCCAACCGGATACTGGAAGATGCCGTGGAAGAGGACAACTCTACCGTGGTAGTGCAGCCCGACAGCGCCACCGACGAGCACACCGAAAACCTGAATGAGCTACCCCCGGCTCCCGTTCGTACCATGCCCGCTCCGGCTCCCACCCCAGCGGCTGCCCTACCGAAGAAGACGCTGCCGGCCGCTGCCCCCATTGCCGATGAGCCCACGAGTGCAGAACCAGACCCGGAGCCCGCTCCCCGGCCGGCTGCTCCGGCTCCGCGCGCGGTAACCGCGCCGCCCGCCACTACTCCCGCACCTACGGCCCCGGCCAAACCAGCCCCCGCACCGGCCCCGGTTGTAGCTCCCGCTCCGCGCCCGGTCCCCCCCGTTGCTGCCCCGGTAGCACCGCCAACAGCCGTAGAACCTGTTCCGGTCAGTGGACTACACACGGTTCAGCCTAAAGAAAACCTGTATTCGGTGGCCCGCCGCTTTGGCCTGCGCCCCGCCGACATCGTGCTCTGGAACAACCTGCCGCAGCAGCCAGCTCTGCGCATTGGGCAGGTGCTGCGCTTAACGGCTCCCGATACGATGGCCGCGCCCCTGCCCGCTCCGGTTACTACTGCCAAGCCTGCTCCCGCCGCTGCTAAACCGGCCGTATCAGCTCCTGGTGCGGCCCCGGCCGAGGTGAAGCACACGGTGCAAACCGGCGAAACGATGTACAGCGTGTCGCGCAAGTACGGCGTTACCATCAAGCAGATTATGGAGTGGAATAACAAGCCCGATTTCTCGGTAAAGCCTGGGGAAGTTCTGCTGATCAAGTCCGCCAAGTAGTTTCTCTATCCCTTTTTCCCTTTCCGGCTCATTTTTATGCGCTTTCCTTTTTGGCCCTCGGTGCTGGCCGTGGCCGGCCTTCTGGTTTCTTCTTCCGCTCAGGCTCAGCAAACAACTGGCCAGCCCGCCACCACCCCACCTCAGGTTCTGTCTGAGGACTCCGTGCGGGTGATGTCGGGCTTAGTGGAAACCAGCGTCCGGCGGCTCCGGGCCATTTACTTCGAGCCCAACGACGCCAAAGCGGTGCAGCTGGTAGATGCGGCGCTGGTAGAAATTCCGGTCCTGAACCAGCGCCTCAGCCGCTACACCGCCAGCCTACCCCGCGAGCAGCAGCAGCGGCTGGCCCAGCGGCTTCGCCAGCAGCCCTGGCAGGTGGAGCTGAACACCTTGCTGCGCAGCCCCCAGTACCAGGGGTTTGATGCCCGGGCCGCCAAAACGCCCGAGCTGCACGCCGCGGCCGAGCGGCTGCACGCCTCCGGCTTCATGGGCACGGCCAAGCCCGTAGCAGCCAAAGCCCCGGCAGCCGCCCCGATGGGCACCATCTCTATGCCCGCCGCGCCGGCTGCTGCCAAGCCCAAAGTCCAGCCGCGCACTACCAGCTTGGTGCCGGCTACTGCTAAGCCGGCGGGAATGTCCGTTGCCAAGGCCGCGGCGGCCCCCAAAGCCAGCCCATCCGGTCAGCGCCATACCGTACAGAAAGGCGAAACGCTGTTCAGCATTGCCCGCCAGTACAACACCACCCCCGCCCAGCTCCAGCAGTGGAATGATAAGGCTGAGCCGTCGGTGAAGATTGGGGAAGTATTGGTGGTAGAGGGTAGCCGGTAACTTCCTGCCATCTACCCACCTGCCCATTATTTGAGGTGGCAGCAAGTATGGTTACTACACCTGCTACGGGCGGCTATATAGCCGCCCGTATTCTTTGATAGTACGCCAAAATCCCTTGCCGCGCAATCTTTCCCGGCCGCAGATTCGTGGGTAACTTTACTGTCCGCTTCGGGCCCTAACGGCGCGGAGCTGCCTGCCCATGCCCGTCTTCTCGCACCTGCACTGCCACACCCAATATTCCCTGCTTGATGGTCAGGCCAGCATTTCGGCCCTGATGAAGAAGGCCCAGGCCGACGGCATGCCGGCCGTGGCCCTCACCGACCACGGCAATATGTTCGGGGCCTTCAACTTTGTGGCCGAGGCCAATAAGTACAACGTGAAGCCCATTGTGGGCTGCGAGTTTTATCTGGTGGAGGACCGGCACAAGAAAAGCTTCAGCCGGGAAAAGGGCGAGCGGGACGTGCGCCACCACCAGTTGCTGCTGGCCAAGGACCAGGCCGGCTACCAGAACCTGGCCAAGCTCTGCTCCATGAGCTTCATCGAGGGCGTGTACAGCAAGTACCCCCGTATTGACAAGGAGCTGCTGCTCCAGTACCACGAGGGCCTGATTGCCACCAGCTGCTGCATCGGGGCCGAAATTCCGCAGGCCCTGCTCTGGAAAACCGAGGAAGAAGCCGAAAAGCAGCTGCGGTGGTGGCTGGATGTATTTGGCGAGGATTACTACATCGAAATCCAGCGCCACGGCATCGAGAACATCGACAACACCGGCAAAAGCCAGGAGGACCTCAACCAGATTCTGCTGAAGTGGGCCCAGAAGTATAACGTCAAGGTCATCTGCACCAATGACTCGCACTACGTGAACCAGGAGGACTTTGCGCCCCACGATCTGCTGCTGTGCGTGAACACCGGCGAGGAACACAGCATTCCGGTGGGCGACTTCCAGACCAAGTATTTCCGGCTGGTTTCCGGCGACAACAAGGTGCTCTACGACCACCTCGACAACCTGCGCCCCCTCGCCTCGTCCGACGACCAGGTGCGCCGCCAGCTCATGCGCATCGACGAGGAAGCGCAGATGCCCCGGCCCCGCTCCCGCTTCGGTTTCCCCAACGACCAGTTCTACTTCAAGAGCCAGGAGGAAATGGGCCAGCTGTTCCGGGACGTACCCGAGAGCCTGGACAACACCAACGAAATCGTTGATAAAATCACGCCGCCCAAGCTGGCGCGCGACATTCTGCTCCCCAACTTCCCCATTCCGCCGGCCTTTGCTAATGCTGATGAGTTCCTGCGCGAGCTGACCTACGTGGGCGCTTTCGGGCCCTCGGCCGGTAAGGGTATCGTCACGATGACCAAGCCGCCGCGCTACGCCGAGCGCACGCCCGAAATTGAGGAGCGGCTGGATTATGAGCTGCGCATCATCCAGACGATGGGCTTTGCGGGCTACTTCCTCATCACCCAGGACTTCATCAACAAAGGCCGGGACATGGGCGTGGCCGTGGGTCCGGGCCGGGGCTCGGCGGCGGGTTCGGCCGTGGCCTACTGCGTGGGTATCACCAACATCGACCCCATCAAGTACAGCCTGCTGTTCGAGCGTTTCCTGAACCCGGAGCGCGTGTCCATGCCCGATATTGACATCGACTTTGACGACGTGAACCGCCAGCGGGTGATTGACTACGTGGTGGACAAGTACGGCAAAACCCAGGTGGCCCAGATTATCACCTTCGGTACGATGGCCGCCAAGTCCAGCATCAAGGACGTGGCCCGGGCCATGGAGCTGCCCCTGCCCCAGACCAACGAACTGGCCAAGATGGTGCCCGAGAAGCCCGGTACCACCCTGGCCGGGGCCTTCGCCGAAAACCCCGAGCTGGATTATATCGTCCGCGACACGGCCCCCGACAACCTGCGCGGCCACATTCTGCGCCTGGCCCACAAGCTGGAAGGCTCGGTGCGCAACACCGGTATCCACGCCGCCGGCGTCATCATCGCCCCCGACGACATCACCAAGTACATCCCCGTGTCCACCTCCAAGGACTCGGACCTGCTGGTAACCCAGTTTGATGGGAAGGTGATTGAGGCCGCCGGGATGCTCAAAATGGACTTCCTGGGGCTGAAAACGCTGACGATTATCGTCGATGCCCTGGAGCTCATCAAGAAAAACCACGGCGTCGAAATCAACATCGACGACATCCCGCTCGACGACCCCAAAACCTACGAGCTCTACCAGCGCGGCGACACCATCGGCACGTTCCAGTTTGAGTCGGAAGGGATGCGCATGTACCTAAAGGACCTCAAGCCCACCAACATTGAGGACCTGATTGCCATGAACGCCCTGTACCGGCCGGGCCCCATGCAGTTCATCCCGAACTTCATCAACCGCAAGCACGGCCGCGAGGAAATTGAGTACCCCCACGAGTTGCTGGAACCCATTCTGAACTACTCCCAGGGCATCATGGTGTACCAGGAGCAGATCATGCAGGCCGCCCAGATTCTGGCTGGCTACTCCCTGGGCGGTGCCGACTTGCTGCGCCGGGCCATGGGCAAGAAGGACATGAAGAAGATGGCCCAGGAGCGGGAGAAATTCTGCGAGGGCGCCGAGAAGCTGCACGGCATCAAGCCCAAAAAGGCCAACGAGGTGTTCGACGTGATGGAGAAGTTTGCGGCCTACGGCTTCAACCGCTCCCACTCCGCCGCCTACTCGGTGGTAGCCTATCAGACGGGCTACCTCAAGGCTAACTACCCCGCCGAGTACATGGCCGCCGTGCTCACCAACAACATGTCGGACATCAAGAAGGTGACCTTCTTCATTGAGGAAGCCCGCCGCCAGGGCGTGCCCGTACTGGGCCCTGACGTGAACGAATCCATCCTCAAGTTCAACGTAAACGAGAAGGGCCAGATCCGCTTCGGTATGGCCGCCGTGAAGGGCGCGGGCGAGGCCGCCATTGAAAGCATTGTGGCCGAGCGGGACAAAAAAGGCCCCTACACCGATATTTTCGACTTCTCCAAGCGCGTGAACCTGCGCGCCGTGAACAAGAAGACGTTTGAAAGCCTGGCCCTGTCGGGGGCGTTCGATTCGTTTGAGCGCTACCACCGCCGCCAGTTCGTGGAGGCCCCGGCCGGCGACCAGAACCTCATCGATAAGGCCGTAAAAATGGGCCAGCAGTACCAGGCCGACCAGGACTCCGCCCAGCAGAGCCTGTTTGGCGGCGGGGCCTTCGGGGCCGTAGCCATGCCGCTGCCCAAAGTGCAGGATATGGAGCCCTGGCCCGCCACCGAGCTGCTGCGCCGCGAAAAGGAAGTGGTAGGCTTCTACCTCTCGGGTCACCCGCTCGATGACTTTAAGCTGGAAATCGACTCCTACTGCACTTGTGGGCTGGACAAGGTGGAGAACTACAAAAACCGCGAGGTAACGGTAGCCGGCCTGATTTCCAACGTCCTGTTCAAAACCACCAAGACCGGCCAGCCCTTCGTCTCGTTCAGCGTGGAAGACTACGAGTCGTCGCTGAACCTGGCCCTGTTCCGCGACGACTACACCCGCTTCAGCAACCTCATCAACCCCCGCAACTACGATAAGGAGCAGGTGCCCCCCATGTACATCCGGGGCAAGTACGCCCAGCGCTTCCGCGACTCCGACCAGTTCGAGTTCAAGATTCTAACCATGGAACCGCTATTCAACGTGGCCGAGAAGCTGGCCAACGGCGTGCGGGTACAGCTGGACCTGCGTACCATCACGGAGCCCTTCATGGACCGCTTCATGGAAGCCGTGGAAGGCTGCGCCGGCTCCAAAAAGCTGGAAATCAAGTTTGCTGAGCCCCACGAGCACCTCACCGTAGACACCTACTCCCGCCGCTACCGCATCGAGCCCAAGGAATTCATCCGCAAAATGCGCGAAATGGAAATCGACGCCTGCCAGCTGATTTAGTTTTCGGCACGCTCATAATGCAACCAGTGTGGCTGCTTACTGACTCCGGTAAGCAGCCACACTGGCTTTTATGGCTTTATATATATGGTAATAACCGCCCACCGAACACTACTGCTTGGCTTAGTTGTCTGCCTGCAAACGGCTTGCACTGTTACGCAACCGTTGCCCTTGCCAGCTTCTACTGTTCTGCAGGCGTCTTGTTCTCAGGATACCACTGCTCCGCGACAGTCTGCAGTTTCTGCCGCGGCGACTGTATCTGCGCTTCATTCCTCTTGCGTAGCACCTCCTGCATCTGGCTCCTCGCGAACTGTGAAACGACGAGATAATCTGCTGCGTACTATTCCTGCTCCATTAGTTGCATATGTGTCACCTAAACACGCTGTCCAGCAGCATACACAGGTACGCCGCTTGGGAACCCGCAACTCAACTGGCGTTGGCAGCACCGTGCTGGGCGTTTTGTTGGTGCTGGCCTACCTGGCAGGCGCGGCGGTGCTCACGGTGCTGTGCCTGATCCTGTGGCCCGTGGTGCCGGCTTTGAGTGTTCTGGCGGGCCTTGGAGTAGTAGCAGCGGGGGTTGGTGTCGTCCGAACAATTGTGGAACTACTGCACTGAAAATATTCTTTCAATTTTTATTGAAAGTTTGGAATACTCTGCTACATTTGAACCATGCAACTCGACGAGGCCAAAAGCAAGTTCATTGAAGGCTGGGGCACCCTGGGCTCGGCCTGGGGCGTGAGCCGGACGATGGCGCAGGTGCATGCGTTGCTGCTGGTATCGGCCGGGGCGTTGAGCACCGAGGATATTATGGAGCAGTTGCAGATTTCCCGGGGCAATGCCAACATGAACGTGCGCGCCCTCATGGATTGGGGCCTCGTGCGCAAGGAGCTGCGGCCGGGGGAGCGGCGGGAGTTCTTCTCGGCGGAAAAAGACATTCACCGGGTGGCTACGCTCATTCTGCAGGAGCGCCACAAGCGGGAGTTGGCCCCCATCATGCGTGTGCTGGGCGAAGTCCGGCAGGTAGAGCCCTCCCCCACCGCTACGCCGGAGGAAACCCAGGCCTTTACCCAGATGATCGGTAACATCCAGAGCTTCGCCGACTTCGCGGATAGGGCCGCTGCCACGCTCATCAAAGCCGATGAAAATTGGTTTGTGAGCACCTTTATGAAGCTTATGAGCCGACGATAATAGCAAGTGCTTATTTTTTTGCTACCATATTTCAATAATTATTGAAAGTTTCAAATTAACAGTATCTGAATCATTCACCTTGGATATCACTCTTATGAATCAACCCTTGATGATTCTGGCCGGCGGCAACGGCTTTTTGGGGCGGCACCTGGCCCGGCACTTCCGGCAATTGGGCTACGAGGTGCTCACGCTTACCCGGCGGACCAAACGGTTTGGGGAAGTAGATTGGAACGGCCGCACGCTGGGGCCCTGGGCCAGCAAGCTGGAAGGGTCGGCAGTGCTCATTAACCTGGCCGGCAAATCAGTGGATTGCCGCTACCACGCCGCCAACAAGTACGCCATTGTGCGCAGCCGCACCGAAAGCACCCGGGTACTGGGCGAAGCCGTGGCGCAGTGCCAGAACCCGCCCGCCCTGTGGCTGAACTCTTCCACGGCTACTATTTACGAGCATACTACGGACGAAGCACCAGCCAATACGGAAGTCGCCGGCCGCATCGGGCGGGGCTTTTCGGAGATGGTAGCGCAGAAGTGGGAAGCCGAGTTCAACCTGGCAACTGTGCCCCACACGCGGCGCGTGGCGCTGCGCACGGCCATTGTGCTGGGCGCCGATGGTGGGGCGCTGCCCGTACTGACCCGGCTGGCCCGCTGGGGCCTGAGTACGCCCCAGGGCACCGGGCAACAGTGGGTGAGCTGGCTGCACGTAGCGGATTTCTGCCGGGCCGTGGAGTTCCTGGTGGCTCGGCCACAGTTGGAAGGCGCGTTCAATCTGTGCGCTCCGGAGCCGCTGCCCAACGCCACGCTTATGGGCTTGCTCGACCGACACTACCGCCCGCGCTGGCACTTGCCTCAGCCGCAGTGGCTGCTGGAAATCGGGGCCTTCCTGCTGCGCACTGAAACCGAGCTGATTCTGAAAAGCCGCAAAGTAATGCCGCAACGGCTGCTGGACGCCGGTTTCCGGTTCCGCTTTTCTAGCTGCCAACAAGCAGTAGCCGATTTACTTCCGCAGATAGATTCCGCGGCTTACCTATCCTAAAACCAGACTCCGGTACCAGCTGAGGCCATCAGCAAAACCGCCCCAACTCCTGCCGCCAAGCGCCTTTACCTGTCCCCATTCACTTTTCACCTTATCATTTTTTTCACCCTCAAACCCTTCAACGTCATGAACTACTATTTGCTGGTTTACGGAGTGTATTTGCCCGTTACGGTGCTGCTGACCATTTGGGTGGCCCGCACGCTGTTCAAGAACGGCCGGCTGTTTCTGGTCGATATTTTTCACGGCAATGAGCAGCTGGCCGACTCCGTGAACAAGCTGTTGCTGACGGGCTTTTACCTGGTCAACATCGGCTACGCTACGCTCACGCTGCGCACCACGGAGGCCGTAACCAGCTACCAGGACAGCGTGGAAACGCTCAGCATCAAAATCGGCACCATCATTCTGATTCTGGGTGGCATGCACTTCTTCAACCTCTATGTGTTTTATAAGCTACGCAACCGGGCGCAGGAGTACGCCCGGGCCTATCACTCGTAACCTGATACCGTGTGCCGAATACCGCCCGCTATTGTTGGCCTTGCCCGAGCCAGCAGTAGCGGGCAACTGCGTTGACTCAGCCAGACTTCTGCCACTCTGGCCGAAGTGAACTTTCCGGCGCGCTGCTTGTTGGAACGCAATCTGCTACCTTGCGGCCCGCTTGTACGTACAAGGTGCTCAGACAAGCGTACAGACTCATTTCATCAAAAACCCTACAATTATGGGACATAAAGCCATCGAAATTACCGATGCTAACTTCGACCAGATCATCAACTCCGATAAGCCGGTACTGGTAGACTTTTGGGCCGAATGGTGCGGCCCCTGCCGCATGGTAGGCCCGGTAGTAGAAGAGCTGGCCGGCGAATACGAAGGCAAAGCCGTTATCGGCAAAGTTGACGTTGACTCCAACCCCCAGACTTCCGCCAAATTCGGCATCCGCAGCATCCCCACGCTGCTGGTGTTTAAGAATGGCCAGGTAGTGGACAAGCAGGTTGGTGCCGTGCCGAAGCATGTGCTGGCTCAGAAGCTGGACGCGCAGGTTACAGCCTAAGCATTACCCTGTCATACGCAAAAGCGCCCCGGTCTGCTGGCAGACCGGGGCGCTTTTGCGTTCTAGCGTATTAGTTCGGAGCAGAGGTTAGCGCACTACGCGGGTCTGGCCGTCGTGCTTTTGCCGGTACAACACCCGGTCGGCCTGGCGCTCTTCGCGGCGTACTACCTGGCGCTCCTTCGGCGTTACCACGCCATCGGCGCGGGCTCCCTGGCGGGCCTGGGCGGCCTGTAGCTGCTGGTTTTGCGCACGGGCGGCTTCTGCGCGGGTCAACTGGCCGGAGCGTACTCCCTGCCGGATGCGGGCCTGGTCGTGGCGGGGGGAAGCTACCTGCGCACTGGCAGACAGGCTGAAGAGCAAGGCGGTAAGGGCAAACAATGAAAAGCGTTTCATGGCAAAATGTGTGTAGTGAGGGTTGCTTTTGCCAGTAAGAAGGACGCCGACGGCCGAGGTTTAATCCCCTCTCCGAATTTTTCCGGGTTGGCTACTCAGTTTCGGGGTCGGGCGCAGCAGCCCGGGCCTCGGAGGGCGGTACCTGGGGCGGCTTCACGCCGGAAATCAAGGAAAAGTTGGGGGCAAAATGAATGGGAATAGTGAATGTCATGGCGGTGGGCAGGTTGTATTCCCGGCCCGGCTCAAACGCGGGCAGACTAGCCACCACCCGCCGGGCTTCCAGATCGGCATCGGGAGCCAAGCCCTGCACCACCCGCACCTGCCCTACCCGGCCCTGCTCATCCACCGTGTAGCTCACGTACACATTGCCGGTGATACCCTTGCGCCGAATGGTGCGCGGGTACACCGTGTTGCGAGCAATGTAGTTGAGCATGGCCACCTCCCCACCCGGAAACTGCGGAAACTCCCGCGTCCGGACCCGACCCATGTAAGGAGAACCGTCTTTGTTAAAGAACGCCAGCGCCAGCGGCTTACCTTGCCGGTCGGGCATTTCAATAGCACTTAGCTCCCCGGTGTCGTAGTAATAGCGCCACTCCCCTACCGGCCGGCCGGCGTTGTAACGGCCCTCCGAGCGTTTCTGCCCGTTGCGGTGCACCGTAATCCAGCGGCCCACGCGCTGTCCATCCGTGTAGTCACCGCGTTGGCTTACTTTACCGTCCTCGTACCAGCCCAGGTACAGGCCATCAGCCTCGTCATTATGGTAATGAACCTGGGCCGCCCGGCTCCCATCGGGGTGGTACCACGTAAGCAGCCCGTTGCGAACGGGCGGATCAATGGCGGAGAGCGTACCCTTCAGCAATAAGGTACCCGATATCGAGTATTCCCGCATGGCATAGGTACCCAGCAACTCATTACGACGGTCTACTATCCGATAATGGGTGGCGCTATCCGGTACCGTAGCCTGGTCACGGTCATTCAGGTACACCGCCGGCAAACTCTGCCCCCAGCTCACCTGAGCCAGTAATGCCAACGGCAAAAGAAACGCACAGGAGGTTCGCATAGAAGTGCCGGGGTTCTGGTTGGGTACACGAAATATAACCAGCAGTGAATCAAGGCCCAACACACCATCCAACTTCATCCGAAAAATACAATCCTGCCTTTTCGCTGCCCTATTCTGCCGGCAGTGGCGGCGGCCAGTACCGAGCAGAAACATAGCAGCCGTTACTCCCAGCTGAGAATAACGGCGCTACAAATCAGCCTACAGCGGCGGGCGGCTTAGTTGGTATCCTCCTCTACTTCCTGCAGCTGAATGGGCCGGTTGAAAGCCTCTTCCAAGGAAATAAGTGTTTCCGTGCGCTCAATTCCTTCAATCAGCTGGATCTGTTCGTGCAGAACTTCACGCAGGTGATTCGTGTCCCGACAGATCAGGCGGGCAAAAATGCCGTAGGCCCCGGTAGTAAAATCGATGCTCACGACTTCCGGAATCAGGCGTAACGCCGTAACCACGCTTTCATACACGGAACTCTTCTGCAGATAAATGCCCAGGAAAGCCCGCACGCCATAGCCCAGCTTCTGGTAGTCTATCTTGAGGGTAGCCCCTTGCACAATGCCTAACTCTTCCAGTCGGGCCATGCGCACGTGCACCGTACCGCCCGAAACATGCACCTTCCGGGCAATTTCCGTGTAGGGCATTTTTGCATCGTCAATCAACAGGGCCAGAATTTTCCGGTCGGTGTCGTCAAGTTCGTAATTACGAGCCATTTTTCAGGGTGTTGATTATCTATATTTCAATGAAAACTCTACTTTTTTAGAAAGTATGTAAATTTTCATACAAATGTCTGAAATTATTTTATTACTTCAACCAAGCTAGTACATTTGTCATAATCCAACGCGACCGGCAACGGATTGTTTTCATATTGTAGAATGGTGAAACTGGCAGACACGCCCCCCTCTCTCGGGGGTGGAGATTTGGGAAAAACTGGTCCGGCGGCCGGCTAACTGCTCCTTGAAGGTTCGAGTCCTTCTTCTACAGCACAAAAAAAGGGTGGATTATGTGAGGAGGAAAAACGGGACGTATCTGGGTGGGTACGTTCTGAATCGAGAGGCGGCATCTGGGTGGGTGCCGCCTTTTCTTTTTTGGGTATCCGCCATATCTCGTTGCCTTCCGCGGGATTCGCTACTCTACGCTAGAGTATCTTTTCGGCCGCAAAGGTCAGGGTTTCCGAGTAGAATTGCACGGTATAAAGGCAAAAAAGCTCTCGATTGGTTGCACTTCTCTCAACGAAGCCGGCCATTTACCACAACCAAAAGCCCCACCTGAACCAGAATTCAGATGGGGCTTTTACGAACTGATAGGCAACTCGTTAGCGGGCCGCTACCTGCTGATGGTAGCGGGCCAGGCCAGCATCCAGAAACTCTACAAACTTCGCGGCGTCCGCCTCATACGCCACCGGCGTGGCCAGAACGTGGGCCAGATCGGTGGGGGAGTTAGGGTCAAGCAGCACGTAGTAGGGCTGGGCATTCACGTTGAAGCCCGTGAGCTGTAAGTCGGCGTTCTTTTTGCCGAGAGTGGTTTTCTGCTTGTTATCGTGGGCGGAGGTGTACCACTCATTGCGCGGGAGCTCCTGTTTGTCATCCACGTATAAGGCCACCACCACAAAATCCTCGCGCAGGCGCTTGAGCACTCGGGGGTCGCTCCACACGGTGGCTTCCATTTTGCGGCAGTTTACGCAGGCGTGGCCAGTGAAATCGATGAACAACGGCTTATTAGCCGCTTTGGCGCAGCGCTTGGCCTGCTCCAGATCAAAATAGCCCGACAGGCCGTGGGGCAGCTCCAGAAAATCGGCGTAGCGTGGGGCTTCGCACTGGGCATTGGGCAGCGCGGTGGCTACGGCCGGAGCGGCCCCCGTCGCCAGCGAGAAATCCTGGCGGCTCTGGGGCGGCAGGTAGCCAGCCAGCAGCGGCAGCGGTGCCCCAAACAGGCCCGGAATCAGGTAGGTCATGAAGCTGAACGCCAGCACAGCCATCAGCAGCCGGCCCACACTCAGGTGAGGCAGGTCTGAATCGTGGGAGAGCTTGAAGCGGCCCAGCAGGTACACACCCAGCAACCCCGACAGCGCAATCCACAGGACCAAGTACAGGTCGCGGGGGAGCAGGTTCCAATGGTAGGCCAAGTCGGCCATGCTCAGGAATTTCAGGGCCAGCATCAGTTCCACGAAGCCCAAGGTCACCTTCACCGTGTTTAGCCAGCCACCCGAGCTGGGCAAGCTTTTTAGCCACGTCGGGAACAGCGCAAAAAGCATAAACGGCAGCGCGAAGGCCAGGGAAAAACCCAGCATACCAATAACCGGCCGTAAGCCACCGCCCTGCGCGGCCATTACCAGAATGGAGCCGACGATGGGGCCAGTGCAGCTGAACGATACTACCACGAGAGTAAGAGCCATGAAAAACACGCCGGCCCACCCGCCTTTATCAGCCTGGGCGTCAATTCTATTCACCATACCGTGGGGCAGCGTAATCTCAAACAGCCCTAAGAATGACAACCCAAATACCACGAATACGGCAAAGAAAATCAGATTAGGCAGCCAGTGCGTGCTGATCAGGTTAAGGCCATCGGCCCCCAGCAGTACGCTGGTGAGCAGGCCCACCACTACGTAAATGAAGACGATGCTGAAACCGTAGAACAAGGCTTTCAGAATTCCCTGACGCCGGTCGGCGGAGCCCTTCGTGAAGATGGAAACTGTCATAGGAATAAGCGGAAACACGCAGGGCGTCAGCAGTCCGCTCAGGCCGGATATAAAAGCAATCAGGGCCAGGGAGAGCAGGCCGGCATCGGCTCCTTCGGCACCAGCGGCTGCGGTGGTAGCCGCCAGAGCCGCGCCCCCCATCGCGCGGCCGGGAACCTCCTCCGGCGCAGCAACGGCCGTGGCAGAATCCGGCACTACAGCGGCGGCCGTGGCAGTGGTAATCAGAGGAGTGGCCGTATCGGCTGGCGCAGTGGCCATAGCCGCTGCAGTAGCTGCCGGGGCGGGGGCGGCGGGCGTTACAACTGCGCCGGTGCTGCCCTTGGCCGGTGTAGCTGGCGTGGCCGCAGTGCCGGTTACCTCAATAGGCCCGAAGCTCAGGCTTTCCTCACCCGGGATGCAGCGGCCGTCCACGTCGGTGCAGCTCTGAAACTCGGTTTCGGCCTTGATGGTGAGGCTGCCCGGCTGCAGCACCCGGATGCGCTGGGTAATGCGGCCGGTTTTCTCAAAATACGTGACGTTGCCCTTGAAAATATCGTCGTAGTGCTTGGTGGCCCCGATGGATTTGGGGGCCCCCACCAACTCGTACGCCGGGCTCTTCGCGAAGGTGAAGGTGAAAACAGTGGGTCCCAGATCAGGGTCGAAGTCGGTGGCGTAGAGGTGCCACTTATCGTCGATGCGGGCATTTACAATCAGGTCCAGCTCCTCGCCTACTTTGGCGGCGGGCTTGCTGAGGGCCACGGAAAGCTTGGTAGGCTGCAATACCTGCGCGTTGGCCGCCGTAACAACCGAAAAAAGGAGCAGCAGTATTGAATACAGAAAGGAGGAATGCCGGAACATGAAAACAGAGAAAAAACGACAACTGGTCGAAGACAAGGCAAAGGTCGGGAGAAACCGCAACAGCTAACGGCGGAAAGTAGTTTTTCCACCGGCAAAGCTGCACGTTGGGGCCTTCCGGGCGGAGCCGTTCGGGGGTGGCACGCAGGTATTTTCCAACCGCTTGCGCCGAATGTCGTATTTTTGCTTTACAAAGGAAGGCCGACCGGTTGAGTCCGGCTTCCGCATCTATGGGCTTACAGATACTTTTTACCGTTCTGCTGGTGTTGCTGAACGGCTTTTTCGTGGCAGCTGAGTTTGCTCTAGTTAAGGTGAGGGCTTCACAGATTGACCTGCGGGCCCAGCACGGCGACAAGCTGGCGCGCGAGACGCAGAAAATTCTGCACAACCTCAATGCCTACCTATCTGCCTGCCAGTTGGGTATTACGGTGGCCTCGCTGCTGCTGGGTTGGATTGGGGAAAGCGTAGCCGAAAAAGTAATCAGCGGAGCCCTGGGCCTGCTCAACCTCACGCTGGACCCTGAGTGGATGCACTGGGTATCCATCGGACTTTCCTTCACCTTCATCACCACCCTGCACATCGTTATTGGGGAGCAGGCTCCGAAGGTGCTGGCCCTGCAACGCTCCGAAATGGTGAGTCTGGCCGTGGCCTGGCCTTTGAAAATCGTGTACTGGGTGCTGCGGCCTTTTATCTGGCTGCTTGACCGCCTCAGCAACTTGGTGCTGTCCCTGTTCGGGGTGCACGCCATCCACGGAGAGGTAGCGCATACGTCGGAGGAAATCCGGGTGCTGCTGGATCAGAGCAAGCAAAGCGGCGAGATTCAGGACTCCGAGCACGAGCTGATTGAAAACGTGTTCGAATTCAATGACCGGATGGTGAAGCAGATTATGGTGCCGCGCACCAAGCTCTCGGCCATCGACGTGAATACGCCCCAGGATGCCGTGCTGGAAACCGTGTACAACGAGGGTTTCTCGCGGATTCCGGTGTACGAAGGCAACATTGATAACATCGTGGGCGTGCTCTACGTGAAAGACCTGCTGCAGATTATTCGTCGGCAGGAGCCCATTGAAGTGGCCCGCATCATGCGCCCGGCTTATTTTGTGCCGGAAACCAAAAAAATCAACCGGCTGATGCGCCAGTTTCAGCGCAAGCACATGCACATGGCCATCGTATCCGATGAGTTCGGTGGGGTATCGGGCATCGTGACCATGGAGGATATTGTAGAAGAGCTGGTAGGCGAAATCCAGGATGAGTATGACAATGAGGTGCCCGTGGTGGAAAAGGTGGCGGAAAATGAATACCGCGTGGATACGGCCACACCTATTTCCGACGCCAACGAGTACCTGCCCTACCCTTTGCCTGAGGGTGACGACTACGAAAGCGTGGGCGGCCTGCTGAACGTGCTGTACGGCAACATCCCGGAGGTCGGCGACGTGGCTGTACTTGATAACTACGAGTTCCGGGTGCTGAAGCGCTCCGGTCGCGCCGTGGAGCTGGTGCAGATTCGGGTGACCAACACTGAGGAGCGCGTAGAAGATACCGATGAGGCCCTGACGCTTTAATCCCGGCCTTCCCCCAAAAGAACGCCCCGCTCCGCCAAGTTTCTGGCAGAGCGGGGCGTTCTTTTGGGGCGGCATCTACGCCGGGGCGTGGCTACTGCTGAAACCAGCCGGCGTACATCTGGTAGTTGGCGGCCGTCTGGCGCATATTGGCACGCTGCTCCTCGCTCACCGGCTTGATTTTACGAGCCGGAATACCGGCGTACAGATAGCCTGGCTCGCACTGAGTGCCTTCGAGCACCACGGCTCCGGCGGCGATAATGCAGCCCGCGCCCACCACCGCCCGATCCATCACAATGGCTCCCATACCGATGAGCACGTCGTCCTCCACGGTGCAGCCGTGCACGATGGCTTTGTGTCCGATGCTGACCCGGGAGCCAATGACGGTGGCTGCTTTCAGGTAAGTGCAGTGAATCACGGCCCCGTCCTGAATGTTTGTCTCGTCGCCTACGCGGATGCTGTTGACGTCGCCGCGCACTACGGCCTGAAACCACACGGTGCAGCCCCGGCCCAGCGTCACGTCGCCCACTACAGTAGCATTATCAGCCAGAAAGCAGTCAGGCCCGAATTGCGGGTAGTTATCCTGCACGGGAAGAATGAGGGCGGGCATGGGAGAGTTGGTATGTGGTGAAAGGATTTAACGGGCCAGCATGCGTTTCCAAGTGCCTTTCTCCCAGTTATACTTGAGGGTGCTGGGCAGCGCCTGCCAGAAGTATTTACTGGTTTCCACGGCAAAGCTGGGCTGCATATAACAGTTGATGGTGCAGCCTTCGCACTGGGGCAGCCGGCCCTCCAGTGCCGCCAACTGCTGCACCGGAGAGGAATTATACAGCTCGTGCAGGCGGCCATCAATCGGGAATTTCTGCTCGCCCAGGTGGTAGCAGGGCAGCACCAACTCGTTGCTGGGCGAAATAACCAGCGTCGTGCTGGCGGCCCGGCATACGGGCGCGGCCACGTGGTTCCCCCCGTCGCGGCGGAGCTGGATAAAAGCCTCGTTCAAGTACACGCCCGGCCGCTTCCCAAAAGCCGACAGGTAATCCAATTCCTCCGCCGTAAGCTGCTCCCCGGTTTCTACGGAGTTGTACTCAAAGGCCGGGTTCAGAATCAACATCAGCTTATTAGGCTGCGTGATTTCCCGGTACACTTTTTCCAGGTCGGCCAGGTTTGCGCGGAACACGGTAAACAGGATATCCGGCCGCTCGCCCAGCTCCCGCGCTACGCGGATGCTTTCCAGCACGAAATCAAAGCAGGCCACGCCCCGGCCCTTATCGTGTACTTCCTTCTCGGAGGCATCCAGGGAGAAGTGCAGCATATCCACTTTGCCCCGCAGCCGCTCGGCATATTTAGGGTAGAGCAGGCAGTTGGTGGTGAGCGTGGTGATAAAGCCCATGTCGTGGGCCAGCCCCACAAACTCATGAATCTGGCGGTGCAGCAGCGGCTCACCGCCCGTAAAATCTATCACCGACACGCCCAGGCGCTGCAGGTCGCGCAGGTTCTGCTCCACATCGGCCAGAGTGATGTAGGGCGAAGGTTTCTCCCAAATGTCGCAAAAGGAGCACTTGGCATTGCACCGGTACGTGACGTAGTAATTACACAGAACCGGATGATTTACGAAGCGCATTTTCTGAGCTGTTAGCTGATGGCGGTTAGCTGTTAGCAGCAATGCCGCCCCAAAGCTAACAGCTAACCGCCATCAGCTAACAGCAAAAAGATTAATGCGGCAGTTTACCCCACCTCTCATCCCAGTGCATGGGTGTGGCTGCCAGGTCCGCCGCCGTGGCTGGGCCGAAGTGTTCCTGGTAGTAATTACAGAATCCTTTCAGGGGGCAGCGGGCACAGTCGGGCTTGGCGTAGAAGCAGACTTTCTGCCCATGCCAGTAGTTGTGTTTATGGAAGTTTAGCAGCGTAAGAGCATCTTTCGGTAGCTGCTCCAGCAGTACATGGTGGGCTTTTTCTACTGATACCGTAGGCCCGATCATGCCCACTCGCTGAGCTATGCGGTGTACGTGCGTATCAACGGGCAGCACGGGTTTGTGAAAGTTGAAAAGCAGTACTAACGAGGCCGTTTTCAAACCGATGCCCGGCATATCGTTTAGCCAGTGCATGGCTTGTTCGGTTGGCCATTCGGCCAGAAAATCCAGGCTAAACTCCCCCCGCTCCGCTTTGATACGGCGCAGAATTTCCTGAATACGCGGGGCCTGCGTGTCGGGCCAGCGGGTGGTTCGGATGGCGTGGGCCACCTCCGCAGTAGGCGCAGCCAGCACTCCAGCCCAGTCGCCGAAGGCTTCCAGCATCCGGTCGTAGGCCAGTTCCTCATCGGCGTGGGTGGTGCGGTGCGACAGAACCGTGGAAATCAGCTCCCGCATGGGTGAGCGGCGGGGCTTATCCAGCGTCAGTGAGGGATAAAACTGATTCAGGATAACGTGGTTTTCCTGGGTTTTGGCGGTTGGCGAGGAAGTGTAGGTGACGGGCATAGGGCACGGGTACAGAAGCACTCCAAACAGTACGGCCCCGCCACCAAACTGGTGACGGGGCCGCCTGAAAAACTACTCGCTTCGAGCTTAGATAGTGCCTTTCTCAGCAGCCTTCTTCAGCTTCTCGTTGGCGAAAATGGCCACTTCAACGCGGCGGTTCGCCACACGGCCAGCTTCCGTCGAGTTATCGGCAATAGGCTGGCTGGAACCGTAGCCGGTTACCGTGAAGCGCGAGGCATCTACGCCCTGCTGCTGGGTATAGTTCGCCACGGCCTGGGCCCGGCGCTGCGACAGAGGGTTGTTGATAGCATCGTTGCCGCTGGAGTCGGTGTGGCCTTCTACAATTACGTTGGTGTCGCCGTACTTGATGAGGGTTTTAGCCAGCTCCTTAATGTTGTCCTGGGCAGTAGCCGTCAGAGCCGACGAGTTCTTGGCGAACAGCAGACCCGAGTCAAAGGTGATTTTGATACCCTCGCCTACGCGCTCTACTTTAGCGCCGGCCATTTCCCTTTTCAGTTCGGCGGCCTGCTTATCCATGCGGCGGCCAATGAGGGCACCGGCACCACCACCCACGGCGGCACCAATAATAGCCCCCTTAGCCGTGCCCGACTTGCCACCAATTACGCGGCCCAGCACGGCACCACCGGCCGCCCCGCCCAGGCCGCCAATGACGGCACCTTTAGCGGTTTTGCTCCAGGGTTTCTTGGTAGTGGTGGTTTGCGCCTCGGCATAGTTGCTGCTCAGCAGCAGTACAGCCAGCATCAGGGCAAATAATGAACGAAGGTTCTTCATGAGGTTTGGGGGAGGTTAGTGTGTTGGTGTGAAGTAAAGAGAAAAGCAGCAAAAAGGATCAGTATCACAAGCAAACGGGAGGAGGTTACTGCCTTTCCTACCTCAGATTTGCAACCACCTTGCCAAAAACGGTTCTGCTGTCGGAAAATTATCAAAATACTTCTTACCTGCACCCGGAAGCCCGCGCCCCTGGCTCTCCCGGGGCGTTTTCCACTCTTATGCTCAGGCAGTTAAACCGCCAGAATTTAGTACCGCAAACAGTTCCGGTTTCCGGTAAATCAACTACCGGCGGCCTTTGTAGCGCACAAAAAAGCCACTTCCAGGGAAGTGGCTTTTTGATCTGCAAGATGGGTCTGAATTACAGCGTGCCTTTCTCAGCAGCCTTCTTCATTTTTTCGTTGGCAAAAATGGCAATTTCTACGCGGCGGTTAGCCTGTTTGCCCTCCATGGTGGTGTTATCGGCAATGGGCTGGCTGGAGCCGTAGCCTTGCGTGGTGATGCGGGCCGCATCAACGCCCTGCGAGGTAGTGTAGTTCGCCACGGCCTGGGCCCGACGCTCCGACAGCGGCTGGTTGATGGCGTCCGAACCCGTGTTGTCGGTATGGCCCTCAATCAGCACGTTGGTGTCGGGGTACTTTTTCAGCACCTCAGCCATTTTCTGGATTTCGGTCATCGAGGCAGCGCGCAGGTCGCTTTTGTTGGTATCAAAGAGGATGCCCGAGTCGAAGGTGATTTTAATACCCTCGCCTACGCGCTCCACTTTGGCATTCTGCATGTCGCGCTGCAACTCCTCCGCCTGTTTATCCATTTTCCGGCCGATCAGGGCTCCACCGGTACCGCCCACGGCAGCCCCGATAATTGCACCGGCGGCCGTACCGTTTTTACCACCAATTACGCGGCCCAGTACGCCGCCTACTACGGCACCGCCACCGGCCCCGATGATACCGCCTTTAGCGGTTTTGCTCATACCCGTCTTGCGCGGACCGGAGCCATTGGGTGCTTCCGGGATATTGGGGTTGCGGGTAGTGGCGCAGGAGCTTACGAAGAGCACGAAGGCCATCAGCAGCGTTAGAAGCGAATTGCGAGAAGTCATAGGAAGAGAAAAACTTGGTGGTGAGAAAAGAGCAGTTTGATTGGTTTTGCAGGTTCTTACTGCGGTTGGACTAAAAATGTTCGGCAAATATAGCCAGAAGGCTATGCCACGGGGTAAAAGAAAAAATACTGCGGGTCAGGCAAAGCAAAAAGCCCGTTAAACGCGCCGGACACGCATTTAACGGGCTATAGCCAAAAAGCTTGCCGATTTTTTTGGTATCGGCAACTCCATTTTACTCAGTTACGGTAGCCGGCTCATTAGCAGCCACTTCCACGGGCTTCAGCATCGTCAGCAGCTCGGTGAGTTTATTCTTTAGCTCTTTCCGGTCCACGATAAAATCGAGGAAGCCGTGCTCCAGCACAAACTCAGCACTCTGGAAGCCTTTGGGCAAGTCTTTACCTATTGTTTCCTTGATAACGCGGGGGCCGGCGAAGCCAATCAAGGCTCCCGGCTCGGCTATGTTAAAGTCGCCGAGCATGGCGAAAGAGGCCGTTACGCCACCCGTGGTCGGGTCGGTGAGCAGGGAAATGTAGGGCAGGCCGGCTTCGGAAAGCAGCGCCAGCTTGGCTGAGGTTTTGGCCATCTGCATCAGCGAATAGCCAGCCTCCATCATACGGGCCCCTCCAGAGCGCGAAATCATCAGGAAAGGCAACCGGTTCTGGCGGGCGTAATCAATGGCCCGGGCAATTTTCTCCCCCACTACCGAGCCCATCGAGCCCCCAATAAATTTGAAATCCATAGCGGCTACCACCAGCCCCAGGCCGTTCATCTGGCCGTGGGCCGAGCGCACGGCATCTTTCAGGCCGGTGCTGCGCTCCGTGGCGGCCACGCGCTGGGGGTAAGCTTTGGTATCCACAAAGTGCAGGGGGTCGGCCGAGTGCATATCAGCGTCCAGCTCCTGGTACTGGTGGTTATCGAAGAGAAAGTCGAAGTAGTCGGCAGCGTCAATCCGGTCGTGGTGGCCGCAGTTGCCGCAGGTGGACAGCAGGCGCTTGTGCTCGGCCATGGTAGCCACCGTTTTGCACTCGGGGCATTTGTACCAGAGGCCGTCGGGCGTCTCTTTTTTCTGCTCCGTGGGCGTTACAATGCCTTTTTCTTTGCGCTTAAACCAAGATGACATATCGAGAGGGGGTGCTTGAGTCAATAGAGAGGAGTGCCTGCAGGCTGCAACTGACGCACAGCTTTCACTGCCGAGGTGCAAGTTACGGCAGAATCCAACAGTGCGAAAGGTAAAGATAGTGATGGGGAAATGAGGTGACGAGAGAACAATTGACGGAGGACAAGGCGGACCGTCATTCCGAGCGAAGTCGATGAATCTCGCGTGCTGAGGTTGCAGTAGTAATTTCAACGAAGCGGGAGAGATGCTTCGGCCCCTGGCTTGATGCACCACATGCACAGCATGACAGATAGTTTGACGACCTCAGCACGCGAGATGCTTCGCCTTCAACTCTGCATGACGTTCTGTTCTGTTCTGTTCTGTTCTGTTCTGTTCTAGAAGGCTACGCCAGTGTAATCCGCTCATCCAGGTATACGTCCTGAATGGCGTGCAGCAAGTCAACACCTTCTGCGAAGGGCCGCTGGAAGGCTTTTCGGCCCGAAATAAGGCCCTGCCCACCGGCGCGCTTGTTAATTATGGCTGTGCGGATGGCCGCGTCCCGGTCGCCGGCGCCCAGGCTTTCGCCGCCGGAGTTGATAAGGCCGATGCGCCCCATGTAGCAGTTGGCCACCTGGTAGCGCGTCAGGTCGATGGGGTTATCGGTGCTGAGCTGCTCGTACATGGCCGGGTGAGTTTTGCCGAACTTCAGGGTTGAGAAGCCGCCGTTGTTTTCCGGGAGCTTCTGCTTGATAATGTCGGCCCCGATGGTAACGCCGAGGTGGTTGGCCTGCCCGGTGAGGTCAGCGGCAACGTGGAAATCCTTATCGGCGGTTTTAAAGGCGTTGTTGCGCAGGTAGCACCACAGCACCGTGGCCATCCCCAGCTCGTGGGCCCGCTCAAACGCCGCCGACACCTCCTGAATCTGCCGGCCCGACTCCTCGGAGCCAAAGTAAATGGTGGCACCCACCGCCGTGGCTCCCAGGTTCCAGGCCTCCTCCACCGAGCCAAACAGAATCTGGTCGTATTTATTGGGATAAGTCAGCAGCTCGTTGTGGTTGATTTTGACCAGAAACGGGATTTTGTGGGCGTAGCGCCGCGCCACCGTTCCGAAGGTACCAAATGTGGTAGCCACCGCATTGCAGCCCCCTTCCACGGCCAGTTTGATGATATTTTCGGGGTCGAAGTACAGGGGGTTTGGCCCAAACGAGGCCCCGGCCGTGTGCTCAATACCTTGGTCGACGGGCAGAATGCTCAGGTAGCCGGTGCCGGCCAAACGGCCGTGGTTGTAGAGCTGGCCCAGGCTGCGCAGCACCTGCGGAGTGCGGTTGCCGGGCACAAAGCACCGGTCCAGAAAGTCGGGGCCGGGCTGGTGCAGCTGCTCTTTCGGGAAGGTATGGCACTGGTAGTCCAGCAATGCGGCCGTTTCGGCGGGCAGGGAGTCGAGGATGGAAGCCATGAGGGAAGACGTTGGAAAAGGATGCGGAACCAGCCGTTTACGTAATGGCCGCCCCGGCAGCTACCGGTAGCACATCCGCCGCCGGGGCCTTACCTTGCCGCCCGGAAGCCGCTACAGCCATCTAGCCGGTATTTCCGCTTGTCTCTCCTGATTCCTTTCTGCCGTGAAACACTTTCCCGCTTTTGCTTTCTGCGCGCTGCTGGCCGCCTCTGCCCTGCCCGGCTGCGTAGCCTCCAAAAAATACGACGACCTGAAAGCCCGCCAGACTGCCACCGAACAAGCCAAAACCGAGGCGGAGCAGCAATACCGCAAAGCCGTGACGGAATTGAAAAAATCTTCGGATGAGCTGGCCCAGCTGCGCCTGGAAACCCGCCGTCTGGTAGACGATTCTACCGAAACCGGCCGCAACCTACGCCGCACCCGCCAACTCAACACCCAGCTCACCGACAGCTACGATAAGCTGCTGAAGAACTCCGACCGCGCCATGGCCGATAAATCGGCCGACTACAACAAAGTAGCCAAGGACCTGGCCCGCCGTGAGGCCGAGCTGGGCGAGCTGGATACCAACCTGCGCAAGAGCCGCGCCGACATCGACAAACTCACTGCCGACCTCACGGCCCGGGAAGCCAAGCTGGCCGAGCTGCAAAAAGCCCTGGCGGAGAAAGACCGGGCCGTAGATGCCCTCAAAGCCAGCGTGAGCAACGCCCTGCGCGGCTTCCAGGGCACCGACCTGCAGGTAAAGATGAAGGACGGCAAGGTGTACGTGTCCCTTTCGGAGCAGCTCCTGTTCAAATCAGGCTCCACGAAAGTAGACCCCAAAGGCCAGGAAGCGCTGAAGCAGCTGGCCACGGTGCTCCAGCAGCAGCCCGACGTGAACGTAGTAGTGGAAGGCCACACCGATAACGTACCCTTCAGCCGCCCGGCCGGGGCCATGCAGGACAACTGGGACCTGAGCGTGCTGCGCGCCACCGAAATTGCCCGCCTGCTCACCACGGGCGGCGTAGCACCGGAGCGCGTGACGGCCTCGGGCCGCAGCCAGTACGTGCCCGTAGCCTCCAACGACTCGCCCCAGAACAAAGCCCTGAACCGCCGCACCGAAATCATCCTGACGCCCAAACTCAACGAGCTGCTGAAAATTTTGGACAGCAACTCCACAGCAGGCGGGAAGTAGGGTTTCAGCTTGCTCCACAAATAGCCCCGATACTATCGAATACAAAACGGCCGGCTCCCTGTGCAGGAAGCCGGCCGTCTTGTATTCAGCTCAAAAGCCGTTGAACCATTAGAACGACACGTTTACGCGGCCGAAATAAAAGGCGCCGCTGTAGCCGAACTGGTTGGAGCTGTACGGGAAGCGGCCCCGGTTGGTAGCATCCAGCGTGGAATAGGTTAGGCTTTGCTCGTTGTTGTTGGGGTCCTGGTAGAGCCGGTCCGGATAGACGTTGAACAGGTTGTTGACCCCGATGCTCACGCCTACATTCTTGAGCACCTGGGCGCTGAGCACCAAATCCGTCACCCACTTGGCCGAGAAGGTCTGGTCGATGAAGGAACGGTCGGGGTTGGCATCCTTGGTCTGGATTTCCCCGAAGCGCACGGTGCGCAGGTTCACGCTGAAGATTTTGTAGCCGTAGTCGGCGCTGAGGTTGATTTTGCTGCGGGGCTGGCCGTTTTCGAGGCGGGCCCGCTGGGCCCGGTCAAACAGTGTATTCTGCAGGCTGGGGTTAGCGTCAATAAAAGCCGAGCTGTTGAAACGGCGCACGGTGGTTTCGTTGAAGTTGGCCGCCGCCGTGAGGGTCAGGCGGCTGTCGGGCCCTAGCTGCAGGCGCTCATTAGCCACAATATCCAAACCCCGGGTGCGGGTGTTCACGGCGTTGGCGAAAAACTGGATGCCCTGCACCGGCAGCGTGCCCAGAATCTGGTTGACGGCGGCGTTGCTGCGGTTGAACTGGCTGCTGAGCACAATTCGGTCCCGGATGTCAATCTGGTAGGCGTCCACTGTTAGGGTAATCGTGCGGAGCACCCGCGCCGTGAGGCCCAGGCTGTAGTTCTTCGATTTCTCCTGCTTCAGGGAGCCGATGCCGAAGGCACGAGTCAGAGGGTCGTCGTTGTTGGTGGTGAGCACCTCGCGCAACTCCCCGCTGGTAAACTGGGTGCTGGAGTTGGTGAAGTAGCGCTGCTGCAGGGAGGGGGCCCGGAAGCCATTGCCCAGGTTGCCGCGCACGGCCAGGTCGGGCAGAATGCTGTAGCGGGCGGCCAGCTTACCGCTCACGTTGTTGCCGAAATCAGAATACCGCTCGGCCCGGCCGGCCACGCTCACCAGCAGTTTTTCGGTGATGTCACTCTCCAGGTCCACGTAACCGGCCACGTTGGTGCGGGTGCGGTCGGTGGCGTCGCGGGGGGTGTAGCCGGGGAAGCCCTGGGAACCGAAGGCGGCGCGGGCCCCGTTCACGGTGCGGGTACCGGCCAGATAAGACCCTTCTTCTCCGGCTTCAATTTCAAACATATCGGTGCGAAATTCGCCCCCGAAGGCCACATTCAGGGTACTCAGGGCGGGCACGCTGGTAAACTTGCGCGAGAAGCCCAGGTTCACCGTGTTCTGCTGGAAAGTGAGCGTACCGGCGTAAAAATCCGTGGGGCTGGTGCCCTGGGGCAAGGAAGCGTTGAGCGTGTTCGTGACGTCGTAGCGCAGGCTGTTGCGGCCGTAGGTGTTGCTCAAATCGGCCGCGAAGCCCAGCACCGTGCCCCGGATGCCGGTAATTAGAGAGGCATCATCCACGGTGCTGTTGATGAAGGGCAGGTAACCGTTGGGGTAAATCGTCAGGTCGCTCTGGGTGGCCTGGTTGGGCAGGCGGTAAAGAGCTCCGGCCCGGCCGGTGCGACGGGTAAGGCCGCCAGCCGCATACACCTCCATGTTGAGAGCGGGTGCCACCGTGTAGGCGGCATTCACGAAGCCCCCGTAGGTGCGCACGTCGGAGCTACCCACCCGGATATTGCGGCGGTTGAAGCCGCGCTGGGCCACCAGGGCATCATCCTGGGCTTTCAGGTCGCGCTTCTGCTGGTCGGAAAGGCCGCTGGGATAGTTGCCGTTGCTGCCCAGGTAAATCAGCGGGGCCGTATCGGGGCGGCTACGGTCTACAAAAGAGCGGTTGCTGAACTGCCCACTCACATCTATAAAGCCCCTGCGCCCCAGCCCGAAGCCGGCATTGGCATCGGCCTGAAACAACTCTCCGTCGCCTTCCACCGTCTGGCCCACGGTGCTGCTGGTTTGCACGCCGGTGGTGTCGTCCTTAAGCTGAATATTGATGACGCCGGCAATGGCGTCGGAGCCGTACTGGGCGGCCGCACCTTCGCGCAGCACCTCTATGCGCTTGATGGCGGCCGGCGGGATGACGTTCATATCCGTACCCACCGAACCGCGGCCGGGGGTGCCGTTGATGTTCACCAGGGCCGAGGTGTGCCGGCGCTTGCCGTTCACCAGCACCAGCACCTGGTCGGGCCCAAGGCCGCGCAGGGTGGCCGGGTCCACAAAGTCGGTTCCGTCGGTTACCGTCTGGCGCGTACTTTGGAACGACGGAGCAATATAAGTCAGGATCTGGGTGACATCCGTTTGGGCGTAGGCCTTGATTTCCCGAGCCGAAATCACATCGACGGGCGAAGTAGTCAGGATGTTGGAGCGCCCTTCGGTGGCCCGGGAGCCGGTTACTACCACTTCGTTCAGGGTAGTTTCGTTGTCCTGCAGGCGCACATCCAGGCTGGTGCGGCCGCTAAGGGGCAGCTGCTGGGTGGTAGCCCCGATGGCGGAGAAAACCAGCGTGGCGGTGGGCGCCACTTCCAGCCGGTAACGGCCGTCGGCATCGGTGCTGGTGCCGTTGCTGGTGCCGCGTTCCAGTACCGTTACGCCGGGCTGGCCTTCACCAGCGGCATTGGTTACGCGCCCCGATACGCTGATATTCTGAGCAACGGCGGCCAAGCTAGTCAACGACAACGCCGTTACCAACCCTAACTGAGGGGAGAATAGATGATTCATACGCAAAAAGAAAAAAGAGAAAACAATCCCTGCTTCGCCCGCACAGGGCCGGGCAGCAGGCCCAACGCACAACATTCGGCGCGCTGCTCCAGCCGGACCTTCACCACGGAGAAGCCCGGCCGCTGGCTGGCAGCTACAAGTCAGTAAACAAGAAGGCAAGCTTCTTCCCGGGGGCCCTTAGCCCGCATACGCACCACGCAGCGGCTTGGCTGGTAGCGTTCAGCTCAGAAGAAAACTTAACTATAGTGAAAACGGCCTGGGTAGTCGCACCCTGCCAAAAGCTACTTTCAACAACAGCAACAGCACCCTGCACCTGGCCCGCAAACGGGCTGAGCGGAGGTGACGGAGGCAAAGCGGGCAGTTGTCAGCCGGTTTGCCTGCAAAGCAAGAGCGGCTGAGAGGTAATGTTTCACGCGGCAAAAATAAAAACGCCCCCGAAGCCAGTGGCCTCCGGGATAAGTGCGAGTACTACAGCCAGCAGACGGTTTTGTTTGTTGCCCCAACAATTATGTGAAACCGGGAAGCCTCCTACCGCGCATATCAGCCAGACTGGGGGGCAGCACAACTACTCACCGTACACATAATGTGCGGCAGCATCGGCCCCGGAGAGATAAAGTGCGGGGGTGCTTATTTCAGCAGCAACCGCACTACCGGCAGTGCCCGATTGGCCCATTGGCTCATATGCAAGCCGGAGTAGTGCAAGCCGTCCGGCGCAAACTGAGCGGGGTCGGACCTGGTGTTACGAGTCAGGTCGGTGATGTCCACAAACTCTACCGTCACTCTTGAACATTCTTCGCGGGCCACAGCATTGAACTGGTCGATTTCCGTGCTGATGCGGGTCTGGGAGTAGCTGCGCCCGACCGGAGTCTGCCCCCAGTCGGGAATGGACAGCACGAATACGCGCCGGGACCGGCCGCCGGCAAACCCAATGGCCGTTTGCAGCAGCTGCCGAAACTCGGTGCGGTACGTAGCCAGCGGCAGGCCCCGGTACTGGTTGTTTACCCCAATCATCAACGACACCAGCCCGTAGGTTTTCTGTACGTTGGCCGCTGCAATGGCCTGCTGCAGCTCCCCGGTAGTCCAGCCGGTTTGGGCAATGATGTCGGGGGTTTGCACACCTTCTGCCTGGGCCAGTTGGGCCAGCTGCACGCCCCACCGGTCGGTGGCCGGCACGCTCTGCCCAATGGTGTACGAGTCGCCCAGGGCCAGGTAGCTTACCGTGCCAGCCGGAGCGGTAGGAACGGGAGCGGGCGGAGCCGGGCTGGGTGCGGGTGCGGAAGTCGGTTCGGTACAGCCGGCCAGCACCAGAAGCAGCAACCAGACACATCGAAAATGAAGCAGCATCAGTAACGAGTTAACGCGGGCACATACGGCAGGAAGCTACCCGCAGATTGGCCCGCTTCGAGCCATACATCATCAACGCACAACGCCCCCGCAACTGTTCGTTTACGGGGGCGTTGTGCATTTGCAGCACTTTGTCAGCGGCTTAGCCAATAGCCTGCTTCAGGTCCTCAATCAGGTCTTCGGCATCCTCAATCCCCACACTCAGACGAATCAATGAATCAGACAGGCCCGCTTTACGGCGCTCCTCGGCCGGGATGCTGGCGTGCGTCATGGTGGCGGGGTGGCCCGAGAGGCTTTCCACACCGCCTAGGCTTTCGGCCAGGGAGAACAGCTGGAATTTCTCCAGGCAGGCAATGGCGTCCTCTTTCCGGTCGCCCTGCAGCACAAAGGAAATCATGCCGCCAAAGTCGCGCATCTGCCGGGCCGCCACGGCGTGGTTGGGGTGGTCCGGGAAGCCGGGCCAGTACACTTTCTCCACTTTGGGGTGAGCCTTCAGGTACTCGGCCACTTTGCGGCCGTTTTCGCAGTGGCGCTGCATGCGCACGTGCAGGGTTTTAAGGCCGCGCAGCACCAGGAAGCAGTCCTGGGGGCCGGGTGTGCCACCGCAGGCGTTCTGGTAGAAGCTCAGGCGCTGGTGCAGTTCGTCGTCGTTTACCACTACGGCCCCCATCACCACGTCGGAGTGGCCGCCCATGTACTTGGTGAGCGAGTACATCACCATATCGGCACCCAGCTCCAGCGGAGTTTGCAGGTAAGGCGTGCTGAACGTGTTATCTACCACCAGCAGAGCCCCGGCCTTCTTGGCCACGGCCGAGGCGGCGGCAATATCAATCACGTTGAGCAGCGGATTGGTGGGCGTTTCCACCCAAATCAGCTTGGTACGCTCGGTTACGGCAGCTTCTACGGCCGTCATATCGTGCATAGGCACGAAGTGGAATTTGATGCCGTAGGCGGCATACACTTTCGTAAAGAGGCGGTAAGAGCCGCCGTACAGGTCGTTGGTGCTGATAACCTCGTCGCCGGGCTGCAGCAGCTTCACGATACAGTCGATGGCCGCCATACCAGTGGCAAATGCCAGGCCGTGCTTGCCATTATCCAGGGCCGCCAGCGCGTCCTGCAGCTGCGTGCGGGTGGGGTTGTGGGTACGCGAGTACTCAAAGCCTTTGTGGTCGCCGGGGGAGCGTTGCACGTAGGTTGAGGTCTGGTAGATGGGCGTCATAATGGCCCCGGTAGTGGGGTCGGGGTGCACGCCGGCATGGATGGCTTTGGTTCCGAATTTCATATTGCAGAGCGTCGAAGCGGTAGTGGAGTTGGGCGGTACGCGTTTGGACGGGCAAAGGTAGCGGGGTTTTGGCAGTAAGTTTTGGTGGTGATTGACTGAGCGTAGCCTTCCGGGCCATAGTTACGTTGTTACCTTCGGGCCCGCCTGTTTCTGCCGGTTCCTTTGCTTCTGCTTATGTCCTTCTTCCAAGAGCTTTTCGCCCAGAACAAATCCACCCTGATTTCGCTGGTGCTGCTTACCGTGCTGCCGCTGGTGGGCGACAGTGTGCTGACCTGGACGCTCCACGAAAACCAGCAGTGGCTCGTGCATCCCTCGGCCTTGCAGATGCTGCTGTACTTCGTAGTAGTGGCCCTCACCATGACGCTCTCCCTTACCCACACCACCATGGTAGTGCTGGTAACGGCGTTTTTCTTTGGCTGGCCAGGTTTTGCCGGGATGCTACTTACTTATATGCTGGCGGCCTACGGGGGCTACCTGATTGCTCATTCCCTGGATCAGGGCAAGCTCACCAGCCTGCTGGAGCGGTTTCCCAAGGCCCACGCCATTATGCAGGAACTGCGCCGCGACAGTTGGCGGCTGGTCTTGCTCACGCGCCTGTCGCCGGTGCTGCCGTTTGCCCTCATTACTTTTATTCTGGCGGTGGTGGGTGTGCCGAAGCGGCAGTTCCTCACAGCGTCGGTGGTAGGAATGCTACCCCGTACCCTGTTCTTTTATTGGCTGGGCACCAAGGCTCAGGATGTGTTGCAGCTGATTCAGGACCCCGATACGGGTACCGCTGGTAAGGTGCTGGTAGTAGTGCTGATGGCGGTATCGTTGTTCGGACTATACTTCCTGTTTACCCAGGCTCTGAAGCGGGCATTGGCCACAGGGGCTGAAAAAGAGCAAAAAAATTTCAGCTGAATTTCAGCACCTTGTATCCTTTCGCCCGGAATTTGAGCAGTTTTTTTTGCAGCCGGCTTGCACCGCCCGGTTTTTCCCCTCTATCTTTGCACAACCAAAACGGAGAAACGCTCCCGAAACGGTAAAAAATGGTTGCGTAGCTCAATTGGATAGAGCATCTGACTACGAATCAGAAGGTTTAAGGTTCGACTCCTTACGTGACCACTTTAGTACAACAAAACCCCGATTCTGCCGCAGAATCGGGGTTTTGTGTTTTCAGTGCCCGCCGCGCCGTTGCGCCCCGACCTAGCACGATGCCGGAAGCGGCCCACTGCACCACGCTGGCTATTGCTTCGGCTGGTCGCTGAATGCCGTTTCGGGCATGGTGAGCACCACCGGCAGTACCAGCAGCCCCACCAGAGCAATCATGGCTCCGGGCACCAACGGCCAGCCGGTGCGGGCAATCAGCAGCTCGGCCAGGAAGGGCGTGAGGCCACCGAAAACGGCCGTGGCGGCCGTGGCTCCCAGCGCCAGCCCGCTCAGGCGGCCTTCGCCGGGAAACTGCTCGGCGGTGGCGGCGGCCCCTACGGCACTGACGCCGCCCGCCACTGCGGCCAGGGCTACTGCCCCACCCACTGCCTGCCAGGAGCTACCCCCGCGCATCAGCGAAAACAGGGTGATGGGTAACAAGGCGCTGAATCCGGCCAGCACAGCCAGCACAGGCTTGCGTCCCCACCGGTCGGACAGGGCCCCAACCACCGGCGTTACCAGCACCACTACCACCGCGGCAATGGTGGAGAGCCCCAGCGCCTCGCTTTCCGGCCGCTGCCCGGTAGTGGCCAGAAAGGTGGGCACGTAGGTAATGCCCACATAGTAGGTGATGGAGCCTAGTGCTGAAATGCTGAATGTGCGCAGAATAGCGGGCCGGTGGTGGCGCAACGTGTAGCGCAGCGGCGCGGTGGGCACAGTGCCCGCCTCCTGCTGCCGCTCAAAATCCGGCGACTCCTGCATGGTGGACCGGGCCAGCCACACGCCGCCCGCCAAGGCCGCTCCCAGCAGAAAAGGCAGCCGCCAGCCCCAGGTATCGACGGCGGCGGCAGGCAGCGCCGCTACCAGCAATGCGCAGACGCCCACCGCCAGCAATGCCCCCACCTCACTGGCCGCCGCCGCCAACGACGTGACGAACCCGCGACGACCCGGCCGGGCCCCTTCCAGCAGATACGCCACCACGCCGGTATATTCTCCGCCCACCGAAAACGCCATCAGACAGCGCAGCAGCAACAGCAACCAGCCCGCCAGCCCACCCAGCTGCGCACGGGTAGGCAGCAGCGCCGTCGCCAGCATGGCACCCGTCATCAGGGCCATGGAAAGCAGCATCATCCGCCGACGGCCGTGCCGGTCGCCGATGTGCCCGAAGAATACTGCTCCCAACGGCCGCATCAGGTACGATACGGCAAAGCCGCCCAGAGCCGTCAGCAGCGACGCCGTTCCTGCCCCGAAAAACACCCGCGACAACACCGTGGCGAAGTACAGACATAGCGTGAAATCGTACCACTCAATGATAGTGGAGCACGCCGCTACCAGCAGAGAGGTGCGGGAAAGTGCCGCGCGCGGCGCGGTTTGAACGGGTACGGAGGGCTGCACGGGCGGGAACTTGGCTACGGGGAAAGCACCGGATGAACGAACCGGTTTCGGCAAGCTACCAGATCAGCCGTAAATCCCCACAGTACCCTCGGCGGCACACTGTTTTCGCGGCTCCGTTTGCCCCCTGGGTGCATAGTTTTGCCCCAGTACTCCGGGCTGAGGGATACCTCCCTATCTTTGCGCCCGCATAACGCCCGCCACGTAGTCATTTTGCCGTTCAGGCCAACGATTTGTGGGGGTTGGCTGTTTAGCCAATGGCCTGGAGTACGCAGGCCTATTGTTCCGTTTTTCGCTGTTGTTGCATGACCAATTCCATTTCCACCGATATCTGCATTATCGGGGCCGGCCCGGTAGGGCTGTTTGCCGTATTTGAAGCCGGACTGCTGAAGCTGCGCTGCCACGTGGTGGATGCCCTGCCCCAGGTAGGTGGTCAGCTGTCGGAAATCTACCCCAAGAAGCCGATCTACGACATTCCGGGCTTCCCGGAGGTGCTGGCCGGTGATTTGGTAACCAACCTGATGCGGCAGATTGAGCCCTTCCACCCCACCTTTACGCTGGGTGAGCGGGTAGAAGGCTACCGCAAGCTGGAGGACGGCTCGTTCGTGGTAACCACCATCGACGGTACCGAAATCCACTGCAAAGCCATTGCCATTGCCGGCGGCCTGGGCTCCTTCGAGCCCCGCAAGCCCGCCATCGAGAGCCTGACCGATTTTGAAGGCGGCAAAGGCGTATACTACATGGTGCGCGACCCGGAAACCTTCCGCAACCAGCGCCTGGTCATTGCCGGCGGCGGCGACTCGGCCCTTGACTGGACCATCTTCCTGGCCGATGTAGCCAAGGAAGTAACCCTGGTACACCGCGGCACCACGTTCCGCGGCGCGGCCGACTCGGCCGAGAAAGTGAAGAATCTGCACGAAGCGGGCCGCGTGAAGCTGGTGCTGAGCAGCAACGTAACCCACGTACACGGCAACGGCCGCCTCAACGCCGTGACCATCACGGCCAACTCCGGCGAGACGGAGCAGGTGGACGTGGATTCGTTTATTCCCCTGTTCGGCCTCACGCCCAAGCTGGGTCCGATTGGCGACTGGGGCCTGGAAATTGAGGACGACGCCGTGAAGGTGAACACGCTGGACTACTCCACCTCGGAGCCCGGCATCTTCGCCATCGGCGACATCAACACCTACCCCGGCAAGCTCAAGCTCATCCTCTGCGGCTTCCACGAGGCGGCCCTGATGTGCCAGGGTGCCTTCAAGTACATCTACCCCGACAAAAAGTACACCCTCAAATACACCACCGTAAACGGGGTACCTACTTTGTAGAAGTGAATGAGTAAATGGGTAAATGAGTAATGACCGTTACGGCTTCCTCATTCACCCATTTACTCATTCACTCATTCACTCATTGCAGATTATGACTGACGACGTACGCGTATATGTAGAGGAGGCGCCCGGCCAGCGGCGCGAGATTCAGGCCCCGACGGATATGGGTCTGAGCCTGATGGAGGTGATGAAGGCCGATGGCTACGATATTCAAGCTACCTGCGGCGGCATGGCCCTGTGCGGCACCTGCCACGTGGAAGTGCTGGCCGGCCCCGAGCTGCCCGAGCCCTCCGACGACGAGCTGGCCATGCTGGAAAGCCTGCCGGTGATGACGCAGGGCAGCCGCCTCTCCTGCCAAATCCGGCTGCACCCGCGCATGGATGGGCTGGTAGTGCGCCTGATGCCCCAGGACGCGTAACGGCTGAAATCATACGAAAGAAAAATAGCACATGGCACCTAGCTATGTGCTATTTTTCTTTATATAACTCAGGCAAGAATATTCCCCATTTAGCCGTTAGTGAATCAGCCTATTTACTTTGTTATGTATGGGAATCCATTTTATATCCAAATGCAGCGGGCTGCTATTACTTGGGGGCCTAGCGAGTAATTCTGTCAAAGCCCAACGCGCCCTGGAAATCAGTGGCAGTATGGGGGTGTCGTTGTCGGCAGCCAGCCTTGGACCTTCTGCTGTGCCACCGGGTTTTAGTGCCGGGGGCTCATTCCAGCTGGCCGCACAACTACGGGCCATGCTGCCGTTAACTTCGCGCCTGGGCCTTAGTGTAGCTCAACATATTACCGGCTTATCGCCCATGCTGCACTACCGGAGCGGATACGGACGGCAGAGTGCGGGTTTTGGCTCCGGAGGTTTGCTGCACACCAGTGTAGGGCTACAGTATCTCGACGTTTTGACCTGGGGGCCGCGCTGGCACGTGGATGCCGGTCTGAGCCTTGGTTACGGCTATCAACTCAACCGTTTTCTGACGGATGAAAACTGGATTTTTACGGCGGGCGGCAATGTTACCGGCTGGCCCGAGCCCAATCAGCCGGTGGTACTATTGCACACACAGTACCCTCGCCGTTGGACGCCGTTGATAGGAGCCTCTTTCCAGGTTCAGTATGCCCTCACGAGCCGGCAATTTCTACTGGTAAACCTAGATTACCAGCGCGGACTATTGCCGCTGGCCGAAGTTGACACCCGGCGGCTTGACTACCTGGATGCTGCGGGGGCTGTCCAATCAGGCAACCTTACTGCTCGCCACCGGGGCTCCTACGCCACAGCACAGATTGGATACGGCTGGCGACTGACCCCAGCGCTGGCTCGCACAACCCGTTGGCACACGCCACGCTACCACGTCGCCCCGCCCGATCCGGCGGAAGACGACACGGATGCGAAATGACAGCATCATCAACGGCCCCGTACCAACCATTATATTGTTCAGCAAAAAGCCCCACCGATGATGCATTGGTAGGGCTTTTTGCTGGGGTTTGAGTAGGCGCTAACGGCGACGCGTGCTCTTTTTCCGAGTACTCGTTTTCTTGGAGCTCGTTTTTTTCGCCGTGGTTTTCTTGCGCGAGGAGGTCCGGCTACTACTGCGGTGCGTACTGGTGTGCCGACGATGCGTGCTGCTGGTACGACGGTGCACAACGGCTGGAGCGGCTTTGGCTTCGGGGGCAGCTACCGGGGCCAGCTTTTCAGCTTCTGGCACGACTGCTTCCAGGTTGTGGGCCGTGGCTTCAATGGCGGGTTGGTGCACGCCGGCTTCCTCAGCGGTGGCCCGCAGCTTGGCGGCCTGCTTGCGGCGCACGGGCATCAGAAAGTCCCGCTCGGCGCGCTCCTGGGCCGATAGTTTTTCCTCGCCGGGCAGGTGAGTAGGGGTAGCGGTGGCTTTGGCTTCATCCTGAGCGAAGGCCGTGGCAGTGCTCAATAGCAATGCCAGCAGTAGAAAAGCAACTCGTTGTAACAACTTCATCCTTACTTAAAACCAAACGAACTGCAAATGTACAATCCGTTGGCGGGCAGGCCAAACCTTGCGCGTTTTCACGCAGTGGTTCGGGGTGGAATACGCGGGGTTTCGCAGTGGCCGTTTACGGCAAAACCCCGCGTACTCTGGCCCAGCACGCAATAGCGCTTCCCTCCCCTACTGCCCGGCAATTTGTACCCGGGTGCCGGCCGAGTGGGCCGTAAACTCGGGGGCGTACAGGCACTGCAGCTGCGAGAGGCCGCCGGAGAAATTGCCGGCCTGGGCCGCCCGCAGGCGGTACTCGAAGGTGTGCGTGCCTTTGGGGAAGTAGCTGATGAAGAAGTTGGTAGCCGCGTCGCGGGGGCTCTCGTAGTAGCCCAGGCCGCTCTGGTAGCGGTAGCCCGAGGTTTGGCCGATGAGCTCCAGGCCGGCGGCGCGCTGGTCCTTCAGATGCACGTACTCCAGGTTCCGGTCGGCACGGAGCACGAGGCGCACCACTAGCACGTCGCCCACGCGCAGGGGCGTGGTAGCGGTGAGGGGCTCCAGCACGGGGCCGGCGGCGGTGCGCTGCTCCCGGTAAAAGCGGCGCTCCAGCTGCAGCCCGCCCACGGCGGCCGTTACTTTATCGGGCTGCTCGAAGTACTGCCAGTACAGGCCGCCCCAGGCCACGCCGGCGTCGGGTTTCTGCACCGTTACGCGGCCCTGGGCGGGCCTGATATCTGCGGCGGGCCAGGTTACTTTGTAGTAGCCGGTGCCGGCCTGCTGGCTGGTGGGCTGCACGGGTTTCCCTCCTACCGTTACCTGCAGGGGCTGGGTGGGATGCAGCCAGTTGGAGCCGCGCAGCAGCAGGGCGTAGCAGGCGTCGGCGGTGGCGCGGGTGCTTTCCCAGTTCTGCACGCGCTTCTGGCTGAGCAGCCACAGCTTCATTTCATCCACCGATTTCTGGTCATTCAGCACTTCATCAAAGGCCTCGATGAGCGTGGCCTGGGTTTCGGTGGGGGCTTCGCGCCAGTAGTAGCCGCCGCGCACGTCTTTCCAGTACATGCCCAGTTCCGGGGAGTGCAGGGCGTTTTCCTGCAGGGCCGTGAGGATGGCCTTCACGGCAGCGGGCTGAGTTTTGGCGCGGTGCAGGGCCAGGGCCATTTCGGCCTGCAGGTAGCGGGTGCGGCCCGGCCAGTAAGTGGCGGCCTGCTGCTGGTAGTACGTTTGGGCCGACTGGTCCTCCTTGCGCACGGCCAGCGCGGGCCAGAAGCTGCGGGCGTACAGGGCCTGCACCTGCAGATCGGCGAGGTGGTCTTGCTTCAGGTCTACCTTGGACTGCTTGCGGAGCTGGGTGTAGTCGTCCTGCAACTCCCCGTCCAGATACGCCACGGCGTTTTGCAGCATTTGGCGGGCGGTGGGGTCCTGTTGGGCATCGAAGGCACCCAGCTTCTGCAGCTTGCCGAAGCCGGCCACGATGAGCTGGGTGATGTACCGGTCGGCGGGCATGCGCTCAAACCAGGGGAAGGAGCCGTCGGGCAGCTGCATCTGGCGAAGCTTGGCCAGGGCGCGGGCGGTTTCGACTTTCAGGCGGGGCTCGTCGAACAGCTCGGCGAGGCGGCGCATCCGCTCGGTTTCGTTCTGGGCGTCGCGCACCCAGGGCGTTTCCTGCAACAGCAGGGCCTTCAGCTCCTGGTTTTGCTCCAGCTTGCTGGTGAGGGCGGCTTTGTCGCCGGACTGGGCGGCGCGCTGCCACTCGGCCAGCATGGTACGCAGCTGGGGGTTGCTCTGCAGAATTTTAGCGGCCAGCAGGTTGGCGTAGAGGCGGCTGAAAGTCTGCTCAGAGCACTCGTAGGGGTACTCCATCAGGTAGGGCAGCGCCTGCACGGCGTACCAGGCCGGGTTGGGCGTCATCTCCAGCGTGAGCGAGTAGTTGCGGCGGGTGCCGGAGGTGGTGCTGGTCAGCTTTTTCAGCTCAAACTCCCGGGTAGTCGGCCCCACCACCGCCAGCGGCAGCGTTTCGGTTAGCAGCACCCGGTTCGGCAGCACCGGCAGAGTGTTTTCCTCGCCATCCTCTACCGTTGCGAGTTGGTTTTTGGTTGATTGTTTTTGGTTTTTGGCCTCTTTGCGGGCTTCACGGCTGCTTTTTACTTCTTCATTTTTAATTTTCAATTCCTTCGACTCCCCTCTCGCTACTACCCGGTAGGTAATGGCTTCGAGGGGGAGTTGGCCCTCGGCGGTTTCGGGGATGGTGAGGTTCCAGCTTACGGCCCGGCTCTGGTTGCCGCTGAGGCTGAAGCTGACCTGGGCGGGGCTTTTGAGGAGCTGGCTTTCCAGGGGCTGCTGGGTGCGGGCGTCGAGCAGGAGGAGCTGGGCGGTGCCGCTGAGGGCCTGGCCGGTGAGGTTGCTGAGCTTGGCCGAGAAGGTCAGCTGGTCGCCTTCCCGGAAGAAGCGGGGGGCGTTGGGCGTTACCTGTAGGCTCTTTTGCGTAACCAGTTCCCGGCGCAGCAGGCCGGTGCGCAGCTGCTGGTCGTGGGCCAGGGCCAGCAGCTGCCAGCGCGTCACGGCTTCGGGCAGCTGGAACTCCAGCACAGTTTCGCCTTGGGCGTTGGTACGCAAGGCGGGCATCCACAGGGCCGTTTCCCGGAAATCCTTGCGGGCCTGCACGGTGCTGAGGTCTGGTTGGGTTGACACTGATTTTGGAACACCGGCCGCTTCAGTTACCACTACCTCATTTAACTGGCTGGTATCAGCGGCCTTCATCATTGCCCGGGAAGCCATAGGGGCCGGAGCGGCCATAGCTGCTGATTCCAATCCTACCAAATCAGCTGGATTGTCTGTGTTGCCCTTTACAGTTCGGCTGGAAACTACTTTGTCTTTCAACTCTTCCTGGTCCGGAATTTCATCCTCCCCATCAACTCCCCACATATTCAGATGCGGGTAACGAATGGCATCAGGATAGTACTCGGCGACATACCAATTAAACAACTCCTGCCCTTCCTCCGTGCCGAAGCGGCCCTGCCAAGCCAGCGTGGGCGGGAAGTAGGGCCGATAGAACTCCGGGGCGGCGAAATCGTGGGGGCGGAATACGTCCAGCGACTTATCGTAGAGCGTGGCCAGCAGCTCGGCGTCGGCGGGCTGGCCGTTGGTCTGGTGGATGGTGACGCGCCAGGTTTCCTTCTGGCCGGGCTGCAGCTTGTCGCGGAAGGTGGCAATGCTGAGCACCAGCGGGGCGGGCGGCGTGGCCACCTGCACCGGGGCCGTGTGGGTGTAGAGGCGGTTGTCGCGTACCTGGGTGAAGTGCACGTAGAGCTGGGTTTCGCCGAGGGCGGCGGGCACGGATACTTCCACCACGCGCTGCTCACCGGCGCGCAGCGTCAGCCACTCGTGGCGCAGTGTTTCGCCTTTGGCCTCGGCTTCCAGCAACACACGGGCCCCATCCAGGGAGCTGCCCACCAGAAAGCGGGCGGTCTGGCCGGGCGCTACGCTGTCTTGTAACGGCACAAACCAGTCGGCCGCGGGCACGGGCAACGTGGTGGCAGCGGGGTCGAACAGGGTGAACCGCTGCTCGGCGCGGGCTTCGGGCTGACCGGCCGCGGCCGAAGCGGCGGTGGCTTCCAGCAGGTAGCGGCCGGACGGCTGGGCGGCCAGGGCCGTTTGCAAGGCGGGCAGCAGAGGGGTTTTGTCGGTGTCGAAATCCTGAGTGAGCACCAGCGTGCGGACCCAGGTGCTGTCGTTGTCTTCCCGGCCGTAGGCATCCAGCGGGAAGCGGCGGCGGAATTCTTCCTGGCTCAGCGCTTCACGCTCGGGCTGTTCCCAGAGGCGGGGGCGCAGCGGCCGGGTGGGCGGCGTGAGGCGGTAGAGGCGCAGCTGGCCCCGGGCGGGCTGGGCCTCACCGGCGGCGTTGGTGCTGAAAAGGCGGGGCGTGGGCACGTCGGCGCGGTTGAGCTGTTCGGGCAGCTCCAGGCGCAGCGTCAGGGCCTCGGTACCCAGGCTCACGCGCTGGGTGCCGGTACGGGTTTCGCCGGCGGCATCCGTTACGTCGGCCGTTACCTCAAAGGCGTAGCCGGGCCCCCAGCCGCCGCGCTTATTGGCCGCCATGGCGTCACCTTTGGCCTCGAAGGTGATGGCAAAGCCCCCGGCCGAATCGGTGCGGGCCGTGCCGCTGAGAATTTCTTGCTCGGGCCGGCCGCCGCCGTAGAAGCCCCGGCCGAAGAAGGGCCAGAACGTGCGCCGCACCACCCGGTAACTCACCGTGGCCCCGTCGATGGGCTGGCCGGCGTAGGCGGTAGCCTTGCCGCGCACCGTTACGGGCTGCCCCAGTACCGGCGTGCCCTTCACCGGCTCAAACGTCACCTGGAACGTGGGCCGCTTGTAGTCTTCCACCGCGAAGCTCTGGCTGCCGTATTCGGTTTGCAACGACATTTCGCCGTTCAACAACCCCGTGGGCAGCACGAAAGAGCCGTGGAAGGAGCCAAACTCGGAGGTCACGAAATCGAGCGACTTGACCATCTGCCCGTTCACATCCACCAGCCGCAAACTCACGGCCCGCTTGGTCAGCAGCTTCGATTTGCCGGCTAGCGTTTCCGTCAGAATCCCTTTAAAATATACCGTCTGACCGGGGCGGTAGATAGCGCGGTCAGTGTACAGGAAGGTGCGGCGCTGAGCTTCTTCCTCCCGATCCAACTGGTTGCGGCGGGGGATGAAGTAGCCCAAACTCTCGGTCATTAGCAGCGAATCAGCCCCCTGGGTGAACAGGGCAGCCTCAATCTGGGTGTTTTCGCCGGTGAACTGGCCTACCAGAATCTGGGTCTGGCCCTCGGTGTTGGTGGTCAGCCGCTCACCGCGCCGCCGCAGATACTCGCGGCGGCTCTGGTTATAAAACTGGAAAAACGGCAGCACCTGCACGCCGGGCCGGGGGGCACCGGTCTGGCGGTGCAGCACCAGCAGCTCGGGGCCTTCGGTGCGGTCGGCGCTGCGACGCACGTAGCTCAGCTCGCTCACCTGCACCTGGCTGTAAGCCGTTACCACGCCGGCTTGCTCCTTGGTAGGGTTGCTGGCGGCGGTACTCAGCACGATGAGGTAGTGGCCCAGCGGCAGGGCAGACCCGGCGTGCTGCACGGTGTGGCTACGGAAGTCCTGGGACCCAGGCACCTCCAGCTGCCAGGTAGCCTCGGGCTTGGCCGCCAGGGCGCGGGCGTAGCGCTGCTGCCAGGTTTTGTTCTGGTACAGCTCCGGCCGCTCCAGCTGCCGCAGCATCTGGGCGTTACTTACGCGGTAAGCCGTAGCGTAGAGTCGCGGGGCATTACGCACCGTCAGGCGCAGAAGCCACGGTTGATTCGGCAGCAGCACATCCTCGGTGGTGAAGGCCAGTTCCATTCGCTCCAGCCGCTGGCGTAGCGCAGTAGCCTGCCGCCCGCCCCGGGATTTTGGGAACTGCTTCTCGGCAGCTACGGCCAGCGCGTGGGCTTTGGCGGGGTCGGTTTCTTCCCAAATGTCGGCTTCCAGCACCCGTAGCTCCGCGCTAATGGGCAGGGCTTTGTACATGTCGGCGGCGCGGGCCAAAGCGGCGCGGTACAGCTCGGTGTTGTTGGCCAGCGTGGCGTGCGCGTGCACGAACTCCAGCCGCAGCCGGTCGGCGTCGGCCAGGGCGGCGGGGTTGCCAGCATCCTGGAGGCGGAACGCCAGCAGCTGCTGCAGCACCTGCAGGGCGTGGAACTGCCCGTTCAGCGAATCGGCTTGCGGCGCCTGCAGTTTCAGGCGGGCAAACTCCGGGGCGGGACCGAACAGGGCGGCATCCGTCAGCTCAAACTGCTGGGCGGGCTTGGTGATGTACAGCTCATCGTTGCCGAGGCCCTCCACGGCGCGGTGGGCCAGCAAATCGTAGAGGGTGGGGCGCAACCTGCGGCCCTCGGCGCTGCCGCCCCGGGTGAGGTAGCCCAGCGTGGCCAGTTTCAGCTGCTGCTGGCGGCGGGGTTCTTCCTGCACTGAGGCGCGGTAGTGCTGCACCACGGCCGCGCCGAGGCGGGCGGCGTCCCAGGTGCGCAGGTCCTGGCGGCTCTGGTCAGCAGTGTCGGATTTGGTGCGGGTCCGGTCGTAGAGCTGGTAGCGGTGGTTGTCGTAGTAACGGGCGTAGAGCTGGGCCAGCAGGCTGTGCAGCACCGGCCGGGCCGGAAATTGGGCCGTTTGCAGGTCCTGCTCCACCAGCTGAATGGCCTGCACGTCGGCTTCTTCTTCCCGGGCTTCCAGCAGGCGTAGCTTGTACAGCAACGTGCGCAGGTGCTCGGGCGTGTTCTGCTGGCGGCGCGCCTGCTGGTACAGCGGCTCCAGCAACTTAGCCGCCGAGGCCGTTTGGTCTTTAGCCAGCAGCTGGTCAATCTTTTTCCAAGCCGCCGGGTTAGGGCCGCTCGCGCCGGGCGGAGTCGTTTGGGAGGAACCGGTGGCAAAGAACATCAGCAGCAGAAACAGGCTTAGCAGGAAAGGACGCATGCAGCAGTAACGGTTAAGCGGAGCAAGTTGGTAAAACTCCAGATGCCGGCCGGTGCCGGATTCCACACGTGCACCAGAAAAAAACTTAACTGATTCAGACTTTATGTTCCTCCTTCCATCCTCATAATTCGTCCCATTACACCTCCTTTAAAACCAGTTAAATATATTATAACCAATTATTTACACTCAATAACTCAAGTGTATTGCACGCTTGTGGGCAGCAGTATGCAGGACTTTAAAACTGGTGGTGCCTAGCTCTCTGTAGCGTAGCAGCGGGTGCTTGGCAGGTGTACCTTTCTACCCATCTAGTCTTCAGGCAATTCTTACTACCCATATTTACTATGCATCACCGCGTATCATTGCTCAGTATCGGAATAGGTGTTGTAATAGCACTGTTCGAGTCGGATTATACCGTCGCCCAGAGCCGTACTCGTTGGGGAGTGCAGGCAGGCGGTGGGATAGGCTGGGTACGCTTACAAGGGCAGGCTCCATACGCGACCAGTGCACGCCCTACCTGGCAAGCTGGTCTGCTCGCCGAAACCCACTTATCACCCCACTGGAGCCTGCAATACGGTTTGGGCGGGGCATTGAAAGGTTTTCGCTTACAGGAAGCCTATTCCTATGATGCCACGGATGAGCTTGGCCGGCCGGTACCTGGTTATTACCAAAGCCAGGACGCTTACCGTCTTACTTATCTGCAGGCGCACGCATTGCTGGTGTATCGGCCGAGTGCGGCGGATAATGGCTGGCAGCTGCTCTTGGGTGGCTACGCCGGTATGGGCGTGCGCGGGCGCTACCGGTACCGCTACACCGATACGTGGGGAAATCTGACCCGTAATGCAGCAGGCCGACACCGCCTTGTGTATGGCTACACCCCAGGTAGCGGGGGAGGCTTCGGCATTTTAGGAAGCAGCCCTAGTGCTGACATCCGCCCTTTTGATACCGGCTTACAGGTGGGCAGCGGCTATAGCTGGCGCAACCTGCAGGTTCAGGCTGTTTATCAGATAGGCTTACTACCCCTTCTACCTAACTACCTAGCTCGGCAGCTGGAGCACCAAGCGTATCTACAGGGCACCAGTGTCACGCTTTCTTATTTTCTTCGTTGATCCCAGATGGTCCGTGGATATCTGACCAGATGAGCACCTTATAGCTCCCGGCTATCCAGCACCCGCTCGGCTTGCCCGATGTGGCGCTTGATATGCTCCACCAGTAATTCCAGCACATCGGTCAGGCGCGGAATCAGCAGCGGAATGATGGGATTCGGAATACGCACGGCATTTGCATTCACGCGGCGGGCCTGCTCAATGAGGTTGCTTAGCTCATCCAGTTGGCGGCTGAACACTTCAATAACCGTACGGGGCAGCCGGGACCCGCTCGGTGCGTACTGCTGAGGAGATTTTATGGGCTTTTCGGTGGCCGGGGCCCGCATGGCTTCCGTCATTTTCCGACCAAAAAAGCCGTGCGCCACTGTATCGGCGGGTGCGGAACCTCGCTCCTTGGCGGCTTTCACCTTGCGGCTGATAACCGGCAGATACAAGCCACCCACGATATTAAGATGCTCCAGGCACTGGCCCACGCTCCATTTACCGGGCCCGGGGCCCCGGTTCAACTGGTCGTCGGTGAGGGGGCGGAAGCGGCGGTTGGTAATTTCCCGCACCCGCTCCACATCGGCAGCCAGGGCGTCCAGAAAATCGGTTGTACGGGTGGCAGCAGACATAACAAAGGGCTGGTGGATAGGCGGAATATGGTGTAATGATACGGGCCCGGCGCGGTTTCGGCAATGCAAACCCACATTTGACCGAGTGTTTTGCCGAATTTACGCGCCGGGCGGTACTTTCGGGATATGGCATTGTCTTTTCTGCGGGCCCTGGGTGGCTTTTTGCTGGCAGCTTTTCTCTTTGTAGCGTGGGCTGCCCAGGCCCAGGCCGTACCTAATCCCGGCGAAAACATTGCCTTTTTGGTAACCTTCGGCAGCCAAGCCGATAAAAGCTGGGGCGACGACGACTTCACGCAAACCTTCTTTTTTCTCGTTCCGAAGGAAAACCGCCAGCCCGTGTACATCCGCGTATTCGACCCCGACTGCGGTGGTCAATACGATGAGGCCAAATTTGGCTGGAACACGACCACCGAGTTCAGCCTTTACGGTGGCGCGGGCACCCACTCCGCCCCCGATGCCCGCGCCACCGAGCCCAAAGGCCAGTTTCGGGCCGGCACCCTGCTGAAGCAGGCCCGGTTCGGAGCTGAAAAAACCTATGATAACCAGTGGTACACCTTTGGCCCTCTGAACCCGCTGGAGGGTGAGTTTGTGAAGGAGTTTGACGGCTACGTGTTCAAGCTCATTGCCCAGGGCAAAGCCGGCGACGACGGCAACCTGTACCGCTACTTCCTGAGCACTTCGCCCACCCAAAACGTACCGGTGGAGGGCGGCAACGCCTTTACCTATGAGTACAGTTTCCGCCTCTCACCCCAGAAACGAGCCAAAACCCACCTCTACCCTTTCGTGAACGACCAAGTGGTGAGCATCAAGCAAAGCAATTTTGATGTGGACGGTGACGTGGGCCTGAAGATCTTCAGCGTGGCCAAGAACGGCCATTCCGCCAAGGTAAGTGATGATAATGTGTGGGCCAGCAGCACCCACCAGATAGCCGAAAAGGAACACGGCCTCTCCCTGGACCTGCAACTCACGTCCCTTACCAAAGCCACCAACGACCTGGTGTTCTACGTCACGGACCAGTACGCGGTGGCGCTGCCGTTCTTTGCCATTCCGCTGGGCGGCCCGCCGCGCTACCGCTACGAGGTGGATGTAAAAATCAGGAAGTAAGCGCGCAGATGCAGCTTGGTTTTGTAGGAAATTCCGACTAAACTCAACGGTACTATTTGTTACTGCTGCGTATTCCGTTATGCCCCCTCCTACCCCGCGCCCGGTACCCGCTCAGCCGCCCCTAGCCCGCCGTTCTGTGCTGCAGCCACTCCAGCGGGGCATGCGCCGCTACTTCGGCTTTTCCCGCCGCGAAACCTCCGGCTTTGTTCTGCTGCTGCTGCTGGTGGTAGCCTGGCTATGGCTGCCCACGCTGCTGCGGCCGGCACTGCCGCAATACAACCCCGCCGCCGACCAACGCCAGCTTAGCCAATGGGCCGCCGAGCTGGCCGCGCGCCGCACTACCCGGCCCCGGTTTACCAGCCGCTACCCGAAGCGGACTTACGCGGCCCGCCCCCGGGTAGTGCAGGTGGCGCTGGCCCCGTTCAACCCCAACGCGTTTACGGCTCTCGACTGGCAGGCGCGGGGCTTGCCAGCCTGGCTGGCCGAGCGGCTGGTGAAATACAAAACCGCGGTGGGCGGCTTCAAGGCCAAGGAACAGCTTCGCAAAGCCTACGGCCTCTCCGACACTACCTACGCCCGACTGGCTCCTTATATTCAGCTACCGGAGCAACTGCCGCCGCGCGGGGCCGGAACCTACGCCCGCACGCCGCCCGGCCAATATTCCAACCAGTACCCCAACCGGAAGCCGTTTGAAGCCACCCCCGGCCACTTCGCCCGCAAGCCGATGCGGCTGGCGGCATTTGATGTAAATACGGCCGATACCACCCAGCTGATGCAGATTCGGGGAATTGGGCGCGGCTATGCGCGGCGCGTGGTGGAGTACCGGCAGCGGCTGGGCGGCTTCCTGCGCGAAGAGCAGCTTGCCGAAATCTACGCCCTGCGCGATGCCCCCGATCTGGTGGACAGCCTGCGCAAGTACACGTTTGTGGCCGATGGATTCAGTCCTGCGCTGGTGGATGTCAACAACGCTTCCTTTGAGGTATTGCAGGCCCACCCCTACGTGGGTAAGCGGCTGGCCCGGGTGCTGGTGGCGTTCCGGCAGCAGCACGGCCCCTTCCGCCAGCCCACCGACCTGCGGCAAATCCGCGTGCTGGATGAGGCTACGCTTGGAAAGCTGCAGCCATACCTGGTACTACGCTAGAAACTGTGAGCATCAGCAGCATGGCAACGGCGGACCGGATACGCGTACATCAGTTCCGAAGCATCACCATTGCCCCCACTGCTCCCCCAGGGGCATAAGTGGGCACCAGCAGCAGCTTCTGCCCAAGCTTACCGGGCACCAGATGCGCCGCCGCCGGGTACACGCGCCACACAGCTTCGGCCGAGAGGAACCCGATACCGGCTCCGGCCAGTACATCCGTTACCCAATGGCGGTTATTGAGCATGCGCATAGCCCCGGTGGCCGTGGCCACCCCGTAGCCCGCCACCGATACCCAGGGACGGCCCTTCCCAAATTGCTCGTGCAGCAGCGTAGCCGTCATGAATGCCTCGGCGGTATGGGCTGAGGGAAACGAGCTGAAATCGGCCGGATTATCGGGCCGCTGCGTATGACTGGCCTGCTTCAGGCTGCTGACGATACCCGAGCTTAGCACGTGCGCTAGGCCGTAGCACACCGTAAATGGTACCACGCCTCGCTCGCCCTTCATCCCAACTGCATATAGCCCATAGGCACTCCAGATGGGAAAATGCCGCGAGTAATCATCGAGTCCGGTGTGGAAATTGGGGAAATGCGCCCTGGTTTCCTCGTGTACCTCTTCCTTCGCTTCATCCAGCAGGTTCTCGTTGCGGCTGATATAGCCCAGCGTCACCAGTGCCACGGGTACGGCTACTCGCCACGCGCTCGGGCGCTTTAGCCATGAGGTGGTAGCGTATGGCGTCTTGGTGCTGTCGGGCACAATCACCGCCTGCCCCAAAGCCGGCAGGGCCAGCAGCCAGCACATAACAACTACGTAAGCCCGACAATACATACCTGAGTGCGAGGGGGTGGAGAAATGATTCTGTCAGTAAGATACTAGGCCGCTCGCCCCGCTGCTACCTCCCGACCGCCAGAAAATCCTCAATTTCGGCGGCCGAATTGGCTGGCCCGGCGTATGCGGTCAGATACTCGGCTGAAATTTGGAGTTACGCCTTTCCCGCATGTGTTTTTTTCCGCGTTATCTGCTGGCAGCCTTTGCCGGGCTATTGGTGGGCTGCTCTTCTCGCCAGGGCCGGGGTTCCTTTGCCGATGCAACGGCCCGTTATACCGTTTCGGAAATCGGGCGTATTAACTCCCGGGCTCAGGAGAGCTCCGGCCTGGAAAATGCCACCCCCGAGGGCGACCTGTGGACCCACGCCGACGGAGGCAATACGGCCCGCCTCTACCGCGTCACCCGGCAGGGCGACCTGCTCCAGGCCCTGGATCTTTCTCCCCTGCAGAATATCGACTGGGAAGACCTGGCACAGGATGAGGAGCACCGCCTCTACGTGGGCGATTTTGGCAACAACCAGAATAAACGCCGCAACCTGCACATTTACCGCCTCAGTGGCCCCAGCCTCACGCAGATTGATACAATTCAGTTCACGTATCCCGATCAGCGGGCATTTCCGCCCCGCAAGCCCCGACGCAATTTTGACTGCGAGGCCTTTTACTATTACCAGGACAGCCTGTATCTGTTCACCAAAAACCGGGGTACCAATGGGGTAGTGAAGCAGTACGTGCTGCCGGCCCGGCCCGGCCGCTATACCGCCCGCCTCGCCGACAGCCTGCAACTCCCAACCTGGGTAACCGCCGCCGACATCAGCCCCGATGGCCACCGGGTAGCGCTGTTAGGCACCGGCACGGTGTACCAGTTTGAGCGTCTGCCCGGCCGCCGCCTGTTCGATGGGCTCAAAACTATGCTGTCGATTCCGAAAACCGGGCAGGCAGAGGCGTTGGTCTTTGTTAACACGCAGGATTTCATCATCAGCAACGAAAAAGGCAAGCTGTTCTTGGCCAAGCATAATCCTGAGTAATTTTATCTGTTGCCCAAAGCCCCGGCCGCCATTTCCGCCAGCATAGCTGACAAATGACGGCCGGGGCTTTATATGGCGGCGGCACTTGAGGGCTACTCGGCGGAGGCAGTACGCCCGGGGGCAGGGCCATAGTCGGCCGAGTTATCAGAGGGGTTTCGGTCGGCAGCGGCCCCGCCGTAGTTGCGGGCGGCATCCTGCTGGTTGTAGTCGCCGCGGGCGGGCGAGCCGCCAGACTGGTTTGCCGTGGCCGCATCATACTCATCGTTATACGAGCCACCTTTCGAGCCAAAGCCCTTATCGGTGCCCCCTTGCGCATCGGGGGAGCCCGCCGCCACATAGCCGCTGCCGGGCTCCCGGCCGGGCGTGGCATCGGCTTCATTGGTGGCCTCCGGGGAGTTGGCAGGCGCTACGCCCGTCCGCAGTCCTTGGGGGCCGCCTTCCGGATGATTGGGCGTGTAGTCCTCTTGCTGGTTGCGTTGAGCGGCCTGCGGCTCGGCATTGCTATCCGCGGCTGTCCCGCTCAGGGAAGAAGTACCGTAATCAGGGGCAAAGCCAGAGTCAGGCCCTTTGGGCGCCGCATTATCGTTAGCAAAGTAAGCCCCCACGGCCGAGCCGCCGGGTAGGCTAGCCCCAGCCGGCTGCGTGCCGAAGCTGCCATTTTCTTCAGAAGTCAAGCCGGCCGGGCGCTGCTCCCGCTCCCCCACGTACCCGGTGGTAGCGGGCGGCGTTTGCAGCGTACCGGCGTAGGTGGCTTCGCCCCGGCTTAGCTCATTGCCATAGCCACCCTGCGTGAGCCCCTGCCCCGATTGCCGGCCGAACTCGCCCCGACTGGCCCCGGCCACCTCGTTTTGCTCGTGGTTGGCATCGTGGGCAAAAGGCTGCTGACCGGTGGTATTGGCAGGCGTCTGCAGCTCCGTGGGCAGTTGGTTCCCGAGGGCAGCAGCGGTGTCTTTCTGATTAGTAGTCTGCTCGTTGGCAGGAGTCGAGGGCAGGTTTTCGTCGGGCATGATGGGAAGCGGCATGTAAAGTGGTACCACTTCATACGTAGCCATCCGTCAGGCGTTCCGCCAACTGGTATTTTTGCCAGTCTGGAAAACCATGTAGATTTACCACCATTCTTTCAATCCACAACCGCTTACACCCGCTATGAAAACTGGCAAAGTGAAGTTCTTCAACGAGTCTAAAGGTTTCGGTTTCATCATTGATGATGAGAACGGCCAGGAAATCTTTGTTCACCAAACCGGCCTCGTCCACGAAATCCGCGAAAATGACCGGGTATCGTTCGACCTCATCGACGGTCGGAAAGGGCAGAATGCCGTGAAAGTGGAGCGCATCTAGCGTTTCGCTGCGCTTACACAAAACAGGCCCGCTGGTAGATACCGGCGGGCCTGTTTTGCGTTTGCAGAAGCCAGAAAGGCGGGCCGTACCTACGGTACGTGCTTCAGTACGCGTACGCCCACGGCCATAATACCCCGCAGCTGATCCTGGCGCATGTACTGCTCCAGCATTACTTTATAGGGGCCGGTCTGGGAAAACTTCTGATTAGGCAGGGCCAGAAACCGGTGGTCGAAAATGTCGCCGGAACCGTCGCCGCGGGGTTCCCCGGTTTTAGGGTCCATCAGCAGCATCTGGTGCAGCAGCCGCGAAACGGGCTTGCCATCGGGCCCGGTCAGGGTGTGCTTCACGTACAGATTATAGTACTCATAGTCGGCCGCGTTCCGGATGTTGAAGTACACATCATAGTGCTGAGTAGTATCCGGAATTTCAAACTCGAACGTGGGCTTATCCTGCACGGCCCACACGTAGGGCTCCCCCAACGGCGACTTGAGGTCCGTGTTTTTCTCGTACACCTCGTTGGGATTGCAGGCGGCCAGCAACAGCAGGCTCACGGCCGGCAGCAGGCACCGGAAAACGCGCATAGCTAGTGGAGAGTTAAGAGGCAGAAGATGTGGAACCATCGGCGGCCGGGCCCCGGCCCGACCGACCCGAGCGGCCCCGGCCCGAGCGGCTGCGGCGGCCTTCACCGGCTTCCCCAGCGGCGCGGGGTGGGCTATCCGGCCCATCGGCCGAGGAGCGGGGCGGGCGCGGCGCCCCATCCCGGCCCGGGCGGGCGTCCGGGGCGGTGGTGCCATCGTCGGGTTTCCCCGCTTCAGAGCGGCGGCTTTCTCCGTTGCGGCCTCGGCCCCGACGGTTGAGGGGACGAGCCGCCGCACCCCGGGGCCGGGCCCGCTCTTCGGGGCTCTCCGGCGAGGCTTCGGGAGAGGCGGCCGGGCGGGCCTCGGCGGAGGCGCTCCGCCCGCCACCACGGCTCGGCCGGGAAGCCGGGGCTAGGGCTACCGGCTCTTCCCCTTTTTTCTTTTTGCCCCGCTTGCTGCGCTTCGCCGATTTTATTTTATCGTCGAGGCGCTCCAGGGAGCCTTCTACAATGGCGGTTACTTCGGGCGCTTTCTCCTCCTCCCGCACCGGCACGAGCAGGCTGTCAGGCTTCTCGCCGCGTTTGTTCATCTCCTGTACTTCGCGCACGCGCTCGGTGGGCACTACTACCCAGTTGTTGTCGCCGCGCACAGCAAACCACATTTTGCGGCGGAAGATGTCCGTTTTCTGCAGGGTGTAGTCGCCCTTTTCCGTGAGCAGGGGCCGCTGCACCTGCGGAATGTCCTTCAGCGCATCAAGGTACGTATCCAGCTCATAGTTGAGGCAGCACTTAAGGCGCCCGCACTGGCCCGAGAGCTTAGCCGGGTTCAGGCTCAGGTTCTGGTAACGGGCGGCGGTGGTGCTCACACTTTTGAAGTCCGACAGCCAGGTAGAGCAGCACAGCTCCCGCCCGCAGGACCCGATACCGCCCAGGCGGCCGGCCTCATGGCGCAGCGAAATCTGGCGCATTTCCACCCGTACCCGAAACTCATCGGCCAGGCGCTTGATCAGGTCTCGGAAATCCACCCGGTCGTCAGCCGAGTAGAAGAACGTAGCGCGGGTACGGTCGGCCTGGTACTCTACATCGGAGAGTTTCATTTTCAGGCGCAACTCCTCCACCACGGCCCGGGCCCGGAACATGGTTCCGGTTTCCAGGTCGCGCACGGCCTGCCACCGCTCGGCGTCCTGCTCGGTGGCCAGGCGCAGAATAGGACGGATATCCTTGGAATCCAGAGGCACCTTTTTCTTTTTCATCTGCAGGCGCACCAGTTCACCCTTGAGCGACACGTGGCCCAGGTGCCAGCCATTGCCGGCGGCTTCCACCACCACGGCATCCCCGGTGATGAGCGGCAGGCGGCTCTGGTTGCGGAAAAAGTCTTTGCGTCCGCCCTTAAAGCGGATTTCTACGAGGTCGAATTCCTTAAAGTCGCTGGGTACATCCAGGTCCTGGAGCCAGTCGAATACGTTGAGGCGGGTACAGCCGCTACTGCAACTACCCTTGGAGCCGCAGCCCTTGGCAGTAGTAGAGCAGCCCCCACCGGAGGAGCAGGATGAGCAAGCCACAGCTTGAAAGATCTATATGGTAAAGCGGCCGGGAAAGGAGGGCCGCACGAAATCGGTTGTTTACAAAGATAGAGAAATAGCCGGGGCCGGGGCCGGCTGCGCCAGCGGGAAAAAATCCGACTTTTTTTCGGGTCGGCTCTCAAGCTCCCTTACTCGGCTGCGCCGGCTGAGATAATGCCACTTGCCCGCGGCTACAACCTGCACTCATTCACCGTAAATGCAGTTTTCATCTAAAATTCACAAACAACTATAATACTATTCCGCGCATCTAATGAAGACTTTGTAAAACACATTAAAATAAAATTAACCGTATATAATTTTGATAAATTACAAGGCATTGTTTTGAAATATCGTCAATAAAAACCTATGTTTGTCACGTTCTTCACCTAATCCACAACCAAAACCAATGAAAACACTTAAAGTACTCGCTCCGCTGGCTATGCTGGCTGCCGCTAGCCTCTCGCTGTCTTCCTGCCAGGAAAAAGCCAATGTGGAGGTTAAGAATGAAGTATCGGAAACGACCATTAACCAGATCAAAGCACTCGGTTTCACCGCCGCTGGCGCGCAGAAAGTTGAGGGTGGCGTTCTGGTGGAAGGCGACATTTTGCTGACCAATGAAATGCTGGCCAGCAAGCCCGACTACAGCATGCTGCGCGTAGGTCAGGATGAGCAGTACCGTACCACCAACTTGGTTACCGGTCTGCCCCGCACTATCACCATCCGCGTATCGACCAGCCTGCCCTCGGCCTACGTTACGGCCACGGACGAACTGATTCGTCGTTACAACGCCCAGAACCTGCGTCTGCGCTTCTCCCGCGTTACCTCGGGCGGCAACATTGTGATGAATGCTGCTCCTTCCGGTTCTGGCTACCTGGCTTCGGCCGGTTTCCCCTCCGGCGGCAACCCTTACGGTTCGGTATCGGTTAACGTAGGTGCCATCGGCACGGCTAACGCCACTACCTACATTGCCACCATCCTGGCCCACGAAGTTGGTCACTGCATCGGCTTCCGTCACACCGACTACATGAGCCGTCAGTACAGCTGCGGTGGCTCGGCCGTGAACGAAGGTGCCAGCACCGTTGGCGCCGTGTACATCCCCGGTACGCCTTCGGGCCCAGATCCGAACTCGTGGATGCTGGCCTGCATCGGCTCGGGTGGCAACCGTCCGTTCAACAGCAACGACGTAACCGCTCTGAACTACGTGTACTAAGCCTCGGCTTAACGATTTAAGAAAGTCCCCACTCCACGCGGAGTGGGGACTTTTTTTGTTTTGCTGACACGGTTTGGAACGGCTGACAATTGCGCGCTGAACATTCTACTGCCCCTGTTAAAGCATCCTCATTGCTTTATTACGAAGCTGAGTAGAAAGTGTATTCAACACTGTAAAGAAGCCTACTGGCGTCCCGTCGTCCGCGCAAATCGGCTGATTTTGTTCGATGACGAGACACAAGCAGGCGTCTCTATAACACGCTGACGACTTGGCAAACAGCTTCTACACTACTTGCGCAACGAAACAGCAGAGCTGCCTGAATACGCTTAGCAGGAAACTTTGCCCACTTTCCGAAGGACTGACTTTGGGACTCCCGCTTGCTGAATAAAGGTGGACTGCAGCCTGGCGCGGCGGCAACAGCCCGCGTCGTGTCCGGTCCGCTGGAGTCAGCCGCGCGGAGAATTCCGAAGCTACGCGGGCAGACTGATTGCAACATCCCTCCCGCTTAACTGGACAGAGCCTGAAGACGTATCGATAAGCTCGGCCAGATGGACGGTTCACGGCTTCTGTAACCACAGTTCCGGCACCACCGGGCCGGATGCCGGAGCTACTGCACCACGACCCGCCGGGTAACTTCCCGGCCCCCGGGCACGCGAATTCGCAGGAAATACAAGCCGGGGCGAAGGCCCTGCGTTTCCAGTGTGGTAATGCTGCTGACGGCGGTGGTGCGCTCCAGCAGCAAGCGGCCGGCCATATCGAACAGGCGTACCTGCAACTCCTGGTCCTGGGGGCCAATGAGTTGGAGCGGCTCGCCGACCGGCACCGGCACCGGATACACCTGAATGGCTGAAGCATCGGGCACGAAGTACACTTCCTCCACCTGGCTGTACACCGTGCGGCTGGTAGTGAGCTGCAGCCGCAGCCGGTATTCCGCCCGGCCTACCACTGGCTGCTCATCGGGCAGGGCAAAGGCCGTGGCCGTTACGGGCTGCAAGGTTCGTACGGGCACGAAGCTTCCGTCAGGAGTCCGGCGTTCCAATACCAGGGCCTGCACCCGGTAGGTAGTGCCCAGCACAATATCAAACCGCACGGTATCCGAAACCAGCTTCCGGGGCAGGAAGGAGCGGATATAGCAGCCGTATTCGGGCTGGGTTACGTTCAGGGTACTACCCCGCTCCCCCACCCGGCCCTGCACCACGGGCGCTACCGCGTAGTAGCGGGCCGCTGCCTCAGCGGCGGTGAGCACCAAAGACGTATCCGGCAGCAACCGAAAAGGCTCCAGGTGCGTGGCCCCCAGCACGTACACCTGGTACTGGGTGGCACCGGGCACCCGGCGCCAGGTCAGCAGGGTTTCATCGGGGCAATTGTAGCCCACGTTAAGCGCCAGCGGCCGGTCCACCATAAACGTATCGGATACCGTGGCATTGGTACCGTTAAGCAGCCGGAACTGAGCGGCTTCGGTGGTGGCGGGAGCAGTCCAGCGGAAGGTTTGCTGCGTCAGGTCCAGGGCCGGATTGATGACGCTCCAGCTGGTTTGCCCCACGGGCTTGTATTCGAGCCGGGCCGTGGTGGCCGGTCCGGCCCACTGCCAGCGCAGCAGCACCGATTCGGCCGCCCGCAGGTTGCGGGCTTTGGACGGATGCACCCACGTTAGGCCACTTTCCAGCTCGTAGGCAATGCTATACGGCTGCGACCCCTGCCCCAGCCGGTAGCCCTGCACCCGGATACTCCAGTCGCCAGCCGCCGGATTGTCAACGGTAATCTGTTCCACGTTGTCGCGGTGGTTGGGGCGGCGGCGGGCGGGCTGGTCCAGAGAATCGAGATGGGGAAATGCACTCAGCGTCCAGGGCCGCCAAATTTGCCCGTTCCCCATGGTAAGGTCAAGGTCATTGACGAGCGTAGAGGCAGCGTTAGCAGCGGCGGCGGGGTCATTCCAGGTAAGGGTTACTTTCACGCGGCGCGTACCAGCCGGGATGGTAAGCAGGAATCCGGTGCCTTCGCCCTGCCGGGCCACACCCTCCACAAACCGGCCTTCCAGCATCGTCTGCACCGCACCCAGCGCATCTACCTGCCCGTAGCCCGCCACGAAATCCACGTTGGGGCGGCCGGTATCATCGGCGGTATTGATGAGAACCGCCTTTACCAAAGCCGCCGAAGGCAGTGCCCCCCGTTGCTGCTGGTAGGCGTGCTGCGCAAGCAGACTGACGCCCGACACCAAAGCCGCCGCGTCGGAGGTGCCGCCGTCGCCGAACGCCACCAGTTCGGGCTTTACCCGGCCATCGGCGGCGGGGCCCCGGGAGCTGAGGGCGGCCACCTGCCCTAGGGCATCGGTAGCGCCCACGCTCAGGCTGTTTTTGGAGTTCTTGAACTCGCCGGTGAGGTTGGCCGTAGCGGCCAGCCCGGCATACGGCCCGGCCGGAGCAACCAAACTGCCCGAGTTGCCGGAGGAAAACACGTGCAGCAGCGTTGGGTACTGGGTGGCCTGCTGGTCGTAGGCCCGGGCTTCCAGGCCATAGAAATTCTCCACGTTCACCCCGTACGAGTGGTTTTGCACCGATACGCCCTGCCCGGCCAGTTTGGCTCCGTCATCGGGCAGCAGGTTGTCGTAGCTGGATTGCGCAATGCGGGCCCGCCAGGCGGCCCCCTTGCCGTTGGGCGAGGAGTTGCCCCCGCCCGCAATCAGGGTAGCCATGGTGGTGGAATGGGAGCTGAGCAGCTGCGCCTGCGGATCGGGGCTGACAAGGCGGCCCTTGAAGTCAATATCGTTGATATCTAACGGGCTTTCCTTCACCGAAACCGTAAGTCCCTGCCCCGTTACCTGGGGGTAGCGGGCGTGCGTGGTAGTCACTTTATTGGCCGTGAAGTCCGCTCCATTGAGTTGGCGTTCCGGCCGGGCCGTCCGGTCGGCGGCTTCCACGAATTCTGCCGCCGGGCACTCGGCCAGCTCAGCCGCCGCGAGGCCCCGCACCCGCCACAGGCGGGCGTGGCCCGGCTCGGGCTGTGCCTGGGCCCAGGGGTGCCGGGTTAGCCACTGCCGGAAAGCCGCTTCATCGGTAACGCTCACCCGCAGGATCCGCCGCGCGCTTTTGCCATCCAGGCCGGGAGCCAGCCGATTGATGAGCCGGCGGGCCTGCTGCGCCTGGGCCAGCGGCAGTCCGAGCAAAAGAAATAGCAGCAGAGTCCCGGCGGAGCGGAAAGCGTACAACAGCATGCGGTAGAGTTGGTTGCGAAGAGCGGAGGAGCGGCGAAAAGCCATTGAAGCGGCTTTCTCAAATATAACCAGAAATCAACCGACCCGCGCCGCCACCGGGGTTGCTGCCTGGTGCAAAGCACCCATCCACCACATTGGACGCAAAGAAGCCCGGCCTCCCTAGCTGGCCTTTACTGTCAACTACGAAAAGCTGCCGGACAGAGCTGCGGCTCCTGTATCGCGCAACTATCCACGGGGCCCGCGCACGGGGGCTGACTTTTGCTCAAAGCTTGTACACCTGCACCGCATTTTCCAGCAGCAAGTAGGCGTATTGCTCCCCTACCACTACCTGCGTACTGCCCGGTACCGGCAAAGGAACTATTCGCTCCGTGAGGCGGTACAGGTGGAAGAAATGCAGTCCGTCGGCGGCCGGGTAATACAGCTCATCCTCCCGGAAACCAACGGCCGTAAGGCCCGGGAAAGGTAGCTTTTTACGGTAGTTGCCCAGGTTATCGAACACGTACACGCCGCTGCTGCGGTCCACGAGGTAGAGGTTGTTCTGGTACTCGCGCAGAAACCGGAAATCGGGCCGGGTCCGACCAATCAGCAGATCCAGGGGGGTAGTGATGGTGAAGCGCTTCTGCGTCGCGTCGAACTGCCGCAGCGTCAGGTCCGATTCGTTGAGCAGCCAGAACCGGTCGTCGGGGGCCAGGGTGGCTACCCGGGCCTGCCCGTCCAGAAAATCGGCCAAAGCCAGCTCCGAAATCGGGGCCAGAAACCGGTCGAGCAACACTACCTGCTGCCGGTCATCATAGAACACCAGCACCTTGGCCGTGTTCCAGGCTTCCACCTGCATGGTATGCCCCGGCAAGGCCGGCGAGTACGTATTCAGTGGCTGCCCGTCGGCGCTGTATTGGTGCAGGTTATTCTGCGCATCCGTTACGTACAGGTTGCCGCGCCGGTCCAGCGAGGCCACACCGGGCTGCGGGAGCTTAATAGTCCGCACCAACTGCCACCCGGCGGCCGGCGCGGGCACCGGCACGCTCACGACGGGCGCGGCCTGTCCGGCTGGCGCTACCGAACCTGCCGCCGGGGTAGTAGTCTGCGCCCGAACCGATACGCAGGCCAGGACTATGGGCAACAGAGCCAGCCCGGTCCGCCTACCGGCCCGATTCATAGTGCTTAAGTACCAGCTGCTGCCCATCATACACGCCGTAAGAGCAATAATTGACCCACTCTCCCAGGTTCACGTAGCGGCTACCGGGTGCTACCTCCACATCCAGGGGCAGGTGGCGGTGCCCGAATACGTAAAACTCGTGCGGGAACTGCTGCTGCACTTCCCGGCAATAGGTCAGCAGCCACTCATCCTCGCCGAAATACTGCTCGTCGGCCACGCTGTTCTGCAGGCGGCTGTGCCGGCTCCAGCGGTTGGCAATGCCAATGCCCAGGTTGGGATGCAGCCGCGCAAACAGCCACTGCGCCACCGGCGAGGCAAACACCCGCTTCAACACCTTATAGGTATGGTCGCCGGGGCCCAGGCCGTCGCCGTGGCCGATGTGGAACTGATGGTCGCCGATGCGCTGACTTACCGGATGCCGCAGAATGGGAATGTTGAGCTCCTGAGTGAAGTAATCGAACATCCACATATCATGGTTACCGGTGAAGAACGTCACCGGAATACCGGCGTCCGTCAGCTCGGCCAGCTTGCCCTGCAGCCGGATAAACCCGCGCGGGATGGCATGGCGGTACTCAAACCAGAAGTCGAAGATGTCGCCCAGCAGGTAGATGGAAGCCGCGTCGCGGGCGGCTTCATCCAGCCAGCGCACAATGCGCTGCTCCCGCTCCCGGGAGCGGGCGGCATCGGGGGCACCCAGGTGAAAATCGGAAGCAAAGTACACCCGGCGGCCGGGGGGCAGAGCCAGGTCAGGTAGTTGCGGCGGGCGCGTCATCCAGTAAAAAGAGCACAATGCTGCGCGGGCCATGCGCGCCCAGCACCAGCGTTTTTTCAATATCCGCCGTGCGGCTGGGCCCCGTAGTCAGGGACATCATGGAGGGCAGCTTATCAGCCCCGTACTTCTGCTGGAGCAGCTTCAGACCATCCCCAATATCGGTTACTACCTGCGAGGTGCGGGCCAGAATCAGGTGCTGGTCGGGGTAGATGCTCAGACGGCGGCCACTGCCCGTGGCGGCCGATACCAACACGCTGCCGGTGCGGGCTACCAGGGCCTCACAGGTCGTCAGGCTGGCTTCGGCATGGTCCAGAAACTCAGCTTCATCACCCTGAAATACGATGTTGCCCGCGTGCAGCAGCTTTTTCAACTCCGGCTCCCACACGTACAGATGCTCCAGCCCTTTCTCCTGCTTATAGGCAAACAGCTGGTCGTAGAAGTGCTCTACCGACTCGCAGAAAAAAAAGACACCACCCACCCGCACGAAGCTCTGAGCAAACAGCACGGCCAGGTCGTCGCCGGGGGCGGGCCGGGGGTGCAACGGCTCCGTAAAATCCGGCCGCTCCGGCTGCGGAGCCGTTTTGCGCAACGATTCCCGAATGCGGCGCAGCACTATATCACGCGAGGTATCCGACATGGCAGTAAAGGTACGGGGTTTCGGGCGGGGCTGAAATGCGGAACAGAAGGTAGCACGCAAAAAGAAAAAGCCCGCCGTTGCGGGCGGGCTTTTTCAGAATTCACAGCACCTCTTTACACGGGCGTCACGGCTGAGCCAGTGGGCTCGGACGGAGCGTCCGACTGGTTGGAGTCGTTAGCAACGCCGGGCAAATTCAGGTCGGGCAGGTCGTTGCCCAGGGGCAAACCAGCGTGTTCCTGTTTCCGCTCGCTCAGGGTTTCCGAGCGGTCGGTGCCTGCCATGTGGGCTTGGTACGTCGTCTGGCTATCGAAGGGACGCTTGCCCACGAGACGCTCTAGGTCATCCTGCAGCAGGATTTCCTTTTCCAGCAGCTCTTTCGCCACCACTTCCAACTCGTGCCGACGTTCCGTCAGCAGCTCTTTGGTGCGGGTGTAAGCCTGCTCAATGATGGTGCGCACCTCCTCATCAATCATCTGCGACGTAGCTTCGGAATACGGCTTGGTAAACCCGTACTCATTCTGCCCTTTGGAGTCGTAGAAGGAAACGTTACCGAGTTTGGCGTTCATGCCGTACATCGTCACGATGCTGTAGGCCACCTTGGTAATGCGCTCCAAGTCGGAGAGGGCACCGGTCGAAATCTTGCCGAATACCAACTCCTCAGCCGCGCGGCCACCCAGCGTCATGCACATTTCGTCCATGAGCTGCTCGGTATTGTAGAGGAACTGCTCCCGGGGCAAATACTGGGCATAGCCCAGCGCAGCCACGCCACGGGGCACAATGCTCACCTTCACCAGCGGATCGGCGTGCTCCAAGAACCAGCCGGCAATGGCGTGGCCGGCTTCGTGGTAGGCCACAATCCGCTTCTCGCCGGGGCTGATGATTTTGTTCTTTTTCTCCAGGCCACCAATTACGCGGTCCACGGCATCAGTGAAATCCTGCATGGTCACCATCTTCTTGTCGCGGCGGGCGGCAATGAGGGCAGCTTCGTTGCAGACGTTGGCAATTTCAGCGCCGGCAAAACCGGGCGTTTGGGCAGCCAGCTTCTTGGCTTCCACATCGGGGCCCAGCGTCAGCGGCTTCAGGTGCACGTTGAAAATCTGGGTGCGGCCGTTGATGTCCGGCTTATCGATGCTGATTTGGCGGTCGAAGCGGCCGGGACGCAGAAGGGCCGAGTCCAGGGTATCGGGGCGGTTGGTGGCGGCCAGGATGATAACCCCCGAGTCGGTGCCGAAACCGTCCATTTCTACCAGCAGGGAGTTCAGGGTATTTTCCCGCTCGTCGTTGCCGCCGGGCACGTTGCCCCGGCTGCGGCTGCGGCCGATGGCGTCAATCTCGTCAATGAAGATGATGCACGGCGCCTTGGCTTTGGCCTGCTTGAACAGGTCGCGCACCCGGGCCGCCCCTACCCCCACGAACATCTCCACGAAATCGGAGCCCGACAGGGAGAAGAACGGCACGTCAGCTTCACCGGCTACGGCTTTGGCCAACAGAGTTTTACCCGTACCAGGAGGACCTACCAGCAACGCACCCTTCGGGATTTTACCGCCCAGAATGGTGAATTTTGAGGGGTTCTTCAGGAACTCCACAATTTCCTGCACCTCTTCCTTGGCTTCTTCCAGACCGGCTACGTCCTTAAAGGTGATTTTCACCTTGTCGCCGCCTTCAAACAGAGCTGCGCGCGACTTGCCGATATTGAAGATCTGGCCGCCGGGTCCGCCTGCGCCACCCATGCGGCGCATCAGGAACCAGAAGCCCACAAACAGCAGAATCATGAAGCCCCAGGTGGTAACAAAATCACCGTAGCCCCGGTCTTCCGTTACCTTCAGACCTACTTGGCGGTCGGGCGGCAGGGTCGCCTGCACCTTGTCCAAGTCCTCCTTGAAGGTTTTGCCGTCAACTACCAGGAAACCGTACTGGGCACCCTGGTTGATAGCCAGCGGCCCGCGGCGGCCCAGCTCGGTGCTGTAGGGCGGGCGTTGGGCGGCTTCTTTCTTGATGGTTACTTCTACCTGGCGGCCGTTGAGCGTTACGCTGCTCACGTCGCCGTTCACCAGCATTTGCTCAAAGCGCTTCTGAGTAATATCCAGGGGGGGGGCGCTGCGCGAAACGTACACCATCCCGAGGATGAGCACGACTAGGCCAACCAGCACCCAGAGCTGCATACCTGGCCGCGGAGCCGGGTTAGGCAGCGTTGGTTTTTTCTTCTTGGGCGTCGTATCAGACATGAAGTAGGATTGCTAAAACAAAAAACAAAGGCGGAACACGCCAACCGCGCGTTTGTTGGCGTGACCACCTACGGGTAGAAAGACGCAAACGGGTGCAGTTTACTTTACAGCAGCCGGAGTTACTTCGTCCTCCACGTACGTAATTTCGGCATCTCCCCACAGCTCTTCCAGCGCGTAGAACTGGCGCCGGTCGCGCAGGAATACGTGCACTACTACGTCCACGTAGTCGAGCAGCACCCATTCCCGGTTCATGCGGCCTTCGGTTTGCCAGGGGTTCTGGCCGGTAAGCTTTTCCACTTCTTCTTCGACGGAGCGCGCAATGGCGTCAATCTGGGTATCTGAGGAAGCCGAGCAGATGATGAAATAATCCGCCACGGCGTTTTTGAGGTCTTTCAGGTTGAGCACCACAATGTCGGAGGCTTTCTTCTCCTGCATGCCGCGCACTACTACATCTGCCAACTTGTCCGAATCCTGCCGAACCAGGGTACTTTTCATAGGGTATTGTTAGGTTTGAACGTCACAAAGTACGAAAAACACGTGGAGGCACTCTCCCCCCAAACGCTCTTCACGGGCCAACAGCTTGTCTGGTTGCCCGAATGCGGCTCTACTAATACGGAGGCGCAGCAATTGGTTGTCCAAAACCGGGCCACGGATGGTTGCTGCGTAATTACCGACAACCAGACAGCCGGCCGCGGCCAGCGGGGCAACCAGTGGGAAGCCGCCGCCGGCGAAAACCTGACGCTGTCGGTAGTATGGAAGCCAGCTTTTCTGCCCGCCGCCGACCAGTTTCTGCTAAGCCAGGCCGTAGCCCTGGCCGTGCACGACTGGCTGACGGCATTGCTGGGCCCCAGCCCGCAGCTACGGGTGAAATGGCCCAACGATATTTTTTACGGCAACCAGAAGTTAGGAGGTATCCTGATTGAGAACACACTCAGCGGCGCAAAGATTCAGCACAGCATTGTGGGCATCGGGATAAATATCAACCAGCAGCAATTCGCCGTGTCCACGGCTACTTCCCTGGCCCGCATTACCGGCCGGTCCTACGAGCGGGCCGCCGTGACTGCCCGGCTGCTGGAGCATTTGGAGCGGCGCTACCTGCAGCTGCGGGCGGGCCGTATCGGGGCGTTGCGCACGGAGTATCTGCGGGTCCTGTACCGGTTTCAGGAAGAGCACGAGTACGAGGCGGACGGGCAGCTTTTCCGGGGGCAGATTGTGGGCGTGGACGAAGCCGGGCGGCTGGCCGTAGCCGTGCGGGATCAGCTGCGCTACTTCGACCTGAAGGAAATCAGGTATCGGCCGTAGGCGTGGGCATATTCTTTCCCCGCCCCGTGCAACGGAACCGTCCGAATCGGCATCTGCTTGCTGACCGCCCACGGAACGGGCACGATGATTGTCTGAGTTGGCTTTGAACCCGGCTTAATTGGCTATCTTGTCCGGAAAGTCGGCTTCCTCTGTTTTCTCCGCCGCTGCTTTTTCCTGTCTTCATGAAACTCTCTACTCGTCTTATTCTGGTGCTGGCCCTGTTACTGGTGCAGCTTTCCGCTCTGGCGGCTACGCTCATGGGTAGGCAGGTCCACGCTCGTCCGTCCGCGGCCAGCAGCCGGCCCAGCCAGGTAGTGCCCCGGCAGCATATCGGGCTGGGCACCGCCCCTACCCTCACAGCCCGCACCCTTACGCCTTCGTTCAGCATTTTCCCTAACCCCGCGAAAGGTCTGGTAACATTTTCGGTAAGCCAGCTCACGCTGAATACCGATTACAAACTGCGTCTGAATAACATTATTGGGCGAGAAGTACGCACAGTGGCCGTGCGCCCTGAGGCGGCTGATGGCGGCATGAATCTTAACCTCTCCGACTTACCCGCCGGCATGTACTTCTACAGCCTGGTGCAGAATGACAGGGTACTGAGCACCAAACGCCTCGTCCTGCAGAACTAACCCACTGGCTTTCTGCCAGAATCACCCCAAAGCCTTGGCCGTTACGGCCGGGGCTTTTTTGGTTATTGGTGGGGCAGTGGCTTATGGCCGGGCTGGCAGATGACCGGGGGTTTAGCAGGTTGGTTGAGCCGGGCATGGGCGTTGGTTGATTTAAGGATGCGCGGCTCGGTACTTATTCTCTATTTTTGACCTTTCACTGAGTTCCTTTCAGCCCTTAATCCCCGTCGTTCAGCAACGGGCCGGCCGGTTGCGGCGGCCCCATTCCCTACGTATGCAGAGTTACTCACGTCTGAATAATCTGGTTGGCTGGCTGGTGTTTGCCCTAGCCACCGTTGTGTATCTGCTCACCCTGGAACCCACGGCGTCGTTCTGGGACTGCGGCGAGTTTATTGCCTGTTCCTACAAGCTGCTGGTGCCGCACCCCCCCGGGGCCCCCACCTTTCTGCTGTTGGGCCGCCTGTTTTCCCTGCTGAGCTTCGGCGACGTGACCAAGGTATCGGTACTGGTGAACACGCTTTCGGCCCTGAGCTCCTCGTTCACGGTGCTGTTCCTGTTCTGGAGCATTACCATGCTGGCCAAGAAGCTGGTACTGCACCGCCCCGGCCTGCACGACGACCGTGCGCTGCAGCCCACCTTCGGCCAGAGCCTGCTGATTCTGGGCGCCGGGGCCGTGGGCGCGCTGGCCTACGCTTTTTCTGATTCGTTCTGGTTTAACGCCGAGGAAGCCGAGGTGTACGCCATGTCGTCGCTGTGCACGGCGGCTGTGGTGTGGCTGATGCTGAAGTGGGAAAACCGCGCCGATGAGGCCGACTCCGACCGGTGGCTGGTGCTCATTGCCTACGTTATCGGCCTCAGCATCGGGGTGCACTTGCTGAACCTGCTGGCCATTCCGGCCCTGGGTTTCATCTACTACTTCCGCCGCACCCAGAACCCTACCACCCTGGGCGGCATTATCACGCTGGTAGTAAGCAGTGTGATTGTGGGCCTGATTCTGGCCGGCATCATCCCCGGCCTGCCCACGCTGGCGGGCGCGTTTGAGGTGTTCTTCGTGAACAGCGTAGGCCTGCCCTTCAACTACGGGCTGGTGATTTTCCTGGTGCTATTCGTGGCCCTGATCTGGGTTGGCTTTCAGCAGTCGTTCAAGCGCCGTAGCCGTTTGCTGAACACGGTGATGCTGAGCTTCGTGTTCATCCTGATTGGGTACTCCTCGTACCTGATTGTGCCCATCCGCAGCTCCTACCACCCCACCATCAACGAAAACGACCCGGAGGATGTCCTGAGCTTCGTGAGCTACCTGAAGCGCGAGCAGTACGGTGACCGTCCGTTGCTGTACGGCCCGCAGTTCAACGCCCAGCCCATTGCCCAGGAAGACGGAGCCCCTCGCTACGTGCGCCAGGGCGACAAGTACGTGGTGGCCGAGTACCGCCCCGTGTTGCAGTACAACCCCGAAGACAAAATGCTGCTCCCCCGCCTGTACAGCAACGACCCGCTGCACATGTACAACTACAAGAAGTGGGTGGACATTCAGGAAGGTGTGAAGCCCACCATGGGCCAGAATCTGTCGTTCCTGTTCAAGTACCAGATGGGCCACATGTTCTGGCGCTACTTCATGTGGAACTACGTGGGCCGCGAGGGCGACATTCAGCAATCCGGTATTCTGTGGGGCAGCGGCAACGGCGGCGGCCTGCCCGAGCGGGTGGCCGATAGCCCGGCCCGCAACGCCTTCTTTGCCCTGCCGCTGTTGCTGGGCATCCTGGGCCTGTTTTTCCACGCCCGCCGCGACGGCCGCAACGCCTTTATCGTGGGCCTGCTGTTCCTGTTCACGGGTTTGGCCATTGTGATTTACCTCAACCAGCCGCCCATTGAGCCCCGGGAGCGGGACTACACCTTCGCGGGGGCCACGTTTGCCTTTGCCATCTGGATTGGGTTAGGCGTGCTGGCCCTGGCCGAGCTGCTGGAGAAAGTGGTGAAATCGGAAACGGCGCGGGCCGGCGCGGTAACGGCGCTGGGCCTGGTGGTGCCGGGCATTATGCTGGCCCAGGGCTGGGACGACCACGACCGGAGCAACCGCTACAACTCCGTGGATTCAGCCAAAAACCTGCTGAACAGCTGCGCCCCCAACGCCATCCTGTTCACCAACGGCGACAACGACACCTTCCCGCTCTGGTACGCCCAGGAAGTGGAGGGCGTGCGGACAGACGTACGCGTGGCCGTGCTGAGCTACCTGAATACCGACTGGTACATCGACCAGATGAAGCGCCGCGCCTACCTGTCGCAGCCGCTGCCCATCTCGATGCAGAACAGCAACTACAAGCAGGGCACCAACGACTACCTGCCCTACGCCGAAAACCCCTCGGTGAAGGACGTAAACGTGAAGGAGTTCATGCAGCTGGTAAACCAGAACAGCCCCCTGCTGCAGGTAAGCTACGGCGACGGCTCCAAGTCTTTGCTGTCTTTCCCTACCCGCAACTTCTACCTGCCCATTGATACGGCTGCCGTGGATAAAATGGGCATCATTCCGGCCGAGCGCCGCAAGCAGCTGGTGCCCCGCATGGAGTGGCAGGTGGGCAAAAGCGCCATCGAGAAAAAGAGCCTGGTAATTCTGGACATCCTGGCCACCAATAACTGGCAGCGCCCGGTATACTTCAGCAGCACCGTGGACTCGCGCGACTTCATGGGCCTGCAGCCCTACTTCCAGCTGGAAGGCATGGCTTACCGCATCCTGCCCGCCAAAGACCCCAACTACGACCCCAAGGGGGGTTCGGAAGAAGGCTACGTGGCGACGGGCCTGATGTACGACAAGCTGATGAACAAATTTGCGTACCGGGGCCTCGACAACGCCAACATCTTCTACGACGAAAACAACCTGCGCTTTCCGGCCAACTACCGCGACAAGTTTGCCCGTTTGGCCGATGCCCTGCTGGCCTCCGGCGATAAAGTCCGCGCCAAGCAAGTAATTGATAAGTGCTTTGAGGTGATGCCCGACAAGGCTATTCCGTACGACTACTACGTGCCGCAGTTCATTCCGGCGCTGGTAGCGGTGGGCGAGCAGCAGCGGGCCAACGAAATCATGGACACCATGACTGACCGCGCCGAGCGGGCCCTGGCCTACTACAGCACCCACAACTCGGCCCTGTTCGACCAGGAGTTCCAGACCTACCTGCTGGGCCTCAACAGCATCGGCCGCGCCGCCGACGCCATTGGCGACCAGAAGCGCGCTGCCCGCGCCATCGGGCTGCTGCAGCAGTATTACAAGCAGTAAACCGCACGGTTTTTGCGCGCTGAGAAGCCGGTTCCGGAAACGGGGCCGGCTTTTTTCGTTAGTATCCCGTTACACTTAGCCTCACCGCTTCTGCCCGTGAAATACGCTCTGCTCTTTTCCCTGCTGTTTACCTGGGCAGTTGGCGCACTACACGCTAACCCGCGCCGCGACTTCGCCACCCAGTACCGGCCCGGGCGGCGCATTCTGGTGGACACCCGCCGGGAAGGCGACAGTGTGCGGGTGTACTTGCAGTTTCCGGACCGCAACCTGATTCGTGCCGGATTTCCGTTGCACATAGTAGCCTGGGCCAATTACGACGCGCGCCGACCCATGTGGCAGGATACGGTACGCCAGCTGCGCCGCCGGCTCCGGCCCGTGGACAAGGCGGCCCGCGTCGAGTTCAGCCTGCCGGCCAGCCGCCTTCGCACCAGCCAGGTGCTGAGTATGGCTATCGGCCCAGCGGAGGATGCACTGAGTGGGGACGCGGCCTGGTTGGAACTGCGGCCGGAACACCTGGCCCGCACGTTTATCCTGACGGATTCGCTCAACCAGCCCCTCATGCGCCGCTACCTGCACGCCCGCGAAGTATTTGGCGTAAGCGCTTATGGGCCTGATCAACGACTAACGGTGTACCGCTACCCACTTAGCTCGGTGGCCGCGGCACCACCCATGGCAGCCAGTAGCACACAGGGCACCCAGTCGCGCGTCCTGAGCTTGCAGGACTCGGCTGCATTCCGGGCTGATCAACTATTAAAGCTCCCGGCGGGCCTGTTCTTATTGCGCGTGGGCAGTAGCCCGGTGCGCAGCGGCCTGCTGGTGGAGGACAACCAGTTTCCGGAGCTGACGACGGCCGATGAGCTGATTGCCCCGCTGATTTACCTGACGACCTCCCAGGAGCGCAAAAAGCTCTTCGACGCGCCCGACCCCAAGAAAGCCGTGGACCAGTTCTGGCTGGCGGTGGCCAGCAACAGCCAGCCCATTGCCCGCCAGCTGATCCGCACTTATTATGGCCGCACGATGGAGGCCAGCCAGCTGTTTTCGACTCATAAGGCCGGCTGGCTGACCGATAGGGGCCTGTTGTACCTCGTGCTGGGGCCGCCGGAAAGCGTGTATCGGGAAGCCGGTACTGAACGCTGGGTGTACCGCGCCGATGTGGAACGCAGCGGCTCGTTCATCTTCCGCGCGAAACCCAGTACCTTTGCTCCCGACAACTACGAACTGGTGCGCCGCCCCGAGTACGAACAACTCTGGTATGCCGCCGTGGAGCAATGGAGAAAAGGACGAACCGCCCAGCCCGGCCGCTAACCGAGCGCCGCCAATTTTACGATTCCGAAAACCGCCCGGTGCCCAACCGTCGCCCCGGTGGGCGCGACGATGACGCGCGCTCCGAAGGTGGCCGCTATGAAGGCAGCCGTGCCGAAGGCGGTCGGTTTGAAAGCAGCCGCGCTGAGGGTAGCCGTTTCGAGGGCAGCCGCTCGGAAGGCGGCCGTAATGACAAAAGCCAGTACCACCGCCCGCCTCAGGACCGCAGCATTGACATGATCTTTGGGTTGCGTCCTATTCTGGAGGCGCTGAACGCGGGCCGCACCCTGGACAAGATTTTCCTGCTGCGCGGCACCAAAAACTCCATGACCCAGGACATTACCGCGCTGGCCAAAACGGCCAACGTACCCGTGTCGATGGTTCCCGTGGAGAAGCTGGACAACATTACCCGCAAAAACCACCAGGGTGCCGTAGCTTTCGTGTCGCCCATCGACTACATGCCCCTGGACAGCATTCTGGCCGGGCTGTACGAGGAAGGCAAAACGCCCTTGCTGCTGGTACTGGACCGCGTGACGGACGTGCGCAACTTCGGCTCCATTGCCCGCAACGCCGAGTGTATGGGCGTCCACGCCATTGTGGTGCCTAGCCGCGGGGCCGCCCAAATCAACGGCGACGCGCTGAAAACCTCCGCCGGGGCCTTGAACCTGATTCCGGTGTGCCGGGAGCCCAACCTGAAGGACACGCTCACCTTCCTCCGCGAATCGGGTGTGCAGGTGGTGGCTTGTACTGAGAAATCGGACGCCAGCCTGGAAGCCGAAACCGTGGACCTCTCCGGCCCCCTGGCCGTGCTGATGGGCTCCGAGGAAGACGGCATCAGCCCCGAATACCTGAAGCTGGCCGACCATAAGCTGCGCATCCCGATGGCGGGCCAGATCAGCTCCCTCAACGTGAGCGTAGCCAGCGGCATCATGCTGTACGAGGTACTGCGCCAACGGCTGAGAAAGTAATATGGCAGAATGTGAGAAATGTGCTGAATGTGGAATTCGAATAAGACTCCACATTCAGCACATTTCTCACATTCTGCCACACTAAAGATTAGTTGTACCCAACTCCTTTCTTCGATTTCACGTCAGCCACAAAGTCCTTCACTCGCTGCTCCTCGGTGCGCTTGCAGATGAGCAGCACGTTGTCGTACTCGGCCACGATGTAGCCTTCCAGGCCTTGTACCACTACAAGGCGCTCGGAGGGCGTTTTGATAACGCACTCTTTGGTATCGTAGAGTAGAGCGTTGCCGTCCACCACGTTTTCGTCGGCGTCGTGCTGGCCCATGCGGTGCAGGGAGTCCCAGGTGCCCAGGTCGCTCCACCCGAAATCGGCGGGCAGCACGTACACGTTATCGGCCTTTTCCATCACGCCGTAGTCGATGCTGATGTTCCGGCAGTGGCTATAGGCGCGGGCAATAAAGGCTTCCTCCTGCGGCGTGCCCAATTGGTCTTTGCCTTCCTCAAACACCTCCGCAATATCGGAGAGGTACTGGTGAAAGGCTTTAATGATGGCATCGGCCCGCCATACAAACAGACCGGAATTCCACAGAAAGTCGCCGCTGGAGAGGAACATGCGGGCCAGTTCCAGATTCGGCTTCTCCGTGAAGGTCTTGACTTTGCGCAGCCCGGCCGGAAAGGTGCCATCCTCGTGGCCCGGCATCGTCTGTACGTCCTGGGGTTTCACGGCATCGTCCAGAAACTGGATGTAGCCGTAGCCGGTATCGGGGCGGGAAGGCTGAATTCCCAGCGTGATAAGCACATCGTGGGTCTGGGCACCGTGCAGCGCCGTCCGAATGGCCGTACGGAAGTTTTCCTCGTGCATCACGGCGTGGTCGGCGGGCGTTACCACGATGACGGCTTCCGGGTCGCGCTGGGCAATGCGGTAGCTGGCGTACGCAATGCAAGGTGCCGTATTACGGCCGATGGGCTCCCCCAGAATCTGGCTGGCGTGCAATTCCGGCAGATGCTGCTGTACCAGCTCCATATAGTCCCGGTTGGTTACCACGAACACGTTTTCGGGCGGGCAGATGCCCCGGAACCGGTCCACGGTCAGTTGGAGCATTGACCGTCCCATGCCCAGCACGTCGTGAAACTGTTTAGGGTGATGCGTACGGCTGAAAGGCCAGAAGCGGCTGCCAATACCGCCTGCCATTACCACAAGATACGTGTGTTGTTCCATTGGTACCGGAGCCGGAGCTCCCAGTTGGAGAGAGAAAGAGAGAGTAGAACAGGTGCCGGACAGTAGCTACACACGGGTGGAACAACTGTATCCAAGGTACGGAAGTAGAACTTACTATCTACTTACTACAGTAAGTATAGCAAAATTCTATTTTATAGTATAATCCTAGTAAAAACTTTAACTAAATCGTCACACCAATCCTTCCCGCAGCAAGTCGTGCAGATGGATAAAGCCATTGAACCGGCCATTTTCCAATACCACCAGCTGCGTGATGTTGCGCTCCTGCATACGGGCCAGGGCCTCCACGGCAAAGTCATCCACATCAATAGTGACGGGAGCCGGGGTTAGGATATCCTGGGCCCGCACCGCTTCCAGTCGGCCCTCATAAGTAGTCAGCATGCGGCGCAGGTCGCCGTCGGTGATAATGCCGACCAGTTCACCGCCAGCCGCCAGCACGGCCGTAGCTCCCAGCCGCTTACCCGATATTTCCAGGATAATATCCTTGAGTGGGGCCGTATCGGGTACCTGGGGCTGCTGGTTCTGGCGGCTCAGGTCGCCTACTTTCAGGTAGAGCTGCTTGCCCAGCGTACCGCCGGGGTGCAGGCGGGCGAAATCCTGACGCGAGAACTCCCGGCTTTCCAGCAGGCACACGGCCAGCGCATCGCCCAGGGCCAGGGCGGCGGTGGTGCTAGTGGTGGGGGCCAGATTATTAGGGCAGGCTTCGCGCTCCACGGGGGCATGCAGCACGTAGTCGGCCTGCACGGCCAGATAGGAGTCGGCGTTGCTGACCAGGGCCGCCAATGGTACGCCTTTGCGCTTCAACAGGGGCACCAGCACCTTAATTTCGGGGGTGTCGCCGGATTTGCTGATGGCAATAACAAAATCCTCGGGCTGAATCATGCCCAGGTCGCCGTGAATGGCATCGGCGGCGTGCATAAACAGGGCGGGCGTGCCGGTGGAGTTGAAGGTAGCCACCATTTTGCCCGCAATGTGGGCACTCTTGCCGATGCCCGTTACCACCACCCGGCCGCGTAAAGAGAGTATAGCCTCTACGCATTGTGCAAAATCGGGGGTCAGGCTGATAGCCTCGGCTACCCCCATAATTGCCTCAGCTTCTTGCTGAAGCACTTTTTTTGCAAGATTGTTGAGTTCGTTCTGCGGTTTCAATCTAAATTTGATATTGTATTTCGGGAGCTGGACTGTAGCGGCAAAATTTGGGTAAGACCGAATTCTTTCACTTAACTCCTTAGTACCGAATTCCTAAAATCCCTAGATTGTAAGAAGCAACACCGTTGTGCTGCCACGCCAATCTGCCAACCAACTGAGTAAGTGAGGATGTCCATGCCAGCCGTGAAACAACAAGTGCAGCAAGAGGCTGATTTGAAAGGCAAGTTAAAGGAAGTTTTTGGGTACGGTCAGTTCCGCGGCGTGCAGGAAGACATCATCCAGAACGTAATTGCCGGCAACAATACCTTCGTTATTATGCCCACCGGGGCCGGTAAGAGCCTGTGTTACCAGCTCCCCGCCCTTGTGCTGCCCGGCACGGCCATTGTGATTTCGCCCCTCATTGCCCTGATGAAAAATCAGGTGGATCAACTCAACGCCTTTGGGGTAAATGCTCAGTTTCTGAACTCGACCCTGTCGAAATCGGAGATGAACAAGGTGAAGAAGGACGTGATTAGCGGGGAGGTGAAGCTGCTGTACGTGGCTCCCGAAAGCCTGACCAAAGACGAAACCATTGAGTTTCTGAACAAGGCCACCATCAGCTTCGTGGCCATCGACGAGGCGCACTGCATCTCGGAGTGGGGCCACGACTTCCGGCCGGAGTACCGCAAAATCCGCAGCATCATTGACGGGCTGGGTGTGCAGGTGCCCATCATTGCCCTCACGGCCACGGCCACGCCCAAAGTGCAGCAGGATATCCAGAAGAACCTGCAGATGGACGAGGCCTCGGTGTTCAAGACCTCCTTCAACCGCACCAACCTGTACTACGAGGTGCGGCCCAAGCACAACACCAAAAAGCAGCTGATTCAGTACGTGAAGCAGCGCAAGGGCCTGGCCGGCATTGTGTACTGCCTAAGCCGCAAGAAGGTGGAAGAAATTGCCGAGCTGCTGAAGGTGAACGACGTGCGGGCCCTGCCCTACCACGCTGGCCTCGACCCCCACGTACGCATGGCCAACCAGGATGCCTTCCTGAACGAGGAGTGCGACGTGATTGTGGCCACCATTGCCTTCGGGATGGGTATTGATAAGCCCGACGTGCGCTTCGTAATTCACTTCGATACGCCCAAAAGCATTGAGGGCTACTACCAGGAAACCGGCCGCGGCGGCCGCGACGGCCTGGAAGGCGACTGCCTGATGTTCTACAGCTACGACGATATTGTGAAGCTGGAGAAGTTCAACAAGGACAAGCCTGTAACGGAGCGCGACAACAGCAAACTGCTGCTGCAGGAAATGGCCAACTACGCCGACTCGGCCGTGTGCCGGCGCAAGCAGCTGCTGCACTACTTTGGCGAGCATTTCGAGAAGGACTGCGGCTTCTGCGACAACTGCAAGCACCCCAAGGAGCGGTTTGAGGCGAAAAACGAGGTGCTGATGGCTCTGAAAGCCGTGGTGCAGACCGATGAGCGGTTCGGCCTCGACCACATCGGCACGGTACTGATGGGGATGAACAACCCCCATGTGGAAAGCTACGGCCACGACAAGCTGCCGGTATATGGGCAGGGCAAAGAGCACGACGCGCAGTTCTGGCACTCCCTGCTCCGCCAAAGCCTGCTGAATGGCTTCCTGGAAAAAGACATTGAAAACTTCGGGGTGGTGAAAATCACGGCGAAGGGCATTGATTTCATCGAGAATCCGCATTCAATCAAGCTCACCAAGGACCATAACTACGAGGAAGAGGTGAAAGAAGAACAGGAACAGGAAGAAGTGCAGCAGGCAGCCGGCCACGATGAGGCCCTGTTTGAGATGCTGAAGGCGCTCCGCAAGAAGGTAGCGCAGCAAAAGAACCTCCCGCCCTACGTGCTGTTTCAGGACCCCAGTCTGAAGGAAATGGCCACGACTTTCCCCACCAAAATGGAGGATCTGTCGCACGTATCGGGCGTGGGCCAGGGCAAGGCGCAGAAGTTTGGCGCCCCGTTCCTGGACCTGATCAAAAAGTACGTGGAGGATAACGACATCATGACGGCCGCCGACGTGGTGGTAAAATCGGCCGTCAACAAGTCGAAAATCAAGATTTACATCATCCAGCAGATCGACAAGAAGATGGACCTGGAGGAAATTGCTTCCTCCAAGGGCATTGACATGCGGGAGCTGATGGAGGAAATCGAGCACATCTGCTACTCCGGCACCAAGCTCAACCTGGATTACTACATCAACGGAGTGCTGGATGAGGAGCGGCAGGACGAAATTTACGACTACTTCATGACGGCCAGCACCGACAACATTGCCGTGGCCCTCAAAGAACTCGGCACCGACGACTACACGGAGGAAGACCTGCGCCTGATGCGCATCAAATTCCTGAGCGAAGTAGCAAACTAGGAAGGGAGATGAATGATGAGAGCTGAGTTATGAATTGGATGATCGAATAACCAATTCATAACTCAACTCTCATAATTCATCTCTTATAACCACAGATGGTACACGTGCTCCTCGTGGACCCGCTCGAAGCCTTCCCGCTCGTAGAAACGGCAGGCACCTTCGTTATCAAGCTGGGTAGTTACCTGAATTTCGGGGAGTTGCCAGGCGTGGGCGTAGTGCATGGCGGCATTGAGCAGAAGCTGGCCGATACCTTGGCTACGGTAGCCTTCCTGCACGGCCAGCAGCCCGATAATGGCGTGTGTGGTCTGGTAGCCCAACGTGAGCAGCCCCAGCGCATTGGGCTGCGTGACGGGCTGGTAGATGAGAACCTGCCGGGCCGTCTGGCCGGTTACGCTGCTCCGGATCCAGTGCTCATACAGGCGCTCATATACCCCAGCCTGAAACACCGGATCAACGCGAAACCGGGAGTGGTGGCCGCTCTGCCGGGCCAGCTCCAGCAGCCGGGGCGTCAGCTCATCGGTTGGAAACACGTGCTCGGAAATGAGGGGCGGGGTGGTCGGCACAGCGCGGGCAAAACGGGCTTTACGGTCGGTGAGCGGAACTCCCAAGGCCTGGGCACTGGCCGCTGATAGTGCGTCCGTGGGCTCGGCAAACCAATATAACAGGCGCCACCCGTCCTCGCGGGCCTGCCGGATAACTTCGCGGAGTTGAGCCTCCGTGAACCGCTTGCCTTTCAGTCGGCCCACCGGAAACCCAAAAAACTGCGTATCCCACGGTAAGGATTGTACTCCGTATTCCATCAGTAATTCCATAAGCTTGCCCCTAATGCCCCAAACGAAAAACCGTCCGTAACGGCTAGTTACGGACGGCTAAACGATTCAATTACAGAAAAAGCCAATTAATTAGCAATATTCTTCAAAAGCACCCTGCAAATTATTGACAATGCGCATCAAATCGTTGCCCTCAATGTGGTAGCGCTCAATCATGTGCACCAGCTCACCATCTTTGAACAGGGCAATGCAAGGGCTGCTGGGCGGGTAGGGCAGCATGTGCTCCCGGGCCTTGGCTACAGCTTCGGTTTCCATACCGGCAAACACAGTTACCAGCTTGGCGGGCTTTTTTTCGGAGCTGGAAACGGCCATTTTAAGGGCTGGACGGGCTTTGGCAGCGGCGCAGCCACATACCGAGTTTACGGCCACCAGCACGGTACCGCTCTGGTCGTTGAGGACGGTATCAACCTCCTCGGGGGTCATTAGTTGCTCGAAACCGGCCTCTACGAGGTCCTGACGAATCGGGGCTACCATGTATTCGGGATACGTGGCCATAGGTGAAAGCTAGGCTTTAAGATGAACTACTGCCGGGGCCCAATGCCCAACGGCCGTACAAAATTACGCAACCTTGGCCGGACTGCCTTAGTTGGCGTATAGAACCCGCGAGATGAGGCGGAAGTTTACTGCACTCGTTTATTTTCACCGGCTAAGCCGGGCAGCCCCATGACATACGCTGACTTTCTTGCTTCACAAACTCAGCCGGAGCCACCCGCCGGCCTCTCCCCGCTGCTGGAGGCCCTGTGGTACGCCGGCCGCGACGAGTGGCACCGCGCCCACAACATTGCCCAGGATAATGAGCACGATGCCCTGCACAACTGGCTGCACGCGTTTCTGCACCGACAGGAAGGCGACGCGGGCAATGCTGCCTACTGGTATCGGCGGGCCAACCGGCCGGTTTTCAGTGGCTCCCTACGCCGCGAGTGGGAAGAAATGGTCCGGAGTCAACTGCCGGGTTAATAGGGCAGAAATCAGATTGCGGGCTACTATTTCATCTTGTCAAAATTCAATGTAAATACATTTAAATGCTTCACTTACCGCCTATTCCGTAAATAAAATTACATTTACCCCGCGCCTCTACACCCGGCGGGACAGCATGAATCAGACGTATATCCTCACTATTGGGCTGCTGCTGACCACGGCCGCGGCCCAGGCCCAGGTGGATACCGTGCGGGCCTCCACCTTGCCCCCGGCCCAGCAAGCCGAAAAGCTTTATAACAGCGGAGTAGCCAAGTTCAACCAGAAAAGCTACCGCGCCGCCCTCCAGGATTTCGACAAGGCCCTGGCCGCCAAGCCCGATTTTGCCAAGGCCTACTACAACCGCGCTGCCGTTCGCTACGAGCTGAAGGAATACCCTACGGCCGTGCAGGACTACGACCAGGCCATCAAGCTCGACCCCAACACGTTCACCTCCTACTTCGGGCGGGCCCAGGCCCGGGAGGCCTTGAAGCAGTCCGCCGAGGCCGAGCAGGACTACGGCAAAGCCGCCGAGCTGAAGGCCGACTACGCCCCCGCCTGGTACTACCGCGGGGCCCTGCGCTTCGAAAAAGCCGACTATCAGGCCGCTAAGGCTGATTTCGACGCCGCCATCAAAGCCGATCCTGCTTACGCCTACGCCTGGCACGATCGGGGCAGCGCCCAGCGCCAGCTCAATAACCTGCCCGCCGCCATTCAGGACTACACCCAGGCCCTGAAGCTGCAACCCGAGCTGCTGCCGGCCCTGCTGAACCGCGCCGCCACCCGCCGCCGCGCCGGCGACCTGAAAGGAGCCCTCCAGGATTACAACGACTACCTGCGCCAGAAGCAGGACAACGCCCTGGCCTACACCAACCGCGGCAGCACCCGCTACGAGCAGGGCGACTACAAAGGTGCCGTGGACGACCTCACCAAGGCCATTGAGCTGGACGCGCAGTACGCCTTTGCCTGGAACAACCGCGCCGCCGCCTACCTCAAGCTGGAAGATTACAAAAAGGCCGAAGCCGACGCCAGCAAGGCCATCGGCCTGAACGCGCAGTACGCCGAGGCCTACCTGAACCGGGGCCACGCCCGCGAAATGCTGCGCAACCCTGACGCCGCCTGCCAGGACTGGCGCAAGGCCGCCGAGCTGGGTCTGGAAGTGGGCAATACCCACGCCGCCAACTCCGGCTGCGGCGCGGCCGAGTAGAACAGTAAGAACAAAAAAGAACGTCATGCTGAGCGAAGCCGAAGCATCTCTACCGCTGGGCAATCAATGCTATTGCAACGAAGCGGTAGAGATGCTTTGAAAAGCTCAGCATGACGTTCCTCTTCAACGCTTCGCAAATCATCATGCATAAGTACCTACTCGCCTCCCTGTTGCTGTTGAGTGCCCCGGCCGTGGTGCTGGCCCAGAACGTAGAGTTCAGCAAAGACCAGTTCGGCAACGATAAGGACGGCTTGAAGGCGGCCCTCAAGGAAATCAAGCTCGGGGACGAGATGTACGACCTGGACCCGGCCCGCTACGAGCAGGCCCTGCCGCACTATCTGGCCGCCCAGAAGTTCAACCCCAACAACGCCCAGCTCAACTACAAAATCGGCGACAGTTACCTACACTCCGGCTTCAAGCCCCGGGCGCTGGAGTACCTGCAGAAAGCCTACCAGCTCAACCCCGACGTGGACCCGCGCATCCATTACGCTCTGGGTCGGGGCCTGCACCTGAACGGTAAATGGGATGAAGCCATTGCCGAGTATAAGCGCGCCACGCCGGCTTCCGGCTCCAAAAACACCGCCGGCTTCACCCAGGACCTTCAGAAGAAGATTCGGGAGTGTGAAAACGGCCGCAAGCTGGCCGCTAAGCCCAGCCGGGTGTTTATTGATAATGCCGGCCCTGGCGTGAACTCGCCCTACCCCGAATACGGTCCGGTTATTACGGCCGACGAATCGGTGATTCTGTTTACCTCGCGGCGGCCGGGCTCGACCGGGGAGCAGAAGGACCCCGAAACGGGCGGTTTCATGGAAGATATTTACACCAGCACCCGCACCACCAAAGGCAACTGGGTGGACGCCCGCAACCTGGGCGAAGGCGTGAACACTGACGGCCACGATGCCACCGTGGGCCTTTCGCCCGATGGCCAGCGCCTGCTGGTGTACATGGAGGACAACGGCGGCGACCTGCACGAGGCCAACCTGCGGGGCGCAGAATGGCGCAAACCCCAGAAGCTGGGCTCCCGCATCAACAGCAAGTACCACGAGTCGTCGGCGGCCTACACGCCGGATGGGCGCACCCTGTATTTCGTAAGCGACAAGGAGGGCGGCCTGGGCGGGCGCGACATTTACAAGATTGAAATAGAAGGCCGGGGCCCGGCCCAGAACTTGGGCTCCGTTATCAACACCCAGTACGGGGAGGAAGGCGTGTTTCTGCACCCCGATGGCAAGACGATGTACTTCTCCTCAGAGGGTCACAACTCCATGGGCGGGTACGACATCTTCAAATCGGTGTTTGAGAACGGCAAATGGAGCCAGCCAGAGAACCTGGGTTGGCCCATCAACACGCCCGATGACGACGTATTTTTTGTGATATCCGCCTCGGGCCGGCACGGCTACTACTCTTCGTTCCGGGAAGACGGGTTGGGCTCCAAGGATATCTACCAGATTACCTTTCTGGGCCCCGAAAAGCCGCCCGTACTCAGCCAGGAAGACCAGCTGCTGGCCTCACGCGTGCAGCCGGTGAAGGAAACAATGTTGGCCCCACCGGTAGCCATTGTGGCCGCCCAGGTAACCATTCTGAAGGGAATTGTGACGGATGAGGCCAGCAAGCAGCCCATTGAGGCCACCATTGATGTAGTGGACAACTCCCTGAACCAAACCATTGCTTCCTTCCAGAGCAACGCGCAGTCGGGCCGCTACCTGGTATCGTTGCCTTCGGGCGTGAACTACGGCATTGTGGTGCGCAAGGACGGCTACCTGTTCCACTCTGAAAACTTCGATTTGCCGGCCGGCGCGGCCTACTCGGAGGTAGTGAAGGACATTGCACTCAAGAAGCTGGACGTGGGCGTGAAGGTGGTGCTTAACAATATCTTTTTCGATTTCGACAAGGCCACGCTCCGCAAGGAAAGCACCAACGAACTGGAGCGCCTGCAGAAGCTGCTGGTGGAAACGCCCGCGCTACGCCTCGAAATTTCGGGCCACACCGACAACGTGGGCAAAGCCGAGTACAACAAGGACCTCTCCCAGCGCCGCGCCAAAACTGTAGTGGATTACCTCGTGGCCAAAGGCATCGACAAAAGCCGCCTGACCTTTGCCGGCTACGGCGACACCCAGCCGGTGGCCTCCAACGCCTCCAAAGCCGGCCGCCAGCTCAACCGCCGGACGGAGTTTAAGGTAACGGGGAAATAACGTTTTGGGGTTGGTTCCCGCAGAGGACGCGGTGAGTAGCGCAGAAGGCGCAGAGTCTGTTCAACGGACTCTGCGCCTTCTGCGCTACTCACCGCGTCCTCTGCGGGCTAAAAACCCAACTGAACGTCTCCAGGCCAGCTTCCACCGAGGAAATCCGCAACAGCCGGGCCGCTCCCGTATCTTGCTCCTTGTGATACGCCGTCTGCTGTTTCTGTTCTGCCTGTTTGCGCACCTCGCCACTGCCCAGCCCCTGCCCCAGCGTCAGTTCCTGAAGCAGTTCGGGGCTGCCGAAGGCCTGCCGCAGCCCTTTATCTACGCCCTGGCGCAGGATAAAGCTGGCTACCTCTGGATTGGCACTGCCGAGGGCTTGGTGCGGTTTGATGGGACGGAGTTTGTCACGTTTACGACCAAAGATGGGCTGGCCGAGAACTTCGTGACCCGGCTGTTTGTGCACCTGCGCACCGGGCAGCTGTGGGTGGGGCATTATCAGGGCGGCATTTCTCGCTTACATGGGCAACGATTTCAACCAGTAGCAGCGGCAGCCAAAAACATCCCGTTACGCCCACACACCGGTATCATACCGCCGGACACGGCATTCCGGGAATACGGAAAGACACCTTACTCCTATGCTGAACCACCCGGTTTTGAGCTTTCCTTTGGCTTGCGCCACTTGCTGCCGCCGGGCACCGTGCCGCAGTGTGTGTTGCTCGACCGGGAACACAACCTCTGGATTGGCACGGCCGGGCAGGGACTGTGGCGCTGGTCGGATAGGCACGTAACGTTTTTCCCTACTTCAACTCCTGGTTTGTCGGCTGTGGTGAGCAGCGAAGCCGGAATTGGGGGAATGCTTAACGGCTACTTTGCCATTCTGGGCCGCGGTGCACAACGTGGTTCTGTCATTCGGCTGCTTGCCGAGCGCCTGCCTTACGCGCCCACAGTTCTGTTCATATCCTCTAACGTACGGGAGGAACGGACTTATAAAAAACACCCCACAAAGCCAGACTCCCCGATCATTTGGGCAGGCACGACTGGGCATGGCCTCTGGCAAACAAAGGAACAGCAAAACAGACTTGCCCACCCGCAACAGGAGCGGCGGGTACCGGCCGACCTAACTGTAACGGCCCTTATCCAGCATCCCAATGGCGACATATGGGTAGGCACGAAGATGGATGGCGTGTACCGTTTGCCGGCCGACTCTACCCGGCCGGCTCAGCATTTCACCACGGCCAACGGCCTGCTGCACAACACCATCTACGCCCTCACGGCCGATACTGCCGGCGGCGTCTGGATTGGCACCCACGACACCGGTCTGGCCGTGTGGCGCAACGGCCGTTTTCAGTACCACCGCTTTCCGAAAGGCGGCCTTGATGTGTCGGCGCTGATTACCGATGATGCAGGCCGCGTCTGGATTGGCACGGAGGGCGCGGGCGTGCTCTGCTATACCAACGGCCAGTTTCAAACGTACAACACCCCGCAGGGCTTGGCTTCTCCGTACTGCTACGCTCTGCTGCCCGTGCGCTGGGGCGGCAGCTACCACGGCGGCTACCGCTACGACTCTCGTCGGGAGCAACTGGTAGCCGTGCACCGCAACGCCATCAGCTACGCCGATTCCAGCCAGCACTTCGCCCCGGCCACCCTCCCCGACAACCCGTTGGTGCGCGACCTGCTGCCCCAGGCGGCCGTAGCCTGGGACGACTACTACCTCTGGATTCTGACTCGCACCGGGCTGCTGCGCCTGCGCACCGATGAGCCGAACCTGTTGCCCAGCGCTTCGGCCCCTCAGCCGGCTTTGCTGGCTGGTGAGGTGGATGGGGCCGCCCGCCCGCCCCAGCAGTTGGGGGAGCTGTCGGCAACTCAACACCGAGTTGCCTTCCGCTTCCGGGGCATTAGCCTGCTGCCCGGCCGGGCCGGAATTCAGTATCAGTATCGTCTGCGGGGCTATCAGGAGAATTGGAGCAGTCCTACCATCGTGGGCGAGGCGCAGTTTCCGCGCTTGGATGCCGGCCGGTACACCCTAGAAGTGCGGGCCCGCCGGGGCCCGGAGGGGCAATGGTCGAAGCCAGTTACTGCCCATTTCAGCATAGCTACGCCGTTTTGGCGTACGTGGTGGTTTACGGCCCTGGCTGTTGCAACGGTTATTGGGCTGGCCTACGCCGCCGTGCGCGCCCGCACCGCCACCCTGCGCCGCCAGAAGCTGCAGTTGGAAACCACCGTGCGGGAGCGAACCACGGAGCTACGCCATCAGAAGGCCGAAATTGAGCAGATAAACGCCGATTTGGTAGTGGCGCGGGACGCGGCCGAGGCTTCGCGCCGGGCCAAAGCCCAGTTCTTGGCCAACATGAGCCACGAAATCCGCACGCCCATGAATGCGGTAATCGGCCTGACGCACTTGCTACGCAACACCCCGGTAAGCGGCGAGCAGAGCGAATACCTGGAGGCCATTCAGTCATCGTCGCAGAACCTGCTGGTTATCATCAACGACATTCTGGATTCCTCCAAAATCGAGGCCGGCAAGCTCACCCTGGAGCAGGCCCCGTTCCGACTGCCGGAGCTGGTGGAGCGCGTGGCCCGCATGTTCCAGTTTGCCACCGAAGCCAAAGGGCTGTACCTGCGCACTGAAGTGGCGCCCAACGTGCCCGCCGCCATCCTCGGCGATTCGGTGCGGCTGAACCAGGTGCTGGTGAACCTGGTAGGCAATGCCGTGAAATTTACCACCCAAGGCGGCGTTACGCTGCGCTTGGCAGTACCGCCCGCCACCGCTGATGTGTCCGAAATGCTGCGTTTCGGCATTTCGGACACCGGTATTGGCATTGCCCCCGATAAGCTGGAGGCCATTTTTGAGGATTTTTCCCAGGCCAATACCAGCACTACCCGGCAGTTTGGCGGCACGGGCCTGGGCCTAAGTATTGCCCGCAACCTGGTGCAACTGCACGGCGGCCGGTTGTGGGTAGAAAGCCAGGAAGGCCAGGGCTCCACATTCTGGTTTGAGATTCCCAGCCTCCCGGCCGATGCGGCTACCGTGCCGGCCGAAGCCAGCATCACCCTGGCCCCCTTCGAGCCGGCACTGCGCGTGCTGGTGGCTGAAGACAACGACCTGAACCAGCTAGTGGCCCGCAAAACCCTGGAAGCCTGGAACGTGCAGGTAACCATTGCCGCCAATGGCCGCCTGGCCGTAGAAGCCGCCCAACAACAGGACTTTGATGCCGTGCTGCTGGATGTGCAAATGCCCGAAATGGACGGCTACGAGGCTGCCCGCCAGCTACGGAGCCTGTTCCCCGATGCCCATCGACTACCCCTCATCGGCCTTACGGCCTCCGCCCTGCCCGAAGACCGCGCCTTGGCCCTGGAAGCCGGCATGAACGATACCCTCGCTAAGCCCTTCGACCCGGCCGTGCTGCACGCCCGGCTGGCCCATTTCACCGGCCGCGCGCTGCCGCCGGAAAACCTGCGCCCAATTGGCACACTGCTGCCCAAGCCATCACCGGCAGCCTCTTTGCCCCAAAGCCCGGGCAATACGCTTCTGCAGCTCGATTGGAGCCTGCTGGAAGAACTGGCCGGCGGTAATGAAGCGTTTATTCAGCAGATTGTGCGCACCTTTCTGCAGCAGGCTCCGCCGCTGGCGGAGCAGCTGCAGCAACTTGCTGGTTCCGAACTGGGTCAGGCAGCCCACAAACTCAAGGGCCAGGTTGCTTATTTTGGTCTGGATCCGCTGACTGCACAGTTGGAGTGCGTAGAGCAGCAGGCAGGCAACCCGGCTTCCGCGGACCATCTTACCGAAACAATCCAGCATATCCAACAACAGCTTCTTTCGCTCTACCCCGTGCTGGAACGGCGCCTGACGGTGGCGGCGCACAAAGTGTAAAGCCCAAACAATAGGCTTTTTCCAGTCAGCTTGTACCTTTATTCCCTATGGCTGAATCCACTGCTCCGCTCCGCTGCCTGGTTGTTGATGATGACCCGTTGGCTATCCAGATTGTTGAAAACTGCATCAGCAATACTCCGTTCCTACACCATGTAGCCAGCTGCGAAAACGCCCTTGCCGCCGCTGAAATGCTGCGGCAGCAGTCCATTGACCTGCTTTTTCTGGATGTGGAAATGCCACTGATGTCGGGTCTTGACTTGCTGCGCACTCTCCAGAATCCTCCTCTGGTTGTGCTCATCACCAGCAAAAAAGGCTACGCCGTGGAAGCCTTCGAGCATGATGTACTGGATTACGTTGTCAAGCCCATCAGCTACGCCCGATTCCTGAAAGCGGCCCAGAAGGCACTGGAAACCGTGGAACTCAGCCGCACTCCCGACGCAACAGCTATTGAAACTCCGCCAAACGCCGAATTCACCTTCGTAAAGGTGGATAGCCGGTTAGTCAAAGTGTTGTTTGAGGATGTACGCTACGTGGAAGCCCTTGGCGACTACGTACACATTGTTACAGGCCAGAGCAAGCTGATTGTGTACAGCACGATGCGGGCGGTGGAAGAGAAATTCCCGGCGGCCTTGTTTGCCCGTGTGCACCGCTCCTTTATTGTGAACCTGAAACGGGTGCAGACGATTGAGGACAATACCGTCATCCTCGACAACAAGCATATTCCTATTGGCCAGACGTATCTGCGGGAGGTATTTCAGCGCCTGAACAAGTTTTAGTCCGTTAGTTTAGCCGGTATGTGCGCCTCCAGCCCTATTCGCGTTCTGTTGCTTGTAGGCATGTGGTGCGGGCTGCTGCTCGCGCACCCCGTTGCCGCCCAGAATGCCGGCGACACTATTAGCGTCGACTGCCCGCTGCCACGTGTGATGGAGATGTGCGTGGAGCTGGATGCCCGCCGCGCTATCGACCCCGATGCCGGCCCGCTTACCTTCCGCTGGCACATGGGCGACGGCACCCTGCTTACTGGCCCCACCGTGCAGCATTGCTACCAGCAGCGCCAGGCATACACCATTCAGCTGGATGTGGTGGAAGAAGCTACCGGCGAAATACGCACGGCTGAAAAGCTTATCCCCGTTGATTTTACCAAGGAAATCGTCCTCAACTTCCGCGCCACCGATACCGTGCGAGTGGGCCAGCCGGTAGCCTTCGATGCCCTCGACTCCCAATTGCCCCTGTGTGAGAATGTGGTAGTGCTCTGGGATTTCCGGGACGGTTACGTCACCAATGGTCGGCAGGTGCAGCACGCTTTCCGCCGGCCCGGCCAGTATTCCGTGCGCATGAGCCTGCGCGGCAACGGCCCCGATGCCTGCCCCAGCAGCCACTGCGTGAGTCGTAGGGTGGTAGTAGTGCCCTAGTCCTGCCAGTATCGTCGGGCCGAAAGCCCCTGTGGTCGGGCTATTGAGCCGGTTGGTCGGGGTTTGCTGCGTAGCAAGCGGGCGTCTGCTAATTTCGACGAACTCATGTACCAGCAATACAAGCTGGCTTCCTGACCTTGCACTGACTCGCACTGTCTCTCTCCCCTTCTACGCCCTCTTTATGAAACACCTGTACCTTTTCCTGCTGGCGGGCTTCAGCCTGTTAAATGCTGAAGCCCGGGCCCAAGAAACCCCCACCGAATATCGTAGCGAAGCGGCTGCGGCTACCCGGCAGCTGGCTGCCTTCATTTCCCTGGATGACGCTCGCCAGCTACCCGTGCGGCGGCTCACCCAACAGCGCATGGCCCAGGAGGCAGAGGCCCGCCAGCAATACTCCAACGACGCTGATATGCTGCAGAAGAAACTGGCTGCCGTTGGTCAGGAGTACACGGCCCAACTGCAGCAGGTACTCACACCAGCGCAGTTTCAGCGGTACGTAACAGCCCAAGCCGGCTCATTACCCGCTTCCGTAGCCGCCGTGGTGCCCCCGGCTCCGGTTGCGGCCGCGGCCGCCAAGAGTGCCCCCCCAAAAGCCTCCGTTGCTAAATCCAGGTTGATTGCGCCTCCGCGCCCGGCGGCTGGTTCTGCGGCCAAGTCAGCAGTACGCCGGTAAGCCCGGCGTACTGCAACCACCGGCAGCCCCGGTCTTCAGCAGCGCATTTGCGGGGGCCGGGGCCACCTGTAGCTGGTCAGATACGATTCCGCTCGGCCAGTTCGGCGGCGGCCAGTTCGGCCTGCTGCTGCCGCAGAATGCCCAGCGTCAACTCCCACAGGTCTTCGTAAGGAATAATCTCAATTTCTCCGTAGGCCTCGCCGGGCTGAGCCGTGGCCCGCAGCCGCTCCAGTAAGGGAGCCGCCTTTTTTTCGCAGACGGCCAGCACAAAATGCTCTTTTACCGTCATCAGCAGCATCCGGAAGAAGAGTTGACTACGCAACGTAGCCGGGTCGCGCAGGTGACGCTGCTCGTATTTGCGCAAACCTTCCAGACGCGCCAGCAGCCCCTCAATATCCCGTCGCTGCAAAAAATACAGGAACTGCAGAATCAGGATGGCTACGTTGTAGCCCTGCTTGTCGCGGCCATAATCGGGCACTGTTTGCACAAACTGCGTAAAGTGCCGCAGCTTCAGAGGCGACTGTTCGGGCCGCACAAACTGCACATAGGCTTCGTATAACTCCCAGCGCTGCTGGGCGGCCGTACGCTGCTTGCTGTAATACGGGTTTTTGCGGGCCTGCTGCAGGAGCTCGAATGCCTGCCCATATTGCTTGGCGTACAAAGCCAGCAGCAGGTAGGTTTCCAGGAAGTAAAACCAGTTGCCCGAGGAATAATGGAAGTCTTTAAAATACTCTTCGGCTAAAGCCAGGCCCTTTTCAGCTTTACGGCAGCGCAGGTGAGCGTACACGCTCATATAATTGTTAAACCGCTTATCAAAGCGCTTTTCATTGATTTTACCCTGTTTGCGGGCCTTTTCGGTAGCGGCGGTTATGTTGATAATTTCCTCGTAATTCCCCACCAGCTCTTCGCGGGTCATTCGGATAAAATACAGAAAGTGAAACGTATTGTAGCTTTTCACTTTCTTGTGAAGCTGCTCCAGCCGGGCCTCGTAGGCCGGCATCTGACTAAGTAAATACTTGCGCGACCTAACCTTGTGGTTCACCGCCATCTTGATATCGGTGTACAGCGTTTCAGCTTCTTCCTCCAAAGTCAGCTTCTGCTGATACTTTGACAGTTGGCCTACTATGTGTTTGTATTTTGCCGGCTGCCGCATTTCCGCGTACAGGTTGCGCAGAATGCGTGCGCCCAGCATGGCATAGGCCGTGAACTCGGCTGCATCCGCCACCCGAATAAACTTCCGGAACAGCTTCTCTGCCATACTATACTCCCCTTCCCCGGCTAGTATCTTGGCTTGGTGCAATAGCCCTAGGCACTGCTGCTCGTAACGCCTGGAAGCAATGTGTCGCGGGTCCGTCTGGTCCAGAAAATACAGATGGTTCAGAAGCTTCTGCTGCACCCGGGACTTGAGTTTGCGGTAGGTTGCCTGCGTTCTGGCATCCGTTTTTCCGTAGAGTCCCTTCACCAGCTGTAGCTGAGTGGCTGCCGGAGTACTGTCCAGCAGCCGCACCAGCTGAAGGTCCTTCTGCGCCGATTTTCTATCTGAAAAATCAAGAAAAGGAAGAACCGCCTGACGCCGATCTGTCACAATTCTCACGAGAGTTGTTAATTCTTCCATAGCATACGCAGCCATTTCGGCTGTTTTGGCGAATATACTAAAATAGCAGGGCCGCGTTTTGCATGTCACAATTTTGACGGACTCTGCCTTTATTCATTGCCTTTTCTTCCCGGACTTTTGTAGAAGTAAAATTGGGCTTTTTTTCATCTATAGATGTCACAAATTCTCCCTGAACTGTCCGAAATTATTATCCGCTATTCGCTCTTAATTAACTCAACTACTCAGTTAGACATGCGATTTGATCCTCAAACGTAACCTGAAAACAGGTCACGTTTACGCGCTCTGTTTCCTTTACGGGAGCTGGTTTGGACTACACATTTGTGTCACACAATTACTTGACACACAAATAATTCCAGACCATGCTAGAGCTCATCACCATCGCCCTGTTTCAGTTCGCCAGCGTCGCCTCGCCTGCTACCCCCTTTGATGCTGCGGCCAGTTCTTCCAGCACCACAACCACCTACACTACCGACCACGGCACCGGCGGCTGGGGCGACGGTCACATCGTGGCAGAACACGGCACCGGCGGCTGGGGCGACGGCCACATCGTGGCAGAACACGGTACTGGCGGCTGGGGCGACGGCCACATCGTAGCAGAACACGGCACCGGCGGCTGGGGCGACGGCCACATCGTGGCAGAACACGGTACTGGCGGCTGGGGCGACGGCCACATCGTGGCAGAACACGGTACTGGCGGCTGGGGCGACGGCCACTAGGCAACGGCGGTTATTCGGCTGCCAATACGCCCAAAACGTGGTAACTTGCCCGGACTCATGTCTTACGCGGTTACCCGTTCATGAAGCAGCTTTACATTGGACTTCTGCTGGTGATGTGGGGGGGCGCGCTGCCTTCTTGTGCTCCTCCCTCCTCCCCGCCTGCCGGCACCGTACGTATCCGCTGGCCCCGCGACCCGGATAATCTGGACCCGCTGGTAGTAGATAACCCTAGTGCCTACGAGGTAGCTAATCTTACGCATTGCAGCCTACTGATGGGGCGCGAGTCGGCCCATGATTTTGTACCCTGGCTGGCGGCCGCGGCTCCCTCCATCACGCGCCGCGGCGATTCGTTGCTCCTGATAAAATACCGTATTCGGCCGGAAGCTACCTGGGATAACGGCATGCCCGTACTGGCCCGCGACGTTGCCATCACGCTCAAAGTGATGCAGAGCGAAGGTCCGCCCACTGCATCGGCTCAAGCCATGTTTGGCTTCATCCACGATATTGTGCCGGACCCAACCAATGACCGGCAGTTTACGCTGGTCTGCGCGGGACAGTCACCAGAGCACATCCACTCCTCGGGCGACTTCTCGGTGTTGCCGGAGTATATTCTGGACCCTCAGGGAGACTTGCGGAATGTACCTCTGGCTACTGTTCGGCGGCACCCCTCCCTGCCCGCTGTGCAGGCGTTGGGCCGGCGCTATCAGGCATTGCAGCTGGCCCGCCACCCGTCCCGTCTGCCGGGTTGCGGCCCTTACCGGATTGTTGCCTGGCAAAACGGGCGCTACCTGACGCTCACCCGGAAAAAGAACTGGTGGGCTGATGCGCTGCCCACTGCTCCGGAAACTCTGCAGGCCTTCCCGGCTCAGCTCACGTACCAGATTATTCCGGATGCAGCCACCGCCACCCTGGCGTTACGGCGGGGTGAGGTTGATGTGTTCAGCCTGGTGCCCCCGGCTGAATTTGCGCGCCTCCAACAGTCGGAGGCTGATCGGAAGCGGCTCAATTTTTACATGGCTGATTCTTATCAATTCCTGACGAGCGGCTTCAATGTGCAGCGGCCGTTGTTCCGGGATGCCGTTACCCGCCGGGCCCTGAGTCTGCTGTTTGATGTACCGGCTCTTATTCGGGCTACGCAACAAGGAGAGGCGCTGCCCAGCGTGGGACTCATCAGCCCCCGCATGCGGCCCTACTATAATGACAGTCTGCCGCTGCCGGTATTCAGCCCGGCCCGCGCCGCCGGTCTGCTGCGGCAGGCGGGCTGGCAGCGCCGCGCCAACGGTCCCTGGACACGCGCGGTAGCCGGGGCCCCTACCCAAACCTTGCGCTTTAGCATCAGCTACCGGGCAGGCGAGCCAACCTTCGAAACCGTGGCCCTGCAGTTTCAGGCAGCAGCTGAAGGCCTGGGAATTCAGGTGGAGCTCCGACCCACTGAGCAGTCAGTGCTCAGCGGGCAGCTGCGCGCCGGCACCACTGATATGACCATCAGCAATTTTTCGGGCAACCCATTTTCCTACGATTTCACACCTTTACTGCATACGCGCGGCATTGGGGCCAGCAATGCCTCCCGGTACTCTTCCCCGGTGGTTGACCGGCTGATTGAGCAGATTACCAGCACGGAGGACAAACTCTTGAAAGTTAAACTTCTGCACAAGTTCCAGCGGATACTGGCGCAGGAAGTTCCGTTTCGGGTATTGTATTTTCTGCGGTACCGGGTGGCAGCCTCCAACGCGCTGCAGGTGCCGATAACGGGTCTGAAACCTGGGTATGAGGCGGCCCGGATTCGTCCGGCCCAGCCGCTCCGCCAGTAATCATGTACCGTAGCCTTCTGTTACGCCACCTGATCCGAACCCTCGGTGCAGCGGGCCTGATTCTATCGGTACTGTTTCTACTGAGCCACGCCATTGCCGACCCTGATATTCTGCTGCAGAATGCGCTGAGTGGTCGGGCCGTTAGTCCGGAGCAGACGGCTCAGGCTTCTGCTCTGCTGCTGCACCGGTATGGACTTGATGCCCCACTATTCTACGTGGGCTGGCAGCAGGGCACTGGCTGGCAGTGGCACGGTTGGCACAATCAGTACCATACTTGGCTGGTACAGCTTCTGCACGGCAATCTGGGCTATTCCTACCGCGCCGACGCTCCGGTTACGGCATTACTGGGCGAGGCCCTGCGCTACACGTTGCCCCTGACCTTACTGGCCGCCGTACTGAGCGTGATACTGGCTTTGGTAGTTGTGACGGCCGTTAGCACCCGCCCGGTGGCTCGGCACTGGGTACTTCGTCTTGCCCATGTATTACAGGGACTACCGCTTTTCCTGGTTGCGCTGGGCCTTTTGCTACTGCTGGCCAACCCAGATGCGCTGGCTTGGTTTCCGGCGTTTGGCCTTGGCGCCGTGGACAATCTGGCGGATGCCTGGCACCATCCGGGCTGGTTTCTGTACCAGCTTGCCCTACCCCTGATCAGCTTAGTGCTGAATGGATTCCCGCCCCTGGCTATTCAGCTGGATGGAGCCCTACAGCAGGAGTTAACCCGACCTTACGTGGCAACTGCCCGTGCCAAGGGCGCCTCGGCTGCCCGGAGCGTATGGCGGCATGCACTACGCAACGCCTTAATTCCGATGCTCACCCTGCTCACGGATTTACTCCCCAGCATTGTGGCCGGGGCAGTAGTGGTGGAAGTAATATTTGCTTTGCCCGGCATGGGTCAACTTATCACGGAGGCGGCCATTCACCAGGATTTTCCGGTGCTGCTGGGAGCGGTTGGTCTGGTAGCCCTGGTGCGGCTCCTCGGCCAAGTTGCCGCCGATTTGCTGTACCCGGTTATCGATCCTCGTATTCGCGCCGTGGCATGAAGGATACTACTGCATTGCGGCAGCCTTGGCTGGCCTGGGGCTGGCTGACCCTGGTGGTAATGGCCGCCCTGCTGACCCCAACTGCGCATCAGTCTCCCGATTTGCAGCATATCAATGAGCCCCCCTTTCACTCCGTGCACTGGCTGGGCACCACTCCGCAGGGCCTCGATGTTGGCCTCAGCCTGCTGCAAGGTGCGCGCACCGTGGTGCTGGTGAGCGTGCCGGCCGCCCTACTGACTTTGCTATTGGGAGCAGCACTGGGCGGCATAGCCGGTTTCTGGGGCGACACCCGTTTACGCGTAGCCCGCTGGCCCACGGTAGCTGCCCTCGTAGCCGTGGCGGCGGCCATTGGCGCCCTGCCATACAGCTCTGGCTGGGTATCAGGGGCGTTGGGGCTGGCCGTTCTAGCGGGAGCCTGGGCTCTTTGGGCTCCACGCCACTCTCCCGCCGCTACCTGGCCCCTGCCCCTGGACAGTCTTATTTTAGGCCTGATTTCGTTGCTGAATTCGGTGCCACTGCTGGTCTTGGTTGTTGCCGTATCCGCTGTCCAGCGGCCATCCTTGCCGGGAGTGGTGATGTTACTTGGTGCTACCTGCTGGCCTACACCCGCCCGGCTGTTTCGGGCAGCAACCCTGCAGAGCAACAGCCAGCCCTACGTGGAGGCGGCCCGGGCAAGCGGCATTTCCTCCCTGCGGATTTTGTGGCGTCACATTGGCCCGAATGTTTTGCCAGTGCTCCTGGTTCGGTTCCCACTAACCGTAGCCATTCTGCTGGGCCTGGAAACTACCCTATCCTTCCTAGGAGCTGGCCTTCCCCCGGAAACTCCCAGCTGGGGAAGACTGTTAGCCACTGTCCGTCAGGCACCTACCGATTGGTGGCTGATTGCCGGACCAGGCTTCGCTATTGCCTGTACGCTCCTGAGCCTGCATCAGCTCACCACTAAACGCCACTAAAACAAACTACCTGCATGTCACAAAATCAGCCATTCTATAGAAAAACCAGGTTAGCACATTGTCTGACCTTCGCTTTCAACACCTATTCAATCAACTGATTAAGGGTCAATAATTATTTGCCGGCAGTTTATTCTATAGATTTTCTTTCATAAGTACAGGTCACATTTACAGCATAACTGTCCTTTACAACCCCTATTTCACGCCCTAATATTGTCATATCAGAACGGCACACGGGAAAAAGCCCACCCAGGTTCTGAAGTGATTCTGCAGTTTGTAAGCGGCTATTTGGCCGTCTTTCAGCAAGAGCTGCTCGTCACCACCAACTGGTGATTTTGACAAGATTATTTGTGTACCAGACTCGGCGGCTGCTCGTCAGGAGTCCGGTTACACTACAGGTTGTTGCAATAGGTGTGTGAAAATCCCGCGGGCGTTGTTCGCGGGTTTTTTGCGTTTACACCGTTTCGGTTTGCCGGGCTACCAAGGCAATACCCTGGGCGAAGGACTGCGGCTGGTAGCCAAGCTCCCGCCGGGCCTTCTCAATGAGGAAGCCGGTGCGCAAAGGCCGTTGGGCGGGCTGCGTGAAAGTGCTGGCATCCACGGCCGTTATCAGCCCGGCATCCAGCCCGAAATAAGATGCTACCTGCAGCGCCATCTGATAAGGCGTAAACAGCTCGGCTCCGCTCAGGTGGTAGATACCGGTGGCGTTGTGCCGGGCGGCCAGCCAGCAGCCTTCGGCCAGGTCTTCGGCCAGGGTGGGAGTGCGCAATTGGTCATCCACAACCTTAATGGGCTTGCCGGCGCGCAGTGAGTCACGCACCCAGGTCACAATATTGGTGCGGCCGTAATGGTGGGCGGTACCGTACACCAGCACCGTGCGCAGGATGGCCCAGGGTGCGCGGCAGGCCTGCACCAGCTGCTCGGCGGCTACTTTGCTCTGCCCGTAGAAGTTCACGGGGGCAGGTTGGGCCGTTTCATCAAGCGGGCCGGTTTCGCCACTGAAGATAAAATCGGTGCTGAGGTGCAGCAGATGGGTTTGGTGCTGCTCACAGGCCGTTACCAGATTAGCCACGGCCGTTACGTTCTGCTGCCAGCAGGCAGCCTGGTTCAACTCACACTCATCCACGTTGGTCATGGCGGCGGTGTGGATGAGGTGCGTAGGCTTTTCCTGATCTACTACTTGCTGCACCTGCGCCGGATCGGTAACATCCAATGTCACAAACCGCACCTCCGGGTACACGGTCGCCAGCTTGTTGATCCCGCGGGAAGTGGCAACCAGCTGCACACCGGGCCGTTGCCGGAGTAACGCCACCAGCTTCTGCCCCAGCAGTCCATTGGAGCCCGTCACCAGAATTTTCATAGTCGGAAGCAGGTTAATACTGGTAGCCGTACAGTTCCGTAATCTTCTTTTTCTTGAGCTTCTCCACCTTCACTGTCATACTGATATTCGTTACGGGGCGGTTACGCTCGGCGGTGGGTTGCTGCACGATTTTATCCACCACGTCCTGCCCGCTGATGACCTGCCCGAATACTGTGTACTGGCCGTTGAGGTGGGGCGTGCCCTGGGGGTTCTGCACAATATAGAACTGCGAGGCGCTGCTCATGCGCTGCGGATTCACAAAATCGGCAGTGCGGGCGGCGGCTACGGCTCCGCGCTTATGGGTAAGCTCCGGCCGAATTTCAGCCGGAATGCGCTGCTCATCATCCCGCCCGGCCCCGTCGTTGCTGGGGTCATCGTCTTTGGAGTTCAGGTCGCCGCCCTGAATCATAAAGCCCGGGATGATGCGGTGGAAGGTGGTACCGTTGTAGAAGCCGCTCTGGGCCAGCTTCAGAAAATTAGCCTTGTGCAGAGGCGTCTCATCAAATAACACCATCCGAATGTCGCCCTGGGGCGTGCTGATGGTAATTACTTCGTCCTTGCGGCTTTTGCGGGGCTTGTAGGCCGCCTGGGCCGTCGATACGGCTACGCCCACTACTACACTTATCCAAAAGGCCCGACGCAGCAGGTTACGCATCATGATCAGCAGGTACAGAGTGAAGAAATAGCCCCGAAAGTACGCGGTTTTGCCTGGCTACAGGGCGGAAGTTGTATTTTTTGTCAGCAAAAATGCGGCGGTTACGTATGCCCGGGCAACCTCAACCATACGTATTGCTCCGCATGACCCAACCTCTCCCCTCTTCAACTACTTCACATTGGTTTCCGAAAGTCCTCCTGGCCGCCTACCTCATTGAGTTTGTGGCGCTGGGCATCAACCCCACCGACCGGGGCACGTGGTGGGCCGAAAATATTCCGATTCTGCTGATTGTGGGGGCCCTGGTATTGCTGTACGTACGCGGGGTGCGGTTTTCGAACCTGGCCTACGCCCTGATGAGCGTGCTGATTTTTATGCACACCGTGGGCGGGCATTACACCTTTGAGAAAGTACCGTTCGACTGGTTCAACAACCTGTTTGGCTTCAAGCGCAACATGTACGACCGGGTAGCGCACTTCTCGGTGGGCTTCTATGCCTACGCCCTTATCGAGTACACCGACCAGCGCGACCTTATTTGCAGCCGTTTCCTGAGCTATTTGCTGCCGCTGTGCGTGATTGGCACCGTAGCCATGAGCTACGAGCTGATTGAATGGGTGTACGCCGAGCTGGCCGGCGGCGACGCCGGGGCCGCCTTCCTGGGCAGCCAGGGCGACATCTGGGACGCCCAGAAAGACATGCTGGCCGATACCAGCGGGGCCGTTTTTGCGCTGCTTCTGTACGCGCTGTTTGGACGAGGAAAAACAGAATAGAAAAAACGTCATCCTGAGCAAGGCGAAGGACCTTACCACGCCCGAACGACTTGTTCACGCGTGATAAGGTCCTTCGCGTTGTTCAGGATGACGTTTTTTCTATTCCCGTTCCCGCCGGATATCGTCGAGGATTTGCTGGCCGCCACGGGCGAGGATGCTTTCGGCCAGCTGAATACCGGTTGCTTCGGCCTCGGCGGGGGTAGCGGTGCGGGTTTCTTCGATGAACTGCTGGCCATCGAGGCTGATGAGACCGGCGTGAAGCTGCAGAGTGGCACCGTCGGGGCTGAGGGTGGCCAAGGCGAAGCTGGGGATGCTGCAGCCGCCTTCCATGGTGCGCAGAAACGCCCGCTCGGCGGCCAGGCACACGTGGGTGGCGGCGTGGTCGAGGATGCGGTGCAATTCGGCTTTGAGGGCGGGCTCCAGGTTGCGGGCGCACTCAATGGCTACGCTACCCTGGCCGGTGGCCGGGATAAACTGGGTTTCGGGCAGCACGTGGCGGATGAGGCCGTCGTACTCCATGCGGTGCACGCCGGCGTAGGCCAGCACCAGGGCGTGGTATTGGCCTTCTTCGAGCTTGCGCAGGCGGGTTTGTAGGTTGCCGCGGGCTTCGGCGGCGGTGGCGTGGGGCAAAAACCGCTTCAGCATAGCCTTGCGACGGGTGCTGCTGGTGCCCAGTACCAGGTCGGGGCGCTGCAGGTCCAAGTTGGCATCAAAGCTCACTACCACATCGTTTACCCGCTCCCGCTCCATAAAGGCCAGCAACTCCAGGTCGGCAGGAATAGTGCTTTGCACGTCCTTGGCGCTGTGTACGGCAATATCAATGTGGCCGGTGCGCAGGCTCTCTTCCAGCTCCTCGGTGAATACGCCCTTGGCCCCAATCTTATCCAGGGAGCGGTCCAGCACCACGTCGCCCTTGGTAGTAATGATGACGATTTCGGGCGTGAGGCCGGCGGCCATGAGGAGGTCGGCTACGTGGTGAGCCTGCCACAGCGCCAGCTTGCTGCCGCGGGTACCAATGCGAATGGAAGTCTTCAACTTGGAAACGAATTCAGAAACTATGATACTTGGGAGCTGCAACAGCTCCGGGGCTTCGCCATTACAAAGATACGCGCCCCCGCCAAGCCCGCCGGCTATACGGTGTTTAGCAGCAGCTATACGTATTTAGCAAATTGTATTTCTGTTGATTTAAGCCCATTAAGAGGCTTTTTCGTTGTTCAACACGGTATTTTTCACAGCCGCAGCAGCTCGGCCACGCGCAGGGAAACATCCAGAAATACCATGCGCGGGTTAGCGTTGCGCTCCACGTGGTAGTGGGCCTCGTTCAGTTCCTCGGCCAGCTGGGAAGCGTTGCGGGGCGTTACAAACGGGCTAAAGCCTTTCACGAAACCCTGCTCCTGCTGGGGCAGGTGGGGCACCAGCTGGGCATCCAGCCCGAACAGCAGCACCTTGCGCATGAGCGTGAGGGCGTACTGCAGAAACTCCTTCTGATTTTCGCGGCCCAGCTTCTGAAACTCGTCGCATTTCTCCAGCATGTCGGCCACCTTGTTGGCGTAACAGGTGCGCATCCAGCTTACAAACAGGGCAAAATAGTCGTGCTCTTCCTGGCCGGAAGCCTGCGCCGCCAGCGCCGCGCCAATATTGCCTTCCGTGAGCTGGGCCAGCTGCCGGGCCTTCACCTCAGGCACGTGCTGCACGTCGCGCAGCCAGTTGGTCAGCTCCGGCTCCGGCACGGCGCGCACCACTACCGGCTGCACCCGGCTGATGATGGTGGGCAGCAACTGCTCGGGGGCGTTGCTCACCAGCAGGAAAATGGTGGCGGGTGGCGGCTCTTCCAGTAGCTTCAGCACAGCATTAGCGGCCGAAGGGTGCATAAGCTCCGGCAGCCAGATAATCACCAGCTTAAACCGCGCCTCGAAGGCTTTCAGGCTCACCAGCCGCAGCAGGTTCACGCTTTCCTCCTTGGAAATGTTGCCCTGCTTATTTTCGGCCCCGATGTGCTGCATCCAGTCGTTGAGGCCCTGGTAGGGGTTCTGAAGCACAAACTCCCGCCACTCGGCCGCAAACTTGCTGCTCACGGCATCCTTGGTTACCGCTTTGGTGGTGGTAACCGGCAGAATAAAGTTGAGGTCGGGGTGGATGAGCTTGTCGATTTTCTGACAGCTGGCACACTGCCCGCAGGAATCGTCCGCCTCCGGGGTGCGCGCCTCACAGTTCAGAAACGCCGCGTACGCCAACGCCAGGGCCAGCGTAGCCGAGCCCTCCGCCCCCCGGAATAACTGGGCGTGGGCCACGTGGTTGCGCCGCACGCTGCCCAAGAGTACCTGCTTTACCTGCTGCTGGCCGGGAATTTCGGAGAAACGCATATTGCTTCAGTTACCAGTTACCGGTTATCAGTTGCCAGTTGTATTTCGTAAGAACGAGCTGACAACTGGCAACTGATAACCGGCAAATGAGTTAGGCCTTCTCCCACACCCGGTCCTTGGCCGTTTGCTCGTACACGTGCTGCATGATGCCCTGCTCCACGGCGTCGTACTGTAGCTGGCGGCGGGCCATCACGCGCTCCGCTACCTCGGTCACTTTGGGCAGCTTGAAGGTTTCGAAGCCAGCCGCGCCGCCCCAACTGAAGCTCGGGATGAAGGTGCGCGGGAAGCCGGCCCCGAAGATGTTGGCCCCCACGCCCACCACCGTGCCGGTGTTGAACATGGTATTGATGCCGCACTTGCTATGGTCGCCCATCATGAGGCCGCAGAACTGCTGGCCGGTGTTCACGAAGCGGCCGGCCGAGTGACTCCAGATTTTAACCGGGGCGTAGTTGTTCTTGAGGTTGCTGGTGTTGGTATCGGCTCCCAGGTTGCACCACTCTCCAATGACGGAGTTGCCCAGGTAGCCGTCGTGACCCTTGTTGCTGTAGCCCAGCAGAATGCTGTTGCCCACTTCGCCGCCCACTTTGGAGTAGGGGCCCACGGTGTTGTCGCCGCGCATTTTGGCCCCGGCGTTGATATGGCTACCCTCGCACAAGGCCAGCGGCCCGCTGATGATGGCCCCTTCGTGCACCTGGGAGTTGCGGCCCAGGTAAATGGGGCCATTTTCGGCGTTGAGGATGGCCGCCCGGATTTTCACGCCCGGCTCGATGAAGATGTTCTCGGGGGCATACACGATGGTGTGCGCGTCGCCGATGGGCTCCGACTGCCGCCCTTTGGTGAGCAGGTCAAAATCCCGGCGAATCTCGGCCCCGTTGCGCAGGAACAGGTGCCACACGGCCTGAATGGCCGTAACGGGCTCCAGCACGTCGCGGGTTTTCTGGAAGCCTTCCTGAATCAGCTCGGCTACCTGAGTGGCATCGGCCAGGTGGGCCGCTACCAGCATTTCCTCATCAAACAGCGCCTCACCGGGGACCAGGGCCTGCACCTGCTGCACCAGTAACTCATCGGGACAGATGGCGCCGTTGATGATGAGGGCGGGTCCCTGGGTGTCGCCGGCCGGATATTTCGCCTGCAGGTAGCTTTCGGTGAGGTAGCCTACCTGTGCTACGCCCAGGCGGTGCTGCCATTTCTCGGCCAGGGTAAGAATACCACAGCGCAGCGCGGCTACCGGCCGGGTGAAGGTAAACGGCAGCAGGTGAGGCCGAATGGCGGGGTCATCAAAAAGCAGAACGTGCATGGCAGATGTAGCGGTTAGCTATTGGCGGTTAGCTGATAGCTCTGGCCATTGAATTTGGCCACGGAAGAATGATTGGGCAAAAATGGCAAATAAAAAACTCCCTTCGGCGAGCCAAAGGGAGTTTCTTGAAGAAAGCTATCAGCCAACAGCTAGTAGCTAACAGCTTACGAAAAGCTATTTTTTCTTGTAGCGGTTCATGAACTTCTCTACGCGGCCAGCCGTGTCGAGCAGAACGTTTTTGCCGGTATAGAAGGGGTGCGACTCCGAGCTAACTTCCACCTTGATTACGGGGTACGTTTTGCCGTCTTCCATCGTGATGGTCTCGTTGGAGTTCATCGTGGAGCGGGTCAGAAACTTGAAGCCGCTGGAAGTGTCCTGGAATACCACTTCGCGGTACTCGGGGTGAATGTCTTTTTTCATGGTCGTAGGGCCGTTTTACCTTGTTGCCTGCCGATTTTGCGGAAGGGACTGCAAAAGTACACGTTACGCTTGGATTTCAAAAGACTTCCCAGGCTTTTGTACCGCGTAACCGATCCTTAACACGGGCAATACCCGATTTTCGAGCGGATACCTGTATACTTACCCCACTTTTCCGTTGCTATTACTATCTGCCCTATGCTCCGTATTTCTACGTTCCTGACCGTCTGCCTGCTCACTGCCCTGCTGGCCGCTGGCTCGGCCGCAGCGGTTTTTCAGGCCCGGCAGCAGGGGACCAGCGTGTACCTAGAGTGGCCGGCTGCCCGGGAGCCGGGCGTGAACAGCTACGAAGTATATCGGCAGGACCATCCGGCCGACGATTTTGACCGCATCGTCCTGCTTACTTCCACTGCCCAGCCTCACTACCGCTACACTGATGAGAACGTGCTGCTCGCAGTTACCGGGCGTGGGCCGGTTACGTACCGGCTGGCTGTGTGCACCCAGGGCAGCACCCACACTTACCAGACCTCACTGGTGCAGCCGGAAGTTGATATTGTTTCCCGCTCCTGGGATACGGTGAAGCTGATGTTCCGGTAAGCTCGGCTTGGCGACGTGCCCTACGCTTCCTCCGCAAACCGGCTTCTGCCGGTTTTTTTATTGCCCTACTTTTGCATCCAACCTACTGTTCAACGCCTATGCGCCTCTGCTTCGCCTCTAATAACGCCCATAAGCTGGATGAAATCCGGCCGCTGCTGCCTGCCACTGTAGAACTGCTCAGCCTGGCTGACATCGGCTGCGAGGAAGAACTACCCGAAACCCAGGATACGCTGGAAGGCAATGCCCTGCAGAAAGCCCGATACGTGTGGGACCAGTATGGCGTGGCCTGTTTCGCCGATGATACCGGCCTGGAAGTAGCGGCGTTGGGTGGTGCCCCCGGCGTGTACTCGGCCCGGTACGCCGGCCCCCAGCGCCGCGCCGAGGACAACGTGCAGAAGCTGCTGCAGGAGTTACGGGGCGCTACTGACCGCTCGGCGCAGTTTCGGACGGTGGTGGCGCTGGTACTCAGCAGCACCGCCGTGCACACGTTTGCCGGAGCCGTAGCCGGGCAGATAACCGAAACTTGCCAGGGAGCCGATGGCTTTGGTTACGACCCCGTATTCCAGCCCGCGGAGGGCAATGGCCGCACATTTGCCCAGATGACGCTGGCCGAGAAGAACGCCATCAGTCACCGGAGCCGGGCCGTAGCCGGCTTGGTGGACTTTCTTGACTCGGTGCAGGCCCGCTGAGCTTGTACCACAGGTGGCCGGATGCGGGAAGCTGAACAGGCCCTTCGGGTTTTACCAGCCGACAATTTCACTACCTCACCGTGCGCCTCAGCTAGATTTCTTACTTTTGCAGGGTTGGCCCTGCCGGTACGGGCCTATTTCCCCCACCATGCAACACCCCTTCATCGTCGGTATCACGGGCGGCAGCGCCTCCGGCAAAACCACCTTTTTGCGCCGGCTGCTGGCTTCGTTTCCCGAAGAAGAAATCTGTCTGATTTCGCAGGACAACTATTACCACCCCCGGGAAAGCCAGACGGTGGATGCCCAGGGCGTCACCAACTTCGACCTGCCCGGCAGCATCGACTCGGCGGCTTACGCGGCCGACGTGCTGCGCATCAGCCAGGGCCTGGAGGTACGCCGCCAGGAGTACACCTTCAACAACCCCAACGTGGTGCCTGCGGAGCTGGTTTTCCGGCCCGCGCCCATTGTAGTAGTGGAGGGCATCTTCGTGTTCTACTTTGAAGAAGTGGCCAAGCTGCTGGATCTGAAAGTGTACATCGATGCCCGGGAGCACGTGAAGCTGCAGCGCCGCATTGTGCGCGACCGGGACGAGCGGGGCTACGACCTAGAGGACGTGCTCTACCGCTACACCAACCACGTGGCGCCCACGTACGAGAAGTACATCAAGCCCTTCAAGCACGACGCGGACATCATCATCCCGAATAACCGGCACTTTGATAAAGGCCTGGATGTGCTGGTGTCGTTCCTGCGCAGCAAAGTAACGGCCGCTCAGGCTGCCAAGTAGTTCTTTGCGGGCTGGTAGCCAGCCGGAAAGAGCCTCCGCCCCTTCGGCGGAGGCTCTTTTTTTGGGCTGAAGCACCTCCCCAAATTTCCGCTTTTGCAGTGCCGGGGCCAAAAACCTATATTTGTAGCTCTTCCCCCACTGCATTGCGTTTCTTTACCGCCCTGTTACCCCGTCTGCGTTTCGCCCTCATCACAGCTACCTTGCTGATGGTGCTGGGGCTGAACCACCAGGCCGTGGCGACGCTGCGGGTGCTGCCGGCTGGCCACCCTACCCGGCTGAACGTGGCACCCCGCACGGCGGTAGTCAAGCAGCGGGTAACCCTCGAAGCCACGTCGCCGCTGGGCTTGTACGTGGCCCCGGCCGCCGATGCCTGGCTGCCACTACCGGTGCTACTGCCCGTGGCGCAGCGGCTGCCGGCCTGCTCTGCCGGGCCCCGGGCCCGCCCCAGCGCCGTGCCCGATTTTTTTCGGACGCGGCTTTTGCTGGCGGCACTTTCGCCGCAGGCCCCCTAACCGGCGGGCCGCCCGTTGCCTGATTAGAAGCTTTCTGCCCCGGCTGATGGAGCAGAAGCCCATGTGCGGCTGGTAGTACAGGCAAGGGGCTCCCCCTGCAATCAGCCCTTCTTCCCTTCCTTCTGGATTATCCAACCCTACTTTTTCATGCGTAATAAAGGACTCATCATTACGCTGACCGTACTCGTGTCGGCGTTGTGCTTGTATTTCCTCTCGCTGACCCTCGTTTCAAGAGGCGTGCAGCGGGATGCGGCGCGCTACGCTACGCGCGGCGGCCAGGTCAACGAGAAACTTCGGCAGCGTTACCTCGACTCAGTGTGGCGCGCTCCGGTATTTGGCCCGCTCACGTACAAGAATGTGCGCCAATCGGAGCTGGGCCTGGGCCTGGACCTGAACGGCGGTATGCACCTGACCGTGGAGGTGTCGCCGGTGGAGATTGTGCGCGCCATGAGCGGCAACTCCAAAGACCCGATATTTAACAAGGCCATGGCGCAGGCGCAGGAGCTGCGGAAAACCAACCCCTCCACGCCGTTCACTACCCTGTTCGCGCAGTCGTTCCAGCAGCTTGCCCCAAACGATAAGCTGGCCCGCATCTTTGCCAACACCACTAACAAGGGAGCCATCGACATCAACGCCTCCAATGAGAAGGTGCTGAGCGAAATCAACAAGCAGATTGAAGAGGCCATTGGCCGCTCATTTGATATTCTGCGCAACCGCATCGACAAATTCGGCACCAGCCAGCCCAACATTCAGCGGGTGAAAGGCACGGGCCGCATTCAGATTGAGCTGCCTGGCGTGGACAACCCCGACCGGGTGCGGAAGCTGGTGCAGGGCCAGGCCAAGCTGGAATTCTGGGAAGTATGGCGGCAGGATGAGTTTGCGCCCTACCTGAACCAGCTTAACCAGGTGCTGAGCGCCAAGGAGCAGGCCGCAACGCCCGCCGTAGCCGCCGCTGCTAGCACTGATACCGCTGCCACCACCACGACCACCGGCGACTCGACCTCCCTGGCCAGCCAGCTGGCCAAGAAAGGCACCGCTGCCACGGCCAAAGCCGATTCGGCGGCTCCCCAAAAGAACGTACTGGCCAGCCTGTTCACCATGCCCGGCACGCTGGGGGCCAACATCCGCGACACGGCCCGGGTAAACGCCATGCTGCGCAGCCCCGACACCCGCTCGGTGCTCCCCTCTAACCTTACCTTCCTGTGGGGTGCCAAGCCCGACGTGGTGGAAGGCCAGGAATACCTGCAGCTGTACGCCATCCGGAAGAGTGCCACCTCGGAGGCCCCCATCGGCGGCGAGGTTATCAGCGACGCCACCGGGGACTTCGACCAGCTCTCGGGCCGCGCGGAGGTAACGATGCAGATGAACCCGGTGGGAGCCCGCAAGTGGCAGCGCCTGACGGCCGCCAACATCGGCCGCCAGATTGCCATTGTGCTCGATGACTATGTGTACTCGGCCCCGAACGTGCAGTCGGAAATTGCCGGTGGCAACTCCAGCATCTCGGGCAACTTCCAGATTGAGGAAGCGCAGTTGCTGGCCAGCACCCTGAAGGCCGGTAAGCTCCCCGCCCCCACGCGCATCGTGGAAGAAGCCATTGTGGGTCCCTCGCTGGGTCGCGAAGCCACCAACCAGGGGCTGTACTCGGTGATTGGCGGTCTGGCCATCATCATGCTGTTCATGGCCGTGTACTACGGCCGAGCCGGTATGGTAGCCGATGCCGTGCTGCTATTCAACCTGTTCCTGATTATGGGTGTGCTGGCCAACTTCCAGTTTGCCCTGACGCTGCCCGGCATTGCCGGTCTGCTGCTGGTAATTGCTGCCTCGGTGGATGCCAACGTACTGATTTTCGAACGGATCCGGGAAGAGCTGGACCACGGTCTGCAACCCACGGACGCCATCAACAAAGGCTACTCGCGGGCTACTACGGCCATCTTCGACTCCAACGTCACGCAGCTGATTATTGCCGTTATCCTGGGCTTCTTCGGTACGGGTCCGGTGCAGAACTTCGCCATTACCCTGGGTATCGGCGTGTTCACCTCCTTCCTGTCGGCCGTGTACGTGTCGCGCCTCATCATTGAGCGCATGGTGAAGAACAACGGCAAGGCCCTGAGCTTCAGCACCCCGTTCTCCCGCAACCTGTTCAAGAACATCAACCTGGATATTGTGGGCAAGCGCAAGATTGCCTATACATTCTCCAGCATCGTCATCGTCATCGGCTTCGTGCTGATGTACCTGCAGGGTGGCCCAAACCTGGGCGTTGACTTCCGCGGGGGCCGCGAGTACATTGTGAACTTCAGCAAGCCGGTAGTGGCTTCGGACGTGCGCGACCTGCTGACGCAGGACTACTTCGGCGGAGCCGGCACGGAGGTGAAAACCTTCGGCTCGGAAAGCCGCCTGCGCATCACCACCGGTTACCTGGCCGCCGACGAAAGCGCCGACGCAGACAAGCAAGTGGAAACGGCCATGTTCAAGGGCCTGAACACCAAGTACAGCGCCCTGAATCCTACCAAAGTAAGCTCCTCGAAAGTGGGCGCCACCATTGCCGACGATATCAAGCGGACCTCGGTGCTGAGCCTGGGCCTCACCCTGCTGGCCATCTTTGTGTACGTACTGTTCCGCTTCGAGAAGTGGCAGTACTCGATGGCCGCCGTGGTGGCTTTGTTCCACGATGCGCTGCTGGTTATTGCCTGCTTCCCCATTGCCCGGGCCTTTGGCCTGAACTACGAAATGGACCAGGTGTTCGTAGCGGCCGTGCTGACGACCATCGGCTTCTCCATGAACGATACCATCGTTATCTACGACCGGATCAGGGAATACCTGCGCGAAAACAAGCACCTCACGTTTGCCCAGGTAGTAAACCCGGCCCTGAACAGCACGTTCTCCCGCACCATGATTACGTTTACCACGGTATTCCTGGTGATGGTGGTGCTCTACGTGTTCGGGGGTGAAACGCTCCGCTCGTTCTCCTTCGCCATGATTATCGGTATCATCTTCGGTACGTACTCCTCGCTGTACATTGCCGCCCCGCTGATTCTGGATACCTACGGCCGCAAGGAAAAAGAGCGTCTGAACACCTCCGAAGCCGGTGCGCCCAAGCTGAACACCGCCGCGCAAGCGTAGAGTATTGAATGATGAGTTATGAGTGCTGAGTTGTGATGATTGCCAACTCAGCTCTCGTAACTCATCATTCATACTTCTCCCAACGCACAAACAAAAGCGCCCGACCAGTACTGGTCGGGCGCTTTTGTTTGTGCGTTGGGAGAGCTTTCTACGTTTAGAAGCTGGCGGTTACGCCTTCGGCTACTACTTCCTTCACCTCGGGTACCATGCGCTTGAGCAGGTTCTCGATGCCGGATTTCAGGGTAACGGTGGCCGAGGGGCAGCCGGAGCAGGAGCCCTGCAGGTTTACCGTTACGATGCCTTCGTGGTAGCTTTTGAAGGTGATGTTACCACCATCCTGCTCCACGGCGGGGCGTACGTAGTTATCGAGCAGGTCGATGATTTTCTGGCTGGTTTGCTGGTCGGCCTCCGAGGCGTCGCCGGTAGCGGCGGCCTGCTGGGCAGCACGCTGCTCGGCGGCGGGGTCCACGGTGAAGATGGGGCCGCCGGCCTCCACGTAGGATTTCAGGAAGGTGCGCAACTCCGGAATCAGCTGAGCCCACTGGTGCTCGGTGGTTTTGGTGATGGTGACGAAGTTCTGGGCGATGAACACGCGGCCCACGTAATCGAAATTAAACAGCTCCTGAGCCAGCGGCGAGTTGGCGGCGGCTTCCAGGTTGGGATAATCCACGCTCACCCCATCCGCCAGCAGCTGGGTGTTGAGCACGAATTTCATGGATTCGGGGTTGGGGCTGGCTTCGGCGTAGATAGAAACCGGCGCAGCGGGGGCAGTGAGTTGTTCAGCCATGTTTGAAAGACTTGGAGACAAGCGGAGAGAAGACCCGCCAAAGTGGCGCGGCCTGAAAGCATAAACCGCCCGGGGCGGTAATAGTTGCAAAGGTAACGGAATAGGGTCACACGCGCTTGCAGCGGGCGGCGGCAGTTTACCGTAAGGCCTATCTTCGCGCTCTGCCTATGGTTCTTGCTCTGCTCCTTTCTTCCCAGGTTCCGGCCTGGCCGCTGCTACTGCCATTTTTCGGCCTGCTGGGCCTGATTGCCACCGGCCCGCTGCTGTTTCCGCATTTCTGGGAGAAGTGGTACGCGCATGTTGCCGTAGGCCTGGGGCTGCTGATGCTGGCTTACTACGGCCTGGCTTACCACGACTGGCACACGCCTGCTGAAACCCTGGCTGAGTATTTTTCTTTTGTGGTGCTGCTTACGGCCCTGTTTGTGGTGGGCGGCACGCTGTATTTCAACCTGAACGTGCCCGGCACCCCGCGCCGCAACGTGCTGCTGCTGGCCGGTGGGGCGGTACTGGCCTCCGTAGTGGGCACCACCGGGGCCTCCCTGATGCTCATCCGGCCCCTCATTCGCCTCAACGACCAGCGCATCCGGCCCTATCACATCGTCTTTTTCATCTTCATTGTGAGCAACGCGGGCGGGCTGCTCACGCCCCTCGGCGACCCGCCGCTGTTCATCGGGTACCTACGGGGGGTACCGTTTTTCTGGACTACCAAGCACCTGCTGGTGCCCTGGCTGCTGAGCAACGGGCTGCTGCTGCTGCTGTTCTGGCTGAAAGACCGGCGCAACCCCTACCCTGTCCGGCTCTCCCGCAACGAGCAGCGCCGGGCCCGCTCGGCCAAAGGGCTGCCCCTGTTCGATTTCAGTGGCCGCTACCACTGGTGCTGGCTGCTGCTGGTGCTGGGGGCCGTGTTTCTGGACCCTGCCCGCCTGCCCTGGCTGCCTTACCTGCCGGTGGTGGGGCTGAAAATTTCCTTCGTGCGCGAAATCATTCAGTTGGCCGCGGCCTGGGGCTGCTACCGCACGGCCCACCACAAAGCTGTAGCGGCCAATCATTTCAACTTCGCCCCGATTCTGGAAGTCGCCTTTCTGTTCTTCGGCATTTTCCTGACGATGATGCCCGCACTGCAGACTGCCGCCCACCTGGCCGCCGACCCGGCCGTGGCCAGCCAGCTCACGCCAGCCTCGCTGTACTGGCTGACGGGGGTATTGTCGGCGTTTCTGGATAATGCGCCCACGTACGCGTCCTTTCTGGGGCTGAGTCTGGCCGGGCACGAGCTGAACTTTGCCCACCCCGCCGAGGTGCAGCAGTTTGCCGAAGCCGCCGCTACGCTCCCGCTGCTGCGGGCCATTTCGAGTGGGGCCGTACTGTTCGGGGCGCTTACCTACATCGGTAACGGCCCCAACTTTCTGGTGCGGGCCATTGCAGAGAAAGAGGGCGTACCCATGCCCAGCTTCTTCGGCTACATCGGCCGCTATGCCTTGCCCTACCTGTTGCCGGTGCTGGGCATTGTGAGCGGGTGGCTGCTGTGGGGCTAATCCGGCAGCGGCCCGGCTCCGTAAGGAAGCCTATGCTGCACCGTCTTGCCACCGCGCTATTTCGTCCTGTTGATAGTGCCTGGCTGGTAGCCTTCCGCGTGGGGGCGGGGTGGCTGCTGGCGCTGGAGCACGGCGGGGCCGTGGTGCTGGGGCGGGTGCACAACTATACGGAGCCCCGGTTTCACTTCCGGTATATGGGCTGGGAATGGCTGCCGCACCCACCACCCGCAGGAATTTACGCCGTGTATGCGCTGATTATGGTGGCCGGCCTGGCCGTGGCAGCGGGCTGGTACTACCGGCTGATGGCAGCCCTGCTTAGTGCGGGCTACGTGGCGTTGCTGCTGCTGGAGGAAACCGAGTACATCAACCACTTTTACCTCTACGCCCTGGTAGCCGCCGTACTGGCCGTGCTGCCCGCCCACCACGCGGCTTCCGCCGATGTGCGGGCGGGCCGGGTTGCGCCCCGCAGCACGGTTCCTGCCTGGACGCGCCTGCTCCTGCTGTTCCAGATGGGGCTGGTGTACTTTTTTGCCGCGCTGGCCAAGCTCAACCCCGACTGGCTGGCCGCCCGGCCGCTAACAGTGTGGCTGGGGGCTAAAGCTTCGTACCCGGTAATAGGCTCGGTGCTGGCCGCGCCGGCCACGGCCTGGGTACTCAGCTACGGGGGTATTGTGTTTGATGCCCTGGTGGTGCCGCTGCTGCTCTGGCGGCGCAGCCGGGCGTGGGCCTTTACCGGGGCCGTGCTGTTTCACCTCACCAACGTGGTGGTGTTCGGGCTGGGCACATTCCCCTGGTTTTCTATTCTGCTTACGAGTCTGTTCTTCTCCCCCGCCTTTCCGCGCCACTTGCCCGGCTTCGTAGGCCGGTGGTTTCGGGAGCGGGTACCACGGCCGGAGCAACCGGATTTGTCCGCTGAACAGGTACGTTACCCACGTTACTGGCGGGGCGTGGTAGCAGGGTTAGCCCTGTTTGCAGTGGTGCAACTGCTGCTGCCCCTCCGCCACGTACTCTACCCCGCCGATACGCACTGGACGGAGGAAGGCCACCGCTTCAGCTGGCACCTGATGCTGCGTACCAAGTCGGGCACGGCAGTTTTCCGGGTGCAACTGCCCGATGGACGAGTGGAAGTAGTTCAGCCCGACACTTACCTAACCCGCAACCAGCTCAGCAAACTCACCGACAGCCCCGATTTGTTGCTGCAATTTGCCCACCTGCTGGCCCGGGATTATGGGCAACGGGGCCTGGTTCCCACGGCTGTATTCTGCGAATCGTGGGTGAGCATGAATGGACTCCCACCCCGGCCGCTGGTTAGCCCCACGCTTAACCTGCTCACCGTGCAACGCGGCCTGGGCCATTATACCTGGGTAATGCCGAGGCCCTGAATTTAAACCGCCCGCTGGTTTATCACTCCGCGCCGGAAGCGCAAGCCTTATACCCGATTGGCGCGGGCGCGCAGCAGCATATCGGCCAGCACCAGGTTGGTCATGGCATCCACGATGGGCACGGCCCGGGGCAGCACGCAAGGGTCGTGGCGGCCCCGGCCGACCAGGCTGATGGCCTCGCCCTGGTCGTTGATGGTAGCCTGGGGCTGCAGAATAGTGGCTACGGGTTTGAACGCCACCCGAAAGTAAATGTCCTGTCCGTTGCTGATGCCGCCCTGAATACCCCCCGAGTGGTTGGTGCGGGTGCGCACCTGCCCGGCCTCATCGGTATAGAATCCGTCGTTGTGCTCGGAGCCGAACAGCAGTACACCGGCGAAGCCGGAACCGTACTCAAAGCCCTTCACCGCGTTGATGCCCAGCATAGCCCGGCCCAGCTCGGCGTGCAGCTTATCGAAAACGGGCTCACCCAGCCCCGCGGGTACCCCGCGTACCACCCCCGTTACCAGCCCCCCCACCGTATCGTGCCGGTCCCGCACCTGCCGAATAAGGTTGGCCATACGCTCCGCCGTTTCGGGGTGCGGACAGCGGACGGGGTTTGAGTCGGTTAGGCCCAGGTCCAGCTGCTCATATCCCACCGGCACCTGCATGGCTCCCACCTGCGACACGTAGCTGCTCACCACAATGCCTTCCCGCAGCAGCAGCTGCGCGGCCACGGCCCCGGCGGCTACGCGGGCGGCCGTTTCGCGGGCCGAGCTGCGCCCCCCGCCCCGGAAGTCGCGGCGGCCGTACTTCTGGTCGTAGGTATAGTCGGCGTGGGAGGGCCGGTAGGCGTGCTCAATGTGGGAGTAGTCGTGGCTGTGCTGGTCCTGGTTGCGGATGAAGAGGCTGATGGGCGTACCCGTGGTTTCGCCCCGGAAAATCCCCGACTGAATTTCTACCTGGTCGGCTTCGGAGCGGGGCGTGGTCAGGTCGCTCTGGCCGGGGCGGCGGCGGTCCAGCGCCACCTGAATCTGCTCGGCACTCACCGGCAGGCCCGCCGGGCAGCCATCAATAATTACCCCAATGCCGGGCCCGTGCGATTCTCCGAAGGTGGTGATGCGAAACAGGGTACCAAACGTATTCATGGGGCAAACGGCTAAAAATGAACTTGCGGGCCGGATGGCGGCAGCACTACTCAATGCTTAGCCGCCATCCGGCCCGCAAGTTCACCTGAAAACTCGCCATTTCACAATTTTCGGGGTTTAGCGCCGGGCCCGCCACCACCCCACGCCGGCCAGCACCAACAGCAGCCCCACTACCAGGTTGGCGTAGTAGCGCACATTGCGGTACACGTCGCGGGGTTGCGGCGTGGCTTCCGCATCGGCCAGGGCCTCCCGGTAAAACGGGTCGTCGGGGATGGGGCGGAGCTGGGCGGCGGCCTGTTGCGCGCCCCGCACCACCGGCTGCAGGCCGGAGCGCAGCGTATCGTAGCGGGCGGCGGCGGGGTTGAAATATACCAGTTGAAACAGCGTATCCAGGGCCAGCGGGCCCGGCCGGCGGGCTACCAGCCGAAACTGGAAGCTTTTACGCCCACCTACCCGGCCGTTCTGCCGCGTCAGGCTCTGCTGCACCTCGGGGCCATACACTTCCAGCGCGGGCGTGGTGGGCGGAGCCGCCAGATTTACGGCCGCCAGGTTTCCTTCCCCTTCCACTGTGAAAGTATAAGTAAAGGTTTTGCCCGTGCGGAAAGTAGTGCGGTCAATGGCCTCCTTCAACTCATAGTTCCCCACGGGCACCAATTCGCGCAGCGGGTGTGGGGGCAATGGTAGCACCGCCACCGTGCGGGCCCCCGAGCGGTAGGTTTTATACCCTTCCATCCGGTTATCAAGGCCGGCAGCCGGGTTCTTAGCTATCCGGTACTTCAGCATCTGCAGCTCCACCGCGGGAAACGTAAGCGGCTGCGTGTTCAGCGGATATAGTTCAGCCTCCCACAGCCGGTAACGCAGAAATGGCTTTCCACCCACCGTCACATTCTCCGGTACCACTTCCTGCTCCTCAAAACGCTCCTCCCACGCACTCCGCTGCCGCAGTTGCTGAATAATGCCGGGCAGCTGACCGGCAAAATTGTAGAAGTTAAGCACCGCCTGGTCCTGCGGGGTCAGGTAGAAATACAGCCCCACATGCAGGCCCTCGCCCACTACCACCCGGGCTTTTTCGGGCACCACGGCCAGAAACGCCTGGTCCTGCGGTTCCACAAAATCCTGGGGCCGGGGCTTACCGAACAGCTGGTCTAGTAATCCGATACCCTGCAACGGGCTACTGCTGGCGGGCGGGGCCGCCGTGGCCTGGGGGCCCACCTTCAGGGTTGCCCCGCCCGATTCTACCGTCAGCCCGTTGATTTTCATGCTGAACGGCTTCACTTGGTAGGTGCCTTCCGCAAAAGCGGCGTACCGCTGGGTAATAGTCAGCTCGGAGGAGGATTTCCCGCCTACGATGCGGGTAGTAGTGGTGCTGGATTTCCCGCTTTTTTTGAAGCCCTCCAGGTCTGGAAAGGCCGAATACCGCTCCAGAGGTGCGCCCCGCAGCTGAAAGCTGATGGTGTAGTACTCATTGATTGGAAAAGCCGGCGTGCCCAGCACAATGCGGGCACTGGGCGCGGGTACTTGGGCCACCGCCTCCCACGCTGTGGACAGCAGCAACAGCATCCACCATAAAATCAGGTTCAGGCGCATGAGTCGGCACAATACGGTTCCGGCCAAAGCTAGACAAAAAGCTTCGCCGAGAACTTACCGTTGTTTTGACGTGATAGTTCCGCACTTCACGCTCAAGCAATTATCAGAAAACTCTTACAAGATTTTGGCTTTCTACAATCCATGCTGTAAAGCTTGGCGTATCTGCTCACATACCACACCACCCTTTATAGATTCCTGCGTTTTCCAGGTTTATTTATAAGAACCGCTTTAGAGCAGGGTGGCTTCGTATTGCCTGTAGTTTTCTTTCACCCAACCAGTTCTACCCATGTCCGACAACAAAAAATTCGGCAGCGACGAAGCGGAATTCGCCAAGCCCCTGTTCGTGCCCATCAAGCGGCGTTCTTTCTTCATGTATGCCGGCGCCACGGCCGGTGCCACGGCACTGCTACTGGCCGGTTGCGACGATGACGACGACAATGGCACCACCACTGGCACAGTGAGCCTGGGCTCGGGTGATGTGGGCGTGTTAAACTACGCGTACGCTTTGGAGCAGTTGGAAGCCGCCTTCTACGCCCGTGTGGTATCTGATTCCAGCTTCAATACGACCTTCTCTAATGCCGACGAGCGCACGGCTCTGCAGGCTATTGCCAAGCACGAAGCCATCCACCGTGACTTCTTCAAGGCAGCTATTACGGCAGCGGCCTCCTCGTCCATCATTCCCGGACTGAATCCCAACTTCGACAGCATCAATTTTTCTAACCGGAACTCGGTGCTGACCACCGCCAAGACGTTCGAGGATCTGGGGGTAGCCGCCTACAATGGGGCTGGCCAACTGATTCAGAGTGCTGCCTACCTGACGCTGGCAGGCAAAATTGTATCGGTGGAGGCTCGCCATGCTGCCTACATCCGCGACTTGCTCACGCCCGGCTCCTTTGCCGATAACACCACCGTAGATACAAACGGACTGGATAAGGCCATGACGGTTTCGCAGGTTCTGAGCGCCGCTCAGCCCTTCATCAAGGAAACCATCAACGGCGACAACGTAGGCAAATAACCTTTCTCTCCACTCTGACATCTACATCCCATGAATCTGTTTCAAATAATTGCTGAGCTCGAGAAGGTTGACCCAGAAATTGCCGACCGCCTCACTCACCGCCGGAGTGCCCTCAACGCCATCGGCAACATTGGCAAGAAGATGGCCCTGGCCGCTGCTCCCATCGCCATTGGTTCGGCCTTTAACAAAGCCGTTGGTCAGAACACCCTGACGGCCGTAAACGACATTCTAAACTACGCCCTGCTGCTGGAGCGGCTGGAGTACAGCTTCTACAACCAGGCTCTTTCGGCTACTACTCTCACGGCTACCCTCACCGGGGCCGACCGTACGGCCATTGAAACCATCCGGGCCCATGAGCTGGCGCACGTGAACCTGTTGCAGGCGGCGCTGGGCTCCAATGCCGCTGCTACGCCTACTTTCAACTTCGGCACCGCCTTTTCCACGTACCCCACGTTCCTGACGTTTGCCCAGGCATTCGAAGACACGGGCGTACGCGCTTACAAAGGACAGGCCGCCAACATTCCCCGCACGCTCAACCCAACGGTGAACGGCCAGACTGTAAACCTACTGACGGTTGCCCTGCAGATCCACTCGGTTGAAGCCCGTCACGCGGCCCACGTACGCTACATGCGCCGGGGTACCACGGCCGGTGCGCAAACCACCATCATGCCCTGGATTATGAATGCGGAGGCCAATGGGGCCCCGGCTGCCGTATATGGCGCGGGCAACCCGGCTGCCAACTTCCCGGCTGAAAGTAACTTGGTTCAGGGTGGCCTGACGCTCACTTCCGTGGGTGGCAATACTTACGATGCTGCTGACGTAAGCGCTGCCTTCGATGAGCCGCTCGACAACACGACCGTAACGGCCATTGCCCGCTCGGCCGCTACATTCTAGAAGCCGGTTACACTGCTTTTCCCAAAGCTTCGCAAAAGGCACTCTCCGCTGGGAGGGTGCCTTTTTTCGTGCAACCTTTTGCCGGGCAGCGGCATCCTCCGAGAAGCAGGTTATCTTTGCTGACCCCGACGCTGTCCGGTGGCTACTGCCGGACGGCTGATTTACTCTTGCTTATGTCTACTTCTGCTTTTTCAGCGCGTCCGTTTCGCCGCCGCACATTCCTGCGCGTAGCCGGGGCTACGGCCGCTTCCACGGCCCTGGTGCTGGCCGGCTGCGGCTCCGATGATGACCCGACTCCGACCACCCCTACCGGCACTTTTCTGACGTTCACGAAAGACGACAACGGAGTCCTGAACCTGGCTTATCTGCTGGAACAGCTGGAAGCGGCTTTTTATCAGAAAGTGGTTGATAAGTTTCCCGGCGACTTCACCACCGAGGACAAGGCCGCTTTCATCGACCTGCGCGACCATGAAGTGATTCACCGCGAGTTTTTGAAGTTCGCGCTGGGCAGCAGTGTTTACGATGCCGGGACCACTACTCCCCTGGCATTCAATTTCGATTCCTTTACGCTTACCACCCGGGCCGGGGTGTACGCCGCTGCCCGCACGTTGGAAGATATTGGAGTTGGTGCCTACAACGGAGCCGCTAAGCTTCTCTCTTCTACCCGTACCCTGGAGCTGCTGGCCAAACTGGCCTCCGTGGAAGCCCGGCACGCCGCGTTTGTGCGGGAGCAGGCGCAGGCTGATTCGTTTGCCAGTACCGGAATTGTGGATGTAAATGGCCTCGACACGGTGAAAACACCAGCGGAAGTAGCCGTTCTGCTCACGCCATACGTGCCGCTGACGCTGGTAGTCGACAACCTCACCGCTCTTTCCTAAGCCCTCCGCCCCCGTACTGCCATGGATTTTCTAGACCTGCTGGGCCGCCTGGCCTCACTTGATACTCCTGCTGCCGCCCCGCGCCGCTCGGCTCTCTCACGTTTGAGCAATGCGGGCACGGTGCTGCTTCCCGGGCTGCTTACTGCCCTGGCTACCCCAGCCCAGGCCGGCACCCAGAATACCCGCACCCCGCTTGACGCCTTTAAGCTGGTGCTACGGTACGAGAATCTGCAAGCCGCCTTCTACACGCAGGCACTTAGCTTCCAGTCCCTGTTCACCAACGCCGCCGATGTTCTGAGTGCGGTGCGGCTTATTCAGGGTCAGCAGAAACAGCACGCGACGGCTCTTGCTACTATCATCAGCAATTCCGGCAGCGCGCAGGATGCCACCCCTAGCTACGATTTCACGGGCAGCCGCAATGGAACCCAGGGCGCTCAGTATCCCGATGTATTCACCAACCTGAACACGTTTCTGCAGGTTGCTCAATTGCTGAAAGATGCCAGCGTGCGGGTGTACAAAGGTCAGATCAGCTTTCTGCAGGCGGACAATAACCTACTGGAAACCGCCGTGCGGCTGCATTCTACTGAGGCCCGGCACGCGGCCCACATCCGCACGCTACGGCGGCGGCGGGGGGTTAGCGTTAAAAGCTGGGTTAGCCCCTCCGACGCACCTATTACGGGAGTAGCAGCGGATGCGGCCTACAATGGAGAAGCCAACACGACCCAGTATGTGGCGTTCAATAACGCCGTTACCCGGGTGCCCTTTGATTCTTCCCTGCCCATTAACGTGGGTACGCCCCCACTGAGTGCCGCCGCAGTGCTGGCAAAAGTGGCCGAGGCTTTCGATGAACCCGTGGAAGCCAGCGTTGCTACTGACCTGCTCCGACAATTCACCTATTAGTTTGATAACACCCGAATAATATTCGGCTCATATAATACCCCGACTTTTGCCCCTGCATCCACCTCCTGCGCGAGGTTGGCGCAGGGGCTTCTTTCTGGTAGGCAGTTCACCGCTCCACCACTTGCATTTCAGAACTAATCTTTTGTATATTTCAAGAAATAAGACAGAAAATTCTAACAACTGTTAGCCTTTTTTCATCCTGTCCGTACAAGTGCCTGCCCACTCTCCCCCGCTCTGTTTACCCACACTACCCGCTAACCATACTACCCATGCTCGAGTACGCTAAAACCATCCTACTTAAAGTGAGCTTTGACCGGATCCTTTTTGAGAAAGAACTGCGTAAAGCTCTCCGGAACCTGGTGCCAGCCGAGCTTTCAGAACTGAAAACTTGGTGCTACAAGCAGTTTTCTAAACTGTACCGGCGCGTACTGAACCGTGTATTCCGCCAGCCGGTTGCCGCGTAACCGTTCCGCTCTCCTTTCCACTACCTCCCACATGCCGGAGCCGGACGCTGGCCTGCCATTACAGCAGGCCAGCGTCCGGCTCCGGCATTTTCGGGTAATTCACATCCGGGGTTCTTCCGTGGGGTGCTCCCCGGTTTCCAGACCGGGTGCACCGGGCTCTTCGCCCAGCACAAACCGGATGTTGCGCTGCAGGCCCGCGTAGCCCGTCCGCTTCACCGCCGACTGCCGGAACAGTTCCGAAAACAGCTCGTGGGTGATTTCCCGCCAGTCGCCGGGGGTTAGGTCTTTCAGGGCTGGGTGGGCTGTGAATTGGGGCTCCTGGTGGGGCCGGGAAAAGCGGTTCCAGGGGCACACATCCTGACAGATGTCGCAGCCGAAAATCCAGTTGCCGAACTGTCCGTTCACTTCCCGCGGAATCTGGTCTTTCAGCTCAATGGTAAAGTAGCTGATGCACTTGCTGCCATCCACCACGTAGGGTTCCGTAATAGCTTGGGTGGGGCAAGCATCCACGCACTTAGTGCAGGTGCCGCAATAGTCCTTGATGGGGCCGTCGTAGTCCAGCTCCACATCCACAATCAGCTCGGCAATAAAGAAGAAGCTGCCGGTGCCGGGCCGGATGAGGTTGCTGTTCTTGCCCACCCAGCCTAGGCCGCTTTTTTGGGCCCAAGCCTTATCCATCACCGGCGCTGAATCCACGAAACACCGGCCGCCCACCTCCCCTATCTCCTGCTGCATATCCTGCAACAGCGTCTTGAGCTTATCCTTGATGACAAAGTGGTAGTCGCGGCCGTAGGCGTATTTGCTGACTTTAAGCGTATCGTCGGGCTGCTGCTGGTCCTCGGGCGGGTAGTAGTTCAGCAGCAAGGAAATGACCGATTTAGCCCCGTCCACCAGCAGGCGCGGGTCGAGGCGCTTATCGAAGTGGTTGGCCATGTAGGCCATCTGCCCGTGCATGTTGCGGTTCAGCCAGTTCTCCAGGCGCGGAGCTTCTTCCTCCAGGAACCCGGCCTTGCTGATGCCGCAGTACATGAAGCCCAGCTCCGCCGCCCGGCGTTTGATGAAAGCAGTGTAGTGGGCGGTGGGCAGCATTAGGGAGTACGTGTTAGATATTTCTTTCTTATATATTTTATTTCTGCCGCGACTCTAGCAATATTATCAGAATGTTTTTCAAGCATAAAATCATCATATCCATATCTATTTCCTAATGAAGCAATAGAATCATTCAGCAATATACTTCTGCCGCATATTGTAGCACTTGCTTTTCCTTCAATAATCTGAGTGAAAATATACCACTCTTGTTCTGTCTTTATAGGCAGCCCACAGTCGCCCATACCATAACCAGTTGATACAGATATTTTCTTTCTACCGTCTTTTTTCAAATTATCTAATACTTCAAATACTATTATCTTATGCCAATTATCTGTACTATCAATAGAAACTACTCTGCCAATAAACACTGATTCAGCATTTACTAATTCTACTTTCCCTAATTTCTTCAACTCCTTACATTGACATGCCTTAGCAGGTAGTAACGAAGCAACATATACTACTATACAACACAACAGGTAGCAATATATATTTGTAGAAAGCATCTTAATTTAAGATAAAGGCTTAAAAAGCAAAACTGCGGAAAGATACCTAAATACAGGCTCTTCCCACAGCTTGTGCGCTTAGTAAAAGCGAAAGTCCTAGCTAAACAGCTCGCCCGTAGCCGTGTTGCCGCGCAGGTGCTGGGGCATGGGGCGGCCGAGGTGCTGGTAGGCCAGTTCGGTAGCTTCGCGGCCGCGGCTGGTGCGCTTAATGAAGCCTTCCTGAATGAGGAAGGGCTCGTACACCTCCTCGATAGTTTCGGCTTCGTCGCCGCAGGCGGTGGCAATGGTGCTCAGGCCCACGGGCCCGCCCTTGAACTTGTCGATGATGGTGCTCAGGATGCGGATGTCCATCTCGTCGAGGCCGTTCTGGTCCACATCGAGGGCGTTAAGGGCAAACTCGGCAATTTCGCGGGTGATGGTGCCGGTACCTTTGATCTGGGCGAAGTCGCGAGTGCGGCGCAGCAGATTATTGGCAATGCGCGGGGTACCACGGGAGCGGCGGGCAATTTCAAAAGCGGCATCCTCATAGATAGGGGTACCCAGGATTTCGGCCGAGCGCTGCACAATGCTGGTCAGCAGCTTGGAATCGTAGTATTCCAGGCGGGAGCTGATGCCGAAGCGGGCCCGCAACGGGGCCGTGAGCATACCCGAGCGGGTAGTAGCCCCGATGAGCGTGAACGGCGACAACGAAATCTGCACCGAACGGGCATTGGGGCCCGAATCGAGCATAATGTCGATGCGGTAATCCTCCATGGCCGAGTACAGGTATTCCTCCACCACCGGGTTCAGGCGGTGAATCTCGTCAATGAAGAGTACGTCGTTCGGCTCCAGGTTGGTGAGCAGGCCGGCCAGGTCCGAGGGCTTATCCAGCACCGGGCCGCTGGTCATCTTGATACCCGATTCCAGCTCGTTGGCAATGATATGCGAGAGAGTGGTTTTGCCCAGGCCGGGAGGGCCGTGCAGCAGCACGTGGTCGAGGGCTTCGCCGCGGTGCTTGGCAGCAGCCACAAACACTTTCAGGTTCTCGACTACCTTACCCTGCCCGGTGAAATCATCGAATGAAAGCGGCCGTAGGGCTTTGTCAATGTCCTTTTCGGAAGCGTCCATGTGGTCGTTGCTCCCGGTCATATACGGTTCGCGCATAAGCGTAATGAGTTGTTCAGCGTGTCGAAAGGTAACACTTTGGGGCCGGCGTTGGTGCCTTTTTTAGCAAAAAATATTATACCGAGCCTATTTAACTAATATTTTTAGCAAGCAAGTTGTGACAAGGTCCGTGCAGATTGGCAGCCGGGTGTAACTTGCAGCCTTATCCGCCGCTTCCGTATGCCTGATTCCTTCGCCTGGCTCAACGCCCTGCCTTCCGATTTTTACGACCAGCTGGCGCACTGCCTGAGCCTGCACGGCATGGCCGCTACCGAGCTGCTCAGCCGCCCCGAGGCCCAACCGTTGGCGGAGTTGACCCGGCTAAGCCCGGAAAAAGTGCAGCGGCTGAACCACATTCAGACCCAGACGGCGCTGCTGGCGCAGCTGCGCACGGAGCCGCTGGCTTTGTACCAGTTGCTGCTGCTGGGTCGCCTGACGCTGGAAACGTCGTTGGCTGCGCCAGTGCTGGCCTACGTGCAGCAGCAAATGGGCATTGACGCGGCCCAGCTGGATACTCTCAACACGTATTGCCTGGAGCTGAGCGGTGCTTTTCTGGCGACACTGGAAGAGCACGTCGCGGCCCCGGCCGGTGTGGCATCTCTTGGTCTGTACCGCCTGTTGGTAGAGGAGGCGTTTGCTCAGGTAGTAGCCGCGCAGCCCGCGCCGGCCCTCCCGGCGGCCAACCTGCGCCTAGCTGAACCGCAGCTGCAAATGCTGCGGCTGGCTTTGCTGCTGGTCCACAGCCTGCCCAATACTGCCGACCACCCGTTCCTGCGGGCCGTAGCACAGTTTCCGAACCTGCAACCCGCCGCGCTGGAGCCGCTGATTGAGCATCTGGGACGGGTAAGGGCGCAGGAACAGCTGACGCTCACCATGCCCGAGCTGGTGCAGCTCTATCAGGGTATGCAGGTGTGCGGGATGGTATTTGTATCGGATGTTATGAGCCAGATTGGGCTGGAGGACGCCTTTCCGATCCTCCCGGAGGAGGAAGTAGCCGTTACGGAGGCCGCGCCAGTAAGCAACCGGCAGGCCGTAGGCGAAATGGTAAGTGGCTTCACGCACTGGGTGCAGCATACCTTCCCCGATGCCCCTGAAATTCAACGTGCCCGCCAGGAAATCCTGGCCCTGGCCGATACGCTGGGGTAGAACAATGGGTGAATGGGTAAAGTTGTGAAAAGCTGTCATTGCGAGGAGGCACGACATTCCGCGCATTAAGCGGCGTCAATCCTTCCTTCACCTAGCGCGAAACGCTGACCTATTCAAAAGCCTTTACGCCCGGTGTAGGAGTAATGCTTTTCAGTTCTTCGAGGCTTACCTCCTTGAACAGGCAGGATTGCTTCGCGCTGCTCGCAATGACAGCTTTTCACAACTTCACCACTTACCGTGCCAGCAGTACTTCAATTTCCAGGTGCAGCCACTCCTCTTCCCAGGCTTTGTGGGTGAGGCGGGCTGAAATGGGAAAACCGGCGTCGAGCAGGCGGGCCACGGTTTCATTGTGGCCTTCGGGCAGGTAGCCCAGCCAGAAGGCATCGGGGCCGGTGGTGTACACGCGCACGGCCCAGTCGTCGTAGGAGCTGTCGGGTTCCCGTTGCAGGGCCAGCGCTTGATTGGGTTGCAGCTGCGGCTCGAAGGCACGCAGACCGTCGCGGTGCGTGGTACCGGCCACCAAGCATTCAAGCAATACGAGCGGAGCAGCGGCGGGAGCAGACATAAGCAGAAGTAGTTGGGTTGAGGCCGTAAATTACACGTTGGCGCGGGTTTACCCAGCACCATGCGCTGCAACGGGCCCAACCACGGCCGCAGCCAACCCGTACTTTTGCGCTACGATGTACAGCAAAAACGAAGTCACCCAGCTGCGCCAGGCTTTCTGGACCACTTTCGGGCAATACATGCAGCCCGTGCCCTCGGCCGAAGGCGTGCCCACCAACTGGATTAACTACAAAACCGGCCTCAAGCACGTGTATTTCCGCATGCAGGCCGATAACCGCCACGCCACAATCAGCATCGACCTCACCCACCCCGATGCCGGTCTGCGGGAGCTGTTCTTCGAGCAGTTCCAAGAAGTGCGCCCGATGCTGGAAGAAGCCACCGGCGAAACCTGGACCTGGGAGCCCGATGCCGTGGATGCCAACGGGCAGCCGCTGAGCCGCATTTACCAGGAGCTGCGCCCCGCCAACCTGTTTAACCGGGAGCAGTGGCCGGAGCTGATTTCCTTCTTTAAGCCCCGCATCATGGCCCTGGATGAGTTCTGGAGCACCGGGCAGTATGCGTTTGATGAGCTGCGGTAGGCGCGCCGGGCTTATTTAGGGAGCAGGCAATGCCGGATATCGGCTCAAATTTTGCTATTTGGCCGCCGTTTACATTCCTCTCTCCCTATTTTTCTACCAGTACCCATGAAGACTCCCATGCTGCTGCTGGCCCTGTTGCTGAGCAGTGCCGCCATTACCCCCGCCTCTACTTTGGCCTCCTCGGCTGAACCCACCACCGTAGCCGCTGATGGATACATGATGATTATCAGCCGCGTGTCGATGGGTTTTGATGCCCAGGCCAGCATTGTTACCATTCAGCCGGATGGCAAGCAGGAGGTGAAAGAAATAGAGTTCAGCCGCTTCAGCGCCAAGCAGATGGCCGCTAACATGACAGAAGTACACAAAGCGGCGCTGGCTGTGGTGAACAAGTACGAAGCGCAGGGCTGGCGCGTCATCAGCGTAGCACCCAGCGACATTGCCAACGGTGGCTCAACGGTTTTCAGCCAGACGATTTATTATCTGGAGAAGAAATAGAAAGCTGCTTGCTGCCGCAAAACAAACCACCCCGCTGCCTGTGCAGCGGGGTGGTTTGTTTTTATCAGTCCATACCCAAGTCATTGGTGAAGCTATCCGTCAGCTGGATTTCCGGGACTGATACCCCGCTCTGGTTACTTGTAATGCCAATTACGGCGCGCTGCACTTCGTAAAGTGTGGTGGGCTTCGGCAGTAGTTGAGCGTAATTTTGAGCCAGCAGCCACTCCGTTAAGTCCTCGATGGTGGTCTGTGCCCAGTTAGGGGAAGGAGGCGGGGGGGCTGCTTCTGGTACAGTACCCCCAAACAGACGTTGCCACCAGCCAGGGAGCTGAGGTGCCAACGGGGGCTGTGGTAAATCGGGCATTCGTAGTTGCAGGCAGACGGCCAGCGCTGCCAGCCTTGCTGGGCCGGCCCCCAGCAGTTCCAGCTTCGTCAGCAGCGTGGCTTCGGTAGTAGCCGGGGGAAGGCAGGCCAGCAGTTGGGTGAGCATCCGATAGTAGGCAGCGGTACGCGCCGGGTCGGCCGACAAGCTTTTCAGTACGGTTATAGCAGCGGCGGCATCGGCTACGGTATATAGTGTTTCGGCGGTACGGTTGGGAATAGCCACCTGGAAATGCTGCTCGAATGCCACTATTGATTCAACGGTATCGAGGCCCATAGTTAGTCGGTAATGATTTGGAAAGGAAACCAGTGCCCCTGCTTTTTATACATAACCAGCGTTAGCCTATTCCCGACACCACAGAAAATACCAATATCTAACGTAACGGTTACTACTGCGTAACGGCCATCACGTGAAAACAGCGGCGCACTCAAAAAGGAAACATGCTCAGTGCGATACGCACGCTTCAAATGGTCTATTGCGGTAAAGAAATCAGCGTTTGGAATACCAGGTCGCTTCATACGTCGCCTCAACAACTCAACCGAAATAATTTTGCAGGCAGGCAGGAAACGAGACTCTAATCGAAAATCCGTGGAGCGTGCGACTTGCTGGCGCATAAATGCCGTATCCGCTGCTGAAAGAATACGCTCAGCATACAGTTGCTCGAGTATCGGGGCGGATTCTTCGCCATAGCGGTACCGGAAGTCAGTATCCATCACCTGTGGCACGTTCAACATGATTGGCGCATGCTCAAACAGAACCCGGCTGATCCAAAACGAAGCCGGATGTTTAGAGAGTGGGCCAGGTGGCTCAGCATCTGCCTGCGCTAATAACTGTCGCACAAAGTCGTACAACACACTATCCGGAATCAACGGGCGCATACTGGCCCACTGCCGTACCACCACCGGCTTCGGTGGCGGTGGATATGCCAGCCGCAGATGCACCGCACTAAACACAACCAGCAGCAATAACGCGGCACTCAGGAATCGGCGGGTAGTGGTTTGTGGGTCGCTTAATAGCATCAATGCCAGTCAAAATTACAGTATCGGCACTGCCGGGCCTGAGGTGTACGCGCTAACCGATTACAAGCCGGACAGTTATTGAGCAATTGCCCTCCGCCGTTATCCGCATATATCCGCTGAGCAGCCCGCTGAATAAACATATCCTGGCCATTCTGTAATAGTGCCAAGGCCCGCTTATCACTTGTCAGCCATGCCATGCGCAGGTACATTCGTCGCATACGCTCCCGGGACTCTGTATCCTCGTTTGCCAGAAGCTTTTCGTTGTGCTGCACGTGCTTCAGCGCCACACGCTCTGTATCAGTTAGCAGCGAGGAATAGTACTTGATTAAGTATTCGGCTACATCGGCTTCCATAACAGACCTACTATAAAAAAACAGCCGCCCTGCCCAGCAGAACGGCCGTTTGAAGATACGCGAGCGACGGTTTATTTAAACGCCTGAATGCCGGTGATATCCGCCCCGGTGATGAGCAGGTGGATGTCGTGGGTGCCCTCGTAGGTTACCACCGACTCCAGGTTCATCATGTGGCGCATGATGGGATACTCGCCGGTAATGCCCATGCCGCCGTGAATCTGGCGGGCTTCGCGGGCAATGTGCAGGGCTATTTCCACCGAGTTGCGCTTGGCCATCGAAATCTGGGCCGAGGTGGCTTTGCCGGCGTTTTTAAGCATGCCCAGGCGCCACACCAGCAGCTGGGCCTTGGTAATTTCGGTAATCATTTCGGCCAGCTTTTTCTGCTGCAGCTGGAACGAGGCAATGGGCTTGCCGAACTGCTCCCGCTGCAAAGAGTACTTCAGGGCCGACTCGTAGCAGTCGATAGCCACGCCGATGGCGCCCCAGGCAATGCCGTAGCGGGCCGAATCGAGGCAGCTCAGGGGGCCTTTGAGGCCGTCGATGTTGGGCAGGATGTTTTCCTTGGGCACCTTCACATTGTCGAACACCAGCTCGCCGGTGATGCTGGCGCGCAGGCTCCACTTGTTGTGGATTTCGGGGGCCGTGAAGCCTTCCATACCCTGCTCCACGATAACGCCCCGAATGCGGCCGTTGTCGTCCTTGGCCCATACCACGGCTACCTGACTCTGGGGCGAGTTGCTGATCCAGAGCTTGGCCCCGTTGAGCAGGTAATAGTCGCCCATGTCCTTGATGGTGGTGGTCATGCCGCCGGGGTTCGAGCCGTGGTCGGGCTCAGTGAGGCCGAAGCAGCCCAGCCACTCGCCGGAGGCCAGCTTGGGCAGGTACTTGCGGCGCTGCTCCTCGGAGCCGTATTGGTAGATGGGGAACATCACCAAAGAGCCCTGCACCGAGGCGGTGGAACGCATGCCGGAGTCGCCGCGCTCAATTTCCTGCATGATCAGGCCGTAGCTGATGTAATCGAGGCCGCCGCCGCCGTACTCGGTGGGGATGGTGGGGCCAAACGCGCCCACCTCGCCAAACTTGCGCACGATTTCCGACGGGAAATGCGCCTGCTGGGCCCACTTCTCAATGTTGGGGCTGATTTCGCGCTTCACAAAGTCGCGGATGCTCTGACGGATGAGCTTGTGCTCCTCAGTGAGCAGCTCGTCGATGTCGTAGTAATCGGTGAAGCCGGCGGCATTCAGGGAGCCTTTGTTGCGCTGCACCTGGGCCTTGGTGGACAGTACGTCGGTTTCTGAAGACATGATAGTAGGTGGGTGGGAATGATGCCCAAAGATAGGAATTCCACTACGGACAACCGGCAGGCCTGGCCCCGGGTTCCGGGCACCAAAAAACCCTGACCGGCAAGGGGACCAGTCAGGGTTTTCGGAGGGCGGAGCGGATGGCTCGGGAATGCCAGAAGCCGGCTCACACGGCACTACGCCCACAAAACGACCAGAAGGCAGATTTCCGGTCGGGAAAATTCACTACCGCTTCATCGCAAAGCGTATGCCGAAAAATAGCGTTTCGCTAATCTATTCGCAAAAAATCCTGGCAATGAAGCGGTTTTAGTTTGCGATGTTGTCATTTCGAGCGAAGTGAGAAATCTGAGTTTACCAGCTGATAGTTACTCCAGGTTCCTCGCTACGCTCGGCATGACAGCATGTAGTGGCTTAGAACTTCACGCCCACCGAGGCCAGGAAGTTGCGGGTAGCTTGGGGGTAGTAATAGTTGAAGGTGAGCTGCTGGCCAGTGGCATCGGGGTAGCCGTAGGTGTAGCCGTTGGCCACATACTCCCGGTTGAGCAGGTTATTCACCAGCAAGCCCAGCTCCAGTTCCCGCATAAACCGGGGCTGCACGGTATAGCGCAGGCGCAGGTCGAGCACCTGGTAGGCGGCAATGGCCTTGTTGCCCGACTCCGTGTTATCCAGATACTGGCGGCTCACGGTTTTGTAGAGCAGGGCCGCGCGCAGGCCCTTCACCGGCATCACCTCCACCGTGTGCGCCGATACGGCGCTGGGCGAATAGGAAATGGTAGTGGTGCGACCCTCGGAGGCTAGTACCGGGTTATAGTCCTTGTCGTACGTGACGGCGCGGTAGTCCAGAATGCGGTTGCGGCTCAGGGTGAAGGTGCTGCTCAGGCTCAGCCACGTGAGCGGCTGGTAGGCACCCGTCAGCTCCACGCCGGCCCGGTAGCTGCGGGGGGCGTTGGTGCGCAAGGGCGTGCCTACATCGTTCAACTGGCCGGTATTCACCAGCTGGTTGCGGTAGCGCATGTAGAAGCCGTTGATTTCGGCGCGTAGCACCTGATTGTTCACGGTGCGGTTGAGGCGGTAGCCGCCTTCCAGGTCGTGGAGCTGCTCGGCTTTAGGCCCGGCGTCGTTCAGGGGGCGGTCGGTGAAGTCGGAGCGCACGGGCTCCCGGTGAGCCACGGCGTAGCTGGCGTACAGCGTCTGGCCGGCCGTGAGCTGCCAGGTGAGGCCGGCTTTGGGATTGAAGAAGGTGTAATCGGCCTTGGCCGATACGGGCACCTGCTTGTCCTCAATGCCGCCCAGCTCGTAGTTGATGCGGCGCACCTGCACGTCGGCGTACACGCTCAGCTTTTCCGCAGCCTGCCAGATGGCGCGGGCGTAGGCGTTGTAGTCGGTTTTGGTGGCGTCGTTGAAGTAGGAACGGTGGCGGATATTGCCCGTGGAGGCGTAGCGCGCCCAGATAACCTCGCCGTAATGGTCGTTGAGGAAGCGGTTCCAGCCCCCGCCCAGCGTAGCCTGCACCTTGCCGTCGGCGGGCTGGTAGTTCAGCGCAAAGATGCCGCCAAAGAAGTAGTTATCCAGCCATTTGCGGTCCACCAGGTCGGTGCGCTTGATGGTGGTCGTGTTAGGCGCGGTGCCTAATACTACGTCGGGCAGGTTGTAGTCGGCCAGTTTGCGGTTGGCCCGGAAGCTCTCGTAGTAGCCGAAGCCCCGGGTGAGGTGGGCGGCGGCGGCCATATTCCAATTACGTCCCAGGCCCTGGGTGAGGTGGAGCTGGTAGTGGTTTTGCTGGTAGTTGTCGGTCTGGTTGTCGTAGGTGTAGTAGGCGTAGCGGCGGCCTTCGCGCAGGGCGCGGGCGGCATCCTCGGGGCTCAGCTCGTAGTTGTCCACGTACTGCTGCAGACCGGCGGCGTTGCGGGTGAGGGCCGGCTCAGGCACCCCGTTCCAGGCCTGGTAGGTTTTCTCCCGGCCCGAGAAGGTGATGAATTTGAGCAGCGTATTCTTCTGCTGGTAGCCGGCGGCCAGGTAGTACGATTTCAAATCGGAAGCCCCGCGCACCATATAGCCATCGGAGCTGATGCGCGACAGGCGACCATCCACGGTGAAGCGGCCGTTGATAAGGCCGGTGCCGAACTGCACGTTGTTTTTCCAGGTGTTGAAGGAGCCGTACGTGTTCTGGCTTTCCGCGTAGGCCTGCGGGCGGCTTTCCAGGGTGCTCAGGTTAAGTGAGGCCCCGAAGGCGGCGCTGCCGTTCTGGCTGGTGCCCACGCCCCGCTGCACCTGCAGGCTGCTGGTGCTGGAAGCCAGGTCGGGCAGGTTCACGAAGAACGCGCCGTGGCTTTCCGCATCGTTCAGCGGCACGCCGTTCACCGTTACGTTAATGCCCTCAATGCCCGTGCCCCGCACTCGGATGCCGGTGTAGCCCACGCCGTTGCCGGCGTCGGAGTTGACCACCACGGAGGGCGTCTGGTCGAGCAGGTAGGGAATATCCTGGCCGAAGTTGCGCTTTTCCAGGTCTTCCTTGCTGAGGTTGGTGTAGGCCGTGGCGGTGCGCTCGTTGGCGCGGGAGGCCGTTACCAGGGCCTCACCGGTAAGCACGCCGCCGGGCTGCAGCTGTAGGCGCAGTTGCCGGGGGCCAGCCTGGCCTTCCAGGCGCTGCACCAGCGGCTCGTAGCCCACAAACGTGATACGCAGCTCGTGCACACCCGCGGCCACGGCCGGCAGGGTAAAGGTGCCATCCGTGGAAGCGGCCACGGCTACGCCGTCCAGCAATACGGTGGCATTGGGCAGGGCCACGCCCGTACGGGCATCCAGCACTGCACCCGACACGGGCCCTTGCGCCCATGCCGCTCCGGTAGCGGCCAGCAAGGCTACTCCGGTAAATACTAAACTTTTCACTGGTGAAAATGGAAAAGGTGGAACGGACCCGGTGCCAGGGGTCGGCACCCTAAGGTTTTTCGTTCGCGGATCGTTTGTTCCCTTCGCCGGCATTACCCGGGCAGGTTCAATGGGTATGATCTCAGCCATCCTGTGCAGGAGGGCACCCCTAAACTATGCCGCAAAGGTAAGCGGGAGTTTGGGTTTTGCGAGGCCTTACCCGTTCATCCTGGCTATTTCGCTCCAAAAAGCCTCCAATGTGTCCTCAACTGCCCACCATTTCACCCGGGTACACAAGCCAGCAACAAGCGCACAAATTGCTGCTCAAACGCTACTTTATTTCTTGACAATCAAGTAAATTAGCTAACCCTGGTAGTTGTCCGCATAAAATCTGGCACTACCAAAACAACCCGGCCTGCGCTACCGTTTCTTGCCCAAAGGGCCGGTTCTTTTTTTCGGCTTGCTGTTGCACCTCTGCCCATCCTGCCATGCTCTCTTCCGGTTTACTCTACCTGTTTGTTGCCCTGGTATTCGTTGGCTTGCTGCTGGCATTTCCGCGCCGCCGCCAGCGCATTCCCCCCACCCCCGACAGTGACGACGACGGGGGCGAACCGCTGGATGACGGCCTGCCCGACTTCGACCTGCCCCCCGGTATTTCCCGCCCCATCAACGACTGGGAGCCGGACTACAACCGCCGCCCGGTGGAAGTATAGAATCCAGAAGTTAGAGCTCAGAAGGGAGAAGGGAGCCTTTCGTTCTATCGGCGCATTGCCAGAACGAAGGGCTCCCTTCTCCCTTCTGAGCTCTAACTTCTAAACTCTAACTTCTCAACTCTGCAGCCTACAAATCCTTGGCCATGCGGATGTAGGGGATGGTGCCGCGGTAGAAGCGGTTGCCTTCGGGCTCCAGGCCAAAGGCCCGGTAGAAGTTTTCGTTCACGGCGCGGGCGTCGCACCAGATGCGCTGGGCCCCTTTCTGGCGGGCATCGTCCAGCACCCGGCGCATCAGCTGGGAGCCAATGCCCTGGCCCTGGCAGTCGGGGCGGGTGGCAAATTTGCGGAACCGGGCTACGCTGCCATCCATAAACAAGGAAATCACCGATACGAGCTTACCATTGCGGAAGGCTCCGTAGTGGTGGCCTTGCTCGTCCTGGTTCAGGCGTACGTAGTCGATGGATTCCTGGGGCCACAGCACTTCGTGGCGCAGCGGGTAGGTTTCGGCCGCCTTAATGGGGCGGATGGTAATTTCGGAGGTCATGAAGAGGTTACTCAACGGTGATGCTATGCGAGGTAATAAACTGCTGGCCGGGCCGCAGATGCAGAATTCCTTCCTTATCGGCTAGCTCCCGGGAGCCGGTGGTGGAGCTGGCAATGCCGTGCCAGGGCTCAATGCACACGAACGGCGCGCCGGGTCCTTTGGTCCAGAGGCCCAGGTACGGAAACCCATCGAAGCGCACCCGCACCGCGCGGCCCGAGCGGCGGCTGCGCAGCGTGAGGTGGGTGAAATCGAAGTGCTTAAACACCAGCGCATCCTGGGCAAACAGCGCGTAGCTGAGCGGCAAGGTAGTGTGCTGCTCCAGCACGGGCGCGGTGTGGCCCGTGAGCAGCCCACCATCCAGCAAATGCCGCTGCAAAGTTACGGGCTGGTCGAACACAAATTCATAGTCCTCGAAGGTTTCCTCGGGCAGCAGCGGGCAGCGGAAGGCCGGGTGGGCCCCAATGCTGAACAGCAATTCCTCAGAGCCGGGATTTTCAACCTCCCAGCCAATGGTGAGCGTGGGGCCCGCCAGCCGGTAGCTGATGCGCAGGGCAAACGCAAACGGGTAGTGCTGACGCGTGGCCTCGGTGTCGCGCAGCTCAAACGTCAGTTCGGCCGGGCCCTGGTGCAGCAGTTGAAACTCCTGGTCGCGGGCGAAGCCGTGCTGGGTGAGGCGGTAGTCCTGGCCCCGGTAGTAGTACATGTCCTGCGGAAGGCGGCCCACAATGGGGAACAGCACCGGGGCGTGGCGGTTCCAGTGGGCGGCCTCGGCGGGCCAGATGTATTCCAGATCTTGGAGGTCTTTGCGCACAAAGCTGTGCAGCTCGGCTCCGTGGGTATCCACGGCCACGCGGCACAAGTCGTTTTCGAGGGTGTAGAGCATAGGGGGAGGGAGTGGCAGCCAGCCTCCCCAACGGCAAGCCGGCTCCGAAGGTTAAACCCGTAGGGTGGCCGGGGCCCGCCAGTAGCCGGTTTTGCCCAGCAGGGTATCCACGTGAAAGCAGGCCTGCTCCAGCCGCTCAGTGGGGCTGCCACTGATTTCGGCAAAGTTGGACATCTGCTCCCGCAGCTCGCGCAGGTACAAATCGTAGAAATACTGGCGGTGGTGCGGGTGTTCCCGCAGCGGATCCGGCTCCCAGGGCAAATCCACGTTCAGCAGCAACACCAAATCGTACTGCTGCTGCTCAATCTGCTCCAGAATCCACTGCGGACACACACCAAAAGCATGCTCGGCCCAGATTTTAATGACCAGCAAATCCGTGTCGCAGAATATGATGGGGCGGCCCTGCAACTGCGCGGCCTGCAGGGCGTTCTGCTCGGCGCGGAGCTGGCCGCGGGCAATGCGCTCCAGATCGGCGAGGGAGTAGCCGGGGCCGTGCTGCTCCAGGTAGTAACGCGCGTATTCAGGGGCCCAGGTGGTGGTGTAGTGTTCAGCCAGCAGGCGGCTCAGAGTAGTTTTGCCCGTCGATTCGGGTCCGGTAAGGGCAACGCGCAGCACGTGAGGGGAAGTAATCAGCGGTGAAGGACGAAATATACGGCTTACGCCGCCCCCGACAAGGCGGCCTGCTCCTGCCGCAAGGCCCGGCGCCATTCCCAGTAGCCGTACACGGCCAGCCCCAGGTACAAAGCGTAGAGGGCGCTGGTGGGGTACAGGTGTTTATACCAGAGAATAGGCACGTATATAATATCCACTACAATCCAGAGCCACCAGTTTTCCAGCCGCTTGCGCATCAACAGATACTGGGCTGCTAAGCTGATGGCGGTGGTAAGCGCATCCCAATGCGGCAGGGCGGCATCGGTGTGGTGCTGCAGGTAGTAGCCGGCCCCCAGGGTATACGCGGCCACAAACAGCAGGCACCCCAGCCACTCCGCGGGCCGGGTGCGCGACACGGCCAGTTTGGTTTCGTTGCGCCCCCCGTACAGCCATTGGTACCAGCCGTACACGCTTAGTCCAATAAACCAGATTTGCAGGAACCCATCGGAATACAGCCCGGCCTGGTAATACACCAACACGTACAGCGCGCAGCTGATAATGGCTACCGGGAAATTCCAGAGCGACTCCCGCGCGGCCAGCCACACGCAGGCAAAGCCGGTAAGGACGGCCACCCATTCCAGCGGACTGCCGCCAGCAGCGGCCTTCCAGAACTCGTAAAACGACTGCACCACAGAAAGACCAGTAATGGGCGGGGTCCCGAAGCAAAATCCCCGGTTCAGGCCACCCGCATGGTCAAAGCTAACGAGTAGCCGGGTAATTTTGCAGCTTCTCCGGCACTTTCCCATCCCCTACGGCTGCTATGCTACCTGAACTCACCGCCTCCGACCTGCACGCCCGCCTCCAAAGCGGCGAGGATATTCAGCTCATTGACGTGCGCCAGCCCGAGGAATTTGCCTACTGCCGCATTGAGGGCAGCCAGTTGATTCCGCTGGGGGAGCTGGCCCGCCGTGCCGAGGAAATTGACCCCGACCGGCCCACCGTGCTCATCTGCCACCACGGCGTGCGCTCCATGCAGGCCCTGGCCTACCTGCAGCACCGCCACGAGCTGACTAACCTGCTGAATCTGCGCGGTGGTATTCATGCCTGGAGTGTGCAGGTTGATCCATCGGTACCAGTGTACTAAGCGGCCACCGCATAAACTGCACCAGCCGGCCCGGAATATTCCGAACCGGCTGGTATAGCGCACGTTGTGCAGATGCTACTAGCCTGAATTACGGCATGTTCAGCAAGTAGCCAATAGTAAAGTTGGCGTCCCAGTCGAAAACAAACTGCTGGCAGCCGGTGGCATCGGCCAAGGCTTTATAGATGTTAACGCCCGATTTGATTTTAGCGCCGGGCAGCTCGGCATAGGCAGCCGGGGCTTTCAGCACGGTGTAGCGCTCTTTGCCCTGGCGGCTGGCTTTGGCAAGCTCATAGGGTACCCCCCCGATGATAAAGCAGGTCTGACGCAGCTCGGCGGGCACCTGCCGGGCATTGTCGGTAATATCCTGGGTTACGGCTGCGTCGGTGATGCCTTTCTGGTAATATTTGGCCCCATACGAATCAAGGGCGGCCGGCAGGCCGTTTTGCAGCCACGATAGTTTGGTGTTGCCTGAGCCGATATCGGCCACGAACGCCTTCCCCGTAAAAAGAGGTGGGAGGGCCGCTTTCAGGGCCAGTGCGCCTTCCTGCTCGGGGGTTACCGTGTTAACCACGTAGCCCAGTTCCTTAAGCGTACGCACAATCCGGCGGGTTACATCGGCCATGGTAGCCCCGGAGCTCACCACGAAGTGGATGTCGCGGCCACCTACGCCAAAGTCCAGCATCTGCCCGATGTAGCCTTTCAATCCTTTGCGCACATCATCGTCGGTAGCCAGGTTCTCGAATACCAGGCTGGTCCCGAAATCAGCCTTTTCCAGCTTCCAGTTCTGCTGCTTATCCACTCGGATTATAAACGAATTGAAGCCACTGGCTCCCAGCTCTATCACCCCCTTCAGCTTGCCCTCAACGGGTACTGATGGCTGGTAAGTGAACGGTGTTGTAACAGCAGGAGCCGCCGCAGCAACGGCAACAGGGGCAGCCGCCGCCGCAGGAGCCGCTACAGGAGCATTCCGACGCATGTTGACAGCCGCCGGGGTAAGCCCCATTTGCTGAGCCCGCTGGCTTCCTACTAATTCTCCGTTCTGGCTCATGGCTTCCCCGTCGCGCAGGGGCATACTCCCCCCGGTCAGCAACTCTACTTTCCCGTCAGCGTGGCTGATGCGGGCCCCGTTGGCCAGCACCACGTCCCGGTCCATGGCCATCACTACGGTACCACGGCGCACTACCATCTCCGGCCCCTGCTTGATAAACCAGGTAAGCGGCGGGGATGGAGGCGCGTCCAGTACGGCCGGCCCCTGGGCCAGGCTCAGGAGTGGGGCACATACGGCCAGAAGCCATATGCACAGAATGCGACGGAGTAGGTGTGTTGTCATGGAGTGAATAGGGGAAATAAATGAACAGAATCAGTTCAGAGCTGATTGTCCGCGTTTCGCAAATCTGTAATTTTTCAGACTAAAATTTATACATATCGACATAAAAATATTATCCCACCCTTGTTAATTACTATTCCAACTGTTGTTCACCGGCTATCCGCATGTCTTCGGCGAGAGTTGGTGGGGCTTTAACCAATTTTGCCGCCGCAAGTATTATTCGTTTGCTATGGCGTCCTCTTCCCTGCCCGATTACCTCCACCTTCTGCAGCTACCTATTCTGGAGGCACTGCCGGAATTGCTGCGCACCCTGGATAACCAGACGACGGCCGTGCTGCAGGCACCGCCCGGCGCGGGCAAAACCACGGTAGTCCCTCTGGCGTTGCTGGAGGCCGATTGGCGCAATGAGGGCCGGATTCTGGTGCTGGAGCCACGGCGACTAGCGGCACGGGCGGCAGCCACGCGCATGGCCCAGCTACTGGGTGAACCGGTAGGACAGACAGTGGGCTACCGCATGCGGCTGGAAAGCAACGTTTCGGCAAAAACGCGCATCGAGGTTGTTACGGAAGTCATTCTGACGCGCCAGCTGCAGGATGACCCGTCGCTGGAAGGCGTGGCGGCCGTGCTGTTTGATGAATTTCACGAGCGGAGCCTGCAGGCCGACCTGGGGCTGGCCCTGGCCCTGGACGCTCAACAAGTGCTCCGGCCCGATCTACGGCTGCTGGTAATGTCGGCCACGCTGGATGTGGAGCGGCTGGGGTCCTGGCTGGGGGTACCGGTGGTGCGCAGTCTGGGCCGCATGTTCCCGGTCGAAACGCACTACCTGAGCCCGCGCCGGGCCGCCACTGTTTCCAGCCGCCCTCACGAAAAGCTTCAGGACCTCACGCCGGCCATCATCCGCGAGGCCCTGCACACCCATGCCACCGGCGACGTGCTGGTGTTTCTGCCGGGCCTGGCCGACCAGCGCCGCGTGGCCGACAAGCTGGCTGACCTGCCCGGGCACATTGACATTCATGTGCTGCACGGGGAGCTACCGGCCGAGCAGCAGGATGCCGCCCTGCGCCCCGCTCCCGCCGGCCGGCGCAAGGTAGTACTGGCCACCAGCATTGCTGAAACCAGCCTTACCATTGAGGGCGTAACCATTGTAGTGGATGGCGGCTACGCCCGGGTGCCGCGCTTTGAGCCCCGCACCGGCCTCACCACCCTGGGCACCGAGCCCGTCAGCCAGGCCGCCGCCGACCAGCGCCGGGGCCGGGCCGGCCGCTTGGGCCCCGGCACCTGTTACCGCCTCTGGACGGAAGCCGAATACCAGGCCCTCCCCCACCATCTGGCTCCCGAAATTCTCACCGCCGACCTAAGCCCGCTGGCGCTGGAGCTGGCGCTGTGGGGTGCTCATGACGCCACTGCCCTGCGCTGGCTGGATGTGCCCCCCGCCCCGGCTCTGGCCCAGGCCCGCGAGTTGCTGGTACGGCTGCAGGCACTGCAACCCAACGGGCAGCCCACGGCTCACGGCCGGGCTTTGGCGGGCCTGGGCCTGGCTCCCCGACTGGCTCACGTGGTAGTACGGGGGCAGAAAATAGGGCATGGGGCTACTGCCTGCGCCCTGGCGGCCCTACTTACGGAGCGCGACATCCTGCGCCCCGCCGATGGCTCCTTTGGTCCCCCTGATTTGCGGCTGCGCCTGGAAGCTTTGCATACCGGCCGGGCTCCGCTGCCCGGCCTGCAACCTGATGGGGCCGGCATGCGCCGGGTGCGGGAAGCCGCCGCCGTGCTGCGTAACCGGTCCGGTGCGAAAGGTACTATTGAGCCCGATGTGGCCGGGCTACTGGCCGCCCTGGCCTACCCCGACCGCCTGGCCCAGCGCGAAACCCCGGAGCGGGTACGCCTCATCAGCGGACAGCGAGCTACTCTGCCAGCTGAGTTCTTTGGGCAGCAGGACGTATTTTTTGCCGTGGCCGCGCTGGATGGTATTGCGGCCCAGCCCCGCGCCAGTTTAGCGGCTCCGCTAAGCCGGCAGGAGCTGGAAACGCATTTTGCCGAGCAGATAGATACCCAGGATGAAGTGCGCTGGGATGACGCAGCCGGCCGCGTAACGGCCCGCCGTCTGCGCCGCCTTGGGGCCCTGGTGCTCTCCGACACGCATTTGCCGAATCCCGAGCCGGCTACCATTACAGGGGCACTGCTAGGAGCCATCCGAGCGGGCGGAATTGCGCGCCTACCGTGGAGCGAGGCCGCGCAGCAGCTGCGGGAGCGGCTGGCGTTTGTGCACCATCATTTCCCCGACAACTGGCCTGAGGTATCGGAGGAAGCGTTGTTGGCGGAGCTGGAAGAGTGGCTGGCACCTTACCTGCATGGGGTAAAGTCGATGGCGGAGTTAAGCCGGGTTGATTTTCAGGAAGCGTTGCTGGGCCGGCTGCCCAACGGCTGGGCCCAGCGCCAGGAGCTGGACCGGCTGGCTCCCGCCCACCTGGAAGTACCCACCGGCTCCCACATCCGACTGGATTACTCTGAGCCAGCGGCCCCAGTGCTGGCTGTGCGGCTGCAGGAGGTGTTTGGACTGCTGGATACACCCACGGTGGCCGGTGGCCGGGTGCCGCTTACCCTGCACCTGCTCAGCCCCGGCTACCGTCCGGCTCAGGTTACGCGCGACCTGCGCAGCTTCTGGACCAGCAGCTACTTTGAGGTACGCAAGGAGTTACGGGGGCGCTACCCCAAGCATTACTGGCCCGAAAACCCGCTGGAAGCCCAGGCCATCCGGGGCACCAAGAAGCAGAATGGGCTGTAGCCAGCGGCCCCGGTTTTTCCTTCTCCCTGTGTATTCACCCGTCAACTTATAACATTCATCGAGAACCACTTAAAACTTAACATTAACAATTAGGTAACATAGGCAACAATTTGGTAACATTACTCTATGCACACATCTACTCCGCTTATGCGGGGGCTGATGCTGCTGCCGAGCCTGCTGTTGCTGTTGCTACACCCGGGCACGGCCCAGCAGCGTACTGCCTCCCCTCTTACGCTAGCCCGCCACAATGCCTGGCTGATGTTCCTGAGCGACGCCCGCCTGAGTAAGCGGTGGGGCCTGCATACAGAGGTGCAGGTGCTGCGTACCCGCACCTCCGAGCTGGGCTACCAGAATGTGTTTCGGGGCGGGGCCAACTATTACGCCACGGACAATTTTGTGCTGACCGGAGGGTACGCCTATTCCCAGGTAGTGGCTGACGATACCTACACCGGCGCAACCGGCGCAGAACACCGCCTATATCAGCAGCTGCAGCTACACGACGCGAAAAGCCGGCTGCGGCTACACCACCGCTACCGCCTGGAGCAACGCTGGGTACAGCTGCGGCCCGGGCAGGACTTTACTTACCTGAACCGAATGCGCTACCAGCTGCAGCTGGTGCTGCCATTGCTCGGTCCGGAATTGAGCAACGGCATGCCTTACGCGGTGGCTGCCAACGAAGTGTTTCTGGGATTTGGCCGTGGGTCGGGCGGGCGGCTATTCCAGCAGAACCGCGCTTACCTGGGCGTGGGTTACCAGATTAGCAAGGCTTCAGCCGTGGAGCTGGGCTACCTGAATCAGTTCGTGCAGCTGCCTCTGGAAGGTCGGCCGGAATTAAATGAAAATATGCAGCTAAGCCTGTGCTTCAATCCTGATTGGCGACGAGCTTTGCCTGTTGGAAAGTAATTGACTATCAGCTCTTCAACTTTTTTTAAGAAAAAAAGGAACTTTTTCTTCGGCCAGCAGAACAAAGGTGGCACTATCCTTGGCAGGAGCAGTTACATCTTCTATTTCTTTCTGCCTGCTATGAAACGAGCATTTACTGTTATTGCCCTGCTGGGCGCATTGGGAGGTTTCGCGCACTCCGCCACCGCCCAGGACTCCTCCAAATGGAGCTTTTATTTCGAAGCTGGCCCCAAAATCAGCGACTTCCGCACCACATCGTATGGTGGCAGCTATTTTCCAACCGCTCAACCGGCTTTTCCGGAAACCGACCGGCGGGTTACGGTCCGCAACACGTTTTCGGGCTTCATGAATGTGAAAGGCTTCCGGCCGCTATCCGAGCATCTGCTGCTCTCAGGCACGGTGGGCCTAGATATGCAGCACCTGAATTACCGCACGGGTTACACCCAAACCGGCAGCAACGGTATTGTAACAGCCTTCGGCAACGACCACATAAGCCGGCTGCTAACCCGGGCCCGGGCTGATTTCGGGCTGCACTATGCCGTGCGGGTGGGCCAGTCGGGCCGGCTGCTGCCGGGCGTTTCAATAGGCCAGATGGTGAACCTGAGCAAGGATGGCTATAGCTACACCTTCATTCAACCCGGCCTCTACTTCACCACCGACCGGCTCTTGCTGGGGGCTACCGTATCCGATACGCCCTACAACGTGCTCATCCCGGGTGCTTCTCACTTCGAAGGCGACCTGAACGGCCGCTACTCCTACGATGCGGAGTATCGCATTCGGGAGTTTCAGCTGAGCGTGGGAGCCAAGTTTTAGATGTACCTGAGATGTATCTGTACACAAAAGCCGGCTGCCTGTGATAGGCAGCCGGCTTTTGTGCATTATACCGTGCGCTACTCGCCGGCCGGATAGTCGGCGGAGTCGCCCAGGTCGGCTACTTCGGCCAATTCATCTACCAGCTTCGTGAATTTCTCGCGGGCTCCTTTCACGGCCGCTTTGCCCAGCGGCAGGTGCAGGGGCGGATTTTCCTGGCGCACCACGTCGAACATAATTTTAGCGGCCCGCTGCGGGTCGCCGGGCTGCTTGCCGCTGTAGCTCTGGATACCTTTCAGGTTTTCGCCCACGGTGCTGCGGTAGTCCTCAATGTTGGTATCCACGTAGGTGGCCGAGCTGCCGGCCCACTCGGTGCGGAAACCGCTGGGCTCAATGTTGATTACCTTGATACCCAAGGGGGCTACCTGTTGGGCCAGGCTTTCGCCAATAGCTTCCAGAGCGAACTTGCTGGCGTTGTACACACCCACGCCCGGAAAGGTTTTCAGCCCCCCAATGCTGGTAATGTTGAGTACGTATCCGCTGCGCCGCTCGCGCAGGTGGGGCAGCACGGCCCGCAGCACCCGCAGCGGCCCAAACACGTTTACATCAAACTGACGCTGCACCTCGGCTTCGTCAATTTCCTCAATGCTGCCCAGCGAGCCATAGCCAGCGTTGTTTACCACCACGTCCAGATGGCCGAAGAACCCGATGGCGTCCTGCACGGCTTGCTGCACCTGCTGTTCGTGTACTACATCGCACACGAAGCCCCGGGCCCGGTTGCTGTCTTTCCGGCTAAACTCTTCGGCCTGCTCGGGCTTCCGGAAGGTGGCGGCTACGGAATCGCCCTGCTGCAGGCAGTACTCAGCTAATTCTTTACCAAAACCGGTGCTGACACCGGTAATAAACCAGGTTTTGGGAGTGGCCATATACGTGAACTAAAAAAGGAAAACAAAACTGCTCCGGCAGCCAAGCTTCCGGAGCAGTAGTACACGGGAATATCCGCTACGTGGTTGTCTTAACCGGGTAGCCCGGCGTTTGTTTGCACTCGGCGGCGGTTAGCTATTTTGTTTGCTGAAGTGGAGCTGCAGCACCGGACTAAGCTTTTCCTTGGTGAGGGGCTTGCTGGCCGTACCAGCTACCGGATACTCTTCCAAACGGCCCAGATCGGCGGAAGTCATGCTCACGGCCAGCACCACGATAATGGTGGAGGCATGCACGGAAGCGGGTAAGCGGCGGAACTCCTCCAGAAAACCCATGCCGTTCATTACTGGCATGGCCATATCCAACAGCACCAACAGGGGCTTTTCGGGAGTAGCCACCTCACTGTATTCCTTGAGAATGCGCAGCGCATCTTCCCCGTTGCCGGCCGTCAGGTACTTGTCCGTCAGCCGCAGCTCATAGAGCGTCGACTCGTTTAAGAAATTAGTGGAAGGGTCGTCATCAACCAGCAGAATTGCGGTTAGTTGGGGCATAACCAGAGCGGAATAATGTAAAGCGCAAATTTACGCTATATTTCTACTAGCACCGCTGCCACTCAGGCTGCGCCAAATTGCACCAGCAATTCATTTATCATACTGGAGGTAAGCGGCTTGTGCAAGAAACCTGCTCCCAGTTCCTGGGCCCGCTGGCGGTCAGCGGCCAGCTCCGACGACGAAACGACCATCACCCGGACATCCTGCTGCTGCTCAGCCGGCCAGGTCTGGTATTCCTCCAGAAACTCGAATCCGTCCATTACGGGCATGTTCAGATCCAGCAGCACGAGGGTGCAGCCCGCTATTGAGGGCCGCCGCAGCAGTTGCAACGCTTCCAGCCCGTTGGTGGCGAGCAGCAGTTGCACCCGGTCGGCGTAAGGGCGCATAAGCCGCTGCCCCAGATAACGCGCGGCCTCGTCATCATCGACGAGGAGAATATTGAGGGGTACGCCCTCAAGCGCAGTACAGGCAGTTACGTTTACATTCATAAGGTACGTCATTACGGGTCAGGCCAGGGGAAGTTGTGGCAGTAAGGCCCGGAACACGGAGCCAACGCCGACCTGACTTTCTACCAGCAGTTGTCCACCGGCTTTTTCTACTACCTGCTTGGCCAGATACAGCCCGATGCCAGAGCCCTCCACGTGGTCGTGCAGCCGCTGAAACATGCCAAACACCCGCTGCTGCTGCTCAGGTGTGAGGCCCAGGCCATTATCCTCCACCTCCACTACGGCCACATTATCCGCGCGCAAAAAACACCGCACCTGCACCAGTGGCGGGCGGGCGGGGGAGCGGTATTTCAGGCCATTGCTGACGAGGTTGTACAGCAGGCTGCGCAGGTGCTTTTCGGCAAATACCAAGTGGGGGCAGCTGTCGGGGGCTACCTGCACCTGCCCGCCGGTTACGGCCAGTAGCGGGGCCAGGTCGCGGCAGATATCGGCCACCAGAGCAGCTACCTCCACGGTAGCCGCCGGCAACTCCTGTACCTGTTGCCAGCGGCTCACCTCCGTCAGGTATTTAATAGTGCGCTGAAACCGCTGCACCGAGTCCTGCATCAGGCGCAGTACTGTTTCCGTGTCGGCTTCGGCCTTGGGCAGGGCCAACTCGTGGCGCAAAGCCTGCAACAGTCCATCAATGTTGGTGATGGGGGCTTTCAGGTCGTGGGAGGCCATGTACACAAACGTGTCCAGGTCAGCGTTGGCCTTTACGAGTTGCGTATTGGCTTTCTGCAGCTCATCGGCCAGTAGTTGGGTTTGCACTTGGCTGTTTTCCAGCACCAGCCGGGCCTGCACCTGCGGCGTTACATCGTAGGCAAACACAAGTATGCCATCAATGTAATCCTCCGCGTTCCGGCGAGCCTGGTAGGTAAAGGTGAAGTACGCCGCTTCGGGTGCCTTCCCCGGTTGCCGGACAACCTGCAGCGCCATTTCACGGGCCACGTAGGTTTCGCCCGAGGCGTACACCTGCCGCAGCAGTTCGAGCATGGGGGTATCCTGCAGTTCAGGCAAGGCTTCCAGCAACGGCCGACCGAGCAGGTCCCGGTCCTGAAACATCTGCTGATACGCCGGATTCACCAGCTGATACACCATATCAGGCCCGCTCAGAATAGCAATAGGGGCTGGAGCTTCCAGGAATAGCCCGTTTAACAGCTGCTGCTGCTGCTGCTGCTGGCGCTTGGCCCGCACCTGGTCGGTTACCTCTGTTCCGATTACAATAATGCCCGTTACCTCCTGCTCCACACCGCGCAGGGGCTGTAACACGAAATTGATATATGCCTGATCGGGCCGGCCAGTGTGGCTGCGGTTGAACCGGACGGGCATCTCATTGAGTAGGTGCGGCTCCCCGGTGCGCACAACCTCGGCCAGTATCTGTTCAAAGCCCTGCCCGGCCGTTTCGGCCACAGCTTCAAAGTAGGGCCGGCCCAGTATATCAGCCGGATTACGGCCCCAGATGGCCCCAATGGCAGTGTTGGCCTGCTCCACAACAAACTTGGGGCCGCGCATGATGGCAATAGCGACGGGAGCCTGTTCGAAAATGCGCTGCAGATTGGTGTGGTGCTTTTCCCGCTCCCACTCTGCCGCCCGCACGCCTTCTGCTACCCGCTGCGCCAGCTCCTCGTTCTGACGCTCCATCCGCAGCCGGGCCAGCACCTGCGCCGTTACGTTATAGGCAAACACGTAAATGCCATCAATCTGTCCCTGCTGATTGTGCCGGGCCTGATAGATGAAGTTATAATACCGCTGCTCCAACTCAGTCGGATTAACAATTGCGTGATCCAGCCGCACCGGCATTTCGTGTGCCGTGTAGGTTTCACCCGTTTGGTAAACTTGGTCGAGCCGTATGAGTACTGTATGTCCTGCCAGCTCCGGCATGGCTAGACTAATAGGCAGCCCCAGCAGCGGTCGGGTGCCCACCAGCGCCTGGTACGCGGAGTTCACAAACTGAAAAACGTGTTCGGGGCCGCTGAGGACGCAAATCATGGCCGGAGCCTGCTCCAACAGATGGTACAGCTGCTCCCGCTGGCGGTTAGCTTCGGCGTAGGCGGCCAGTTCCCGGGCCTCACTCTGACGCTTGGCCGTTTGGGCGGCAGCTAGCTCCGGGCTGTCGGCCGGCAGGCAGCTAAGCAGCAGCCCCTCCCCCACCCGCCGCACAGTCAGATGAAAGGGCAGGCTCCCCTCCGGTAGGGACAGTATGAATAGTTGCTGCCGCCGCTGGTGGTGCTCAAACGCTTCCTGCAGCAGTGTCAGCAGATACTGCACGGGGGCAGCTACCGGCCAGTTGCGGAGCACCATTCCCGGCTCGGCCAGCGGCCCCAGTAACTGCCGGGCAGTGTGGTTGCTGTAAGCCACCGCAAACTCCGGCGCGGCCATTGGTACCAAGTACAGCACGCCGGCCACTGTTTCTTCCAGCAGCACCGATAAAAAATCGGGAGGTAAGTGTAAGGCTGGCGACGCGGGCTGGGCGGACATACGGGGTGGCAAGAAGCCAGCAAACTGCCGGCTCGGTCTGCAAGTTCTCACATTCGCCCCGATTTCACTACTTCACGGCCGGCTCGGTCCGCTCAGGGCCAATGATAACAGAGAAAGAATCTGCCCGGAACCGCAATACCAAGTTTTCGCCGTAGATTTGTCTGGCAATAAGCGGAACCTAACCTACTTGTTGCCATGGCCGACCACGCTGCCAAAATTGCCTTCGAGGCGCTTACCTACGACGACGTCCTGCTGCTGCCCGGTTATTCGGAAGTATTGCCCCGCGACGCCGACCCCAGTTCCCAGCTCACCCGCAACATCCGGCTCCAGCTTCCCTTCGTGTCGGCGGCTATGGATACCGTTACCGAAGCCGAAATGGCTATTGCCCTGGCACAGGAAGGCGGCATCGGCATCATTCACAAAAACATGAGCATCCGGGCCCAGGCCGAACTGGTGCGCCGGGTAAAGCGCTCGGAGAGCGGCATGATTCTGGACCCGTTTACGCTGGAGGAAACTGCCACCCTGGCCGATGCCCGCCAGTTGATGCGCAGCAACAACATCGGTGGTATTCCAATTGTGGATGAGCAGCGCCGTTTGAAAGGCATTCTTACCAACCGGGACCTGCGCTTTGAGAAGGACATGACCCGCACAGTATCGGAGGTGATGACCCCCACCCCGTTGGTAACGGCACAGGCCGGTACCGCCCTGGCGGCCGCTGAGGACATTCTGCAGGATTCTAAAGTTGAGAAGCTGCCAGTAATTGACACTGAAGGCCGGCTGGTAGGTTTGATTACCTATAAGGACATCCGGAAGCGCCGTCGTACGCCCAACGCCTGCAAAGATGAACTGGGCCGCCTGCGGGTAGGCGCGGCCGTGGGCGTTACTGCCGATTTGCTGGAGCGCGTGGCGGCGCTGGTAGAAGCCGGCGTGGACGTGGTGAGCGTAGATACGGCCCACGGCCACAGCAAGGGCGTGCTGGATGCCGTGCGCAATCTTAAGCAGCAGTTTCCGAAGCTGGAAGTTATTGCCGGCAACGTGGCCACCGCCGAGGGAGCCCGCGCCCTGGCCGACGCCGGAGCCGACGCCGTGAAAGTGGGGGTGGGCCCGGGCTCGATCTGCACCACCCGCATCATTGCCGGTATTGGCGTGCCCCAGCTCTCGGCCGTACTGGAAGCAGCCCGTGGCCTGGAAGGCACCGGCGTTCCGCTCATTGCCGACGGCGGCATCAAATATTCCGGCGATGTGGTAAAAGCCCTGGCCGCTGGTGCCAGCACCATTATGATTGGCTCCCTGCTGGCCGGCACCGAGGAAGCCCCCGGTGAGGTAACGCTGTTTGAGGGTCGCAAATACAAGAGCTACCGGGGTATGGGCTCCGTGGAAGCCATGGAAGAAGGCTCTAAAGACCGGTATTTCCAGGATGCCGAGGACGACGTGAAAAAACTGGTACCCGAGGGCATCGTGGGCCGTGTGCCCTACAAAGGCTTGGCGGCCGAGGTTCTCTACCAGCTGTCGGGCGGCCTGCGGGCGGGCATGGGCTACTGCGGGGCCGGCACTATTGAGGCACTGCACACGGCTCGTTTTGTGCGCATTACCGGTGCTGGTCTGCGCGAGTCGCATCCTCACGACGTACAGATTACCCGCGAGGCCCCCAACTACAGCAGCCGCTAGGTTTCCCGGCCTGCACTGCCCCCGGGGCGCTTACCCAGCCGACGGTCCCCCGGGCCGTCGGCTTTTCTGATCTACTTTCGTAGGAAGGCAGGCTGCATATCGGGCCGTTTTGAATAGCGGCTTTTTCCCGGCAGCCTGTATCTTGCCACTCTATTTGGCCCCTAGCACTGCCCTTCACCGGCAGTTTTTTTACTACATGTCATTTCTCCGGAAGCTAAAATCCTTCCTGTTTCCTCTCTCTGTGCTGGCGTGGCTGGGGCTGCTAGCCTGCACTTTGCAGTACGCCCACCCGCAGCTGCTGCCCGCCGTGGGCCAGCCCGGCGAATGGCTACTGCTGATGCTACAGGCTGTATTTACGGCCGTGGTATTCATGCAGGAGCGCAGCGTACCCGAGCGGTTGCGTGGGCTGGATTTCGTAGGGCTACTCCGCAATCTGGTACTGGGCCCCGGGCTGCTGGCTACTGTCTGCGTAGGCCTGCACCTGTTGCAGCGGGTTCTCAGCACCAGTCTGCCCACGGCCAGTTCCGTCCTGTTCACGGTAGTATACACTGTGAACGTCGGGCTGTTTGTGGTGCTGCTGGCGCGCACGAACTACGTCTGGCGGTCATTGGTGCTGTTTCGTTCCTCCAGCAAGCTACGGCACCAGTGGGAAGTATTTGAAGTGTTGCTGGGCATCACGCTGCTGGTGTACCTGTTCGCCCCGGCTCCTACCTGGGGCCTCAACACTTTTGTGTTTGGCGCTCTGGCCGCCTTCGGTGTCTATATCAGCAGCCATCAGAAGTGGGTGGCGTACCTGAACCGCCGGCAGAAGCTGCAGGCCGTGCTGTGGCAAACAGCCGTTATCCTGGCAATTGGCGTATTTGCAGTGTACCTGCGCTCTACCCGCCTCGACCCACGCTTGGTGGCTCCACTCACGCAGCACACCTTTTTACTGCTGAATGCGGGCTTCGCAGGTTTCTACGCCCTAATGGGTCTGCTGGTCACGGTATTCAACCTGCCCACAGCGGGAGTATTTGAGCAGAAGCGGGAGGAAATTCTCAGCCTGCAACGCCTTACCCAACTTATCCAACGGGGGCAGTCGGCGCAGGAGGTGTACCGCATGTTCTTTGACTCGGCCGTGCAGACGGTGGAGGCGGAAGCGGCGTGGCTGGATGTGGCGGAGGATGCCAGCCCGGGCCAGCAGTTCTACCACAACCTCCGTCCGGAGCAGGCCCAGGCCATTCGCCACCTGCTGCTGGAACACAACCTCACGCACGTAGAGTACCTGAACAACGAGCTGCACACCAGTGCCGGATTTCGGGGCTTGGACCTACCCTTCGGCTCGCTGATGGTAATGCCCCTGCATTCCAGCAAGCGGCAGTATGGCAGCATTTTTATGCTCAAAGAGCAGGCGCAGGGATTTGACCGGGAGAATCTGAGCATCCTGCAGACCTTTGCCAACCAGGCCGTACTCAGTATCGAGAACCTGCAGCTGATGCAGGCGTCGCTGCATACGCAGCGCGTGCAGGATGAGCTGAAGATTGCCTCGGCGGTGCAGGACAGCCTCATCCCCAAAAATCTGCCCATCGACAACTGGTTTGAAATCAGCTCCCATGCGCTGGCGGCTACTGAAGTGGGGGGAGACTTCTACGACTTCCTGCACCTGCCCGGCCGCCGGCTGGCCGTACTCATCGGCGACGTATCGGGTAAGGGGGTAACGGCCGCGTTTCACGTGGCCCAGATGAAAGGTATTTTCCATGCGCTGATGCAGGAAAATCCGCTGGCCCGTAACGAGCGGGAGAAGTTTCCGGTGCCCAGCAAGTTTATGGCGCAGGCCAACAACGCCCTGGCCCGCTGCCTGGAAAAATCGGCTTTTATCACGGCCTCGCTCTACATTATCGACTATGAGCACGGGGGCTTTGTGTTTGCGCGGGCAGGTCATTGCCATACGCTGTACTATCACTCCATCAAGGAAGAAGTTTCCTATTTCCGTACGGCAGGACTGGGACTCGGTATCATTCGGAACGATACTTACGAGAAGCACATCAAAAACCAGTTTTACGACTACAACCCCAGCGACGTCATGGTGATTTACACCGATGGCATTGTGGAGGCCCGCAATGCCGCGCAGGAGGAGTATGGCGAAGACCGGCTGCTGCACATTCTGGAGCAAACCTATTACCTGGACGCCGACCAGATAAAGGAGAAAATTCTGACTGACCTCAACGAGTTCAGCAAGGGCCAGCCCATGCACGACGACCAGACGCTGCTGGTCATTAAGTTTAAGGCCGCCCAACCCGACGCTACGCTTTAACGTAGCACCGAGCTATGAAAATAAACCAACAAGCCACCGAACATACTCTCACGCTCAGCCTCGATGGGGAACTGGACGCCAGCTCCTCTGTGCTACTGGACACGGAGCTGAGCAAGCCCGAAATCCTGCGCAACCAGAAGGTACTGATTGATTGCCGCAACCTGAACTACATATCCTCAGCGGGTTTGGGCGTGTTTATCTCCCACCTGCAAAGCTTTCAGGATGCCGGCGTGAAACTGGTGTTCTTCAACATGCAGGAAAAAGTCCATAACGTGTTTGAGATTCTGGGGCTGGATTCACTGATGACCATCGTGCCATCGGAGGCCGACGCCGTAGCCATTTAAGGGCGCCACATATATTTCCATGCATGAAACACGCAATCCGAGTTAGCTGCACACGCCGCAACCTGAAGGTGGTGCGCGACTTCGTGAGCGAATTTCTAGCCGTCCATCATCTTTCCGAGCTGCTCATCAACCAGATTGTGCTAGCCGTAGACGAGGTGGTGGCGAATTTGATTATTCACGGCAACGGGGAAGATGAGTCGCAATTCTTGGATATTCGCCTGTCGGTGAGGGAGACTACATTCTGCATAGAAATTGAGGATGAGAATCTGACTTCGTACTCGCCCACCAGCTATCAGGAACCCGATTTGCAGGAGTACGTCCGCATCGGCAAGAAGGGCGGCGTGGGCATGATGCTGGTTAACCGCATTATGGATCAGGTGGAGTTTACTACCACGGGCACGCACAACCTGTGTCGCCTGTGCAAGAAACTGGCTTAGTGTGGCGTTAGCCAACCAGCTCAGGAAAGAAAGCCCGCTCTGGCAGCGGGCTTTTTTGCGGCCGCCCGGCGGAACTATTTTGCCGCCGGGCAGCCTTCCGGGAGCCGGAAAAAAATCCGTAAAATTGCGACTAGCCACCAGCCGTAGCCGGATGATTTTCCGGTTGGCTTCTGGCTTATTCTGATCCTCTACTTACTGTATGCACACACGCATTTTGCTTGCTGGCACCGCTGCGGCAGCTTTTCTGGCCGGGTGCCAGGCCTCCAAGCCAACTACCAAGGCCGCCGTGCCCTCGGTTGAAACGCTGGGTACCACCGAAGTTCCTGCCTCCGAATTTGCGTACGTGTACCGCAAGAACAATAGCACCGCCCCCGAGTATGGCACCCGGGCCAGCGTGCAGGAGTACTTAGACCTGTACACCAACTTCAAGCTGAAGGTACTGGAGGCTGAGCAGCGCGGCCTCGATACCACCCAGGCGTTTCGGCGCGAGTTGGATGGCTACCGCCAACAGCTGGCCCAGCCCTACCTCACCGAGAAAAGTGTGACTGATAAGCTGGTGCGCGAAGCCTATGACCGGATGAGCAAGGAGGTAAGCGCCTCCCACATTCTGGTGCGCATCACCCCCGATGCCAGCCCCAAGGACACGCTGGCCGCCTATCAGAAAATTACGGCCCTGCGCCAGCGCGTAACCGGCGGCGAGGATTTCGCCAAAGTAGCCCGCGAAACCTCCGAAGACCCATCGGCCGCCGAGAATGGTGGCAAGCTGGGCTACTTCACGGCCATGCAGATGGTGTATCCCTTCGAAACGGTGGCCTACGCTACGCCAGCGGGGCAGGTGTCGCAGCCGGTGCGCACGCGCTTTGGCTACCACATCATCAAGGTGAACGACGTGCGCCCGGCCCAAGGCGAAATCAAGGTGGCTCACCTGATGGTGCGCACCACGCCCGGCATGCCCGCTGCCGACTCCGTGACCACCAAAAAGAAAGTGGACGAGCTATACAGCCGCCTCACCCGCCAGGGGGCCAGTTGGGAGAAAACCGTAAGCCAGTTTTCGGAAGACGCCGGCTCGGCCGCCAACGGCGGGGAGCTGCCGCCCTTCGGTACCGGCCGCATGATTCCGAGCTTCGAGGAAGCCGCCTTCAAGCTGCAAAAGCCCGGCGACATCTCCCAGCCCATCCAAACGCCCTACGGCTGGCACATCATCAAGCTCATTGAAAAGCAGCCGGTGCCCTCGTTTGAGGCCATGGAGCCCACGCTCAAAAGTAAAGTGGCTAAGGACTCCCGCTCGGAACTGAATAAGGCGGCCTTCCTGAAGCGGGTGCGACAGGAAAATAGCTTTGTGGAGAACAGCGCCGTGAAGGACTATGCCTTCGCCAAAGCCGACACGGCCCTGGTGAACGGCCGGTTCAAATACGCCGCTCCGGCGGCCCCGGCCAAGGCCTCCAAAACGCCCACCGATAATTCCACGCTGTTTACCATCGGCGGCAAGCCCTACCTAGCCAAGGATTACCTCGCCTACGCCCAGCAAAACCAGCGTCCCCGTCCCGGAGCGGAGCCCCGCTTCGTGGCCCAGCAACTTTACGACCAGTATGTGGAGCAGAGCCTGGTGGACTATGAGAAGGCCAACCTTGAAACCAAGTACGAGGACTACCGCATGCTGGTGAAGGAATACCGTGACGGAATTCTGCTGTTCCAGCTGATGGATGAGAAGGTGTGGAGCAAAGCCGTTGAGGATACCGTAGGCCTGCAGAAGTTTTTCCAGGAAAACCAGGCTAAGTACCAGTGGGAGCCCCGCGTACAGGCCACCGTTATCAGCGCAGCCTCGCCGGAGCTGCGGGGCCAAGCTGCATCGTATTTCATGCCCTACGGTTCGAAGCCCGTACCCGGCAAACCCAACACCAGCACGGGCATTGCTAAATCGGTAGTTCCGGTAACGGCTGGTATTCCGGCTACTTTCCGCTTCGCGCCCGGCACTACGACGCTACTGCCCGACAGCCGTGCGGCCCTGGAGGCCCTGGCCGGCCGCATGGCCGCCGATACGACCATGGACCTGATGCTGAGCGCCCCGATTAAAACCTCGGCAGCCGGTGCGCTGGCGGGCCGCCGTAACCAAGAAATTCTGCGCTATCTGCGCGACCAGGGAATTGCGGAACGGCACCTGAGCTCTAATGCTCAGCTGGGCGGTAAAGCGCCGGTGCGCCCCGATGTGGTGCTGGCAAACGCCTACAGCCGCAACCCGGCCGCGGTGGAGCAGTTTTTCAATGCCAAAAACCCGCTGGCCGTGCAGGTGCAGCAGCGCAGCTTCCAGAAGGGCGACAACAAGGTGGTGGACCAGTTCCTGACCAATGCTCCCGGCACCTACACCGCCCAGCAGGACGGCCGCTACTACACTGTTATTATCGACAAGCAGCTACCGGCCGGCCCCAAAACCCTGGCCGAAGTGCGCGGCCAGGCCACTTCCGACTACCAGAACTACCTGGAGAAGCAGTGGATTGCCGAGCTGCGCCAGAAATATCCGGTAAAAATCAACCAGCCGGAAGTGGATAAGCTGGTGACGAAATAACGTTTCCGAGCTACCCTAACAGTCAGCGCCCCGACGGAACCGGCCAGCCGGTCCGGCCCGGGGCGCTGCCTTTTTTCGGCACCGCCGGGGCCGCTGCAACCTCTGCCGCGGACGGTGGCTCTCTTACCAAAACCGGCTTTCGTACCCTGCCCGCGGGTGTTTTTGCCGGGTAAAGGATTTATGATGAAATTTACGGGCAACTATCGGCGTTTTGCCGGGGTTGTCTGGCTACGGAGCGTCACGCAGCCGCAGCATTACAGAAATACTCCATGATTCAAATAGTAGGGGCCCGCAAGGCGCTGTTGAGTGCAGTTTTGGTGGCCGTATCGGTTACGGCCAGCTTTGCCCAGTTGGGCGTAGGCCGGCCGGTAGGGCAGCAAGTGGTGGACGGCATCATTGCGAAGGTGGACAATCAGATTGTACTGCGCTCCGACCTGGAAACCATTTACGCGCAGGAAGTAGCCCGCGCCGAGGGCAAACCCCTGTCCCCCGATATCAAGTGCCGTATTCTGCAAAGCCTGGCCCTGAACAAGCTGCTGCTGGCCAAAGCTGAAACCGACTCGGTAGTGGTGGACGACGCCAAGGTGAAAGGCGAGCTGGACCGCCGCATGGCCTACTTCGTGCAGCAGATTGGCTCGGAGAAGAAACTGGAAGAATACTATAACAAGCCCCTGAAGCAGCTGAAGGAAGAGCTGCGGGTGCAGGTGAAAGAGCAGCTGATTCAGCAGCAGATGCAGGACCAGATTGCCGGCAAGGTATCCGTAACGCCCCGCGAGGTGCGGCAGTTTTTCAACCGTATGCCCAAGGACAGCCTGCCTTACTACTCCACGGAGGTGGAAGTGGGCCAGATTGTGAAGCTGGCCAAAACCAACTCCAAGGCCAAGCAGGAAGCCCAGACCAAGCTCAACGACATCCGGGCCCGCATTGTGGCCGGCGAGGACTTTGCTACCCTGGCCAAGCAGTACTCGCAGGACCCCGGCTCGGCCGTGGAAGGTGGTTACCTGGGCTTTTTCAAGCGCCGCGAGCTGGTACCCGAGTACGAGGCCGCCGCGCTGCGTCTGGAACCCGGTGGATTGTCGCCCATCGTGGAGTCGCAATTCGGCTTTCACCTGATTCAGCTGATTGAGCGCAAAGGCGACTCGTACAGCACCCGCCACATCCTGCTCAAGCCCGAAACCGGCTCGGCCGATACCAACGAGGCCGCCCAGGAGCTCAGCAAGCTGCGTCGCCGCATTCTGGCCGACAGCATCAGCTTCGCTAAAGCCGCCAAGGACAACTCCGACGACAAGATTTCGGGTGGCAACGGTGGCATGCTCATTAACCGCCGCGACGAAAGCACTTACCTGCCCCTCGACCAGCTCGACCCGGCCATCTTCTTCACCATCGATACCATGAAGGTGGGCAGCATCACGCCGCCCCTGCCCTACCGGACCGATGATGGCAAGGACGCCGTGCGGATTCTGTATTTGAAGGCCAACCGCCCCCCGCACCAGGCCAATTTCGACGACGACTACCAGAAAATTGCCGCTGCCGCCCTCAACGAGAAGAAAAACAAAGCCCTTGACGCTTGGTTTGCCCAGAACCGCGGCACCGTGTACCTCGAAGTTGACCCCGAGTACGCCGGCTGCCAGCTACTGAACTCGGTAAACTAACTGTAGCTGGGAAGAAGTGGGCTGCAAGGTGCGTTTTTGCATCCTGACCTGGCTTTTATCCGTCCTATCTCCTAGCTACCAACTCCTACCCTCTTTCTATGCCTTTCGCCTCCGATAAAGAAGCCGCCGACGCGCTGGCCCAGTCGTACCAGAAACTTCGCCAGGAAATCGGGAAGGTGATTATCGGTCAGGAGGAAGTGGTGGAGCTGGTGCTCACGGCCGTGTTTTCGCAGGGCCACTGCCTGCTGGTGGGCGTACCGGGACTGGCCAAAACCCTGCTCATTCAAACCATTGCCGATTCGCTGGACCTCTCGTTCAACCGGGTACAGTTCACCCCGGACCTGATGCCCTCCGACATTGTGGGTTCGGAGACGCTGAACCAGCAGCGGGAGTTTCACTTCGTACCGGGCCCGATTTTCGCCAACATTGTGCTGGCCGACGAAATCAACCGGACCCCGCCCAAAACCCAGGCGGCCCTGCTGGAAAGCATGCAGGAATACGCCGTTACGGTAGCCGGCAAACGGTACCCGCTGGAGCGCCCCTTCTTCGTGCTGGCCACCCAGAACCCCATCGAGCAGGAAGGCACTTACCCCCTGCCCGAGGCCCAGCTGGACCGCTTCATGTTCAATATTGAACTGGGCTACCCCAGCTACGAGGCAGAGCTGCAGATTGTAAAAAACACTACCTCCGACCGGAAGCCCACCGTGAGCAAGGTGCTGCACGCGTCCGAAATTCAGGCGTTTCAGCAACTGGTGCGCCGCGTGCCCGTGGCTGATAACGTGGTGGAGTACGCCGTGAGCCTGGTGCACAAAACCCGCCCCAATACCGGCCGCGCCGCCGCCCGCGCCACGCAGCTGCTGGAATGGGGGGCCGGTCCCCGGGCCTCGCAGCACCTCATTGTGGGAGCCAAGTGCCACGCCCTGCTCCACGGCAAGTACTCGCCCGATATTGAAGACGTAAAAGCCGTGGCCCTGCCTATTTTGCGCCACCGCCTGGTGCGCAACTTCAAAGCCGAAGCCGAAGGCATTACGGTGGACCAGATTGTAAAAGAACTTCTCTGATTAGTTATGAGTGCTGAATGATGAGTTATGAATTAGTGGACAGCCTATGGTAACTGCTTTTCGCTTCAACTCATCATTCATACTTCATAACTCATAATTCATAAACCTAATGGAAGCAGCCGGTTACTACCAGCAGTTTGAGCGCAACCTCGAAATTATTCTGAGCGGCCTAGAGGCCGGGCTCGATGTGCGTACCACGGCCCTGAATACTTCGTTGCCGCTGGAAGTGTACGTGCTGAGCGAAGTGCTGAACCAGGGCGGTGGCGAGTTCCGCCTCACCACCGAAACTCCGCTGGAGCGCTTGCGCGAGTTTTACGCCCAGTTCCGCCAGAACGAAGCCGGCAACGAGGCCATTCTGCAGCGTATTCTGGCCGATAAGAAAGCCATGATGCGTACCCCCGAAGGCCGCGTACTCACCAAGGAAATGCTCATTCGCCGCCTGGAGTACTTCAACGAAGCCGCCCGTCAGGTAAACGTGATGCGCAACCAGCGCGCCCTCGGCAGCCCGCCCCAAAGCCGCTCCGGCGTAGGTGCAGAACTGCAGAAAGGCTAACGCATTGATTTTTCACCTTACGGCGAATTTTACGCGCCATTGTCTGCCGTCGGTTGAAAGCCCCGAAATGAAAAAGACTTGCCAACTCGGCAAGTCTTTTTCATTTTCCGGATAGTCCGGAAATGCACTGCTTTATCTACAAAATCAGTGCACTCCGCTCAACGTCCGCGTAATCAATAATGCTAGTTCATCGAAGCCAGCGCCTCTTTGCGCACTTTGGTGTTGCCTTCTTTGGAATGGTTCAATTGCAGGTGGCCGGTGGGCTCTTGCTTGAGGTGGGCGGGCACCTCGTCGCCGGCTGCACTCTTGGAAATGGTCACGCCGCCATCCACGAAGTAGGTAGCGCCGGTAACGTAGCTGGCTTCGTCGGAGGCCAGAAACAGGTACACGTTGGCCACTTCCTCGGGGGTGCCGCGGCGGCCCATGGGCACGCCGGCTACCGTATTCTTCTCCATCTTCTGGTTCATGGGGCCGCTTTCCTTGTGCGTCCAGGCCGTGTCAATGGGGCCGGGACCCACGCAGTTCACGCGCACCCCGTGCTTGGCTTGCTCCACGGCCAGGCCCTTGCTGAACGTCATCACCCAGGCTTTGGTACCACCGTAGGGCGTAATCATGGGAGAGCCCATGTGCCCTGCCTCTGAGCCCGCCGATACGATGTTGCCCTTGGTTTTCTGCAGCTCGGGCAGGGCCGCCCGGCTCATCATGAACACTGAGTAGATATTGTTCTTGATCATATACTCGAAGGCATCCACCGGATACTTATCGAGCTCCGAGGTAGCTGGGAATACACCGGCGTTGTTGACCAGAATATCCAGTTTACCAAACTCCTGCACGGCCGCTTTTACGCAGGCTTCGGCGGTTTCCTGCTGGGCAATGTCGCCGAGGTAACCGATAGCCCGGCCGCCTTCGGACAGAATTTCATCTACTACCTCGCGCACGGGGTCGGAATCAAGGCCTACTACTACCACGGCGGCCCCTTCGCGGGCAAACCGCTTGCTGATGGCTTCTCCGATACCGGAGCCGCCGCCGGTTACAATGGCTACTTTATTAGCTAGTCTGGTTGACATAAGACAGATCGTAAAAAATGAGAAAAAATGGCTCGTAAAAACCACACGATTACCGTTCAGCTTATTCCGTGCCGCTGCATTTTCAACGATTTGTCGGCAGTGGAGTTACTGTATTATTACCCTGATAAATGCGTTGAATGCCGTTTTTAGTGGTTTCTGCGTAGTATCAGTGGCCTCAGTTCCCCGAAATCATGTACGCTGCCCCACCCGTATCTGCCCCTGCGGATGCCCCGCTTCTGACGGCCCGGCTGGTGCTGCGAGCTTATCAACCCACCGATTCAGCCACCTTTTTCGCCCTGATTGACCAGAACCGGAAGCGGCTGCGGCCTTCGTTTCCAAACCGGGAAGCCGCCGTGCCCAACCCGGCCGCGGCCGCCCAGGTGCTCAGCCAGTTTCGCCACGACTGGGCCGCGGGCCGCCTGTATGTATTCGGCATCTGGCACCGGCAAACCCAGCAGTACCTCGGCGACATCAGCCTGAAACCCAATTGGACGCCTCCCATCACTGCCGAAATTGGGTACTATCTGGCCGAGCAGGCTGAAGGACACGGCTATGCCCGGGAGGCACTGGCCGCCGCCGTCACCTTCGGCTTTGAGGCGCTCCGGGCCGGGCGGCTGCTCATCCGGTGCCGGGCCGGCAACCCGCGCAGCTGCGCCGTAGCCGAAGCCGCCGGGTTTCAGCCGCTGCCGCCCCGCCCCCGCCCCTGGCCGCTGCGGGCCTTTGCCACTTCTGATATCCTGTATTTCTCGTTGCGGCGACCAGCGGACTTGCCCGCTGCCTGACCAGCCTACTCCGCGCGCACCGTGCCCAGCAGGAAGCTCTGGCTGAAGTTCAGGTACAAGGCAAAGGAGAAGTCGAACAGCCCGTTATTCAGGTCATACAGCGGCTCGAAGCGCGTCGTGAGCACCACGTTGCCGGGCAGCTTATAATCTTTGATAGCCCGCAGAATCAGCAGTTGCCGACTCTTCTCAACATAGTTCGGGTCGGCCACTGATACGGATACCGACTGGTAGAGCCGCCCCCCAATGGGCGAGATGTACCCACTGCCCTGCCAATAGGCCAGCTGCAGGTTGGAAAGCTGCGTATCGAGGCCGGCATTCAGGTACAGGCCGGTGCCGCGCTTGTACGGTAGCTCGTACGTAAAGGAATAATCGTGGAAATAGGTCACGTACCCATCAAAATGGGCCGCCTGCACAAAGCGCGAAGCCAGCGCCTTACGCACCCGCAGGCCGGTAGCCAGGTTAAACAGCGTCTGCAGGGGTCGGTCCACGGTATCCAGCTGCCCGCCCCGGTGCGTGGCCGTAAACTGAAACGGGAGCTTCAGCAGCCACCGGGCGGAGTCGCCGGCCAGGCGCCGCTCCACGCTCAGGCCGCCGGCTACTTCTTCCTGGTAGTTGCTGAAGCGGTACTGCTGCCGCCGCCAGTTCACCCAGGCATCCAGGAAGGTGTTATCCGTCAGGTACTGGTACTGCAGCCCTTCCTCCAGCCGGTCGGTCAGCACCCGCTCAAAATCGTACATCGGCTCAATGTAGCCGTGCTGCAGGTTGCCCTCAATGTTGCCGAACAGCAGCCGGTGCGGACCGTTGGCGTACTTGAGCGTAAACAAGGGCCGCACCTGCCGCAAACCCCGCGTACCATAGTCGCGCTGCAGAAAGATGCCCGCTTCCAGCCGCAGGTTGGCCGCCGGAAAATACACCAGCCGTGGGGCCAGCTGCGCTCCGAAGTAGGTCAGGCCGGGGTCAATCTTATTAAAATACTCGTTGTCTTTGTTGAACAGCAGCCCGTGCACATCCAGCCGAATCTGCCGCTCGTAGCCCGGGCCCAGCGGCAGCCGGTTATAAAATGCCCGGTTATCCAGCTGCGCCCACCCGGCCTGCGCACTCCCCAGCCACGCTACTACCGTCAGTATCAGGATGGTAGCGGCGCGGCGTTTTTCCAAAAATTTTAGCACGGAAAGAATCTGCTAAATCCGACGAATTTTTTTAGCATTGCGGGCACAAAATATAGTCCGGCGGCGTTACCATGAGCCTGCCCACCCCGGCTACTCCGGTGGGTTGCGCGGGGCCCGCAAAAGGCCTACATTCACCAAACCTACGCATTTCCAATCCAACCCCTCTCTATAATGGCTGCAACCACTGAAAAGGCCGAAAAAGCAGAAAAAACTGCCGCAAACCCGCAAGCTGAAAAACTGAAAGCCCTTCAGCTCACGCTGGACAAGCTGGATAAGAGCTACGGTAAAGGCACCGTCATGAAGCTCAGCGACAATAAGGTGATGGACGTCGAAGTCATCAGCACTGGTTCGCTGGGCCTGGATATTGCCCTCGGCGTAGGTGGTCTGCCTAAAGGTCGCGTAGTGGAAATCTACGGCCCGGAATCGTCGGGTAAGACCACGCTGACCATGCACGCCATTGCCGAAGCGCAGAAGAAAGGCGGCATTGCGGCCTTCATCGACGCCGAGCACGCCTTCGACCCGCTGTACGCCAAGAAGCTGGGTATCGACACCGAAAACCTGCTGATTGCCCAGCCCGACAACGGGGAGCAGGCCCTGGAAATTGCCGACCAGCTGATTTCCTCCGGTGCCATCGACATCATCGTCATTGACTCCGTGGCCGCCCTGGTGCCGAAAGGCGAACTGGAAGGCGACATGGGCGACTCGAAAGTGGGCCTGCACGCCCGCCTGATGAGCCAGGCCCTGCGCAAGCTCACGGGTACCATCAACAAAACCAACTGCCTCTGCATCTTCATCAACCAGCTGCGCGAGAAGATTGGGGTAATGTTCGGCTCGCCCGAAACGACCACCGGTGGTAACGCCCTCAAGTTCTACGCTTCCGTGCGCCTCGACATCCGTCGGATTGGCCAGATCAAGGAAGATAAGGACAACGTAACCGGTAACCGCACCAAGGTGAAGGTGGTGAAAAACAAAGTAGCTCCGCCCTTCAAGGTGATTGAGTTTGACATCATCTACAACGAAGGCATTTCCAAAGTCGGTGAGATTCTGGACCTGGGCGTAGACATGGGCATTATTGCCAAATCGGGCTCCTGGTTCTCCTACGAGGGCAACCGCCTGGGCCAGGGCCGCGAAGGCGTGAAAACCGTGTTGCAGGACAACCCCGAACTGGCCGATAAAATCGAAGCCCAGATTCGGGCCAAGGTGAAAGGCGACCCGGAAGAAGCCCTGGCCGCTATTCCCGAGGACCGCTCTATGGACGACGACGAAACGGTGGACCTGTAAGCCGTTCCTGATAAGAAAAAGCCCGCTGTACAATGCAGCGGGCTTTTTTTGTTTTTCAACAGCCGTATCCGGTTGGTGGAAGCTGATACGTGGAGAACCGGTGACCGGGTAGGCTCGTACGCCAAAAACTCCTGGGACGCCGGCCGGATAACCTACCAGACCTCAGGGAGGCATAATCCGCCGCCTGAGAAGATATTTTTGCCCTCCCGGAATCCGACTATCTTTGCTGGCACCGCATTTGAGTAGGTACCGGCTATCCTCCATTTTGCCGATTGTTCATGAACCGCCGCTGGCTCCTGTTTACGATACTCGCACTGCCGCTGGCGGCTACTCTCACTGCGTTTGGCCCGGCCTCCGAGCCCACCCGTACCATTGCCAATACCAGCTTTGAGCGGGGCGAGGTACTGCAGTACAAAGTGCATTATGGCCTGATAAATGCCGCGGAAGCCACTATTGAGGTGGATGAGGATGTGCACCGCGTGAATGAGCGCCCTTGCTACAAGGCCACCGTAACGGGCCGCACTACCGGCTCCTTCGACTTTTTCCTGCGCATCCGGGACACGTGGCGTTCCTACATCGACACCACCAGCATTCTGCCCCAACGCTTCTTCCGCAATATTGAGGAAAACAACTACCGCAAGCGTGAAACAGTCGACTTCGACCACCTGAAGGACATGGCCGATGTGGAAAGCCACAAAAAGAATAAGAACGACGTCAAGAAGAGCACGTTCAAGGTACCCAACAATGTGCAGGACCTGGTAAGTGGCTTTTACTACCTGCGCACCCTTAACTACGACCAGCGTAAGATTGGCGAGGTGATTAAGGTCCAGGGCTTTTTTGACGAAGACGTGTTCAATATGGACGTCATCTACAAAGGCCGGGAGGTGGTGGAAACCAAGGCGGGCACCATCCGCACCATCCGGCTGGTGCCTAAAATGCCCAGCAACAAGCTATTCAAAGGGGAAAACGCCATTTCGGTGTATCTCTCCGATGACCGGAATAAAGTCCCGGTCCTGATTCAGGCGGAAATGTTCGTGGGCTCCGTGAAGGTGGATATGTACAAATACAAAGGCCTCCGAAACCGGCTGAATCTGGTGGCTCAAAATTGATACCTGCGCGAAGCGGCTCCTGTTGGGGGCCGCTTTTCTTTTTTTCTGATTTGCCCTTTTGCTCTTACCCAGTGCCTGATGCAAACAACCATTGCCACCCGCCGCCGCCTGGTGATGCCGCCCCGCCGCCTGCCGGTAGCAGTGCCGGTATCTACCCCGCCGCCCATCGTCGATTTTGTGTGGCCCATTCCCGGGCCGGCACCTCGCAAGGAAGTGGTTCGGCCGGTTGGTAACGAAACCTTAATACGCCGCCCGCGCCGCCCGGCGGTACTTTTGTCGTCGCGCATTCTGTTTTACCCTAAACCTCCCCGCCCCGTGCAACCAACCGCCAACCCCAACGCCTACAAAATTCTGGTAGTGGACGATGACCCCGACATCGTGGAACTGCTGGAGTACAACCTGCGCAAGGAAGGGTACGAGGTAGCCAGTGCCCCCGACGGCCGCAAAGCCCTGGAAATTGCGCCTCAATTTGGCCCCGATATTATTCTGCTGGACGTGATGATGCCGAACCTCGACGGTATTGCCGCCTGCCGTCAGTTGCGGGAGCAGCCCAAGTTCAAGGATACGTACATTATCTTCCTCACGGCCCGCGCGGAGGAATTTTCGGAGGTAGCCGCGTTTGATGCCGGCGCCGACGACTTTATTGCCAAACCCATCAAGCCCCGGGCCCTGCTTAGCCGCCTGGCTGCCTTCGTGCGCCGCGACAAAGACCCGCAGCAGACCTCGGATACCATTGAAATCAACGGCCTCAAAATCGACCGCACCGGCTTTGCCGTGTACCAAGACGGCCGCAAAATCTCCCTGCCTAAGAAGGAATTTGAGCTGCTGGCCTTCCTGGCGGCTTCTCCCCACAAAGTATTCGGCCGCGACGAGCTGCTGCAGAATATCTGGGGCAACGATGTGTTTGTGCTGGCCCGCACCGTGGACGTGCATGTGCGTAAAGTGCGCGAAAAAGTAGGCGACCACCACATCCAGACCATCAAAGGCGTCGGCTACAAGTTCAACACGGATAATTAAAACGAGAGCTGAATGATGAGTTATGAGAGATGAGTTGGCCGTTCAGCAGTTGTAGTAGCGCTAATTCATCTCTCATAACTCATCATTCAGCTCTCACGCAAAATGCGTTTCAACGTTTCCTCTCGCACCATTGCCATCCTGCTGTCGCTGCTGGTGGCGGCCGTGCTGACCACGCTGGCGTGGGTGGCACCTACGCTGCCGTTCGAGCAGGGCGTGCTGGCGGCGGGAATTACCGTAGCGGCCTGCTTTCTGCTGCTGTACCTAATGTTTGAGGCCCTGATTTTTCGGGAAATCAACAACATTTATGAGGGGCTGGAGAACATCAAGCGCAAGGAATTCCGGCGCATGTCGAACAAGTTTCTGTTCCGGCCGGAGCCCCTCAAGCGCATGCGCGACGAAATTCTGGACATGGCCCAGCGCCGGCAGCAGGAAATAGAGGAACTGCAGCGCCTGCAGGTGCTGCGCCGGGAGTTTCTGGCCGACGTATCGCACGAGCTGAAAACGCCCATTTTCGCCGCTCAGGGCTTTGTGCACACCATTCTGGACGATGATGAGGTGGACGAGTTCACCCGCAAGAAATTCCTGCAGAAAGCCGCCACCAGCCTCGACGCCCTGGATGCGCTGGTGCAGGACCTGGTGACCATCTCCCAGCTGGAAAAAGGCGTGGTGCGCATGCGCCGCCAGCGGTTTGACGTAGGGCAGCTGGTGCAGGATATTTTCGAGCAGCTGGAGCTGAAAGCCGCCCAGCGCCAGGTAACGCTCACGCTGGAACCAGCCGGTCCCGCAACCGAGCCCCTGCTGGTGGTAGCCGACCGAAACCGCATCCGGCAGGTACTCATCAACCTCATTGACAACGCCATCAAATACGGCCGCGAGCAGGGGCATGTGCGGGTAGCCCTGCAGCCCGCCGGTAAAAGTATGCGCGTGCGGGTACACGATGATGGGGAAGGTATTCCCAAGCAGTTTCAGAACCGCATCTTCGAGCGGTTTTACCGCATTGACAAGAGCCGCACGCGGGAGTCGCGCACGGCGGGGGGCTCGGGACTGGGGCTGGCCATCAGCAAGCACATTGTGGAGGCCCACAAATCAACAATTCGGGTACGAAGCGAGCCGGGGGCCGGCACTACGCTCGAGTTTAAGCTGCCCCGCCCCCGCCGCACACCGGAGCCGGCGGCTTGAGGTGAAGTGAAAGCCCCGTACCTTTGCAGCTCTTTATGAAGCTGCCCCATTTCGACGACCTGATTCTGTTTGAAGACGAAGATTTCGTCATCATCAACAAGCCCCCTTACCTCGCCACCCTCGACGAGCGGTTTGGCGGTGCCCCCAACATCCTGCGGCTGGCCCGTGAGAAGTACGACGACGTGCAGGCCTGCCACCGCCTTGATAAGGAAACCAGCGGTGCCTTGGCCCTGGCCAAAAACCCGGCGGCCTACCGCCACCTCGCCATGCAGTTCGAGGATCGGCAGGTGAAGAAGGTGTACCACGCCGTGGCCTGGGGCGTGCACCAATACGATGGCCTGCGCGTGGATCGGAGCATTGAAACCACCACCAAAGGCAAAGCCCGCCTGGCGTATAAAGGCAAGCCGGCCGTAACGCTGGTGCGTACCCTGGAAGCCTACGCTCGTCACACCCTGCTGGAGTGCCAGCCCATTACCGGCCGCATGCACCAGATCCGGCTGCACCTGGCGTACCTGCAGGCCCCCATCGTAGGCGACGGTATGTACGGCGGGGACGACTTTTACCTCTCGTCGCTCAAGAAGAAATTCAACATGAAGCAGGGCGAGGAAGAGCAGCCGTTCATCAAGCGTTTCGCGCTGCACGCCCGCCAGCTCACCTTCGCCAAACTAAACGGCGAGCAAGTGACAATTGAAGCCCCGTACCCCAAGGATTTCCGGGTGCTGGTGGAAACGCTGCAGCAGTATCAGTAAGCTGCGTAATCTTCTATTGAATACAGAAAAAAGCGGCTTCCGTGCACGGGAGCCGCTTTTTTCTGTGTTCAATAGAAGGCTAGATTTTTTCAAACACGGCAATTTTCACCGAGTCGTTCAGCACTTTACGGCGGTTGCGGGGCATAGCCGCGTACCAACGCAGCCGCAACTGCGGGTTATTCCGTAAAGTGGCCAGTGGCGTGTTGCCCTCCACCACGGCGTACCATTCGTCCCAGACTACCAAGCTCCCCGCAGGTAAGGGCCAGTCCTGCGCCTGTAAAGCTTCCGGGGGGCTGCGGCGCGGCCCGAAGGGGTCCAGCGGTGCGGCCACAGCCACGTATGGGTGCCAGAATACGACTTGGGAGCCGGCATGCTGGCGGGCGGCCCACCGGCCTGCGGCATCCAGTAGCAGCTGGTCGGAGGCACGCCCGAAGTCCCGCTCCCAGCGGAAAGCCACCCGGGACCCGCAAAACAGGAAGCCTATCACCGCTACCAGCAGCCCCACCCGAATGTAGGCCTGTGCCCGGCCGGATGCGCCCAGCAGACTGCACACCCACACCCCGCGCAGCACAATCAAACTCAACAAGGGCACCAGGCTGCACAACACCCGCACCAGCCCCAAAGAGCCAAACAGATTAAACATCCAGAAAACCGTGTGAGCTGCCAGGAAAACAACCACGCAGCCGTACACCAGCAGGAGCTCCGCCGTGAACAAAGGCGGCCGCAACCGCCTGTTGGGCTGCAGCCAGGCCCACACCATTCCGCCTCCACCCAACCAGAACAACCCGAACTGCACCCAGCCAATGGTATCCGCCAGACCAAGCACGAAGTGGGTTATGTGTCCCTTGGTAAAAAGGTAGTCCGGGTTTTGCACCGGGTAGGCGTTGCGCGTGAATACCCACAGAAAATCCTGGTACACGAACAGCCCGGCCACCCCATATACCACGAAGCCCAGCCCCAGCCAGGGCACCGCTTTCCAGTTGCGCGTCAGCAGCAGATAAACACCGTACACGCCCAGCAGCAGAAATCCCTCGGAGCGGGCAAAGGGCAGAAAGGAAAGTACCGCCGCGCCCCACGCTGCCCGCCCCCGCAGCGCCAGCGCCACGGCGGCCACTAGCACCACGCTAAACGTGGGCTCTGTCAGGCCCGAAAACTGCATCAGAAAGTAGTCGGGAGAAGCGTAGCAGAATACGACAACCAACCAGGGCCAGGGCAGCCGCAAGTGTCGGGCCGCGTCGTACGCCAGCCCCGAAGCCACGGCCACCAGCACGCATTGCAGTACCATCACGCCCCGCAGACCCAGCTGAGCCGGTCCGGCCATCAGCTCCACTACCAAGGGTTTCGACCATGACTCCAGAAAATTGCCGGGGTGCTGAAAGGCATACCGGGCAAACAGGTAATGGTGGATACTGTCGCCGGAATCATAGGTTCCCTGCGTGCACAGAGCCGTTGCCAATGATAACAGAAACAGCAGCAGCAACAGCCAATAGGCGCGGCGGTCGGGGGTAGCTGTTCCAAAGGGAACCAGACGCAAAGAAGATAAGGGCATAGAAAGGTAAAAGTACAGCCCGACTCCAAAGGCCCCAAACCCTACTACCCAACCCGTTCAGAGACAATAATTACCTGCTGGCTTGCATATTGGCAGAAAGCCGGTAACTTTGTGTCCGTTTTCCCCGAACTGTGTTCGGCTTCTTCTTCATTTTCAAACGCTTATCCTCCTCCCCAATGGATCATTTGAGCTTCAAGACGGTATCCGTCAACAAAGCCAACGCCAACAAGGGCTGGGTTGTGGTTGACGCCGCCGACGCTACCCTGGGTCGTCTCGCCAGCCAGATTGCCAACATGCTGCGTGGCAAGCACAAGCCCTCCTTTACGCCCAACTCGGATTGTGGCGACAACGTCATCGTTATCAATGCGGATAACCTGCGCGTGACCGGCAAAAAGCTGACCGACAAAATCTACATCACCCACTCGGGCTACCCCGGCGGTCAGAAGCGCATCAACCTGCGCGACAAGAAAGCCAAGGACTCGACCCGCGTGATTGAGCACGCTGTACGGGGCATGCTGCAAGGCAACAAACTGGGTGCCGAGCAGTTCCGCAACCTGTACGTGTACGCCGGCACGGCTCACCCCCACGAAGCTCAACAGCCCAAAGCTGTTTCTTTCACGAATCTCTAAGCCGTTAGTCGGCTCCCCCTTTAACTCTTCACTTAATGGAAATCTCCAATACCTCTGGTAGAAGAAAAACCTCGGTGGCCCGCATTTACATGCAGGCCGGGCAAGGGAATATCACTATCAACGGCCGGGACATCAAAGCGTACTTCAGCAATGAGCTCCTGGAAAACATCGTGAACCAGCCCTTGGCAACGGTCGAGCAAGTCGGCCAGTACGACATCAAGGTAAACGTGCGCGGTGGTGGCATCTCGGCTCAGGCTGAAGCCATCCGTCTGGCCATCTCGAAAGCCCTCGTAGGCGACAACGAAGAAGTTCGTCCCGCCCTGAAGAAAGAAGGCTTCCTGACCCGCGACCCGCGCATGGTGGAACGTAAGAAATTCGGTAAGCGCAAAGCTCGTCGTTCGTTCCAGTTCTCGAAACGCTAATATCTCCAGAGGAACCCTATCATGGCTCAGACCACCACGTATAAAGAACTGCTGGACGCCGGTGCCCACTTTGGTCACCTTACGCGCAAGTGGGACCCGAAAATGGCGCCGTACATCTTCATGGAGAAGAACGGCATCCATATCATTGACCTGAACAAAACCCTCGTTTCGCTCGACCACGCTGCTGCGGCTATCCGCAACATCGCCAAGAGCGGCCGGAAGGTGCTGTTTGTGGCCACCAAAAAGCAGGCGCAGGAAATAGTTACGGAAGAAGCCAAGCGCCTGAAAATGCCTTTCGTTACGGACCGCTGGTTGGGTGGCATGCTCACCAACTTTGCGACCGTACGCAAGTCGCTGAAGAAGATGAGCACCATCGACAAGATGGTGAAGGAAAACACGGCCTACGCGGCTCTCGCCAAGCGCGAGAAGCTGATGATGTCGCGTGAGCGGGAGAAGCTGGAGCGCGTACTGGGCGGCATTGCCGACCTGAGCCGCCTGCCCGCCGCTCTGTTCGTAGTGGACGTGAAGCGTGAGCACATTGCCGTGAAAGAAGCTCAGAAGCTGGGCATTCCGGTATTCGCCATCGTGGATACGAACTCGAACCCCGAGCTGGTGCAGTTCCCCATCCCGGCTAACGACGACGCCTCGAAATCTATCCAACTGATCATCAGCGTAATCGGCAAGGCTATCGAAGATGGTCTGTCGGAGCGCAAAGTGGACAAGGAAGACGCCGACAAGAAGCAAGCCGAAGAAGAAGGCATCCAGGAGAAGCAAGCTGCCGACGAATAGGCCAGCGCCCCTCCACCGAAAAGGGAACATGCGAAGCACTCGGCTCCGGTGTTCCCTTTTTCTTTAACCAGGGTCGGAGCTTCATAGCTCCATCCTTGCTTTTCCCCTCGAAATACCCTCTCAAACCAACATACAACTCACAACAATGGCCGCTATTACCGCCGCAGACGTGAACAAGCTGCGCACCATGACCGGTGCCGGCATGATGGATTGCAAAAAAGCGCTGACCGAAGCCAACGGTGACTTCGAAGCTGCCCGCGACATTCTGCGTAAGCAGGGTCAGAAAATTGCCGACAAGCGTTCCGAGAATACCACTTCGGAAGGTCTTGTGCTGGCTGCCGTAAGCGAAGACGGTACCAATGGCAAACTGATTGCTCTGGCTTGCGAAACCGAGCCCGTTGCGAAAGTTGAAGACTTCAAAAACCTGGCGCAGCAGATTCTGGCTACGGCCGTGAAAACCAACGCCGCTACTAAAGAAGAGCTGCTGGCTGCTCCCCAGGAGGATGGCCGTTCGCTGCAGGAGCACATCACCGACCTGATGGGCAAAATCGGCGAGAAACTGGACGTGGTAGCCTACGAAAACGTAACGGCTGAGAAAGTCGCTTCTTACATCCACTCGGATAACAAGAAGGGCGTTCTGGTAGCTATGAAGAATGTAGGTGGTGCCGACGTAGCCGCCGTAGGCCGCGATGTAGCCATGCAGATTGTGGCCATGCGCCCCGTAGCCCTCGACAAAGACGGCGTGGACGCCGCTACCATCGAGCGTGAAATCGAAATCGGCAAAGAGCAGGCGCGTGCTGAAGGCAAGCCCGAGGCTATGCTGGAGAAAATTGCGCAGGGCAAGCTGAACAAGTTCTACAAAGAGAACACCCTGCTCAACCAGGAGTTCGTGAAGGACAACTCGGTGACCATCGCCCAGCTGCTCGACAAGACCCAGAAAGGCCTGACCATCTCTGACTTCAAGCGCGTAGCCATCGTAGGCTAAGCTTAAGTTCCACTTTTGAAAAGAGCCCGTTGGTTGTATAACCAACGGGCTCTTTTTTTTACCTGAAAGGATCATCCCTATGCACGCATTAATAGTACTTCTCCAAGCTCAACAGTAATGCTCCTTAAATTAGCAAAAAGTAATAAAGCAGTTTTTTATATAATAATTATACAATATTTTACAAGATAAATAATTTACTGATAAAGTTACATTTCACCACAGGTGATGAATTTCACTAAATTTTTCCCAATAATAGAATCATGTATTTACATACGATTAATAGAACTTAACCTGGCAAGAACCCGTATTCAACGAATATAAAGTCTTTTTGTGCTCTATTACTGGCTATAAATGGGGTTTATAACACAATTTTGTGTCCTGCTCTGTTCGTGTCACAAGTAAGCACGCCACACCAAATTGTCCCAGAATGAAACTAAGCGCGTACCCATTCCATGCTACCACCGGTGAACTTCTGCCAGCTTATCGTGACGCCTATTTGCGTGGTGATCTGACGAGCGAGAATACGGAGTTGGTTGACAAATTTTTAAAAGAAAACCGTGATAAGGGTGACGAAACACTACGGCGTTTCTATGAACTGAATCAGAAGGGGCACCACGTAAGGCCCGTAGGCTGGGTGCAGCGCCAGTTTGAGCTGATGCGTACCGAGCCGGAACGGTTTCGTCGGCGGGCGGCGTCTTTGCTACTTGGTGGTGCCTTGGTGAGCGGTGCAGTACTGGCCAACACGAACCTGCCGACGGCTGCTGACAATACGCCCGTTGTTGCTGATGCCTCTACCGTGGAAATGCCCGCTGCCGCTGAAGCCGCCGCTTCCTTGCGCATGGTCACGGTAAAAGGCCGGATTCTGGATGAGAACGGACACCCGCTGATTGGAGCTACTGTACTGCAGAAAGGCACTAACCGGGGCGTAAGCACCGATGCTGATGGCAACTATGCCTTGCGGGTACCCATTCAGCAGAAAGCCACGCTGCAGTACGGGTACGCTGGCTATACCGAGGAAGAATTGATGATTCGGAACGGTTCTACTACCAACGTAACGCTACTGCCGAAAGCTGCTAGTGCCAAAGCAGCCAAGAAGCGCTGGCTGTTCTTTTAGCCGAACTTTATCCTGTGGGCAGTAAATCCACTTACTGCTGCTGGTAGCTGGCTGCTTACCAATGCTTCGCAAAGCACTCTGCCCCATTTTTTTAGCTGATACTGGCTTGCATGAGATTTCCTTTCCTGCATAAGCTTACCGTAAAGAAAATTACGGGGGATGCTTCGGGAGTTGAGAGGCAACACGCGGAGGCACTTTTGATGGCGCTTCGGCGGGAGCTACCAGAGTTGCTGACCACCGCTGTGGTGGAGGTGCAATCGGGTAAAACGCTCGTAGCCTACACTGCCACTGCCGATCTTGATCCGTACAAACTCAACAGCCGATATGCTGGCTTCATTCGGCAAACCCGGCAATTCCTGACGCAGCCGTGGCTATCTAATCAACAGTTCACCGACTTGGTATTCCTGCTGGATGACCATCTGCACTGCTTACGAACTACCTCGGCTGGACACTGGCTATACTACGTGGTAGTCAGGAGTGCCGATACCAACTTGGCGTTGGTGCGGGAAATAATGCGGCGCTGCGCTAGTTAGTTTTTCGTCTTTTTTCAACAACACTTTCCCTTCATTATCATGTCCGTAATTACTCCTAACCAAGCCGTTCAAAACATTCTGAAGGAACTGCCTTCTTTGGTAGCTGTAGCCGTAGTAGAAACCGAGACTGGTATGCCACTGGCCCACCATTCCAACATGGCTTCTTTTGATGCAGAGACAGCTGCTGCCTACAATACGGAAGTTGTAAAGCAGAAACTGAAAGCTATTCAGGCGCTGAAACTGGATCAGGTAATTCAGGACATTCTGCTGACGCTGACGGACCAGCTGCACCTGCTGAAGTTATCGGCCGATGGCAGCAAATTCATTTACCTGGCCGTTAATTCGCGCGATACGAACCTGGCCATGGCTCGTCAGATTCTGAAAAGCCAGACTGCCGTACTCAACTAAGTAGTTGGCTAACCATCCAAAAAAGCCCCGCTGGCAGCTGCCAGCGGGGCTTTTTTATTATCTGCTACACCCTACTGCCCGCCTATGAGCATGCGGTAGGCTCGTACCCGAGCAGCGGCATTCTGGCGGATGTTGGCGTAGAACAGGGCATAATCGGCAATGTGGAAGGAGTGGCGCAACTCGGGGCGGCCGGGCAGCAGGAAGCGGGGGTAGCCCTTGGGAGCGGGCGGATGCACCCACACCAGCCCATCCTGCACTTTGGCATCCACCACGCGCTTGTCCAGGCGGTTAAAGTCCATTGGGACGCCGCCCAGGTTGAGGCGGGCGGGAGCCGTAACCGTATCGCGCGACCAGGTAAGAGGATTTACGGCTACTCCGTTGGCGAAGGGCTCGTACGTGTTGCCCCAGGCCACAGTGTTCCAGGCCACGAAACAGCCGGTTTGGGTAGAGTCTTCGCAAGGGCGTAGCACCTGGTATTCATCGGGCTTTACTTTGAAGCCGATGAGGTAGGCGGCCACCAACCGGCGGCGCAGTTTGGGGTCGTTATCGAAGAAATCGTGCAACAGGCGGGTGGCATGCACCGTGCCCTGGCTATGACCGGCAATGATGACGGGGCGGCCCTGGTTGTAATTATCGAGGTAAAACTGGAAGGCCGACTTGACATCGGTGTACGCCAGGTCGATGGCCTCCCGCCCACTCTCATCCTTGCTATCGAAGAAGGAGAACAGCGTAGCCTGACGGTAGCGGGGCGCGTACACCCGGGCGGTACTGTTAAATACCGTGGCCTGCCCCCGGATTGTGGATTCATCGGTGAAGCGGTTCAGACGCTCATCGGTGAGGCTGGCGTTCCACTGCCTGCGCCAGTAGTAAGTGGTTGGGTGAATGAAGAACACGTCAGCGGGAGCGTCGCGCTGCCGGTCGCGCAGCAGGGTGCCGCGCGGCACTACATCGGCCGAGTCGCGGCGGTCGGGCAAAGCGGCCCAGTTGCCTTCCATGCGGTAATCGGGGGCATCCGGGGCCGGGGCCTGGGTGAACTCCCGAGCGGGCTTCAAAACGGTCAGGCAGGAACTGAGGCAGGCCACTCCGGCCAGCAGTAAACAGCGAAATAAGGTGCGCATGAGTAATAGAACAGATCCGGCAGGGGGTAAAAACGCGCCCGCACGCCGCCGGTTGCAGGCAGCAGGCGGGCGCGGCCAAAAAAGCCGAAGCCGTTAGTCGAGAAAGTTGTTTTCCAGCAGCTTTTCCTGGCGCAGATACACCATTTTGAAGTTTTTGTCAAACCGTATCCGCACCTGAGCCGCCGTCTGCTGGCGCTTCTGCAGAGACTGGCGCAACGCCGTGCTTCGCTCCACGAACGTGACCACCCGGGAGCCATCGGCCACGGGCGGACTCACCTTCAATGTGCCGGGCTCAATAGTTGACTGTCCTTCCAGAAACTCCGGGAAATGCGTTTTTTCGAGCTCTGCGTTGATAGCCGCCGGCGTTGTGTTCTGCAGCAGGTAAAACCGCTCCACTTTCGGCGCAAAGTATGCCGACGCCGAGAAGGGAGCAGCCTGCAAATCGGCATAATAGTTTTGCAGGGTACTCTCAATACGCGCCTGGGCGGCGCTTTCATCCACAACCGGGGCCGCTACGGGTGGCTCGTCGGCAGGAGCAGTTGAGGCCGGCGCCACTGCTGAGTCGGGTGGAAGCACGGGTACGGCCGGGGCCACGCGCACAGTTTCCGGGGCGGCGGCTGGAGGCAGGTCAATCTGCTCGGCCTGGGGGCCTACTTCAGGAGCCACCGCTACCGAGTCGGCGGCGGTGAGCGTGGTGCTGGACAAGCGCTCCGACTCCCGGTTGCCCAGCAGCAAATACGCCACCAGAGCCAGCAGCAGCACAATACCACCCACCACCAGAATGGTTCCCAAGGGGCTCTTGGCCGGGGCAGTATAGGCTGCGTCCGCCACATACTCCTCCTCCGTAGCCGGCGCTGCAGTTGTTACAAAAGCGTCATCCTGACTGGGTGAAGCTCCGGGACGGCCCGCTTCCAGCGGATGCGAGATGCCCGGCGTGGAAACGGGCGGCGTGGGTGGCAGTGGCTGCGAGTAATCGGGCACCGGCCCGGTCGTTACGGGCGGCAGCAGCGGCTCCGATACCGGGGCCGCTATGGTCGTTGGCTCGGCGGGTGGGGGTACCGGAGAAACGGGCGGTCCGGGTACCGACGAAGCGACGGAAGCGCCCGGAGCCGGATTATTAAACACCAGCTTCTGCTTCAGCTCCGCAAACTCCTGCGGCGTAATGGTACCCGCATCCAGCCACTCCTTGAGTTGGCGCAGGGTATCGAGAGAGGAATCTTTTTCCATGAACAAGGGGCCCGGGAGGGCAGCAACGGCGCGTTATTTCCGGTCGAGGTTGGTGAGGCGGGCGCGGCGGCGCTCCAGCTGCTGTTTACGCAATTCCATGAGGCGGGCGTTGTCCAGGAGCTTTACGGAATCCTCGGCCGATTTCAGCTTGTTGTCGATGTTCTGCTTTTTGAGCTGCTCAATCTTCTCCAGGTTGGCCTTGGTGTTGCCTGCCAGGCTCACCCGCTCTTTTTCCAGCTTTTCTTTATCCTTCTCGGCGGTGGCCAGCTGCTTTTCAGCTTCAGTAATCTGCTCCCGATAAGCCTTCAGGCGGGCCGCCGCGGCAAAACTCTGCACAATGGTGCGCAAAGAGCTGAACTCCGAAGGCGTACCCGCGGCCGACAGAAACGAATCGGGGCCCATAGCCGCCCATACCGACAGCTCCGCTACGGTATCGGCCGGGGCCGTAACGGTGGAGTACAAATCCAGCAGCTTGCCGCTGATGCTGGACATGGGCACCTGCTTGGCGGCCAGCACATCCTTCTTGCCCACGCCAAACACGCCGTCGCCCTTCAGCCTGATGTTGTAGGTATCCTTCAGCCAGCTTTGCCAGAAGTCGCGCGTCCACTGGGCCGAGCCGTCAATCTGCACTTTCAGCGCTTCCCGCTCCCGCTTATCGGCGTTGACGCTGCTGGTGCGAACCTCGTACAGTTGCGCCCGGGCAGCGGATGAGCTCATTAGAGCTGCTATGGTGAGAGCAAGCAAAAGAAGCCGGTTCATGAGCAAGGGGTTGTAAGGTGAAAAGAAACTACCGGGCGGGCATCAAATGCCGTGCCGGTCGAAGGCGGCCTGCAAATCCTGCTGCATACTCTTGAAGCGCTGCACCGCGGCCTGCACAAACTCTTCATCCAGGAGCTGGTGGATGTCATCCTCGCTGGTCAGGTCCAGCTCACTCACTTTGTAGGTTTGCTCGAACGAGCCTTTCTCCAGCTTGATGAGGTATTTGCCGTTCCAACTAAACAAGGTGATTTTGGCCTCCGGATGAGGAATAATGGCGAGCTGACGCATAGCAGAAGCGGGATAAATGAGCGGGGCGAAGATACGCAGCTGCCCGCAACCCCACCCGCAAGCTCAGCATAACACCCTCGGCGGGCCCGCGTATTACCGGGTAGCACCTTATGTTTCACCTTTTCAACTGATTTGCATCATGCCACAGGGAGATAAATCGGCCTACACCGACAAGCAGAAACGGCAGGCTGAGCACATTGAAGAGAGCTACGAGCAGCGCGGCGTATCGGAAGAAGAAGCCGAGAAACGCGCCTGGGCTACCGTCAACAAACAAGACGGCGGCGGGAAGAAAAGCGGCTCGGGCCGCAAGAACTAACCTGAATGCGCCAAACCAGAACAGCCCTGCCGGAGTGTCCGGCAGGGCTGTTCTGATTTGGCGTATGGCTTGGCTGTTATGTGTGCAAAATCACGTACAGGGACACCGATGAAATAACCACCCACAGCAGCACGCCCAAGCCAAACGGCTTCGCCCCTACCGATTTGATGGCATTCAGGGAAAGCCCGGCCCCGATAAAGAACAGCGTGACGGTAAGGCCTAGTCGGGCCACCTGCACCAGCCAGGGGCCCACATAGTGCGTAGCCGGCACGTAGGTATTGAGCAGCATGGCACCAATGAAACCCAGAATAAACCAGGGAATTTTCACCTTCACATCCTTTTGCCGGAAGGCCAAGGCCGTACCCAGCGCCACCGGAATAATCCAGAGGGCGCGGGCCAGCTTCACGGTGGTGGCTATATCCAGCGCCTCTTTGCCGTAGGCAGCCGCGGCCCCCACTACCGAGGAGGTATCATGAATGGCAATGGCGCACCACAACCCGAATTGCTGTTGCGAGAGGTTGAAGGCGTGCCCAATGGCCGGAAAAAGGAACAGCGCCAACGCATTCAGCACGAACACCGTGGCCAGCGCCACCGACATTTCCTCATCCTTGGCGCGTACTACCGGCCCCACCGCCGCAATGGCCGAACCGCCGCAAATAGCAGTGCCGCAGGAAATGAGGTGGGTGAGATGACGCCCCAGCTTCAGCCAGCGCCCAGCCACGTAACCCAGCAGCAGCGTACCGAAGATGGAGCACACCGTAAACAGGATGCCCTGCCGGCCGGCCTGCACCGCGGAGTAGGCATTCATCCCGAAACCGAGCCCGATAACGGAATACTGCAGCAGCCTGGCCGTGTACTTCTTGGTGAAGGCGGGAAACGGATTGCCCACCGTTTGGGCCAGCACCAAGCCTAGCGCCAGCGCAACGGGCGGCGAAGCCCAGGGCGTGAGGCAGAACACCAGAAATACCGCAAACACGGTACGAGGGAGCCACTGCTTATCGGGGTGGGCAATGGTGGCAACGGCGGCAGGCGCTGCAGCGCGGGGTGGAGCGGGCAGGGTGGCTTTCATGGGTGAGCTGAAGTGGGTGCTTCAACCCAAAAGTACGGTCCCACCTAGTTCCCTGATAATCTAAAATAGTTATGCGTTATTACCTGAAGTTATAGCTTGCTGGATGTAGCGCAGAAACCGCTCGGCGGGCCGGGGCAGCGGCTGCCCCTGAATCCAGAGGCTTTCGAACTGCCGCTGCAGCTGCAGGCCCGCAATGGGCACTTCCTCCAGCAGCCCCGCCGCCAGCTCCCGCGTAAGGGCCCGCCTCGAAACGAAGCCCAGCGCCTGGGGGGCGGCCTCCAGGTAGGTTTTGATGGCCTCGGTATTATCGAAATAGAAAGCTACCGACAGGCTGGCCAGCCGGATACCCCGCTCCCGCAACGCAAATTCCAGCACCTCCAGCGTGCCCGAGCCCCGCTCCCGCAGCACCAGCGGGTGGGCCAGCGCCTCGGCCAACGGCAGGGGCTGCGCGGGCGGGCCAGCTGGAGTGGCCTGGCGCACGGCAATCAACTCATCATCCAGCAGCGGCTCGTAGTGCAGGTCCCGGCTTTTAGAGCGACCTTCCACGAAGCCTACATCGAGCTGGCCGGCCAGCAGCGCCTCGGCAATCTGCTCGGAGTTGCCGTTGAGCAGCGTCAGCTCCACCTGCGGGTAGCGTTGCTGAAACCCGGGCAGGATGGCGGGCAGCACGTACTGGCTGATGGTGGTGCTGGCGCCCAGACGCAGACGGCCGGCCGCCTCCCCGTGCAGGTTGTGCAACTGCTCAGTGAGGTGCTGGTGGAGCTGTTCCACTTCGTCGGCGTGGCGGAGCAGCAGGGTGCCGGCTTCGGTGAGGCTGATGCGGTTGCCGCGGCGCTCAAACAGCCGCTGCCCGTAGGTACGCTCCAGCTCCCGGATGTGCTTGGTAATGGCGGGCTGGGTGATGTACAGCTCCTGGGCTGCCCGGGTAAAGCTCAGGTGCCGGGCTACCGCCTGAAACACGCGAAGTCGGAAATCGGGCATAAGGGTGCGTGCTGGTACTGACGGTAAGCGAACAGTGCGTTGGTTGCGAAGCAGGCAGCTGAACCGGAAGGAGTACATTTGTCTTCCCTCCCACCGCAGCGGGCCGCCGCTCGCACTACCTATTCTTTTTTCGCAAGCTACAGCATGCGCTACATGAAACGAAACCTATTGACTGCGCTGGCGCTGCTGCCGCTGGCCGCCGCTGCCCAAACCGGCAGCGTGTACACGCCCGAGCTGCTCTGGAAGCTGGGCCGCCTGGGCGAAATGCAGGTGTCGCCGGACCGCAAAACGGTGGCCTATACCGTGACGCGCTACAACCTGGCCGATAACAAGGGCCAGTCCGACATCTGGCTGGTACCCGTGGCCGGCGGTGCGGCCCGGCAGCTCACCAACACGCCCACCGTTTCCGAAAACACCCTAAACTGGCGGCCTGATGGCAAGCTGACCTTTTTGAGCGGGGAAAGTGGCACCGACCAGCTGTACGTAATGAATGCCGACGGCTCGGGTAAGCAGCTGCTGAGCCAGTTCCCCGACGAAGGCCTGAGCAACCTGAAGCTGGCTCCCAAGGCCAACTTTGTGCTGTACACCCAGGACGTGAAAACCGGTAAATCGGTGCAGGACTGGTACCCCGACCTGCCCAAAGCCGACGCCAAAATTATCGACGACCTGAACTACCGCCACTGGAACGTGTGGGACGACTACAAGGCCTCGCACGTGTTCTTCCAGCCCGTAGGGGACGATGGCAAGCCCACCGGCTACGGCAAGGATGTAATGGCCGGGGAGAAGTTCGACTCGCCGCTGCAGCCGCTGGGTGGCTCCGAGCAGCTCAACTTCGCGCCCGACGGGTACCGGCTGGCCTACACCTCGCGCAAGCTCACGGGCAAGGCCGAAGCGGAAAGCACCAACTCCGACATTTACCTCTACGATGTGCGCACCGGCCAGACCCAGAACCTGAGCGAGGGCCTGGGCGGCTACGATACGGAGCCGGTATTTTCGCCCGATGGCTCGAAGGTGGCCTGGTTGAGCATGGCTACGCCGGGCTTCGAGTCGGACCGCAACGGCGTGGTGGTGTACGATTTCAAGACCCAGAAGCGCGAGGACGTAACCAAGGGCTCGGAGCAGAGCGCCGCCAACCTGCGCTGGAGCCTTGATGGCAAGACGCTGTACTTCGTGAGCCCGCTGGAAGGCACCGAGCAGCTGTTCAGTGTGCCCGCCAAGGGCGGCAAGGTGCAGCAGCTCAGCAAGGGCGCGTTCAACTACAACAGCTTCGAGCTGGCCGGCCCCGGCGTGGCCATCGTCAGCAGAACCACCCAGGCCAGCCCCGCCGACCTGGTGCGCGTGGACCTGAAAACCGGCCGCGAAACGGCCCTTACACGCATCAATGAGCAGGAGCTGGCCGGCGTAAAAACCGGCAAAACCGAAGCCCGCTGGGTGAAGACCACCGACGGTAAGCAGATGCAGGTGTACGTCATCTATCCGCCTGATTTCGACCCCGCCAAGAAATACCCGGCGTTGCTCTACTGCCAGGGCGGCCCCCAGAGCCCCATTACCCAGAGCTTCAGCTACCGCTGGAACTTTCAGCTGCTGGCCGCCAACGGCTACATTGTGGTAGCGCCCAACCGCCGCGGCCTGCCCGGCTTCGGCACCGAGTGGAACAACAGCATCTCGGGCGACTGGGGCGGGCAGCCCATCCGGGACTACCTCTCGGCCATCGACAACGTGAGTGCCGAGCCTTATGTGGACAAGGCCCGCCTGGGCTGCGTGGGGGCCAGCTACGGCGGCTACTCGGTGTACCTGCTGGCCGGCAAGCACGAGGGTCGCTTTAAGACGTTTATTGCCCACTGCGGCCTCTACAACCTCACCAGCTGGTATCCCAGCACCGAGGAAATGTTCTTCGCCAAGCAGGATATTGGGGCCGCCCCTTGGGAAACGCCGCTGCACAAGAGCTACACCGATTTCAACCCCCAGTTGTTCGCCAAAAACTGGGATACGCCCATCCTGGTGATTCACGGCGGCAAGGATTTCCGGGTGCCAGAGGGCCAGGGCATGGAGGCCTTCGGCACGGCCCAGCTGCGCGGTATTCCGAGCCGCTTCCTGTACTTCCCCAACGAGGGCCACTGGATTGGCAAGCCCCAGAACTCGGTGCTGTGGAACCGGGTGTTCTTCGACTGGCTGGGCCGCACGCTCAAGCCGGAAGCTTCCGCCGCGAAGTAACGTTCTGAGCTGAAATTTCCATTTTTGCTGTCACTCTGAAAACGCAAGCCTTGGCAACGGGGCTTGCGTTTCTGCTGTTCTGCCAGCCCTGAGAACTTATAGCTCGCCCTTGTTAGTGCGGCAAGCTGCCGGGCACCGGCGCAACTGGCCGCGGCAGCGGCTGCCGCCATACCAAGGCCAGCAAGGCAAGCACCACCACACCGCACCCCACTCCCAGCACCGGGGCCGATACAACCTGCAGGGCCCAACCGGTAACGTAGGAGCCCGCCACGCCGCACAGATTCACCAGGGCCATGTAGGTGGTAAACTGGGAGCCTTCGATGCGGGGGCGGCACAGGCCCATAAGCAGGGGCAGCGCGGCCACGCTCAGGCTGGGGTCGGCCATGTTCCAGACGAGCAGGCCCAGCGTGGCTACCGGTTTGTAGTGCCAGGCAAAGCTCAGGGCGCAAAACACCACCAGAAAGCTCGCCAGCCCCAGCATTACCCACCGCAGCAACCGGGCCGCCCCCACCCGGTCGGCCAGCGCGCCGCCGGCCACCAGCAGGCCCAGAGTGGCCGCGCTGCCCCAGCTGCCCTGCAAAATCGACACTTCCCCATCGGCCCAGTGCAGCCGCTGAATGAGGTGGTAGGAATAGGCCCAGCCAAAAGCGCCAAAGCAGAGGTAGGCCAGGGCAATGATGCCGAACAGCAGCAGGGTGCGCGGCTCCGTAATGGCCCGGTACAACTCCCGGAACAGCCAGCTTAGGGGCGGATTATCGGCGTGGCGGCGGGCGGTAGCGGGCAGCGCCCCGAAGCGGGGCAGCAGCCGGTCGGTGCGCTCCAGCCGAACAAAGAACGTAAGCACCGTGAAAGCCAGCAGCGCCCCCGACTGCGCCAGCGCGGCCTGAAAGAACCCGTAACGGTGCAGCATCCAGGACAAACCAGCGGCCCCCAGGGAGGACCCCAGCAGAAAACCACCCCGCATACACCCATTAACCCGGCCCCGCTCAGCTTCGGGCACCACGGCAATGGCAATGGCATCCACGCTGGCATCCTGTACGGAGGCAAACACACTGTGCACCACAAACGCCAGCAGCAGCAGCCGCATCTGCGCAACCGGGTCGCGCACCAGCAGCAGCACCAGCGAGGCCAGCGCCGCGACCAGCTGCGTGAGCACCACCCACTGCTTGCGCTGCCCCAGCACCGATTCCTGGTACTTATCAATCAGGGGGCCCCACACAAATTGCAGCGTCCAGGGCAGGCCCACGGCCGCCGAAAACGACGCCACTACCGGGGCGCTCAGCCCCTGCCCCGTCAGGTAGTTAACCACCGCCGTAAGCCCAAAGCCCGCCGGAATGCCCTGCATGATGTAGAGGTAGAAGAAGGTAAAGTACCGCAAGCGGGCACTTTCGCGAAGAACCAGGGAAGCCACAAGCTATAGGGGAGGTAGAGATGGAATGAAACAGAGCGGAATATAGCACAGCGCTTCCGCAGCCCCGGCCAAATAAGCTGCTCATTCTCAGCAACGCCCGGCCGGCCGTTGCTGAGCGGGCCTTTTTCACGTAGCTTTCCTTTTTCACCCAGTGGCGTGCAGTGGGTGGCGCAGGGTCTCGGGGTAACCCTTTACTGCGAAACCCTGCGTGACCCACTGCGAATCACTGCGCCACCCACTGCGAGAAGTTTACTGTATGACCCCATTTCCTATTCACCGACTGCTGCTGGCCGGCCTATTGGCTACTGCTCCGCTGCTAGCCCCGGCCCAGAAAAAACCCGCCAACGCCCTCGGCGCCATTAAGGAAGCCGACATCAAGGCCGACCTCTTTGCCTTGGCCGACGACAAGTACCGGGGCCGGGAGGGCGGCACCCTGGATGAGCTGCGGGCCAGTATGTGGCTGGCCGAGAAGATGCGCGCCCTGGGCCTGCAGCCCGCCGGTGACGACGGTACTTTCTTCCAGTTCTTTAACCTGCAGCGCACCCGCCTCACCAAAACCAGTCGCCTGAGCATCGGCACGCACCAGCTGCGGCCCAACCACGATGCGCTGGTATTTGCGCCCACCACCTACGCCGTGCAGGCCCCGCTGGTGTACGTGGGCACAGGCACGGCCGCCGAGCTGGCCAAAACCGACATCAAAGGCAAGGCCGTGGCCCTGCTGTTCTCCGGCAACCCCGCGGCCGATATGAGCTTCCGGCGCTACCTGAGCCAGGTGCTGCGCGATAAGTCGGCGGAGCTGCTGAAGGCCGGGGCGGTGGCCGTGGTATTCGTATCCGACGACCGGGCCCAGAACATTTACGAGCACTGGGGCCACACCTACGAGCGGGGCCGCTACGGCCTGCCCGGCGACGCCAACGTGGCCGCCGTGACTACCGCCCCTACCCTGCTGCTGCCCAGCAGCGCCCTGAGCTGGGTGCAGCAGGCCGGCCAGCAGTTCACGGCTGACTTGCGCACCGAGTCGTTCCAGTATCCTTCGGTGAACATTGTGGCTACTGTACCCGGCACCGATGCCCAGCTCAAGAACGAGTACGTGCTGTTCAGCACCCACCAGGACCACGATGGGGTGCGTGAGGCGGTGCAGGGCGACTCCATCTGGAACGGGGCCGACGACAACGCCACCGGCTGCGCGTCCCTGTTGGCCATTATGCGGGCCTATAAGCAGCAACCAGCCCGCCGCTCGGCGCTGTTCGTGTTTCACGGGGCCGAGGAACGGGGCCTGCTGGGTTCCCGCTACTACTCGGCCAAGCCCACCGTGCCGCAGAAGAGCATTGTAGCGGTGCTGAATGCCGAAATGATGGGCCGCAACGCCCCTGATTCGGCCGCGCTGCTGGGCGCCACTCCGCCCCACCGCAACTCCCTGGATTTGGTAAACCTGGCCCTGGCCGCCAACCAGCAGGGCCCGAAATTCAAGCTGGATACCGAGTGGGACAAGGCCACCCACCCCGAGGGCTGGTACTTCCGCTCCGACCACCTGCCCTACGCCCGCCTGGGCATTCCGGCCGTGATGTACACCTCTTGGCTGCACTCCGACTACCACACGCCCAAGGACGAAGCCAGCCGCATCAACTATTCCAAACTCCTGCGCATGACCCAGTGGATGTACCTCACCGGCTGGGCCGTGGCCAACCGCCCCGCCCCGCCCGCCCGGGAGCCGGGTTTCAAGCTGGAACGGTAAGTAGCAGCCCCCAGCAACGAGGCGCTGGCTGATGCATCGGCATCGGCCAGCGCCTTGTTGTTTCTGCTGTACCCCTGACGCCAACAGCTGCCGCCGGGAGCAGAGGCGCGACACTTCGCGTCTCGTCGTCAGGACGACCTACCAGAACTGTGGTTCCGGCCGAGAAGGCGCTTGATGGAAACATTCGGAACTACACCCAGATACTTTCACCAGGTCCCCTTCTTCGCCGGAATGGCAGGAAAAGCGACTGCAGCCAGGCCAAAACACCCAGTGTCGCGGCCCCATGACCAGTGCCTGCGCGTTGGTTGAGGCAGTCCGGGCAGACCAAAGGATAACAACTGCCAACCTATGCCGTCGGTTTTATTTAGATTTTTTCTAATCACTTATTTAAAATCAATCTTAACAGTGCTACTTTTGCAGCCGAAACCGGGTCCTATCTCCCGGGTTGGTCTATGCGAACTACTTCTCTGCTGCTTTCCTCTCTGCTGACGGCCACCGTGCCGGCGCTATCTGTTACTGCTGCTACCCCCGCGTTTTCGAACGGTCCGGGTGAAACTGGCCGCGGGGCCACCCTCACCGGTACCGTGCTCGACCGTGCCGGCCAGCCCGTGGAAGGCGTGCTGGTAACCGTAGCCGACCGCTCGGCCACCACTGATGCCCGCGGCAGCTTCCGCCTCTACGGCCTGCCGGCCGGCGAAGCCACCGTGACGGTAACCGGCCTCAGCACCAAACCACAGACCCAAACCCTTACTCTGCAGAGCGGGCAGGCCTACACCCTGCGCTTCACGCTGGAAGAGGCCCTGCGCGAGCTGGCCGGTGTAACGGTAGCCGCCAAAGCCACTCGCTACGCCCCCGAGGTGGACGGTACTACCCTCACGGCCGGTAAGAAAAACGAAATCATTCAGCTGGATAAGCTTGATGCCAACCTGGTGGTAAACTCGGCCCGGCAGGTATTTGCCAAGGTGCCCGGCATTACGGTGTGGGAAAGTGACGGCTCGGGCCAGCAGATCAACGTGGCCAGCCGCGGCCTTTCGCCCAACCGCAGCTGGGAGTTCAACACCCGCCAGAACGGCATGGACATCAGTTCCGACCCCTTTGGCTACCCCGAGGCGTACTACAACCCGCCGCTGGAGGCCGTGGACCGCATCCAGATTATCCGGGGCGGCGGCTCCTTGCAGTACGGCCCTCAGTTTGGCGGCATGCTCAACTACGAGCTGAAGCACGGCCCCCGCGACAAGAAAATCGAGTTTGAAACCAGCAACTCGGTGGGCAACAACGGGCTGGTGGGCACCTACAACTCGCTAGGTGGCACGGTGGGCAAAGTGAGCTACTTTGGCTACTACCAGCAGCGCCTGGGCGGCGGCTGGCGCGACAACTCGGAGTTCAACATCCGCAACGCCCACGTGAACGTGCAGTTCCAGGCCACCAGCAAGCTGCGCCTCGGGGCCGAAATCAGCCACCTGGGCTACGAGATTCAGCAGCCCGGCGGCCTCACCGATGCCCAGTTCTACAACGGCAACGTGCGCAACAGCTCCCGCAGCCGCAACTGGTTCAGCACGCCCTGGACGATTCCGGCTTTCACGGCCGACTACCAGTTCTCGGACCGCACCCGCCTGAGCCTGAAAACCTTTGGCCTGCTGGGCGAGCGGAACTCCATTGGCCTGGCCAGCAGCGTGGGCGTGGATAAGCCCGATGCGGTGAACCCCGCCACCGGCCAGCCGGCCAACCGCCAGCTCGACCGGGACCGGTACCGCAACCTGGGCTCGGAGCTGCGCCTGCTCACCGATTACAGCCTGCTGGGCCAGGAGCACACGCTGGCTGCCGGCGTGCGCGTGGCCGCTGCCAACCTGGGCCGCCGCCAGCAAGGCAAGGGCGACACCGGCTCCGACTTCAACCTGGACCTGCAGGCCCCGCGCTACGGCCGCGACCTGAGCTTCCGCACCCGCAACTACGCCGCCTTCGTGGAGAATATCTTCCGCCTGGGCTCCCGCCTCACCCTCACGCCGGGCGTGCGCTACGAGGTGATTGACAACGAAGGCCGCGGCTACCTGAGCCTGAACGCCGACGGCTCGGAAAACCAGATCAAGCAGGACTCGCGCCGCCGCGTGTTCCTGTACGGGGCCGGGGCCGAGCTGCGCGTAACCGACCAGACCAACCTCTACGCTAACTACTCGCGGGCCTTCCGTCCCGTAACCTTCGGCGACCTGACCCCGCCGGCCACGTCCGACGTCATCGACCCCAACCTGAAAGATTCCCGCGGCTATAACGCCGAGGTGGGCTACCGGGGCACCTGGGCCAAAGTGCTGACCTTTGACGTGGACGCTTTCTGGCTGAACTACGACAACCGCATCGGCACTATTCGCCGCCTGGTGCCGGGCAGCACCACCCAAACCCAGCAGCTGCGCACCAACATTGGCACCAGCGTGCACAAAGGCGTGGAGGCCTACGTGGAGTTGGACCTCATTCACGCCCTTACCCAGAACTTCGAGCTGCCCCACCTGGACGTATTCGTTTCTTCGGCCCTGGTGGATGCCCGCTACACCCGCCTGCTGACCACTACGCTGGCCAACGGCGGTATTCAGGAAGGTGATTTGAAAAACAACCGCGTGGAGTACGCCCCCAAGTACACGCACCGCGTGGGCGCTACCTTCGCCCACAAGGGCCTCTCGGCCACGGCTCAGCTCACACGGGTTTCCAGCGTGTTTGCCGATGCCAACAACACCGTAGCGGCCAATGCCGCCGCCACCACCGGCCGCGTACCCGGCTACTCGGTTACCGACCTCTCGGCCACCTACCGCTTTGCCAAGCGCTTCACGGTGCGCGGCGGCCTCAACAACGTGTTCGATAAAAATTACTTCACCCGCCGCTCGGGCGGCTACCCCGGCCCCGGCCTGCTGCCCGCCGATGGCCGCACCTGGTTTGCCTCGGTGGGCGTGAAGCTGTAAAGCTTATCCAGTACGGGTTGCAAGCCGAAATCCCCGGACAACAGGAAAGAAATTTCCTGTTGTCCGGGGATTTTCATGTGGTGGTGCTGCACGCAGCATTTGCCTCTGATCCTCGATTTTGCCTACCCGCCAGACCGTCAAACCGGGCGAAGCATGACAGGAGTCTACTTCAGCACGGCTTCCGTCACCTTGCCAATATCACTGCTCACCTTTTGGATGAACTCCAGCTGTTCGCCCAATTGGGCATCGGGTGAGTGCGCCGGAGCGGGCGTGGGCAGGTCGGTGGGGAGGTTTTCGGGTTCCTGAGCGTCGAGGCGGCGGAGGCTGCGGTGCAGGGTTTGCTGGGCCTGCCGCAGGTTTTTGAGGCCGCTGGCGGGCAGGGCCGGCCGGGTTTCACCGTTGAGCAACGACGAGGTGATGGACGCCACGTTGGACGACAGAATGTGGTTGAGCACCACAAACTCGTGCACCTCGGCGGGGCGGTGCTGCTTGCCCCGGGGTTCCGACATCATGCGCTGAAACGCCGCGCCCAGGTTGGCCGACGAGACGTACACCTCCTTGCGGGCCAGTTTGTAATCAACCAGGGCCACCGGCGAGCCAATGAGCACTTCCTGCAGGGTGCGCAGGTATTTGAGGTTGGCCCGCAGCACCGCCTTAAAGTAATCCTGCAGCTGGTCGGACTCCCAGCGCGGAAACAGCAGGTAGCCCACCGAAAACGCAATCAGGCAGCCCAGCACCGTGTCAAACACCCGTTCCTCCACCACCTGCACGTAGCCCAACCCCAGGAAGCTGAACAGGATGAGAATGAACGGCGTCATGAACGTGACGGTAACCAGATAGTTGATGCGCACGAAGCTGTACGACACTACCATAAACACCACCATCAGGCCCAACAGCACCTGCCGGTCCGGTATCAGCCACAACAGCCCAGCCCCCAGCACCCCGCCGGCCAGCGTACCCAGCACACGCTGCACGTTGCGCTGCTTGGTGAGGCTGAAGGCGGGCTTGAGCATATAGGTAATCGTCATGAGTACCCAGTAGCTGTGGTGGCCGGGCAGCAGCTTGGTGATGATAAACCCGATGAGGCAGGCCACCAGCATCCGCACGGAGTGGCGGAACACCCCCGACTGCATCGTCAGGTGGTCGCGCAGCACTTTCACGTCGTAGCTCTGGTGCGTGACGAAGCGGCCGAATTCCAGCTCCCGCCCGGCCGGTACCGGCGAGCTGGCATCGAAGTAGGCCAGAATATCCTGGAGGCGACCCACCAGGTTGCGCAGGTTTACCAGAATTTTCTTGAGCATGCGGGTGTGGCCGGGGCGGGCGGGGTCTTCCAGCGCGTCGATGCGGCTTTTCACCCGTTCCAGTCCGGCCGGCAGGTCGCGGCGGGAGGTATAGCCGTGGTTGGCCTGAATGGCAAATCCGATGCTTTCCAGCTCGGCCGCTACTTCCTCAATTTCCCGGGCCACCACGTCCAGCACCCCCGTGGCCTCAAAGCGCCGGTGCAGGTCGGCGTAGTCGTAGTAGGTGATGGTAATCTGCTCGTAGAGGTCCACCAGATCGACAAACGTGAGCACCAGGCGGCGGCCGGTGCCCGTGGAATCCTTCACGAGCTGGCGGGTTTTGAACAGAATTTCGCGCACGGCATCCTGCTTCTCACTCACCGTTACCTGCTGCTGCACCAGCCGGCGGTAATCGGCCTCCAGGTTGGTGCCGGTGCGGTAAAACTCAGCTTTGAGGCGCAGAAAATCGGCAATGGCCCGGATACAGTCGCCGAGAGCCTGCTGGGCCACCCGGTGCGGCCGAATCTGGTTGAGCAGGCCCGCAATACCGGCGTACCACAGCCCGCCCAGCAGCACCAGCCCCGCGTAGGGCAGTACCTGCCCGGGCGGCAGCGGCTTATCCAGCATCAGAATCATGATGAGCAGGCCCGCCGTGCCCACGGAGCCGGCGCGGTTACCGTAGGCCAGCAGCAGCGTAAACACGAAGCTGGCGCCCACCACTACCGCGCCCAGCAGCCACGCATACGGCTGAATAAAGCCGGTTATCAGGGCCATCAGGCCCACCAGAACTGTGGCGGCCAACATGCCGTTGCGCTTGTGGCCGGGCGGCCCGGGCAAATCGGCCAGGCTCACGCACACCGCCCCCAACGACACGGTAAGGCCCGTTTCCAGGTCGCCGTGCCAGCCCAGCAGCAACCCTGGCAGCAAAATGGACAGCGTGGTTCGCACGCCATCCGAAAATTCCTGACTGGTGAAAAAATAGCGAAGCTTACGGACGGAATCAGTCATGGGGGAAGCGGCGGGGGCCGGCGGGCAGCAGGCACACCATCAAGCAAGCAGATTTGGGCATTAAACGCAACCCTCTGCCGAAAGTATGCCCTCTACGTGTACCAGAGGCCGCGGCGGGACCGGATAATACGAAAGGCAGACGACGACTGCCGGGGTGCGGGTCGTGGTCTGCCTTTCGCAGAGCGCGGGTTAGCCGCTAGTACAGGATATCCTCTACTGGCTCCAGCTTGGGCGGCACCTCCGTTTCGCCCAGCATCTGGCGCAGGTCGATTTCAATGGAGCGGCAAATTGCCGTCATCGATACGTCGTTCATGTTGTTCTCGAACGGATTCTCGCTGTTGTGGCCCACGGTTTCGATGGTGGAGAACACCCAGGATACCAGCACTGAAAACGGCACCGTCAACCAGATGTGGTTAGGACCCATCTTGGCAAACTCCGTTACCAGGCCCAGGGGCATCAAAGCCGTGAACAGGTACACAAACACCATGCTGAAAAAAGCGTACTGGCGCGGAAAGGGTGTGTTTTTGATTCGCTCACAGCCCCCTTGCAAATCGTAGAGGGTTTCGAGCGTATTCATCATGGTTACGTGCTGAAAATCGTTGAGCAGGCCCCGCTCCTCGCGTAGCTTGCGCAACTCAGCGGCCTGCTGCCGGATCAGTTGGGCGGGCGGATTGGCCAGCCCCCGCAGCTTTTCCGATTCTTCCTCAGCCAGAAACGGAGCCACGGCGGAGTCCCACTGCTCCGGCTGGCGGCGCAGGTGAATGCGCAGGGCATTGCACCAAGCAATCTGGCGGTACACCATGCGGCGGTGGCGCTGGGTCAGCTCCTGGGCCGAGGCCGGTGGCGCATCCACATCCGGCGCATCCACTACGGACGTAACGAATTCCAGGGCTTGCACGGCCACCATGCGGCTGCTGTTTACAATGCCGCCCCACAGCCGGCGGCCTTCCCAGAAACGGTCGTAGGAGCCGTTATTTTTAAAGCCGATATAAAAGGCTACGGCCGTACCCAGCGTAGCTACCGGCTGCCACGGAATAGCGACCGAATGAATTTTCAGGGGACCGTACACCAGGCACACCAGGATGCTGTACACGGTGAACACCGTTACCGACTTCCAGCCCAGTTTCCAGATAATATGCCAGCGGAGATTTTCGCGTATGTACACAGAGCGAGGGGTAAGCGTGAGAGAAGCAGGATAAGCGAGTAAGGTAGAGGGCTAAGATTAACCTCCTATTAAACCCGGCAATTCTGTACGTCCTTACGCAGGTTCCCCCTCCGGGAGTTACCTCATCCTAACACAATCAACTCAGGCGGGCTCGTCCACCACAATTCCCATCAGGCGCATTAGCTGGCTGGCGTTGAAGGAGCGGCACACACCGGGCGTGAGGCGGTAATCAAAGCGCAGGGTGCCATCGGGATTAAGGTAACTGTTGAAGCTCACGTTGCGCACGTGGGCCGGCAGGTCGGTTTCCAGAGCGGCCAGCTCCAGGTCGTGGGTGCTGATGAGGCCGCTGGCCAGACGGTGGCGCAATTGGTATACCAGCGCCCGGGCCCCGCGGTGCCGGTCCTCGGAGTTAGTACCCTTCAGAATCTCGTCCAGCAGGTAGAAAACGGGAGTATCAGTGCTTAGTGCTTCGTTAATAGTGCTTAGGTTCTCGGGGGATATGGCAGGTGGGCCGGGCTTGCCATCCGTCAGGTCCAGCAGCAGGCGCAGGCGCTTGAGCTCAGCGTAGAAGGAGGAAGTGCTTTCGGCCAGGTTATCGTTGGAGCGCATGGCGGTGAATACCTGAGCCGGGCCGCAACGCAGGGCCTCGGCAGATACCACCGCGCCGGCCTGAGCCAGCACCAGGTTCAGCCCTACGGTGCGCAGGAAGGTGCTTTTGCCGGCCATGTTGGAGCCGGTTACGATGACCGTTTGCCCGGCCCCGGTCGTCTGGAAATCATTGCGCACGCCTTCCCCGCCGAACAGCAGCGGGTGGCCCAGCTGCCGGGCTTCTACCGTCAGGGCCGGGGCCGTTACGTCGGGTTCAGCAAAGCCGGGGTTGGCCGCCCGGAACGCGGCCAGGCTCACCAGCGCATCCAGCTCGGCGGCGGCTTCCAGCAATGGCTCCAGTCCGCCGGTAAGGCGGCGCTTCCAGCGTTCCAGCTGCCACATGCCCCACAGGTCCCAGAGCAGCAAGGTATTCAGTACGCCCGCCACGGCCGGGTTCTGCCGGGCCGAAAACCAGCCCGCTACCCCCGACAGCCGCCGCAACAGCTGCGCGGCGGCCGTGCCGCCCGTATCGTGCAATACCCGGTGCAGGCGGCGCAACGCCGGACTTTCCCATTCTCCTTCTTCGAACAGCGCCAGCTGGTCATGGGCGGCCCGTAGCGCGTCGCGGATAGTAGTGGTTTGCTCGTAGTACTCAGCCCGCGGGGCGGCGAAGCGGTTATTCAACAGCACGGCGGGCAGCAGCAGCACCAGGGCCATACTGTACCCGTTCAGGGCCGCCAGTATAGCCCCAATGCCCAATACCGGCAGCACGACCATCAGCGGCAGCAGCCACGCCCGTCCCGCGAAAAAATCGGGTTGGCGCAACCAGCCGGAGAAGGTGCGCGGGTCCTGCTCCTGCCGGGGAAAGTGCCGGGCCCGGGCCTGCCACTCCTGCTGCCAGGCCACATCGGGGGCCAGCTCGGCGGCGGCCCGCTGCCGCTCCTGCACGACGGCCGGGGCGGCCGGGGCCAGCAGCCAGCCGGCCAGCCAGTCCTGTCCCAGCCGGGAGGTGCTGCGGTTCAGCAATTGAAACACCGAGTGCGGCCCAAATACATCCAAGTCGGCGGCGTAAGGATGCTGAGCATCGAGGTAGCGCAGGCCGGGGTCGAAGCCGCTGAGCTTGCCGGCCAAACGGGCCAGCTCGTCCTGGTTCAGCTGGGCCAGCAGGCGGTGATGCTCGCGCTGGTAGCCTACTTTGCTGTGCCACTGCACCAAGCCCAGAAACAGCAGATACGCCGCCAGCACCACCCCAAAACCAGCCAGCACTTCACCGGCGCTAAACAGCACCCAGGCCCCCACGGCGGCCCCGCCAAACACCAGCAGCCGCACCAGGGCCACCAGCCGGTGCCGGCCGGCAAAGTAGGCTTCCCGCTCCTGGTGGTAAGTCAGGTTTTCCTGGAACAGCTCGGCGGGGGCAACGGCAAGCGGGCGGAATTCAGGGGAAACGGACACGGCAGCAGAAACGGGTGAAGCTGCGAAGGTACGGCCCGGGGCGGGAGGTTAATATGTGAAGTGGGCGGTATTGGAGCCGATTTGCGAAAGCGCCGGGTACACAGTCCGGCGCGTATCAGGGTCCACGTACGTGTCAGCGTAGGGATTTTCAGCATATACCCGTATCTGAATAGGAGTACCCGGTAATAACCCGGCGGCCCGCAACTGGGCAAACGTCACCACATCAAAATATTGGTCGTCGCCCACATTGGTTTCTCCTCCCACTGACAGGGAATAATCCGTTGACGACACCGGCCCTGACTGGAAAAAAATCCGGTGCCGACGCGGCGGCAATCCGGCAATATTATCTCGACCCACTATGCCAGATACGTACACTGCATCGGGACCCATTTTTACCAATGCACTGGCTATGGTATAAGTCGGTTGCGCGCCCAGCGTCACTAAAGGTACTTCACTGGAGCCCGTAGCCGGATAGTTCAGTAGCTTATATGTGCCCACGTATTGCTTGGTGAATGTCAGCGTCTGGGACCCGGTGATAGTTTTCAGTTCGTATTGTCCATTGCCATTTGTGGCCGTGGCGGCAGTGGCACCCTTTACTTCAATGTTATCGATGGTTACCCCATTGCCAGTAGAAGCTGGCGTGCCGAACTCAGTAACAAGCCGCACTTTACCCGTCAGCACAACATTAGGTACTGATTCATCACGCTTGCAGGATGCCAGCAAAAACGCACTTACCGCTAGCCAGCTTAATTGTTTGAAAATCATAAAATAGTTAGGTTATATGTATCGAAACAGAAAATACCTTTATCAGGCTATATGCTACGCTATACTCCTTTTGAGTTTAGAAAAACTCTGGCCGCTATAACCGGCGCAACGGACTGTTGGACTTCAGAAAAGGCTTGAGCTCAGCATGCGTGAAAGTCACCAGAAAACTTCCGGTTAGCACTTTCCACACAAGATTTGACAAGCCATCATACGAAACCGGGTGGTCGAACACGAGGCCGTCGGTACCAATGGTGTATTCAGTCGTGCTCCTCAAAGAAAACTCCTGGCTGAGCACACCGGCATTATCCTCTGCTGACAAAAAATCATCCTGCTCATATTCTTTAGTTTTCACCGCCAGTTTCCGCTGGCCCAGCGCCAGAAACTGCGGCAGTAATTCCGGCTTCAGCTCAGCGGCCAACACGATGGGGAAGCCCGTTACCAAATCCAGGTTATACGTTTTGCTGTCGTACCACACGCTGGCTCCCAAGCCTTCGGTTTCGGCGGTGAGGCTCAGCAGGCCCCGGGCGTTGTAGTTGACGGAGTAGTCGGTGCTTTGCGTGCCGCTGTGCTCGGCCAGTTGCTGCCGGAGGCCGGCTACGTCGTCGTTGATCAGGTTTTGCAGGGAAAACCAGTGCGTCAGCAGCCGGGTTACGCCCGCGTCGGGCACCGTCACAACCGGCACCCGGAACGCCTGCAGGTACGTTTTCGGGGTGATGTGCGCTACCAGGCCCGTTGGGCGGACGGCCCCGCCCACGCGCCGAAGTTTCACGGGCAGCAACTTAGTACCCGAGGCATTAAACCACTGGCCCATCACCTCCGGCTCGTTGGCCTGCCCCAGGCCAATGGTGAACCAGCCGGTAGCCTCGGCCGCAGCCGACGGGTTTTCGCGCAGTTCTAAGGCCTGCGTCGGAACGCTGGGCCGGGTAAAGCCTCTTAACTCCAAGGGCTGCCCTTTGGATAGATAGTAGTACCGGCCGGTCAGCAAGGTATCGGCCTCGCCCGAACCGAGTTGCAGCTGGATGGCGTATTTGCCCCCAATCTGACCTTCGTACGTGCCGGTTAAAGCCTGGAGCCTGGCTACCTGCTCAGCTCGCAGGTTGGCCCAGGTATCCTGGGCCCACGCGGCCGGCTGGCTTCCCAGTACCGTCAGAATCAGAGCTACTACCTTTCCGGTCATACTCAGCGAATTACTCAGTTACTCCGCTACTCAATTACTCTCCCACCGCCGCCACGCACTTCAGCTCAATGGCAATGGGCGTGGGCAGGCGGTTGATTTCGACGGTGGTGCGGCAGGGCTGGTTGGTCTGGAAATACTCGGCGTAGAGGCGGTTGTAGGTGGCGAAGTCGTCGCGCATATTGATGAGGTACACCGTCACGTCCACCAAATCCTCCCAGCGGGCTTCGGCGTCTTCCAGGATGTAGCGCACGTTCTGGAACACGGCATGGCACTGGCTCTCGAAGTCGTAGCGCAGGATATTGCCGTCCTCATCCAGCTCCACGCCGGGCACGTGCTTCTGGCCCCGCTGCCGTGGCCCCACGCCCGACAGAAACAGCAGGTTGCCCACGCGGCGGGCGTGCGGGTAGAGGCCCACCGGCTCGGGGGCGCGGGAAGAGTTGTGCGCAGCGGAAGTTACGTCAGGTTCCATAGCGTCAAATCTACCGAAAACCCGAACTTTTCGTACTTCCCGGAAACTGGTCCGGGAGCTGGTGCGGTTGTTGTGCCAACCGGCATCCGGCCTGTTACTCTTCCGCTGCTATGAAACACGTATTCCGCTCGTTGCTGCTCACGGCTGCTTTCGGCGCTGCCGCCTGGGCACCCGCCGCCGCCCAGAAACTGAAGTACCCCAAAGCTCCCGCCGCCGCCGAAATCTACGAGGCGGTGGAGAAGCCCGCCGTGCCGGTGGGCGGCGTGGAAGCCTACGCTCAATACCTGGCCGATAACCAGCAATACCCCACGGCCGCGCTGCAGGCCGGGGCGCAGGGCACGGTTACTGTGTCGTTCGTCATCGAGAAAACCGGCTCCATTTCCAGCGTGGCCGTGGCCCAGCCCCTCAACCCGGCCCTGGATGCCGAAGCCGTCCGGCTCATCAAAGGCGGCCCCCGCTGGACGCCCGCCCAGCACCGGGGCGGCGTAGTGCGGCAGCGGGTATCGGTGCCCATTGCGTTTGAAATTCCGGCGGAAAACGGCAGCGGCGCTGCTACTACCCCGGCTGGCACCGCCGCCGCGGGCCCCGTTACGCAAGTGGTGAAGCCTGATCAGCCTGCCCGCCCGGCAGGTGGCACGGATGCCTTTTTCGAGTGGATTCAGCAACACCAGCAGTACCCCGCCCTGGCCCGGCAGAAAAAAATTCAGGGCCGGGTAATGATGGAGTTTGTGGTGCAGAAAGACGGCTCCCTCACCGACATAAAGCCCGTAAAACGCCTCGGCTCCGGCCTCGACGAAGAAGCCATCCGGCTGATTAAGGCGGCCCCCAAGTGGGAGCCTGCCACGTATCAGGGCCAGCCCATGAAGCAAAAGATGGTGTTGCCGGTTGTATTTACGCTGTAGCAACGCCGCTATTTCTTCGGCGCATTATCAAGTAATTTCCGCTTTCACCCGTCAGCCCGTGCACCTGCGCTGCTGCACGACCAGGCCAGCCGCGTGCCCCGCCTGCTTTCCTTCCCGCTATGTTGTCGCCCCTGCCCCTGCTTGCCGCTCCTCCCGTTGCTTTTGGAACCCCGCTGCCGCTGCCGGACAGCTTTTCCATCTGGCCCTACCAGGCCCGGTTCCGGCAGGCTGCGCAACTGATTGCCAACGGCATCTTCGAGGCACTGGACGAAGACCTCGACCCCTACGTGCTGCTGCTGGCCCTGCCAGTCAACGACGCCGACCAGTCTGATCCAGCCTCCATTTGCCTGGAACCGGCCGATTATGGCCTCGACGGGCAGGCCTTCGCGGAGGCCCGGGCCCGGGGGCGGTACTATCAGATGCTGCAGCCCTGGTCGTCGCCCGATGCGGAGTTTATGAGCGAGGAGATGGTGCTGCGTAAGCAAACCGCCCTGGGCCTGCGCCTGGCCGTGCAGGAAGTGTTTGACGATTTGCCTACGGGCAAGTACCTGTATTTTACTGGTCCGGGCGTACGTATTCAGCAGCACTACGTCATGCCTGTACTGCGCCTGAACCGCAAGCCCGCGCAGTCTTACCCCACCCTGCAGAAAAACCGCTACTACACCGACGGCCGTTTTCTGTCCTATTCACTGCTGATGTCGGCCATTCTGCGCTTCCACGAGGAGTGCTACAAGTCGCTGACGGAGCCGGAGCCCGGCTCGGGCCTGCTGGTGCGCCCCCGCGACACCGACGAAATCATCCGCTCGGCGGGCAAGCTGTTCATGGATACGCCGGCTCAGGACTTGGGTATGAATCCGGCCGCCACCAAGCTGTTTGCCACCTGCAACACCATTTCCTCGTTGCGCTACGAAGGCGCCGAGGGCATTGGCAAGCTGCTGCTGGCCCGGCGTGGCCACCCCAACCTCTCGGAGGTATTCGCCCTCACCTGCCCCACCCCGCTCACCGACTACCGGGCCGTGCGCAAGCTGCTGGAGATGACCACCTCCGACGTAAGCCTGCTGGCCGACGGCGAGAACGTGTATGCCCTGGGCCGGCAGGTGGGCCAGTACGATGCCTCCCGGGAAGATTTGTTTGTCATCAACTTCGTGACGCACTACGCCTGGGAGTTTCAGCACGGCGGGCAGGTGCTCATGCGCGCCCACTACGGTATGCCCAGCCTGCCCCGTACCCGCCTCAACCGCGCCCGGTTTCGCCGCGACCTGAAACAGACCTTCCAGCTCACTGATAACGTCAAGATTGAGCGCCTGTGGGATGTGGTAGTGGAAGCCAGCCGCCAGAAGCACGGCACCCTCCTGGTCATCACCACCGAAGCCCTGGCTGAAGCGGACCGCCTCAAGCTGCAGTGCACGCTCATCGAGCCCGTTCCGCTCACCCCGCTCATTACCCGCCTGGTTACGGCCATTGATGGGGCCGTACTCCTCGACCCCGACAGCTACTGCTACTCGATTGGGGTTATTCTGGATGGTAAGGCTTCCGGCCACGGCACCAGCACCCGCGGGGCCCGCTACAACTCCGCCATTCGCTACGTGGAAAGCTCGCCTTATCCCTGCTTGGCCATTGTGGTGAGCGAAGACGGGCTGGTGGACGTGATAACCAAGGAAAGCCTGCGGGAGGAGTAAGTGACACCAGCGTTGCTGGCACTTTACCTGCTGCCGTGTGCAGTTTGCGTGTACTGGTCGGCTTGGGCTAAGCGGGCCAGGTAGCGCAGCTCGCCGCGTTTTACGCGGTTGATTGGCTGGTTCCGGTCGCAGATGCTGGTAGCAAAGTACGGCGGGATCGGTACGGGTGGCCCACCGTACGGGGAAGCTTTCAGGCTGACCTGATAGGCGTACACCAAGTGCTCGGAGCCGATGGCAAACTGTTTGCCGCACATGGAACTCTGCATTTCGGTGTAGAGCTGCACCGTGGAGCTATGTTGAGGGCCTTTAAACTGCCGGCTCACGGCAAACGTGTAGCGTAGTTCCTCGCGTCGGATCAAACGGATACGCCGCTCAACGGGGCCCTGGTCGGCAACCTGTATGGTATCGGTAGTTGCCACGGTATCCACGCGCAGCACCTGGCCCACAAAAATCAGGGCTTCCTGCCGGTAGGCCGTTGCAATTTTTTGTCTTTCAGAAGTCCGTGCGCTTACGCAGGTACAGGCTTCCGCCACCGCAACGTGCAGTAGCAGATACAAAAACAGGGTACTCGCCTTTACGTCGGCAGCTGTTGCACAATGCATCTTTGGGATATTATCAGTATGCCAACTCAGATGCAGCGTGAAGAGCTATTCCATATTGCCTATTCATTTTTTTTCGCTGGCTTGAAAAAAAGGCAGCTTGCTTCTGGTGGCATTCTCGCTACCTACTTACCGCTTTGCCCGGAATGACCAGGTAATGCGGAAAGTAGCTACCGTGTCGCCGGCGGCATCGGTGCCTACGCTGGTGCATACCACAGTGCGGCCCTCACCGGTAGCCCGGCTTTCGGCAATGGCCTGCCCGATGGCGGCCCCATCGGTGCTGGTGAAGCGAATCAGGCCCACCGCCTTCTTGGTAAACTCCGCTTCCAGGCCCGTTACCAGCATGGAAACCGGGGGGCCGGCCTGCACGTGCATCATGCTCAGCAGGCCGCTGGCCATTTCGGCGGCCATACTTAGGCAGGCAAAGTAGATGCTCCGGAAAGGATTCTGGGTGAGGTACTTATACGGCACCGTTACGGTGGCGCGCTCCGCCGTCAGCTCGGCCACGCGCAGCCCGGCCAAGTAGGCCATCGGCAACCGCCGCAGCATAAACAGCTTCAACTTCAGCGGATTGCTGATGTCGCGGCGAAACTTTTCCAGGCGGGTAGTATCGGGCGCGGAGGTGGCGGGCGTAGTGGTCATGGCAGGAGCGGTTGGGCTGCTGCAATGAACAAAAAATACTCGGCATGCTGAGTATTTTTTGTTTCGTTATTTCCCCAAAATGCGCCATACCAATGGCAGAACCCGCAGTTGCGCCACCATTTCCGGCCGATTTATTTCTTGCTCTTGCCGGGTGAAGAGCTGGCCGGCGCGGGCCGCACTTCCAGTTCCTTATACCCATAGGTAGAGTCCGTTTCTCGGCGGAAATCCAGCTCCGGCAGCTCGCCTACTACCACTTCCAGCGTAGTGTACACGCGGTTGCCGGCCAGCAGGTGGCCGCCCACGGTGCGACCCGTTGAGTCGGCCACGGACAGGTGCAGGTGGCTGCCGTTAACCGACAGCGTGCCCACCAACGAAACCACTTCAAAATGCCCCTGATACACGGTAGGATCCTCCTGGTTGGCCAGCCGCAGCGTGGCGGTAGTGAGGCTGCCCACCGCTGAAAGCACACAGGCAGCGCGCAATTGCTGCTGCTCGGCAAAAGCCTGCAGTTCCTGCCGCACATCCTGGCCTGGCCGCAAACGCAGGGCGTACGCACGCATGGAAGATGAAGTCAATGAACTGGATACAGGCATGGGAGTAGTAGTTGACTGGGCGCCGGCCGAACCCACCGCCAGCATCAGCACTATTATAGGTACAATACAACGCAGCATACGCAAAGGACGCGAACGGACAGCAGGTATAAAAACAAGCCCGCCCGACTCGGGTGAGTCGGGCGGGCTATTGTGTACTGGTGCCGAGGCTTACCGGTTGAAGCTCACGTTGCCGTAGCGCACCTTGATGTTTACATTGCCGGCATTGCGCGCTGGCACCGCCCCAAACGAGCCCTGCAAGTCACTGGAACCACCCGTAGTTTCTTCCGATTGCACTTTCACCAGCCGCTTATCCACCAGCAATTGTCCGTGCTCGGCATTCACGTCGAAATCGAAGGCCGCTCCATCGGGGAAATTGAGCAAGATAGTGCTGTAGCCCCCATCTAGGTTAATCTGGCGAAAGTTGCGGCCGGTATTGCGCACCTCAAAGGATGGGCAGTACTGCAGCTTCATATCCAGCTGGTTGCTGAGCTTATCGATGCTGAATTTGGAGTAGCCGGAGCTACCACGCAGATTACGCACCGTACCCAGGGCCACGTCGCCGTACTTGCTGTGCACCGTCAGGTCCTGCACCGTACCAATGTCGATATCCGAGGAGTTGTTGCGCAGGTCAATGGTGCCACCATCGGTGAGGCGTAACTTGGAGTAGGAAGCATCCACCACCATGCGGCCAGCGTAGGGCACTGAGCACTGGGCGTTGCACAGGCGCACCGTGTTGCGGGCTCCCTCCAACCGGGCCGTGCGCAGGGAACCGTACTCCACGGCCAGTTCCGTTACCCCGCTCACGTCGCTGGTCAGGCTGATTTCGCCGAAAGTGTTATGCAAAGCCAGCGGGGTGTTTTTTGGCACCCACACCGTGTAGTTTACCTCGTAGAGCTTGGTGCGGCTCCAGCACTCCCGGGGCATAGCCCCAAAGTGGGAGCGCACTGCAATGCCACCCGTGGCAGGATCTTTCGCCAGCAGCTGCACCTGAATCATCTCCTGGAGCTGCTGAGCTTTTTCCTCCGTCTCAGCCCGGGTAATCACGTCCACATCGGTCCGAATTTCGGGGCGGTTCCATACGTTTACCTGCACGCGGCCATAGCGGGTGTCGAGCGTGTAGAGTTTGGTGGCACTGGCCGGGAAAGTCCGGCTGATCTTGCGCACCTTCTCCACAGCGGGAGTAGGCTGCGCTTCGTCCTGCGGGCCCTGGCTCCCGCCACCCTGCCGGGCATCCGGCGCTCCTTGCTCGGAGCCAGGCAGCCCCTGCCCGGCGGGCGCGTAAAAATACGCAGCTGCTCCCTCAGGAGTTGGTAGCTGGGCCAAGCCGTTCAGCGTAGTAATGCAGAGCACCCCGGCCAGCGCCGTCTTGCGGCCGGTCTGGCTCAACTTCAGCAGATAGCGGTGCATATACTAAGGGATTCGGCGGCTGTCGGCCACCATGTACGGTTGGCTATGATAGTCCCGAATTCGCTCGCGGGTGTGCAACTGCTGAGTCAGCAGCTCCAGCCGAATCTGCATATTGCGGTTCATGGCTTCCAGTACCACATCAGGTTCCGGATTGCGGTACAGCTCGGTTTTCAACTGCTGGTAGGTAGAGTCGAGGGCGGCCAATTCCTGCTGCCAGTCGGCTTTAGGGGCATTACCCACCGTTTCGGCGGCTACCTGGTGCAGTTCCTGCTGCCGCTCGGCAATCTGAGCCGCATAATAAGACTCCATGCGCTGCACTGCGCTAGCCAGGCGCTGCTCGGGGCCGGCAGTCGCCGCCGTGGCCGTCAGTGCCGGGCCCGTGTAAAAGTCCTGCTCAGCTGTGCCGGGGGCGGCCACAGCCAACGCTGGCTGGCCGGTACGCGTCCAGATGGTGGCTTCGGTGCGATGCTGCCAGAACCAGGTACCTATCAGCAGCAGGGCCGCTACGGCCGCCGCTACACCATAAGGACGGGCCGAGCGAATGGCCGCCGTGTCGGGAGCGGCAGCCGGAGCGAGGGGCGCCGGTTCATCGTTTGAAAAAAGAGGCACAATTCGCAAGGGAGCTTCTTCTTCACTATCCGTTTCAGCATCCAGCTCCATCTCCAGGGCAATATCGTCCCAGAGGTTCGGGCGGGGCTCAAACGCGTCGAAGTCGGCGCGGTGGCGTTCCACAAAGGCTTCCAGTCCGGTTTTCTTCTCGTTCATGTCAGGTGGTAGTACTAAGCGCGGTGCCCATCGGGGCAAGCTGGTTTGGCAGAAGGGGTGGCTTGGCAGCCAGCGGCCGAACTGAAAGGCAACGCGTAAGAGCAGTGGTAAATGGTATGGAGCTATTGCCGGAGCTGGCCCTACAGGCCATGCTGACGGGCCAGTTCCAGCAGCTTTTTACGGGCCCGGCTGTATTGCGACTTGGACGTGGACTCGGTAATATTGAGAATACTGGCAATTTCGGCGTGGTCGTAACCCTCCAATAGATACAGCGAGAGTACCACGCGGTAGCCGTCGGGGAGTTCCTGCACGCAGCGGCGCACCACGTCGGCCCGCCAGCTTAGCTCCTCCCCGTCGAGGCTGCCCACCACGTCGGTGTCGGCGGCGGCCCCATCGTGCTGCTCAGCCAACGGCACCAGCTGCAGACGCCGGTTGCGCAGGCAATTGATGCTTTTGTTGATGACGATGCGCTTCAGCCAGGACCCGAACGACGAATCACCCTTGTAGCTGTGCAGTTCCCGGAACGCGCTCAGAAACGACTCCTGCAACACGTCCTCCGCCTCGGCATAGTCGCCGGTGATGCGCAGGCTGGCGTTGAACATAGCCTTGGAGTAGCGCTTGTAGATTTCGGCCTGGGCGCGCCGGTCGCCTAAGCGGCACCGCTCGACCAGCGGCGCGTTGATGTCAGTGTACGCAAATGCCTCCATTGGTTGCTGTGTTGGCGGGAGTTCGGAAACGGGTGAATCGTAAATATCCAACTTTCCGGGGTAAAACGACTTAGGCTGGCAGGTAAGCAGGTGAAAGACAGCAGCCCGCCGGGCGGGGTTGCACTGGTTAACAACCGGAAGTTGTGTTTTCGTGCCATCTGAAATTTCTTCGATACCTCTTCTCGTAAGATAAACGGCCCGCCCGGTAAATCCGAGCGGGCCGTTTTGGTGCTTCGCAAGCTAAAGCATGCGCTACTACACGTCGAATTTGATACCCTGGGCCAGCGGGAGCTGGGTGCTGTAGTTGATGGTGTTGGTCTGGCGGCGCATGTACACGCGCCAGGCGTCGGAGCCGGATTCACGGCCGCCGCCGGTTTCCTTCTCGCCCCCGAACGCGCCCCCGATTTCGGCGCCGCTGGTGCCGATGTTCACGTTGGCAATGCCACAGTCGGAGCCGGCGTGGCTGAGGAAGGCCTCGGCTTCGCGCATGTTCACCGTGAAGATGCTGGATGACAGGCCTTGGCGCACGCCGTTCTGCACGTCGATGGCGTTTTCAACGCCGCCGCTGTACTTGATGAGGTAGAGGATGGGCGCGAAGGTTTCTTCCTGCACCGTGTGATACTCGTTGCGGGCTTCCACAATGGCCGGCTTCACGTAGGTGCCGGTTTCGTAGCCGGCACCGCTCAGGATTTCGCCCCCAATCAGCAGCTTACCGCCTTCGGCCTGCACGGCTTCCAGGGCTTTCCGGAAGCTGGCTACGGCATCCTGGTCAATCAGCGGGCCAACCAGCGTGCCTTCCTGCAAGGGGTGGCCGATGGGCAGGTTGGGGTAGATTTTGAGCAAACGCGCCTTCACATCCTCGTAAATGGAATCGTGGATGATGAGGCGGCGGGTGGTGGTGCAGCGCTGCCCCGCCGTACCCACGGCCCCGAACACGATACCCGGCATGGCCAGGCCCAAATCAGCATTTTCGGTGAGGATGATGGCGTTGTTGCCGCCCAGCTCCAGCAGGGCGCGGCCCAGGCGGGCTCCTACCACTTCGCCTACCTTCTTGCCCATGCGGGTGCTGCCCGTGGCCGATACCAGCGGCACGCGCGTATCAGCGGCCATTTTGGCTCCAATTTCCGCGTCGCCGATAATCAGGTTGAAGATACCTTCGGGCAGCTCGTTTTCGCGCAGTACATCCTGCAGGATGTGCTGCACGGCCACGGCCGTGAGGGGCGTTTTTTCGGAGGGTTTCCAGATGCAGGTGTCGCCGCACACGGCGGCCAGCATGGCGTTCCAGCTCCACACGGCCACCGGGAAGTTGAAGGCCGAGATGATGCCCACCACGCCCAGCGGGTGGTACTGCTCGTACATGCGGTGACCGGGCCGCTCGGAGTGCATGGTGAAGCCGTGCAACTGCCGCGACAGGCCCACGGCAAAGTCGCAGATGTCAATCATTTCCTGCACTTCGCCGAGGCCCTCCTGCAGAATCTTGCCCATCTCGTAGCTCACCAGCTTGCCCAGGGAGTCCTTGTACTCGCGCAGCTTGTTGCCAATCTGGCGCACGATTTCGCCGCGCTTGGGAGCGGGCATCAGCCGCCAGGTTTTGAAGGCTTCCTGGGCTTTCAGTACCACCTGCTCGTAGTCGTCGGCGGTGGCCAGGGCTACGGTACCAATGGTGCGGCCGTCGGCGGTAGAGGTGATGGTGCGGGTCTGGCCATTGTCGGCACCGCCCCAGCTGAGGCCGGTGCTCCAGGCGGCGTTATGGGCCGTGATGCCCAGCTCGCGCAGCACCTGCCGGATGCCGTGGTGGTCGTGGTCCTGTACGTCGGTGCCGGTGGCAACGGCTTCTTCAAGCGCTTGTTTCATGGGAATGAAAACGGGTATAGTTGGGTGGGAACGAGAAGTTGAATGAGGTGCGCCGGAGCGTTCAGCAAAGCTAGCAAAACCATTCTGAGCACGCGGCCACTCCGTATCTTTACCGTATGCCCTCGTTCCTCTCCCTCACTCCCCGCCCCGATCTGCACACTCTGGTAGCTCGTTGGACCGATGATGGCCCTACTCTCCAATTGCAGCAGGATTACGCCAACATTCTGGCTCAGGCCCAGCAACACCGTCTGGCGCGGTGGCTGCTGGATGTGCGCCGCCGCGACCAGCTAAACCCCGAACTGGGTCAGTGGACTACCCACGTATTTTACCCGCAGGCCGCCACGCAGCTGGCCCCGCAGCACCTGCGCATTGCGGTACTCTGCTCTCCCGGTCGGCTGGCCGTGTACGAGGCCGACCCAGCCCAGCAGCAGTACCTGGCGTATGGCCTGGAACCCGGCCGTAACTACGACCTGCGCCTGTTCATTGAGGAAGGACACGCCATGGAGTGGCTGCAAGGCAGTAGCTGAAAACACCGAAACGTCATGCAGACGCGCAGCCGAAGCATGACGGCTACCTACTTGCTGAATAGCAAAAACGCCCTCCGCTGCAGCAGCGGAGGGCGTTTTCAATTTTGGAACAAGCCGCTGGTTACTGGGCCTGCCCGATGGGGTAATATGCTTTGCGGCCGTCGGGGTACACGCCTTCTACCAGGGCGCCTTCGGTTTCCTTGGCGGCTTCGAGGTAGCGCTGCACGTCCTGGGGCTTCTGCACCTTGTTCTTATCAATGCGGGTGATGATGAAGCCATCGGCAATGCCGGTTTCGCGGAAGTTAGAGCTGCGAATGCCACTGATTTTGGCGCCGCCCTCAATGCCCAGCTTGTTCTGCTCCTGGCGGGTTACCGGAGCCAGCGAAGCGCCTTCGTACTTAATCACCGAGGCTACTTCTTCCCGAATAATATCGGTAGTGCCGGTGGAGTTACGCAGGGTAGCACTGGCGGTATTTTCGCGGCCATCACGCAGGTAGGTTACTTTGATTTTGTCGCCGGGGCGGAAGCGGGCCACCTGCTCCTGCAGCTGCGAAGAAGTATTCACCTTGGACCCGTTGATTTCGGTGATGATGTCGCCTTCCCGCAGGCCGGCATCGGCGGCGGAGCTGTTTTTGCCCAGGCCCATTACGTACACGCCGTTCAGGGTATTGAGCTTCTTCTCGGAAGCCAATTGGGCATCTACCTCCCGGATCTGCACGCCCAGCAGGGCCCGCTGCACCACTTTATACTTCAGCAAGTCGTCTACTACCTTGCTCACAATGGAGCTGGGCACGGCAAACGAATAGCCCACGAACGAGCCGGTTTGCGAGGCAATGGCCGAGTTGATGCCAATCAGGTCACCGTTGAGGTTTACCAGGGCCCCGCCCGAGTTGCCGGGGTTCACCACGGCATCGGTCTGCAGGAACGATTCCACGCCCATGCCGTCTTCGCGGCGCAGGATGTTGATGTTGCGGCCCTTGGCTGAAATAATACCGGCCGTAACGGTGGAGTTCAGGTTAAAGGGGTTGCCCACGGCCAGTACCCACTCCCCTACCTTCACCTGATCGGAGTTGCCGTAGCGGATGAAAGGCAGGTTATCGGCCTTCACCTTCAGCAAGGCCAGGTCGGTGGTGGGGTCGGTGCCTACCAGCTCCGCCTGGAACTTGCGCTTGTCGTCCATCACCACCTCAATCTTATCGGCTTTATCCACCACGTGGTTGTTGGTGACGATGTAGCCGTTGGCGGCAATGATAACGCCCGAGCCCGAGCCCTGCTGGGGCCCGCGCTGGCGGCCCCGGCCCTGGTACTGGTCTAGCTCATCCCCGAAAAACTGCCGTAGGAAGGGGTCCATGCGTGACACGTCGTCCTGGTTCGACTTAGGGGCATACTCCGTCATTACGTGCACGACGGCCGGCGTTACGGAGGCGGCAGCAGCCGTGAAGTTGAGGCCTTCGGGCACCGTGTAGGTGCTGCTGCGCAGTTCACTGGTGTACCGTACGTTGGGGTCAGCGGCTACGGCCTGGGGCGAATACGGACGCGCCGGCTCCAGCAGCTTGTACCCACCTACCGCCACGCCACCACCGAGAATGGCGGAACCGAGCAGGCCGAGCATCATTTGTTTTGCTTGCATGGGTAAGAAAGGGGTGAAAAATGAACTAGATGACTTGAAAATACAACAGAAACGCGAGCAGACCATGTTTACCAACCACCCAGTTGGGTCGACAGCATTGCTTTTCTACTCTCCTAACGCCAGATACCAGCTGATTGGTGTCCGGTTGCATGGGTGTTGAAGGAGGAAAAGCACCCGTTGGTAGATTATTCGCTAAGGTCCTCAGTTGCTGCACGGGCAGTAAACAAAAAAGGCACCGTTTCGGGTGCCCCTTTTGCAGAATTACTAGCGCACCTCTATCTGATGCTTGGTTACCTTCTTACTATCGAAGGGCAGTTGCAGGCGCAGGATGCCGTTGGTCAGCTCGGCCTCAATGGCCGTTACCTCCACCGTATCGGGCAGGCGGAAGCTGCGGGAGAAGCTGCCGTAACCCGACTCTACGCGGCGGAATTTCGGGGTCTGCTCATCCGTGCTTTCCGGAGCTTTGCGCTCCCCGCTGATGGTAAGCTGGCTGTCCTGGAAGTCAATTTTCACGTCTTCCTTCGCCACCCCTGGGAGCAGCAAGTGCAGTTCGAACCCAGCGGGGCCTTCCAGCACGTCGGCCTGAGGAACAAAGGTTTTTACCGGCTCATTGAGGGCAGGCAGCGTGTCGCGCAGCATTTCACTGAGAACCGAATTGAAAGCGCGGGCGGGGCGGTTGTTATACAGCAGAGTTGCCATGGTAGTATGGAGTTTAAAGTTAAAGAGGAGTGTCCGCCGCTACTGCGCGGACAACCCTATCCCTATAAATCCTATACCAATCGACTTTTAATGACATTATGTCTTTATATTTTTATAACAGAGCCCTCATTTGTCATTATATCACGCAAAAAAGCCTTAAACAAGCCGCAAACAGAGAAACAATAGGCAGGCACAACCAGACATTATGACATTAGTATTGCGTCGGCAGCTGGCGGCGGCTGGTATCCGTAGCGCGCTGACCCAGCGTGACGCGCATATCGAGGCCGAGTACCGGCTGCACAATCCGGCCATTGCCGCCGGGGATTTTCACGCTGCCATCGGGGTTGAACTGGGGCTGCCCGATGAAGTAGCTGTTCTGCCAAGCTACCCAGGGCGTGAAATCAAAGCGGGGCGAGAGACGCACGCTTACTTCCCCGCGCAGCTCCGAGAAATCCAGGAAGGGCTCCTTGGCCTCATAGTCCTCGCGCTGGAAACGCAGGTAAGCCACGGGTTCCACAGCTATGCGCGGGCGTAGGGCCAGCCCACTGCTGCCCAGCGGAAAAATCCGGTCCACATCTAGGCGCAAGCCGGCTAAAGCGCGTTCCTCCGGGCCGCTGAGTGGAATTCGATAGCGCAGACCCAGCCGCTGCCGAAAATTAACGCTACCGAAGGCGTTCCAGTGACGGACGAATAGCTCTGGCTCCAGCTGCTCATACTCCAGACTACTCGCAAACAACCGTCCACCCCCACTCCAGCTAGTATTCCAGAGATGCTCGTAGCCAATCCTGAATTCTCCTCCCAGGAAGGTACTCCCCACCGAAGTATTCGAATAAATATTCGGAATCAGATTGAAGGCCGCGAATACGTAGTCATCTCCTTTCAAGGAATATTCAGCCTGAACCTGCGGTAACACCATCAGGTCACTTACGAAGCGACGCTGCGCCAGCGCGGATGAAGCACCGAACAGAGAGGCACTTGCCAGCAAGCCAATTAAAAAATAACGCATTGTTTATCAGTATGATTAAAATTTACAAAGCGAGGCCAAGGCAAATTACTCCGCCAGCTCCCGCAGTGCCAGCCAGGCCATCAGCCCGGGGCCGGTTTCCAGGGCCTGAGCGTCGATATCGAAGGTGGGCGTATGCACGGAGGACGTGAAGCGGCCACTGCCATCGGCGGCGGCGGTGCCCAGACGGTAGAAGCAGGCGCTGGCGGCCTGGCTGAAATAGGCGAAGTCCTCGGCGGCCATCCACTGGTCCAACTCCACCACGTTTTCGCGGCCCAGGTACTCCACGGCGGCCTGCTCGGTGCGGGCGGTGAGGGCAGGCTCGTTTTCCAGGTAGGGGTAGCCGCGGCGGATTTCCAGCTCACAGGTGGCACCCATGCTCTCGGCCAGCCCTTCGCAGAGGCGGCGCAGGTGCTCATGGGCCTCGTTGCGCCACTCCTCGTTCAGGGTGCGGAACGTGCCTTCCAGGTACACCTCATTCGGGATGACGTTGGTGGCTCCCTGGGCAATGACTTTCCCAAACGACAGCACCGAGGGCAGTTTGGGGTTGGCGCGGCGGCTTACAATCTGCTGAGCGGCCACAATGATATGGGCGGCCACCAGCACGGGGTCGATGTTCTGTTCGGGCATGGCTCCGTGGCCCCCTTTGCCGCGCACGGTCAGGTACAGCTCGTCGGTGCTGGCCATGTAGCGGCCGGCGCGCAGGCCCACTTTGCCGGCCGGCAGGCGCGGAAACACGTGCTGACCCAGTACGCTGGCTGGCTTGGGGTTTTCCAGCACGCCTTCCTTGATCATCAACGAAGCGCCGCCGGGCAGCAGCTCCTCGCCGGGCTGAAACATGAGCTTCACGGTGCCATCAAACTCGTCTTTCAGCGCCACCAGAATACGGGCCACGCCCAGCAGGGAAGCCGTGTGCACATCGTGGCCGCAGGCGTGCATCACGCCGGGGTTGGTTGATTTGTAGGGCACCTCATTCTGCTCTGTAATGGGTAGCGCGTCCATATCGGCGCGCAGGGCTACGGTGCGCTTGCCCGGGTTGCGGCCTTCTACCAGAGCCACCACCCCGGTACCGGCAATGGGCTGCGGCTCCAGGCCCAGCTTGCGCAGCTGCTCCGTGACGAAGGCCACTGTGTTGTGCTCCTGGAACGACAGCTCCGGGTGGGCGTGCAGGTGCTGACGCAGGGCTACGGTATCGGCGGCGGCCTTGGCGGCCAGCGTTTTGATGCGGGGTATCAGATGAAGCATAAGGCAAGGCTGCAGCTGCAGAACAAGTAAAAACGTAAACGACTACGCCGCACCGACTGGTACAAAAGCTCCCACCGGGCAGCCGGGTCGGCAGCAATTATTCGAACAGGACGCTGGGGTACGGGCGCACCGCCAGGAGCATGGGCCGGCCGAAGGTATTGGGATTAAACGCGGCCTCATCCTGCTCCAAAGAAAAGGATATACGGCTCACCAGCACGCAATCCGGAAACTCCAGATACTGGCCGCGCTTGTCGTTGTTGTAGCGGATACGGCCGCGCACAGCCACCGTAAAATCCAGCAGAATGGCCCGGGTGGCCTGGTGCACCAGCGTGACATCCACCACGCCGGCATGGGGCCAGAGCGTTACCAGCAGCTTCAGGCCGGCCTCGGTTACCTCAAACTGCAGGCCGCCGTTGTCGTTTTCAGTGGGAACCACTTCCAGCCCCTGTAACAGGTCCAGCTCATCCCACTGCAATTGGCGCATACTTGCCATACCGAAGGTGTATCGGCCCCACGCGGCCCAGCTGACTAATAGGCGGTCTTGTTGATGATAACCTGGGCCGATTCCAGCTCAGCTTTGGGTGCCAGCGGCCGGATGCGCAGCAGCGCCTGCTCCGCCTCCAGCCGGGTCAGGTAGTCACCAATCCAGAGGCGAAAAATAGGCTGCTTGAAGGTGAGGTAGTCGGTTTCCTCGGGGTAGCGGCTGATAACTGAGCGGCGGATAGCCATGGCCTGCTCCTTCTCCAACCCCACGTAGGCCAGAATGCGGAAGCCTTGAGCATACTTCACCTGCTGGTTAGTGTAGGCCTGGTCACGCAGGCGCTGCTCTACCTGAGCATTTACCTGGTTGGTAGGCGTTACGGGGCGAGCGGGTGCCGCCGAAACCGTGGCAGATACCTTGGGAGCAGCAAATACCGGCCGGTAGCGGCTCAGGTCCTCGGCAGCGGGCGTGGTGGCTGGTACCGTAGTGGCTTTGCGCGTGGTATCAGGCGCAGTGGAGGCAGCCGGAGCAGCTGGCCCCGAACCGGCGCAGGCACCAAGTGAAAATAGGGCAGACAGCAGCAGCACGTTACGTAGCAGATGTTTCATGGGAAGATTCGGCCACTAAAGCCAGACTATTGGAGGAACCAATCCGGTCGGCACCGGCCTGCACCAGCGCCAGGGCAAACGCCCGCTCCCGGATACCGCCCGAGGCTTTGATACGAATATGCGCGGGCAACGACCGGCGCATCAGCGCAATATCGGCCACCGAGGCCCCGCGGCTGGCAAAGCCGGTAGAAGTCTTTACGAAGTCGGCCCCGGCTTCTTCGCACAGGCGGCAGGCTGTTACAATTTCCTGCTCTGTCAGCAGGGCCGTTTCAATGATGACTTTGAGCAAGGCCCCGCGCAGGTGGCACAGTTCGGTGAGCTGCCCGATTTCCTCCTCCACTTCTTCCAGCCGACCGGCCTTCAGCGCCCCCACGTTTATCACCATGTCCAGCTCGGTAGCGCCTTCGGCCAGCGCCTGGTGCGCCTCGAAGAACTTCACTTTAGCCAGGGAGTAGCCCAGCGGAAAGCCGATAACCGTACACACCGGTACGCCGGAGCCGTGCAGCTCCTCGGCCGCCAGCCGCACGTAGCAGGGCGGCACGCACACGCTGGCAAAACGGTAGTGGGCAGCTTCGGCGCAAAGCCGGGCAATCTGCTCCGGCGTGGCATCCGGCTTCAGCAGCGTGTGGTCGATGTAGGGGGCGAGGTTCACGAGGGCAAAGGTACGAGTAGCGCGCAGCTCTGCTTCGCGCACGAGCAAAGCGAGTAACAGGCATATGGTTCACACGCGCAGAAACTCGCTTCGCTTGTGTGCGAAGCAGGGCTACACGCTACAAAAAACCGCCCCGGCGTTGCGACCGGGGCGGTTTTAAATCGTCCACGAAATCCGTGGAAATCCGAAAATGAATCCGAAAAATCCGTGAGCCTAGTCGATGAGCACGGCCCGGTCGTTGAGCAGGTCGTCTTCCACTGATTTGAACTTCACGTCGCGCACGATGCGGCCGTCCATGTACTGCACGCTTACCTTCTCGTTGCGGTTGGCAATCTTCTGCGACTTGGCGGGCGACTGTTTTTCCAGCACTTGGGCACCGTCCTGCTCCAGGTCCTCGGGGCCGGCCCCAAGCGAAACCGACGAAACCTCTTTCTCCGCTTTCAGCTTGGGCTGGGGCGGGGCTACGGGCAGTTCATCTTCGGTAAAGTATTCCGGCTCGTCGTAGCCATCCTGGCCGGGCTGCATAGGCACATCGGCGCGGAACAGGAACTGGATGGTGTCCTCGTTCACCTTGCTGATCATCTGCTTGAACAGCTCGAACGACTCGAACTTGTACACCAGCAGTGGGTCTTTCTGCTCGTACACGGCATTCTGCACCACCTGTTTCAGGTCGTCCATGGCGCGCAGGTGCTTGGTCCAGGCCTCGTCGATAACCGACAGCACCACGACCTTTTCCATGCCCCGGATGATTTCCTGACCCTGCGTGGCCTGCGCCCGGCGCAGGTTAGCTACGGCCTGAATCTGCTTGCGGCCGTCGGTGAAGGGAATGGCAATGTTCTCGTAGGGTGCGTTCTGGCTCAGCAGGTCGTTGATCAGCGGCATGGAGTTATTGCCGATGAACTCGTTTTTGCTGTGGTAGTAGCCCAGCGCCTCGTCGTAGAGCTTCTGGGTAAGCGGGCCGGCCGACATGCCGCCCAGGTCCTGGGCCGTCAGGTGGGTATCGTAACCAAACACCCGAATGATGGCCAGCTTGAAGTCCTCGAAGTCGTTGTTGCCTTTGTGGCCCACCACGATGTCCTCGCAGACATCGTAGATCATATTCCAGATGTCCAGCTCCAGCCGCTCCCCGTGCAGCGCGTTGCGGCGGCGCTTGTACACCACTTCGCGCTGGGCGTTCATTACGTCGTCGTACTCCAGCAGGCGCTTGCGGATACCGAAGTTGTTTTCCTCCACTTTCTTCTGCGCCCGCTCAATGGAGCTGGTAATCATGGAGTGCTGAATCACCTCGCCTTCCTCCAGACCCATGCGGTCCATGAGCTTGGCAATGCGGTCGGAGCCGAACAAACGCATCAGGTTGTCTTCCAGCGAAACGAAGAACTGTGAGGAGCCCGGGTCGCCCTGGCGGCCGGCGCGGCCCCGCAGCTGGCGGTCCACGCGGCGCGACTCGTGCCGCTCGGTGCCGATGATGGCCAGCCCGCCCGCTTCCTTGGAGGTTTCCTTCAGCTTGATGTCGGTACCCCGGCCGGCCATGTTGGTGGCAATGGTCACGGTGCCGGGGTAGCCGGCGGCGGCCACAATTTCGGCTTCGCGCTGGTTCTGCTTGGCGTTGAGTACCTGGTGCGGGATGTTGCGCAGCTTGAGCATGCGGCTCACCAGCTCCGAAATTTCCACGCTGGTCGTACCCACCAGCACCGGACGGCCGGCTTTCACCAGCGTCTGGATTTCCTCGGCTACGGCGTTGTACTTCTCGCGAACCGTCTTGTACACCTTGTCGTGCTCGTCCTTGCGCTGGATGCCGCGGTTGGTGGGAATTACTACCACGTCGAGCTTGTAGATTTCCCAGAACTCGCCGGCCTCGGTTTCGGCCGTACCCGTCATGCCGCCCAGCTTGTGGTACATGCGGAAGTAGTTCTGCAGCGTCACGGTGGCGTAGGTCTGGGTGGCGTCTTCCACGCGCACGTTTTCCTTGGCCTCAATGGCTTGGTGCAGACCGTCGGAGTAGCGGCGGCCTTCCATTACGCGGCCGGTTTGCTCGTCCACAATCTTCACCTTGCCGTCGTCGGTGAGGATGTACTGGTCATCCTTCTCGAACAGCGTATAGGCTTTCAGCAGCTGGTTGATGGTGTGGATGCGCTCCGACTTCACCTGGAAGTCGTCCATCACCTTTTCCTTCCGGTGCAGCTTGTCTTCGCCGCTCAGGCTCTGGTCTTTCTCGATGCTGGCCAGCTCCGAGCCGATATCGGGCATGATGAAGAAGCTGTGGTCTTCGCCCTCGCCGGTAATCAGGTCAACGCCCTTTTCGGTCAGCTCAATCTGGTTGTTTTTCTCGTCGATGGTGAAGAACAGCGGCTCATCGGCCTTGGGCATCTGGCGCTGGTTGTCCTGCAGGTAGTAGTTCTCCGTTTTCTGGAGCACGGCCCGCATACCAGTTTCCGAGAGAAACTTGATGAGGGGCTTGCTCTTGGGCAGGCCGCGGTGGGCGCGGAACAGCATCAGGCCGCCTTCGCCCTCCTTGGGGCCGTCGTTGCCTTCCTTGATGAGCTTGCGGGCCTCTACCAGGTAGTTCTGCACCTGCTTTTTCTGGGCCTCCACCAGCTTCTGAATGCGGGGCTTGAGCTGGTAGAACTCGTGCACATCACCGCGGGGCACGGGGCCAGAGATGATGAGCGGGGTCCGGGCATCGTCAATCAGCACGGAGTCCACTTCGTCCACCATGGCGTAGTGGTGGCGGCGCTGCACCAGCTCCTCGGGGTCGCGGGCCATGTTGTCGCGCAGGTAATCGAAGCCGAACTCGTTGTTGGTGCCGTAGGTAATGTCGGCCAGGTAGGCTTTGCGGCGGGCGTCGGTGTTGGGCTGGTGCTTGTCGATGCAGTCCACGGTAATGCCGTGAAACTCGAACAGCGGCGCATTCCACTCCGAGTCGCGCTTGGCCAGGTAGTCGTTCACCGTAACCAGGTGCACGCCACGCTTGGCCAGGGAGTTCAGGAAGGCCGGCAAGGTCGACACGAGGGTTTTACCCTCACCGGTAGCCATTTCCGAAATCTTGCCCTGGTGCAGCACCACGCCGCCAATGATCTGCACGTCGTAGTGAATCATGTCCCAGGTTACCTCGGCACCAGCGGCCAGCCACTTATTGCTCCAGATGGCCAGGTCGCCCTCGATGCGCACGTTGGGCTTGCGGCTGGCGTATTCCCGGTCGTAATCGGTGGCGGTAACTACCAGCTGGCCGTTCTGGGTGTAGCGGCGGGCGGTTTCCTTGCAGATGGCAAAGCCTACCGGTAGCACTTCCATCAGTACCACTTCCAGCTCCTTGTTGCGCTGCTTTTCCAGCACGTCAATCTGGTCGAACAGCTGCTCTTTTTGCACAGCATCCAGCGAAGCATCCTCGTTCACACGGGCGTGCAGGCTGGCAATCTGGTCGTCGATGGCTTTCAGGTGAGCGTTGATGCGGGCCCGTACTTCATCCGTGCGGGCGCGCAGCTCGTCGTCGCTGAGTTGTGCCAGTTTGGCATATTCGGCGTTTACAAGCGCCACATACGGTACAATCTCCTTTAAGTCCCGGTCCGATTTGGAGCCGAAAATCTTGGCGACGGTTTTCCCTAGAAAATCAAACATGCTGGTTTTACCTTAATTGAAACGCCGGGGCGCAACTCAAATTTACGGCGTTTTTCGGGAAAGTCCCGGCTAGTTTGCCGTAAACACGTCGCCCTGGCCCCCAAAACGACAAACCCCGCACCTCAAAGAGTGTGCGGGGTTTGCGGTTTCGGATTTCTTGTCAGATTGAGCGTTGTTCTTGCCAGGACGCAGGACGAAGCAATCCGTCCTTCACGCAGGACTGAGCCCAGACAAACGAAAAAGCCCCTGACGCCTGATTTCAGCGTTAGAGGCTTTTCAGAAAATCAATGCTCTTCGCGACGAAAAGGGAGAACTGCTTCGTCCTGCATCCTCGCAAGGACTATTTCTCCGCTACTCCTTGGCCGGGTCGCGGGGAACCAGCTTTTCCATAATGGACGTGGAGCCTACAATGGCAGGCAGCTTAGGTTTCAGGCTTTCCTCCTTCTCCGTGAGCTTTTTGTAGAGTGTGAGAGCCTGGGCCACCACCTGGTCCATATTATAGTACTTGTAAGTAGCCAGACGGCCTACAAAGTGCACGTTGGGAGTTTCGTCGGCCAGCTTTTTGTACTTGTTGTACAGCTCAGCATTTTCCAGGCGCGGCACGGGGTAGTACGGGTCGCCCTCAGCCTTGGGGTACTCGTACACCAGCGCCGTTTTGGGGTGTTTCTGACCGGTGAGGGCCTTAAACTCGGTAATGCGGGTGTAGAGGTTGTCGTTGGGGAAGTTCACTACCGGCGCGGCCAGGTGCTGCTCCACGTTCAGGGTTTCATGCTTGAACTCCAGGGAGCGGTAGGGCAGCTTACCGTACTTAAAGTCGAAGTACTCGTCCACGGGGCCCGTGAAAATCATTTCCTTGAAGGGAATGAAGTCGATGATGTCGTGGTAGTCGGTATTGAGCATCACCTTGATGTTGGGGTGGTCCAGCAGACGCTCAAACATGCGGGTGTAGCCGTGCAGGGGCATGGCCTGGTACGTGTCGGTGAAATACCGGTCGTCGCGGTTGGTGCGGGTAGGCACGCGGCTCGTTACCGATTTGTCCAGTTCGGAGGGGTCGAGGCCCCACTGCTTGCGGGTGTAGTTCTTGAAGAACTTCTCGTAGAGCTGGCGGCCTACTTTGCTCACCACCACGTCTTCCGAGGTCCGGATGACGGGTACTTCTTCGGCCTGTGACTCAAAGAACTGCTCCACCTCAAAGCTGTTTAGCGAGAGGCCGTAGAGCTTGTTGATAGTGTCGAGGTTAATAGGCATGGGTACCAGTTGTCCATCCACGGAGGCCAGCACGCGGTGCTCATACGGGCGCCACTCGGTGAAATTGGAGAGGTACTCAAAAACGTCTTTGGAATTGGTATGGAAGATATGCGGGCCGTATTTGTGGACCAGAATACCCTCTTCGTTGTAATGGTCGTAAGCGTTGCCGGCAATGTGGCTGCGCTTATCTACAATGAGTACTTTCTTGTTGGAACGCGTGGCCAGCCGCTCGGCCAGCACACTACCGGCGAAACCGGCCCCTACGATGAGATAATCGAACATAGCTAGCGATGTTTGGGAAGGATGAAAGAATGGGGGAAATCGGGGCGGGAGGCGGATAACTCAGCGCGGATGAGCAGGCACTAACGGGTAGCAGCCATAGCAGCCGTAACGGCTGGGGTCAGTTTGCGGGTCATGAGAGCTACCATCTGGTCCCAGGTCTGGTCCCAGCTGATGGTGGCGAGGTAGTCGTCGGTGCGTTGACGCCAGTCGGCGTCCTGGGTCTGGGTCAGAGCCTTTTCGATGGCCTGCCCGAACTCGGGGGCGGTAGCGGCAATCTGTACGAGGTTCAAGTCGCCGTAGGGCCGCACCACGTCGCGGATAGGGGTGCTCACCACGGGACGGCCAGCGGCCAGGTATTCCGGAGTTTTGGTGGGCGAGATGAAGCGCGTGCTTTCGTTGTCGGCGAACAGCAGCGTGGCTACCTCCCAACCCCGCAGGTAAGCGGGTAGTTCCTGATAATCCTTGCCGCCCAAATAGTGTACGTTCTGCTGGCGGGGCAGCGTGGCGGGGTCAATCTTCACCACCGGCCCAATAATGACGAACTGCCACTCGGGGTGAGCATCGGCCAGTTGCCGCAGCAGCTCAATATCCAGACGCTCATCTACTACCCCGAAGAAGCCCACGCGCGGGTGGGCAATACCGGCCTGGTCGGCGGGCTCGGGCATTTCCTGGCGGGCCTGGCCAAAGTGGGCTTTGTCGATGCTGCTGGGGAAAGGGTGGGCATCGGGGTGCTGCTGGCGTTTGGCCTCGTAGAGCGTGTGGCCGCCAGTGAAGACCAGATCGGCTTTCTCAAACAGCTCCTGCTCCCGCTCACGCAAAGCGGGCGGCGCAAACTTGAAGGCGGCCAGCTCGTCCATGCAGTCGTACACGGTGAGGGCCGGCTTGAAGAGACGTGACTTGCCCAACGCCATGGGCGTATAGTACCAGAACACGTACTGCGTGAGGCCCTGCTCGGCGAAGTAGTGGCTGAGCACCTGAAACTGGGCCTGGTCGGCGGCGGCTTCCTGCTCGGGGCCACGCAGGCGGTTAGGCAGGTGCACCACCAGCACCTTCAGGCCGTGCTGGCGTTCCTTCACCTCCATGTGGGGCTCAATCAGGTCATCGGCGTGAAAGAAAGCCTCCTCCACGTAAAACACCCGCCCGTGCTGGGCAAAGCGCGACATCAGGTGCTGGGGCCGCTGCCACACAAAATCCCAATGCAAGTGGGCAAAGCAAACGAGGTCGGGTAAAGAATAGGGTACGGGTACAGCAGAGGCAACGGACTGAGAGGCAGATTCGGCGGAGGCGCGCACCGGCGACTCCGCAGTTGTGGACAGCGGCATAAAGGAGGACAGACGTGAAATGACAGGTCCTATCCGGTAGCAACACAGGCCCACTGCCCGAACAGGTATTACCTATACGCCCGCCTGCCTAAAAGGATATTGTTGAGTCGCACTAATTTTTTGGCCTGTTCGCGCTAACCTCATTAGTTCAATTATGCGAGAGCGGCAGCTACCTGCGTAGCTACTTGGTTTCAGCACCTACTGGTAGGCGAAATCAGGCCAGCAGCCGCTGCAGCTCCACGGCATCCTGCCAGCCCGCGGCCGTACGCAGCCACTCCCGGCGCACTCCCACTTCCCGGAACCCGGCCGCCGCAAACAGCTGCAAGCTGGCCGCGTTGTCGGCGGCTACGGTACAGTGGAGCTGGTGCAGGCGCAGCACCTGGCGGGCGTAGGGCAGCAGCAGCGCCAGCGCCGCCCGGGCGTAGCCGTGCCGCCGGTATTCGGCCAGAATGGTGATGCCCACGCCGGCGCGCTGGTGCAGGGGCTCAAATCCGAACACATCGAGCGTGCCCACGGCCGCGCCGGTGGCTTCCTCCCCTATCACCAGCCGCAGCTGCCGTACCTCGAAGAAATCAGCCGCGGCACTATCCAGATACTGCCGCAGCACGTGCCGCGACACCGGGGCCAGCGTGTCCGACACGCCCCAGACCGCCGGGTCGTTTTCCAGCGCATACAGGAACTCCAAGTCATCGGCTTCCAAAGGGCGCAGGAAAATCAGGTCGGAGCGGAGCATGAGGAAGAGAATGTGGGGGCTAATGTGCGGAATGTGGCTGGAATGTGCCAAATGTGAAAACCCATCGTGCCTCTCCTTCCTCGGCTCGGACAAAAATCCTGCCGAGGCACGGGCTGCTTTTGATGCTACTCCGCCACAAACGCCAGCGCGGCACCGGGGGCCGGGGTTACGGCTACGGCGGTGCCCACGGCGGGCGGATCGGCCGTTATGCGGACACGCAGGTGGGTACCGGCCGGCAACTCCACTTCTACTTCGTAGTAGCTCCCCAAAAACCGCACGGCCTGCACGCGGGCCGGCACGCCGGCGGCCCCGGCGGGGTGCAGCACGAGACTCTCGGGGCGCAGCAGCAGCACCGGTGCGGGCAGGCGGCTGCGCGGGGCGGCCAGCAGCGCGCGCAGGTCGGGGCCGTGGAGGCGGTTGTAGTCGCCGAACAGGGCGGCGGTGTACTCGTTCACGGGCTGGCGGTACACCTGCTCGGGCGGGCCCTGCTGCACCAGCCGGCCCTGCTGCAGCACCAGAATTTCCTCGGCCCAGGGCAGCGTATCGGTGGGGTCGTGGGAGACGAGCAGGCAGGTGATGCTGAGTTGCTCGCTTACTTCCCGCAGAATGGTTTGCAGCTGCTGCTTGTGCACCCGGTCGAGGTTGGAGAAGGGCTCATCCAGCAGCAGCAGGCGCGGCCCCGAGAGCAGCAGCCGCGCCAGCGCCACCCGCTGCTGCTCGCCGCCCGAGAGCTGGTCGGTGCGGCGGGGCAGCAGGTGCGTAATGCGGCAGACCCCGTACACGGCGGCGGCTTCGGCGGCGGGGCGCTTGTTGGCGTAGCGCAGCACCTGCTCCACCCGCAACGAGTGGGGCAGGTCGGATTTCTGCGAGAGATACACGATGCCGTCGTGGCCCGGCACCAGCACTTCCTGCGGCCCCTTCACCCGCCGCCCCGCAAACCGGATTTCGCCACCCGTGGGCTGCACCAAACCCGCAATGCACTGCAGCAGCGTGCTTTTGCCCGCCCCCGACTCGCCCGCCAGCGCCAGCCGCCGCCCGGCTGGCAGCCGGAAGCTCACGTGCTGCAGGGCCGTGGCCCCGCGCTCAGTCAGGCTCAGGTCGGTAACGGTCAGGAATTCTTCATAATCAGGCATAAAGCAAGAGAAAAAGTCGGTTGTGCCAGTAGCGCGAAACCTCTGCTTCACGTATCGTCGGACAAGGGAAGCACATGCGCTTCTTCTATTCAACGATACCCGAAGCAGAGGCTCGCGCTACTGGCACAACGCTACACGGCAACCGTGCCGCTGAAAACGTGGGTGGCGGGGCCGCTGAGGAATACGTGGGTGAACGAGCCGTCGGGCCGGGCCTCGAAGGCCACGCGCAGGTCGCCGCCGGGCGTGCGCAGGTGCACGGGGCTGCTGGCGCCCCGCTTGCTGGCGGCCAGGGCCACGGCCGTGACGCCGGTGCCGCAGCTCAGGGTTTCGTCTTCCACGCCCCGCTCGTAGGTGCGCACCTGCCAGGGCTGGTCGGGGGCCGAGGGGCTTTCCACGAAGTTCACGTTGGTACCCTTCTCGCGGAACCGCTCGTTGTAGCGAATGGCGCGGCCCTCGGCAAACACGTTCAGCTCGGCCAGGGTGCTGGCGGGCTGGAAGCGCACCAGGTGAGGCGAGCCGGTATCGAGGAACACGCCGTATTCCTCCACCTCCTGCTGGCCCAGCACGTCCTGCATACGCAGGTGCACGGTGCCGTCGGCGTCGATGCGGGCCTCGTGGGGGCCGTCGGCGGCCAGAAAGCGGGTGCTGGTTTCGATAACGCCCAGCTGGCGGGCAAAGGCCACGGTGCACCGACCGCCGTTGCCGCACATGGAGCCCACGTAGCCGTCGGCGTTGAAGTACACCATCTCGAAATCGTAGGCGGCGTGAGGCCGCAGCAGAATCAGCCCATCGGCCCCGATGCCCCGGCGCCGGTCGCAGAGGAAGCGCACCAGCTGGTGGTTGGCAATATCAAACGTCTGGCCCCGGTCGTCCAGCATCACGAAGTCGTTGCCGGTGCCCTGGTATTTGTGGAAGTGCAGCGTGGTGCTCATGGGGCAAAGGTACGAAGGGTTGTTAGGTGGTTGGGTGGTTAGGTGGTTGAACCGTCATTGCGAGGCGGAGCCGAAGCAATCTGTCCTTCACTAAGTCCGGCACTCAGACCTGTTCCCAAGCCCTTACGTTTGGGCTGGCCTAAAGGGCTTTTCAGATCTTCCGGGGTTTACGCCCTGAAAAGGATGGATTGCTTCGGCTCCGCCTCGCAATGACCCTCCACCTAACCACCCAACCACCCAACTACCCAACCACCCATTCGTACCTTTGCGGCATGTACACGTTTCTGACCACCAGCCCCTGGGCCGATTACGAGCTGATAGATGCCGGCAACTTTGAGAAGCTGGAGCGCTTCGGCAAGCATATTCTGGCCCGGCCCGAGCCCCAGGCCATCTGGGACCCGCACCTGCCCGCCTCGGAGTGGCAGCGCGCCAACGCCATTTTCACCCGCGAAAAGGGCAGCCAGGAACGGGGACAGTGGAAAATCAAGCCCGGCACGCCCGAGCAGTGGGTAATTGGCTACGAGCGGCCCGACGGGCTGAAGCTGCGGTTCCGCCTGGGCATGTCGTCGTTTAAGCACGTGGGGCTGTTTCCGGAGCAGGACCCCAACTGGCAGTTTATCTTCAACCAGACGCGCCAGCGCCGGGCCGCCACGCCGCGCGTGCTCAACCTGTTTGCCTACACCGGGGCCGCCACCCTGGCCGCCCGCGCCGCCGGCGCCGACGTAACCCACCTCGACTCAGTGAAGCAGGTGAACTTCTGGGCCCGCGACAACATGGAAGCCAGCAACCTCGACGGGGTGCGCTGGCTGGTAGAGGACGCCATGAAGTACGTGAAGCGCGAGGTAAAGCGCGGCAGCAAGTACCAGGGACTCATCCTCGACCCGCCCGCCTACGGCCGCGGCCCCAACGGCGAAAAGTGGCAGTTGGAAGACGAGCTCAACGAGATGCTCAAGCTCTGCAAAGAGCTACTCGACCCCGAGGACCACTTTTTCCTCATCAACCTCTACTCGCTGGGCTTCTCGGCCCTGATTCTGGAAAACCTGGTGCACGAAATCTTCCCCCAGGCCCGCCAGAACCGCGAAATCGGGGAAATTTACCTGCACGACCGCGCCGGCCGCAAGCTGCCCCTGGGCACGTTCTGCCGGTTCGGCAATTAAATTCAGTTGCCGGTTGTCAGTTGATAGTTATGGTCAATGAAGTCTCTGCTTTTCGGCAGGGATTGTTTAGCCAACACTGATACCTACCAACCCAACGACTGCAACTGGAAACTGGTAACTCGCAACTCGCAACTGATATGCTCCACCGTCGCCTGGCCCTGATTGATATGGGCACTAACACTTTCCATCTGCTGATTGTGGAGCTGCCCGAGCCGCGCCACGCCAAGCCCATTACGCTGCTGCGCACCAAGGTGGGCGTGCGTTTGGGCGAGGGCGGCATCAGCAAGGGTCACATTGCCCCCGAGCCCTACGCCAGGGCCCTGCACACGCTGGCCGGCTTCAAGGAGGAAATGGAACTACACCAGGTAACCGACGTGCGCGCCACCGCCACCAGCGCCATGCGCGTGACCAGCAACGGCCCCGAGCTGGTGAAGGACATCTTCGAGCAAACCGGCATCCGGGTGGAAGTTATTGCCGGCGACCGGGAGGCCGAGCTGATTTGCGCCGGGGTGCGCCGGGCCGTGCCCCTAGGCCCCGACAAGCACCTGATTATGGACATCGGTGGCGGCTCGGTGGAGTTTATCATTGCCAACGAGGATACCATTTTCTGGAAGCAGAGCTTTGAGATTGGGGCCCAGCGGCTGCTGGACCGGTTTTTCCCGGAGCCCGCCGGCGTGTTCCCGCCCGAGGCCGTAGCGGCCGAACAGGCCTACCTGCAGCAGGTGCTGGCCCCGCTGGCCGCCGCCGTGCAGGAGCACCGGCCGGTAGGGCTGGTGGGTGCGTCGGGCTCGTTTGACAGCCTGGCCGATATGCAACTGGGCCGGCTGCGCACCGAGGCCGAGCTGCCGCCGAACACCGAGCTGACGATGGACAGCTTCCGGCGCAGCTACGCGCAGCTGCTCACGCTGCCCCACGCCGAGCGGGCCGCCCTGCCCGGTATCCTGCCCATGCGCGCCGACATGCTGGTGGTGGCCTCCGTGCTCATCGACTACGTGCTCACCCTCACCGGCATTACCCACCTGCGCACCTCAGCCTACGCCCTCAAGGAAGGGCTGCTGGCCGAAATGCTGGCCGGCTCTGCTGCAGACTAACCTGTCATTCCGAGCGAAGCGGGGAATCTGGAAAACGGCTTCAGGTACTAACCCAGATTCCTCGCTTCGCTCGGAATGACAGCCTTGTTTACGCATTCCACCCGAAGGCTTCCGATACACGCCTACGCCACTCATGACTCCGACTCTCTTCTCCTACAATCAGCTATTTTCCTTCACCGAGGCCGTGTTCCGCGGTATGGGCTGCCCGGAGGCTGATGCCACGCTGGCCACCGAAACCCTGCTGTCGGCCGATTTGCGCGGGGTGGACTCGCACGGCGTGGCCCGGCTGATTGGCTACGTGCGCCTCTGGGAAGCCGGCCGCATCAACGCCACGCCCCGCATCGGGGTAACCTACGAAACGCCCAGCACCGCCGTGGTGGATGGCGACGGGGGCCTTGGGCTGGTGGTAGGTCCGCGCGCCATGCAGGTGGCTCTGGACAAAGCCCGGCAGGTGGGCACCGGCTGGGTGTCGGTGAAGAACTCCAACCACTTCGGCATTGCCGGCTACCACGCCATGCAGGCCCTGGCCCACGACATGATTGGCATTGCCATGACCAACGCCTCGCCGCTGGTGGCCCCCACCTACTCGCTGGAGCGGCTGCTGGGCACCAACCCCATTGCCGTGGCCGTGCCCGCCGGCGAGCAGCCCGATTTCGTGCTGGACATGGCTACCACTACCGCCGCCAACGGCAAACTCGAAATTGCCCAGCGCAAGAACCTGCCCATTCCGGAAGGCTGGGCCCAGGATGCCCAGGGCACGGGTTCCACCGATGCCAACGCCGTGAAGAACGGCGGGGCGCTGCTGCCGCTGGGCGGGGCCACCGGCTCGCACAAGGGCTACGGCCTGGGCGCGGTGGTTGATATCTTCTCGGCCGTGCTCAGCGGGGCCAACTACGGCCCCTGGGTGCCGCCCTTCGTGGCCTTCCTGCAGCCCTCGGCCAACCCCGTGGGCCAGGGCCTGGGCCACTTCTTCGGGGCCATGCGGGTGGATGCCTTCCGCCCCGCCGACGAGTTCAAGGCCCACATGGACAACTGGATTACCACTTTCCGTCAGGCCCAGGCCGTGGACGGCAAATCCGTGCTCATCCCCGGCGACCCGGAGCGCGAAACCTCGGCCGTGCGCCTATTGGACGGCATTCCGTTGCTCGATGCAGTCATCAACGACCTGGAAACCGTAGGCAGTAAATTTGGCGTGAGGCTATCAGCGCAGTAGTGCCCAGTTCAGCTTCGCGCACGAGCAAAGCGAGTACCTACGCAGCAGGCTTGAACCCCTGCTACTCGCCTGCGGCGGCTCGGGTGCGCATCTTCGCTACGTGCTACAAACAAACGGCCCGGCTGCAGGTGCAGTCGGGCCGTTGTGCATTACTATCCGGAATTCTAGATCATCTGGCTGTCCCGATCCAGCAGCGTGGTGACGGCAATATCCTGGTTTAGATACTTGGACGAATACGATTGATCAGGACCATTCAAAAACAAACAGGTCTGACCTTCCACGGCTTCAATGATGGCGTCCTTCTGATCCATGGGCAGGGCTGGGCATCCAAGGCTACGTCCCAGGCGACCATTCTGGCGGATAAACTCCTCACTTACGTAATCGGCACCGTGCATCACTACCGAGCGGCTAAGCGCGTTGGTGTTGTAGCCTTCATCAAGGCCTTTCAGCTTGAGGCTACGGCCGTGCTTACCTTGGTACTCGCCCTGAGTTACGTAGAAACCCAGGCTGCTCATATTCGACTCGTTTTCGTTGGAGAAGTTCGTCGCCATGTTTTCACCGGAGTTGTGCCCATGCGCCACCAGCGTGTGAAACTTCACTTGCTTGGCTGCAAGGTCCAATACCCACAGGCGCTTTTCGGTGGAGGGCAACTCAAAATCTACCACCGTCAGCAGCTGCTTGTCGGCCAGTCGGCCCTGCTTCTGCAGATTTAGGTAACCGGTCATGGCCTTTTCGAATACCGCAAAGCGCAGTCCCTGGTCCTCTGCCCGCAGGTCCCGATACAGGTCATGCAGGCGTTGGCTGAACAGCATGGTTTTAGTGGCGGCTGGAGTTGGCAGGCGCGTTTCAGTAGCGGCAACAGCAGCATTGGAGCGCACGGGAGCGGCCAGCGGCGTAGCCAGGAACAAAGAGGCCACAAACGGCAACACGCGGCGCGCCATCCGGCGGGCCCGGCGCTTCAGGCGCTGACGGCGCACTACACTCTGGTTTTCCATCGACACAGTTCGGTTTCAAGTTTAGGTAAGTACCCGCCCGCTCTTCAGCGGAACAGGCACGCCTGGTTTTACGAGGCTTTAGCCGTTGCAGATGCACGATGGCATCTGAAATCTGTACCTGAATATAAGGTTTTTCAAAGCTGATAAATTCCCCTACCCAATGAAAACCTGTTAAAAGACTACCATCTTCCAGCAATACAACATCGGCATTTTCCTATTTAACTTCGGATATTAGGAACCCCAAACCCGCACTTCCCGACGTTCCCGCACGTCGTTACTTTTCCCACCAACCAATTCCCACATTTCCCACATGCACACTGGTACTCCCACGTGGTGGCGCAAGCTCACCCTGGCCGCGGCTGCCCTCCTGGTTCTGGGCGGACAGCCCGCCAACGCTCAAAAAGTAATTCTCCAAGGCTATTGGTGGGATTACTGGAATTCCAACTATCCCAACGGCTGGGCCAATTACATTGCCTTGCTGGCTCCGCGCCTGAAGGCCATGGGCATTGACGCCGTGTGGCTGCCACCCAGCATCAAGAACGGTAACCAGGGCAACGGCTACTCACCCTTCGACAACTACGACCTCGGGGATAAATACCAAAAAGGCTTCACCGGTACCCGCCTGGGTAACAAGGATGAACTGCTGCGGGCCGTGGCCGTGCTGCACGCCAACGGCATTGAGGTGGTGCAGGACATTGTGCTGAACCACAACGACGGGGCCGGCTCGCAAACCGGGGCCGGCGGCCAGGACCCGGCCGCCTGGGAGGATGGCTCGACCAGCAAGTACAAGAACTTCCGGTACGTGAGCTACACCAAGCCCGCTACCGATGAAACGGCCGCCAACTACCTGGCCCGTAACGGCCGCTTCTCCAAGAACTGGCAAAACTTCAACCCCAACCCTGGCAACAACTCCACCTCCGGCGACTGGAACGCCGTGTACTTCGGGCCCGATGTGAGCTACTACAACGGCTCCTACGGCCAGAGCTCCAATGCCACCTTCAACCCAGCCCAGGGTGCCGACTACATGCGCAATGGGGTGCGCAATTGGCTGGTATGGTACAAAAAGCAGGAGGGCTTTGACGGGGTGCGTCTGGACGCCGTGAAGCACTTCCCCGACTTTGCCATGGAGGACTTCCTCTACAACATGCAAAGCAATGCCGGCTGGGCCAGCGGCGGGGCTACCATGTACGCCGTGGGCGAATGGGTAGGCTCCGCGGGCCAGATGGACGGCTGGGTGGCCAACGTACAGAACCGCGCCGGCACCTTCGATTTTTCGCTGCGCAACGGCCTGTATAACATCGTGAGCGGGGGCGGCAACTTTGATGTGGGTAGCCTGCCGGGCTACCAGCAGGGTACGCGGGTAGTAAACATCAATGGTACCTACGTGCACCGCACGGTGCCCTTCGTAAACAACCACGACACGTTCCGGCCCCAGACGGACGCCAACGGCAACTACACCGGTTGGAACACCGGCTCGGAGCTGGCTCCCCACATCGACCCGTTTGACGGGCGTTTGTCGGCGGCGTATGCAGCGGCGCTGGCCGTGGATGGCTCCCCGCAGATTTTCTTCGAGGACTTGTTTAATGTGGGCAACACCAGCAAGCGGTATTCCCACCAGCCTACCAGCACAACGGACCTGCCCCTGCGCTCCGACATCGAAAACCTGATCTGGTGCCACCAGAACCTGCGGTTTAAGGATGGTGCCTACAAAGTGCGCTACCAGGCCCCAGACCACTTGGTAATTGAGCGGAGCACCAAGGCCATTATCGGCATCAACGATAACTGGAATACCTGGCAGAACAACACCGTTTCCTGCGACTTTGCGCCCGGCACAGTGCTGAAAGACTACTCGGGGGCCAACGGCACCGCTACCGTGACGGTAAGCAGCTCGCAGACGGTGAGCATCAACACGCCGCCCTGTAACGGCACAGCCGCCGGCGGCCGCCGGGGCTACTCCGTGTGGGCTCCCACCGGCATCGGCACCAATTACAACCGTGCCGCTATGACTACCACCCAGGAGTGGGAACTGGCTGATGACCTGGGCGACTCGCACGCCTCGTCGCTGAAGCAGGGCGGGCAGCTGCCGGCTTCGTCCACGGCCTACCGCACGGCGGGCCGCATCTACGTGGAGTCAGGCAAGGCCGTGACGTACAACCTATTCCCGACGGATGCCACCCGCAGCCTTACGGTGGAGCTGGTGAGCGGCACAAGCACCATCGTGAGCAGCAAAACCGGCACCGGCAACCTCACGGGCACCTACACCCCCACGGCCACCGGCTGGCTGACGCTGCGCGCCAAAAACGCGGTAGCCACCAACCCGGCTCAGCGCGCTTTCATCAAAGCCACTTACACCGCCCCGGCCGTCCTCACCAGCACCGCTTTGCGTGAAGCCACCATCACGGCCACCAAGGAAGCTACCGTCAGCGGGGCCGATCTGGCCGTGTACCCCAACCCCACCGCCGCCGACCGGATTGACGTGGTAGTGCAGTCGCCGAAGGAAATGGCCGCTACCCTGCGCCTCATCGACCTGCTGGGCCGCCCCGTGCACGAGCAATCCGTGCGCCTGTACCCCGGCTCCACCGAGCAGCGTCTGCGCGTAACCCGCACTCTGCCCGCCGGTGTGTACCAGCTCACCGTTCCCGAACTGAACCTGAGCCGGAAGGTGGTAGTGAAATAATTCCTGGTTCTGTAGCAATTGAAAAGCCCCGCTGGATTCATCCGGTGGGGCTTTTTTACGCTCTTCTCTTCAGTAACTCCATAACGTTTGACAGACGATTTAATTGCATTCCTTCGAGGCTGGGCCAGTCCTGTTCGTCATACTTGTAGGAATTCAGATTTTTGATGGCCCGGCAAAAAGGCAGGATGATGTCGGCAGCGCTACCTTTTGTCTCGTGCATAAATTCTGATACTTGGCTATCGGAATGGTAGCTGATAACTAGACGATATAGCCCCGGCTGTGGCTGGGTGAAATCGAAATAGTAGCCAGCTGGCTCCAGATGCCACCATACCTTCGACGCTATTCCATCAACCACATCAAGGATTGCTAAATACAACAGATATATGGGGTTAATTGGAACGTCTGAAGCGTTAATAGTAAGCTCAAAGTCATTCATAATGACTTTAACCGGCAGCCAACCGTGGCTTGGCCGCTCAAAGTCGACGCGGATACGGTTAGGGGATTTCATAACAGGCGCTTTACCGCCACCCCCGCGCCGCCAGCTGCTGGGCTGCTACTGCAGGGTTGAGCCATTTTGATTCCAGGCCGGGGCCGCTGAGGTAGAGGCAACCGCCTTCCCCCACCGTGCGGATGATGGCTCGGTATTGATCCGGGGGCAGGGCGGGGCAGCCGCGGCTGTTGCCGGCCTGGCCGTGGCGCTGCAGGTGCTGCTGGCTCACGTAGTCGGCGGCGTGGAGCACCACGTAGCGGCGCAGGGCGTTGTCGTTCTGGCCCGCGTCGAGGCCGCGCAGGCGGCGGGAAAGGCCGTGCTTGCCCTGGTAAGTATCCTGAGTGCGGTAGAAGCCCAGCGCGGTACAGGCCGATTTCAGGACGTTGGAGAAGCGCCGGGCGCGCAGGTGGCCCGAGCCCCGGCCGTGGGCCACGTGGCTGTTCTGGAGCACCTCGGCCTTGCGTAAATCCAGCACCCACAGCCGCTTTTCGGAGGAGGGCAAGTCCATATCGGCCACGGCCAGAATACCGGGCTGGCTGATTTTGCCCGCTTTCCGCAGGGTGAGGTAGCCCACGCAGGCCCGTTCCAGCACTTCTGGCCGCAGTTGCGCCGCCTCTAGTCCCAGCTGCGCATGCAGCTGCTGCACGGCCCGGTGCAGGGAATCGGGTACAGCGGCCAGGGGGGCCAGCGGCGTGAGGCGCAAGGAGTCGGGTAAAGCCGGGGCAGCCACCGAATCGGGGGCCGTAACTCGGGCGGCGGCTATCGGCAGGCGGGTAGCTGCCACTTCACCGGCCGAGGATTGACACCCTGCCGCAGCAGTTCCTAGAAAAAACCCTAACACATACCGCCGCCCGGGCAGCCGGTTCAGAATAGAAGTCAACATCATGGCGGCTACGAAATCCTGGCCGAAAATCCGCATTTACCGGCCGCTATCCAAGCCTGGCTGCTCTTTATCCACCGTGGTCAGCTTGCACGTGACCAATAAAAAAGCCTTCCTCTGCCATTGAGGAAGGCCTTTCCTGACTGAGTTTACCAGCGTTTACCCGATTGGTACGGTTTGGTGCGGGCGCCGCTGCGGCAGCGGGCCGCCACGGGCAGCCCCGAACTGCGCTGCCAAACGGGTGGCGGTAAAGGCAGCCCAGGTTCAGCGGAAACACTGCGGGTTCGGATGGCAGCGGGCAGTTGTGAGGCAACGGTAGTACGCGAGGGTAGAACCAGAAAAGACATGATGAACAGCAGTAGAAAATGAGAAGATGGCCCATCTGGCCGGCGTTGCGCATTGGCCGCCAACGGCGCGGACCGACGTGGCTAAAACAGGACGCTGGCGTTGAGCTTGGCGTAGAAGGGCGTACCGGGCGTGAAGTGCAGTTCCTGCACCGGCACGGCCTCGTTGCGCAGGCGGGTGGTGGTATCAAACTGGGCCTGATTCCACGCTACGTTCAGCAGGTTCTCCACGGTAGCGCCCACCTGGAAGCGTCGGCGGGTATAGCTCACCACGGCATCGAGCAGAAAATAGCCCCGGGCCCGCACTGAGTTGTCCTCGTTGGCGGGGCGGGAATCGATGTGGCGGTAGCGCAGGCTGGCGCTGAAGCCGCCGGGCCGACGCAGCGTGAGGCCGCCCACGCTGGTAAAGGTGGGAGCCAGCGGAATGCGGTTGGCCGTGCGGGGCTCCCCCACCAGTCGGCCGTGGTTGAAATTCAGGTCCACATCGGCAAACAGGCTGCGGGTGAGCTGGTAGCGGGCCGCCACATCGAGGCCGAAGCGGCGGGTGCGGCCGGCGCTTTCCACCACGCCTTCGTCGCCCACGTACACCAGCTCATCCTGCAGGTGCAGGGCCCACAGCGCGGTATTGACTACCAGCGCAGGCACCGGCTTGAAGGTGCTTCCCACCTCGTAGCCAATGGCCCGGGGCAGCACGTTGGCCCCGGGGTTGGTAACCACGGCGCGGGCATCGTTGGAGTGAAACCCGAAGCCCGAGCGCACGAACAGCTGCACGGCCGGCGTCACATCATAGTACAGATTCAGCTTGGGGCTCACCCGGGTCTTACCCGCCCGGCCCGACAGCGAATCGACCCGGTCTTCCCGGAACCGGAAGCGGAAATAATCGGCGCGTAGGGCGGCGTTCAGGGTCAGGCGGTCGGTGAGGCTGAGCGTGGCATCGAGGTAGCCGTTCAGGTTCTGCTCGTACACGCGGCCCGTTACAATGGTATCGGTTACGGTGCGCCGCACGGAGTTGCGCAGGGCCACATCAATGTCGTCGAGGCGGGTGCCCAGGCCGGCGGTGGTACGTAGCGTGCGGCTGCCCAGTTGAAAGCTCCGCTCGTAGGTGCCGGTGTAGCCGTAGACATGGCGGCCATCGGTCTGCCGGATCTGGTCCCCATCAACCGGGTTGCGCAGGAAGAAGGTGAAGTTGGAGAACAGGTTGAAGTCGTAGCGGGAGTAGTACACCTGCTGGCGCAGCACGGCCGCGTGGGGCAGGTCGGTGGTAAGCACCGCCGTGGCGTTGGTGCGGCCCGTGGAGCCGCCCTCGGTGGGGTCAATGCTGCCGAAGCGCGAAATCAGCCCCTCCCGGATGGCCCGCTCCGGCACCTGCCCCGAGGCATCCCAGCGGGAATTAAACCGGGAAGCCAGCAGCATGAGGGAAGTGCGGTCGGATAGCTGGCCGGTGTATTTAGCCAGCCCGTTGAACCGCCGGAAATGCTGCTTGGCGTCGAAGTAGGCGTTGGTGAAGCTGTACTCGGCGGCTACGTAGGCGTTTTCGGGGCCGGTGCCCAGCAGGTGGCCATTCACGGGCAGTAAATTCACCAAAGCCACGGCCCGGCGGGTAGCAAACTGCCCCAGCTCCACTTTTACCTGGCTCTGCTCCAGGCGGGTTTTGGTAGTAAATTCACCCGCCCCAGCCGTAGCGAAATCCCCGAACCGGGCCGTGTAGGGGCCTTTATACACCCGCAGCTGGTCCACCGTCTCGGGGATTACGAAGTGGAAATCGGCGTAGCCCTGGCCGTGGGCGTGGCTGACCATGTTCACCGGCAGCCCGTCGATGCTCACGTTAAAATCGGTGCCGTGGTCCACATCGAAGCCCCGGATGAAAATCTGTTCGGCCTTGCCCCCACCCGCGTGCTGAGCAATGACCAGACCCGGCACCAGCGGCAGCAGGTCCTGGGCCGAGTTGACGGGCCGCAGCAGCTTATCAATATGCGAAATGACGGCCAGCGTCTGGTTTGGGTCGCGGGGCTGGGCCACCGTTACCTCGGCCAGCGCGAGGGGAGCCGTGGGCAGGCGCAACGCCACAGTGGCGGGCTGGCCGGCCAGGAGCGTTACCGTTTGGTTGCGCGTGGCATAACCCAGCCCGCCGGCCCGCACCGTGTAGGTACCGGCCGGCAAAGTACCCAGCTGAAAGTAGCCCAGTTCATCGGCGGTGGTGCCGCCGGCGTGATTCAGCACCCGCACGTGCACCCCACTCAGGGGCCGGCCGGTGGCCGAATCGGCCACGGTGCCGCGCAGCGTGGTTTGCTGGGCCTGAGCCGTAGTGGCGCCCCCCCAAGCCGCCAGCCCCAGGCCGGCGGCAAAAATCCAGTGAACAGTAGAACGCATACAGCCACGATGCGACGCCTCCGGCCGCAGCGGCAGGAAGAACGAAGGCGTCGGGTAGAAAGAATAAGGAGAAGATGTCGGCTGGCTCAGGGCACGCCGACTGCGTGAGCCTGCGGGCAGGCTCACCGTTCTGCTTATGCTTGCCGGGGGGGCTGGTAGATGGCCGCAGCCAGCCCGGCCAGGGGCTGCCGCGGCGGCAGGGGTTGATACCGGGCCAGCAGCCACCGCACCCGCATGGGTTGCACGCCCGGCAATTCGGGCAGGCAATGCAGGTCAATGCTCTGGAAGGAGGCCAGCAGCTGCGCGGCAGTATCGGTTTTGCACTGGGCCTGCACGGCGCACTGGTCGCCGTTGCAGGTATCAAAGCAGTCGAGGCGCAGGTAGTTCTGCCGCTGGCACTCGGCGCTGTGTACGTACGGGTGGGCGGCAGTGGGGCCCACCGGCTCCGGCCGGCCCACCAAGCCCGCGCTCAGCCCCAGCAGGTAGGGCAGCAACAGCAGCAGAGTAAGGCAGTGGCGGAGCATTGGATTGGTTGGTGACGTGGTTGGTGACAGTTCTTCGATACTCCGTTTCTGATACCTATCGGGTAGCTCTACAACGGATTCGGGCACGGCCGGACCAGCTTGTAGAGACGCGACACTTCGCGTTTCCTCGTTGCTGACGTTGCATAAAGCGGTTCGGACGAGCCGTTCAATTGGCCGGCCATTGGCAAAACCGCTCTACCAACTGCCCACTAACTTAGTCGCTCAATTGTCCAGTAGGCGGCCAGCAGGCCGATGGCCACGGAGGTGGGCACCAATACGCGGCGCTTGTACCAGGGCTTATCGGCGGCCCAGCGGCCCACTAGCACCCAGGCCAGCAGAATCACGGCTACCTGGCCCAGCTCTACGCCCACGTTGAACGCCACCAACGACTCCACAAACATGGCCCGCGGTAGTCCCAGGCTAGTCAGTGCCCCGGCAAAGCCCAGCCCGTGAAGCAGCCCAAACCCGAATACCACTACCACCCGCCACGGATTCAGCCGCTCCACCACAATGTTTTCAATGGCCACGAATAGGATAGATAGCGCAATCAGCGGCTCCACCAGCGTGGGCGGCGGCGACACCACTCCGTACATGGCCAGGCCCAGCGTGATGGAGTGCGCCACTGTGAAGGCCGTGGCCTGCCACAGCACCGGTTTCAGGCGAGGCTCCAGCAAGTACAGACTCAGCACAAACAGCACGTGGTCGAAGCCCAGGGGCAGAATGTGGGTGAAGCCGAGTTTAAGGTAGGTCAGGAAAACGTCGGTGCGGGAGAGTTTGCTCAGGTCGGCATCCAGCACGTGCGCGGAAGCCAGGCCCGGCAACAGCAGCAGGGCAGCAGGCAGCACATATTGTAAATAGCGAACAGCGGGCATCAGACAAAGCAACTGAAATCTGGCGGCTTCACCGCTCCTATCCGCTCTTGCAGTTTGTAGGAACCGGTTAACTCAGCCGGGAAAACTACCGCACGGCCAGCAGTTTGCGGCCCTCCTCAGCCAGATCCAACGAGAGGTAGGGATTAATGGCCAGGGCTTGCTTGATAAGCGCCTGCCCTTCGGCAGGCCGGCCGTTTTTGGTGGCAATCAGCCCGGCCCGGCACAGCAGCATGGGATTTTGCGAGTTAGTGCGGCGGGCCGTTTTCATAAATTTTTCCGCCGTGGCGTATTCGCCCCGCTTATAGTACACCCAAGCCATGGTTTCGCAGGCGTCAATGTTGTCGGGGCGGCGTTCATACTCAATTTGTGCGTGTTCGAGAGCTTTGTCCAGCTCACCGGTCTTCAGGTAGGCGTAGGCCAGCTCCCGGTCGGCGTAGTGCCCCATAGCTTCGTTTTCGTCGGCCTCATTGGCGGCGGCAGCCAGCATGGTAATGGCCTCCCGGGCCATTTGGCGGGCTTCGGCGGGCTGTTGGTTTTGCTGGTACAGGTCGGCCAGTTCATCGGCGAAGGCGTAATCCTTCACCGTCAGACGGGCTTCCTGCAGGTACTTGATAGCCGCCGCGTAGTTCTGACGGGCCTGCGCCACCCGGCCCAGTCCGGCCAGGGCGTAGGCGTAGTGCGGGCGGGCAGTCAGGGCCAGTTGATACTGCTGCTCGGCCTGCCCTAAGTTGCCGCTGGTTTCGTAGAGGTGGCCCAGCATCACGCGGGCCCACTCCGTTTGCTCCAGACCCGCGTAGCCGGCCTGCACGGCCATCTGCATAGCCTCAATGGCCCCCGGCAGGTCGCCGTGAATTTCGCGCAGGTACGATACGCGGGTGTAGGAGCGCAAATCGGGGCGCACCTGGTTCATCTTGTCGGCCATGCGCACGGCCTCGGGGTAGCGGCCCAGCTCCACGTTGGCATCGCACAGCAGCCCATACACAAAGGCATTGCGGGAATTCACGGCCACGGCTTTTTCGGCCACGGCCAGCCCCTCCGAAAAATGGTGCTGGGTGAGGCACAGTGACGCTTTACAGCACAGGGCCTCGAAGTTTTCCGGCTCCTGACGCAGGGCCTGATCCAGCAGCTGCATGGCGGCCGTATCGTAGTACGGATGGTCGCCCGTAACGCGGGCCTCCTGCATATAGGCCTCGGCCAGCAGCACCCGGGCCTGGTTATCGTTGGGCTTAGCCCGCAAGCGGGCCAGCAGACCGTTGATGGCGGCTTTGGTGTTCAGCCACTCCCCGCCCGCCGCCAGGTCGCCGTGGCGTTCCTTGAGCGTGGGTACAGGGTCGGGTTTCTGGGTCAGGAAAATGACGGCCACAAACCCCAGAAACAGCACCAGTAGAATTGGGTAGAAGTATTTCCGCACGCGCCTGTTTGGTTCTGATTGGTTGGAATAGAAGAAGCAGATGTCAGCCCAGAAGGGACCCAACCGACTGGCTGGGTCCCTTGTAAGCAGTGAAAAAGATAGCCGAACTCACCCAGGGCCCGGCTATCCACCCGTACCAAACCGGCCGGCCCACCATGGGTAAACAGGCCGGTCAGTTAAGCACAGGTTTAGCGGGTGTGCACCAGCTTCACCGATTGCAGCACGGTATTGCCGGCCGCAATGGTCAGCACGTAGGTACCAGCCGCCAGATCGGGGGTAGCTTTCCACGTCATATCGTAGGCACCGGGCTTATGCAGTTTGCCGTTCATGAGCGTAGCCACGCGGCGGCCGGTCAGGTCACTCACAAACATGGTCAGCGGCGTTTTCTCGGCCACTTCGTAGTGCAGGCTCGTGGACTCCGCAAAGGGGTTCGGATAGTTCTGCGCCATAGCCACAATGGTGGGCTGCAGGCCCAGGCCCGAAGCACCGCGCTGCGCCGTGATGGTGCGCTGGGCTTTAGTACCGCTCCAGGGTGTTTGGGCGTAAGGGAACGAGCTACGGAACGTGGTATCATTCGCCTCGATGCCGGTGCGGAAAGCCAGCACGTTGCTCAGGCCGGTGGTAGTTTCGTAGGGCAGGCCAATGGCGGCCAGCACTACGCCACCTACGGCTTGCAACTCAATGCGGGTCACGTCATCTTCCAACCGCCGACCGTTCGGGAAACCATCCATGTTCGGAATAGCTTCCAGATTGGTAGTGGTATTGAAGCGGGCGTCGGTGAGGCCCAGTACGGCCGCCGCCAGCAGACCTTCCGAGCTGAAATCGGCCGAGTTGCGCGGGGTAGTGGGCACGGCCATGTTCAGGCGCAGCATGTCGCCGCCTACCCCACCAGCCGCGGCCGGGTTGTCGATGAGGGGCAGGAAGTTGTTGATGAATGGCTTCCCGGCGGCCAGAGGCTGGCCGGTGGGCTTACCAGTAGCCAGCTGGTAAGGCCGCACGTTGGGTACGCCGGTGTGGAAAATCGGCAGAATATCTACCGAGCGGGGCTTGCCGGGGCGCAGCAGGTATTCGGCGTAGCCACCGTTGGCAATTTTAGCAAAAGCCGTATTGGCCACATCAGCGGCCGGCGCGTTCAGCAGGCCCGACACCCCGTTTTTTCCGTTGGCAAAGTCAAACGTACCCAGTGAGCTGCGCTGAATGCGCAACTGGCTCAAACCGGGTACCGCCGCGCCAAAGTAGTCCGTTCCCTCGGCCACGTACAGTCCCAGCTCCGGGTTCGACATATAGTCTTCCGTGGCGGCGGCTTCGGTGTAAGGCGTCGCGGCATTCCAGGCATCCTTGGCCCCGATGGGCTGAATTACCTCGTTGGTGAGCGGCATGCCAATGCGCGACACCTGCACCCAGTTGCCGCTATGGGTTTGCGTGCCGTCGGTGTTGAGGGTGCGCAGAGCCGGGCGACTCGCCGACGCCCACACCCCAATCACGTAGTCCGAATCCAGGATGTTGGCCGCCTGAGCGCCGGTTTTACCATCCTTCTGCAATTGCGAAATAGGAATCTGCAGGGCAATGGTGTGGGTATTTTTGCGGGCCAGCCCGTCGCGGGCTGCCGCCGTCCGGATACCCCCCAGATCAAAAATACCGCCCAGATCGGTGAAGAACGGGTCATCCACCGGTCCGCAGAATACGCGCACGTTGGTGCCCACCGTCTGAATGGCGCCAGTCATCAGGCTTTCGTAGCTGGAGGCATTCAGGCCGGCAGCGCCCTGAATAGAGCGGGGCCCAATGTTGGGTGGCGGCACCACGCCGGTGCTGGTGAGCGTGGTAAAGGCCCCCCCGTTGCGGCTTACTTCCAGCGTATAAGTGGCTTTCAGGTTTTGCTTGCCCAGGCGCACGTTAAAGAACGTGGTCGGATCTTCATTCGTCCGCTTGAAAGTGAAGCGGTACGTAATATCGTCCTGGTTGGGGTTGGCACCCGAGTTCTTGATGTGAATCTCGTAGCGCACGTTTTCGCCGAACGTATTGAAGTTGGGCCCGCCCTGCGGCAGCTCCAGCGGAATGTAGTTGGCGATGATGTTGATCATCTCCGCGTTGTTCGGGTCGCGGAAAGCGTACAGGTCGGTGTTGTCAGCCAACGGGTCGTCGGCAATCAACGGAGCCTCGCGGTGACTGGAAGCTTCCAGGGGAGCATGTTGTCCGCTCCAGGCTAGGAGGCCCACTGCCGCGGCGGCGGCCAGTGACAGGTGCAGAATAGGACGTGTAAGCACTTTTGCCATAACGTGAATAGGGTTGGGAAAATGGATGAAAAACGCCCGCCTGAAATCAGACGGGGCAATACCTCACGGCTGGCGCGGTGAGCGGAAAAGACATGAGAAAACGGTGTGTGCAACTCCGCCAGCCTGCCGACGGATTGAATAGGAGGACTGCCCGGCCAGTTTGCCGGCCAGCCGCTTATAGAGCGAATAACTGATTTACACTACGGCCTTCAAGCGCCCCCCGGATTTAAATAGCCTGAATCTTATACAACTATTTTTGAATGCACTGGAACTAATCTTGTTCCGGCTCCCTGCGCGCACTTTTCTTCTGCTGCAGGTAGATTTGCCCACCCCGATGGCAGGGAGTTGACGGGGTACCGGCCGGCGCACTTTTGTTACGTATTTTTGTGCCTTTTCGCGCCCAAAGCAGTTCTAGCAACCAGGGCGCAATTCCTCTGCCTCTCTCCGGCGCTTCACAACAGCGCATCCTAACTATATGGCCAAAGTCGCAATCAACCTCTCCACCGGGAGCCTGCAGCAAGAAGAAATTATTGTAGGCATTGACCTGGGCACTACCAACTCCCTGGTGGCCTACATTCACCCCGACGGCCGCCAGCCCCAGGCCATCAACGACCAGGGCCGGGGCACCATCGTGCCCTCCGTGGTGCATTTTCCGGTCACCGGTGATGCTCCCATTGTAGGCACCGAGGCCAAGGAATATCTGCTGACCGACCCGCAGAACACTATTTACTCGGTGAAGCGCCTGCTGGGCAAGAGCTACAAAGACCTGGGCCAGCACGCGCAGGAACTGGGCTATAAGGTGATTGACGACAACTCCGAGGGGCTGGTGAAAATCCGGGTGGGCGAGAAGTTCTACTCCCCCATCGAGCTGTCGGCCGAAATCCTGAAGGAGCTGCGCACCCGGGCCGAGCACGCCCTCAAAACGCCCGTGAACAAGGCCGTTATTACGGTGCCCGCCTACTTCAACGACTCGCAGCGCCAGGCCACCCGCGACGCCGGCCGCCTGGCCGGGCTGGAGGTGCTGCGCATTGTGAACGAGCCCACCGCCGCGGCCCTGGCCTACGGCATCGGCCTCTCGCCCGACGAGGAGAAGACCGTGGCCGTGTACGATTTGGGCGGCGGTACCTTCGATATCAGCATCCTGCACCTGCACCAGGGTATTTTTGAGGTGCTGAGCACCAACGGCGACACCTACCTGGGCGGCGACGACCTGGACCGGGCCATTTCCGACCATTGGACCGCCCAGCACAGCCTCGCCGGGCGCCTGCAGGGCAACGGCCCGCTGCAGCAGGAGCTGCGCCTGCTGGCCGAGTCGGCCAAGCGCTACCTCAGCCAGCACGACGACTTTGCCGGCAACCTGGGCGACGACGTGGTGGTGCGCCTCACCAAAACCGAGTTCAACCAGCTGGTGCAGCCCCTGGTAGACCGCACCCTGGCCGCCTGCCGCCAGGCCCTGGCCGACGCCAAGCTCACGCCCCAGCAGCTCGACGCCGTGCTGCTGGTGGGCGGCTCCACCCGCGTGCCGCTGGTGTACGACAGCGTAAGCCAGTTCTTCGGGCAACCCGCCAACAACTCGCTCAACCCCGACGAGGTAGTGGCCCTGGGCGCCGCCATTCAGGCCGACATCCTGGCCGGCAACCGCCGCGACGTGCTGCTGCTGGACGTGACGCCCCTCACGCTGGGCATCGAAACCATGGGCGGGCTGATGGACCCGATTATTCCGCGTAACTCCAAAATCCCCACCAAAGCCGGCCGCCAGTACACCACCTCGGTAGACGGGCAGGTGAACCTGAAAATATCGGTGTACCAGGGCGAGCGGGATTTGGTGAAGGAAAACCGCAAGCTGGCCGAGTTTGACCTGCGCGGCATTCCGGCCATGCCCGCCGGTTTGCCCAAGGTCGATGTGAACTTCCTGCTCAACGCCGACGGCATTCTGAAAGTGGAGGCCATTGAGCTGCGCTCCAACACCCGCCAGAGCGTGGAAATCAAGCCCCAGTACGGCCTCACCGATGAGCAGGTGGAGCAGATGCTGATGGACTCGCTCACCCACGCCCGCGAAGACGTGGCCGCCCGCATGGTGATTGAAGCCCGCACCGTGGCCGAGCAGATGCTGTACCAGGTGGAGCGCTTCGTAGCCAAAAACGGCCAGCACCTCACCCCCGAGGAAATCACCCAAACCCAGACCGGCGTGGAGAAGCTGAAGGCGGCCCTCAGCACCCAGGAAAAAGATACCATCCTGAAAGCCGTGGATGAGCTGGAAGAACTCACCCGCCCCTTCGCCGAGCGCGTGATGAATATCAGCATCAGCCAGGCCATGGCCGGTAAAAAAATCGGCTAAGCTGCCACCCGGCAGCCCGGCAGCCTGCACCAAGCCCCGCGGTCAACAGCTGGCCGCGGGGCTTTTTGTATATGCTGTGGAGAAAGTTACCGGCCTGTTCTGAACCTCCTGCAGCGGCGTAGCCGAAGCTTGACGTTCTACTATTTCCTGAGTGGTTCCGTTTTCTATCTGCAGCTTTACGCCCCCGGCCGACCTCCTGAGCGGCACTAAAGAGTACAAATGCCGTTTCTGCTCCAGCTCGGGTTCCACCGGCGGCAGTAGTCAGCACAAAAAGTTCTTATGAATCCGCACCTCACCCGCCTTTACCAGCTTGCCCAACAACCCAGCCGCCGCATCATCGGGCTGATGTCGGGTACTTCCCTCGATGGGCTGGATGTGGCGTTGTGCCGCCTGCACGGCCACGGCCCCGCTACGCGGCTGGAGCTGGAGCACTTTGCCACGGTGCCGTACGCGGAAGCGGTGCGCCAGCGCATCCGGGAGGTGTTTGCCCGCGAGCAGGTGAGCCTGGAATACCTGACGCTGCTCAACGCCTGGCTGGGCCGCCTGCACGCCGCGCTGGTAAACCAGTGCCTGCAGCAGTGGCAGGTTTCGCCTGCTGAAGTTGACCTGCTGGCCAGCCACGGTCAGACGGTGTACCACGCCCCCGCCCATCAGCACCAGCAACCCGGGTTTGCGGGCCTGAACGCCACCCTGCAGCTCGGCGACGGGGACCACGTGGCAGTGGGTACCGGCATCATCACCCTCAGCGACTTCCGGCAGAAGCACATTGCCGGCGGCGGCGAAGGAGCCCCCCTGGCCGCGTACGGCGACTTTCTGCTGCTCAGCAGCCCCCACGAGGAGCGGCTGCTGCTGAACCTGGGCGGCATTGCCAACTTCACCTACCTGCCCCGCGCCGGCCAGGCCGCCGGCACCGCCTTCAGCACCGATACCGGCCCCGGCAACACCCTGCTCGATGCCACCGTGCGCCAGCACCGCCCCGGGCTTTCCTACGATGCGGACGGCCGCCTGGCCCTGGCCGGCCACATGCACGAGGGGTTACTGCAGGAGCTGCTGGCGCACCCGTTCTTCGCCGCCCCCCTGCCCAAAACCACCGGCCCCGAGTTGTTCAGCCCCGCCTATCTGCAGCAGGCGCAGGCCCACAGCGGCACATTGGAGCTCAGGCTGGAAGACGTGCTGGCTACCCTCACCGAGTTTAGCGCACTGGGCGTGGCCCGGGCCGCCCGGCAGGCCTTTGGTGCCCGGCCCGCCCTGCGCGTGTACGCCAGCGGCGGCGGGGCGCATAACCCGGCGCTACGGGCCGCATTGCGGCGGCACCTGCCCGCGTGCCCGCTGGCCACCACCGAGGCGCTGGGCGTACTGCCCGATGCCAAGGAGGCTATTCTGTTTGCGCTGCTGGCCAACGAGGCCGTGGCCGGGCAGCCCATTACCATGGGTGCGGGCCGGCAGCGGGTACCCGCCATAACCATGGGCAAGATTTCGTTGCCGGGGTAGCCTACCGCAGCGGCACCACCCGAAACGCCTGAATCTGCCGCGCCGCCGAGTCCGGGAACGTCACGTCGAGCTGCACGTGGGGGCCGGGGCGCAGGCTGTCGGCGCGGTACTGGAAGGCCACAAAGGGCTGCACTGTGTCGTCCTCGCGCAGGCGGTAGCCCAGCTTATACAGGTCGATAACCGGGCCGTAGGTGCGGGCCTGGTCGATGATGGGCTGAGTGGCCGCCCGGAACGCCGGCAGTGGCAGCTGTTGCCGGGTGGCGGGGCTCAGCTGCTGGTACGCGGCCTCCCAGTTGCCCGCCAGCACCGCCAGCAGAAACTGCCGCGCTACCTGCACCTGCGAATTAGCCACCTGCTGAGGCGGGCCCGCCGCCGTCAGCAGGTAGCCGGCTACCATCAATGAAAGGATGCGGGAAGTGGCGGACCTGAACATAACCGGTGGGCGGGCAACTACCACGCCAGCTTACTCCTTCTCCTGCGGCACCAGCACAAATACGTCCTCACCGGGGCGCTTCATAATGTATTTCTCTCGGGCAAATTTTTCCAGCAGATCCGGGCTGCTCAGCAGTTCGGCTCGCTCCTTCTTCACCTTATCAATCTCACGGAGGTAATATTCCTTGTCCGTGTTCAGCTCCTGGTACTTGGCGTACATGTCGTACTGCTTCACAAAGTCATTGGCGTCGAACAGGAACATCCACGTCAGGAATGCCAGCCCGGCCAGAAAGTAAAAGCTGCGCAGAAAACGAGGTACTCGCTCGAAGATGTCCGAAGCTTGCATAAACGGGTTGGCTTTCTGGTGGGGCGGCTACTGCAACCGGCCTCAGCAAATATCCGCTATTCCCGGCATACCTGCATATTGCCTGGCACGCCCGCTCACAAAAAAACGGCACCGCCACCCCAGGGGGCGACGGTGCCGTTCAGCACGAATCCGCACAATCAGCGCAATATCACTGCGCCAATCGGTGATTTACATTTTGCGGCCGGGGAAGTAGGCTACCTCGCCCAGTTCCTCCTCAATGCGGAGCAGCTGGTTGTACTTGGCCATCCGGTCGGAGCGCGAAGCCGAGCCGGTTTTGATCTGGCCGGTGTTCAGGGCCACGGCCAGGTCGGCAATGGTGTTGTCCTCCGTCTCGCCCGAGCGGTGGCTCATGATGCTCTTGTAGCCGTTGCGGCGGCCCAGATTGATGGCATCAATGGTTTCCGACAGCGTGCCAATCTGGTTTACTTTGATGAGGATGGCGTTGGCAATCTGCTCATCAATGCCGCGCTGCAGGCGGTTTACGTTGGTCACAAACAGGTCGTCGCCCACCAGTTGGGTGGTTGAGCCGATGCTGTCGGTCAGGTTTTTCCAGCCGGTCCAGTCGTCCTCATCCATACCATCTTCAATGCTGATGATGGGGTACTTCTTGGTCCAGTCGGTCCAGTAGCTTACCATTTCCGAAGAAGTCAGCTTGTCGCCGGTGCTCTTCTTGAAGTGGTAGTGCGAGCCGTCGTAGAACTCCGACGCGGCGGCGTCCATGGCAATCATCACGTCGTCGCCGGGCTTGTAGCCAGCCGACTCAATGGCCTGCAGCACCACTTTAATGGCGTCTTCGTTGCTTTTGATGTTGGGGGCAAAACCACCTTCATCGCCCACGTTGGTGCTCATGCCCTGCTTCTTGAGCACATTTTTCAGGTGGTGGAAGATTTCAGTACCCCAGCGCAGCGCCTCCGAGAACGAGGGAGCACCCACCGGCATGATCATGAACTCCTGGAAGTCGATGCTGTTATCGGCGTGCGAGCCGCCGTTCAGGATGTTCATCATGGGTACGGGCAGCGTGGTGGCGTTTACGCCGCCCACGTAGCGGTACAGCGGCATACCTGCCTCGGCGGCCGCGGCGCGGGCAATAGCCAGCGAAGCCCCCAGAATGGCGTTGGCGCCCAGGTTGGCCTTATTAGGCGTACCATCCAGCTCCAGCATAATTTTGTCGAGCAGGCCCTGCTCAAACACCGAGAAGCCCACCAGCTCTTCGGCAATCTTGCTGTTCACGTTTTCCACCGCCTTCAGCACACCTTTGCCCATGTACTTGGACTTGTCGTCGTCGCGCAGTTCTACGGCTTCGTGCTTGCCCGTGCTGGCTCCGGAAGGAACGGCGGCGCGGCCCACGGTGCCACTTTCAGTCGTTACATCTACCTCAACCGTCGGGTTGCCGCGCGAATCGAAGATCTGACGAGCGTGGATTTCGGTGATAATGCTCATGGGGAAATGGGTTTATGAAACAGAATGCGGTTTTGCGTAATGGCTCCCACGCCATTAGGCCGCAAGGTAAATACTATCCCCGACCTTTCATTCCCAGAATTTGGTCCCATCCCGAAAGCCGGTTGTAAGCCGCCTGCAGCTCCGGGTAGTAGGCCAGCCACGGCTGCTGCCCCGGTTTTACCAGTGTCAGACGCTCCACCCGGTAGCGCTGCTCCAGCAAAAACAAGTGCAGGGCTACCTCCTCGTGCAGGCAGTATTCGCTCTCCAGCCGCATACGGGTAAACCCGCCGGCCGATTCGTGCACGCAGACGCGGGCATACAGGTGGGGTTGGGCAGCCTTGCTGGGGTGCGTGTATAGGTCGAGTTCAACAACCACTCTTTCCATAAAATGCGGGCAGTAAGAAGCCAGCCACCTGTTGGCAGGCAGATTGTGAGACATAAGAAACTAGGGCAAAAACTTCTATCCTTCCAGCCACCGCCGGAACTCCGGGGTCTGGGCCGTGCTAGTCATCAGCGTGGAATCAGTATGGCGCAGCTTTACTACCAGCCGGTTATTGAAGTAGGGTTCTACCCGCTCGATAAACGCAATATTGACCAGCTCCGAGCGGTTCATGCGACCAAACCGGCCGGGGTCCAGTTGCCGCTCTAGCTCTGTGAGGCTACCATTGAGTGGAAACCGGGTGCCGGTGGCATCCACGGCAAACGTCACGCCCTCATCAGCCTGCACGTACATCACATCCTCTACCTGCAGCACGTACAGCCCGTTGCGCATCCGCACCGAAAACCGCTGCCTGTACTGGGGCTGCGCGTTGTGGCGCAGGGCCTGGCTCAGTTCCCGCACTACGTCGGGGCTCAGCATCGGCACCGGCTCCGCCAACTTTTCCGGCATAAAGTTGGCCCGCAGCAGGTGATATTTTTCCAGCGCCGTCCGGAACTGCTCGTAATCAAAGGGCTTGAGCAAGTAAGCAATGCCATTGCCCCGGAAAGCGGCCAGCAGAAACTGGTCGTAGGCGGTGGTGAAGATGATGGGGCAGGTAACCCGGAACCGCTCATACAGCGAAAAGACGTTGCCATCCAGCAACTCAATATCCGACAGGATCAAATCGGGCATGGGGTTTTGCTGCAGCCACAGCAAGGCCTTTTCCACGCTGCGAAGCACGGGTGTTTCCTCCCCTGCCAGCCCGGCGTGCGTCAGCAACTGCTGCACCTGTCGGGCGGCTAGCTCTTCATCTTCCAGAATCAGAATACGCATATAGTTTCCGCTGATGAAGTTCTGTGCATTACGCCGCCGACCACGCCCGCGCCTGGGGCAGCACCGGCACCGTTACCGCAAACTGCTCGGCGGCATTCACTACCACTATATCCCGCTCAAATAGCAGCCGGTACCGCTCCCGCAGGTTCGCCAGCCCCGTTCCCGTAGATTCCACCGGCGTTAGTTTCGGCCGACGGGGGTGACGCACGCTCAGGCTGTCGGGGGTTGCGTCGATGGTGATGCACAGCGGGGACTCTTCATTCCCGGCGTTGTGTTTGATGGCATTTTCGATCAGTAGCTGCAACGTGCCCGGCACCACCATCAGCGTATCCCAATCGGCCGCGGGTGCCAACATCTCCCGAAACGCATAGGCACTGCCGAAGCGGTGCCGCAGGAGATAGATATATTCCTGGGCAAACCGGAGTTCCTCGGCCACACTCACGATATCCTCATCCTTGTGTCGAATCAGAAACCGGTATAATCCGGCAAACCGATTCAGGTACTCATTGGCCTCCAGCGGGTCCTGCTGAATCAGGCCGCGCAGAACGTTCAGGTTATTAAATAAGAAGTGCGGATCAATCTGGGCCTTCAAGTTACGCAGCTCACTTTCCGCCTGTGCCTTCTGCACCAGCAGCAGCCGCTTTTGCATTTCAAAGTACCGCTTCATGGTAATGAAGATGGCCAGCAAGGCATAGCTCATCGCATGCCGAATGGTTACACCAATCAGCCAGCCGCTCACCGTCGTCGGTAGCCGCTGTCCCAGGGTGAAATAGTAGCCGTAGCCATAGAGCAGAATGCTACCAATGACAAACGCCACCAGTAGTAGCAACGCCTGGCGCTTCTGGTAGCCTGATAGGGCGCGTGGCATAATCAGGAATACCAGCACATACACCGCCGCCGAGTCCAGCATAATAGTATAGGCCATCCCCCCCACTCCCCGCATCCACCCAAACTCATGCACGTAGCTGCTCAGCACAAACGGCGTTGCCAATACCCAGTAGGTGGCAATAGCAAACCAATCGGAGCGGGAAGGACGGGGGAGGCGTAGCATGCGCGGATTACTTTCCTGACTGTGAATACTACGGAAATTCCAGAAGTGGAGAACTATGGTACAGCCGCTGGCTTGCCTGGCAGGTATATTCAAAGCAAGCATCCTTGCCGCCATTTGCCAACTCTCCGCTGGTCAGTTCCCCCAAAAAAAGCATGAACCAGCATAAATTCGTGATGGACGAACGGCTGCTTTCATCCTATTCCGGGTGCTATACCTGGTAACATGCAAAAAGGCGCCCCTTGCCAGGAGCGCCTTTTTATATAATCAGCCTGAAAGCTGGGTGCTACTACTCAGCGGCTTTTTCCTCGCGGGTCTCGCCGTCTTTCAGCGTTTCAGTAGCCGTGTCCTCGGGGGCCGCAACCTCCGTGGTGGCAGCCTTGGCCTTTTTAGCAGGCTTGGCTTCCGCTACAACTTCAGCCGAAGTTTCAGCGTCAGCAGCTTTCTTGCTGCCGCCACGACGCGAACGACGGGTAGTGGTAGCTTTGGCTTCGCCAGCGTTTTTGGCTTCCAGCAGGGTCTCGTTGAAGTCCACCAGCTCAATAATGCACAGCTCAGCGTTGTCACCCAGACGGTTCTGGCTCAGCTTGATGATGCGGGTGTAACCACCGGGACGGCCAGCTACTTTAGCGGCTACCGTACCGAACAGCTCTTTCAATACTTCCTTGTTACCAATTTCCGAGAACACCAGACGACGCGAGTGCGTGGTGTCATTTTTCGACTTGGTGAGCAGGGGCTCTACAAACTTGCGCAGGGCCTTGGCCTTGGCCACCGTGGTGGTGATGCGCTTGTGCAGGATCAGCGACGAAGCCATGTTCGAGAGCATGGCGTTGCGGTGCGAGGTCGTCCGACCCAGGTGGTTGATTTTTTTACCGTGACGCATAAAAATGAAAAAGTGTGAGCTTGCGAGCAACGACCACGGCGGAAAACAGGCAGCCACTGGCTGGCTATTCTCACATTAGAACCGCTGCCCCTTGGGGCCCACTGGGTTGAAAGTGTGAATGGGGTGCAAAGGTAGGAAAACCTGAGGCAAAAAAAAGGTGCTAAAGGGAAAATGTGCGAGCTGCACATTGTTCACCTTCAGCACCTTTTCGCGAAGCCGGGCTTCTATTCTTCGTCGAGCTTGTAGCGGCTCAGATCCATCCCGAAGGTCAGACCTTTTTCCTCCACCAGGTTTTCCAGTTCCGTCAGCGACTTCTTACCGAAGTTGCGGAACTTCATCATGTCAGCCATATCCAGCTGCACCAGGTCGCCGAGGGTTTTGATGTCGGCGGCTTTCAGGCAGTTGTAGGCGCGCACGCTCAGGTCCATATCCGCCAGCGGCGTTTTCAGCACCTTGCGCATGTGCAGCGTCTCTTCGTCCACCGTCTCTTCTTCTTCGGCTTTCACCGTTTCGAAGGTCATGGTGCTGTCCGAGAACAGCATGAAGTGTTGAATCAGGATGTTGGCAGCACCTTTCAGCGCGTCCTCCGGATGAATAGAGCCGTCGGTGTGAATCTCGATAACGAGCTTCTCATAGTCGGTCTTCTGCTCCACGCGGGTGTTTTCGATGCTGTACTTCACGTTTTTGATGGGCGTGAAGATGGCATCAATGGCAATCTGACCAAATACTTGGTCAGCAGGCTTGTTCTCTTCGGCGGGAACATAGCCACGGCCTTTCTGAATCGTGAATTCAAATTCCAGCTCAGTGCTGGGATCCACGTTGCAGATGACCAGTTCCGGGTTCAACACCTGGAAGCCGGTCGTGAATTTGTTGATATCGCCAGCCGAGAAGGTGTCCTGGCCCTTCACGCGCACCGTGATTTTATCCTCGATGGCGTCGCTCACTTTCTTGAAGCGAACCTGTTTCAGGTTCAGGATGATTTCGGACATGTCCTCAATCACACCTTCAATAGTCATGAACTCGTGCAGGACGCTGTTGGTGCGAACCGACGTGATGGCGTAGCCCTCCAGCGACGACAGCAGGATGCGGCGCAGAGCGTTGCCGATCGTGACGCCGTAGCCTTTCTCCAGCGGCTTGAATTCAAACGTTCCGTAGAAGTCGTCGGATTTCTCCATTACCACCTTCTCCGGCATTTGAAAAGCTAAGATTGACATAAGTGGGGCGTTTGAAGTAGTGAGTAGCAGACCGTAAGAACGCGGCTAATGTAGCCTGATTTCTTACCGCCTGCTACCCATTTCCAGATATAACAAGGAAAAAAGTCGAAGCAGAGAAACGGCCCGGACTGCCGGGCCGTTCCAAAAAATTACTTCGAGTACAGCTCGACGATGAGCTGCTCCGTGATTTTCTCCGGAATCAGCTCACGCGAGGGGGCACTGATAAACTTGCCCACCATTTCTTTGCCGTCCCACTCCAGCCACGAGAAAGCACGCGCGTTGCGGGCGCTCAGGCTCGTGGTGATGGCTTCCAGCGACTTCGACTTTTCACGTACGGCAACAACGTCACCAGCGCGCAGTTTGTACGAAGCAATGTTTACAATCTCACCGTTTACGGTGATGTGCTTGTGCAGAACGAGCTGACGGGCGGCGCGACGCGTCGGAGCAATGCCCAAACGGTACACCGTGTTGTCGAGGCGCGACTCGAGCAGGCCCAGCAGGTTGTCGCCGGTGATGCCGGGCATCGTGGCAGCCTTGTGGAACAGGTTCTCGAACTGCTTTTCCAGTACGCCGTACATGTACTTCACTTTCTGCTTTTCCATCAGCTGGACAGCGTACTCGCTCTGCTTCTTACGACGGCCACGGCCGTGCTGGCCGGGAGGGTATGCTTTTTTGGTGAGTGCCTTGCTTGGGCCGAAGATCGGCTCATTAAAGCGACGGGCAATCTTGGTTTTAGGACCAGTATAACGTGCCATTTCGGAGTTGTTGAGTGTTGAGGGGGTTGAACCGTTCGAACCGGACGGAAACAGGCTTCGCAAGGGTGAGAAGCAGCTGCAGCAACCGGCTCAGGAAGTCCGCCAGGCGAACAGGTTCAATAAATCAAACGCGACGACGTTTGGGAGGACGGCAGCCGTTGTGGGGCAGCGGCGTCACGTCCTTAATGGTCGTTACCTCAATACCCACGTTACCCAGCGTACGGATGGCCGATTCACGACCAGCACCCGGACCCTTCACGAATACTTCGGCTTTGCGCATACCCAGGTCGTGAGCAACTTTGCCGCAATCCGTCATAGCCATTTGAGCGGCGTAAGGCGTGTTCTTCTTCGAACCGCGGAAGCCCATTTTACCAGCCGAAGCCCAGGAAATTACCTGGCCGTTGTTGTTGGTAATGGAGATGATGATGTTGTTGAACGAGGCCTTGATGTGTACCTGACCTACGGGTTCTACAACGACAACGCGCTTCTTGGCTTTGTCTTTTCTTTTTTGTGCCATTTGGTTATCGCAAAAAACTGCGGAAGGTGTTAGAAAGAATTATGAGAGATGAGAGATAAATGATGTGTTGGGGTTCTTACCGTTCAACTCACCACTCATCACTCATCATTCATATCTTATTCTGATTCCCGCTACAGATTATTTAGTAGCCTTTTTCTTGCCAGCAACGGTCTTCCGCTTGCCCTTACGGGTGCGGGAGTTGTTCTTGGTACGCTGACCACGAACCGGCAGACCTTTGCGGTGACGCAGACCCCGGTAGCAACCGATGTCCATCAGGCGCTTGATGTTCAGCTGCACTTCTGAGCGCAGCACACCTTCGGTCTTATACTCGGCGGCAATCACGCCGCGGATTTCACCGGCTTCGGCTTCAGTCCAGTCTTTCACCTTCTTGTTCAGGTCAACGCCTGCTTTGGTGAGGATCTGCTGGGCAGAAGGACGGCCAATGCCGAAAATGTAGGTCAGCGCGATTTCGCCGCGCTTGTTGTCTGGGATATCTACCCCTGCAATACGAGCCATGTGCTTTTGTAAAAAGGTCTGGTGCTACTAGCCCTGGCGCTGCTTATAGCGCGGGTTCTTTTTGTTGATCACGTAGAGCTTGCCTTTGCGGCGGATGATTTTGCAATCAACGCTACGCTTCTTTACGGAGGTTTTGACTTTCATGTCGTCGGGTTATTTGTAACGGTACACAATGCGTCCCTTCGACAAATCGTAGGGCGACATTTCGAGTTTTACCTTATCTCCCGGCAGGATCTTGATGTAGTGCATCCGCATCTTGCCCGAAATGTGGGCAATCAACTGGTGACCGTTTTCCAGCTCCACGCGGAACATGGCGTTGGATAAGGCTTCCAGGATGACACCGTCCTGCTCAATGGAAGTTTGTTTGGCCATAAGGCTACTGTAAGGCTTTTTCTATGTATTCGAAGGAGGTAAGTATTTCCGCCTTGTCTTTACGAACAACTACGGTGTGCTCAAAGTGCGCGGAGGGCTTCAGGTCTTTCGTACGAATTGTCCATCCATCCTTCTCCTGAACGACGCTTTTCGTCCCGAGATTTACCATGGGTTCAATGGCCAGCACCAGCCCTGTCTGCAGCTTTAGACCCGCGCCACGTTTACCGTAGTTCGGAACATCCGGCCGCTCGTGCAGCTTTTTGCCAATGCCGTGGCCGACCAGTTCGCGTACTACGCCATACCCCTGTTTCTCAACGTGGTTCTGAATGGCATAGCTGACGTCGCCCATCCGATTACCCGCTACCGCCTGTTCGATGCCCAGGTACAGCGACTTCTTGGTTTCTTCCAGCAACTTCGTTACCTCCGGTGCCACTTCCCCTACTGGGTACGTGTATGCACTGTCGGCGTGATATCCATTGAGTTTAACTCCACAGTCGATTGAGACGACGTCTCCGCTTTTCAGTGTGTAGTCGCCGGGAAATCCATGCACCACAACTGAATTGGGCGAAATACAAAGGCTATACTCAAATCCATTGTACCCTTTGAAGGAAGGCTCACCTTTATTATCCCGGATAAACTCTTCGGCGCGGGCATCAAGCTCACGCGTGGTAATTCCTTCCCGGATTAATTTGGCTACTTCTCCGTGGGCCTGAGCCAGCACTTTCGCGCTGGCCCGCATGAATTCTATTTCTTCCTCTGTCTTGTAAAAAATCATCTTACGAAGCCAGAGCAATGTTTTGGGAACGTCCCCGCACCTTGCCGGTCTTCATCATACCGTCGTAATGACGCATGAGCAGATAGCTCTTCACTTGGTTCATAGTATCGAGCACAACCCCTACCATGATGATAAGAGAAGTACCACCATAAAACTGAGCGAAGGGGCGAGTGATACCGGCTACTGTAGCCAAGGAAGGCAGAATGGCAATTACGGCCAACGCAACTGCACCAGGCAGCGTAATGCGGGTCAGTACCTCGTCAATGAATTCCGAAGTATCTCGACCTGGCTTGACGCCGGGGATAAAACCACCACTACGCTTCAGATCATCCGCAATCTGGTTGGGGTTAACGCTGATAGCGGTGTAGAAGTACGTGAAAATGATGATCAGCAACCCGAACACCACGTTATAGACCCAATGATTCGGCTGAAACCACGTACCAATGAGCGTGGCCGTGTCGCTATTCTTATTCCAGGCAGATGCCGCAATGGCAGGCACAAACATCAACGACTGGGCGAAAATGATGGGCATTACACCAGCAGCATTCACCTTCATCGGAATGTATTGACGCTGTGAGCTAAGGCTGGCAGCACCCCCAATTTGCTTGGCATACTGTACGGGAATCTGCCGAACAGCCTGCGTGAGAATGATGACAGCCATTACAACCACGAACAGCAGTACCAGCTCAATCAGGAAGATGAGTGCCCCGTTCATGCCACGGGCCTGACCTTCGCCAATAATTGCACCGGGCAGGCGCGACACTATCCCAATCATGATGATCATGGAAATGCCGTTGCCGATACCTTTATCCGTAATCTTCTCGCCAAGCCACATGCAAAACAGCGTACCCGCTGTTACAATTATGGCTGTAGAAACAGTGAAGAATACGCCGGGATTAACAATTGCTTCTGCGTTGATAGTGGCAATGAAGCCAACCGATTGCAGGGCAACAATTGGAATAGTAAGAATACGCGTGTACTGGTTTATCTTCTTACGTCCCGACTCCCCTTCCTTTTGAAGTTTCTGGAAGTAGGGCACGGCAATTGTGAGCAATTGCAGCACAATAGATGCCGAAATGTAAGGCATGATGCCCAGCGCAAATATCGACGCGTGGCTGAACGCACCACCGAGCAAGGTATCTAGGATACCCAAAACACCAGTAGCCCCGCCCTGCTTTAGCCGAGTCGGATCGACGCCGGGGAGCACCACGTAAGAACCCAGCCGGTAGATGGCAATGAAAAAAAGCGTATTGAAGATCCGCATACGCAGATCTTCAATCGCAAAAATGTTCTTAATCGTGGTGATGAACTTGTTCATTGCCAGTCAGGCTTACAGCGTAACAGCTTTGCCACCGGCTTTCTCAATGGCTTCAATAGCCGACTTCGAGAAAGCGTGAGCATGTATTTCCAGAGCTTTGGTGATTTCACCACGGCCCAGAACTTTGATTTTGGCGTTTTTCGAAGCCAGACCAGCCGTTACGAAAAAGGCGGCGTCCAGCGTAGCAGTACCATCCTCCGTCAGAGCGGCCAGCACATCCAGATTGATGGCTTTGTACTCAACACGGTTGATGTTCTTGAAGCCAAACTTAGGCACGCGGCGCTGCAGGGGCATCTGGCCACCTTCGAAGCCCGACTTCTTGGAGTAACCCGAGCGGGACTTGGCACCTTTATGACCGCGGGTTGATGTACCGCCACGGCCGGAACCCGTACCACGGCCAATGCGCTTTTCATTGCGCGTAGCACCAGTGGCGGGTTGGAGATTGCTGAGATTCATTTTCGGGAGATTCCTAGAGTTCGGTTACTTCCAACAAGTGCTTCACGGCGTTGATCATGCCAGCAACCTGAGGCGTGTTCTCTACGCTCTTGGTGCTGCCCATTTTGCCGAGGCCCAGGGCCTGCACAGTACGTTTTTGACGCTCCGGGCGGTCAATAACGCTTTTTACGAGTTTAATTTGGATCTGCGCCATCTGCTCTTAGCCGTTAAACACTTGAGAGAGAGTAATGCCGCGAGCCTGTGCAATCTGCATGGGGTCACGCATTTTCAGCAGGGCATCGAAGGTAGCCTTTACCACGTTGTGGGGGTTCGATGAACCCTTCGACTTGGCCAGTACGTCTTTGATACCAGCGCTTTCGAATACGGCACGCATAGCACCACCGGCAATTACACCGGTACCGGCAGCGGCCGGCTGCACCAGTACGTAGCCACCCGAGAACTTGCCTTCCATGATGTGGGGCACGGTGTGCTTATACAGCGGCACCTTCACGAGGTTTTTCTTAGCGTCGTCAATGCCTTTGGCAATGGCGTCGGTTACTTCGTTGGCTTTGCCGAGACCGTAGCCTACGGTGCCGTTGCCGTCACCTACTACCACGATGGCCGAGAAGCTGAAGCGACGACCGCCTTTTACTACTTTGGCTACGCGGTTGATAGCAACCACTTTTTCTTTCAGATCAGAGTCACCAGTACGCGACTCTTCTTTGCGGTCATTGCCACCGCGACGGTCGTTGCCACCACCGCGACGGTCGTTGCCGCCCCGGTCATTGCCACCACCACGGTTGCCGTTGTTAAATTCTGCCATGAGGAGTTAGAAATTGAGGCCGCCTTCGCGGGCTCCTTCTGCCAATGATTTTACGCGGCCGTGGTAGAGGTAACCGGAACGGTCAAATACCACTTTCGAAATTCCTTTTGCCTGAGCACGGGCGGCAAGCTCTTTGCCGACTGCGGCGGCGAGGGCGACTCCGTTGCCCCCTTCCACCGAAACGTGCTTCGAGGAAGCAGACGCCAGCGTGTGACCTTTCGTATCGTCGATGATCTGGGCATAGATGCCCGTGTTGCTACGAAAAACCGACAGACGCGGACGCTCGGACGTGCCAGCGACCTTGGTGCGGATGATGCGCTGGATCCGTTTTCTTCTAGTTGCTTTATCGAAAGCCATGGTGTGATATTATTTCGAAGCCGTTTTACCAGCCTTACGACGAATCTGCTCACCCACGAAGCGCACGCCTTTGCCTTTGTAAGGCTCAACTTTGCGCAGCGAGCGAATTTTAGCGGCTACTTGGCCCAGCAGTTGCTTATCAATGCTGGTCAGCGTAACGATGGGGTTTTTACCTTTCTCCGTTACAGCGGTGGCCGTTACTTCTTTGGGCAGAGCCAGGAAGATGTTATGCGAGTAACCCAGCGACAGTTCCAGCGTAGTACCAGCCATTGAGGCTTTGTAACCTACACCTACCAGCTCCAGCTTCACTTCCTGACCGTTGCTCACGCCGTTCACGGCGTTGTTGAGCAGCGAGCGGTACAGGCCGTGCATGGCTTTGTGGCGCTTCTGTTCGGTGGGGCGGGTCACTACCAGCTGACCGTCTTCGGTTGCTACGGTAATGTCGCGGTCAACCGGAACCGTCAGCGTGCCTTTCGGACCCTTCACGGTAACCGTGTTTTCGTTGCTCACTTCAACCTGCACGTTGCTGGGCAGGCTGATGGGCAGTTTACCAATGCGTGACATAGTCTCGTTTTCCTTTCAGATTAGTAGACGTAGCACAGCACTTCGCCGCCCACGTTCTCGGCTTTCGCCTCTTTCTCCGTCATTACGCCCTTGGACGTCGATAGGATTGCAATACCCAGACCGCTGAGTACGCGCGGCAGGTTCTCCACGTGAGCGTACGTGCGCAGACCAGGCGAGCTGATGCGCTCCAGCTTCGTGATGGCGGGCTTTTTGGTAGCCGGGTTGTACTTCAGCGCGATTTTAATCGTGCCCTGTACCGCGGCATCATCAAACCGGTAGCTCTGAATGTAGCCCTTTTTATAGAGCACCTTCGTAATCTCCTTTTTGATGTTGCTGGCCGGGATTTCTACCACCCGGTGGTTAGCCTTGATGGCATTGCGTACCCGGGTCAGGTAGTCGGCAATTGGATCTGTGTTCATTCGATTATGAAAATGAAGCGCCCATTTTTAGGGAGCCGCAAAGATATGAAAATTTCGCCGCCACGGAAAGAGGCGACGAAATTTTCGGTTAAGACTACTCAACTCGGCTTTTGAGGGCTCGGCTGATGGTTTCTTGTGGCAACCTGCCAAGTAACAATGCCTTACAGAAAGCTCTGTGTTGGCAGGAAGAACAGTGGGATTACCAGCTGGACTTGGTTACGCCGGGGATTTTGCCGGCGAGAGCCATTTCGCGGAAACGTACGCGGCTGATGCCAAACTTACGCATGTAACCACGGGGACGGCCGTCGATTTTGTCGCGGTTGTGCAGACGCACGGGCGACGCATTGCGCGGCAGTTTGTCCAGGCCTTCGAAGTCGCCAGCCTCTTTCAGAGCCTTGCGCTTCTCAGCGTAACGGGCTACGGTAGCAATACGCTTCCGCTCCCGTGCTTTCATTGATTCCTTAGCCATTGTTCTGTTTCTTGGCGTTAGCGAAAGGCATTCCGAAAGCGCGGAGCAGCTCGTAGCTCTGCTCGTCGTTCTCAGCCGTCGTTACGAAGGTAATATCCATACCGGCAATCGACTTGATTTTGTCAATCGAAATTTCCGGGAAGATGATTTGCTCTTTGATGCCCAGGGTATAGTTACCGCGGCCATCGAAGCCTTTGTCGTTGATGCCTTTGAAGTCACGAACACGGGGCAGAGCCACCGTCAGCAGACGGTCCAGGAATTCGTACATCTGCTCACCGCGCAGGGTAACGCGGGCGCCGATGGGCATACCTTCACGCAGCTTAAAGTTCGAAACCGAGCGCTTGGCAATGGTTGGAACAGCTTTCTGACCGGTGATGATGGTCAACTCATCAACACCGTTGTCAACCAGCTTCTTGTCAGCTACTGCAGCACCAATACCGCGGTTAATGCAGATTTTGGTGATGCGCGGTACCTGCATGATGCTCTTGAACTGGAATTTCTCCTGGAGCGCCGGTACTACTTCTTTCTGATATTTTTCTTTCAGTCGAGCCATGGTCGTAGAGCGGATTAGGCGTTAGCCGAGTCTACGCGCTTCACGTTGCTCACGTGAATCGGTGCCTCGATCTTGGTGATGCCGCCCTGGGGGTTCTTCGCACTGGGTTTGTTGTGCTTGGTTGCCAGGTTCAGGCCTTCCACGATAACACGCTGCGTCGAACGGTTCACCGATTTGATAACACCGGTTTTGCCTTTCTCGTCGCCGGCAATCACCAGAACGGTGTCACCAGTTTTCACGTGCAGTTTCGCGGGCGTTGCTTTGGTTTTCGTTGCCATTGCTTAGAGAACTTCAGGAGCCAGCGAAACAATCTTCATGAACTGCTTTTCACGCAGTTCGCGGGCCACTGGGCCGAAGATGCGGGTACCGCGGGGCTCGTCGTTATTGTTGAGCAGTACGGCAGCGTTGTCGTCGAAGCGGATGTACGAACCGTCTTTGCGACGTACTTCCTTCTTCGTGCGAACAACTACTGCTTTCGAAACTGCGCCTTTTTTAGCGTTGCCGGAAGGAATAGCCGATTTGATGGCTACTACAATCTTGTCGCCTACGCTGGCGTATTTCTTGCCCGTGCCACCGAGGACACGGATGCAGAGAACTTCTTTGGCGCCGCTGTTATCAGCGACGGTCAGACGGGATTCTTGCTGTATCATCTTACTTGGCGCGTTCTACAATTTCTACCAGTCTCCACCGCTTGTTCTTGCTCAGCGGACGGGTCGACATGATGCGAACCGTATCCCCTTCGCCACATTCGTTGTTCTCGTCGTGGGCCATAAATTTGGTCGACTTGGTAACGAACTTGCCGTAGATCGGGTGTTTCATTTTGCTTTCTACCATCACCGTAATGGACTTGTCCATTTTCGATGAGGTAACGCGCCCGATGATTTCTTTGCGCAGGTTCCGCTCAACGGCGGTAGTGCCTTGCTGTTCTTCGTTGCTTGCCATCGTTAGTTAGCAGTGTTAGTAGCCTGCTCGTTCTCGCGACGCTTCAACTCGGTCAGCAGACGGGCGACATTTTTGCGGGCTTGCTTCAGACGGAGGGGGTTCTCCAGGGGCGAGATGGCGTGCGCAAAGCGCATGGTCTGGCCGTTGGTCTGCTCCGACTTAATCTGGTTTTTGAGGTCCTCCAGGGAGAGGGCGCGGATTTCTGCGTTCTTCATCTTTTACTTGCTTTCTACGTAGTCGCGACGAACAACAAAAGAGGTCCGAACTGGCAGTTTCTGCGCAGCCAGACGCAGCGACTCCTGCGCTACTTCCAGGGAAACCCCATCCGATTCGAACATGATGGTGCCGGGTTTCACACAGGCCACCCAATACTCGGGCGAACCTTTACCCTTACCCATCCGCACTTCAGCGGGCTTCTTGGTGATCGGCTTATCTGGGAAGATGCGGATCCAAACTTGACCTTCGCGTTTCATGGCGCGGGTCATGGCAATACGAGCTGCCTCAATCTGGCGAGCCGTAATCCACGCTTGTTCCAGCGACTTGATGGCGAACGAACCGAAGTCAATGGAGCTGCCGCGGTGGGCTAAGCCATGCACGCGACCCTTTTGCATCTTGCGATACTTGGTCCTTTTCGGTTGTAACATGAGTTATCTTGAATTAAAATTCGAGAGAAAAGAAAAGGACTAGCGACGGGGGGCGCCACCGCCCTGACCGCCACGGTTCTGGCCACCCTGGCCACCGCGGCGCTGTCCGCCACCTTGGCCACCACGGTTGTCACCGCCACGGCCTTCGCCACCCCGGTCATTCCGGTCGCGACGCGGGCCACGGTCACCGCCACGGTCACCACGCTCACCGCGTGGGCCACGGTCGTTGCGGCTGTCGCCACCCTGACCACCGGCCGGCTGCTGGTTGGGGGAGAGGTCGGGCTTGCCGAATACCTCACCACGCATAACCCACACCTTGATGCCGATTTTGCCATATACCGTCTGAGCTTCCGACAGAGCGTAGTCGATGTCAGCGCGCAGGGTATGCAGCGGAGTGCGTCCTTCTTTGTATTGCTCGGAACGAGCAATTTCAGCACCGCCCAAACGGCCACCGCACTGGATCTTGATGCCTTCGGCACCAACGCGCAGAGCAGCCTGGATAGCCATTTTCATGGCCCGGCGGAACGAGATACGCGCCTGCAGCTGCTGAGCAATGCTCTCACCTACTAGTTTCGCGTCGAGTTCCGGGCGCTTAATTTCGAAGATGTTGATCTGAACGTCTTTGCCGGTAATCTGCTTCAGCTCGTCTTTGATCTTATCAACTTCCTGACCGCCTTTACCGATTACCACACCCGGACGAGCCGTGTTGATGGTGATGGTTACACGCTTCAGGGTACGCTCGATTACGATGCGGCTGATGCCACCTTTCGGGATACGAGCGTTGATGTATTTGCGGATTTTCTCGTCCTCAACCAGTTTGTCGGCAAAGTCCTTGCCGCCGTACCAGTTCGAGTCCCATCCTTTGATGACGCCCAGACGGAAGCCAACCGGATTTACTTTCTGTCCCATAGTGCTTATGCGGTGGCTTCTGCCGTGGTTTCAGTGGATTTTTTAGCCGAGCTGCGACGGGTCGATTTTTTCGGAGCCTCGTCAACACCCGTGGCAGCTGATTTAGTTTCGGCAGCTTGCTTGGCGGCAGCTTTGCTACCGAGGGGCTCCACTTTCGAATCAATGATCAGCGTCACGTGGTTGCTGCGCTTGCGGATGCGGTGGCCACGACCCTGGGGGGCAGGGCGCAGGCGCTTCAGCATACGGCCTTCGTCCACGAAAATCTCTTTGATATAGAGGTTAGCATCTTCGATGCGCTCATCCTCGTTTTTCTGCTGCCAGTTGGCCAGAGCCGACAGGAGCAGTTTTTCGATTTTAGGAGCACCCGAGTTAGCCTCGAATTTCAGCAGGCCCAGAGCACGAGTCACTTTCTGACCGCGTACTAGGTTGGCTACCAAGCGCATTTTGCGCGGCGAGGTAGGCACGTTCCGGAGTTTAGCTACTGCTTCCATGATTAGCGCTTGCCTTTATCTTTCTTGGCGATATGGCCGCGGAAGTTACGGGTGGGAGCAAACTCACCGAGTTTGTGTCCTACCATGTTCTCCGTTACATACACCGGGATGAACTTATTGCCGTTGTGCACAGCGAAGGTGTGGCCAACGAAATCAGGCGAAATCATCGAGCGGCGCGACCAGGTCTTCACCACCGACTTTTTGCCGGACTCGTCCATTGCCGATACTTTCTTCTCGAGCCGGAAGTCAATGTACGGCCCTTTTTTTAGTGAACGTGCCATTGCTTATTTCTTGCCTTTCCGGCTTACGATCAGGTTCTCGGAATACTTATTCTTGTTACGGGTCTTCTGGCCTTTCGAGAAGATACCGTTACGGCTGCGTGGGTGACCACCCGACGACTTGCCTTCACCACCACCCATGGGGTGATCCACGGGGTTCATGGCTACACCACGAACACGGGGGCGACGGCCCAACCAACGGTTACGACCGGCTTTGCCGAGACGCACGTTCATGTGGTCGCCATTGGAAACGGTACCAACCGTGGCCATGCAGGTAACCAGTACCATGCGCATTTCGCCGGAGGGCAGTTTCAGGGTGGCGTACTTGTCTTCGCGGGCTACCAACTGCGCGTAGGTACCAGCCGAGCGGGCCATGGCAGCACCATTACCGGGCATCAGCTCGATGTTGTGCACAATGGTACCCAGCGGAATCTCGCGCAGGGGCAGGGAGTTGCCTACTTCCGGAGCTACGCCCGAACCCGACACTACTGAAGCACCTACGGCCAAACCGGCAGGAGCAATAATGTAGCGCTTCTCACCATCGGCGTACTGCAGCAAAGCAATACGGGCGGTGCGGTTAGGATCGTACTCAATCGTCTTCACCGTGGCCGGAACGCCGGCTTTGTCACGCTTGAAGTCGATGATACGGTACTTGGCTTTGTGACCACCGCCAATGTAGCGGTTGGACATTTTGCCCGAGTTGTTACGGCCACCGGAGTTTTTCAGGGGTGCCAACAGCGACTTCTCCGGCGTCGACGCGGTAATCTCGTCGAAGGCCGGGGCGATGCGGAAGCGCTGACCCGGTGATGTTGGTCTTAGTTTTTTGAGTGCCATTACTCTTGCTTAGGAAAAAATTCTTGGCGGGAAGGCAGGCTTACAGCGTGCTGTAGAAGTCGATTACGTCGCCTTCTTTCACGGTCACGATGGCTTTTTTGCCATGCGGACGACGGCCGGAAACGGCGCCGCCTTTCGTGAACTTCGATTTCACTTTGCCGATGGTGCGGATGGTGCTGATGCCCAAAACCGTTACCCCGTACAGTTGCTCAATCTCTTTCTTGATCTGAACCTTGTTGGCGTCGATAGCCACTTCGAAAGCGTACTGGCTTTTCTCGTTCAGACCCGTAGCCTTTTCAGTTACGATGGGTTTCTTCAGGATGCTCATTACTCAGCAGTGGTATAGAGTTGTTCCAGTGCGCTCAACCCATCTTCCGACAGCAGCAGGGTGTCGGTGTTCAGCAGATCGTGGGTGTTCAGAGCTACCGGGGTAGCTACGCTCACGCGCTGAATGTTGCGGGCCGACAGAACCACGTTCTTGTCAACCGAACCAGTTACCAGCAGGGTCTTGCGGCCGTTGTTCAGCTTCAGACCAGCCAGGATGGCGGCAAACTCCTTGGTTTTGGGGGTCGACAGGGAAATGTTTTCCACTACCGATACCTTGCCGTCTTTGGCCAGCGCCGACAGAGCCGACAGACGAGCCAGACGCTTGGTTTTCTTGTTCAGCTTGAAGCCATAGTCGCGGGGCTGCGGACCGAAAATACGGCCACCACCTACGAATACACCCGACTTCATGGAGCCGGCGCGAGCTCCACCCGTACCTTTTTGCTTCTTCAGCTTCTTGGTGGTGCCGTGTACTTCGTTACGCTGCTTCGACTTGTGCGTACCCTGGCGCTGGTTGGCCAGGTACTGCTTCACGTCGAGGTACATCACGTGCTCGTTCGGCTCCAGGCCGAAGATGGCGTCGGACAGGGTAACCTTACGGCCGGTGTCCTCGCCTTTGATGTTGATTACTGACAGTTCCATCTTGCTAGCTTATTTTTCCAGGACCACGAAAGAGTTCTTGGCACCGGGAACCGAGCCGCTCACCACGATGAGGTTTTTGTCGGCTACAATGCGCATCACCTTCAGGTTCTGCACTTTCACACGGTCGTTGCCCATGCGGCCACCCATGCGCATTCCTTTGAATACGCGCGAAGGCCAGGAGCAGGCACCGATAGAACCGGGGTGACGGCCGCGGTTGTGCTGACCGTGGGTCTGGCCACCAACACCGGCGAAGTTGTAACGCTTCACAACGCCTTGAAAGCCTTTACCTTTGGAGGTACCTACTACGTCAACAAATTCGCCTTCTTCAAACAGGCTAGCGTCGATGGTAGCACCGGCAGTGAAGCCGCTAATCTCGTCGGTGCGGAACTCAACGAGTTTTTTCTTGGGGGTGGTTCCGGCTTTAGCGAAGTGACCAGCCAGTGCTTTGGTGGTGTTCTTCGCCTTCTTCTCGCCGTAACCGAGCTGGATGGCCGTGTAGCCGTCCGTTTCGATGGTCTTAACCTGCGTCACTACGCACGGACCCGCTTCGATGAGCGTAACAGGGATGTTCTTCCCGTCCGGAGTGAAGAGGCTTGTCATACCGATTTTTTTACCGATGATGCCAGGCATTCGATTGGGGTTTTAGAAAAAGACACACTTGAAAACGCCCAAGTGGCGTTTTCGGAAATGGAGTGCAAAGCTAGGAAATTGTTGGGGGATAATCTAACTGCCTCCCGAAATATTTTAAGAGTTAAGTAGTTAGCCCCAGGCAAGCGGCTTTTTACCCGAAAGAGTGTAGCTAGCTTATTGGCTGTAAATAAGGTAACCGGTTTCTGTAAGCAGTAGCCGGCGTTTATTCCTGGGTGTCTACTATCGACTCACGCCGGCCGCCACTCCCCCTCAAACCCTTGAACGGGCTTCTGCCCTTCCAAAGCCAACAGCACAAAAAACAGGGCAAAACCCAAACCAATTTGGGTTTCCAAGGTGTATTCGACCAAGAAAGACAGCGTGAGGATACTGTACTGGGCCCAGAGCAACGGCGCATACCGGGGCCACACGCTGATACCTGCGTAGTAGAACCCAATAATAAACAGCACTAAACCAACCAACCCAAACGCTACGGCCGAAAACAGGAATTGATTATGGGGCTGAATGTAGGCTTCCGGGCGGATATTGGGATAGTCACGCTGGTAGCGCACGGCCATTTCCGGTTCAATATCGGCCCGGCCCACACCAATCCACGGATTATCTTTTACTACTTCCAGCGCCACCTTATAGGAATAGACCCGGCCAACCAATGAGTAGTTATTGGCCGATGCTATGTTATCAACCTTGCCCATATCCTCGCGGGTATTTGCTGATTTGTTCTGCAGCGTAGGGAATACAGAATAACTCAGGGCGGGAATCAGTACCAATGCAGCTGCCAGTACCAGGGCCTGTTGGTATTGTCGGGTACGGAACACCAGCCAAAGCAGCGCTACCCCTGCCAGTACATATAGTGTAACCAATCCGCTACGTACAGCGAGCAGGTGCTGGTAAAAAGCCAGAAATACTACGGCTCCCCAGACAGCCACAGCTGTCTTTCCGAGTACGCTCCGGTGAGCCAGCAGGCAAAATCCGGCGGCAATAGCCAACGTAATCAGCAAACTGAACCGGATATGATCCGGCTCTGTGGGCATTACCTTGGAGCGCAGATACATTTCGTTAATCTGGTCGAAATGCATGAGGTAATTCCCCGTGCTCAACAAAGCTGCCAGCACCGTAGTAGCAAGCAGCGTTAGCCACAGTACTCGCAAATAGCGGGCTGGCAACGGGGGCAGCAGCCAGAAACCCAGTGGTAGAATCAGGTAGGGTAACTGCAGTACAATATCCCGGGTGTACTCCCCCATTCTGGCGGCAGAGGTAACCGCGCCGGCACCAACGTGCAGCAGCAGAATCAGCAGGAACGGCAGATAATGACTGCGACTGGCCCGGATGTAGTGCCGACCGTGCAGCACGAAGCTGCTGAGCCCCGTGAGCAGAATGCCAGCCATACCAATGCTGGGCAGCACCCGAAAGAAGCTGCTGCTGAATAAGCCGACGATGGTGCAGGCACTGAAAAAAGTAGCTGCAACCAACAGCCGGGAAATAGTCAGGACGGACCTTAACGAAAATGCCATGAAACGGAATAAGGAGCCTGCTGAACGGTCATGGTATGTACCATTGACCGGAAGCTCCACTGTACATCGAGCCTTTACTTAAGGGACAAGTTGCATCAATAAAAACAGAAAACGCTCCACCGGTTCCGAAGAACCAGTGGAGCGTTTGTCTTACTTATCGACTAAAATCAGTCCTCAGACTTTGATTTCAACGTCAACGCCGCTGGGCAGTTCCAGCTTCATCAGAGCATCTACGGTCTTCGACGAAGTCGAGTAGATGTCCACGAGGCGCTTGTAAGTGCAGAGCTGGAATTGCTCACGCGACTTCTTGTTCACGTGGGGCGAACGAAGAACGGTGAATTTTTCCTTGTCGGTCGGCAATGGAATGGGGCCGCTTACGATAGCGCCCGTGGCCTTTACCGCCTTCACAATCTTCTCCGACGATTTGTCCACCAGGTTGTGGTCGTAGGATTTGAGTTTGATGCGAATTTTCTGGTTCATGTCTTTGAATGAAAGCGGTATTAGCGAATGGCGTTACCCTTTTGCTTAGCAATGATGCCTTCGGCCAAGTTAGCAGGCACCTGGTCGTAGTGCGAGAACGTCAGCGAGGCGGAAGCACGGCCCGAAGAGATAGTGCGCAGCGACGTTACGTAGCCGAACAGCTCCGACAGCGGAACGTCAGCCTTGATAACGTTGGCACCACCTTTCGTGTCCATGCCTTTCATGATGCCCCGACGACGGTTCAGGTCACCCGTTACCGAGCCGGTGTACTCGTCCGGCGAAACTACTTCTACCGCCATGATGGGCTCTAGCAGTTTCGGACCAGCTTGCTTACCAGCTTCCCGGAAACCACCACGGGCAGCGAGTTCGAACGACAGAGCGTCCGAGTCAACGTCGTGGTACGAACCGAAGAACAGACGCACGCGCATGCCTTCGATGGGGAAGCCCGCCAGCGGACCGTTCTTCATGGCTTCTTCGAAACCTTTCTGAACCGGCGCAATGAATTCGCGGGGGATAACACCACCCGTGATGTCGTTTACGAACTCCAGACCGGGTTTCTCCGGATCGGTCAGTTTCGGACCGAGTTCGAATACGATGTCACCGAATTTACCACGACCACCCGTCTGCTTCTTGTAGGTCTCACGGTGTTCAACCGTTTTGGTGAGAACCTCTTTGTACGCTACCTGGGGAGCACCCTGGTTGATTTCAACCTTGAACTCACGACGCATCCGGTCGATGATGATTTCAAGGTGAAGCTCACCCATGCCTTTCAGTACCGTCTGGCCCGTCTCGGGGTCCGTCTGCACTACCAGGGTGGGGTCTTCTTCTACCAGTTTAGCAATAGCCATACCCATTTTATCAACGTCGGCCTGAGTTTTGGGCTCAATGGCGTAGCCGATTACGGGCTCGGGGAAGCTCATCGACTCCAGTACCACGCGCGACTTCTCGTCGGTCAGCGTATCACCGGTTTTGATGTCTTTGAAACCCACGCCGGCAGCAATGTCACCAGCCTGGATTTTGTCGATGGGGTTCTGCTTGTTGGAGTGCATCTGCATCAGGCGCGAGATACGCTCCTTCTTGTTCGTGCGGTTGTTGTGCACGTACGAACCAGCGTCGAGCTGACCGCTGTAGCAGCGGAAGAAGCACAGACGACCTACGAAGGGGTCGGTAGCAATTTTGAACGCCAGAGCGGTGAAGGGCTCCGAGTTGTCGGGGTGACGCTCTACTTCCTCGCCGGTGTCGGGGTTGGTACCGATGATGGCGGGCATGTCCAGCGGCGAAGGCAGGTAAGCCATTACCGCGTCCAGCATAGCCTGAACACCTTTGTTTTTGAAGGCCGAGCCGCACATTACGGGCGAGAACTTCATGTCGATAACCGCTTTGCGGATTACCGTCATCATTTCCTCACGGGTAATGGAGTCCGGATCGTCGAAGAATTTCTCCATCAACGTGTCATCGTACTCGGCTACGCTTTCCACGAGCTTCTCACGCCACTCGGCTACCGTGTCCACGAGGTCTTCGGGAACCGGAACTTCCTTGTAGGTTTTGCCCTGGGTGGCGTCGTCCCACACGATGGCTTTGCCAGTCAGCAGGTCAACTACCCCTTTGAAGGTATCTTCAGCGCCAATCGGAATCTGCAGCGGCACGGGGTTAGCGCCCAGCTTGTCTTTGATTTCGTTTACGGCTTTGAAGAAGTCAGCGCCGGCACGGTCCATCTTGTTGACGAAGCAGATGCGGGGCACTTTGTATTTGTCAGCCTGACGCCATACGGTTTCCGACTGCGGCTCTACGCCCGAAACGGCGCAGAACAGAGCTACGGCACCGTCCAGTACACGCAGGGAACGTTCCACCTCTACGGTGAAGTCCACGTGACCAGGGGTATCGATCAGGTTGATTTTGTATTGCTTGGTCTCCGGAGTCGGGTCACCCTGTACGGTCGGGTAGTTCCAGAAGGTAGTAGTAGCAGCCGACGTGATGGTGATACCACGCTCCTGCTCCTGCTCCATCCAGTCCATCGTGGCAGCACCTTCGTGCACCTCCCCGATTTTGTGGGTTTTACCGGTGTAGTAGAGAATGCGCTCCGACGTGGTGGTCTTACCGGCGTCGATGTGCGCCATAATCCCGATGTTCCGGAGGTATTGCAGATCTTGATTAACAGCCATTGCTTTTGTTGTGACGTAGGAAGGTTCGTAGTTGAGCTGGCAGAACGCGGAAAATGCATTTCGCATTCCAGCCCCGCCAAACTTCTGGCCTTCCTGCTGGTCTGATTAGAAGCGGAAGTGCGAGAAAGCCTTGTTGGCTTCTGCCATCCGGTGCGTGTCGTCTTTTTTCTTCACGGCAGCACCTTCACCTTTGGCGGCGGCAATGATTTCGCCAGCCAGCTTGTCTTTCATGGTTTTCTCACCACGACGACGAGCATATTGAATCAGCCACTTCGAGCCAACAGCAATACGACGGTCCGGACGAACCTCGGTGGGCACCTGGAAGGTAGCACCACCTACGCGGCGGCTTTTCACCTCCACGGTCGGCATTACGTTGTTCAGGGCCTTACGCCACATTTCCAGGCCGCTTTCCTTGGTGCGCTGCTCAACCAGTTCGCAGGCATCGTAGAAAATGGTGTAGGCCAGGTTTTTCTTCCCGTCGTACATCATGTAGTTGACGAAACGGGTTACCAGCGTCTCCTTGAACTTAGGGTCGGGCAGGAGGATACGCTTTTTTGGTTTTGACTTTCTCATGGGTGTAGAAATGAGCGACGGACAGCAGGCAACGGGCTAAGAACCATTTGCTAGCCGGCGCCGGGCGCTGCCGCCCTCGGTTTCACTTATTTTTTCTTGCCGGGAGCTGGTTTGCCGCCTTTGCCAGCTGCTGCAGCTTGGCCGGGCTTCGGACGCTTAGCGCCGTATTTCGAGCGACGCTGCAGACGGCCGTTTACGCCGGCGGTGTCAAGAGCGCCACGGATGATGTGGTAACGTACGCCGGGAAGGTCTTTCACCCGGCCACCACGGATCAGCACGATGCTGTGCTCCTGCAGGTTGTGGCCTTCACCGGGGATGTAGGCGTTAACTTCTTTGCCGTTGGTGAGGCGCACACGGGCCACTTTACGCATAGCCGAGTTCGGCTTCTTAGGCGTGGTGGTGTACACACGGGTGCAAACGCCACGGCGCTGCGGGCACGAATCCAGAGCCGGCGACTTCGACTTGGTCGTCAGCTTCTCGCGGCCTTTTCGTACTAACTGGTTGATGGTAGGCATCTACGGTAGGTTTTGTCAAGGAGGGTTCTCTCCCAAAAATTAGGCTTGCAAAGGTAGGCAAGTTGCTGGCAAATAGCAAACAGGTTGAATTAGTTAATTTTAGAGTGCTTATCTGCCTGTCTGGTCTTCTCCTACTGCTGACTTACCACTCTAATTTAGCTGCTCTCAAAGCCACTAACCTTCCGCAGTGCAGACGCCGGGTTATTTCGCTGCGTTTTGCACTCAACGCAGAAGCGGCTTCTATCTTCCCGATAAAAGCCGCTCCACGTGCTGTATTATTCCGAGGTTTTAGGCCTCCCCCATCTTTCCGCCGAAGCCCATCGGGTACAGCGGGCCGTCGGTGGGCTGCTCCTTAATGGTGCCGTTGGCCTGCTCGAACCGCTCGATATTCTCATTCAGGGCGGCTACCAGCCGCTTGGCGTGCTCCGGCGTGAGGATAATGCGGGATTTCACCTTGGCTTTGGGCAAGCCGGGCATCAGCCGGATAAAGTCAATGACGAACTCGCTGTTGCTGTGCGCAATCATGGCAAGGTTGGCGTACTCACCCTCGGCAATTTCCTCCGACAGCTCAATGCTGATGGCGTTGGGGTCTTGGGGCTGGATGGTTTCGGGCGTGTTTTCGGGTTGGTTCTGTTGGGCCATTGTAAAAAAGGTGTTACTGAAGTTAAGATGTCATCTCATACTTACAATCCGCTTCTATATATAGTACGCATCTCACGTATTGCTACAAACAAAGACCATATTAGGAACACTAAGAATGCAGCCATTGGCATACATAATATCATGCTAAGCCAGCCATCATTATCATCCGATATTAATGTCGATTCGATGGACACCTGAATAAGTGCGAAAAGACCATAAGTCAGCACAGCAATCAAAGCTACTGATAAACCAAGCCCTAATGCTGCAATACATTTAGTCTGCTTCATTAAGGCAAGCTACATCAAACAAAAGAAAAAGCCGGCCGGGTTTCCCCAGCCGGCTTCTCTTATGTACTCCGATTCAGATTACTCCGATACCGACTCGCGACGCGAGGCGCGGGCGCCACGCTTGGCGGGAGCAGGCGTATCGTCGGTTTTGGCAGCCTGGGCGGCTTCCAACTCTTCCTTCGAGCCCACAATCTGACGCGTGTATTCGCGCAGACCGGTACCAGCCGGGATAAGGTGACCTACGATTACGTTCTCCTTCAGGCCCAGCAGTTCGTCGGCCTTGCCACGGATGGCAGCTTCCGACAGCACCTTGGTCGTTTCCTGGAAGGATGCGGCCGAGATGAACGACTGAGTACCCAGCGAAGCCTGGGTGATACCCTGCAGCGTGGGGCGAGATACGGCCGGCTGAGCGTCGCGTACTTCTACCAGTTGCAGGTCGCGGCGGCGCAGGCTGCTGTTCTCGTCGCGCAGGCGACGAGCCGTTACAATCTGGCCGGGCTTCAGGTTCGTGGAGTCGCCCGCGTTGGTTACCACCTTCATGTCGATGATGGTATCGTTTTCCTCCATGAAGATAATCTTGTCGATTACCTGGTGCTCCAGGAAGGTCGTGTCGCCGGCGTCGAGGATAACCACTTTCTGCATCATCTGGCGAACGACCACCTCGATGTGCTTATCGTTGATTTTCACACCCTGCAAGCGGTATACTTCCTGAATCTCGTTCACGAGGTATTCCTGCACCGCGCCGGGACCCTGAATGTTCAGGATATCGGACGGGGTGATGGCACCATCGGACAGCGGCGAACCAGCGCGGATGAAGTCGTTGTCCTGCACGAGGATGTGCTTGGACAGCGGCACCATGTATTTCTTCTTCACGCCGTCTTTCGACTCCACGAAGATTTCACGGTTACCACGCTTCACCGTACCGTAGGTTACTACACCGTCGATTTCGGCCACAACGGCCGGGTTCGAGGGGTTACGGGCTTCGAAGAGCTCGGTAACGCGGGGCAGACCACCGGTAATGTCGCGGGTTTTGCCCACGGCACGCGGAATCTTGGCCAGAATCTGACCAGCCTTGATTTTCTCGCCGTTCTCCACGTTCAAGTGAGAGCCCACCGGGATGGAGTAACCTTTCGAACCTTCCATGTCGCCCTTTTTGCCGGGGCGCACGATGATGGCCGGGTTTTGGTCCTTGGCCTTCGATTCGATAATCACTTTCTCGCGGTGACCGGTCTGTTCGTCCGACTCCTCACGGTAGGTGATGCCTTCGGTGATGGCGTCGTACTGAACGGTACCATCAAACTCGGCCAGAATAACGGCGTTGTAGGGGTCCCAGTTGTTCAGCTCCTGGCCTTTCTCTACTTCCTGACCTTCGTTTACGAGCAGGAACGAGCCGTAGGGCACGTGGTTCGAGATGAACACCTTGCCGGTGCCTTTTTCCACGATGCGAATCTCGCCCGAACGACCCATCACTACTTTCACCGGCTCGCCATCGGCGTTGGCGGTTTCCACAGTACGGATGTCTTCGAACTCAATTACACCGGCGAACTTGGCGCGCAGGCTGGCTTCCACGGCAATGTTAGAAGCCGTACCACCTACGTGGAAGGTACGCAGGGTCAGCTGGGTGCCGGGTTCCCCGATGGACTGGGCAGCAATTACGCCGACAGCCTCACCCTTCTGTACCATGCGGCCCGACGACAGGTTACGGCCGTAGCACTTACCGCAGATACCACGCTTGCTTTCGCAGGTCAGTACCGAACGGATTTCCACCGACTCGATGCTGGTAGCATCGATACGACGGGTTACCTCTTCGGTGATTTCCTCACCGGCGGGCAGAATCACTTCGTCCGTCAGCGGGTCCACGATGTCGTGCACGGCTACGCGGCCCAGGATACGCTCGGCCAGGGGCTCTACTACGTCCTCGTTGTCTTTCAGCGCGAAGGTTTCGATACCGCGGAGGGTACCGCAGTCTACTTCATTCACGATTACGTCCTGCGAAACGTCTACCAGACGACGGGTCAGGTAGCCGGCGTCAGCCGTCTTCAGAGCCGTATCAGCCAGACCTTTCCGGGCACCGTGGGTCGAAATGAAGTACTCGATTACGTCGAGGCCTTCTTTGAAGTTCGACAGAATCGGGTTTTCGATAATCTCGCCTACCGAACCCTGGAGCGACTTCTGCGGCTTGGCCATCAGACCCCGCATACCGCCGAGCTGACGGATCTGCTCGCGCGAACCACGGGCCCCGGAGTGCATCATCATGTAAATCGAGTTGAAGCCCTGGTTCTCCTTTTCGAGGCGACCCATGAGGGTTTCAGTGATTTGGTTGTTGATGCGGGTCCAGATGTCGATAACCTGGTTGTACCGCTCGTTGTCCGTAATCAGACCCATCTGGTAGTTCTGGGTTACAGCTTTCACGTCGGCCTGGGCCTGCGCTACCAGAACATCCTTTTCGGCGGGGATGTTGATGTCGCCCAGACCCATCGACAGACCACCTTTGTAAGCCGACTGGAAACCCAGCGTCTTGATGTCGTCGAGGAACTGTGCGGTGCGGGCCATACCGGTCCGCTTGAACACCATCGAAATGATTTGCTGCAGCTTTTTCTTGGTCAGCAGCTCATCCACGAAACCTACTTCGGTGGGCACGAGCTGGTTGAACAGTACGCGGCCGGCTACGGTTTCGATGATTTTCGTTACGAGGTTATCGTCCTCGTCGCGAACCTGCGTGCGCACCTTGATGTAGGCGTGCTTCGACAGTTGACCTTCGTTGAGAGCAATTACAACTTCTTCGTCCGAGTAGAACATGCGGCCTTCGCCCTGGATCTGCTCGTCTTCGGTGCTGCGCTTGCCTTTGGTCACGTAGTACAGCCCGAGTACCATGTCCTGCGACGGAACCGCAATGGGCGCGCCGTTGGCAGGGTTCAGGATGTTGTGCGAGGCCAGCATGAGCATGGAGGCTTCCAGAATAGCGGCCGGCCCGAGGGGAACGTGCACAGCCATCTGGTCACCGTCAAAGTCAGCGTTGAAGGCGGTACACACCAGCGGGTGCAGCTGGATAGCCTTGCCCTCGATGAGGCGGGGCTGGAACGCCTGGATACCCAGACGGTGCAGTGTAGGAGCCCGGTTAAGCAATACTGGGTGGCCTTTCAGCACGTTCTCCAGAATGTCCCATACCACGGCGTCCTTGCGGTCCACGATTTTCTTGGCCGACTTCACCGTTTTCACGATGCCGCGCTCAATGAGCTTGCGGATGATGAACGGCTTGAACAGCTCGGCGGCCATGTTCTTGGGCAGGCCGCACTCGTGCAGCTTCAGCTCGGGGCCTACCACGATAACCGAACGACCGGAGTAGTCGACACGCTTACCGAGCAGGTTCTGGCGGAAGCGGCCCTGCTTGCCTTTCAGCATATCGGACAGCGACTTCAGGGCGCGGTTGCCTTCGGCGCGCACGGCGTTTACTTTCCGCGAGTTGTCGAACAGCGAATCCACAGCTTCCTGCAGCATGCGCTTCTCGTTCCGCAGAATCACTTCAGGAGCCTTGATTTCGATCAGGCGCTTAAGGCGGTTGTTACGGATGATTACGCGACGGTACAGGTCGTTCAGGTCAGAAGTAGCGAAACGGCCACCATCCAGCGGCACGAGGGGACGCAACTCCGGCGGAATAACGGGCACCATACGGATTACCATCCACTCGGGCTTGTTTTCCACGCGGGTAGCGGCGTCACGGAAAGCTTCTACTACGCGCAGACGCTTCAAGGCCTCAGCTTTCCGCTGTTGCGACGTTTCGTGAGCGGCAGAGTCACGCAGCGAGTACGACAACTCGTCCAGGTTGATGCGCTCCAGCAGGAGTTGCAGGGCATCGGCACCCATGCGGGCGATGAACTTGTTGGGGTCCTCGTTCGGCAGCATCTGGTTCTCGCGGGGGAGCTTGTCGATGATGTCGAGGTATTCATCTTCGGTGAGGAAGTCGAGCTGCTGCACGCCTTCTTCGCCCAGTACGCCCGGCTGTACTACTACATACCGCTCGTAATAGATAATCTGATCGAGCTTCTTGGTGGGCAGGCCCAGCAGATAGCCGATTTTATTGGGCAGGGACTTGAAGTACCAGATGTGCGCAACGGGCACCACCAGTTCGATGTGGCCCATCCGCTCCCGGCGTACTTTCTTCTCGGTCACCTCCACGCCGCACCGGTCGCAGATGATGCCTTTGTAGCGAATCCGCTTGTATTTGCCGCAGTGGCATTCCCAGTCCTTCACCGGACCGAAAATCCGCTCGCAAAACAGGCCGCCCATCTCGGGCTTGTACGTCCGGTAGTTGATCGTCTCGGGCTTTACTACTTCACCGTTCGACCGCTCCAGGATGGATTCGGGCGAGGCCAGCGAAATGGTCACTTTCGAGAAGTCCTGTACCAGTTTCTTGTTTTTTGCAAACGCCATGTAGGGTAGCTGTTGTTAGCTGGTGGCTTTTATCTGTTCGTTGGTTCCGCCCCTCTTAAGAGAGGTCGGAAAGAACATAACAGTTCGACTCTGCGAAAAGTGCTCTGCGGGTCGGATAGGTACGCCGCGCAGTAGGTTTCCGCCAGGTCTGGGTATTCATCTTCAAAAAGAAACTCCTCTCACCTATTACTACTCTGACCTATCTCGGAGTCGTTGTTTCGTGGTGTGGCATTTCTTGAATGAAGTAGTGCAAGCGACTCAGGAAACTCAATTAGTTCTTGACAAACCGAGTAATCTTGGTATCACTACCAAGCATATGATTCATTGTCTGTCCATCGAAATAGCGTTTGGCAATCAGTTCCGGAACGCCCCACCAAGCTTCAAACTCGATGTATTGCTGTACCTCATCTTCTGACATATCCTCCCGTAACTCGGCAATTTCTTCTTGCGGTAGAATTTTACCCTTCTGAATTCGCCTTTTTACCTCTATTTCTTCCGGCAACAATGCGCCAAAGTCATTAAATATATCTCCATCTGCTCCATCTTTCATCCTAACCTTAACTCCATCCCGAACGAGTGCATATCCGAAAGCATTAACCTGTTCGTTGGATATCAGAACAGCCATTTCAGCCTTTGGAAACAGGCGAATGAACTTGCTTTCAGTTTCAGACTGCTTTGGCCCAAAGAAATCGAAAGGCCAACTAGGATGAACAATGATTAGTACATTCTTATAACGTCCAATAAATAATGTCTTAGGCTTATTAGCCTCGTAGAGCATTACTTCTTTCTCGGCACTGTACTCCTTGATATTCAATTCCTGTAACAGATGACTAATACTGGCATCTGCTTCGCCTTGAATTAGGATGTACTGACTGACAATGGACATAAAGAATAAGATGATCAGAAGTTAAATACTGACTAACTGAAAGCGGGAGCTGTCAACGAATCGACAGCTCCCTTTCTCAGTTAATTAGTCAAGCGTGATTTCCAGGGCCAGACCGCGCAACTCGTGGATGAGTACGTTGAACGACTCGGGGATATTCGGCTTGGGCAGTACGTCGCCTTTTACAATGGCTTCGTACGCTTTGGCACGGCCTACCACGTCATCCGACTTCACCGTCAGGATTTCCTGCAGCACGTTGGAAGCACCGAAGGCCTCCAGCGCCCACACTTCCATCTCACCGAAGCGCTGACCACCGAACTGCGCCTTACCACCCAGCGGCTGCTGCGTGATGAGCGAGTACGGCCCGATAGAACGAGCGTGCATCTTATCGTCAACCAAGTGACCGAGTTTGAGCATGTAAATCACGCCCACGGTTACCGGCTGGTCGAAGCGTTGACCCGTCAGACCGTCGTGCAGGTAAGCACGGCCGAAGTGCGGCAGCCCGGCCTCCGCCAGTTCCTTCGATACTTCCTCTTCGGTAGCACCGTCGAAAATGGGGGTAGCGTAGGTGCGGCCTAGCTTCAGGCCAGCCCAGCCCAGTACGGTCTCGTAAATCTGACCGATGTTCATCCGGCTTGGTACACCCAGCGGGTTGAGCACGATGTCCATCGGGGTGCCGTCGGGCAGGAAAGGCATGTCCTCGTCGCGCACGATGCGGGCTACTACCCCTTTGTTACCGTGACGACCAGCCATCTTGTCACCCACCTTCAGCTTGCGCTTCTTGGCGATGTACACTTTGGCCAGCTGTACGATACCGGCGGGCAGCTCGTCGCCAACCTCCAGCGTAAACCGGTCACGCTTAAAGCGGGCCGTGATGGTATTGCGCTTCTTGGTGTAGTTTTTCACCAGTTCGAGCACCATCCCATTCACGCGGGCGTCGGCGGTCCAGTTCTCCAGAATGAGGTCTTTGAACATGTTCACCTCTTCCGGCACGGCGTAGTTGCTCTCGTCCTTATAAGGATTCTTCTCGGGGAACAACGCTTCCGTGATGTTCTTCTTCCCGAATTTGGCCCCTTTAGTCAGGATTTCGTCACCAAACTTGTGCTTCACGCCCTGGGAGGTTTTGCCTTCCAGCAAATCCACCAGCTTTTCGATCATCACGGCTTTGATGCCGCGCAATTCGCGGGCGTACGACTCCTTTAGCTCTTCTACTTCCTTTTTCGACTTGGCCCGCAGGTTTTTGTCTTTCTTCGGACGTGAGAATAGCTTGGTGCCAATAACCACCCCGTTCAGGGACGGTGGCGCCTTAAGGGAGGCATCCTTCACGTCGCCGGCTTTGTCGCCGAAGATGGCGCGGAGCAGCTTCTCCTCCGGGGTCGGATCGGTTTCGCCCTTGGGCGTAATCTTACCGATGAGGATGTCGCCTTCGCGTACCTCAGCCCCCAGGCGGATGATGCCGTTGTCGTCGAGGTTACGCACGGCTTCTTCGCTCACGTTCGGAATTTCCGAGGTCAGCTCTTCTTCGCCACGCTTGGTCTCGCGCACTTCCAGCTCAAACTCCTCAATGTGAATCGAGGTGAAAATGTCGTCGCGCACTACCTTCTCCGAAATAACAATAGCGTCCTCGAAGTTGTAGCCCTGCCACGGCATGAAAGCCACCTGCATATTGCGGCCCAGAGCCAGCTCACCTTTGTTCGTGCCGTAGCCTTCGCACAGGGGCTGTCCTTTGGTCACCCGCTCACCCTTCTTCACGATGGGCGTCAGGTTGATGCAGGTATCCTGGTTGGTACGGCGGAACTTGATCAGGTCGTACGAAATCTTCTCCGCGTCGAAGCTTACGAGGATATCGTCGGCCGTCAGGTCGTACTTCACCACAATCTTGTTGGCATCTACGTAGTCAATCACGCCCTCACCTTCGGCTACTACCAGGGTGCGGGAGTCAATGGCCACGCGGCCTTCCAGACCAGTACCCACGATGGGCGCCTCAGCGCGCAGCAGCGGTACGGCCTGGCGTTGCATGTTCGAACCCATCAGGGCACGGTTGGCGTCATCGTGCTCCAGGAACGGAATCAGCGAAGCAGCCACCGATACAATCTGGTTCGGCGCAACGTCCATGTAGCTATATTCGTCGGGACCAACCACGGGGAAGTCACCTTCGAAACGGCCTTTTACCAAGTCGTTGATGAAGTTACCTTCCTCATCGATGCGGGCGTTGGCCTGCGCAATGTGGTGGGTATCTTCTTCTTCGGCAGTCAGGTATTTCACGTTTTCCGTGGTATCTACCTTGCCGTTTTCTACCGTGCGGTAGGGCGTCTCGATGAAGCCCATCGAGTTAACCCGGGCGTGCACGCACAGCGACGAAATCAGACCAATGTTCGGGCCTTCCGGCGTTTCAATGGTACAGAGGCGGCCGTAGTGCGTGTAGTGAACGTCACGTACCTCAAAACCAGCCCGCTCCCGCGACAGACCTCCCGGCCCCAGTGCCGATACGCGACGCTTGTGCGTCACCTCGGCCAGCGGGTTGGTCTGGTCCATGAACTGCGACAACTGGTTGGTGCCGAAGAACGAGTTGATTACCGACGACAGCGTCCGGGCATTGATCAGGTCAACCGGCTTGAAGTCCTCGTTGTCACGCACGTTCATGCGCTCCTTGATGGTACGCGCCATCCGGGCCAGGCCCACGCCGAACTGGGCGTAGAGCTGCTCCCCTACCGTGCGTACCCGACGGTTGCTCAAGTGGTCAATGTCATCGACAATGGCCTTCGAGTTGATCAGACCAATCAGGTATTTCACAATGAGGACGATGTCCTCATTGGTCAGTACGCGGGCGTCCCAACCGGTGTCAATACCCAGCTTCTTATTGATACGGTAGCGGCCTACGTCCCCGAGGTCGTAGCGCTTATCCGAGAAGAACAGCTTCTGGATGATGTCGCGGGCGGTTTCTTCGTCGGGAGCCTCCGTGTTCCGGAGCTGACGATAGATTTGCTCCACGGCTTCTTTCTCCGAGTTGGAGTTGTCCTTCTGCAGCGTGTTGTAAATAATTGCGTAGTCAGCAATGTTTACGTTCTCGCGGTGCAGAATCACCGACTTGGCCCCGGCGTTCAGGATCGTGTCGATATCTTCCTCCTCGATGGTCGAGTCGCGCTCCAGCAGTACCTCGTTCCGGTCGATGGAAACCACTTCTCCGGTGTCCTCGTCCACGAAGTCTTCCGTCCAGGTGCGCAGCACCCGGGCAGCCAGCTTGCGGCCAACGGCTTTCTTGAGGTTCTTCTTATCGGCCTTCACTTCCTCCGACAGCCCGAACAGGTCGAGAATGTCTTTGTCGGTGCCGTAGCCGATGGCGCGCAGCAGCGTCGTAACCGGAAATTTCTTCTTCCGGTCGATGTAGGCGTACATTACGTTGTTCACGTCCGTGGCAAACTCAATCCACGAGCCTTTGAACGGAATGATACGGGCCGAGTACAGCTTAGTGCCGTTGGTGTGCTTGCTCTGGGCGAAGAATACGCCCGGGGAGCGGTGCAACTGCGACACAATCACGCGCTCCGCCCCATTGATAACGAACGAGCCCTTTTCGGTCATGTAGGGAATGTTCCCTAAGAAAACCTCCTGCTCAATCGTCTCGAAATCCTCGTTGTCCGTATCATTGCAGACCAGGCGCAACTTGGCTTTCAGCGGTACCGAGTACGTGAGGCCCCGGTCAATGCACTCGTCAACGGAGTACTTGGGCGGGTCAACGTGGTAATCGAGGAAGGTCAGCACGAAGTTTTCGCGCGAGTCCGAAATCGGAAAGTTCTCGGCGAATACCTTGAAAAGCCCCTCATCGGTCCGGCTCTCGGCAGCCGTTTCCAGCTGGAAGAAATCCATGAACGAGCGAACCTGCACGTCGAGGAAATCCGGGTACTCAATAACCTTTTTAATCTTGGCGAAGTTGATCCGCTCGTCAGCCGCCTGCAGCTTTTGCAGGCCTGTTGCTTTCGGTGTAGCCAATGTATGTGGGGTTAGGAAATGGATACTGAGAGAATCCAGAACAGGATAGCGGCAGCGCCCCTACCTTGAAAATTCCGGAAGTATTGAGCGCGCGAAAGCGCAAAGCAAAACTTTGCGCCTCTGGCGTCCGTAGGCACAAAAAGCCGCAAAGCGGCGCGCAAACGAACTTCCGATTAGTTTGTTGCCTACAAACAGGAAAAGACCTGGCTTAGTTGCCAGGCCTCTCCCTTATTTGCTGGTTTTAAGAGCAGGCAGCAGAAACTACTTGATTTCTACTTCAGCGCCGGCTTCTTCCAGTTGCTTCTTCAGGCCTTCAGCCTCGTCTTTGGCAACACCTTCTTTCAGGGCCTTGGGAGCACCGTCAACCAGTTCTTTGGCTTCTTTCAGGCCCAGACCGGTCAGGTCTTTCACCAGTTTCACCACAGCCAGTTTGCCAGCACCAGCCGACTTCAGGATTACGTCGAACGAGGTCTTCTCCTCGGGAGCGTCAGCAGCGGCAGCGCCACCACCGGCCATCATTACGGGAGCAGCAGCAGCGGGCTCAATGCCGTACTCGTCTTTCAGGATGGTAGCCAGTTCGTTTACTTCTTTTACCGTCAGGCTAACGAGCTGCTCGGCGAATGCTTTCAAATCTGCCATTTCTGTAGATTGTTAAAAAGGGGGGTTGTTGAAGGAAATTGAAAGTATTGAGTAATGAGTAGTGCGTATTGAGATGAGAACTGTGTCTTATTACTCAATACCTAATACTCAATACTCTTTTGAAAAAGATGAGCAGCGGTTAGCCTGCAACCTCTTCTTTTTCGGAAAGCGTTTTGAGGATACCAGCCAGTTTGCTGCCGCCGCTCGACAGAGCAGAGATAACATTTTTGGCGGGCGACTGGAGCAGACCGATAACGTCACCGATAAGCTCGTTTTTGCCTTTCAGCGTGCTCAGGCCAGCCAGCTGGTTGGCGCCGATGTAGATGCCAGCATCTACGTAAGCACCTTTCAGAGCAGGCTTGGGCTCTACGTTCTTGCCGTAATTCTGCGACTTGTAGAAGTCCTGCAGCAGTTTGGCAGGTGCGTTACCCGACTCTTTCGAGAACAGGATACCCGATTGGCCTTTCAGCGCAGCGTTCATCTCAGCCGTGTCAGCACCTAGGGTGTCGAGCGCCTTGCGGATGAAGGTGTTTTTGTACACTTTGAACTCCATGCCGCGGGTAAAGCACAGGCGGCGGAATTCGTTGATTTTCGCCACCGACATTCCCGAAGCATCGGCAATGTAGAACGCGTTGTGCGATTGAAACTTCTCGCTCAACTCGTCGACGAGGGCTTGTTTGTCTTCCCGGATCATATCGTCGTGTTGATTAAAACTTAGGCGGAAGTTACTTGCGTGTCAACCGGAACGGCGGGCGACATCGTGCTCGAAAGCGTGATGCTCTTGATGTAGGTGCCTTTAGCCGACGAAGGCTTCAGACGCTGAAGCGTCTGGATTACTTCGATGGCGTTTTCGGCGAGCTTTTGCTCGTCGAACGACACTTTACCAACCGAGCAATGGATGATACCCGTTTTGTCAACTTTGAAGTCGATTTTACCGGCCTTCACCTCCTGCACAGCCTTGGCCACGTCCGTGGTTACGGTACCCGACTTGGGGTTCGGCATCAGGCCACGAGGACCCAGTACGCGACCCAGACGGCCTACCTTCGCCATTACCGACGGCATCGTGATGATCACGTCGATATCGGTCCAGCCCTTCTCGATTTTCGAGATGTAGTCGTCCAGACCAACGTAGTCAGCACCAGCTGCAGTAGCTTCGGCTTCTTTGTCGGCCGTTACGAGGGCCAGAACGCGAACCGTTTTGCCGGTACCGTGGGGCAGCGTGGCTACGCCACGTACCATCTGGTCAGCTTTGCGGGGGTCCACACCCAGACGAACGTCGATATCAACAGAAGCGTCAAACTTGGTATAGGTGATGTCCTTTACCACTTTGGCAGCTTCCACCAAGTTCCGAACTTCGGTCAGGTCGTGCTTGGCAAGGGCTTCCTTGCGCTTTTTGCTAATCTTTGCCATGTGTCTTCTCCGTTGTTAATTATTCAGCAAAGGGAGAAGTGCCCGACACGGTGATACCCATGCTACGAGCCGTACCAGCCACCTGCTTCATGGCCGACTCTACCTTAAAGGCATTCAGGTCGGGCATTTTCGTTTCAGCGATGGTGCGCACTTGGTCCCATGATACCGACCCTACCTTGTTACGGTTCGGCTCTTTCGAGCCGCTCTGGAGCTTGGCTGCTTCCATGAGCAGAACCGGCACCGGAGGAGTCTTCACCACGAAGTCGAACGACTTGTCGGTGTACATGGTGATGAGTACAGGACAAACTTGGCCGGCCTTATCCTGGGTCCGCGCATTGAACTGCTTGCAGAATTCCATGATGTTAAGGCCTTTGCTACCAAGTGCAGGTCCAACCGGCGGCGCAGGGTTTGCGGCGCCTCCCTTTATCTGAAGCTTCAGATAACCTCTAATTTCCTTGGCCATTTGGTTTGAAAGGCTTCGGGCTTGTGCGGTAACTCGCACGTACCCTCAGATGAAAATTGCTCCAAAAGTGGAAGCACCACCGGTCCGGAGCGGATAACCGGTGACGTTGTTGTATCAGTTATGCTTCCTTCTCAACCTGGGTATAGCTGAGCTCCATGGGAGTGCTACGGCCGAAAATTTTCACGATAACGTTCAGTTTCTTCCGTTCCTCGAATACCTCGGACACCGTGCCCGACATACCCGCGAAGCCACCATCCACAATCTTTACCAACTCCCCCACCACGAAGGGGGTCTCCAACGTAGCGGCCTGTTCCTCCACTTCGTCCACAATCCCGAGGATGCGGTTAACTTCCGAAATGTGCAGGGGAACAGGTTTCGTGTTCTGGTTGGCTGCTTTGCCTTCCTTGTCGCTCAGAAAACCAATCACACCAGGCGTACTGGTGATGATGTGATCTACCTCACCATGGGTCAGGTCAGCGTGAATGATGATGTAGCCGGGATACAGGTTACGCTCGCGTACGCGCTTCTTGCCGTTGCGCATCTCGAATACCTTTTCCACCGGAATCAATACCTGGGGTACCAAGTCAGAAAGGCCATGACGGCCGATTTCCGTTTCCAGATAGGTTTTGGCTTTTTTCTCTTGTCCGCTAACCGAGCGAACTACGTACCATTTCAACTCACCCATTGTCGTCGAATAGTTTCCGATTAACGGACTGAGTTATAAAATGCTTCTAAGCTTTCTTTAAAAGCTACGTCCAATACACCTACCACGGCAGCAAACAATAGAGAGCCAATCAGCACTAGGCCCGCGCTTTTCTGCAGTTCCTCCAGAGAAGGCCACGTTACCTTGTAACGCATCTCTTCGGATGTCTCCTGAAAGTACTTGGTTAGCTTGCTCATGATAGAAAGCACCGGTTTGGGGTGTAAAACTACGGCTGCCGAAGCAGCCGTAGTTCTTTTGGTGGCACGGGCGGAGAGATTCGAACTCCCATCAAAGGTTTTGGAGACCTCTATTCTACCCTTGAACTACGCCCGTGTGTACATCCCTACCAGTCAAGGTGCTGGATTGGGACTGCAAATGTATGGAACTCTTTACATAAAACAAATCCGCCCCCGAAATTTTCGGAGGCGGATTTATTATTTCACTAATTCTCTACTGAAAACTAGTCAACAATTTCGGTTACCTGACCGGCACCTACGGTACGGCCACCCTCACGGATAGCGAAACGCAGGCCTTTCTCCATAGCTACCGAGTTGATCAGCTCAACCGAGATAGTTACGTTGTCACCGGGCATTACCATTTCTACACCTTCACCCAGCGAGATGATGCCGGTAACGTCGGTGGTGCGGAAATAGAACTGAGGACGATAGTTGTTGAAGAACGGCGTGTGACGGCCACCTTCTTCTTTCGACAGTACGTACACCTCAGCTTTGAACTTCTGGTGAGGCTTAACCGAGCCGGGTTTGCAGATAACCATACCACGACGGATGGCTTCTTTTTCAATACCGCGGAGCAGCAGACCTACGTTGTCACCAGCTTCACCACGGTCCAGGATTTTGCGGAACATCTCAACGCCCGTTACGGTCGACTTGAGGTTTTCAGCACCCATACCGAGGATTTCAACCGGCTCACCCGAGTTGATGATACCACGCTCAATACGGCCGGTAGCTACCGTACCACGACCCGTGATAGAGAACACGTCCTCTACGGGCATCAGGAAGGGCAGGTCGGTCAGACGAGCAGGAATTGGAATGTAGCTGTCAACAGCCGCCATCAACTCCTCAATTTTGGGAACCCAGTTGGCATCACCGTTCAGGCCGCCCAGAGCCGAGCCCTGAATAACCGGAATGTTGTCGCCGTCGAAGTCGTAGAACGACAGCAGCTCGCGGATTTCCATTTCTACCAGCTCGAGCAGCTCGGGGTCGTCCACCATGTCCACTTTGTTCATGAACACAACCAGCTGAGGAACACCTACCTGGCGAGCGAGCAGGATGTGCTCACGCGTCTGGGGCATCGGGCCGTCGGTAGCAGCTACCACGAGGATTGCACCGTCCATCTGAGCAGCACCAGTTACCATGTTCTTCACATAGTCAGCGTGACCGGGGCAGTCAACGTGAGCATAGTGACGGTTTTCGGTAGCGTATTCTACGTGAGCGGTGTTGATGGTGATACCACGCTCTTTTTCTTCGGGAGCATTGTCGATCGAAGAGAAGTCGCGCTTGGCAGCCAGACCCTTGTTAGCCAGAACCGTGGTGATGGCAGCGGTGAGGGTGGTTTTGCCGTGGTCCACGTGACCAATCGTGCCGATGTTTACGTGCGGCTTGGACCGGTCAAAATTTTCTTTAGCCATTGTAAAGAGATTAAGAGGAATTTTGAGGTGATGAGGGGGAAACGCGACTAGACTATACAGTAAGAAAGCGAAACACAGCTCCGTTTAGTCGGGACTGCACGTCGCTTTACTTTGCTGACAGTTTCCAAACGGTGCAGTCGCGCTGCCCCGTTGGTACTCGTAATTCTGAGCCATTTATGGGATTTGAACCCATGACCTCTTCCTTACCAAGGAAGTGCTCTACCACTGAGCTAAAACGGCTTGTTTTGGTTTGTTTGGCAAAGATACAACAGATGAGAAACATTTACCAGCTAAGCTATCTATGTACTTTCTCACTGTCATTCCTGACACCGAGCGGGAGACGAGGTTCGAACCCGCGACCTGCAGCTTGGAAGGCTGCCGCTCTACCAACTGAGCTACTCCCGCATTTCATAGGGCTTGAGGCTATGAGGACAAGTGTGTAAGAGGAAAACCCTCATGCATCCCTACCCTCATAAACTCATACCTTACTTTGTAGTGGGGGCGAAAGGACTCGAACCTTTGAACCCGAAGGAGGTGAGTTACAGTCACCCGCAATTGCCGCTATGCGACGCCCCCAGCTATATTTCCTGTGCCGTTCGCCAGGATTTCCCTTTCTCAATGGTAGCAGCCGAAACCGTTACTGTGTCGATTGGAGTTGCAAAATTAGCGGCTTTCTGATGCAAGTCAAGCCTTCACCAAAAAAGGTTTTAACTTTTTCCTCCTCCTTGGCTCTGCCTAGCCTTCGCAATGGCAGGTAATTATCTGACTACCTAGCACAAGCACATCCGCAAAAAAGATGGAGAGCCAGCAAAAAAAAATGTGCGACTACTGAATCAGGCTGTACATCGCCTTCAGGTTGCTGTCCTTTTCCTTGTTGCGGATATCCTGCAGCGTGGTCTTGAGGGCCGGCATACTGGCTACCAGCTCGTGCAAGCCTTTATATGCCCCCAGTCGTACGTATAGCTGTGAATGGGTACGGGCTAGTGTCTCAAGCCGCTGAATTCCTTTCTCCCGCTCAATGGGAGGAATCCGCTGCATCAGCAACCCAAAGTTTTCGAGCATCACGTAGAGTACTTCCGCCGGCGCATCCTTGCTACGCTGCAGAAACCATGAATAATCATCAAGAGTGCCATTGAGGCCGTAGTAGGTGGATAGGGCCGTGAGCAGAGCTGGATTAGTGGTATTCTGCAGGGCTGCCACCTGGCCCCGGGTGGAGGGCGCTGGCGCATGCGCCAGCGCCTCAACAGCAGCACTGGCTACTACATAGGAGCTGTCTTTGAGGGCAGCGTTGTACAGCTCGCTGTAATCTTCGTTGGGGAAGGAGGATAGTACACGGATGGCGGTGGCGCGCACTATCCCATGTTTCTCGGAAGTGGCCACCCGTTGCAGGTCCTTTCGCACGGCGCTTCCCTCAGCTCCGCGGTAGCGGCGCAACCCTTCGAGGGCTGCCACGCGGGTACCCCAGAAGGGGTCGTTGAGCATACTCCGGAAGGCGGCGCTGACCAGCAAGTCGCCGGATTTGCTGCGCAGGGCCTGAATGGCTTTGTATTTCTGAAGGTAACCGCGGGCATGACTGAGCTGGTACAGCAACTCTTCCTGACTTTGAGTTTCGTCGATATCGGCCAGCAGCATGCCTTCATCGTCAAACTTAACCAAGCTGGGTCGCTGATTAACCGGCAGACGGAAGGTCTGATCGGCTTTGGTGATAAGAATGCGGTGCTCGGTGGGTTGGCTACCGCTCCAAGTGGCTACCGTAACGGGCAGCCGGTACACGGGCTGATATAGGGTATCCTGCACTTGCTGCACCCGCAATACTACCTGGCTGTTCTCGTAGCTGTGCGTGACGCGAAGCTCCGGGTGGCCGCGCTGCAAAAACCACTGGTCGAAAAACCACATGAGGTCTTCGCCCGTGGTTTCTTCGAAAGCAATGCGCAGCTTGGCAAGTTCAACACTGCTCAGCTTGTTATGAACTAAGTACCGATTGAGGGAGGCAAAGAAGGCTTCGTCGCCTACGTGTTTGCGCAGCATATGCAGTACACGTCCGCCTTTATCGTAAGAGTGACGGTCGAACATATCCTCCTGCGTGGCGTAGCGGTAGCGAATAAGCGGCTCACGCTTCATCTGAGCCTCCTCCAGGTAATTGCGCAGTTTGGTTTGCTGTACCAGCGCCGCCGCATCGGCTCCGTACTTGTATTCCGCCCACAGCAGCTCCGAGTAGTCAGCGAAGGACTCGTTGAGGGGCAGATTGCTCCAGGATTCGGTGGTCACGTAGTCTCCAAACCACTGGTGAAACAGCTCATGGGCAATGACCGATTCGGAGGCATCGTAGGTAACGTCGGGCAGTTCCCGGGGGGTGAACTGCACCATCTGCTGCTGGAAGGTGGAAGCCGTGGTATTTTCCATGGCCCCCGACACGAAATCGTGCACGGCCACCTGGGCATACTTATCCCAGGGAAAATCAACTCCCAGCTTCTTGGAGAAAAACTCCAGCATTTCGGGCGTGTTGCCAAATACCCGCTTGGCGGTGTATTGGTAGGCGGGGTCCACGTAGTACTCCACTGGCTTACCGCGCCAGGAATCAGCCACCACGGCGAAATTGCCCACGGCCAGCATAGCTAGGTAAGGTGCGTGGGGCTGATTCAGCTTCCAGGTATCGGTACGAGAGCCATCGGTGTTACGCCGCGACGATACCAGCAGTCCGTTGGATAGGGTTTTCTGGCCGCTTTCCACTGTGAGACTGATTTCCTGCGTCATGCGCTGGTTGGGCTCATCAATGGTGGGAAACCAGCAGGAACTGCCCTTTGTCTCGCCCTGGGTCCAGACTTGGCGCGGCTTACTTTTGTCGGTTCCCAGCGGGTTGATGAAGTATAGCCCCTTGTCTTCAGTTATCGCCTCGCTGCCGCCTTTCGGTAGCTCGTTGGGCTTAGCCACGTACTGTACCCGCACCTGATACTGTTCGGTGCGCTGGTACAAACGGTCGAGGGTGATGGTCAGCTTTTTTTTATCGTAGCTGAACTTAAGATCTTTGCCCTTACGGGCTCCGTTCATCAGTTCCACGCTTTTCACGTCAAAGCCTTTAGCATCCAGCACCAACTGACTCTGCGGGTAGAAGTGCGGCCGCAGCGTGAGCACCGCCGTACCCAGCAGCCACTGCTTGTTCCAGTCGAAGCGTACATCCAGCCGGGTGTCAAACAGATCGTGCAATATGGTAGCCGCTGGTTGCGCCGGATTGATGGCGGGCAGCCAGTTAGGCACCACCGCGCTGGCCGAAACCGGGGTTGCAACAGTAGTTGGTTCTACCGCTTTTTTACGCGTAGGATGGCTCACAGCAGAGGCTGGACGACTGGACTTAACTACCTGAGCAAAAGCAGATAGCTGAGACATCAGCACCAGGAAGAAGGTACCGAAGACCGGATATTTCATGCAAAAAGGCACTAGGACATTGAATGGTCAAGTTCCGAATTTATTTCAGAATTGGCCTATCTTTAAGCCCTTTTCCGCCCTACTCCTGCTCCACCCCCAATGCTCCAGATTCGTACCGCCCCTACCCTGCCTGCCTGGGAAGTTGACTATCAGCCCAACGGCACCACGACCGTGAATGGACAACCATTCCAGTGGGATATTACTCCGCTGGGTAACGGCCGTTACCATGTACTGTACGAAGGCCGTTCCTATTCGGCGGAACTGGTATCAGCTGATTATGCCAGCAAACAACTGGTCCTGAAGCTGAACGGGCAGCGCGTGGAGCTGGAAGCCAAGGACCGGTTCGATCTGCTGCTGGACAAGCTGGGCATGAGCAACGCGGCCAGCCAGAAAATAAACGAACTGAAGGCCCCCATGCCTGGCTTGATTGTGGACGTACGGGTGGCGTTGGGGCAAACCGTACAGAAGGGCGACCCGCTGCTGGTGCTGGAAGCCATGAAGATGGAAAACATTCTAAAAGCGCCCGGTGATGGTACCGTGGCGGCGATAAAAGTCAATTTGCGCGACAACGTAACCAAAGGCCAGGTGCTCGTACACTTCAGCTAGCCAGCACTTTCTTTGCCCGGGGCCGTAAGCGGATACCGTGCGGCTTCAACCGCCGGTACTGGCTTACGGCCTTGTTACGTCAGTCGCGTTTCACGCTTAACCCCCTCTCACCTTGAAGTACAACCGAATTCTGCTCAAGCTAAGCGGCGAAGCTCTGATGGGCCAGCAACAGTATGGCATTGATGCCACCCGCCTCATGCAGTACGCCGAAGAAATCAAGGCCGTAGCCGAAACGGGCACTCAGGTAGCCGTAGTCATTGGCGGGGGCAATATTTTTCGGGGCGTGCAGGCCGAGGCCTTTGGGCTGGACCGCGTGCAGGGCGACTACATGGGCATGCTGGCAACCGTCATCAACTCCATGGCCCTGCAGAGTGCTCTGGAAAAGCTGGGCGTGAATACTCGCCTGCTCTCGGGCGTTACCATTCAGCGCGTATGTGAGCCCTACATCCGCCGCCGCGCCATGCGTCATTTGGAAAAAGGCCGCGTGGTAATTTTCGGAGCGGGTATCGGCTCCCCCTACTTCACCACGGACTCGGCCGCCTCGTTGCGCGCCATTGAAATTGAAGCTGATGTGGTACTGAAAGGTACCCGCGTGGACGGTATTTATACAGCTGACCCCGAGAAAGACCCGTCGGCCGTGCGGTTTCCGGAAATTACTTTTGATGAAGTAATGGAGAAGAACCTTAATGTGATGGATATGACGGCCTTTACGCTCTGCAAGGAGAATAATCTGCCCATCATTGTTTTTGACATGAATAAGGAAGGCAACCTGCAGCGACTGCTGGACGGGGAAAGTGTAGGCACGCTGGTAAGTATGCACGGCAGCAAAACAACCGACCCCAATCACAGCAGCCTCCAGCCAGCCACCCACAACAGCACGCCGGGACAGGCGTAACACCAGCGCGGTTTTCACGCAAACGCAACACCTACATTCAACACTCAACCTTTTTAAGAAGTGGACGAAGAAATTAAGTTTTATCTGGACGAGGCCGAGGAGTCGATGAGCAAGGCCCTGCAACACACGCAGGTAGAATTCGCCCGTATCCGGGCCGGTAAGGCCACTCCCGCTATGCTTGACTCGCTGCGGGTTGACTATTATGGCACGCCCACGCCCGTTGCGCAGGTGGCTAACGTAGCGGCCCCCGACGCCCGCACGCTGTTCATCAAGCCCTGGGAAAAAAACATGATCAGCGAGATTGCCAAGGCCATCAAAAACAGCGACCTGGGCCTGAACCCCCAGTCGGATGCCGAAGGTGTGCGCCTGAACATTCCGCCCATGACGGAGGAGCGCCGCCGCGACCTGGTAAAGCAGGCCAAAAACGAATCGGAAAGCGGCAAAGTGCGCATCCGCGGCATCCGCAAAGACGTGAACGAGTCGTTGCGCAAGTTGCAGAAGGAAGGCGCTTCAGAGGATGCCGTGAAAGATGCGGAAGCCAAAGTGCAGAAGTTCACCGACAGCTACATCAGCAAAGTAGATGAGCTGCTGAGCAAGAAGGAATCGGAAATCATGACCATCTGATTTCTGCCTTTGCCATCCGGCCAACAGAAAGCCCCTGACTTCACGCTGAAGTCAGGGGCTTTCTGTTGCTTACGCGCTATACCTTATTGCTGCCAGTATCCAGCAGCCAGAATCTGCTGTTCCACCGTTTCGGGCACGAGGTAGCGGATGGATTTACCTTCGCGCACGCACTCCCGGATAAACGTAGCCGAAATATCCAGCAGCGGGGCTTTCACTACCCGCACACTGGGGTTGGCATTCATCTCAGGAGCATCTACGCCTGGGCGTGGATAGACGTAGATTTCATTTTCTGTAAGAATGCGCGCTGCTTCCTTCCACTGGGGTAAACCAGAAAGATTATCCTCTCCCATTAGCAGCACAAACTGGTAATCAGGGTACTGCCGCCGTAGCTCGTCCAGCGTATCAATGGTGTAGCTGGGCTTGGGCATGGCAAACTCCACGTCCAGTGCGCGTAGCCGGTTATTACCGGCAATGGCCCGCTCTACCAAATCCAGTCGTTCCTGTTCACCCAGTAGTTCCTGCCCCACCTTAAACGGGCTCTGCGGCGACACAATCAGCCACACAGCATCCAAATCAGTGTGCGTGGCCATGAAATTGGCCAGGATAAGATGCCCGGTGTGGATAGGATTGAACGAACCAAAAAGCAGCCCTACTCTCCGTCCCACGGAGGCAACGGTAGCAGAGCTGCTCACAGAATGGCTGACTCGGCGGTGATAAAGGCTCGCACCAGCTTTTCAGCTTCGTCAATGGCGCGCTCCAAGTCGTCGTTGACGATAACCACGTCGAAACGATCTTCGAACGTCAGCTCAAAGTTGGCCTTGTAAATCCGGGCGGAGATGCTGGCTTCCGAATCGGTAGCACGGTTGCGCAGACGCTGCTCCAGTACCTGCAGCGACGGTGGTTTTACAAAGATGGCTAAGGCCCGCTCTTTGTAAAACTCCTTAATGCTGAGGCCACCTTTCACGTCCACATCCAGGATGGCGTGCTGCCCATTGTCCCAGATGCGCTCCACTTCCGATTTCAGCGTGCCATAAAACGCGCCTTCGTACACTTCCTCCCATTCCACAAAGTCATCGTGGCGGATTTTCTCCTGAAACTCCTGCACGGAGATAAAGTAGTAATCCTTGCCGTTGGCCTCGGTGCGGCCCCGCTTGTCGCGGGTACACGCTGAAATGGAGAAGCTTAGCTCCGGCATGCGTTCCAGCAGCCGGTGTACGATGGTGGTCTTGCCAGCACCCGAAGGGGCCGAAAAGGCGATGATTTTACCCTGCATCGGGCAAAATTAGGCCATTTCTCGCTGAAGTTTTGCAAGAATCGAATCGGACAAAGCAGCGGGGGCTTTTTTGCGGCCCACATGCTCACCCAAAAAGTCGATGAAAATGTGCTGCTTCTCAATGCTATCGAAGCACGGTGAGCAGTCTTCGGCGTGGTTCACGAAGTAATCCGTATCCTCAGCCGTGGGCTCCTGCCCAACAATAATCTGGTCGAGTATGGTATTCACACGTTCACAGTCGGGGCCGCTGGAGGCAGGGGCACCGCTCTGGTTGGTTTGCTTTGTAGACGTAGTTTCCATAGCGAAAGCGTTGGCTGAGGGGAAATTATTCGGATTCTTCTGAGAGGAAGGTGTCATCGGTGCCATTATCATCGGAGCCATAGCCCATTGACTTGGCATATTTTTCAAGTTTTTCTTTGAGGAAGTTGCGTGCCCGGTGCAAGCGGGAGCGCACCGTACCGATGGGGATGTCCAGCACTTTTGCCATTTCCTCATACGTGAACCCTTCCAGGTCGCAGAGGATAATGACCGTGCGAAAATCCACGGGCAGCGAATTCAAGGCGCGGGCCACCTCATCACCGATCAGGTCGCGCACGGCTTGTTGCCGCATGTCGGAGGAAGAGGGGCCAGCGTCGTTATCCGCCTCTACATCTTCCGAGTTGTAGTACCCTTCGATTTCGCTGTAATCAACCTTGGCGGGCTGCTTACTTTTTTTGCGAAAATCGTTGATGAACGAATTTTTCAGGATGCGAAACAGCCACGCTTTGGCGTTTGTTCCCGGTTCGAAGTACTCAAAGAAGCGATATGCTTTCAGATAAGTTTCCTGCACCAGGTCATTTGCATCATCTTCATCGAGGGTGAGGCGGAAGGCGAAATTATACAGGGGGTCGAGCACGGGCATCAGTTCGGCCTGAAAACGCCGGTCCTTTTCCTCTTTGCTCAGTTTTGGAATCCGCTCGGGAGAGTCGCTCATGAACGCTAATTATTGCGGCTGAATATTAGTGAAATACCGCCGTTTGACAAATGCTTTGGATTATACCGGCTCCGGCGCAGAAGGTTTTCGCAGCAGCCATGTGCCTACATACGTGGCGGACCGCGCAGGTCTGACCCATATCCGACGGAAAGGTTACGCTAACCTGATCGGGAGTCTTTATATGGCTGAGTGAATATACCTACGGGTTGGGCGGCCTTTCAGGTTGCATACCGGAGTTTTCGGCCCATTTCTGCCAGCCCTCCTGCAGCTGACCAATTCCACCGACCTGGCTTTAACCGGGCAGTGAACTGCTACCAAACAGCAAGGGTGGCCACTGCTGTACCCGAGCCAGCACCTGCACGGGCTCCAGCGCCTTGATGCAGGTGCAGGCGGCCGGCTGGGTGCGGCACTCCTGGCAGTCCGGTTTATCAAATATCAGGTACTCGGCGTGCAAGCCCAGCGGAGCCCAGCGGCCGGGATGCATGGGCCGAATGGGCGGGTACAGCCCCAACGCGTGCCGACCTAACGCGGCGGCCAGGTGCAGCGGACCGGTGCTGCCGGCCACCAGCCCATCGGCGGTGGCAATGAAAGCCAGAAACTCCGGTAGCTCCAGCTGCCCGGTCAGCTCGGCGGCGAGGAACGGCTGATGCTCTGTAAGCCACTCGCGTAGCTCTTCCCCTTCGGCGGCCGTGCCGGTGATGAATACCCGGTGCCCGGCCTGGTGCAGCAGCCGGGCCAGGGTGCCGAAATGCGCCAGGCCCCACTCCCGGGCACTGCCCCGGCTGCGCGGGTGCAGAATGACGTTGAGCTGGCCGGGTTGGCGGGCGTTGAGCAGCTGCCGTAGTTCCAGCCGCAGTGGTACTACGGGTTGCAGCTTCACTAGCGACGCTACTTCAGTTAAAGGTAAAACCGTCATTTCGCCCACGCTGCGGAGTAGCTGCAGGTTCAGCTGGGCTTCGTGCAGGGGCGAGTGGCGGCGGCTCAGGGCTACCAAGTGGTTACAGGTGAGCCAGTGGAACCAGCGGCTGCGGGTACCCACGCGCTGCCGGATACCGGCCTTACGGGCCAGCGCGGCCAGCAGCTTGTTGGGAAAAACGTGCAGAATGGTATCGGCGGCGGTGGCCTGCAGGGCGGCTAGCTGGGCGGCTGCCGGCAGCTGCCGCAGCTCATCGAAGTTTATGAAGCCATCCAGCCAGGGGCAGGCTTTGGCTACGGCCTGCGTGTAGGTGCGGCCGAGCAGTAGCACCCGGCACCCTGGAAACAGTTGCTTCAGGCGGCCGGCCACGGGCAGCGTCAGCACCACGTCTCCGATGGCGTCGGTGCGGCTGAGGAGGAAGGTACGGCTCATGGGCGCGGCTTGGTTTTGAGCTTGGCAAATTTCAGGAACACGCCCCAGGCCGAAATAACGGCAATACTCAGCCCCGCGAAACCATCCAGAAAACCCAGCCGCAGTACGTAGCCATGCACGAATTTCCACCACGGCTTCAGCAGCAGATGAAACAGGGACACGTTGCGCCGGCCGCGCAGCCACAGCTCCTCGGCGGCAATGCTGGTGAAGCGGTTGAGCTGGCTGACGTGCTGCTCTACGGAATCGTAGGAATAGTGCAGGGCATCACCGGCCAGGGGCAACGGCGCGGGCTGGCCGGGCTGCAGCTCGTACCGCTCGTGCAGCAGCAGACCCATCCACTGGCCCAGACGCCGGTCGTAGAGGCGCAGCTTGCGGTCGGGGTACCAGCCGCCGTGCCGCACCCAGCTGCCGCAGTAGTTGGTAAGGCGGGCCAAGGTGTAGCCGGCGCCCTGCCAGTTGGTTTTGGCGGCCTGAATGCTCTGGCGTAGCTCCTCGGTCAGCACTTCGTCGGCATCCAGTTGGAGCACGTAGTTGTGGCGGGCCTGGGCGGTGGCGTAGTTCTTCTGCTCCACGTAGCCTTCAAACGCGTGCTGCACCACGTGTACGTCCAGTTCACGGCAGATTTCCACGGTGCGGTCGGTGGAGAAGCTGTCAATTACCAGCAACTCATCGGCAATGGGCCGGGCGGCTTCGAGGCAGCGGGCAATATTGGCTTCTTCGTTGAAGGTGATGATGACGACGGATAGCGGAACCTGGGGCATAGCGCGGGCAAATATCGGGGTTTTGCGCGGCTGGGTTACCTTGCCTTCAGCGGAGCAATAAATGGGCATACCGTTATTTCCACACGATATGCGTGCCGCCCTGCCCTTCGTCCGTCCCGGATACCCTGGAATACTGCTGTGCGGAGCTTGGGCGCTGGCCGCTTGCGAAACTGGCCCCACCGTGCGCTTCGAGCCACTACCGCCCTTGGCTGCCCCGCGCAATCTGGTTGACGTACTGGGGCCGGCCGGGCGACTACTGGGCCCGGACACTACCCAATTTGTGCTGCGTTACGACCCGCGCACCCAGCTAAACCAGTTTTCGATGATACGGGCCGCTGATACGGTTCCGTGGTTTGCCGCGCGGGCTTTCCGGTATCGGGGGCTGTATTACCTCGTGACGTCGGGAAGCGACTCCGCCAGCAACTGGGTGCACGCGGCCCGCATTACCCGGCGCAGCGTGCAGGGCCTGGGCACCGGTTATCCGCAGATGCAGGACCTGTCGGCGGCCGTGGAGGGCGGGCAGTTTGCGAAGCTGGTCCGGTTCCGTAACTTTTCTGCCGATAGCGTGGTCATGCGGTTTGACAAAGTGGCCCTGCATCGGTTTTACCGGACGTTGCCCGATAGTTTTCCCACCTACCGCCTGGAAACGGCTGGCTCTGCCCCTGCTACTGCGCCGTTGCCGGAGTATCCGTCTGTCGGCACCTTCAGCCTGTACCCCAACCCGGCTGCGCAGGCGGTTACTGCGACTTTCGCTGCGCCCGAGGCGCGCACAATTCACGTGCTGGATGCGGCCGGCCGCACGGTGCGCACCATTGCCACCTCGGCAGCCACTACCCGAATTGCGCTGGATAACTTTGCGCTTGGTTTTTACCTGCTGCGGGTGACACCGGCCCGCGGGCCGGTGCTGCGCAGTCAGCGGCTGGAAGTTGTGCGGTAGCTTGCTCTCTTAACCGCAGGCTGTATAAAACCTTGCGTTGATTGGTTGCAGCAGCCCCGTTTCCGTATACAGGCCCTCTACTTCGCCTCTGTGTATGACTGCATCTTCCGAAAAAATTGCCCTGGTTACGGGTGCTACGGCCGGTATTGGCACCGTTACGGCCCGGGCGCTGGCCCAAGAGGGCTACCACGTGGTGCTGCTGGCCCGCAACGCCGAGAAGGCCGCCCGTACCCGCCATGAAATTCAGCCCCTAGCCTGGCCCGGTCGCCGCGTGGATGTGCTGCTCTGCGACCTGTCGGACCTGAGCCAGGTGCGACGGGCGGCCGAGGAGTTTCGCCAGCGCTACGGCCACCTGGATGTACTGGTAAACAACGCCGGGCTGGTGCTGGGCGACGAGCGGCAAACCTCAGCCGATGGCTACGAGTTGACGCTGGCCACCAACCACCTGGGGCCGTTTCTGCTCACCAATCTGTTACTGGACCGGCTGCAGCAAAGTCCGGCGGCCCGTATCGTCAACGTGGCGTCCATGGCTTACCAGTTTGCCAAACCCGATTTTAGCACGCTGGAAGTGGCTGGCGGTTACTCGCCCATGCGGGCTTACGCCAACTCCAAGCTCTATAACATTATGTTCACGCAGGAGCTGGCCCGGCGGCTGCGGCAGCACGGCATCGGCAACATCATCACCAACAGCCTGCACCCGGGCGTGGTGGCCAGCAGCTTCGGGCAAAGCTCTAACTGGTTTACCAAGGCTTTTTACAAGGTAGCCGCGCCGTTCATGACGTCCTCGGAGGAAGGGGCCCAAACCAGCATCTACCTCGCTACCGCCCCGGAAGTGGCCGATACCAGTGGGGGCTACTTCGTGAAGAAGCGGCCGGAAGCCGTGAAATCAGGTTACAACACGCCCGAAAACGCCCGGCAACTTTGGAAACTGAGTGAAGAGCTAACGGGAGGCAGCTTCCTGTAGCATCCTGCTATTTGCAACCTACATGCCGTAACGACCAACCACTCCGGTTGGTCGTTTTCATTTTGCGCTCTAGCTTTAAGGGTTAGATGCCTTTGACTATCCTTCCTTACCCTTTTACGAATGCCCCTTTCTACCACAACTGCTACCGAACACAGCTACGGCACCGCCAAAGGCTGGCGCATTTTTATCTACATATTTTCACCGCTGCTGATAGCCCTGTTTCTTTCCTGTCCTTTCTGGATGGCCGAAAATGGCTGGGATGGGGCCGCTGTTACCTTCCTAGTTTTTGGATGGAGTTTCGCGCTATTCTTCGGCTACTGCGTGTATGAAACCTACAAGGGCCGCCACATACTGAGCGAGCAAAGCATCCGCTACGAAGGTGCATTACGGCGCAAAGAGCTTCCCTTGGAGGCCGTCCGTGGTTACCGGGCCGATGATAAGTACACGCACATCGTGCCCATTTCCGAGGCCTATCCATCCATTCGGATAGGCTATACGAGCGAGGGGTACGAGGATATTCAGCATTGGCTGGCTGAGCGGTTTCCGGATCTGGATGTGCAGCAGCAGGAGCTGGAAGCCCAGGAAATTCTGCAGGATGAAACGCTGGGCCGCTCGGTGCCGGAACGGGAGGAGAAACTGGCCCAGGCCCGGCAGGTAGCCCGCGTACTGAACACGCTGGCCTGGGCCGTGGCTGCGTGGTTGTTCTTCTACCCCAAACCCTACGATGTGGCTGTGCAGGCCAGCCTTGCCCTGCCCCCGGTAGCTGCTCTGGCTTTGCTCTGGTACCAGGGCCTGCTGCGGGCCGATGAGCGAAAGGACAGTGCCTACCCGGCTCTGGGTTCTGCACTATTCATCCCGGCACTTGGCTTGCTCCTGCGCGTACTGCTGGATTTTGAGCTGCTGGGTTACTCAGCGGCCTGGCAGCTGGCGGCGGGTGTAGCCTTACTGTTTGGCGGGGTACTGGCTTATGGCAACCGCCGCTTTATCAGGCTGCCCGCCAGCCGGTGGGGGGCCGTAGCCACTGTATTTTTCTGTGCGCTGGTGTACGGTTACAGCGCGGTGGTGGCCATCAACTGCGTGTTTGATGAGGCCGCGCCGCGCGTGCACGCCGCCAACGTACTCAGCAAGCATAGTTCCTCCGGCAAAACCACCACCTACTACCTCGAAGTAGGTGCCTGGGGCCCCAGAACCGCGCCCGAAGATGTAACCGTAACGGAGGAAACCTACGACCAAACCATGCCCGGCGACTCCGTGCGGGTGTACCAGTTTCCGGGCCGGCTGGCAATTCCGTGGTTTACGGTGAGTGAGTAGCGTGAACAAACCGGCGGGCTACTGCGTTAGGCAACCAAATTCATGTACCTACCTGATTTAAGAAAGCAATGGAACTTGGTATCAGCTCATTTGGCGAAGTAGCTCCCGCTCACGTATCCGGCGGCGACACCGCCGCGGCCCAACGCACCCAGGAACTGGTAGCTCTGGGCCGCCGCGCCGACGAAGCCGGCCTCGACGTGGTGGCTATTGGCGAGCATCACCGCGCCGACTACGTGGTATCGTCGCCGGAAATGGTGCTGGCGGCGGTGGCGGCCGTTACCAGCCGGGTCCGGCTCAGCAGCGCCGTTACGGTGCTCAGCTCCACCGACCCGGTGCGCACCTTCCAGAATTTTGCCACGCTGGATTTGCTATCCAACGGCCGGGCCGAAATTATTGCCGGGCGCGGCTCATTCATTGAGTCGTTTCCACTGTTTGGGCAGGATTTGCAGGATTATGATGCGCTATACGCCGAGAAGCTGGGGCTGCTGCTGCAGCTCAACGAGCAGGAAATTATAACCTGGCAGGGCAAACACCGGGCAGCCATTGCGGGCAAAGGCGTCTATCCGCGTCCCGTGCAGTCCAAGCTACCCATCTGGGTAGGCGTGGGCGGTACGCCCGCTTCAGCAGCCCGGGCCGGCTCCTTGGGTCTGGGCCTGACCATTGCCATTCTGGGTGGAGCGCCGGCCCAGTACGTGTCGTTTGCCGAGCTGCACCGCCGGGCCGCTCAGCAGGCCGGCTACTCGGAGGCACTGCCGCTGTGCATCAACTGCCACTTCCACATAGCCGAAAACTCCAAGCAGGCCGCCGACGAGTTTTTCCCGGCTTACTCGCTGGTGATGAACCGCATTGGTCGGGAACGGGGCTGGCCGCCCATGTCGCGGCAGCAATTCGATTACCTGCGCGGGCCGCAGGGGCCGCTGTTCGTGGGCACGCCCCAGGAAATCACCGAGAAACTGGTGTACCTGCACGGGCTGTTCGGGAACACGCGCTTTATTGGCCAATTGATGCTGGAAGGCATGCCCCACGAAGCCGTGCTCCATTCCACTGAGTTGTTTGGGCAGGTGGTAGCCCCCGCCGTGCGGGAGCGGCTGGGCGTAGAGGCCGCTGCGCTGGGCTAACTATTCGGGCGTTATCCTTCTATATTGCCCTATCCCAGTGTCACCCTTTACCCTATTTCTATATGCTTACGCTTGTATGGACTATTCTTAACGTCATCCTGCTTTTGGGCATCGTATACGCCTGGTTTAAAGTTCTCATGGTGTTGCGACGCCAGCTCGGCTTAGGACTGTCTCTGTTGTTTCTGCTGAGCCTGTCGGTAAAAGGTAGCCAGGAGCCGGAAGGTAAAATTCCCAATCTGCTGGCTCCCACCAATAACGGGCAGCTTCCCGGAAACTGGAGTCAATCAACCACCATCACCCTAAACCCGAACAATAAGCTGCAGTTGTTATTTGAAGGGATGCGCACCGATTCAAGCTTTATCATCCGTGGCGTATATCCCACCATTTCAGGACTGATGCTGGGACATACCTGGAAGCCGCTGCTGGGTACCGCTCACGTGCAGCAGCAGCAGGTAGCGTATGACGTCATACTGTTGCACCAGTGGAAGCTGCTGGGTGTTCCGCTCTACGTTTCAAGCGAGGAATATCAGGACCGTCTTCCTGTTCAGACTCGATAAATAAAAACCCCGTCCGGCACAATGCCGGACGGGGTTTTTACAGAATAACCGCAGTCTGTTAGTAGCGGTACAGGTCCGATTTGAAGGGGCCTTCTACGGGCACTTTGATGTAGTCAGCCTGCTTGGGCGTCAACTCGTCCAGCTCCACGCCAATTTTGGCAAGGTGCAGGCGAGCCACCTTCTCGTCGAGGTGCTTGGGCAGGGTGTACACTTCGTTTTCGTACTTATCAGCGTGCTGCCACAGCTCCAGCTGGGCCAGCGTCTGGTTAGTGAATGAGTTCGACATCACAAACGAGGGGTGACCCGTGGCGCAACCCAGGTTTACAAGGCGGCCTTCAGCCAGGATAATCACCTCTTTCCCGTCGATGTTATACAAATCTACCTGGGGCTTTACGGTGTCTTTGGTGTGGCCGTAGTGCTTGTTTAGCCACGCCATGTCAATCTCATCATCGAAGTGGCCGATGTTGCAGACAATAGCTTTATCCTTGAGGGCACGGAAGTGCTCTTCACGCACAATATCACAGTTGCCGGTGGTAGTAATTACGATGTCGGCGTCTTTGATGGCATTTTCCATCTTCTTCACGGCGTACCCATCCATAGCAGCCTGCAAAGCGCAGATGGGGTCAATTTCGGTGACCACTACGCGGGCACCAGCTCCGCGCAGCGAAGCGGCAGTGCCTTTTCCTACGTCGCCGTAGCCAGCAACCACGGCTACTTTGCCGGCCATCATCACGTCGGTAGCGCGGCGGATGGCATCCACCGCCGACTCTTTGCAGCCGTATTTGTTGTCGAACTTCGACTTGGTTACGGAGTCGTTGATGTTGAAGGCGGGCATCGGCAGGGTGCCAGCTTTCACGCGCTCCATCAGGCGCAGTACGCCCGTAGTCGTTTCCTCCGAAATGCCTTTAATACCGGCGGCCAGCTCAGGATACTGATCCAGCACCATGTTGGTCAGGTCGCCACCATCATCCAGAATCATGTTCAGGGGCTGACGCTCCTCACCGAAGAACAAGGTCTGCTCAATGCACCAGTTGAACTCTTCCTCATTCATGCCTTTCCAGGCATATACCGGAATGCCAGCGGCAGCAATGGCCGCAGCGGCGTGGTCCTGGGTGGAGAAGATGTTGCAGGATGACCACGTAACATCAGCACCCAGCTCAATGAGCGTTTCGATGAGCACGGCCGTTTGGATGGTCATGTGCAGGCAGCCGGCAATGCGTGCCCCTTTCAGCGGCTTGCTGGCCCCGTACTCCGCCCGCAACGACATGAGACCGGGCATTTCGGCTTCGGCGAGGCGGATTTCCTTGCGGCCCCACTCGGCGAGGCTCATGTCTTTTACTTTATACGGAACGTAGGCCGTGGTCTTGGTTTCCATCAGTCAGATGCAGAAGTGAAGTAGTCGTTTTCTAACCGCAAAGATACTCGATTTGTTATCCATTTGCCCGAAGCCGGCACCCCTCCTTTTAAAGGCAGGAAAGGCTGCCTGAACGCATCCAGACAGCCTTTCGCTTAGTGCAGCAAGCGCAGCGTTAATTATGCTGGATAAGTACGGCTTTGGGTTTCAGGTTGTCATCGAGGCTGCCAAGGCTGCCACGCACTACTACAGTGTAAATCTTACCAGCTTCGTAGTTCTTGGTACCGGAGCCCGAGCCATTACCGTCGCCCACTGCTACTACGCGGGTAGAAGTTGCGCCGGTGGTTACCAGCAGGTTGTAGGAGCCGCTGGGAATGGAAGCAAACGACGAAGCGGCTCCGAAGGTGGCACTTACACCGGGCACGTCAGTAGATCCGGCCACCGTTTCCTGGGAAAGTTTCACGGGAGAAGGAGCGTTGAGCCCCAAGTGTACTACGCGTATTTTGGCTTGGTTTGAGGCCGGAGCCGTCAAATCATCTTCCACCCAAATGGTGCTGATGGAATTGGCCTGGGTTGTGGGGCTATAGGCAAAGAGCGAGTAGTTCTTGTCTTTAGCCACGGTTTGGGTAGCAGTGGCCACTGTATTGGTGGTGCCAGCCACATTGATTTTGAACGTACGACTGCCAGCATCTACCGTGGCGTAGCCGGAGTTTTCGCCGTAGCTCAGGTCTTTCACTGCCTTGTCATCGGCCAGCACCGATACTTTTACATTCGCATTGGGAGCCGCGTGCACTGCCAGCACCTTGCCTTGGTCAGGCACAGGAGTGGAATTGTTGTCATCATCATTGCCGCAAGCCGAAAAGGCCAGTGTGGCGGGCAAAGTCAGGGCAAAAAGGGCCGGACGGAAAAGTGAGGTCAGCGTTTTCATATGCGAAGAGTTGGGTGAACTGCTTGCGAGAACGAAGGCAAGTGTGCTTTTGTTGGATGGCCCTAAAACTTTTCCTCGATGAATTGCACTTTTTTGTCGTCTAAACACTTAGCTCCTTGACTATATAGACCGTAGCTTTGTCTTCATGACCCAGTATCAACTGTCCCGAATTGTTGGCGGTTTACGCCGCTCCGCATTGGTTGCCGCCTGCTCTCTCGGAGTGGCCGTAGCGGCTCAGGCTCAGCAGCCAGCCACCGTATTGCGTCTTGCTCCCGAAGACCAGAACCGGGGGCTAAACGGAGTGCAGAAGAACTTTTATTTCACTACGGAAGCCGGCACCAATGAGTCGGCTTATCAGAGTGCCGGCTTTTTTGGACAGCGTATCCGGCCCTACCTGGCCGGCAATCAGGAAGCGCTGGATAATCTGAACCGCTACCGGCGGCAGAAGTGGCTGTTTGTGGCGGAACGCCTGACGTTTGTGGGAGCCGTGGGTTTGTACGGCCAGCAGGTGTACGCGCATCCCGAAAAAGAGGAATATTTTAATAATACTCAGCAAGTAGCGGTGGGCTTGGCCGCCTTCAGCCTGCTGAGCAACATCCTCATCTCGCGCAATACCAACTCCCACTTTCAGCGGGCTGTGGAGGCGCATAATGCCGGGCTGCCCGCCGCCCGGCGTGGTGCGCTGCAGCAGTTGCGCCCCAGCACGGTAGGTTTGGCTGCTGGCCGCAGCGGGCAGCCGCTGCTGGCCCTGCGTTGGAACCTGCGCTAACCTAATTGTGGTTGTCCGGATGCTCCGGGCCGGTTTTCAGGGTTGCCAGCCGTTGCTGGCAGTGAGCTGAGAACCGGCCCGGAGTACCTTTTTCATCTTGTTTCAGAACCGGCCAGACGCAGCCCGGGACGGGTGGTTGCAGATTTCCTGCTTACGTTTGAGGCTGCCTTGCGCCCGGGCTGATTCGCCGGAGCGTCCGGCACCGCCCTGAATTCGTAGACCCGCTACATGGAATACCCGCTGCCCACGGCGGCTCGGCAATACGTTGCCCAGCACCTGCACGACGACCCCGCTCAACTAGCTCTGCAAGCCCGTCGCCACCCCGGCCTGCCCGTTCCCGACCTTATCCGGCAGATTCAGGCCCGGCAGAAAGCCCGCACCAAGCTGCCCGACTGGGCCGAAAACCCGGAGCTTATTTTCCCGCCTACTCTCTCAGTGGAGCAGGCTTCCTCGGCCCGTACGGCTGCCTTCAAAGCCTCTTTGGTGAACGGACAGCGCCTGGCTGATTTGACCGGGGGGTTTGGAGTTGATACAGCCCATTTCGCTACTACCGTAGCCGAGGTGCAGTACGTGGAGCGCAACGCGGCCCTGGCTGAGGTGGTGCGCTACAACCTGGCGCAGCTGGGTATCGGAAATGTGCAGTGCCACACCAGCGACGCCGTGCAGTTTCTGCGCAGCACCCCCGATACGTTCGACTGGCTGTACCTGGACCCCGCCCGCCGCGACACGGCTGCTAAGAAGATTTTCCGGTTGCAGGACTGCGAGCCGGATATTCTGCGCCTGCTGCCGCTGCTGCTGCACAAAAGCCGGTGCGTGCTACTCAAGACGTCTCCCATGCTCGATATTGAGCAGGCCATTCAGGAGTTGCGGCAGGTGCGGCGGCTGTGGGTGGTGGCCGTGGACAACGAGTGCAAGGAAGTGCTGTACGAGCTGGGCCCCGAGCCGGCCATCGACCCCGAACGGTTCACCGTAAACTTGCTGCGCAACGGGCAGCAGCAGGAGTTCCGACTAAACCGGGCCCGTGAAACCCGCGCCGTAGCCCGCTACGCCGAGCCGCAGCAGTATCTCTACGAGCCCAACGTGGCCGTGCTCAAGGCCGGCGCGTTCAAGAGCGTCGGCACGGCTTTCGAGCTACTGAAGCTGCACCAGCACAGCCACCTGTACACATCTGATTCGTTGCGGGCGGATTTTCCGGGCCGGATTTTCCGCATTCGGGCGGTGGAGAAGTACGATGGTGCGGCGTTGCGCACCCATCTCGGCCCCGACAACCGCGCCCACGTCACCACCCGCAATTTCCCCGATTCGGTGGCCGAGTTTCGACACCGCACCGCCATCAAGGAGGGTGGCGAGCTATACCTCTTCGCCACTACCAACCTGGAAGGCAAGCTGATGGTGCTGGTGTGCGAGAAGCTGTGAGTGAGTTGGTGAGCTTGACGTTCTGCTTGCGCTACCTGTGCGACCTGAACGCCAAACTCACCATTTCACTAACTCATCACTTCACCGTGCCGGGCTGGTCCATTTACTGCCCCGAAGGCGAAAGCGCCAGGGTAAGGCGGCGGCCGTTTCGCCGGCGTAGGCTAAACCCACGCGGGGGCTGGCCAGGATGTCGGCTTCATTGATGATTTCACCCGCATCTTCAAGCCAGAGCACCGGGCCCTGCAAGTTAGTGCCGCTAAGGGCGGGCGTGATGCCCAGGGCCTGGGCGAGCAGGCCCGGGCCGGTCGTTAGCTTAGGCGAATCCGGGGCCAGGTGGCCCCGGCGGGCCGCCATGATTTCCAGCCCCACCAGCGGCTCAATGGCCCGGATGAGCACTGTATCGGGTTTACTGGCCAGATTGGTGCTGATATTAAACAGGGTATGGCGGTTGTACACCTGATAGAGGTAGGCCCGCCCCCCGGGCTCGTGCAATGCCTGGCCGTGGGTGCCGCGCCGCTTCAGGTGCAGCTGCATGGAATCGTCGCCCTCGTGGGAGTACGCCTCAGTTTCCACAATGCGGCCGCCGGTTAGCTGCCCTTCCAGACAGGAGTACACGTGCTTGCCCAGCAGCTCGCGGGCAATCTGCACGGGGTTGGAACGGCGGTAGAATTCGGGGGGCAGCAGAGACATACAGCAGTACGACAGGAAGAATTACGGATGAGTAGGCATCTATACGGGGCAATGCCTACCTTTGCCGCTGTAAAGGTGGCCGGACCCCAAATGCGGGGCGAGGCTGAAAAGGGAATCCGGTTGAAATCCGGAGCTGTCCCCGCAACTGTACGCTTCAGGAGTCGGCGCGTCATCACCGGCCACTGTTTCTGCCTCGGCTTCTTAGCTGAGGCCCTGGAAATGGGAAGGCGACGCGCCCGGAGCAAGCCAGGAGACCTGCCTTTGCGCATCCCCATGTTCAGCGCCTTCGGAGGAAAGGCGGAGAATGAAACCAGCAGCCCGGCTCCGGCCGGGCAGAGTACCCTTCTGTTTTCGGCCTCGGCTTCGGGGGTTGGCGGCTCACGAGGCCAGCTAAGCCACGAGGTTTTGAACTGAATTTTTCGGTTGCGAAAATTTGGTTCTCAAGATGCGTTTTACCGCCCTGCCGTGGAGCCGCCTGCTTAGCTGGCTGGCGGGTGGCCTGTTGCTAACTACTTCGGCCTCGGCTCAAACCAGCGAGCTGCCCGCCGATACGGCCCGCGTGCAGCGGCTGCCTACGGTGCGCATTCCCGGCGTCCGCCTTGAGCGGTTTGCAGTGGGCAGCCGCCGTCTCACCCTCGATTCGGTGGCCCTTACCACTTACCGTACCGGTACGCTTACCGATGTACTGAGCGCACGCACGGCCCTGCACCTGCGCAATTACGGCCCGGGCCAGCTGGCTTCCATCACGTTGCGGGGCACCTCGGCGCGGCACACCGCCGTGCTCTGGAACGGCTTCAATATCAACCTGCCCAGCCTGGGTGAGGCCGATTTTTCCCTGCTGCCGGTGAGCGGATTTACCCAGGCCGATGTGCAGCCGGGGCCGGCCGCCGCCACCTACGGCAACGGGGCTATTGGGGGCACGGTGCTGCTGTCATCGGAGGCGAAGTGGAACACCGGCTGGCGCGGGGCGGCCCAGGGCGAGTACGGCAGCTTCGGGCTGGGAGCCGGCACGGTGGAGGCAGCCTTCAGCAACCAGAAAATAGCCGTGCGCACCAGCCTGCTGTACCGGGAAGCGGCCAACAACTTTGCCTATTACGCCCAGGAAGCCCGCGGCCGAACCCGCCAACGCCAGCAGAACGCCGCCTTGCGCCAGGCCAGCCTCAGCCAGGATGTGACGCTGCGCCTGGGCCAGCGCAGCGAGGTGGCTTTGGCCGCCTGGCTCACCGATGCTGACCGGCAAATTCAGCCAGGCGTCGGCACCAACAATACCCACGCCGAGGAACGGGACCAGAGCCGCCGCCTCACCGGCAGCTACCGTTCCGTGAGCCAGCATCACGAGTGGGCCGCCCGTGCCGCCTGGTTTGAGGACATCCTGAACTACCGCGACGACGTGAGCGGGCTGAGCGAATCCCGGGTGCGCACCAGCCAGGCTCAGGTCGAGCATACTTGGACAGTAGCGCCCAACGCCTCCGTCCGGCTTGGGGGTGAAGCTCAGCATTTTGCCGCCCAGGTAGATGGCTACGGCCGCCAGCCCCGCACCGAAAACCGCTACTCTGGCTTCGCCCTGCTCCGCTACGACCCGCAGCCCCGCCTGCGCCTTTCCCTGAACGTGCGCCAGGCCGTGCTGCCCGGCCGCCGCCCGCCCCTCACGCCCACGCTGGGTGCCGAGTGGCTGGCCCTTGAAGTCGGCTCACAGACGCTCACGGTAAAGGGCAGTGCCTCCCGCAGCTACCGGGCCCCCACCCTGAACGAGCGGTACTGGCGGCCCGGCGGCAACCCCGATTTACTGCCCGAGGAAAGCCTGGGGTACGAGGGCGGCCTGGTGCACACCTTCACGCAAACTCCGGCCCGCCTGCGCCTGCAAACTGAGCTGACGGCTTACCGGCAGCTGGTAGATAACTGGGTGCAGTGGACGCCCGGAGTTGCGTACTGGTCGCCGCGGAACCTGCGGCAGGTGCGCGCCCAGGGGCTGGAGGCCAGTACGCAGCTGAGCTGGCAGCACAGGGCTTACGGCCTGCTTGCCCGGGCCAGCTACGGCCTCACGCAGTCGGTAAAAACCCAGGGTGTAGCCACCGACTCCGACCCAGTGGGACGGCAGCTGCCCTTCGTGCCGCGGCATACGGCCGCCTTCAGCACCGACCATACCTGGCACGGCTGGCAGCTCAGCACCACGCTCACTTATACCGGCTACCGCTACACCGATGCCTCGGCCACGGAATTTCTGCCCAGCTACTGGCTGCTGAACGCGGCTCTGGGCCGCACGCTGGCGGTACGGCCGGGCTGGCGGCTGCAGGCGCTGGCGCAGGGCTTCAACCTTGCCAACGCCTCCTACCAGAGTTACCAGAACCGCGCCATGCCCCTGCGCAGCGGCAGCCTGAGCTTGCGGCTGCTTTGGCGCTAAGCTTTTCCCCGACGACTTTTTTCTATCCCTTTTTTTTTCTCCGCATGAAGTATTCTTTCCCTTTTCAGAGCCTGAGCAGCCGCTTACTGCTGGGCAGCGCCGCCGCTTTCAGCCTGCTGGCCTGCGACCCGGATGACACCACGCCCGAGGCCGTTACCATCAGCCCCAACAGCGTGCTGATTGTGAACGAGGGCAACTTCCAGAAGTCGAATGCCGACATCAGCGTATTCAGTAAAACCAGTTCTTCGGTGGTGTATAAGGGCGCGTTTGCCGCTGCCGCCAAACGGGAGCTGGGCGACGTAGCCCAAAGCCTGAGTCTGCAGGGCAACAACGCGTACATCGTGGTGAACAACAGCAATAAGCTGGAGGTCATTTCTCTGCCCAACTTCAAGCCGGTAGCTACGGTAACAGGGCTGCAGCTGCCGCGCTACTTCGCGGCGGCCTCCGCGGCCAAGGGCTACGTAACGGAAACGGTGAAGTACGATGGCAGCAATGGCCGCGTATCGGTACTCAACCTGACCACCAACACCGTCAGCAAAACTATTGCCGTGGGTGTGCAGCCCGAGCAGCTGCTGGTGGCGGGCTCCCGTTTGTACGTAACCAATAGCGGCAGCAATACTGTTACCGTTATCAATACCACCACCGATGCCGTGGAGGGCACCATTACCGTGGGCGACTCCCCGAACAGCTTGGTGCAGGACCGGGACGGCAACGTGTGGGTGCTGAGCGGGGGCAAAACCTACTATAACCCCGACTACACCACTGATTACACCCGCACCACCAAGGGCAGCCTGGCCAAAATTGTCCCGGGTCAGCTTACGGCTACCATTCGGGAAGTAGCCTCCAACCGTAGCTCCCCAAGCCGGCTGGCCATCAACGGAGCCAAAAGCCAGCTCTACTACACGTACCTGGGCGGCGTGTACACGCTGGGTGTGGCCGATGCAACGTTGCCAACCACCCCACTTATCCGGCGCAGCTTCTACGGCCTGGGTATCGACCCACAGGATGGCACCATCTACGGCGGATTGGGCTCATTCACGGCCGCCGATAAAGTAATCCGGTACCGCAGCACGGGGGCACCCCTCGATTCCTTTACTGTGGGCATTGGGCCCAATGGCTTCGCCTTCAACTAACCCAACCTGTTCTGAGCTCTGGAAACAGCCCGGCCCGGCTTCGGTCGGCCAACAACAAGGCCCGCAACTGTAGTTGCGGGCCTTGTTGTTGGCCGGGGTTCCGTTGGGGGTTAGTCGGCAATACCATCGTTGTTCCGGTCTTTGCGTTCCGTAGCCGACTCGTACTGCTGACGGCCGGTGGGCATAGCTGCCGTGTCGCGCTGCAGGCCGGAGGTAGCTGAGTCGGCGGCCAGAGTGGCGTTTTGCTGCGTGGCCGGGTCGTTGCTTTTTTCGGCACCGCGCTCCACGTTAGTGTCACCGGAGCTGCTGCCCGTGTTGCAGGCCGATACGGAAACGACAAGCAGGGCGGCTACGGCCAGGGAGCAGAGAGAAGAGAGCCTTTTCATAGGGTTTGGGAGATAGGTGAGGGAGCGGTGTGAAGTAAAGTATTTGGGCTGTACGGCTGACCGCCCCGGCGGTTTTTGCGTATGAAGATTTCCCGTTCCCAACCACAGCCATTCTGCCACTTTATCAGTTGTTTTTTCCTTATGCTTCATACTGACCCGTAGCTAAGACCATCCTTGGATTCCCGTTTCTGTATGCAGCCAACGGTTATCTTTGTTCGCCTGTAGCTGCAGCCATGACCCGAGCCTCTTCCCAAATTACCGCGTACAAGCCCCTGCTGCGGAAGCTAGCCTGGCTGGCTGGCAGCAGCTTTCTACTGGCGCTACTGCTTATAGTGTATCTGTACGGAACTCAGGATGAGTTCTTCGGACGGTTTTTTGGCGCATTTTTCGTATTTTTCTGGCTATTCACCGTGACCTTCCTGGGTGTGGTTCCCTTCATCCACTGGGCCACGGTGAACTGGTTTGGAAAGCAATGGACTGATGACGTCCCGCCCGCGACGCGGCGCCGGGGCAAATCCGCTGCTTCCCCGCCATCTTCTCGTACATCCACGCGTACCGCCCCGCGGTTGAACCCAACTCAACATCCGTGAAAACGACGCTTCTCCACATCAAAAACATGGTTTGCCCACGCTGCATTGATGCCGTGCGCAACCTGCTCGAACAGGCGGGCTACCGCCCCACCGACGTAACGCTGGGCCAGGCGCAACTGGACCAAAGCACACCCGCTGACCCGGCCTCCGTGGCTCCCATGCTGCGTGAAGCCGGCTTCGACGTGATTATGGGCCGGGCCGACCAGCTGACCGAGCAAATAAAATCGGCCTTGGTTGAATACCTGGAGCATCTGCGCACGGCGCGCATGCCCTTAACCACCTCGGCCTTCCTCACCGACCGGTTTGCCGCTACTTACTCGCACTTGAGCAAGGTATTCTCGCGCACGGCTAACCTCACTATTGAGAAATACCTGATTCGGCTGAAAATTGAACGGGTGAAAGAAATGCTGAGCTATAATGAAATGACGCTCAGCGAAATTGCCGAACACATGCGCTACAGCTCCGGTCAGCACCTGAGCAACCAGTTCCGACAGGTAACGGGCCGCTCCGTGAGCGAATTCCGCCGTGACCTGATGCCCCGCCGCCTGTCACTGGATCAGTTGGCATAGAACGTACGCTCACCAGAAAGGCCCACCAGCCAGTGCCCCACTCAGGATAACCGAACGGGGCGCTGGCTGGTGGGCCTTTCTGGTGGACTTCAACTTAGGCTTTACCTTTGTGGGCACCTTTACTGCCGGTTGGCGGTTGCTGTTCCCGTGTCGTCTTCTGCCCACCCCCGCATCCTGCTTGTTACGCCGCCCCTTACGCAGCTGAATACGCCCTACCCGGCTACTGCTTACCTCAAGGGTTTTCTGGGTGGGCGCGGCTATCAGGTAATGCAGGCTGATCTGGGGTTGGAATTGGTGCTGCAGCTGTTTTCCCGGGCGGGGCTGACGCGGGTGTTTGCCGAAATCGAGGCCGGTGGCTTCGAGCTGAGCGACAATGCCCGGCGCATGCTGCGGCTCAAGAACAGCTACCTGAGCACGGTGGAGCCAGTTATCCGGTTTCTACAGAACAAGGACAACACCCTGGCCCCGCGCATCTGCCACAGCCGGTTTCTGCCCGAGGCCAGCCGCTTCGACAACGTGGCCGACCTGGAAACGGCCTTCGGCACGATGGGCCTCACCGACCAGGCCCGCCACTTGGCCACGCTCTACCTCGAGGACCTGGGCGACCTGATCAAGGAAACCGTGGGGCCGCAGTTCGGCTTTTCCCGCTACGCTGAGAAGCTGGGCATGTCGGCCACCTCCTTTGACGACCTGCACGAAGCCCTGCAGGCCGCCCCCAACCTGCTTGACCGGATGCTGCTGGAGCTGCTGGACGAACTGCTGGAGCGCACCCAGCCCGACATTGTGGGCTTCACGGTGCCTTTCCCCGGCAACCTGTACGGCGCGCTGCGGCTAGCCCGGCACGTCAAGCAAACCCGCCCCGGCACCTACACCAGCATGGGCGGCGGCTACCCCAATACGGAACTGCGCACCATCCGGGAGCCCCGCTTCTTCGACTACATCGACTTTCTGACCCTCGACGACGGCGAAGGCCCCTGGCTGCGGCTGCTGGAATGGCTGGGAAACCGCCTGACGGAGACGGGGCAGTGGTCCGACGAATTGCCCAGAGAGCTTCGTCAGACCACTCTCGTTGCGGCGGCGGCTGCCAGTAACCAATCATCTGCTCATGCTGACTTGTTCAACGGGAGTGGTCCGACGAGGCTCTCCGGGCAACTTGTCGGGCTCCCCCCCCTGCAACGCACCTTCCTGCGCAACGCGGCGGGCGAGGTGGAATACCGCAACGACGCTACCACGGCCGATATTCCCCATCCCGAGGTGGGGACGCCGGATTATTCAGATCTGCCGCTGACGGAGTATTTGTCGGTGATTGAGGTGCTGAACCCCATGCACCGGCTCTGGAGCGACGGACGCTGGAACAAGCTCACCGTGGCCCACGGCTGCTACTGGAAGCGCTGCTCGTTCTGCGACGTGACGCTGGACTATATCGCGCGCTACGAAACGGCTCCGGCCACGCTGCTGGTGGACCGCATCGAGCAGATCATTGCCCAAACCGGCCAGACCGGGTTTCACTTCGTGGACGAGGCCGCCCCGCCTCTGGCCCTGCGCGACCTGGCCGTGGAGCTGCTCAAACGGCGCGTGAGCATTACGTGGTGGGGAAACATCCGCTTCGAGAAAACCTTTACCCCCGATTTGTGCCGGCTGCTGGCGGCCTCGGGCTGCATTGCCGTGAGCGGGGGCCTGGAGGTAGCCTCCGACCGCCTGCTGGCCCTCATGGAAAAAGGCGTGACCATTGCCCAGGTGGCCCGCGTGACGGATGGCTTCACCCAGGCGGGCATTATGGTGCATGCCTACCTGATGTACGGCTTTCCCACCCAAACGGCCCAGGAAACTATAGACTCGCTGGAAGTGGTGCGGCAGCTGTTTCAGGCCGGCATTGTGCAGAGCGGCTACTGGCACCGGTTTTCCATGACGGCCCATTCCCCGGTGGGCAAAAACCCGGCGAAATACCACGTAGCCGCCGTGGGCCCCGAGCCCGGCCCCTTTGCCTGGAACGACCTGTGGCACGACGACCCCACCGGCACCGACCACGAAGCCTTCGGGCCGGGGCTGGCCAAGGCCCTCTATAACTATTTGCACGGTGTGGCCCTGCAGGAGCCGCTCAGCTTCTGGTTTGATTTCCGGGTGCCTAAAACTACCGTGCCCCGCCACCTCATCAGCCAAGCCCTGCAGGAGCCCGGCAAGCCCGATGCGGCCCGGCCCAACAACCGCCTGTTCTGGCTTGGCAATGCGCCGGAGCTACGCCTGGAGCCCGGCCGCAAGGGCCAGCGTGCCGTGCTCACGTTCTACGAGCAGGCGGAGGATTTTGAGGTAACTGTACCGGCCGCTCTGGGCCCTTGGCTACACGCCCTGCTCACCAATCTTGCTACCGACTATAACACCAAAGTGTTGCTGAAGGAAGTAGCAGCTTCCTTCCCGGCCGGGAGCCAGACATGGGAGCAATTGCTGCTGAGTCCGGCCTGGCAGTTGCTGCGCGAGAAAGGTCTGCTGATTTTGTAGCACGCCTCAGCGCCGTTGCACCCACTCCAGCATACCGGACCAGTAGCCGGCGGCCGGCTGGGGCCACTCCCACTGCCCATCGGCGCGGGTACGGCCGGGCTGCACAAAATCGGGGGTTACCTGGGGCACAATGCGCACCTGAGTAGCCGGACGGTAGCCCAGGGCCGCGCGCAGCCGACGAGTACTTTCGCGTGTCAGCACAGTGGTATCAAGGCCAGCATACAAGGCCAGCACCGGAATGCGCAGGCGGTTGAATATTGCGTACGGCTCCGCTTCGGTGCGGGTATCGGCCGGAGCGCCTTCCAGCACGGCAAACGCCGGCCGGGGCCGCTGCGCCGCCGCTGCCGCAAGCAGGCGGGTAATACTCCCCCGCCCCCAATAACCCACTTTGCCGGAATCCAGGGACGGGTGCCGCCGCAGCCGAGCCAGCACCGCCGCCACTGCTGGTCCACCCACCGAGTCGGGGCCGAGGCTTGCGGTGGGCAGCACCAGCGCGGCCACGCCGTGCCGGGCCAGATAACGGGCACGTTGCGCGGCGGCGCTGGCAGTGGCTGGGGAAGCCAGCAGTACCAGGGCCCGGTGCCGGGGCAGGGTGTCATCGGGGAGCAGGAGCCGTAACTCGCTGCTACCACCCAGCGCCTGCTCCCGGAAACCCAACGGGGCTGCTTGCCCACGCCGGACCCACACAAAATCAGCCTGCAGACTATCCCAGCTCAGCACGCCCCGCAGAAAATCGCCTTCCCGCACGGCCTGCACGCTTACGCTCCCAGCGCTTTCGGGCGAGGAAACCAGCCGGAGCTGCGGGGCCTGGTACAAAGCCTGCGAGGGTACGAACGTCAGTTCCGGCAGTTGCGGAAAGCTGATTTCGGCCTGAAGCTGGCCCGGTTGCGGCTCTCGTAATTCCAGCGCTACCCGCAACTCCGTGCCTTGGTAAGTGATGGGTCCCTCGTAGTGCCCGGTTGGCAGCGGCACGGCGGCTTTTTCAGCATCCGGATTGCTTGAGCACGCCACCGCGCCCAGGCCCACGCCAACAACGGCAACGCGCCAAGCCGCAGAGTAACGAGTCCGGGAAAAAGGCATATGCAACAGAGGCAGAGAGCTAGACTGACAAAGGCGGGCAACGAATATACAAGCGGCGCTTAAAGCCCCTTGCGCAAAATCAGGTCGTTCTGTACGTCCGTACCGATGGTGAAATGGTGCTCCCCGATTTGTTTGAAGCCGAACCGCTGGTAAAACGTGCGGGCCCGCTCATTCTTCTCCCACACGCCCAGCACCACCGCCCGGCAACCCTGCTGCCGGGCTTCCTCAATGGCCCGGCGCATCAGGGCGGCCCCCAGTCCCGTACCAATCCAGTCTTCGGCCACATACAAACGCTCAATTTCCAGCCGGTCTTCGGGAGTTTTAGTCGGGTCGAGCCCCAGGGTGGAATGGAGCTTCAGCTTCGCGTAGCCTACTACCTCCTGCACCATGTAGGCGACCAGAAAAACCGTATTGGGATCCTGCAGCTCCGCCAACTGAATAGCGGCCCCGAAAGTGGCCGCCTCGTAAGCGGCCATATCCTCGGGCTTGTTCTGGGCGGCGTACGTATCGTGAAACATACGCTGACCGATTTCGGCCAGCTGGGCAGCGGCGGCGGCGGTGCGCTTGGCCACCTGAATACGGAGTGGAAAAGACATACGGACGGATTGGGCCGTAAACCAACGGCCCGACAAAGGTACGGTCTTTAGTCCACCGTATCATTGCCGCGCCGCTCCCGCCAGCCGTAGCGCAGCATCAGCACCCCGCCAATTACCATCATCAGGTACAGCACCAGTTTAGTAGAGGTTACGGCATCGGCTCCCAGCCGCTGGTAGGCATCGTAGACCACATACAGCCGCAGGGCCACGCCCACCAGCAGCATAAAACCTGCAATCAGAAACAACAGGCCCACCAGGCGGCGGGTATTTGGTGGGAGTGGCCAAGCCATAAGTCAGCAAATGAAGAGTTGGGCGAATATCCGAGCTGGAAATATACAGTGCCAAACGCTCCCGGCTAGCCTAACGGCGTTCCGACGCCCCCGCGCCCGTCTTTCGATACGCAGGTGGTTGGATTTTGATTTTCTGCCCGTACTTTTGTTTCACTTCAGAAGCGGGAGTAGCTCAGTTGGTAGAGCATCAGCTTCCCAAGCTGAGGGTCGCGAGTTCGAGCCTCGTTTCCCGCTCATTCAGCAAACGGCCTGACACATTCCTTGTGTCAGGCCGTTGTGTTTATGGCCGGTTTAATGTCCGCTGCAATGTTTCTACAAACAGCCCTACGTGGTAGCCGTCGGCCAGGCCGTGGTGCACGTTAACGGCTACAGGCATGAGTTGACGGCCGTTTTCGGGGCGAATACGGCCCACCGAAATCTTGGGAATACTATCAGGATGGGAGAATGGGCGGGCGTGGGTGAGGCCGGTGAAGGACAGCCAGGGCATGGCCGAAAAATGAATAACGTCCGGCCGGGCCGTTTCGGGTCCCAGGCACAAGCCGGTGCTGGCTTGCACGGCGGTAATTTCAGCCTGTAAGCTCTGTCCGAAAGTAGCCAAATCGACATGATAGGGCACAAAACCGAAACCAAAGGTATGATCGGGCCGGCCCAGGGTGGGCGAGGCGTGAATCTGGTCGTAACAGACTACTTGACCCTCTTCGATACGGTAGCGCAGGTTCTCTACCTGATTGACGGCTTGAAGAGTGCAGTGCAGGTATAGTTGAAAAAACGAACAGCCCAGGTCCCGGGCGCGTTGCAAAGCCTGTGTGGCATCCACGTCCGTCACAACGCCCCAGAAAGGCTCCTCAAAGCCTGAAAAGAAGGCAAAATGCTCCCGCCGGTTCCACGTACTTAGGTCAATCAGCTGCTTCATGGGCTGCAAGTTCGGTAACTTCGCGCTACCAATTTCCCTTGCCGCCATGCCTGCACCCCGACTCATTGCCTTCGACGCCGACGATACCCTCTGGCCCAATCAACCCCACTTTGACCGGGCCGAGGAGCGCCTGTACGAGCTGCTGAGCCACTATGGCACCGCCGACGAGCTCAGCGGGCAGTTCTTTGAGGTGCAGCGCGAAAACATGCCCTTATTTGGCTACGGGGCCAAGTCGTTTATGCTATCCATGATTGAAACCGTTATCCGGCTCACCAACGGGCAGGTAAGTGGCCAGGAAATTCAGCACATCCTCGACCACGGCAAACGTCTGCTGGACTATCCAATTGAATTGCTGCCCCACGTACCGGAAGTGCTGGCCGCCGTGCAGGCCCAAGGAATACCGCTGATGCTGCTCACTAAAGGCGACCTGTTTGATCAGGAGAGCAAGCTGGCCCGCTCCGGCCTCGGCGACCTGTTCGAGCACGTTGAAATTGTAAGCGAGAAAAATGAGGCTACGTACCGCCGTCTGCTGGCCCGCTACGGCGTAGCTGCCGAGGAATTTGTTATGATTGGAAACTCGCTGAAATCGGACGTGCTGCCGGTGGCGCGCCTGGGCGGGCGGGCCGTGTATGTGCCCTACTACACCACCTGGGTAATGGAGCGGGTTTCGGAGGCCGATGTAGCAGGCGTGTCGTTCCAGGAAGTGGCTTCCCTGGCCGAGGTACCAGCGTGGCTGGCACAATTGGGGTAACAGCCCGGCCACTGACACTCCCGGGCCGGGCCGAGAAGGTTCTCTGATTGTGCGCCCTCCGGAGTATAGTCGGAGCAAGGCGAGAAACTGGCAGAACAAGCGTTGTATCCAGTTCAAGTCGGCTGCACTACATCCCACCAATCCACCACCAGCAAAAAGCCAATACAGCATTAGTATTATCCCATAGAAGGAAATAATTAATTCTACCTTTGCTATATAGTGCCAAACTACAGCAAGTCATTTAGTTAGTCCGGAATGAGAAACCTTTTATACTACGTAAGCGGCCTGGCCGCTTTTTTTGGGCTCCTGCCGCAGCACCCGTTGCGGGCCCAAACCATCAGCGGCACTGTGTTCGAGGATGTGAACTATGGAGGGGGGGCCGGCCGGCCGCTGGGCGGCACTGCCGGGGCGGTGGCAGTGGGGCGCATCGCAGGCACTACCACCGTTACGGCCGGAGCGCGGGTGGAACTCTATGACGCGGCAGGCAATTTTGTGGCTACCACTACCAGCAGCACGGCGGCCAGCCCGGCACTGGGCACCTACTCATTCAGCACCGGCCTCACGGCGGGAGCCACCTACACGGTGCGGGTAACCAGCGGGTCGGTTCGCTCGACGCGCACGGGCACCACCAGTGGCCTGCTGCCGGTACTCACCTACGTGAATGGGCAAACCGACCGGGTGGGCGGTCAGGATCCGGCCCGGGGCGACGCCACCAACGGCACCAGCGGCACCACCCTCACCAGCCTCGACGTGGCTACCAGCGGCGGCACCATTGGCACGCTGGCCCAGAACGTAGCAACCGTGACGGCCACCAGCGGCACCGTGAGCGGAGTTGATTTCGGCTTTAGCTTCGATGTAATAGTGAATACCAACGACGCCGGCCTGGGCTCGTTGCGGCAGTTCATAGCCAACGCCAACGCCCTTACGGGTGAGGCCAGCCTGGCACAGAGCGGCTTTTTCCGGGATGCCGTAGCAGGCAACGCGACGCCGAACACTGCTTTGCCGTCGGGTAAGGAAGTCAGTATTTTCATGATACCGGACGGGCTGGCGCACCCGGGCCTGCGGGCCGCCACGGCCGGGGGGCCGGCTTCCCAGCTGAGCAGCGGCGTGGCCGTTATAGCTCCGCTCACCGCGTATACCGTCACGGGTGCCAGCACCAACCTCGACGGCCGTACGCAGTCCTACAACGTGGGCAACACCAACGCGGCCGTGCTGGGCACGGGCGGCACGGTGGGCACCAGCGCCATCACCCTACCCCAGCTCGACGGCCCCGAAGTACAGCTGAGCGGTCCGCGCCTGAGCGGCAACGGGGTCACCATCAACCTGGGCCTGAGCCTGGGCGGTACCGGCAGCGGGGTGTTTGGCCTGGCGCTAACGGGCTTCAATGGCGGCGACTCGGATACGCAGGGTGCATTACGCCTAGCTAGTGGCAATACCCTCACGGCCAGCCAGAACGTGCTGGGGGCCACGGCTACAGGCTTCACCAGCCCCGGCACGGCAGTCCGCACCAGCGGCAGCAACCTCATTGTGGGGTCTACGGCCGGCGGGGGGGCCACGGCAGGCAGCCTCATCAGCCAAAACCTGATAGGGTTTACGGGGGCAACCGGCATCCGGCTGGTGGCCAGTACGGTAACCGACCTTACCATCAGCGGCAACGAAGTAACCGGCCACGACTTGGATAATTTGCTGGTACGTGGCACTATTATTACCATCAGCGGCAACCGAATTACGGCGGCCGGCAGTGGCTTCGGTATTGATATGCTCAACTCGAGCGGCAGCACCAGCATCCTCGACAATACCATCAACGGTAACTCTACCGTAGGTGCCAGCACCGAAAAAGGCGGGGTGCGGGTGTTTGGCTCCGGCAATGAGCTGCGCCGCAACCTCATCAGCAACAACGCCGGCTCGGGCGTGCTGGCTACGTACGCGACGGGAGCCCTGACTCAGAACTCCATCTTTAGCCAAAACAGCTTCGTGGGCAATGGCTTTCTGGGCATCGATTTGGTGAGCGGCCCGGCCACGGCCAGCACGGCCACGGCCCAGACCCAGGGCGTGACACCCTTCGTTTCGGTGAATGCCGACGGCAAAACCACCAGCAGCGGGGCCAACAGTCTGCTGAACTTCCCAGTGTTGGAATCGGCGACGGTGGTGGGCACGAATGTGGTAGTGCGCGGCTTTGCCCCGGCCGGGGCCACGGTGGAGGTGTACCTGGCCAGCCCCGGCGCGGCCAACGCCAGCACCACAGCCGGTATTGATACCCGCAATTTCGGGCAGGGCCAGACCTTCCTGTTCGGGGCCACTGAGGGCAGCGGCTCCGATGACGACGGGGGCACCGGCAGCTACTCAGCTCCATTCAATGGCTTCAACCAGGGCACCGAAACGGGGGCCAGCCGCTTTTCCTTCACAGTACCGCTGGCATCCTTGCCGGGCGGCGGTGCAAGCCTCGCGGCTGGCTCTTCGCTGCTCACAGCTACGGCCACGGTGGCGGGCACCGGCACCTCGGAGTTTGGGGGCAACGTGGTGCTGAACGCGCCGCCGGTAGCCAATAACGCCACCAACGTGCAGCTCTCCACCATCAGCGGCACGGTGGCCCTGAGCCCGGGCCTGTCGGGCACGGCATCGGGGCCCGGCAACGCGGTGGCTTCCTACACCATTCTGAGCCTGCCCAGCGGCGGTACCCTGAGCTATTTCGACGGCACCACGACCACGCCGGTAGCGGCCAACCAGGTAATTCTGGCAGCCAACATCGGGGGGCTGCGCTACACCCCGGCCGCCGGTACTGCGGGCTCATTCACGTTCCAGTTCAGCGTGACGGACCAATTCGGCACGGCCAGCACTCAGAACAGCACCGGCGGCACGCTGGCGGCGGGTCCGGCCACCTACACCCTGCCGGTGCGGGCCGCCGCCGACGTGGCCACCAGCATAACGCCCACGCCCGCCGGCTCGGTAAATGCCGGGGCCAGCCTGAGCTTCGCGGTGACGTTTACGAATGCCGGACCCGATGCGGCTACCGGCTACGCCCGTACGCTCACGCTCACGCCCGGCCTGGGCACGGGCAGCAACGTTACTATTACGGGCAGCGGCTTCACCGCCAGTTATAACAATACCAGCGGCGCGGTAACTTTTACCCCGAGTGCCACCACGCTGGCCAGCGGAGCCAACCTGAACGTGACGGTCAGCATTGCGGCCGTACCGGCGGCCCTGAGCAGCGTAACGGCCAACACCACTACCAGCACCACCGCCGACCAGGGCACCGACACCGGCCCCAACTCGGCCACGGCCACGGTAACCGTAACGCCCATTGCCGACGTGACGACGACCCTGACGGCTGCCGCGGGCCAAACCCAGTTTCTACCGGGCGGTACGGGCGTGGTAACGGTAAACTTCCGCAACGCCGGCCCCAGCTCCGCCGCCGACCCTACCCGCACCGTGACGGTACCGGCGGGCTTCACGGTGGTTTCGGCCCCCGGCAGCACATCGGTAGTCGGCAGCACCATCACCTACCCGGCGGCCAACCCGGTGGGCGTGAGCACCGCAGGTATCAACTATGAGATTACCCTGCAAGCCCCTACGCCCACTGCGCAAACCGACTATACACTCAGCAGCCAGGTTACTACCAGCACCAGCCAGGGCACCAACGCACTGGCCGACCAGGCCACGCTGAACCTGAACGTTATCGGGCCGAACCTGGGCTGCACGGCTTCGTTTTACCGGGTGCGCCAGCCCAACGGCTCCAACGCCTCGGTGCTGGAGCGGGTGGACCGCACCGGCTCGGGCTCTACCATTACCTACTCGGCTACGCCCATCTACACCGTCAACCGCAACGGGGATGTGGCCCTGAACGCGCTGTCGTACAACGCCGCCGACGGCTACCTCTATGCGGTAGTAATCGGCACCAACCGCCTCTACCGCCTGGGCCTGAACAGCTACCAGGACCTGGGGCCGGTAGCGGGCCTCACGTCCGTTAACTCGGCCAGCGCCGATGCGGCGGGTGTGCTTTACCTGGCCAACGACAATACTACTACCCTCTTCCGGCTGGTAGTAGCCACCCGCACCCTTACAACCGTTACCCTGCCCGCCTCGGTGCGCGTGGGCGACCTGGCTCTGAATCCGCTCGACGGGCTGATTTATGCTACCCGCTACTATAACTCGGCCGGCAACAACGGGCTGATTCGCATCAACCCCAGCACCGGCGCTACTTCCACGCTGGCCCCCAGCGGCACGCTCACCACCACGGGGCAGGACGTAGGGGCACTGTTTTTTGATGCGGCCGGCACCCTCTACGCCGCCACCAACCAGGGCACCCTGGTACTCTACAGCACCGCCGATGGCTCGGTAACCGACATTGGCGTGGTAGATGGGGCGGCCCAGGCCGACGGAGCCTCCTGCGCCAACCCGCCCCAGCGCCTTGATGTAGTGCGCACGGCTTCCCAGCCCATAGTGGTAGCACGCGGCAGCGCCAGCAGTCAGGTTATCATTGATGTGCCCTTTACGGTGCAGCTCCAGAACACAGGTCCGGTAGATGCCCCGGTGGTTCAAATCAACGACTTCCTGGCCCGGGTGTTTACGCAGGGCAGCCCCACGCTCAGCATTGCGGTAGCACCCAGCGTAACGGGTGGGGTGCTGGTGGCCAACACCGGCTTCACGGGCCAGAATGGCAATTCCAACCTGCTCACGGGCCAGGTGGCCCTGCCCAGCGGCGCCAGTGCCACCATCACTTACACCCTACGCCTCACCTACGCTACTATCGATGCTGTACCCCGCACGGTTATCAACACGCAGTCGTTAGCCAGCACGGTGGGCAGCAGCAGCAGCAACGCGGGCTATACCATTGTAAACAATGCCCTGGTACCCCCGGCCGTGGTGCTGGCCGTAGACCAGTCGACCAATTCGGCCAGTCTGCCGGCATCGGCCAACGCCGACCAGGCTTCGCCCACGCCCGTATCGTTTGCCGATACGCCGCTGCCCGTGACGCTGGTGAGCTTCCGCGCCACGGCTGCCGCGGCGGATGCGCTGCTGACCTGGGCCACGGCTGCCGAGCTGCGCAACGACCGGTTTGAAGTGGAGCGCTCCAACGACGGCCGCCGCTTCGAGCGGGTAGGCACCGTGGCCGGCCGCGGCACCACCAGCCAGGGCCAGACGTACAGCTTCCGCGACGCAGGGGTAGCCCGCCTGGGTCAGCAGTTCTACTACCGCCTCCGCCAGGTAGATACCGACGGTACCAGCAGCCTGAGCGGCGTGCAGGTGGTGACCTTCTCTGGTGGGGTTGCCTCGTTCAGCCTGGCCCCCAACCCCGCCACCGACCAGGTAACGCTCACCCTGAACACCCCAGCCCGCCTGTACACCGTTGTACTGCTTGATGTGCACGGGCGTGAGCTGCGGCAGTGGCAGCTTGGCGGCGGGCAGCAACACCCGCTGCCACTCAGCAGCCTGCCCACCGGCGTGTACCTGCTGCGCGTAGCCGGCCTGCCCGGCGTGCAGCGGCTGGTGAAGCTGTAAGCTGCCTTTTGGCTGCGCAAACAAAGCGCCCGGTTACTTCGGTAGCCGGGCGCTTTGTTTGTATCCGGACCTTTGCACAATGCTATCAACGCTCATTTTTGCAGTGTCGCGCAGTGTTTTGTAAGCCTACTGTACAAGTCCCGCTAGAGAGTGTTTCCAGCCGCTCGTAGCTGCCGGGCGGCAACGGCGCGGCCCCCAGCCCCGCGGCTACGAGCAGCAGATGTTAGCGGTAATGTTGAATGATTCCAGCAGGGGCTCACTCTCCTATTCGTACAGCTCAATGGCTTTATCGGAGCGGCATAAGGCCTGCTCAATGGCTTCCGTCAGACCCACCTCCACCATCGACGCGCCACACTCCTGCAGCCAGCCGTGCTCCTCTGCGTACAGTACCTGCACGAAGTAGCCATCCGGGTCGTGCACGGTCAGCAGTTCGGCCGCACCGGCAGGCAGCGGAGCAGCCGTCATGGGGCAAAAAAGGTTTGTGCCAAAGCAAACAGGCAGGCAGCGCGGCGGAATACCGGTTCGGTGAGCAGTCCGCAAAAACAAAAAACTGCCCGGCTTCCGTAGCGGGCGGAAACCGGGCAGGTGGGTTGTATCAATCTGGTCATCAACCAAGCTTTCTAGCACTGGCTCATACCCCAAACTACTTACTCTCGCTTGGTTTTCAGCACTTGCTTCAAGGCAGCCAGCTCGTCGCGAAGCTTGGCGGCAGTGAGGAAGTCCAGGTCCTTGGCAGCGGCTTCCATCTGCTTTTCGGTTTGCTTGATGAGCTTCTCCAGCTCCGGTCGGGCCATAACGGACACCACCGGCTCGGCGGCAATGGCCAGGGTCACATCGGCATCGGGGCCGGCGTAGGCCGTGCCTTCCTGAATGCGGTAATCCGATAGGGAGGTTTGTTCCATGATGGCCTCCCGCGACTTGCGCACGGTGCGCGGCGTGATGCCGTGGGCCTCGTTGTAAGCCATCTGGGTAGCGCGGCGGCGGTTGGTTTCGTCGATGGCGCGCTGCATGGAGCCGGTGATGCGGTCGGCGTACATAATCACCTTGCCTCGGTCGTTACGAGCGGCGCGGCCCATCGTCTGGATCAGGCTGCGCTGGTCACGCAGGAAGCCTTCCTTATCGGCATCCAGAATGGCTACCAATGAAACTTCGGGCAGGTCAAGGCCTTCGCGCAGCAGGTTCACACCGATGAGCACGTCAATCTCGCCCAGGCGCAGTTGCCGCAGAATCTCCACCCGGTCCAGGGTTTTCACGTCGGAGTGTACATACTGGGATTTGATGCCCAGGCGCTCCATGTATTTCTGCAGCTCCTCGGCCATGCGCTTGGTGAGGGTGGTCACCAGCACCCGGTCGCCCATTTTCACGCGGTTGTCCACCTCGTCCAGCAGGTCGTCAATCTGGTTGCCGCTGGGGCGCAGGTCAATTTCGGGGTCGAGCAGGCCCGTGGGGCGGATAATCTGCTCCACGATGATGCCGTTGCTTTGCGTCAGCTCATAGTCAGCGGGTGTGGCCGAGACGTACACGGCCTGCCGCACCATGCCCTCAAACTCGTTGAAGGTGAGCGGGCGGTTATCGAAGGCCGAGGGCAGGCGGAAGCCGTACTCAATGAGGGCCGTTTTGCGGCTCCGGTCGCCGCCCCACATGGCCCGGATCTGGGGCATGGTGGCGTGGCTTTCGTCCACTACCAGCAGGTAATCATCGGGGAAGTAATCGAGTAAACAGAAGGGGCGGCTGCCGGGCTGGCGGCCATCGAAGTAGCGCGAGTAGTTCTCAATGCCGGAGCAGTACCCCAGCTCCCGAATCATCTCCAGGTCAAACTCCGTGCGCTCCATGATGCGCTTAGCTTCCTGGTCGCGACCCTCCTTCTCAAAGTAGGCGTGCTGCTGCACCAGATCAAACTGGATTTCCCGAATGGCCTGGTTGAGCGTATCCTTGCCCGTCACGAACAGCTGGGCCGGGTACAGCGTAATGGATTTTTCGTCGGCCAGCTTCTTCCCGCTTTGCGGGTCAATCTTGTGAATGGCTTCAATCTCGTCGCCGAAGAAGAAGATGCGGTAGGCGTGGTCGGCGTAGGCGGGGAATACGTCCACGGTGTCGCCCTTCACCCGGAACGTACCGCGGGTGAACTCCATTTCGGTGCGCGAGTACAGAATCTGCACGAACTGGTAGAGCAGGTTATTGCGCGAGTACCGCAGGCCGGGCGCCAGGTAAATCACGTTTTTGCCGAACTCTTCGGGGTTACCAATACCATAAATGCACGACACCGACGCCACCACAATCACGTCGCGCCGGCCACTCAGCAGCGTGGAGGTTGTGTGCAGCCGCAGCTTCTCAATTTCCTGGTTAATGGCCAGGTCCTTCTCGATGAAAACATCGGTGGAGGCAATGTAGGCCTCGGGCTGGTAGTAGTCGTAGTAGCTGATGTAGTACTCGACGGCGTTGTTGGGGAAGAACTGCTTGAACTCGCCGTAGAGCTGGGCCGCCAGGGTTTTGTTGTGGCAGAGCACTAGGGCCGGCTTGCCGGTTTCAGCAATAACGTTGGCCATGGTGAAGGTTTTGCCCGTGCCCGTGGCCCCCAGCAGCACCTGGGCCGGCTCGCCATTGTTCACGCCTTCCACCAGTTGCTTAATGGCCTGGGGCTGGTCGCCGGTGGGTTTGAATTCTGAGGTGAGTTGATACTTCATGCAGGGGAAAGATAGGGCCGAAACGGTAGCCTATCATAACTGCATTCGGGGGCCGTTGGTTCGGGCGGCGCTGGATTGGTGTTGGTCCCCGCAGAGGACGCAGAAGGATGCGTAGAAGGCGTAGAGCTGTCGAGGCAGCAAAACGGCCCGCCTCCGGGCAGAGGCGGGCCGTTGGAGCGGCAGACTCACTCACTCTCACCCCTACCGCGGGTCGCGCCAGAGGAGCTGGGGGTTGGTGGCGGTGGCGGCAAAATCGGGGCAGCGGCCGTCGCCTGCGTTGCCGGGACCCACGGCGGCCGAGCAAATCACCCGGCCGCAGCCGTCAAACACGTAGCTGGTGCTGCTGCCCCCGGTTACGAGGTACACCGTGCGGTTCTGGTAGATGTACTGAGTTACTTCGGCGGCGGGGGTTTGTTTGGGCTTCTGTCGAAGCTGCTCAATAAGCGTAACCGAAAAGTCGCCGGCGCAGGTAGGCTCGGCCGCATCGTTGGTAGAGGAGCACGAAGTGACTCCCCCCAGCAGGAGGAGCCACAGCAAACAGGAAACGAATAAGCGGTTCATACGGTGGGGCGACCTTACGTCGCAGCTACTATTGCACGCCGGGCATGGGCTTGGGTGCCCCAAATTCCACGCTGGCTTCCAGGCCCAGACTGTAGGGCCGGCTTTGGTTGATGGCGCGCTGATTGGGATTAGCGTTAAGCGTGGTGAAGTACGCTTCAGCCGTTGGTCCTACGTTCAGGCTCCAGTTAGCCGAAGCTGGCTGGTACCGAACCCCGGCTCCACTCCGCCCCGATACCAACACTTGCCGGTAGGGCGACTCGGCAGATTTATAGGTGTAGCTGCGGGTAGCTCCGGGGGAGCCTTCCAGCTCAGAGCGGCTACTGAGCAACACGCTCACGGCTGCTCCAACTTTGGCGTACAACGACAAGCCAGCCTTATTGGAGCCGTACCGCACCCCCACCGGCACGGCAGCCGTGCGGTACCGGTACGAGGTGGTGCGAGGCTGGGGCGGAGCGGGGCTATAGGCAGCCGGGCGGCTAAAAATATCAGCGGCCTGGGGGCCCACCTGCTTGCCATCAATAAAGCCGTAGGTGGTGGCCGAGGTGGCGCGCAGCTCGGCGGCTTCGGCTGCGGCCGTCAGTGTCCAGTGCCTGTTGAGGGCGAAAGAGGCAGTAAGAGCCACCCGTTGAGCCAGCCCGCTACGCAGGTTGCGGCGGTACTCATCCTCCGCTTCCTCCTGGTAGTAGGAGCGCAAAGCGTTGGATACCGGGTCGGCTTTCACGCGGCCATCGGTGCGGGAGAAGTTGATGTTGGGGTTAAAGGTACCCACGGCGTAGCCGCCACCCAGGCGCAGGCGCTTCCACAGCTTGGGGGTTTCTTTCTGCTCCTGCTCCGGGGCAGCGGCGGCCAGGGCTTCCGTAACGGCGGGCTGGGGCACGGCCTGCAGCGCGGGCTTCAGCGTATCAGGCCGGCCCAGACCTAACAGTCGGCGCAGATACGCCGCCCGCGGAGCCAGTAGCCCGGCTTCCGACAGAGCGTACGGATCCAGAGCGGAAGTGCCAGTGCCAGCAGCAGTCAGCCGGATGCCGGCCGAGCCGTTGGTATATTGGCTGCCAGCGTAGCTGGCTTCCGTGTAGCCATACCCAAAACGGCTTTCCTGAGTAGCTATGGCCTGTCCCGCATTATAGGCCCCATAGTAGCCTCCGGCAACTGCACGGGAACCGGGGTTGCCGACCTGCGGTGCACTGCTGCTGCTACCGGCCAAGGCTAGCAGCTCCTGCGTTACGGAGGTACCGGCCGCAGCGGACGCAGCATCAGTAGTACCTGGGGCGGTGGTAGTGGCAGCCGTAGCAGACAGTTGCCCGGCGGCGTCAGCAGCACCCAGCTGCGCCGCAAAATCCGGAGCAGAGCCTAAGGGTTGCGTGCTGAGGTAAGCCCAGCTGCCGAAACCCAGGGCCAGCAGTAGGCAAGCGGCGGCCACCCAGCGGTGCAGCACCAGCCGGCGGCGGTAGGCCGTATTCTCCTGCACCACCTGCTCGTGCTGCTGCACTACCAGTTCATGGTCGAGCTGGTCCCAGAAGCTGGCGCGCGGGGTTACCTCCGCCTCAGCAAACTTTTGCTGAAACAGGTATTCCAGGTCGCCGGTGGGGCGGGGGTCCGGCTGGTTGGGAGTAGTATCGTTAGGAGCGGAAGCTGCCATGGGAGCGGTGAGCGTCGAGGCGCTCGACTTTACTTTTTAAAATTGCCCGGGCCCGGGAGTACTGTGATTTGCTGGTGCCTTCGGAAATGCCCAGCATGTCGCCGATTTCCTTGTGCCCGTAGCCTTCGATGGCAAACAGGTTGAACACCATGCGGTAGCGGGGGGCCAGTTCCTGAATCAGGTTCAGCAGCTCCTCGAAGTTGTAGTTGGAGAGGGTGAACTCCTCCCCGGCCAGGTCTTCGGGGTATTCGCCCCCGTCGCTGACGGCTACCAGCGGGGCGTTGCGGCGGTGCTGGCGGAGGGCGGCGTTTACCATGATCCGGCGAATCCAGAACTCCAGCGGACATTCCCGGCGGAAGCTGCCCAGGTTTTTGAACACCGTCAGGAAGCCTTCCTGCAACACATCCTCGGCCTCAAAAGTGGTTTGAGCGTAACGCAGGCATACGGCCATCATGCGGCTGGCAAACCGTTCGTAGAGGTATTTCTGCATCAGACGACTGCCGGCCAGGCAACCATCAAGCAGCTCATTGTCGGAGAGCTGGGAAGGCGGGGTAAGGGTGCGCACGGGAGCGGATACGGACGACGATAAGGACTCCTGCGGACGCGCGGCCGCACCGGGGAGCAGGCTGCGCAGTCCGCCGCCGGCCAACGAAGCCGACAGGGCGCTCATCGACGGTTCCGGCCCGGGCGGGGGTCGGCATTTAGGGGCTCACCTGCGGCTACTTCTTTCAGAAGGCTACTACCGCTTAAGTACGAATGCTGCATACGCTGCAAAGCTCGGATAAACTAATTCGGTGGTGCGGGCGTGCCTGCTACCAGCCATACAGCCACAAGAGGACAGCACCGCCACCGAAGGTTGCATCGGATATATCGTTTTCCACCAGCTACAAGGTAAGTATTTCAACGGCAGATTTTTAGCCTTACACAATTTCGGCATTCGTAACCCCTGCCCCGTTTTACCGTGTAGTTACACCGGTTGCCCTGATCAGCGCCTGGGCTCACATGCATACTCCTACCCCAACTGCTTATCCCATGAAAACACTTGTGCTGTTTTACTCCACGTATGGTCACGTGTACAAGCTGGCCGAAGCCGTGGCCGAAGGTGCCCGCCAGGTAGCCGACAACGAAGTAGTCATCAAGAAAGTACCGGAAACCCTGCCCGCCGAGCTACTCGAAAAAATCGGGGCTACGCAGGCTCAGAAGGCATTTGAGCACATTCCGGTGGCCAAGCCTGAGGAGTTGGATCAGTACGATGCCATCATCATCGGTACGCCCACCCGCTACGGCAACGTGTGCAGCCAGATTCAGGCTTTCCTGGATGGTACGGGGGCGCTATGGGCGCAGGGCAAGCTGGTAGGCAAAGTGGGCGGGGGCTTTGTAAGCACCGCCACCCAGCACGGTGGCCAGGAAGTAACCCTGCGCAGCCTGCACACCGAAATGCTGCACCACGGCCTCGTAATTGTGGGCCTGCCCTACGCCTGGCAGGGCCAGATGGGCCACGCTGAAGTAACCGGCGGCACGCCCTACGGCGCCAGCACCGTGGCCGGCGGCCAGGGCGAGCGGCAGCCCAGCGACAATGAGTTGGAAGGTGCCCGTTTCCAGGGCCGCCACACCGCCGAAATTGCCAAGAAGCTGGCGGCGAAGTAATAGAGCTAAAGAGAAAAGGTAAAAGCGCTTATGAAACCTGACTTGAGGTTTCATAAGCGCTTTTACCTTTTTTATGCACAGCAGTTTTATAATAGGTCTATTCTACAGCTCGAACCTGTATTTTCTTTTACCACAAGTCATAGTAATTACTTGATGTTTATTATTCAATAGTAACCTAGTCTTATCAGGCATGAAGCCTATTATCATATCCGATTCATTATAAAAATTATTTCTATCTACAGCATATTTGTAATGCCCTTGAAGTAATCTAAAGGATGCTCTGTCAGCTTTAGTCATTTTTATACATAACATGCCCCCGCTTGTTGGTCGGTAGTAATATACAGCATGTTTATCCCTCGCATACCAGCCATTAAGTTGCTCGAAAGTTATTGGATCTATATCCTGTGGCAGATTGCCGTTAAAGTAGATTACTTCTACTATTCCATTGTTTCCATTCGACTCACGATCAGCTATAGTTTTTTCAAATAGATGGCCATCTTCACTCCTATAGAATTGATTATTTATATGCACTAACGAAGCACTATCCTCCAGCTCAAACTGTACCACATAGCCTTTTTTATGCTTTTTATATTTTAAGATATCCTCATGCCGTTGCTCATTACAAGCCAGCAAATACAACGCAACACCAATACACAAAAAATATACAATCCGCATACTACCTTAACTTCCAATTAACGTAGCTGATTCATATAGACATCTATCACAGCAGATTATACGCTTTGATGAGGGCGTTGAACGAGTCCCGGTAGGTGTCGCCGATGGGGAGGAGGCGGCCGGCTACCTGCACCTTGCCGCGCTCCACGTGCTCAATGCGGCTTAGGGCCACCAGAAACGACTTGTGGATGCGGGCAAACCGCTCGGGGGGCAGCACCTCCTCCACCCGCCGGAACGACTGGAGCGTAAGCACCTTGCCAGTGGTGGTGTAAATCATCAGGTACTCCTTCATCCCCTCGATGTAGAGAATATCATCAAAGGCGACGCGCTGGAGGCGGTGGTCGTTTTTCACAAACATGGCATCGGGCGCGGTGGGCGTGGCCTCGGAATGAGCAGGCGTTGCGGCCGGCGTAACCGGGGCAGCGGCGGCGGGCGGCAGCTGCTGGCGCACCTTCTGCACCGTCTGCACAAACCGCTCGAAGGCAATGGGCTTGAGCAGATAGTCAGCGGCGTTTAGCTCGTAGCTGCGCACGGCGTACTGGTCGTAGGCGGTGGTGAAGACGATGCGGGGGCCGGGCTGGGGCAGCAGCTGGGCCAGCTGTACGCCGGTGAGCCGGGGCATGTGAATATCCAGAAACACTACGTCCACGGGGTTATCCTGGAGGTAGGCCAGGCCCTGGAGCGCATCATCGAACTGGGCTTTCAGCTCCAGGCCGGGCACTTGGGCGCAGTAATCGGCCAGCAGGTCCAGGGCCAGGGGCTCATCATCGAGGATAACGCAGGTCATCTTTATCAGGGTATGAGGGTAGGAAGGTAGGAGTTTAGGATGATATAGTGGGAAAGATATATCGTCGCGTTGGATGCAGCATAGTAAGGCAGATTAGCGGAGGCCGGCTGACGGTCAACGGATAGCGTTCAAACAACTACCCCCGACCCCTACCCGCTTACCCCAAACCCTCCTACCCTACTGCAGCAGCACCAGCGTAACGAGGTGCTGGCCGGGGGGCGTTTGCACATCGAGGGCGTAGCGGCCGGGGTAGAGCAGCTCCAGGCGGCGGTGCAGGTTTACGAGGCCCACGCCGCCGGGCTGCCTGGGCAGTTCCCGCTCAGCATCGGCGGGGGCCACATGGTTGAGCACCGTAAAGCGCAGTAGCCCATCGGAAGCCAGCCGCAGCGAAACGTGTACGGCCACGGGCCGGGCCGTTAGGTCGCCGTGTTTGAAGGCGTTTTCCACCAGCGGCAGCAGCAGCAACGGCGCAATGGGGTGGGCACAATCGGGGGAGGTACCTTCTATATCAAACTGAATAGCATCCTGGGCCGAGGCCGACAGCCGCAGCCGCTGTAAATCCAGGAAGCTGCGCAAATGGTCAATTTCCCGGCTCAGCGGCACAGTATCGGTGCTGCTTTCATAGAGCAGGTAGCGCATAATTTCGGCCAGGCGCAGCACGGCTTCGGGGGCTTTGTCGGACTTGCGGCTGGTGAGCGAGTAGATGTTGTTGAGCGTGTTGAACAGGAAGTGCGGGTTGATCTGGGTTTTGAGCATGGCCAGCTCCGTGAGCAGCTGCTGGCGCTCCATCTCGCGGCGGTTGCGCTGGCCCCGCACGTAGTCTCCGGTGATGCGCAGGGCCGAGCTGCTGCCGATGATGAACACGCCCACAATGGCCGAGCTGAAGATGCGGGCCCACACCTCCGTGGTATCAGCCGTAGGCTTTCGGCCCTGTACAATGGTGGTTACCTGCCGGCCGTTGGTGCCCACCGGACGCGTAACGCGGTAGGCCGAAATCTGCACCCCTTTGCGGGAGGTCTGGGCCGTAAGCCAGCCAATGGCTAAGGCGTAAGGCAGCACCAGCAGGGCCGTAAGCAGGCCGTATTGCAGCACCCGGGCCCGGCCCAGGGTGCGGGGCACCAGCCAGCGCCAGGTGAGGTAGAACAAGGTAGCCGCGCAGATATCCTCTACCACCAGCCGCCCTACCATGGGCCACAGCGGCTGCCACTCGGCCAGGGTAGCCGGAAAGCGCGGCAGCACATTGATGACGCTACCCAGCTTGAGCCCATCCAGCAGCACCAGCACCACCCACAACACCACGTGAATCCAGCGGGGCACGCGCAGCTTTTCCTGAGCTGCCGACCAGGTATCGGGGCGGAGCCAGGCGCGCAGGCGCTTACGCCAGCTTGAGCGGAAACCCACAGCCTCCTTGCCCGAGGACGCTCTCAGGGGAGCGGACAAAACTTCCATCATCGAAAATAGTATGCTGCCGCCCCATTTTAGGCTTTTTTTCAATCAACCCGCCTATTCCTACCGCCAACGCCGGGGCCGGCCGCCTTAACCTGTACCGACACCAGACAGAGGGCTGACCATGGGGTTTGGTCGGGAAAAATCGTCGTTTCGGGGCCGGGGCGGTGGGTTGGTTGAATAGGAGGGAGAAGATATACAGGGGCGGCTAGGTTTGCTGCCGTTCTCTCTGTCTTTCTGCGCTATGAAATCAACCTCTCCCCTGCTGCTGGAAACCCGCAGCCTGCATTTCCGTTTCGGCCAGCGGCCTATTCTGCACGATGTGAACCTGCAGGTGGAGCCGGGCAGCCTCTACGGTTTTCTGGGGCCAAACGGGGCCGGCAAAAGCACCACCATGCGGCTGCTGCTGGGCCTGCTGCGGCCCGCCAGTGGTTCGGTACACCTGTTTGGCCACGATTTGGCCCAGCACCGGGTGGCGCTGCTGGACCGGGTGGGTGCCCTCATCGAAAACCCTTCGCTCTACGACCACCTCTCGGGCCGCGAAAACGTGGAAGCCACCCGCCGCCTCCGGGGCGTGGCCGCCAGCCGCACGGCCGAGGTGCTGGAGCTGGTGGGCCTCACCGATAACGCCCACCGCCCCGCCAAGGAGTACTCCCTGGGCATGCGGCAGCGCCTGGGCCTGGCCATTGCCCTACTCTCCGACCCCGACCTGCTGCTCCTGGATGAGCCCACCAACGGCCTCGACCCCAACGGCATTATTGAAATGCGGGAGCTGCTGCAGGGCCTATGCAAGCAGCACGGCAAAACCATTGTGGTCAGCAGCCACCTCATCAGCGAGATTGAGAAAATGGCCACCCACGTGGGCGTGATTCAGCAGGGCCGGCTGGTGTTCCAGGGCAGCCTGCCCGATTTGCGCCGCCTGCAAACCGGCCGCGCCCGCCTGGTAATTGAAACCCAGGACGCGGAAACATGCCGCAATCTGCTGCCCCGCCTGCTGGCCGGGGCTACGGTAGCGGGTCCCGGCACGCTGTGGCTGCCCTGGCTCAGCCAGGAGCACACGGCCGCCCTGGCCGTAGAGCTGGTAGCCGCCGAGCAGCCGTTGTACGGCCTGCGCCTGGAGCAGCCCACGCTGGAAGACACCTTCCTCCACCTCACCGAAACCCGCGTGGCGGCTGTGTAACCTGCTTTTTGTCATTCCGAACGAGGTAAGGAATCTGGTTTCATTCATCCAACTAGTCAACCCAGATTTCTCCTTCGTTGGAATGACAGTTACTCCTTATTCACTCTGTTCTATGGAAGCTACCCTACCCTCTCCCGATTTTACGCTGCCTGCGGCCCCGGCTCCGCTCACACAGCTAAGCCGCACCCTGGCCTCCGATACGCTCAAGCTGAAGCGCACAGCGGCGCTGCGGCTTACGCTGCTCAGCGGCGCATTTCCGGTGCTGATTACGTTCCTGATTTTCTTTTTCAAGGGTGAGGTCATTATGAAAGCCGGGGGCAGCCCCTGGCCCCGGTTTATCAATGCCAGCTGGCAAACGGCGGGTACGCTGCTGCTGCCGCTGTTCGTGGTACTGCTCACCAGCCTGGTCGTGCACATCGAAACCAAAGCCACCGCCTGGAAACACCTGTATGCGCAACCAGTAGGGCGCGGGGCCGTGTTTCTGTCGAAACTCCTGCTGATTCTGGCCTTGAATGCCGTGGCCTTGCTGCTGTTCGTGGCTTTGCTGCTGGGTGCCGGCATGCTCCTGAGTGTACTGCGGCCCAAGTTGGGGTTTGCGTGGTCTACCATTCCCTTGGAAACCATTGTGTGGATGTTCGTGCGGACCTACGTGGCTACGCTGGGGCTACTGGCGGTGCAGTACGTGGTGAGTTTGTTCTGGCGCTCCTTCGTGGTGCCAGTGGGCGTGGGCATGGGCGCGGTGGTAGCTACCATTGCCCTGCTCAGCTGGGAGCACGTGGATAAAATTCCCTACGCCGCGCCGCTGGGCACTGCCATGGCCATGAAGATGGAGAAAGGCACCCTCACCGTGGCCCACGAGCTGGCCAAGCACGAGTGGTATTCCCTGGGCTGGTTTGCCGGGGTGCTGGTAGTGGGCTACATCATCTTACTGCGCCGTAATGTGAGCTAGTAATTCCGCCCTGCATTTCCTTTCCCCGAAAGCCTCTGCCGGTTACCCGGCAGGGGCTTTTTTGCGCCGCCCCCGCAGCTATTTGCCTGAAAAATGTAGAGACGCGACACTTCGCGTCTCCCGTAAGGAGGTCCTGTACCGCCTTGCATTGTGCAACGAAGAGACGCGAAGTGTCGCGTCTCTACACTATCTGCTCACAGCACCAAACCCTGAATTTCGTTTGGTGTAACGGCCATTTTCGCCACTGAAGCACAAGCACCACCAGGGCCGGGAAAAATATTTTTCGGGAGGCGTGTAACGAATGGTTATTTGCCCGGTAATCGAAGCAAACACCACCATTCGCAGCACCGCGTGGCAACCACTTCTCCTCTCAGCGACGAGCACCTGATGCTTCAGGTTCAGGCCGACAACCTGGACCAGCTCACCCTGCTGTTTGAGCGGTACCACGGCCCGTTGTTCGGCTTCCTGACCCGCCTCAATGGTGGCAACCGGGAGGTGGGGCAGGACCTGACGCAAAACGTGTTTCTGCGGGTGCTCAAATACCGCCACACCTTTCAGCCCACCCTCAGCTTCCGCACCTGGGTGTACCAGTTGGCCCGGCACGTGCACGCCGACCACTGGCAGCGCCACCGTCCCACCACCGACCTCGACCACCTGGAACGAACCCCTACCCACGCCGCCGCCGCCCAGCACTACCACGCTACTGCTGACTGCGCTCAATCGGTGCAGGAGGCACTGAGTCTGCTGCCGGCGACCCAGCGCGAGGTACTGGTGCTGCACCGCTTCCAGGGGTTCAGCTACGCCGAAATCGGGGAAATGATGGGGTGCTCGGAGGGAGCGGCCCGGGTAAAGGCCCACCGGGCGCTGGAGGCCCTGCGGGCGGTGTATTTCAACTAACGCGTACGGGCTTCGGCCCCTGATTTCTATGGCTGCTTTTCCTGCTCACCCCGCCGAACTTCCCGAATGCTCTGCGCTACGGCCGTTGCTGCCCGCCTTTGTGGAGCAGGAGCTGCCCGCCACCGACAGCGCCGCCGTGACGGCCCACCTGCCCCGGTGTCCGGCCTGCCAGCAGCAGGTGCAACAGCTCTGCACCCTGCTCCATGCCCTCAACGACGAGCCCCTGCTGCTGCCTCCGCCGGCTATGCGCGACGCACTGCTGGCCGCCATTGCCCATGAAAAGCAGCACCTGCCCGCCCCCGCCCCTGTGCCCGTTGAAATGCCCACTGAAGCGCCGGCCGCCGCGCCCCGCCCGGGCCGGGTGCTGCCGCTGTGGGAAGCCAGCCCGGCCGGGGCGTGGCTGCGGGTGGCCGCGTCGGTAGCGCTGCTGGCGGTGGGCATGGTGCTGGGCCTGTTGCTACGGCCGGGCCAGCCGGAAGTAGCTCATCAGCCCGCGCCCGATTCGGGGGTGGCGGCCCGGCTCACGGCGGCCATGGTGCAGTCGGCCCCGGCCAGCCGGCGGCTGAGCTTGGTGAGTGCCGTGCCCGCGGAAGTGCAGCCCGGCGACCCGGCCGTGCAGGTGCTCATCACCCTGCTCAACGCCGACCCCAACCCCAACGTGCGCCTGGCCGCGGCCGACGCCCTGTTTCAGCTCCGCACCGACCCGCGTGTGGGCCCGGCCCTGGTGCAGGCCCTGCCCAACCAAACCGACCCCAACGTGCAGCTGACGTTGATCGAACTGCTCATCGCCCTGCGCGATAAGCGCGCCGTGGCCCCGCTGGAGCAGCTGGCCCGGCAGCCCGGCGTGCTGCCGCCCGTGCGCCAACAGGCCGAGCGGGGCCTGGGCCTGCTTATCTAATCTTCCTTTTCTCTCTGCTTTTCACCGTGCTGCGGGCGCGCCTTGGGGCGTTGCCGGGCAGCGCCTACGCCATCATTTTCTTCCATTCCCCTTCTTTTTCAACAGACATGAAACAGCTCCTTCTGCTGGCCCTGCTGACGGCCGGCGTGGCTCCCGCCCTGCGGGCCCAGGAATACAAAACCCGCTTCGCTAACCGCCAGGACCGCCGCCTGCTGCTGGAAATGCGCGGCAGCGACGTGGTGGTGGAAACCTACGACGGCGAGGAAGTGCTCATCAAAGGCGGCACCTACGAGGCCCCGCCCAAACGTGCTGAAGGCTTGCGCCCGGTGTACCAATCGGCGGAGGACAACACGCGTCAGGGTCTGGCCGTGAGCGTGGAGGGCAACACGGTGCGGGTGCAGCAGGTGTCGCGCAAGGATGCTACCTACACCGTACGGGTACCCCGCAACACCAGCCTCACGTTCCGGGAAGGCACCTGGACGGGCAGTAACCTCACCGTGAGCAACCTCAGCGGCGGCCTGGAGCTGGCCATGAAAAATGGTAACGCCACCCTTACGGGCATTAGCGGCCCGGTGGTAGCCAACGGTACCAGCGGCGACGTGACCCTGCAGCTGGCTCCGGGGGCCCAGGGCCCCACGGCCGTGTCGCTGATCAGTGGCAACCTCGACGTAACGATGCCCGCCGCCACCAAAACCACCCTCAGCCTGCGCTCCATGTCGGGGGAAGTGTACACCGACTTCGACCTGACTCCTAAGCCCGCCGCCAACGGCCTGAACCGGGTGGGCGGCCAAACCGTGACGGTGCCCCTGAACGGGGGTGGCTCTAAGATGACGCTGCACACCATCAGCGGCAACGTGTACCTGCGCAAAGCCAAGTAAGGCCATCCTCCCTTTTTCTCTCTTCTTTCCCCAACTCGCCATGTTCCGTTTCCTGCTACCGGGCCTGCTGGCCCTCTCCGCCGCCCCGGCCGCCCGGGCCCAGACCGTTACCGAGCAACACGCCCCCGTGGCCTCCACGCAGGCGGTGATGCTGAATCTGAAATTCGCCAACACCATTCGGGTGCGGCCCGCCACCGATGGCCAGCTGCGGGTGCGGGCCACGGTGAACATCAACCAGAACACGCTCAACGACGCCTTCCGGCTGAACCTGAGCCGCACCGACTCGCAGCTTACCGTCACGGCCGACCTGGACCAGCAGCGCCTGGCCCAGGCTACGCCCGGCACCTGTCCCGACAGCGCGTCGTGGTACTACGGCGGCAAAAACTCGTCCCGCGTGTGCGCTGATATTGTGTGCGAGGTGACGCTGCCCGCCAATACCAGCCTGCGCCTCAGCACCATCAACGGCAACGTGGAAGTACAGGGCCTCACGGGTCCGCTAAGCGCCAAATCCATCAGCGGGTTTGTGGATGTGAGCTGGCCGGCCAACCGCAGCGCCCAAGTGGCCCTGAAGTCCATAACGGGCGAGGTGTACACCAGCCCCTCGGTGGCGTTTCAGCAGCAACAACGCTACAGCTCACCGGTGGGCTACGAGGTGCGCGGCACCCTGCGCGGCGGCACCGGCCCGGCCCTGCGTCTGGAATCCATCAGTGGGAACGTGTTTTTCCGGGAGGCCCGGTAGTCCGCGCCAGGGGCTGCATTGGCGGGCGGGGCGGGGGCGTTGCCGGCTACCGGTATCGGATTTGTTGAATAAACCGGCGTGGTAAACGTAGCTGGCGGAGCTTTGCCTCACTGAACTATTCCTCTTGCCTGCCTGCTGCGGGCCTCTACCACAACCACTCCCGGCCCAACTCTGCTCCTGGTCATTGCGGCCACTGCACCTCGGAAGCCGCCAGCTACACTTCAGCCAATTTTTCTTGTCTTCCGCCTTGGTGGCGGCTCCCTTTGTCTACTCATTTCTGGCTACCCATTTCTATGAAGACTGTTACTCTCCCGCTGCTACTTACCAGCTTGCTGGCCACCCCGGTGCTGGCCCAGACTACGCCGCCCGCCGGTGCGCCCCCCGTGCAGCGCGGTGCAGCCGGTGGCCCCGGCCAGCCCGGCGCAGCAACACCGGCCAAGCCTATTCTGCCCACGGCCGCTAAAGGCACCGGCCGGCTGGAAGGTACTGTGCTGGATGCCGCTACCAAGAAGCCCGTAGAGTTTGCCACCATCACGCTGCTGCCCCTGAGCGGCACCACCCCGCTGGATGGGGGAGTGTGCGACGAGCGGGGCCGCTTTAAGCTGCAGGGCCTGGCCGCCGGTGAGTTTCGGTTGCAGATCAGCTTTATCGGCTACGCTACCCAGACGCGCAACGTCACGATTACCAGCGGCCTCACCACGGTACCTACTATCAGCCTGGAAGGCACGGCCCAGAAGCTGGGCGAGGTGACGGTAACCGGGGAGCGGGACGTAATTGAGACCAAGCCGGACCGCATTGTATACAACGCCGAGAAGGACCTGACCAACACCGGCGGCACCGCGGCCGACGTGCTGCGCAAAGTGCCGCTGGTGAACGTGGACCCCGACGGCAACGTGGAGCTGCGCGGCACCAGCAACGTGCGCGTGCTCATCAACAACAAGCCCTCGGGCATTGTGGCCTCCTCGGTAGCCGATGCCATGAAGCAGATTCCGGCCGACCAGATCAAGAGCGTGGAGGTGATTACCACGCCCTCGGCCAAGTACGACGCTGAAGGCACGGGCGGCATCATCAACATCACGCTCAAAAAGAACAACCTGGAGGGCGTGAACGGCTCGGTGGGGCTGGCGGCCGGTACGCGCAGCTCCAACGGCAACGCCTCGCTCAACTACCGCAAGGGCAAAGTGGGTCTTACCAGCTCGGTGAGCGGCTTTATGTTCTACAGCCCCAACCGCAACGACCTCACCCGCTACCTGAAGGACGGCAGCGGCCAGGAGCGCCTTTCGCTGGAGCAACAGGGCGACGGCAACACCATTGGGGGGGGCGGCTTCGGGCGGCTGGGCCTGGACTACGACCCGGCCCAGTACCACAACCTCACGCTGAACGTGCAGGGCAACCTGTTCCGCAACAGCGGCGAGTATGACCAGTACAACAACGTGCTGCTGCCCATACCCAGCGAGTTCACCCGCAACACCGACCGCCGCTTCCGCACCCAGAGTTACGACATGAGCGGCTCCTATACCCGCACCTTTGAGCAGAAGCGCCGGGAGTGGAGTGTACTGGCCCAGCACACCCGCAACCGCAACGTGCAGGCCTACCACCTCGACCAGTTTGCGGGCAACACCACCGAGAACCTGGCCAAGAACTACCGGGAGGAATCAGATAACCTCGCCCGCAACCTCGAAACCACCCTCCAGACCGACTACGCCCACCCCTTCTCGGAAACTGCCCTGCTGGAAACCGGAGCCAAGGCCATTCTGCGCCGCGTGAGCAGCGACTATGACGTGTTCAACAGCCCGTCGGCCAGCCAGCTTGACCCGGTATATAATCCAGACCGCTCCAACCTGTTCGACTACAACCAGGATGTGCTGTCGGGCTACGGCACCTACGGATTTTCGGCCAGCAAGAAGGTGAGCTTTAAGCTGGGGGCCCGGGTGGAGAATACCCGCATCAACGGCAACTTCCAGCAGCAGCAGAGCGAAAACTCGGCCGTGAAGCAGAACTACACCAACTGGCTGCCCAACCTGAGCCTAAGCTACCAGCCCCAGAACCCCAAGAAACCGGGCCAGACCCTGCGCATTGCCTATTCCAAGCGCATCCAGCGGCCCCAGATTTTCTACCTGAACCCCTTCATCAACTCCTCCGACACGCTCAACATCAGCTACGGTAACCCCCAGCTGGAACCCGAGCTGACGAACAGCTACGAAATCAACTACACCACCTTCATCAGAGGCTCGGTACTGAATATGTCGGCCTACGCCCGCCGCACCGGCAACGCCATTGAGAGCTACCGGTTTGTGGATGCCGATGGGGTGAACAACCAGACGTTCCGCAACATCGGCCGCAATGCCACCTACGGCATCAGCCTGTTTGGCTCAGTGAAGCCGGTGCCGAAGTGGGACGTGAGCGGCAACGTGAACGTGTACTACGTGTCGCTGAAAAGTGCGAGCCTGGGCCTGAACAACAGCGGAGTGATGTACAACCTGAACCTAAACTCCGGCTACAAATTTGAGAAGGGCCTGAGCGTGCAGTTCTTCGGGGGCCTCAACTCGCCGCGGGTGCAGCTGCAGGGCCGCCAGGCCGCCTGGACGTTCTACTCAATGGGTCTGCGCAAAAACCTGCTCAAGGATAAGGCTGATCTGACCCTGAACGCCGACAACTTCCTCTCGGCCACCCGCAACCTGCGCTCTATCCTCGACACCGACCAGTTCCGCCAGGAAAGCAACAACTACATCTACCTGCGCGGAGTGCGCCTAGCCTTCAACTACCGCTTCGGCAAAGTAACTCAGCAAGCCCCCAAACGCCGCCGCAGCATCCAGAACGACGACGTAAAACAAGGCGGCGACGGTAACGGCCAGGGCCAGCAATAACCCACGCCCGTCATTGCAAGCCGGAGGCGAAGCAATCCTTCCTTATTAATTCTCAAAGCTTTGAGAAGCGCAAAGCCCCTGACGTCCGTGCTGGCGTCAGGGGCTTTTGAATAGGTCGCAGGTCTGTGCTCAGAAAAGGACGGATTGCTTCGCCTCCGGCTCGCAATGACGGGTACAGGCTACAGCTTTCCGTGGTAGCGCAGCAGCTCCAGAAACGCCTCCCGATACGTTTCGCCGATGGGCAGCTGGGCACCGTGCACCTGCACGCGGTGGCGCTCCACAAACTCCAGGTGGCGCAGGTTGATGAGGTAGGACTTGTGGATGCGGGCGAAGCGGCCGGGGGGCAGCAGCTCCTCCAGCTTGCGGAAGGACTGCAGCGTGAGAATTTTGCCGGTGGCCGTGTAGTACATCAGGTATTCCTTCTGGCCTTCGGCGTAGTACAGCTCATCAATGGGCACCCGGCGCAGGCGGCTGTCCTGCTTCACAAACAGGGCCTCGGCGGTATCCTGCGGCTCGTGCGTTTCCGTGGGTGCTGATGGGATGGCGGGGGCGGCGGGCAGGGCCGTGTGGGCCCGGTGGGCGGCCTGCACAAACCGCTCGAAGGAAATGGGCTTGAGCAGGTAATCCAGCGCGGGCAGCTCGTAGCTCTGCACGGCGTAGTCGGGGTGGGCGGTGGTGAAGATGATGCGCGGCCGGGGCGCGGGCAGCAGCTGGGCCAGCTGCAGGCCGGTGAGGCGAGGCATCTGAATATCCAGAAACACCACGTCCACGGGGTTATCCTGCAGGAAAGCCACGGCCGCCAGGGCATCCTGAAACTGCCCCCGCAGCTCCAGAAACGGCACCTGCGCGCAATACTCCGCCAGCACTTTCAGGGCCAGCGGCTCATCATCCACCACCACGCAGTTTAAGGGTTGACGGGACATTGGGGAGTTATGAGTTATGAGAGTTGAGTTATGGGAGATGAATGATGAGTGGAGTGGCGGTTTGTTTTTCAGTCTCGGTGGAGGATCTGGTACCCGTTGAATGATTAGAGTAAGAGCTTGCGCAAATAGCTACAACCCAACTCATCTCTCATCATTCATAATTCAACTCTTCAACTGCACCGACAGCCGCACGGCGTATTCCTGGGCGTTGGCGGTGATAACCAAGGCGTGCCGCTCGGGGTAGAGCAGCTCCAGGCGGCGGCGCAGGTTCACGAGGCCCACCCCGCCCGGCTCGGCGGCCTCGGGGGCCACGCGGTTGCGTACCCAAAAGTGCAGCTGCCCATCGGGGGCCAGCTCCAGCTTAATGCGCACCACGTGGGGGCGGGCCGTCAGGTCGCCGTGCTTGAAGGCGTTTTCCACCAGCGGCAGCAGCAGCATGGGCGGCAGGCGGCAGGCGTGGTCGGCACCGGGCGGCAGCAGTATGGCGCACTGAATGGCCTCGTCGGCATCGTCGGGAGGCAGGCGCAGGTGCTGCAGCGTGAGGAAGCTCTGCAGGTGGTGAATTTCCCGGGCCAGCGGTACCAGGTCGTCCTGGCTGTCGTAGAGTTGGTAGCGCATCAGCTCCGAGAGGCGCAGTACCGCTTCCGGGGCCTGGGGCGAGGCGTGCAGCGTGAGCGAGTAGATGTTGTTGAGCGTGTTGAACAGGAAGTGCGGGTGCAGCTGGTTTTTGAGCAGAGCCAGCTCGGTACGCAGGTGCTGCTGCTCCAGCTCCCGGCGGTTGTCCCGCTCCCGCAGGTAGTCGCCGGCCAGCCGCAGGAAGAAGCTCAGGGCCAGAATCAGCCCGCCCAGCAGCAGGTAATAGCTCTGCAGCACCTGCACGTAGAAGCGCAGCGGCTGGTTCTGGCCCTGCACTTTTACCTCCTCGAAGTAGTAGCTCACCCCAATGCGGGTGGCGCAGAACACCACCAGTCCCAGCGCCAGCACCGCCAGGTAGCCCCCCACCCGCCCCTGCCGAAACAGCGTGGGCATGCTAAACCAGTTCAGGTAAAACAGGCCCGAGTCCAGCGCGTTGGTGGTGAGAGCCAGAGGCCAGAAATGGTCTTTAAGCGGCGGAATCAGCACGCCCTGGTTAAGCAGCCAACCCTGGGCATCGAAGTACAGCAGCAGGGCAAACCACCCCACGTGTACCCAGGGCAGCCGCCGCAGCCACGCGGGCAGCTGCCAGGCCGGGCGGCGCGGGGCGCGAGCAGAAGAAAAAGGCGAATTCAGGGTGGAATAAGGTAATGGCAGGCGAGGCCGCCCACCGAATGCTCCGGCAACATACAACCTCACGGGCACTTTCAGCGGGGTTTTCAACCAACCGCAGCGCCGGTTTCAATCAATCGGCTCTTGCCGCTCATCAGTTCGGCGCAGATGCCTGAGGGCTGGAATACTGCCTTTAGTTGAGGCCGGGCGCAACGTTGGTTGATTATTCCGTCTCTTGGGTGAAATACGCGCTACGTTTGAGCCGTTGTCTGACTGATCTTTTTCGGAACCCGTTAGGTCCTTTTCTATTCCGTTTTCTCTCCTATCCTCCGTATGAAGCAATTCTTACCGTTGCTTTTACTGGCTACGGCTCCCCTGGGAGTAGTTGCCCAGACTTCCCCCGCCACCACGGTTTCCTCTACCAAAGGCCCCGGCCGGCTTACGGGCCGGGTGCTGGATGCCGCCACTCAAAAACCCGTGGAGTATGCCACCGTGGCCCTGCTGCCCGCCACTGGTACTACCCCGCTGCTGGGCGGCACCGCCGATGCCGACGGCCGCTTCGAGCTGCAGAACCTGCCCACCGGCGAGTTTCGGCTCCAGATCAGCTTTGTAGGGTATGGTAATGTGGTGAAGACCGTTACTATCACCGCCGAGCCCCAGAACCTGGGCACGCTCCAGCTCACCGCCTCGGCCCAGAACCTGGCCGGTGTAACGGTAACCGGGCAGCGGCCCGTGGTGGAAACCAAGCCCGACCGCCTCGTGTACAACGCCGACCAGGACGCCAGCAACACCGGCGGCACGGCCGCCGATATTCTGCGCAAAACCCCGCTGGTGAACCTCGACGGCGACGGCAACGTGCAGCTGCGCGGCACCGGCAACGTGCGCATCCTCATCAACAACAAGCCCTCGGCCTTGCTGGCCGGCAACCTGGCCGAGGCCCTGAAGCAGATTCCGGCCGACCAGATCAAGGCCATTGAGGTGGTCACGGCGCCTTCGGCCAAATATGATGGGGAAGGCTCGGGCGGGGTTATCAACATTGTGCTCAAGAAAAGCAGCCTGCAGGGCATGAGCGGCAACGTGGGGGCCAGCGGGGGCAACCGGAACCAGGGTCTTAATGGCGCGCTGAATGCCAAACGCGGCAAGGTGGGCGTAAACACCAAGCTCAGCGGCTTTCGTAACCTCTACCCGTTCAAGAGCCTCACCGAGCGCACCAGCTTTCTGCCCGGTGGCGGCACCGGCCAGCTCACGGAGCGCACCACTTCGCGCAACCAGGGCCAGGGCGGCTACGGCCAGCTGGAACTCACCTATGACCCCTCGCCCCTGCACAGCTTCACGGTGAGCGGCAACGGCAACCTGTACCGCAACCAGACGCCGCAGCAGCTTTTCAATGAGTACCGGGGCCAGCCCCAGCTGGATACGCTCTACACCCGCGACATCAACCGGCAGGATGAAAGCCGCAACTTCGACCTGAACGCCGGCTATACCCGCACCTTTGGGGAGCAACAGCCCCGCCGCGAATGGAGCGTACTGGCCCAGCACACCAACAACCGCAGCCGGGGCCAGTACCGCCTCGACCAGTTTCCGACGGCCGAGCTATACGGCGGCCCGGTGGAGTACCGGGAAGCCAGCCGTAACCTGGCCCGCAACCTCGAAACCACCTTCCAGACCGACTACACCCACCCGTTCGGGGAGAAGAACACGCTGGAGCTGGGGGCCAAGCACATCGGCCGGCGGGTGACCAGTGACTACAATCTGGATACGCTGCTGGTGAGCCGGCAAACCGATTTCGCGCGCAGTGCCCTGCGTTCCAACCGCTTCGATTACACCCAGAACGTACTGGCCGCTTACAGCACCTACAACTTCTCGGCGGGCAAGAAGCACACGTTCAGCCTGGGGGCCCGCCTGGAGCGGACGGATATTGCGGGGGAGTTTCAGAACGAGGCCGGCCGTTTCCGCAACGATTACCTGAATGTGCTGCCCAACCTGAGCGCCACCCGCACGCTCAAAAAAGACGGCCAGACGCTGCGCCTGAGCTACTCCCGCCGCATTCAGCGCCCCAATATCTACTTCCTGAACCCCTACGTAAATCAGGTAACGCCCAGCTCCGTGAACTTCGGTAACCCCGCCCTGCGGCCCGAAATTGCCGACCTGGCGGAACTGACGTACAGTACGTTCGGGGAAAAATCTTCCCTGAATGCCTCAGGTTTTGTCCGGCGCACGGGCAACTCCATTGAGCGCTACAGCCGCTACAACCAGGAGCTGGCCCGCAACGAAACCACCTACGGCAACCTGGCAACGGTGTATAACTACGGCGTGAACCTGTACGGCTCCTGGAAACCTATGAAGGACTGGGACCTGAGCTCTAACCTCAGCGCCGACTACACCCGCCTGAACAGCCGCGTGCTCAGCCGCGTGAACAGCCGGGCCAGCCTCTTCATGAACGTCAACTCTTCGGTGAAGCTGAGCAAAACGTACTCGGCGCAGGGCTATGGTGGCTTCTGGACCGGCGGCGTGCAACTCCAGACGCGCTACTCCGGCGGTGTGTACTACGGCCTGAGCGCGAAGAAGCTGCTACTGGCTGAAAAGGCCGACCTGACGCTGGGCCTCAACAACTTCCTGGCTCCCGGCCGGGAGTTCCGCAGCACCACCACCACTCCCGATTTCGTGAACTACGGCAGCTTTTACTCCTACCAGCGCAACATCCGTCTCTCCTTCAACTACCGCTTCGGCAAGCTGGAAGGCGGGGGCCGTCAGCGCCGCTCCATCCGCAACGACGATGGTAAAGGCGGCGGGGGCGGACAGCAGGGCGGATAGAAAACGTCATTGCGAGGAGGCACGACGAAGCAATCCGTCCTTTTTAGGGCACAGAACTCTGACCTATTCAAAAGCCCCTGACGCCAGCACGGACGTTAGGGGCTTTGTGCTTATCTGAGGTTTGCGCTCTGAAAAGGACGAATTGCTGCGGCTCCGCCTCGCAATGACACGACCTTCACCTATTCCAGATTTCCCAGGCGGCTTCGGCCTGGAGGCAGAGCATTTCAAAGCCGTTTTTGGCGTGTGCCCCCCGGGCGTGGCCGCGGCGCATGAATTCGGTTTCGCGGGGGTTGTACACCAGGTCGTAGAGGTAGTGGTGGCTGGTGAGAGCCTCGTACGGAATGGGCGGACATTCCTCAGTAGCAGGAAACGTACCCAGCGGCGTTGTGTTGATGATGAGCTGATGCTCCTGCAGCAGCCGTGGCGTCAGCTCTTCGTAAGTCAGGCCGGCCCCCAAGGGGTTGCGCGACACCACCCAGTAGCCGATGCCCAGGTCCTTCAGCGCCACTTCCACCGCCTTGGAGGCCCCACCGCTGCCCAGCACCAGCGCCCGAAGCTCCGCCAGGTTGCCTTTGGGCAGAAACGTGCGCAGCGACTCCCGAAACCCGATGTAGTCGGTATTGTGCCCCACCAGCCGGCCATCGGGCTGAAACTCGATGACGTTGACGGCTCCTACCCGCGCGGCCGTGGGCGCTACCTCATCCAGAAAGGGCCAGACCTGCTCCTTATACGGAATAGTAACGTTGAGCCCCTGCAACCCCGGGTGGGCCGCCAGCAACGCCGGCAGCTCATGGATGGTAGCCAGCTCAAACAGCTCGTAGCGGTGGTCATCCAGCCCCAGGTTATGAAACTTCTGGGTGAAATACGTCTGCGAGAAAGAGTGCTTGAGGGAGCGGCCGAGGAGTCCGAATTCCGGCATAACGGAGGAGCTGGGGTTCAGCGGGTAAGCAACAAAAAAAACCGCCCCGGCCAAAGCAGCCCGGACGGTTTCTGGGGTAAATCCAACGGTTTCTGGTTACGCTACCGGGCGTTTGCCTTCCTGCCGGGCCTTGAAGAACTCCCATACCGCGGGCAATACCGAAATTAGAATAATCAGAATGGTGAGCAGCCCGAAGTTTTTCTGAATCCACTCGAAGCTACCCAGGAAGTAGCCTGCTCCCGTGAGCAGCACTACCCACAGCACCGCGCCAATCAGGTTGTAGGATAAGAACTTGGAGTAGCTCATGGTGCCGATACCCGCCACAAAAGGCGCAAACGTGCGGATGATGGGGATAAAGCGGGCAATGATGATGGTTTTGGCCCCGTGCTTATGATAGAAATCCTGCGTGCGGTTCAGATGCTCCCGCTTCAGCCAGCGGGAATTCTCCCGGAATACCCGCGGCCCCAGAAAGTCGCCGATGTGGTAGTTAAGCGTATCGCCCAGCACGGCGGCCAGAATCAGCAGCCCAATGACAATCCACACGCTGAGGCCATTAGCGGGGTTGGCGGCCAGGGCACCAGCGGCAAACAGCAGGGAGTCGCCGGGCAGGAAGGGCAGCACCACCACGCCGGTTTCCACGAAGATGATGAGGAACAGAATGGCGTACGTCCAGGTACCATAATTCTGGATAATTTCCGCCAGGTGCTTATCAAGGTGGAGAACAAAATCAAGCAAGTGCTTCAGGATTTCCATAAGGGCAGTAATGAGGCTGCAAAGAAAGGGGTTTATCCGTTGCCCGCGTCACGGGCGCTGGTCAGGTGCGGCCCCGGCCAGGCTTCAGCCCCGCGCAATAAGCACTAGGTTATACTCCACTTCCAACTCCTTCACCTGCAGCCCCAGCTTTTCCAGATACTCCGTGGCAAATTGCCCGTCAATGAAGAGCGGGGCCTGCTGCAGTGTGTTGAGCACCACCGTGCCACCGGGCCGCAGCACCCGCCGGATATGCTGCCAGAAGCCCGGCTCCGCGAGTTGCGGGGGCAGCAGCAAATCCAGAAACAGGTCTACTACAATCAACTCGTAGGCCACCAGGGGAGCCGTGGGCAGCCAGGTAAAGGCATCGGCGCACACAATCTGCAAAGTAGCATCGGGCCGGATGCTGAACTCCGAGGCGGCTACCTCCACAACGGCGGGGTCCAGCTCTACGGCGGTGATTGGGCCCGTGTGGCCCCGCTCCTGCCGTAGCAGCTTAACAACTCCCCCACCCCCCATGCCCAGCACCAGCACCGGCGCATCGGGCGGGCCGGCCGGTACGTGCAGAAGGGCGTAGCGCAGTACCTGGTGCAGCGGGCCGTAGCTGTAGTTGGCGTATTGGGTATCGAGCACCTTGCGGCCCTGGTGTTCCCGCACCACCAGCCCGGGGCTGTGGCGCGAGGGTACGCGCCGGGCCAGGGGCAGCGCGTAGCTGACCCAGGTACGCAGGGAAGCAAGCAGCTTGTTCATGGAGCGTAAACATACGGCCTCCCGACGGCGCAGCACACGCTACGCGGCCGGGAGGCCGTTGAAAGTTGAAAGACCAGACGCTTACTGTAGCACCGGCTTTACGCTGTAGCCCTGCTGGCGCAGCAGATTCAGCACGCCTTGGGTACCGCCCAGGTGGGCCGCCCCAACCGCGAAAAACGTGGGCTGCGCGGCGGCCTGCTTCTCAATGCGGGCAATCCACTGCTGGTTGCGGCCGTCCAGCAGCAGTTGCTCATACTCCTGAAACCCGAAGCTGCTCTTGCTGCTTACAGTGCGCAGCTCCTCAATATTCTGGGCTTTGTAGAGCGTGAGCAGCTGCTGAAACTCCTGCTTGGCTTCGGCTTCCTTGGTTACCATATCGGCCAGCATCTTGCTCTGCACCGCGTACGGAATCTTGTCGAAGAAGCCCATTTGCTCCTGCACGCTTTCCAGGCCGGTTACTTCCTTGTGCTGCTCCTGGGCCAGTTTCACAAAGGTGGTTTCGTAGCTGGCCGGGGTGCAGCCCAGCAAAGCCGGGTACATAATGGAGGTGACAATGAACGGTTTCAGCATGCCCAGCTGCGCAATCGGAATACCGGCTTTGGCTTTGAGGTAGTCGCCCACGCGGGTGTAGTCGGCGGCGGGCAGCAGCTTTTCCAGGGTCTGGCCGTCAGTCATCATCATGCCGGCCTGCATTTCCTGCATCATGGTGGGGCTGTCCATATCCAGTTCCATCACCACCTGCTTGCTGCTCCCGAACGCCCGCTTCATGGGTTCCGTTACCTGCAAATCCTGGGGGCAGATGAGGTGAATAGTGCCGTAGATGTAGGACGGCTGGGCCAGGCCTTTACCCGAAACTTCCCACAGCAGGGAGTTGGCCGCCGCAGCCGTAGCCGGCTTGTCAGCCGTTTTCGTCTTGATTTTGGTTTTCTGCGCCTGCGTGCTCAGGGAAGTGAAGGCGAGGGCACCGGCCAGCAGCAGCGTACGGAACATAGTCATTGGAGTAACGAAATAAGAAGTGGCTGGAGAATGAAGTACCCAAAGATGTAGGGCTACAATTCAGCCATTCGGATTATTGCACCAACGCTATGCTCCCGCGCCTAAACGCCGCAAACCGACCCACCAACCGCCGCAGCGGAGGCAGGCCGGCTTGCCTGATTTCGGTACTTGAAAACTTACTGCGCCGCCACGCGCCACAGGGTATCGGCGGCGTCATCGGCTACCAGCAACGAGCCATCGGGCAAGGCGGTAACGCCCACCGGGCGGCCGTACACCTCCTTGTCGTTTTCATTGGCAATAAAGCCGGTCAGGAAATCCTCCATGGGGCCGCTGGGCTTCCCGTTGCTGAACGGCACAAACACCACCTTATAGCCCGAGAACTTGGAGCGGTTCCAGGAGCCGTGCTGGCCAATAAACGCCCCGTTGCGGTATTTCTCCGGAAACTTATCGGCTTTGTAGAACGCCAGGCCCAACGAGGCCGTATGCGGGCCCAGTGCCACTTCGGGCACCACACTTTGCTTCACCAGATCGGGCCGCTCGCCTTTGCGGCGCGGGTCCTCCTTCTGGCCGAAGTAGGCGTAGGGCCAGCCGTAGAACTTACCGGGCTGCACGCTGGTCAGGTAATCGGGCACCAGTTCGTCGCCCAGCTCATCCCGCTCGTTCACCGCCGACCACAGCGTTTGAGTGCCCGGAGCCCAGTCCAGGCCCACGGGATTGCGCAGACCAGCGGCGTACACCCGTTCCCCGCTACCGTCGGGGTTTATTTCGAGCACGTTGGCCCGGCGTTCTTCTTCCTTCATGCCGTGCTCAGCCACGTTGGAAGCGGAGCCCACCGATACGTAGATTTTCTTGCCATCGGGACCGGCCAGCAGGTTGCGCGTCCAGTGGTTGTTGTAGCCCCCGGCCGGCAGCGTCATAATTTTCTGGCCAGCCGCGCTGATCTTGGTTTCGCCCGCTTTGTACGGGTAACGCCACACGCCATCGGTGTTGGCCACGTAGAAATTCCCGTCAATCAATACCATCCCAAACGGTTGGTTCAGCCCACTCAGGAAAGTGGTGCGGGTGTCCGGCTTCCCGTCTTTATTAGTGTCACGGAGCAGGGTAATGCGGTTGGCGCTGCTGGCCCGCAACGACTTGGACGGGTCCAGCTCCAGTTGTGCCGCTACCTTCTCCTTCACGTCGGTGGGTACGGTGTTGGCCTCGGCAACCAGCACGTCGCCGTTGGGCAGTACGTAGGCGTTGCGGGGGCTGATGAGGCCATCGGCGTACTTGGTTACCACGAAGCCAGCCGGCGCGGTGGGCATTTTGCCGGCCGGCCAGCCAATGACTTTGCTGCGCTTGGTGACGGATTTGGTGGCGTAGGGCTCGGGCAGGCTCACCGGGTTGGCGGCCGTGGCTACTGTATCGGCGGGTGTAGTGGCGGCGGCTTCGGCTTTTTCCTCTTTCGAGGGGCCGCCGCAGGCTGCCAGGAGCGCCAGCCCGGCCCAGGCAGAGGTGGAGGTAAAACAGTTCATGGTGCGGGTGATTGGGTACAAGAAAAGGCCGGACTGCTGAGCGGTCCGGCCTTTTCTTGTACTTGATTTCGCCTGTTCAGGTTAGTGCCTGCCTAGCCACGGGGCATGGAGGTGCCGGGCTTGCCCTGAGCTTTGGGCTCGGGCTTGAACATTTCATCCACGTTTTCCAGGTCCAGGAAGTCCAGGAACGTGTCGCCGCGCAGGCCCAGCCGGATGGTTTCCAGGCTGATGATTTCGTTGGGCGCAATGTTGCCCAGGTTCACGTTGGAGCCCAGCAGCTTGATAAACCACACCTGCTGTGCTTTCTGGGGAGCTTCCCAGATAATTTTCTCGAACGGAATCTGGGTCAGAATTTCCTCTACCAGTCCTGAGCGTACCTCGCCGGTGCTGCGGAACAGACCCACGTTGCCGGCTTCCCGAGCCTCGCCAATTACCTTCACGGCCCCGGCTTCCAGCTCGGTTTTCATCTGCGAAATCCACTTGTAGGGCGGAATAATCTTTTCCGCGTCCTTCGAGCCCACTTCGCTCAGCACCTTCACATCCTGCGACAAAGTGCGGATGAACTCCAGCTTTTTGTCGTGGTTCAGGTCCAGGGAGCCGTCCGATACCTCGGCGTATTCCATCCCAAACTCCTGTAGCAGCCGGCGGTAGTCGTCGAACTGGTTGCGGATGATAAAGGCCTCAAACAACGTTCCGCCGAAGTACACCGGAATACCGGCCTCTTTGTACACGGCCAGCTTGCGCTTCAGGTTGGGATTCACGTAAGATGTGGCCCAGCCCAGCTTCACAATGTCGGTGTATTCGGCCCCTACTTCCAGGAAATCCTCTACTTCCCGCACGCTCAGGCCTTTATCCATGACCATGGTGAAGCCTTGCTCACGGGGTTTCTGTGTCCGTTCGGGAAGTTGGTTAAGCGTGTAGTTCATAGTTGGGGTCTTGGGGACTTGGGCACGCAGGGACCTGGTCATTAGCCAGTCGCCGCGCCCGGAAAAACAACGGCGGTAAAAGTACGCCCGAATTCTGTAAGTCGGCCGCTCAGCAAGCAAAAGCCCCGCGGTGAGCCAGTTGGCTGGTTCACCGCGGGGCTTTTGCTATTCCCTGTAACTCTTACAGTACTCTATTTCCGGTACTGATCAATCAGGCGGGCCAGGGCTTTCTGCGACTCCAGCTCCGGGAAAAACTCGAACAGCAGCCGATGCTTGTCGAAATCCAGTACCAAGGCATTTTCCAGGCACTGGTAGGCTTCCCGGTAGCGCCCGGCTGCCAGCAGGTACGCGCACAGTCGGTAGTGCAGTTCGGCCTCCAGCGGCTGAATCTCCACCGCATTGCGCATCAGGTCAATGGCTCCGTCGAAGTTGCCCTGCTCATAGAGCAGAATGCTCCAGTTCAGCCAGGCGTCCTTGTTATCCGGGGCGGTTTCGGTGGCTTTCTCGTAGGCTTCCACCGCCGATACGATGTTGCCGATCTGATACTCCGCTGCCGCCAAGGCCAGCCAGTACTCCACGCTTTCCTGGTACAGGCTCACAGCCTTGCGAAAGAAATGAATAGCCTCGAAGTACTTCTCCTGCGCGTTCATCACAATGCCAATGCCAAACCAGGCCTCGTCCATCTCGGGGTCCAGGTCGATGGAGCGCTGGTAGAAGCGGCGGGCCAGGTCCCACTCGGCCATCTTCTCGTGGCATTCCCCAATGTTGCACAGGGCCTCGGCTGTTGGTTGGCCCTCGGGGTAGCTTAATTCAAACTCGGCAATGGCCGCCCGGTACCGCTCCATGTTCACGTAGGTGCTGGCCAGGTACCCGTGGGCTTCGTACAGCTTGGCATCAATCAGAATAGCATATTCGAAGGCTGTTACCGCATCATCGAGCTTATTGGCCCGAAAATAGGCCTGCCCCAGGTTGTACCAGGCAATGGCCGAGTACGGGTCCTCGTCGGTGAAGCGGCGGAAAAAGTCCAGGTTTTTTTCCAGCCGCTCACTCACTTCCAGGCAGTACAGCAACTCCTGCACGGCCACGTCATTGTCGGGGTTGAGGCGCAGGCTTTGCTTGTAGTACTTGGCCGCACTCTTGAACTTCTGCCAGCTCTGGTAGGCCAGCCCTAAGTTGAAGAAAATGTCGTCCCGGTCCTGGGCCCGCTCGGCGGCCTGCTGGAAAAACGCTACGGCCTCGGCAAACTCCCCCTTCTGGGTAGCAATGATGCCCCGGGTCACGGCCACATCGGGGTTATCGGGGTCCAGCTGGGCCACGTTTTCAATCTGGACGCTGGCGGCGGCGTACTCTCCCTTCATCGCCAGCACCTGCGAACGGTCGATGAGCAGTTCCGTGCTGAACGGATACTGGGCAATAGCCGCCTCGCAGGCCTGCAGGGCTTTATCGTACTGGGTGGTAGAGGTATAATGGTCGATGATATTTTCAAAATCGGCCAAATCAAAAAACACAGGCTCGTTGTGGGCTACCATCTGCTCAAAGCGGCGTACAGTGGCCAGCACTTCGTCCCGGTCATCAAAATTCTCGTTCATTCTCATGCAGCAACAATCGGCACGGGGCCGCCACAATGGCAGCACCCGTGAATAAGCCGGCCGTATTCCAGTGCAGAAAACAGCCCTGCCCTTAAGATACAACAACCGCACCGGACGCCGATGGGTTCTTTGGGTAGAGAAACTAAGTAATTGAGTAGCGGAGTAGTCGTTTGGCGCGTAACAAGCGACTCCAAGCGCCACTCGCACTAGTACTCAGTTACTTCGCTACTCCGTTGCGAAGCAGCTCCTGGCAGCACCAGCGGATTGTTTCCGACAAAGGTCGGAACTCGCGGCCCAATTCCTGTCTGATTTTATCGGCGCGGTATGCTACCGGATTGCGGCCGGCGCGGGCAGTGTCCTTGGTAATCAGGGGTCGCACGCCCGTCAGCACGGACCGAAGGTGCTCCAGCCGCCAGATGACTTCGGCCGCCCAGTCGGGTACGGCCACCGAGGGCGGGCGCTTCCCGAAGCAGGTCGCCGCCTGCGCCAGAAAATCGGGCAGCGGCAGACTGCCCGCGTTCAGCACGTACCGCTCGCCACTAATAGGGGTATCCAGCGTGAGGTGCAGCAGCGCGTCCACCACGTCGCGCACATCCACCAGACTGATGTTACCGGGCGTGTAGAAGCGGTGCTCCTGGTAAGCGTAGCGAAACAGGCGAGTACTGCTCTGCTGCCAGTTGGCAGGTCCCAGAATCACGGATGGATTCACGATGACGGCCCGCAGCCCTTCGCTGATACCCCGCCACACTTCCAGTTCACCCAGGTACTTGGACGTGGCGTAGGCATTGTGCTCAGCACCCAGGTCCCACTTAGCCTGCTCATCCAGCACCACGGGCCGGGCCACTTCGCGCGCCTGAGCCGTCGCACCTCCCCCCAACGCCGCCACCGACGAAACCAGACCGAGCCGGATACCAGGGTGTTCCAGACAAGCATCCACCACGTTGGCCGTTCCTTCTACGTTGACGCGCAGCAACTCATCCTCATCCTGAGGGGCATAGGAAACCAGCCCGGCGCAATGCAGCACGTGCGTTACCCCCGTCAGCATCTGCCGCAGCCCCAGCGCGTCCCGGATGTCTCCCTGTACCCATTCTACTGCCTCAGTGGCCGCAATCTGCGGAATCTGCTGCCGATACAAAGCCCGCACCGGCAGGCCGCGGGCTACCAGTTCTTCAAGTAAAAAACTGCCCACTAATCCACTCCCGCCGGTAACGAAGATCATAGCATCCTAAGTGACGAGCTGGTAAACGGCAAATCAGAGCGTGTTGTTGAGCAGCGGCAAAGCCAGTGCTTTAACCAGGTAAGGGCTGGTCAGCACTTTAGTCCGGATGTTTTCCAGGTGCTTGGTGTTGTGCGCGTCAGTGCCCAACAGGTCCACCAGCTCTGCATCCACCAGCTTTTCGGCTACGCGCTTGGCACCGGCCGAGTAATAGCCGATCAACGAATTCAGATTTACCTGTAGCAGTACGCCCATATCCCGAATCCTGAGCAGTTCCTCAAACCGGCCGTAGAGGTAGGTGTAGCGTTCCGGGTGGGCCAACACAGGCTGGTAGCCAGCGGCTTTCAGGTTGAAAATCGTTTCGGCCAGGTTGAATGGCTCGTTGATGTATGAGGTTTCCACCAGCACCATGCGCCGCTCCCCGCCGAAGCTCAGCAGCTCCTCCCGCTCCAGACGGGGCCCGAAGCTTTCATCCAGATAATACTCGGCGGCACAGGCCAGCTCCACACCGCCCAGCCCCGCCGCGCTGGCTGCTTGCCTGAACGCAGCCAACGCCCCCCGAATACCTTCTGGCGTATTACGGTAAAAGTCGCCCATGATGTGGGGCGTCATAATCAGCTTGCGGTAGCCCAGGACGTACAACTCCCGCAGCATTTCTACCGACTGCTCCATCGTTTCTGCCCCATCATCCAGGCCGGGCAGCAAGTGGGAGTGCATATCCACCCCTAGCACTGCTAGCGACGGTGCCGACGCTGGTGCGGCCTCCCGGCTCCCAAACAACTTGTGCAAAAAAGACATACGCGCGGCGGCCAGACCTTAAGAAAACCGTTTCCGCAGGCGGCCAGCTAGTCCCTTCTGAGCCGGCGTGTCTTCATAGTATCCTTGCCCGTAACCGTAGCCATAACCGTAGCCATAACCATAGCCATAGCTGCCGGTCGTTTTGGCGTCATTCAGGATGGTGGTGAGCTTAGTGAAGCCGTTCACCCGCATCAGCTTATTGATATTCTTCAGGAAAGACTTCTTAGAGTAGTTGGCGCGCACGATGTAAATGGGCACATCCGCCTTACGCATAATCAGAATTCCGTCCGTTACCAACCCAACGGGCGGCGTATCAATCATTACCACATCGTAGTGCTCATGTAACTGCGTAATCAGCTCATCAAACCGTGGACTCAGGATCAATTCCGATGGGTTGGGTGGGGTAGGTCCAGCCGAAATGAAGTCGAGCGTAGGCAAGCTGGTGTGCTGTATGCATTCCTGCCAGCTATGCTTCTCAATTAATATGGTACTGATGCCCTTCACGTTTTCTGCATCGAACGCCAAGTTTACCTTGGGTTTACGCATATCCAGGTCTAGCACAATTACGCGCTGATCAGAGGCGGCAATAATACCAGCCAAGTTTACCGTCACGAAAGTTTTACCCTCCCCACTGATGGTAGATGTAATCGAAATCAACCGTTTTTTCTTGGAACTGGCCATGAACTCCAGGTTGGTTCGGATGGAGCGGATAGCTTCCGAAATAGCAGATTTAGGGTTGCGGTCCACCACCAGCTTCGATACGGCCATCTTTTCCTTCTCGTAGGTGGGGATAACCCCCAGTACGGCGGCCCCAGTGTTGCGCTCCAGTTCCCGGATGTTGGTTACGGTGTTGTGCATCAGGTAACGCACCGCAATCAGCCCCAGCCCTAACACAATCCCTATGGCTAACCCAATGGCATAAATCATCGGCTTCACGGGCGAAATGCGTTCCGCGACGCTGGCCGGAGACAGAATCTGGAAATCAGCAGTAGCTCCGGCCATGGATATACCATACTGGATTTTGCTGTCCATCATGGTCAGGTTATACTTCTCATACAGCTCCAAGGGCCGCTGGAGCCGTGCCTGTTCAGTTTGTTTTTCTGGCAATTGCCGCAGACGGCCTTCCAGCTCAGCTCGTTTCGCATCGAACTTAGCCAGTTGTTTCTGGGCCAATTGCTGATTCTTACGAAGCAATTGCCGAACAATTTTTTTGAGGTCAGCAATGGTTTGCTCCTTGGTTTGCATAGCCGTGGTAGCTCCCGGCTGATATGAGAGCAGGGCCCGTTTCAGATCCAGCTGGGCATCACTGAGCTCCTGAATCCGGGATACTAACTGCCCATCTTTTACTTCGGCCAAGGCCGGCAGACTCTGTAGCACGTCCCCATCCGCCCGGTTGGTCAACCGGTCCTGCTCTACCAGCTTCGACAGGTCGTTGAGCATATCAATCTGCTCCTGAATCTTCTCCCGCTCTAGCTCCTGTTGCTGAAGAAGCGAAGTTATCATCCCAACGTCTCCCTTAACATCGTAAGTGCCGTTGCGCTTCACGAAGGCCTGCATATTTTCCTCGGCCTGGCTCAGCTTCTGGTTATTCTCGTTCAGTTGCTCATTGATGTAATCCATGGCCCGGGCAGCCTGCTCCTGCTTGCGCACCAGTTTTTCCACCAAATACACTGAGTCTATCTTATTGACAATTGCCCGCGCCTTAACCGGATTTTCATCCGTGAATGAAATACCAATGGTATTGGCATCCATATTCACAATATCAACCAGCAGATTTTTATTAAAATACGCATTCAGCGCCCCGTTGCTATTGATTGTAAACGAGTACTCGCCTTCCGGAAAACTTATTTCCTGCGGTTGGTTTAAAAATAGTTGCATCCGGAAGCCGGCCGCTGTGAAGGGCATCCCAACGGTATGCTCCATTGTTTCCCCACCTAATTGCTCCGGCAATGATAGTCGGAAGCGGGTGGAACTGCTGAACTGCACACTGATTTTCTGGTCATAGGCTGCATCGGCCAGAGGCTCAAACGCAATTCGGAAGGGCGAATTACCATACAGTTCTGTTTCCAGCACCGTACCCTGCACGTAATAATTAACGCCCAGATCCAGCGAATCTTTCAGCCGCCGATAGATGATATCGGACTTGATCAACTCAATTTCGCCGGACAGCTTATTCAGACTTTGCTTCTGCTCAACCGCATCACCTAATGCCCCCAGGCCTAATACGCCAGCTTCTGTCTTTTCATCAATTTTAATGGTAGAGGTAGACTTATATATGGAAGGAGTGTAGCGCAGAAAAAGCCATGCAGCCGTTACGCCCAGCGCAATCAGCAGTACCATCCACGGCAGGCTTTTACGGGCAACCGCCAGCAGCGTAGTAAGGTCTAATCCCCCGCCATCATCTTCGCCTTCGGTTTCAGCGCCGCCCGCACTGCGGATAAATTCTTCCAGTTCAGCGTCTTCGTTTGCCGCCATGTATACTGTGGTAATGCAAGAAATGAATGTACCCGGACCCCGGACTACTTTATGTTGCTCACAAAGTAGATGGTGCTGATTACGGCAGCAATACTGCCAATCAACGAAAACAAAGGGGCAGCATCCTGCAAACCTTCGTAGAAGGGCCGTCGAATCGGCTCAACATACACAATATCATTTGGTTCCACCTGCAGATTGGCCCGGCGCATCCCATCAATAGTAGTCAGGTCAATTATCTGCACCTGCGGATTTTTCAGGTCGCCGCGAATTAGCCGAATGTTATCGGCCCGGCCCGCGCGCCCCGACCCACTAGTTCCTACAAAGGCACCTTCTATGCCGCCCGCCTGCGCCAGTACTTCCAGCAAGGTCATGTTATCATTATACATGTAGATAACTTGACCGGAGCCGCCTGAAGTAGCCCCCAGCACAATAATCCGGTTGTTCGACACCCGAGTCGTCACGAATACATCCTTGTAAAACTCGGTGTATTTGCGCTGCAACAGGCTATCAGCCTGAAGCAGCGTGAGGCCGGCCAACCGTTGGTAGTTTACCATAGGCAGCTTCACCACGCCATCGTGCTGCACCAGAAACTCGTTGTAGCTGCCATTCTGGCCCTGCTGCTGCTGCCGATTACCCTGCTGCTGCCGGTTGCCGCCCTGCTGCTGCCGGTTTATAGCTCCTGCCCCAACACCATTCTGCCCGATAGGGCTACCAAACATTAGTTCCCCATTAGGATCCAGAATTCGCTCACCATTGTTGGTGTACACCCGCACGTCCAACGCATCGTTGGGTTGAATAATGTAGTTACGCTCAGCCCGGTTTACTACGTCGCGCAGCTTGGCCGTATCCATGCGGCCGGAGCCATCGGTGCGGAACAAAATGTTTTGCTGGTGTACGCGAGCTGTGGCGCAGGAACCCAGTATTCCGGCCAACGGCAGGCACAACAGCCACAAATGCAGAAAACGGCGAAGAAGTATGTTTTGCATGAAAACCGAGGTAGCTCGGGGTATGAAGCGGAAGTCACGGCAATAACCAACCGTGGGTTAGGCAGTTTTTGCCTAAAAACCATCAAAGAAACCGAATTAGCCGTCCCCATCAAAATTCAGACCGTGAAGGCCTTAATCCTGCACTGGCTTGGGCGGCTATAAAACCCTACTTTCGCGGACCCAATTTTTGGCTGACTGTGTTTTTTACACCCAATGCCTTCGGCCAGACCTTTCACCCTCCCACCCCCACCCCCTATGGAACTGGTAGCTACTGAAAACCAGACAATGATTGCCCAGATGGTCCGCGACTTCGCCGCCCAGCACATCAAACCCCACATGATGGAATGGGACGAAACGCAGGAATTTCCTAAAGAAGTGTTTCACAAGCTCGGCGAGCTGGGCCTGATGGGCGTACTGGTGCCCCAGGAATATGGCGGCGCAGGCTTCGGCTACGTGGAATACGTGACGGCCATTGCCGAGCTGGCCAAAGTGGATGGCAGCATTGGCTTGAGCATGGCGGCGCACAACTCACTCTGCACCGGCCACATTCTGCAGCATGCCTCTGAGGAGCAGAAGCAAAAATATCTGCCCAAGCTGGCCAGCGGCGAGTGGATCGGGGCCTGGGGCCTGACGGAGCCCAATACTGGCTCCGATGCTGGCAATATGCGCACCGTAGCCGTTCTCGACGGGGACCACTACGTGCTGAACGGGGCCAAGAACTTCATCACGCACGGCAAAACCGGCAACGTGGCCGTGGTTATTGCCCGCACCGGCGAGGTAGGCGACTCCCATGGCATGACGGCATTTATTGTGGAGCGCGGCACCCCGGGCTTCGAGGCTGGCCGCAAAGAGAATAAACTGGGCATGCGTGCCTCCGAAACTACCGAACTGATTTTTACTGACTGCCGCGTACCCAAGGAAAACGTCATCGGGAAAGTAGGCGACGGTTTTGTGCAGTCGTTGAAAGTGCTGGATGGCGGCCGCATCAGCATTGCGGCCCTGAGCCTGGGTATTGCCCAAGGGGCCTATGAGGCAGCCGTGCAGTACAGCAAGGAGCGTCACCAGTTCAACCAGCCCATCAGCAGCTTCCAGGGCATCAGCTTCAAGCTGGCCGATATGGCCACCGAAATTGAAGCTGCCTCGCTGCTCACTTACCGCGCCGCCGATATGAAGGACCGGGGCCTGAACGTAAATAAGGAGTCGGCCATGGCAAAGCTTTATGCTTCGGAAGTATCGGTGCGGGTGGCCAATGAGGGCGTGCAGATTTTTGGCGGCTACGGCTATACCAAAGATTACCCGGCGGAGAAATATTATCGCGACGCCAAACTGTGCACCATCGGCGAAGGCACCAGCGAGATTCAAAAGCTGGTTATTGCCCGTACCCTGCTCAAATAAGAATCATCGATTTTTCGACGGCAAACCCGTTTCAACTGGGTTTAGCAGCACTGATTGTCCAAGTTGCGGGGCAATGTATGGCGGCAAGTTTGCAGTCTGATAAATCTCTGATTATCTTTGCGGCCCCTCCAGATTGGGTTTCCTAGTTCACTGAAGATATGATCATCGTCCAAATCAAAGAAAACGAGTCGGTTGACCGTGCGCTGAAGCGCTTCAAGAAGAAATTTGAGCGCACCGGCGTTCTGAAAGAGCTGCGTCGCCGCACCTTCTTCCAGAAGCCCTCCATCACCAACCGCAAGCAGAAGCAGAAGGCCATCTACAAGCTGGCTACCTACGGCCCCGACGCTACGAACGCCTAGGTTTCTGATTACCTGTTCGTAAGGACGAAAAACCGGCTGATTTGCCCACTTTGCGCGAATCAGCCGGTTTTTTCGCGTCCGTACAGTTCGGTTTTTTTCTTGCGCTGAAATCCATACATTGGGTATCCGGCCCCGGCAGCCGGCACTTTTCAGTATGGATGTATTTTTTGATTACCTGCGGTTTGAGCGGCGCTACAGCCCGCACACCGTGGTTTCTTACCAAACGGACCTGCGGCAATTTGCCGCGTACCTGCAGACCACTTTCGAGCTGGCTGAGCCCGCGCAGGCCGACCATACCCTTATTCGCTCCTGGGTGGTAGAACTGATGCAGCAGCACCGCGACCCGCGCACGGTAAACCGCAAAATTGCCTGCCTGCGCTCCTACTACAAGTTTTTGCTGCGCACCGGGGTAGTGCAGAAAAACCCCATGCTCCGCATCACCTCGCCCAAGGTGGCGAAAAAGCTGCCCGACTTTGTGCCGGAGGATTCGCTGAACGGACTGCTGAATTCTTTTGAGTTCCCGGAAACGCTGGCCGGCACGCGCGACCAGCTGATTCTGGAACTGCTGTATGGTACTGGCATCCGGCTCTCGGAACTGCTTGGCATTAAGCACGCTGACCTGAATCTGACGGGAAAAGTGGTGCGGGTAACCGGCAAAGGCAACAAGCAGCGTATCGTGCCGCTGAACCCCACGCTGCTCCTGGTACTGGAGCGGTATATAGCCCAGCAGCAGCGCGAATTTGGCTCCGGCAGCAACGCCCATGGCGTACTCCTCGTTACGGATAAGGGAGAGCCGCTCTATGAAAAGTTCGTGTATCGTACGGTAAAGCACTATCTGAGTCAGATAACTACGGCGGCGGGCCAGCAACACCCGCACGTGCTGCGCCACTCCTTCGCCACGCATCTGCTGGGCAAAGGAGCCGATCTGAACGCCATTAAAGAGTTGCTTGGGCACGCCAACCTGGCGGCCACGCAGGTGTACACCCACCTGAGCATTGACAAGCTGAAATCAGTATTTGAAAAGGCCCATCCCAAGGCCTGATAGTGTTCCCTTTTCTTACCTTTTAACCCCACGACCGATGAAAGTACAGATGCAATCGGTGCATTTTGACGCCGACCAAAAACTGCTCGACTTCATCCAGAAGCGCCTCGACAAACTCGAAACCTTCTATGACCGCGTGACCGAAGGCGAAGTAATTATGCGCCTCAACAACAAGGATGGTATCGATAACAAGACGGTGGAAATCAAGCTGTACGTGCCCGGCAGCAGCTTATTTGCCCAGGAAGACGCCGCCTCCTTTGAAGCCGCCGCCGATGCTGCCGCCGAAAGCCTGAAACGCCAGATTACCAAACACAAGGAAAAGCTGGTTAACCATTGATTTTCTAAGCTGTCAGCTACTGGCTGTTAGCCGTTAGCTATTCACAAAGAAGCCCCGTCTGAAAATTCAGACGGGGCTTCTTTGTGAAGTCTGGGTTAATGCTTCTAGGGAGGAAGCGAACAGCCAGCCGCTAGTTCAGGCCGAACTCGGCTTTGATTTTCTCCACGTAGTCGAGCTTCTCCCAGGTGAAGGTTTCTACGGTGCGGGTGTTGCCCTGCGCGTCCTGCACCTGCTTGGTGCCGGGCTGCCGTCCCATGTGCCCGTAAGCGGCCGACTCGGCGAAGATGGGGTTTTGCAGGCCCAGGCGCTGCACAATGGCGTAGGGGCGCAGGTCGAACAGGCGCTGCACTTTCTCGGCAATCTGGCCGTCGGTGAGCTTCTGGCCCTGGCCGTTGGTGGCGTTGGTCGTGCCGTAGGTGGTCACGAATACCCCCACCGGCTCGGCCACGCCAATAGCGTAGGCTACCTGCACCAGCGCCTGATCGGCCACGCCGGCGGCTACCAGGTTCTTGGCAATGTGGCGGGCGGCATAAGCCGCCGAGCGGTCTACTTTAGAAGAGTCTTTGCCGGAGAAAGCACCACCGCCGTGGGCTCCTTTGCCACCATACGTATCCACAATGATTTTGCGGCCAGTGAGGCCGGAGTCGCCGTGGGGACCACCAATAACGAATTTGCCGGTGGGGTTGATGTGGTGCTTGATATCGGTGGTAAACAGCTGTTGCACCTCGGGACCGAGTTGGGCCTTCACGCGCGGAATGAGAATATTGATGATATCCTCCTTGATGCGGGCCAGCATGCGCTCCTCGCTTTCGTCAAAATCATCGTGCTGGGTACTGACCACAATGGTTTCAATGGCCTCGGGCGTGTTGTCGTCGGCGTAGCGGATGGTTACCTGACTTTTGGCATCGGGGCGCAGGTAGGTCATTTCCTGCCCGGCCTTGCGGATGGCCGACAGCTCGCGCAACAGGCGGTGCGAGAGGTCGAGGGCCAGGGGCATGTAGTTGTCGGTTTCCTTGGTGGCGTACCCGAACATCATGCCCTGGTCGCCGGCACCCTGTTCCTCGGCCGTAGCACGCTCCACACCTTGGTTAATGTCGGCCGACTGCTCGTGCAGGCGGTTCATTACTTCGCAGGTATCGGCGTTGAACAGGTATTCGGGCTTGTTGTAGCCAATCTGGCGAATTACTTCCCGGATGATGGGCTCCGCCTCTACGTGGGCCGTCGATTTAATTTCACCGGCTACCAGGGCGAAATCGGTGGTTACCAGGGTTTCGCAGGCCACTTTGGCAGTGGGGTCCTGACGCAGGTACTCGTCGAGGATGGCATCGGAAATCTGGTCGGCTACTTTATCGGGGTGGCCTTCCGAAACAGATTCGGAGGTGAACAGGTAAGGCATCAGCGTAACGGGTAGGAGTGCGCAAGGGGCCGGCAGCCCCTGCCCCACCCCGGCAACGCGCCGGGCAGGGCCGCAAAGCTACGATTTAGTTAGGAGTTGCCGACTATGGCAGTCCGGAGTTGGCGGGTTAACCTGTACCAGGGGTTTTCCGTTGTAGCGCTACTCTCCCTCTTCCACTTACTTCCGGTTATGCAGAAAATTTCCTCCTTGTTGCTGGCCACCGGCCTGCTGCTGGGCAGTGCGCCGCTGGCCCACGCCCAGAAAGCCCCTTCGCCTTACCAGACCCGCTTTAAGGTGGATGCCCCCATTTCGGTCGGCCTGGGAGCCCTTAGCATTACGGGGTTGCTGCTGGTGCAACAGAAAGAAGGCCTGACCGATGCCCAGCTGGCCGCCCTCAACAAAAACGATATTCCCAAATTTGACCGGTTCTCGGCGGGCTATTACAGTGACAAGGCGCAAACGGCCGGCGACCTGATTGTGTATCCCTCACTAGTGGTGGCCCCGGCCCTGCTGGCCCTGGATGCCGACGTGCGCGGGCGGTACGGGCAGGTGCTGGGCCTGTACCTGCAGACGATGCTGGCCGCCGATGCCACTTTCACCATGAGCGTGGGTAGCATCACCCGCTACCGGCCCTTCCTCTACGGCACGCAGGGCGGCGGCGACCGGAACAGTAAGATTGCCACTAACTCGTTTTTTGCCGGCCATACGGCACACACGGCGGCGGCCACGTTTTTCGCGGCCAAAGTGTACCACGATTTCCACCCGGATTCAAATCTGAGGCCGTTTGTGTGGACGGCGGCGGCGGCGGTTTCGGCAGCGGAGGGCTACACCCGCCTCAAGGCCGGCAAGCACTTCCTTTCCGACAATATTGTGGGCTACGCGGTGGGCGCTACGGCGGGCATTCTGATTCCGCAGCTGCACAAGAAAGCTAATGGGCTGAGCCTGCTGCCGGTGCAAGGCGTGAACGTGAACGGCTATTCCTACAGCGGATTGTCCCTGACGAAGCAACTGTAGCAATACGTATTTTCAGCTATCAACAACAAGCCGGCCCGAAAAGCCGGCTTGTTGCTTTTCGATACTTTATTCTCTCTTTACGATAAATTATTATTGTTTATCAATAAATAACCAACCTTATTTGCAGGTGTAAACTCATCCCTTTCCACTATGAAACGAGTGCTGCCGGAATCCATCTTTCTGCCGCTGCTACGAGTTACTCTAGCAATTTTTCTTTTCGCCTCCGGAATTAATCTACTAGTAACTGTGAGCAAGGGCCTGTTGGCCGAAAGCGGGGAACGCGACGTTCCGGCCGATCTGATTACGCTACGTCTTAACCTAGCCAGGCCTCATCAGTATCCGCTGCAGGATATTGTGCGTGGAGCGCAGGATGGATGGCGGGATGGCATTGCTTCGGGACAACCAAGAGTGGCACTGCGCCCTTCGCCTCAACTGCCGACAAGCACGTACGAAGTGCTCCCGGATACCACCCAACGCCTGCTGCGCTACCGCGAAGCCTCCTGGGGCCGGCGGGCCAGCCTGTATCTGCTGGGCGCGGTGCCGGGCACCATGTCGTTGGCCACGGCGCTGGTACTGATGGCAATGGGCTGGCTGGCATGGCTCATCGTGCGTAACCTGCAGCTGGCAGCCCCCTTCAGCCCCGGAAACACCCGTCGTATCCGCCTGTTAGGTGGACTGCTGTTTGGGTGGGTAGTATGGCAGCAGGTGGCTCACATGCTATTAAATCTGATAGTCGAGTTACCCGCCACGCTACTGTCAACTGCTCTGCCAGCCACTCGTTACATCCACTTGTACGACGACGAGCTGGTACCCAGCTTACTCCTGCTCAACGGCTTCGGATTATTGCTGATTCTTTATCGGCGCGGGGTAACCTTGCAACAGGAAGCCGAACTGACCGTCTGATGCCGATACTTGTAAACCTGGATGTAATGCTGGCCCGGCGCAAAATGACGCTTAGCACTCTGGCCGAAACTGTGGGCATTACGCTGGCCAACCTTTCTATACTGAAAAGCGGCAAGGCCAAGGCTGTGCGGTTCAGCACCCTGGCCGCCATCTGCCAGGCCCTGGACTGCCAGCCCGCCGACCTGCTGGAACACCGCCCCGACCCAACTGATTTACGGCCGGGCGCGGAAGCAGAGTAGCGCGGTTTTCAGGAGAATGGACCGTAGCTCAGCACTTGCCACCCGTGCCAGCTGAGCGCAAAGGCTATGGTCCAGGCTTCAACCCGGCGGCCGGGCACGCGCGCAAGCAACAGGGCAATGAGCAGGAGCAGCAGGGGCACCAGCATGAATGTAAGCCGTTCTTTGTAATATCCCAGCACTACCAAAAACCCGGTTTGCAGCAGCAGCAGCGCGAAAATGACTGTTTGAGGGAACTTTCGCACCACCGGTAGGCCGAGCTTCCACACCAGGCCCGCTCCCATACCCAGAAAAACGCCAATGGCGGGCAGCGTGACCAGAAACCGGAGGAGATTTCGGCCTGCCAGCCGCAGAAAATCGGGGAATGGCTGCTGCCAGAGGGCCTGCAGCCACACGAGTTGCCCGTAGGCTTCGGCCTCATGGTTGTAGTATGTAACGCCGCGCAATTTCAGCAGGCCAATCCACAGAAGCGTGGGTCCGGTGAACAACAGGATCAGCAGCGTTGCCCCAAGCAGTGTGCGTTCCACAGTGAGCTGCTGCCGTCGTAGCCACAGGCCGTAGAGCAATACCGGCAGCAGCAGCACGAAACTGCCGTACGCCAAGGTCAGCAATCCGCCCAGCATGGCCAGCCCCGGCAGCCACCCGCGCCACTGGTCTGATTCGTGTAGCTGCAGCGCTACGTGCAACAGCACCAGCGGCACCAGAAACGTGAACATCTGCTGATGCACCGTCCAGAAAAAGGCTTTGGTAATCTGATTGGAAATCAGAAAAACCTGCAGGGCAGTCAACACCCACGGGCTGCCTCGTCCGGCCGTGAGGCGATAGTACAGGTGTCTGAATAGCAGTAGCGCCGCCAGCAGCACCGCGTAATTTAGCAGCACATAGCCGATGTAAAACCCCAATAGCGGCCGGTATTTGGCAGGTAGCTTCTGCACTGCCCGGGCCGAGAGCAAGCCGCTGGTTTGCAGGCCCTGCACCGCCCAGGTAATCGGGTAGCCGACGGCCGTACCCAGCAGAATAAACAATGGCCTCGACTGCCGCACTTCCCGGGGCTCCAGCAAGCGGGCCGGGTGGCGGGCACCTTCCATGTACACAAACCCATCACAATTGGCCGTAAAGCCGGCCCAGCGCGTGAGCTGCAGATAGGTACCGCAATACTCCGTCTCGGTACGCGGCCCCGCCGACAACCAGAACGTGAGCGTGAGCCCCAGCACGAGAGCTGTGTAGGCAGCTACCACCTGAACCCACTCACCCCAGGTGTTCCGCCGGACCGAATGGCTAGTGGCCTCCACTACTGCCAGCGGCTCCACCGAAGCCCGGGGCATTCTGCCGCAGGTTGGTTTCAAACAGCTTCAGAATACGCTTGTACTCGTCCGTCCAGGAGGAAGCTTCCACGAAGCCGTGGTCCTCTACTGGGTATACAGCCAGCTCCCAGTTTTCCTTTTTCAGCTCGATGAGCCGCTGCGAGAGGCGCACAATGTCTTGGAAGTGCACGTTGGTATCCACCATCCCGTGACACATCAGCAGCGCGCCTTTCAGGCCGCTGGCGTAGTTGATGGGCGACGACCGGGCGTAGGCCAGGCTGTCGTTGTAGGGCTCGTTAAGGATGTTGTCGGTGTAGCCGTGGTTGTAGTGGGCCCAATCGGTTACGGAGCGCAGGGCGGCCCCGGCACGGAACACGTCGGGCTGGGTGAACATACCCATGAGCGTGATGAAACCGCCGTAGCTGCCCCCGTAAATACCAATGCGCTGCGGGTTGACGCCGTATTTCTCGGCCAGCAACTTAGCCCCGTCTACTTGGTCGGTGAGGTCTTTGCCACCCATGTAGCGGTAGATGCCGGTGCGCACGTCGCGGCCGTAACCGCTGGAGCCGCGGTAGTCAATGTCCAGCACCGTGTAGCCCCGGTCGGCCAGCAGGTTATGGAACATGTACTCGCGGAAGTAGGTGCTCCACCACTTGTGCGCGTTCTGCAGGTAGCCGGCCCCGTGCACGAAAATAACGGCCGGGCCCTGGGGCTGGGAAATGGCCGGGCGGTAGAGGCGGGCGTACACATCGGCCCCGTCGCGGGCTTTGTAGCTGATAACCTCGGGGGCGCGCCAGGGGTAGCTTTCAAACTCGGGGGTGGTGCTGTACGTGAGGCGGCGCATGGTGGCCCCGGGCTGGTTGGGCATCACATACAGCTCCCATGGCTGGTTGCTGGTGCTGAAGCGCAGGGCCAGGGTTTTCTCGTCGGGCGAGAGGCTCACCTCGTAGCCACCGCGCTGGGTGGTAATCTGAGTGAGGGGGCCGCCCTCCACAGGCATGCGGTAGAAATGCTGCTCGCCGGGGTGGGTTTTGTTGGCGGTGAGGTACCACGTTTTCCGGTCCCGGCTCAGCTGGGCCTTCTGCACCTCAAACTTGCCGCTGGTCAGGGCCTTTTTCTGACCCGTCGTCACATCCACGGTGTACAGGTGAGAATAGCCGGTTTCCTCGCTCTGGAACCAGATGCGGCGCGAATCGGGCAGCCAGCCCACGTTGCCTTCGTCGTAGCCGATGCCGGGGCCGTTAATCCAGGCGTCGTCGTGCTGGCGGTCGAGCAGCTTGATGCGCTGGGTGGCGGCATCCAGGCTCACAATCCACCGGTCCTTGTTATCGGCGCTGCGAATCACCAAGAAGGCCTGCTGGCCGTTATCCGACCAGAACGGCCCGAACGGGATGACGCGGCGCAACTCCGTGGCTGGTTTTTCCTTTTTGGCGGCTGCTTTGGTGGTATCGGCCGGCACGGGAGCCTTGGCTTTCAGCTGGTACTCTTTGCGGTAGGCGGGCTGTTCGTCCAGGCCCTGTAGGTCCTGGTAGCCCAGCACGAAGGTGGTATCGCGCCCCACGTCGTAGAGGCCCAGCTGGTAAGCCGTTTGGGCGGCTCCTACTTTGGTGCGGGTGTTGATATCCTCGGTGAAGCCGGAGGCCGTGACGAAGTTGAGCACCAGGGCCACTTTCTCGCCGGCGGGTTCCTGGGTGAGGGTGTAGGTTACGTAGCGGCCATCGGGCGAGAGGCGCAGGTTGCGCACGGTTTGGGTGCTCAGGTAAATGGCCTTGGGGCGCATGCGGGCCAGCAGCTTTTCGCGACGCTGCCGGGCTTTGGCGTCCTGCTCCTTGCCGCGCAGCACCTCAAACAGGGCCAACTGCTGGGCTTTTAGGTATTTCTCCGATTTATCAGTGGGCTCGCCGGAAGCAGGACGGGGCCCGCGCCGGAAGTCAGTGCGCTGGGTGGTTTCGCCGGTGGCGGGGTTCCAGGTAAACAGGTTACCGCCCCGGGTGTACCCGATGGCCTGGCCCTGGAGGGCAAACGTGGGGTCGGTTTCCCGCTCGGCGGTGTTCGTAACGCGGCGCACGCGCTGGGTTTTCAGGTCGAGCAGGTAAATATCACCGTCTTTTTCGTACACCTTGCGGGTGTAGCGCTGGTCGTACTCGCCACTAGAGGCCTGGGGCAAACTGAGCTGCTCCCGCAGGCTTACTTTGCGCGGCGTGCCGCCCTGGGGCGCGAGGCGGTAGAGCGAGTCGCGGCGGGCTTTTTCGGGGTTCCAGTTGAAATAGATGGTCTTGCCATCCTCGGCCCACTGTACGTTGCTGGGCGAGGTACCGAGCCACTGCGCCGGCTCGCGCATGATTTTTTCAACAGTGAGCGTGCCCAGCTTCTGGGCAACCGTGGGTAGTGCCAGCAATAGGCCGGCGGGTAACAGCAGGTGTACGGGTTTGAGCATATAGCGAGAAGCAGCGGAGCACTACCGCAACTTACAGCTTCGGGGGCAATCCATTGCACTCAGCCGATGTGGTACTGCCCAAAATCAATGCAGCACAAACAATCCATTTGCCTGAGCCAACCGGCGCAGAAAGGCCCTCACTCTATCATTTTCCTTACCAGGCAACGCATACGCCACGCTGGCTACATCAAACCCATCAACAAATACTGCGTGCAATGCCGGGCTGTACACTATATAATGGCGCAGCTCTCGGGTACCCAGTGTAATTAGCTGCACTAGCTTTGCGGCCTCTCCCACAACCACAAACTGCTCAGCAGTTTCGTCCATCACCAGCAGGCTGTTTGCCTGATGGAGTGCCAGGAAAAATCGCACAAGCTTAGCCTCCTGTACCAAGTAACGCGTGTAATACTCGGCATCCGTGATTTGCGGAAAAGAAATCATTTTTTGATCTGCTTCCGCCTCCGTTAGCCATTCTCCGTGCATGCCTATCAGATACCGTTTCCCCGGCCATCCGTCGGCAGGCTCTCCATCACGCAGTATTGTTTGGGCCAGCGCAAGGGCTTGTAGGAGTTGGTCTGTAGTGTCTCTCATTTATCGAATACGTTACAACCCACCCTTCTCCCACGCCTGCAACTCGGCCTGCAGGTTGCGGCGGGCCGGGGCGTCCAGCCGCTCCCGGAAAGCGGCGGTGTGGTAGAGCGTGGGCGTGTGCAGCAGCTTCTCCAGCACCTGGCGGCGGCCCCGGCGGTACAGAAAATCCGGAATGAGGCGGTACTCCTGCCGCACCTGGCGGGCGTACTGCCAGTAGTCGGCCTCGGGCGCACCCAGGATTTGCAGGTCGGCATCGAGGAAGAAGTGCAGGTCCGGGTCGGCAGGTTGGGGCTGGGTGTGGTCGGCGGTGCGCTCGATGAGGAAGGCCACGCGCTGCTGCCGGGACGGGGCCAGCGTGGTATGGCGCAGAAACTCCCGGGCCAGCGCGGCGCTGCGGGCCTCGTTGTCGGAGCGGTGCGTGTTGTACACGGCATCGTGAAACCAGATAGCCAGCTCCACCACTTCCCGGTCGTGCACCAGCTGCGGGTAGCGCGCTACCGCCTCCAGCAGCGCCCGAATGTGCGGCAGCGCGTGGTAATGTCGGTTGGAGCCACCGTAGGCCGCCGCCAACTGGTCATAGGTGGCGTTACGCAGCGCTTCATCAGTTACCAACGGCGTGGTGAGCTGCTGCCAGCGGGTGGCCAGAGTAGTATGCATAGTTTAATGGCTGGTAGCTGGTATGTGCCTTGTGGTATAGGATTACAGCCGAAGAAAAAAGCTGACAGCTAACAACCGTCATCTACCAGCCTGAAAAATACCTAATTAGCCGTGGGGACGCCATACGGGTTGGGGCGGCGGATTTCCAGGTACCGCTCGGGGGCAGCCAGCTCCTGAAAGCCAAACTGCCGGTACAGGCCGTGGGCATCCAGGGTGGCCAGCAGGTGGCGGCGCTGGTTCTGCACATCAGGGTGGGCCCACACGGCCTGCATCAGCTGCTTGCTCAGGCCCTGGCCCTGAAATTCGGGCAGCACAAATACGTCGCAGAGCCAGGCAAAGGTGGCTTTGTCGGTGACGATGCGCGCAAACCCGGCCTGTCGGCCTTCGGCCGTGTAGACGCCGAAGTTGAGGGAGTTGGCAATGGCCCGCTGCACCGTTTCGAGCGGAATACCTTTCGCCCAGTAGGATTCTTGGCTCAGGTAGCGGTGAATCAGGGCAATATCCAGGCGGGCGGGGTCGGTGCTGATGGTGAACATGGGACGCAGGAAAAGAGGCGGTGGAAAGAACGCAAAGCCCCTGCAAACGGGCACGGTTTCTCGGCCAAAAATCTTTCTCAACCGTTACTGGTTTTACCATCACCACAACAACTAGCTGACTATGAAATACCTCCACGCTTTTCTGGCCGGCGCTATCCTGAGCGGCGCCCCGCTGCTCACACGCGCGCAAACGGCCCCGGTGCTTACCACTTTCCCGGTTGGCAGCACTACGGTTACGGTTTCAGCCCTCACTACCGGACTTTCGGTGCCGTGGGAACTGGTATGGGGCCCCGATAATTTCATCTGGATGACGGAGCGGGGCGGGCGCATCAGCCGCGTGAACCCTACCACCGGGCAGGTAACGCCGCTGGTTACGCTGGCGGACGTGGTAACTTCCTCGGAAGGTGGCCTGCTGGGCATGGCCCTGCACCCTGAGCTGCTTACCACCTCGCCCTACGTGTATGTGGTGTACAACTATAATGACGCGGGCGGTCAATACAAAGAGAAGCTGGTGCGCCTGACCTACGCCAACGGTACGCTGGGCAGCCCCCTGGTGCTGCTGGACGGTATTAATGCCGTGAGCACGCACAGCGGCTCCCGCCTGCTTATTCTGCCCGACCGTACCCTGCTCATGACCACCGGCGACGCCCAGAACCGGCCGGCCGCTCAGGACCGGGCCTCGCTCAATGGCAAGGTGCTGCGCCTGAACCTGGATGGTACCGTTCCGGCCGATAACCCGGTGGCCGGCAACGCCACCTACAGCTACGGCCACCGCAACCCCCAAGGGCTGGTGCGCGCCGCTAATGGCAGAGTGTATAGCTCGGAACACGGGGAGAATGCCGAAGATGAGGTGAACATCATTGAGCCCAACCGCAACTACGGCTGGCCCACGGTGGAGGGTACCTGCAACCTGGCCAGCGAGCAGAGCTTCTGCTCGGCTAACAACGTGCGGGAGCCCATTTTCACCTGGGCGCCCACCGTAGGCGTGGCCGGCCTCACCTATTACGACCACCCGGCCATTCCGGGCTGGCGTAACAGCCTGCTGGCGGCCGTGCTGCGCGGCAACCGTGTCACTCAGATTCCGCTGGATGCGGCCGGTAGCACGGCTGGTACCAGCACTACTGTCCTGACTACTTCCGGGCGGCTGCGGGCCATCTGCGTCTCACCCCAGGGGAAAGTGTACGTGGGCACCAGCAACCGGGACGGCCGCGCCACTCCCGGCACCAACGACGACCAGATTCTGGTGCTGGAAAACCGCCTGTACACCTCGGCTAAAAAAGCCACCGCTAGTCAGTTCACCCTCTGGCCCAACCCCGCCCGCACCCAGCTCACGCTGCAGCTGACAGCGCCGGCCACTCGTAATGCTGCTGCCGAAATTCGGGATGCACTGGGCCGCGCGGTGCGCACAGTGCAATTGACGGCTGGTCAGAACACCGCGCAGGTGAGCCTGCAGGGGCTGCAGCCGGGCCTGTATTCCCTGCGCCACGACACTACCGTGCAGCGGTTTGTGGTGGAGTAAGTTGGGTGGGAGAGTATGGGAGTTTGAGGGTAGGAGTTAAAACAGACCTGTCATCCTGAGCATGTAGCGCTTCAACTCCTACCCTCAAACCCCCATACCCTCCTGCCCTACCAACTGGTGCCGCTCGTTCTTGGCCACGTTGGCCAGTGTCCAGGGAATTTCCTGGGCGAAGGCGTGCTGACGCACGGGGCAGTCGGGCATGTGGCAGTGGGAGCAAGCCGTGAAGGTGCAGGGGTCAGCATGCACGAACATTTCTACCTGCACTTCGAACTCCTGGTCCACCAGCCGTTCAATGCGGTGTACCTGCTCGTGGGTTTGCTCCAGGCTAAAGTAATAGGGCATGGTCACGTGGCAGTCGATGTGCATGTTGGCCCCGTAGCGCACCACGCGCAGGTTGTGCACGTCAATCCAAGCGGGCTCCCGGTGCTCCTGTAATTCCCGCACTACGTGCTCAACAGTGGCCGTATCGGCTTCATCCATCAGCCCCGAGACCGAGCGGCGCACCATCCGCCAGCCATTCACCACAATGAACACGCCCAGCAGCAGCGCCGCCGCCGAGTCGTACACCACGTTGCCGGTGAATACCACCAGCAGCAGCGCCGCGCAGGAAACCAGGGTACTCACCGCGTCCAGGTACAGGTGCTGCCCGTCGCCCACCAGCGTGGGCGAGTGGTGCTGCCGCCCCGCCCGAATCAGCAGAAACCCGGTGGCCAGGTTAGCCAAGGCCGTAATGAACAGCAGCAGCATCCCCCAGTCGGGCCGGGCCACGGCGTGCGGATGCAACAGGGAGTTAAGAGCCGAGTAGAAGATGTACACCCCGGCCATCAGAATCAGCCCGCCTTCAAACCCCACCGACAGATACTCAATTTTGCCGTGGCCGTAGGGGTGGTTCTCGTCCTTGGGCAGGCTGGCCAGGTAAATGCTGTACAGCGCAAACCCACTGGCTACTACGTTGATGATGGATTCCAGCGCGTCCGTCAGCACGGCCTGGGAGCGGGTGAGCAGCCAGGCGTAGAACTTCACGGCAATCAGCACCACGCTGACAACCAGTGAAAGAATAGCGTAACGGGTCTTGAGGGGCGGCGAGAACATAGGCGGCTAACGGCGAAACGGGGCGCAAAATTCCGGGGAAAAATCGGGCTTCGAAGGGTATACGCAACTTTTCTGAACAAAAGCAGTATGCAGACTGTCTTAAATTTAAATTTAGACAAGCCTAAATATTTCCTTTCTTTGTGAGTATCAACTCTTCCGACTTTAAGCCCGCCCGCCCGGCCGCCGATATGCCTGCAGTCCTACCTTCTCCTTCTACCGCTCCTTCAACGGCTGCCCCGCCACCAGAAAGCGGCTGGCGGCGGGCCCGCACGGCTCCATCGTTGCAGGAAGTGTACGCCTCGGTGAAGGTACCGGCCCAGAATGCCTCCTTCTGGCGCAAGCTGCTGGCCTTCTGGGGCCCGGGCCTGATGGTGGCCGTGGGCTACATGGACCCCGGCAACTGGGCCACCGATATTGAGGGCGGCTCCCGCTTCGGCTACACCCTGCTGTCGGTTATCCTGATTTCCAACCTGTTTGCCATGCTGCTGCAGCACCTAGCGGCCAAGCTGGGCATTGTGACGGGCCGGGATTTGGCCCAGGCCTGCCGCGACCATTACAGCAAACCCGTTTCCCGGGTGCTGTGGGTGCTCTGCGAAATTGCCATTGCCGCCTGTGATTTGGCCGAGGTCATCGGTTCGGCCATTGCTCTGAACCTGCTGTTCGGCCTGCCGCTTACCTGGGGCGTCGTGCTTACTATTCTGGATGTGCTGGTGGTACTGCTGTTCCAGAGCAAGGGCTTCCGGGTGCTGGAAAGTATTGTAGCGGGGCTGATTGTGGTGATTTTCGGGTGTTTTCTGTACGAAATCATCGTATCCCGGCCCGATTGGTTTGGCATTCTGGGCGGGCTGGTACCCCAGCCGGAAGTAGTCACCACTCCGCGTATGCTGTACATTGCCATTGGCATTCTGGGGGCCACGGTGATGCCCCACAACCTGTATCTGCACTCCAGCATTGTGCAAACCCGCGCCTTCGACCAGGATGAACCCGGCAAGCGCATGGCCATCAAGTTTGCTACCATCGACAGCACCGTGGCCCTGTTTCTGGCCTTCTTCGTGAATGCCGCTATCCTGATTACTTCAGCGGCCACCTTCCACTCCAATGGCCTGCACAACGTGGCCGATATCAGCGACGCGCACAAGCTGCTGGCTCCGGTGCTGGGCGCGGGGGCAGCCTCGGTGGTGTTTGCAGTGGCCCTGCTGGCCTCGGGCCAGAACTCCACCCTCACCGGCACCCTGGCCGGGCAGATTGTGATGGAAGGCTTCCTGGATTTGCGGCTGAAACCCTGGCTGCGGCGGCTGATTACGCGCGGTATTGCCGTAGTACCCGCTTTCATCGTAGCCTTGCTGTACGGAGAGAAAGGCACCGGCGAGCTGCTGGTACTGAGTCAGGTTATCCTCTCGCTGCAGCTCAGCTTTGCGGTGGTACCGCTGGTACTGTTTACGGGCAGCAAGGCCAAAATGGGCGTGTTCGTGAATAAGCCCTGGTTGCAGGCCATAGCTTGGGCCGTATCAGGTATTATCATCTCACTGAACGTGTATCTGCTGTACCAGACTTTCTTCGGTTAACTGAAATGCGTTTTCAGGCGGGAAAAATGACTTGGCTGTAACCCCCGGTTTCTTTCTGCTCAGAACGACAAAAAGCGCGGACATACTGCGCTTTTTTCAGCACTACAGATTTAGAGTAGCCTAAATAAATACCACTGGTCTTTCTAAAATGAAACAGCTTTTCTTCTTGTTCTTTTTCCTGAACTCAGTGCTGGGCTGGGCGCAGCAAACCGGCATGGTGCAGGGCGTAGTGCGCTCGGGCAGCCAGCCGGTGGCTTTTGCCAGCGTGGGGCTGAAGGGCAGCAAGCTAGGCACCACGGCCGATGAGAATGGGCGGTTTACGCTGGCCGCCGTACCCACCGGTAACCACCGGCTGGTGGCCAGCGCCGTGGGGTTTCAGCCAACTGAGCACAGCGTGGTGGTTACGGGTGGCACTACAACTACCGTAGAGGTGCGCGTGGCGGCCGCGCCGGCGGCTTTGCAGGAAGTGGTGGTTACGGGCGTGAGTCGGGCCACGGAAATCCGGAAAAGTCCGGTGCCGGTGGCCGTGCTCAGCAAGCGGGAAGTGCAGCTCAACAGCAACGGCAACATCATCGACGCGGCCGTGCAGGGCGTACCGGGCCTCAGCGCCGTTACTACCGGGCCCAACATCAGCAAGCCATTTATCCGGGGGCTAGGCTATAATCGGGTGCTTACGCTCTACAACGGTCTGCGCCAGGAAGGTCAGCAGTGGGGTGATGAGCACGGCATCGAAATCGACCAGTATGATATTGACCGGATTGAGGTAGTAAAGGGTCCGGCCAGCCTCATGTACGGCTCCGATGCCGTGGCCGGGGTAATTAACATGCTGCCCCGCCTGCCCACCGGCACGCCCGGCCGCCTGCACGGCGACGCCGTTACGGAGTACCAGACCAACAACAACCTGCTGGGCTCGTCCCTGGGGCTCACCTACCACCAGCGCGGCTGGCAGTATGCCACCCGGGGCTCCTACCGCCGGGCCCAGAACTACCGCAACGCCCTGGAAGGCCGGGTGTACGGCACCGCCTTCCGCGAGCTGAACCTGACCGCCATGGCCGGCGTGGAAAAAAGCTGGGGCAGCAGCCACTTCACGGCCACGCTCTACGACAACCTGCAGGAAATACCCGACGGCAGCCGCGACTCCCTGAGCCGGCGCTTTACCCGGCAGGTAGTTGAGGGCGAGCAGGACGACATCAAGAGCCGCCCGCTGGTACCGGCTGCTGACCTGAGCACCTACCGCCTCAACCCGCTGCACCAGCACATTCAGCACTACCGGCTGCTGAACCGTACGCGCCTGCGGCTGGGAACCGGAGAGCTGCACACGCTGCTGGGTGTGCAGCAAAACCAGCGGCGGGAGTACAACCACCCCACTGCTCCGCGCCAGCCGGGCCTCGCTGTGGACCTGACAACCACGACCTACGATGCGCGTTATGCCGCGCCCACCTGGCAGGGCCTGGAAGCCACCGTGGGCCTGAACGGTATGCACCAGCGTAACCAGAACCGCAACGCCACCGACTTCCCCATTCCGGACTACAGTCTGACGGATGTGGGCGGCTACCTGCACCTGAAAAAGGCCTGGGGGCCGCTGGAGCTTTCGGGCGGGTTGCGCTACGATTCCCGCTGGCTGCGCTGGGACGATTTTTACGTGGGCCTGGATACGCGCACGGGCTTTGCCCAGCAGGTGAGCCGCGCCGAAGCAGCCGGTACGGAACCCCAGTTCGGTGCCTTCCGCACGCGCTACCAGGGTGTATCAGCCAGTGCGGGGGCCACGTATTCCCTTTCCGAGAAGTTGCTGCTGCGGGCCAACGTGGCGCGGGGATACCGGGCCCCGAACATTACGGAAGTGGGCTCCAACGGCCTCGACCCCGGCGCGCACATCGTGTACCTGGGCAACCGCACGTTTGGGCCGGAGTTCAGCCTGCAGGAGGATATCGGGCTGAGCGCCTACCTGCCCGATGCCGAGCTGAGCGCCAGCGTATTCAACAACGACATCCAGCACTACATCTACCAGGCCCGCCTGACCGACGCCGACGGGCAGCCGGTGGTGCTGGTGCCGGGCAATGCTACCTACCAGTACCAGCAGGGCCGGGCCCGGCTGTATGGCACCGAAATTACGGCCAACCTACACCCGCGGGCTTGGCCCATGCTGGCTTTCAACAACAGCCTGGCCTACGTAACCGGCCTCAATAAGCAACCCAGCCTACTGGAAAACCACGGCCGCGCCGCCCGCTACCTGCCCCTGATTCCGCCCCTGCACACCCGCTCCGAGCTGCGCCTGAGCAGCCAGCAAAGCTGGCGGCACTTCACGGGCGGCTACCTGCGGGCCGTGCTGGACTACCACGCTACTCAGAACCGTTTCTACGCCGTGGATAACACCGAAACCCGCACGGCTGGTTACGCGCTGCTGGGCCTGGGTGCGGGCATCAGCCTGACTCACGGCCCCGAGAAGCGGGAGTGGCTGAGCTTAATTATGCAATTGGACAACGTGCTGAACATGGTGTATCAGTCGCACCTTAACCGCCTGAAGTACTTTGAGTACTATGCCGCCTCGCCCACCGGGCGCACGGGTATTTTTAACCAGGGGCGCAATTTCACGCTGAAGGTGAGCACCACTTTCTAGGAATTGTTAACAGTCGCGCAACCACAGGACGGTTGCGGCGAGGTGAATAAAGGCCAGGAAATGAGCATCGAGCTTGTCATAGCGCGTGGCCAGGCGGCGAAACTGCTTGAGGCGGCTGAACAGCCGTTCCACCGGGTGCCGTTGGGCGTAGCGCAGTGGGTCATAGGCCCGGGGATGCCGACGCTTGCGCCGGGGCGGAATGACGGCTTGCGTGCCGCGGCGGGCCAGTTCGGCCACCAGCGGGTCAGAATCGTAGCCCCGGTCGGCGATGAGCCAGGCCGGGGCCAACCCGGTGAGCAGTGCCAGGGCCTGCGGGGCATCGTGTCGCTGACCGGCCGTGAGCCGGCAGCGGCGCAGGCGGCCCCGAGCGTCGGCCGCCACGTGCAGCTTGGTGGTCAGCCCGCCGCGGCTGCGGCCGAGGGCTTGCGGCCCGTTTTTTTGCGCGCCCCGCTCGCGTGCTGGTGCGCCCGTACGGTGGTGGAATCGACCAGCAGCGTATGCAGCGCCGCCTCGTCCTGCACGGCTTCGAACACGCGTTGCCACACGCCCGAGGCCGCCCAGCGCTGGAAACGTGTGTACGTCGTGTGCCAGTTGCCCCGTTCGGCAGGCAGGGCCCGCCACCGCGCCCCGTTGCGCGCCAACCACAGCACGGCTTCCACGAACTGCCGGTTGTCCCGGCCCCGTCCACCGCTGGTGCCCGGCCGGCCCGGCAACAACGGCGCCAACCGCGCCCACTGCGCGTCCGTTAATAGCTGTTCCATGCCGCAAAATAACCACTGTTAACACTTCCTAAACCCTATCCTTCGATGGTTGCGTAGGGGCGGAAATACGTGCTACTCCCCTCCTTCCGCTCTATGTTGAACCGCTACTTACCCGTTGCGCTGCTCGGCCTGCTCCTGCCCGGGCAACTGCTGGCCCAGGACAAGCCACCCACCTCCCCCTACGACTCCGCCCACTTCGACCTGTTCCATCCGGTGCCGCGCAACCGCCTGCGTCCCCTGCGGCCCGACCGCCCCGGCATCACCGAAAGTCCGTTTACCATGGATGCCGGCCACTTTCAGCTGGAAGTGGATGCCCTGCGCCTCATCAACTCCCGCGGCGACGAGGACCAGGAGCGCACCTGGAAAGCGGCGTACTCGGTGTTTAAGCTGGGGCTGAGCCGCCGCACCGACGTGCAGCTGGAAGTGCCCCTCTATAAAATCCAGAAGCAGCGCCCGACTGAACAAGCCAGCTGGCAGAACCAGCGGGGCTTCGGCGACATGGCCCTGCGGGTGAAGCACAACTTTCTGGGCGACGACCAGGACGGCCCCATTGCCATGGCGGTGGTGGCGTACGGGCGGCTGCCCACCGGCCGCCACTCCGGCAACGGAGCCGTGGAAGGCGGGCTGATTTTGCCCGTCAACATTGAATTACCGCACAAATTCAACCTGGATGTGCAGGCGGAAGGTAACGTGAACTTCGACTACGAAGCCCGCCAGCACTACCTGGAATTTATGCCCTCCGTGGCCCTGGACCATGAGTTTTCGGAGGTATTCAGCTTTCTGGTGGAAGGCGTGGGCCAGTGGGATGCTATGCAGCGGCGCTGGGGAGCCTCCATCAACGTGGCCCCCATCTTTACCCTCACCAACAACCTGCAGCTGGACCTGGGCACCCACCTGGCCCTCAACCGCCGCACCGACCGGGAGTTTTTCGTGGGTCTCACGTTCCGTCGCTAGACAACACTGGCTTACTGCAAGCCCGCCTCCACAACGCCACGCTGAGCAAAGCTGAGGAATGACGGCTGGTAAATCACCCCAATAAACCCAAACAGGCGGCTTCCGCTCTGGAAGCCGCCTGTTTGGCACTAACAAACCTCTTGCTAATGAGGCAGTGCCGCGCCCGTATTATGGGTAGTGGCAGTGTGCGTTTGAGCGCGCCAATCGGTGAGAAAATACACAATCAGAAACACCACGCCGGCACCCATAAACAGGTTGCGGGCCGTCACGTTGTCATCGGCAAACCCAAACAGGAAGGGCGAAACCAATAACGCCAATCCGCTTACCAATTCCAGCTTACCGTGCACCGGGAAGGGAATGACGCGCATCAGTCCCAGCGGGAAGTTGGTGAGCAAAGTAATGAGCAGGTACCCCACTGCCAGCACGTAGCAAACGGTGGCGTAGGTGCCCTGCAAATTGAAGAGCGAAGGAGCCGCAGCAAAGAAGGCCACGGTCAGGTAATCGAGGATGCCGTGAGCGGCGGGCGAAAGAACTTTCATAGCGGGTACAGGTAAGGTGAAGAACAGTTTTCACCCAGCTATACTCGCCTGATTTTCAGAATGATATCGTCGAGCTGCGTTTTTTTTGCTAGCGTAGAGCTTGCTTTACCCGATTTCTACCTCACGCCAACAGCCCGTTCATGCGCGCAAACCGGCTGCCCAACACGGCCGTATCATCGGCTTCCAGCCAGTCGTGCAGCACGGTGGCGTAGAGGCTGCGGAAGTCGAGCTGGTGGCGCAGGTCGCCGTCCTGGAGGTTGGCCAGGTCAGGGGCGGCGTTGAGGATGCCTTTCTGTTTGAGTCCGCCACCGAGCAGCAGCACGTTGTTGGCGGTGCCGTGGTCGGTGCCGTTGCTGGCGTTCTGGCCCACGCGGCGGCCGAATTCCGAAAACACCAGCACCAGCGTATCGTCGAGGTTGCCGGCTTTCTGCAAGTCTTCTACGAATGAGGCCAGCCCGTCCGATAAGTCGCCCAGCAGCTTGCCCTGCTGCTCCCGCTGCCGCACGTGGGTATCAAACCCGCTCAGCGACACATAATAGACCCGCGAGGCCACGCCGGAATTAATCAGCTCGGCGGTGGTTTTCAGGTTGCGGCCGAACTCGGTATTCGGGTACGCCACCGCCGATTTGTACACCTTGGCGTTCTGGTACAGGTAATCGGCGGAAGACGAGGTTTCGGCCAGCGTCTTATACAGGTAATCCAGCTCCGACAGGTTGCCCTGGGGCTTTTCACCGCTGACCTGGGCGATGAAGCGGTTCTGGGTTATCTGATGGAACTTCTCCGGGTTTTTCAGGGCCAGCCCTTTGCGCTGCCGGCCCTTCATGGCTAGGCTCAGTGTATCATCTACCTCTAACCCGTTGTACGGCAGCTGACAGGCCGCGCAGTTGGAGTCGAGGTAGCGGCCGAGCCAGCCGGTGCTCAGGTACTGGTCGGAAGCCGAACCACTCTGCCAGATATCCATGGAGCGAAAGTGCGACCTATCGGGGTTGGGATACCCCACCGAGTTAAGCACGGCCACCTGGCCCTGGTCGTAGAGGCCCTTGAGGCGGGTCATACTAGGGTTCAGGCCCAGGCCCTGGTCGAGCGTCAGGATGCCGCTTTGCTGCCGGATGCCAAGCGTGGGTCTCGCCTTGTAGTACAGGTCGTTTTCGTAGGGAATGATGGTGTTCAGACCGTCGTTGCCGCCACCCAGCTGCACCACCACGAGGCGGCGGCCCCGGGCGTCGCGCAGGTCCCGCAGGCCCTGGCGGTCCAGCGCGTGCAGAAATTTAGGCACAAACAGCAGGCTGCTGGCCAGCACGGAAGATTTGAGAAAGTCGCGGCGGGAAGTCATACGCTATACAGTTTTGTCATTCCGAGCGAAGCGAGGAATCTGAGTTACTTGTGCAATGACAGACCCAGATTCCTCGCTTCGCTCGGAATGACACGTTTTTACATCAATTGGTACTCCGGCAAGCTCAACAGGGCTGTTACCGTGGTGCGCAGGCGGTCTTCGGCGGGAACTTTGCTGGCCATTTGCTGGATAAGGGCGAGGTTATCGGGCCGGAGTGGGGTCTGGAGCAGGAACTGACCGAGTTGGGCCGCTTGCTGGGCAGGTGGGGTTCTGGCGAGCAGCGCCTGCACCGGCGCCAACCGCAGGGTGGTTTTTACCGGTTGCTGAAACGTGCGGTCGGCCTGGCCGAGGTTGGGAGCAATGTCGTTTTCATCCTGCTTCAGCGATACGCTGAACTCCGCATTTTTGAGCAGCACCGCGGGCAGCTGCAGTCGGTACAATAGGCTTGAGGAGTCGATCCAGTTGCGGCCACCCGGCCAGCCAGCCACGTTTGGCGGCTGAAACAAGGTCTGCCCCAACGCTTTCTGAAACACAATCAAGGGCTTGTCATTCACGAGCTGCAGCCCCAGTGTGCGCTTGATACCCGCCAACAGTTCCACCGGCGACTTAATGCGCGTACCCACGTTGGCAGGGTCGTAAAACCAGTCGGCTGAAAACATCTGCTCCAGCAACGCCCGGATGTCGTAGCCGCTGCGGAAAAACGCCTGCGCCAGCGGCCCGATGTGCTGCGGGTTGGGCACGTCGTTCACGAAAAACCGGTACAGTTTGGTGGTGATGAACTCCGCGCAGGCCGGCTGCTCCAGAATGATGCTGAGCACCTCCTCGCCCCCGAAGTTGCCGGTGCGACCCAGGAAGGTTTTGGGCCCGTCATCGTGCTGCTTCTCCCGGAACACGAAAGCTCCCTGCCCATCGTAGCCCCAGCCAGTGAAGGCGCGGGCGGCCTCTTTCACATCGGCTTCGGCGTAGTGGCCCCGGCCCAGCGTGAACAGCTCCATTACCTCCCGGGCAAAGTTCTCATTAGGGTGCTGCTTGCGGTTTTGCTGGTTGTTGAGAAATTGCAGCATAGCCGGCTCCTTGCTCACGGCCAGCAGCAAGTCGCCAAACTTGCCCAGCGCCAGTTGCCGGATGGTGTTGTTCAGGTGCAGGGCCGCATCGGGGCGGCGTACCCGGCAGGCAAAGTGCCCGTGCCAGAATAAGGTCAACTTCTCACGCAACTGCGCCGGTGACGTGGCCATGCGCTGCAGCCAGCCGGTATTCATAGCATAAAAAGCCTCCCGAATACTCTGATTCTGCAGTTTACGCTGTTCAGACGTCATTTCCTGACGGCGTAGCAGCGGCGGCTGATTGCGGCCCTGTGCGCCAGCTAGTCCTGAACGAGCTGCCATCCCCCCTGCCGGCACACGCTGCGTCTGGCTGGCTGGCCTAGCCGTCTGATCGGGGGTGGTCACCTTGCTGTTCTGCGGGGTGCCGCTGCCCGGTGCTACCGGCCGGAACTGGGTCAGGGGCTCCGAATAGCGCATCTGGGGGCTATCCAGCAGCTCTACTTTCTCGGAATTCTGCAGAAGTTGGCGCAGGGCTTTACGGGGCGGGATGCCCGCCGTCACGTCCTCGGGCCGGGGCCCAAACCCCGCCCGCCAATACAGGTGCTGCAGTTGCTGTTGCGTCGTCATATCCGGTTGGACGCGGGAACAGCCCTTGGGTTTAACCAAGCCCCCTCGCCTACACGTCATTGCGAGCGGAGCGAAGCAATCCTTCCTTTTCTACGCGCCCACCGTTGTCCTATTCCAAAGCCCCCGCTTGCGCGATAAACGGGGGCTTGCTGCTTTTCAGGGATTAGAGCAGGGAAGGGAAGGATTGCTTCGACACTGGCTTGATTCGCCACATGCTCGCAATGACGACTTCTTATTGCCGTGCCCCTACCACTACCGTTCTGCGGTATTCCCGTTTCTGGCCGCTGCCGGGGCGGAACAGCTCCACGTGCAGAATGTAGTAGCCCACGCTGGCCTTCTGGCCCCGGTCGGTGAGGCCATCCCACTGCCAGGTGCCTTGGGTGGCCAGGGTTTCGTTGCGTACGAGGCGGCGGGCCAGGCGGCCCTGGGCGTCGTAAATAGTGACGGAACCGGCGTAGCCCGGCTGGTCGAGCTGGTAGGCCAGGGTGGTGAAATCCTGCTGGCCGTCATCATCGGGGGTGAAGAGTTCCGGCTCCAACGTCAGCACACCGGTACCAGTCACATCGGGTTGCTGCTGGGAGTTGGGGCGGCCGGGCGTGGCGTAGCCCACGCTGCCTGCTGCCGAGTGGAAGTTGCCGGCCTCGCTCGGGCCAGTGGCCCGAATCCGCTCCAGGGATACACCCTCCACGTTATCCAGCAGCTTCAGGTGCTGGGTGGCAGCGTAGGCGTATGTATCCAGCACCTGGCCCCGGCTATCAAACAGCACTACCCTACCGGCGTCATCCGGGAAGGTGGGCAGGGCTGGCAGTTGCAGCAGTCGAGCCGCATCGGTGCTGTTGGGGTACTGCTGCTGCACTATATCGGGACGGGTGGTGAAGGCCAGCAGGCCACTAGGCGGCAGCAGTACCGGCCCGCTACTGATGGGCTCCGCATCCACTGAGGTATCGGGGCGCTGGTTGCCCAGCTGCCAGCCCTGCAGGTCCAGAAACTTGCCGGAACGGTTCAGGATTTCCACGAAATCCACGCCGCCAGTGCGTGGGTTGAATAGGATTTCATTGATTACCACGTCACCCGCGGCCACCGCTGCCGGCAAGGCAAACGTAGCGGAGGTAGCGGGGCCACTGGCATTACCGGCGCAATCCACAGCCCGCTGAACAGTTACCGTCAGCGGCTGGTTGGCAGTGAGCGGGGCCGCCAGCGTCAAATCTACCACCCGAAAATCAGGCCCCACTGGCGCGGCGCGCAGAATACTGGTAGTTGGGGTGATAGAGTACAGGGCCACGCTAGCGGCGGCCACGCTATCCAGCTTTTCTCCGAAGTACAGCCGCACGGTGGTAGGGCTCAGCGCCAGGGCGCGCAGCAGGGCCGGCGCGATCCGATCGGGGTTGGCGGTGCGTACGGAGTTGGCGCGGCCGGGCGTACCGCCCCTGGCATCCTCACTGGCTTTCCAGTTGTCGGCCCCGGCGCAGGGGTTGGCCGTGTCCAGCATTTCCAGCGTCCAGCCGCCGTCTTTCTTACGCGCATCCCGGTACCACGCATCCGAGTAGCTCACCTCGAACAGCGTGCGGCCATCCTTGCCGCGCAGTACCAGCTGGTCGGCAGCGTTGCCGAAACTGGGAAAATTGGTTAGCCCGAATACTTTGCCGTAGCTGGCGAACAGCGCCGTGCGGGTACTGCCGCACACTACGGCATACTCGCCCGGCAGCAGCACCGCTCCGGCCGGAAATACGGCCGGGTTGCTGGTGCTGCCCGGTTTCAGCAAGCGCACTCCTGCCAAATCCATTACGGCCGTAGCCGAGGGGTTATGAATTTCAAGGAACTCCGCAGCCGGCAGCCCTACTACCGGCGTTTCATCGGCCATGATTTCCGTCATGAGCAGCTGGTTGAAGCCGGGCGCCACGGCAAAGCCATTGTTCTGGAAAGTCGCCGTGAGCGGCCCGGCGGCCACGTTCCCAAACGCATCGGCCACGTTGCGGGCCTCCACCGTAAGGCTCCCCAGCGGTAAATCGGCGGCCAGCGTGAGGTGTACCACGGTGGGGTCCTGGACGTCGCGCGCGGCGGCTGTTACGGCCGAGCTGCCCGTACTCAGCCGGTAGCTGCCCCCCGACTGCGCGGCGGCCACGGCCTCGTTAAACGTGAGGTCAAGCTGACGGGCAGACGCCGCCGCGGCCTGCAGCAGCAGCGGCGCGGCAGCGTCCGTCACCCGAAAATCATCGAAGTAGAATGACCGGTTGTTGGTGGAGGAATACGTGCAGTACACCCCGAAATACGCGCTGCGCTGGTGCGTAGCATCCGTTGCGCTGCCCTCACTCACGTAGGTAGTGTTACCGGTCACATCCCGCTCCAGCGTCCACACGTTGGCCAAACTGCGCGTTACGCGTACCCGGACCAGGTTATTGTTCGTGGAGCTAAGGGTAGCATCCTGCCCGTTGATGACGTACACCGGGCTGCCGGTGGCGTCCTTGCGGAACAGGGCCACCTCATCGGGGGTGCCGCCCAGGCGCACAAAGTAGCCCTTGGTGCCGCTGGCTTTCAGGTCGGGCTGGTCGGCTAGTAGCCACACGTCGGCGTAGTTACCGCTGCTGGTGGCCAGTTTCAGGTTGGCCCAGAACTCCCAGGTGGTACCGGTGGTAGCGGCGCAGGGCGTTATCAGCTGCAGCTCGGTGCCGGTGGTAGCGGGGCCGGTAGTTTGCAGCTGCTGGGCAGCATTTACCTGGAACGAGGCTACGTCGCCGGTCCAGGCGGGATTTTGAGTAAAGTTGCCGTCAGTGAAGGAATCGGCAAGCTGAGCAGTAGCGGCGCGCGCGAAAAGCAGCACCAGACAGGGTAGCAGTAGTTTTTTCACATTGAATACGGGTTGCCGGGGCAGCGGCTCCGTAGCCCGGCTGCGCCCCTGTTTATTGCCTGAAATATACCCAGAAATCAATGCCCGCGCCACCGTACCTTTGCACCTTCGATTAACCTCGCAACTCCATGAAAGTAGCCGTAGTAGGTGCCACCGGCCTGGTAGGCACCGAGATGCTGAAAGTGCTGGCCGAGCGCCAGTTTCCCGTAACCGAACTGCTGCCCGTGGCCTCCGCCAAATCGGTGGGCCAGGAAATCGAATTTCAGGGCAAGAAATACAAGGTGGTGAGCATGGACGACGCCATTGCCGCCCGGCCCGCCGTGGCCATTTTCTCGGCCGGTGGCTCCATCAGCAAGCAGGAGGCCCCGCGCTTTGCCGAAGTGGGTACTGTGGTCATCGACAACTCTTCGGCCTGGCGCATGGACCCCACCAAAAAGCTGGTGGTGCCTGAGGTAAATGCCGAAGCCCTGACTCCGGAAGATAAAATTATTGCCAACCCCAACTGCTCCACCATTCAGATGGTGGTGGCTCTCAACGAGCTGCACAAGCGCTACAAGGCCCAGCGCATTGTGGTGAGCACCTACCAGAGCGTAACCGGCACCGGCAAAAAAGCCGTGGACCAACTGCTGGAAGAGCGCGCCGGTCAGGAGCCCAGCAACCCCGCCTACCCCCACCGCATCGACCTGAACGTGCTGCCCCACATCGACGTGTTCGAGGACAACGGCTACACCAAGGAGGAAATGAAGATGGTGAACGAGACGAAGAAAATCTTCGGCGACGACCAGATTCGGGTAACGGCCACCACCGTGCGCATTCCCGTAATGGGCGGCCACTCCGAAGCCGTGAACGTGGAATTTGCCGAGGAGTTCGACCTCACCGAAGTGCGCGACATCCTGCGCCAGACCGAAGGCGTGGAGCTGGTAGACGACGTGAAGAACAACGTGTACCCGATGCCCAAGGACGCCCACGGCAAGGATGCCGTACTGGTGGGCCGCCTCCGCCGCGACGAAACCCAGCCCCGCACCCTGAATATGTGGGTGGTGGCCGACAACCTGCGCAAAGGTGCCGCCACCAACGCCGTGCAGATTGCCGAGGCCATGCTGAAAATGGGGCTGCTGGAGGGCTAAAAAGTCTCTCTTTCTCTGGTGCGTCATTGAGAGGTATTACTTCAGTAATTAACAGTTATTGCTAAAGCGGCTTGGTGAGCCAGTATTTTGACTCACCAAGCCGCTTCACCATACATCCTTATGAAAGGTATTCCTGTTGCGGCTTTGCTGCTGACTGCCACTGCTTTTTATGAATTTCGGTCTGGTGCTTCTGCTCCCAAAACCTGGCCCTTGGCGCTTGACTATTCCACCGACTTCCGCAGCTTTGCCCCGCTTGATACCGTGGTGCCCCGCTACGAGGTGTTTGTGTCGGGCGAGGCGCACAACGTTGCGGGCAATGAGCCGCGCCACTTCAAGCTGTTTGCCTACCTGTACCAGCGGGCCGGTGTGCGTACGTACGTGAAGGAAGGCAGCTGTACCTACGTGTACTTCGCGGACCGCTACGTGCAAACCGGCCAGCCACAGTGGCTGGATTCGGCCTTCACCTCGCTCCGGCAAACTGATACGCTGCACTTGGCAACCAGAAGCGAAAGAGCGTTGTGGAGAAACCTGCGTCAGCTGAACGCGCAGGCTCCCGCCGACCAGAAAATTCAGGTGGCAGCCATCGATACGGAGCCCTACTGGACCAACAGTCTGCTCCGCGACCTGGTAGCCCGCCACCCGCAGGTGCCCGCGGCGCTGCAGAGCACTGTGCAGGAACTCCTGACCCTGCGCAGCCAGCAACCATTCGACTTCATGCAATTGCACCGCCTCGACCGGAAGCGGATGGCTCCCGTCCTGGACCGGGCCTGGGCACTGGTGCAGGCCCACGAAGCCGAGGCCCGGGCCTGGCTCGGTTCCGACTACCGCCACCTGGCCATGCTGGTGCACAACCCCGCCGCCCTGCACCGCAGCGACGGTGAACTGGCCGACAATTTTGAGCGCCTGCGCCAGGAGCTACCCGCGGGCAAGTTCTTTCTGCAGTACGGCCGCCTGCACGCACAAGTACACAAAACCACCCTCACCGGGCCCTGGCTGGCAAACGCCCTCAACCAGCGGTACCGCGTGCTGAGCTTTCACCCATTCTACCAGAACTGCCAGTCGGCCTGGTCGTCCAAAGCATACCCCGACGAGCGGTTTTTCTCGTCGTCGGAGCAGCGCAGCCTGCAGGCCGCGGCCACCACGCCCCACACATTACTGCTTACCTCCACCCCCGCCTGGCAAGCCTTGCGCCCTTACGGGCAGGTGTTCATTGTGGAGAAAGATCTACGTTTTTAAGCCGGCTGTCAACCTGCTGCTTGCAGGTCTGGAATTGGGAAGAGTAGTATTGACACCACTCTCCTTCACTTAGCGGTACGCGCTGGTAGTGGTTGCCACATTTCCTCAACTACCTCAATTCACACAAAAAAGCTCCTCCGGATACCCGGAGGAGCTTTTTTGTGTGAATTGAGGTACCAGCAGCTTACTTAGCCAGCTTCTTCTTCAGGTTCTCGTCCAGCGCGGCCAAGAACTCCTCGGTGTAGAGGTAGTCTTTGCCGTGCTCTACTTTGTTGCCGTGGATGCAGACGGCCAGGTCTTTGGTCATTTTGCCGCTTTCCACGGTTTCAATGCACACCTGCTCCAGGGCGTGGCAGAAGTCAATCAGTTCCTGGTTGCCATCGAGCTTGCCCCGGAACTCCAGGCCGCGCGTCCAGGCGAAGATGCTGGCAATGGGGTTGGTGCTGGTGGGCTTGCCTTTCTGGTGGTCACGGTAGTGGCGCGTTACGGTGCCGTGGGCAGCTTCGGCCTCCATCGTGCCGCCGTCGGGCGTAACCAGCGTGGAGGTCATCAGGCCGAGCGAGCCGAAGCCCTGGGCAACGGTGTCGGACTGCACGTCGCCGTCGTAGTTTTTGCAGGCCCACACGAAGTTGCCGTTCCATTTCAGGGCCGAGGCCACCATATCGTCAATCAGCCGGTGCTCGTAGGTGATGCCGGCAGCCTGGAACTTGGCCAGGTAATCCTGCTCATAAATCTCCTGGAAGATGTCCTTGAAGCGGCCATCGTACTTTTTTAGGATGGTGTTTTTGGTGCTCAGGTACAGAGGCCAGCCCTTGCTCAGGGCCTGGTTGAAACAGGCGTGGGCAAAGCCGCGAATCGACTCATCGGTGTTGTACATGGCCAGGGCCACGCCGTCGCCTTTGAAGTTGTACACCTCAAACGACTGGGTTTCGCCGCCATCTTCGGGCTGGAAGGTGATGGTGAGCTTGCCCTTGCCTTTGGTCACGAAGTCGGTGGCGCGGTACTGGTCGCCGAAAGCATGGCGGCCGATGCAGATAGGAGCCGTCCAGTTGGGCACCAGGCGGGGTACGTTCTGCATTACAATCGGCTCCCGGAATACGGTGCCATCCAGGATGTTGCGGATGGTGCCGTTCGGCGACTTCCACATCTGCTTCAGGTTGAACTCCTTTACCCGCTCCTCGTCGGGGGTGATGGTGGCGCACTTGATGCCCACGCCGTACTGCTTGATGGCGTTGGCCGCGTCGATGGTTACCTGGTCGTTGGTCTGGTCGCGGTACTCAATGCCCAGGTCGTAGTATTTAATATCGAGCTCCAGGTAGGGCGTAATCAGCTTGTCCTTGATAAACTTCCAGATGATGCGCGTCATTTCGTCGCCATCCAGCTCTACTACCGGGTTTGCTACCTTAATTTTGGTCATGAGTAAGTGGGGATTAAGTGGTCTTTCTGGTTATGCCAAAGGTGTGGCGGGGAGTGCCTGAAGCCGTATCATCGGGCCAAGCTACGGCCCCGGCAGCTAACAACACCCACCAAGGCCAGTGGTTATTACGCGCCGGGCCCGGGCGTGGGGCACAGACCGGCAAAGTTGCCCAGATTTTTGATTAGCAACGCACTTCGCCCACAAAATCGACTGCGCATTTCTGTCAAGGGAAGAACGGATAATGTGCAGGAGCCTGCAGCATGGCTTTCCGGGGCACGTAACACGCCTAAAAAACGGCGTGCAGAGCCCAACCAGACAGTTTGCGCTTCTCAGAGCCTGGTAACCCGTGGCATAGTATGTACGCTCCGTTCTACTCGGTTTACGGCTGAGCTGCAACGTCGTGCGAAACCTGTTGTCAATGGCTGCAAATTGAAATAATAAAAAAATGCATTCTGGTGCGAAAGGTATTTTCTCACCGTGTCAGAATATGGATTAACCTATATAAGAGCCATGCCGACAGAATATAATTGCACTTTCAGCAGGATATCGGCAACTTGTTAACGTACCCGGCCAGCTCTACCAACACCGGATAATCCTACACGATACTGGCCCATTTCCGCCCTGCTGTCTTACCTGCCCCTTAGCACCTATGCTTGCTTCTGTTCTCCTGCTGGCTACCGGCACTCTGCTGGCGGCTCCGCCCCCCGATGGGGTTCCGGCGGCCACCCGTCGCCCATTGCGGAAGCTCCAGATACCTGCCCCGGCCCAGATAATCAGCGGAGTGGTACTCACTGAAGATGGACAACCACTTCCCGGGGCCACAATTTTTGTGAAAGGCACCTTTATCGGCACCAGTACCAATGCCAGTGGCGAGTTTGTACTGGCCCGGGATGCCCGGCCGCTGCCGTTTACGCTGGTGGTAGCCTTCGTGGGCCACGTCACGCAGGAGGTAGCCGTAACGGATGCCGCCGCCCCGCTTCGGGTGGTGTTGCCCTATAGCACCGAGCAGGTAAGCCAGGTGGTGATGTCGGCTTCGCGGATTGAGGAAAACATCCAGCTCAGCCCCGTAACCGTGGACAAGGTGAGCCGCACCGATCTGGAGCGGCAGGCCACCCCTGAGCTGCTGACCAGCCTGGCCCGGCTGAAAGGGCTGGATATCAGCTCGGCGTCCATGCTGTTTACCAGCCTGAGCACCCGAGGCTTCAACACGGCCAAATCGGAGCGGGTGGTGCAGCTCACTGACTACCAGGACACGCAACTGCCTTCCCTGGGACTAAGCCCCGGCAATCTGCTGGGCTTGCCCGAGCTGGACATTGAAAGCGTGGAGATTATTCACGGGCCGGCCTCAGCACTCTACGGAGCCAACGCCCTGAGCGGGGTTATCCTGTTCAACTCCCGCGACGCGTTTGTGTCGCCGGGGTTGGGCGTGCGGCTGCGCGGCGGGCAGCGTACCTTACTGGATGCACAGGTACGCTACGCCCACAAACTCAACGAGCGGCTGGCCGTGAAAGTAACCGGCAGCGCCCTGCGGGCCCGCGACTGGCTGGCCACTAATTACGCCGCTGCCGCCACTTCCGCGAATCCCGCCGGTTCGCCGCTAGGCTACGACCCCATCAACTCCTATGGTAACTACGGGGTGCAGTTTACGCCCGCGCCCAACCCCGTGCTGCCGGCCAATATCAACCCCGAGCTATACGGGCAAACGGTGTACACGCCCGGCTTTTCGGAGCGGGAGCTGGTAGCCGGCGACGACTACACCAGTTCCTACCGGCTGCAGGGCACCGCCGCGTACCTACTGCGGCCCACCCTGAAGCTCACGGCCGAAGCGCGCCTGGCCCAGGCCACGGCTACCTACCAGAATCTGAGCCGCTTCCGGGTGAAGGATCTGCAGGCCCAGCAGTACCGCGCCGAGCTGAAAAGCAGCCGGGGCTTCGTGCGCGTTTATACCACCCACGACGCGGCCAACCGCTCGTATGAACTTAATCAGCTGGGCAATCTGCTGCAGGAGGCCCCCGACCGGGAGGGCAGCAGCCGCTCGTTTGCCCAAACGTATTTCGCCACTTATAACACCGAGTACACCCGCCAGCGCCAGGCCGGCACCGAGGTAGAAGCGGCCCGGCGGGCCGCCCAGCAGGCCGCAGATGCCACCCGGCTAACCCCAACCAACCCGCGCTTCGCCAGCCTGCGCCGGCAGATAATCAACGATGACGAGCCCGGCCGGGGAGCCCGCCAACGCTTCGGGTCCTGGCTCACGGACCTCAGCGCCCAATACAGCTTGCCGGTATCTGATTTTGGGACGGTGCTGACGGCCGGGGCCGCGTACCGCCACTACCGGCTGGGCTCGGATGGTCAGTTGTTTGCCGATACCACCGGCCGGGCCCTCACCAATTACGAGTACGGAGCCTACGGGCAGATTATCCAGACGCTGCTGCACGACCAGCTGAAGTTGTCGGCGGCGGCGCGGGTAGATGAGTTCCGCAACTTCACTACGTCGCTTTCGCCGCGGGCGGCAGCGGTGTATTCAATGGGTCCTGACCAGCGTCATAACTTCCGGGCCAGCTACGGACAGGCCTACCGGGCCCCCTCGCAACTGGAGCAGTACGTGTACGAAGACCTGGGCTACGCCGTATTCGTGGGCAACGTGCGCAACGGCTACCAGGGCTACCGCGCCACCAACGACCAGGGCCAGGCCTTCGGCACCACCCCCGACCTCGGCAGCTTTCAAACTACCCTGGCCCCGCTGGACCTGGAGCGGGCCACTACCTGGGAAGTGGGGTACCGGGGGCTGGTGCTGCCCAACCTGTATCTGGATGCCAGCTACTTCCGCAGTGAGTACCACAATTTTATAGCTACCCAGATTATCCTGAGCAACGTGGACGGCAGCCGCCCTACCCTGCCGCAAATTGCGGCTGGCTGGCCTACCTACTCCGACCGGACCCAGCCTACGCGCATCCTGTTCACTTACTTTAACAGCCGGCAGCGGCTGCACACGCAGGGCGTCACGGCGGCCCTCACCTACACCGGCTGGCGGACGGTGGTACCCACGGTCAACTACTCGTTCAATGACCTGAACCGGAGCGAAGTGCCCGCCGGGGTGGCTACGTACTTCAATACGCCCCGCCACAAGTTTAATGCGGGAGTTTCGGGCACGATAAACCGGTTTGGCTACCTGCTCAATTACCGCTGGGCCCAGGGTCATTACCAGGAAATGCCCTTCGCGGCCGGTTACGTGGCCAGTTTCAGCAGCACCGATGCCTCCGTGCGCTACCAGTTGCCCAAGTTGCAGGCGGTACTGCAGGCGGGCGTCTCCAATGCCTTCGATGCCCGCAACGTACAGGTCATCGGCGGCCCCCAGATAGGCCGGCTGGCGTTTGCGGGGGTGGAATTGAACCTGCCGTAGAGCATGTTTGGCAGTTTAAAAGACCGTCATGCTCGGTGTACGCTTACTTCCCAAACACTCCGCCCGCAAAATCTACCACGGCGCGGCGCGTCAACTCGGGCTCCTCGAAGTAGCCGAGGTGGCCGACGTTGCTGAGCAGCAGGGCGTGACTCTGGGCCGGTAGGGCCAGTTGGGGCAGCAGGCTTTCGGTGGGCACGGCCACGTCATCCTTCCCCGCGATGAACAGCACCGGGAAGCGGGCTTCTTTCAGCACTTTGGTGCGGTCAGGGCGGTTTTTCATGGCTTCCAGCGCCCCCAGCACAGTAGCTTCGGGGGTGGTTTTGCCAATTTCCTCCAGAAACTCCCGCTGTTCCAACAGGCACTCCCGGTTGGCCGGCGCAAACAGCGGCCGGATAAACGACTCCATGAACTTCTCTACCCCGTGGCGGCGCACAAAGTCCATATTCTTCTCCCGGTTCGCCTTTTTCTCGGCCGTATCGGGCAGGGCGGTGCTGTGGAACAGCACGAGTCCGGCTACCATTTCGGGGTAGCGCTCGGCAAAGGCCAAAGCCACGTAGCCGCCCATGCTGTGGCACACCAGCAGAGCCCGCTCCACGTTTTTCTGGCGCAGTTGCTCGGCTACGTAGCGGGCCTGGGCCTCCATGGAGTAGTCCCGGATATCGTGCACGTTGGTGCCGTGGCCGGGCAGGTTGAGCGTGAGCAGGCGGTAGCCGTCGGGAAAGTCGCGGGTGAATTCCGTCCATACTTCCCGGGACTCAGCAAAGCCGTGGAGAAACAGGATGGTGGGCTGGGCAGTGGTCATGGGAGAAGGTCCGCCGTGCAAAGCGGGAAAAACTGGTTGAACGGCCACAATTACGCACTTTTGCCCGGTTCGTTTTTTCAACTGTGCTCCTATGTCCTTTCTTGAGCGTCGATATTATCACTATGCCATTGCCGTGGCGGCGGGCTTATTCGTGGCGCTACTGGGCCGTTTCGTGTTTGCCAGCACTGGTTTTGCCAATGGTGGCGGGTTATTGATGCTGTGTTTCCTACTGCTGATTCCAATGGCTTTGGGCGCGGTTACGGCCCATTTCACGCCCGGCTATATGTCGCGCACGTGGCGGGCCGTATGGGGACCACTCTGTACCGTCCTGCTATTTCTGTTCTGCGCGTTGCTGTTCCATTTGGAGGGGATGATTTGCGTGCTGATCATTTCGCCGCTTTTCCTTTTCACCTCCTGGCTGGGGGCCATCCTCTACCTGGCCATAACCAACGACAAACCCGACAAAAACCGGACGTACACGGTGGCGGCATTTGCGCTGCTACCGTTTCTGCTGGCCCCACTCGAAGCCCAACTCACCACTCCCACCGACAATCGTCGCGTCGAAAACACTATTCTGATTCAGGCTCCGGCCGCCGTAGTGTGGCAGCATATCATCCGGGTACCGCCTATTCAGGCGCAGGATTTAGGCCCCAGTTTGGTTGATAAAATCGGGTTTCCACGCCCAGTGGAAGCCACGCTCAGCCACGAAGGAGTTGGCGGGGTACGGCGGGCCACATTCGAGCGAGGCGTCGAGTTCATTGAGACGGTGGACTTGTGGGAGCCGCAACGGCGCTTATCGTTCAGCATTGTGCCCAACACGGCCACCATTCCGCCCACCACTTTCGACGAGCACGTAACCGTGGGCGGCCGGTTTTTCGACGTATTGCGCGGCACCTACGAGCTACAACCCGCCGGCCCCGGCCGTACTCGTCTCGTACTCTACAGCCAGCAACGCCTCAGCACCCGCCTCAATCCCTACGCCGGCCTCTGGACCGGTTATGTGATGAGCGAAATCCAGCGCCGCATTCTGGAAGTCATTAAGCGGCGGTGCGAAAACACGCAGCAGAGCACTGCCTGCCGCTAACACCAAAACGCCCGCTTCCTGACGCAGGAAACGGGCGTTTTGCAATGAAACCTCGTCGCAACGGGTGGTCCGATTGAACGGGCCTTCGGTGTGCGGCCCGGCGCGGGAGGTAAAGTGGCTGCTTAGGCTTGCTTGGCGAACTGCACGCTGGCAATCAGCTTCACGTCTTCGCCCACCACAATAGAACCGGCTTCGGTGATGCCTTCCCAGGTCAGGCCGAAGTCTTTGCGGTTGATTTTGCCGCTCACTTCAAAGCCGGCCTTGGTGTTGCCGTAGAAGTCGGTAGCGGTGCCGCCGTACTCCACATCCAGCGTAACGGGTTTGGTTACGTCCTTGATGGTGAGGTTGCCGGTGAGCTTATAGTCGGAGCCCGATTTGGTCAGGCTCGTCGATTCGAAAGTGATGTTAGGATAGGTACCTACGGCAAAGAAGTCGTCGGCTTTCAGGTGCTGGTCGCGCTGCTCCTGGTTCGTATCAATGCTGTCCACGTCGAGGCTCATGCGTACCTGGGCGTTGTCGAACGAGTCGCCCTCGGTTTCGGCCGAGCCATCAAATTTCTTGAACGCGCCGGTTACCGTCGAAATAACGAGGTGCTTGATCTTGAACTGTACTTCGGAGTGCATCGGGTCCAGAACCCATTTGGTAGTTGCCATAGTCGTATGGGATGATGAGAGGAAACAAGCCCGGCCACAAACCGTCGCCGCCGACTTCCTGACAAATGTACGTACTTATTTTACAAATGATGTATGTACATATATTTATTTTTAACTTATAGCTCCTGCCTAACCGTCAAAACGAAAAAGCCCCGCCGGATGAATCCAGCGGGGCTTTTTCTACCATCAATACCAGCTTACAGCAGTATCGTTTCCAGCGGCGCGGTAACGGTTACTTTCCCGCTCATTTCGCGCAGGGCGGCGGCAATGCCGGCGGCGTCGAAGCCGCATTCCTTGTACAGCTCATCCTGGGTGCCGTGCTCCACAATGCGGTCCGGAATGCCGAGGCGCTTTACGGGCAGCGAGTAGCCGTGGTCGGCCAGAAACTCCAGCACCGCCGCGCCGAAGCCGCCGGGCAGGCAACCGTCTTCTACCGTTACAATGGCCTTATACTGGCGGGCAATGTTGTGCAGCATTTCCTCATCCAGCGGCTTACAAAAGCGCATGTCGTAGTGGCCGGGGTTGAGGCCCTCGGCTATCAGTTGCTGGGTGGCTTTCACGGCGTAGTTGCCGATGTGGCCGATACTGAGCACCGCCACGCCTTCACCCTCGCGCACCACGCGGCCGGTGCCCACCGTAATTTTCTTCAGGGGCTTGCGCCATTCAGGCATCACGCCTTCGCCGCGGGGGTAGCGGATGCTGAACGGGCCGGCGTTTTCGGGCAAAGTGGCCGTGTACATCAGGTTGCGCAGCTCTTCCTCGTTCATGGGGGCCGATACTACCATGTTGGGAATGCAGCGCATGTAGGCCAAATCGTAGCAGCCGTGGTGGGTGGGGCCGTCGGCACCGGCAAAACCGGCGCGGTCGAGGCAGAACACCACGTGCAGCTTTTGCAGGGCCACGTCGTGCAGCACCTGGTCGTAGGCGCGCTGCATGAAGGAGCTGTAGATGTTGCAGAACGGCACCAGGCCCTGGGTGGCGAGGCCCGCGGAGAAGGTCACGGCGTGCTGCTCGGCAATGCCCACGTCGAAGGCGCGGTCGGGCATGGCCTTCATCATGATGTTCAGCGAGCAGCCCGAAGGCATGGCCGGCGTCACGCCCATGATTGTAGAGTTCTGCTCGGCCAACTCCACGATGGTGTGCCCAAACACATCCTGATACTTGGGCGGCTGGGGCTTCTCGTAGGTTTTAGTGTGAATTTCGCCGGTTACCTTATCAAACAGGCCGGGCGCGTGCCACAGCGTCTGGTCCTTCTCGGCCAGCGCGTAGCCTTTGCCCTTCACCGTGACGCAGTGCAGCAGCTTGGGGCCCGGAATGCTCTTAAGGTCTTGCAGAATGGTAGCCAGGTGCTGCACATCGTGCCCGTCCACGGGGCCGAAGTAGCGGAAGTTCAGGGCCTCAAACAGGTTACTCTGCTTGAGCAGCGTCGCCTTCATGGCCGACTCCACCTTGCGGGCAATCTGCTGGGGATTGGGGCCGAACTTGCTGAGCTTGCCCAGCACGTTCCACAGCTCGTCGCGCACCTTGTTGTAAGTGCGGGAGGTGGTAATATCGGTGAGGTATTCCTTGAGCGCGCCCACGTTGGGGTCGATGCTCATGCAGTTGTCGTTGAGGATAACCAGCAGGTTGGATTTCTCCACCCCGGCATGGTTAAGGGCTTCAAAGGCCATACCAGCCGTCATGGCCCCATCCCCGATGACGGCAATGTGCTGACGGTCAAATTCGCCTTTGTAATCAGATGCCACGGCCATACCCAGCGCTGCCCCGATACTGGTGCTGCTGTGGCCCACGCCGAAGGCATCGTACTCACTTTCGCTGCGCTTGGGAAAGCCCGACATGCCGTTGTAGCGGCGGTTGGTGGGGAACCGGTCGCGGCGGCCGGTGAGGATTTTGTGGCCGTACGCCTGGTGGCCCACGTCCCACACCAGCTGGTCGTAGGGCGTGTTAAACACGTAGTGCAAAGCCACCGACAGCTCCACTACGCCCAGCGAAGCGCCGAAGTGGCCGCCGTAAATGGAAACCGTATCGATAATAAACTGCCGCAGCTCCTGACTAACCTGCACCAACTGGTCGGGGCTGAGCTTTTTCAGGTCATCGGGCGAGTTGATTTCCGCCAGCAGGGCACCAGGTTCGACAATCATGTGCGGGGGGTAGGAAGAAGGAATACTTGCTAGGCAACCGGCAACCAACCCTAAAGGTTAGGCAGCTACCGGGTGGGTAAATGTACAACAGGCAAAGGTACGGGTTTTCCGCGCGGCCGGTTGAACCGTCGAGTTACGAAATTCGGCGGCATTTGGCTGAAGGGAAGGGCAACCACCCGTCCTCAACGGCGCTTCATTATCCTCGCCTACGCAAATCCGTACCTTTAGCCACACCCACTGCCCGCTTTGCAATGCCACAGCTAACCCAACCCCAGACCGAAGACCAGCAGCTCTTGGATAAGCTCCGCCCCTCGCGGATTGTGCTGCCGGTGCTGATTGGCCTGAGCGTGGTGGGCTTTATGTTCTGGCGCAGCTACCAGCCCGGCGACCTGGCCCCCCTGGCCAATGCCAAGCCGCTGTGGCTGCTGCTGATGCTGGTGGTGCTGGTAGCCCGCGACGCTGGCTACGTGTACCGCATCCGCTACCTCACCGAGAAAGTACTGAGCTGGCGGGCCGCCCTGGATGTGATTATGCTCTGGGAATTCTCCTCCTGCGTGCTGCCCTCGGCGGTGGGGGGCACGGCCGTGGCCCCGGTGCTGCTGCACAAGGAGGGCATTCCGCTGGGTAAATCGGTGGCCTACATTATGGCCACGGCCATGCTCGACAACCTGTATTACGTGCTGATGGTGCCGCTGGTGGTGCTCATCGGGGGCGATGCGCTGTACCCGCACGAGGCCCTGCAGGGCGGGTTAGTAGCCACGCTGCGGGTAGGATTTGTGCTGAGCTACGTATTTGTGACGGCTTACGCGCTCTTGATGCTGTACGCCATTTTCGTGAATCCGCAGGCGGTGCGGCGGCTGTTTATCCGGCTGTTTTCGATGCGAGGCTTGCGGCGCTGGCGCAATAAGGCCTACCAACACGGCAACGAGTTGGTGCTGGCCTCCCAGCAACTGCGGGGCAATGGCTGGGGCTACTGGCTGCGGGCGGCCCTGAGCACGGCCTTCGTCTGGACGGCCCGCTACCTGGTTATCGGCTGCCTGATTGCGGCGTTTATTGACGTAAGCTGGTCGGAGTTCTGGCTGATCTTCGGCCGCAACCTCACCTATAAGGTCATCCTGCTGATTGCTGTTACGCCCGGCGGCGCGGGCATTGCCGAGGGTGCTTTCCCCACGTTCTTTGGCAAGTTTATCGGCACACCCACCATGACCAACTTTATGGTGTTGCTCTACCGCATCGTCACGTATTACCTGTACTTGGTGTTGGGGGCCGTGTTTCTGCCCCGCTGGATCACCCGCATCTACGGCAAGCCGGCCGCCCAGCAGGTTATGCACCCTTAAACCGCCATTTGCAACATAAGCTCTCATTCCGAACGAAGCGCGGAATTTGGGAATACCGCATTAGTGGTTCAACTCAGATTCCGCGCTTCGCCCGGAATGACATGGGCTACTTGGTAGCTTCCAGCGTCGGGGCCGGCTCGGCAGGCACGGGGCGCTGGTAGGTTTGCCAGAACTCGGGGCGGTAGGGCGTGTGCTTTAGCTGCACCGACAGAAACTCGGCGGTGCGAGGATCAATTTTCGGATTGAGCGGTACAAGCGCGGTGCCGGCGGGCAGACTGGTGAAATACTCCCTTGTGGTCCCTTGGGAATAGAATGGCTTACCGCCCAATTTGCGGCCAATGGCCAAGCTTTGCGAAGAGCTTTCGGCCGGGTGGTAGCGGCCGGCAGCTCCCTTCTGATACAGCACAATATTGGCAGTGCGGTTATCGGAGAACACCTCCGTGTACAGCCTGGAAATCTGATTGTTGCGGCCGTAATACTTGTGTGAAACAGCATTATAGCGCGTCGTATCAAACTGCCACAACGCCTCGTAGCGAACTACCGCGTAGTTGTCCTGCCGCACGTACACTTTGCCGGAGTAGCCAGCTTCCAGGTAATTTCCGGTGCTACGGTGCGTGGCCCGTTTCACGGCAAAATTCAGCACGTATACCGTGGCTCCATCATACGGCCGGATGGTATCCAGCCGCAGCGCGAACTTGCTCAGCGTGGCCGATTTAAACAACGGAGAAGTGCGTACCGGATCGGAAGTTTCGGCACTGCTGCCAATGGGCAATCCGGTTCTGCGAGTAGAATCTTGGGGTTGCACCACGATATGCTTCTCCTGTACCCGGTGCTTCTGAAACGGGCCCATGAACAGAAAACCTCCGTCGCGGTGCTGATAGCCAGCCGGCTCAAATAGCTGACTGATGTATTCCACCTCCGTTTGCAGCGTATCGAAATTGCTGATGCGCCGGTGCGTGTACACCTGGGCCATGTAATCCTGCTGCTCGTAGTTGGTCTCAATGGCCTTGATGACCTTTTTCATAATCCGCTTCGGGTCCTGCGACTGGGCACTCACGCGCACATCGGCCAGGGCAAAAGCAGCCGGCACGAGGCGAACCGTCGCGGCAGTTCCGGCCGCTGCCGTCAGCGTACCGGGCTCGTAACCGATGCTGCTGATCTGTACCACCTCGCCCCGGCGCGCTTCGAGCCGGAAACGGCCCTGGGCATCCGTCACGGTACCGGCGCTGCGAGCAGGTATGGCCACCGTGGCGAAGGGCACCGGCTGGCCGGTTTTGCGGTCCAGCACCGCGCCACTGAGCGTAAAGGCCGCGCCCCCGGTTTTGGCGGCGGCCGTGCGCCGGATTGGGTCGGGGAAATTTACCGGCGAAGGAGGCCGTGACGTATTGGCCGGAGCACTGGAGCCGCTTGTCGGACTGGTGGCCACCGGCTGTGCGCCGTGGGGCGGATTTACCGCTTTCAGAAACAAAAATCCATCGACCACCTTGCTCCAGGGGCCGGTTATGGGGCGGTAATCAAAGGCGTAGGTGGTCAGGCTGCGGCCCGGCGCGTCGTGCTTCAGGCTCACAAAGCTGTACTCCTGGCCCTGCGCCAGCAACTCGGCCTCCAGCGTACCGGCAGCTGGCGCGGGCACCGGCAGGTACTTGCCCCAGGAGCCGAAACCGTGGGTGCCGCCGCCCGCCAGCGTACCCAGCACATACACGGCTTCCGCACCCAATCCTTCTTTTACGGCCTGTCCCATCGGCCGGAAGCCGTTGGTTTCCGCAGTATTCAACGCTTGCACCTGATTAGCCAGATGCGGCAGGGCACCCCAGCAGATAATTTTTTCCTGCGGATGCTGACGCGCGTACCACAGCAGGTTATCGGCCATCTGGGCGTCGCGGGGGTTGCTGGTGGTGGGCGTCCATTCTGTAGAGTCCTTCACGCCGGGGTCGTTGGTGGCGTAATCGTGGGCCAGGGCCTGGAGGCTGCGCAGGTTCTGGAGCCAGAAGACGGCCCGCTCCCGGCGCTGGGCATTGGGGCCGGCAGCTACTTTTTCCAGCAGCTTGCGGGCCTTGTTCATTTGCATGTTGAACAGCACCAGCTGGTGGGAGGGCGGAAACAGGAAATGCTCCCCCATCATGCTGATGCACTCATCCAGGTAATCATAGGCAATGCCATCGGCTCCTTTCTCGGGCTTGAGAAAGGCTTCCAGCTCTTCCAGCAATTCCTCCTGATATGCCCCGCTCAGCTGGTAGTCGAACCCGGCTACCTTCAGCTTGCCCGGACCCAGCAATGGCAGCAGCCCCCGAAACTCGCGGGTACTCGTCCACACCCCAAATACGCTGTTATCAATAGCCTCCGCCGCCGAAGCGCCCTTCTGCAACTCCCGCTGGGCGCGGTCCAACTCATAAATGCCACTTTCAAAGGCTACCGTGGTGAAGCCCATGCGCTCCTGCAAAAAGCGCATCAGCCGAATTTTGGCCTCGAACACATTGCCTTCCCCGTGGGTGGGCTCGCCCAGCATTATCACCCGGGCCCCGCCAATTTCCTGGCGCAGAAACTCCAGGTCAGCAAAATCGGTGTCGGTGGGGCTGATGCTGCGCACCGGGTGCGTGGGGATTGGGACGCTTGCTGCCGCTGCGGTTGGGGCATTTTGGGCCAGCATGGGGCCGGCCAACACACTCAGTAGGCCTGCCAGGGCCAGCACTCGAATAGAAAACATAGTAACAATGGTATGTAGCGGGCCGGTAAGCTACATACTTCCGCGAATACTCATCAAAAAAGCCCTTTTGCTTGGAGCAGAAGGGCTTTTTTGAGTTTTTGGACTGTTATACAAACCTAACAGCGGGGTTATTCTTTTTCAAGCTTCAGTTCAGCACCGGTGGGGGCTTTCAGCGTCAGCTTGTCATCGGTGAGGGTTACCACGGTGAAGGTGTTGCTCTGGGCAGCACCGTCGGGCGTCATGGTGATGGTTTTGGCTCCCTGATCGAAGGTGTACTTGCCGTTTACGGCGCCGGTGGGGGCCGTCATGTTGTACTGGCCGTTGGCGAAGAAGGTGATGCGCTCATCTTCCTGAGCATCAGTCTGCTTTACCTTGTCACCGGTGGAGCTCAGCTCCTTATCGGTTTTCCAGACTTTGCTCTGGGTACCGTACAGCATATTTACGCCTTCTACTTTGCCCTCCTTGCTGCCGCAGGAAGCAGCCGTGAAGAGGACCAGCACTGCCAGCAGGCTGGCCAGGAGGCGGAAGGGAGAGGTCAGGGTTTTCATGGGGAGAGTGAATAGGGTGAAGGATGTGGCAGAATCAGCGGCCGCAGGGCCGATAATGCCCCTCTTACGGCTTGATCCGCCAAGATGTTTGCCGTAGGGCTGAGGTTGCCGCGGAAGCACTGTCGGGTTATAACCTATTGCCCACCACGGCGTAAGAAGCCTGTGACTGCCAGCCACCCCGGCCGCAAGTCGGTGCTTCCCCTCCCACTCTTAACGATTCTACTCCTATGGGACTGTTTGATTTTCTCTCGAACGAAGGCGAAAAAAAACCCGTTGAGCCCGCCGCTAAACCAGCCGCTGGCGGTGCCACCGATTTTTTCGGTAACGCCAATGCTGCCGCCACTGAAGGCGAAACGTACACGGTAGTAAGCGGCGACTCGCTGTCGAAAATTGCCCGCAACCACTACGGCGACGGTACCAAGTGGCACCAGATTTACGAAGCTAACAAAGGTGTAATCGGCTCCGACCCCGACAAGATTGAAGTAGGCCAGGTCCTGACGCTGCCTAAAATCTAGGCCAACTTACTTCTTGAAAATATTCAAAAAGCCACTCCTCACAGGGTGGCTTTTTCCATACCCGGCCAGCACAGTTTTTCACCCTCTCTGCGGCCTGCAGCCCCATCTTATGCAGCCAGCGCAGCAGCTGTACTTTTGCTACCTAACTCGCTCCCCTCCTAACCACAAGAAACTCACCCTAAAGACAATTTAATGATTATCAACCACCTGCACCCATAACCAAAACAACAAACCGGCTACCGGGCCAGACAAAAATATTTTCGTTTATTTTCACTCATCTATTGCAGATATCAAATCTGCGCCTATACCTTTGCAACACCAACCCGGTACTCCCCCGTTTGCGGCGGGGAAGTTTTCATAGGATTTATACAGAAGTGGCGAGAGAACAGGCTCCGTGACCCACTGGCAACCTTCGACCGCGCGAAAGGTGCCAATTCCTGCCCGACCAGCCATTTGGCGGCGGGGCATATAACTCAGGAGTACCATGGAAAACACCCTCGCCTTCGCCTCTTCGAACCCCACCGCCTCAGCCGCCTTCGGGCCTGCTGCTTTGCCGTGGGGTGTTTGTGTTGCCCCGGCCGCTGTAGCCGCCGCTGGCCGAATGCGAATGCGCTGCTGTTGCGGCGCGTGTTGTTGCTGTTGCTAGCCGCCAGTTAGGCTACGCAGCCCCCCTCCCCTTTCAGTAGCTCCGGCCGTGCCGGGGTGTCCGGCAGCCGGCACCCGGCGGCCCCTCCGCACCCCCTATCGTTTTCACATTCAGCGCGTTGCTGCGTGACCTTGGTGCGGCTTCTTGCCCGGTTTACGGGCGCTTTGCGGCGGTTTTCGCCCTCCTGTTTACATCCCTACCTCTTCCTAAACCAGCAGTACCATGTCCACGCAGCACCTCCACTTCGAAACCCTGCAACTCCACGCCGGCCAGCAGCCTGACCCCGTAACCGGTTCCCGCGCCGTGCCTATTCACCAGACCACCAGCTACGTGTTCAAGAACGCCGAGCACGGGGCCAACCTGTTTGCGCTGAAGGAGTTCGGCAATATTTATACCCGCCTGATGAACCCCACCACCGACGTGTTTGAGCAGCGCGTGGCGGCCCTGGAAGGCGGCGTAGCGGCGCTGGCCGTATCCTCAGGGCAGGCGGCCCAGTTCATTGCCCTCAACAACATCCTGCAGGCCGGCGACAACTTTGTGTCCACCTCCTTCCTGTATGGCGGCACGTACAACCAGTTTAAGGTGGCGTTTAAGCGCCTGGGCATTGAGGTGCGCTTTGCCGATGGTGACAAGCCGGAGAGCTTCGAGGCCCTGATTGACGAGAACACCAAGGCGTTGTACCTGGAAACCATCGGTAACCCCGGTTTCAACGTGCCCGATTTTGAGCGCATTGCCGCCATTGCCGAGAAGCAAGATCTGCCGCTCATCGTGGACAACACCTTCGGGGCGGGCGGCTACCTGTTCCGGCCGCTGGAGCACGGCGCGCACATCGTGGTAGAATCGGCCACGAAATGGATTGGCGGCCACGGCACCAGCGTGGGCGGCGTGATTGTGGACGGCGGTAAGTACGACTTCGGCAACGGCAAATTTCCGCAGTTCACGCAGCCTTCCGACGGCTACCACGGACTGGTATTCAACGACGTATTCGGCAAAAACGGGCCGTTCGGCAATATTGCCTTCATCATTCGGGCCCGGGTGGAAGGCCTGCGCGACTTTGGCCCTTCGCAGAGCCCATTTAACTCCTTCCTGCTGCTGCAGGGCCTCGAAACCCTGAGCCTGCGCGTGGACCGCACCGTGGAAAACGCGCTGCGCATTGCCACCTGGCTGGAGCAGCACCCGCAGGTAGAAGCCGTGAATTACCCCGGTTTGGCCAGCAGCCCCTACCATGCCCTGGCCCAGAAATACCTGAAGCGCGGCTACGGCGGGGTGCTCACCTTCGCCATCAAAGGCAGCAAGGAAACCGCCATCCAGTTCATCGATAACCTGAAGCTGGTGAGCCACCTGGCCAACGTGGGCGACGCCAAAACGCTCATCATTCAGCCCTCGGCCACTACGCACCAGCAGCTTTCCGAGGAGGAGCAGCGCGCCGCCGGCGTAACGCCCACGCTGCTGCGCCTGTCCCTGGGCATTGAGCATTTTGAAGATATCCGGGCTGATTTGCAGCAGGCGTTTGACGCCGTGCGCAACGCCGCCACTCCTGAGCACGGCAGCACCCTGCTGCCCGAGCCGGAACCCGAACACGCTGCCCCGCTGGAAGTCTAGCAAAACTTGAGATGGGTTGAGGTAGTGGGCGGCAGGTGAGAGAGCCACCCATTACGCAGCTTCCAGCACGCAGCGCGGGCACCCGCACGGGTTTTTGTGAGAGAAAATCCTCGTGCAGCAGTGGTGCCCGCACCTTTTTCTGAGAGTTGAATGATGAGGTATGAATGATGAATTGGCGCGAATAAGTCAGCATTTATACCTCATCATTCAGCATTCATAACTCATCACTCCGAGACAATGTCTTCCGCAGAATCCCACGTGTTTCATCTGCCCCGGCCGTTGCGGCTGGAAAATGGCGGTGTACTACCGCACGTGGCGGTAACGTACCATACCTACGGCCAGCTGAGCCCCACCCGCGACAATGTGCTGTGGGTGTGTCACGCCCTCACGGCCAACTCTGATGTGCTGGAGTGGTGGCCCGGCCTGGTAGGCCCCGGCTGCCATTTTGACCCGAGCGAGTGGTATATCGTGTGCGCCAACGTGCTGGGCTCCTGCTACGGCACCACCGGCCCGCTCACCCCCGACCCGGTTACCGGCGAAGCCGCGTTTCAGCAGTTTCCGCTGGTGACCATTCGGGATATGGTGGCCGTGCACGAGGCCCTGCGAGAGCATCTGGCCCTGCCGCGCATCCATACCCTGATTGGGGGCTCACTGGGTGGGCAGCAGGCGGTGGAATGGGCCGTGCAGCGGCCGGATGTGTTTGAAAACCTGGTGCTACTGGCCACCAGCGCCCGGCACTCGGCCTGGGGCATTGCCTTCAATGAGGCGCAGCGCCTGGCTATTCTGGCCGACCCGACCTACCACCAGGCCACCCCGGCCGGCGGCGCGGCGGGCCTGCGGGCGGCGCGGGCCGTGGCCCTGCTCAGCTACCGCAGCCACGATGCCTACGGCCGCACCCAAACCGACGCGGACGAAACCAAAACCGCCGACTTCCTGGCCAGCTCCTACCAGCGCTACCAGGGCGACAAGCTGGTGGCCCGCTTCGATGCCTACAGCTACGTGACCCTCAGCCACGCCATGGACTCGCACCACGTGGGCCGCGGCCGGGGCGGGGTGCAGGCGGCCCTGGGCCGGATTCGGGCCCGCACATTGGTGCTGGGCATTACTTCCGATGTGCTGTTTCCGCCCCAGGAGCAGCAGCTATTGGCCCGCTACATCAAAGGGGCCATGTACGCCGAAATGGACTCCCAGTACGGTCACGACGGTTTCCTGATTGAAACCGCGCAAATCACCCACTTCCTCGAACGATTCTACGTCCAGACGTATGTCCACTAACCTTGCTCCCTCGCCTGTTTCTTCCGCACCTGCCCCGGCCCACCCTTGGCGCGTGGGCCTGATTGGGTTTGGCTGCGTAGGCCAGGGCCTGTACGATATTCTGCAGCAACGCCCCGAAGCGGGCTTCACCGTAAGTCGCATTGCCGTAAAAACGCCGGGCAAGGTTCGTCCGCTGCCGGCCGGGCGGTTTGAGTTTGATGCCGAGGCCCTGCTGAACGACGACTCACTGGATGTGCTGGTGGAGGTAATTGACGACGCCGATACGGCTTTCCGGCTGGTAAGCGAGGCGCTGCGCCGGGGCCGCCGGGTGGTGACGGCCAACAAAGCCATGCTGGCCCGCCACCTGCCGGAGCTGGTGCAGCTGCAGCGCGCTGGCCAGGGCACCTTACTATACGAAGCGGCCGTGTGCGGTAGCATCCCCATCATTCGGACGCTGGACGCCTATTTCGGGGCTGAGCCCTTGCGCCGCCTTACGGGTATTCTGAACGGCTCCTCCAACTACGTGCTTACCCGCATGGGGGAGGATGGCTCCGAGTACGCCCCGGCCTTGCTGGAAGCCCAGCACAAAGGCTTTGCCGAAACTGACCCCACCCTGGATATGGGCGCTTTCGACCCGCGCTCCAAAGCCGTGCTGCTGGCTGCCCACGCCTACGGCTCCTTCCTGAACCCGGATGAGGTGCTAAATCTGGGTATCGAAGGCATTAGCGCGGTGGATATTGCTTTTGCCGCCAGCAACGGGCAGAAGATTAAAGTAGTAGCCGGCCTGCAGCGCCTGGCCGATGGCCGCATCACGGCCCTGGTAACGCCCCAGCTGGTAGGTCCCGAGTCACCGCTGTATTCGGTGGACCGGGAGTTTAACGGGGTGGTGATTGAGGCAGATTTTGCGGGTGAGCAGTTTCTGCAGGGTCGCGGGGCGGGTGGGCATCCTACCGGCTCGGCCGTGCTGGCCGATTTGGCCGCCCTGCGGCAGGGATTCACCTACCAGTATTCCAAAGCTGCCAACCCCGCCGAGTATGCCTCCGACCTGGAAGTGGAAATCTATCTGCGCACCGACGAGGACCGCCTGATTGACCTGCTGGACTTCAGCGAAATCTCGGAGGAGGCCGACGAGGACGAGTACGTGGTGGGCTACGTGGCATTGGCCAACCTCATCCGCCACCGGGATACGCTGCGCAAATACGGCGCGTTCATCGTGCGCACCGGCCGCCTCCGCCCCGTCAGCACCGAGGCACTCACGGCCGAAGTGCTGGCCTGATTTCAGCCGTAGAGCAATGCATTGTTTACCGGCAGCCCCGCTACTTGGGTACAGTAGCGGGGCTGCTGATTTCTACCGGGGCGGAGCCGCGCCGACAGCTTCCGCCGCTGCCGGCACCGGCCGCTGCGGCACCGAATCAGGAGCCGTTTTCAGCAGATCGGGCTGCCATTCCGGCTGGGGGAGCGGCAGCGCGGGTACCAGCTGCACCCGGCGCGGCAGCAGCATAGCCGTTACCTGGGCTTCCCGGCGCGGGTTCAGGGCCGCGGCCAGCAGCGGGCCCGGTGCCCCGCTACCCAGCAACGGCCGCAAAAAGTCGCGCATGGCAAAGAACGCCGAGTCGATATAAGTGGGCTCAACGGAGTATGGCACGTGCCCCGCGCCACGCAGGCGGCGCAGCACGTTGGGCACGTCCACAGCATTGGCCCGCAGGCGCAGCGCCCCGCTGCCGTACACCAACTGGGCTGGCAGTTGCGCCCCAATGGTGCCTTTGGCGTAGGGCACTAACCCGTCGCGGGTGCCGTGCACACTGCACAGGGGCGGGTCGCCGGCTTCCAGCCAGCTGGCTCGGGCCAGGGCGCCGCATAAATTCACTACGCCGCGGGGGCGGCTGCTGTAGCCCGCGTGGCCGCCGGTGCCTTCCAGCCCGCCCAGCGCGGCCAAATCCAGGTAGGCGGGCACTTCAGCCACTTTGTTAAGGTAGCCGGTCTGCAAGGCCATGAAGCCCCCGGCCGAGGAACCGCCCACAAACACGTACTGCGGGTGCACCCGGTACTTGCGGGCGGTGGCCGCATCATGGCGAAAAAAGCGCACGGCTGCCCGCATATCCTGGGTGGCCCGAATGGCCGCCCGCCCAATACCAACGGTATCAAACGGGAAGAAATACAGGCGGTAATCAATGGTAGCGGCCACGTAGCCCAGCTTAGCTAGGCGGGTACACAGGGCTGTCATGACGGCATCGTCGCGGGTGCCGGTGAGGAAGCCGCCTTCGTGAGCCAGCACGACCAGGGGGCGGCGGCGCACGGTGTCGCCCTGAGGCTCGTACACATCCATGTACAGCGTCTGGGGCAGCCCAATCATGGTGGTTACGTGGGCAAACTCCACGTTGCGGCGCACCTGTACCTGCCGGAATACCGGCCGGTGGTAGCGGCCGTGGGTAGTATCGATGGGCGTCGTCGGCTGCGCCTGCGCGGCCCGCAGGCAGCAGCTGAGCAACAGCAGCAAAAGGTATTTCATAGCAAAAGGCAGCCGCCAGTAAAGCAGCTGCCTTTTCAAAGATACTACCGAAAGGCAGCACCTGCTTTACAGAAACACAATGCGCCGGACGGCCAGCCCCTCCGTGCGCACCAGATAGGTGCCAGCAGGCAGAGCCTCGCGTTGCAACACCAGCGTCGGCTGCTCCCACTGTAGTCGGCGCACTACCTGCCCGGTGGTGTTCAGCACTTCCACCGGCTGCCGCCGAAATGCCTGTGTAGCTGGCCACTGCAGCTGCACGGTGGCCGTGGCGGGCACCGGAAACGCCTGGGGCATAGTAGCGGCAGCCGGTTTCACGGCCGTAACCGTGGCGGCCTGCCGCAGCAGGGGCCGCAGAAAGTCGCGCACCACGCGCGTAGTGGTATCCATGTAGGCCACGGCGGCGGGGCTACTGCCGTTGTAGGGCACGTGGCCAGCCCGTTTGAAGGTGTATAGTCGGTTGGGTACGCCCACGGCCGTGGCACGGGCGTGCAGGATGGCACTGCCGTACACTTTCTGCGCGGGCAGCCCCCCGCCTACCGTGCCCGCCGCGTAGGGCACCACGGCATCGGCGGTACCGTGCACGCTTACTACCGGCACGTTACCAGCCTCAATCCACCAGGGGCGGCCCAGGGCGCCACATAGGTTGACGACGCCCTGCACCGAACTGCTGTAGCCAGGGTTGCCGCCGTTGCCTTCCAGTCCGCCCAGTGCCGCCAGCCCGATGTAAGCGGGTACCTCCGTATCCTTATCCAGATAGCCGGTTTGCAGAGCCATAAACGCTCCCGCCGAAGAGCCCCCGGCGTAGATAAACCCGGAGTGGATGCGGTAAGTCTTGCTGGTGGCGGCATCCTTACGGAAGAAACGTATAGCCGCCCGCATATCCTGGGTGGCGCGAATGGCCGCCCGCCCGATGTTTACAGTATCGAAGGGCAGAAAGAGCAACCGGTAATCAATGCTGGCCGTCACGTAGCCCATGCGGGCAAAACGGGTACACAGCTCTACCACGTCCGCGTCGTTCTTGTTGCCGGAAACAAAGCCACCACCGTGGGCAAATACCAGCAGCGGCCGGCGGCGCACGGTGTCGCCGGTGGGCTGGTACACATCCAGCCGCAGATTCTGGTTGTTACCCAGAAAGTCGGCGGCGGCCCCGTAAGTGACATCCTGCGTGCGGGTCACATTGGCAAAAACGGGTCGATAGTAACGCCCCCCAGTAGTATCAATGCGGCTTTGAGCCGCGCCTTCCAGCACACTGCCCAGCCACACGTAAAACAGCGCAAGAACAAGTTTTTTCATAGGATGGCGTGATATGACCTATGCAAGTTAAAATATAACTCTTTCAATCAAAATTTTTCTTATTCCAACAACATCTTGCTTCTGTACAGAAGCACATGCTTCCGTTGAGTACGTTTACTTTCTTAGCTAGTTTCTCTCGATGCCTACTACTGCCCCTCCCCCCCTCCGCCCCGGCGACCAGGTTGCTATTGTGTGCCCCGCCCGTAAAGCCTCGCACGAGGAACTGACCGCCGCCGTAGCGACCCTCGAAAGCTGGGGACTGTGCGTAGTGCTGGGCGCCAGCACCAACGTGGCGCAGCACCAGTTTGGGGGCGACGATGAAATCCGACGGCAGGACTTTCAGCAGCAGCTCGACAACCCCGAAATCCGGGCCATTCTGTGTGCCCGGGGCGGCTACGGCACTACCCGCATTATTGACGGCATCGACTTTTCGCGCTTCGACGAGGACCCGAAGTGGATTGCCGGCTTTTCGGATATCACCACCCTCAATTGCCATTTGCTACGGCACGGGCACCAGAGCATTCACGGGGTAATGCCGCTCCTGTTTCATCTGGAAGGCGGTGAGGATTCTTTGGAGAGCCTGCGCCGGGCGCTGTTTGGGGAGCAAATCAGCTACGCGGCACCGGCCCACGCGCTTAACCGGCCCGGCACGGCCACCGGCGAGCTGGTGGGCGGCAACCTGAGCATCCTGCAAACCCTCACCGGCACCCAGTCCGACGTATCCACGGCGGGCCGCATCCTGTTTCTGGAGGATATCGACGAGTACCTCTACGCCATCGACCGGATGCTGGTGCACCTGGACCGCACCGGCAAGCTGGCCCCCCTGGCCGGACTGGTAGTAGGCCATTTTACCAACCCCCAGGACAACGCCGTGCCCTACGGCCAAACGCCCCAGGAAATCATCGACCACTACGCCAGCCGCTATAATTTCCCGGTTGCCTACGACTTCCCCGTGGGCCACGAGCCCCAGAACCAAGCCCTGATTGTGGGCCGCCCCGCCCGCCTGACGGTGGCCGCCGCCGGCTCGCGGCTGGAGTACGTGTAGCGCCTTTGCATGCTGCCCCGGCTGTCGGGGTCGGCTATTTCCCTAACCCACCACTCTTCTATACTATGTCTGTTACGATTCGTCAGGTGGCGGCGCCGGAGGTTGCGCCCTTGGTTCCGGTACTCACGGAGCTGCTACGGGATGCCGTGGATGGCGGGGCTTCCATGGGGTATCTGCCGCCATTGGTTTCTGCCGAAGGGGAAGCGTATTGGCAGGAAGTAGGCGCGGCCGTAGCGGCCGGCACCACGCTGCTGCTGGTGGCCGAAGAGGACGGCCAGGTGCTGGGCACCGGTCAGCTGGTGCTGGCTACCAAGCCCAACGCCCGCCACCGGGCCGAAGTATCGAAGCTGCTGGTGCACTCCCGGGCGTACCGCCGGGGCATCGGCCGGCAGCTGATGCTGGCGTTGGAAGACGTGGCCCGGCAGCACAGCCGCTCCACCCTGGTGCTGGATACCCTGCAGGGCGCGGGCTCGGAGCTGCTGTACCAGGGCCTGGGTTACACCGCCGCGGGCGTCATTCCGCAATTTGCGCGCACGGCCGGCGGGGCACTGGAAGGCACGGTAGTGTATTACAAGCTGCTGAGCTAGACTTTGTCTGGTGAAACATCAGCCCCAAAAATGGGCTTCTCCACATGGCCGGAGAAGCCCTTTTTTTGGCTAGCTTTTAGATGAGGGCTTATTCGCCGTAAAGTACCGTCAGCAGCGTCTGACCGACGGCTTTGAGCGTGCGCCGGTCAATGATGCTCATGTTGTCCTGGGTAGTGTGGTGGTAGGGTTGGAACTCCCCGTTGGGCAGGAAGTCGATGATGTCGATGGTGCGGATGCCGGCGTTGTTGGTGAACACGTGGTCATCGGTGATACCAAAGCCATCGGCGAACAGGAAGTAGTCGGAGAAACCCAGCTGCGAGGCTGTATTCCACACTTTCTCTACCACATCGGGCGCTTTCTCGCGGGAAAGCTGCTCGCGGCTGAACTTACCGCCTTTGGCACCTACCATATCCAGCAGGATGCCATAGTTAGGCTTATAGCCCAAGGGCAGCAGGTTTTTGGCCCAGTACTGAGAGCCCAGGCACCAACTCTCCTGATTGCCCAGCAGGTTCTTCTTCTCGCTCTGGGTGCTGCCGTCGTAGCCGTAATCCTCCGAGTCGAACAGGATGAAATCGACACCTACGCCGGGGGCCAAGCTATCCTTCTGGGCTCCCAGCACGCGGGCCATTTCCAGGGCCACGGCCACGCCGCTGGCCCCGTCGGAAGCACCATCGAGGGGGGCGTTCTTCTGAGTCTTATCCTTGTCGGCGAAGGGGCGGGTATCCCAGTGGGCGAAGATGGCCACCCGGCGCGGGGCCTGGGGCATGTACTGGGCAATGATGTTGCGCGACTTGAGCATCTTCCCATCAAAGGCCATGGCCTCGAAGGGCTGCTCCTTCACCGTGAGGCCCGCTTCCTTGAACTTGCCGATAATCCAGTCGCCGGTTTTTACGTGGGCCGCCGTGTTGGGCACCCGCGGGCCGAAGCTCACCTGCTTGGCCGTGAAGGCATAGGCCGAATCGGCGTTGAAGGCCGGGGCTTTGGGCAGCGCGGGTTCCGCAGCAGCGGTATCGGTAGTTTCGGCGGTGTCGTTTTTGCTGGGGCAGGCCGTGAGCAGGAGCAGGCTGGCCACAGCGGCCGGGGCAAGGCGAAGAAGGGGAAGCTTCATACGAGGCGTAGTAGCGTAAGCTTTAGCTTGCGACGGCAGAAAACGGCGCAAAAAGGGAGTTAAGAAGGTAGCAAATGGAAAAGCTCTGCAAACTACGACTTGCGCGGAAAGCCGGGCAACAGCGGCCGGTACCTGCGCAAGCTAAAGCATGCGTTACTCCTCACTATACGCCCAGTCGATACCGGCCTTGGTGTCCTTCACCACGATGCCCTGTTCCTTCAGTGCCGCCCGAATCTGGTCTACCTTATCGTAGGCCTTGGTGGCTTTGGCTTCCTGGTAGAACTCCAGGGTGAGGCGGAGCAGGTCTTCGGCACTGGCCCGGGGTTCGTCGCGCAGGCCCAGCACATCCTGCACCAGTGCCTGGTAGGCCGTGGTAGCCTCGTCCAGCGCGGCGGCGCTGACGGTGGCCAGGGTGGCGGGGTTGGCGGCGAAGCCGTTGAGTTTGCGCAACAGGTTGAACAGGCTGGCAATGCAGCGGGCCGTGTTCAGGTCATCGTTCAGGCCCACGAAGCAGTCCTGCACCAGCTTGTGCAGCTCCGCATCGGCGGCGGTGGTATCGGGCGTTTTGCCTTCCGCAACCGGGGCCACGGTGCGGGCCTTGATAACGTCGGGTGAGAGGCTCAGCTCGCGCAGTTTATCCAGCAGGCGCAGGCCGTTCATCAGCTTGCGGTAGCCTTTGCGGGCGGCCTGCAAACCTTCATCGGTAATATCCACGGGGCTGCGGTAATGGGCCTGCAGCAGGAAGAACCGGGCCGTCATGGGCGAGTAGGCCTGGGCCAGGGTGGTATTCTCGCCCGAAAACAGCTGGCTGATGGTGATGAAGTTGCCCAGCGACTTGCTCATCTTCTGCCCGTTCACCGTAATCATGTTGTTATGCATCCACACCTGGGCCTCGTTGGTGGGGTGGTTGCAGGCCTGACTCTGGGCAATTTCGCACTCGTGGTGGGGGAACATGAGGTCCAGCCCACCGCCGTGGATGTCGAACTCGGCCCCGAGGTACTTGCGGCTCATGGCCGAGCACTCCAGGTGCCAGCCGGGAAACCCGTCGCTCCAGGGCGAGGGCCAGCGCATGAGGTGACGCTCATCGGCCTTTTTCCAGAGGGCAAAATCCAGGGGGCTGCGCTTTTCCTCCTGGCCCGCCAGGTTGTCGCGGGAGCCGGCCAGCAGTTCCTCCACCACGCGGTTGGAGAGCTTACCGTACTCGCGGCCGGCGGCGTTGTAGGCGGGCACATCAAAGTACACTGAGCCGTTCGACTCGTAGCCGAAGCCATTGTCGATGATTTGCTGCACCATCTCAATCTGCTCCACAATGTGGCCGCTGGCCCGGGGCGTAATATCGGGTGGCAGGCAGCCCAATGCCTCCATGTGCTGCTGGTAGAGATTGGTATAGCCCTCGGCTACCTGCATGGGCTCTACTTTTTGAGCCCGCGCAATCTTTCCGATTTTGTCTTCGCCCTCATCGGCGTCGCCTTCCAGGTGACCCACATCAGTGATGTTGCGCACGTAGCGCACAGTGTAGCCCAGGTAGCGGAGGTAGCGCGTCAGCACGTCAAACACCACCGGCCCGCGGGCGTTGCCCACGTGGGCTTCGTTGTACACCGTCGGGCCGCACAGGTACACTCCCACGAAGGGCGCATTGAGGGGCTGGAACGGGGCTTTGCGGCGGGTGAGGGTATTGTAGAGCGAGAGAGGGTGCTGCATGGGTGCAAAAGTAACCGCCGTAGCGGCATGTATCGGCGGCGGTGCCAGATTTTATCACCGGCTACGGTAGCTGTCGGCAAAGGGTACCTTAACAGGAAAGGGGCGCTAAAAGTCTGCTAGCAGCCCCGTATTTCCCGAAACTTAGTTTATAAACCAGCCCAAGCGGTACAAACCGCCACCCAGCTAGTTTATAAAGTTCGGCAGGTAGTACAAACTGTTCCGCGGCCGGTATATATTTCTACCGTTTAGCGCCGGGTGGGCGCAGCTGATAAGTAGCGGTGGTGGGGAAGTGGTCGGAGTAAGGAATTTCGTGGTGCACCTGGAAGTCCTCGATGGAGAAGCGGAAACCGGCAAACTGATTGTCGATGCGCACGAAGGGCAGGCGACCATTGTAAGTGCTGCCCACGCCGTTGCCCACGCTGGCCCAGGCGTTCTGGAAATTATCGGCCAGTTGGTCGTAGCTGTAGCTGTAGGGCAGGTCGTTGAGGTCGGCGCAGAGCAGGATGGGGTAGCGGCACCGGTTAAAGCGCTTCACCAGCGTATCTACCTGCCAGTGCCGGGCAATGGCCCCGCGCTTGAAGCGCCGCAGCAGCCCCACTCCTTTCTGTTTGAGGCCGGCTTTGCTGGAATAGCTGTCCACAATGTCCTTCTCCTCCATACTCATGCTCTGCAGGTGGAAGCTGTACACTCTGATAGTATCCTGGGACGGCAGGCGCACATCGGCCCACATGGCGTGGTTCTGGGTGAGTTTGCCAAAGCTGATGGTCCCGCGGTGCACAATGGGAAAGCGCGAGAAAATGGCCATACCAAACTCGGCCCCGGCGCTGTTGGTGAGGGTTTTGGATAGGAACGCCTCCCGGCCCGCCTCACGCCCGATCTTATCCACCGTGCGAAACACGGTGCCATCCTGCGTTTTGGTCCCGGCCGGTTCGTTGTAGAACTCCTGCAGACACAGAATATCGGCCGGGTTGTCCTGCAGCCATTTCACCATGGCTTTCGATGACTGCAGCCCCTCATTGCGCAGCTGCGGATACACATTAAATATCCGCACGTTGGCCGACAGCACCCGCACCACCGGACCCTTTTCCGGGGCAGGCGCATTCACCAGACGAAATGGATGCAGCGCCAGCCCCCGCTGAAAGTGCGGCCACGTGAGCACAGCCAGCGCCAAGGGCAGCAGGGCCACCGGCCAGCGCCGCAGCAGCCAATACCCCACCAGCAGCAGGTTCAGGGCTAAAGCCACCGGTAGCGTGAGCGCCCCGAATATGGCTGGCCAGAAGGTGTAGGCTGGAATCTGGGCGCAGGCAATGGCCGCCAGCACCCACCCCATCACCAACACGGTAGTCTTGAAAGCAAACGAACGACGCACGGGCAACTTTTCAGCGGCAAATTTGGTCAGCCCAGCAAAGGTAGCCGTTCCGCACGAGCCGGCACCACCGCCAAAATGGCCTGCATTTTGCGCCGCGAAGTGCGTATCTTTCGCTTGGTTTATTTTCAGTTGTTTATGGCCCGATTTTACTTCTTTATCTGTTTGTTGCTGAGTACGCTACCGGCTGCCGCGAGCCCGCGCCCAATGGCAGGTAATCTGCCGGAGCAGAGCCTGGAGTTTGTGGAAAACAAAGGCCAGTGGGCCCGCCCCGCTCTGTTTCGGGCTGAAATACCCGGCGGCCAGCTCTACCTCACGCCCACTGGCTTTACCTATTCCCTGCTGCACCCGGCCGATATGCAGGCCATTTCTCACCACAGCAGCCCCAATGCCGACGCGCCCCGCCAAGCGCATCCGGCTGCGGTCCGAGGCCACGCCTATACCATGATGTTTGTGGGCGGCAACCAAAAGGGTACTCCCACAACGCAGGAGCCCACCGCCGGCACCCGCAATTACTTCCGGGGCAACAATCCGCAGCAGTGGGCTTCCGGAGTGCGGGGCTACCGGCAGGTGCGCTACCCGGCCGTGTACGCGGGTATTGCCGTGCGCCTCTACGAAAATCAGCAGCAACAATTGGAATACGACTTCGAGCTGGCCCCGGGGGCCCGCCCCGGTCTCATCCGGCTGCGCTATGATGGCCTTACCAGCCTGCACCTCACGCCCGAGGGCCAGCTGCGGCTGGAAACTTCGGTGGGCTCTGTTACGGAGCAAACGCCCCAGGCCTGGCAAACCCTGCCCTCCGGCCAACGCCGCCCGGTAAGCTGCCGTTTCGTGCTCAGCGGCCAGACAGTGAGCTTCCAGCTGGGGGCTTACGACACCAAGCTCCCTTTGACCATCGACCCTACCGTGCTGTTTTCCTCCTTTACCGGCTCCACGGCCGATAACTGGGGTTTCACGGCTACTTACGATGCCCAGGGCAATATGTACTCCGGCGGTGTGGCCTTCGACGAAGGCTACCCTGTCTCGACGGGAGCATTCCAGGCAAAGTTTGGCGGAGCCGGCGACGTGGCCATCATCAAGTACCGCGTGACTACCTCCGGCCCGGCGGCCCGGCTGTACGCCACCTATTTAGGTGGTAATGGCACCGATGCGCCGCATAGCCTGGTAGTAAATGGGTTGGGCGAGCTGATTATTCTGGGCACCAGCGGCTCCAGCAACTTTCCGGTTTCGGCCGGTGCCGCGCAGAGCAAGTTTCAGGGTGGTTCCGGCATCAACCCGTTGGCCCCACTCAGTACTAATTTTGATGGGCAGATGGGCTATAAGAACGGGTCCGACCTGTTCGTGGCCACGCTCAGCCCCGATGGCTCCCGGCTGGTGGCTGCCACCTACCTGGGCGGCACCGCCAACGACGGCCTCAACCTCAGCCTGACCAACAATTACGGCGACCCTTTCCGGGGCGACGTGCTGACCGACGGGGACAACAACGTGTACCTGGCGTCCGTCACGCAGAGCCCCGATTTTCCCACGGCCCAGGCTCTGCAGCCTGGCCGCCAGGGCACCTCCGATGCAGTGGTGGTCAAATTGCCCCGCCTGCTTAACCGCCTGCTCTGGAGTACTTACCTGGGTGGCAATGGGGCCGATGCGGCCTTTTCTGTGCAGCTCACCCCCGACCGCCACCTTTACGTGGGCGGCGCTACCGACAGTCCTGATTTCCCAACTGTAGCCGGAGCCATGCAGCCCGCGAAGGTCGGGGGACGCGACGGTTTCGTGGCCTGCCTGACCCCGGCGGGCACCGCATTGCGTTACGCCACGTACTTGGGCACCCCGGCCGATGACCTGGCATTTTTCCTGCAACTGGACGCCAGCAACGACGTGTATATTCTGGGCCAGACCACTTCCAATGACTACCCCATCACGCCCGGCCTCTACGGAGTGCGGGGTGCGCATCAGTTCATTCACAAGCTCGATGCCACCCTCCGCCTCACCCGCTACAGCACCGCCTTTGGCACCACGCAGCCCGTGCGCGACATTTCCCCCACCGCCTTTCTGGTGGATGATTGTGAGCGGGTGTACGTATGCGGCTGGGGCGGCGTAACCAATAGCACCGGCTCCACCCGCAACCTACCCGTTACCCCCGACGCCGCCCAGCGCACCACCGATGGCAGTGACTTTTACCTGGCCCAGTTCCGGGCGGGCATGACGGGACTGGAATACGCCACATTCTTCGGCGAAAACGGTGGCCGCGGGGAGCACGTGGATGGGGGTACTTCCCGCTTTGATAAGAAGGGCGTCGTTTATCAGGCTGTGTGCGGCGGCTGTGGCGCTACCCAGGGTTTCCCGGTTCCCCAGGGAGCTAACTACTACACCACCCGCAACGGCAGTGGCAACTGCAACAATGCCGCCTTTGCCATCAGCTTCGGGCTTACCGTGGCTGACCCCGGCCCTACCCGCTACGTGTGCGTGAAGGATGGCCCCGTAACCCTGGGCGGGCAGCCGGCCGGCGGCATCTGGAGTGGCCCCGGCGTAACGCGGCAACCCAACGGCACCTACCAGTTTCAAGCCACGCCGGCCCTGGTAGGCCGCAATGTGCTGCAGTACTCCGTAGCTACTACCGGCATCTGCCGCAGCACCCGTCCCCTGGCCCTGATTGTTACTCCCGAGCGCGTAATGAGCATCAGTGCCGTGCCCAATCTGTGCGCCAACGGGGCGCCCGTCACCCTCCAGGCTACCCCGGCCGGCGGCACCTGGAGTACTACCAAAGGTCTTTCTGGCAACATATTCAATCCTCAAACAGCTGGCCCCGGCACCTATACGCTCACCTATTCCATTTCCGATACGGTAGGCTGCGGCTCCACAACCCGCACCATCGTGGTAAACCCATTGCCTCAGGTAGCAGCCGGTCCCAACCTCACCTTTTGCGCCTACGAAACCCAGCCAGTGCAGCTGACGGGCTTTTCCCCGGCTGGTGGCACCTGGAGCGGCCCGGGTGTATCGGCGGGTGGGCTGTTTACACCACCCAACACCAACCTGCGCGGGGGCATCTTTACGCTTACCTACACCGTCACGGAAAACGGCTGCGCCAACTCAGCCACCCGGCAGGTGCTGTTGGCCCCTTCGCCCACCATCAACTTCCCGCTGAGCGTGCCCGAGTGCAGCAACTTCCCGCAGTATACCGGACTAGCCCCGTTCAGCTGCTCCTTTGTGCCGGTGCTCATGGGTGGTACCTACTCCTGGGATTTCGGGGATGGCAGCCCCCTCTCCACTGAGGAAGCTCCCACCCACGTATTCCAGCAGCCCGGCACCTACCAGGTGAAGCTCACGGCCAAGTACAGCAACTGCACTGTCGAAACCAGCTTCGTACCCGTGGTGGTGGGGGAAGTGTTCGTACCCAACATCATTACGCCTAACCAAGACGACAAAAACGAGACCTTTATTCCCCGCTTCAGCTGCCGACCGGCCCGGCTGCAGGTGTTCACGCGCTGGGGCAATAAGGTGTTCGAAACCGATACCTACCGCAACGACTGGCGCGCCGATAATCTGCCCGACGGCCTGTACTACTACCACCTGAAAGATGCCGATGGCCGCGCTGTAAAAGGCTGGGTCACCGTGCAGCGCTGATGGCTTGCTTTCCGTTATTTAGCGTTGTATCTTTGCTCCCGCAAACTAGAACACGAACAGAGGGGACGGACAGTCCCCTCTTTCTTTTATCACCGGTTTCCATTCCATGAACCTCGACCAAGCCCGCCTTTCCGAGTTCCTCCAGGACAGCCTGCCCACCGACGACAGCCTGTTTGTGGTGAGCCTCACGGTGTCGGATGCTATTCGGCCCAAAGTAACCGTTACCCTCGACGGCGACCAGGGCGTGGGAATCGATGAGTGTGCCCAGGTAAGCCGCCGCTTGGCCCGTCGCATTGATGAGGCTTATGGCGAGGATGCCAGCTACACCCTGGAAGTAACCTCACCCGGAGCCGACCAGCCCCTGCGCGACCCGCGCCAGTACAGCCGCCACGTGGGCCGCAGCCTCAGCCTGAAAATGACTGATGGCACCGAGAAGACTGGTGTACTGGAAGCCGCCGATGCCACGGGCATTCAACTGGCGGAGGTTGTGAAGGAAAAAAGCAAGAAGAAAACCCTTCCCGCCGTACTTATCCCGTTCGGGGACATTAGCGAGGCGAAAGTGGTTATTTCATTTAAATAGTACATACAGGTTGCCGACAGCTCCGGCTGTTGGCTTGATTCTGAATTACTCACCTTTTAGCTGTTGTCGTCTGTTGGCACCCCGCCGATGGCTAACAGATGGCTAACAGCTAGTAGCTAAAAGCTTACAACAATGAACAGCAACGTCCTCATTGAATCGTTTGCCGAATTCGCCCGGTCGAAGAACATCGACCGCCCTACGATGATGAGCATCCTGGAGGAAGTGTTCCGTACCATGATTCGCAAGAAGTACGATGACGACTCGAACTTCGACGTGATTCTGAACGTGGACAAGGGCGACCTGGAGATTTGGCGCAACCGCGAAATCGTGGACGACAACTCGGAGGATATCTGGGACTTCGACAAAATTCCGCTGGCGGAGGCCCAGAAAATTGAGCCCGACTTCGAAATCGGCGAGCAGGTAGCCGAGGAAGTGAAGCTGGAAGATTTCGGCCGCCGCGCCGTGCTGATGGCTCGCCAGACCCTGATTCAGCGGGTAAAAGACCTGGAGCGCGACAACCTCTACCAAGCCTACAAAGACCAGGTAGGCGAAATTGTGGTGGGTGAAGTGTACCAGGTGTGGGGCCGTGAAGCCCTCATCCTGGACAAGGACGAGAACGAACTGGTGCTGCCCAAAGGCGAGCAGATTCCCAAGGACCGCTACCGGAAGGGTGACACCATCCGGGCCGTGGTCCACCGCGTGGATGTGCTCAATGGTACCCCTAAAATCATTCTTTCCCGCGCCGCGCCGGCTTTCCTGGAGCGTCTGATGGAGCAGGAAGTTCCCGAAATCTTCGATGGCCTTATCACCATCAAAAATATCGTCCGGGAACCCGGCGAGCGGGCCAAAGTAGCCGTAGAAAGCTTCGACGACCGTATTGACCCGGTAGGAGCCTGCGTGGGCATGAAAGGCTCGCGCATCCATGCCGTGGTGCGGGAGCTGGAAAACGAAAATATTGACATCATCAACTACACCGACAACCTGGAGCTGTACATCGCCCGGGCCCTGTCGCCGGCCAAGCTCACGTCGATGAAAATCAACGAACAAACCGGCCGGGTTTCGGTGTTCTTGAAGCCCGACCAGGTGTCGCTGGCCATTGGCCGCGGTGGCGCCAACATTAAGCTGGCTTCGCGTCTGGTGGGTATGGAAATCGACGTGTTCCGGGATGCCGGCGACTTCGAGGAAGACATCGCTCTGGACGAGTTCCAGGATGAGATTGAAGGCTGGATTATCGATGAGCTGAAGAAAATCGGCCTTGATACCGGCCGCGCCGTACTGGCCGTCAGCAAAGACGACATTGTGCGCCGGACCGAGCTGGAGGAGGAAACCGTGGAGGAGTTGTTCCGCGTGATCCGTCAGGAGTTCGAGGACAGCGACGAACAGGACGACGAAACCCCAAATTCCGGCGACGCGCAATGAGTGCGCGGCGGCCGGTACGGCAAGGACGCTAGCATCAGCCGGGTGGCTTGATTTTAGCGTCGCCCGGCAAGATTTAAGTTAGTACCTTTGCACCAAGATAAGAGTATCGTTCGCGAGCATAGAATGGCGGAAGCAGCAACCAAACGGCTGAATCAGGCGGCCAAAGACCTGAACGTTGGACTGTCCACAATTGTGGATTTTCTGGCGGGAAAAGGGCATTCCATCGAAAACAAACCCACGACCAAGCTATCAACGGAGCAAGTGGCTCTGCTTGAGAAGGCCTTCGCGTCGTCGGCGCAGGATAAAATGGATGCTGCCAAAGTAAGCCAGGCCAAGCGCCAGAGCGAGCTGGAAGCTGCCGCCGCGCAGGCCGCAGCCGCCAAAGCAGCCGAGTCGGCTAAGCCGGCTCCGGCTCCCAAACCGGCTGCTCCCGCTCCGCAACCCGCCCCCGTTCCGGCACCGGCTCCTGTAGCCGAAGCCCCCAAGCCCGCCCCGGCCGAAGAGCCGGCCCGCGTGCCCGGGCTAAAAGTGCTGGGCAAAATTGAGTTGGATTCGAAAGGCCGTCCGGTTCCGCCCAAACCGGCCGCGGCTCCGGCTCCGCAGCCGGCGGCAGTAGCTCCGGCCCCGGAAACTCCCAAAGCTCCGGAAGCTCCTAAAACTCCGGTTGCTCCCAAGGCTCCGGTTGCTGAAGCTCCGCACCCCAAGCCGGAGCCTGAAGCGCCCAAAGCAACTCCGGCACCAGCACCAGCACCGGCTATAGCCCTTGAGGCCGCTACTCCTGCCCCGCCTCAGGCTCCGGCGGTTGTTACCCCGGCACCCACTGCCCCGGCTGCTGCTCCGGCTGCGGCTGCGGAAGCACCTGCCGTTGCGGATGGTGGCGCCGAAGAGGGCACCATCGTAGCCAAAGCCGACCAGTTGAAGGGTCTCACGGTACTCGGCAAGATTGAGTTGCCCGTTGATTCGTCGCGGCGTGGTGGAGGACGAGGGGCCCGCCCCGTGGCGTCCTCGGATGTTCGCAAGAGTGGCCTCAATCCCAACGACAAGAAAAAGCGCCAGCGCATTCCCATGAATGGGCCCGGCCAACAAGGCGGTCAGGCCGGTCCTGGTCAGCAGGGTGGTGGCAACCGCCCTGGTGGTCCAGGCCAGCAGGGAGGCAATCGTCCCGGCGGTCAGCAGGGCGGAAACCGTCCCGGCCAGCCCGGTGGCAACCGGGACAACCGGGGTGGCAACAACCGTCAGCCCGCTGTGCCGCTCACGCCCGAGCAAAACGATAAGCAGATTCAGGAGCAGATCAAGGCTACGCTGGCCAAGCTCAGCGGCGGCCGGGGTGGTCAGCAGCAGAACCGCGCCAAGTACCGCCGCGACAAGCGGAACATGGCTGCCGAAGACCGGGAGGCGCTACGTGCGCAGAACGAGCTGGACGCCAAAACCCTGAAAGTAACTGAGTTCATTTCCGCTAACGACCTGGCTTCGCTCATGGACGTATCGGTAAATGAGGTTATCAAGGTGTGCCTGAATATGGGCATGTTCGTTTCCATCAACCAGCGCCTCGACGCCGAAGCCATTACGGTTATTGCCGATGAGTTTGGCTACGACGTGGAATTCCTGAGCGCCGAGGAAGAGGAAACCAACATCGAGTTTGAAGACAACGAAGAGGATCTGCAGCCGCGGGCTCCCATTGTGACCATCATGGGTCACGTGGACCACGGTAAGACCTCGCTGCTTGACTATATCCGGAACGCCAGCGTAGCCAAAGGCGAAGCCGGCGGTATTACCCAGCACATCGGGGCCTACGACGTAATGACCAAATCGGGCAAGCGCGTCACCTTCCTTGATACGCCGGGTCACGAAGCGTTTACGGCCATGCGTGCCCGTGGTGCCAAGGTGACGGACATTGCCATCATCGTGGTAGCCGCCGACGACTCGGTGATGCCGCAGACGAAGGAAGCCATCAACCACGCCCAGGCTGCCGGGGTACCCATTGTTATTGCCCTCAACAAGATTGACAAGCCCGGTGCCAACCCCGACAAAGTGCGGGAAGAGCTGTCGGTTATCAACATCCTGGTAGAGGAATGGGGTGGTAAGTACCAGAGCCAGGAAGTATCGGCTAAAACCGGCCTGGGTATCGACGACCTGCTGGAAAAGGTGCTGCTGGAAGCCGAGATTCTTGAGCTGAAAGCCAACCCCGACCGCAACGCCGTGGGTACGGTTATCGAAGCCTCGCTGGACAAAGGCCGGGGTTACGTAACCACTATTCTGGTGCAAACCGGTACCATGCAGGTGGGCGACATCGTGCTGGCTGGTCCGCACTTTGGCCGCGTGAAGGCCATGACTGACCACCGCGGTAAGAAAATGAAGCAGGCCGGCCCGGCCACACCGGTGCAGGTACTCGGCCTGACCGGAGCCCCGCAGGCGGGCGACAAAATCCAGGTGATGGAAACGGAGCGTGAGGCCCGTGAACTGGCTACGCAGCGTCAGCAGCTGGCCCGTGAGCAGAGCATGCGCACCAAGAAGCACATCACCCTCGATGAAATTGGTCGTCGTCTGGCAATTGGTTCGTTCAAAGAGCTTAACGTCATCGTGAAAGGCGACGTGGACGGCTCGGTGGAAGCACTGGCCGACTCTTTGCTGAAATTGAGCACGCCGGAAGTGGCCGTGAACATCCTCAGCAAAGGCGTGGGTGCCATTTCGGAAACCGACGTACTGCTGGCTTCGGCCTCCGACGCCATCATTATCGGCTTCCAGGTGCGGCCCTCGCAGAGTGCCCGCAAGCTGGCCGAGCAGGAGCAGATTGATATCCGCCTCTACTCGATCATCTACAACGCCATCAACGAGGTGAAGGATGCCATGGAAGGCATGCTGGCCCCAACGGTGAAGGAAGTAGTGGTAGCCAATGCCGAAGTTCGTCAGGTATTCAACATTACCAAGGTGGGCACCATTGCCGGCTGTATGGTAACCGACGGTACTTTCACCCGCAAAACCAAAGTACGCCTCGTGCGCAACGGCATTGTGGTATACTCAGGCGAAATTCAAGACCTCAAGCGTTACAAAGACGATGTGTCGGAAGTACGCCAGGGTTACGAGTGCGGTATCTCGCTGAAAGGCTTCAACGACCTGCAGGAAGGCGATAACATCGAAGGCTTCGAAGAACAGGAAGTAAAACGGACGCTGTAATAGCTGCCGTAGCTTTTAGCCATCACTCAACTGGGCCCCGACTTATGCAAGTCGGGGCCCAGTTGTTTATATGTCATGAGGTAGCAGTAGCAATGCATACTCAACCGGCTTAACTGACTCGCTTTGTTAACGTGCTTTTCTGAAGTTTATAACGAAGTGTGGTGATGGGTGTCAACCTAGCTTCAATCTTTTTTTGCATCAGTCCTATAAATTATTGAACTTATACAACGAAGGCCAGCAGTTACTGCTCACATCATGAAAAACCGCTCACCTACCCTCCGCCCATCGTGCTGGTACCACCTCATTCATTCCTGCACGCTTTCCCCGCAGCCGGATTTACTACCTGCTAAGGATGCTGAACGGACAATAACTCTATTCACACAATAGGGATAAGAGCCCAAAGTCAAGCATTTGCCGACCACTGGTAACGTCCCGACTTCGCACCGGAGGGAGAAGGATAGAATAGCTTATGTACCGGTAGCGAAGGGCCATACACACCGGACATGTGGGGCCGGAGTCAAGCCAGACGTTTCAGAATACGGCTGCGTGCAGCAGTACATTCGTGGAGGGTAGCCGCTGTCTGGATAAACGCAGGGCTAAGTGCATGAGTGGTTGTGAATAAGCCGCGGCAGCGGCAATGAATCGGGGTAAAGAATGAGTTTACGAGGAGCTTCTGGCTTGACCAGAAGCTACGGGGCCAGCACGTAACACCCGGAATTTACTACCCGCATTCGGTGCACCGAAAGGCCTTTTGTGCAGCTGCAGGTACAGCCGCACTCACATCAGCGCCGAAGGTATTCAGGCTACATCACCCGACGGTCCATCTCCGCCACTATAGTTTTTGTCAGCACTGCCTGCTGCTTCCTCTTCTTCGGCTGCATCGGGGGCGAACGGTGGCCCCGATACTGCTGAAGATCAAAAAGCCCCGGAGCGTTGCGCCGGGGCTTTTTTTACGGGTCGTACCGGCAACCAACTGATCAGGTTGCTACTGGACAAGAAAGTGAGAGCTTAGAAAAACAGGAAGTGCTTTTTCTTTTTGTGGCTCAGCGGCTTGCCTTTGGGATCAACAAAGCCGGCCGGCCGGGTCTGGCCGCGCTTCTGCCGGGCCGTGCCAATGCGGTTGTCCTTGAACTTACGCACGGTGAAGCCCCCGGCTCCTTTCTCGAACTGCCTTGCCGGCCCGGCGGCCCGCCCAAAGCTGGTGTTGGCGGTGCCCATACCCGAGCGAGCTTCCAACACTTCCATTTGCTGGTCGCGCTTGGCCTCATCGGGGTTCATGCTCATGCGGCGCTGCATCCGGGCCACATCATTGCTGCGGCTCTTCTGCTTTTTGCGCGGCGCCTCCTCGGTGCGGCGGGGCTGGCCGATGGATTCGCCAGACAGGGTACTTTGCGCCTGGGCGGCCGGGGCCAGCAGGACCCCGGCGGCGGCAACTACCACAACGGAGAGAAACTTCTTCATAGAGCAGAAAAGGAGCAAAAGACAGGGCCATAAAGGCACATATAATGCCAGAATGTATGCGGCCAACGGGTGGTTGGCAAAGTTAGTTCGATTTCAATTAAAACTTGTAAGTCAGCCCGATACCAAGTGTTTCCTTGAACTGTACCCGCCGCCCCCGATCATCGGGCACCCCGTCTTCGTTGCGGTCCAGGGGCACCCGGATGTCGTCGTCGTAGATGAGCAGGGTCGTAACGCTGGCGCTTACGTACTTATTTACTTTGAAGTCGAGGAGGTTTTCCCAACTGACGTCGATGTTCTGCGGATTGTGAAAGTAGTTACTGAACAGCTCCAGGCGGGTGTTGTAGGTGATGTTGGTGAATAGTACGTGCCGGTAGCGGGCGTTGAGGTAAGCTCCCAGCTCCTCGCGCAGCCGCTGCCCGGTGCCCGGCAGCAACTGCCCGGCCGTGTCGCGGCGGGCACCCCGCACTCCAAAGGAGCCGGCATCGGCCAGTTGCTGATCGGCTACCACGGTAAACTTACCAGTGGCCGGGGACAGTAATATAGAGAAATCGGTATTCGGTTTGTACTCCACGCCCAATGAGGCCAGAATATAGGCCGGGGCGAAAAAGCGGGACAGCAGCGAGTCTGGTTTTTCGGGGGCTTTGGTGGGGGTTAGCTGCGTTTTCAGGTTTATCTGGGCGGCGTACGAGAGCGTGGTGGTGAACTGCCGGGCGTAGCGGCCGTTCAGTTCCAGCCGATCATCATTTTTGCGCAGGCGGGATTTACCCGCCTTCAGCAGGCCGTACACCAGGTTACCGGACAGGTCGAAGGTGTGTTCGGCGCCCCGGTAGTGCAGGTACATGTTGCCCGTGGACAATAACGACAGGGAGCTTTGCCCACCGGGGGCCCAGTTACGCAAACTCACCTGGCTGAAATTGAGTGTACCGGCGCCCCCGCGCCGCCAGCCCCGGACCGTATCCACCTCCGCAGATATTTTATACGCCGGCAGCGGGGCCGGGGGGCGGCGCGGGTCGTCAGCCTGAGCAAAGGCAGCCGCATTGAGGCCAGTGAAAAAGATAACCAGAGCAGTAATCCGTGCGGACATACCAGAGTGTAGCAACAGTAAACAAAAAGGCCGGCTCCTGCCCTGCCAGGGACAAAAGCCGGCCAAACATACAGCCTGTTGCGGTTAGCCGCGCGTGCGCAGCGCATCCCGGATTTCCATCAGCAGCTGCTGGTCTTTAGTGGGGCCGAGGTCGGCCACGGGTATCACCTCCTGGGGCCGCTTAAAGCGGTTGGCGAGCTTTACAACCCAGAAAATCACGAAAGCAATAATCAGGAAATATATAACCGCATTCAGAAAATTGCCATAACTCACAACAGCCGCTTTGGCATCCTGCGCTGCTTTTAAGCTCTCGTAGTGCTGCCCGTTTAGCGCAAAGAACTTCTCTTTGAAATCAATATTGTTGGTGAATAGGCTCAGGATAGGCATAATGATGTCATCCGTCAGGGATGAAACAATTTTGCCAAAAGCCCCACCGATGATGACGCCGACGGCCAAGTCGAGCACATTGCCTTTGGAGATAAACTCTTTGAATTCGGAAACGAAACCCATGTTTTGGAAGTGTTTGAAGGTGAGAGCTGTAGATACTTGCGGTTAAATATAGATTTTTCCGCTTCCGCTGCCAACGTTTGGTTACTGCCGGCAAATATGCAGCGACTGGCATGGGGCCGGGGACGGGTTTCGACAACTACTGGTCCTGACGCGTTCAATCCGGACTTTACCCGATGAGCCGGGGCGCGGCGCAATTCCCAGTATCTTTACCGGCACAGTATTCCACCTCTCCAACGCTTCCCGCATGACCACCTTCACCAATGTACTGTACCAGGTTGAGTCCGAAACCGGTATTCTGACCCTCACCGTAAACCGCCCCGATAAGCTGAACGCCCTCAACGCGGCCACTATTCAGGAAATCCGGGCGGCCGTGGAGCAGGCCCAGCAGGACCCCGCCGTGCGCGGCATTATCCTGACGGGCAGCGGGGAAAAATCATTTGTGGCCGGGGCCGATATTGCCGAGCTGACGCAGCTGGATGAGGCAGCCGCCCGCCGGGCAGCCGAGCAGGGCCAGCAGGCCTTCCGGCTGATTGAGGAAAGCCGCAAGCCGGTTATTGCCGCCGTCAACGGCTTCGCGTTGGGCGGAGGCTGCGAGCTGGCCATGGCCTGCCACCTGCGTATTGCCGCCGACAACGCCCGCTTTGGTCAGCCCGAAGTGAACCTGGGCCTGCTGCCGGGCTACGGAGGTACCCAGCGCCTTACCCAGCTGATCGGTAAAGGCAAAGCCATTGAGTTGCTGCTGACTGCCGACATGATTAAAGCCGAAGAAGCCCTACGCCTGGGTTTGGTAAACCACGTAGTTCCCCAGGCCGAGCTGCTGTCCTTCACGCGGCAGCTGTTGCAGCGCATCCTCACCAAAGCCCCCATTGCCGTGGGCCTGTGCCTTGATGCCGTGAATGCCTACTTTGATAAAGACCGGGACGGGTACCAGGCCGAGGCGGAGTCGTTCGGGCGGTGCTTCACCTCGGCCGACTTCCGCGAGGGCACCTCCGCTTTCCTGGAGAAGCGCACAGCGGCGTTTACCGGAAAATAACCCGCGAGTAAGAACCCGTAGAATTCGGTGGATAAGCCAGCCTGCGCTGCTCGTCCGCCGAATTTCGTGTGCTTACCCGGCCAATTCTGACTTTTAGTTCTTCATTTCTACGCATTCCAGATGAGTATTGCCAAGCGGCTGGCGTCGCAAACGGCCATTTATGGCTTGAGCAGCATTGTGGGCCGCGTACTGAACACCTTCTTGGTGCCGGTGTACACGGCCCGTTTTGCGGCGGCGGAATATGGTATCGTAACGGGCTTGTACGCCTACGTGGCGTTTCTGAACGTGGCGTTTACCTACGGCATGGAAACCACGTATTTCCGCTTCGCCAACCGCCCCGGCACCGACCGGCACGAGTTGTATGACCGGGTGATGACCCTGCTGCTGCTCTCCAGCGTGGTGCTGACGGCCGTGCTGGCCGCCCTGGCCCGCCTCCTGATGAGCCTGCTGGACCTGCCCCCCGGCCACGAGCGGTACGCCGTCTGGATTGCCCTGATTCTGGGGCTGGATGCCGTGGCGGCTATTCCGTTTGCCCGGCTGCGGCTGGAAAACAAGGCTCGTAAGTTTGCTGCCATCCGCTTGGCCAACATTGCCGTCAACGTAGGCCTGAACCTGTTTTTCATCGTGCTCTGCCCCGAAGTGCTGGCGGGCAAGTACCTGGTGGGGCTGCAGCCGCTGGTAGCCAGCATCTACAATCCCACCATGGGCATCGGGTACATATTCCTCTCCAACTTGGCGGCTTCGGCCTGTACCTTACTATTGCTGGGCCGGGAGCTGCTGGATTTCCGCTTCCGCCTGAACCTGGAGCCCCTGCGGCCCATGCTGCAATACGCGTACCCGATTTTGCTGATGGGCCTGGCTGGCACCGTAAACGAGATGCTGGACCGGACAATCCTACCCAAGTGGCTGCCGGATGGCTTTTACCCCGGCCAAAGCAAGCAGGCGGCCCTGGGCATCTACGGAGCCTGCTACAAAATCAGTGTGCTGATGAACCTGGTGATTCAGGCCTTTAAATACGCCGCCGAGCCGTTCTTTTTCGCTCAGAGTACGGAGAAAAACTCGCCCCGCACCTTTGCCCTCGTACTGAAGTGGTTTACGCTGTGCTGCGCTATGCTATTTGTGGGCGTGAGCGTGAATCTGGATATCGTAGCCAGCGTTTTTCTGCAGCGGCCGGAATACCTGCAGGGCCTGGCCGTGGTGCCCGTGCTGCTGCTGGCTTACCTGTTTCTGGGCGTGTACTGGAACCTCTCGGTGTGGTTTAAGCTCACCGACAAAACTTACTACGGCACCTACCTGGGCTTTGCCGGCGCGGTGCTCACGGTGGTCCTCAATTTCCTGCTGATTCCGCTGCTGGGCTACATGGGCTCGGCTATTGCTACGCTGGCCTGCTACTTTATGATGGCGGCTTTGTGCTGGTGGCTGGGCGAGCGGCACTACCCGGTGCCCTACCCGGTGGGCCGCCTGCTCACGTGGCTGGCCGTGGCCGTGGGCGTGGTGGCCGTTAGCTGGTGGGCGCCGGTGGCCGCTGGCTGGGCCCGCTACGGCTTCCACGCGCTGCTTACGCTGGGCTTTATTGGGCTGGTAGCGGCGGTGGAAGGCCGCCGCCTGCGCACCATTTAGCGGGCGCCCCCATGCTGCGGATACCGTAAAAAACCGCTAGATTGGGCCCGCTTCAGCAGGTTTTATCTGCTGGAATTCTCCTGTTTTCTCCCTGAATACGGCAAGCCTGCGCGCCGCTTCCGGTTGGGGTGCGGCACCTTATTCCGCTGCAACTCCCTGACTTCCTTTTCTTCATGCAAATTCCCGTTATCAACCGCAGCAAGCACCCCTTGCCGGAATACCAGACGGCCCACGCCGCCGGCCTCGATGTGCGGGCCAACCTCCCGGAGCCGGTTACGTTGAAGCCCCTGCAACGCGCCCTCATCCCAACGGGCCTGTTTCTGGAAATTCCGGTGGGCTATGAAGCGCAGGTGCGCCCGCGCAGTGGCCTGGCCTACAAGCACGGCATCGGCATCGTTAACAGCCCCGGCACCATTGATGCCGACTACCGTGGCGAGCTACAAGTGCTGCTCGTGAATTTGTCGGACCAGGAGTTTGTGGTCCAGGATGGGGAGCGGGTAGCGCAGTTGGTAGTAGCCCGCCACGAAACTATTGTGTGGCAGCCGGCCGAGGTACTTAGCGAAACTCAACGGGGTACCGGCGGCTACGGCAGCACAGGCACCATCTGAATTATGAATTAAGAAGTATGAATTGAGAAGTAGCTTTTAGCTTTCTTACACCGGAAAACAGTTGCGCTAGGCTGTTTTCTCTACGGGCTGTTTCTCAGTTTATTAGTTCTCAATCCCTAATTCATCATTCTTAATTCATAACTCATCATTTCTTTCCTCCCATGAAGATTATCGTTCCAATGGCCGGTATGGGCAAGCGGATGCGCCCTCACACGCTCACCGTTCCGAAGCCGCTGATTCCGATTGCCGGTAAGCCCATTGTACACCGCTTGGTTGAAGACATTGCCAAAGTGTGTGGGGAGCCAGTTGAGGAAGTAGCCTTCATCATCGGCCGCTTTGGCAGTGAGGTGGAGAAAAGCCTGATTAAGATTGCCGAATCCGTGGGGGCCAAGGGCACCATTCACTACCAGGACGAGCCCCTGGGTACGGCCCACGCTATCCTGTGCGCGCAGTCGGCCCTGGATGGTCCGGTGGTTGTGGCGTTTGCCGATACGCTATTCAAAGCTGATTTTATCTTGGACGCCTCGGCCGAGGGCACCATCTGGGTGCAGCGCGTGGACGACCCCAAGCCTTTTGGCGTGGTGAAGCTGGATGAGCAGGGTCAGATTACCGATTTCGTGGAGAAGCCTCAGGAATTTGTATCCGACTTGGCCATCATCGGTATCTACTACTTCAAGGATGGTGAGTACCTGCGCCAGGAGCTGCAGTACCTGCTCGATAACGACATCAAGGATAAGGGCGAGTACCAGCTCACCAATGCCCTGGAGAATATGAAAAACAAGGGCACCAAGTTTGTGCCCGGCCGCGTAACCGAGTGGCTTGACTGTGGCAACAAAGACGCCACCGTATTTACCAACCAGCGCTACCTGGAGTACCTGCAGGAGCGCGGCGAAACACTGGTAGCGGAATCCGCCAGGGTGACCAACTCCGTACTGATTCCACCGGTGTACGTGGGCGAAGGCGTGGTCATCACCGACTCGGTAGTAGGTCCGCACGTAAGTCTGGGCGACCATACCAACGTACGCCATTCCGTCGTTTCCAATTCCATTGTGCAGCAGTCGGCCTCCGTGCTGCACGCCAACATCATCAACTCCATGGTAGGCAGCCACGCCACGGTAGCCAGCCAACCCAACGATTTGAGCGTGGGCGACTACAACACGCTGCGCGTGTGATATTTTTGCGTCGCCTGACGTTTTACGTAGCGCGGACCTTTGGGGGCCATCAGCGTGTTGGGGTTAGGTAACCTGTTTCCAATTCGCGGGCCTTTCGTAGGGTCCGCGCTACCGTTTTCAATGAGCCGACTTCGTGCCTTTGCTATTCTGCTACTGAGCCTGCTGCTGGCCGGGCCTGCCTATGCCCAGCAGCCAGCGCCTCCCGCTACCTCAGAGGAGGGCAAGCCGCGCAAACTCAACCGCAAAGAACGGAAGGAGCTGGCCCGCCGGGCCGCGCTGGATGCCGCAGCCCGGCAGCGGGTAAATCTCACGGAGAAAGACCGGGAGATGAGCGAGGCATTTTTCGTGGATGGCGTCCGGTTTCTGCTGCTGGAAGATTACAACAAAGCGCTGGAGCGGTTTTTGAAGGCCTACGCCATCAACCCTACCAACGCGGCCATCAATTACAAGATTGCCGAAACCAACCTGCTAAGCGGCAACTTTAAGGACGCCACCAACTTCGCGCTGGTAGCCGTGAAGCTGGACCCGCAGAACGCGTACTACTACCTGCTGCTGGCCCAGATTTATGCTTCCCAGAAGCAGTTTGCCGAGGCTACGCAGACCTACACAACCCTTATCAAGGCTGTGCCTAACTCCGGTCCTTATTTGTTCAATCTGGCCGATTTGTATCTGGCGCAGGGCAAGCTGAACGAGGCGCTGGCGACGTTTGAAGAGGCTGAAAAGAAGTTCGGTCCTCTGGATGAGGTGTCGTTCAAGAAGCAGCAGATCTATCTGAAGCAGAACAACCTCGATAAAGCATTGCAGGAAGGTGAGGCCCTGATTGCCGCCAACCCTGATGAGGTGCGCTATGTGCTGGCCCAGGCCCAGCTGTACGCCACCAACAACCGCCTGTCTGATGCCATTCGGGTAACCGAGCAGGCCCTGAAACAGGACCCCGACAACCCCCGGGCCCGCATGATTCTGGCCGACGTGTACCGGCAGCAGAAAAACACGCCGGAATCGGAGCGGCAGCTCAAGCTGGCTTTTGAGAGTCCTTCCCTGGATATCGACAACAAGGTGCGGATTCTGGTGGACTACATCAAGCAGTTGCCTAACCCCGATCTGAACCAGACGGCCCAGGAACTGGCGGCCATTACTACCCGCGTGCACCCCAAGGAAGCCAAAGCCTTTTCCATTGCCGGCGACATCCAGACGGTGACGGGCAACCGCCCGGCCGCCCGCGCCAACTACCTGCAGGCCATTCGGCTGGATAACTCCCGTTATCAGATCTGGCAGCAGGTAGTGCTCATTGATGCCGAGCTAAACCAGATTGACTCCCTGCTGACCCATACCGGCCAGGCGCTGGAACTGTTCCCGAATCAGGCCCCACTCTGGTTTTACAACGGCGTGGGCTACCAGCTCAAAAAGCAACCCGCCAAAGCCATCAAGTCCCTGGAGTACGGCCGTAAGCTAGCCACCGATAACCCGGAGCTGCTGGCGCAGTTTGATACCCAGCTTGGCGACGTTTACCACGAACTGAAGGATTACCCCAAATCGGATGCGGCCTACGAGGCGGCCCTCACCTTTGACGCCAACAATGCCCAGGCGCTCAATAATTACAGCTACTACCTTTCTTTGCGGGGCGAAAAGCTAGAGAAGGCCCGGGAAATGGCTGGCAAGCTGGTAAAGCAGAATCCCGACAACGATACGTATTTGGATACGTACGGCTGGGTGCTGTACCGGCTGAAGGACTATGCCGGGGCCCGGCAACAGCTGGAAAAGGCCCTGAAAACAACCACCGATGCCACCGTGGTGGAGCATTACGGCGACATACTGTTCCAACTCGGGGAGGCCGATAAGGCGCTGCAGGAATGGCAGCGCGCCAAAAAACTGGGTGGGGCTTCCCTGCTTATCGACCGTAAGATCAAAGACAAGAGACTCTATGAGTAACCGCCTCGCGCTGCTGCTGCTAAGCTCCTTTCTGCTGCTGGGCAGCTGTACCCGCAAACTGCTGCCCGGCAAGAAACCGGCCGCCACGGTACCCATGCCTGAGGCCGTGCGCGCCGCCAATGTAGACTTCCGGTTTCTGGCAGCCAAAGGCAAGGCCCAGTTCGGCGACCAGAGCGGCAACATCAACGTGCGTATCCGCAAGGACAGCGTTATCTGGATTTCGGCCTCTTTGATTGGAATCGAAGGTGGCCGCATCTACATCACCCGCGACTCGGTGCAGGTGCTGGACAAGCTGCACAAAGAGTATTACGCCGGCGACTTTGCCTACCTGAGCCAGCGGCTGAACGTGCCCGTTAATTTTGATATGGTGCAGGCCCTGCTGTTAGGCAACTACCTGGCTCCGCTCAGCGCCACTGTGCAGCCCACCGTAACGACCGAGGGACCCATGCAACGCGTGAACTACGAGCAAGCCGGCCTGCTGGTACAGCAGCTCGTGCACCTCGACCGGGCCCGCATTCAGCAACTGCAGGTGCAGGCTCCGGCCAGTCAGAATAAGCTCACAGTAGATTACTCTGACTTTCGGCCACTGGAGCGCAACCCGCAGCAGTTTGCCTACAGTACCCTGGTGCAGGTGCAACAGGGCCAGACACCGCCAACCACTGTTACGCTTACCTACCGCTCAGTGGATGTGGATAAGGAGCGGCTGCAGTTTCCGTTTTCGGTTCCGAAAGGCTATGCGCGGAAAAAGTAACGGGTGGCTTCTGCTGGTGCTGGCCGGCCTGTTGGCGGTTTCCCCGGCGCAGGCCCAACGCAAATCCAAGGCCCAGCTGGAGCGGGAGCGGCGCGCTACGCTCAAGCGCATTCAGGAAACCAGCCGCATTCTGGCCCAGACCCAACAGCAGAAGCAGGCTTCGGTAGGCCAGCTCAACGCCCTCAAGGAAAAGCTGACGGTGCAGCAGGGCGTCATCAAAAACATTAGCAGCGAGTTGCGCTACATTGAAACTGATGTGCGCCAGACGGAAACCCAGGTGCAGCAGACGCGCCAGAGCCTGGAGCAGCTCAAGGCCGAATATGCCCGCCTGATTTATGCCGGCTCCAAAACGGCCAACGGCTACAATCGGCTCATGTTTCTATTCGCTTCTGAGTCGTTCAACCAGTTTATGCTGCGGCTGCGCTACATCCGGCAGTATACAGAGGTGCGCCAGGCCCAGGCCGCCCAGATTACCCACACGCAGCAGCGGCTCAGTTCACAGCTGGCGGGGCTGAAGGAAAAGCAAGAGGAGAAAGGCAGCCTGCTCAGCAACCAGATTTCAGAGAAAAAAAACCTGCTCACGCTAAAAACCCAGCAGGACCAGGTAGTAACCAAGCTCACCCAGCAGGAGGAAAACCTGCGTAAGGAGCTGGCCGCCCGCCAGCAGGCCGTTAGCCGCCTCGATAACCTGATTGCCCAGCGGGTACGGGAGGAAATTGCCCGCGCCGCACGGGCTGCCGCCCGGCGCGCCGCCGCCAATGCCGCGCGGGCCTCAGCAGCTTCCGCCCCGTCGCGCAGTCCGGCCGCTACCACACGCACCAGCCCCACGGCCGAGGCGGAAGCCGCGGCCGTATCGGCGGCGGAGCGCGTGGATAAGGTTACGCTCACGCCCGAAACGGCCGAGCTGGCTTCTTCCTTCCACGATAACCGGGGCCGGCTGCCCTGGCCCGTGGGGCGGGGCTTTATCAGTCAGCGCTTCGGCCGCCATAACCACCCCGTACTGAAAAATGTGGTGGTGGAAAACCGGGGCGTGGATATTCAAACCAGTGCCGGCGAGCCGGTACGAGCCGTATTCAATGGCAAGGTGCTCACGGTGGCCAGTGTACCCGGCATGGGCACCATTGTAATGGTGCAGCACGGCGACTATTTCACGGTATATGCCAAATTACGCAGCGTAGGCGTGAGCGAAGGGCAGCAGGTGCAGGCCCGGCAGGCTATCGGCACGGTATCCACCGATGCCGAGGGTACTTCCGAAGTACAGTTTCAGGTGTGGCACAATAGCTCCAACCTGAATCCGGAAAACTGGTTGGGCCGCAAATAAGGCGGTTTTGGCGCACGAAGGCATAAAAAAACACCGTGCAAGGCGCGGTGTCTTTCTGAGCTATGAAAACAAACTTAGCTACCAGAATCCCTCCCCCGGAAGCCATTCAGCCACGTAGGGCAGCCGCTACTTCCGGAGTTAATCCCCGATAACCGTTTCAAAGATACGCGGCACAACAGCAGTTGATTGTCCAAATTCGCCGAATCAGTTTTTTCCCTCGGTGAATTGTCTAAATCCGGATACCGCTTATCTCAGCCGAGCGCCTAGATGAGGTTCAGCCGTCCCAGAAGCGCAGCTTTATATGAGTTGCCGATGGGCACGGGCAGCAGGCTGCTAGCCTGCTCAAAGCCACGACCAGCCTCCACAATCAGCGCATCACTCTCAATGGAGATAATCCGGTCGAGGCGCACAATGTATTTGCGGTGCACCCGGGCAAATTCCCGGGCGGGTAGCTTGGCCTCCAGTTCCTTCATGGTGCTGTACACGGTGTACCGTTCCCGTCCGGAGTAGATGTTCACGTAGTCGCCAAGGGCCTCCACGTAGCGGATATCAGTGGTTTTTACCCGCAGTAGCTTGTGGTCCTGCTTGATAAAAATTTCGTTCTGTCCGCCGTTCAGGTACAACGACTCAGCAGTATCATTGGCCATACGCAGCAGCCCTTCTAGTTTTGTTTTTTCTTCTTGCAGTTGAATTTTGGCCCGCCGCAGTTCTAGGTGTGCCACCACTTCACGGGCCAGAATTCGTAGGGCTTCCCGTTGCTCCGCAGTGAGCCGGCGCGGCACCTGATCAATGGCGCAGATGGCCCCCAGCGCGTGCCCCTCGGGCGTGATGAGCGGATACCCGGCGTAAAACCGGATGTGCGGGTCGCCGGTAACCATGGCGTGGTTTTGAAACAGCGGGTCTTGGAGCGCATCTTCCACTTCCAGCAGCTCAGTACCCTGAATGGTGTACTGACAGAATGCTTCGCTGCGGGGCGTACTACCCACTTCCGTCAGCCCCGACTGTGCCTTAAGCCACTGCCTCTCCCCATTCAGCAATGAAATCAGCGAGATAGGCGTGCCGCAGATGAAGCCGGCCAGCCGCACCAGATCATCAAACACCGACTCTGGCGGGGTATCCATAATCTGGTATTGCTCAAGGGCTTTTACCCGCGCAGCCTCATCGGCACGCCGGGCAGCCGGTTTGGAGCGAGCAGGAGCGGCAAAGGATTTAGGCGACATTGAGATGCAGAAAGAATAAAAGGAGAAGTAAGCTTAATGGGCTCCTGACTATCAAAATTGTGGAGAAGTAAGCGTACTGCGGTACCGCCGCCGCTGAATCTGTACATTTACCCGCCTAATGTTCGGGTTTGCTGGTTCGAATACTGCCCTTGCCTGCGCTCTTGCCGCCAGCCGCGCACCCAGGCGGGAACTGATTTTCAAATTATGCGGTACCTTTATCAATCCTAATGGGTTGCCAGACCCGTATAAGGAGCTTTACCATCCCAAACCTGGCCTCACGGCCTGCATTCTATGAACCTTGCCACTCTTTTGCTTGGTATCGGTAATTTCGGCGGCACCGAAGTGCTGCTGATTGTACTGGCTGTCATTCTACTTTTCGGCGCCAAGCGCATTCCGGAGCTGTTCCGGGGCATGGGTCAGGGCATCCGTGAATTTAAGGATGCTTCCCGCGACGAAAAACCGGAGTTCCGGGACCGTCCCGTTAACCCCAACGACCCCAACGCTCCCCGCGTTTAACCTGTACCATTATGCACACGCCACTTTTTTTGTTTCTGGAAGGTATCGGCGGCGGTGAGCTAATGGTCATCGTGCTGTTCATCCTGATTTTCTTCGGTGCGAATAAGATTCCGGAGCTGGCCCGCGGCCTGGGCAAAGGCATCCGCGAGTTCAAAGACGCTTCCCGCGAAATCCGCAGCGAGATTGAAAATGCCGGTGCGCCGCCCCAGCAGCCTTATCAGCAACAGTTTCAGCAGCAGCCCTACCAGCAGCAGCCGGCCTACCAGGCCCCGCCGGTAGCCGAAGCACCCGCCGCTCCTATTGCCCCGCCGATGGATGGTGGCATTACCCCCCCGGTAACGCCCGCCCCCGAAGCGCGCCCCCGCCCCGATCAGTTGAACTAAATTCTATTTCGTCTTGAGACGCTTTAACTCCCTCACGGAAGTTCGCCACGAGCTGACGGCAGGCACCACGACCTGCCGTCAGCTCGTGGAGTATTACCTGGATAACATCCGGTGCAAAGAACACCTCAACGCCTTTCTGGAAGTATGGGCCGATGAGGCCCTGGCCCAGGCCGATGCCGTGGATGCCAAGCTGGCGGCCGGTACGGCTGGTAAGCTGGCGGGTATGGTGGTAGGCCTGAAGGATGTGCTGGCTTACGAAGGCCACACCCTGCAGAGCAGCAGCCACATCCTGGACGGCTTTAAGTCCCTGTTTACGGGTACGGCCGTGCAGCGCTTGCTGGAGGAGGATGCCATTATGATTGGCCGCCAGAACTGCGACGAGTTTGCCATGGGGGCGTCCAACGAAACATCGTACTTCGGCCCGGCCCGCAATGAAATTGACCCCGAGCGGGTGCCCGGTGGGTCATCGGGTGGCTCGGCCGTGGCCGTGCAGGCCGATATGTGTCTAGCGTCAATCGGCTCCGATACGGGTGGTTCGGTGCGGCAGCCGGCGGCGTTTTGCGGGATTGTGGGTTTCAAGCCCACGTACTCGCGCATCTCGCGCTACGGGCTGATTGCCTACGCTTCTTCCTTCGACCAGATTGGTACGCTGACCCGTTCGGTGGAGGATGCGGCTTTACTGCTGGAAGTAATGGCCGGGGCCGACCAGTTCGACAGCACCGTAAGCCAGCGCGACGTACCGGCGTACAGCCAGCAGTTCACGCCGGCCCCGCGTTACCGCGTAGGCTACATCAAGGACTGTCTGGAGCGCCCGGGCCTCAATCCTGAGATTAAGGCCGCTACGGAGCAGGCTCTAGAGCAGCTGCGCGGCCAGGGGCACGTGGTGGAAGCAGTGGAGTTTCCCTACCTCGATTACATTGTACCCACGTACTACATCCTGACCACGGCCGAAGCCAGCTCCAACCTGAGCCGCTACGACGGCGTGAAGTTTGGCTACCGCGCGCCGGATGCCACGGACCTGGAGTCGTTGTACAAGAAAACCCGCGCCCAGGGCTTCGGCCCCGAGGTGCAGCGCCGCATTATGCTGGGCACCTTTGTACTGAGTGCCAGCTACTACGACGCGTACTATACCAAAGCCCAAAAAGTGCGTCGCCTCATCAAGGAAACCACCGACGAGCTGCTGCGTGAGTATGACTTCCTGGTGCTGCCCACCACGCCCACCACGGCCTTCCGCATTGGCGACGTGAATAAGGACACACTGGCTATGTACTTGGCCGATATCTTCACGGTGCAGGCCTCCCTGGCGGGCGTACCGGCTATTTCGGTACCGAATGGTACGGATGCCCAGGGGTTGCCCATCGGTCTGCAGATTCTGAGCGGGGCCTTCCGCGAGGAGCACCTGCTGGCCTTCGCCAACGCCCTCACCGAAACCCTTGCGCCCGCCGAAGCCTAGGCTTCATTTGCGTGCCTAACAGCCTGCCTGGCGGGCCCTGCCGAACGATTCTGCTGAGTTGTGCGTAGGGGCTGCCAGGCAGTTTGCTGAACGCCGGACTGGTTTTTTTGCGAATCTGCGTTATTTTTGAAAATGCGCTGGACTCAGGTTCAGCGTTTTGTGTCTCCGGCTACGTTGCCCCGGGTTATCTATTGCTGATGAAGAAGTCGTTGCTGCGCGCTGCTGTTCCCGTTCTGTTGGCCTCGGCCCTGGCCCGCCCGGTAGCGGCCCAGGTACGGCCCCAGCTGCCGCCCGCTCCTCAGCCCGCCCTCAACGACACGCTGCAGGTACACCTGGAGCTGCTGCCCGACTCGCTGGTGGCAACTCCGGTACCCGTCGATTCGGCCCGCCTGCGGTGGCTTCGTACTTCGCCCGAGCTGCGCGACCTAGTGGGCGACCGAATTGCCTGTATTGAAACGGAGATGCCCCACGCCTTCAATAACCACGTAATGGCCTTTGTGCGGCTGTTTACGGAGCGGCAACGGGGCTACACGCAGCGGGTACTGGAGCGCGAAAACCTGTATTTTCCGCTGTTCGAGAAATACCTGGCCAAGTACAACCTGCCCACTGATCTGAAATACCTGGCCGTGGTGGAGTCGGCATTGATTCCGACGGCTAAATCCCGAGTGGGCGCCACCGGTTTGTGGCAGTTTATGGGCCCTACCGCCAACGACCTGCGCCTGCGCCGCGACGAGTGGGTGGATGAGCGGATGGACCCCGAGAAAGCCACGGAAGCCGCCTGCAAGCATCTGCGCTACCTGTACGGGGTATTTCACGACTGGGAAATGGTGCTGGCGGCCTACAACTGGGGGGCGGGCAACATGCAGAAGGTAGTGCGCCGTACCGGCAAGAAAACCTACTGGGAAGTGCACCCCAACCTGCCGGCCGAAACCCGCAACTACGTGCCCACCTTCACGGCCATCATGTACGCCATGAAGTACGCCAACGAGCACCAGCTGCACTCTCCCGCCCTGCGCTACCAACATGCCGAGGCTATGGACACGCTGCAGCTCGGCGGCCGCCCCTTCGACCTGACCCGCCTGGCCCGCGCCTGCGGCTACCCCGATTCGATGGCACTGCTGCGCCTGAACCCGGAGCTGCGCAAGCCTTACCTACCGGCCGGCTACCGACCCTATACCGTACAGTTCCCGGCGGCTACCCGCGCTACGCTGGCCGCCGTTGACCGGGAAACCCTGTTTGACTACTGCCGCCCGCTGGCCGAGCTACCTACTCCACTAGCAACCAAATCCGTATTGCTGGCTGGAGTAGAACCCTTTCCTACCCGGGACAAGGCCGTAGCTGCTGCCAAGCCAGTTTCTGCCCAGCCCAAGTACCGGCGCGTGCGCCACACCGTAAAGCGCGGCGAAACGGTGGCCTCGGTGGCCGAGCAATACGCGGTACGTACAGCCCAATTGCGGCGCTGGAACGAGCTGGGCCGTGGCAACTCGCTAACTTCACGTAAGCAGTTAGTGGTATTCGTGCCCCAGGCCACGCCTGCGGCACCAGCCGTTTCCGCTGCTGGCACGGTGGCTTCCGCCAAGCCAGCCGTGGCTGTCCGCTCCCAGAAAGCAACGCCGACCCTTGAGCTAAAGGAGGCCGAGGATACCGTAGAAGCACCTGTTGCGGCCCGCGCGGCCCGGTCCGTGGCAGTCCGGCCTGCTACCCGCCGGCCAGTGGAGGCAGTTCCCGCCGCCGCCGAAGCAGATGATACCGTTCCGACTTCCTACGTGGTGCGCTCCGGTGATTTTCTGGAAAAAGTAGCCCGCACGCACAACCTGACCATTGCCCAACTTAAGGCATGGAATAACCTGAAAGGCGAAACCGTGCAGCCGGGGCAAAAGCTCACACTGGTGGCCCCTGCCCCAACTGCCGAGTTGGTAGCCGCCACCCGTGAAGTGGCTACGCAACGCCCAGCCACCCGCCCGGCACCCGCAACTCCGAAAACCAGCCCGCCGCTACCCGAGGTGCACCTGGTGCAGCCCGGCGACACGCTCTACAATATCTCCCGCCGCTACCAAGGCCTCACGGTGGAGAAGCTGCGCGAGCTGAACCACCTGCAGTCCGATGACGTGAAACCGGGCCAGAAGCTGATTGTGCGCAGCTAGTTTCCTTGCTGAATATAGTACCCGGCTCAGGCTGGGTATTTTTTATTCCTGGCTTATAATGCATTAGCATATCATACAAACGCTCCGTCTTGATAGTGGAACTTTTATAAGCTGAGCTGGCATACCGTTTGTTTTGGCTGCACTGTTCAGTTCTCTTTTCATCCTTATCGCTATGATGCGCAAACCACTACTTATCCTCTCCAGCCTCAGCCTGCTAGCTCTGGCCAGCTGTCAGAAAGACGACGAAAAGCAACCTAACCCGATGCCCGCCGAACCCACACCGGTGCAGGAGGCCAATGTGAACTTCGTGTATACCTACCCGAACGAAAGCAAGGGCCAGACGTTTCTGGCCAAAGACCCCAAAGGCAAGCTGGAATCCAGCCGACTAAGCCTGACTTTCGAGAAGGAACTCCGGCAGTACGCCGTAACCACAGATGAACGAATAGAATTTCTGCTACCCCAGAGTCGCCAGAAGTCCGGTTTGGTGGGCACTTACACGTTGTCGTCGCAGCCTGACCCCGGCCAAGGCGAAGTGCAGGCGACCTACGAGCGGCCTTTCTCCGGCACCGGTTCTTTCGCCAATAAGTACTCCGGCAATACGTCCGTAATGCAAGGTAGCTTTACCATCTCGGACTACAACGCCAGCCGCAAGCTGCTGAGTGGCTCGTACACGTTCACTATCCGGCAGATACGGGACCCGTTTCAGTTCCTGGCTACCGGCTCTTACTCCGACCCACGCCGTCTCTGCGACGTGAAATGCTACGGCACCTTCCGGGAAATTCCGCTGCAGTAGCGGTATTTCAAACCTCCACAATAGTAGCTGCTACCATATCAGCCCCGTACCGGCTTCCGGCGCGGGGCTTTTTCTATCCGGGCGGGGGGGTGTACCTTTGCCGCGGGCAGATTTTGCCCCATCTTGCTTCCTTGCTCTTTACTTCGGGAAGCCCACCCACCTCTGCGTATGCTGAAAATCAATAAACAGGACGCCCTCAACTACCACTCGCAAAGCCCTGCCGGCAAAATTGAAGTGGTACCCACCAAGCCCGTCAGCACCCAGCTGGACCTGGCCCTGGCCTACTCGCCGGGCGTGGCCGAGCCCTGCAAAGCCATTGCCGCCAACCAGGAAGACGTGTACAAATACACCGCCAAGGGCAACCTGGTGGGCGTTATCAGCAACGGTACGGCCGTGCTGGGCCTGGGCAACATCGGCCCCGACGCCTCCAAGCCCGTGATGGAAGGCAAGGGCGTACTGTTCAAGAAATTCGCCGGTATCGACTGCTTCGATATTGAAATTGACGCCACCGACCCCGACGAGTTCATCCGCATCGTGAAAAGCCTGGAGCCCACGTTCGGCGGCATCAACCTGGAGGACATCAAAGCCCCCGAGTGCTTCCGCATCGAAACGGCCCTGCGCGAGCAGATGAACATTCCGCTGATGCACGATGACCAGCACGGCACGGCCATCATTTCGTCGGCGGCGCTGCTCAACGGCCTGGAGCTGGTGGGCAAGAAGATTGAAGAAATCAAGATGGTGGTAAGCGGCGCGGGTGCCGCGGCCATCAGCTGCCTGCGGTTGTACCTGGCCCTGGGCCTGAAGGTGGAAAACGTGGTGGTGTTTGATAAGGACGGACTCATCACGCCCCAGCGCACCGACCTGGCCGAACTGCAGATGCACTTCGCCACTACCCGCGCCCTCAGCACGATGGCCGAGGCGCTGGAAGGTGCTGACGTATTCCTGGGCCTCTCGGCGGCCAATGTGCTGCCGGCCGAGCTGCTGCTGAAGATGGCCCCCGACCCCATTGTGTTTGCCCTGGCCAACCCCGACCCGGAAATTGCTTACGAGGTGGCTATGGCTACCCGGCCCGACATTATTATGGCTACCGGCCGCTCCGACCACCCCAACCAGGTGAATAACGTGCTGGGCTTCCCCTACATTTTCCGGGGGGCGCTGGACGTGCGGGCTACGGAAATTAACGAAGCCATGAAGCTGGCGGCCGTGCGGGCCCTCTCGGAACTGGCCAAGGAAGCCGTGCCGGATATGGTGAACAAAGCCTACGGCGACAACACCCTGAGCTTCGGCCGCACTTACCTGATTCCGAAGCCCCTGGACCCACGCCTGATTACGGCTGTGAGCCCCGCCGTGGCCAAAGCCGCCATGGAAAGCGGCGTGGCCCGCATCCACATCGACGACTGGTTTGCTTATGAGGATGAGCTGCGCGCCCGTCTGGGCGTGAACCAGAAGCTGATGAACCGCATTACGCAGGCCGCCCGCAGCAACCCCAAGCGCGTAGTATTTGCCGAGGGCGACACCTACAAAATCCTCAAAGCCGCCCAGATTCTGCACGACGAGGGCATTGCCCAGCCCATCCTACTCGGTAACCGCGCCAAAATTGCCCGCATTGCCCAGGAAAACTCCATGGACCTGGAAGGCTGCCAGATTATTGACATTCTGCACGAGGAGGCCAAGCGCGAGGAGTACGCTCAGAAGCTGTACGAGAAGCGGCAGCGCCGGGGCATTACGCTCTACGAAGGCCGCCGCTTGCTCCGGGAACGGAACTATTTCGGCTCGATGATGCTGGAAACCGGGGAGGCGGATGCTTTCATTACCGGTCTGAGCAAAGACTACGGCAAAAGCATTGTGCCCTCCTTGCAGGCCATTGGCGTGGCCGAGGGCGTGAAGCGCGTGGCCTCTATGTACATCATCCAGCACAAGAAGGGCCCGTTCTTCTTCGCCGATACCACCGTGAACATCGACCCCTCGGCCGAGGAAATGGTGGACATTATCGGCCTCACGGCCCGGGCGGTAAAGTTCTTTGACGCTGAGCCCAAGGTGGCCGTTATCAGCTACTCCAACTTCGGCTCCAACCCCGGCGAGCTGCCCGACAAGGCCCGCCGCGCCACCGAGCTGGCCAAAGCCCGCTTCCCCGAGCTGATTCTGGACGGGGAAATGCAGGCCAACACCGCCCTCAACCCCGATTTGCTGCGTGAGCAGTACCCCTTCTCGGAGCTGGCCGCCCACGGCGGGGCCAACACCCTCATCTTCCCGAACGTGATTAGCGGCAACATTGCCTACAAAGTGATTCAGGAAATTGGCGGGGCCGAGGTAATCGGGCCCATTCTGATGGGTATGCGCAAGCCAGTGCACATTCTGCAGCTGGGGGCCTCGGTGCGCGAAATTGTGAACATGGCCGCCATTGCCGTGGTGGACGCCCAGCAGCCCGACGGTAAAGGGCTGTAAACCAACCACTAGGTCAGAAATTCTCAACGCCAGAGTTACTTACAAGTGGCTCTGGCGTTGCTATAACCGACCAACAATCGGCAATACTTTGATTCCGGCCGAATTCGGCGCAACTTGCCTGGCGCACCCACCCACGCACTACACTAATTTTATTAGAACCACTAACCCAGTTGGCACAAAACGGGCCCGGCTGCTGTTTTGCTGGTTCTGACAACTCCTCACTTCACCACCCGTGCATGATTGCCTACGTCGACGGTAAACTCGCTTATAAAGACCCTACCCAAGCCATTCTGGACGTAAACGGCCTCGGTTACGAAATCCGGATTTCGCTGGCCACCTACTCCAAGCTGCCCGCCGAGGGCGAAAAGGCCAAGCTCTACACGTATCAGCACGTGAAGGAAGACGGGCAGACGCTTTATGGCTTCCTGGACCCCAACGAGAAAGCCCTGTTTCTGCAGCTGATTTCGGTGTCGGGCATTGGGCCGGGCACGGGCATCGTAATGGTGTCGTCGATGTCGGTGGGCGAGATTCGCCAGGCCATTGTGAACGAGGACGTACGCTCCATTCAGGCCATCAAGGGCGTGGGGCCGAAAACCGCCCAGCGGGTGGTGCTGGAGCTGAAAGACAAGCTCCGCAAGGATGAGCTGCTGGCCAAAGCCGGCATTGATACTGTGCCACTGGCCCGGGCGCACAATACCAGCCGCACCGAAGCGTTAGCAGCCTTGGTAACGCTGGGCTTCGCGCGGGCATCGGCCGAGAAGACCCTCGACCAGATTCAGCACAAGCACGGTAACGACCTGAGCGTGGAGGAATTGATTAAATTCGCTCTTAAGTCGCATTAGGCCAGATTCGTTTTTGGTTTTTTGTTGCTTGTTTTTGGCCGCTTTTTACCGAAAGCTGCCTGGCTTGCCATGCAAAATGTGGCGTAGCGAAAACAACCAACGAGCAACGAAAAACGAAAAACGCACTCTTCTCCTTTCGCCCTTCGCTTATTGACGCTTGAATACCGGTAAGAAGTCCCTAGCCGCCTCAGTGGTGGCTGTTGTGTCGTTGGTAGCGTGGTGGTCCCAGGCCCGGCCGTTGGGCGGGGCGGCGGCACCGTTTGCCATGCGGCAGCTCTGGTCCGATTGGCTCCCCGGTTCTACGCGGGCGGCCCGCCTTTCGTTGGGTTTTCTGCCCGATACACCCCGCACCGATACCACCCGCTACCGGCCCAGCACCCGTCCCCGGGTAGCCCCCGCCGACCGGGTGGGCACCCCGTTTTCGCCGCAGCGCCGCCGCTCCCCGCTGGTGCTGCCGCTGCCCTCCAACGTGCAGCTGGACGTGCAGCCCGACGATAGTCTGCAGAACTTTGATGTGCGTGAGCGGCTGGGCTCCGAGCTGGACTTCCGGGACCCCAGCCGCATGACGTTTGAGGAGTACTCGCGCTGGCAGCAGCAGCAGGCCGTGCGCAACTACTTCCGCCAGCGCTCCAACGGGGGCGTGGCCGGCAGCCCCGATCAGCCCGAGAACCGCCGCCTCATCCCCAAAATATACCTGGGGCCCATGGCCGACCGGATTTTTGGGGGCAGCTACGTAGACATCCGGCCCCAGGGTACCGTGACGCTGCGCATGGGCTACCGGGGCAACCGCAACGAAAACCCGACGCTCACGCTCCGCCAGCAACGGGTGGGCGACTTCCAGTACGACCAGAACCTAAACCTGAACCTGGCCGGGCAGATTGGCGAAAAGCTCAAGCTGACCTTCAACTACGACACCCGGGCGGCCTTTGATTTCGAGAACAACATGAAGCTCGATTACACGGGCTTCGATACCGATATCATCCGCAAGATAGAGCTGGGTAACGTGTCGTTGCCGCTGAACAATTCCCTGATTCAGGGCGGGCAGAACCTGTTTGGCGTGAAAACCCAGCTGCAGTTTGGGCGGCTGGGCGTAACGGCCATTGCCAGCACCCTGCGCGGCCAGGCCGATGCTGTGCGCATTCAGAACGGGGGCCAGGCCCGGCAGTTTGAAATCAAGGCCAGCCAGTACGAGCGGGACCGGCACTTCTTCCTGAACCAGACCTTCCGGGACCGGTATGATGCCGCGTTGCGCAACTTGCCCACCATTCAGAGCGGGGTGGAAATCACCCACCTGGAAGTATGGGTCACCAACGACAACCGCCAGAGCGACAACCTGCGTAACGTGATTACGCTGATGGACATAGCCGAGCCCCGCCGCCTGTACCGGCGCCGGTTCCAGCGTCCCAACGGCCCTAATGCCCTGGCCGATAACCCGGCCAACTCCTTGCTGAGTGATATTCGGAACGTGCCCCGGTTCCGGAGTAATCAGGATGTTGATGGTGCGCTGAACAGTCTGGGCCTGCAGAAAAACGTGGACTTTGAGCACGTGCGGGCCCGCAAGCTCGACCCGCGCGAGTACACCTACAATGCCCAGCTGGGCTACCTCTCCCTGAACACCCAGCTGCTGCCCGAGCAGGTGCTGGGCGTTTCGTACCAGTACATCTACAACAACAAGACGTACTCCGTCGGAGAAATTCAGAACGATTACACCGACGTGGGCCCGGACGAGGTCATCTTCCTGAAGATGCTGAAGGCCACCAACCCCGGCGTGGGCCTGGCTGACCCCACGCAGAATCCGCAGAATAACAACCTGCTCACGCGCAACCTGCCGACCTGGGATTTGATGATGAAAAACATCTATTCCCTGAACGCCAACCAGCTCAACCGGGACAATTTCCAGCTCCAGCTCATCTATAAAGATGACGTAACGGGCGTGGATTTGATTTCGCTGAAGGAAGGACAGCGCATTGCCAACCGGCCGCTGGTGGAGGTGCTCAACCTCGACAATGTAAACCCCAACAACGACCGGAACCCCGACGGCAACTTCGACTTTTTCCCCGGCGTGACGGTGGATACCGAGTTTGGCCGCATTATTTTCCCGGAAGTGCAGCCCTTCGGCTCCTACCTGGCGGCGCAGTTTGATACGCTGGCCTCTCCCCAGGAGCAGGAGCTGGCGCGTAAGTACGTGTACCGGGAGCTGTACAACCAGGTACAGAGCGACGCCCAGCAGCGCCAGGAAAAGGACAAGTTCTTCCTGCGCGGGCGGTACCAGGCCACCTCCACCGACGAAATTAACCTGCCCGGCATTGGCGTGGCCGAGGGCTCGGTGCGGGTATTTGCGGGTAGCACCCTGCTGCAGGAAGGCACCGATTACCAGGTATTTTACGACCAGGCTAAGGTAAAAATCCTGAACCCGGCTTACCTGAACTCGGCCAACGAGCTCCGGGTGGAGTTTGAGAAAAACGCGTTGGTGCAGGTGCAGCCCCGCAAGCTGCTGGGCGCCCGCTTCGACTACCGCCTCTCGCCGGACATCAACTTTGGCGCGACGGTGCTGCACCTGCGCGAAAACCAGGCTCCCGGCATCAACCGCGTGAACATCGGCGACGAGCCGGGCAACAACACCATTTACGGCTTCGACGTGAACATGCGCCGGGAGTCCCGGGCCCTGACCAAGTACCTGGACGCGCTGCCCTTCGTGAGCACCAAGGAAATTTCGACGGTGGCCTTCAGCGGGGAGTTTGCCCAATTGCTGCCGGGCCAGAGCCGCCTGGGCAGCGGCGACAGTGGGGGCGAAAACGGCGTGTCTTACCTCGACGACTTCGAAAACGCCCGCACACCTTACACCCTGGGCGGCATCAACTCGGCTACCGTCTGGCGGCTGGGGGCCACGCCGGCCCCGCTGCTGAACTCGGCTCAAGGGCTGGAAGTGGCGTACAACCGCGCCAAGCTGGCCTGGTACACCATCGACCAGACCTACTACACCAATGGCCAGAGCAAGCCCCGCAACATTGGCGTGGGCGACCTGAAAAACCACTACATCCGGGGCATCAAGCGTACGGAGGTATTCCCGAACCGGGACGTGGGCACCACTGGCAACTCCTTCGAGACGACCCTGGACCTGGCCTACTTCCCCGACCAGCGCGGGCAGTACAACTACACGCGCCAGTTCGACCCCACCAACCCCACCTTCTTCGCCAACAACTCCGTGGCCGATAAGCTGGCCCGCCACGGCGGTATTGCCCGCGAAATCACCTTCGATACGGACTTCGACAACGCCAACGTGGAGTTTCTGGAGTTCTGGATGATGGACCCCTTCCTGACTGGCGACAACGGCCGGGTGGTGGACTCCGACGGCCACAACAGCAACAACACCACCGGCGGCGACCTGTACATCAACCTGGGCTCGGTGTCGGAGGATGTGCTGAAGGATGATAACCGCTACGAGTTCGAGAACGGCCTGCCCGCCGACGCGGCTAACCTGCCCACCGAAACCGTGGAAACACTGTGGGGCCGCGCCACCCGCCAGCAGTTCCTCACGGATGCCTTCAGCGCCGCCCCCGGGGCCCGGGCCCGGCAGGATGTGGGCCTCGATGGTTTCAACGACGGCGAGGAGCAGCAGCTGAATGGCATCAGCCCGGCTTACCAGACCGTGCCCGACCCGGCGGCCGACAACTTTCGCCACCACCTCGACCCCAGTTACGACCAGCAGGACGCCAAAGTGCTGGCCCGCTACAAGAACTACAACGGCATGGAGGGCAACTCGCCCGAAGGCAGCCAGCTCAGCTCCACCGCCTTCCCCGACAAGGAGGACCTGAACCGGGACAACGTGCTCAACGACACGGAGCGGTACTATGAGTACCGCCTGCAGCTGCGCCCCGGCCAGCTGGATGTGGGGCAGAACTACATTGTGGATAAGATTGTCACCACCAACAACGATACCAACAACGAGCCCGTAACGTGGTACCAGTTCCGGGTGCCGGTGCGCCAGTACACGGGCATTCAGGGCAATGGCAACCAGGAGTTCGGCTTCAAGTCCATCCGGTTCCTGCGCATGTACCTCACGCGCTGGCAGCAGCCGGTGGTGCTGCGCATGGTGCAGCCTCAGTTTGTGGCCAACCAGTGGCGCCGCTACCTCAACAAGATTGCCGAGCCCAGCCAGATTATCTCCAACCCCGATACCGACGCCGACGGCTTCAGTATTTCCACCGTAAGCATTGAGGAAAACGGCGTTTCCAACAAAGGCTCGGATGTAATTCCGTACGTACTGCCCCCCAACATCCGCCGCGACCGGGAGTACGGCTCCAGCACCGTAAACCGCCAGCAGAACGAGCAGAGCCTGCGCCTGGTGGTGGAAGGCCTGCGCGACGGGTTTGCCAAGGCCGCCTACAAGAACGTGAGCCTGAACATGCTGCGCTACAAGAAGCTGCGCATGTTCCTGCACGCCGAATCCGAAGACCGGACCGTGCGTGAGGGCCGTACCGGCCAGGTGCGCGGCTTTGTGCGCCTGGGCACCGATTACATTCAGAACTACTACGAGTACAGCAAGCCCCTGGTAATTACCCAGCCCGGCCAGCGGCTGGTGGATGAGGTATGGCCCGTGGAAAACCGCATCGATTTGCCTTTCCAGGCCTTTATTGATGCCAAAGCCGCCCGCAACCGGCAGGCCGCTTCCAGCATCGACTACACCAAGCCCTTCGTGGTAATGCTGCCCGACGGCTCGACCATTACGGTGGTGGGCAACCCCGACCTTTCGGCCGTGCAGGGCGCCATGATTGGCGTGCTCAACCCCCGCGACGACGGCCAGAACAAGTCGGTTACCATCTGGGCCGATGAGCTGCGGGTGCTCGACTTTGATACCGAAAGCGGCTGGGCCGCTACCGCCCGCTTCAACGCCAAGCTGGCTGATGTAGCCAACATTACGGCCACGGGCAGCTTCATCAGCACCGGTTTTGGCGGCCTCCAGGACCGGGCCCAGCAACGCTCCACCGACAACATCAGCCGGGGCGACGTGAATGCTACCGTGGCCGCCGAGAAGTTTCTGCCCGAAAAGCTGGGCCTGCGCATCCCAGTGCTGCTCCAGGCCGGCATCGAAACCCGCGCCCCCAAGTACGACCCGCTGGACCCCGACACCAAGCTTGACCAGTCGCTGGACAAGTTTAAGTCGGGGCAGGAGCGGGCTGCTTACCGCAAAGAAGTGGTGGACCAGACTAGCCAGCGCAGCATTTCCCTGCTGAACGTGCGCAAGGAGCGCACCAACCCCGAGAAGAAAGTGCGCCCCTACGATATCGAGAACTTCGCCCTGAGCTACTCGCTTACGGAGCGCCTGCACACCGATATCCGCACCGACCGGGACTACACCCGCACCTACACCGGGGCCCTAGCCTACGTGTACCAGGCTACGCCCAAAAACTACACCCCGCTGGCCCAGGTGAAAGCCTTCGACTCGCCGTACCTGGCCATGTTCAAGGAAGTTAACTTCACGCCCCTGCCCTCGCGCTTCTCCTTCCGCGCTGACCTGGACCGCCGCTACAACGAGCGGTTCCTGCAGCGCACCCTGGAGCCCGGCCAGGTACCCGTGACGGCCGGCATTCCAGGTGTGTTCCAGAAATCGTTCTTCTTCAACCGTATCTATGACCTGCGCTGGGACCTGACCAAGGCCCTGGCCCTGGACTACACGGCCAACAACCGCGCCGTGGTGGATGAGGGCGTGGGCCGAGCTATTGGCAGCTCCGATGAGGCCCAGCGCAACCGGGACCAGATTAAGCGCAACCTGTTCCGCAACGGGGGCCGCACCACCAACTTCAACCAGACGGTGGCCCTTACCTACCGCCTGCCCCTGGATAAGTTCCCGCTGACGGACTGGGTGTCCTCGGATGTGCGCTACGCGGCCAACTATACCTGGCAGGCGGCCTCCACCGCCCTCACCGCCCCGGTATACCCTGGAGCACCAGACAGCACCCAGACCCGGGAGCTAAACCTGGGCAACACCATCCAGAACAATGGGGAGCTGAGTGCCAATGGCAAGATTGACCTGGTGAAGCTCTACAATAAGGTGCGCTTCCTCAACATCATCAACAACGCGCCCCCACCTCAGCCCCGGGTGCGGGAGAAGGACGGCGCCAAGCCGGGCCAGGCACCGGCCACGGCCGCCGCCGACTCCAGCCAGGGGCCCCAGCTGCGCCTGCTGAAGGGGATTCTGCGCTCCTTGATGACGGCCCGCTCCCTGAACTTCACTTACGCCCGCTCCAACGGCACGCTGCTGCCCGGCTACCTGCCCCGCACCCGCTTCTTCGGGCTGGATAATGGCTTCGATGCCCCCGGGGTACCCTTCCTGCTGGGCAAGCAGTATGACCTGGATGGACTGTTTGACCGGGCTTACCGCAACGGCTGGTACACGCAGGAAAGCCAGTACCTGAATACCCCGCTCAGCTCCCTGCTCACCGAGGCCCTCACGCTGCGCACCACCCTGGAGCCCTTCCGCGACTTTATCGTGCAGCTGGATGCCCGCCGCAACCTGGTGCGCAACCGGGAGGTGTTCTACCGGAATGTGGTGGATGAGAATACGTTGCTCCCGGTGGCCCCCAACACCCGACCCGACCCCAGCAATGCGCTGGGTTCCGGTACGTTCAGCACTTCGTTCATTTCCGTCCGGACGTTGTTCGGGGATGTCAGCGCCGGGGGAGAGGTTTCCAAAGCTTTTGGCCGGTTTATTGACAACCGGGTGTTTGTGCAGCAGCGCCTGCAGGAAGCCCGGGGCGGAGACAACGCCACCGGCCGCTACGGCTACAACTCCCAAGATGTGCTGATTCCGGCTTTCCTGGATGCGTACCGGGGCAAATCCTCCAGCGGCTATAAGGCCAAGGGGTTCCAACCGTTCTCTCAATTGCCCGTGCCTAACTGGAACGTGCAGTACAACGGCCTCTCGGAGCTGCCGTTTATCCAGCAGTATTTCCGCTCGTTTACCCTCAGCCACGTGTACACCTCGCAGTACAATATTGCCGGCTACACTACCTCGGCCAACTATGCCCAGGAGCCGAAAGCGGGTGCATTTTCCTCTCTGACCAACCAGAGCAATCAGTACATTCCCTATTTCATTCTGGGGCAGGTGAGCATTGCCGAGCGGCTGGCTCCGCTGCTGGGCCTGAACTTCCAGACCACCGGCAAGCTCTCGGGTGGGGTGGAGTACCGCATTGACCGCACCGTTGGCCTGAATACGACCAACGCCCAGGTAACCGAGCTGCGCCGCTCCGACATTGTGATTCGGATGGGCTTCTCCACAAACCGCTTTAAGCTGCCGTTCCGCGTGGGCGGGGAGCAGCGCATCCTGCGCAACGACCTCACCGCCCGCCTCGACCTGAGCATCAGCGACAACTACGCCGTGCAGCGGTCCATTCAGGACGCGGTGGACCCCACTGCCGGCACTACCGGCGACAAGGGCCGCGCGTTCAGCCAGGTTACCAGCGGCACCCGCCAGATTCAGCTGCGCCCCACCATCGACTACGTGCTCAACCAGCGCCTGAACCTGCAGTTCTTCTTCACCCAGAACATTACCGAGCCCCGAGCCCAGAATGCTTTCAAGAACACCGCCACCGAGGGCGGTATTCAGCTGCGCTATAGTCTCTCGCAATAAGCGGCAACTACCGTCTGCAACTAAACGCCCACTCTCCTACCGAGGGTGGGCGTTTGCGTGGTGGGCAGCGTGGCCCCGGCCGGTTCCGGCCCGGTAACGATGCCCCAAATCTTCCCCGGCCGCTTTCCTCGGAAACTGCGCCGCAACTCGTACTTTTGGCTTCGGAGCCCGGGGCTCCCGCTTCCTCACTTACACCCATCAAGTACCGCACCCCATGAATCTGCCCGCCAGCCTGAAGTACACGAAAGAGCACGAATGGATCCGCGTGGAAGGCGACGTTGCCTTCATCGGCATCACCGACCACGCCCAGAAGGAACTCGGCGACATCGTGTACGTGGACATTGATACGCTTGATAAAGAAGTAACTCAGAACGAAGTTTTCGGCACCGTAGAAGCTGTTAAAACCGTTTCTGACCTGTTCAGCCCCATCTCCGGCACCGTACTGGAAATCAACGACAAGCTCGACGGCAGCCCTGAGCTGGTAAACTCTGACCCCTACGGCGACGGCTGGATGATCAAAATGTCCATCGGCAACCCCGCCGAGCTGGAGGCTTTGCTGTCGGCTGAAACCTATGGTGAGCTGGTAGGCGCGTAGTCTGCCCCACACTGCTTCGGCCTTGCCTGCTACTGCGCCGCCCCCGCCCCGCCGCCGGGCCCTTGTGGTCCTGCCGCTGGCGTGGGCGGCGTTTGTATTGCTCAGCACCCTCACGCCGGCCCAATCCATGCCCGACACTCCGCACTGGGAGCTGCTGTCCTTCGACACGGCCGCCCACGCGTTTGTGTTCTGGGTGCAGGCGGTTTTGGCCATTTTCTCGGCCCGGCGGCAGCGCTGGTTTCCGGGGCTGCGGCGGCACGCCTTCATGGTGGTGCTGCTCGGCACCGTATTCATGGGCGCGTTCATCGAAGTACTGCAGATGCGTATGGATCTGGGCCGCCACGGCGAGTGGTCCGATTTGCTCAGCGACTCCCTGGGCGCGGTACTGGGCCTGCTGCTGATGTGGTTTACCCGTCGGTTCTGGCAATGAAGCAGTCCCGCCCCCTGTTCTCCCGGCTCCGATGCCTGCTACTGCCTGCGGCCAGCGCAATCCTGGCGCCGGCTCAGGCTCAGGATATGCCCCGGGTCCGCCACACCATTGCCACGTTGGCCTCGCCCGCCTACCAGGGCCGCGGCTACGTGCGCGGCGGCGACCAGCAAGCAGCGGCGTACCTGCGGCAGCGGTTCCAGGAGTTGGGGCTGCAGCCACTGGCCCCAAACTACACCCAGTCGTTTCCGCTGGACATAAATACCTTTCCCGGCCAGCTTAAACTGGCGCTAAGCTCCGGAATCCTGCGCTTCCCAGTGTTAGGTAGTTCGCAACAGTTGCGCCCCGGCCTCGATTTCATTGCCGCGCCGGAGTCCGGCGGCGGGAAGGTGGGCGGGCTGTTTTCGGCCGTACCCATCTGGCAATTTGATACCCTGGCCTTTACCGATGCCGCCGCGCAGCAGCAGTTGCTGCACCACCCCTGGCACAATGGCGGCTATGTGCTGCGCGCCGCCGATGCGCGCCGGCTGCCAGCCCTACCCCTACCCATTCGCCAGCACCTGGATTCGGCCACGCTGCGCCTGATGCTGGTTCCCAAGCTCACGGCCTCCCTGGCAGCGGAGCAGGTTTTACAGATGCGGCTGATGGTGCGGGATTCTGTGTGGCGCAGTATTTCCGCAACGGCCAGCGGCCCCACGGTGGCGCTGGTGGCGGCCCGCGTGGAGGCAGTGCTGCAACCCCGGTACCAGACCCAGAATATTGTGGGGTATTTGCCCGGCCGCATTCAGCCTGATTCCTTTCTGGTAGTAACGGCTCATTACGACCACTTGGGCACGATGGGTCGCCGCACGTACTTTCCCGGGGCCAACGACAACGCCAGCGGCACCGCTATGCTATTGGAGCTGGCGGCTCATTATGCCCGCCCCGAAAACCGCCCGGCCTGTTCTTTGGTATTTATCGGCTTTGGAGCGGAAGAAGCCGGGTTGGTCGGTTCCAAGTATTTCACGGAGCACCCATTGGTACCGCTGCCACGCATCCGCTTCCTGCTCAACCTAGATCTGCTGGGCACCGGCTCCGACGGAGCTACCGTAGTTAACGGGCGCGTGTTTGAAAAGCAGTTTCAGCAGCTACAGCAACTGAACACCGCCCAGCAATACCTGCCCTCCCTTACCGCCCGGGGCCGCGCCGCCAACTCCGACCATTACTACTTCTCGGAGTACGGCGTGCCCGCGTTTTTCCTCTATACCCGCGGCGGCACCACAGCCTACCACGATGTGCAGGACCTTCCCAGGCAGCTACCCCTCACCGCATTTCCCAACCTGTTTCACCTCCTCCGAGACTTCCTGAATCTACAGGGTGCCGCTATCCGCTGATACCAATTCCTAACTATTCACTGTAAATTTCGACGGATATGGCATTGAACAAGAAAAAGGCCGGCTCTCAGATGGAGAGCCGGCCTTTTTTAAAATTTGCTACGCTGGAATTAGCTGTTGGCTTTGAATGAGCCCATGATTTGCTTGGCTACGTTTTCCCACTCCGGCTTCTGACGGTCGGCGCAGGTGAAGGTGCACATCAGCAATTTGCCTTCCACATCGGTGAAGAAAATCAGCTGGTATACTTCGTGGCCCAGTTCAGGCTTCATCAGTTCCATGTAACCTACTTTGCGGCCGTTCACGTCTTTCACGCCGTGGTTAAACCACTTGGCTTCCTTGAACTGCTTGGCGTAGATCTTGTAGAAGTTGTCCGAATACATGTCGATCATGTCCTGATCGGCCGTGTTATCGGTGTAGGAGAAAGCAATGCTGGCTTCCTTGTTGTTGGTGTAGATAACGCTGGGGCGGCTCTGGGCTTTCGCATAGTTGAAGTCCATCTGCTGCTCGCTCATTACCTCGAAGCCTTTCGGAATCAGAATTTCCACACGCTCGCTCAGTACGCGCTTTTTCACCATCTCAACTTCAGCGAAGGGACGGGCAGCCATCAGCAACAGCATCAGGCAGATGAGGGGGGCGGAGAGTAAGACTTTTTTCATAATCCTAGACTGAAAAAAGAGGTGATTCAAAAGGCTGGTTTCTACCCAAAGAACAGAAGGCTGCTCTGTTTGGATAACACAATTTACGCACAAAAACGTAAGCTGCAAGTATTTTACAAAAAAATAATCTGATGGCTGGTATATAGCCGATTCAAACTACTCCTGACAGTGGCCTAATTCGCTTGAAAACAGGGCTTTTATAATTAAGTCCTGTTAATCCTCAAAAAAGGCCAAACTTTTAAAAGTGCAATATCATGTTAGGAATAATCTATCATGCTACGTACTCTCAAAGTTCAATTTACGCGGAAAAGTCCGTCGGGTTGTGCAAGCTGGCACTTACAGTATGTTATTGATTTGTTCCTTGATTTTCTCGAGTTCTTCCTTCATTCCTACTACCAGGTGCTGGATGGTAGAGTCGTTGGCTTTGGACCCGATGGTGTTGATTTCCCGACCTATTTCCTGCGAAATAAACGCTAATTTCTTCCCGGTGGGTTCGGGCAAGCCGGCCGTTTCGGTGAAGTAGTGCAGATGGTTGACCAACCGTACCTTTTCCTCGGCAATATCCAGCTTCTCAATGTAGTGCAGCACCTCCTGCTCGAAGCGGATGGGGTTGAAATTCTCGTTGCCGGAAATATCGGCGAGATGACTTTCCAGCCGCTGCCGGACCTGCTCAATCCGAGTGGGGTCGTGTTTCTCTACCTCCGCCAATAAAATCCGGATGCGGTCCACGTAACCCAGAATTTCAGCGGTCAGGGCCTGGCCCTCGTCGCGGCGGAACTGGTTGACGCGGTCCAGAGCCTGCTGGAGCAGCGGCAGCAACTCTTCCCAGGGGGTTTCTTCTTCTTCCTCAGTGGCGGCGGTGGCATCGGTAGGGATGCGTAACGCTCCGGGCAGGGCGTGGGCCACAGCCGTTACCTGCTCTAGGCTCAGGCCGGTGGCCAAGCTCACTTGCAGTAGTTCCTGGCAGGCGGCCGTAACGGCGGCCTGGTTGACAATAGAACCCTGCGCACCCGTTGCGCGCGGGCGCGTGAAGTCCAGGTTCAGGTTCACCTTGCCCCGCTGCAGGCTCCTAGTGACGAGGTTCCGGATTTCCAGTTCCCGGTCTTGCAGAAAGCGCGGCAGGCGCAAACTCAGGTCCAACGTTTTGGAATTGAGCGACTTTATTTCGACGGTGGCGGCATAGTGGTCGGTTTCGCGGGAGGCAATACCGTAGCCGGTCATGGACTGGAGCATGGGCAGATATGGGCAAAGTGGGCGCAAAAGTACTGGTTTCCCGCAGACAGTGAACGGCTTAGCCGGGCGGTAACACAAGCATAACGTGCCCGCAATATTAGCATAACAGGGCCGGTCTAGCTTTGTGAAACCTTTTTACGACCCCCGTATGCGGCGTTCTTTTCTCTTACTGTTTTTTCTGACAATCAGCCACTTATTGTGGGCCCAGCAGGGTACTCTGGTTGGGAAAGTAACGGATAAAAAAACCGGCGAAGGTGCCATTGGTGCTACCGTATTGGTAACCGGCACCACCCAGGCTGCCCCTGTGGAACTAGACGGCACCTATGCCCTCAAACTGGCCGCCGGCACCTACAATATTACCATTCAGTCCATCGGCTACAAGCCGCTCACGTTCTCCGGCATCAGCATTCAGGCTGACCAGAAGACGACTCTGAATGGGGCCTTGGAAGAAAATGCCCAGGCGTTGAAGGAAGTGGTGGTAACCGGTCAGAAGCAGACCGGTACCGAGGTAGCCATGATTCAGGACCTCAAAAAAAGCGAGGTTGTGGTCAGCGGGATGAGTAACGACCAGATTGTAAAATCGCTGGACCGGGACGCGGCTGAAGTAGTGAAGCGCATTCCGGGCGTAACCGTGCAGAGCAACAATTACATCGTTATCCGGGGCTTGGCGGAACGCTACAACACAGTGCTGCTGAACGATGCCCTGACGCCCTCAGCCGAGGTGGATACCCGCTCTTTTTCCTTTGATATTCTGCCCAGCTCGGTGATTGACCGGGTGCTGATTTTTAAATCCGGCTCGCCGGAACTGCCCGGGGAGATGGGCGGGGGCGCCGTAAAGGTGTTCACCAAAAACTCGGTGCTGGAAAATACCACCAATTTCACCGTGTCGGGGTGGTACCGCAGCGGCACCACGTTCCGCAACGACTACATGACCACCAGCCGCAGCAGCACCGACTGGCTGGGCTTCGACGACAGCAAGCGGCAGGCCCCCAGCACTCTGCCTGAGGGATTGGTGAAGCGTAGCGGCCAGAACGCCACTCCGCCCGACCAGCTCACGGCCATCAGCCGTTCCTTCCGTAGTACGGCCTGGCTGCCGAAAATTTCGCAGGCCCTGCCCGACCTGCGGGCTTCCCTGGGTCTGACGCGCAAGTTTGAAATCGGCTCTTTGTACCTGAGCAACGTTACGTCGCTGTCGTACTCCAGCGCCCGGGAGCAGTACAACGTGGAGCGCAACCGCTACCTGGTGGAGCGCGACGAGACGACTCAACTCCCCCGGGCTCAGTACACCTACGACGATGAGCGCGCCCTGACCAGCACGCGTATTGGCCTGATTCATAACTGGCAGGCCCGCATCAATGACCGGAACCGGATTGAGTTCCGCAACTTCCTTAACCAGTACGCCACCGACGAGGTGGTACACCGCCGGGGCAGCAATGCCGATGGGGTAGAGCGTGACGATTACGCCCTGCACTACCAGAGCCGCACCATTTACTCCGGGCAGCTGCAGGGTTCGCACAACCTGGGCGCGGGCGAACACACTACCGTTACCTGGGCCGGGGGCTATAACTACGTGTTCCGGGATGAGCCCGATTACAGCCGCTATCAGAACTTGCGCAACACGGAGTTCAACCAGCCCTTCTCGGTAAATATTCCTACTGAGGGCAACATTACCGAAACCAGCCGCTTCTTCTCCACGCTCAAAGAGAATACCTACATGGGCAGCGGGCAGTGGGAGCGCCGCTTCACGGGCCGCGACACCACCCGGGCCAACCAGTTTAAGCTGCGGGCCGGCTTCTACGCTGAGCAGCGGGAGCGAAACCTGGAAAACCGTTACTTCTCCTTTATCCGGGGCCTGCGCTTTAACCGCCCCGATTTGATTGGCCTGCCCATCGACCAGATTTTTGCCCCTGAAAACCTGGACGCGGTAAATGGCTTCACCGTGGATGAAGGTACCAAGCCCGCTGACCGCTACGACGCCACCAATACACTGGTGGCCGGCTACGTGGGTCTGGTGGCGCCTATTTCGGATAAGTTCAACGTATCGGGTGGGGTGCGCGTGGAGTACAACCGCCGCCGCCTGACCAACGCGGTGGAGAATTACCGGGAGGCCAAAACCATTCCGATGCCTTCCTTCAACGCGGCTTACAACTTCAACGAGCGGTCCTTGCTGCGCCTGGCGGGCAGCGTAACGGTGAACCGGCCCGAATTCCGGGAAATTGCTTCCTACGAATACTACGACTTCACCACCAACTCCATTATTGTGGGTAACCCGGCCCTGAAAACGGCCACGATTTACAACGGTGACCTGCGTTACGAGTTTTACCCTTCCCGCTCGGAGCTGATTTCCATCGGGGGCTTCTATAAGTACTTCAACAATGCCATTGAGCAGATTACGCTCAACACCACCGGCACCCAGCTGTACCGCACGTTCCAGAATGCCAAGCGGGCCTACGACCTGGGGGCCGAGCTGGAGGTGCGCAAGGGCCTAGTGGAGTTGTCAGAAAACCCGGTGTTGCAGCGCCTCTCGCTGGTGGCCAACGCCTCGGTTATCTACAGCCGCGTAACCCTGGCCGACACGGACGAGAACCGGGGCTTTGCTCTCTCCAACCGCCCGCTGCAGGGCCAGTCGCCGTACGTGGTGAACGTGGGTGCTTTTTACCAGGATGACGAGGCCAAGCTGCAGATTTCGGCCCAGTACAACGTCATCGGCCAGCGCTTCAACTTCATCGGCGACAAGACGCTGAACTACTCCGTGATTGAGATGCCGCGCAACGTGATTGACTTGTCGGTAACCAAGGGCATTGGGCAGCATCTGCAGTTGAAGGCCGGTATTCAGGATTTGCTCAACCAGCCGGTGCAGCAGTTCTACGACTTCAACCGCAACAGCAAGATTGAGGCGAATGAGAAAGGCTCGTTCGGGCGCTACCGCCGGGGCAGCTACTCTACGCTGGGTCTTACCTATAACTTCTAAATACTACGGTAACATAGAGCTAATGAAAGCATAACGCCCCTCATGCCCTGAGGGGCGTCTTGCTTTCGGACCTTCGTGCCGTCAACGATTCGCCTTCCTTACCACCTCATTTTCGCCCGTTATGAAAAAGCTTCTACTTCCTGTTGCGCTGGCTTTTGCCACGGTAGCCGCTCTGGCCCCGGTTGCCCAGGCCCAAACGGTATGCCCGGCCGAGCCTACGCCCATCAGCGTGCCCACCACCATCAGCACCAATACCACCTGGACGCGCAATAATGTGTACCTGCTCACCGACCGGACGTACGTAACGGCCGGGGCCACGCTCACTATTGAGGCCGGCACCATCATTAAAGGCACCGGTCTGGGGACGCTGGTAATTGAGCAGGGCGCGCGGCTGGTAGCCGACGGCACGCCCACGCAGCCTATCGTATTCACCTCGAACCAGCCCGCCAACAGCCGCAACACCGGCGACTGGGGCGGTATCGTACTGCTGGGCCGGGCCCCCATCAACCAGCCCGGTACGCCGGTTATTGAAGGTATTCCGGGCCGCACGTTCGGCGGCACCAACGCGGCCGACGACTCGGGTATTCTGCGCTACGTGCGCATTGAATACTGCGGTATTGCCATTACCCCGAACAACGAAATCAACGGCCTGACCATGGGCGGGGTGGGCTCGGGCACCATCATCGACTACGTGCAGGTGTATGCCTGCGGCGACGACTCCTTTGAGTGGTTTGGGGGCACGGTAAACGCCAAGCACCTGATTTCCATTGGAGCCGTGGATGATGACTTCGATACGGACTTCGGCTACACCGGCAAAGTACAGTATGCCCTGGCCGTCCGTAACCCCAACGTGGATGACCAGTCGGGCTCCACGGCTTTCGAGTCGGACAATGATGCTGGCGGTTCCTCGCTTGTCCCTATCACTGCTCCGGTATTCTCCAACGTAACGGCTTTGCTGCAGAACGTACCCGCCACTACCCGCTTCACCCGGGCTATGCACCTGCGCCGCAACACCAACATTTCCATCTTCAACTCGGTGGTAACGGGTTGGCCCCAGGGCCTCACGCTCGACGGCCCGGGTGCCCAGACCAACGCCACCAACGGCACGCTGGTGCTCAAAAACAACGTAATGGCGGGCATTGCCAACCCGTATACGCAGCAGTCGGGCGGCACCTACAACGTGCAGGGCTTCTGGGAGGCCGCGGCCAACAACAACCAAACGCTGGCTACTGCCGCCGCGCTGGGCCTCAACGCCGATAACTACAATACTACCAACGCCAACGGCACGGCCAACGGTACGCCCGACTATACCCTACCCGCGGCTTCCGTACTACGCACCGGCGCTGCCTACACCGATGCCAAGCTGGCTGACAGCTTCTTCGACAAAACCGGCACGTTCCGGGGCGCCTTCGGTACCACCAACTGGGCTGCTGGCTGGACTAACTTCAACCCGCAGATTACCTGCTACAACCGTCCCGGCACCACGCTGGCCACCAAGTCTGCCTCCGACCAGGTGCAGCAGCTGACGGTGTCGCCGAACCCCACAGCCGGTGAGGCCCTGCTGAACTTCACCCTGCAGCGCGGCGGTACAGCCTCAGTGCGCGTACTGGACGTAACCGGCCGCACCGTAGCCACTGTGCTGACGAATGGTAAGCTGGCCGCTGGCACCCAGCAGCTGGCCCTGCCCGCTACGCTGAAAGCCGGCGTATATATGGCTCAGGTAACCACCTCGGAAACCAGCCAGTCGGTGCGCTTTGTAGTAACGAAGTAGGCAGACAACAAGTCAACAAGAAAAACAAGGAGCCCGGACTAATGTCCGGGCTCCTTGTTTTTAGTGGAACGATAACCCGATGTACGCCGGCTCCGCTTTTACGGAGTTGTGCCGCTTTGTGCATGCCCCTCTCAGCGGGTGCGCCGGGCCTGCCAGAGCTGTACGGCCAGCAACAACCCTACGCCGCCGACTCCGGCGTACAGCACGCCGGCCTCCGGGAGGCACTGCACCAGCAGCCAGTGCAGGCCCCCGATACCCAACCCGAAGCCTACCAGCTGCCCGGCCCAGGTGCGCAGCGGCAGCAGCCGGAACCATTGCACCTGCAGCAGCCGCGCCGTGTGCCGCAGGTAGTAACCAGCCTGCCACCAGGTGCTGAGAACAAATGCCAGGGCCACCCCGCCCAGCCCCAGCCAGCGGTACAATGGATATAGCAGCAGCAGGGCCAGCAGCAGATCCAGCACGGCCCCGGTGGTGATGATGCGCCCCTGCCCCTTATGCTGCAGCAGAGCCGTAAAGTTGTAGGCCCGCAGCGGAATGACGAGTGAGGACAGCAGAAACAGCGGCACGGCGGCATCGTAACGGTGAGCAAACACCACCCCGAACAGCTCCCGCCGGAACAGCACCAACAGGAAAAACAGCGGAAACACCAGCCTCCCCAGCAGCCGGGCCGTGGCTTTCAGCAGCGCCACCCGCTCGGCGTCCGATACCTCAGGCTCGTGGAAGTGCAGCAGTAAGGCACTGCCCGCTGCTCCCAGCAGCACCGGCAGAAAGGGCACATCCATGGTACCGTTGAAGTACAGGGCAAACAGCGTGGCTGGTAGCAGAAAGCCCACCGCCAGCTTATCCACCCACCGGAACAGAATCTGCACCACGTCGTTCAGGGCCGTGTGCACCCACAGGTTTGGCAAGCCGGCCGGCAGTTCGGCCGGTGCCCGGTTATGCCGAAACTGCCGTTGTGCCAGCCGCCCCAGCGCCAGCAGCCGCAGTCCGTTGCCCAATAGCAGCAGGTTCATCAGTTGCTCACTGCCAAGCAAACCGGCTACCAGCAACACATGGCTCAGGGCAAACAAGCCGGCGTAACCAATGCCAACCAGCGCCGCAGAGCGAAACTGCCGACTCAGCAGCCCGTAGGCTTCCAGCACTGCCACGGGCACATTCAGCGCCAGAAACGCCCCACTTTGCCAGCCCGCAAATACGGAGCCCGTGTAGTGCTGCGCCACCACCAGCACCCCGGCGCACAAGCCTGACCACCCCGCCAGCGCGGCCCAGTGCGCAGGCCGCAGCCGCCGCAGGAGCGTATTCACGCTGGAGAGCGGATAAGTCAGCAGTAGCGTAGGCAGGCCCAGGCAGGCCACTACGTGCAGCACCTGCCACTGCACCCAGAAGTTCTGGTAGCGGCCGTAATAGTCGGCCGGGGTGTGCCGGGCCAGCCATACCAGCGCCACCACGCTGGCCAGCGTGGGGAAAAACCGGATGAAAAACAGATAGGTACTAGTGCCCAGCAGCGTGCTGCGCGTAGGTGCTCCGGGCTTGGGCATCACAGGCGGCGGGGTCAAGGTGGCGGATGAGACGGGCGGGGTTGCCGGCCACCACGCAGTAGCCGGCCGGGAAGCTGCGCGTTACCACGGCCCCGGCCCCCACCACGGTGAAGTCGCCGAGCTGCACGCCGGGCAGCACCACGGCCCCCATGCCCAGCCAGCAAAACCGGCCGATACGCAACGGCTCAGCCGCTACCCGCTCGGCGTTAGCCACGGCATCGTGATTCGCCGAAATCAGGCCTACCTGCGGGCCCAGGTTGGTAAAGTCGCCTACGTGCACGCCGTTATCGGCGTTGATGTACACGCCGGGTGAGTCGCCGGGGAAGGTGCCACGGCCCACGGTGAGGCGCTCGGGGCTGTGAATGGTGCTGGTGTGGTGCACGGCCCAGCGCACACCCGCGTTCTGGCGCAGCACCCTTCTGTACAGCGCATCCAGCGCGTAAAAATGCAGCGGCATTTCGGGCCGCAGGCGCAATACCTGGTACAGCCATTTTTTCAGCCCGTGCTGCATGACTTAGCTGATGGGCACCTTGCGCAGAATGGCCTCAATCATGTCCTGCGTCCGCACGCCGTCGGCCTCGGCCTCGTAGTTGAGCAGAATGCGGTGGTTGAGCACGTCGGTGGCCACTTCTTTGATGTCCTCGGGCAGCACGTAGTCGCGCTCATCCAGGTAGGCTACGGCCTTGGCGGCGCGGTGCAGGGCAATACTAGCCCGGGGGCTCACGCCAAACTGCACGTACTGCTGGTAATCGGCCAGGTCGTAATCGGCCGGGCGGCGGGTGGCAAACACCAACTCAATAATGTATTTCTCCAGCGTTTCGGAAATCTGCACCTGGTTGATCTGCTGCCGGATGCCGAAGATGTCCTCTTTAGTCAGTATGGGACTTACCTCGCCCACGTAGCTCATGTTGGCCATACGGCGCATCACCTCCAGTTCATCGGCTTTCTTCAGGTAGTCCACGTACACTTTCATCATGAAGCGGTCCACCTGCGCCTCGGGCAACGGGTACGTTCCTTCCTGCTCCACCGGGTTCTGGGTGGCCAGCACCAGAAACGGCAAATCCAGCGGGTAGGTGGTTTCGCCAATGGTTACCTGCTTTTCCTGCATGGCCTCCAGCAGGGCGCTCTGCACTTTGGCCGGGGAGCGGTTGATTTCGTCGGCCAGCACCAGGTTGGCGAAAATCGGCCCCTTCTTCACTTCAAATACTGATTGTCCCTGATTATAAATCATGGTGCCCACCAAATCAGAAGGCAGCAGATCAGGCGTGAACTGTACGCGCTGAAAGTGCATGTCCAGCACCCGGGAAAGCGTACTGATAGTAAGGGTTTTAGCCAATCCCGGCACGCCTTCCAGCAGAATGTGCCCCCCCGTAAACAGGCCAATCAGCAGGCGGTTCAGCATATAGTGCTGCCCCACTACCACCTTCCCTACCTCAGCAAATACCTGCTTGATCTTCTGCGGATAATCGGGAGCCAAGCCAGACTGTGGAGGCATCATACAACTGCAAAACGTGTGGAAAGTGCTTAAAGGTAGAAAAACAGGGCTATTCCTCTACGACCGACCCTCACTTTTGCCACCAGCCGCCACAACAGCGTTGGGTTGCCCAAGCGGCAAACACACCGACAAGATACTTGCTTCCTGAAACACCCTTCCACCGAATCTATCCCGATTAGTTATTTTTATAAAATATTCACGTTCAATTATGATATATTTTATAAAATTAACTAGTACATTCCTTCTCTGTAGCTGTTGATTGTGCGTGCTGCCGGCCTTACGGGTCATGTAGCCTTCCTGCCGGGTCCTCCCTCGCCCCTCCCTTCCTGCCGTTTACGCCCGACGAGGCCCACGCTTGCTGATCAGTGGCAGGGGGCCATCTGATTTGCTGTCCCACTTTTTTCTCCTTACCTCTATGAAAACACTTACTCTCCTGCTGGCATTACTTCTAGCCGGCAACAGTGCCCTGGCGCAGATCAGCTGGCAGCGCATTACGCAGTTACAAAGCTCCGGAGGCGAAGTGCAGCTCCGTAGCGTGGCCCTCGACGCCTTTGGGGGCAGCGTGGTTACAGGCTCCTTTCAGGGCACCGTCCGCTTCAATGCGCTTACACTTACCAGCCGGGGCTATACCGATTTGTTTGTGGTGCGCTACGGCGCTGATGGTCGCGCCCTGTGGGCCGTGCAGTTTGGTCAGGCCCCGGGAGCCCCACCCTACTCGCAAGCCAGTGCCAGTGGCAGCGGGGTGGCACTGGACAGGGCGGGTAATGTGTACTTGCTGGGAAATTTTGCAGGGTACGTTTCCTACCCGGGCGGTACGCTGCACAGCTACGATGGCAGCTTTCAGGCGGGACTCATCGCCAAACTCAACAGCCGGGGCCAGGTGCAATGGGCCCAGCGCTTCGGCATTCGGCAGTTTAGCTGTTACGCCTATGCCATTGCCACGGATGCCAGCGGCACCAGCTACATCACGGGACAGTCGGATTACGGCAACATTGAGTTTGGCCGCAACGTGTACAGCCCGGGCAGCCGGCGGGTGATGTACGTGGCGGCTTACCGCACCACTGGCGAAGTGGCCTGGGCCAAGGTTTCGGGCAACTATTCCACCTACGGGGCCAGCGGCAGCGACGTGGCTCTGGATGGACGCGGCAACTGCTACGTGGGCGGGTTTTTCAACAATGATATGACCCTGGACGGCGCAGCCCTCACTACCGTTGGCGCCGATTCCTACCTGGCCCGCTTCTCGGCGGCTACCGGGGCCTTGCAATGGCTGAAGCAGGGCGGCGGCCCGGGCACGCTTTCCGCCAATAACAACGTGCGCATCGGCACCCTATCTACTGACCGCTTGGGCAACGTGTACGTGGCCGGTGAATTTTCCGGCGTTACGGCCCTCGGCGGCCAGCCTTTGCTGAGCAATGATGCCTCGCAGCCCGACTTGTTCATTGCCCGTTATACCCAGGCCGGGGTAGTGCAATGGGCCCGAAGTACCGGTACTACCGCCGCCGAATATAGCGCGCAGCTCACCACCGATGCCGACGGCTTCAGCACGCTTGTCAGCCGACGCTTAAACCAAAATCAGGAATCGAAACTGCTGTTGCACAGCTTCCAGCCTACCGGCACCCTCTATCACTCCGATGTACTCGGAACCACTGGGAACTGCCGGGGCTATGCCCTTACACAAAATCCCAAAGGCCTGCTTTACCTGGCTGGCACCCTTGCGGGTGCGGCCACATTTGGCGCCACGAATCTGCAAACTGCCAACCGCACGGATGGTTTTGTCGCTCAATTGAGCATTCGACAACCTACCATTGGCGGCCGCCCCACATTCGAGGTATTTCCGAACCCGGCGCGGGGCCGCATCGTGGCTCGGCTCAACTGGAGCGAAGCCGGTATGCAGTTGGATGGCTGGGCTACGCTTACCAACTCACTCGGCCGCCAGGTAGCATCCCAGGCAGTTCCCGGTGGTTCTGCCGCTCATACCCAAACCATATTCGACTGCACTTCCCTGCCCAACGGCCTGTATGTGCTGCAGCTCACTACTTCCGATGGAGCTTCTTACAGCCAGGGAGTGGAAATTCGCTAAATAGCTACCGCCGACCCGTCTCTGGTACAACCAGCATAGCAAAAGAGCCACACAGACTGTGTGGCTCTTTTGCTATGCTGGTTGTACCAGAGACGGGACTCGAACCCGTACGTCCGTGAAGACAAGGGATTTTAAGTCCCTCGTGGCTACCATTACACCACTCTGGCAATGCTGGTATTGGTTACCGCAACAAAGTAACGGCAAATTCAGCAAACGTTAATCTTACTTAGGAGCCTTTTCTGGCCCCACTGTCCGAATCCTGATTTACCATAAAGCAAAAGACCCTGCGTTACGGCAGGGTCTTTTTTGGAGCGGGAGACGAGGTTCGAACTCGCGACCTCGACCTTGGCAAGGTCGCGCTCTACCAACTGAGCTACTCTCGCTTTTGATCTTGGCGCCGTAGTGGCGTTTTGATGTGACAAAGGTAGTACAGGAATTCTTGAAGTCAAGAGCACCCCGTAAAAAAAACTGCTGTTTTTGCTCAATAACCGCATTGTCGCCTGATTTTCAGTTAGAAAAATTTTCAGCAAAATCACCTTGGATATGTCATCAGCCAGCCCACACTCAACATTTCGCCCCGCCCTCCCCGGCTTACCACACCAAAAATGCGGGAGCCAGTGGAAAGCGGGGCGAAAAAATGGTAGCAACCAGTGGCTGGTCACTTGCCAGCGGCGGCCAGCTTCAACTCGTTTAGTTTCAGCAGGGCCTCGATGGGCGTGAGCGTATTCACGTCAAGGTGCTCCAGCAGCTCCCGGATTTTCTCCAGAGCCGGATCGGCAGGCTCGAACATGCTGAGCTGCAAACTAGGCCGGGGGGCATTGTGCACGGCCGCAACGGGTTGCGCTTTGGGGCCTTTGGTAGCCGCTTCGGCACGAACCGCGGGAGCCTGACCGTTCAGGGGCACTACTTTCCCGCCAGTTCCCAACTCTTCCAAACCCGCCAGCACTTCATCGAACTCGGTGGGCTGGTTGGTATCCACGCCGGCGGAGGTGCGCTCCTGTTCCAGGTGGTGCATGATTTCGTTGGCCCGCAGCACCACCGAAGCGGGCATACCGGCCATGCGGGCCACGTGAATACCGAAGCTGTGCTCGGAGCCCCCCTCCCGCAGCTTGCGCAGGAACAGGATGCGGCCATCGGCCTCTTTCACGGCCACGTTGTAGTTGCGCACCCGCGGGCAGTCGTCGGCCAGCTGGTTGAGCTCGTGGTAGTGGGTGGCGAAGAGGGTTTTGGCGCGGGCCTTGGGCGAGTTGTGCAGGTGCTCCACAATGGCCCAGGCAATGCTGATACCGTCGTAGGTGCTGGTACCGCGCCCGATTTCATCCATCAGCACCAAGCTCCGGTCGGAGAGGTTGTTGAGGATAGAAGCGGTTTCGGTCATCTCCACCATGAAGGTACTCTCGCCCTTGCTCAGGTTATCGGAGGCGCCCACCCGGGTAAAAATCTTGTCGATGACGCCCACGTGGGCCGCGTCGGCGGGCACGAAGGAGCCGATTTGGGCCAGCAGCACAATCAGGGCCGTCTGGCGCAGCAGGGCCGATTTACCAGCCATGTTGGGGCCGGTAATCACCACAATCTGCTGCTCATCTTGGTTGAGGCAGATGTCGTTGGGGATGTACTGCTCGCCGGGGGGCAGCTGGCGCTCAATTACGGGGTGGCGGCCGGCCTTGATGTCGAGGTTGGTGGAGTCATCCACCACCGGCTTCACGTAGCGGTGCTGGCGGGCGGTGGCGGCAAAGGAAGCCAGGCAGTCGGCTACGCCAATGGCGCGGGCGTTCTGCTGAATCTGGGCCACGTACTCGGCGGCAAACAGCACCAGATCGTTGTAGATTTTCTGCTCGATGACGAACAGGCGCTCCTCGGCGTGCAGGATTTTCTCCTCGTACACCTTCAGCTCCTCGGTGATGTAGCGCTCCGCGTTTACCAGTGTCTGCTTCCGGATCCAGGTGGTGGGCACTTTATCCTTGTGGGCGTTGGTGACTTCGAGGTAGTAGCCAAACACCTTGTTGTAAGCCACCTTCAACGACGAAATACCGGTTTCCTGAATGGCCCGCTGCTGGAGCTGAAACAGGTAGTCCTTGCCCGAGAAAGCCATCTGGCGCAGCTCGTCCAGCTCCCGGTCTACCCCGTCGTTCAGCACCCCGCCCTGGTTGGTGAGGATGGGCGCATCGGCCTTGATTTTGGTCTGAATTTCCTCACGCAGGGCGGCGCAGGGGTTGAGCTGGTCGGCCAGCTTCTGCAGGGCGCGCACGCCGGAAGCGGCCAGCTGCTCCCGAATGGGTCCGAGGGCCTCCAGGGCCCGGGCCAGTTGCAGCAACTCGCGGGGGTTGATGCGGCGCACGGCCACCTTGGAAATCAACCGCTCCAGGTCCCCAATCTGGCGCAGGTGCTGCAGCAGGTTTTCCAGCAGCTCGGGGGTTTGCAGCAAAGCCTCCACCGTATCGAGGCGGCGCTGAATCTGGGCGGGCTCCTTCAGGGGCAGCACCACCCACTTGCGCAGCAGGCGGGCCCCCATGGGCGTCACCGTCTGGTCGAGAATATCAATCAGAGGTACGCCGCCGGGGTGCTGGGGCTGCACCAGCTCCAGGTTGCGCACCGTAAACCGGTCGAGCCACACGTATTTGTCCTCCTCCAGCCGCCCAATGCTGCCGATGTGGCCCACGTCGGTGTGCTTGGTTTCGGCCAGGTAGTGCAGGATGCAGCCGGCGGCCGTAATACCCTCGCGCAGCCCGTCAATCCCGAAGCCCTTGAGGGACGTGGTGTTGAAGTGGCGGGTAAGCAGGTCGTAGCCGTAATCGAAGCCAAACACCCATTCTTCCAGGGCAAAGTGGCAGTAGTCGGGCCCGAAGTTTTCCTCGAAGTCGCGGCGGCTTTTTTTGCAGAACAGCACCTCGGCCGGCTGAAAGTTCTGGAGCAGCTTGCCCAGGTACTCCAGGGTGCCCTGGGCCACTAAGAACTCGCCGGTGCTGATGTCCAGAAACGAAATGCCGGCCTCGTGCTTGCCCAGGTGCACAGCGCAGAGGTAGTTGTTGCTTTTGCGCTCCAGCACGTTGTCGTGCAGGCTCACGCCGGGCGTCACCAGCTCCGTTACGCCCCGCTTCACCAGGCCCTTGGCCTGCTTGGGGTCTTCGAGCTGGTCGCAGATGGCCACGCGCTGCCCGGCCCGCACCAGCTTGGGCAGGTAGTTGTCGAGGGCGTGGTGGGGGAAGCCGGCCAGCGGGGTTTCGGAGGAAGTACCCGCGCCGCGCTTGGTGAGGGTAATATCCAAGATACGGGAGGCCGTGACGGCATCCTCCCCGAAGGTTTCGTAAAAGTCGCCCACCCGGAACAGCAGCACCGCGCCGGGGTACGTCTGCTTCAGCTGGTAATACTGCTGCATCAGGGGCGTATCGGCTACGGGCGCGGGGCCCAGAGAGCCATGCGTACGGACGGGCTTTTTGGTGGAGTCGGCGGATTTGATTTTCACGGGGAAGTGTAGCGTAAGCTTTAGCTTGCGCCGTCAGAACGAATACAACTGCGTTTTAGCTCCGTTCCGGTCCACTTCACCGCCGGCACAGGCTAAAGCTTATGCTACAGTTTCATGCGCAAACTTTCGATGGAAGAGCTGAACCGGCTGACGGTGGCAGACTTCAAAAATACGCGAAAATTCCCCCTCACCCTAGTGCTCGACAACGTGCGGAGCCTGCACAACGTGGGCGCCGCCTTCCGCACCTGCGACGCCTTTGCCGTGGAAAAAGTGTGGCTCTGCGGCATTACCGGCCGCCCGCCCCAGCGCGAAATCACCAAAACGGCCCTGGGTTCCACCGAGTCGGTGGCCTGGGAATACGCGCCTACTACCCTGGAGGCGCTGCAGCGGCTGAAAGCGGCCGGCTACCAGCTGGTGGCCGTGGAACAAACCACCGGCAGCGTGCCCCTGCCCGAGTTCCAGGTAGCGCCCGACCAGCCCTACGCCCTGGTAATGGGCAACGAGGTATTTGGGGTGGAGGATGAGGTGCTGGCCCTGTGCGACGCGGCCGTGGAAATTCCGCAGTTCGGCACCAAGCACAGCCTTAATGTGAGTGTGGCGGCCGGGGTGGTGCTGTGGCATTTCATCAGCCGACTACCTGCAGTATAGCGAAGCAAATTTCCGAATTGATAGAAAATCATCAATAGATACGCACTTATCCCATCCTAACTTGTAAAAAGTAAGCCATTTGTTGCGTAAATTTGAAACGGACCACCCTATTCGGTGGTCCGTTTTGCATTGTTCGTCGCCGTTTCACACCTAACTATATCCGATGAAATCAACTTTTACTGCCTCCTTTACCCGGACGCTGGGCCTGGCCGCCATGCTGGCGCTGCCAGTTGTGGCTACGGCCCAGAAGGCCCCGGGCGAGCAGGCTCTCACGGCCCTGCAGGCCCGCAAAACCAGCCTGGGCCTGCAAGCCACCGACCTGGCTGATGCGGCCGTAACCAGCCAGTACACCGATACCGACGGCGTTACGCACGTGTACCTGCGCCAGCGGGTGCAGGGCATTGAAGTGTATGGCGCGGTGGCGGATGTGCACCTCAACCCGGCCGGCAAAGTAGCCGGCCTGCACAGCAGCTTCCGCCCTAATACCGTGACGGTGTCGCGTAATGCAGCAGCTTCGCTCACGGCCGAGCAGGCCGTAGCTGCCGCGGCCCGGGCCCTGGGCATGCCTGCCCCCCGCAACCTGACCATGCAGAAGGAAGGCGCGGCGGCCGAAGGCCTGGAGTTTACCAACGGCGGTATCTCGCTGGAGAAAATTCCGGTGAAGCTGATGTATCAGCCGCTGGCTGATGGCTCCCTGCGGCTGGTGTGGGACGTAACGCTGGCCCCATTGAACGCCGAGCATTACTGGAATGCGCGGGTGGACGCCGTTACGGGCACGTTGCTGGACAAGGTGGACTATACCGTTTCCGACAGCTTCAGCATGTCGCCCCTGATTCAGCCGATAGCGCAGGCTGCTTCGGCCGCGGCCCAGCCGGCTACCCCGGCTACGGCCGGCCGGCCCACGGCGGCAAACAGCTACAACGTGTGGCCCATTACGGTGGAAAGCCCCGCGCACGGTGACCGGCAGCTGGTTACCAACCCCGCCGACGCGACGGTTTCGCCCTTCGGCTGGCACGATACCGACGGCGTAGCCGGCCCCGAATACACCATCACCCGGGGTAACAACGTGCACGCCTACGACGACCGGAAAAACGCCAATACCTACGTGGCGGGCACCAACGTGAGCCCCGACGGCGGGGCCAACTTGGAATTTGACTTCCCCTTCGACAACAGCCTCACCGCTACGCCCGTCAGCAACCTGAACGCGGCCGTCGTCAACCTATTCTACTGGAACAACCTGATGCACGACATCATGGCCATCAAAGGCTTTGATGAGGTGAGCGGCAACTTCCAGGTGAAGAACTACTCCAACACCGGCCTGGGCAACGACGACGTGCGCGCCGAAGCGCAGGATGCTTCCACCGCCACCACGGTCAGCCTGAACAACGCCAACTTCTCCACCCCCAACGACGGCTCCCGCCCCCGCATGCAGATGTATCTGTGGCAGCAGTCGGAATCAATCGTAACCATTAACTCCCCGGCGGCGCTGGCCGGTAAGATTCCGGCCGTGGAAGGCAGCATCACCCGCCCGCTCCAGCGCACGGGTCCCGTTACGGGCCAGGTAGTGCTGGTGAACGACGGCAGCACTCTGCCCAATAAAGGCTGCAACGCGCTGACCAACGGCGGGACGCTGAACGGCAAAATTGCCCTGGTTGAGCGCGGCGACTGTAACTTCTCCGTCAAAATCCTGAATGCTCAGGCCGCCGGCGCCCGCGCCGTGGTGGTGTACAACAATAGCACAGCCGCTCCCAGCGTAATGGGCGGCGACACCACCGGCATCCGCATTCCGGGCGTGATGATTGCCCAGGCCGACGGCAACCGCATCATTACCAGCCTGCAGGCTGGCACCCCGGTAGAAATGACCCTGACCGGCACCGTGTACTACTACCGCGACGGTGACTTCGACAACGGCATTGTGGCCCACGAGTACGGCCACGGCATCTCCAACCGCCTCACCGGCGGCCCGGGCAACTCCAGCTGCCTCACCAGCGCCGAGCAGATGGGCGAAGGCTGGAGCGACTTCTTCGCCCTGTGGATGACCACCAAGCCCGGCGACGTGGGCACCACCGGCCGCGGTATTGGTACCTACGCCTCCTTTCAGGCCACCTCGGGCCGTGGTATCCGCCCCACGCAGTATAGCACCAGCATGCAAATCAACTCGGCTACCTATGACAACGTGGGTAAAACGGTAGCGGGTGTAAACTACAACACCTACGTGGATGCCGATGGTCGGACCCGCGTGCAAGTGCACAACATCGGCTACATCTGGGCAACTGCGCTCTGGGATTTAAACTGGGCCCTGATTGAGAAATACGGCTACAACGCCGATTTGAAAGCCCGCACCGGCGGCAACAACGTGGCCCTGAAACTGGTACTGGACGGCTGCAAGCTGCAGCCCTGCAACCCGGGCTTCATTGATGGCCGCAACGCCATTCTGAAAGCGGACTCCCTGTACAACAAGGGCGCCAACTCCGGCCTCATCTGGAAGGTATTTGCCCGCCGGGGCATGGGCTTCAGTGCCGTGCAGGGCAGCGCCAGCGTCCTGACTGACCAGGTAGCCGCCTTCGACCTGCCCGCTATCCTGAGCACCAGCAAGCAGCTCAGCGAAACGCTACTGGAAGTGTACCCCAACCCCGCCACCGACCAGCTGGTGGTACGTACGCAGGTAAGCAGCCGCGGGCCGGTACAGGTAGAGGTAGTGTCGCTGCTGGGCCAGCGCGTGAGCGTGCAGACTGCCACGGCCGCCCGCCTGCAGCAGGAAGGCGTAACGGTGAATACCAGCAAGCTGGCCGGGGGCGTGTACATCGTGCGCCTGACCACTTCGGAGGGTACCATCACCAAAAAAGTAGCCGTGCAGCACTAGTCCGGCTCCGGATTTTACGTAAGAAAACCCGCCTGGCAGCCGCCGGGCGGGTTTTCCTTTTTTCGAGTATTCATGGCTGATTCCCTTCGTTCCGATGCGGCCCTGCTGGCCCTGCGTCCCGCAATAGCCGCCGCCTCCAGCCCCGACGATACCCCGGTGGCTCACTTTCTGCACGCTACTCTGCGCCCCGTGCTCAAACTCCAGAACGAGGTACTGCTGCAGGTAGTGGCTGATTTTGTGCGGGACCACCACATTCCGCTGGCCACGGCCGCTCCCACCGAGCAGGCGCGGCTGCTGGCGGAACTGCTCGGCCGCAACACCAAGTTGCGCTACACCATTATCGGGCTGGTGCTGGGGCAGTTTACGCAGCCGGAACTGCACCTGTACCGCCAGCACCGCCCGGAGCTGAACCGCCGCCTGCTGGAACTGGCTACCCGCCGCGTGCAGGACCAGGCCGCTGCCGTGGGCGCACTGGCCACCTGAAGTGCCCAACGCAACGGGGCCCGGAGCAAATGCCCCGGGCCCCGTGGTGGTACGGCGCGCGTAGCCGGTGGTTAGGACGTGTTAACAGTCACGCAACCAGAGCACGGTTGCGGCGAGGTGAATAAAGGCCAGGAAATGAGCATCCAGCTTGTCATAGCGCGTGGCCAGGCGGCGAAACTGCTTGAGGCGGCTGAACAGCCGTTCGACCGGGTGCCGTTGGGCGTAGCGCAGTGGGTCATAGGCCCGGGGATACCGACGCTTGCGCCGGGGCGGAATGACGGCTTGCGTGCCGCGGCGGGCCAGGTCGGCCACCAGCGGGTCTGAGTCGTAGCCGCGGTCGGCGATGAGCCAGGTCGGGGCGAACCCGTCGAGCAGCGGCAGGGCTTGCGGCGCGTCGTGGCGCTGGCCCGCTGTGAGCCGGCAGCGCCGCAGGCGGCCCCGAGCGTCGGCCGCCACGTGCAGCTTGGTGGTCAGCCCGCCGCGGCTGCGGCCGAGGGCTTGCGGCCCGTTTTTTTGCGCGCCCCGCTCGCGTGCTGGTGCGCCCGTACGGTGGTGGAATCGACCAGCAGCGTATGCAGCGCCGCCTCGTCCTGCACGGCTTCGAACACGCGTTGCCACACGCCCGAGGCCGCCCAGCGCTGGAAACGTGTGTACGTCGTGTGCCAGTTGCCCCGCTCGGCGGGCAGGGCCCGCCACCGCGCCCCGTTACGCGCCAACCACAGCACGGCTTCCACGAACTGCCGGTTGTCCCGGCCCCGCCCACCGCTGGTGCCCGGCCGGCCCGGCAATAACGGCGCCAACCGCCCCCACTGTGCATCTGTCAACATCTGCTCCATAACGCAAGATAACCACTGTTAACACTTACTAGTCGTACTGCGAGTCGCGCAGGTGTACAGGAGTAGCTTTCTTGCGCAGGCGCATATTCAGCACCTCCACTATCAGGGAGAAGAACATGGCGAAGTAGATGTACCCCTTCTCAATTTCCTTGTGGAAGGCTTCCATCACCAGCATCACCCCAATCATAATCAGGAACGACAAGGCCAGCATTTTGATAGTGGGGTTCTTGTTCACGAAATCGGCTACTACGCCCGAGAAGGCCAGCATTACGCCCATCGACAGCACCACGGCCAGAATCATAATCAGCACGTTATCCACCAGGCCCACGGCCGTCAGAATAGAGTCAAAGCTGAACACGATGTCAATCAGGATGATCTGGAAGATAACGCTACCGAATGAGGTCTTGCCCTTGCTTTCTTCGGTTTCCTCTTCCTCGCCCTGCAGCTTGGTGTGAATTTCGGTAGTGCTCTTACCAATCAGAAACAGGCCCCCGGCCAGCAGAATCAGGTCCCGGCCGGTTACCCCGAAGGGCTCCGCCATCCAGGGCAGATTCAGGGTAAACAAGGCCGATTTCAGGCCCACAATCCAGCTGATGCTCAGCAGCAGCCCAATGCGGCACAGCAGCGCCAGCAGCAGCCCGATGCTGCGCCCCCGCTGCTGCTGCTCCCGGGGCAACCGGTTGACGATGATGGAAATGAAGATGATGTTATCAATACCCAGCACAATTTCCATGAACGTAAGCGTGAGCAGGCTTACCCAGGTTTGCGGGTTCGAGAAAACCGAAAAATCGAAGTGCATGAAATCAGGAGATGTGGTGATGAAGAGGAAAACAGGCCGGGTAGGCCCGCCTACGACTTCATGTTGATGAACTGCAGCGGCTGGCCGATGCTGGCCTGGCGCACGGCCGCAATGGCGGCCTGCAGCTCGTCAATCTTCTTGGCCGATACCCGCACCTGGTCGTCCTGCATCTGGGCCTCCACTTTCACCTTGGAGTCTTTAATGGCCTTGATGATTTTGCGACCCGCTTCTTTATCTACGCCAGCGCGCACTTTCACTACCTTTTTCACCAGCGCCCCGTTGGGCTGCTCCTCGGCCGAGAAATCCAGGGCCGTACCGTCGATGCCCTGCTTCACGATGCGGGTGAGCAGGATATTTTCCAGGGCCTGAATGCGCATAGAGTTTTCCGACGACAGGGTGATGGTGTTGGCTTTTTTATCCAGCTCGATGCCGCCCTTGGTGTCGCGCAGGTCGTAGCGGGTTTGCAGTTCTTTTTTGGCCGTATTCACCGCGTTTTCCAGGGTTTGCGGGTCTACTTTGCTAACGATGTCAAAAGATGCCATGAGGGAGAGAGAAAAAATCGGGTACAAAAAGGAGGGAAGTCAGGGCGCCAAAGATACGGAGGCCACCGCACGAGCCGCCGCCCGCGCGGAATTTGTACGTTACTTGCCCGCAATTCGCTGACCCTGATTTTCTGCCTGTGTCCATCCCCCCCATTTCTCCCCGTTCGGCCGCCGAGTGGACCGCTTACTACCAACTGCGCTACGCCGTACTGCGCCAGCCCTGGCAGCAGCCCGAAGGCTCGGAGCGGGCCGACGATGACGCCGCGCCGACCACCACGCACGCGCTCATCATGGCCCCCGAAGGCTACGCCGCCGGCGTGGGCCGCCTGCATCCCAGCGGCCCGGCCCAGGGGCAGGTGCGGTTTATGGCCGTGCACCCGGCCTGGCAGGGGCGGGGCGTGGGGCGGCAGGTGCTGGCGTATCTGGAAGCTGCCGCCCGCCGGCAGCACCTTTCGGAACTGGTGCTGCACGCCCGGGAAAGCGCCGTGCCCTTCTACGAGCGGCAGGGCTACGCGGTAGTAGCGCCTTCCCATACGCTGTTCGGCAGTATTCCGCACTTTCTCATGCGCAAAGTGCTCAGCTGAGCTTATTCTCTGGCTTTATCCGGGCCGCAGAGACATCCTGTAATGCAATGCCAGTTTTTCCGTGTGAGGCAGTAGCTATACCTACCCGGCAGAATCCCGCAGAAGTAGCTATTTTCCTGGCTTTTCGCCCTTATCCTCTTCCCCGCTCCGTATGGAACAGCTCCCCGATGCTCCCACCCTCATTGCCATCTACAACCAGATCAACCAGTACGGCCGCACCAACGGCATGGAGCTGAGCCTCACCCGGCCCGGGGAAGTGCGCTACACCATGACCATCCGCGACGAGCACCTGTCCTCCCCCGGCACCTGTCACGGGGGCGTGCTGGCCGGCCTCATGGACTCGGCCCTGGGCGCGGCGGCACTTTCCCTGGCTTTCACGGTCGGCGAGCTGGTGTCAACCGTCGAGTTCAAGATCAATTATCTGCATCCCGTGCGCCTGCACGACCACCTGGTAGCCCACGGCGTGGTGGAGCACAGCGGCAAAACGCTGGTGGTGAGCAGTGCCACCATTACCTGCCCCACCCGCGACAATCTGGTAGTGGCCCGGGGCCTGGGTACCTTCAACCGCTACCCAGCCACCAAGCGCGACTTCCACGATTTACTGTTTCCGCAGGAATAGCCGCGCTGCCGCACAGCAAAAAGCCGCCGAAAACCTGACGAATCAGGCTTTCGGCGGCTTTTCAACGTACCGAACCGCTATAATAAGGGCAGGTTACAGTCGTTCGGGCGAGTCAGCCGATTCGTGCTCGTGCTGGTCGTATTCATCGTTTTCGTCCAGCTCGGGGGCTTCCACTTTCCGTACGTTCCGGGCGCAGTCTTCGTCGCGGTGGTTGCGGCCCACCGTGAATTCCACCCAGTCACCTTCCCGCAGCTCGTTAAAGTCGCCTTCCGCCATATCGGCGTAGCTGAAGAACAGGTTGTTGGGTGGCATTACCACGAAGCCAAACCCGTTTTTCAGGTTTTTGATGGTGCTGATGCCTACTGTACCCACCGGGCCAGCCGCCGTGGGGCCCGTGGGGCGCACGGGCTTCACGCTCGGAAAGGCCGCGGGTTCGGGCGTATTCACAAACATGGCATCAATCAGCTCATCATTGCTGTTGAGACCCTGATCAATGATTTCGTGCATCTGAACCGGGTAGGTAGCCTGGTCCAGCAGCTGCTGCGAAGCGCGGGTAACGCGGTTTTCGCCCTTGAAATCAGTGTATTTGAAGTCCCAGTTCAGCAGCATCACGCGGGTACCTACCGTGTTCAGCTTCTTGATGAGCGGGGCATAATCCGAGTCGCCGGCAATGAGTACCACCACGTCGAAGCTCTTGTGGATAGCCAGCTCCAGGGCTTCCAATGACAGCCACACGTCGATGCCCTTCTCCTGCAACCGTCCGTCGCGGGTTTTCAGGGGCATGTAGTGGGTCTGGATACCCATGTTCATCAGGATATCGTCCAGCAGCCGGTCGTGAAAGAGGCGGTCTTTATCCCGGGCCTCCGTAGCCGAAAGCCGGCCCCGGAAGAAATGGGCGTCAATGATCTGGCTCAGACGTACGTCTACGTCTTCTTCTTCAGCTACCTGATGGCGGATAAATTCATGGAGCCCTTCTAAGCTGATACGGGCCTTACGGTCATGTTGGAAGTAGTAGTAATCACTGATTTTCAGGAAATAATTGCCGTCGTAGAAGACGCCGATCCTGATCAGAGGACTATTCATCTGGTTCATACAAGAAACGGTTTGAGCGCAAAAAGGTGTGTGTGAGTAAGAGCAGGCAGGTTGGTTCGGTGCGGCCCGGCAGGTAACAGGGGCCGGTCAAAGATACTAAGTGGCAAACTTACGGTATGGCAATAATCCATAGACTAATTTTTTTACCACCTCCGGATGTGAGTTGATAATGGGCGAAAGAACGGGTATCCTGACTTCAACCGGCAAAAACCGTTGCGCGGGATGAACAGTGGATGAAGCGTAGCGCATTATTGCTCATTCTGAGCATTCTGAGAATTTTCAGTAGAAGAAACAAATATTATGCGAACTCAACAATAGCAAATTACATATATTTTTGGTTTACGTCTGCAAAATGCAATTGCCATACATTTTGTCTAATAACCAGCGGCTATAACTTCTAAACGAGAATCATCGTAAAACGGCGGTTTATCACTTAAAAATCCAAAAACGAACGCAGATGCCGGAGGTATCTGCCACTCAAAAGTACTTGCCTTCTTTAGGGAAGGTGACAACTATTCGTCCGAAGTACGCATTCTACGGCTCAATCTGACCACTATCCGGACCAATGACCACTTGCGGCCGGTATAATTGCATGACAAAGATATAATTTAATGTTATTTAGAATCAATCTAACAGATTATGTTCCCAGCCACAAAGCCATTACCAGTACCCCGTAGCCCACGCAGATAGCTATTTCCAGCGCGTTACCACTCTTGGAGCCTGTCCGAATCAGTGGAATTTTCAGGCACACATCGGTGAGGGGCCGAAACCACTTCACTCCCGCCTTTGTGAGGGTATCGGCCAGCAAGTGCGATACGTAGCCTCCCCCGGCGAATAAGGCCACGCCATGCCAGCCCAGGCTCTGGTTGGCCAGGTGGCCGATGTAAGTCCAGAGGCCGGCGGCCCAGATGGTGTGCGTCCAGGAGCGGTGGGAGGTGAACGGGGCCACGGCTATAAACAAGCCCAACATACTCAGCCACACAAACCCTGTGTACAAGCCCGCCACTACCGTGCACAAGCCCGTGAACAGCAGGGCCAGCTTGCGAGTGGAGTCGCCCTGCATGGCAGCGCCAATAAGACCGAACGCCAGCGCCGCGGTGAAGCCCATACGCCGGTCGGGGCCCGGAGGCAGCTGGAAATGCGTGTACAGGGCCAGCCCGGCCGCTACCACTACAAACGCCCAGCGCACGTACTGCTGCGCAAAGCCCAGCCGCTTGCTCAAACGCGAACCGGGGTGGTCCAGATCGGGAGCCAGGGAGGAGAAGCCAGCCAGGGCAATGCCAGCGGGCGAAAACGGAATGCCGGGCACCAGCGCGGCTACCGCCACCCCGGTAATCAGGCCGATGGCCAAATGAGAAGAGCCGCGCACGGATAATCAGGATACCAGATACAACAAGTGACAAAGATACCACGCAATGCTACCGTCCGGCGCGTGAAGCGTATCCTTTATCCTGCGCAGTACGCCACTACCAGTTGCCGGAACTGCCCTTGAGCGTGGTACGGATACCTTGTACCTCGTTTTCGAGATGAGCCAGCCCTTGGCGGAAGGCGTCTTCCACGGAGGCTCGCTCCTGCTCAGGCAACGGACCGTTTTGCTGCACCTGTTCCCGAATCTGGCGCAGGTGGTTAAGGATAGAATCCCACTCGTCGGCGGGCTGGTTGGTCGCGGGGGTAGTCATGAGATAGGCAAAGGGCCGAAAAAGACAAAGACTAGCGCGGGTGGGGGTTGGGAAGGTACAACCAATCGGCCGGAATAGTTCGGAAACTTTCGCGGGCCGGCGGCGGTATTGAAGCACAGATGGGGCAGATGAAGTCGTGGATAGCGCAGATTCGTGCCGGCACATGATGAGATAAAACGGCGAAGCAGGCAGCTGGCAGAATCAACCATCTGTTATCATTCGTATTCAGCACGAATCTGCGCTATCTGCGGCTTTCTCTGCCCCATCCGTACTTCTGCTTTGCCCGACCGGATGTTCATTCGGCCGGGCTTCTACCTTTGTCTCCCTCTCCAGCCGATACTCGTTTTGAAGGTTTCTGATTTACTGAAGCTCTACGCCCTCGACCCCAGCGGCATGACGCTGGGCGCACGTTTGAACCCGGCCACCCGCCACTCCCTGCGGCCCGCAGCTGCGCCCGAAGCGCCTATACGCCTGCACCTGAAGGGACTGGTGGGCTCCCAGGATGCCGTGCTGGCCGCCGCGCTGCACCAGGAGTACCCCGACCAGCACCACCTGTTCATTCTGCACGACCGGGACGAGGCCGCCTACTTTCTGGCCGACCTCCAGCACCTGCTCCCCGACGAGGAGCCGCTGCTGTTCCCCACGTCGTATAAGCGCCCTTACTCCTTCGACGAGACGGAAAACGCCAACGTGCTGATGCGGGCCGAGGTGCTGAACAAGCTCAACACCCACCGCGGCCCCAAAGCCGCTGATGTGCCTGCGCAAACAGAGGGCGACGAGGCGGTTAAAGGTAAAAAGGGCGGCAAGGCCAGCGTGAAGGAAACGGCCGGGGCGCTTATTGTGACGTATCCGGAGGCCCTATTCGAGAAGGTAATCAACAAGAAAAGCCTGGTGGCCAACACCTTTCTCATCAAGGTGGGCGACAAGCTGGATGTGAACTTCGTGAGCGACATGCTGGCGGAGTACGACTTCGAGCGGAGCGACTTCGTGTACGAGGCCGGCCAGTTTGCCGTGCGCGGGGGCATTGTGGACATTTTCAGCTACGCCAACGAGCTGCCCTACCGCATTGAGCTGTTCGGGGACGAGGTGGAGACGATACGGACGTTTGACCCCGAAAGCCAGCTTTCCGTGGAGAAGCGCCAGCAGGTGAGCATCATCCCGAACGTGCAGACCAAGCTGCTGCAGGAGACGCGGGAGGCATTTCTGGAGTTTATCCCACGGAACACCGCCATCTGGGCCAAGGATGTGCGCCAGACCCTGGACGTGGTGGACGAGTACTTCGACAAGGCCGAGGCGGGCTTCCAGGAGCTGCTGGCCGTGGCGGGCGGCACCCAGGTGGTAAGCAAGCCGGCCGATCTGTTTGAGTCGGGTAAGACGCTGCGCAAGCTGCTGGAGGGGTTTGCGGTGGTGGAGTTCGGCAAACGGTTTCACTTCAAGACCGGGGCCGAGGAGCTGCAGTTCAGCGCCAAGCCCCAGCCCAGCTTCGGCAAGGACTTCAACCGCATTGTGAAGAACCTGCACGACAACCAGAAGAAGGGCTACACCAACATCATTGCCGCCGAGCAGGTGCGCCAGGCCGACCGGCTGCGCACCATCTTCGACGAGCTGGACAACAACGTGCAGTTTCAGCACCTGCTGCTGGGCCTGCGCGAGGGGTTCATCGACGAGACGCTGAAGCTAGTGGTGTACACCGACCACCAGCTGTTTGAGCGCTACTACCGGGCTCAGGAAACCCGCAAATTCAGCAAGAAAAAGGCCCTTACGCTCAAGGAGCTGCGCACCCTGGTGCCCGGCGACTACGTGGTGCACCAAGACTACGGCATTGCCCGCTTTGCCGGCCTCACCCAGGTGGAAATCAACGACCGGCTGCAGGAGGCCATCCGGCTGGTGTACCGCGACGACGACGTGCTGACGGTGAGCATCCACGCCCTGCACAAGATTGCCAAGTACAGCGGCAGCGAGGGCACGCCGCCCACCATGAGCAAGCTGGGCTCCCCGGAGTGGGAAAACAAGAAGAAGTCCGTCAAGAAGAAGGTGAAGGACATTGCGGCCGAGCTGATCCGGCTGTACGCCAAGCGCAAAACCGCGCCCGGCCACGCCTTCGCCCACGACTCCTTTATGCAGGCCGAGCTGGAATCCAGCTTTATCTACGAGGACACCCCCGACCAGGCCAAGGCCACCGAGGACGTGAAGCGCGACATGGAAGTGCCCCACCCCATGGACCGGCTAGTGTGCGGGGACGTGGGCTTCGGCAAGACGGAGGTAGCCATCCGGGCCGCGTTCAAGGCCGTGGCCGATGGCAAGCAGGTAGCCATTCTGGTACCTACCACCATCCTGGCCATGCAGCACTACAAAACCTTCCGCGAGCGGCTCGCCGATTTGCCCGTGACGGTGGAGTACGTGAACCGCTTCAAAACCACCAAGCAAATCAAGGAAACGCTGGGCCGGGTGGCCGAGGGCAAAACCGACATCCTCATCGGTACCCACCGCCTCACCAACAAGGACGTGCAGTTCAAGGACCTGGGTTTGCTGGTGATTGACGAGGAGCAGAAGTTCGGGGTAAAAACCAAGGACAAGCTCAAGGAGCTGAAGGTGAACGTGGATACGCTCACCCTCTCGGCCACGCCTATTCCGCGCACCCTGCACTTCTCGCTGATGGGGGCCCGCGACCTGTCGGTCATTGCCACGCCCCCGCCCAACCGCCAGCCGGTACAGACGGAACTGCACGTATTTGATGAGCTGCTGATTCGGGATGCTATTTCCCGGGAGCTGAAGCGGGGCGGGCAGGTGTTTTTCGTGCATAACCGCGTGAAGGACATCGAGGAGCAGGCCAGCATGATTCTGCGCCTCGTGCCCGATGCCCGCGTGACTTACGTGCACGGGCAGATGGACGGCGACCTGCTGGAAAAGCGCATGATGAAGTTCGTGGATGGCGACTACGACGTGCTGGTGGCCACTACCCTCATCGAAAGCGGCCTGGATATTCCCAACGCTAACACCATCATCATCAACCGGGCCCACATGCACGGCCTCTCTGACCTGCACCAGATGCGGGGCCGCGTGGGCCGCTCCAACAAAAAGGCCTACTGCTACCTGCTCACGCCCCCGGTGGCCGGCCTGCCCTCCGACGCCCGCAAGCGCCTGAGCACCCTGGAAGAATTCTCGGACCTGGGCGCGGGCTTCAACGTGGCCATGCGCGACCTGGACATCCGGGGGGCGGGCAACCTGCTGGGCGGCGAGCAGTCGGGCTTCATCAACGACCTGGGCTTCGAAACCTACCACCAGATTCTGGACGAGGCGGTGCAGGAGCTCAAGGAAACCGAATTCCGCGACCTGTTCCTCGGCGACCCCACCCAGCGCCTGCAGGAAGCCGCCGGCACCGGTCGCCCCAAGGAGTGCAACATCGAGACGGACCTGCAAATCCTCATCCCCGACCAGTACGTGAGCAGCGTATCCGAGCGCCTGCAGCTGTACAGCAAGCTGGACCGCGCCAAAGGCCCCGAGGAGCTGCGCAAGGTGCTCACCGGCATGGTGGACCGCTTCGGGCCGCTACCCCAGGAGGTGGAGCAGCTGGCCGACATTGTGCGCCTGCGCTGGCAGGCCTGCCAGGTGGGCTTCGAGAAGCTGACGCTGAAGAAGAACCTGCTGAAAGGCTTCATCCCGGCCGCCAACAACGAGCCCTACTTCCAGGGCGCCACCTTCGGCAACATCCTCAGTTACGTGCAGACCCACCCGCGTTCTGCCTCCATGAAGGAACGCAAAGAGCAGCTCATCCTCAGCATCGAAGACGTGAAAAGCGTACAAGCCGCCAAACGGATTCTGAGCGAGTTGGGCAGTGAGGAGACGGTGGGGGTGTAGGAATGAACCATCAATACCAGACCGTCTTAATTTGGCAAGTTCAGCATGACGGTCTGACATTGATATTCTGATTGCGCGGGAATCAAACACTTCTTTTATCCTGTTGTTCCACACAGCAGCAAGCGCTAACTTGCTCTACTTAAATTCAACAAGCTCGTGGCAAAACTGAAGTATCGGGGCACCTTAAAAGGGCCCGACGGTAAAGTAATGGAAGTAGGTCTATCCCTGCTCTCCTACCGCGACGAAGACCTGCACGTTATCTTCTCGCCCGCGCTGGATATGTTTGGGTATGGGCACACGGATAAAGAAGCACGTGCCTCGTTTGATGAGACGCTCAGTGAGTTCCTGCGCTACACGCGCAACAAAGGAACCTTACAGGACGAGTTGGCCCGCTTAGGGTGGAAAATGGCCGGCCGGGCCAATAACCGCACGTACAAAGCTCCTGACTTTAGCCGCCTGCTTCGCCAGAACGACCAGTTGCAGGATATCGTCAACCACAAAGAATTCCGGAAGTACGACCGGAAAGTGGAGCTTCCTGCCCTGGCCTGATGACCGTCAAGACCCTCCGCAATGTAACCATCCGGGAATATCGCACCTTTCTGGAGCGGATTGGTTGCCAGCACACCCGCACCACCGGCGGGCACGAGCACTGGACCCGCAAGGATCTGAACCGCCCTATTACCTTTCAAACCCACATCGAGCCCGTACCGGAATTCATCCTCAAAAACGGCCTGCGCATTCTAGGAATGAGCAAGAACGAGTTTTGGACCACACTTGAGCAGTAATTTCGAGAAGCTGACACTGAAGAAGAACCTGCTGAAAGGCTTCATCCCGGCCGCCAACAACGAGCGGTACTTCCAGAGCGACACCTTCGGCAACATCCTCAGCTACGTGCAAACTCACCCCCGCTCCGCCTCCATGAAGGAGCGCAAGGAACAGCTCATCCTCAGCATCGAAGACGTGAAGAACGTCCAAGCCGCCAAGCGCATCCTGAGCGAGTTGGGCAGTGAGGAAACGGTGGGGGTGTAAGCTTTCAGTTTCAGTAAAAAGCCGCGCTTCCCAGTGGAGGCGCGGCTTTTCGTTTTACAGCTGGGCTAACCCTTCGCAGAAGTGTTGAAAGCTGGCGGAGGTATTACGGGCCGGGTCAAGATGCGGGGCAATGGTTTCAGCCCATTCTCGCTTGCGTTTACCAGTGGTGTACAAGCCCGCTGCTTGCAAAATGCGCCACAACACCTCATTGGGTTTCGGGTGAGACTCCGGCTCCCGGTCAACTCCTTTAAAATGATGCGGCTTGACTCTGGGGAAAGCTACCATAATGGCGTCCCGGTCGCCCAAGAACCATGCCTCCAACTCTTGAATGGCTAACGCATTGAAAACCTGAAAATCGGCACCTTCAGGCACTTGGCTGAACGTCGCCAAGCCGGTAGCATTGGCAGCAGCTTCCAACGCAGCAAGTCGCCGTTCCGCCACTCCATCCGCATCCAGCAGTACTACAATGCGTAACGCCTGCTGTCCGGGTTGGCTCATGCGTTTTCGGTAGCCGCGCAACAAGGTGGGTAGATGCTCCAGCAGGGCTTGCCAGCCGCCTAGCGCCCGAAAGCGCGGGACGTAGTGCGGGGGCAGCAACCGCGGCAGCAGTTGGCGCAACGCATCCTCCGCCGACTCTTCCTCAAGCAGAAATTCAACCTGCATGCTATTCCTGCTTGCGATATGTAGGAAACCAAGCCAGCGGGTCGCCAACGTCAAAAAAATTGCGCGCCCACAAGTAACCTAATTTAGATCCTTCCTCAACCATTGCCACTACATCGGGCATGTCAGCCAGCCTAATGGATTGCGTGTATCCAGCCTCACCACGATGTAAAATCCAGACTTGTTCTGGTTCCAGCGCGTCTATCAGGAAGGGCGAATGAGTAGCAACCAAAAATTGCCGCATTTCAGTGGCCTTAACCAATTCTTCAGCCACACGAAGCAATAGGCGTGGATGCAGTTCATTCTCGGGTTCTTCTATGCCAACTAACCCAGTGGCGTTGGGCTCATAAAGTAATGTGAGCAACACCGCTAACTTCATGGTACCACCCGACATATATTGGGTTGGCATGGGCTTCTCAAATCCAGCATCCCGGAATCGTAGTAATAGTCGTTCGTCGGATGTTATTTCGGGTACAATGTCAGTCAACCATGGCACCCACTGCCGCAACTTTTCACTGATGCGAACTAGGGCCTCCGGGTGCTTGGTGTACAGGTAATACAGCACATTGGGCAGGTTGTCACCGTTAGATGATAGTTTCTCTCGCGGCCCCGCATCGGAATATCCTTTTAGATGTTCGTCAGTGAATTCGATATGGCGGTAGGAGGCAAGAACTTTAGTTAATGCTAACGTTTTAGGTGCAACGTCAGCTCTTTCAATAGGGGAGATGTGCGTATAATATATAATTGGGTCTGATGATGGACTAGTGTAATAACGGCCTTCATTACCGTCCCTTTCATAAATATTGATTCGAAAAATATTCTCGTATCCTGGAGTTTGTAAAGGGTTAGGCTCCGTACTTACTAACTCTATTATTCTTTCTAATGGTGCGCCGGGTTCTGTTAGCTTTTCTTCGGATACGAATACCGTTCCTCCCGCCTCATCAATGCTTAATAAATAACGTAAACGAGGTGTTTCATCACTAATAAAGCACTCTACTTCAAAAGATATAGATTCATCAATTTCCCGCGTGCGCATGCCGGCGAAGCGGTTGCGCTTTTCCCAGGCTTGCTGCAGGTTGCCGCTCACCGCTTCGGCCAGAAACGCCAGCGCGTCGAGCACCGTGGATTTGCCACTGCCGTTGGGGCCGATGAGCACCGTCAGCGGCGTCAGGTCGCGCAGCTCCACGTCGCGCAGGGCGCGGTAGTTTTTGATGCGCAGGTAGGTGAGGCGGGGGAAACCGGCAGCGGCGGCGGTATCGGGCATGGGGCAAAACGGTAGTTGCCACAAAATACGTGGGTTTGAAAGAATGTGAGTAGTATGTTCGCCAGGTTCATTGGCGGCATCTCTTTCTTTATGGCTGTATCCTGCCACTCTAGTTACTATGCTTCGTCATTTTCGGCCTATCAACTGGCGCTTACTGCTTCTGCATTTCCTGGCTACTTTCCTCCTTATTATGGGAGCCCGCCAGCTGTATGTTATCCCGTATGTGTCTTTTCTGGAAGTATACCAGCGGGATGGAATAGAGGCAATGCAAAAAGCCTCCGGACAATCCATAGGTCAGCTTACTTTCGATTTAGTGGCCGCTCCACTTTATGCTCGGTTTGCTGCTGTTCTTATTAGCTGTCTGCTCTCAGCCCTAGTTGTGTGGCACCGGCGCGAAAGCAAGCTGATACCCGTGCTGCTCTTCGTATCGACCATCATCAGCGGCAGGACGGGCTACGAGAAAAGCAGCTATGTACACACGGCGCTTGCCTTCCTGCGCAGTCCCTTGGAAGCAGAACCCAAGGAACTAGGCCTAGCCGTAGTCGGCGGAATATTGATACTGCTGGGCCTGCTCCTGTTCCTGCTTACTTGGCGACGACCTCAAGCTAAACTAGATCAGTCCTTCGCTTCCAGTCACCACCGCTAATTCCACCACGCGCCTCCGTCACTACTTATTGTCATGTGGGCAATAGGCCTACTTCAGTTCTTTCGCATCGTACACCACCTGCCCGCCAATTACCGTCAGGAGGCTGGTAGTGCGGGGTAGCGCCGGGGGCGGCACCGAGAAGATATCCTGCGACAGGACCACCACATCGGCCAGCTGGCCCACGGCAATCCGGCCTTTGTTGACTTCCTCAAATTCGGCGAAGGCCGAGCCATAGGTGTAGGCCTGCACGGCCTGCTCCCGGGTAATGGCCTCCTGGGGCTGGGCCGGCGTGAGGCTGGCCATCATAATGTTCAGAAACGGGTTCAAAGGCCCATCGGAGCCCAGGGCCACCGGCACCCCCGCCGTGAGCAGCGACTTGAGCGGCTGCATGGTGTGGCCCCAGCGCTGCTGAAACAGTTGGGGCTCGGCGAAGTGCATGGGGTTCTGCACCACTACCACGCCCAGCTTTTGGGCCCGGGGCAGCAGGTCGGCCACTACCCCGTCGCCGTGCTCGATGCGCACGCGCCGGGCGGGCCAGCTGGTGGCAGGGCCGTGGTTTTCGAGGGCCTGCAGCACCACTTCAGCGCTCCGGTCGCCGGCGCAGTGCACCAGCAGCTGCTGTTTCAGCTCTACTGATTCCTGCACCATGCGCGCCACTTCGGCCTCCGTAAAGTTCAGCCGGCCTTGCCAGTTGGGCCGGTCGAGGTAAGGCTGGCGCAGGGCCGCGCCCCGCTCGTAGGGCGTGCCGTCGAGCACCCACTTCATGCCGCTGGCCTTCACCTTGGCGTTGGGGGCGGCGGGCTTGGGTAGCTGGCGTACTTCGGATAGGTCGCGCTGCTGGGTGGTGGTGGGAGAAAACGGAATGGCCCGCACCCGAATGGGCAGCCTGGCCTGATGTAGCAGGCGCACAAACCGCTCAAACGGCAACGGCGAAAACAGCTGCATGGAGGTAATGCCCAGCCGCACGGCTTCCTCGGAGAGCTGCCGCAGCTCCGCCACGGCCGCCGAATCGGGCACCTGGGGCGTGAGGGTACGGCTGGGCTGCCACTGCGCGTACTCCCAGAAGCGCCCGTTGAGTTGGGGCGGGGTGGTGGCCGTGTGCTCAAAGTAGCCGCCCAGCGGGTCGGGTTGCTGGTCGGTGAGGTTGAGTTTCTGCAGCCCCAGCGAATTGGCAATGAAGCCGTGGCCGTAGTAGGCGCGCAGCAGCACCGGGTGGCGGGGGGCCAGTTGGTCGAGGGCGGCGCGGTTTACCTGTTCATTGAGAATTACCGTGGCGCCCATGGAGCCAAATAGCCAGGTACCCGCCGGAGCCTTGGCCGCAGCCGCCGTGAGGGCCTGGGCGGTTTCGTCCCAGCTGGGCTCCATGGTTTTGAACGTGAGGTGTACGCCGGGCGCATCGGGGCTGAAATGGTTGTGGGCGTCGTTAAAGCCGGGCGTGATGGTGCGGCCCTGCACATCGAGGCGGCGCGTGTTGGGGCCGGCCAGCCTGGTAATTTCCGCCGTGGTGCCTACCGCCACAATCCGCTCCCCCCGGATGGCCAGTGCCTGAGCCTGGGGCCGGGCGGGGTTGGAGGTGAATACCCGGCCGTTGACCAGGACGAGGTCGGCGGGCTGCTGGGCCCGGGCCCCGATGCTTAGCAACACGAAACTCCACGCGACTACCAACAGCTTTTTCATCAGGCAGGTGGCTTTCGGTTACAAGCAAATAGTTGCTTTGTTGAATATACCGAAAATCACCTGACAGCAAGTAAATCAGCTTGTTCCAACTGGCGTCCACTCAAAGGCTACCAAGCTCCTCCGTCCATCAGCAACACTGCTGCTTACGTCCAGTACAGTAGTGGAGCCTGGGGGAAGCGGGCCGCCCACTCCTCCTGGAAAAACTCCCGGAGCTGGCGCATATCGGTGGGCTGGTACACGTATTTGGTGCCGCCGAACTTGTTGCGCTTTACGGCCCGGGTTTCCTCGGCTAAATCCAGGGCGGTATTAGGGTACCAGCCCAGCAGCACCTGCTTGGAGCCCGATGTGAAGCGGTGGGTAATGCACTCCAGCGTCAGGTCGCAGGGGAAGTCGAGGGTGGCGGCCAGCCGATCCAGCAACTGGCGGTAGGCCTCCTCCCAACCGGGAAACGGCATAATGGGGGCTAACACCACGCCCACCGGGTAGCCGCCCCCACCCTGCTCTCGGGGTAACGCCAGCTGCCGCAACGCCTGCAATCGGGCTTCCACGGAGGCCGTGCCGCCTTCCAGCTGGCGCACCAGGGGCTCGGCGTTGAGGCTGAAGCGGGCCCGGGTACGGCCGTGGTGGGGCAGGTGCAGTAGCGTGTCCACGTGGTTGTATTTGCTCACGAAGCGCAGGTGCGCGCCCTCCCGCTGCCCGTAGTAGCGGATGCACTCGGCCAGGGAGCCGGTGAGGTGCTCAATGCCCAGCACATCGGTGTAGCAGCTCACCTCAAAGGACGTGACGCGGCCGGCCTGCTCGTACTGCTGAGTGTTTTGGAGCAATTGGGGCAGGTTGGCAAAGGCCTTCACCACGGGCGGACCGCTGAGGCTGCCCGCCAAGTAGCAATACTGGCAGTGGGCAGGGCAGCCTTCGGCCAGGTTCATCTGCCAGTCGGCGGAAGGGGGCGTGGGCTGCAGGCGCAGGGCGCTGGGTGGGGCGCACACCACGGCCAGGGTGCTTTTGGCCCGGCGGTAGGTTTCCCGGTCGTCGGCCCCACGCAGGCCGGTGATGCGGTTGGTTTTCAGCAATTCCACGTCCAGCCCCTGGTCGGTTACCCGCGCCAACATCTGCTGACCAAAGGGCTGGTCGAGGGCATCAGGCGTGAACACCACCCGCTTGGGCAGCCACACCTTAGCGGCGTGGGTGCGCACGGCGGGCGTGGGCTCCAGGATAGCAAGCGAGGGAAACAGCTGGGTTTGCGGCATAGTCAGGTATAACACCCACCCCGCCCGGATAGCTCCCCGGAAACTGATTCTTTCCGACTAAAAAGCCGCTTTTCACCTTAACAAACCAGCCTCAACATTCCCTGGCTATTCCGGCAAAATCCGCAGCACATCGGCCACTTCCTGCAGGCGCTTGGCAATGGGTTCCAGCAGCTCATCGGGCACGGGCACCTGCCCGGCACTGCGGGCTTTGAGGTAGCGCACCACGGCCATCTGGTTGTGCAGGGTTTCTTCGGCCTCGCGGCGCAGTTGCTCCCAGCCGGCAGCGTCGGCACTGCCCAGCACCTGGCGGCGGGCTTCCAGGGCCAGTATCACCAAGTCGGCGAGTTGCAGCAGCAGTTGCTGCTCAGCTTCGGTGAATTCCCGGGGCTCGTAGGCTGCCAGGCACATAGTTCCCAGACATTGCCCCTGCCGGGTGCGTATGGGTGCGCCGGCGTAAAACTGCACCTTCAGCTTCCGCATTGCCTCGGTGTTGTAGGCATCGGTGGGCAGTAGGTGATTACATACCAGTACAGGCTCAGCAGCTGTAATAGCGCGGGGACACAGGCTTTGCTCAAGAGGCAGAACCTGCTGGGCTTCCATGCCTACACTGGCTTTGTGCCACACCTCCTGCTGGTGCACGAAAGCAATGCGCGCTATTGGCACACTAAAAATATACGCGGCCAGCGCCACTAAATCGTCGAACAGCTTCTCCTGGGCCGAGTGCAGAATATCGTACGAGTCGAGTGCTTCCAAACGGCTATGGTCATCAGTCAGCATTCGGGTACAGCAGTTGGTACTACCAGGCCGCACGAGCCATCCTTACAAACATACAGCAGGAACTCACCTATAAGAAGCTGAACGGGCAAAAAGAACAAAACTTAATTATCCTATGGCTGAGCCGATTTCTTCAGTTACTGGTGTCACGGGAAGTACACGCACTGCAATACCATCAAACGGCCATGCAACCGCACAATAAATAGCACTATTTCAATTCACCAAATTTAAATACACTAGCCAAATCGGCAGACGACCACAATGCTAAAAACCGGCAACACAAGCTCCTGCGTAGCATATTCATAATTATGGCTTTCTCGATTGATTATCAACCACCTCATAAAACCGAGCGTATAGAAACTTATTGTTTTAGTCTTTTTCCGCATTCACCACTCACATCCTCACGCCATGAAAACCCTCCTCCTTTCTGCTACTGCGCTGCTATTCGGTATTTCTGCCGCTTCGGCCCAAACCACGCCCACTACATCGGGCACGGGCACCACATCGGGCACCACCACACCCCAATCACCTACTTCTACCCAAACGCAGGGGACAATGGGCAACTCGTCTTCGGGTACCATGCAGGGCACCATGAACGGGCAAGGCACCAACTCGTCCAGAAACTCAACCCGGATGAACCGCACCAATGGCACTAACCGTACGGGCAACCGGGACAAAACCATGCAGAAGTCGCGGAATGCCAGGGACAAAAAGGCTACTCCCTCCAAGGGTTCTACGTAGTAGGTGCAATGCCTTGCCAGTACGCTAGCACTCGTCGCGTCTCTACTTACACGGTAAGGCCGCACCTTAAATCAGGTGCAGCCTTATGCGAGACAAACTACTGCTGAATCACCCGGCGTTACGTCCTGAAACAGCGTTGTTTTCCTGCTCAAGCGTATTTTGCGGTTAGCGTAGCAAACTACTTCCTAGCAAGTTACCCGGGTTAATGAGCCTCAATGAAGGGGACCTTGCCAAAAGGATGTTTGGCTGACCTAGTAGAGCAGTTATGCGCCATGTATAATTATGGCTTTTTGCGGCGAAGAACAGCTCCTTATCTGGCCAAGGCGTATAGCTACATGGGCATTGGGCCCGTTACATCGGTATCTCTCTACCATTTTTGTCATGAAATTTCTCTTTGCTTCCGCCGCAGCACTGCTGCTTGGCCTATCGGCCGCTTCGGCTCAAACCACTCCACAGTCTACATCCACTACTTCACAAGGTACGCTGGGTACCACCAACCGGGGTACGGCACCTAACACTGCTACCGCAACGGAGCAGATGACTGCAACCGACCAAGCCATACAGCAAGCAGATGGCTCAACTCGCATGAACCGTACGAACAAACCCGGACGAATGAGTGCTAAGGACAAATCGATGAAAAAGTCGCGGAACGCCAACACCCGCAAGACAAACGCCAACGGCTCCACATACTAACCGCCGCTGACCGTACGTAGGACACTACCTGGCATACGGGTAGCGTCCTTTGGTTAAAGGGTACCAGTAAGGCCATATTCCAATCAGGAGTATGGCCTTGCCTATTGGGCCGGCACCCGGGTAGGTATGAGCGCATGGGTGCTGGAACAGCATAAGCCAAATGCGGCGTGCGTAGCCTACACAAACGGCTCGTAATCTGACTTCAACGGCCGGATGCAGCCGAACGGCAGTTTTATCTATGTGCTGGCTTTATCTGGGTAACGCTAAACACACGAAAGCCGCGCCTGGTGAGGCGCGGCTTTCGTGTGTTTAGTGGGCGCGGGTTGAACTACTGCTTTTCCACCGGAAACTTATCCAGGATATCCTTGGCGGCGTTGGCAAACTCGCTCCCCAGGCGGGCAGGATTGTTCACGGCATCGGCTACCGAGCCGCGCCACACCAGGTTGTTGCTGCGGGCATCGACCATATCCAGAATCATGGTGCCTTCCTGATAGGTTTCGGTGCGGTAGCCGGTGTTGTAGTATGGGGTAGTGTACCAGTAACCATAGTTAATGGGCAGATAGGCTCCGCGGTACGAAAAGGCATAAGGGAAAGCATAGCCAGCGGCTGGCGGATTGGCTACCGTCCGTTCAGCTTCCTCAATATACAGATGGTAGGTAAGATAGAAATCCGGTTTGGCGCGGCCCTGCACCGGCCGGATACCCCGTTTGGCCATCTCCGCGTTAATAGCATCCTGAATCTGCTGGTCGTTAAGAGTACTCTGGTAAATTGGATTCCGGGAGTCGGCCGACTTCACCTCGGTTTTGGCCCAGTCGTAAGTGCGGTACTGGCTGAAATCGACGCCGGGTTTCTGCTGTACTGCTACCGGAGCCGAGCAACCGGTTAGCAGCACTACAAGCAGGAAAAGAGCTGCAAGGGTGGTTTTCATACGGAAAGGATCTAAATCAAATGACAAGAACTTCCCTGCTATACTAGCCTGGCGGGCCAGGAGTTACCAATAGCGGCCACGCAGTGCCCCGCCTGCAGGACTGACTCCCAGCCTCCGCGTAGGTATTCTCCCCAGAAAACACGGCCACCCAACCGCCCGAAACGCCACGCGGCATCCCGCAGCCAGGTAAACAGAAAGACCACCCCGCTAGCGGAGTGGTCTTCCACGCAACGCCCAAAGAAGGCTAACAAGCCCCGCCATCAAGGCCACAGGCGGCACCCTCGGCGCCGGCCAGCTGCACTGGCTGCGGCCGGCCTTCCTGCCATACTTTCTCCAGCACCTCCTGAAACAGCTCGGTGGGCTGTGCTCCCGAAACGGCGTATTTATCCTCAAAGACAAAATACGGCACACCCCGGATGTTCAACTGCTGTGCCTGGTACTCATCGTAGCGCACAGCCTGCTCAAACTGGTCGGAGGCGAGGAGCTGCTCTACTTCAGCGGCTGGTAGCTGTAATTCGGCCCCGAGGCGGGTGAGCGTGGCTACATCATTAATATCGAGTCCTTCTTCCAAATACGCTTTAAACAGGCGCTCCTTGGCGGCATCCTGGCGGCCGTGCTGAGCGGCCAAGTGCACCAGGCGGTGGGCCCGCAACGAATTGGCGGGTACCACCCGGTCAAAGTCAAATGCCAGGCCTTCCTGGGCGGCCGACTGAGCCATGTTGGCACTCATCTGCCGGGCCCAGGCTTCTGACTGGCCGTATTTGTGGGCCAGGCGAGCGTACTGGCTTTCGCCGGGCGTAGGGTTGGCCTGGGGGTCCAGTTCAAAGCTGCGCCACTGAATTTCCACGTCCTGGGCGTGGGGGAAGGAAGCCAGGGCTTTTTCCAGGCGGCGCTTGCCGATGTAGCAGAACGGACACAGAATATCCGACCAGATTTCTATTTTCATGGTGCTTGTGCGTTAGTTCACTTTCAAAACCGCTACAAGCCCGATTCATGGTAAAAAGTTTACCGCTGGTTCCCCGTTGCTCATGACTACCTGCCAGTTTACGGCCCTATTGGAAGCCGGGGGCCCCAGCTTTATGCCCACCCAGGTGGTGGTGATTCCGCCGCTGGAGCTGGCGGCACTGGGCGGCAAAGCAGTAAAGCGCGTAATGGGTACACTCAACGGGCACCCCGTTCGGCTGGGGCTGCTACCGCTTAGGGGTGGGGGCCGCTACCTGATGGTGAATAAGGACCTCTGCCAGCGCATCGGCGCGCAAGTGGGGCGGCAGATTACCCTTGTTCTGGCCCCCGACCCACACCCCGATCAGGTGGACCTGCCTTCAGAACTGGCAGAAGCTCTGGCGGCCTGGCCCGAAGCTGATATGCAGTTCCAGCGGCTTTCCGGCAGTATGCGTCGGGCCGTGGCCCGGCACGTGGACACCGCCCGGCTCGCTGAAACCCGCGCCCGCCGGGCAGTAGAGCTGGCGGAGCGGCTGGCCCAGGGCGGGCATCCCTTCCGGAAAATACAGAGCTAGTGGGTAAGGCTGATGCGCACGACCGTGCCGGTTTCGGCTACCGTAAACTTGCATTCATCGAAAGCGGGCGGGGCAAACCGGGGGTGCACGTTGTTGGAAAAAGCGAAGGGCTCGGTAGGAATACCCATCAGGTTCTTATCCAGCTTATCGTTGTTGTTCACGTCCTGGGTAATAGCCACGGCCCAGTCGCCGGGCGGCAGCTCCACGGGCAGGCTCACCTGCCGCTGCCCGCCGGGCTGTACTACCCGCATGAACGCGTAGCCGCCCTTGGTCAGGAACTTCTCCCGCACGTTGTAGAAATAGAGCTTCACAGCTGAGGTAGAAGAAGCCAGTGCCGACACTACCACCGTGACGGATGGCCTGGGACTGGCGACCGGGCCGGCTACCGGCCATGCGGCCAGCAGCAGCCCGGCATACCAGTTGAAACAACGTGCTACTTGCATGGCCGAAAAAGACAGTGGAACAATGCCCCCAACAAAGCCCCCTCCGGAAACATTCAGTTACGGGCCGTCATCGGCCATTGCAGTGCGCACGCTAAGGAGCCTGTTGCAACCATTCCACGGCCGGGGCATACTCCTCAAAGGTCAGAATCAAAGGCCAGGTGGTTACGGCAATGGAGTTTTCGGCGTAGGAGCGGCCCTGGTGAACGGGGGCATACACCCAGGCCAGATAATGCAGGCCCGCCTCAAACAGCCGATCCATGATCTGGTAGCTCCGCTGTTCTTCCTCTGTCAGGTCTAGGCTCACAATGGCCGAATTATCGTTAAGCAGCCGCCGGTACTGGCCCGTGCGCACGGCATCCAGCACCCTTTCGGCCCCCGCGCGCACGGTGTCCAGCGTGAGGCGGCCCTGCCACTGTGCGTGCAGCAGTTCATTGGCCATATCATAGGTCAGCAGCAGAAAGGGTTCATTGAACAGTACCTGCCGCACCGGGGCAGCTTTCAAGCCAAGGGAAGGAGAAACGGAAACGGGCAAGGTATCTTGCCGGTCCTCTGCTGCTTTGTCCGCTGCAGAGGCCGGTAGCTTATCGGTTTCCGAAATATTTCCAGCGTCGTGCCCCATACTGTACCGGCCGTACCAGCCGAATGAAATATACCGGAACTTCGGTGCAGTATTTACCTGTCCGCCACAGAAAATTTTGTTTCGGCCGCAGCCTTCCGACCGAAGTCAGTGGGAGAGTAAGCGGATTTTTATTTGCTACTATTCAACAACTTATATTGAATCTGATCAAAAAGTCTGCCTGAGCAACTTACAACGTCATGCTCCGGCAAGCTCAGCATGACGTTCCTTCGGCTTGCTGAGCAGCTTCACTGTATAGCCTAAGCACAGTTACTCCCTGGCACGGATTTTTACGGGATAGTGCTGAACTCATCTCCGGTGGCGGGGCGCAAGCCACCCAACTCCGGGCGTACAGTATGCAACCATTCAGCTCGGGTTGGCCTCCATCCCATACAGCTCTCACCCCCGGTCTTCGTTTTCTTATGAAACTGCTCCGCCTCACCGTTCCGGTACTGGCCGCCCTGCTCAGCAGCTGCGCCAAAGACAATGAGCCGATGCCCGCCCCGGTGTACCTACTGGACCAGCGCTGGAAGCTGATGGAGCTGGTGGGCCAGCCTGTATCCGTAGCCGATGCCAACTCCGGCACGGACTTGCTGCTGAACTCAGTGACAGGCACCAACGGAGGCCGGGCTTTCTGCAACCAATACGGGGGCAGTTACACCCTGACCGGCAACAGCGCTGAGCTCACTTTCAGTCCGCAATTCAGTACCTACGCCACCTGCGCCATGCAAAGCCAGGAAACCAAGTATCTGGAGCTGCTGCCCAGCGTTACGCGCTACACCATCCGGAACCGGCAGCTGGCCCTCTACGACGCCACTCACCCCGAGCCCCGGCTGGTATTTAACGCGGCCGATTAACGGTTGGCTTCCACTACCAGCCGGGCCTGCGCTACCACGGGCTCCCCACCGGCGGTTACACCTTCCAGGCGGGCCAGGAAGGCCCCGGCGGCGTCGGCCGTGTAGAAGGAGAAGCGCGCCTGCCCGGAGGCGGGCACATGTAGCATGGGCTGCCAGAACAGGGTCGTCAGGCGGGGGTCGGGGCGGTTGGCGGGAGCCGGCACCTCATAGCGCGGGGCGTAGAACTCCCGGGTACGGTAGTAGGCCGGCAGGCGACGGGTTGCCACGCCAGGCAAACCCGCCCGCCCCGATGTGTCGGAGCCTTCTTTGGTGAACACTGCCACTACCCCATTGCTGCCCCGCGAGCCGTAAATACCCGCTTCAGCCCCCTTCAGCACTTCTATCCGCTCCACATCCTGAACAGGTACACTCAACAATCCGTTTGCGTCCAGCGGCATTCCATTCAGCAGATATAAGGCATCCGAGGATTGCGTGATGGAGGATAAACCACGGATTGTAACGGAGTAATTCAGGCCGCCGCCATTCACCAGCACGCCCGCCAGCCTGCCCCGCATCAACTCAAAGACGTTAAGAAATGTATTGGCCTCCGGAATGTCCTTTGTGTGCAATACAGCGGAGGCCTTCCCATGTAAGGAACGGGGGTCGACAGGGTCCGGACGCCGGCCTTTGATGGTCACGTTGCGCAGGACGATGCCGCTGGTCGTATCGGGCCGGAACTGGCGCTCCAGCACCTGCTGGCGGCGGCTCTGCAGCCCGTAGGCAGTCACCGTGTTTTCTAGGTCGGTAAAGGCGGCCAGGGGCGGCCGCGGGTGCCAGTTGGTGGTGCCGGGCACGGGCCACCGGTCCCAGAGCCGTAGCTGTAGATTGTTGCCACCCTTGGGGGTGCGGGCCTGCAACAGCACTTGTGCCGTATCAGTCCCGGAAAAGCCCGTCAGCAGGAAATATCCCTGGTCGTTGGCCTGCAGCTCCATCACTTCCGGCACGCCTTTCCGCAGCAGCAGCAGTGGGCCGTTGGGTACGGGCTTGCTGCCGCGCACCAGCTGCCCACCCAGCGAAAGGGTACGCTCCAGCGGAAAATCGAAGCTGTTGATAGCGGGCTCGGTGCTTGTTACCTGCCGCCACACAAACCGGCTCCAGCCCTGTGTGAGTAGTAAATCATCAAGCGCCTGGCGGGTGGCGGGCGTCGTGTTGCGGAAGTACCAAGCGGGGTTTTCCACGTAGCCGCGCAGCTCGGAGGTCAGCAGCAGGTGCGCCTGCATAGTGGTTTCCTGCCGGCCCTGCTCAGGAAGCCCCACCTGAGCGGCTACGGCAACGGATACATCGGCGGCTACGGGCTGGCCCGCCGCGTCGCGCAGGGTTACCTCCACCGCAACGGGTTGCCGCGCGCCGTACGCGGCTTTATCAAACTGCAGTTGCGCGGTGGCTTGCGCGGCGGGCAGGGAAAATACCAGCCGCTCAGCGCGGGCGGTGTTCTGGCCATCCAGCAACGTTACGTGCACCAGCCCGGCGGGTAGCCGGTTCTTCGGAATGGGGGCGGCGTAGGTTTCGCCGGGGACAATGGTGCCGGCGCCGGCGTACACCGGGGTGCCGCGCACGTGGGCCACCACCTGCAGCGGCTCCGGACCAGTACCGCCGGGCCGCCGCACGTACACCATGTACCGGCTGCCCAGGTCACGCACCGTCAGCAGCCAGCCGCTAGGCTGCGCGGCCGGCAAGGGATATTGCGCCTCCGTATCATCGGGCAGCGTTACCTGGGCCTGGTATTTGCGGCCGGGCTGGGGCGTAAATGCGAAAGAGCTCATACCCAGCGCCGGCGTGCTGAACTCCGCTACTCGCTGCTTGCGGTCATCCAGAATTACGCCGCGCAAAGCTATGCCCTGGCCGCTAGCAGTTACGGCCTTTACGCCCACTATGGACTGGGCTCCTTGCACGTACTCGCCGCCTTCCGGAAAAAACTGCACATCGGGCTGGGCGGCGGCGGCTACCACCCGGCTGGTTTGCCGGGCCAGGGCCGCCTGCCGCAGCATGGATACCGGCTCCGCGCCTTCGGCCGGGGCTACGGCCTGCCACACGGGCACGCGCCGCGTGAACAACAGCTCCTCGGGCCAGTTGCGCATCCAGCTGGTGTAGGCCCGGATGGTGTAGATGCCGGTGCGCAGTGTATCGGGCAGTACAATGTCGCCCTCGGCCATGCCCTGGCGCAGCCGGAGCGTGCGGCAGAATGCTACCGTCCGCTGGGGCGTTACCACATCCACGTACAGCACCCGGCTCAGGGTATCAAGCTGGTGGGTGCCGGCGCCCACTACGTAGGCCTTAAACCACAGGGTTTCGCCGGCGGCGTAGGCATCCTGGTTGAGGTGCAGGTAGCTGGTTTCAGGCTGCGTTTCGGCATAGAAGCGCTGGACCAGCAGCAACAGTTGCTGCGGGTCGGGCAGGGCGGGCCGAAAGGCCATAGCCACACTTGCTACAAGTGCGGCTCCGCTACCCAATAGCATCATCCGGCGTATAGTTTTGTGCATAGCTCTCAATGGGATAGTTCAGGTAAACGCTGGCGCCGAACCCACGCCGACACCCTAATATAGTCGCCAGCAAATTTCCGGCCTAAAAGCCTACGTTCAGCACCAGCGGCTGTAATTGCCAGCGTTGGTAGTAGGAGTCGTACACGGTGCGCAGGCCCACTTCCAGCGGGGTGCGCAGCCGCAGCGGGTTGAACACGGCCGACACATCGAAGCCGGTGGAGTAGTAGCGCCCCCGGAAGCCCGGTTGCGCGGCCTGCACGCCGTCGTAGAATATGTTGCCCTTCAGGCGCTGCACGTACAGCACCCGGCCCAGCTCCCAGTGCACATCGGCCAGGGGCAGGCGGTACTCGGCACTGTAAGAGGTGAGGCGGTTGGTGCTGAGGTAGGGCAGGTTGCGGGGGTAGAAGATGGCCGCCCCAAACCGGTATTCCTGCTGCTGCTGGTACTGGTAGCCCGCCCGCAGCCGCAGGGCGTGGTGCCAGCCAATACCCGGTAGAAACAGGCTGCCCTGCGCCCCCAGCTGCCGGGCTTCCAGCCCCCGGCCAAACGGCGTGTCCCGCACCGTCAGCAGCACGCTCTGCCCCCAGCGCGGGGCCACGTCGCGGGTGCTCTGGCGCAGGGTGCGGGAAAAGCTGAGCGTGCCCAGTAGCACGTTCAGGGGTTGGGTGGCTACTTCAGTAATCGGGCGGCGCGTAAACGGGTAGTTGCGGGCCTGCTCGTGCTGATAGTAGGCCCCCACCGTGAGGGAGGTGAGCATACGGGAAGTAGTAAGCACCAGCGGCAGACGGGTACCCAGGCTCAGGCGGTTGTACTGCCAGGTTTCCTCCCCACCCCCGCCCACTGGCAACGCCCCGATGGCCCGGCGGCCGCCGTGCTCCACGCTACCATCCAGCACCGGCCCCAGGCCCTGGTAGCTCACATCGGCAAACACCCGGCCGGTGCGCTCTACCCCATCATAGCCCACGCCCGCAATGGCCTGGGTGGTACTGAGCACGTCCTGGGCCCGGATGCCGAGGTTGAGGCCGTTGCCCGAGGGGCTCTGCACCAGCCCCCAACCGTAGAGGTTGGGCGCATGGGGCAGGCGGCGGTAGCGCCGGGCTAGCAGCGCAGGCCCGACCACCGAATCCTGGGGCACAATGCCCCCCACGGTGCGGGCACCCGGCTCCCGGGCGGTCAGCTCGTCGGCGTAGCGGTTGGGGGCCGGGGCGGCCGGCGCAGCGGGCAGCCACTGGGCTGGGCTGAGCGGCATTTCCAGCACCCGGCTGCCCTGGGCCCGGATTTCGTGGAAGGCGAGGCGCTGACCATCGGGGCTGAGGGCGGGGTGGTAGCTGCCCACGGGGCGGTTGGTTACCTGCCCCACCTGGCCGGTGCTGATGCGCACGGCGTACACTTCCTCCTGCCCCGAGCGGGGCGAGGTGAACAGCACGAAATCGGGGCCGGGCTGGGGCTGGGCGATGTTGTCGTTGGCGGCGGGCAGCAGCACCCGGGCCTGGCCGGTTTCGATGTCCAGCAGCTCCAGGCGCTTACCGGCCGTTTCCAGCCGTACCACGGCGGCTGTGCGCCCATCGGCGGCGAAGCGGGGGTGCAGGTAGGGCTGGTTTTCGGGGTTCGGGAAGGTGCGCAGCTCCTGGCCGGTTTCGGTATCGAGCAGGTGCAGGCGGTGCTGGTAGCTGGAATCGGTGCTCACGGCCAGCAGGCGGCGGCCATCGGGGCTGAGCACGGCGGTAGTGTAACGGGTGCGGCGGCCGGGGCGGCTTACCTGGCCGGTGGCCACGTCCAGCACCCGCAGCTCGGAGTACACCTGCTGCTGCCAGCGCGGGTGGTAGCGGAATTCCAGCCAGGCCACCTTGCCCCCGCCCGCCGAAAGCTGCTCCGCGTTGTGGTGCAGGCCCATCACCCACAGCTCCCGCTCGGGGCGGCCCCGGCGCAGCGCCACCAGTCGGGGTGTGTGGCCCAGGCCGGTTTTCAGGGCCACCAGGGTGCTGTCGTCGAGATACTGGGGAAGCTGGTATTCGGTAAATACTTTTTCGGTGGCCGCCACGGGTAGCTCGGTGGCAGGCGTAAGGGGGCGGGCGGCGGCTTCCGCGCGCCAGAGGCTGTCCAGCTCCTGCACGGTGCGCTGGTACAGGTCGTCGGTGCGCAGGCCGGTGGTGCGGCGCAGCTTATCCGAAAACGACAACGGGTACACCGGGAAGCGGTAGTAGCGGTTGAGCACGGTGCCCCATACGCCGGGGTCGGGGGCGGTACGCTTGAGGCGGCTAGTCAGAAAATAGCCCAGCACGTAGTGGTTGGGCACATTATCCCGAAAGGAGCCGGCCACGGCCTTGGCGTAGGAGTAGCGCCGCCCGGCCAGCAGATTGGCCCGGAAGTAGGCTTCGAAGTTGGGAATCCGGCCCCGGCCGCTGCGGGTGAGGGCTGTTTCGGTGCCCACGGCGTCGCCCTCGGCAAACCAGTCGGGCACGCCCAGGGTGGTAAGGCCCAGCCCCCCATAGCCGCCAAACAGGTAGCCCAGCTGCCCCAGGCCCTGGTGGGCCTTATCGAATTGCACCACGTGGCGGTACTCGTGCACGGTCAGCTCATCCAGCCAATCCAGCGTGCCGGGCAGAAACGGGTCCTGAGGGAAGGTGGTGTAGAACTCCGAATGCCGGGGCAGCAGCGTCACGAAGCCATTGCCGATGGTATTGCGGGACTGTAATACCACCGTAACGGGCCGGGCGGCCAGCCCCAGCGAGGCCCCGCCCGGCTCGTGCACCTGCTCCAGCCGGGCGGCCGTGCGCCGGGCCCGGGCTTCAAACCCTTCGGGGTACACCACCCGGAAATGGGGCGTACGCACCTCGTACCAGCGCACGGCGGCGGACACTTGCTGCTCAATGGGCAGCAGGGTTTGGGCCGAACTCAGCAACGGCAAAACCGCCAGCCCCAGGGCCGGCCACAGCGTACGAACAGGGAATTTCACGGGAGCAGGCAGTGTTATACTGCCCGAAGAAACCACCCCGCCGGCCCGAAACCAAGTTTATCTGGCGGCGGGGGTGCGTCCGCCCCGGGAGTGGCTGCGTACGTACGGTTTTCCCTTCTGCTTTGTCCTTGATTTTCTGCCCCATGAATATGCTCAGAAACGGCCTCGCGGCCCTGTTGATTACGTTACTGGCCTCCTGCTCGGAGCGCCGCCCGGCTGAGGCCCAGGCGGAGCCCGGCTCCCTCACCCGCTCCACCGCTGCGCCCGCCCCGGCCAATACCGCCGGCCTGGCCGTGGCCACCTTTGCCGGGGGCTGCTTCTGGGCCACGGAGGAGGTATTCGAGGAGCTGCGGGGCGTGAAGGCGGCCGTGTCGGGGTACAGCGGAGGCACGGTGGCCAACCCCAGCTACGAGGAAGTGGGCACCGAGCGCACCGGCCACGCCGAGGCTGTGCAGGTGTACTACGACCCTAAGCAAATCAGCTACCAGCAGCTGGCCGACGTGTTCTTCAAGGCCGCCCACGACCCCACCACCCCCAACCGCCAGGGCCCCGATATGGGGCCGCAGTACCGCTCGGTGGCGTTCTACCGCACCCCTGCTGAGAAGAAGGTGCTGGAAGAAAGCATCAGCCGCGTGAATGCCAGCCGACAGTACGGCAGCCCCGTCGTGACGCAGGTACGGCCCTACCGGCAGTTCTGGCCCGCCGAGGGCTACCACCAGGGCTACCTACGCCTGCACCCCCGGGAAAGCTACATCCAGAACATCTCCATGGTGAAGGTGGAGAAGGTACGCCACACTTTCCCGCAGCTGCTGAAGAACCCGCTGTAGCGGATTGCTGATTGATATAGTACACCTGTCATCCTGAGCAGCGCGAAGGACCTTGACCCCACTGGAACGAGTCGTTCATACGATTGTCGTTCAGGTGGAAGAAAGCCCTTCGCGCTGCTCAGGATGACAGGTTTTCTTTTGCCACCATTCCCCCGCTCAGCACAAATTTTTCTCCGCTCCGGAACTTTTTTCTGAAAACTGGCACCGGGTTTGCAAACCGCTTAGCATTCCACTTCTGGCCAGAAGCTGAACCACTTGCCCGCCCCGGTTGCTGCCGGCGCGGCGGGCCTATCCTATCCGGTTATTTCTCAGCTTCTGCCTCATGAAAAAGCTTCTCCCCTTCCTGCTGCTCCTGTGCCTGGCCGCCTGCGCCCCCCGCGTGTACACCGCCCGCGACTTCCGGCAGCAGGTGCAGCCCCGCCACCGCACGGTGGCCATTCTACCCTTCAACGTGCAAATAAAGCCCGCTCCGCCCCTGCCCGGGCAGCGGCCCCGGTTCAGCCAGCGCGAGCTGGCCGAGCAGGAATACCAGACCGGCCTGGGCGTGCAGGGCAACGTGTACAGCTGGCTGCTGCACCGCGGCCAGCGCAAAGACGGCTATACCATAGAATTCCAGGATGTGGCCCGCACCAACGCCCTGCTGCAACAGGCCGGCCTCAGCTACGAAGAAATGCAGACCCGCCCCCGCGAGGAGCTGGCTAAACTGCTGGGCGTGGATGCCGTGGTAACCGGCCAGCTGCTGCTCAACAAGCCTCTGCCGTTGGCCGCCGCCGTGGCCATCAACGTGCTCACGCCCTTCTACGCCATTTCCGATGAGGTAACGGCTTCCCTGAGCCTGCACGACCAGCAGGCCGGCCGCCTGCTCTGGCGCTACGACTGCCGCCTCCAGGGCGGCGGGGGCCTCACCGACAACGCCCAGAACCTGACCGACGCGCTCATGCGCAACGCCGCCAAGCGTTTCCCCTACCAGCGTCGGGGCTAATACGTCTGCCCTTCGCCTATAAAGCCGCCAGCTGCCCCCGCGCAGGTGGCGGCTTTTTTGCGCCTCGGGTGCGCCACTTGCGGCCGGAGTAGCCCCGGCGCGCGGCTTTGGGAGGTAACAGCCCCGTTTTTAGCATCTGCTGCTCGCGTTGTAATCCGCCGTCTTTCGCGTAGCTTGGCCGTACCGTTCTGCTTCTCTATCTACCTATTGCTAGCTTCCCCCACTGCGGCGGGCCTGTCTCATCCTTTCATCTTTTATCCCGTTTCGCTCCGTGAAACTCACTCGCCCGCCCCTCTACCTGGCCCTGCTGCTGCTCACGCAGTGTAGCAGCTGCAAGGAGAGCGACCCCGCACCCGCCCCACTACCCGAACTGCCCCCCGCCACCCAGACCGGGGCCCGCACTTTCGGCTGTCTGGTCAATGGCAAGCCCTTTGTCGCAAAGGGGATAAATCTTGTTAGGGGAGAGTGGCTATCTAACACTGATTGGGTGGTATCTGCTGGCGCCCGTAGTCAAAACGATAAATTTAATGTGTATATGATTTTGACAGATTCTCTTCTGCCTGTTGCCAAGCCCTACCCATTGCGTTCGGTTAGTTCTAATTATCCCACTTCTAAATTGGTGGGATTCACAACTAACGCTAACACAGAACAATGTGATTATAAGGGTACACGAATCCGCACGGGCACGTTGACAATTACTCGTTTTGATGCCGTGGCCCGCATCATGGCTGGCAGTTTTGCCTTTACGCTCTACGAGCCCGGCTGCGACTCACTGCGCGTCACCGACGGACGCTTTGACGTCCAATTCTAATCCTTCTATCCCCGTTTTTCTTTCCTGCTCTATGCGGTATCTTCTATTACTGCTGGCCGCGCTGTGCCTGGCCGGCCCGGCCACGTTTGCCCAACGCCCTACCTCTGCCGCCATTGCCCCTGCCTCGTTGCCGGCGACGGTGTCGCCCTAGCACCGCCACCAGGATTCCGTCTTTCAGGCCCTGGATCGCGCCCCTGTCAGCACGGGTCTATTACTTGACTACGGCCACAGCTTCCTTGACCCGGCCAACTACCAGGGTGCCCTGCTCGATAGCAACTACGTGGACCTGGGCTCCTGGCGTCTGCTCTATGCCGGCCTGCACGCCAGCGTCTACAACGCCAACGTGACGCTGCCGCCCCTGCCCGCCGCTAACCAGGCCCTGGCCGACGCCCGCCAGCCCGGCCGCGTGGGCCTGGCCCTACTGCTGGCCCGCTACCAAACCATCCGCTCCGATGCGGCCACCCTGAACCTACTGCGCGTGCAGAATAACCAGCTCTACGACGTGCCCGGCCGCACCCAGAGCCCCTACCTCACCCGCACCGCCGTGGCCGTGGCCCCTACCGAGGCCCTCATCACCACCCGTACGCCTACCTTCTGGCCGGGAGCCGCCCTACGGTTTACCAACGCGGCCCCGACTATTCAGCGGCTGGAGGCCGATTTCGGGGATGGGCAGGGCTACCGCACCCTGGCCTGGGACCAGGCCGTGCCCGTGAGCTACGCCGCCAACGGCACCAAAACCCTGCAATTCCGCCTGACCTGCGCCGATGGCAGCGTGCTGCTCAGCCACTCCCAGCTGGTAGTGAACGAGCCGCCCGCCGCCCGGTATCCGGCCCAGGCCCTAACCCGCCCGACCAGTGAGTTATTTATGGATGTGCGCCCCTACAACGGCCGGGCTGCTTCGGCGCAGGTTACCGTAGCCCTCGCCACCAATAACGCCACGGGCCAGATTCGTAAGCCGCTTATCGTGGTGGAAGGCTACGATGCCGGCAAGTTCGTGGATGGGGCTGATTTTACGTATCGGGATTTTGTGACAGGTGATATATTCGGTGGTATTCTAACTCCATATTTCAGAACCATTCCCGGCGACAGAGACAACTTCAACGACCAGCTTAGTGAAGTTGGCAGCTACGATTTGGTGTTCGTGGATTTCGATGAGGGGACGGACTACATTCAGCGCAACGCCTTTCTGGTGGAGCGCATTATTCAGTGGGTGAACGAGCGGAAGCAGCCCCTGGCCGGCGTACGGCAGCAGAACGTGGTGGTGGGCATGAGCATGGGCGGCCTGGTGGCCCGCTACGCCCTGCGTGATATGGAAGTGCGCCTGGCCAACGGCACCTCCACCGTGCCGCACGATACCCGCCTCTACATCTCGCACGAGGCCCCGCACCAGGGAGCCAACGTGCCCCTGAGCGTGCAGTACATGGTGCGCGGCGTAGCGAGTATCGTGCTGGTACCCACCATCTACTTCAATACCGGCACGCTGTACAGCGGCCTCAATGTAGGCGACCTGAATACGCCGCTCAAAGGCTTCCGCGACCTGCTCAACCAACCAGCTACCCAGCAGCTGCTCCTGGTGCAGGCCTCGGCGGCGGGCCAGGCCGTGCACGATGCCTGGTTGCAGGAGTACAATCAGCTGGGCTACCCGCAGCAGTGCCGCAGCGTAGCCACCAGCAACGGCTCGGAGTGCGCTACGCCCCAGCCCTATCCGCCCTACGCCGAGCTGCTGCGCCTGCAAGGCAGCGGCTACCTCAGCAAGCAGCTCAACCAAACTATCCGGATTGCTACTATAATGGCTGGCAATACCCTTGGCATAGCAGTAAGTCTGCTGGGCGGCGGCCCTTTGGGTTACGCCGTTGTATCGGGTGCTTTTGCACTGTTTTCCCTGGGCAATTACAACGGCGAGGTTGATTTCGTTCTGCGCGCTCTGCCCAGCCAGCAGCAGCAGAATATCTACCGGGCCCGGCTCTACCTGCGCAAGCGGGTGCTGGGCATCAACATCCGGGTGAAGCAGTACACCGAAGACCAGAACTCCCAGGCGTCCATGCTGGCCTGGGATACGGCCCCCGGCGGGCAGTACGATATCAACGCCTTTGCTGGCGGCCTGCTTGACCAGGTGCGGGGCAATTTTCCTATTCCCCTCGCGCAGTATACCGTGCAGCCCACGTTTTGCTTTGTGCCCACCGTTAGTGCCCTGGATATCGGCAGCAACGCAGTAGCACAAACCCCGCAGAGCCTCACGGCTTCTTACTCCCCCAGCGCCCCACCCACCGCCCCCTACAATACGCCCTTTGCCAACTTCGTCACGGCCGGGCGCGGGCTGGAAGGCCACATTCAATGGACGGGTTTGAACAGCAAATGGGCCTACAACGAAATGGAGCAAACCCCAACGACGGTCAATTGCCTGGCATTCTGCCAGGCTCAGCCTACCATCAGCGGAGCGAATGAGGTCTGTTCCAGCACCACCTATTCCATTGCCGGCTTGCCGCCCGGCGTAACTGTGCAGTGGTCTGCTCAGCCTTTCGGCGTGCTCACGTCTTCCTTTAGTACCGGGCCTACCTTCACTGCTACGCGGAACTCCGACGGCGCGGTGGTACTACAAGCTACGCTCATCAGTGAATGCGGCCGAGTTACGCTGAACCGCCGGGTAACTGTCGGTGCCCCCGCAGAGTTCGAGCTTGACGGGCCCACGGAGCTGACGGACTGCGACCCGGCCGGCACCTACCAGATTACCCCCTTCGACCCCAGCCTCCAGTACACCATTACCTCCAGCGGCCGGGTGCGCCACCGCACCTTGCAGCCCGATGGCAGCTTCCTGGTATTCGCCCAGGCCACCGGCACCGGCGAGGTGCGCGTAACGGCCGCCAACGCCTGCGGCACCCGCCTGACTTCTCTGCGCATCAACGTAACCAGCTGCGGCTACACCTACTACACCGTGTACCCCAACCCCGCCCAGGATGAGGCCACCGTGCAGGCAACCGACGCGGAAGCAACGGCGGCCCGCTCCGCCCCCGCCGGCCAGCCTGCCGAGGCCCCGGAATTTGAGGTAACGCTCTACAACGGGCAGGGCCAGGTAGTGTACCAGGGCCGCAGCCAGGGCAGGCGGGCCCGCCTGCCCCTGCGCCAGCTGCCGGCCGGCCTCTACCAGCTCCACGCCGGTCAGGGCGCGCAGCAGGAGCGCCACACGTTGCAAGTCACGCACTAGCCGGTGCTCAGCTGCGCCCCGCGGGCTGGCCGCCCGTCATGCAGAGCGCAGCCGAAGCATCTCTCCCGCTTCGTTGAGTCGGTGCAGACGAAGCGGGAGAGATGCTTCGGCTGCGCTCAGCATGACGGTCTCTTTAGCTTCTCACTTTTTCCCTTTCACCTTTTATTTCTTATCCCCCATGAAACAAGGCTACCGTATTTCCGCCGCCCTCCCCGCCCCCGATAAGCAGGCCATTCTGGCGGCTTTGCGCACCATCGAGCAGCAGCTCAGTTTTCTTATTACCCTGGCCCCCGAAGACAGCCGGGGCCTGCGCAACCTGGGCGTGGATGGCATTCCCTACGCCCAGGCCGGCCTGGACGCGGTGCGCGCCAGCGTCGACTTCACCCGCCGCTCCTTCGATTTGCCCGAGTTTGAGCGCGACGTGCAGCTGCTCGACGACCTGCGCGAAATCCGGGCCGTGCTGCGCCCCCTGGCCCAGAAGCTGGAAGACACCTACCGCTTGGTAGGGGCCGATGTGATGGTGACGGCCGACGATATTTACGAAGACCTACGCCGCGACAACGGCGAAACCGCCGCCGTGCTGCCCGCCCTCAGCCAGATGCGCAAGCGCTACCAGTACCGCACCGGACCCGCCGACCGCGCCCAGCCCGTCCCCGGCAAGTAGTCCCCGCCGCCCCGTGCGCGGGCAGTCGTCCCGAGGGGATTCCGCCCCCGTCCGGTCCGGTACCGGGCGGGGGCGGTTGCGTACCGGGCCGGCGCGGTCTGGAACCGGAAGGGTGCGGTTCCAAGCCGCGCGGTTGCGGCGGGCCAACCGCCCCGGCGCGGTTCCGGACCGGGAGGGCGCGGCTGGCAACCGCCCGGCGGCGGTTGCGTACCGCACCGGCGCGGTTCGGAACCGGGCCGGCGCGATTCGGACACTGATACGGTGCGGTTCGGAACCGGGAGGGCGCGGCCGGCAACCGGGGGGAGGGCGTGGGGCTGTAGAGACGCCTGCTTGCGTATCCCCGTGGAACGAGAAGGCGGCAACGGCGCGGCCGGGGAAACTTCCCGCCGGTCCGGCGGCTGGAAGCCGTCGGGCCGGTTGCCGCAAGCTGAGGTTGTTACGGCAGCGTGCGGACGGCAGCTAACGGCAACCGGCCCGACGGGCTCCGCCCGCCGGACCGGCACACCGCTCACGAAACCGCTATAAAGCGGGGCGCGGGGCCGGAGATGTAAACAAGAACGTCATGCTGAGCTTGCCGAAGCATCTCTACCGAGGGTAATCTAATGGTCTTGCGAAGCGGCAGAGATGCTTCGGCAAGCTCAGCATGACGTTCTTTACCCCTTTCCAGATAACATCGACGGGGGCCGCAATTCCCCGTCTTGCCCTGAGTATCTTTCAGCGGCCTGCTTTTCGTTTGGGCTACCTCAACTTCGCCATTCATGCCCACGCCTCCCCTGCTCTCCAAATTGCCCGATGTGGGCACCAGTATCTTTTCGGTGATGACCCAGCTGGCCCAGGACAGCGGGGCCATCAACCTGGCCCAGGGCTTCCCGGATTACGACCCGCCCCGGCCGCTGCTGGAGGCTTTGGCCCGCCACGTACTCACGCCCGGCCACCAGCAGTACGCCCCCATGCCCGGCCTGCCCCGCCTGCGCGAAGCCATTGCCGATAAAACCGCCCGCCTCTACGGCCACCGCCCCGACGCGGCCACCGACATTACCGTGACCAGCGGGGCCACCGAGGCCCTGTACGCGGTGCTGGCCGCCGTGGTGCGCCCCGGTGATGAGGTAGTAATTCTGGAGCCCGCCTACGATTTGTACGGCCCCGCCGTGCGCCTGCAAGGGGGCGTGCCGGTGTACGTGCCCCTGACGCTGCCCGATTTCCGGCCCGACTGGGACCGGGTGGCCCAGGCCCTCACGCCCCGCACCCGTTTGGTCATGATCAACTCGCCCCACAACCCCACCGGGGCCGTGCTGACCGCCGACGACCTTGATACCCTGGCCGGCCTGCTGCGCGACACCGATACCCTGCTGCTCAGCGACGAGGTGTACGAGCACATGGTATTTGATGGGGTGCCGCACCGGAGCGTGACGGGCCACCCCGAGCTGCGGGAGCGGGCCTTCGTGCTGTCGTCATTCGGCAAAACCTACCACGCCACCGGCTGGAAGGTGGGCTATTGCGTGGCCCCGCCGGCCCTCTCGGCCGAGCTGCGGCGGGTACACCAGTTCGTGACTTTCAGCGTGAGCACGCCCACCCAGCACGCGTTGGCCGACGTGCTGCCCCTTACTGAGTTGTACGACGAGCTACCCGCGTTTTACCAGCAGAAGCGCGACCTGTTTCGGGAGTTGCTGGCCTCTACGGGGCTGCGCCTGCTGCCGGTGCCGGGCGGTTACTTTCAGGTGGCCGATTTCAGCGCCCTGGCCCCGGAACTCTCGGATGAGCAGTTTGCCCGCCGCCTCACCCAGGAAACCGGGGTGGCCGTGGTGCCGCTCTCCGCCTTCTACCATAACCGCCACGACGATAAGCTGGTACGTTTTTGCTTTGCCAAGCAGGAAGAAACGCTGCGGGCGGCGGCCGAACGGCTGCGGGCATTGTAGCCCTATCCTCAGGGCTGGCCTGGCCGCCCTATCCATTCCCCTTGATTAAACAGGCTATTCTGCGTATACTTTCCTGTTCATCTATCCGCTACCACCTGCTGCCATGACCGATTTAACCGTTTCATTCGTGCAGGCGGCCCTGCGCTGGCACGAGCCGGCCGCCAACCGCCAGGAAATGAGCCGTCATATCGACGAAATTTCAATTCCGACGGACCTGATTGTGCTGCCGGAAATGTTCACCACCGGCTTCAGCATGGAGGCCGCCACTTTAGCCGAGCCGATGGACGGCCCTACGCTGGAGTGGATGCGCCTGATGGCCGACGCCCGCGACGCGGTAGTCACTGGCAGCCTCATCGTGCGCGACGAGCAGGGCCGCTACTACAACCGCCTGCTGTGGGTGCGGCCCGATGGCTCAGTGAGCTATTACAACAAGCGCCACCTGTTCAGGATGGCCGGGGAGCATGAGGTGTACACGGCCGGCACCGAGCGGCTGATGGAGGAATGGCGGGGCTGGCGCATCTGCCCGCTGGTGTGCTATGATTTGCGCTTCCCCGTGTGGAGCCGCAACCCTCTCGACCAGCCCTACGACCTGCTGCTGTACATGGCCAACTGGCCCGCCGCCCGCCGCACCGCCTGGATTACGCTGCTGCGGGCCCGGGCCATCGAAAACCTGGCCTACACGATGGGCGTGAACTGTGTGGGCACCGATGGCAACGGCCTCACCTACGCCGGCGACTCCGCCCTGCTGGATATGCGCGGAGAATACCTGGTGGAAGTTGGCAACCAGGAAACCAGCATCACCCGCACCCTGCGCCACGACGAGCTAACGGCTTTTCGGGAGCGTTTTCCCGCCCTCCAGGACGGCGACGCCTTCGAGCTGAAAGGATAAGGGCATGTTTTGTAAATAGAAAAGAACGTCCTGCCGAGCTTGTCGAAGCATCTTTCTCAAACGAGTTCATACAACCAGGGCGGGGAAAATGCTTCGACAAGCTCGGCAGGACCGTTTCGGCGTTTTCAGACGCCGGCTGTCTCCGCCCGCCTATTTCACTTCCAGCCGCTGCACGGTGGTTTCGCCGGTGAGGGTCTGGCAGCGGATGAGGTAGATACCGGCCGCCAGCCCGGCTACTTGCAGCTGGTGCGTGCGGGCGGGGGCCGTGGCCGGCTGCACTACCCGGCCGGCCAGATCCAGTACCGTTACGCGCACGGGCCGGGGGGCTTCCAGCGTAGCCGTGAAGGTGGCCGGGTTGGGGTAGAGCTGCACCGGCAGGGCCGCCCGGGTGGCGCGGACGGTGGTTACGGTGCGGTTGCGGCCCCGAAAGCTGACGACGCCCCCGCTTTCCAGGCCCATAAATAGCTCGGGGGCTCCGTCACCGGTTACATCGGCAGCGGCCAGGGCGTAGCGGTGCAAGTTGGCCCGGCCCCACTGCCCCGGCTGAAACTGCGCTGTGAGGACATTGTAAAAGACATCGGCGCGGCCCAGAAACGCGCCGGCCTGCGCCTGCGCGCGCACGTCGGTGTACAGTTGCACGTCGCCGTAGGTATCGGCAGTGAGCAGGTCAGGGCGGCCGTCCCCGTCAAAATCGGCCACAACGGGGCTGAGGTAGGTGGGCCGCCCTCCGGTGCCGGTACGCAGGCGGCCGAAGTCGTTATCCTGCACCGTGAACGTCTGGCGCAGGGTGGCGGCCCCGATGTTGCGGTAGTAGCGCAGCGACTGGCCGGGGTACTCCTGGGAGTTGGCATTGGTGCCCAGCAGCAAATCCACCAGTCCGTCCCCGTCCACATCAGCAAAGGCGGGCATATCAAAGGCCCGCTGGGGCATGTTGGCGAAGGTGGCGGCCGTACTCAGGCTGAAGGCCACCGGCTGCCCCGCCCGGGCCGTATTGAGCACGTAGGTGATGGGGTTGAGCGTAGAGCCCTGGGCAAAGGACGAATACACCAAATCCAGGGCCCCGTCCCGGTTCAGGTCCACCAGCACCGGCTTGATGAAGCCTAGCTTGCGGCTCAGCAGCCCCAGGTAATCGGTGGTAACCAGTTGAAATACCGGGGCCGTGCGGGTGCCGGTGTTGCGGTAGTAGCTCAGGCTGGCCCGGTAAAAGCCTTTGGCGTTGTTGCGGCTCACGCCGCCCAGCAGCATATCTACCAGCCCGTCCCCATCCATATCCCCAAACGTGGGGGCGGCCATTTCGCTTACCTCCAGCATGTCGCGCTGCAGAAAATCAATTTGCTCCCGCACCAGCGCAGGGGCCGCACCCGTGCCCGCGTTGCGGTACAGCTGCACCGACTGCCGGGTTTCCACGGTATCGGTGTTGTCGTAGAGGTTGGCGGCCACTACCAGGTCGGGCCGGCCGTCGAAGGTCACATCCACGGGGTAGGCGGCCGGGAAGTTGGGCAGCCGCACCGGCGTGGCACTGAACGGGGCCAGCGCGTTGGTACCGGCCGCCGTGAAGCGGGCGGTCTGGGCCGTGCCCTCGTTGCGCAGCACCGTCAGCTCGGGGCAGTTGTCGCGCCCGGTCAGCAGGTCCTTGTCCCCGTCCCCGTCCAGGTCGAACAGGGCAATGTTGAAGCCGCCGGTATGCGCGGGCCGGGGCAGGGGCCGGCACTGGTCGGGGGCAAAGGTGAAGCTGCCGCACCCGGCCAGGCAGGCTGTGAGCCCGCCCCAGTAGCTGCTGGCCTCCCGAAACTCCAGCCCTCCGCAGCCGGTGGCGGTGGTGTTGCGGTAGTAATAGATGGCGGGCGAGGTGGCGGCAAAATCATACGCCAGTACATCCAGGCGGCCATCCCCGTCCACGTCCTCCACGGCGGGCGTGTTGTAGCCCCCCACCGCAATATTAATGGCCCCAAAAGTATCAAGGTACGAGAGCAGGGACGTCACCAACCGGAAGCCGGGGCGGCCGGCGGCATCGGCCACGTTGCGTAACACGCGGATATTGCTGCCCGAGGCGTCGGCCGTGAATAGGTCGGGGCGGCCGTCACAGTCGTAATCGCGCAGCAGCACCCAGCCGTTGAGGTCAGCCGGAAACAGCGCGGCGTAGTCGGGCGCAAACTGCCAGGCGCGGCCGGTGGCCGTAGCTACGCTCAGGAACGGCAGCACGCGGTTAGTGGCCCTATCAAACACCACCAGGTCGGGCTGCTGGTCGGCGTTGAGGTCGAGGTTGGAGAACTGGGGCGAGTTGAGCCCCCCGGCCCAGGCGTTGGGCAGGGTTTCGGAGCCGTGCACTACTTTTGCCCCGGGCCAGTAATCAAACCCAAACTGCCCCGTGCTCTGTCCCGAGGCCCGGTAGCACCCACTGCCCATCAGCGTCAGCAAAACGCCCTGAAGTAATAGTTTACGCATCAAAAAGGCGACATTAGCGGCTTCCGTTCAGTTCCTATTGCTCTCAAATTACGCACAAACCCGTATGGTAGATATTGCGGCGCTCTACGCCCGGTTCCAGCAGGCCACGGCCGTCAGCACCGATTCGCGCCAGCCCCAGGAGGGCACGCTGTTTTTTGCCCTGAACGGTCCCAGCTTCCGGGGCCGCGACTTTGCCGCCCAGGCCCTGGCCGCCGGGGCCCGCTACGCCGTGGTGGACGATGAGGCCCTGGCCACCCAGGACCCCGCCCGCTATACCTACGCCCCCGACCCGTTGGCGGCTTTGCAGGAGCTGGCCCGCTACCACCGTCGGCAGCTTATTCTGCCGGTGCTGGCCATTACCGGCTCCAATGGCAAAACCACCACCAAGGAGCTGGTGCACGCCGTGCTGAGCCGCCGTTACCGGGTGCAGTACACTAAGGGCAACCTCAACAACCACATCGGCGTGCCGCTCACCCTGCTCAGCATCCGGCCTGGTGAGCATGAGCTGGCTATTGTGGAAATGGGGGCCAATCACCAGGGCGAGATTGACCTGCTCTGCCGCATTGCCGAGCCCACCCACGGCCTCATCACCAACATCGGCAAGGCCCACCTGGAAGGCTTCGGGGGGGTAGAAGGCATTGTGAAGGGTAAGGGTGAGCTGTTTCGTTATCTGCAGCAGGTAGGCGGCACGGCCTTCGTGAACACCCTGGACGCGCGCCTGCCCGGCATGGCTGCCGACGTGGCGGACCGCATCACCTACCCCGGCCCCACCGACACCTACCCCGCCGAAATCCTGAGCACTGAGCCGCTGGTTACGCTCCGGCTGTTCGAAGGCACCGTGGTGGAAGCGCAGATTACGGGCGGCTACAACTTTCCCAACCTGGCTGCCGCGGCAGCAGTGGGGGCCTATTTTGAAGTACCCGCCGCCGATATTGCCCAAGCCCTGGCCGGCTACGCACCCACCAACAACCGCTCCCAATTGGTGCGCACCGCCCACAACGAGGTGCTGCTGGATGCCTACAACGCCAACCCCAGCAGCATGGCCGCCGCCCTCCACAGCTTTGCCAAACGCCCGCTGGGCACCGCGCAGCGCAAGGTGGTTATCCTGGGGGATATGTTTGAGCTAGGGGAAGACAGCCCGCGCGAACACGCCGAGCTGGGCCGTCTGCTAGCCGGTTTGCCCTTTGATACCGTACTTCTGGTTGGGAAGGAAATGCAACATGCCGCGGCTACCACTAGTGCAGCGCATCATTTCCCCACCAAGCCCGAGGCCGCCGCCTGGCTCCGGGCCAACCCGCTGCGGGGGCGTCAGGTGCTTATCAAAGGCTCCCGGGGTATGGGCCTGGAAACCCTGCTGGAGCTGGTATAGGGTGAACTGGTGAGTTCGTTGTTCTACCGGACTTGATGGTAGAACAACGAACTCACCAGTTTACCCATCAAAATGGGCTTTCCAGCTCAGCCAGAGTAGGCAGCACTTGGTCTTTAGCCGAAATGGTGGGGTTTTCCACGCCCCACTGAATGTTCAGGATCGGGTCGTTCCAGAGTAGGCCGCCTTCCGACTGAGGGGCGTAGTAGTTGGTACACTTGTAGAGGAAGAGTGTGTTGTCTTCCAGAGCCGTAAAGCCGTGGGCAAAGCCTACCGGCACGTACAGCATGTTGTACCGCTCGGCGTCGAGCACCACCGATACGTGCCGGCCATAGGTAGGCGAGTTGCGGCGGATGTCCACAATTATATCGAGGGCACGGCCTTGGGCTACGCGCACCAACTTGGCCTGGGCGTAAGGCGGTTTCTGAAAGTGCAGCCCCCGCACCACGCCCCGGTCGGAGCGCGACTGGTTATCCTGCACCCAGTCGCCCAAGATACCGGCCGCCTCCATTTTCTGGGCACTGAATGATTCGAAAAATGCCCCCCGGGCATCACCAAACACGCGGGGCTGGATTTCCACCACGCCCGGAATATCGAAGTACTTAAATTCCATAGAAGCAACAGCTGGAGACAAAGCGGCAACCGCGCCGCAAGTTAGGCAGATTTAGCGGCGGCGCGTTACCTGCTGCACCACATCAAGGTACTTCTGCAGCACAATTTGCTCATCGAATTTGGTTTCGGCCAGGCGGCGACCGGCGCGGCCCATGTCGGCCAGGGCGGGGGCGGGCAGGCGTAGCACCTGCAGCATCTTGGCGGCTAGGTCATCAGCGTTGCGCACTTGGCAGAGCAGGCCGTTCTGGCCATCTACCACGGTTTCGCGGCAGCCGGGCACATCGGTTGTCACGATGGGCTTGCCCATGGCGGCGGCTTCCAGCAGGGTTTTGGGCGTGCCTTCCCGGTAGGAGGGCAGCACCACGCAATCAGCCTGCCGGATCTGGGCGGCTACGTCGTCGGAAGTGCCCAGGTACTCGATGTGGCCGGCCTGCAGCCACTCTTCAAACACACTGCGCTTCACGCCCACGCCCCCGCTTTCATCCACCCCGCCCAGCAGCTGCACCCGGGTGCCGGGCACGGCTTCGCGCACCAGGCGGGCGGCCTCAAAGTACTCTTCCACGCCTTTTTCGTAGAGCACCCGGGCAATCATCAGGAACACGAACGGCTCCTGGCGCTGGTAGGCGGGGTCGGGGCGGAAGCGGTGGGTATCCACGCCGGAACCAGGCAGCAGGTCGGTAATGCGCGGGTCCACTAGGCCGTTTTGCAGGAACAGCTGCCGGTCATCATCGTTCTGGAAAAACACCCGCTTGGGAAACCGGAAGGCAAACCGATAGAGTCCTAGCGCCACCTTGCTCACCAGATTTTTCACGATGAACACCGTGCCCAGCCCCGATACGTTGTTCACGCTGGGAATACCGGCCAGCCTAGCCGCAATAGTACCGTAGATATTGGGCTTGATGGTGTACTGCAGCACCACATCGGGCCGCTCCCGGCGGTAAATCTGGTAGAAGCGGCGGGTAAGCGCAGCATCCTTCACGGGGTTGGTGCCTTTGTTTTCCATCAGAATGGGCACGTAGCGGCAGCCCAGCTCGGTTTCCAGCCGCTCGGAGTAGGCGTCGGGCGGGGCAATGGCCAGCACCTCGTGGCCGGCGGCCTGCAGGGCCTTCACCAAGCTCCGACGAAAATTCCAGATGTTCCAGCTGGTATTGATAACTAGGGCAACGCGCATTCCGGGGGTGCTACAGGTAAATGGCAGAAGTAAAATCGGGCAAAGATACGGGGTGCCCGGCCGCCCTATACGTACCCGCCCGGTTTTCGGCCGACGGACGGCGGCCGTGCCGTATTTTTAGGCCGCCTTCATCTTCCACCCGTTTCTGCCTTGGCTACTCCCGTCCTGCTGTTGTGCCTGCACGCCATTGTGGCGCTGGTTGTGTTCCTGTTCTTCGGCTACAAGCTACTGCTGCTACTCACGAGCCGGCGGGAGCAGCTGCGCCACCTGCGCGCCCGCACCCGCTGGGCCGACAGCCTGCTGCTGGGGCTGCTGCTGATTTCGGGTGGGGCGGTGTGGGCTGTTGATTCGGGCCGGGGAGTTGGGTTTCCGGTTACGCTGCTGGGCACGCTGCTGCTGTTGGTAGCGTATGTATGGATGTTGCGCCGCGAGAAGGGGCACTTGGCCCTCGGCGACCTGCTGGGGGCCGCCGTACTCTACGGCGCTACGCTATACCGCACATTTCCGGCGCTGCTGCCCGGGGTATCTGCCGCGGTAGCAACCAACGCTCCGGCTCCCGGCCGCGCCGAAGCTACTGCCACTCCTGACGCCGTGGTTCCAGTGGATTCAACCATTGTGGCTGCCAATTCCAGCATGTCGGTCGACTCCGCTCAGGCACCTGCCGCCGATTCCTCCGCTACTCCGGCTTCAGCGCAATCAGGCTTATAGTATTAGCCGGGGCAGTAGCCTGTCAGAACTTCTTTTTTCCACATGCTTCACCCAAAAGCCCCTGTTAGTAAATGCATCTGGCTGTTTTGTTGAATATCCTGTGGCTTCTATACGCTATTCTGTGTCTTCACCGTTGCCTGATTGTTTAGTCCTATTCCCTTTTTCAGTATGAAATTACCTTTCCTCCTGGCGCCGCTGGCGCTGAGCCTGCTGGCCCCGGCGGCCCGGGCCCAAACCGCCCCTGCCCTGCCCGCGGGCGTTACCAAAACCACTGCCGTGGAAGGCATCACCGAGTATCGCCTCGACAACGGTCTGCGGGTACTGCTGTTCCCGGATGCCTCCAAGCCCACGGCCACCGTCAACATCACCTACCTGGTGGGCTCCCGGCACGAGGGCTACGGGGAAAGCGGCATGGCGCACCTGCTGGAGCACATGGTGTTCAAGGGCTCTACCAAGCACCCCAACGTGCCCCAGGAGCTGACCGAGCACGGTGCCTCACCCAACGGCACCACCTGGTACGACCGCACCAACTACTTCGAAACCTTCTCGGCCACCGAGGAAAACCTGAAGTGGGCGCTGGATTTGGAGGCCGACCGCATGGTGAACTCCTTTATTGCCAAGAAGGACCTCGACACCGAGTTCAGCGTAGTACGCAACGAGTTTGAGAGCGGGGAAAACTCGCCCACCCGCGTGCTCATGGACCGGGTGCTGAGCACGGCCTACCTTTGGCACAACTACGGCAAGAGCACCATCGGCTCCAAGGAGGACATTGAGCGGGTGCCTATCGACAACCTCAAGGCCTTTTATCAGAAGTACTACCAGCCCGACAACGCCGTGCTGCTGGTGGCCGGCAAAATTGACCCCGCCAAAACGCTGGGCCTCATCAAACAGTACTTCGGCGGCATTCCGAAGCCCACGCGCCAGCTGCAGCCCACCTACACTGTGGAGCCTACCCAGGATGGGGAGCGAAGTGTAAGCCTGCGCCGCCCCGGCGACACCCAGGGCCTGGCCGCCGCTTACCACGTACCCGCCGCCGCCCACCCCGACTACCCCGCCACCGACGTACTGGTGGAGGTGCTCACCAACGAGCCTTCGGGCCGCCTGTACAAAGCCCTGGTGGAGCCCAAGAAAGCCGCTGCCGCCTGGGGCTTCACGCCGGGCCTGCACGACGCGGGCTTTGCCTACTTCTACGCCGACGTGCGCCAGAACCGCTCCCTCGACTCGGCCCGCACCACCATGCTCACTACCCTGGATGAGGTAGCCACCAAAACGCCGCCTACGGCCGAGGAAGTGGACCGGGCCCGCACCAAGCTGCTGAAAAACGTGGAGCTGATGTTCCAGAACAGCGAAAACCTGGGCCTGAGCCTGAGCGAGTACATTGCCAGCGGCGACTGGCGGCTGGTGTACCTCTACCGCGACGCCCTGCGCCGCGTAACGCCCGCCGATGTGCAGCGCGTGGCCACCGCCTACTTCAAGCCCAGCAACCGCACCGTGGGCCTGTTCCAGCCCGACAACACGCCCAGCCGCAGCCTTATTCCAGCCACGCCCGACGTGGTGGCCCTGGTGAAGGACTACAAGGGCGAAGCTGCCGTGGCCACCGGCGAGGCCTTTGATGTAGCCCCGGCCAACATTGACGCCCGCACCAAGCGCGGCCAGGAGAAAAACGGGCTGAAATACGCTTACCTCAACAAGCAGAACCGCGCCAACGCCGTCAACGCCACCTTGCAGCTGCGCTACGGCACCCAGCAGGCCCTGCAGAACAAAGCGTTGCTGGCCAGCCTCACGGCCTCCATGCTGGAGCGCGGCACCAAAACCCGCAGCTACGCCCAGATTAAGGATGCCTTCGACAAAGCCAAGGCCCAGGTATACTTCTACGGCGGCGGCCAGACCACTACCATGGGCGTCCAGACCGATAAGGAGCACCTGCCGGCCGTGCTGGATGTGGCCTTCGACTGCCTGCGCAACCCCACCTTCCCGGCCCAGGAGTTTGAGAAGCTGAAACAGGAGCGCCTGGCCCAGCTGGAAGCCCAGAAGCAGGAGCCCCAGGCCCTGGCCTTCAACCTGGCCGAGCGCCTGGCCAACCCCTACCCCGCCGGCCACATCTTCGAAACGCTGAGCTACGACGACGAAATTGCCCAGCTCAAAAAGCTGACGGTGGAAGACGTGCGCCAGTTCTATAAAACCTTCTACGGGGCCCAGAACGCCACTTTGGCCGTGGTGGGTACCTTCGATGAAAAGGCCGTGCAGCAGCGCGTGGGCAAGCAACTGGCTTCGTGGAAAGCCGCCTCGCCCTACACCCGCGTGCCCCTGATGGCCTTCGAAACCAAGGCCCGCCAGGAAAGCATCCAGACCAACGACAAGGCCAACGCCCTGTACGTGACCATGCTTAAAATGCCCCTGCGCGACGACAGCCCCGATTACGCGGCCCTGTTCCTGGGCAACTACATCCTCGGCGACGGGTTCCTGAACTCCCGCCTGGCCACCCGCATCCGCCAGAAGGAAGGCGTGAGCTACGGCGTGGGCTCCCAGGTATACGCCGACGACAACGACCCCATGGGCGGCTACTACTCCTACGCCATCTATAACCCCGACAACTCCGCCCGCCTGGAGCAGGCCTACCGCGAGGAGCTGGAGCGGTTTATTAAGGATGGCGTAACGGCCGAGGAGCTGAAAGCGGCCAAATCGGCGGCGCTGCAGAACTACCAGGTGCAGCGCGCCCAGGACCGGTACCTGGCCAGCACCTGGTCGCAGTACCTGGGCCGGCCCGAAGCCCGTACTTTCCAGTACAACGCCGAGCTGGAAAAGCAGCTGGCCGCCCTCACGCCCGCGCAGGTAAACGCCGCCATCCAAAAATACTTCTCCTACGACCGCCTTGTGCAGGTAAAAGCCGGCGACTTCGCCCGCTCGGTAAAGGCGAAGTAGGTGGTTGGGTGGTTAGGGGGGCTTGTCATCCTGAGCTTGCAAAGGACCTTACCACGCGAGAGCGACAATCATTACACCGACTCGTTCATACGTAATAAGGTCCTTCGCTGCGCTCAGGATGACAGCCCCCCCAACCATCCAACCACCTAAACACCCAACAACCACCCAACTACCTACCTTTGCCGTACTATTCCTCGGAAGCCTGCCGCTTGGCGGGCTTTCGTTTTACCTCCCGACCTTCCCACCGATTATGGCCAAAGAATCTAAACGCCGCCAGAATAGTGCCCGCCACCCCGGCCAAACCGATGGTCTGAAGTCCCGTGTGGCCCGCATTCTGGCCAAAGGCAACAAAGAAGCCACCTACGAAACCCAGCAGGAGGCCGAAACCGCCGTCCTGGTAGCCGTACCCGATAAGCGTCAGGCTAACGTCCGCACCCAGGAATACCTGGATGAGCTGGCGTTTCTGGCCGAAACCGCCGGTGCCACTGTTACCCAACGCTTTGTGCAGCGCCTCGACAAGCCCGATATCCGCACCTTTGTGGGTGAAGGCAAACTGGAGGAAATCAAAGCTTACGTGCAGCACAGCGGGGCCAGCATGGTCATCTTCGACGACGACCTCTCGCCCTCGCAGCTGCGCAACCTGGAGGCTGAGCTGAAGGTGAAGATTGTGGACCGTTCCCTGCTCATCATCGACATCTTCGCGCAGCGGGCCAAGTCGGCCACGGCCCAGACGCAGGTGGAGCTGGCCCAGTACCAGTACCTGCTGCCCCGCCTCACCGGCCTCTGGACTCACCTGGACAAGCAGCGCGGCGGGGGCGTGGCCCAGCGCGGCCCCGGTGAAACCGAAATTGAAACCGACCGCCGCGTCGTGCGCGACCGGATCAGCTTCCTGAAGGAGCGCCTGAAAGAGCTGGACAAGCAAAGCCACACCCAGCGCAAGTCGCGCACGGGCATGGTGCGCGTGGCGCTGGTGGGCTACACCAACGTGGGCAAAAGCACCATCATGAACCTACTGAGCCGGGCCGACGTGTTTGCCGAAAACAAGCTCTTCGCCACCGTGGATTCCACCGTGCGCAAGGTGGTGCTGGATACCGTACCCTTCCTGCTGGCCGATACCGTCGGGTTTATCCGCAAGCTGCCCACCCGCCTCATCGAGAGCTTCAAGAGCACCCTGGATGAAGTGCGCGAGGCCGACCTGCTGGTGCACGTGGTGGATATTTCGCACCCTTCGTTTGAGGAGCACATTGCCGTGGTGAACGACACGCTGAAGGACATTCAGGCCGCCGATAAGCCCATGCTGCTGGTATTCAACAAAATCGATCAGTACAATCCCGAAGCTGAAACCGAACGCCGCGACGATTTTGAGGAGATGAATGAGGATGAAGACGAGGACGCCCCGGCTCTGCGCCCCTCCCTGGAGCAGCTAAAAGCCACCTACATGGCCAAGCTCCACGACCCGGTAATTTTCATCTCGGCCAAAGACCGGGAAAATATCGACGAGCTACGGGCCCTGCTGGTGCGCCACGTGGCGGCCTTATCCCCAAACAACTGGTATACCCCTGCCCCGGAAGTAGAAGAGTAAGCCAGGCTGCAAAATGTTATCTACCTGAGCAGCAGAAAGCTCGGCCTACCAGCCGGGCTTTCTGCGTTTATAAATTTAATAATCCCAACCCTGCATTAAGTAATTCGTACTGATTCACACGATTTGTTGATAATTTATCAATAAACGGTATATTTAGCTTCCTTTTTCTCATACCCCTCTTCACAACCGCTCGCACGCATGAAAAAAACCTTTTACTCATTGTCTTTAGGAGTAGCTTGCCTGGCTTCCGCATCAGTATCGGCTCAGAATGGTCTGCGCGCTGTGCAGCCCGCAACCCAGCAACTGGCTGGCCGGGGCTGTGCCTCCATGGAAGTTCTCAACGACCAGTTGGCCTCCGACCCTACGCTGGCTCAGCGTATGGCCGCCATTGAATCCCAGACGGCCCGCTTCGTTGCCGATCCAGTGGCCAAGCGTACCACTGCCGCCGTGACCATTCCGGTAGTTGTGCACGTCCTCTACAACACCACGGCCCAAAACGTCTCGGACGCACAGGTACAGGCCCAGCTCGACGTCCTGAACCAGGACTTTGCCAAAACTAACTCTGACGCCTCGCTGGTTCCGGCCGCATTTGCCGGGCTGGCTGCCAATACCAACGTACAGTTTGCCCTGGCCAAGCGCACGCCCACCGGCGGCGCCACCAACGGCATCATTCACAAATACACCAGAACCAGTTCCTGGAGCAGCAACGACGCCGTGAAAAACTCCAAGCGGGGTGGCGACGACGCCTGGGATGCTACCAAATACCTGAATATCTGGGTGTGCAACCTGGGGCAGGGCTTGCTGGGCTACGCCCAGTTCCCCGGTGGCTCGGCCGCAACCGATGGGGTGGTAATTCTGTACTCGTCGCTGCCCGGTGGCTCGGCGGCTCCCTACAACAAAGGCCGCACGGCTACTCACGAGGTAGGCCACTACCTGAACCTGCGCCACATCTGGGGGGATGCCAGCTGCGGCAATGACCTGGTAAGCGACACGCCCACCCAGCAGACCAGCAACTATGGCTGCCCCACATTCCCCAAAGTAACCTGCTCCAACGGTCCGAACGGCGACATGTTCATGAACTACATGGACTACACTGACGACGCCTGCATGTATATGTTCTCCGCGGGCCAGTCCAGCCGTATGAATGCCCTGTTCGCCACGGGTGGTGCGCGCGCGGGTCTGGCTACCTCCAATGGTGCCACGGCTCCGCTGGTAGCCGGCACTACGGCTGAGTCGATGAAGTTGTACCCCAACCCCGCCTCCGACCAGGTCAGCATCCGCACGGCAATGGATACTCCCGCCAGCAACTGGACGGCTAGAGTGTACGACCTGCGCGGCTACGAGATGAAGCAAACCCGCACCTCCGACAATGGTACCCTAGACGTATCGTCGCTGCCCGCCGGTTTCTATCAAGTAGTGCTCACTGATGGTGTAAACGTACAGCACCAGCGTTTCCAGAAGCAGTAAGCGGCCAATGCTGCTGAAAACAACGCCCGACCTGCTAAAGCAGGTCGGGCGTTGTTTTTGGGGCACTATTTTAAAATGCAAAATTTAGCTTGATGAGCCGTTAATTTTTATCAACTATTCAATAAACATGAAAATCATTTAAATATTTTCAATAATTTGGCCGCCACGTTCCCTTTTCTCACAACCAACACACCTGTTTTACACGCATTCCACCTTTCTCAGCCACCACAACCACTAACACAGCCCGCATGAAGAAAACTATCTACTCATTTGCCCTGGCTTGCCTGGGGCTCGGTGCTTCTCTCTCGGCGCAGGCCCAGCTGACGCGGCAGTGCTCCACCATGGAAAACCTGGCCCAGCAGCTGGCTGCTGACCCGGCTATGGCCCAGCGTTTGGCCAGCATCGAAAACCAAACCCAGAATTTTATTGCCAACCCCGTTGCGCAGCGTACCTCGGCCGTTGTTACCATTCCGGTAGTCGTGCACGTGCTCTACAACACCGCCGCCCAGAATATTTCGGACGCTCAGATTCAGTCGCAGATTACTGTGCTGAATGAGGACTTCAACAAGCAGAACGCCGACGTTTCCAAAGTTCCTTCCGGCTTTGCCGGACTGGCCGCCAACGCCAGCATTCAGTTTGTCCTGGCCAAGCAAACTCCCACCGGGGCCGCCACCACCGGTATTGAGCGCAAATCAACCACTAAAACCAGCTGGGGCACTGATGATGCCATGAAGAAGGCCAGCACCGGTGGCCTCGATGCCTGGAACTCGGCCAAGTACCTGAACCTGTGGGTGTGCAACCTCTCGGGTGGCGTGCTGGGCTACGCCCAGTTTCCCGGTGGTGCCGCCGCCACCGATGGCGTAGTTATCCTGACTTCGGCCTTTGGCCGCGGGGGCTCGGCCTCGGCTCCGTTTAACCTGGGCCGCACGGGCACCCACGAGGTGGGCCACTGGCTGAACCTGCGCCACATCTGGGGAGATGCCAACTGCGGCAATGACCTGGTGAGCGACACGCCTACCCAGACTGGCCAGAACTACGGCTGCCCCTCCTACCCCAAAACCAGCGCCTGCTCCGGCAACGGCAGCTACGGTGATATGTTCATGAACTACATGGACTACACTGACGATGCCTGCATGTACATGTTCTCTACCGGCCAGTCCAGCCGCATGAACGCCCTGTTTGCATCTGGTGGAGCCCGCGTAGGCCTGACCACCTCGGTGGGCGGAACGGCTCCCGGCGGTACCACGCCCACTACCCCCACCTATTGCGCCAGCAAGGGTACCAGTGCTTCGTACGAGTGGGTTGATTTTGTACAGCTCGGCTCTATCAGCCGCAGCTCGGGTGCCAACGCTGGCTACTACGATGGCACGGCCCTGGGAACTACGGTGGCGGCCGGTTCGTCGCAGACCATCAGCTATTCAGCTGGCTATGCTTCCACGGCTTACACGGAGTACTGGAAAATCTACATCGACTACAACCAGGACGGTGACTTTATCGACTCGGGCGAGCTGGTAGCCAGCCGTAGCAGCTCCTCGGCCAGCACGCTCACCAGCACTTTCACGGTGCCCACCACGGCCAAGAGCGGCAAAACCCGCCTGCGGGTAGTGATGAGCGACGCTTCGGCCACCACCAGCTGCAACAGCTACAGCTACGGTGAGACCGAAGATTACAGCATCACCATTTCAGGTGGCGTGGCTCGTCAGAGTGGGGCTACGGCGGAGTCAGCTGGCTACCGCATCTACCCCAACCCTGCTACCGACGTGCTGAACATCGACGTTCCGTCGTCCATCGACCACAAAGCCGTGCAGGTTACGGTGTATGATGTGCGCGGCGCACAGATGAAGCAGGTAACCTTCGATGGCAACCTGCTGAACGTGGGCAGCCTGGCCAAGGGCGTGTACACCCTGCGCATTGCGGATGGCCAACAGGTAACGCATCAGCGCTTCATTAAAGAATAACGGGTCTGTTTCGTTAGACGCAAGAAGCCCCTTCTCCAGCGCGGAGAAGGGGCTTTTTTGTGGCCGCCAGGAAGGCCAATTACTTCATGAAACGCTGCACTACCGAACTGGTGACGGTTTGCACTTGCAGCAGGTAGCTGCGACCCGTGGGCAGGCTAGCCACCGGCACTTCCACTACCCGCTGCAAGGCTGGCAACGTACGTTGCTGCTGCCACACCACGCGACCAGTGGCATCCAGAATACGAAGCGTAATCGGACCCTTTAAGGCGTCGCGGAACTGAACTTGTAACGTGGCAGTGGCAGGATTGGGATACAAGGTAAGCCCTCCGAATGAGGAGTCCGTTACTACCTCCACGCTACTATAATGACCAGTGCCATCTATATCGAGCTGGTGCAGACGATAGTAGAGCAGGCCGGCCGGCGGCGTGGCGTCGGTGAAGGCGTACTGCTGCAGCGTGGTGCTGTTGCCTCGGGCCGCAACCCGGCCCACCGGGGCAAACCGCCGCCCATCTAAGCTGCGCTCCACTTCAAAATAGTCACTGTTGATTTCGGAAGCCGTGCGCCACTGCAAGGCCACGCCACCACGCTGCGCCCGGGCCGTGAAAGCCACCAACTGCACTGGCAGCAGCACAACCGGCGGCGTGGTAGCGCAGGCTGTGGCCGGGTCGTACGCAATCTGGATGGCGTTGCCCCGGGCCAGCAGCCCCACGGCGTAGGAGTTTACCAGCTTCTCGTTACCGGCGTTGGAGGCCCAACGGTGACTAGTAGCGGTAGTATTCCCTCCGATGGGGTTGATGTAGGGGTTCGAGAAGCTAGGCCCCAGCAAAGAGTCATTCCAGAAAATATAGTCGGCCGCGCCGTCGCTGCCCGGGCGGACATCCTGCACCGAAATACCCGTGGTAGGTGCCTGCTCACAGTCCCAGATGGGAAAGTTCACCGGGCCCACTCCACTCGAAAAGGTTACGCTCAGATTGGTTTGATTCATGGCCGTACCAGCGTCGGTTTTGCCATCCCACACAAAAGCATTGTCGCCGACGACGGTGGATTTTTCCAGCACGCGGTCCTGGGTCCGGTCATAGAGGTTGTTCCGGTCGCCATCAATAAACACTACGCCAAATCCGGCCTGGTCTACGTTCAGGGTGAAGGTAGTGACGCCACCGTTGCAGTTGGTTGTCACGGTCGGGTTGCTGGGGCGGGGCGTGGTGGGGTAAATAGCTACGTCGGGATTGTTTACGAATAGCTTGTATTCGGGGTAGCCGACGTTGCTGTTCTGGCTTTTGCGCTTGTCTTTGAAGTTGCCGGCTACGGTGGTACCCTGGCTGTTGGCCACCAGAATCACACCGAAAGGTTGGATGCCAGCGTAGCTTACGCGCTTCACGAAGAAGCTTTGGTTGTTAAAGTTGGGATTTGGAATCAGTGGGTAGAGCACAAACGACGTGGACAGCGCGTTGGTCCCGCCGGCGGCCGTGAACGACCAGTGTTGGGAGTACAGCCGGCCCAACTTCTCGCTGGTGGCATCGCGCACCGTAAAGTCCCACAGGTCGTACCAGGATTTGTTTTGCGTTACGCCCGTGGCGCTGCCTGCCGCATCGACCTCCATGAACTCTACCCAGTAGTCGCGCGCCGGGTCGGCAGCGGCCGAAGTAAAAACAAACGGGCTGTAGCCAGCAGCCGGGCTGGTATTGCCGGCCAGGTAGCGCGGACCGGCCGCGGCTTCTTCGGGCGTGGCAATGTAGCCGGGCTGGTTGGGAGCCAGGTTCACGGCTCCTTCCGTGCTGGTGGTCTGAGGCTCCAGATAGTGCGTAGAGGCCACCTGCTCGGCATTATTGCCATCCAGATATTTCACCTGCAGCCGCAGGCGGCCGTTATTGATGCTGGCCGCGTCGTTGGTGCGCACCCGCCGCACCCCGAAGTAGAGGGTTTCGCCCCCGTTCATGCGTACGTACAGGCGCTGGTCGGCGGGAGCGCCCGCCTTCAGAAAATATTTGGAGTTGGAGGTGGCACTGGTAACGGCCCCGTCGTTGTGCTACAGGTAGCCCACAAAGTTGTTGGTACCCGTGGCCGTGCCCCGAGTGCCAGTACCGGGCGTAAGATTTTTCGAGCCCTCGGCGTAGCCTTCCGGCACGGCCATTGCCAGGGCCGTAAGGGTTAGCATACAACGCACGCCACGCCGCAACCAGTCAGAATAGAGTAGGTTCATATGTACAGCAAGAAAGAGGAGAAATGCAGCAGAAGTAGCATCATTTTGAGAATAAGTTTCCCAAAGTGAGCCACAAGTTTACATGTATTTACATTAATACCCTGACTATCACCCAGAATCTTCACCAAACCGTAACAATTGGCTGCCCGTTCGAGGAATAACTGGCCGAAACCCCACTCATCAGAGAGTTGGCCGACTCGTGCCAAAGCAAAGTCGCCCTCACCCAAAACCTTTTAGTACTGCCTCAGTAAAGAAGCCTGCCTACCGTTCCGCTCCCAACTCCTATGAAGACCCTTTATTTAATGCGCCACGCCAAATCCAGCTGGAGCTTCGATGATCTGAGCGACAAACAGCGCCCCCTCAATGACCGGGGCCGCGACGATGCCCCCCTGATGGGCCAAGCCCTGAAGAAGCGGGACATCCGGCTGGATTTGCTGGTAAGCTCCCCGGCTGTACGGGCCATGAGCACGGCCGCGCTGGTTGCCCATGAGCTGGAATATCCGGCGGAGAAGATTGAGGTAGTGGAAACCATTTACGAAGCGACTGTGCCCGATTTGCTGACTGTTGTCCAGCAGCTGCCTGACTCGGCCGATTCGGTGCTGCTGGTGGGCCACAACAACACCCTCACCGAGTTTGCCAACCTGCTCTCCCCCAGCGAAATACCTGAAATGCCCACCGCCAGTATCGTGTGCCTGAAATTCAACACTGCCAGCTGGGCCCAGACTGACCGCGCCAACGCGGAATACTACTTCTTCGATAAGCCGAAAAATCAATAGTCAGTTGCCGGCTGTGAGTTGTCAGGCACTTGTTATATGTTGGCAGAATTCAGGCCTGACAGTTGATGACAAACAATGACCAACGGCGGATAGACCCCAAACAACTGACAACTGACAACCAACGACTGACGACCGACTACCCATGTCCGAAACCAAACAGGCGCAGCCCCGGCTGCTAAACCGCGAGCTGAGCTGGCTGACGTTTAACCGCCGCGTGCTGCAGGAAGCGCAAAACCCTGAAGTGCCCCTGCTAGAGCGCATTAAGTTTCTGGCTATTTTCAGTAGTAACCTAGACGAGTATTTCAAGGTACGCGTGGCTACGCTGCGCCGCCTGGTGAAGCTCAAAAAGAAAACCCGGGCCAAACTAAGCGAAGACCCCGCCGAGCAGCTCCACGACCTACTCCAGGAGGTGGGCCGCCAGCAGCAGGAATTCGGCGACACGTTCCGTAACCAGATTCTGCCCGGCCTGCGGGAAGAACACATCCACCTGATTTCGGAACACGACCTGAGTGAAGAGCAGCACCAGTGGGTGCAGCAGTATTTCCGGCAGAACGTGCAGGATTTACTCTCGCCCATCATCCTGGATGAAAACCTGCACCATCTGTTCCTGCGCGACCAGAGCGTGTACCTCACTTTTCTGCTCAGCCAGCCTGAGAACCGCAAAAAGCACGATGCGGAGCGGGTGGTAGCCATGGAGCTGCCAACCAAGCGCCACGGCAGCCGCTTTGTACGCCTGCCCGACGTGGGCCAGGAGCATTACGTGATGTTCCTCGACGATGTAATCCGGTGCTGCGCCCAGGAGCTGTTTCCGAAGTATCAGAAAGTGCAGGTGCACGCCATCAAGCTCTCCCGCGACGCCGAGTTGGATATTCAGGAGGAAGTATCGGGCAACCTGCTGGCTAAAATCAAAAGCAGCTTGCAGAAGCGCGAAACCGGCTTCCCGGCCCGTTTGCTGTACGACCCCGCCATGCCCAAGGAGGTCCTGCGGGCCGTGATGCAGAAAACCGGCATCGGTAAGGAGGAGCTGGTAGAGGGCAGCCGCTACCACAACTTCCGAGACTTCTTCGGTTTCCCCGATTTTGGGCTGGCCCGGCTACAGTACGCGCCTATGCCCCCGCTACCTCAGCCTACGCTGCCCCGCACTGGCCCCATGCTGCCTGCCATTGCCCAGCGCGACCACCTGCTGCATCCGCCCTACCAGTCCTTCGACTACGTAACCCGCCTGCTTACCGAAGCCGCCAAGGACCCGCAGGTCAGTGGCATCAGCATGACCCTGTACCGGGTAGCGGGAAAGAGCGAAGTAGCCAAAGCGCTGCTGAAAGCCGTGAAGAACGGTAAGCAGGTGACGGTGGTGGTAGAGTTAAAAGCCCGCTTCGATGAGGAAAGCAACATGTTCTGGGCCGAGAAGCTGCAGAAAGCCGGAGCCAACGTCATCTTCGGTATTCCTGACCTGAAAGTACACAGCAAGCTGCTGCTCATCACCCGTGCCGAAGAGGGCCACAACCAGCTGTACGCCTACCTGAGCACCGGCAACTTCAACGAGAAAACCAGCGAGATTTACGCTGACCACGGCCTGTTTACCGCCAACCCCGAAATCACGCGGGAGGTGGCCGAAGTGTTCCGCTATTTTCACGATCGGCAGGACAAAGCAGGGTTGTTCCAGCACCTGCTGGTAGCCCCTTTCGAGCTGCGCGAGAAGCTGGTAGCCCTGGTGGACGCCGAAATTGAGCGAGCCCGGCGCGGCGAGGATGCCTACATCATTCTGAAGCTCAATGCCCTGCAGGATGACCGCATGATTCTGAAGCTCTACGAGGCCAGTGAAGCCGGCGTACGGGTGGAGCTGCTCATCCGGGGCATTTCCTGCCTGATTCCGGAGCTGGCCGGCCAGAGTACCAATATCCAGCAGCGTGGCATGGTGGATCGGTTTCTGGAGCACGCCCGGGTGTACGTATTCGGCAATGGCGGCGACGAAAAGGTGTACGTGGCCTCTTCTGACTGGATGGCCCGCAACCTGGACCGCCGCGTGGAGGTGGCTTTCCCTATTCTGCAACCCGAACTGAAAGCCGAAGTGCGCCACCTGCTGGATTTGCAGCGCCAGGACAACGTGAAAGCCCGCGACTGGCAGAACAACTTTCTGGGCCACACTGCTGAAGCTACCGAAAAAGGGCGCATCCGGTCCCAGTTTGACACCTACGCTTATCTGAAAAGCCTCGCAAAGAGGTCCGCCACCCGTAAGCCGGGGGCACCCAAAAGCTAACTACTGGAACAAGAGTATATTACATCGGCCCGACAGGTAGCTACCTGTCGGGCCTTTTTTAGATGAAGGTTGTCAGTCCCCCTGAACTATCCGCCTCTATTATCCGTTAGTATTCCTTGCTTTGGATATTCAAGGCAATACGGCATGATTCTTTCTGAACATAGCCGGTTCACCTTTGCACTTCATGCCATGCCACATACCCTAACCTCCGCTGTTGCCCCGTCGTCCGTAGCCTCCCGGGCCCACGAGCTGAAAATATGGCCGACCTGCTTCGGAGCAGTGGCCGCCGGTTCCAAGCCTTTCGATGTGCGTCTTAACGACCGGAACTTTCAAGTAGGTGATGCCTTGCTGTTGCGGGAGTACGAGCCCGAAAGCGAGCAATACACCGGCCGTACCCTTGAACGATGGGTAAGTTACCTGATGCCGGGTGGCACTTTTGGGGTGGAGCAGGGCTGGTGCGTGCTGGGCTTCTCCGAGCATCCGCCCCTACCCGCCGGGGTGCATGATACCCGCCTGTGGTAACACTATTGCGCTCCGTGGTTTTTCTGCCCCTGCCTGATCTGGCCGGGGCTTTTTTTATAATGCCGTAAGGTAAAATTCCGGGCAAGGAGGCCAATACTTTATATGTAGGTACAACAACGCCCTTCAGCGTCGACGCGTACTGTGAATCATTCTTCTTCACAACCAATCCTACCTACATGGAAACAATTAAAGCCAAAGGCTACGGCGCGAAGGGCTCCTTTTTCAACGGCCTCTCGGAAATGGATATTGAGCGCAAAGCGCCCGCCGAGGATGAAGTTCAGATTGACGTGTTGTATTGTGGCGTCTGCCATTCCGATTTGCACCAAGTGAAAAACGACTGGGGCAACACCCTCTACCCCTGCGTACCGGGCCACGAGGTGGTTGGCCGCGTAGTGCGAACCGGTTCGGCCGTTAGCCGATATAAAGTAGGCGACCTGGTGGGTGTGGGCTGTATGATTGACTCCTGCGGAAGCTGCGAACCTTGCCGACACCACGAGGAGAATTACTGCGAAGGCCCGGTAAGCTTCACGGCCACCTACAACGGCTACATGAAACCCGACGGCAGCGGCTTTAATACGTACGGCGGCTACTCAACTACTATTGTAGTGAAGGAGAGCTTTGTACTGCGCATCCCCGAAAGCCTTAATGTAAAGGCCGTAGCCCCCATTCTGTGCGCGGGTATCACCACGTATTCGCCGCTCAAACACTGGGGCGTACGGGAGGGCTCCAAAGTGGGTATTGCCGGGCTGGGCGGCCTGGGGCACATGGCCGTAAAACTGGCCAAAGCTCTGGGCGCTGAGGTAACCGTACTGACCACTAACAAAGATAAGCAGGCCGAAGCCGTGCAGCTGGGCGCCAGCCACGTGGTCCTCACCACCGATGCCAAGCAGCTGGAAGCCCACGCCCTCAGCCTCGATTTCATTCTGGTAACCATCCCGGACGCCTTCGAGCTGAACGACTACGTACCCTTGCTCCGCCGCGACGGAGCACTGGTGACGGTGGGTCTGCTAGGCGAGTACAAAAAGGCACTCAACAACATGGAAGTAGCCCTGCACCGCCGCTCCATTGCCGGCTCACTTATCGGGGGCATCCAGGAAACTCAGGAAGTACTGGATTTCTGCGCCGAACACCATATTCTGCCCGAGGTAGAGCTAATCCGGATGCAGGATATCAACAAAGCGTTTGACAAACTGAAAGATGAGCAGGTACGCTTCCGCTACGTCATCGATATGGCCTCGCTGAAGGAAGAATAGCCGTCCACCATCAGCAATAGAATTGCCCGTCAGCGGCGTATTCATAACGATTTGCTTTCACCAAGAAGCCCCCGTTGCGTACGGCAACGGGGGCTTCTTAATGAATGGCTGTGGCTAGTGCCGCGTTATTTGCTACTTGCTTACTGTTTTCTTGAGGAATTTGCGCGGAGGCACAATGAACAGCTCTACTGAGGCATAGGGAGCACCGGCCAATTTGGAGTCAATTATTTTGGTCCGGTCGTTATTCGTGCGGTCGAAGGCATCGAAGGCGTAGTTGTAGCGGTAGCCGCCTTCCAGCCCAAACCAGAGGAAATCATAGATTTCCCGCTCCCAGCGTCCTCGGAATTTAACTTCGGTTTCGCGGAGTTCCAGGGTACGTAAAGCAATCTTATCGGCCCGGCGCAGGGGCTCCCGCAGCTTGATGATGTAGTTGAAGCCATCTACGGAATACCCGGCAAAGAACAGCGACTTGGGCGAGGCATTGTACCGCACTGTAATGCGGGCCGGGAACAGGGCCTCTACGCCCCACCGGTCGTTGAAGGTACGGTTGTAGAGCACCGCCGGGTAGATACTCTGCCGCCCGAAGGTATAGCCCAACTGCAGGCCCACGCCCCAGGAGAAGGTAGGGCTGCGCTTCCAGCCGTACAAAAACTCGGAGGATACGCGTAGGTAGTCGCTCACGTTCACTCCCTGCGACGTATAGTCGCCGCTCAACTCACCCTTCACCCGAAAGATGTACCAGTTTACGGCATTTACCGGCCGAATGATGGCCAACTGAGCCCCCAGAGTTTTCAGGCCCTTATCCTCAATGTTATCGTAGAGTTCGTAGCCGGTGGGGTATTGCCGGAATTTAAATTCCTCCCGCTCGTAATTCACACCGAGCAGCATTTTCAGGTGGGGGCGGTTCCAGAATGGAATATAGCCCTTAATCACCAGGCGGGCATTCTTCTCCGCCTGCGACTTATAATCCTGCAGACCAACGGCCTGCCCGTTGGAGGCAACATTGAAGCGGGGCATTCGCTCATAGTGAAAAATCAGGCCTTTGCTGGGCCCCATGCCGATAACGGAGGGCGTGGCAAACTCCTGGTCGCGGCCCACTTGGTCGGCGGCGGTGGTATCGGAAACGGGCGGGGCGGGCGGCGGGTACACGGGCGGTGAGGTAGGCGTTACCTGCGCCTGGGCTACAGAGGCCACCACCGCACAGAAGCCAACAGTCAGGGGCCGGGCGAAGCGCCCAATCAGCGTCAAAGAAAGGGGCATAGGAAGGATTGAGGGGATGCGTAAAAACGACAAAAAGACGTCAGGCTAGCCTTAACGTCTTTTCGCGAAAAAGGATAAGCGAAGGAAAGGTGAAATTGTGACGTGGTGAAGTAGTGGGCCTGCAGGCGCGGGGTACGCAGGCAGCACGTCAATTCATCGTTTCACAACCTCACAACTTCCCCCTTAGAACAGGAAGTCAAAGCCGACAAACACCAGCTTCTCCTCGCCTACCGAGTAGGTAGCGTTGATGACGGCCTGCTTCAGCACATCTACCCACACGCCCCCACCCACGGCCGTGTGGAAGGCTTTCAGGCCGGTTTGCGTGTCGCGGGAGGTATATACCCGGGCGGCATCGGCCAGGCCCAGAACACCGAACTTACCGGGTACCAGGTAGGCGTTGAAGGTGAAGAGCTGCACGCGTACCTCGGCGTTACCGTACACCGACGAGCGGCCGGCGTAGCGGGTACGGCGGTAACCGCGCAGGTTGGTAGTGCCCCCCAGCGTATTAGCCTGAAAGAAACGGTAGTCGCCCAGGTTGCGGGTAGCCCCAATACGCCCGGCCCAGGTGAGCTGGAAAGGGAAGTTGGGCGAGAGGTAGGCGCGGAATTCGGTAGCCAGCCGGCCGTAGCTCAACTTCTCATCGTTAAGCTGGCGGTTGTACTCCACTGAGTTATACCAGCGCAGCCCGATACGGGGGTTTTTAGGTGAGCTAGCCGCATCCAGATTCAGGTAGGCCTTACCGCCCAGGTAGCGGCTGGTACCAAAATCGGAGGCGCGGATACCGGCGGCGGCGGTGCCGTCCTGGCCGTTGCCGTTGGCATCGAGCCCCAAGGCTATTTCGTTCCCGATGCGGCCCCGGTCAATGTGCCACTGGTCGTACTGCGGGCCAAACCCAAATTTCAGGAAGCTGAACAGGTCTTTTTCCAGCATTGGGGCCACGTACAGCCGCGAGAAGCGGATGCGGTACAGCTCATTGATGTCCCGGTTGCGGGCCGGACCGTCGTCATCGTCACCGGCCAGAGAGTTCCTGGTGTCGTTACCCAGCCCGAAGAAGTTGTACAGCAGCTGGGGCCCGTAGAGCTGGGCCGTAAGACGCAGGTCCGTCTTGCCGAACACATCTACAAAATGGCCCAGGTAGCGCACATTGTAGGCACTCTGGGAGGGCGAGTAGTTGGCGGCCAGGCTCTGCTCAGTGGCGTAGGGCGCTTTACGGAAACCGTAGGTGCGGTACACCGCGCCGCCACCCACAAACACCCGGTCATCAATATTATACCCGAAGTAAGCAGTGGGCCCGAAATAGTTCAGGGTGTAATCCTTACGGTCGGAGCGGGTGTGCACATCATAGCGGCTCACATCAATGCCGGGCTCCAGGCGCAGGCGGGTATCCTTGCCGGGTACCAGCACGTTGCCCGAGTCGGCGTCGTACACGTGCAGGCGGTGGCGGAACCCGGCCACGTTGGAGCGGTCCACAATGGAGTCCCGGTCGAGGCCCCCAATGATGCGCACCAGCGGGCCCCGCTTCACGTCACCTTTCACCTCGTACTGGTCCTCGCCGGCAAAACCGTACAGACGCAGCTCCTTGGTTACCTTGTTATCGAAGGTACGGTCGAACAGCATCTTGGTGAGCTGGCCTTCCTTGTTGATTTTCTGAACAGTTACGCGGGTTTTATCGTCGGGCAGGCGCTCCACCACAAACCGTTCACGCTTCTTGGAGCCTTTCACCTCCGTTACCTTACTGAGCACCTCATAGTAGTCGGCGGCCACTTCAGGCAGCAGGTCGCGGCGGCTTTTCAGCTTGGCCATGATTTCGGGGCCGTGCAGGTCGTAAATCTGCTTGGGCCACCGCTCCTTGAAGGCTTTGTCAATCACCTCATCGGTGAGGCTGGCTTTCAGCTCCTCAGCCTGCTTTACCCACTGCTCTCTGGTCACGGAGGCCAGGTACACCCGGTCATTGCTCAGGGCCGTCAGGTTCAGGCCCTTCCAGTCGGCGTAGTCCTTGCCGAAGTTCTGGAAGTTGCGGATGGCCCACTTGCGCGAAGCCAGGTAGGGAAATAGCCCGTCGCCCTTAAAGAAGGCCACGTCCCGGTCCTCGGGCACGGCCGTGAACTTTCGGTCGCCGTCCTTGTCCTTCTTCTCGGCCCAGCGCCACTGGTCCTCGTGCCGGTCCCAGTCGCCAATCCACATATCAAAGAGGCGGGAGCGGGCAAAGGCTTTTTCGTTGACGCGGTTGTCGTTGTCGTCGGTGATGCGCTCAAATACCTTGTCGGTGCCCACCAGGTTTTTGGCGTTGCCCAGGCTTTCCACGTTGCTCTGGTCGTCCTTGGCATCTTCCTCAATGGCCCCCGGCGTATTGCCGAACCGCTCCAGGTACTGGCCCAGCAGCGGGTCCTGCGGAATGTAGCGCAGTTCGGGGTTGGTGTGCAGAATACCGGCCGCATCGGCCAGAGGTGGTATTACAATGGAGTTGAACGGGTGCTGGGCCGAAATCTGGTCCTGCAGAATATCGGCCGCCGCGCCGGTGCGCAGGGCTTCCGGTAACACGGCCGAGGGGTCCTTGTTGAGGCTGCGGATGGTAAAGTTGCGACCTTCCTCGTTGCGCACTTTCAAGGAAGCCGTTTGCTTACCACCGCCAATCTTATACGGCGTGAGGCCACCTTTCTCGGTAGCCAGGTCCAGCACCGGAAACTTTACCGGCGTAGCCCACTCCTTGCGGTAATGCTCCCCGAACAGAAACTTATGAAAGTTACCCCGGTCGTCGTAGCCGGGGTTTACGGCCACCGTCACGGTGGAGTCGCGGAAGTTGGGGCGGGGCCCCGTTACCTTAGCCGGGCCTTCGGCCACCACATCCTGGCGGGCGTACATGGGCGTGCGGTACACCAGACGGCCGGTTTCGCCCACCCCATTCGGGATGTAGAATTCCGTCCATACCTCCCCATTGTCATAGTAGTTCACGCGGGCAAACCCTTTCTCTTTGTCCGAGAACAGGGCATCACCGCCCGAGCCGGGCTTCACGTGCTGGGTTTTGCAGCCCGAGCCGCTGACGATGTGGTTGAGGTTGCCTTCCTTGAAATACTGCAGGTTGTGCTCGTGGCCCGCGGCGTACACCACGTTCGGATACTTCTGGAAAATCTCCAGCAGCCCTTTCTTGTACGCCTGGTACAGAGGGTGAGCAATGTCCTGGCTTACCCCGCCGTACTTGCGGGCAAACGGATAAATGGAGCCAATAACCGGCAGCGGCACAAAGGCATACTTATACACGATGCTGAGCGGGAAGAAATGGTCGCCCAGCGTAAAGTAGCCCCCGTGAATACCATCGGAGAACAGCGGGTGGTGGGCTACCACCATGATATTCTTGCCCGCGTTGCGCTGAATGATGTCCTCAACCTGGGTGAAGAAGTCGGTTTCGTTGGCGACGCCACAGCCGCTGTTGGCCCCATAGGGCCGCTCGCCGGAGGTTTGCAGAAACCACTGCGAGTTGATGGCAATCAGCACCAGATCATCCTGCAAGCGAATTTCAACCGGCCCGGGACAGGCGTCGCGGGGCAGGAAGAAGTCGCCGGTGTAGGGGAAGGCAGCCGAGTCGCTCTGCAGATAGTTTTCCACGAAAAACTGCTCCCGGTTTACCTGGTCCACGGCCCCGCGCTGGCCCTGTTTCCAGTCGTGGTTGCCCGGAATCATGTACTTCTCGCCCTGGTAGTCGCGCAGTACTTTCAACTGATCAACGATGCGCTGCTCGGACACTTTCCGGTCATAGGCCTTCTCCTCAGGCATGCCGTACTCGTAAATGTTGTCGCCGAGGTACACGGTAGTGCTTTTGGCCCCGGCGGCCAGAATCTGCTTGCGCAGATAGTTCAGGGAAGGCTCCCCGCCTTCGGACTCAAGCACGGGCTTGCCCACATCCCCAATCAGGAATACGCTGTACCGAATGCGGGTGCTGTCGGGTGGGGTTTTTGCCTCCCAGTTTTCGGCTCCTTTACGGTAATTGGGCCGGGTGGGGTGAGGCACTTGGACTTTCGCTTTTTGCTGCGCCAGCGCCGCAGGAGGAGCAGCTCCAAGCACCGTCAGCAGCAGACAACAGGACAGAAAATGTCTGTTCATATTAAGAGGAGGGAAATAGCACAGAAATACGCCTGACGACCGAAGCCGACACAAAGGAAGCGCAATACGTGAGCAATACGGCAATCCGTTGGCAACGGCTATGCGCACCGGCCACGACCAGCCGTGCGGTGCCGTACGCAAATTGCCCGCGTACGGTTGGGCTCAGGCCGGGCGGAACTTCAGCCAGAAGTTTTTCCGCGAAATGCTGGTACTTCGCAGGAAGTAACGCCGGCCTGCCCCGGCAAAACCAAACCGGCCTACAACCCGGGGCCACAAAACGCGTTGTAAGCGGCACAGCTCGTTGCTGCCATCTTTCCGTTCTTTTTTACCCTGATGGAGCCTACCCTTACCCAAAAGCCCGCCAAGGCCGAAATTATTAAGCAAGCTAAAGCCCACGTGCAACAGCTGCTGGAGGAAAAACTGCCGGCGCAGCTCGTGTACCACTCGCCTGCCCACACGGCTACGGTAGCCAAGGAGGCCCGCGCCCTAGGCGAAGCCGCGGGCCTGTCGGCACCCGACCAGGAGGCCCTGTTGCTGGCTGCCTGGTTTCATGATACAGGCTACATTGATACCTACGACGGGCACGAGTTCCGGAGTGCCGAGCTGGCCGGCGAGTGGCTGACCCAGCAGGGCTACCCTGCCGAGCGGGTAGCCCTGGTGCAACAACTCATTAAAGCCACCCACCGCGACGCCGCCCGCGAGACGGAGCTGGAGCAGCTGTTGGTGGATGCCGATATGAGTAATATGGGCCGCGACGACTTCTTCGCCAACGGGGAACTGCTACGGGCCGAATGGGAAGCCACCCTGGGTAAAACCTACTCCAACTCCGACTGGGCCGAAAATCAGCTGGCTTTTCTCTGCGCAGGTAAATACTATACCAAGGCGGCCCGGGAGCGGTACGAAGAACAGCTTAAAGACAACATCAAGGATCAGCGCAAGCAGCTGAAGAAAACCGAAAAGAAAAAGAAAAAGAAGCAGGAAGAAGCTACCGGCACCTTCGCCGAGCCCAAGCGCGGCATCGAGACCATGTTCCGAACCATGTACAGCAACCACATGAAACTCTCGGACATGGCCGATAAAAAAGCCAGCATGATGATTTCGCTGAACGCGGTGCTCATGTCGCTTATCATCACCTACTTCGGGGCCAAGCTGGGCAGTAAATCGGCGGCGCTCAATAACGTGGGGCTTATTCGCAATCCGGTGGTTGCCGTGCCCATGGGCATTCTGCTGGCCACGGCCCTCGGGTCGGTTATTACGGCCATTCTCTGCGCCCAACCCGATGTAACCAGCTTTAAGTGGCTGAAGCGCAGCCCTCAGATTGCCACTAACCGCCGCGTTAACCTGTTGTTCTTTGGTAACTTCAGCAAGCTCAGCCTCGACAACTTTCAGCAGGGCATGACGGAAATCATGGGGCAAAAGGATGCCCTGTACACCAACATGGTGACGGACATCTACTACCTCGGCGACGTACTCACCAAGAAATACCGCTTACTACGCCTGAGCTATACCATTTTCATGGTGGGCCTGATTCTCACTGCCCTGTCCTTCGGCATTGCGTTGCTGTACAAGGCATAGTAATCAGGTAGTCAGGTGGTTGACTGATTAAGATGACATTTCTTCTTAATCAATCAACCACCTGACTACCTAACTACCCGACTGGCCCTTTACCGCTCCCCCAGCAGCCGGGCCAGTTGCTGAACAGAGCGGCCCAGAAAGCGGTGCAGCCGGTGTAGCTGCCCGAACCGGACGAGGCGGTGGTTGCTGGCCACATGGCCATAGCGCAGCTCCAGCGTAAGCAGGCAGCGGTCTAGGTCCACGGCTTCGAGGCAATAGAACAGCAGGGCGTTGGGAAACAGCCGGAAGTGAGAAATCTTTTCCACGTAAGTAATGCGGCCTTCCTCATCCTCCAGGCACTGTACCGTTTGGAAGTCAATCTGTCCGCTGAATACATCCACCTTGTAGCTGGTGCCCAGACGGCCGGCTTTGCTCACATCGTAATGGACAGCGGTGGCCCCTTCCATCCAGCGGGGGCGCATCCGGAAGTTGCTGATGACGCGCAGCGCGTACGGTGCGGGCACCGGCAGCACCCGGCGTATTTTCAGGGCGCAGCCGGGGCGCCCTTCTTCCTCCGAGGCAGTCGGGCTGGCCAGCAGCAGCCGTAGCGGCGAAAGATGGGCGTAGTAGTACGGGGCCTCCCCAATGTGTTCGTAATACGTAGAGCCCGGCAGCAGCCGCGTCCAGGCAAAGGCCCGGGCCAGTGCCCCCGCCGCCTGCGTGCCGGTGTAGCCCTCCGACAGCAGGATGTACTCGGCTCCGGCAACGTTGTTTTTAAGCAGCCGATGCACTACAATCACGTCGCGGCCCATAAGCTTGGTGTGCTCCCGGATGCGGGCCACGCTCACGCGGCCGTAGTGCACTACAATTTTCAGCGTGAGGGCCAGCTCATGCAAAGAGGCGGCCAAGGCCGAGCCCGTATCCCGCTCCACTAGGCGCAGGTAGTTCTGAAAATCGAGGTAGATGCGGCGGCACTGGCGTACCAGCTCCTCGGCCGAGGGAGGCGGGCCCAGCCGGTAAAACAGCACCGCGTCGCCCTGGATTTCGTTTACTTCCAGGTCCAGAATATTGGCTTCGATGAGAATTTCCAGTAAGTCGGCCACCAGAAAGGGAGCCTGGGGGTTGCCGGATTCCTCAATGAACCGGGTAAAGCCGCTGATATCGGGAATGAGCAGCAGGGCAGGCTGCTGTCCATCGGCGGCGGAAGTTGAGGCTGACCCGGCTGCCCGGCGCTGGTTCCGCAATTCATCCAAAACACCCATATACCCGAAAAAAGCGAAGATTCTGAAATAGCCGCACGAAGATACCGGGACCCGGCCCGGCTTCCTATACGCGGAGCCCGGGCCGGCCGGTTTGGGCAGCCCGGGCTTTCGGCGTAGCTTTGCATCCGAACACTTTGGCTGCGTAGTTCAACGGATAGAATAGGCGTTTCCTAAACGCTTGATATGGGTTCGATTCCCGTCGCGGCTACTTGAAACCCCGTTTCTGAACCGGAAACGGGGTTTTCAATTTCTCAGGTCATAGCAGTAGCAACGCTACGTAACAGGCGGCACGTGATAAACGCAACGGAACAGGAAGAGCGGGCATATCTGGAGGAAATGAAGGAGCGGCTGGCCGTGGCTATCCGGCGCGTGGATGAGGCCGTGCGCCAATATTCCACCGAGCTGCGCCAGAAAAAGCAGTACCTCTACGAGCACCAGTCGGGCCTGGATGAGGCCGATATGGTGGCCGCCGGGCAGTCCATCGACCGGATGGCGTTTACCGGTGAGGCCTCGGTGGCCCGCAAGCGCCGCCTGTTCAAGCTCAGCCAGTCACCTTATTTCGGCCGGGTTGATTTCACGCCCAAGGGCGGCACTACCGTGCCGGTGTACATTGGCGTGTACGCCTTTGCCGATGAGCGTCAGAACGTGATTTTCGACTGGCGGGCCCCCATCTCCTCGCTGTTCTATGATTTTGAGCTGGGCCCGGCCGCGTATACCACGCCCGCCGGCGGCTCGGTAGCGGGCCGCATCGACCTGAAGCGGCAATACCGCATCCGCGACGGGCGACTGGAATACCTGCTGGACAGCGGGGTGAACATCCACGACGACGTGCTGCAGCAGGAGCTGGCCAAGTCCTCGGATGATAAGATGCGCAACATCGTAGCCACCATTCAGCGCGACCAGAACGCGGTGATTCGCAACGACGAGGCCTCTGTGATGGTGATTCAGGGCGTGGCCGGCTCGGGCAAAACCTCCATTGCCCTGCACCGCATTGCGTTTCTGCTCTACCGCCACCGCGACACCATTGCGGCCCGCAACGTGCTCATTCTCTCCCCCAACAAGGTATTTGCCGACTACATCTCCAACGTGCTGCCCGAACTGGGCGAGGAGCACATTCCGGAAATGGGCATGGAAGAGCTGGCCGCCGAGCTGTTGGAGCCCGGCTACACCTTCCAGACGTTTTTTGAGCAGGTGGCCCGGCTGCTGGAGCAGCCCGGAGCGGGGTTTGTGGAGCGGCTGCGTTTTAAGTCGTCGGTGGAGTTTCTGGGCCAGCTGAACCAGTACCTGCTGCACATCGAAAACCACTACCTCACCTTCCAGGATATCCGGGTGGGCCGTACGGTGGTGCCGGCGGCGGTGCTGCGCCAGAAATTCAGCACCTACCACCGCGTGCCTCTGCTGAAGCGCTTTGCCCTGGTAGCCGTGGATGTGCGGGCCTACGTGCGCGACGCCGTGGGCCGCAAGCTCACCAACGGCGAGAAAAACAGCATTGAAGACAGCCTACGCCGGCTGTTCCGCTTCCGGCACGTGCCCGAGCTGTACCGGGACTTTTACCAGTGGCTGGGCCGCCCCGAGCTGCTGAAGCTGGACCCGCACCGCCTGCACCTGGAGTACGCCGACGTGTTTGCCCTGCTGTACCTGCGCATCCGGCTGGAAGGCCTGGGCGGCTACGAGCAGGTGAAGCACCTCATCATCGACGAAATGCAGGACTACACGCCGGTGCAGTACGCGGTGCTGGCCCGGCTGTTCTCGTGTCGCAAAACCATTCTGGGCGACATCAGCCAATCGGTGAATCCTTACGGCGCGTCCTCGGCGGATACCATTGAGCGGGTGTTTCCGCAGGCCGAGGTGGTCAGCCTGCTGCGCAGCTACCGCTCCACCGTCGAAATTACGGCTTTGGCTCAGCGCATTCTGCCCACGCCCGGCATTGAGCCCCTAGAGCGCCACGGCCCCGAACCCGCCGTGCTGGCCTGCCCCGACGCGGAAGCCGAACAGGCCGCCATCCGGCAGGTAGTGGCCGATTTCCGGGCGTCTGGCCGGCAGTCGATGGGCGTTATCTGCAAAACCAGTCGCCAGGCCCGGCAGCTGTACCAGTTGCTGGAAGGCCCCGGCGTACACCTGCTCACTGCCGACTCCACCTTGTTCAAAGAGGGCGTTATCATTGCCACGGCCCACCTTTCGAAAGGGCTGGAGTTTGATGAGGTGCTCGTACCCTTCGCCTCGGCCCGAAATTACCACACCGAGGTAGATCAGCGCATGCTGTACGTGGCCTGCACCCGGGCCATGCACCACCTCACCCTCACGCACACCGGCGAGCTGACCACCTTCCTGCAGTAAGGGTGAAGTGATGAATGGCCATCGTCTCACCTCTCACAATTTCACCACTTATTCAATCAGGCCGTGGCTCATGGCATAGCGGATGAGGGCAGCAGTATTCTTGGCCTGGGTTTTTTCGATGATATTCTGGCGGTGTGTTTCAATGGTGCGCTTACTGGTGAACAGCTGATCGGCAATTTCCTGGTTGGTGAAACCCTCGGCAATCAGGCGCAGCACCTCCAGTTCCCGCCCCGATAGCTCGGCCGCCGCTTCGGGCCGCCGGCTCGGGGGCAGGCGCTCCACAGCAGCTCCGGCGGTAGTCTGCGTTACCAGCCGCCGCAGCAGGTTCAGCCCAATTTCCGTGCACAGAAACTCCCGCCCGGCCGCCACGGTCCGGATGGCGTGCATGATTTCGGTGATGTCGGCATTCTTGAGCACGTAGCCCAGCGCCCCCGCCTCCATCATGCGGTGGACGTAATTTTCGTGCTCCAGCATGGATAGCACCAGCACCCGCACCTCCGGGTACCGCTCGCGCAGGTGCGCCATAGTGGCAAAGCCGTCCAGCACGGGCATGTTCACATCCATCAGCACCACGTCGGCGGGGGTATGGGCCAGCAGTTCCAGCAAGGCCTCACCGTGGGCCGCCTCCCCGAGTATTTCCATATCGGGCTCCTTGCTCAACAAAGCCCGGATACCGTCGCGCAGAATGGCGTGGTCATCGGCCAGCAGAATGCGAATCATAACCAGAAATAAGGAATAACCGGTAGCTGCACCGTAGTCAGTTTGACCCGGCCAGCCTCCGCCTACCTACGCAGATTGTAGGTGGCTGGCTGCATAAAAGCGGTTGATTTTCCAAGTCCGGGCTTCCCACTCGCCCCAGTTGAGAGGCCTTTACCACCGTTCCAACTCGACAATATAATGCTATAAATCAGTATATTAACTTCGCAAACCCCTCTGCATCAGACCTCGTATACGCTTCATCCCACCCGCCCGCCACTCCGCTTTCCCGTTTGCCGGGCTTTTCCCACCTGCTCCATGGAAGTGTACCGTGAAATTCTGCCTAACAGCTACCTGCTGATTCTGGCCAATGAGCATGCCTCAGCCACCGAAACCCAGCTGACCGCCGCGCTGCGCCTGGCCAGCCGGAGCGGCAAGCCCAGTATCTGGGTTGATTGCAGCCACTTGCAGCACCTGCCTCTGTCGTCGCTGCGGGTACTGCTGCGCTATTACCGGCGGCTGCGGGCGCGTAAGGTGGCCTTGGTGCTCTGTCATCTCGGGGCCGCCGCCCACCAGTTGCTGGCCAAATTGCCCACGGCATCCTGCCCGCCCGTAGTGCCGTCGTTGCTGGATGCGGAGCGGTATTGCCAGCACGCGCACCCGCTGGTAGCCTCGCGCCGGCTGGTTTCATAGCACGCTGGCCAGTCCATTGATGGTGAGGGCCACCACGGCCGTGTTGAACCCGAACGCCAATAGTCCGTGCACCAGTGCCAGCCGGCGAATCGTCCGGTCCGATATTCCCACGTCGGCTGTTTGGGCCGTCATACCAATGACGAAGGAGAAGTAGGCAAAATCCAGGTAATCGGGCTCCGGCTCAGTACCAGGAAATTCCAGCCCGCCTTCCTTTCCATGGTTATCGGTAGCGTAGTACAGGTGAGCGTAGCGCAGCGTGAACAGCGTGTGCACCAGTAGCCAGCCCGCCAGTACGCCCACGCTGCCCGTGCCTACCCGTGCTACCTGCAGAGCGGGCCCGTCTGTTTTCGACAGCAGTAGCACTACCGCCAGCAGACTGGCTACTGCCGCCCCCAGCACGGCCGCAAACGACAGGGCCCGACCCGGATCTTCCTGGGTGGCCACCTGCCGGATATGCCCTACGTTGGCCCACAGAATAATAGCCCAAGTGATACTCAGCGTGACGAGCGTGAACCCATCCCAAGCCAGCAGCAGCCGCAACAGGAACGGCCAGTGCGGAGGGGCCAGCACGTACAGCGCCCCCGCCGGTACCAGGCCGGCTCCCAGCCGCCGCCAGGCCGGCCATAGAGAAACGCGGTGCAGAATGGCGGAGTGGGAAGCAGGAGAAGATGCAGCCATGAACCGGGCGGAAATAAAATATTCTGCGTAAGCTACGGCATCTCAACCGTTGCTCTGCATGAATTCAGCTCCGCTTTCCGGCCTGTATGCCCCCTCGCTCAGCCTCCTCACCGATTTGTATCAGGTTACCATGGCCTACGGCTACTGGCAGCAGGGCCTGCAGGACCGGGAGGCCGTATTTCATCTGTATTTCCGCAAGGCCCCGTTTCAGGGCGGCTACGCTGTAGCGGCGGGCCTGGCCTACGCCGTGGATTACCTGCAGAATCTGCGTTTCTCGGAGGATGACTTGGCGTACCTCGGTAGCCTGAAAAGCAGCAAAGGCGCGGCCATGTTCCCAACGGAGTTTCTGCAGTATCTGCGGGAGCTGCGCTTTACCTGCGACGTGGACGCCGTGGCCGAGGGCACGGTGGTGTTCGGCAACGAGCCCCTGATTCGGGTGCAGGGGCCGCTGCTGCAGGCCCAGCTGGTAGAAACGGCCCTGCTCACGCTGGTGAATTTCCAGACGCTGATTGCCACCAAAGCCGCCCGCATCCGGGAAGCCGCCGGCTCCGATACGGTGCTGGAATTTGGCCTGCGCCGGGCCCAGGGTGTGGATGGTGGTCTGAGTGCCAGCCGCGCCGCCTACCTCGGCGGGGCCGATGCCACCAGCAATGTACTGGCCGGGCAGCGCTTCGGCATTCCGGTGAAGGGCACCCACGCCCACAGCTGGGTTATGGCTTTCGAGGACGAGGAAACTGCCTTTACGGCCTACGCCCAGGCTTTCCCCGACGATTCGGTGTTTCTGGTAGATACCTACGATACGCTGGAAGGTGTGCGCCACGCCATCAAAGTGGCCCGCCAGATGCGGGCCAACGGCCACGAGCTGGGCGGCATCCGCCTGGATTCCGGGGACCTGGCCTACCTCAGCCGCGAGGCCCGGGCGTTGCTCAACGAGGCCGGGTTTGAGAACGTGCGCATTGTGGCCAGCAACGACCTGGAGGAGAACCTCATTACCAGCCTGAAGCTGCAGGGCGCTAAAATCGACACCTGGGGCATCGGTACCCAACTCGTGACGGCCTACGACCAGCCGGCGCTGGGGGGCGTGTACAAGCTGGCCGCTTTGCGCAAACCCGACGACTCGGGCTGGGACTTTACCATCAAGCTCTCGGAGCAACTGGCCAAAACCAGCATCCCCGGCATTCTGCAGGTGCGCCGCTACGAAACCGACAAAGGCCAGCCCCGCGCCGATATGCTCTACAACGTGGCCGAACTCCTGCCCGAAACCCTGACCCTGGTGGACCCGCTGGATGCCACCCGCCGCCGCGCTGTGCGGGCCGACGCTCCGTACCGGGAGCTGCTGGAGCCCATCTTCCGCCGGGGTGAGCTGGTGCACACGCTCCCCACGCTCCAGGAAAGCCGGGCCCGGGCCCACCGCGAAGTGCTCAGCCTCGACCCCAGTATCCGCCGCTTCCTCAACCCCCACACCTACCCCGTGGGCCTGGAAGAGTCGCTCAACCGCTTCCGCACCCAGCTGATTCTGGAGAAGCGGCCGGTGCGTCCGGCTTAGTATACCTAAACGCAAGAGGCCCGGCTGCATCAGCAGCCGGGCCTCTTGCGTTTAGGCAGCTCCAAACTTCTTCCAGAGCTTCGGTAGCATCTTCGGCAGTTGATTCTCCGTCCAGTCCTCGCCTTTGGTTTCAGAGCCGAAATCATAACTCAGACCCCGAGCCAAGGCCACGTTCCGGGGGAAGGTTTCATCCTCGTCGGTTTTACCAGTGCGCTTTTCGAAGGCGAAAGTGGCCACGTATAGCAGCTCCTCAAAATCCTGGTAAGGAGCATCCAACACCGCCGCCAGCGTATCGGGGTTCTGCAGCGCATTCATGAAGACAGTTTTACCCTGCCCCACCAGCCAGCACCGGAAGTACAGATAGGGGTCATCGGACACGTAACCGTCGATAATCTTCTGCGCCGCTATAATGTCGAAATGATCAGCCTCCAGCAGGTATTCGCGCAGGATGCACTCAAACTCAATAATCTGTTCTGGCTCCAGCTGCGCCAAGTGGTCAATCAGGGCTTGCTCCTGCCGTTGCTGGTCGCCATGGGCCTCGGTTTTTGCCGATTCAATTATCTGCCAGAATTGCTCTTTATCCATTGTATTAGAGGTACGGTAAGGGGCCCGAAATACGGCAAAACTCTGCACTCCTGCAGCCAAAGCCTGTACCCCCGGCCTCCGTATAACAGACTACTTTTGTTCCGCTATGTTGTTATAGCATCATCATTAGCTGCTGGTCGCTTGGCGGCAGCTTCAACTGTTACTGCTCATGCCCACTCTGAAATTCAAAACCAGCATCAACTGCGCTAACTGCGTACGGGCTGTCACTCCTTTCCTCGATGCCGAAGCCAGCGTAGAGAAATGGAGCGTGGATACCAACAACCCCAACAAAATCCTGACGGTGGAAGGGCCTAACCCAATTCCGGAGCTGATTATGAAATCCGTGTCCCAGGCCGGGTTTGATATTGAGCCGGTAGCGGCGTAACTGCTAATCTACAAAGAACGTCATGCTGAGCTTGTCGAAGCATCTCTACCGCCCCATATTGTTTGGTAGAGATGCTTCGGCAAGCTCAGCATGACGTTCTTTTTTACTCCTGCCTAAGGCTCTATCCCTCGTAACGCAGCTCGCCGGCTCCTACGCGGAGCGTCATGCCGGGCTCCGGGGTGATGCGGCCGGCTACCTGGGCCTGGTAGCCGTGGTTGCGCAGGGTTTCGGCTACGGCTTCGGCTTGTGCCTCGTCGGTTACGAGCAGCATGCCGTTGCCCATGTTCCAGTAGAGGTAGGCTTCCTGGGGGCTGATGCCGGCCAGCTCGGCCAGTTGCTGCATGGCGGGCAGGGGCTCAAAAAGGTTGTCCAACTCCGCGCCCACACCGTTTTTGAGTACGCGCTTAAAATTATCGGCAATGCCACCGCCGGTGATGTGCGCCGCTGCGTGCAGGGGCAGGCCGGCTTCCAGCACCGCCGCCACGCCCGGCGAGAAAATGAGGGAAGGCGCCAGCATCACTTCGCCCCAGGTGGTGGCGTTTTCAGTTGTCAGCTGCTCGTTGTTGGTTGCTTGGGGCGCGGCCTCACCTTGCCCATAAGGCTGCTCGTGCCATTTCTCCCCGAAAGCTTTGGTGAGGGCGCGGCGGGCCAGGGAATAGCCGTTGGAGCGGAAGGACGGTGAGCGAAGCGCCACCACGGCTTGTCCGGCGCGCACGTTGGCCCCGCTCAGGGGGCGCTCCAGGCTGGGGTGCAGCACGCCTACGGCCGTGGAGCACCAGTTGAAGTTCATTTTGGCCCCGGGGTAGCCGCCGATGCGGTTGCCCAGTTCGGCAATTTCGCCGCCCGTTACCGCAATCTGGCTGAATTGGGCCGCGTCGTGCAGGCCGCGCATGAGCTCATCCACTACCTCGTAGTTGAGCGTGTTCACATCGATGATGTTGGAGAGGTTGGTGGGCACGAAGCCGGCCACGATGAGGTCGTCGGCTACCATGGCAATCAGGTCGTAGCCCAGCGTATCGTAGCGGTCCAGGCGCTCAGCCACCTCAATCTTCGTCCCGATGCCATCGGAGCCAATGCCCAGCCGCTCATTGCCAAAGCGGATTTCGTTGGAGAAGCCGCCGGCCAAATCCTGGGCCGGCTCGCCGGGCTTACCCTTACGAGTCGAGAAGGTTTTCTGGGCCCAATGGTAGGCGTTCTTGGAGGCGGCGTTGCCTTCTTCGATGGAGTAACCGGCAGTGGCTTTGAAGTCAGATGACATGCGGGAGGCTAGGTTAAAGCTAGAAGCTAGTTCCCCTCCTTGGAAAGGAGGGGTCAGGGGTGGTTGATGAACGTCAGAACGAGTTTTAGAAACTAGAGCTAGATGATGTTCAACGATTATCAACCACCCCTAACCCCTCCTTTCCAAGGAGGGGAACTAGCTTCTAGCTTCTAATTCTCGTACCATTCAGCATACTAATGCTCAGTTGGCTCGGGGGCTTTGGCACTCACGGAAGGAATCGAGTCGGAGCCTTTTTTGTCGGATCGGTGGCTCTGGCGTTCCTCCTGGATGTGACCCAGGTACTTGGTTACGTCGCCGGTGGGGTACTGGCCGGTGAAGCAGGCGAAACACGAGCCGCCGTGGCCTTTGGCCTCCGAAAACAGCTCCTGCAAGTCGGCAATCGACTGGTATATCACCCGGTCGGCCTCAATGTAGCGGCAGATTTCCTCCTCCGTGTAATTAGCGGCAATCAGCTCGGTGCTCATGGCCATATCAATGCCGTAGATGCAGGGCGAAATGATGGGCGGGGCGCTGCTGATGAAGTACACCTCGGCGGCCCCGGCCTCACGCAGAATCCGCACGATGCGCCGGGAGGTGGTGCCGCGCACGATGCTGTCATCGACCACGGCTACCTTTTTGCCTTCTACAAACTCGCGGATGGGGTTAAGCTTCTTCTTCACGATGTCCTCGCGGCCGGCCTGGCTGCTCACGATGAAGGAGCGGCCCATGTGGTTGTTCTTCACCAGGGCCCGGCGGTAGGGCACGCCAATGGCCTCGGCCAGCCCCGATGCCGAGAAGTACCCCGACGACGGCACGTCAATCACCATATCCGGCTGAATACCCGATTCGATAACCTTTTTAGCCAGCATCTTGCCCAGCCGCACCCGTTCCCGGGCCACCAGGCGGCCGTGAATGGTGGAATCCTCGCGGGCGAAGTAGATGTGCTCGAACACGCAGAAGCTTTTGGGCTTCTCCTGCTGATTTTTGTGGTGCACCTTGAAGTCCTTATCGATAAACACCGCCTGGCCCGGGCCCACGTTTTCCACGAACTCAAAGCCCAGGTAATCAAAGCAGGTGCTTTCGGAGGCGAAGGCGAAGACGGGGCCACGCTCGGTTTCGCGGCGGCCCAGCACCAATGGCCGGATGCCCAGCGGGTCGTTGAAGGCCAGCAGCCCGTGTCCGGCAATGATGGTAACGGTGGCATATGCCCCCTTCACCAACTCCTGGGTGGTTTCCACGGCGTCGAAAATATCGATAACCGAGAGGTTGTCGAGGTTTTTCAGGCGCAGCTCCGAGGCGAAGGTGTACATGATCAGCTCCAGGTCGTTGCTGGTTTTGGGCAGTACATGGTACTTCTCATGCAGGCGCTTGGCCGCCGAGCGGAAGTTGATGACGTTGCCGTTGTGCACCATGGCCAGTCCGAAAGGGTAGCTGGTGGTAAACGGCTGCGCCAGTTCGGCATCGTTGGAGCCCTGGGTGGTGTAGCGCGCGTGTCCGATGCCGATGTTGCCCTTCAGCTTCTTGAGCTGCTTGGGACGGAACACGTCGGAGATGAGCCCGTTGCCCTTGCAGAGGTGGAAGTTGTCGTCGAAGGTGGCAATGCCGGCGGCATCCTGGCCGCGGTGCTGGAGCGCGGTGAGGCCGAACACGATATCGTGCGCAACATCATCAGGACCGTAAAAACCTACTATTCCGCACATGGTGAGTTGTCAGTTGTCAGTTGCCCGTTGGCAGGCCGCTGGGGGTGGTGGGTGGGGTGGTGATGTTCTAACGATTCGCCTCACCCCCCGGCCCCCTCTCCGGCAGAGAGGGGGAGCCAGACGACAATGGCGTTGAATACGCGGTTGAAGCAGCCGCTTGGGGAACTGGCATTACTGACAGTTGATTCTTGATGAGTTCCGCCAGGGTTTCGGCGTACACGCGGTGCTCCACGGCCAGGCCGCGGCGCTCCACTTCGGCCAGGGTGTCGGCCCCGCGCAGGTCAACCGGGTGCTGGGCCAGGATGGGGCCGGTATCGAGGCCTTCGTCTACCAGATGCACCGTTATTTTGGTTTCGGGCAGGTGGTTGTCGAAGGCCCACTCGTAGGCGTGCAGGCCCTGGTGCTGGTGGGTGTCGGCGGGGTGAATATTGAGGATGCGGCCCGTAAACGCCCGGATAAACGTGGGCGACAGAATGCGCATGTAGCCGGCCAGCACCACGTAATCGGGCTGGTACTGGCGCAGCACTTCCACCACCTCCGCGTCGAACTCGGCCCGCTTGCGGCCCTGGCTGCTGCGGCTGGCGGTGGAGCAGCCCAGCGCGGCGGCCGTGGCCAGCCCGGGCGCGTCGGGCACGTTGCTGAACACCACGGCTACTTCGGCCAGCTCCTGCAGCACGCCGTGCTGCACGGCGTTTACCAGGGCCACCATGTTGGAGCCCCGGCCCGACAGCAGAATGGCCAGGCGCGCTTTGTGGGTGCTATAGTTACCAGTTTCCTGCAAGGGTCGGTTCCGGCCGCTGGCCGATGTCGGTGCGGATGTACACATCCTGGAAGTTCACTTTTTCTGCTTCGCGGTACACGTGCTGCACGGCGTCCTCCAGCTCCTCGCCGTGGCCGACTAGTACTAGCACCCGGCCGCCGTTGGTGACAAGCTCGCCGGTTGCGGTGCGCTTGGTGGCGCCGTGGAAAGCCAGAATGCTGGGGTGCAGCTGGTCGAGGCCGGTGATGGGGAAGCCGGTGGGGAAGCTGGCGGCGGGGTAGCCGCCCGAGGCCAGCACCACGCCCACGTAGTGGCCGCGCCGCTGGCGCACCACCGTTTGCTGCAGCGTGCCATCGAGGGTAGCCTCAATCAGCTCCAGCAGACTGCTTTCCAGGGCGGGCAGCAGCACTTCGGCTTCGGGGTCGCCAAGGCGGGTGTTGTACTCGAGCAGCTTGGGGCCCTGGGGCGTGAGCATGATGCCGAAGTACAGGAAGCCGTTGAAATCGAACTGCTCGTTTTGCAGGCCGCGCAGGGTGGGGTCTACAATATCAGTGCGGATGGCGGCCAGCACGTTGTCGTCGCAGAAGGGCACGGGGCAGTAGGCGCCCATGCCGCCGGTGTTGGGGCCCTGGTCGCCGGCCAGCAGCTGCTTGTGGTCCTGGGAGGGACTGAGCAGGCGGATGCGGTTGCCGTCGGTGATGCCGATGATGCTGATTTCGGGGCCGGTGAGCTTTTCTTCGAGCAGGAAGCTAAACCAGCCGCTGTGCAGACGGGCCAGGTCGTCGAGGGCGGCGTGGGCTTCTTCTATTGAGGAGCACACGTACACGCCCTTACCGGCCGCCAGCCCGTCGAACTTCACTACCACCTGCCCGCTGAGCTCGGTGGCTTTGGCGCGGGCGGCGTCCAGCTGGTCGCTGCGGAAGGGCCAAGCCTGGGCCGTGGCCACGCCGTGGCGGCGCATGAAGTCTTTGCTCCACACCTTGGAGCTTTCCAGCGTAGCGCCCGCCCGGCCGGGTCCAAATACCCGAATGTCGGAGCTCTGGAAGAAGTCGGTGACGCCCGCCGCCAGCGGGGCTTCGGGGCCTACCACCACCAGCTTCACGCCGTGCTCCTGGCAGAAAGCCTGAATGGCCGGGAAGTCGGTGGCGCTGATGTGGGGGTGACTGTTCGGAATGCCGGCGTTGCCGGGCAGCACGTGCACGGTAGCGCCGTCGCGGGTCAGTTTCCACGCCATGGCGTGTTCCCGGGCCCCGCTGCCGAGGAGTACGATAGGGTTATTGCTGGTGCTCATGAACGGTAGAAGCAATAAAATCGGAGCGAAACAGAACCATCAACCGATGGTCGTAATAGTCGGAGCCGAGTTTCAGAAACTGGCGCTGGTAGCCGTATTCCACGAATCCCAGGCTTTGATAAAGGCGTGTGGCGGCCGTGTTGTCGGCTACCACGCCTAAGGAAATCTGCTCGAGGCCAGGCAGGGCAAAGGCGGCTTCCAGCGTGGCCTGCAGCAGCCGGCGCCCTAGGCCGTGGCCTGCGTAGCCCGGGGCCACGCACACCTGCCGGATGTCGCCCTGGTGCTGCACTTTCCGGCGTGTAGCCCGCACAAAGCCACACATGCCCACCAGCTCGTCGGCGGCAAACGCGCCCAGCACAAACGTCCCCGGGTTACCGGCCCGAATGTGCTGCTCAAACGGCAACTCCCCCACCCGCTCCTCTTCCTCGGCCGACGACCCGAAGCTCGCCGGGTATTCGGCCAGACAGGCCAGCCGAAGCCGCCGGTAAACCGGGGCATCCTGGAGCTGGAGGCGACGAATGGTGAAGGGTTCGGACATGGGGCAAAGTACGGGCAAAGAAGCTGTTGCGGCGGCGGGCAGAGTGGTTTTAGCAGATGTCGTCAATGGAAACAATCCGGTCCTCCGCAAACTGAAAAACTGACCGGCCCTGCAGCTGCAGCGCGTCACCCGCTTTCAGGCCGTTGGGGAAATCCACGGCGGCCACGGCCGAGTAGTCGATGCGTACCTCAGCGCGGTTGTCGGCGAACTGCCAATCGATGATACGCTGCTCGCGCTGCGAAAAATACGATTTGGCCCGCTCGGCCTGCTGGCGGAAGCTTTCCTTGCCGGTGGTGGTCAGGTTTACTTGCCCGCCGGAAATATTGCGAAACACCACCTCCGCGTGCAAATGGCGCAGCATACCCGCTACGTCGAAGGCGTTGTACGCTTCGACGTAGTCGGTTACCAGCTTTTTTGCCCGCGAGGCTTCCATGCTACTTGGCTTCTTGGATGATACCGGCGCGCACCAGGTTGCGCACCATGCGGGCCGGCATATCGTCGTCGTTAGAAGATGCAGCGGGCAGTGGGGCGCCGGTGATACGCTCGTAGATATCGAGGTAGCGGCGGGTAGCCTCGGCCGAAACTTCGGGCGTGAGGGCGCGGGGGTACTGGCCGTTCTGCTTGTGGGCAATCAGCCACTGGCGCACGTACTCCTTGTCCATCTGCTCGGCGGCCCCGGGGTTGCGGGCGTAGTCGTCGGCGCTCCAGAAGCGCGACGAATCGGGCGTGTGGATTTCGTCAATCAGCAGCAGCTCCCCGTTGCGCAGCCCGAATTCATACTTGGTATCGACTAGAATGATGCCGCGCTCGGCCATCCACTGGGAGGCAAAGTTGAATAACTCCAGCGCCTTCACTCGCATCTGCTCGTACAGCTCAGCCGTCACCCAGCCTTCGGCCACCAGGTTCTCGGGCGTAATCTCCCGGTCCCATTCCTCCTTGGTGGTGGGCGTCACAATGGGCTCGGGAAACTGCTGGTGCTTGGTCAGTCCGTCGGGCACCGCTACGCCCGAGAAGCTGCGCTGGCCCTGCTGGTAGCCACGCCACATGGAGCCGGTGAGGTAGTGGCGCACCACCATTTCCACCCGGATAGGCTCGGCCTCCTGCGCTAGCGTCACGTTAGGGTCGGGCAGGCTGATGACGTGGTTGGGGATGATGTGCCGGGTTTTGTCGAACCAGAAAGCCGCCAGCCCGTTGAGCACGGCCCCTTTGTGCGCCACGGGCGTTTCCAGCACCGAGTCGAAGGCCGACAGGCGGTCGGTAACCACAATCAGCCGCTCACCCGACGGGGCGCGGAACGAGTCACGGACTTTCCCCCGGTGCAGGAGTTCGAGCTGAGGCGTTTCGAAATGGTTGAGGGTATTCATTCTGAAGTCAATATCCACCGGCCAGGCCGGCAGCTGATGAGTGCGTTAGGATGAAAACTCGTGCGACACCGACGGGGCCGCGGCGGCCGTAGCCTGGGCCTGCACATGCTCCACAATATTGCGGAACAGCCACACCCCGTCGCCCTCCTCACTCAGGCCTGGGGTAGCACGCTTGCGCCGGGCCCAGTCGGGGTGGTTATAGAGCGAGAGGAAAGCCTCGGGGTGGGGCATCAGGCCGAATACGCGGCCGGTGGTATCGGTCAGGCCGGCGCAGTTGAGGTCGGCGCCGTTGGGGTTAAAGGGGTACACGTCGGTGGGGGCCCCATCGAAGTCGGCGTAGGTGAGGCAGTTCAGGCCGCGGGCTTCAATGGCGGCACGGGTGGCCTCGTCCTGGATAATGAGGCGGCCTTCGCCGTGGCGCACGGGCACCTCCAGCGTCGTCAGGCCCTTCAGGAAGGGCGTGGTGGCGTGGGGGTTGACGGTGAGCTTCACCCAACGGTCCTCATAGCGGCCCGAAGCGTTGTGCGTGAGGGTTACTTCGGGCGTGACGGTGCCGCTCAGGTCGGGCAGCAGGCCCAGCTTCACCAGCACCTGGAAGCCGTTGCAGATGCCCAGCACGTGCTTGCCGCCGGCCACAAATTCCCTGATATCGTCGAGCAGCGTGCGGCCCTCGGCGTTGCGGCGGTAGCGCAGCTTGTTGGCCAGCACCACGCCCGAGCCCAGGTCGTCGCCGAAGCTGAAGCCGCCGGGGAAGTTCAGGATGTCGAAGTCATGGATGCTCACGTGGCCGTGCAGCACCTGGTTCAGGTGCACGATGGTGGCCTCGGCCCCTACCAGCCGGTAGGCGGCGGCAAATTCCTCCTCGCAGTTGATACCAAAACCGGTTAGGATGAGCGCCTTTACTGGTTGTTGGTTGTTCGTTGTTGGTTGTTGGGCCGCTTCCGCTTTTTTCAACGGTTCACTGGATTCGTGGCCGGGGTCTACGCTTTTGAAGCCGGGCAGCACGATTTCACCTTCCCGGGTTACCACTTCGTGGCCGGGGTCGTCGTGCTGGGGGCGCGGGGGCGTGTGCTGGTCCGGCAGTTGGGGAGTCTGTTCCATGATTAATGCGCGGTTTCGGGGTGGCCGAAGCCGATAATGCGGTTTACCGGACCGTTGGTCCACTCGTGGCGCAGGGCCGCCGTGCTGGCCGAAATAACGGTGTTACCCGCCTGCCGCACGGTCAACTGCCCATTCTGGGTTACTCGGCCCAGACGCGTGGCGCGCGCGCCGAAATGCTGCTCAAAGGCCACCACATCCTCGGGGGCCACCGTGGCCACAAACCGGGAGTGCGACTCCGAAAACAGCTGCACGTGCACTGGCAAGCCTTCGGGCAGTTCCACCTCGGCCCCAAAGCCGTGGCCAAACGTGGCCTCCGCCAGCGCCACCGCCAGCCCGCCGTCGCTCAGGTCGTGGCAGCTCTGAATCAGGTTCCGGTCGTTGGCCTCCCCTACCAGCTGGTACAGGGCTTTGGCCTGCTCGAAGCGTACCTGCGGCACGTTCGCGCCCAGCTCACCGAAAAGCTGGTAGAACTCCGAGCCGCCCAGCTCGTCGTAGGTTTCGCCCAGCAGGTACACCACGTCGTCGGCCTGCTTGAAGTCGGAGGTGATGGTGCGGCGCACGTCGTCCAGCTTGGCGGTCATGGAGTACAGCACCGTGGGCGGCACCGAAATCTTCACGCCGTCGGCCTTGAAGTCGTTCTTCATCGAGTCCTTGCCCGAGGTGAGCGGGATGCAGTAGGCCGCCGTGGCGTCGCGCAGGGCCTGGCACATGCGCACCAGCTTGGCCAGCTTGTGCTTGCCATCGGGGTTGCCCATGGGGTCGTACACCGAGTCGGGCACGCAGAAGTTGTCGTTCACGGACCAGAAGTTGCCGTCGCCGTAGCTCAGGTTGGGCAGCTTGCCGCCCACGGCCACAATCTGGCGCACGGCCTCGTCGAACGCGCCGGCCGACATATGGTAGGCGTCCAAATCACCGAAGCGGGGCAGAATGCCGTTGCTCACGGCCACGCCTTCCCAGCTCTCGAAGTTGAAGCGCACCACGGCCGCATCCTGCGGGGCCTGACCGGTAGCGCCCATCAGGGGCTTGATAATGGTGCGGCCCTTCACCTCGTGGTCGTACTGCCGAATCACCGACTCGCGGGAGCAGATGTTGAGGCTGCCCAGCAGGCGGGTCAGGGCGTCGGTGTAGTCGGTGGCAGCGGCCAGCGCGGGTTCCTGCGCCGTGGGCTTGCGCCACTCCGCTTCCAGCACTTTGCGCGGCACGCCGTCGTGCAGGAAGTGCATATCTAGGTGGGCCACCGGCTCACCGGCGAAGCGCACGTCGAGGTAGCCGTCGGCGGTGAAGTAGCCGATGTCGGTCAGCTCCACTTCCATTTCCCGGCCCAGGGCCAGCAGCTCGTCCAGCTTGGCGGGTTCCACGGCCAGCGAAAACCGCTCCTGCGACTCCGAAACAAAGATTTCCCAGGGACGCAGACCAGGGTACTTCAGCGGCACGCGCTCCAGCTCCACCACGGCCCCGCCGCTGATGGTTGCCAGCTCGCCGATGCTCGACGACAAGCCGCCCGCGCCGTTGTCGGTGCTGCACTTGATGAGGCCGCGGCGCGTGGCCAGCAGCAGGAAGTCCATGGCCAGCTTCTGGGTGATGGGCGAGCCAATCTGCACGGCCGTGGCGGGCGAGGTTTCGTCCAGCTCAATGCTGCTGAACGTTGCGCCGTGGATGCCGTCTTTGCCCACCCGGCCGCCGGCCATGATGATGCGGTCCTGCGGGTCAATTTTCTTTTCCCACGAATCGAGGCCGGCCAGCTGCATGGGCATCACGGCCCCGGTGCCGCAGTATACCAGCGGCTTGCCGGCGTACCGGTCGTCGAACACGATGCTGCCGTTCACGGTGGGCACGCCCGACTTATTGCCGCCGTCCTCGATGCCCTTGCGCACGCCCTCAAAAATGCGGCGCGGGTGCAGCTGATTGCTCAGCAGGGTGCCGTTGAACTCGGGGTTGCCGAAGCACAGCACGTTGGTGTTGAACAGGAGCCGCGCACCCCCGATGCCGGTAGCCAGCGGGTCGCGGTTGTTGCCCAGAATGCCCGTAATGGCCCCGCCGTAGGGGTCGATGGCCGAGGGCGAGTTGTGCGTTTCCACCTTCCACACGAACAACGACTCGGGGTTGATGCGCACGGCCCCGGCGTTGTCCGAGAACACCTTAATCAGCCAGTCGTTGCCGTTGGCGCGCAGCTGGCGGTCCACCTCGGCGGTAGCATCCTTGATGTAGGTTTTGAACAAAGAATCCACCTCAAACTCCTCGCCCGTATCGGCGTCCCGGTACTTAATCAGGGCCGAAAACTCCTTGTGCTTGCAGTGCTCCGACCACGTCTGGGCAATGATTTCCAGCTCGCAGTCGGTAGGGTCCTGGGGCAGGCCGGCAGCCTGACGCTCTTCCCGGATGCTGGTGTAATGGTCGCGCACGGCGCGCATTTCCTCCAGGTTCAGGGCGTAGAGGTTGTCTTTCGACAGCTTTTGCAACTCCTCATCCGAGAGGCCCACCAGCCCCACCGTCTCCGTAACCGATTCGGCCCCACCGCCCGGCCGCGGCGTGTAGTCGCGGATCTGGGCAATGGGGCCGACTTCGAAGCGGTTGATGAGCTTGTTGCCCAGCAGCTCCTGCGCAAGCTGGCGCAGACTACTTTCGGGCAGGGCTTCTTCGAGGAAGTAAAGCCGTTTCGAGAAGATGTGCTGGGTATGGGTATCGAGCGGCTCGTTGAGGAAGTCACCGAGGGCGTTCTGGGCCGAAATGCCTTCGTCGTCGGTCACGCCGGGCAGCTTGGCCACGAGGATGTAGCTCTGGTAGTGGGCGCCGTGGCGGAACTCATCGAGGGCTACCTCGTGCAGCACCGGGTCCTGGAGGCAGTGGGTGGCGAAGTCGCGCAGCTGCTGGTCGGTGAGGGGGTAGCGCACCGTGTAGAGGGCGGTGCTTTGCACGCGGCCGGTGTACAGGCCAAGGTGGCGCTGGGCCGCTTCGGCTACGCGCTGGCCCTCACCGTCGTGTTGGCCGGGCTTAAGCAGCAGCTGGATGGTTCTTTGGGTAGAGTCCAAAAGAGGGAGGTTTGTCTATTTTTCGGGTTTCCCACGCTTAGGCCAGTTGCCTGCGTGAGGAAGCATACCCGCGCAGGGTACGCCGAAAATGCCTTGCCGCGGAGCCGTTTGCCGCCGTCGGTAGGTTTAAGAAAACGCTTTTTCCGGCCGACTGCCGGGTTTCACCACCGGAATACCTGCCCGGCAAAGCGGACAATCATCGGGTGCGTAGGTGGCCGCCGTTACCGGCAGCAGGGCAAAGTTCGGAAAAGAAAGGTCAGCTTTCCCACTGGTGCGGTCAATTAAACTGGCCACGGCCAAAACTTTTGCTCCCAGGCTCGTCAGTACCCGCGCTACCTCGTTGGTGCTCTTGCCGGTAGTCACCACGTCCTCGGCAATGATAATTTTCTGGCCGGGCTCGATGGTAAAGCCGCGCCGCAGCGTCATCTGGCCCGCGTCGTCGCGCTCCGTGAAAATGCCGGGCACGCCCAGCTGCCGGGCCAGCTCATAGCCAATCACCACGCCGCCCATGGCCGGGCCCACTACCACATCGGGCTGCAAGCCGGCCTCCTGAATGCGGCGGGCCAGCTCCGCCGCGGCCGGGGCAGCCAAGTCGGGGCGGCGCAGGAACCGGGCGCACTGCACGTAAGTATCGGAATGCAGGCCAGACGACAGCCGGAAGTGCCCGCGCAGCAGCGCATCTTCCTGCAACAGCTGCTGCTCCAGGGTTTCGGGGGTGAAGTCGGTGGTGTGGAGGGAAGTCAAGGGAGGTACTCTATTGTGATATGGGGAAAAGGACAAACTAGAACGTCATGCTGAGCTTGCCGAAGCATCTCTACCGCTTCGTTGCAATACAGAAGCGGTAGAGATGCTTCGGCAAGCTCAGCATGACAATTGCCGTGGCAACGTCAGCACGCGAGATTCCTCGCAAGCTCGGAATGACGTTCAGGGTTACGCCGCTACCGGCCGCAGCTGATTCATTTGCTCCACCAGTTCCCGGGCAGCCGCGGCGGCGTTTTCGGCCTGCCAGAGGGCGCGGGAGGTGTTGATGAGCAGGCCGGTGCCATCGGGGCGGAGGCCGGCGCGTAGCGTGGCAGCCAGGTCGCCGCCCTGGGCACCTACGCCGGGCACCAGAAACCACTGGTCGGGGCAGAGGGCGCGCAGGCGGGCCACGGCATCGGGGTTGGTAGCCCCTACCACCAGCCCAATGCCGCCGTGCTGCTCATCGAGCTGCCGGGCCACGCGGGCGGCGCAGTCAGCCAGCGTGCCGCCGCGGGTGAGGGCCACGTCCTGCAGCGAGTGAGTCGGCTTATTGGAGGTTTTGGCCAGCGCAAACACCAGCTTGCCGGGCCGGGCGAAGGGCACAATGGCGTCGTCGCCCATGTAGGGGTTCACCGTCACGCCGTCGGCCCCAATCACGTCGTAGGCGAAGCGGGCGTAGTGGTCGGCGGTGTTGGCAATGTCGCCGAACTTTCCGTCCAGAATCACCGGAATACCCTCCGGCACGCGCTGTACGGTGTCGCGCAGGAGCTGCACCCCGTTTTCCCGGCTCAGGAAGAAGGCCAGGTTGGGCTTGAAGGCGGCGGCATATTCGCTGGTCTGGTCAATGACTTCGGCCAAGCGGCGGGCTACCTGGGCATCGTCGCCCACGGGGTCGAGCCCCACGCAGAGCAGCGTATGGGCGGCTTGTACTCGGTTCAAGAGGGTTTGCATGGGCGGGGTGGAAGAGGGAGAAGTTGGAGAATGTGCGAGACGTTCAGAATGCAGGGAATATGGGAGGCAGAGCGAATTCAACGTTCAGAACCGGTCCACACGTAGCTCACTGGTCCCCGGCACATCTTCCATAGTATTCACAGTCTGCACAGTAAACTGGCATTCAGCGGCCAGGCGGGCCGAGAGGCCGGGCTCCAGCCACTCGCCGCTGGCAATCTGCACGGCAGAGGCTCCGCAGCGCAGATAGTCCGTCACGTGGCTGGCAGTGAAGATACCACCCGTACCGAAGATGGGCAACGTCAGCCGTTCGTCATGGACCAATTCCCACACGCAGCGCAAGGCCACCGGCCGAAGGGCTTCGCCGGAAAGTCCCCCAGCCACTGGGGCGGCGGTGGCATCGTCGGGCAGGTGCAGGGCTTTCAGCAGGTTGGTAGCAGCCAGGGCAGTAGCACCTCCCTCCTGCGCCCCCAGCGCCAGGCTGCGGATATGCTCGGGCCAGGGGGGCAGCTTCACGATAACGGCGGCCTTGGGGCCCAGTTCGTTACGTACAGCCTGGGTGGCGTCGCGCACGAAGCGGGCCGTCAGTTCCTCCCCTTTCCCGGTATCGGGCTGGGCGATGTACACCTCCACTCCGGCAATCAAGTGCCCTACCTCGCGGGCCAGAAAGCGGGCAATTTTGCGAAAGCCCGGAATACCGGGCGCCGTGATGCTTACAAACACCGGCACCCCAAACCGGCACAGGGCGGGCAGGTGCTCCTGCACCAGAATTTCGGCACTTTCGGTGCGCATGTGGGTGGCGTTGAGTAAGGTCTGGTCGGCTACCTGCCAGATGCCTTCCTCGTAGAGCCCGGGCCGGGGCTCCATGGTTACGGTACGGGTGAAAATGGCTCCCAGCCGTTCGTAGGCCGCGCCCTCCAGCTGCCAGGCGGCGGCGGCCAAGCACACCGGGTTTTGAAGCGTGAGGTTACCGAGTTGCATAGGTTCTGGAAATGATTGGTGGTGGCCGGTAACGCCGCCCGTAAGCAGTTCTCCGATAACCGCCGATGCGTTGGTGATTTAACTGATAAAGCCGCTACCGATGACGGCTATAGATTCCCGAATACGCGGGGTGGCCAATTCGCGGACCGACATATGAGTCAGAATCCCCCCTGATTTTCTATCACCCCGCTTTCTTGCGCCACCCCGCCCCGTTGCCGCCGTTGGGTGGGTAACGGGTTATTCAGCGTCCATGGTATACTACCAGTCGTCCGGGAGCAGTTGTGAAAAGCTCCCGGAGCTACGGCTGGTTCCGGCGGCGTTGAAGCGGGCCGGGCACAAAAAAACCGCCTCGGAAACCGAAGCGGCAACAGCAGCAAAGCCGGAAAAAACAGAAGGGGCAACGGGAAAAACGACCTTTCGGTCATTTCGCAGGATGCCTCCTGAAAAGCTCCCGCGCTTCATCAGGTAGAATTGATTGAAGTGAAGCACGTCGCAAAAGTACTACTTCCACCCAGGCAACCAACAGTACCAGGATTAATTTTATGTTACCAAACTGTTACCTACGTAACGGGTGCACCGGATTACCAACCGGCTCAATTACCACTGTATCTATCTGAATAATAGCAGTATTGAAAATAACCTCTCATTTATTCCAGCCGTCCCTTTCTCTGCACGAAACGTTTACTGCGGTGCAGGACTCCTTCATGAAGCTGGCGCTTAACATACATATACATTGAAAATGTACAAAAAAACTCTCTTCCCTCATTCTATATAGAGTGAAACTACTGGCATTACCGCGGAAATATGCAGACCTGCTTCATCTTCGATGCTCTGGGCTTCCGGATACCGGATATTCCTGCTTACCTTAACATATTCATAACACCCCGGTTTTTATTCAATCTGCCGCGCTGGTACTACTTTTGCCTAGGAGCTTTTTTCTTCTTTCCTTCTTCACCATCACGTTGCCCGTTATGAAAAAAGTACTACTCAGTTTGTTGCTTCTCGGCACAACGGCTATAGCTCCGGTGGCGGTACATGCCCAAACCGCCACGCCGACACCAGTTGAGTACACGGAGCGGGTGCCCGTGGAAGGCGCTGGCCGTAACATGCTTTATGCCAGAGCCATTAGCTGGACCCAAAACAAATTTTCGTATAAGCCTACTTCGGGATTCAAAGCCAATGAAGCGGCGGGCACCATCCGGATTACGGGTACGGGAACGGTAAAAAGGGTGGACAACAAGGGCAAGGACCAACCTGTCTCTATCCTATTTGACTTTACCTTCCAGGCCAACGACAATGGCTATACCTATACGGTAGGCTCGTTCCGGGCAATTCCCGATGCCAGCGAGTCAGCTCAGGTAGTGGCGTTCGATGAATACCGGATGCAGTTGCAGGCGGAGCGGGGCAATGACAAAACGCACAACGACCGACGGGTTACTGCTCAGGCAAATTCTATAGCCAGTGAGGCGGCTATGTCCTTTCGCTCATACATGAATAGCCAGCCCGCTGAGGGCCAGGTGGGCGGGGATTAAGCAGTTGGCTGCCCCCAGCCAATGCAGCGCGGCGGTCCGAAACAGTTCGGGCCGCCGCGCTGCATTCGTGAGAATAGCATTTAGGGCCTGGTTTTCAGCAGATGATGCGTTCGGGCCGGCAGTTCGCGCGCATCTACTACCAGAAAGCCATCAAGGGTGTTGTTGAAGCCGGGGTCCACGTTAAAGCCGATAATGCGGGCATTCTGTTGCAGGTAATGCCGCAGCAATACCGGTACCCCAATTCCGCCGGGCTCCAGTTCGGCCACCAGCTTGTGTAAATCCTGCACGGAGTGTAGGCCAGTCTGTAGCTTTTCCGAATCAGGATGAGCCAGGGGGCGGTAGCGCTTGCGGGGTTTCACCAGCGCCGCCAGGGCAGGGTCGGAGAAGTGCTGCTCCAGGTACGCCTTCATCACCTGCTTGGAGACGCTGGAGAACTGGTTGCTGATGCTGACAGGGCCAATGAGGTACCGGTATTCCGGGTGCCGGGCAATGTACTCGGCAATGCCTTTCCACAACAGGAGCAGCGGTAATGGCTGTTTCTGATACTCGGGTCGCACGAAGGATCGACCTAGTTCCAACGACTCCCGCAACATCGGCAGCAGTTCCTTCCGCATCCGAAACAGGGAGTGCAGGTAAAACCCACGTTTACCTATTTCCCGCACAATGCTGCGCCCCCGGCCAATGCGGTAGCCCCCCACAATCTGCCCGGTTGCCCGGTTGTACAGAAACAGTTGCTGATAATACTCATCGTACTGGTCCAGGTCAATTTCCTGGCCAGTCCCTTCTCCCACCTCGCGAAAAGAAAGCTCCCGCAGGCGCCCTATCTCCGGCAGGATGTGCGGCAGCTCCGCTTTCTTGGCTACGTATACCTCCCAGCTCTGGTAGCGGAGCAGGCAGCGGCTGGGCCGCAGTGCGCTGATATCGGCCGCCAGCGTCTCCGCCAGGCCCGGAGCACGAAGCGGAACGGGCGGCAGAGTGCTGTGACCAGCGGCCTCCTGCCAGGCAGCACCCAGTGCCTGCACGCGGGCCCGGACATAAGCCAGCTGCTCAGAAACCGGGAGTTGCGCCAGTTCCGCCGGGGGCACCGCCTGCCCAATCCGTACTCGTACCGTCTGGCCGCGCTTGTTCAGCAGTTCAGCCGGTAGCCGGGCCGTTCGCAGCAGCGGGTGCACCATGCCCAGCAAACTGAACGATACGCTGTTTTTGCCGCTGATCCAGATAGGTAGCACCGGCACCCGGGCCACCGCCAGCAGCCGCCCGGCCGTAGGGTGCCACGCGGGGTCCAGGGCGGGGCGTAGGGCAGTAGGGCGGTGCGCCACCGCGCCGGCCGGAAATAACGCCAGGGGCACGTCGTGGTGCAGGTAGCGCAACAGCTGGCGCACGCCGGGCGTGTTCCGGCCCGCATCCTTCCGCTCGGGGCTCACCAAGGCCAACTGAGTAGCCAGATTAGGCAATAATGGGGTCAGCAGCTCATTGGCTACCATCACCAACTCAGGGCGCACTTCGCTGAGCACGTATAGCAGCGCCAGCCCATCCAGCATCCCGCATGGGTGGTTGGCTAGTGCCATAAATGCTCCCCGGACAGGAACACGCCGCAGGTCGGCGGCACTGTACTCAACGGTAATTTCCAAATCCCGCAGCAGCTGCCCGATAAATTCCCGACCCGTCAGGTGAGCGTGCCGCTCGTATAGGCGTTGCAGTTCCTGCAGCTGGGTTAGCCAGTGCCATAGAGGACGCAGCGGGGACCAGGGCTGCTTACGAGCGGAATGCAGTAGCCCGGGAAATGAAGTGGAGAAGGTGTGCATAGAGGCCCGATACGGCTGGCAGTAGCCACGCAATTGTTCCTCTCCAAACTTCCTAAACGGATGTTAGCCCCGGGTTACGCCCTAGTTATGAAACTATTATGCCTGGGTAGTCTATAAAACAAAAAAAGCCGCGTTGCAGCGCGGCTTTTTTCCTATTTCGCCCTCATCCGGTCTTCACTCACTCACGGGGCAAAATTACGGCCTTTCGCCTGATCGTGCAGGGCTTACTCTGTTAAGTAACAGAAAAGTAACGGTGAGTACGTGACTATCTTCGATGAACGGAAACCCGGACTTTCCCTGGAGCAGCTGCTCACAAAAAAGCCCGGCACTTGGCCGGGCTTTTTGCTATATCAGGGTTATACCTCAGCTGGTGGGGCCGTTGTCTACCCGCGCTTCAATCGTCGACTGCACCGTAGTTGATACGCTGGACAGCAGGTTGTAGCCCGTGGCCGACTCAATGGCATCTACCGTGGTGCGGTAGGAGCCCCAGGTAGTGCTGAGCGAGTTGTCATTGGGCGTGTCAATGGCAATTACACGCGTGCTGGTCGTTACGCGGGCGGCGTCGCCCGTGCCTACGGGCAATACCACAATTACCTTCCAGCAGCGCGCCGGTACCGTAATCCGACCGGCGTCGAGGGTGGTAGCGTAGCCGGCGGAGCCAGTGCCGCCTTTGCCGTAGCTACCGCAGATGATGTACAGTTCGTTGCCGGCATTAACCAGCGTACGGCAGTAATTCTCCAGGTTAGCCCAGGTGCGCTGGTTGTTGTTGGGAGCCTGCGGCATCATGTTGGTCATCAGGAAGGTGGCCGAGTTGTCGGCTACCGAACCGGTACGGTCGGCAGAGGGGCAGTTATGGCCCCGGTCAAACCCCGAGCCGCTGTAGCTGGTGCTGCCCGCGCGGTACCAGCCCGAGGGCAGCGTGGCATCGGCCGAGAAGTTGTCCTGACGCGGGGTGCTACCCAGCCACGCGCTGCTCAGGTGCCAGCTTACCCAGTTGGGAATACCCCGGTCACGGTGGTAGGACATGGAGAACTGGCTTTTGTTCATCAGGTAGTTGGTGTAGTAGGCCGGGTCGGCTACGGCACCGCTGGGATTACCCATGGCCAGGTTGCCGTCGCGCGTAGCGGTGGCATCGGCGCTTTGCACGGCAGCCGTGGGGTTGCTAGCAGGGGCTACGGCGTCTTTGGAGCAAGAGACAACACAGCTGGTCAGAACGGCCAGGCCGAGGAGGCGGGTAAGGGTACGCTGCATGATGGGAGAAGTAGGTGTGATGGTTGAGGAAAGAAGCAAGCTGCTTAACGGCCGCAAAAATGCCAGCTCAGATTCAGTTGGATGTTACCTGAACATTATCATTTTCCGAATACCGAAAAGCTGTCCCAAAATGATAAATTTCCAGCATTCCCCAACGCATACCGTACTCCCTATATGCAGCTTAGCCTAGCATATTACTTGTAAAATATCTTTCCTGGCCCGGCACAGCATTTTCAGATGCTGGTTGCATATATCCAATAGCAAAATTTTGTAACTGCTTCTTTTACTTCCTCACTCTCCAGCGCATAAAAAGGCCCCCATCGACCTGCAACGATGGGGGCCTTACGGCACTAACAATACAAGGGATAGGGTGGATAGAAACTATAGTGTACTAGTTGGTTTTCTTTTTAAGGCTGCACCACCAGACGGCTCACCCCTACCCGCTTCCCCGATTTATCAAACAGGGCTACCTGATAGAGGCCGGGGCGCAGCGCGGAAACCGAAACCGATGACCGGACTCCGCTGCTGACCGTATGCCGGCTCACTTCGGAGCCCATCTGATCGATGAAGGCAACCTCGTATTTGGTGTTGCCGGGCCGCAGACTGGCGGGCAGTTGCATGCGCAGCGGCTGCGACGATGATGCCGGGTTGGGATACACGTCGAACACCACCACCGGGGGGCGCAACGTAACGGATACCACGTTAGACAGGGCCTCCTGCCCGTTCAGATCCACTATCCGCAGCCGATAGTATAGCGTTGAGGCATTCTGGGAGATACCCGTGTAGTCACGGTACAGATACTGACGGGTAGTGGCTGAGTTGCCGGCAGCATTTACGCGGCCCAGAGCCTGAAAAGTCCCCGAAGCCGATAAAGACCGCTCCACAATGAAGTGGCTGCTATTGGCCTCGGAAGTAGTTTGCCAACTCACATCCACTGACCCGTCGCCGTTGAGAGCCCGCAGGTTCTGGAGTACTACGGCCGAGGATACGGGCGGGGTAATAGTGGAAGGGAAGCCACTGGGCGCGTCATCGGCAAAGGCAAAATAGATGCGCGTATCGGCCAGGGCAGCTACGCCATTAGGCATTTCCAGTTCTACCCATTCAAAGCTGCGCGTAGTGCGGAAAGACAGTTCCTGCTTCCCGCTTGAGAGCAACTCCAGCGACAACAGAGCGGCGTCCGTGCTTGATTCGGCCAGTTCTGAGCCATCAGCACCGGTGTAGGTTTTTACCCGCACATTTTTGAGCAGTTGCGCGTCGAGCAGCCCTGTGCCCAGGCCCAGTACTACCCCGGCGCGGTTGCCGCCAATACCGGCACCATTCAGCTTCATCTTCAGGCGGGTACTTCCTCCCACGGCCACCAGGGAGTTGAAGGTGGCATAGTTGCTGGTCAAATCCTGATCGACGGCCAGTTCAGGCGAGGTAACGCCGCAGTTCACACATACCAGGCTGCTGCCATTCAGTTGGTAGTTACCAGCCGTGGTGGCAAAGGATGAGAACCGGGCATTCAGGTCCCGGTACACGCGGGGCTCTACCCCAAAGCCATAATACACCCGCAGGTTATCCAGCAGCCCCAGCAAACTGACTCGCCGGAGCTCCACCCTATCAAAGGGCTTGGTGGTGTTCATGCGCACGTTGTACTTACCATCGGGCAGCACGCTCAGGCTCAGCAGCCCGGCGCCGATACCCGCTTCCTGCACGGTGGAGCCCAGGTAAGTAGTCAGCCGCAGCCCCGACAGCACCGATGCGTCCAGCAGACTGCCACTACCCAGCACGAAACCCGCGTAATAGCCAGCCGGAGCGGTACCCTCCAGCTGCGTTTGTAGCGAGGTAGGGCAGCTCAGATCCACCAAGGCCCCCATGGTAGCGTAGTTGGTCAGGTCCGAGTCAACGGCGTTCAGGGGCTGGCTTACGTTGGAGTTCACGCACACCGTTATACCATTATCAACGGCAGCCGTGCTGTAATTGCCCGCGCCCGGCGAGCTGAACCGGGAAACGTAGCCTTTTGCCGTGGTGATGGTGTTGGTACCCAGGCCATAGGCGTAGAATACATTGAGCTCATATCCCAGCGAAACCAGCGAGGCAGCCTCAATTTCAATTTGGTCAAACTGCTTGCCCGCCGTGAATTCCAGGGGGATTGGGCCCGTATCGGAGCCCAGCAGCAAACCAGCCAGGCTGGCATCAATTACTTTGGTTTCCTGTAGCTGGGAAGAGCCCGCACCGTTGCTCAGGTACGTGCGGATGGTAATCAGTGAAGCCAGATCCAAGCCCACCAGATTCAGTACCCCTCCGCCACGCGAAACCACCACGCCGGCCCGGTGCCCTACCGGCACCAGCCCATCCATGTCCATGCGCAACTTCAGCCGCTTCGTCAGCAGCGCGCTTGGCACGTTCATGGTAGCGGCGGTGCTAAAGCTGGCATCCGTGGCAAAGCCGGGGTTGTCAACGGATCCGAAGCAGGTGGTGATGCCCAGCAGGGTATTACAGTCCCGGATGGCCGTGGCACCGGATATCCCAGAGTTGGAATAAATAGCCGGTGAACTACCCTGTCCGAGAGCCTGCGCGCCGGTTAGCAACGCCAACGCAACAGCGGAAAACAGACGCCGTGAGGCAGAAAAGTAGAACTGACTCATATGCACTTAAGGATTAGAAGACTCTGTACCAACACTGCGCCGGCATCCGAAAATGCAAAGGGCAAGAAGATAACCACTTCTAATAAAAAAATGCAATTGACTTTAAATCAGATACTTACAATAGAAGCAAAAACGCTATATAGTTTCATTTAGAAACTATCATTCCTAAATAGAGAATTGTTAGTATCCCAAGAAAAACCCCGCTATACTCGCAGGTTGGGCTGTTTTCCCAAAAACAAAAAGATATAACCCCGTCTATCCCGTCGCGGTATAGTCTTCCTATTCGGTCCACTGCCCTGCTTTCCCTTTTTCCTGAGCTATGAGTGCTTCTTTACCTATCTCCATTTTCATTGTTGAAGACAATGCCTGGTACGGTGAGTTACTGGAATACAAACTCGCCCAAAACCCCGATTACAGCATCCGGCGCTTTACCACGGCCCAGGCCTGCCTGAGCAGCCTATCAGAGCGCCCCGATATCATTACCCTGGATTACTCCCTGCCCGATGGAAAGGGCGACCAGGTGCTTCAGCAGTTGAAGGAGCGGCTGCCGGAGGTAACCGTCATTGTCATTTCGGGACAGGAAGATGTTCGGACGGCTATTGGACTACTGCGCCAGGGCGCATATGACTATCTGGTAAAAGACGAGGAAACGGCCGACCGGCTGTGGAACACTGTTGGCAACATCCGCAAACAGTTGGCGCTGCGCCAGGAAAATGCCCGCTTAAAAGAGCAAATTGGCCACCGTTTCGACCCGCAACGGGCCATTTTGGGCAGCAGTCCGCAAATACAGCAACTGCATACGCTCATTGAAAAGGCAGCCCGCACCAACATTACTGTGTCCATCAGCGGCGAAACCGGCACTGGCAAGGAACTGGTAGCCAAGGCCATCCATTACCGCTCCGATCGGCGAGAAGCGGCCTTTGTGGCCGTGAACGTGGCCGCCATTCCCAGAGAACTGCTGGAAAGTGAACTGTTCGGCCACGAGAAAGGAGCGTTTACGGGGGCCGTTAACCGGCGGATTGGCCGCTTTGAGGAAGCCCACCACGGCACACTGTTTCTGGATGAGATTTCGGAACTGGATCTGAGCTTGCAGGCCAAACTGCTGCGGGTGCTGCAGGAGCGGGAGGTAGTGCGCGTGGGCGGTAACAACCGAATTCCGTTTGATGCCCGCCTGATGGTGGCTACCCACCGCGACCTGGCTAAGGAAGTGAAAGAAGGCCGCTTCCGGGAAGATTTGTACTACCGCCTGCTGGGACTGCCCATTCTGCTGCCGCCACTACGGGAGCGGGGCCAGGACGTGCTGCTACTGGCTGATTCCTTTCTACAGGAGTTTTGCAGGCAGAACAATATGGTTACCTGCGCTATGTCGGAAGGCGCGCGCCAGAAGCTCCTGCACTACGCCTTCCCGGGCAATGTACGGGAATTGAAGGCCGTAATGGAGCTGGCCGCCGTGATGGCCGAAAGTGACCAAATTCAGCCCGCTGACCTGCCGTTGCGTCATCCTCAGGCACCAACGGCCGAGCCCGTCCTGACGGGCAACGAATCGTTGCGGACCCAGACGGCGGCTATTGTACAACGCTACCTGGACTCGCATAACGGTAACATCCTGCAGGTAGCCGCTAAGCTGCAAATCGGAAAATCAACCATTTACCGGATGGTTCAAAACAACGAAGTGCGGCTTCGCTAACGAATTCCGCGCCCTGCGTCAGGTACTTGAGCGTATGAGCACCCTCCCCGAACGACACTGGCAGCGCCGGTTTCGGCACGCCCGGCAGCAATGGCAGCAGGCCCGGGATTCCTGCCAGGATGCCCGGCAGCAGCTGGCAGATTTGCAGATGCGGGCCCACGCCTCGACAGCCCAGGCCAACGCCCTACTCCAAACCATGTCCACGGCTATTCTGGCCGAGAATCAGGACCGCATTATCACGCTCATCAACCAGCGGCTGTGCGACCTGTTCTGCCTGCCCAGGCCTACCACCGACTACATGGGCCAGCGTACCCAACAGCTGGTGCAGGATGGCTATGAGCTACTGGACGACTCGGCCAGCACCTACGCCCGGAACCTGGAGCTGGTGGCCGCCCAACAGCGTAGCAGTGGGGTACTCATCCCGCTCCGCGACGGCCGGATTGTGCAGCAGGACTACCTGCCGGTGGTGCAGAACGGCGTGACGGTGCTGCATATCTGGAGTTACGAGGACGTCACGGAGCAGCAACTAGCCCTGCGGCGGGTGCGCGAGTTCAGCCAGCTGGCGGAGCAGTGCCCCCAGCCTATTATCCGGTGTGATGAGGCAGCCCAGCCGCTGTATGCCAACCCCGCTGCCGCGCCAGTACTGGAGGCCATGGCTTCACCGTTGGAAACGGCCTGTCGTAACTGCATCCGGGAGGAAATCAGCCAGGCTCTGCGCACGGGCGAAACCCGCACCGTGGAGCAGCGGCTGGGAGCCGAGTTTTACCTCTGGACCATTGCCCCGCTGCCCCAGGAGCAGGAAGCTACCCTATACCTGACCACCATTACGGAGCGCCGCCGGGCCGAAGCCGAGCTACTGCGCAGCCAGTTATTCACGGCTCGTATCAATGATACCGTACCCGACATTGTGTTCATCTACGACCTGCAGACGGAAACCATGCAGTACTGCAACAAGCAGACGGAGAACATTTTGGGGTACACTGCCGAGGAGATTCTGAGCCTGGGCAGCCGCATGATGCCCGAACTGGTGCACCCCGATGACATTGCCGCGGCGCAGGCCGTTAGTCACCGCCGCCACGTAATGCAGGATGGCGAAGTGCTGGCTTCTGATTACCGGTTCCGGCACCGTAATGGCGGCTGGCGCTGGCTCAGTGTAAAGAGCACCTGCTTTACCCGCCGCCCCGATGGGCGCGTCTGGCAGCTGGTGGGCTCGGCTGCCGATGTAACGGCGCGGCGCGAAACGGAAGAGCAGCTGAGCCAGAGCCGGCTGTTTGTGGAGCGCATCACCAATACCACACCCAACCTGATTTACATCTACGACGTGGCCTCGCAATCGAATGTGTATTGCAACCGCTTTGTGGAAACGATGCTGGGCTACACCGCCGATTCGCTGCAGCAGATGGGCGGCAATATGGTATCGACGCTTACTTCTGAAACGGAAGGACAGCGGCTGCTGCAACATTTCGAGGAAGTAACCCACTGCCAGGACGACGAGGTGCGGCATTTGGAGTATTCCCTCTACCACCGTAACGGGTCCATCCGCTGGTTGCGCATCAGTAACACCCCTTTTTCCCGGGATGAGCAGGGCCGCGTAACCCAAATTGTGGGGTCGGCGGAGGATATCACCCGCTGGAAAATTGCCGACGAGCAGCGCCGCTCAGCCAACCGCCGCCTGGCCGAGCAGAACCGCCTGTTCCGCCAGGTGATTGATACAGTGCCCAACCCTATCTATCTGAAGGATGTTGGCGGCAATTACGTGCTGGCCAACCAGGCCACGGCGCAGCTGTATAACCTCTCCAACGAAGCCTTATTGCAAACCCCCGCGGAAGAGTTGGTTCGGCAGTTTCCGGACTTACGGCGGCACCGCGCCCAGGATGAGGCCGTGCTGATTACCCGCCAGGATGTAGCGCAGGAAGATACTTTTACGGATGCCTACAACCAATTGCGCTGGTTCCGGACGGTGAAGCGGCCCTTTGTGCAGGCCGATGGCACCGTGCAGGTGCTGGGCGTGGACAACGATATTACCGAACTCAAAAACACGGAAAAAGCCCTCCAGCAGGCCAAGGAAACCGCCGAGCAGAATGCCCAGGCCCGGCAGACCTTCCTCACCAATATGAGCCACGAAATCCGCACGCCCATGAACGGCATTATGGGTCTGGCGGAGCTGCTGGCTAAAACACCCCTGAGCGAGGAGCAGCAGCAGTACCTGCACCACATCCGCTACTCGGCCGATAACCTGCTGGTCGTCATCAACGATATTCTGGACATGGCGCAGCTGGGTGCCGGCCGCGTGCGGCTGGAATCAGTCCCCTTTGAGTTGCTGGAGGTGCTGAAAGCCAGCTGCCAGGCCCTCATGCCCAAGGCCACCGGCAAGGGCATTACGCTGCGCCTGCAGCTGCCGGCGGAGCCCGGCCCCATCTGGGTGCTGGGCGACCCGTACCGCCTGCGCCAGGTGCTGCTGGTGTGCCGGCCGCTGACCAGCACTCCTACCAGCCGGCAATACCAGTTTTCAGTGATGGATACAGGCATCGGTATTTCCAGTGGGCAGCTGCAGCAGCTGTTCGAGCCGTTCATGCAGGCCTCCGCCAGTATCGCGCGGGAATACGGGGGCTCCGGTCTGGGGCTCAGCATTTCGCGGGAGCTGGTGGAGTTGCTGGGCGGCACCCTCACTGCCGAGAGCCGCCTGCACCACGGCAGCACGTTCCGGTTTGTGCTCACGTTCACGGCCGCCCAGCCGCCCACGCTTCAGCTTCCTCAGGCCCCCGACTACCGGCAGCTGGCTGGCCGTCGGGTTCTGCTCACGGAGGATAACCCTGTTAACCAGTTGCTGGTGCAGGTGATGCTGAAAGGCTGGGGCATGCACGTAGATACGGCCTCCTCGGGCCTGGAAGCCTTGGCCCTGTTCCGCCAGCATACCTACGATGTGGTGCTCATGGATATTCAGATGCCGGGCATGGATGGAATGGCTACCACCCGGCTGCTGCGGGAACACCCGGACGGCCGCCGGGCCGCTACCCCGGTGGTAGCCCTCACGGCACATGCCATGCAGGGCGAGGCGGAGCGCTACCGACAGGCCGGAATGGACACCTACCTTTCCAAACCGTTTCGGGAGGAGGAACTGTTCCGGGTGATGGCAGAGCTGGTACCCCTTACCCCTGAAACGGAGCCAGCGGCTGCTCCGGTTAACCCTCCGATGCCTGGTGCCGGAAACGACCGGCTTTACGACCTGGCCTCGCTGCGCCACATGACCAGCAACGACGAAGTTTTTGTGCGCCGACTCGTTACCTTGTTCATCACGACTACGCCGCCGGTGGTGGCGCAGCTGGAGCAACACGCGGCCCGGCAGCAGCTGGCGGAACTGGGGGCTGCGGCCCATCACCTGAAAAGCTCCATCGACGGCCTGCAGATTCAGGCGTTGCGCCCGGTACTCCGCGAGCTGGAAGCCGCCGCGCAAAGCCCCGCCCCGCCCGATTGGCCTCAGCTTACCCGGCAGGTGCAGCAGGTCCGCCAGCTCACAGATACTGTCATCGGCCAGCTCCGGACGGAATTTCCGGAATAGCTGCCACGCAGCGGCAGTTTTCCGGCAGTGGTATAAAAGCCCATAATTATGCTGCAACTTCCTCGCCCTGGCCGTGGTTTATACCAGTAGCTTGCTTTGTTCCGAGAATCGTTTTTGGAGGCGGCTACTCTTCATTTTTGTTATTTCCTTTCGTATGACACTCTTCCTGTTTTTCGGAATTGCCCTAACCACCACGCTGCTGACTTTGGATGCCGTACGCAACCTAAAAGCGGAATTGCAGCCAGTGCGCGTACGGGCGCGGAACAGCCGCTAATACCGGCTTTTTAATTTGATTTTTCAGCCTTGCTCCGGCATTTCGGAGCAAGGTTTTTTTTGCGTCGCAGGTATTGCTACGTAAACAAAAAGAGCAGCCACTGGCTGCTCTGAAACAGGAAATATCCTGGGCTGGTTGTTACCGGATTACGAGCTTACGCATCTCGCTGGTATTATCGGATTCCATTTTCACGTAGTACAGCCCATTCGCAAACTTGCTCAAATCCAGCGTGCGAGTATACCGGTCGTTCAGCTCAGAAAGCGTTTCCCGATACATCACTGTTCCGATTACGTTCAACACGCTAAGTTCAATTTTACGCCCCTCAAACCCATTGATGGCAACGTGTACTATTCCGGTGCTTGGGTTGGGGTACACGAGCAGGGCCCGTTCTTCGCCAGCAGGGCGGGCAACGGAGCGCACTGGGGGAGCGGCAGCCTGCGCGGCTACCGGCCGGGGGCTACCGTGTAGCGCCGTAGCCAGCACTGCAAAAAAAGAGAAAAAGCGTAAGCGTTGCATCATAGAATATGTGAGAGGTGGGAATGAAATACGCCCGGATGCATTACGTAGTAACGGCCGACAATGATTTAGGTTTGCAAAAATACGGATGGTAAATGAGTTAGCCATCGGAATATAACTCATCTTCGATAAAAGAAACTATTTTATCTTCTTTCTCACCCTTTTACCCGGTAAAATAAGTTGGACGTTGTCATTATTGGGGGAGGACTGGCCGGTTTGTGCGCGGCGCTGGATCTGCGGCAGCGGGGCCACGCAGTGCTGCTGCTGGAGCGGCAGTGCTATCCGTTTCACCGGGTGTGCGGCGAGTACATTTCCAATGAGGTGCTGCCCTACCTGCGCCGCCTGCACACCGACCCCGCCAGCCTGGGCCCGGCGCGCATCCGGCACCTGCAGGTAAGCTCCCCGGCAGGCCGGGTGCTGCGGGCTCCACTGGAGCTGGGTGGCTTCGGTGTAAGCCGCTATTCTCTGGATAATTTTCTGTACCAACGGGCCCTGGAAGCCGGGGTGGAAGTCCGGCAGAATACAACTGTTACTGCCGTTGCGTTCGAGGCGGCTGCCAATCAGCATCACCTTACGCTGGCCGACGGCCAGCACCTCACGGCCCGGGTGGTGCTGGGGGCCTACGGCAAGCGTAGCACCCTGGACCGGCAGCTGAGCCGCCCGTTTTTCACGCAACGCTCCCCCTACCTGGGCGTGAAGTATCACCTGCGCTACCCCAGCCTGCCCACCGACGTTATTGCCCTGCACAACTTTGCCGATGGCTACGCGGGTATTTCGGCTATTGAGGACGGGAAGGTTTGCTTCTGCTACCTCACTACCCGCCGCAACCTCAAAGCCCACGGTACCATTCCGCAGCTGGAGCAGCGGGTGCTGGCCCGCAACCCACACCTGCGCCACATTCTGGAGCACGCGCAGGTGCTGTATCCGCAGCCCGAGGTTATCAACGAAATATCCTTCGCGCCCAAAACCTGCGTTGAAGACCACGTGCTGATGTGCGGGGACGCCGCCGGCCTCATTACACCGCTCTGCGGCAACGGTATGGCCATGGCCATGCACGGGGCCAGCCTGGCGGCCGCCCACGCCCACGCCTTTCTGTGGAACGAGCTGACGCGCCCGGCTCTGGAAGCCGCCTACACGGCCAGCTGGCAGCGGCAGTTCAGCCGGCGGCTGCAAACCGGCCGGGCCGTGCAGCGGCTGTTTGGCCAGCCGCTGCTCAGCGAGGTAGCGGTAAACGGGTTGCGCCTGTGGCCGGGGGCCGTGCGGCAGCTCATCGGGCGCACCCACGGCCAGGCATTCTGAGGCCACCAGCTCTTACCCCGAAAACCTGTAACCCTACCCCCTGCTTTTTTACGTAAACTGCCCCAATGACCAGCTACCTGTGTGCCATTGGCACGGCCAATCCGCCCCACCGCATCCCTCAACTGCAGATTGCCGATTTCATGGCCCAGGCCCTGGAGCTGGACGAAGCCGGCACCCGCAAGCTGCGGGCGTTGTATCGGGTATCGGGCATTGGGCAGCGCTACACGGTGCTGCCGGATTACGGACGCGCGAACGGGGAGTTTGCGTTTTTTCCGAATACGCCGGGGCTGGAGCCTTTCCCCGGTATTGGTCCGCGTATGGCCGAGTACCGACGCCAGGCCCTGCCTCTCTCGGTACAGGCGGCCCGGGCCTGTCTGGATCAGCTGCCCGACGTGGCTCCCGGCTCCATTACTCACCTTATTACCGTCAGCTGCACCGGCATGTACGCGCCGGGACTGGATATTGAACTGGTAGCCGCGTTGGGGTTGTCGGGCCACGTGCAGCGCACCTGCGTGAACTTCATGGGGTGCTACGCCGCCGTAAATGCCCTGAAGCTGGCCGATGCCTTTTGTCGGGCCACCCCGGAAGCCCGGGTGCTAATTGTATGTACGGAATTGTGCACCCTGCACTTTCAGAAAAGCCAGGAAGACGACCACCTGGTTTCCAATGCCCTGTTCGGCGACGGCTCGGCGGCCGTGCTGGTGCAGGGCCAGCCCGCCGCGCACGGCCCCAGCCTGGCCCTCACGGCTTTCCACTGCGGGCTGGAACCCGATGGGCAAGCCGATATGGCCTGGCACATCAACACGTTTGGGTTTGAAATGACGCTCTCCTCCTACGTGCCGCGCATGATTCAGCAGGGCATCGGGCAGCTCACCCAGCGGCTGTTGCAGGATTTGCCGGTGCAGCTGGCCGATGTGCGAGCCTTTGCCATTCATCCGGGCGGGCGCAAAATTCTGGAAGCCATTGAGCAGGCCCTGGGCCTCACGGCCCACGATAACCGGTTTGCCTACCAGGTGCTGCGCGACTACGGCAACATGTCGTCGGCCACGGTATTGTACGTGCTGCAGGCACTGCTCCAAACCCTCACCCCCGCCGACGCTGGCCAGCCGGTACTCAGCTTCGCTTTCGGGCCCGGCCTTACCCTGGAAGCCATGCTGCTGACGGTGGTATGCGAGGAAAACGCCACCCTGGCGCAGCAGGAGCCGGCAGCGGCCGAAGTGCCCGCTCTGCTGGTTTGATGCTCCAGCCGCTGCCTACCACCCGTTACAGTTCTCCTTCCAGCACCGCTCCGCATGCCCGATTTCCGCCACCGTTCCACCCAGCCAGAGTTGATGGACGACCTGACGCTGGCTTCCGAGGAGTTGCGGCAGAACCTGGAGGAGCTGGAAACCATTAATACCTGGCTGGGCGGCTACGCCCCGGTGCTGCACGCCCTGGCCCGGCTGCAGCCGCAGTTTCCCGAGGGCCGCCCCCTGCGCCTGGCCGACCTGGGCAGTGGCGGCGGCGACACCCTGCGCCGGATTGCCCGCTGGGCCCGGCGGCGAGGCATGGCAGTGGAGCTGGTGGGCGTCGATGCTAACGCCTTCATGCTGGAGTATGCCGCCGCCCATAGCCGGCAGTATCCCGAGATTCAGTTTGTGCAGGCCGATATTTTTTCCGCCGGGTTTCAGCAGCAGCCCTACGATATTCTGACGGCCAGCCTGTTCTGCCACCATTTTACGGAGGATGAACTGACAACTATGCTGGGCCGATGGCAGCAGCAGGCCGGAGTGGCCGTTGTTATCAACGACCTGCACCGCCACCCGCTCGCCTACCACAGCATCCGGTGGCTGACCCGACTGCTGGGTGGCTCCCGCCTCGTGCGCCACGATGCGCCCCTGTCGGTAGCACGCGCCTTCACCCGGCCCGACTGGCAACGGCTGCTGCGCCGGGCCGGTATCAGCCGTTACCGGCTGCGCTGGCGCTGGGCTTTTCGGTGGCAGGTGGTTATTCCGGGAGGCGACAGGTGACGTTCTATTCCTGATTCCTCCATCAGCTATTAGCCTTTCAACTCCACAAATCGGCCGCCACGCGGAAGGTGGCGGCGTGGGCATTTACGATATCGGCAATGCGGGGTGAGTAGCCCCCACCCATGCACACTACCACAGGCAGCCGGTGCTGGTGGCACAGGCCCATCACGTAGGCGTCGCGCTGGCGGCAGCCCTCGGGCGTGAGGCCCAGGTGGCCCAGCTTATCGGTAGCCAGTACATCTACCCCGCTCAGGTAGAACACAAAATCTGGCTGATGCTCGTCCAGCAGGCGGGGCAGCGTAGCCCGTAACAGCCCCAGATAGGCCGCATCGTCGGTACCGTCGGGCAGGGGCAGGTCAAGGCTGGACTGCTCCTTGCGGTGGGGGTAGTTGCGGGCCCCATGCATGCTGAAAGTAAACACCCGGGGCTCCTCCTGAAAAATGCGGGCCGTGCCGTTGCCCTGGTGTACGTCCAGGTCCACAATCAGCACCCGATTTACGCCGGAAGCAGACTCGTCCAACAGCCAGGCCGCGGCGGCCGCCTGATCATTGAGCAGGCAGAATCCCTCGCCCCGGTCTCGGAAGGCGTGGTGGGTGCCACCCGCAATGTTCAGGGCTACGCCACCCGGCAATGCCCGGCGGGCACATGCCAGCGTGCCGCCCAGAATGGTGGTTTCGCGCCGGATCAGCTCGGGGCTCCACGGAAAGCCAGTAGCCCGTTCCTCCGCCCGCGTCAGCTGTCCGGTTTGCAGCCGGTGGTGATAGTCGGCGGTATGCACGCGCAGAATATCAGCGTCCGGTGGCGGCTCCGGCAGGAAAAAGGCACTTTCAGGCACAATACCTTCGCGAAGCAGCTGTTCAGGCAGCAGCTCGTACTTGAGCATGGGGAAGCGGTGGTTTTCGGGCAGCGGGTGCGCATACAGCGGGGCCCAGGCAATGGAAAGCATACGCTGCAAACCTACGCAGGCCGCTGGCATGGGGTGGATGACCCCACAAAAATAACCGCCGGATGGGGCGGTTATTTTCGGATTCGGGTGGTTTCGTTGGTGGGGCGTATCGGGCTCGAACCGATGACCCCTACCTTGTCGAGGTAGTGCTCTGAACCAACTGAGCTAACACCCCGCACAAAACCGGCTGGCGGCGGCCGTAAAGGGCCAAAGGTAACTTTCCGGCTGTGATATTGCACTTTCCGGCCTTATAAAATTTCGGCTTTCCCCCGGATCAGCCTGTAACCTTCTGAGCGCGGGCAAGTATAGCGGCTTACAGATGCTGTTCTTCTTCCCGACAGCAATCCATTCTCCCATCTGCATCACCGTTACCACCCCCATGAAACACGTTGCACTCCTGCTGGCCGGCTGCGCCCTCAGCGCCTCGGCCATGGCCCAGACGGATGGCCCCAGCGGCGTCCGCTCTTCCACCGATTACTCGCCCGGAACTTCCGATTCGCGCAACAACGGCTTCGGCATTAAAGGCGGCTTCACGGCCTCCAACTTCCGGGGCGACGACAAGAAGAACTTCGGAAACGAAGGCATCTACAATACGTTCCATGCCGGCGTCTATGCCCAATTTGGCTTTAACGATAAATTCTCGTTGCAGCCGGAGCTTCTTTACAGCCGGCAGGGCTTTAAGGGCGACAGCCCGGCCAGCACGGCTCCATCGGGCACTTACACCACCCGCCTCGATTACGTGCAGGTGCCCGTACTGCTGGTGTATAACTTCCTCGATAACGTGAGCCTGCACGTAGGCCCCCAGGTTTCGCTGCTCACGAAAGTGAAAGAAGGCGACCGGGAGCGGAAAATTGCCGACGAGAACAACCTGTACGGCTACAGCTACAACAGCCTCGACTACGGGCTGGCGGCCGGGCTGGAAGCCCGCATCGGGCCGGCCCGCGTGGGTGGGCGCTACACCGCCGGCTTCGCCGATATCATTCAGGACCAGAACCTGTCGAAAACCGGCCAGACGGCCATTAGCAACATCAAAAACGGCATGTTTCAGGTGTACCTGGGGTTGGGTATCTCCAACTAAACCACCTGCTGTCAGTTGCAGAAAAGGAAGTCCTTCCGGGACTTCCTTTTTTTATGTCGCCTTCTCCTCTCCTGCCCCATGCTGCCCGATACCGCCCCGACGCTTCCCCTTATCAACCACGCCCGCGAGCTGCTGATTGAGCGCGGCATGGGCGTGCTGGGTGCCTGGGCTCTGCTGAACCTGGTGGTAAGCGGCTACTACGTGGCCCGCACCGACCGGCGCAGCGCAGTCCACCACTTTCATCTGATGAACGTGGCGTGGAATATGGTAAACGCCCTGATTGCCGTGTGGGGCATTTTGCAGGCGCACCCGCAGCAGGTAGCCGGCCTTACCCTAACCGAGAGCCTGGCCGCGCAGGCCCGCACCGAGCAGATTCTGCTGGTGAATGCCGCGCTGGATGTGGGGTACGTGCTGCTGGGGCTGTGGCTGCGCCAGCGGGCCGGCAGTGCCACCCGCCCCGAGCGCCTGATGGGCTTTGGCCGCTCAGTTATCCTACAGGGCACGTTCCTGGCAGTATTTGATGCGGGACTGTATCTGGTGTACCATCCGTACGCCGCCCGGCTGCTGGCGGCCGGCACGTAATGGCCGGCTACCGACAGAAAAAACCGCCCCACCGGCAACCAAGGCCAGTGGGGCGGTTAAGCCAGAGACGGACAGGGCCGCCGTGGACTTAGTGTTTGCCTACCAGGGCTTCCTTGATCTTCTCGTTGAAGTTGGGAATGTCCTGGGGGTTACGGCTGGTGATGATGTTGCCATCCACTACCACCGTTTCATCAACCCAGTGGCCGCCGGCATTCTTGATGTCGGTTTTCAGGCTGGGCCAGCTGGTGAGCTTTTTGCCGCGCACCGCGTCGGCCTCAATCAGCGTCCAGGGGCCGTGGCAGATGGCGGCCACCGGCTTGCCGGAACGCACGAACTCGCCGATAAAGCTGATTACCTCGGGCTCCGTGCGCAGTACATCGGGGTTCATCTGGCCGCCGGGTAGTACCAGGGCATCGTAGTCGGCCACTTTTACATCCCCAATTACTTTATCCACGTCTACTTTATCGCCCCAGTCTTTTTCGTCCCAGCCCTTAATGGAGCCGCTTTTCAGGGAAATTACGTGGGTTTCGGCACCTTCATCTTCCAGGTACTTCTTGGGTTTCTCCAGCTCCGACTGCTCGAAACCGTCGGTGGCTACCAGGGCTATTTTCTTGCCTTTCAGGGCGTCGCTGCCAAAAATGCTCATGAATCAGAGGAATATCAGGTTCTAAAAAAAACCGGTGGGCAGTGTGGCCCACCGGTTAGGTTTTAACGGCTGTTACCCCGAGCGGTTGACGTAGAATTTTGGCTTTTCGGGCTTAGTCCTGCTCGTTCCGCTCCCGTTTCAGAGCTTTGCGCAGGCGTTTCACCCGTTCGTCGAAGCCATCAGGGTCGTAGTCCACCGCTTCCACGTCTAGCTGTTCCAGCATGTCCATCAATTCATCGGAGTGCTCAGTACGGGTACCGCCGGGTAGCTTCACAAAAGCCATTTCCGACCATAGCACCGCCTTCAGACGCAGGCCATCTTCGCTGAGCATCAGCATCTCCACCACCAGGTTGGAGTTGTCGAAGTGAATAAGCTGGGTCTGAATGCGCACCTGCTCGGCGTGGTTGGCCGGGCGCAGGTACGCAATTTGGTGCTTGGTAATAACCCAGCTGGCGCTGGCCTGCCGGGCCAGCGCACCCAGGTTAAGGGAATAGTGCTGCAAGGCGTGTTCCTCGCGGGCATTCAAAAAATAATCAAGGAATCGGGCATTGTTCAGGTGCCCAAGCATATCACAGTCCTGAAATCGGATGCGGTGCAGGGTTTCGGGTGTTCGAAGGAGGGGAGCAGCCATGAGGCGAAAAGGGAAAGGCCAGGGAAAGAGTGGCGGAAAGAAAACCGCGGCAAGGTAGCTTATCGGCCGGCAGCCGCCGGTGCGGGCAACCGGCGCACATCGGCCTGTACCTGGTGCGGAGCAGGCTTGCGGGCATCGGCTGGGCTGTCGAACACGAGCAGCACGTGGGTTTCATCCAGCAGGGCCATGCCCTCGGCTTTGTCCTGGCCGGCGGTGGGGCCGCTGCCGTGGGGCACATCAAACAGGCGCTCCAGCTTATCGGACCCGATGAGGCTGTCCTGGGGGCAGCTGAGGGCCTCCGGCCAGCGGTACACGGCAATGGTACCGTCCAGGTCCATGGTAGGTCCAGCCAGCACCAGCAGGTCGGTCCCCTGCTGGCGCAACTCCCGAATACCCATACCGCCCAGGTCCAGAAAGTGCTTTTTGTAGTATTTTTCGGTGGCGCCGGGCACCTCATCCAGGCGCAGGCGGCCGTGCTTGTCCTCGCGGGGCAGCACCTCCAGCACAATGGCCCAGCCCCGCAGCACCGGCCCGCGCAAGCCAATAAATAGCCGCCCGTCGGGAGTCACCGCCAAGCCCTCAATATCAAAGCCGTTATCCTTGCCCGGGATTGGCAGAAACGGCTTCAGGTGCGGGTCGTGCACCAGCAAATCGAGCAAGTCGTTGGAGGTATCGGTGCCCCGGAGCTGGGCAGCACGCAGCACCTGGCCTGGATTTGTGGGGTGGGGTGCTTCGCGGTGCAGCTCAAAGTCGCCGGTGCGGGGGTTGCGCAGCAACGGCACCCGGGCTAGCAGGTAGCGGCTGGGCTCCTCGGCTACTTTGGCCAGTCGGGCAATTTGCTTGGCCACGTCCTCCTCGTCGGGTTTGGGCTGCTTGCGCTTGAGGCTGTGCGAGCCGATTACCCAGAGGTAGTGGTCGGCCTCACCCAGGCCCTCAATGTCAATTTCCACAGCTTCCGCCTCATTGCGCAGGTCAAGCAGATCGGCCAGCTCGTAGCGGCAATGCTCCCCGAACTCGCGGGGCCCGATGAGGCGCAGCCGCTCAATGGAGGTCCGCTCGTCGCAGCTTAGCCACAGGTTGTCGCCGGTACGCAGAACCGTGGAGAGGCCGTCGCGCACGTGTTTGCCAGCCGCGTTGAGGCTGAGTTTAGGATTGAAGCGCAGTAGATAGGGAGTAGCCGCCATACGTATCCGGGTAAATTTGGGAACAGGCTACAAACGCGCCGGCCGGCCGGAAGTTTTGGCCGAACACCGGGCTGGTTGCCCGGACTGGCCTACCGGCCGGCGCAGGTGCGGCGCAATTGGTTGAGCTGAGCGGTCAGGCGCTGCACCTCGGCTTCGTTGGCAGTGTACAGGGGCAGCTCGAAGGTGGTATTGCTGGATGATTGCGCCGTTTTCTTCTGCCGCCGGATGGTAATTTCATAGTACCGCTCGTTGGTTTTTTCGCGGCGGGCGGGGGCGTAGGTTATTTCCTGCACCTGGGCCCAGTCGGTACCCAGCTTCAACTCAAACTCCACCCGGTCGTCGGTTTTCACCGCCCATTCGGAGCCATTTTTCTGGTGGCTCACCTGAATAGCAGTAGCCCCGCTGGCCGGCTGCGGGCGGTACTTACGAATCACCTGCGTGAAGTGGCAGTCTGAGAAGCCTACCCGCAACTCCGTTTCCGGCTCCTGCGGGTCGCGCATGAGTTGGTTGAGGCGCTGGGCCAGCGTTGTGGTAGAGGAAGCGGCCTGGGCCCAGCCGGCGGCGGGCATTCCCATAAACAGGGCAAACAGATAAGATTTCATACGGCATCTGCGCTAACGGGCGCACCGTTCGTCGGCGGCCCGTTAGCGCAGATGCGGCTTAGGCTGAAAGGGTTGCCTGCGCGGGCTACTGCGCCCGGCGGGCCTGCATCTGGGCCTGTACCTGGCGCTGCTTGGTTTTCAGCTGCTGATACTGAGTTGGAGTCAGAATTCCTTTCAGTTCCTGATCTGAGGAGGTATTGATGCGCTTCAACTCGGCCAGTAGTGCCGGGCGGTTGCTGCCCAGCCGCTGCTTGGCGCTGTTGGCCTGCTCGGCGGTGCTGGTAAATACGGTGCGCACCTTGCCGCGCTGCTCGGCAGTCAGATTCAGTTCCTCCGTCAGCACGTCGGTCAGGTCGCGGGCGGCGGTGGGGGCTACTACCGGCGCGGCTACGGGGGTAGAGGCGGCAGGGATAGTGGCTTTGTTACGACGGGCGCAGCCAGCCAGCAGACTGGTGGCCAGCAGTACCGTTAGGGAAAGACGCAGGGAGTACATGGCAAGGGAAAAGCTAGGCGTGTTCTGACGCCTACGCGAAAACCTGGTCAACGGGTACATTGGCCGGCCCCAGTCAGCGCGCGGCGGCTTCTATAACCCCGGCAGCTACGGCCCGGCCGGGCAGGCTGGCCTTCAGGTGCTGGGCCGTATGGTGGGCCAAAGCCATGATGGTGAGCATGGGATTCACGCCGCTGCAGGCCGGGAAAGCCGAGCCATCGGCCACGTACAGGTGGCGCAGCTCGTACAGCTCGCCGGTAGGGCTGGTAGGGTGCGTGGCCGCCGCGCCGCCCATGCGGCAAGTGCTCATCTGGTGGGCACTGTAGAGCCCGAACTGATTGGGCTTCCAGCTTAACTGCGGTAGGCCGCTGAGCACCTCCGGGTTGAGGGCCCGGCCATTTTCGGCCCGCAGCAGCGGCAGGGAGCCGTGGGGCAGCAGCACGCTGCGCGCCCCGGCCGCCACGTGAATATCGGCCGCTGCCGCCACGCCCCGCAGCAGGTGGCCCCGGTCGTACTCGCTCAGGGTGTAGTGAACCAGGGGCACTCCCTGCCGGTCCACGTTCACGTGGCCCCCGTCCCGGTCCCGGGTTAGCACAATGAAGGAGCCCAGGTGCGCCGCCTGGGCCATCAGCTCCTTGTGCTGCCGCCCTGAGCGCCAGGGCAGCACCATGCTCATCAGGCCCGGGTGGGCGGGGGGCGTTTCCAGCTTCACCCCGAAGTTGCTGCCGTCCAGCCGGGTGTACGCATCATTTACCACCGACATCATGGGCCCGTGCCAGGGGTTTATGCGCTGCGGGTACAGCCCCGATACTACTACCGTGGGGTGCAGGTGCAGGTGGCGGCCCAGGTGGGGGTGCCGCAACCCGCTGCGCAGCAGCAGCGCGGGCGTCTGCACGGCCCCACCCGCCACCACTACCCGCTTGGCCCGCACCGTAATGCGCACCGCCTTGCCTTCCGGCGTGGTGTACACGGCTTCGGCCCCGGTGGCCTGCCCCGCAGTACTGGTAATGCGCTCCGCCCGGGCATTGCACAGAAGGCGGGCCCCGTGCCGGAAGGCGGCTTCCAGATACGTGCTAAGAGTGCCCTGCTTCACGCCGTACCGGTCGCCGAAGCAGCTGTAGCCCAGCCCCTGAAACTGCTGCTCCGAGGTATCTTGGTGCCGCTCGTTGCGCGGAATCAGCTGCACGCGCTGCCCTAGCCGCCGCGAGCCTTCCAGCAGCATCTGGTTCTGGGCATTGTGGCGCACGTAGTCGGTGTTTACGCTCAGCGCCTGGCTTACGGCATCCATGCTTTCCCGGAAGGAAGAGGCCAGAAAATGGGGCACTTGGTGGTCATCGGCCCATTCCTGCAGCACGTACTCCGGGGTGCGGAACGAGCCGGCCCAGTTAACGGTAGTGCCCCCACCCAGGCAGGAGCCCGCCAATAGTCCAATGCTGCCATCCTGGGTGGTGAGCGTACCGCGGGCATCGTACAACGCCCCCAGCATATCTACTTCCTGCTGGGTGAAATCGGTGCCGTGGTAGTACGGGCCTTTTTCCAGCACCAGCACCTCGTGGCCGGCGGCGGCCAGTTCCCCGGCTACCACTCCCCCTCCGGCTCCGCTGCCAATTACCAGCACCTCGCACTCGTAGGTGATATCGTGGGTCGGGGTCAGCAGCTGAAGGGGTTTCGGCGTTTCCACCGGCTCATCCACGGCCTGCGGACCGGGGTAGCCGATGTGCTCCCACACGAACTGGCCCTGTTCGGGCGTGGAGCCGCCATAATACAGAAACATGCACAGCTTGCGCAATGCCTGAAAACCTTTGCGCAACTGGGGCAGGCTGGAAGCGGCCCAGCGCTGCAACAGCTTTTCGCGCTGCTCCGGGCTGAGCTGCGCAAACGGCCGCAGTGCCCCAAACCAGGTAAGGCCCAGCACCGGCGCATCCAGCAGCTGCAGCAGCTGCCGGAACTCCCGCTGCGCCCCGGCCGGTTGGGCCGCAATGGCAGCGGCTATCTTCTCCAGGTCGATGCCCTCGGAGCCGCGCCGCGCCCAGTACGCCGCGTCGGCCGTGGGCTCCGGGGCCGGCAAGCCGGGAATAAACGTGTCGGCCAAAGCGCGCAGGGTGGCGCATTGCGCGGCGGTGAACTCCATATTCAAGCGAGAAAACAAACTAACGAACCAACTAACATGCCGGCACGCAACCGGCTCTAAAAGTTCGTCATTTTCTCCGACTTATTCGGCTTGCATACGAAGTGAGTAACTGAGTAAAGGAGTAGCTGAGTATTTGTTCTGCCAACACTATTCTGCTTGGTAGAACAAATACTCAGCTACTCCTTTACTCAGTTGCTCTTTCACAGCCACTTCACCAGCCAGTTCACCAGCTTTTTTACCTGGGGAGTGTAGGGCGGGTAGATGGGTTTGAGGCCGGTGCGGCCCACCCGCTGCCGCAGCACTGATTTTTCGTTGCTGAAGGCCAGGAAGCCGGCGTGGCCGTGGGCCCGGCCCAGGCCGCTGTTGCCCAGCCCGCCGAAGGGTAGGTCGGGGTGGCCCAGGTGCAGGATGGTTTCGTTGAGGCAGGCTCCGCCGGCCGGAATGTGCTGCAGCAGGTACCGCTGATTTTCCTGGCTCTGGCTGAACACATACAGCGCCAGCGGGCGGGGCCGGGCATTTACTTCATCCACAGCCTGCATGAGCGTACGGAAAGTGCGTACCGGCAGCAGCGGCCCAAAGATTTCCTCCTGCATCACCCGGCTTTCCGGGGGGGCATTCAGCAGCACCGTGGGCTCAATGAAGCGGTTTTCGGCGGCGGCGGTGCCGCCCACGGCCACGGTGGCTCCGTGCGCCCGGGCATCGGCGAGCAGCCCGGTCAGCCGCTGAAAGTGGCCGTCATTCACAATGCGCGCGAACGAGGCTGATTCGGCTACCGGCTGCCCGTCGGGCGCATAGAACCGCTGCACCACCTGCCGGATTTCCTCCACCAGTTGGTCGCGTACCTGCTCGTGCACCAGCACGTAATCGGGGGCCACGCAGGTCTGGCCGGCGTTGATGCCCTTGCCCCACACAATTTTCTCGGCCGCGTCGCGCAGGTCGGCGGTTTCGTCCACCACGGCGGGGCTCTTGCCGCCCAGCTCCAGCGTTACGCTGGTCAGGTGCTCGGCGGCGGCGCGCATCACCACTTTGCCCACCTGCGGACTGCCCGTGAAGAAAATATGGTCGAAGGGCAACGCCAGCAGTTCGGTGGCCACGTCCTTGTCGCCTTCCACCACCGTCACCTCGGCCGGGTCGAACAGTTCCTGGCACATACGGCTGAGCAGTGCGGCCACAGTAGGCGTCATCTCGGAGGGTTTGATGATGACGCAGTTACCGGCCGCCAGGGCCGAAATTAGTGGATCGACGGCGAGGTAGAAGGGATAGTTCCAGGGCGCGATAATCAGGCATACGCCTTTGGGCTCGGCCTGCACCCAGCCGCGCGTGCCCACCAGAGCCAGCGGTGTGCCCACTTTGCGCGGGGCCGCCCACTCCCGCAGGTGGCGCAGGGTGTGTTTCAGCTCCGTCTGCGACGACCAGATTTCCGTCACGTCGGTTTCGGTGGCCGGCTTGCGGAAGTCGGCGTAGAGAGCCTGCTGGATGGCGGCGCGGTTTTCCGTTAGCCAAATACCCAGCTTACGCAGGCGGGCAGCACGGTTGTCCAGGGGCTCCTGCCGAAGAGCTTCGGCTCGGCCTTGCTGCCGGGTAAACAAAGCTTGGGTAACGGACGAGGCCGGAGCAACAGCAGTAGTGGCAGACATGAGGCAGAGAGGGAGGAAAAGCAGTGGGTAATACGAAAACCCCTCAAAAAGTACCAAACCCTGGCCAGGTTCCAATCGGATAGTCCCATCTTTGCCCTTTCTTTTAGCGGTTTCCACCTTTCACTGCCCCCGTTCGCCTCGTTATCTGCCATGCAACAGATCTGTCGCCGACTGCAGGAACTGCTGCACTTACTCAACGAACACCTCCCCGCTTTTTCGGCCAGTGAGTTGTGCGAGCCACCAGCCCCCGGCAAATGGTCGCGCCAGGAAATTCTGGGCCACCTCATCGACTCCGCAGCCAATAACCACCGGCGGTTTGTGCTGGCCCTTACCCAACCCGAGCCGCTGCAGATTGAAGCTTACGACCAGGATGCCTGGACTCGCTGCGCCGACTATCAGCATACTCCTCCGGCCGATCTGCTCACTCTCTGGACGCTGTATAACCGACAGCTTATTCGCCTCATCGGGCAAATTCCGCCGGGGGCGTACACGACCCGCTGTGCCTATGAAAGCGGCTACTCCGTTACGCTAAGCTGGCTGATCGAGGATTACGCCGTGCACCTGGAGCACCATGTGCAGCAGTTGCTGGACCGCACCCCGCACTAGCCGGGCACTATTCACGGGGCGCAGCACGTTAGGGAGCTTCGTCGTTTGAAAAGTGCATGTTGTTTGTTTCTTCTTTGCTGGCGGGGCCGTGGGCCGCGCTGGTGTTTTCCTTGGCAGGCTTTCCTGCCGCAACTCCTCTTCCCGCCTCTCCTTCCCCCGCCCGGCTCCGGATGCAGCCGGTAGCAGCGCGGGTATATATGCCCGTGGGCCTGGCGGCTGCGGCGGGTAGCGCGCCCAATGGCCTACTCATCCAAACCCGCAAGGGGTTGCTGCTGGTAGATGCCGCCTGGAGTGCTCCTGAAACCGAGCAGCTCCTGCGCTGGGCCGCCGACAGTCTCCACCAGCGGGTGCGGGTACTGTTCCTTACCCACGCCCGGGCCGCCACGCCCGAGGCCCTGGCCGTACTGCACCGGCACCACGTGCGGCTGTATAGCACCCCGCTCACGGCCCGCCGCTGGCACAGTGCTCACCCGCAGGCTCCGCCCTTGGTACCGGCCCTCAAGCCTTACACACTCATCCGGGCGGGCCACACGCGACTGGAGCTGTTTTTTCCGGGAGCCCGCGCTACTGCTGATAAAGGAGTTGCCTGGCTCCCCCGGCAAAAAGTGCTGTTTGGCGGGGAGTTGGCCCAGGTTCCGCCCCCAGGCAGCGCGGCTGCCAGCCGCGCTGCCTGGGCGGCCTCGGTGCGAATGGTGACTGCGCGTTACCCCCGGGCCCGCGTGGTAATACCCGCCCGGGGGCCGGTTGGGACGCTGGCCCTGCTGGCCCCGGGCCGCCGCAGATAAGTGAAGAACCCGCTTAAGTTGAAGCGGCCGGCAACTCCCCTTGCTTGGTCAGGCTGCCCCGGTAATAATGCAACTGCCGCAACTCCCTTAACGCAGGCAGTTGCGGCGACGCTTCTGTTCCCGCAAACGGAGCAGCGTGGGCTGATGCCACCAGCGCGGCCAGTCATTGGCCGTGGTGGGTAGTTCAGCATCGGATACCCAATCCAGCGCCGCTTCCAGCTCAGTAAAGTATTGCACTTCGTAGGGCAGGGATTTGCGCGTGGAGTTCCAGAGTAAGCCCTCGATAACCATGCGGTTGTACACATCCTGCGGCAGCAGCAACGCCAGCCGGTGAATACCCGAACGGCGCAGTCGGGGTAGCCAGTTGGTTTGTAGCCATTCCTGCAGCGGTTGGTCGAAGGGAGGCAAGTGCTGCATATTCAGCAGCAGCTGCCGGGCCTGATGGCGCTGCACGGCCGCAAGCATCATATTCAGTACCCCTATCAGTTGGACAGCATTGTGAATTTCGCCACGCCACAGGCGCAACAGACTTAGCCGGGAATTATACCGGAATATCAGGCGGAGTACGGGTGCGGCATTCATGATGAAATTGGTGCAACATGCGTGTGGTAATCAGGGCGGCTGTCATGTAAGATACGAGCCATTGGGGGCCTGATGGTTCTGTTGCAACGGCACGTAAGCCGCACTACACGGCGAAGGACTGGTTATAGCATTACCAACCCGCTGATTTTGTCTGCCAATTTCGGCATTTCCCCTCCGCAACTACCGCTTTTTCTTGTTTTTCTTCAAATACAGCTGCGCCTCGTTATACGCTTCCGATTTTCGCTCTGCCTTCACTTGTACTTCTTTATAATAACGGGTAGCCTCGGCCGGATTCTGCTGCTTATCGGCAATACGAGCCAGGTTAAGCAAGGCGTACAGGTAAAATCCCTGCTTGGTGTCACCGGTGCTTTCGGCAAATACCACGCAGCGCTGGTAATACTCACGAGCTTTGGGCAAGTCTTTATACTGGTTCTGCATCAGGCTACCCAAGAAGAAGGTGGCGTAGCGCCCACTTATGCCCTCGTAGCCGGGCAGGCCGCGGTTGAGCTTGTCCAGAATATCCCGGCTCACCCGCTCACACTCCCGCAGATCACCTACTTGGTAGCTCATGAGGGCATAAAACCGCTGCAGGTAGCCGTTGTCGGGGTAAGTAGTGGCCATTGCCTGGGCCAGGGGCAGGGCCTCCAGCGGCTTGTTCTCCTGGTTTTGCAGAATCTTCATCAGGAATACCTTGGCCTCCGGAGCGGTATAGAAGCCGTTGGTTGCCACTCCGCGCAGCTGGCTGAGCCCCAGCTTTTTGTTGCCTTTCGGAAAGAACAGCAGCACCGGCTTCAGCAAGGGGTAGTTCTCCGAAATCCAGGGCGCATAGTAGTTGATGAGGGCCTGCCCGAACAGAAACTCCGGGCTGAGCCCGTTGGCTTCCTGGCTTTTCTCCAGAAAATCGAGGGCGTGCTTGCTGGCCACGGTGGCTTTGCGCCAGTTGTGCCGCTCGGCGTTCAGCCGGGCCGAAAACCCGTAGGCCGCCGACAGGAAAAAGCAGGCTTCGTAGTTTTTGTTATCGGCTTTGTAGAGCGCCTCACCCCGGGTTATGGCCGTATCCATGTACGCCAGAAACACCTTGTCGTACTGCTCGTTGGTGATGTTGCTGGGCATAATTTTCCACCACGTCGTCAGGCCCAGCAAAAAGTAGGGCATGGGGTGGCTGGGGTAGCGGCGGCGCAGGCTGCGGAACTGCCGCTCAGCTTTGTCGTGCTTGAAGTTATAGATATTGTACACGGCACCTTCCAGCTCCGTCTGAATGTCCTTGTCCAGCAGCAGCCAGCCGGAGATGTCCACGGCAGCGGGGGCTACATCCACATTGGAAAGGTCTATCCGGCGGCTGGCGCGGGTGGTATCGGGCTGCTGGGCCTGCACCCGTAGGGCAAGTAACAGGCAGCAGCCAAGCAAAAAAAGACGCATAAGTACAGCTTGTGGCCTCTAGTATACAGGAATCGGGCGGGAGACGCGCCTTCTCATACGTACCGGAACAAAAAAAAGAGGCTGAAGCTCCCACAGCCTCAACCTCTTTTGCGTTTACCAGGCACCAAAAGCGCCCGGGAAACGGCCAGCGGCTAAAATTCCCACCCAAAGCCGCTGGATGTATGTGCCGGAAAAACGACCTAGCGGCCGGTACCGGGCTGGCGGGTCAGCCAGCTATATGCATTGTATTGGCCGGGGGTAAAGATGCCTGCCAAAGTTTGTTCGTATATTTTCTCGGCTTGCAGCGCCGCCGGGCTAGCCAGCATCCGGCCTTCCGTAGCCGAGGCCACCATACCAGGTTGCGCGGGCGTTTCGCCCAGGGCTTCCAGCTGCTGAAAATACTGACGCGTGCTGCGCTGCACTTCCCGCTGCTGCTGCCGCGATAAGCTGAGAGTCTGGCCCAAATAACGGGCCATCCGGCTGCTGCGTACCGCTACCGGTTCCCGGGTCGCGCCATCGGGCCGGGCCTGGGCCACACGGGAGCCCACGGCCAGCAACGCCAACAGCGTCAGGGTCAATAAGTAGGTAGTAAGCGTTTTCATGCGGATAGTCCGATTCAGTATGTCAAAGGTCAGGGTGAAATACGCGAAAAACCACTGCCTTGTTCACCTTTTTTGGTGCCTTATTGACCAAATGTGTTAATTTCACGCTTCCCACCAAGCCATTGAGGCATTACTGCGCTGTGAAGCTACAATTTGAACCCATCCACCCCACGGTTGACAGCTCGTTTACGCTCCTCCACTACACTGAAGTCAGCAAGGCCGAACTGCTCTGGCACTATCACCCTGAGTATGAGCTGGTGTATATCCCGCAGGGTCACGGACGCCGGCACATCGGCCAGCACATTTCCCGTTTCGAGGACGGGGAACTGGTCCTGATCGGTCCCGACTTACCGCACCTCACGTTCAGCTACGGGCAGCCGGTAGGCACGCCATTCGAAGAAATTGTAGTGCAGCTGCGCGGTGATTTTCTGGGTCCGGACTTCTGGGAGAAGCCTGAGCTGGCCTCCATCCGGCAGCTGCTGGCCCGCTCCCACGAGGGCCTTTCCTTTGGGGGCACTACCCGCACGGCCGTGGGCCCCACGCTGCGGCAGCTGCTGAACGCGCCGCCGTTTATGCGGCTGCTGCTGCTGCTGCAGGTGCTGCAGCAATTGGCGCAGGCTCCGGCCCAGGATATTCAGCCCCTGCACGCGGGCTCCGGTGGCCAGGGCCTGAGCGGGAAGGAGCAGCAGCGCCTAAGCCGGGTATACCAGTTTGTGGAGCAGAACTACCAGCGGGCCAGCCTGTCGGTGCAGGAAGTAGCCGACGTGGCCTACCTCTCGGTGCCTGCATTCTGCCGCTACTTCAAGAAAATGACGCGCCACACCCTCACTGATTTTCTGCAGGAGTACCGCGTGGGCCAGGCCTGCCGCCTGCTGCTGGACGATGACCTGGCGGTGACGGAAGTGTGCTACTCCTGCGGGTTCAACAACCTGTCGCACTTCAACAAAACCTTCCGCAAGTTTACCGGCCAGAGTCCCACCGAGTACCGCCGCCAGCGGATTGGGAAATAGGTAGCAGGCTGGTACCGTTATGCTGAGCGAAGCCAAGGAATCCGGCGGGCTGACGTTGCCCAGCTACCCATCCTGCTGAGCTTACCGGAGCCTGTTTACCGCTTCATCGAGGCTATTGCTGCAGCATCAGCACCCAAGATGCTTCGGCTGCGCCTCTGCAGGACGTTCTTTTTTACCTGTTACGGCCATATTCTCTTTCAGGAACAAGCAACGGCAAGCAAGTGTCTGCTACGGTAGATGCTTGCTTTCTTCTTTACCCTGCTATTCTCCTGGCACCAGCTGCTGACCCCAATGCCGGAAAAGCCGCTGGTGCTGCAGCCCGCGCCGTTTCCGGTGGCGCAGCCGTTGTTTTCCGTAGCGGCCGTGCACGATGCGCGCCCTGGCCGGCCGGCCGTAGCCTGGCTGCTCACACCCACGGCCGCTACGGGACAGCCGGTGGAGTTACAGGGTGGCACGGAAGCAGCGCTGCGGCAGTTTGCGGCGTGGAGCTTGCCGGCTACTACGGCCCGCTACCGCGTGACCGTACGGGTGCTGGAGTGCCGGATACAGGAAGTGCCGGCGGCCAACCGGCAAGCTGCCGGGCAGCTCACCGTGCGCCTGGCATTCGACTGGCAGAACGCTGAGGGTCGTACCGTAACGCTCACCGAGTACCGGGGCGGGGCCCGCTACCAACGGCCGCTGGCAAACCGGGCGGTAGTGGAAACGGCACTGCAGCAGAACTTGCTGGGGGCCTTCCGGTATCTGCAGCAGTGGCTGGAGAAAGGTATGCGACAGGATGCGCGGCTGGCAACTGCGGTGCGCTCCACTTTTCGCTACGAAACCCGCCAGACTGAAGCTGACACGGTATTTCATGCTGTGAACCGGCCGCTTACCTGGGATGATTTCACCGGCCCGGCCCGGACGAAGGGTAAGTACGCGGCAGCGGTGTATTCCAGCTTTGCCTACCAGGGGTGGCCACGCCTGCACAACGGGGTTATCGACCTGGATATTCAGCTGAAGGTGTTTATGGTGCGCAGCTCCTCCTGGGTGGCCCCCGACCAGCGCACGGCCTACAACCTCAACCACGAGCAGCGCCACTTCGACATTACGCGGCTGATTGTGGAACGCTTCCGCCGCAACGCCGCCTCCGACAGCCTCACCGTGGCTGATTTCAACAGCATTCTGCAACTGCAGTACCTCAAATCCTTCACTGAGATGAACCACCTGCAGGACCAGTACGATGCCGAAACCCGCGGGGGCACCGATGCCGCTGCCCAAGACCGTTGGAACCGCCGGATTGATGCGGAGCTGCGCGCTTACGGGGTAATGCGGTAAGCGTGATTACGTAGTGGCCGAAACAGCAAAAAGCCTCCGGTGCATTCTGCACCGGAGGCTTTTTACATAGAGATAAACTAGTAGGGTATTCTCACTCGAAACAAACACCTTGTATAAAAAGGGTAAATAAAGTGGTAGCGGCCGGCGTGCCTGACTGGTGTGAGTTCAGGCGGTAGCGGCAGTGATGCCGGCCGTTTACCTTCTGGCAACGACACAAAGGAATAGGTAGTAATTGGGGAAAAGAAGCTTTTTTAGACCACGGCAGCCCACGAAGCGACGAAGCGGGTGGGTTGGCTTTTTGGTCGAAAAAAATACCCCGGTTAGTCGAAATCTGATTCGGCTTATGGGCTAGGTCGCCGGAAAATCTGCCAACTTGGTCTTATGCTAGCGCCCCCCTCTGCCCTCTCCCCCACCGACCGGCCCAGTTCTTTCCCGCTCGTGTTTGAAGGGCTGGTGTGGGTGCTGTACGTGGGCATGTACAAGTACAATGGGTTTATGGAAACCACGGTGCTGCCCGGCCCGGCCCGGCACGCCGGCTTTCCCCACCCGCAGCTCATCCTGTTTGCGCTGACCGCCACTCTCTACATCATCCCGTATTACCGGCTGCTGGTGCCCGCCCTGCTACGCCGCCGGCGCTACCTGCTGCTGGGGCTGGGCTCGACGCTGTACTTGTGGTGGGGCATCAAGCTAAACATGCTGCTGGCTTGTGGGGCCTTCCAGCAGATAGCCAGCCCACCCGGTCTGATTGGTTTTTACCACGCGGGCTACGTGGAGGCGGCCGGCAAGCTGTTCACGCAGGCCCAGCCCTACCTCAGCTTGCTGTTTACTGACTTACTGGCCTTTAGCTGCGTGGCGTTTATGCGGGTAGCGTTTGAAAACGAGTACCGCCGCCGCCACCTCGAAAAAGACCACTTGGCCTTACAGATGGAGCAATTAAAGGCCCAGCTGCAGCCGCATTTTCTGTTCAACACACTCAACAGTATTTACGGGCTCAGCATGGCCGGCTCGCCGGATACGCCGCGCTTTATTCTGCTGCTCTCGGAGCTGATGCGCTACGTGCTGTATGATAGTGGTAAGGCCCGGGTTCCGCTGCCGGAGGAAGTGGAATTTCTGAAAAACTACTTTGAGCTGGAGCAGCGCCGCTACGCCGGGGCGCGGGTGAGCTTCACGGCCGTTGGGGATATTGCCGACGTGCAGGTACCGCCCCTGCTGCTGCTGCCCCTGGTGGAAAACAGCTTCAAGCACGGCCGCCACCACTTTTCCGACGATGCCGGCGTACACGCCACGCTCACCTCGGCCCTGGGCCGCCTGCATTTCCTCATCGAAAACGACATGCTGCCGGAAGCCCCTACTGCCTCCCCGAAGCGGAGCGGGGGCATTGGGCTGCGGAACATTCGCCAGCGCCTGGAGCTGTACTACCCTGACGCCTACCAGCTGGACCTCACCGAGCACAACGGCCGCTACCGGGCCGAGCTAACGCTGCACCTGTAGCAGAGCATTGCTTTCTACTTATTCCTGCTATTCTTGCCGCTATGACTACCTCCTCCGCGCCCGTGCGGTGCCTGATTGTGGACGATGAACCCCTTGCCCACCAGGTGCTCACGCAGTTCATCGGCCAGACACCGGGGCTCACGCTCACGGGCAAGTGCCGCAACGCCATGGAAGCCTACGAGCATCTGGCCCAGCACCCCGTGGATTTGCTGTTTCTGGATATTGAAATGCCCCTGGTCACGGGCCTGAACTTCCTGAAAAGCCTGACGCACCCGCCCAAAACCGTACTCACCACGGCCTACCGCGAGTATGCCTACGAGGGCTACGAGCTGGACGTGCTGGATTACCTGCTCAAGCCCTTTAGCTACGAGCGGTTTATGAAGGCCATTGCCCGCCTGCCCGCCGCCCAGCCCCTGCCCCCCGCCGATGCTACTACCGAGAAATACCTGCTGGTGAAGGAGCGCCAGGGCCTGCTGAAAGTCCCGCACCGCGACATTGTGTACGTGGAGGGCTGCAAGGACTACGTGAAGATTGCCTCAACCACCAAAAGCTACCTGCTGCACCATACCATGAAGGAAATGGTGGAGGTGCTGGGCCCAGCGTTTCTGCGGGTGCACCGCTCCTTTATCGTGGCCGCCGCCCACATCCGCATGCTGCAGCCCGATAACGTGCTGCTGCTGGATAACACGCTTATCCCCATTGGCAACTCCTACCGCAGTGAGCTGCTGGCTTATTTCAGGAAATAACCTGTCTTTTACCAGCCTATTCCCCACGCCACCTTATCCCTACCGGGTATGCTACGTGCTTCCATCTCCTTCCTGGTGCTGCCTTTGCTATGGGCTGGCACGGCCACGGCCCAAACGGCACCAGCGGCCACCTTCAATAAAGCCAAGCTTGATAGCCTGCTCACAGTGCTGGATGCCAACCACAAGCTGGCGGGCAGCCTGCAGCTCACCCAAAACGGGCAGGTAGTGTACCGCCGCGCCATTGGCCCGGAGCAGCCCAATGTGCCTGCCACCACGGCCACGCGCTACCGCATCGGCAGCATCAGCAAAACCTTCACGGCTACTCTGATTATGCAGCTAGTGGAGGAAGGCAAGCTGAAGCTGAATGCGCCCATTGCTACCTGGTTTCCGGACCTGCCCAACGCCGCCAACATCACCGTGGATCAGCTGCTGCACCACCGCAGCGGGCTCGGCGACTTCACCCGGGACCCGGCGTATGGGCAGTACATGACGCATCCCAAAACCCAGGCCGAACTGCTGGCCATCATCAGGGCCCGGCCGGTTGAGTTTGAGCCCGGCGCCAAGTATGATTACAACAACTCCAACTATGTGCTGCTGGGCTACATCGTGGAGAAAGTAACCAAACAGTCCTACGCCCAAGCATTGCAGAAGCGCATTACGGCCAAGCTGGGGCTGAAAGACACCTACTACGGTGGCCGCCTTAATAGCCAGAAGCACGAAGCCGCTTCCTTTATGTGGAATGGTGCAACCTGGCAGCTGCAGCGGGAAACCGATATGAGCATTCCCGGCGGAGCGGGCGCCCTTACCTCCACCCCCGCCGACCTAACGCGCTTCATGGAAGGCCTGTTTGCGGGCAAGCTGGTGAAGCCGGCCACCCTGCAGCAAATGCAGCAAATGCAGGACGGCTACGGCGCAGGCATGCGCATTGTACCCTTTGGCAGCAAGCAAAGCTACGGGCACTTCGGCAGTATCGATGGGTACCGCTCGGCCCTCACCTACTTCCCCGCGGATAAGCTGACGCTGGCTTACTGCGGCAACGGCACCACTCCCGACTATACCCTCAGCGACCTGCTGGTTGGCACCCTGACCATCTATTTCAACCAGCCCTACCGCCTGCCCGATTTCCGCGCCCTGAAGCTTGAGGCAGCTGAGTTGAACGCCTTGGTGGGGAACTACGCCAGCACCCAGATGCCCCTCAAAATCAACGTAACGGCCAGCGGCACCACGCTCATGGCGCAGGCTACCGGCCAAGAAGCCTTTCCGCTCACGGCCAAGTCCAAAACCACGTTTGTGTACGATGCCGCGGGCCTCACCATGGAGTTTGACGCGGCGGCCCATACGTTTATGCTGCACCAAGGGACCAACCATTTTCTGTTCACCCGTCAGTAGCCTACCCATCAGCTCCGAACGCCAAACGGCCCTCACCCGAAAAATTCAGGTGAGGGCCGTTTGCTAGTTGCGGCAGCTGGCAGCAAGCTAGTTTTTCACTTTTACTTGTCCGTCGTCGGCGTCGCGCTTCACTTTGGTGCCGTTGGGGTACTCCACCTTCGTGTCGCCGTCTTTGTCAATCTTCACGGTTTTGCCGTTGGCGTACTCAATCTTGGTTTCGCCGTTTTTCTTCTTGTCGTACTTTACAATGGCCGGGCCGCGGCGGGCGGGCGTGGTTTCGCGGGTGGTAACTACCGTGGTGGCCGTATAGGGCGTGCCATCGTAGTAAGTGCCGCGGTTGGAAGCGTAGGTGTTGTATTGGGGCTCCGTCACGTAGGTTTTCACCTGGCGGTCGGTTTCATCGTTTACCTGGCGCAGGGCAGCATAGCGGCCGGTGGTATCGGTGGCGTAGCGGGTATTCACCTCGTTGAGGCGGCGGCCCCGGGTGTAGTAGGTGTTGGTTACCTGGGTTACGACCACGGTGTCGGTCAGCTTCAGGTCGTCGGCAATGCGGGCGGCCAGGCGGTCAGCTTCGGTGCGGTAGGCAGCCGTGTCGGTAGCCATAGTACCGTCGTTTACTACCACGGCCGTGTCGGCGGCGGGCGTAGTGGCGGCATCCACGGCGGCGGGCTTGTCCTGCGTGCAGGAGGCGACGGCCAGCGAGGCCGCAGCAGAGAGGAACAACAGAGACTTATTCATGGGAGGTTCGGGTGTGATGAAAGCCGCCGGCTGCATATAGGCGTACGGCTATAATTGGGGCTGATACGGTGGGGCTTGCGTGGGGGTTACGGCCCATCTTCCAGAAAAAGCCGCCGCGGCAGGCAACGGTTGCGGCCCGTGGCTCATCTACCCCGCTACAACGCTGTTACCTCCTTCACTCTTTTTCCCTGGTCTTATGAAAACGACTGTTTCTTTCGCTTTTGCCGTGGCTACCATGCTCAGTGGCAGCCTGATGAGCCCGGCTGCGGCCCAGCAGCTTCGCAATGTGAGCGGCTTTGAGCAGCTTAAGGCCAGTGGGGCCATTGATGTGGTGCTCACGCAGGGCCCGGCTACCCAGGTGAAGGTAGATGCCGAGCCCGGCGTACTGGAGCACGTGCGCACCGAGGTGCAGGGCAACACGCTGGTGCTGTACCGGGAAAATGGCTTGTCGTCACTGCTGTCCAACAAAAAGGTAACCGTGTACATCACCTGCCCCACCCTTACGCGGGTAGAAGTCAGCGGAGCCTCCGACGTAAAAAGCACCACCCCTTTCACGGCCGATACCTTCACCATCCGGGCCAGTGGGGCCTCCGACGTAACGCTGCACCTGAACGTGAAAAACCTGTCGGCCACGGCCAGCGGAGCCAGCGACCTGCGCCTGACCGGCCGCGCCGAGCAGCAGCAGGTACAGCTCAGCGGCAGCAGCGACTATAAAGGCTACGAGCTGCACAGCCGCCGGGCCAGCGTGCAGGCCAGCGGCGCTTCCGATGCCTACGTATCCGTGACGGAAACCCTGCAGAGCCGCGCCTCCGGCTCCAGCGACGTGCACTACAAAGGCAAGCCCCGCGTGAACTGATGCGCCGCGGGCACCCGCGTTAAAGAAAAGCCGCCCTCCGGACTCCGGTACTGCGGCCCCGCTACCGGGTGGCCGTAAGCGGGTACCTTTGCCGATCTATGACCGAGCACCGCCACTTTCTCCTCTACAAGCCCTTCGGCTACCTCAGCCAGTTCATGAGCAACAACGCCCGGGAGGCCCGCAAAAAGAAATTCCTGGGCGAGCTGCACGACTTTCCGGCCGATACGATGGCCGTGGGCCGGTTGGATGAGCATAGTGAGGGCCTGCTGCTGCTGACCACCGATGGCCGGGTAAGTGAGCGAATCCGCCGCAAGGACGTGGAGAAGGAATACTACGCCCAGGTTGATGGCCTACCCACCGACGAAGCCATTCGGCAGCTGCAGGAAGGCCTCGAAATTGCCCACCGCAGCGTGCTCTACCAGACGCTGCCGGCCCGGGTGCGCCGCCTGGAGCAAGCCCCCGACCTGCCGGCCCGGGGCCGCAAAATCCGCGACGATCGGCACGGGCCCACCAGCTGGGTCAGCATCATCGTGACGGAAGGCAAATTCCGGCAGGTGCGCAAGATGACGGCCGCCGCCGGCTACCCCACCCTGCGGCTGGTGCGGGTGCGGGTGGCCGATATCTGGCTGACGAATATGCAGCCCGGCGAAGTGCGCGAGGTGCCGGAACTGCTAGCCGTAGATGAAGCGGAGGAACCCGCTGAGGACGCAAACGGATAGCTGCCACGCAGGGGAACGGGCGTAAAACTCAACCAGGCTGCTACATTCGCCCGAGTCAACCCTTTCCTGCCTGTATGCCTTTCCGCCTCCTGCTGCTCTGGCTGACTGCCGGCTTGCTGTTTCTGTCGGCCTGCTCCTCGCCCGACGGCCCGCCCGCCGAGCCCGACTACCTCACCCGGATTCCGGACCCCAAAACGCTGGGCGAAACCTACGTCAGCAACCCCGACAGCCTGCTGGCCCCGGCCACGGTGCAGGACCTCAACGCCACCCTGCAGGCCCTCGACCAAAGCGGCCGGGCCCACATTGATGTGGTAGCCGTGCACAGTATTGGGGAGGAAGTTCCCAAAACCGCTGCCACGGCCCTGTTCAACCGCTGGAAAATTGGTGGCAAGGACCAGAACAACGGCCTGTTGCTACTGCTGGTGCTGGACCAGCGGCGGGTGGAAATGGAAACCGGCTACGGCCTTGAAGCCGACCTGCCCGACGTGACCTGCTTCCGCATTCAGCAGCAGTATATGGTACCCCTGCTGCGCCAGCAACGCTACGATGAAGCCGTGCGCCAGGGTGTGGCCGCCCTCATCCGCCAGCTCGGCTCCGGCTCCGCGGCCCCGGTTCCCTCCGACTCCGCCACTGCGCCCGCAGCCGCCCTGTCAACTGCTCCCGAGGCCACCCCGGAACCGGTAGCAGGGCATGAATACTACGAGAATAACGGATGGAGCGGCCCGGCAATAGTGGCCGCCTGGATTATGAGCGTACTCTGGGTAGGGACTACCCTTGCCCTGGCCCTGCAAAAGCCTGCTGTGCCGGCTCCGCGCTGGGTGCTGTGGCTCAGTCTGGGCATCGTGCCGACATACGTTGTCCTTGTTATACTCACCAACTGGCCTCTACCGGTGCTGGGTCTGCTGGCTCTTTGCTACGGCTTCCCGCTGCTGTACACTACCCTGTACCTGGGCCGGGTTAACCGGGAGCTGCGCACCGCGCATGCCGCCGCCACCCGGCATAAGCAGTACAGTTTTCTCCAGCAGGCCCACCACAACCTGGGCTTCACGGCCTGGCTGCTGCCACTGGGGCTATGGGCGTACTGGGCCCGCCACCGCCGCCGGCTGCAGCAGCTGCGCGAAGCACCCTACGCCTGCCCTCAGTGCACCACGCCCATGCACCGCCTCCAGGAGCAGGCCGATGACGAAAAGCTGGACCGGCACCAGGTAGCTGAGGAACACGTTGAATCCGTGGATTACGACGTGTGGCAGTGCCCCCGGTGCCAGCACCACTTCACGCTCGACTACCAGAACCTGAGCACCGAGGTGCTGCCCTGCCCCGAGTGCCACCACCGCACCCTCCAACCCCAAGCCGACCAGGTGATGCTGGCCGCCACTACCGCCTCGGAAGGCTGGGGCTGGCACGTGCACCGCTGCTACTTCTGCCACCACGAGCAGAAAGAGAAATACACCATCAGCCGCCTTGCAACCTCTTCCGGCAGTTCCTCCGGTGGGTCTTCTTCCTCCTCGGGCGGCTCCTGGTCCAGCAGCAGCGGGGGCTCCTCCGGGGGCGGCGGGGCCGGCAGCAGCTGGTAATGTCCGGCCAAGCCGCTAGTGGAAAACTCACGGTACAGCCACGGCAGCGCGGGCTGGTACCGGCCTTTCCGGTACCGGCCCGCGTGGTCTGCTGTTACGGGCGGGGCGGCCGGTATTCGTTTGCCGAAATTAAAAGGTACCTTTACGGGAGTGTTACCCCGGCCGGAGGGGCCTGCCCCGCGCTGGCTAACGTGCACCCTGTTTTCCGGCGAATACGCTGGGAGAGGTGGCCGCCCCCAGGGATTCTACGGCCCCGGCAAAGACGGTTGTTTTGCACTAGTACCCCGGTGGTTCTGCCGGTTGCGGCAGGCATTTCTTTCAGGAACTTTCTCTTTCCGGAGATTGTACTGAATTGCTACTCTTTTTTACCATTTCAAGGCCCTCTTCGCGCAGAATGGCCGATACCTTAAGACTTCATTACCACCTATGGGTAGATCACAAGCCACCTTCGGCAAGAGGGAAAACGAGAAGAAACGCCTGAAGAAACGTCAGGAAAAAGAGGAGAAGAAAGAAGAGCGTCAGGCCAATGCCAAGAAGGGCCAGGGCCTCGATGATATGCTGGCGTACGTGGACGAGTTCGGCAACATCAGCTCCACTCCTCCGGACCCGAACCGCAAGAAGCAGGAAATCAAGCTGGAAGATATTCAGCTGGGTGCCGCCCGCGTGGTAGAGTCGGATGAGGATCCGGTACGCACCGGCACCGTTACGTTCTTCAACGAATCGAAGGGCTACGGCTTCATCAAGGATAAAGTAACCGGCGAGAGCATTTTCGTGCACGTAAACCAGGTGCAGGCATCGTCTCCGCTCAAGGAAAACGACAAGGTAACCTTCGAGGTGGAAATGGGGCAGAAAGGCCCCAGCGCGGTAGGGGTAAAACTAGCCGCCGCCGTATAGCCCAACCCATACGCTTCGTATACGCAAAGCGCCAGCTACTCCCGCAGTAGATGGCGCTTTTTTGTTGGCCGGCATAGCAGCCACGGTTAGCATAGCGCCCAAATCCGTAAGTTGCGGGCTAGTACGTTACGCTACGTTATCCATGCCGGCTGTATCCGTCCGGGCCCTGTGGTGGGCCTTGCTGCTTGTTCTTGTATCCGCTACCGCCCGGGCCCAGACCAGCCCCGCCGCCGCGGCCGACCTCGACGCTTTCTACGACCAGCTAAACGCCTACCGCACCGCCCGCTACCAGCCCCTGCCCGAACTGGAGGCGCTGCAGCTGCCCTCCACCTTCTCGGGGGCCGATGTGGCGGCCCTGCGTCTGCGGGAGCGGCATATTGTGCGGGTGGATTTGGTGTACACCGCCTTCCGGCTCAACCCCACTTTCAACCAGCGCCAGCTCAACCTCGGCCGCATCCGCAACCTGGCCGCTGCCGTGCCGGGGCTGTTGCAGGATGAGTCGGTGACGTGGACGCTGGTGGAGCAGACCGGCTGCAACAGCCCCGCCGAGTGCCAGCCGTTTTTCCACGGGTTTGTGGTATACGTGGCCCGGCACGCCACCGCCGCCACCAGCCGCGCCGACCTCGACAGCCTCACCCGCAAGCTACGCGTGCTGGAAAAGAAGCACCCCAAAGCCGGCAAAAAGGCCCCGGGCAAGAAGGTGGCCTGCAACCTGCCCGGCTCCCGCTTCACCAACCGCCAGATGGCCCGCAGCCTGCGCCGCCTATACAAGTGCCCCGAGCGCGAGGCCCAGTTGGTGAAGTTTCAGCTGACGGTGGACGCCCGCGGCACCGTGCAGAAGGTGAAGGTGCTGCCCACCGCCCGGCCCGTGTGCGTGGCCGAGCTGGAAGACGCCATCCGGCAAAGCGTGGCCTTCACCACCGGCTTCCCCATTGATAGGAAGATATTTCCGTTTCTGGCTACCGGGGCCATCCGGCTGCCCATTGGGCCGCTACAGCTGCTGGGCCCGGCCGATATGGGCTTCACCCACTTTGCCCTGCCCGACTCGGCGGCCCGGCTGTACCGGGTGTTTCTGAAGCACAAGAACAGGCAGCACAAGGAGGACTACTGCGAGGCGCGCATCACCAAGAAAGGCGAACTGCTGGCCGCCGCCGATACCGCCGCCCCCGAGCTGGCCCTGCCGCCCGATGCAGGCGTGGTGAGCCGGGTGCTGCAGCGCCACCCCGAGTGGAGCAAGGAAGTGGTGGTGACGGACGTAACCGGCAGCATGTTTCCCTACACCTACGATTTGCTGGCCTGGCTGCAGCTCAGCGCCCTCGAAGACGAGAAAACCTTTGTGTTCTTCAACGACGGCAACGACCAGCCCGACAAAGACAAGCGCCTGGGCAAAACCGGCGGCCTCTACCACGTGCGCACCGACAGCTACGAGGCCATCAAAAACAAGCTCATTGAAACCATGAAGGCCGGCGGCGGCGGCGACGCGCCCGAAAACGACGCCGAAGCCCTGCTCTACGCCCAGCAGCTGGCCGCCGCCCCCGACTCGGCCGAGCTTATCCTCATTGCCGACAACTACACCTTCCCCCGCGACGCCCGGCTGCTCAAAAACACCACCGCCCACGTGCGCATCATCCTCTGCGGCGTGCACGACTACATCAACCCCAAGTACCTCGCCCTGGCCCGCCAGCACGGCTTCTCCCTCCACACCATCGAGGCTGACCTCCTGGACCTGAGCAAGCTACTGGAAGGCGAAACCATCACCATCCAGGGCCAGCAGTATCAGGTGACGAAGGAGGGGTTTAAATTGGTGCGGAAGACGTGAGCTAATTCTCTATGCTATTTCCCCACCCTTTCTGGTTATCAACTTGCCATGGCCGCCTAGCTCCTGTTGTATCTGGAAGATGGTTGTAAGTAGAGTAGGCGCGGGAGGATAATCGACGACCGGTGTGGGTGATAAGAAACTTCTCTGAGCCGCGTACTGCTTCCAGCCACTTATCATTTTCCCGCACAGGATTCAGGGCATCATATTGAATCGGTACAAGTATATTTCCCCGCCGGTCAATGATTCCCCATTTGCCGCCGCGCCACACCATATGCTCGGTTTCACCCGGGAACAGCGGTTCGAGGTGACTACCTTGCCCAACAATGCTGTATCCATGGTTAAAAGGATAAGCAATGGTAAATAGGGCCGGTATTTTTATCTGGCCCTTTGAATTGGCAAAACCGACCAGACTATTATCGTTGGTGTAGCGCATCAGACCATTTTGCACATAATCCGGTCCATTATCGAAGTAAAATGCGCGCACAGTTCGTTGACCCCAGGCATTTACCAGCCATGGTAGCCCACGCCGAGTAGAATCTAGCGCTTCAATCAGTTGTTTTCGGGGTAAGGTCTTCGGGCTACCAGGTTCTGGGGTTTCGTATGTGCTCCTATAAGGTCCACCTACTATACGACCAGTCTGGCGGTCTTGGAAGTAGTATCTGCCCTCCTTATTTTCTACCATCAGTGGACGAGCGGGGCGGCAAGCTATAAATCCAACAATTGCCAAATAGCTAATCAGGGTTCGATACATCCAGTGTATAAGTTAGTTGGCGAACTAACGCCTATATAATGCCTTTCTTGTTCTACAGCCTCTTAACAAAAATGGTCAGAGCCGCTTAATAGCAACTCTGACCATTTTTTGCGCCATTAAAAGCAGGAATTACATGTGAATCGCCCGGTTCTCCGTAGCCGCTAGGCACGCTTCCTTCATGGCTTCGGCGTAGGTGGGGTGGGCGTGGCTCATGCGGGCTACGTCCTCGGCGGAGGCGCGGAACTCCATGGCCGTTACGGCTTCGGCAATGAGGTCGGCAATGCGGGGGCCAATCATGTGCACGCCCAGGATTTCGTCGGTTTCCTTGTCGGCCAGCACTTTCACGAAGCCGTCGAGGTCCATGGAGGCGCGGGCGCGGCCCGAGGCGCGGAACGGGAACGAGCCGGTTTTGTAGGCCTTGCCCTGCTCCTTCAGCTGCTCCTCGGTGTAGCCTACGCCGGCCACTTCGGGCCAGGTGTACACCACGCCAGGGATGAGCAGGTAGTTGATGTGCGGCTTCTGGCCGGCAATGGTTTCGGCCACAAACACGCCTTCTTCCTCGGCCTTGTGGGCCAGCATCGCGCCGCGCACCACGTCGCCGATGGCGTAGATGCCGGGCACGGAGGTTTGCAGGTGCTCATCCACCTTAATGCGGCCGCGCTCCTCCATCTGTACGCCGGCGGCTTCCAGATTCAGGCCCGCGGTGTAGGGCGCGCGGCCCACGGCCACCAGGCAGTAGTCGCCCTCGAACTTCACTTCCTCGCCCTTGGGGTTGGTGGCGGTTACGGTCACGGCGTCGCCCTCGCGGGTAGCGCCGGTTACCTTGTGGCTCAGGAAGAACTCGATGCCGATTTTGCCCAGGATGCGCTTGAGCTCTTTGCCCAGGCCGCGGTCCATGGTCGGAATCAGCGAGTCCATGAACTCCACCACCGACACTTTCGCGCCGAGGCGGGCGTACACCGACGCCATTTCCAGCCCGATAACACCGCCGCCAATCACAATCATGTGCTTGGGCACCTCGCGGATGTTCAGGGCCTCGGTGCTGGTGATGATGCGCTGCTTGTCTTGCTGGATAAAGGGCAGCACGGTGGGCTTGGAGCCAGTAGCAATGATGACGTTCTTCGTCTCAATCTGTTGGGCCTCACCGCCTTCGCGGGGGGCAATGCTGATGTGGTTTTTATCCACGAACGAACCGATGCCTTTGAGGACGTCGATTTTGTTCTTCTTCATCAGGAACTGGATACCGTCGGTATTGGCCTTCACCACCCCGTTTTTCCGGTCGATGAGCTGGTTCATGTTGATATGCAGGTCGCTCAGCTCAATGCCGTGCTCCTTGAAGGTGTGCGCGGCGTTGTGGTAGTGCTCCGTCGAGTCGAGCAGGGCCTTGCTGGGAATGCAGCCCACATTCAGGCAGGTGCCGCCCAGGGTGTCGTATTTCTCGATGAGGGCCGTTTTGAGGCCGAGCTGGGCGCAGCGGATGGCCGCCACATAGCCGCCGGGGCCGGAGCCGATAACGGTAACGTCGTATTGGTTCATGCGAAGGTGAATTCGGTGGAAATCAACTGAGCGCGAAGGTACGGACAGGGAAGTTGGGAAGCCGGGAAATTGTGCAGTTGTGTTGGCTGGACATCCATATGGGTTGAAGGCGCACATTTTCAACCACGTTGCGAACAAGAGCTATGAGCTAGTTCCCCTCCTTGGAAAATGTCGCGAATCAAGCGAGTGTGGGCTAGGGGTGGTTGATCTTGCATGAGAACGTCAACTAAAAACTAGTTTTAAAAACCGTGCAACGAGTATCAACCACCCCTAGCCCACACTCGCTTGATTCGCGACATTTTCCAAGGAGGGGAACTAGCTCTAGTTCGCAACCCAGATTACCTATTCTCCTATCCACATTCCCTCACATACCAAAACGGCTCCCCTGCCGGCCGGGGCCAGCGGGGAGCCGTTACAACGACAGAGTAACGCCGCGGGAGCTACAGTTACGGGCCGGCAGCTCCGGGAATCAGAACCGGGTTAGCGCCGGCTCTTTCTGTCTGGGTTTCCGAGGAGCCGAAGCCCTGAGGAAAGAGCGAAGCGCCGCCTCACTTCCGGGCCGCCCGAACGGCTCCCCTACAGCTACCCAGGCGGCGTTGCAGCAGCACTTCGCGTTAGGCCGCGCGCAGAGCCGGCGCCGTTTCCAGCTGCTCGGCCAGCGTGCGAAGAATATCCCGCGCCAGCGCCAGGTTGGTGGTACGCGCATCTACTACCAGGGCAATCAGCTGTTCGCCGGTGCGCGTGAGGCGCAGCAGGTGCAGCTGGCTGGAAAGCGTAATCAATACGTCCTCCATCTGCTCATTGGGCAGGCCCAGGGCCGCCAGCGCCTGGTGCTTGCGCTGCACCAGCCCCACCTGAAACCGGGCCGCGGCCGGCAGATCCAGCCCGGCGCTGGCGGAGTGCGCCGCCAGGCTGTTGCCCGAGGCCATATCAATTACCGCTACTGCCAGGGCCAGCGGCAGCTCCGCCCGGAATTGGTTGATCAGCTCCGCGGCCTGCCGGGCCAGCACCTGCCGGCGCTTGTGCAGGGCGGGCTGCCGGGTAGCTTTCTTACGATACGACTTTGGTTTCACGCGGGGAGCTAAGCAGATATACTATGCCGCTGGCAGCGGCGTCGGATTTTCAGGCTACGTGCGAAAACGAGTAGCCGGGCTTTCCTGCTGAACATGAGTTGCGCCAACGGCACAACCAACGAAGCCCGGCTATGCGTTTCGACAGCCGTAATATGAGGCGGGCTTATGGCAGCCGGACGCCCTTTAGAACTGCCACCAGTGGCGCTTGGCCGCTTTGGCGCGGGGCTGCAGCGTAACGTCGGCGTGGCCGGTGCTTTTCACGCCCAGCTCGGCTTCCTGGTAGCCGGCGTAGCCGTATTGCAGCGCCGTGGTACCGGCCGGCACCTGCAGGGCGTATTCGCCCTGGGCATTGGTAGAGGTGCCGCGGTAGGTGCCGGGCTGCAGCACGGTGGCACCCACCAGGGGCTTGCCGTTCTCATCCAGAATGCGGCCCCGAACCGTGAGCATGGCGCGGGAGCTGCTGGCCTCGGTGCTGACCAGGGCGTTGGCTTCGCTGATGGTGCCGGCGTCAGCTCGGTGGGCGTACCATCGGTTACGGGAGTGCGCTCGGAGGGCAGGCGGGTACCGGCAAACACCATCGTGCCCACCAGCACGGCCGAGGCCACCAGGCTGGTAGCCCGGCGGCGGAAGCGCACGGGCTCCGTCCGGATGTAAAGCAGCTGCTTCTGCACCCAGGTGGGGGCCGTGTGCGGCTCTTCGGCGGCGCGCAGGTGCTCCCAGCGCGTGAGGGTTTCGTGGGCCTTGTCGGCGTCGCGGTGCAGGTAGGCCTCCACGGCTTTGGCGGAAGCTTTGCTCAGGTCGCCCCGCAGGTAAGCGTCGCGGTACACCGGCAGCAGCTCGCCGGTAGTGGGGTTGAAGGGAGAAGCAGTAAGTTTCATTGCAAGCAGTTGGGTATAAGGGTTAAAAGAAGAAATAACTGCCTGAGAACGGGTGCCACCGCTACTCCATTCATGTTTCGCAGGTGCGCATCACCTCCCGGGCAATGCCTAAGTTGGTATCACGGCAATCCACGGCCACGTACAGAAAGCGCTGGCCATCGGGGAGCAGGCGCAGCAGGTGCAGCTGGGTCCGCAGGGTAATCAGCAGCTCGGTGAGCTGCTCCTCGGGGGGCAGGTGCAGGGCCTGCATGGCCTGCCGCTGCTGCCGGATTACCTCGGCATTGAACCCAATGATTTTGGCCGGGTTGAACTCCCGCGCCGTGGTATAGGACGCCAGCAGCTGACCGGAGGCAATGTCGCCCACGGCTGCCGCCAGCAGCTCCGGTAACCCGTGCAGCACATGCTGCAGCTGCTGCTCGGCGGCCGCACGGGCCGAGCCGGCCGGCCCCGCGCCCACAATCTTGTTGACGGTGGGCCCGGTGAGCGTCTGGAGTTGCGTCAGAAAAGGAATCTGCATGGGGAAGGCCACCAAAAGCGTTGCGTACCAGCCGCTCGCTCCCGGCCTGGCCGGTGTGGTAAGCCAGCGTGCTGGCTACTTGCGCACAAGGGCCCGGCTTTGCCGGGGCAGCCACCAGGGGGGTAGGCTGCCCCGGCCACGAGAGCCGCAGCCGCTTCCTTAGTTCAGAGCGGGCGCGTGGCTGCGCAATACCTCCCGGGCAATGGCCAGGTTGGTATCGCGCGAGTTCACCACCAGGTAAATGAACTTGTTGTTCTCCGTGAGCTTCAGCAGGTGAATCTGGTTGGAGAGAGTAATGAGGATGTCCTCAATTACTTCGCCCTGCAGTTTAAGCGCCTGCATGGCCTTCTGCTTCTGCTTTACCACCTCGGTGTTGTAAGCCGCCGCCGTATCGGGGTTGATGCTGGGCGAGTTGGTGTGCGAGGCCAGGCTCATGCCGGAGGTAGTATCCACCACGGCCACGGCCACCAGGCCGGGCAGGTCGTTGATGATTTCTTGTACTACTTTACCGGCGGCGTTGTTTGTAGAGTAAGCCATGATAACGGGAGGGGGAGTTGAAATGTGTGGAAGTGAAGAGTCAGCCTGTGCGGGCGGCCAGGTAGCCTCCTGAATCCGGCGGGTCCACGCGTTGACCCGACGCACTCATTTTGGCAATTTACCCGACAGCCTATAAGACAGCTACCTGATGAAACATCAGCCTAACCGCCTGAACACGTCTAACTTGCTCAACAAAATTCCCACGTTCACGCCGGCTATGAAATGATTATCATCAACCAGAAAAATGATTGTAATTAAATTTTTCTCGCCAATACCAAGCTGGGAAACCATTATGGGATACCTATAGTACTATTTCAACAAGCTTACGCACAATCCTGTAGAAAGTCAAATCCCCGGGCAGCTAAGGCCACCCGGGGATACACGCTCTACCAGCCCCAGCTAGTTACAGGATTGTACTATTTCAATCGTACATCTTGGCTAATCCGCTGATTTTTTCCCGGTCCAGCACGATGATGCGGCTGCCCTGGGTCAGCACCAGCCCTTCGTCGCGGAACTCGGAGAGCAGGCGGCTGGCGGTTTCCTTGGTGGTGCCGGTGAGGGCCGCCAGGTCGTCGCGGGATACGGGCATGCTGAACGGCTCATCGGTGGCGGGACGAAAGGCCTGCTCCAGTAGCAGCAAAGCCTCCGCCAGCCGCTCGCGCACGGGCTTATAGGCCGCATGCAGCAGGCGCTCCTCCGCCTCGCCAAGGTTGCGGGCCATCAGGCGCAACAGGGAATGAGAAAACTGGGGGTTTTGCTCCAGGAGACTAAAAAAGTCGGGGCGCGGAATCAGACACACAACGCAGTCGGTGAGGGCCGTGGCGGCGGTAGTGCAGAACTGGCCCATCATCAGGGAGCGGTAGCACAGCACGTCCCCTTCCCGGGCCAGCCGGATAATCTGCTCCTTGCCGTCGGCGCTGAGCTTGGAAATCTTCACCTTGCCCTGGTACACGCAATACAGCCCCAGGGCGCGGCTACCCTGCTGAAAAATCACCTGCCCTTTACGATACGACTGATGCATCTTGCCACCGGCTATCAACGACAGCTCGGCGTGCTGGCAGGTACCCAGCAAGGAGCGCTCTACGTGCGGACAGGCCTGACAAGAGAGTGGAACAGTAGGAGCTACCATACGCGCTTTATTCTCGGCGGGGAAGGCACCGGCTGCGGACGCCAACACCCGCTCTCTTCATAAAAAATACTATTCATACAACCTTCCCTAACCCGAATCTGCTACCCGGCATTTGCCGCATGAGAAACAAGAACCTACCACCGAGTCGGTTACAATACGCTACACACGGCCAAATTTACACTTTTACCAGGCAATTAATTCCATTATCACACTTCTGCTATATAAAAATGCGTCCTTCCATTTTCCCAAAAACGGAAGGACGCATAACAAAATAAGTCAATTTGCCTTACAACTATTCCAGTAGCGTTCCTACGTAGTAATTTTCGGTATCTACCTCCAGATTCTCGCGCTTCAAATTGGGAACAGCCAGCGGCTGAAAAGAAGTGGAAACCGGAACTAACTGGTAAGTACCGCCCCGAACCCGGACCCGAACAGGCAGGGCGAAGTCGGCCTCATTGGCAATCCAGCGGGCTTGGGCCGGACCTTCCTTGGGAAAGCGCACCTCCAGGATGGGCAGCCCGGAGTGGCGCAGGTACTGGTTGAACACGGGCGTGAGGTGCTGGCCCAGCTGCTGGTTGAAGTAGCCCACTACCTGCTCGGTGGTAATGGTTTGGTGGAAGAATTCCTTGTTGAGCCCCCGCAGCAGCGCCCGCCACCGGGCATCGTCGGGCACGTAGGCCGTGCGGATCATATTGAGCAGGCTGCTGCCCTTGTCGTACATATCCGAGGAGCCCTCCCGGTTGACGCCGTAAGTGCCGATGATGGGCGCATCGTTGCGGATGTTGCGGCGCTGCCCGTGGATGTACTGCTGGCCGGCTTCCTTACCAAACTGGCTTTCCACGAACAGCGCTTCCGAGTACGTGGTAAACGACTCATGAATCCACATATCGGCAATATCCTGGCTGGTGAGGCTGTTGCCAAACCACTCGTGCCCGCTCTCGTGGATGATGATGAAGTCCCACTTATCCCCCCAGCCCGTGCCCGACCGGTCGCGGCCCAGGTAGCCATTCTGGTATTTGTTGCCGTAGGCCACGGCGCTCTGGTGCTCCATGCCCAGGTGGGGGGCATCTACCAGCTTGTAGCCATCCTTATAGAAAGGGTACGGCCCGAACCAGCTTTCCAGGCTTTTGAGCATGGGCGGCACGTTGGCGGCAAACTGGGCTTTGGCCTTGGCTACGTTTTCGGGCAGCACCCAGTAATCGAGGCTCAGCGGGCCACTCTCGCCAGCGTAGGTACCGCCACTCAGGTGCTGGTAGTTGCCCACGTTCAGGGCCACATCGTAGTTGTTGATGGGGTTGCTCACAAACCAATCGAAGCGGGTGCCGCCCTTCACGGCCGTGGTGCGGCGCAGGCGGCCGTTAGATACATCCTTGAGGCCCTTGGGCACGGTTACGCTGATGAGCATGGAGTCCACCTCATCGGCCTGCTGGTCTTTGCAGGGCCACCAGATGCTGGCGCCCACACCCTGGCAGGCCGAGGCCACCCAGGGCTTGCCCTGGGCATCCTGAGTGTACACCAGCCCGCCGTCCCAGGGAGCCTGCTTGGCCTCGGTGGGCTGCCCGCTGTAGAATACGGTGAAGGCCGCCCGGCTACCTGTAGTAATAGGAGCAGGAAAGGTGACAAATACGGCGTTGGCCTCCCGGGTGAAGGGCAGCGGCTTACCCTGGTACTCTACCTTATCCACCTGCAGGTTGGCAAACAGATCGAACTGCAGGCGGCTGAAATCCTGGGTGGCCGTGAAGCGGAACTCGTTGGAACCGCTCAGGGCTTTGCGGGCCGGATCCACGCGCACATCGAGGTGGTAGTAGGTGAGGTCGTAGCAGGTACGCAGCGCCGACTGGTAGCCCCGCAGCGAATCGGCGCGGGTATAAGCGGCTTTGGGTTGCAGCAGCTGAGCCTGGGCACTGGTGAGCAGGCTGGCAAAAATCAGACTTAGAAAAACACGCACGATAACACGCTGGTTGGGTACAGAGGCAAAGAACGGTAGCCCGCACAAAACGCTGCATTGGTGGTGGATTTTGGGCGGAGTGCCTGTTGCACGAAGAGTTGATTCCGGGAAGTGGGGGTTTCTGCTTACTTTTCCCAGGCTGGGCCATGCTAGCGTACCAATCCGGCACCATTATCCGCTCTGCCGCTACTCACTTACCAACCAACCTGCACCCGTGTTCCGCTTCGTTCGAATTACACCCGTGTGGCTTTTCCTGTGGGCTCTTAGCCTGGCTGGTCTGGGGCTGACCGGCTGCGCCCCCGAAACCCGGGAGCCCGTGTACCGCATTGGGTTCTCGCAGTGCACCACCAACGACGCCTGGCGGCGGGCCATGCTGGCCGGTATGGAAAAGGAGCTGAGCTTCCACCCGAACGTGCAGTTCCGGATGCTGGATGCCAACAACGACAGTGACCTGCAGCGCCGGCAAATTCAGGAGCTGATCCGGCAGAAGGTGGATCTGCTGCTGATTTCGCCCAACCAGTCGGGCCCGCTCACGGCGCTGGCGGAAGCGGCCTACAACCAGGGCATTCCGGTGGTGATTCTGGACCGGCGCACCACTTCCCGCCTGTACACAGCCTACGTGGGGGGCAACAACCAGGAGGTGGGCCGCACCGCCGGGCGCTACGCAGCCCAGCTGCTGAACGGGCGCGGGCAGGTGCTGGAAATTACCGGCACGCCCGGCTCCTCCCCCGCCACCGACCGGGACCTGGGCTTCCGCCAAGCCCTGCGGGCGTTTCCGCGGCTGAAGCTGGCGGCGCAGGTAGAGGGCAACTGGCAACCGGCTTCGGTGCTGAGCCGCCTGCCCGCCGTGCTGCGGGCCAACCCCGACATCGACCTGATTTTTGCCCACAACGACCCCATGGCGCTGGCCGCTCATCAGGTGCTGCGGGAGCTGGGCCGCGCCGGACAGGTGCGCATCATTGGGGTGGATGGTCTGCCGGGGCCCGGCAACGGGCTGCAGCTGGTGGAGGATGGCGTATTGCAGGCCACCCTGCTCTACCCGACCGGGGGCGAAGAGGCCATCCGAACGGCCCTGCGTATTCTGCGCCACGAGCCTTTCCTCAAGGATAATGTGCTGGGAACAATGGTCATTGACTCTTCCAATGTGGGCACCATGCGCCTGCAAACCGAAGCCCTGACGGCTCAGCGCCAGGATTTGCAGCAGCAGCAGCTGCGCCTGAAGGAGCAGATGCGGCGCTACGCCAGCCAGAAAGTAACCGTGTACCTATTGCTGGGCAGCCTGGCGGTGGCCATGCTGCTGGGGGCCTGGGCCTGGCGCTCCTCCCGCATCAACCGCCGCATTCGGGAAGTGCTGGAAGGCCAGAACGCCAAAATCAGTGCCCAGCGCAACCAGATTGCCCAGCTGGCCGAGGATGCCCGCCGCTCCTCGGAGGCCAAGCTGCGTTTCTTCACCAACTTCTCCCACGAGCTGCGCACCCCGCTTACCCTCATACTGGGGCCGGTGGAGGACCTGCTAACCAACTCCAGCGAGCTGTCGGCGGCCCAGCGCCAGGATTTGCAGCTGGTGCGCCGCAACACCCAGCGCCTGCTGCAACTGGTGAACCAGCTGCTCGATTTCCGCAAGATTGACGTGGGCAAAATGGCCGTGCGTGCTACCCAGGGCAACCTGGTGGCCTTTGTGCGGGAGTTGATGGATGTGTTCGAGAAAACTGCCCTGCGGCGGGGCATCACCTTCCGGTTTCTGCCGGCCGAGCCGGTGATTACCCTCTGGTTTGATGGCGACATTCTGGACAAGGTATTTTCCAACCTGCTGTCCAACGCCTTCAAGTACACCCCCGATGGGGGCCAGGTGGTGGTGAGTATGCAGCGCAACCCCGATACCAACACCGTGCGCGTGAGTGTGGAGGACAACGGCCGGGGCATTGCCGAAGTCGACCAGCCCCACATTCTGGGCTGGTTTTACCAGGGCAGTCAGCCTTCAGCCAATGGCTCGGGACTGGGCCTGGCCCTGGCCGATGGCCTCACCCGCCTGCACGAAGGTACCCTCTCGTTCCGGAGCCAGCCCGGCCACGGCAGCACCTTTGAGGTGACGCTGCCCCTGGAAAAGCCCGCTACGTTTCTGGATGCCGAACAGGCCCTACCGCACGCCCCCCCGGTACCCGACGACCTGCTGGAGGACGAGTCCCCGCTGCCGGCCGAGGAGGCCTCGGTGGCCCGCACTGCTACCACGGCCCTGGTTATTGAGGATAACGAGGAGGTACGGGCATTTCTGGTGCAGAAGCTGCAGCCCCATTTTCAGGTGAGTACGGCCGCCGACGGAGCCACCGGCCTGCGCCTGGCCCACGACACCATTCCGGACGTAATTGTGTGCGACGTGAACCTGCCGGAGCTGAGCGGGCTGGCGGTGGTTACGGCCCTCAAAGGCGACTGGCGTACCTCCCACATACCGCTGGTGCTGCTCACGGCCCGCAATGCTCCCGAACAACAGATTGAGGGCGTGCAGGCCGGCGCCGACCTCTACCTGACCAAGCCCTTCAACCCCACCTTCCTGGTAGAAAGCCTGCGCACCCTGCTGCGCAACCGGGACCAGCAGCGGGAGCACTTCCGCCGGGAGCTGTCGGTGGATACGGCCACGGTGGCTCCCCAGCGGGTGGATCAGAAGTTTCTGGCCGATCTGACGGCCATTATTGAGGCCAACCTGGACCGGCCCGGCCTGAGCGTGGACGACATTGCCCGCAGCCTGGGCGTGTCGCAGATGCAGCTGTACCGCAAGGTGAAGGCCCTGCTGGGTACCGGCGTTACCGACTGCATCCAGAACCTGCGCCTCACCAAGGCCCGGCAGCTGCTGCTGCAGGAGGGCAGCACCGTAGCCCAGGTAGCCTACCAAACGGGGTTTTCCTCGCCCTCCTACTTCGCTACTTTATTCAAAGGCAAGTACCAGGTGTCGCCTTCCGAGTTCAAGGCCCTGCACACCGCTATGTAGTCCACATTACGACCCGGAGGCTAGAGCTAGTTCCCCTCCTTGAAAAGGAGGGGCTAGGGGTGGTTGACCTTGCGTTAGAACGGTTTCTAGAGCTAGTTCTAAAAATTGTTCTTACATCCATCAACCACCCCTAGCCCCTCCTTTCCAAGGAGGGGAACTAGCTCTAGCCTCCGGGCAGTAACGCGGATTATATAGCCACGTGCGTGAGGTGACCTGTCAGCACAATGGTGCTACCGCCACAGCTGGTGCAAGGTGCTCCATTTTATCCTATCCGGTGACTTGATTGAACTTCTACACCTGTAGAAATCCTGCACATCGTGTCTGATTTTTAAAGACGCAGGTTGCACGGCCCTACCGCGTAAAAATTCAACTCATTAACCATCAAAAACTTACAACATCAGTAAGCCCCTGCAAGAATTCTGTACGCATTTGAAAGAATGCAGCAGACTCTAGCCGGCCGGGAAGCCAACATTTGGGAAACGCTCAGCCCAGGCATCCCATGATTCAGCGCAAAGTTTTTTTCTGGTCCATCGTTACGGCACTCGGCGGCTTTTTGTTCGGGTTCGATACGGCGGTGATTTCGGGGGCCGAAAAAGCCATTCAGCAGCTCTGGGGCCTGAGTGCTTTTGAGCACGGCTTCACTATTTCCATTGCCCTTATTGGTACGGTGCTGGGCGCCATGTTCGGGGGCATTCCCTCGGACCGGCTGGGGCGGCGGCAAACCCTGCGCTGGATTGCGGTGCTCTACCTGGTATCGGCGGTGGGGGCGGCCCTGGCCCCGAGCTGGGTACCCTTTCTGCTGTTCCGCTTTCTGGGCGGGCTGGGCGTGGGCGCCTCCTCCGTTACGGCCCCACTGTACATTTCCGAAATTTCGCCGGCCAGCTCCCGGGGCAAGCTGGTGGGGCTGTTCCAGTTCAACATCGTATTCGGCATTCTGGCCGCTTACCTCTCCAACTACCTGCTGGCCAACGTCGGGGATATTTCCTGGCGGCTGATGCTGGGGGTGCAGGCCGTACCCTCCGTGGCTTTTCTGGTGTTTCTGTACCAAGTGCCCGAAAGCCCCCGTTGGCTGCTGCTGCACGGCCGTCTGGCCGAGGGGCGGGAGGTGCTTAGCATCATCAGCCCCGAAACGGTGGATAACGACGTGGCTGCCATTCTCACTTCCCAGGCCCAGAGCGCAGACCAAAGCGAGTCACTATGGGCGCGGCAGTACCGCACGCCGGTGCTGCTGGCCATTGCCTTCGCCTTTTTCAACCAGGTATCGGGCATCAACGCCATTATTTACTATGCCCCGCGCATTTTCGAAATGACGGGGCTGGGCCAGGGCGCGGCCCTGCTCTCGTCGGCGGGCATTGGGCTGGTGAACTTCATCTTCACCCTGCTCGGCGTGAACGTGATTGACCGGTTTGGGCGGCGCAAGCTGATGCTGGTGGGCTCGTTGGGCCTTATTGCCACGCTGGGGCTGGTGGCCCGGGCCTTCTACACCCAGCAGTTCAACGGGTACCTGGTACCGGTGCTGCTGTTCGTGTACATCGGCTTTTTTGCCTTCTCGCAGGGGGCCGTCATCTGGGTGTTCATCTCCGAAATCTTTCCCAACGCGGTGCGGGCCAAGGGCCAGGCCCTGGGTTCTTCCACGCACTGGGTAATGGCCACCGTCATTGCCTTCACTTTCCCCTACTTCGCCGAGCGGCTGGGCGGGGGGCACACCTTCGCCTTCTTCTGCGCCATGATGGTGCTGCAGCTGCTGTTTGTGCTGCGCCTGATGCCCGAGACCAAGGGCAGTAGTTTGGAACAGGTGGAAAATACCCTGGTCATGCACTGACCAACTCAGCTTACGCAACAACAAATCAGCGTGGTATTCCTGCCGAAGTGGATATAGCCGGGGCCGTTTGCTCGCTGCAACGAGCACTCCCCGGGCCCGGGGCTGCCGGTGAGTACAGCCCCGGACCACCCCGCACCGCCGCTTCGGCAGGTTTCACCGCCCAGTGTTTTCAGGTACTTAACTTCCTGCTTATCCCATGCCAATTGCTTGCTTTGGAGAAATGCTCTGGGACGTGCTGCCTACGGGTAAGCAGCCCGGCGGCGCGCCCCTGAATGTGGCCGTGCACCTGCACAACTTCGGGCTGGAAGCGCACATCATCAGCCGCGTCGGCCACGACGACCTGGGGGCCGAGCTGCTGGCGTTTGTGGAGTCCAAGCACATCAGCACCCGCTACGTGCAGCAGGGCGAAACCCACCTGACAGGCGTGGTGAAGGCCAACGTGAGCAACAGCATGGAGGTAACCTACCAGATTGTGAAGCCCGTGGCCTGGGACTACATCCAGTACAATGCCGCCCTCAGCGAGCTGGTGCAGCAGGCCGATGCCTTCGTGTACGGTAGCCTGGCCGCCCGCCACGCGCCCTCCCGCGAAACCCTGTACCGCCTGCTCCAGCAGGCTTCCCTCAAGGTATTCGACGTGAACCTGCGCCCCCCGCATTACTCCCGCGACGTGGTAAGCTACCTGCTCAACCAAGCCGACATCGTGAAGCTCAACCACCACGAGCTGGAGGAAATTATGGGCTGGTTCAGCGTCAGCTCCGACGAGGCTACGGCCCTGCGCTGGCTGGCCGAGCGGTTTCAGCTGCAGGCCGTGTGCGTGACCAAAGGGGCCGACGGGGCCGCCCTGTGGGTGGACCGGCAGCTGTACAGCAGCCCCGGGCTGGTGGTGCAGGTGCAGGACACCATCGGGAGTGGGGACGCCTTTCTGGCGGCTTTGCTGCGGGGCTGGCTGGCCGGCCAGGCCCCGGCCGATTACCTGGCGTTTGCCTGCGCCGCCGGCTCCTTGGTAGCCAGCTGCCAGGGCGCCACGCCCCCCATTTCGGAGGCCGACGTGCTGGCTCTGGCGGCCACCTCCGCCACCTGAGTACCCGCTCTGTTTTTTCACCTTTCCCACCGCATGAAAACAATAGTCCTATCAATTATAGCCCTGCTCAGCGCCGCCACCAGTCCGGCGCAGACGCCCGTGGCCTCTCCCGACCCCTACCGGCCGGTGTACCACTTCACGGCGCCCAAAAACTGGATCAACGACGCCAACGGGCTGGTGTACAGCAACGGCCAGTACCATCTGTTTTACCAGTACAACCCGCAGTCGGCGCAGCCGGGCCACCTGAGCTGGGGCCACGCCACCAGCCCCGACCTGCTGCGCTGGACCCACCTGCCCGTGGCCCTCACCGAATACCCCGGCCCTGAGGGCAGCAACATCATGATTTTTTCGGGCAGCGCCGTGGTAGACAAGGACAACACCTCGGGCCTGTTTCCGGCCGGCAAAACCGACGGGCTGGTGGCCTTTTATACCGGCCACCAGGAGAAGCCCGGCCTGGTGATGGCCCAGCATCAGAACCTGGCTTCCAGCCAGGATTGGGGCCGCACCTGGCAGCGCTACGCCGGTAACCCCGTGCTCGACATTGGCAGCAAGGAGTTCCGCGACCCGAAGGTGTTCTGGTACGCGCCCCAGCAGAAGTGGGTAATGGCCACGGTGAAGGCAGACCGCCAGCAGGTGTACTTCTACGAGTCGAAGGACCTGAAGAAGTGGGACTTTATGAGCCGCTGGGGCCGGGCCGGCAATACGGTGCGGGAGTGGGAGTGCCCCGACTTGTTTGAGTTGCCGGTGCCGGGCGGCGGCACCCGCTGGGTGCTGCTGATTTCGGCCGGCAACCCCACCGAGCAGTTCCGGGGGCAGCAGTACTTTCTGGGCCGGTTTGATGGCAAAGCCTTCACGCCCGACCAGCCCTACGAGGAGCCGGCCTACCTGGACTTTGGCAAGGACTTCTTTGCTGCCGTTACCTTCAACAACACCCCCGACAACCGCCGCCTGCTGGTGGGCTGGACCAACGACTGGGCCTACGCCCGCGACGTGCCCACCGGCGACGAATGGCGCGGCAACTTCGCCGTGCCCCGGGAGCTGAGCCTGCGCCAGACCAGCACCGGCCTGGCCCTGGTACAGCAGCCCCTGGCGGAGCTGCGCACCCTGGGCAAAGAAGCCCTCAGCCTGAAAAACCAGACCATCAAGCCCGGGGCGGCCGGTCTGCCGGTAGCCTTCCGGGGCGAATCCTACGACCTGGAGCTGATTGTGAAGCCGGGTACCGCCACCGCCTTCAGCCTGAATGTGCTGGAGAGCGAAGCCGAGCGCACCACCCTGCGCTACAACGTGGCCCGGCAGGAGCTGACCCTGGACCGCACCCAATCCGGCAACGTGAGCTTCCACCCGATGTTCGCCAGCTCCCTGGAAACGGCGCGGGTTCCCTTGCAGAACGGCCAGCTGAAGCTGCGGGTGCTGGTGGATAAGTCGGTGGTGGAGGTGTTTGCCCAGGATGGAGAAACGACCCTGACCGACCTGGTTTTTCCGCGCCAGCACGCGGGCCGCATCAGCCTCCGGGTCGAGGGCAGCCCGGTGCAGCTTACCCAGCTACGCCTGACCAACCTGAGCCAGCCCGCGCCCTAGCCTTTTCCTCGGGAGCAGCTTACCAGATACGCTATTTACTCTCCTGTTTTCCATGATTTTCCACGGTTTACCCCATGTTCGTTGGCCAACCTGCCTGCTTAACGCCGGTGGGCATGGGGTGCCGAGAACCGGCCAGTGACAAAGCCAGGCCTGCCGCCCTGCTTATCTGCCGGGTGGAGGCGGCGGGCCCCGGCTTTGCTGAATGATGATAGAATTCCCACACTTTTTTTCCCTCACTCATGAATAACAACTGGTACAAACGGTACAAATCTCATGAGCAGCTGGCCTTGGGGCTGGCTGGTCAAGCATCGTCGGTGTGGCTGAAAGCCCTGACGATTGGCGGGTTGTGCATGCTCACACCGCTACTTAGCCAGGCCCAGGCCACGCGGGCCATCAGCGGCCGGGTAGTGGACGCCAACTCGGCGGGTCTGCCGGGGGTAACGGTAGTAGTGCCCGGCACCAGCGTAGGCACCAGCACCGGCTCCGATGGCTCGTTCCGGCTGGATGTTCCCGCGGCGGCCACTACGCTGTCGTTTTCCTTTGTGGGCTACACTACCCAGCAGGTCAGCATCTCCGACAAAACCACCGTGCAGGTAACGCTGCGCGAGGACACGCAGGTGCTGGGCGACGTGGTAGTGGTAGGCTACGGCACGGCCCGCAAGCAGGACGTAACCGGGGCTGTGGCCGTAGTGGGCGAAAAGGATTTCAACCGGGGCACCTTCACTTCGCCCGACCAGCTGTTGCAGGGTCGGGTTTCGGGGGTGCAGGTGAGCAACAACAGCGGGCAACCCGGCGGACCTTCTACCATCCGCATCCGGGGCAACTCGGCCGTGACGGGTACGGGCCAGCCCTTGTATGTGGTGGACGGGGTACCCCTGGACGGGCGCTCAGCCCGGCCGGGCCTGGTGGCCTCCGCTGATATTGGGGCCGGGGCCGACAGCAACCCGCTCAACTTTCTCAACCCCGATGATATTGAGTCCTTTACGGTATTGAAGGACGCGTCGGCCACCGCTATTTATGGCTCTCGGGCAGCGTACGGGGTTGTACTGATTACTACTAAAAAAGGACAGTCGGGAGCCCCCACTCTAAACGTAGGTGTCTCCAACGGCTTCTCCACTCTGCTGCGCCGGCCCGAATTTCTGGATGCCAGCCAGTACCGGCAGGCCCTCACGTACTACGGCGTAGCGGCTACCAACGACAAGGGTGGCGACGTGAATGCCCTGGATGAGATTCTGCGCACCGGCTACCTGCAGAACTACACCGTGGCCATGAGCGGCGGCGGCGAAACCGGCCGCTACCGCCTCTCCCTCGGCTACCTTGACCAGGACGGCATCGTGCGCAAAACCGGGTTCAAGAAGTACAGCGCCAACCTCTCCACCAACCTGCAGTTTCTGCAGAGCAAGAAGCTGGGCCTCGACGTCAATATCTCCACCAGCCAGTTCCGCGAGCAGCTGGCCCCTATTACCACCGATGCCGGCTTCCGGGGCTCCCTTATTGGGCAGGCCCTGCAGTGGAACCCCACTCAGCCCCTGCGTAACCCCGATGGCAGCCTGTACGTGGTGGCCGGCGACGTAGTAAACCCGCTGGCTAACCAGGAGTACTATAACGACAACTCCCGGGTAACCACCATTCTGGCCAGCGCCTCGCCCTACTATAAGTTCACTTCCTGGCTGGATTACCGGGCCCTGATCAGCGTGAACTACAACACCGGGCAGCGGCGCACATCCATCGACCAGCGGCTGATTAACTTTCCCGACCTGATTGACAAGGGCTTTGCCTCCATCAGCGACAATGAACTGTTAACCCAGCAGATAACCCACACGCTCAATTTCAACAAGGCCGTAGCCACCAGCCTGAACCTGAACGCGGTGCTGGGCTACGAGTACACGAAGTTTGCCAACTCGGGCTCCAACGTGAATGCCTTTGGTAACCCTGCTGGTGGGGGCTTCGGAGTATTCGGCCTCGATTACACGAACTACATTCAATACTCGGCTGCTGGCAACCGGCGCATTTCCTCCTTCGTGGACCCCTCCTCGCAGCTGCAGTCGGTGTTTGGACGGGTTATTCTGAACTTTAAAGACCGGGTGGTACTCACCGGTACCCTGCGCCGGGATGAAAGCACCAAATTCGGGCCGAACAACCGGGTGGGCTACTTCCCCTCGTTTGCCGTGGCCTGGGACCTGAGCCAGGAATCCTTCTTTCCGGCCGAGCGGCTCAGCCAGCTGAAACTACGCGCAGGCTACGGACGCACCGGCAACCAGGAGTTTCCGGCCGGCTCTGCCCAAGCCCGGTACACGCTGGATGAAAACGGCGAGGCCCGCTCCCCGCTTAATGCCCGCAACGACGACTTGAAGTGGCAGTCGGACGCCCAGTTCAACGCCGGGATTGATGTTGGAGCGTTTGACAACCGCCTGACCTTTACGGCTGACTACTTCTACAAAACCACCACCGACCTGCTGTTCCCGACCGTGCCCGGCGAGCCCCGGCCCTCCAACGCCCCCATTCGCTGGGCCAACCTGGATGGCAAAATCGTGAACAAAGGCGTGGAGCTCAGCCTGGGTACCGTGCTGGTGCGCAAAGACAAAGTGGACGTGGGCTTTAACGCCAATGCCACTTTCATCCGCAATGAAGTGTCCGATTTGGTGGGTCCGGCCATTGTAACCGGGGCCATCAACGGGCAGGGCCTGTCGGGCGCTACGTCCCAGCTGATTCGTAATGGCTACCCCATCAATGCCTTTTTCCTGCCCCAGTACAGAGGTCTGAACGACCAGGGCCTATCCAACGAGCTGGGGCCCATTGCCTATTCGGGTAGCCCCAACCCCCGCACCCTGCTGGGCCTGAGCGCCAACGCCCGCTACGGCAAACTCTCCCTGATTGCCAACATGACCGGCGTATTTGGCCAGTACGTGTACAACAACACCATCAACGCCGTGGGCAACGTGGGCCAGATTGGGGCCGGCAAAAACATTGCCCTCTCCACCTTCGAGAATGGCACCAAGGAATCAACCGGCAACCCGGCGGCGGCTTCCACCCGCTACCTGGAGAAAGGCGACTTCCTGAAAATGTCTAACCTCACGCTTTCCTACGGCGTGGGCGACGTGGGCAGTGTATTCAAAGGAGCCCGCGTGTACATTACGGGACAGAACCTGTTCGTTATTACTAAGTACGACGGCTTCGACCCGGAGGTAAACACCGTGAAACGCGGGGCTAACCAGGTTCCCTCGGTGGGCATCGATTATCTGCCTTACCCCAGTGCCCGCACTTTCACGCTGGGCGTTAACTTCTCCCTCTAATCCCCAAACCTTTTTTCACCATGAAATATGCAAAATTGGCCGGGGCGGCGGCAATGCTGGCCCTGTTGCAGGTAACCGGCAGCTGCGAGCTGAATGAGGACCTGGAAGGCCAGCTAACCGAAAACCAGGTTTCCAATGACGGCCCGGCAGCCCTGCTCACGGGTGCCTATAACGCCCAGCGCGACCCCATTCAGGGGTGCGTGAGCGTATTTGCCCTGCAGGAGGTATCTACCGATGCCCGTATTATGCCTACCCGTGGCCCCGACTGGGACGACAACGGCAAATGGCGGCAGCTGTTCAACCATACTTGGGATGCCAACAACGAGCGGGTACGCGACACCTACACCCAGCTCAATGGTATTATTTACGCTACCACTGACCTGCTGCGCTTTTCGCCTACGGCCCAGCAGCAGGCCGAAGCCCGGTTTCTGCGAGCCTGGGCCAGCTACCTAGTGCTGGATATGTACGACCAGGTGCTGTACCGGGACCCGGGCGAAGACCTGAGCACGCTGGCACGGGTACGTAAGGGCAGTGAAGCCCTGGATTTTATTGTGAGCGAACTTACCGCCGTGCAGGCGGCCCTGCCCGATGCCCCGGTGAGCCGCGCCACCAAGGACGCTGCCCGGGTACTGCTGATGAAGTGCTACCTCAACAAGGGCGTGTACGCCAACCGGGCCTCCCCCACTTTCGCCGCTGCCGATATGAACCAGGTAATCCGGCTGGCCGACGAAATCATTAACAGCGGCAAGTACACCTTCACCGCCAATTTCTTCGACAACTTTGCGCCCAACAACGGGACCATTGGCACCGAAAACATTTTCACTCAGGCCAATACCTTCGGTAACAGCGGGCCCACCCGCGACTTCTGGAAGTTTGTGTCGCACTACAATATGCGGCCCGTGGACGGCTACAACGGCCCGGCTACCACTGCCGAGTTCTACGACCTGTTTGAAGCCACCGACAAGCGCCGGGGCCAGGCTTACGACGTAGCGGGCGGCCCGGCTAACCCCGGTCGGCGCATCAACGTGGGCTTTTTGGTGGGCCAGCAGTACAACCTTACCAACGATGCAGCCTTGAGTACGCGGGGTGGAGCTCCCTTGATTTTCACCAAAGACATCAACCTCTCGGAAACCGGCTCCGATTTGGAAGCCAAAGGTATTCGCCCCCTGAAATACCCCGTTGACTACGTAAGCGAGGCCAAGGGCGGTAACGGGTGCGAGAATGACCATGTGAGCTTCCGCCTGGCCGATGTGCTGCTGATGAAGGCCGAAGCCATGTTGCGGGGCGGTACGCCCACCAGCGCCGGCAGCTACGGCGGCACGGCCCTGGCCATCGTCAACTCTCTGCGCACCCACCCTTCTCGTGGGGCCAGTGCCTTGGGTTCTCTCACCCTGGATGGATTATTGGCTGAGCGGGGTCGGGAGTTGTACGGTGAGTCATGGCGGCGGCAGGATATGATCCGGTTCGGCAAGTTCCTGCAAGCCCGTAAGGATAAACCTCAGAGTAACCCCCGTTGCCTAGTGTACCCGATTCCACAAACGCAGGTGGATATCAACCGCAACATCACCCAGAACCCCGGCTACTAACCTTTTCCCTAATCCGATACCAGCAGGCCGTTGGTTACCGCCCGCGTTGGCGGCAGCCGGCGGCCTGTCTGCGTGTACGCTGTATTGCTTTTTTCTTTCCAATGAAAACCCACCGTCTTTCCTGCCTGCTCCCGCTGCTGGCCGTGCTGACTGCCTGCAACCAGAACCCCAAAACGGAAGCCACCACTGCTGTTTCTAACAACACGGCCACTACCGACAGCACCATCGCCAAAAAGCCCGGCTGGTGGAAGGAAACGGTGGTGTACCAGTTGTATCCGCGCAGCTTCCAGGACAGCAACGGCGACGGTGTGGGCGACCTGAAAGGCATCATTTCCCGCCTCGATTACCTGAAGAGCACCGGCGTGGGCACCGTGTGGCTCAACCCCATCTACGCCTCCCCCAACGACGACAACGGCTACGACATTTCCGACTACCGCCGGATTATGCCCGAGTTTGGCACCATGCAGGACTTCGACGCCCTGCTGGCGGGCATGCACCAGCGCGGCCTCAAGCTGGTAATGGACCTCGTAGTGAACCACAGCTCCGACGAGCACGCCTGGTTTAAATCGGCCAGTGCCTCCCGCAGCAGCCCGTACCGGGACTACTATTACTGGTGGCCCGCCGAGAAAGGCACGCCGCCAGCCCGTTACAGCACTTTCGATGTGAAGAAGAATGCCTGGCAGTACAGCGCGCCCACCAACTCCTACTACCTGCACATCTTCTCCCGGAAGCAGCCCGACCTGAACTGGAACAACCCCAAGCTGCGGCAGGAGGTGTACGCCATTATGAAGTTCTGGCTGGATAAGGGCATTGATGGGTTCCGGATGGATGCCTTCCAGTTCGTGGCCAAGGACCCTAGCTTTCCGCCCATGCCCGGCCTCACGGAGCAGAACTACGCCAACGCCTACAACCACGGCCCCCACCTGCACGACTACCTGCAGGAGATGAACCGGGAAGTGCTCAGCCACTACAACGTGATGAGCGTGGCCGAAGGCGCGGGCCGTAACCCCCAGGAAGCCCACCTCTTCGTGGACCCCGACCGCAAGGAGCTGGACATGACCTACCACTTCGAGGGAGTTGGCGTGGGCAGCAACTCCGAAACCTACCAGCTCACGGAGCTGAAGCGCGTGTTTACGAAGTGGGACAGCGCCTTCGCCCAAACCGGCTGGCAGGCTTTGGACCTGGGTAACCACGACCAGCCCCGCATGACCAGCAAGTTCGGCGACGACCGGTCGGCGTTCCGGGCGGCCTCGGCCAAGCTGCTTAATACCTTTCTGCTCACCATGCGCGGCACGCCCTACTGCTACAACGGCGACGAGCTGGGCATGACCAACATCAAGTTCGACAAGATTTCCAACTACCGCGACCTGGCGGCCCTGAACGGCTATGCCTTGGTGAAGAGTCAGGGCGGTAATCTGCCGGCCTACCTCAAAAACCTGCAGCGCTTCTCCCGCGACAATAGCCGCACCCCTTTCCAGTGGGACAGCACCGCCAACGCGGGCTTCACCACCGGCACCCCCTGGCTGAAAGTCAACCCCAACTACCGCACCGTGAACCAGGCCGCCCAGGAGCGGGACCCCAACTCGGTGCTGAACTACTTCCGGCGGGCCGTGGCGCTGCGCCAGCAACATAAGGTATTGGTGTACGGAGCCTACCAGTTGCTCGACGCGCCCAATCCCCATATCTACGCCTACACCCGCACCCAGGGCCCCGAGAAAGTGCTGGTGGTGCTCAACTTCTCCTCGGAAAACCGCACCTGGCCTTTGCCGGCCGGCCTTGCCTTGAACGGCGCGCCCTGGCTTAACAACTACCCCAGCTTCAGCCCCGCCGCTACGCTGGCGCTGCAGCCCTGGCAGGCCCTGGTGCTGCCGTTGCAGTAAGAGCCGGTGCTGGCTGCCCTGGTCCAATGCCATCGGCACCGGATCAGGAATCGGTATCTTGCTTGTCTGCCTGCTCTTTCCTGCTTTCCGTTTCACCGTCCTTTCCCACCCCCGTTATGCTCCGCTTTCCTCTACCAGCTGTAAGAACATTGCTGGGCACTATTCTGCTCATGAGCACGGCGCTTGGCCGCCCGGCCCTGGCCCAGGCTCCCGACCCCTGGCGCGTGGCGGCCGACCAGATAGACCCGCGCAGTTACTATGGAGTAACGGTGGCTAACGGGATGCTGGGCGTAGTGTCGGCACCGGAGCCGTTTCAGGTGAAAAGCGTGGTGCTGGCCGGGGCCTACGACCAGTACGGGCGCGGGCGGGTCAGCAACTTCCTCAACAGCTTCAACCTGCTGAATATGTACCTGGAGGTAGATGGCCGCCGACTCTCGGGCCGGGACGCCACCAATTTCCGCCAGGAGCTGGACATGCGCCGGGCCAGTCTCACCACCAGTTTCGATTACCAGGACAAGGCCACCATCCGCTACACCTACTATGCACTGCGCCACCTGCCCTTCACGGTGCTGATGGACGTGAGCATCACGGCCAAGAAAGACGTGCAGCTGGGCGCGGCCAGCGTGCTGGATACCCCCGACGCCCTGCGCGACGCCCAGAACTACTACAACGAAATTGACCGGCCCCACGTGGCCCTGAGCCTGCTCACCTCCTCGGCCAAAAGCCCCACTGGCAAAATGCAGCTCTGCGCGTCCAATACCTTTCTGTTTGAGGAGTCCCACGGCCAGGAGCCCCGGGTGATTCATGAAATGTGGGACAACAACATGCACCTGATTAAGTTCGGCAAGCCGCTGAAAGCCGGGCAGACCTACTCCTACGCCGTGGCGGGCTCGTCCATCACCTCGGCCCACCACGCCGACCCGCTCAACGAAGCCGAGCGCCTCACCATTTTCGCCCGCCTGGAGGGCAAGCAGCGGCTGCTGGATTTCCACGCCAAGGCCTGGGAGGAGCTGTGGAAAAGCGACATTCAGATTCAGGGCGACGCCCAGGCTCAGCAGGATGTGCGCAGTATGCTCTACCACCTCTACAGCTTCTCGCGGGCCGGTACCGACTATTCTCCTTCGCCCATGGGCCTCTCGGGGCTGGGCTACAACGGCCATGTGTTCTGGGACACCGATTTGTGGATGTTTCCGGCCCTGCTGGTACTGCACCCCGATATTGCCAAATCCCTGATTGAATACCGGTTCCGGCGCCTGGAGCCGGCCCGGCGCAATGCCTTTGCCCACGGCTACCAGGGCGCCATGTACCCCTGGGAAAGCGCCGATACGGGCGTGGAGGAAACCCCGGTGTGGGCCCTGAGCGGGCCGTTTGAGCACCATATTTCGGCCGATGTAGCCCTGGCGGCCTGGCAGTACTACTGCGTCACCCAGGACCGGGACTGGCTGCGCGAGAAGGGCTACCCCATTCTGTCGGCCACGGCCGATTTCTGGGCCAGCCGGGTGGAGCGCAACGGCCCCGGCCACTACGATATCAAGAACGTGGTGGCTTCCGATGAATGGGCCGAAAACGTGGACAACGACGCCTTCACCAACGCCGCCGCTCAGGTAAACCTGCGCAACGCCGCCGCCGCCGCCCGGCTGCTGGGCCTCAAAGCCAACCCCGACTGGCTGCAGGTGGCCCAGAACATTCCCATCCTCAAAATGCCCGACGGCACCACCCAGGAGCACGCTACCTACAAGGGCGAAGGCATCAAACAGGGCGACGTGAACCTGCTGGCCTACCCCCTGAACGTCATTACCGACCCCGCCCAGATCAAAAAGGACCTGGCCTACTACGAAACCCGCGTGCCCAACGAAGGTACCCCAGCCATGACCCAGGCCATCTTCGCCCTGCTCTACGCCCGCCTCGGCAACGCCGACAAGGCCAGGCTCTGGTTCAAAGATGCCTACGAGCCCAATCTGCTGCCTCCCTTCCGCGTCATTGCCGAAACCAAGGGCGGCACTAACCCCTACTTCGCCACCGGTGCGGGCGGAGTGCTCCAGGCCGTGCTCATGGGCTTCGGCGGCCTGAACATTACGCCCGGCGGCATCACGCAGAGCAAAACCACTTTACCCACGGGCTGGCAGTCGGTGAAGATAACAGGCGTGGGCCCGCAGCGTAAAACCTACTCCGTGAGCCGCTGACAGGATAATTCGTAACAAGGTAATACGTAGCCAAAACTTTCCGCGTACTGATGAGCCTGATTAGTAGACCTGAGTTGCGGACTAGAGCTAGACGTAGTATCGTGGTCTGCAACTTGAGTTAGCTGACTCAGCCTGACGCTCTACGTACTCCCACCTTTCACCCTTTGCTCCATGCGTAACCTCTTCTTCGCGGTGCTGCTGGTTTTGGCTGGCACTGCCGCCGCTCAGCAGCTACCTCCTTCGCCCCGCCAGCTCTACCCGGGCCTGTTTGAGGCCGTGCAGCTGGGCCGGGTGTATCCCGATAACAAAACCTTCGTGGATGCCACGGCCAAGGAGCCGCCAGCCGACATCCTGCGGGCCTATGCTCAGCAGAAAGACGCCCCGGGCTTCGACCTGAAAGCCTTCGTGGCGGCCCATTTCACGCCTCCGGCCCCGGCCGGCGGCCAGTACCGCAGCCGGGTAGAAGCGGGTCTGCGCCACCACCTGGATACGCTCTGGACGGTGCTCCAGCGCCACCCCGACACCGCCACCCCGGGCGCCTCGTCCTTGCTCCCGCTGCCGCGCCCCTACATTGTGCCGGGCGGACGGTTCCGGGAGGTGTACTACTGGGACTCCTACTTTACCATGCTCGGGCTGGCCGAAAGCCACCGCACCACGGTCATCCGGGACATGGTGGATAATTTTGCCTACCTGCTGGACACCTACGGCTTCATCCCGAACGGCAACCGCACCTACTACCTCACCCGCTCCCAACCCCCGTTTTTTGCCCTGATGGTGAACCTCCTCTCGCAACAGGAGGGCAACCAGCAGACGCTGCTGCGCTACCAGCCCCAGCTGCTGCGCGAGTACAACTACTGGATGGCCGGGGCCGAAACCCTGCGGCCCGGCACCGCCCAGGACTGCGCCGTGCGCCTGGCCGGCGGCGAGGTGCTTAACCGCTACTACGACAGCAGCGACCAGCCCCGGGAAGAGTCGTACGCCGAGGACGTGGCCGCCGCCAAGCTCAGCAAGCAGCCCCCGGCCCAGTTCTACCGCAACATCCGGGCCGCTGCCGCTTCCGGCTGGGACTTCAGCACCCGCTGGTTCGGGTCCGACGGGCAGCTGGGCAGCATCCAGACTACCGATTTGGTCCCCGTTGACCTGAACTGCCTGCTCTACTACCTCGAAAACAGCCTGGCTACCACTTACCAGCTGCAAGGCAACGCGGCCCAGGCTACAGCCTTCCAGACCAAGGCCCAGAACCGCAAGAAGGCCATTCTGGCCTACTGCTGGGATGCCAAGGCCAATTGGTTTGTCGATTACAACTTCCGCCTCCGGCAACGCTCCAGCCGGCTCACCCTGGCCGGAACGTTTCCGCTGGAGTTCGGCATTGCCACCCCGGCTCAGGGTAAGCTAGTGGCCGCGGGCCTGCAGCAGAACTTCCTCCAGCCCGGCGGCCTGGCCACCACCCGCAGCCGTAGCGGGCAGCAGTGGGATGCCCCCAATGCCTGGGCCCCGCTGCAGTACATGGCCATCAGCGGCCTGGAGCGCTACGGTCAACCTACCTTGGCGCGCACCATTGCCACCCGCTGGATTGAGCTGAACCGGGACGTGTTTCAGCAAACCGGCAAGCTGATGGAGAAGTACAATGTGGTGGATACCAAGCTGAAAGCTGGCGGCGGCGAGTACCCGCTGCAGGATGGCTTCGGCTGGACCAACGGCGTACTGCTCAACCTCATCAACAAATACCAGCCCGACAAGTCGTTCTAACCATGTTCTGTGGCCGTCACGTCGGTCCTGCCTTATCTCCGGGTTAGGCAGGACCGACTTTTCGTTTGCCACAACTCAACCCTACGGTGCGGCTACCGATATGCCCTGCCATTTCTCTTATTGGCAGGCAAGCAGTCAGGCGGGAGGTACAATAATTGCGGCAACTGGCGTTTTACCCTCTATTCAGGCTTTCCTATGACTGATTCATCCGCTTCCCTGCCCGATATTCAATCCGAAGAGGACGTGCGCCGCGTGGTTGACAGCTTCTACGGCCGGGTGCAGAACGATGAGCTGTTGGGGCCCATTTTTGAAGCCGTTGTGCAGGGCCGCTGGCCGCAGCACTTAGCTACCATGTATGATTTCTGGAGCGGCCTGCTGCTGGGTACCGGCCGCTACCGGGGCCGGCCCTTTCCCAAACACCTGGCCCTGCCCATTGATGACCGCCACTTCCACCGCTGGCTTACGCTGTTCGTCGAAAACGTAGAAGCTCAGTATCAGGGACCTGTGGCCGATGAAGCCATTTACCGGGCCGGTACCATTGCGGCCGTATTTGAGCACCGGATTTCTCAGACCCGAAATCCTTTCCACATTCTCTGAAAAAAGCCGCTTACGAGGTATCCTTTGGGGTTTTGGGCCCGTACAAGCCCCACCTTTCCCCTCACCCTGATGGGCTAGCGAGTAAAAAGATTTTTCGCTCATTGGCGAAAATTCCGAAACCTGCGTAAATTCGCTACGTATCCACTCGTCCTACCCCCTTCCGTATGGCTACTTTGACTTCCCTCCCCGATCTGCGCACCGAAGGCGACATCATGACGCTGGTGGATACGGCGTTCAGCAAGGCCAAAAACGACGAGCTGCTGGCTCCCGTGTGCCAGGCCGTAGCACAGGTACACTGGCCCCGGCACCTCACCTCGCTCTACGATTACTGGAGCAGCGCCCTGTTGGGCACCACCCGCTACCAGGAAGGCCAACAGATTCCGCTGCACTCGGCTCTGCCCTCCAAGTGCCTGCAGCGCTGGACGGAAGTGCTGACCAGCACCGTGCAAGAGAAGTTCTCCGGCTCTAACGCCGATAAAGCAATGCATCAGGTAGCCACGTTGGCTTCCAACTCTATCGGCGCCTAGCGCCAACCCGTTTCACCCACCCCCAATTCCCACCCGTTCTCCTCACTCATTCACCCATCCACCCATATCAAAAAGCCCCCCGGACCAGAATCCGGGGGGCTTTTTATTTGCGCGCCAAATGAGGCTATGAGAAATCATGGCGCTTTTTGCGTGCAAAATGAACATCCAAGTACTCCACTATGGCCGCAAATCGGCTATACTCATAGCTAAGTACATAGATTCGTCCACTGTCTTTGAAATCGAAGTGTAACGCCTTGCCTGCACTTCTTCTTCTCGGGTCTTCTGCAACCCACCAGCCAATTAAGGTCCGCATAGACAGATGATGCAGCACTTTGCCCGGCTCCTGTTCCATACGGAAATCCTGTCGGGTAATCGTCAGCGTACGGTGCTTTAAGGTGGATTGGTAGTACCACGGCGAAAGTACCCCTATGAGTACCACTAAAAGCAAACGCCCTCCCAGCGAATCATATATGTGCTGCCGGTTGGCGTCTATTATGATGGCAAGACAGATGACGCAGCTGACAGCTATGATAGCGTAGCAGCCTGCTTTGGTAATGAAGTGGTTTGACTCAACCTCGATAATGTCTTCCTGCATAGCCGATAAATGAAAAGCCGTGCCCCATAGTGGAGGCACGGCTTTCAAACTTACAAATCCTGACGATTACACGCCCAGCAGGAGACGGGTTGGATCCTCAAGCAGTTCCTTCACGCGCACCAGGAACGACACCGACTCGCGACCGTCGATGATGCGGTGGTCGTAGCTCAGGGCGAGGTACATCATCGGGCGAATCACCACCTGGCCGTTTTCGGCTACGGGGCGCTGCACGATGTTGTGCATGCCCAGGATGGCCGACTGCGGGGCGTTGATGATGGGGGTGCTCATCATGGAGCCGAACACGCCGCCGTTGGTAATGGTGAACGTACCGCCGGTCATCTGCTCGATGGTGAGCTTATTGTCGCGGGCCAGCGTGGCGAGGCGCACGATTTCCTTCTCAATGCCATCAAACGACAACTCCTCGGCATTGCGGATTACCGGTACCACCAGCCCTTTGGGGGCCGATACGGCAATGCTGATGTCGCAGAAGTCGTTGTACACGATGTCGGTGCCATCAATCTGGGCATTCACGGCGGGCCACTCTTTCAGGGCCACGCACACAGCCTTGGTGAAGAACGACATGAACCCGAGGCCCACGCTGTGCTTCTCCTTGAACTTGTCCTTGAACTTGTTGCGCAGGTCCATGATGGGCTGCATGTTCACCTCGTTGAAGGTAGTGAGCATGGCCGTTTCATTCTTCACCGACACCAGGCGGCGGGCTACCGTCTTGCGCAGGTTGCTCATCCGCTCCCGGCGCTGGGTTCTGTTACCAGTTGCCGGTTGCGAGTTGCCAGTAGCAGGAGTAGCAGCCGGTTTGGCGGCAGCGGGAGCAGCGGCCGGAGCCGGCGCGGCAGGCTTGGCCTGGGCGTTCTGGGCATCTTCTTTCGTGATGCGGCCGTCGCGGCCCGAGCCCTGCACGTCGGCGGGGCTGATGCCTTTTTCGCCGAGGATTTTGCCGGCTGCCGGCGAAGGCGTGCCGGTGGCGTAGCTGGTGGTTGCCGAAGCCGCCGGAGCAGCCTGGGCAGCAGCCGGAGCAGCGGCGGGAGCCGCAGCCGGAGCGGCGGCACCGCTGCCGCCTTCGATGCGGGCAATGGTAGCACCGATGCCGATGGTTTCGCCTTCCTTGGCGGCATGGCGCAGGGTGCCGGTGCCTTCGGCGGGCAGCTCAAACGTGGCCTTGTCCGATTCCAGCTCGGCAATGATTTCGTCGCGCTGTACCTGCGCGCCGTCTTCCTTCAGCCACTTGGCCACCGTCACTTCCGTGATGGATTCGCCCACGGCCGGAATCGTCATTTCCACGGTAGCACCGCCGCCATTGCTGGCGGGGGCAGCAGCCGGAGCGGCGGCACCGCCGGCGGGCTGACCACCATAGCCGGCCTGGTCGCTGGCGGTGGGGTTCTGCTCGCCCTGGCTTACTGGGTCGGCAGCGGGAGCGGCCGGGGCGCTGGCGGCCGGAGCCGCAGCAGCCGGCGCGGCAGCGGCACCCGCGCCGTCGATTTCGGCAATGGTAGTGCCGATACCAATGGTTTCACCCTCGGCAACGCGGATTTTTAGCACACCGTCGGCCTCAGCGGGCAGCTCGAACGTGGCTTTATCGGATTCCAGCTCGGCCAGAATCTCGTCGCGCTTCACAGTGTCGCCGTCGGCTTTCAGCCACTTGGCAATCGTTACCTCGGTGATGGATTCACCAACGGCGGGGATTTTAATTTCCAGACCCATACGTGGGAGTTTTGAAGAGTTTCGGTGGGGAATGTCGGGGAAGTTGCCATTCCGATGCAGAGGGAATCTGAGTGAAGCCGTTGTCCGTTTTCACTCAGATTCCTCGCGCTGCTCGGAATGACTCAGGACTAGTCCTGCTTCTTGGCTACTTCGGCGGTGGCGTTGATGTTGTCGTCGGCCACGGCTTCCTTGGGCTTGTCGAAGGCGCGGGCCACGAGGTCCTTCTGCTCCTTCACGTGCACCTTGTTGTAGCCGGTGGCCGGCGAGGCGGAGGGCTTGCGCGAAATCACGTCTTCCAGCTCGCGGCGCATGAAGCGCAGCAGGTAGTTCCAGTAGCCCATGTTCTCGGGCTCTTCCTGCACCCAGTACACCTTGGCTTTGGGGTACTTGGCCAGCTCGGCGTCGAGCTGCTTCTTGGGGAAGGGGTGCAGCTGCTCCAGGCGCACAATGGCCACGTCGGTGCGGCCCGACTGCTGCTGCTCGTCCAGGAGGTCGAAATACACTTTGCCCGAGCACAGCAGCACGCGCTTCACCTTCTTGGCGTCGGCGTACACGTCGCCGAGTACCTCGCGGAAGTGGCCGGAGGTGAACTCCTCCACCGGCGACACGCATAGCGGGTGGCGCAGCATCGACTTGGGCGACATCACCACCAGCGGCTTGCGGAACTCCCAGGTCAGCTGCCGGCGCAGCGCGTGGAAGAAGTTGGCCGGCGTGGTCATGTTGGCCACAATGATGTTGTTTTCGGCGGCCAGCTGCAGGAACCGCTCGGGGCGGGCGTTGGAGTGCTCGGGGCCCTGTCCTTCGTAGCCGTGGGGCAGCTGCAGCACCACGCCGTTCATGCGCTGCCACTTGCTTTCACTGCTCACAATGAACTGGTCAATCATGGTCTGGGCACCGTTGGCAAAGTCGCCGAACTGCGCTTCCCAAATCACCAGGGCCGTGGGGTTAGCCATGGCATAGCCGAATTCAAAGCCCAGCACCGCGTACTCGCTCAGCAGCGAGTTGTAGATGCTCAGCTTCTCCTGGCCTTCACCGATGTAGTTGAGCGAGTTGTACGGGGCCGAGGTTTCAGCGTCGTGCAGCACGGCGTGGCGGTGCGAGAACGTGCCGCGCTGCACATCCTGGCCGCTCACGCGCACAATGTGCTTCTCGTCGAGCAGGGAGCCGTAGGCCAGCAGCTCACCGGCGGCCCAGTTCAGCATACGCGTCTCGAAGAACATCTTTTTGCGCTCCTCCATCAGCTTTTCAATCTGCTTCAGGGGGCGGAAGCCTTCGGGCAGCGTGGTCAGGGCCTTGCCTACTTTGGCTACTACTTCCTCGCTGATACCGGTTTCCGGCGACTTCTCGAAGTCCTCGGGCTTGCTGCGGCGCAGGGTGCGCCACTCGTTTTCGAGGGGCTGGTAGTTGTAGGGCAGCGGCTTCTGCTTCACCATGTCCAGGCGGGCCTGCAGGGTGTCGCGGAACTCCTTGTCCATCTGCTGGGCCAGCTGCGCGTCCACGTCGCCGCGCTGCACCAGCATAGCGTTGTACACCTCGCGGGGGTTCTGGTGCTTGCTGATGAGGTTGTAAAGCGTGGGCTGGGTGAACTTGGGCTCGTCCGACTCGTTGTGGCCGTGGCGGCGGTAGCACACCATATCAATGAAGATATCGGCATGGAACTGCTGGCGGTACTCGGTGGCGAGGCGCACGGCAAACACCACAGCCTCGGGGTCGTCGCCGTTCACGTGCAGCACCGGCGCGTCGATAATCTTCGCCAGGTCAGTGCTGTAAATCGAAGAACGGGCGTCCTCGAAATCGGTGGTGAAGCCCACCTGGTTGTTAATCACGAAGTGGATGGTGCCGCCCGTCTTATAGCCTTCCAGCTGCGACATCTGCGTTACTTCGTAGCCGATGCCCTGGCCGGCCAGCGCCGCGTCGCCGTGGATGAGGATGGGCAGAATCTGGTGGTAGTCGCCGCCGTACTGGTGCTCAATTTTGGCGCGCACGAAGCCTTCTACCACCGGGTTCACCGCCTCCAGGTGGGAGGGGTTGGGGGCCAGCTTCAGGTTCACCTTCTGGCCGCTTTCCGTTTCCACTTCCGACGAGTAGCCCATGTGGTACTTCACGTCGCCGTCGCCCATGGTCAGGTCCGGTACGGCCGTTCCCTCGAATTCCGAGAAGATCTGCTCGTAGGTCTTGCCCATGATGTTGGCCAGCACGTTCAGACGGCCGCGGTGGGCCATACCAATCATCACTTCCTTCACCCCCAGCTCGGCCGACTTATTAATAATGGCGTCGAGGGCCGGGATGGTGGTTTCGCCGCCTTCCAATGAGAAGCGCTTCTGGCCCAGGAACTTCGTGTGCAGGAAGTTCTCGAATACTACGGCCTCGTTCAGCTTGCTGAGGATGCGCTTTTTGTAGTCGATGCTGGGGTTGAAGCTCAGCGAGTCCTTCTCCACTTTCTCGCGGAACCAGTCGAGCACCTGCGGGTCGCGGATGTACATGTACTCGAAGCCGATAGTGCGGGTGTACACCTTCTGCAAAGCGGCCACAATCTCGCGCAACGTGGCATCCGAGCCCAGGCCCAGCACTTCGCCGTTCTTGAATTTGGTATCAAGGTCGGCGTCGCTCAGGCCGAAATCGGCAATGTTGAGGCGGGCCTTCCGGTCCTTCCGCTCGCGCACCGGGTTGGTTTTGGCTACCAGGTGGCCGCGGCTGCGGTAGGCGTGAATGAGGTTGCGCACCTGCGTTTCCTTGTCGGCCGCTACCGTGTCCACGGCCCGAACGGCGCCGGCCTGGTTGGTGCTGGCCGAGGTGGTCAGCACACCTTCGCCATCAGCCTGCGGAATACCACCTTCGGGATACTGCTGGGCGAAATCGAAGCCTTCAAAGAATTTCTGCCAGCTCGCATCCACCGACTGCGGGTCGGCCTTGTAAGACTGGTACAGGTTGTCAAGGTAGTCGCCGTGGGCGTTGGCGATATAAGAGTTGGCGTCCATGCGGTGGGAGCTGGTAGTGTCAGGGGGTAAAGGTAAATAGCCTGATCAGGAAGTAAAAACTGATATGCGCATGTACAAATAAACCTGTTATTCAGGCATATAATTCCGTCCGTGTTTCCTTTACGGGTACCGACGGTCAATCTATTAAATAAATACAAAAGCCGCTCCCATTATACAGGAACGGCTTTTGGAAAAACAGTAACGCACCCTGTGTTACTGCAATGCCATCTTAAAGATATAGTAGGGCTGATCCTGCTTGCCGATGCCCTTGTTCCAGGTCGGCGTTTTGTGGATGGCTGAGGTGGTTACGTACAGCGTTTTGCCGTCGCCGGAAAAGGCAAACGTATCGGGCCACTCCAGGCGCGGGTCCTGCACCACCGTTTCGATGTTGCCGGCCGGCGTGCGGCGCTTGATGGAGTGGTCCTCGAAGGCCGTCAGGTACAGGTTGTTCTGGGCGTCGATTTCCATCCCGTCGCAGGCGGGCACTTTGCCCAAATCCTCAATCTGGGAAGCGAGCTGGGCATCGGTGAGGGCAGGATTGCGCAGGGCCTCGGTTTTGATGCGGTACAGGTTGTAGCTGGTTAGGGGCTTCCAGTAGAGATACTGCCGGTCCTGGCTCAGGGCAATGCCATCGGCGTTGATGCGGGCTTTGTTGCCGCTGGGGTCAATCAGCTCCTTGCCGTCGGCCTTGATGTTAAGAGTGGTATCGGCCAGCATGGAGGCGTGGCCGCTGAGCACCCGCCGGCCGCGGCCCGTGCGCAGGTCCACCACCACTAGGCTACCCAGGCCCGAGTCGGTGAGGTAGGCGTACTGGTTCTGGGTATCCACGCGCACATCGTTAAGGTAGGATTTGCGCGGGGCCACGCTCTCGGGGAAGCTGATGGTCTGCGTCACCTTATCGGTTTTGGGGTCAATCTTCACCAGCTTGGGGCCGCCGGACACCGTGGCCCGCAGGCCGGGCGAGGCCGGGTCCACTACCCACAGCATACCGGTGTTATCGGCGTATACACTCTGGGGGCAGATCCAGTGCTTCTGGGGCTCGTTGCGCAGGGTTTCGTTCCAGGTGCACCAGTTGGCATCGGGATAGGGCTTGATGGAGCCATCGGGCGCTACTTCCGCAATGGGCATCACGGGGTTGTTGTCCCAGCGCGGGAAGTCGGCAAACACGCGGCCATCGGGCAGCACGGCCACGCCCACCATCTGCGGCTCCCGAAACTGCGCTACTATTTGTAACGGCGAGTTGGCGGGTGCTACCGGACCAGCCGTTTGAGTAGAATCAGGTGCAGCGGTAGTGCCGTTGGCATCGGTAGCGGGCGTAGAGGGCGAGGAGCAGGCCTGCGTGAGTAGCATGGCGGCCAGCAGGCCGGTAGTGCGCCACGGGCGGGGCTGGAACGGCCAGAAAACAATAGCCATAGGAATGTTGGTTGGAGAAAGAATGGGCAGCAATTGCCCGGCCATCCCAGCCGGACCACCGTGCTTACGGCAGCCGGGAGGCCGGGTTTCCGGGGTGGCGGATCGTGTCCCCAACCTTCGGCTGCCTGCCTGCGTAAGCGGCCAGACTATAGCCCAAACAGGCCGTTTGCCTGCTAATTAATTTAGCAAACAGGCAAACAGCCGATTTAAAAAAAAGCTGTACCTTTGACCCCACTAAAATGACATCATTTTATTAATGCAATTAATTATATAATTTATCTATATTTACCTATCATTTCCTGCTTCACGCGTCTGTTTACGGTCTTTTGAGCCGTTAACTATACCTTAAAGGAGCCTCAACATTCTGCTAACGCAGATGGCGCTCCGACCCACTAGCCGAGTCGGGCCGGCTGTCCATTCTCTCCGGACAATCAGTGAGAGTCCACGAACCCAAACGTCATGTCCATTGCGTTATTCCTACTGACCTTCCTCTTTCCCCCCCGCACTATCTCTGTTCCGGCACTGGCTCTGCCCTCCACCGTAGCCAGCCTGAGCCCCCGCCCGGTATCCGTGGCCATACCGGTAATTCCTTTAAAAAAGGAACCCCAGACACTATCGTATCGCGTGACGGCGACTACGTATTGGCCCGAAGTGGGCCAGACTGATGATAACCCGATGGAAACGGCCGACGGCTCCATCATCCCAACCCGGCACTCCAGCAAAACCCGCTGGCTAGCCGTATCCCGCGACATGCTGGCCAAATGGGGCGGTCCGTTCCGCTTCGGTGACAAAGTCCGGGTAAGCGGTATTTCTGACGCATTGGATGGCGTGTATATCATCCACGATACCATGAACCGCCGCCACCGCCACTGCGTGGATGTGCTGGTAAATAAACGGGAATGTCAGAATGGCCTTGAGGGCCGTTGGACCGGCATCCGGCTCAGCAAGCTGGCTCCCGAACCCGTCTGGGAGGCCAGCTAATCAGCTGACTCACTGCCCTATACCACTCTGTTGCTTTTTGGCTTTTCACGCCTGCGGATACTGTTGCAAGTGCCGGGGCTGCCCGTCCGCGTCATACAGGAAAGTGAGCGGCTCAGCCGGATTACGCATGATTTCCGTGAGCGGAATCTGCCACCGTTTCCACATTTCCAATAGGGACTGAGCGTAGGCACTATTCTCCCAAGGGTTGAATATGTCGCCGGTTACATCGTCAATCAGCGTATCCATCACCACTTCCTTGTCGCCGGGCTTTACCGGGCGGGGGTAGTAGTCGGGCACCACATTGAGCAGGTAAGCCGCATAGTACACCCGGGCCTTGAACTCCGCAATCTGTACCGGGTGCAAAGGCCGGTAGGCATCCTGGTACACCCGTCCCATTGCCTGGCGAATAATGCCGTTGTCCACCAGACAGGCTACCAATACGGTTTCATCGAGCTTGATACTGAATGCTATGGTGCTCAGATCATCATCGTACTCGAAGGGCATATCATCCTGGGCTGGGTCGGCTTCCAGAATAAACAGGGAGCCGGGCACAAAATCTTCGTACTCCATGGGTACCCGCAAGGCCTGCAGCGGCTGATAAAATGCCTGAAACCGGCGCAGCAGCTGGGCATTTTCGGCTAGCGGGTATTGGGGCTTGGCCAGCGGGTCCATTTCCGTGAGCAGCTCGGTCACCAGTACCCCGTAGAACATCTTGCCCAGCCACAGAAACAGCGTCTGCTCATCTAGCTGCCGGAAGCCCCGGATACCCTGCCGGGCCGCCGTTTCTACCCGGGCCTCTAGTGGCTCTACATGTTGGGTACGGCAGGTAGGGCAGCAGGCAATACGCAACCCATCGTACTGCACAATGCTCATATCCAATAGTTTAATCTGTCGCTCCCGCAGGTTATAGCGCGTCATCAGCCAATCGGCAAAAACGGGCACGGTATCCTGGGAAGGTGCAGTAGGATTGCCGCACAGGAAGCACCGATGCATACTGAACTGCATGCCCTCGAAAGGGTCGTAGAGTGTGAGGGCGGACAGGGGCTGTATTTCGGACATATGTTGCGGAAGCTAGACGGCAAAGGTACAAGACCGACGGCGCGGCTCCACACCGGCCTCAATGGCGCGGCTGGCAGGGAGCTACTGAATACCCTGTCTCCGGACAATTGTTTGGGAAGCACGGCGGCCCCCGGCTCAACCACAAATAGTGATTGGGCCGGGGGCCGCTGTGTGAAAGAAGCACTACTCCGTGCCCTAGCGCGACAATGTAGAGCCAAGCTTGATAAGCAGCTTGCCCAGCTGAGCCAGCGGGGCCCCGTAGTCGCCGATGGTTTCTTCGGCTACTTTTGAGGTTTCATTGCCCAGAGAGGCCAGGGTTTCAGCCAAGTCGTGAGCCTGCGTATCGGAAGCTGTCAGCTGGCTCTGCAGAGTTTTCAGCTCTTGAATAATTTTGGCCAGGCCCGGGCGCTCAGACGCCCGCAGCACTTCAATCCAGCGGTCAATTTCGGCCAGACCGTGCTGCCCGGCTTTATCGGGGGCGCCGGTATTGAGCAGGTTGAGAGTATCTTCGAGCAGGGCCGAATTTTGCTGGTCGGTGACATCAAGCGGCACAGTGGGCGTGGGCATCGACTGGGGGGTGGAGGCGATAGAATCCATGGGAAAGAAAGACAAAACGAGTTACGGATACGCGTAAACGGCTATACTTGTCCAGTCTCGGAAAAGTTGGCATATCCTGTGCAGGCGCCACCCGTACAACCTCCGACAATTCAGTACCGAAGGCCACCGGCCGGGCCTTTCGCCGCTTACCTATGCTGCATACCGCTCTACTAGCCCCTTTCTCCTCTCCCGTCCGCGGGCAGCAATTTCAGGCCATTGCCGCCGCCCTGCGGGCCGAAACCGATGCCCCCGCCACGCTGCTGCTGGGCAATGTATCCGTATCCCAGACCGAGGCCCTGGATGCCGTGGTGGTGCGCCCACACAGCATAACAGTGCTGCAGCTACTGCCCACCGGGGGGTTGCTGGCCATGCCCGACCTGCGCTGCGGGCCGTGGTACCTGGATGGCGCGCCCCTGGAGTTGCCCGGCGAGCACAGCACGCCTTTTACCCGGTTTGAGGAGCAGCGCGCCTACCTAGCCGACTGGCTGGCTGCTTATCTGCCTCCCGAGGCGGCCAACCTACAGTTTATCAGTGGGCTGGTGGTGTTTGGGGCGGCGGTACAGTTTGGGGCGGAAGTTGAGGCGCACATGGCCGCCTTACCAGCTGCTTCCCAGTTTCACCTGCTGCCGGAGCCCGCCCAGTTTACCCGCCGGCTGGCCCGGATGGCTACCCCGGAAATTGACCTCACTGCGCAGGATCTGGAGGAGCTGGCCCACACCCTGACTCCGCCCCCGGCCGACGATGAAGCCACCGGGCCTTTGAGCCCAAGCGGCATACTGCGCCAGAAAGCCGGGCAGCTGTGGCGGTGGCTGGGCGCAGAAGATCTGGACCAGTTGGATAGTGCTTCTTCGGGCTATGATATCGACCTGAACACCCGCAGCCAGGAAAAGCAGGCGCTGGAGCAGTTGCGGACTCAACTGCAGCAGGAGTTGCAGCAGCAGCTTCAGGGCTTGGCAACCCGGGAAGCGGCGCGCGAGCAGCGTATTGCGCAGCTGCAGCAGCAACTATCGGCTGCTCCCGTTGCTCCCGAGGCCCCTGATCTGCAGGCGCAACTGGCGGCGGAGAAGCGTGAAAAAGCAGCGCTGGAAGCTTCTATGCTTACTTATCGTCAGGAATTATCTACCCGCAACGATGAGCTAGGCCGGAAGATCCAGCAACTGGAAAGCTTGATTAACCGCTTGGCTACTAGCCCGCCTGCCCCGGCTCCAGTGGTACCTACCCCAGCCCAGCCCAGCGCTCCTCCCGCGGTTCCTACGCCCCAACCGCCGGCCCCGGCCCCAACCTCAGCCCCAACCTCAGTTCCAGCACCAAAGCCAGCGGCTTCAACCTCAGTTCCGAACCCGGCCCCAACCTCAGCCCCACACACAGCGGCCCAGCAACGGGGCCGCCCCGGTAGCGCAGTAAACAGCGTAGGTAGTTGGCATCGGTGGGGTCCGGTTGTTGCCCGGCGTCTGCGCCGCTACGCGCAGCGGCTACCCGCGCTGCCAGCCAAACTGGCGCGGCCGGGGCTGCTGGCGGGCGTTGGGGCTACGTTACTGCTGGGAGTGATAGTACTGCGCTGCACCCGCGAAGAAGCTCCCACTCCGTTCACGCAAGGCCAGCAGATGGGGCTGCTCACCGCCTCCGGCGATACGCTGGTTCCGGCCCGCTATGCCAGCATCGGGGAATTTCAGGCAGGACGGGCAGTGGTGGAGCGGGACGGGGCGGCGGGGTTTCTGCGGTCCGATGGTACTGAGTTGGTGCCGCCCGCCTACGATGCCCTATACCCCTATACCGATGGGTTTGCCCGGGTCCGGGTGGGCGGGCTCTATACTTTCCTGACGGAGGACGGCCAGGAATTCAGCGCTTACTATTACGCGGCCCGGGACTTTGCCGAGGGCTACGCCGCCGTACTCGACCATCGGGGCTGGCACTACATCAGCGGCCCCGAGGAGCCAGCCAACCCCGTTATTTTCCAGGAGGCATATTCTTTCAACCAGAAGCTGGCCCGAATCAAAACCGGCGGGCAATTCACCTTCATCCGTCCTGATTACCTAACGGATACCACCGAGGGCACAGCTCCCTTCGGCCGCTACTCCAGTGCTACCGATTTCAATGCCCAGGGCCGGGCGCGGGTAGTGCAGCAGGGGCGCACTTTCTGGCTGAACCGCCAAGGCGAAGAAGTGCAGGAGTAAGGATCAGCGGGTGGTGCAGCAGACCAGGGGAAAGACATGCTCATCCCCTCTCTCAGGCCCGCTCTTAGTGCTTCCGGCCTTTGTGCTTTTTGTGCCCTTTGCCCCGGCCCCTTAGCCAGCCCGACCAGTAGCGGGCCGGGCTAATGGTTACTCTGTTGCTGCCGGGGACTACCGCCGCTGGGTTAGCCAGCTGCAGCCGCCCGTTGGCGGCACGGCTCACGGTAGCAGCCTCGCCCAGCAGCGTGCAGCCCTGCCCATCCATCAGTTCCGTCCGTTGCCCGTTTCGCTGCACTATAAACCCGTCGCGGGTGATGAGGCGGCCGTTGGGTAGGTGTATATCCTGGGGCATGGGCCGGATTTCCCCGTTGCGAATCAGGAACATCGCCCCATCCCGACGCTGAAAGCCATCATTGGCCTGCGCCCAGCCAGCCAGCGGCAGGGTCATCGTCAACAGAAAAAATAGGCAGCGAAGTAGCGAAAACATAGTGGGGCTGAAGGTCGTGTGGTCGGCGGCCTGCATACGCGAAGTTGCCGGATGGGTTGGGGTGGGCCTAAAGGACAAAATTCTATAAATCGGCGCGGGTTACCTTCCGGCCAGCCCGTCCATTAAGCTCCGAACCACTTGCTAGCGTGGAGTTTTCCTTCCTGTTTACCTTACGTTGTGTTCCTCTCATGAAAACCATCTTCCAATCCCTGTTTGTTGCTTCTGCCCTTGTGTTTGCAGCCTCCTGCACGGAACAAGGCAAAGAAAATGCCGATGCGGCCGCCGCCCAAACTGAGGCCGCCGCTGAAAACGCCGGTGATGCGGCCGCTGCTGAAGCCCGCAACGCTGCTGCCGCTACCGATGACGCCCTGGAAGGTGCCGGGCAGAAAATGGAGGCAGCGGGCAATGAAGCCGCCGCCAAAACCGAAGCGGCTGCCGACAAAGCCGCCGCTGAAACCAAGCAGGCGGCTGCTAAAACTGAAGCCGCCGCTGAGGAAGCCACTGGCGACGCAAAGGCCGAAATTAACGCCGCCCGTCAGTAGTCGGTTTATCTATTACCTCATCTGACTCTGCTACAAAAAAGCCCCGCCTCTCAACCGGCGGGGCTTTTTTGCAGCAGCAATGCGCCCGAAAATTCTAGCACGGTATGCTTCTGCAGGCTCGGCATACTGTGCTGCTGCGGACCAACGCTCCTCAACTCTGAGGACGCCGCCTGCCTATACGGATGCGGCTGGCTCCGTAGCTCCGGCCAGCTCCAGTAGCACCTGGTAGTAGGGCCGCCCCTCGATACGGGCCCGCAACCAGCTATAAAAGCTTAGCGCCTGCAAATCTTCCTGTTGCAGCGGTACGAAAGCGGGTAGTTGAGTGGCCCGGGTAGCCAGCTCCGGCGTACGGGCTGCATCAGGGTCTTCAATGATGTCGCGCACCAGCTGCAGATACCCCAGCACTGCGGCGTATCCGCCCCCATCGGGGCCGAAACGCTCCTTGATAAGTCGCTCAATAGCCCGCAAACGGTTGAGGGACAGGTCATGGTTACCCAATTCCAACTGAATCAGCATCTCGCCCATGTTGCGGTTCAGCACCCACTCTACCCCCATTTCCTGCTCGCACCAATGGTCGGTGCGGCCAATGGCCAGCAGCGCCTGGTTGGCCCGCTGAAACTGGCCTTCGGCGAAATAATGAAAGCCCAGTCCCAGCCGCGCGGTGAGCTGCTCACGAGGCGGCAGAGCCGTTTTCAGCACGTCTTCCAGCAGCCGGATACTCTCGGCGTTACGGCGCATGAAAGCGTAGTTAGCCGCCAGCAGAAAGGTGTAGCGGGGCCAGAAAGCGGCTCCGCGCAGGCGAGGACTTTCCTCCAGCAGCTGCCGTAGCCGCCCCAGGTACTCCACCGACTCCGGGAAGCGGCGCGTGCGGTACAGGGCGTGCGCAATCATGTAGAGCAGGCCCAGCTGCGCCTCCCGGTGAGCTGGCTGAAACCCGTGCCGCTTCTCCATGAGGTGGTAGCAGCGCATCACAAAAGGGGCGAACGTGAGATAGTCGCGGCGCACGAGCATGGCCGCCCGGGCAATAGACATGAGCCGATACAGCAGGGCCGGCCGCCGGGCAAAGGCCTCCTGCAAATCGTATTCCCGCAGCACCTCCTGCAAAATGGCATCGAATGACTCGGCAGCCCGGCCCTTCACGCGGGCCTCGCGCAGCCGTTGCCGGATCAGGCTGTCGGCAATGCCGGCCCGCTCCTCCTCATCGGCGGCTTTCTTGTTAAGGTTGCGGCGGCGAATGATGTCCGGCAGTTCATCGGCGTACTTGCTGCCAGCCTGGGCTATTTGCAGGTTGTACACGGTGTTCAGCAACTCATACTGCTCGTTCTGCAGGGCCAGCTTTTCGGCTTTGCGTAGTGTGTTCCAGGCCAGGCGGCCCACGCCTACCTCAAACAGGTATTGAGCCAGGGTGAGCAGCCCGCGCACGGAAGAAGCCGCCGTGGGGTCCTGCTGGCGCTGGCGCAGCAGCAGAAAATCGGTGAGGTGGCGCATGAGTCGCTTGCGCAGGGCGTAGTAGGCCACCGCATTGGGCTCCTCGGGATACAGGCGGCTCAGCAGCTCCTCAGTGGAGTATTCCTTCTGGTGCAGCAGCAGGTCGCAAAGGCGCACGTCCATTCTACCTTTCTGCTTACGGCGTTGCCGCTGAATAAACTGCCGAAAGTCCTTGCGGTCATCAACCGAAAACGTGCTGAGCGTAGTGCGCAAATCATCCATAGCGGGAATATAAAGGGTCGGCCGACTGAACCCGGCACCGCGTGCTGATAAGTCTGATTATTTAATTTCAATTACCTTTTAATCAGTAGTTTACATATAAATTATATCTTCTATATAGTCAGCAGACGAGAGAAGTTGGTTGGGGTTGCGCCGCGCAAATATGTCACTTTCGGGTCATCCTTATCACCTCACTCTTAATGTGTATGACCCGGCTACTTTTTTCCCTGTCTCTGCTGCTGCTCAGCGTTGGGGCACGGGCCCAGGATTTGCTTACCAAGACCACTGGCGAGGAGGTGCAAGTGAAGGTGCTTGAAATTACCCCGGCGGAGGTACGGTACAAGCGCACCGACAACCCCGAGGGTCCGCTTTTTATTCTGCGCCGTACTGATGTGTTCATGATTCGGTACGCCAACGGCACCAAGGAACTGCTGAACGGAAGTACCGCTCCTGCCCAGCCAGTTCCCCCGGCTCCGGCTGCCGCTGTCGCCCCGGCTACCGGCTTGGTAGTGCCGGGTGATGAGCCACCTGCATACGAGGAAATTCACCTGAATGGTCCCCGCCTGGGCGTTACGGTACTGACGGGCGGCGTAGTAGACCGGGCCGACCGGGAGCTGGGCCTCAACCCTTTTCTGACGCAGTTTGGCTGGCAGTTTGAAACCCGCATCTTCCGCATGCCCAATGGAACTTCAGGACTGCTGGAAATTGTGCCGCTTATCGGGGGGCTGGAGCAAGGTCAGTTCTTGCCCAGCCTGAACGCCCTCATCGGCATCCGGGGCCCCAAGGGGTTTGAGTTCGGCCTGGGCCCGAACGTGTCGCCGGACGGAGCCCACATTGCGTTGGCGGTAGGCACCTCCTTCCGCAGCAATGGCATCAACTTCCCGGTAAACTTCGCGGTGGTTCCCGGTAATGGGGGGGCCCGGTTCAGTCTGCTGTTTGGCTTCAACTCCCGCACCCGCTAACCGTTATGCCACACGCTACCTTTACCCTGCGCCCCCTATTGCTGCTTTGCGGACTGCTGCTGACGCTGCGTGCTACCGCCCAGGACGTTATTTTGCTGACTAACGGGGAAGAACGCGTCGGCAAAGTACTCACCATCAGCCCCGAATTGGTCACCTACGTGGCTCCGCCCACCGATACGCTGCGTATAGCCGCCATTCAGGTTTTCCTGATCCGGTACGCCAACGGGACCAAGGACGTATTCCGGCCTCAGCCGGCGCAGGCTCCCCCCGCTCCGGGGCTTACCCGGGAGGCCGCGTATGCGCAGGGCCGCCAGGATGCCCGAGCCAATTTTAAGGCTCCGGGAGTGTTCTGGGGCACTTACGCCGCTACCGTCACAACGGGCTACGGTGGCGTGGTAGCCGGAGCAGTCACCAGTCTGGTTCCCCCCGCGGAGCGCAACTTTCGGGTGCCCGACGCCAGCCTGCTGCGTAACCCCGATTATGCGGCCGGTTATCGGCGGCAGGCATACAACAAAAAAATTGGCAGCGCGGCGGGCGGCCTTGGTGCAGGCTTAGGTACAATAGTGGTGTTGGCGGCAATACTTATCAGCACGGTTGGCATTCACCACATCTAGCGCTCATCAACCGCTGGTAACCTGCCTATAAGCTCCACCGTATAGCCTGTACATTCCAACCAACACCTACCCATCATGGACGCTAATAACAACGGCATCAACGACACCACTGAGCTGCGCGCTCGGGGCAACTGGAACGAGATTAAAGGCCAGGCTAAACAGAAGTGGGGCAACCTCACCGACGACGACATGGATTACGAAGAAGGCAAGCAGGATGAGTGGTTCGGCCGCCTCCAGCAGAAAACCGGCGAAACCATCGACGATATTAAAAACTGGTTCCACCGCACCTTCTAAGGCATAGCAAGCAACCATTGCTTACGTAAACGGTCTGGTACTGTGCAGTGCCAGACCGTTTTACGTACTAATATTTCTGTAATAAACTCACAGTAAGCTAGTTGCATAGCTTGCTTGTACCGCTTCAGCAGGCGAATACCCGACCAGGCGTAGCACGCCAAGTATATTCGCCAAATCTTTAGTAAACGTCCGTCATTGCAATTTATATTACTATTAAAATATTTATTATAAACACTTTCTCATGATCACCACGCTGGAGGACGTACGCACGTTGGGCAACACGGCCCTGCTCCGGCTTCCGAAGACAGCCTTTTTCTGCTCCCGGGAGTATCCGCTCAAAATTGAAAAGCTGGCGTATTTATGGGCCATGGAACAGCGCCAGTTGGGATACTGCGTACTGTCGGGGTTTCATTCCCGGTTGGAACAGAGCATTTTTCGGTTTCTGCGCCGGGCCGAGCAGCAGCCCATCGTGTATGTGCTGGGGCGGGGCATTCAGCCATTCATGGCAATTGATTATGAGCGGGAAATTCAGCTGGGCCGGCTTTTGTTCGTTACACCTTTCGAGCAGGAGGTGGTTACGGTTACCCAGGAAACGGCCAACATCCGGAACCAGCTGATTGCCGATTTAGCCGACCGTTTATTTGTGCCCTACGTGCGGCCAGGCGGCAACCTGGAGAAGCTGCTGCAAAGCGAAGGAGTGCGCAATAAGCCCTTACTAACGCTGAATCTGCCCGAAAATCAGCCGCTGCTGCGGCGGGGGGCACGTTTGTACCATCCGCCGGGGCTGCTGGGTGGCACCAGACTCAGCCTTTAGTGCCCGAACCTCGTAAGGGAAACTTCTCTCTGTTTTTAACCTTCCCGCTCATGTCTGTTTCTTCCTCTGTTCAGGCGGCTCTGCCCACTTCTCCTTCCTCCGGCATCCGGGCGCTGGCGCGCTTTGGCTTTGCCGCCAAAGGCACGGTGTATCTGCTGATGGGCCTGCTGGCCCTGTTGGCCGCCACCGGCCAGCAAGGTGGTCAAACCGCCGACAAAAAGCAGGCGGTGCAGACGCTACAAGGCTTACCAGGTGGTCCTGTACTGCTCGGGCTGGTAGCGTTTGGCTTGCTGGGTTATATTGTATGGCGGTTTACTCAAGCCCTGCGTGACACGGAAAACAATGGATCCGGAGCCAAAGGCATTGGTCGGCGCCTCGGTTACGCGGGCAGCGGCCTGCTCTACGCCAGCGTGGCATGGTACGCCGCTAACCTGGCCCTGAAAGGCTCTGCCAGCCAGGGCGGCAACACCCAGCAGAGCCTAGTAGCCCGGGTACTGGACTGGCCGGCCGGTGAGTGGATTGTTATGTTGGTGGGGGTAATTACCATCGGCGTGGGCATCTACCAAATCGTCAAGGCCTACTCGGGTTCCTTCCATAAGCACGTCAACAGCGCCGATATTCCGGCCGGGCAACAACATACGGTGTACCGCATTGGGCAGCTTGGCTATACAGCCCGAGGTATTGTGATGAGTATTCTGGGCTACTTTCTCGTGCAGGCCGGGCGTCAGCACCGCGCTGCCGCCGTGGGCACTACCGATGAAGCATTCGACTTATTGGCCACCATGGGCCCAGCGGTGCTGGGAGTAGTAGCGGTTGGCCTGATGTGCTACGGACTTTATATGCTGGTACAGGCAAAATATCCCGTCCTGCCTCGGGTGTAAAGTGGTTGCTCGTTGTTGGTTGGCTGTTTTTTGGCGACAGGCAGCAGGGTAGCATATCTAACGGCACTGCCCCGTACGCAAACAACCAACCAACTACGAGAATTAACTACTACGCCACGTAATCCTGCAGGTACCGGTACCGCTCGGTGAGCTGGCCGTTGCGGGCAATGGTGGCCCGTTCAACTACGGCGTCGCCGCCCTCGTGCAAGAGGTGAGGCAGCACATTGTCGATGAGCTGACGGCCGAAGTCCCGACTGGCGTTGCGAGGCAGCTCGCAGGGCAGGTTGTCCACGGCCATGATGGTGATGTTGTCGGGACGGGAGTAGGCAGGCTCCAGCTCGCTGGTAGTGGGGTTATAGTCGAAGGCCGGTTCCTGAATGGTACTGCTGCGCTTGGTAGTCGGGATGGAGCCGTCCACGTCGCAGGTCACGTCGGCAATGGTATCGAGGCGAAAGTGGGAGCGGCGGGTATCGTGCTCCGAAAACAGCCGGGGGCCCTGCGGATGCCAGTAGGCGCAGGCAATGAGCAGGTTGGTGACGGGCAGAAAGTTCTGGAACGTGCTTTCGTACTCGTGGGGGTTGCGGTGGAAATCAGGCGTATCCCACACCCGGCCGTCGCGGCGGCGGTTGTAGTCGGCGCTGCGCAGCTGGCAGTACACAGGCTCGGTGAAGTCGTGGTAGAGGTAGTCGTACACGCTCACCCGCCGGATGCCCATCATGTCCAGCACTTCCACCGCGCCCTGCCCTACGCGGCCGGTACCGGTTACGGCTATTTTGATAGGGGGCAGACGCTTCACTTTGAAAAACTCCTCCTGCATGTCCTCCATATCCACGCACTCGTAGGCGGGCTTCAGCTCGTAGAGGCCGTGCTTGCGGCCGTAGGTGAGCAGGCCATTGTAGGCCCCCACAATACCGGCCCAGCGCCCGAAGGCCACAATTCGCTCCCCGTTTTCATTGGTGAGCAGTTCATAGTCGATGAGGGTAATGTTCTTAGCCAGCACCTGGCGCAGCAGCTCCCGGTTGGCGGGCTGCTTTTTCACGGTGTGCGAGAAGAACAGGTAGGTTTTGTTGGGAATGAGCTGCGCCACGGGCACCTCTTTCACCCCCATCAGAATGTCGCAATCCGACACATCGGGGCGCACTTCCAGACCCAGGTTGCGGTATTCCTGGTCAGAGAAGCAGCGGATGGGGCTTTCCTGAACTACTATTTTCAGGCCGGGGAAACGGGCTTCGGCCTCGGTGCATTTTTTGGGGGTGAGCGGAACGCGTTTATCGGGCGGGGTTTTGCCTTCTCGGATCAGGCCAATGGTAACAGGACGCATGCGGTGGGAACGGGTGGGTTTCGGGGGCTAAATCTGCGGAAAATTGTTGAGTCCCACTTTGCAGCCGCCGGGCTAAACATTTGCCCACTTATCGGTTTAAGGGTGAAGCCTTTTCGCGCTACCTTTGTAGGGGCTCCGTTGGGGCCGCTTGCATTGCCACCCTCACCCTTCTCTTTATGTTGCTGAAGACCAAGCCCGCCGATGTGTTTGTGGACCGTCACAACGGCCCCGACGAAGCTGCCGTAGCGGAAATGCTGCGCGTTATCGGCGTGGAGTCGATTGACCAGCTCATCGACGAAACCGTGCCGGCCGCCATCCGCCTGAAAAAGCCGCTGAACCTGCCCGCTGCCCTCACGGAGCGGGCTTTTTTGGCGAAGTTCAAAGGCATTGCCGGCCAGAATAAGCTGTTCAAGAACTACATCGGCCTGGGCTACCACGATACCCAGCTGCCGGCCGTCATTCAGCGCAACATCCTGGAAAATCCGGGCTGGTATACGGCCTACACGCCCTACCAGGCTGAAATTGCCCAGGGCCGCCTCGAAGCCCTGATCAACTACCAGACGATGGTAATTGACCTCACGGGCCTGGAAATTGCCAACGCCTCCCTGCTCGACGAAGGAACCGCCGCCGCCGAGACGCTGCACATGTTCCACTCGCTCAGCAAAAAGAAAAACGCCAACCGCTACTTCATTTCCGAGCAGGTACTGCCCCAGACTATCGACGTGGTACGCACCCGCGCCGAGCCCTTGGGCATTGAGGTAGTTATCGGGGACCACCGCACCTTCGACCTCACCGACGAGACGCTGTTTGGGGCCCTGCTGCAGTACCCCGCCGCCGACGGCGCCGTGTACGACTACACCGACTTTATCAGCAAGGCTCACGACAACAACCTGTTTGTGACCGTAGCCGCCGATTTGCTGTCCCTCACCCTGCTCACGCCTCCCGGCGAAATGGGGGCCGACGCCGTGGTGGGCAACTCCCAGCGCTTCGGCGTGCCCATGGGCTACGGTGGCCCCCACGCCGGCTTCCTGGCTACCAAGGACGCCTTTAAGCGCGTGATTCCCGGCCGTATCATCGGGCAGAGCATCGACGCGGCCGGCAACAAGGCCTACCGCATGGCCCTGCAAACCCGGGAGCAGCACATCCGCCGCGAAAAAGCTACCAGCAACATCTGCACCGCGCAGGTACTGCTGAGCGTGCTGGCCGGCATGTATGCCGTGTACCACGGCCCCCAGCGCCTCCGGCAGATTGCCAGCAACATTCACGCCCTGGCCCGCACCCTGGAAATGGAGCTGCACGCCCTGGGCCTCGACCAGCGCAACGAGTTCTACTTCGATACGCTGGACATTAAGCTGGAAAGCCAGGAGCTGCAGCAGGCCATCCGCAAGGAGGCCGAAGCGGCCGGCATCAACTTCCGCTACTTCGAGGAGCATGGCTCGGCCCGGGTGGGCATCAGCCTGCACCAGAATACCGAGGCCGAAGATGTGCAGGACATTGTGGCCGTGTTCAGCAAAGTGCTGGGCCGCGACGTGCGCCAGGTAGCCCAGCCCACTGAGGTAGAGGTAACCTGGCCCGAAGCCCTCATCCGCAAGAGCGAGTACCTCACGCACCCCATCTTCAACTCCCACCACTCGGAGCACGAGATGCTGCGCTACATGAAGCAGCTCGAAAACAAGGACCTGAGCCTGGCGCACTCCATGATTTCCTTGGGTTCGTGCACCATGAAGCTCAACGCTACCGCCGAGATGATTCCGGTGACCTGGCCGGAAATTGGCGGTCTGCACCCCTTTGCCCCGCGGGAGCAGGCCCAGGGCTATGCCGAAATCTTCAAGAACCTGGAAGCCTGGCTGTGCGAGGTAACCGGCTTCGATGCCGTATCCCTGCAACCCAACTCGGGTGCTCAGGGCGAATACGCCGGCCTGCTGGCCATCAAAGGCTACCACGATGCCCGCGGCGACCAACACCGCAACGTGGCCCTGATTCCGGCCTCGGCCCACGGCACCAACCCCGCCTCGGCCGTAATGGCTGGCATGCAGGTAGTGGTGGTGAAAAGCACCGAGGAAGGCAACATCGACGTGGAGGACCTGAAGGCCAAAGCCGCCCAGTATGCCGATAAGCTGAGCTGCCTGATGGTGACCTACCCCAGCACCCACGGTGTGTACGAGGAAACCATTATTGACATCTGCGCCACCATTCACCAGCACGGAGGCCGCGTGTACATGGACGGGGCCAACATGAACGCCCAGGTGGGCCTCACCTCCCCCGCCACCATCGGGGCCGACGTGTGCCACCTGAACCTGCACAAAACCTTCTGCATCCCCCACGGCGGCGGCGGACCCGGCGTGGGCCCCATCGGCGTGGTGAAAGACCTGGCTCCTTACCTGCCCGGCCACGTGGTGGTAGATGCCGACGGCCGCACCAGCGGCGCGGTTTCGGCGGCTCCCTGGGGCTCAGCCAGCATTCTGCCCATCAGCTACGCTTACATCAGCATGATGGGTGGCGAGGGCCTGACCCAGGCTACGCGCATTGCCATCCTGAACGCCAACTACCTCAAGGCCAAGCTGGAGGAGCACTACCCCGTGCTGTACACCGGCTCCAACGGCCGCTGCGCCCACGAGATGATTCTGGAATGCCGCCATTTCAAAAAGGCCGGCATTGAGGTAGAGGACATTGCCAAGCGCCTGATGGACTACGGCTTCCACGCGCCCACTGTCTCGTTCCCGGTAGCCGGCACGCTCATGATTGAGCCCACCGAGTCGGAGAGCAAGGAGGAGCTGGACCGCTTCATTGAGGCCATGGTGAGCATCCGCAAGGAAATTGCCGAGGTAGAAGCCGGCCGCGCCGATGCCAAGGACAACGTGCTCAAGCACGCTCCCCACACCGCCGCCACGGTGCTTACCCACGAGTGGACCCGCCCCTACTCCCGCGAGCAGGCCGTGTACCCCACCGAGTACGCCCGCGCCTACAAGTTCTGGCCTACCGTGTCGCGCATTGACTCGGCCTACGGCGACCGGAACCTCATCTGCGCCTGCACGCCCATTGAGCAGTACGTGGACGCCGAGGAGCAGCTGGTTCCCACCGATAAAGGTCCGTCGTATTAGTGCTTAGTGCTTAGCACATGTAAAAAAGCCTCACCGTGGTTACGGTGAGGCTTTTCTTTTTGACTTGTTTTCGCGCTACCAAGCACTATCACCTAAGCACTACTAACTAATCCGCTACTTGCCAAAGCAGGTGCGGTACATATATCCGTTCTGGGTTTTGCCGTTGGCCGTTACGCGTACTTTCAGGAAATGGGCATCTACCGTATCCATCACCTGAACCTCAGAGCCGGAACTGATGGTAGAGAGTTGCTGAGACGTTTTGGTCATACCATCATACAGGATGCATTCCACTACCGAGTTATGCGGCACGGGCGCGGTGGAGGTACGGTTGGAGCGGGATTCATCTTTGGTAGCACTGCAGGAAGCCAGCGCCGCTAAGCAGGACAGATAGAGTACAGTTCTTTTCATGAACAGGAATGCAAGAGGTTTATTCTCCAAAAGATAGAGATATTTTAAGACGACCCGGATTTTTTTAAGCTGGGTAGCTTTAATAAATCTTCGGTTGGGCATGTTCTTTCGGGGAACGGGCAGGCGACCAGATACGTTAAAACAGCACAGGTTCTTCCGCTGCTTTTGCAGGCTGACGCAGGCCCTGTTTTTCACTCCCGAATTCTACCTATATGAACCGCATTTCCCGTTTTTTGACCCGCCCGCTGGCTTTTTCGATGCTGGGGTTGGGTCTGCTGCTGGGCCTCAGCGGCTGCGCTACCACGGCTCGCGTGGGCGTTACCTCCGATTTTGATCATTCCGTGAATTTCCGGGCTTACAAAACCTGGTCTTGGTATCCCACTCAGCCCGTTGATACGGAGGGCGGCCCGGCCAAGGGCTACGAGTCGTTTCTGGATAAGCGCATCCGCACGGCTGTGGAGCAGCAGCTGACTCAGAAAGGGATGGTATACGCTGAGCGGAACCCCGATGTGTACGTAGCCTACAGCGCCCGCGTGGAGGATAAGCAGCGGGCCACTGGCTCGCCTTATGGTCCTTTCGGCTACCCCTATGGGTATGGTTACTACGGCTACGGCGGCCTCTACAACCGGGGCGGCTACGTAACTGACTACAAAGCCGGCACCGTTATTCTGGACTTTGTGGACGTGAAGCGTAAAGAACTGGCCTGGCGCGGTCAGGGCCAGGCCCAGGTAGATCAGCAGACGATTTCCGAAGCGGAGGTTCAGCGCATTGTAACCAGCATTCTGGGCAACTACCCGCCCGGCGCGGAGCAGGCCAGCCGGTAAGCCTCTGGCTTGCTTTCTGTTTCAGTTTCTTCAGCCCTTGCCTGCTTGCAGGTGAGGGCTTTTTGTTTTCCCTCATCTCAACCAAATCCGTCCGCTATATTCAGGTTTTTATTCGTTCCAGCCTGATGGTATATCGTTTACTCCTGTGTGTAGCCTGGCTGCTCACGCTACCGGCTTATGCGCAAACCAGCGTATTTGAAGAAACCTTTGAAAGCGGCACCTTCGGCAGCTTTACGGCGGTAAACGGAACCCAAACCTCGGGGTGGCACGTGGGCACAGCCCCCGGCAATGGTCCGCGGCTGGTTGGGCAGCAGGCCGTATTTGTTTCGGTCAATAGCAACTCGTACGCCCCGGTAGTAGGTACCGCCAGTGTGGTGCACTTATATCGCGATGTGACGTTTCCAGCTAGCGAAACGCTGTTCCACTTACGCTTCGACGGCCGCAGTGGGGGCTTGTTGCAGCTTTACCTAGTACCGGTTTCGTATCAGCCCGTGCCGGGCAGCGTACCACCTTCTTCGGTAGCCCTGCCGCTTGCCAATATTCAATACTGGCCCCTCGACTATGCCACCCACACGTACCAGCTGCCGGCCAGTGCCGCCGGTACCACTCAGCGCCTGCTTTTCACTTGGAGCAATCCGGCCAGCGGTACTGTTCAGCCCCCGGCACTTGATAATATCCGGCTGGTAGCGGGACTGCCGGTTGCGCTGGGTGGCACCTACACCATTAACCGGCAACAACCCAAAGGAGGCCGCAACTACCAGAGCCTAGTAGATGCCAACTGGGACCTGCACATGGCCGGCACCGTGGCCCCGGTTACCCTGGAAGTGGCCGCCGGGCAGCTGTTTGTCGGCCCGTTGATTTTCCAAGGCACCAATTCGCACCCGCTCACCATTCGGCGCAGTGGTGCCGGACCCAACCCGCAGGTCAGGGGTTTCAATGTGGCCATTGCGCTGTATGGGGCCAGCCATGTAACCTTCGATGGCATTGATGTAGTACCGAGTCCCGCCGGTACCTACACCGGCTATGGCATTTATAACCGGAACCAAAGAACCGGTTGCCGGTACGTTACTGTTCGCAACGCGACCATCACGCTCCACCAGCTAGCCAATTTTACTACCAAAGGCGTCCATCAGGAAAGTACCTTATCACTATACACCGTAGAGCAGGACACGCTGGCGGCAAATGGTCATATCCGCTACGAGAACCTGTTTATCCGGAAAGCCAACGCGGGCGTGTGGGTAGAATCGGGGCGGCAGGGGTGCCCGGACTACGACGTGGAAGTGGCGCACGTAACCGTGGGCGACACGGTGGCCGGCGACATTGGCTACCCCACGGGCGGCTACGAAGCCTACGGTATGTACTTCAACCGTCTGAATGGGGTGCGGGTACACGACAATCTGATTCGTAACGTAATTACCCGCAACTCCTGGGTAGATGGACTATGCGCGTTGAACGTAACCGGTCCTCGGCCAGCAGTATTTGCGAACAACCGGATTCAAAAACTGGAATTTCTGACCGGGCAGCCTAGCGTATATGGAGCCACGGTGCGCGGTATCCGGGTAGAATCCATTACGGCTTTCAACGCGGCGGCTTTGTTATCAGTCCCGGGCCGGATCAGCATCTATAACAATGAAGTGCAGCAATTGCGGGTGCGGGAGTCATCTGCCACCACTGCCCGCCCGGCACCCGCCATTATTGGCCTGTCATTGCGGTCAGGGGCTTTTCCTGACTGCGTGCTGCAAACGGCCCACAACACGATAGTGCTGGAAGGCACCGGCTGGGCTGCTTCCACCACCATTCCGTTGCAGGTAAGCTTGTATACCTCCACGCACGGCTTGGTGGATGTGCGCAATAACCTGCTGGTAAACACTACCCGCAACGCTGACCCCAGCAGTAAGCAAACGGTTATGCAGGTGGCCCTGGTGGAAACAGAAGCGGAAACGCCTTCCTCAATGGTGCGCTTTCAATCCAACTACAACAACCTGGTACCGAGCCCCGATGCACACGCCTCCATCAGCCGCATCGTAAAACCGTCCGCTGCGTGGGAGTATCCTACCCTGTCCGCCTGGCGCAGCACCACCCAGCTGGATGGCCAGTCTCAAACCCTGCAACCCGGTTTCGCACCAGGAGCCGCCTTGGTGCCAACCAATATGCTGTTGAACAACCTGGGCCAGCCACTGGACTATGTGACAACTGACCTAGCCGGCGCCCCACGTAGCTCTACCCCGGATGTGGGCGCCTACGAGTTTGGCGGCCCAACCACCGGAACAAAAACTCCAACGGCTGTACTGGGTTTGCATGCCTGGCCGGTGCCCTTTGGTCAGGAGCTCCGGATAACCACCAGCCTGAACCGGGGAGCGGGCCAGCTAACCCTGCACAATGCCCTCGGGCGTTGCGTGCGCACGCTGGACCTGCCAGCGTCGGCCAGCCAACCTATACACATCACAAATCTGCACACGCTGCCCTCAGGCCCTTACTGGCTGCGGTTGGTGCGGGAGGATGGCTACCAGCAAACCATCCGCCTGATGCATTAACTTCGGGCGAATAACAGCGGAGCCTGCCCCGGTACATGGTACTGAGGCAGGCTCCGCTGTTAGTGGCTTGGCTATACGACCAAATAGGTCATTTATAGATTAGATAGGCACGTTCACGTGCCGCTCGGCGTGGTAGCTGGAACGCACCAGTGGGCCGCTTTCCACGTATTTCAGGCCCCGGCGCAAACCTTCTTCCTTGTAGTGGGCGAAGAGGTCGGGGTGAATGAACTCGGCCACCTCAATGTGGCGCTTGGTAGGTTGCAGGTACTGGCCCAGCGTCAGGATATCGAGGCCGTTGGCCACGAGGTCATCCATGGCCTGGTACATTTCATCCTTTTTCTCACCCAGACCCAACATAATACCCGATTTGGTGCGCTTGCCCGCCTCCTTGGTACGGCGAATCTGCTCCAGGCTCCGGTCATACTTGGCCTGGGGCCGCACCAAACGGTACAAGCTGCCTACGGTTTCCATGTTGTGCGACACCACTTCCTGGCCGCCGGCAATCATGGTATCTAGGGCGGCCCAGTTGGCTTTCACGTCCGGAATCAGCGTTTCGATGGTGGTGCTGGGGCTGAGTTGCTTGGTTTGCACCACGGTTTCGTACCAGATGCTGGCCCCACGGTCCTTCAACTCGTCGCGGTTTACACTGGTAATCACGGCGTGCTTCACCCCCATCAGCTGAATGGCTTCGGCCACGCGACGGGGCTCATCTACGTCGTACTCATTGGGACGGCCGGTAGCCACCGCGCAGAACGAGCAGGAGCGGGTGCACACGTTGCCCAGAATCATGAAGGTAGCCGTGCCGGCTCCCCAGCACTCCCCCATGTTGGGACAGTTGCCGGATTCGCAAATGGTATGCAGCTTGTGTTCGTCCACCAAACGGCGGACGTTGGCGTAGGCCGGGCCCACGGGCAGCTTCACGCGTAGCCAGTCGGGCTTGCGCGGTTTGGCGGGGGCCGCCGGGGCCACCGCTTCGGGCTGAATGATGGGCAGAGTCAGCAACAGGTCATCCATGCTGCAAAGGTAAGGGGAATGTGTGGCGGAATAGTCCACGGCTAAGACAATTCCGGCCGCCAAGAGGTTTCCGCCACCGGCCCGCGCACAAAAAAGCCGCCAGCCCGGGGGGTAGCCCAGACTGGCAGCCAGCCCCAAACCCGGAAGCTAGTTGCGGGTACCCAGGTACACGGTCAGGTACACAGATGGCATAAACCGGTCATTGATGGTTTCATCGGACAGGGTGAGGGTACGGATAATGGGCGGGGCCTTCGTGTAAGCTTCCACCATTGCCCCTACCTCTACCCCAGCCACTGCATCCCGGTAGCGGCCATACTCAAAGCTAAGGGCCCCGCGGATGTGCGCACCCATCTGCACTTTGGTATTCCCGATGCCTGAGAACAGCGGGGCTCTGTCGATGATGCGCAGCTCATCATTGTGAATCAGTGGGTCGTACTGCTCGTTGCGGTAATCCGTAGGGTTTACCCGTGGGTCGCTGGTGTAGTTGTAAGTGATGTAGTAGGGCAACAGCAGGCCAATGGTGGGGCCGCCGCTCAGCAGGCCGTTCACCTGCACGCCCGAATCGGGCGCTTTCCGGAAGATAACCCGCTGTACGCCCGCGGAGGGGCGAACGGCAAACAGATAATTACTCTTACCCGGTACAATAACCCCCCCGAACTGGGTGCCGCCCTTCTGCTCCTTAGGATGCTTGATTTCTACCGCTTCCAGACTCCAGAACCGCGCCCAATCCTGGCTGAGCAGCCGCGTGGAGCGCACCATCACGCCCCCAATCAACCCACCCCGGGTGTTGAAATTGACGCCGTAGATCAATTCTTTACGGTACGAGGGCTCATCACTGCGGGACGCCAGGGGGGCAGGCGTTTGCTGCGCCTGGGCCTGCCGCCCCATACCCAAACTGGCGGCTAACAGGCCGGCCCCGAAAACAAGGTGGATACGCACAAGGTTGGACGGAATAGAAAGGCGAGAAAGAAAATGCCGGCTCAGCAGCTCCCGGCCACCAACCCTGTCGAAAGTACGTAAATTTACACGCATACCCTGCTTTACTTATTTCCCGTTCCTATGAGCACAGCCACTGCCCGCTACGCCGGTAATTTACGCACGGAGGCTACCCACGTAGCTTCCGGCACTACCATTCTCACCGACGCTCCCGTCGACAACCACGGCCGGGGCGAAGCTTTTTCGCCCACTGACCTGGTAGCCGCTTCTCTGGGCTCGTGCATGATGACCATTATGGGCATTGTGGCCGCGCGGCACAGCATAGACCTGACGGGCGTTAGCTGGGACGTAACCAAGCACATGCTGGCCGAGCCCCGCCGCATCGGGCAAATTGACGTGACGTTCCGGCTACCGGCCTCCCTCACGGAAAAGGACCAGACCATCCTGGAAAACGCCGCCCGCACTTGCCCGGTGGCCCTCAGCCTGAACCCGGAAATCCGCCAGGAAGTTCGGTTCCTGTATAGTGCTTAATAAGCAGGGCCTAGTTGCCAGTATTCAGTTGAGCACTGGCAACTAGGCCCTGCTTATTAAGCGCCAATAACCTCTTTCACCTCGCTGAGCTTGATAGCCATGTGGGAGGAATCGAGGGTGCACTCTCCGTTCTGGATGAGCAGTAGCTGCGGCGACTCGTGGTGGACGTTGAACTTCTGGGCAATTTCCTGGGAGATGGGCCGGAAGCGCAGCAGGTCCAGGTAGTAGATTTTGGCGTTTTCGAGGCCGGCATCGGCCCACTGCCGCTCTACCTTGCCCTTCGCCATGGCGCTGATGGAACAGGTAGTGCTGTGCTTGAAGATGAGGACCGGCTGCTCAAACGATTCGCGCACGATATCATTGAGCTGCTCAGCCTGAGTAAGGGGTTGCCAGGGGGTCATATACTAAAACAAAGAAGAGAAATCAGTGAAACCTACTGCGCGGCGGCAGCGTCGCGCTTCTTCCGCAGACGCAAATTGAGGCGGGATGGTTCGCTTACCCGGGGCGTACCGGCCCGGTCGAAGCGGTAGCTGGCCTGCCCGGGCGGGGGTGCCAGCACTTCCTGCTTGCCCGCGCCCTGGTGCTTCAGCTCGGCTTTGGTCACGGTCAGGTGCGAGTCTTTGTACTTGGCATCGAATTTCTCCGCATCCCGCAGTGCCTTGCGGTTGGCCGTCCGCTGCTGGGCCGGACTGGTAGACTCCAGCTGCGCCCAGGCCGGGGCAGCAGCGCATGATAAGAACAGACTCAGAAGCAAGTAGCGCATACGAAATACGGCGGTAACGGTGGAACGGCAGAGGACTGACAGATAACGGACTGCATAACGGGCAAACAGCTTAAAAAGGCAGTACGAACCCCAGAAATTTGCGCTGCCCGACTTTGTGCTTCACCCGGCGGCGCGCCATTTTAGGCTTTTTCAGCAGGCCGTTCTTGTCGTAGCTGTTTTTCTCGGTTTTCACGGCCTCCTTTTCCACGTCCAGCACCCGACCATCAGCCGAGGCGTTGTCGGCATTCTGGGCCTTTTTCACCTTGGGCTGCGGCGGCCCCTTGGGGTTCGGAATCCGGTAGCTGTGGCAGGCCGGTGCGCTCAGCAGCAGCGCGGCCGCTACCAGCAGCAGCGGCAGACGACGAAAAAGACCGGATAGTTTCATGCAGTCAGGAGTTGACGAGGCAGCGGGTTGGATTGGCAAATTACGCAACAGATGCCAGTAGCGCGCAGCTCTGCTGCGCGCACGAGCGGAGCAAGTATCGGGCGTGGAATGCGGTACCGGAATACTCGTCGGCGGCTTGTGCGCGCAGCAGAGCTGCACGCTGCGCTAGTAGCTGCGGAGCTTCTCAATGGCTTCGCGCAGGCGCTGCTGGGGCAGGAACTGCTTTTCCAGCGGGGGCGCAAAGGGCACGGCCGTATCCAGGGAGGCTACGCGCAGAATGGGCGCATCGAGGCTGCGGAAGCAGTGCTCGGCAATCCAGGCCCCGATTTCGCCGGCCAGGCCACCGGTGAGGGTGTCTTCGTGCAGCAAAATTACGCGGCCGTTTTTCTCCACGGTTTGGCGCACGGCGTCCTCATCCCAGGGGAGCAGGGTGCGCAGGTCCAGAATATCGGCATCTACGCCCAGCTCCTGCACGGCGGCCAACGCCCAGTGTACGCCCGCGCCGTAGGTGATGATGCTCATTTCCTGCCCTTCCCGCACCAGCGCGGCCTTGCCAATGGGCGTGGTGTAGTAGGCATCAGGCACGGGGGCGGAGATGCTGCGGTAAAGCAGCTTGTGCTCAAAGTACATCACCGGGTTGGGGTCCTCGAAGGCGGCGCAGAGCAGGCCCTTGGCATCGACGGGGTTGCTGGGAAATACTACTTTCAGGCCGGGCGTGTGCGTGAACCAGGCCTCGTTGCTTTGGGAGTGGAACGGGCCGGCGGCGGTGCCGGCTCCGGTGGGCATGCGCACCACCACGTCGGCGTTCTGGCCCCAGCGGTAGTGGCTTTTGGCCAGGTTGTTCACAATCTGGTTGAAGCCGCAGGTTACGAAATCGGCGAACTGCATTTCCACCATGGCCTTTTTGCCCTTGATGCTCAGGCCCAGGCCCGCGCCTACAATAGCCGACTCGCAGAGCGGCGTGTTGCGCACCCGGCCCTTGCCAAACTGCGCCACGAAGCCGTCGGTAATCTTGAATACGCCGCCGTATTCGGCAATATCCTGGCCCATGAGCACCAGCTCGGGGTAACGCTCCATGCTCTGGCGCAGCCCGTCGGAAATGGCATCCACGTAGCGTTTGTCGGTAGTGCTTAGTGCTTGGTGCTTAGTGCTTAGTTCGTTTGGACTAAGCACTAAGCACTCATCACTAGGCACAAAACTGCGGTACATGTCGCCGACTTCCTGCTCCAGGCTGGCGGTGGGCATGGGTTCGGCGTCGGCCAGGCGCAGACCTTCTTCGATTTCGCGCTTGATGGTTTCGCGGAAGCGCATGCGGGCTTCTTCGTCGAGGATGCCTTCCTGGAGCAGCCACTTTTCGTAGTTCTCCACCGGGTCCTTTTGGGCCCACTGCTCGAACAGCTCCTGGGGCACGTACTTGGTGCCGCTGGCTTCCTCGTGGCCGCGCATGCGGAAGGTAAGGGCCTCCAGCAGCACGGGGCGGGGGTTCTGGCGCAGGTCTTCGGCCAGGCGGCGCACCGTGTCATACACTTCCAGCACGTTGTTGCCGTCTACCTGCACGGCTTCCATGCCGTAGGCGGGGCCTTTGTCCACGAAGTAGCGGAAGCGGAACTGCTCGTTGCTGGGGGTGCTGAGGCCGTAGCCGTTGTTCTCAATGATAAAGATGACCGGCAGCTGCCACACGGCCGCCACGTTCAGGGCCTCGTGGAAGTCGCCTTCCGAAGCTCCCCCGTCGCCCGAGTACGTGACGGTTACTTTGGGGCGGTTTTCCAGCGTATCGGCCAAAGCAATGCCGCCGGCCACGGCCAGCTGCGGCCCCAGGTGCGAAATCATGCCCACAATGTGGTGCTCGTTGGTACCGAAGTGGAACGACCTATCCCGGCCCTTGGTGAAGCCGTGGGTTTTGCCCTGCCACTGGGCAAACAGCTTATCCAGCGGCACGTTGCGGCCCGTGAACACGCCCAGGTTGCGGTGCAGGGGCAGAATGTACTCGTCCGAGTCCAGGGCCAGGGTGCTGCCCACCGAAATGGCCTCCTGCCCGATGCCCGAAAACCACTTGCTCACTTTGCCCTGGCGGAGCAGAATGAGCATTTTCTCCTCAATCATGCGGGGCTTGAGCAGGTGCTGGTAGAGGTGGAGCAGGGTGTCGTTCGAGTAGTCCTTGCGGTCGAAGTGCATCGGGAATCGGCTGAGTTTGGTGGGTGGGGCCAAAAGTACGGGTTTGGGCCGGATGGGAAATTATAGCCGCCAGTTTGTGGAATGGGCCGGCACACGGCATCTATCTTCGGGACCCTATTCCCTGCCTTATCCTCTCATATGAATCGATTCCTACCCTTCGGATTTCTCTTCTCGCTCCCGCTGGCCGCCCAGGCCCAACAGTCGGATACGCTCAACCCGCGCCGCGCGGCGGTGGTATTACCGCCGGTGGATTCTATAAGGGAGAGTATTTCAATGTCTTTATCAGGCCGAATAGTATGCTTAGTTGCGGGATTCGCAGATGGACAACCTAATGCTCAAATTACGTATTCAGCCAATCTACACCCCCTCCTCCCAATCCAGGAGCAGCTCCGTCAGGTAGCCGGAGTGCAGGCCACGCCGTACTCGGGGGCACCGGGGGCGCAGGTGGCGGTCCGGCTTCGGGGGGCGGCCAGCCTGGCCGGCAACGCCCAGCCGCTGTACGTGGTGGATGGGGTGCCGGTGTTTCAGCACACGTTTCGCGGGGAAGTCCGGGGTAACAGCCAATCGATAAATGTGGTACCGGCCGAGGTGCAGGAGCTGGACAACAACCCGCTGCTGAGTATTCCGAGCGAGGATATTGCCAGTGTGGAAGTGCTGAAAGGGGCCTACGAAACCGCCCTCTACGGCTCCCAGGGCCTCAACGGTGTTATCCGCATCACCACCAAGCGGGGCCAGGCCGGCAAGCCGCGTCTGCGCTACGCCGGCTACGGCGGTGTACAGCAGGCCCGCAACCGCTACGAGCTGCTGGACGCCCGCGAGTATGCCCTGCTGCGCAACGAAGCCGCCGACCGCAACGGCCAGCCCGCCCCCTACTCGGCGGCGCAGCTGGATGCCTTCGGCCAAGGCACTGACTGGCAGGACGAGCTGTTGCGCACGGCTGCCGTGCAGGAGCACCATGTGGGCCTCGCGGGTGGCACGGCCGCCACCCGCTACTACGCCGCCGCCGACTACCTGGGCCAGCAGGGCGTGGTGCTGAACTCCCGCCTGCGCCGCTACGCCGCCCGCGCCGCCCTCAACCAGCGCATCGGTCAGCGCCTGCAGCTGGATGGTACCGGCAGCTTCGCCCGGATGGAGCAGCGGGTACCGGCGTATTATGCTTTACAGGATGCTTTGCTCACGCCACCCACCCAATCCACGACGGACAATCCGCGCCCCGGCTACTACGTGAATCCCGTGGAGCAGGCCCGCCAAAGCTACCAAGCCCCGGAGCAGCACCGGCTGCTGGCGCAACTGGGGGCGCGCTACGAGCTAACGACCGGCCTGACGCTGGACGTGCGCGGCAGTCTGGAGCAGGCTACGCTGCGCAGCCGCTCGTATCAGCCGGCGTTTTCCTCTTTCCCGGCGGGCGAGAATGGCAACCTGCGCTTCACCTACAAGCAATGGGTGCTGAACCCGGCCCTGCGCTACGCCCACAGCTTCGGGGGCGAGCGGCACGCCGTCACGGCCAGTCTGGAAGCCATGCGCCAGGACCGGGAAACGACAACCGAGCAGTACAGCTACGTGCCTGGCTCTGCGGGGGCGAGTGGCAGCAGCGGCAGTCTGGAACAGGCGCGGTTGAACTTCTACCAGCTCACGGCGGGCTACACGTTTGCGGAGAAATATCAGGTGAAAGGCACCTTGCGCCGCGACGCCAACAGCACGTTTGCCTTGGATGACCGGTGGAGCTGGCTGCCGGGGGCGCAGGTGCGCTGGCACGCCGCCAGGGAGAACTTCTGGACCACAGCTCCCGGCCAGCTGGATGTGTGGGTGGGGTGGGGCCGGACTTCGGGAGCAGGTAATTACGGCCGCAACTCTTTTCTGGTACTAATACCGAATCTGGGTAACCTCACGCAACGACAATCAGTATTCCTGCCCGAGCAAACCCGGCAATTGGATGCGGGCCTCGAAGCCGGTCTTTTCAACGGCCGCCTCACCGCCACGGCCCAGGCCTACGCCCGCCGCACCAGCAGCACCACGTACGCATCGGGCCGGCTGACCTTGCCGGGTATTGCGCAGGATACTTACGTGCGCAACACCGGCCTGGAGCTGACGCTACGGAGCAGCTGGCGGGCGGGTCGGGTGGAAGGTACGAGCCGGCTGGCCGCCGCCGCCAACCGCAACCGCTTTGAGGCGGCCAGCCCAACCGCTTATTTCCAACCCTACCAGCGCACCCTCGACGGGCAACCCCTCGGCCCCTTCTACGGCCTCCGCACCCAGGGCCTCGATGCTACCGGCAACCTGCGCTACCAGGATGTGAACGGCGACGGGCAGGTTGATTTCCAGGACCGGCAGCCCCTGGGCAGCGGCCTGCCCCAGCAGCTACTCAGCTTCAGTCAGCAGCTCACGCTGGGCCGGTTTGAGGCGCAGCTCCAGGCCGATGGCATGTTTGGCTACCAGATGAATAATACCAACCTGCTGTACCTGGATGCCACCAGTGGCCTGACCAACGCCTCCCGCCGGGTACTCGACCGGTGGACGCCCGTCAACCCCGATACCGAAGTGCCGGTGGTGGGCACCAATCTGCCGGCGTTCAGCGACTACACCCTGCAATCCGGCAACCACGTGCGGCTGTCTGCCATTACGCTCAGCTGTAAGGTGTGGGAGAAGGACGCCCGCAGCGTGCAGTTCTGGACCAGCTGCCTGAACCTGCTGGTGCTTACCCGCTACCGGGGCTTCGACCCCAACGTCAGCTCCGCCGGCTCCGACAACCAGCAGGTGGGGCTGGATGTGGGGGCGTACCCGGTAGCGCGCACGTTCCTGGTAGGCGTGCGGGCTACTTTGTAAGGTAGCCGCGTATAGTGGTGGCCGGCCGTCGGAAACTTCTGTTTTGGACGGCCGGTTGTGTACCTTGCCGACCTGTCCGGCCGTTTTTCTCCCTGCTTACCCCGCATGATTCATTTCGAAGAATTCACCCTCGCCAACGGCCTGCGCTGCATCGTTCATGAAGACCACAGCACGCCTATGGCCGTGCTCAACGTGCTCTACAACGTGGGCTCCCGCGACGAAGACCCGGCGCACACCGGCTTTGCCCACCTGTTCGAGCACCTGATGTTTTCGGGCTCCGTGAACATCCCAAGCTACGACGAGCCGCTGCAGCTGGTAGGTGGCGAGAACAACGCCTTCACCTCGCCCGACATCACCAACTACTACCTCACCCTACCGGCCGCCAACCTGGAAACCGGCTTCTGGCTGGAATCGGACCGGATGCTGAACCTGGCTTTCTCCGAAAACGGGCTGGAAGTGCAGCGCAAAGTAGTGGTGGAGGAGTTCAAGCAGAACTACCTGAACCAGCCCTACGGCGACGTGTGGCTGAAATTGCGCCCCCTGGCCTACCAGCACCACCCCTACCAGTGGGCCACCATCGGCAAAGAGGTAGCCCACATCGAAGACGCCACCATGCAGCAGGTGCGCGACTTCTTCGCCAAGCACTACTCTCCCGCCAACGCTATTCTGGTAGTGGCCGGCGACGTGACCGTGGCCGAGGCCCAGCGGCTGGCGGAGAAGTGGTTCGGCCCCATCCCCGGCGGCACCCGCTACGACCGGAACCTTACCCCCGAACCCCGGCAGGAGGAAGCCCGTTTTCTGGAAGTATCGGCCGAGGTGCCGCTGTCGGCCCTCTATAAGGTGTACCACATGCCCGGGCGCAGTGAGGCCGGCTACCACGCCGCCGATTTGCTGTCGGACGTGCTGGGGCGGGGCAAATCGAGCCGCCTTTACCAGCAGCTAGTGAAGGAACAGTCCTTATTCAACTCCATTTCGGCCTCCGTGATGGGTTCTCTGGAGCCGGGCCTGCTGGTTATCAGCGGCAAGCTGAATGCCGACGTCACGCTGGAAGAAGCTGACGCCGCCGTGGAAGCTGTACTGGCAGAACTCTGCTCTGCCGAAATTTCGGCTCAGGAACTGGAAAAGGTGAAAAACCAGGCTGAAGTCAGCATCGTCTTCAGCGAGATTGAGTTGCTGAACCGGGCCATGAACTTGGCCTTCAGCAAGCTGCTGGGCAACGCAAATCTGGTAAACGAAGAAAGCACCAAGGTGCAGGCCGTTACGCCCGCCCAGGTGCTGGCCGCCGCCCGCGAGGTACTGCGCCCTACCAATTGCAGTACACTCTACTACCGGGCCCAGCCCGTCACCGAGCCCGTAGCAACGGAGGAAGCAGTAGAAGCCTGATAAACCTACGCTACCCCAGCAACACAAACCCCCACCCGATTAGTCGGGTGGGGGTTTGTGTTGCTAACGATGTTACTAACCGGGTAACGAGGGCTTACCAGCCGCTGCCGCCGCTGCCCCAGCCGTCATCGACCTTTTTCTTGGGCGCGGCTTTTTTCACGGGAGCAGCCGCTTTCTTGGTGGCGGTGCTGCCACCAGCTTTCGTGCCGGCCGAAGCTCCGGCCGCGCTGGCCGATGCCTTGGGAGCTGCTACTGGCTCAGCCGCTACCGAAGCCGGTTCGGGCTCGGGAGCTACGATGGGAGCCGGGGCCGGCGTGGGCGGCACGGGGTCGGAGGCGCGCACCGAGCGGCGGATATACGGTGCCAACGGGCGGCCCCGGTAATCGGTAGTGACGCGGCGCGAGGGAGCCGCCGAGAATCCGGGAGCCAGGCTGGCTCCGATGGGTTGCTGCTCAGATACCGAAGAAGCGGCAGCAGCCCCACCACCGGCGGCGCTACCCGCCGCGCCCCACTCGCCACCCGCGGGGGCGGCGGCCGGAGCCGGAGTAGCCGGGGCCATAGCGGCTGGGGCTACTGTTTCCTTGGGAGCAACTGCTTTGGTGGCAGTAGTTTTTTTGGCGGCGGGCTTGGCAGCCGGCGCGCCCCAACCATCAGAAGAACCCCAGCCATCATCGGCCTTTTTCTTCTGCGCTGCCGCCGGAGCGGCTATCAATACGCCGCCTAACAGCAGCAGCGGGAGGAATTGTCGAGTCATTGGAACAGAATAATAAGCAGCTTCTTACCGCAAAGGTACGGCACCCCGTGCGGGTCCGAAACCCCCGCCACACATTTTGCCCAAACGTAGGCGCAAGCAGGAAGTTCCCACCAGCGGCCAATTCGGCCAACTTTCACGCTGTTTGAGGGTTACCGCCTGCGTAGTACCCTAACGCCGGGCTCAGGTATTTTGGTACGCGGCAGCCCCTCAAAACCAGATAACACACTATCCCAGTCAGGGTCGACGCGCCGGCGTGGCCCCACCCTCAGCCGATATAGTGGTGGCCCGGGGTTTGGCGGGCTTCTTTTTCAACGGCCGACCCATATAATCCGTGGTAGGAGGACTGGGCATATTCAGCCGAAATCCGGGTGCCAGCTTCAGGTTTTCCTCGTCGCGGCGGTTGCTCCGGTCGTAGCGGGCGTAGGCTCCGGCCCGCGCTTTGGTACGGGTGCTGGCGGTACGATGATACGCCGCCTTAGAGCGGGCGGCAGGCCGGGCGTGCTGGGCCCAGGCCGCTTCAGCTGTGCTAAACCAGATCAGGCTTATCAAACCTACGCAATACAGTCTCGTCTTCATAGCTTGCCAGCTAAACAACGCTTGCCCAGATGCTTAGCTTGGAACGCATACGCAAACTGCCCGCCGGGGGCTATGCCAGGCGGGCAGTTTTTCCGGCTAGCTCAACCGTGTAATTACCAGCCGGCGGCCATCGTCGAGTTGTCGGCGGCCGGAGCTGCGGCAGCCGTGGTAGCGGCCACAGGCTTGCGTAGAGGGCGGCCGTGGTAGTCAGTGCTTACCCCCCGGTACGGGGCCGTGTTCATACCCGGGGCCAGCATCACGCCGGAGGACTGCATCATGGGGTCATCCTGGGCAACTTCCACGGAACGGGGCCGCTTGGATTTAGGCTTGGCAATGGGGCGGCCGTGGTAGTCGGTACTGGTGCCCCGGTACGGGGCCGTGTTCATGCCCGGTGCCAGCATCACGCCCGACGACTCCATCATGGGGTCTTTGGCTGGCGCGGTGGCTGTTTCGGCGCCGGGTACCTCCCAGCCCGAAGCAGCGGCCGACGCGGAAATGGGCGCATCGTTCCAGCCCCAGTCATCTGGGGCGGTGCTGGCGGCGGGGGCCACGCTGGTGTTGGCGGGCTTGGTCGCTTTTTTGGTAGACTGGGCCTGAGCCTGGGGCGCACTAAGGAAGGCGGCAGCAACCGCTGCGGCGAAGAGAAACCGTTTCATCGAAAGGCAAATCAAAAAGTGAATACGCTACCTGCCCACAGCAGGCTACTCGCAACGGCTACTGACGGGTGGCGCCCCACGTACAGTGTACTCAGCCGGGTGTGGTAGCTGGCTTTGCAGCAACCGTACCAATTTTTCATCAACGCCCCTAAAACAGCTCGTAACGGGGAGTAATCCGGTTTTTTTTGTTCCCCCGAAATTCCCAGCCAGACTTGGGTGGTGAATATGCGCCGGCCAAGGCGGGCACTTTAGAACAACCCATAATCAGGTTACCTTTGCACAATGATGCAGGATGCCATTGCCCGCGTACGGGCCGAAATTTCCGCCTACGACCTCACCACGGCCGAGCAGCTCGACCAGTTCCGGATTGCCTATACCGGCCGTAAAGGCCAGCTGGCCGATCTTTTCGACCAACTGAAAACGGTGCCCCAGGAGGACCGTCGCGCCGTGGGTCAGGAGCTGAACCAGCTGAAGCAGCTGGCTCAGTCCCGCTTCGAGGAGCGCCAGCAGGAGCTGGAAGCGGCCAGCGCCAACGCCCCCGCCGACCCGACTTTCGACTATACGCTGCCCACCGTGCCCCAGGCCCTGGGCACCCGCCACCCGCTGAGCCTGGTGCGCGAGGAGATTGTGCGCATTTTGGCCCGTATTGGCTTCAACGTGGCCGAAGGGCCCGAAATTGAGGACGACTGGCACAACTTCACCGCCCTTAACTTCCCCGAAAATCATCCCGCCCGCGACATGCAGGACACGTTCTTCGTGCGCCGGGAGCCGGGCGAAGCCGAGTGGGTACTCCGCACGCACACCAGCCCCGTGCAGGTACGCGTGATGAAGTCGCAGCAGCCACCCATCCGCAGCATCATGCCCGGCCGGGTGTACCGTAACGAGGCCATATCGGCCCGGGCCCACATGATGTTCCATCAGGTGGAAGCCCTGTTCGTGGATGAAAACGTGAGCTTCGCCGACCTGAAGCAGACGGTGTATTACTTCGTGCAGGAGCTGTTTGGGCAGGATATGCAGGTGCGGTTTCGTCCTTCCTTTTTCCCCTTCACTGAACCCAGCGCCGAAATTGACATTACCTGCCTGATTTGCAAGGGCAAGGGCTGCAACATCTGTAAAGGCACCGGTTGGGTTGAGATTGGCGGGTGCGGCATGGTGGACCCCGCCGTGCTGGCACAGTCCGGCATCGACCCGGAGCGGTACTCGGGCTACGCCTGGGGCATGGGTATTGAGCGCATCACCATGCTTAAATACCAGATTAAGGACCTGCGCCTGTTCACCGAAAACGACGCCCGCTTCCTGCGCCAGTTTGAAGGCGTGCAGTAAGCTCACCTTACCTGCCTCAACTTACGCAAGCCGCTTTCCGGATACATCCAGAGAGCGGCTTGATTGTTACCACTGCCGTCGGCTCGTACTCCTGTACTATCCAGCGGGAACCAGCGTTACTACTCACACTTTTGCACGTTTGCATATATGGCATCTCGCATTTCACACTTAGGAGTAGCTCTCGGCCTGCTGGCAGTAGGGGGCGGGGCCGTATCGGCTTGCTCATCCTCGGGTGATGCCCAGCCGCAAATTCCGCTGGCGGCTGTGAATGAGGTCCTTTTCCTCACGGATCAGCAGAACAGCAACCTGCGTTTTGACAACGGTGCCGTGTACGTGAAGGGAGGGGTGCGCGGCATTGTTGTGGTGCGCCAGAACGCCAGCACCTACCTGGCCTTTGAGCGCAACTGCCCCTACCAACCCCTCGATACCTGTGCCAGGGTAAAAATTGAGCCCTTTCTGCGGCTTTTCGACCCCTGCTGCAACTCCCAGTTCAGCTTGCAGGGGCAGCCCCAGGGCGGCCCGGCTGCTCGCCCGTTACGACAATACCGCACGGCACTTTCCGGCAACACTTTGACAATCACGAACTAGAGAAATTGTCAAAAAAATTTCAAAACACATGTTTGCAGCTTCCGAAAGTTTGCCCTAATATTGCACCAGCAACGGCAAAACACCGCCGCCATAACCGCTTCCTTAGCTCAGCCGGTTAGAGCATCTGACTGTTAATCAGAGGGTCCCTGGTTCGAGCCCAGGAGGGAGCGCCACAATCTAGAAAGTCCGCCCTACCCGGCGGACTTTTTTTGTTTTCAGCTCATCCCACGGAATTCGGTATTGTCCGTTGTATGGGTAACCGGCCTTGGGTGATGGATAAGAATTATGCCGGACATGCAGCGGTAGGTGGCGTGCACTGCTAGTTGGCTGGGGTGAGGCACAACATCCTTTGAAAATCAGTTTATTTGAGGAAGTCCCACTGACTCTCCTCCTGCATGCCTACTCGCCGTACGTTTCTCACTTCCTCCGCGGCTGGCCTGGCCACGCTGGTAGCCGGTCCATCCATGAAAGCCCTTAGCCTGCCTCCGGTTGCAGTAAGGAGTAAACCCTTGGTTATTTCTACCTGGGACACCGGGTTGGCGGCTAATCTGGGGGCTTGGAAAGTGCTCAGCGCAGGTGGCCGGGCCCTGGATGCGGTGGAAGCCGGTGTAATGGTAACAGAAGCCTCGCAGAACTGCTGCGTGGGCTTGGGTGGCAACCCCGACCGGGAAGGCATTGTCACCCTGGATGCCTGTATTATGGACGACCAGTTCAACTGCGGCAGCGTGGCGGCATTGGAGCGCATCAAGCACCCCGTTAGCGTGGCCCGGCGCGTGATGGAGCGCACGCCGCACGTGATGCTGGTGGGCGAAGGGGCCCAGCAGTTTGCCCTGGCTCAGGGTTTCCCGCTGGAACCTCAGAAACTTAGCTCTGACGCAGAAAAAGCATACCGGGAATGGCTGAAAACCAGTCAGTACAAGCCCGTCATCAACATTGAAAACTCCGGCACCCGCAAAACCGGCCCGGTGGGCGGAGCCAACAACCACGATACCATTGCCATGCTGGCCCAGGATGCGCGGGGCCGCCTCAGTGGCAGCTGCACTACCAGCGGCATGGGCTTCAAAATGCGCGGCCGCCTCGGCGACTCCCCACTTATCGGCTCAGGGCTGTTTGTGGATAATGCCGTGGGTGCGGCGGCGGCTACCGGTCAGGGCGAGGACGTGATTCGCATTGCCGGAGCGCACACGGTGGTGGAAATGATGCGCCAGGGTATGTCGCCGAAAGCAGCCTGCCGGGCGGCCGTGGAGCGCGTGGCCCAGATTAAAGGGGATAAAGCCCGGGACATTCAAGTGTGCTTTATTGCCATCAGCGCCCAGGGTCAGCACGGGGCTTTTGCGCTGCAGAAAGGGTTCAGCTACGCCGTGTGCGATGCACAGAATCAGCAGCAGCTCATTGAGGCAGCGTATCTGCTGCAATGAGGTTTCCCGGCCCCTTCTGGTTACGATGGAGGCAAAAGGGGCCGCGGCTTTCTGCCGCTACAGGCAGCTGGTATCCGTTCACCGTATTTACCGCATTATTCCAGTGAATAAGAAAATATGGCTGCTACTGGCAGTATCGTTGCTGCTGGGTGGGGGGCCCGCTCAAGCCCAGTTGCCAGCCACTAACCCGGCTACCGTCGCTATTATTCCGCAGCCCATGCGCCTCTCGGCCGGGACCGGAGGCTTTGCCGTTACGGCGGCCACTTGTATCTACATCGACCCCAAACATGAGGAGCTCCGCCGCATCGGTGCAGCACTGAGTCAGGATATTCAGCAAGTTGCGGGCATACGGCCCCGGATACTGGCCGCTACGCCGGGCAAACCGCAGACTGGCGGCATCCGGCTAACACTACGGTCTGCTCTCGATAGTTTGGGCCCGGAAGGTTACCAACTCAGCGTGCAGCCCATGCAGGTGTTATTGGAGGCCGGCCATGCTCAGGGAGTATTCCGGGGCTTGCAGACCATCCGGCAGCTGCTGCCTGCCCAGCGAGCAACGGCCGTGAGCTTGCCCGCCGTGGAAATAACGGATAAGCCCCGCTACCAGTGGCGCGGCATGCACCTGGATGTCAGCCGTCATTTCTTCGGGGTGGAGTTCGTCAAGAAGTACATCGACTACCTGGCCCGGCACAAGCTCAATACCTTCCATTGGCACCTCACCGATGACCAGGGCTGGCGTATTGAAATTAAGAAGTATCCCAAGCTCACCTCCGTGGGCGGCTGGCGCGACGGCACGCTCATCGGCCACTACACCGACCAGCCCCACCAGTTCGACAACCTCCGCTACGGCGGTTTCTATACTCAGGAGCAGATTAAGGAGGTGGTGCGCTATGCTCAGGAACGCTACATCACGGTGGTGCCGGAAATTGAGATGCCCGGTCACGCCGTGGCGGCGCTGGCCGCTTACCCGGAGCTGTCGTGCACGGGCGGGCCGTTCAGGGTGGAGCGGCTCTGGGGCGTGTTCGATGATATTTTCTGCGCCGGCAACGAGCAGACGTTCACTTTTCTGCAGGATGTACTGGCGGAGGTAATGCCCCTGTTTCCGGGCAAAATTGTGCACATCGGCGGCGACGAAGCACCTAAAACCCGCTGGCACAGCTGCCCCAAGTGCCAGGCCCGCATGCAGGCCGAAGGGTTGAAGGATGAGCACGAGTTGCAGAGCTATTTCGTGCAGCGTATGGAGAAATTCGTCAACTCCCGGGGCAAAAGTATCATCGGCTGGGATGAGATTCTGGAAGGCGGCCTGGCCCCTAACGCGGCCGTAATGTCGTGGCGGGGGCAGGAAGGCGGTATTACGGCGGCCCGGCAGCAGCACAACGTGGTAATGGCCCCCGGCTCCCACGCCTATTTCGACCACTACCAGGGCCCGCCCGAACTGGAGCCACTGGCCTTCGGTGGCTACTTGCCGCTCTCGAAGGTGTACACCTTCGAGCCCACCCCGAAAGAGCTGACGACCACTGAGCAGCAGTATATTCTGGGCGGGCAGGCCAACCTCTGGACGGAGTACATTCCTACGGAGCAACAGGTGGAGTACATGGCGTTTCCCCGCATGTCGGCGCTGGCAGAGGTGCTCTGGACGCCCGCCCGCCGGCGCAACTGGCCCGATTTCCAGCAGCGGATGCAGCGGCAGTACCGCCGTTACGCGGCCTGGGGCATCAATTACGCCCCCAGCGCCTTCAACGTACGCCCGCAGCTCACCCTCGACCCTGCCCGGCGCACGACGCTGGTTACGCTGCACATAGATGCCGCCGGCCCGCAAATCAGGTACACGCTGGATGGCTCCGCGCCCACGGCTTCGTCAAAGCGCTACACCCAGCCGTTCCCGGTATCCAGCTCGGCCGTTATCAAGGCGGCTTCCTTTGAAGATGGTAAGCTGATGGGCAAAGTCACGACCCGGGAGCTGCGCCTGCACAAAGCCTTTGCTACGCCCGTAATGCTAGCCAACGAGCCCCACAAGAACTACCGGGGTAGCGGCACTTTCACGTTAGTTGACGGGCAGGAAGGCTCCACCAACCACGCCGACGGGCAGTGGCTGGGCTTCTACGGCTCCGACCTGGTGGCCACGCTGGACCTGCAAACGCCTACTGAAATCAGCACTGTTACGAGCACCTTTTTGCGGGCCGCCGGCTCCGGCATTCTGCTGCCAACCCACCTGGAAGTGGCCGTATCGGAGGATGGTAAAACCTACAGACCGGCGTACTCGACACCCGTTCCGGCCCTGGCAGACAAGGCCAAGCCCACGGTTAGCGAGGTGCGGGCCGACCTGAAAAAAACCACGGCCCGGTTTGTCCGCATTACCGCCAAAAACGCCCAGGCTCCCGGCGCAGCCAAGCCCGATACCTGGCTGTTCGTGGATGAAATTGCAGTGCAGTAGTGGGGCGTTCTGGTCGGGTTTGTTTCTCAAATACCAACGTATGCATCTTCTTTTCAATCGGTTTTTTCTCTCAGCTACGGCACTCAGCTGCGCGCTGGCCGCCTGCACCCGCACCCAGCCGGCCAGTACGTCAGCGGTAACAGCCAAGGCCCCGGAATCCAGCCTCACGCGCTACGTGAATCCCCACATTGGCACGGGCGGGCACGGACACGTGTTTCTGGGGGCGAATGTGCCGTTCGGGGCCGTGCAGCTGGGGCCGGTGAATGTAACCGAGGGCTGGGACTGGTGCTCCGGCTACCATTACTCCGATTCCACCATTGTAGGGTTTGCCCACACTCACCTGAGCGGCACCGGCATCGGCGACCTGGGCGACGTGACGGTGATGCCCACTACCGGTCCAGTGCGCGTGCTGGAGGGCCGGGCAAACAATCCGGCGCGGGGCCTGCTGTCGTTTTTCTCGCATAAGGAAGAAGAGGCCCGCCCCGGCTATTACGCCGTGCGCCTGAAACGCTACGATATCCGGGCGGAGCTGACGGCCACCGAGCGGGTGGGATTTCACCAGTACACGTTTCCCCAATCCGAGGCCGCCCACGTGGTATTTGATCTGCAGCAGGGCATCGGCTGGGATTTGGCCACCGATACGCACATCGAGCAGTTCAACGACAGCACCCTCATCGGCTACCGCAACTCCAAAGGCTGGGCCGAGGATCAGCGCCTGTATTTCGCGGCCATCGTGTCCCGGCCCATTCGCAGCTTCAGCAGCGTGCAGGTGCTCGATACGCTGGGCAACACCCGGCCCGCTGCCACTGGCAACCGCCTCAAGGGCGTGCTCACTTTCAGTACCCAGGCCGGCGACAAAGTAAAGCTGAAGGTGGGCATTTCGCCCGTCAGCACCGAAGGTGCGCTGGCGAATATCCGGGCTGAAATTCCGCACTGGAACTTCGCGAAAGTAGTGGCGCAGGCCGATGCCGCCTGGAACCGGGAGCTGCAGAAGGTGCAGATTGAGGCCGATGAGACGCGCCGCAAAATCTTCTACACGGCTTTCTACCACACCCTGATGGCGCCTTCCGTATTCAACGACCACAACGGCGACTACCGGGGCACTGACAAGCGGGTGCACCGCCCCCCCGGCTTCACCAACCTAACCACCTTCTCGCTCTGGGACACCTACCGGGCCGCCCACCCGCTGTTTACCCTGCTGCAGCCCGAGCGGGTGAATGACATGGTGAACTCTATGCTGGCCATATACCAGCAGCAGGGCAAGCTGCCCGTGTGGCACCTGATGGGCAACGAGACCAACTGCATGGTGGGCTACAGCGCCGTACCCGTGGTGGTGGATGCGTACCTGAAAGGCTTCAAAGGCTTTGATGCCAACCTGGCCTACGAGGCCGTAAAAGCCACCGCTATGCGCGACGAGTTCGGGCTGAAAGCCGTGAAGGCCCGGGGCTTCATTCCGGCCAATGAGGAAGTGGAAAGTGTGTCGAAAGGCCTGGAGTATGCGTTGGCCGACTGGTGCATTGCCCAGATGGCCCTCCAACTGGGCAAGCAGGCCGATTACGCCTACTTCAGCCAGCGCGCCCGCAACTACCAGAACTACTTCGACAAGAAAGCCGGCTTCATGCGCGGCCGGATTTCCCAGACCGAGTGGCGTACGCCCTTCGACCCGTTCAAATCGGTGCACATGAAAAGCGACTTCACCGAGGGCAACGCCTGGCAGTACACCTGGCTGGTGCCCCAGGATGTGGAGGGCCTGATGACGCTACTGGGCGGAGAGCAGCGCTTCACGCAGAAGCTGGATTCCCTGTTTCGGGTGCAGGGCAGCCTGGGTGCGGAAGCCTCGCCGGATATTTCGGGGCTGATGGGCATGTACGCCCACGGCAACGAGCCGGGCCACCACATTCCCTACCTCTACAGCTACGTGGGCCAGCCTTGGAAAACGGCCGAGAAGGTGCGCTTTATTACTGAGAACTTCTACACGACCCGACCCGACGGCATCATCGGCAACGAGGACATGGGGCAGATGTCGGCCTGGTACGTGCTGTCTGCGCTGGGCTTCTACCCGCTAAATCCGGCTAACGGAGCCTATGTGTTTGGCAGCCCGGCCGTGGAGCGGGCTATCATCCGGCTGGGCGCTGGTAAAACGCTTACCATTGAAGCCCGAAACAACAGCCCGGCCAATAAGTACATTCAGGCCGTGAAGCGTAACGGGCAAGCCTACCCGAAATCCTACATTACGCACCAGGACCTGCTGCAGGGCGGCACGCTAACGTTCGAAATGGGCCCGGGCCCCAGCCCCACCTGGGGCGTACCGCCCGCCGACCGGCCCCGGTCGGTGCTATAGGCACAGCCCCGCGCGCCCAGCTTGCTGAAGGCTTCAGCGGACCTGTTATACTCACATCAGCCCCCACGCTGCTTTGGCTCTGCCGGGCAGCTCCCACTTCCACTTCCCAACTCCCACCAGCCCTATGAACCGCCGCCACTTTCTCCAGGGACTTACGCTGCTTTCCGGTGGCGCGCTGCTGCACCCAACTGCCGTGCTGGCCGGGGCACCCGGTTTCCCGGTGGTGCGGCCGGCGGAGGCGGGGCGGCGCTTCCGGAGCCGGGCAGTGGAGGCGGCTATCCGGGAGTTTCAGCAAAACGTGCCCAACCCGGAGCTGGGCTGGCTGTTCGGCAACTGCTTCCCCAGTACCCTGGACACTACCGTAACCCACACCCGGCGCGAAGGCCGGCCCGATACTTACGTCATCACCGGCGACATTGACGCCATGTGGCTGCGCGACTCCTCCGCCCAGGTGTGGCCTTACCTGCAGTTTGTGCAAAAGGATGCGGAGTTGCGGCAGCTGGTGGCCGGCGTCATCAACCGCCAGACGCGCTGCATCCTCAAAGACCCCTACGCCAATGCATTTTACGGCGACGATACGCGGGTGGGGGAGTGGAAATCGGACCTGACGGCTATGCAGCCGGGCGTGCACGAGCGAAAGTGGGAAATCGACTCGCTCTGCTACCCCATCCGGCTGGCGTATCACTACTGGAAAACTACCACTGATGCTGCCCCATTTGACGCGGCCTGGCAGCGGGCCATGCGGCTGGTGCTGCAAACCTTCCGGGAGCAGCAGCGCAAGGAACATCTGGGGCCCTACAAGTTTCAGCGCGAAACGGCCACGGCCACCGACACGCAACCCATGAGTGGCTACGGCTACCCGGTGCGCCCGGTGGGCCTGATCTGCTCGGCCTTCCGCCCCAGCGACGACGCTACGCTCTATTCGTTTCTGGTACCCAGCAACTTCTTCGCCGTAGCCAGCCTGCGCCAGGCCGCCGAAATGCTGACCCAGCTAGCGCAGGATACCGCCACGGCCCGGCAGCTCACGGCCCTGGCCGCCGAAGTGGAAACCGCCCTGCACCAGTACGCCGTTGTCGACCACCCCCGGCACGGGAAAATCTACGCCTACGAAATAGATGGTTTCGGAAGCCAGGTACTGATGGACGACGCCAACGTGCCCAGCCTACTGGCCCTGCCCTACCTGGGGGCCGTACCCGCCTCCGACCCTGTTTACCAGAACACCCGCCGGTTTGTGCTGTCCGAAAGCAACCCCTTCTTCTTCCAAGGAAAAGCCGCTGAAGGCATTGGCGGCCCCCACGTAGGACAGGATATGATCTGGCCCATTGCCCTGACCATGCGCGGGCTCACCAGCCAGCACGACGACGAAATCCGGGCCTGCGTGCAAAGCCTACGCGCCACTCACGCCGGCACCGGCTACATGCACGAATCTTTTCACAAGGACGACCCCGGCAAGTTTACCCGGGCCTGGTTTGCCTGGGCCAACACGTTGTTTGGGGAGTTTCTGTGGAAAGTGTACCAGGAGAAGCCCCGGCTGCTGGCGTAGCTGGCCGCCCCCCAAAACGCCCGGCTCCTGTCCGGTTCATGGGCGGGCTTTCGTTAACCTTTTCTGAAAAAGCGTAGTACATCCGTATAGCTGCGGACAAGCCGTGGTCATCAGACGTACTCTCTCTCTCTCTCTTTTCAGCCATGAACTCCCTACGTTTCCCCTCCATTCTGGCCCTACTGGTGCTGCTTACCTTTTCTCTGAGCAGCTGCGATGCCATTGCTACTATTTTCAAAGCCGGTGCCTGGACGGGCATTATCGGGGTATTCGTGGTAGTGCTGCTCGTTTGGCTGGTCATTAGCCGCTTCCGTCGCCGGCCCTAACTCGGGCAATGGCCTTTACGCAACGAGCGGCTTACCTCCCGGGAGATAAGCCGCTCGTTGCGTATCGGACCAAACCAGGCGCAACTGCTACTCCTTCAGCAGCCGAATTACCTGCGTGCCAGCCGCAGAACGCAGATGCACCAGGTAAACGCCGGCAGGCTGATTTTCCAGCGTAATCTGCCCATCGGCCCCTACTACCTGCACCCGCTGGCCCAGCACATTCAGTACCTCCGCGCGCGTGTAGCCAGCGGTGGAGGGCAGCATCAGCCGGAAACGGCCGGTGCCCGGGTTCGGGCTCACCCATGCCAGCCCGACCTGAGTATCGGGGGCTACTACGGCAAGCTGCGACAGGGTTTCGGTACCATCCGTATCTACCTGCCGCAGGCGGTAGTACCCGATGGCCGTTAAAGGCCGGGTATCCTGGAATGCGTAGGTATGGGCAGTGGCCGAGGTGCCCTGCCCCGCCACGTTACCCAGTGGCTCGAAATACTGCCCATCGGCGCTGCGTTCCACCACGAAGTGGTCATTATTGAACTCTTGAGCCGTTTGCCAGGAGCACTCTACTGCGCTGCCCTTGCGGCGTGCGCCAAAGCTTACCAGCGTAACCGGCAGCGGACCAACTGCTCGTGAAGACACAGAGAACGGGGAAAAACTGGTAATACCGCCGCGGCTAATGGAGTACGTACTGCCACCATCAGCAGTAGTGGCCCCCGTCACGGCCGTGCCGTAGTCCCATTGGTTGTTGGCTGTATTATAGTGCTCCAGGCGGGCCTGAGCGGGCGTAAAGTTGCTGGTATGCTCCGTACCAGGCCACTGCAGCCGCAGCGTTACGCTGGAGTTGCCCTCTACTTCCTCCTCCAGAAACCAGGTGCGTGTCACGTTGCGGTTAGCTAGGGCCGTACCATTACCGGCCCGGCCCGTGTAGGTGGCATACATACCGTTTTTCACCTGCACGCTGAACACGTCTTCAGAACGATCCATTGTCTGGGTCAGAAATGCCGGCGTATAGACAGTTCCCGTGCCTACCGGAAACTTCACCGCTACCCCATCTGCCTGCACGGTCTGTTTCAATGCCCCTTTTCCATCCGTTCGGATAAAGGCATTGTTGTCGCCGCCGATTATTTTTCCACCTCGGATAATGGTCAGGTCATTGTCGCTTAGAGCCAGGTAGGAAGTACCGCTGATGGTCAGGTCGCCATTGATGATGGTGTTGCCCGTTAACAGCTTCTGACTGGTGCCGTCAAGCAGCAGGTTGCCGTAATTCAGGCTGGTGAGGGACGTGTTGCCACCATCACGTACGTATTTCACGGTACTTTTATTGGCAATGCGGCCCAACGTAGGCAGCTGCCCCCCACCGCGCTGAATATCCAGCGTGGCATTATCCAGCACGTCAACGGTGCCGCTGATGCCATTGCCGCCGCCATTCAAAATCAGCAGGTAGGCAGGCGTGGTACCATCGCCCACCACAATTTTAGAGTTGGTGCCGCTTACCGTCCAGTTGGACGATACCCGGTCGTCGGTTACGTTCGACAGGATGTAATAGGTGCGGCCCGCGGCGGTAAAATTGGCTGGACTGCTGCCCGAGCCATCCTTATTGGGAGCCCAGTTATTTACGCTGTTCAGGTTACCGGTGCCTTTATAATAGAACACGTCGGTTTCCGGTGTCACCGTTACATCATCCACCGATAGCCCGTTGCCGTTGGTGTTGTTATTCAGCTCGTAACGCCACCGCAGCATAATTTCACTGCCAGCAGCCAGGTTCACGTTCTGAATGGTATAGGTGCGGGTGCGCCGGTTGGCCGAGGAATTACCGTTCTTATTAGCAATTACAGTAGCTGTGGAAGGAGCATCCACGTTCAGCGCGGGCACATTGGTCCAGACACCACTTGCGGCCGAGGTAATAGCAGTAGCACTCGTACGGTAATCAAATGTTACCTGCGCCGCATCCTGCCGCCCGGAGTTGTACCACTGCTCAATAGCAAACGACACACCCAGGTTTTTGATGGTGGTACCGGTAGTATTCTGGAAGCGCATGGCTACGTAGCCGGTGCCAGTAATGGCGAACGAGGCTACCCCGCCCAAAGCCCGGTCGGTGGCACCAGCATCCCCGAAATGGTAGAAGTTGGCAGTGGTATTGGAGCCGTCGTTGGCTGTGCAGGGCAGGTTCTGGAAGTTTCCGTACTCAATGTACACTCCCTTGATAGTGGAGTTGCTGGCGAATGTCGTTTTATCGCTCAGGGAATTAAAATCCTGCGTGTAGGGAGCCACCGATGGCAGCAGAATCTGCGCCGCTACAGGTTGGGCGTACAACGCCCCGGCCAGTCCGGCCAACAAGAGATAGAGTTGTTTCATGGAAAACAGGAAAGGAAGGCGGTTTACCGGCGAAATACTATTTTTACTTTGCCGCAAACATACCGGTTTATCCCAGAACTCTTCATTCCACGCTTAACAATAATATCCTACGGTTCAGGTATATCACAAAAAAACAGGCTCCGAAGCGGAGCCTGTTTCAGGTAGTTATCGTTACTGCTATTCTTACTTTTTGCCGGGCATGGTACCAATAATGTGGTCCCAGATAGTGGTGCTTACCCCGAAGGCAACTTCATCCTGCCGGTAGTGGTGCTGGGCGTGATGGTGCCACCAGAATTTCAGGAAGTTTTTTGGCGGAGCATATACGTGAATGGCGTAATGCACAAACAGATACAGCGCGTAGCCAAACACGAAGCCGGCCAGCACCCCGAAGCCCGCGTTGCCGAGCGTGAACCGGAAAATGAAGAACAGCAGTGAGGCCACAAACACCGTCAGAATAGGCGGCATGGCCAGGCGGGTTTTATCCTTCGGGAATTCGTGGTGCACCCCGTGCATGGTGTACTGAAACTTAGCCTTGCCGGGCGTGTCCGTCTTCATATGGTACAGGAAGCGGTGCATCAGGTATTCGGCCAGCGTAAACAGGAACCAGCCTCCCAGAAATAGCCCAAACGCCGATAATCCGGTGAGCAGGCCCCGGCTCAGGCTGTAGTACAGACTCACGGCCGCTACGGCAAAGAAAATAGTAAGCGGGCCGGCAATGTGCGTATGGGTCAGGCGCTCCAGCACCGGATTCTCAAACAGGCGAGCTGAGCCTTTGTGCTTAGGCTTGATGGCCTCGGCGGGTTTGGCCGGGGTTACTGCAGTACGGGTTTCCGGAGCTTCGGAAGTGAAATTCATACCAATACAGGAAGGATGAAGATGCAAAAATACACACGCTCACGCAAATACCCGGCCGGACAGCCTGTTTATGCGGAGGCACGGTAGCGGGCCAGCATCTGCTGCACAGCTTCTACGGAACAGGTAGGGGCCGTGCAGCGCAGCGGCGCACGGTCGTAGAACTGCTGTCGGGCGGCCAAGGTTTCGTGCAGGCGTTTTTCCAGGGCCGCCGCATCGGGCAAAGCGGCCAGCAACGGCCGGGAGGCCGCCGCTGAAAGCAGCCGGCGCAGCAGTTCCGGCATGGGTACGGCCAGGTACAGCGTCAGGCCGGTTTCCAGCAGCACCTCCAGGTTGTGGTGGTAGCAGGGCGTGCCGCCGCCGGTAGCCAATACCAGCTGCGGGTGCTCTGCCACAATACTGCGCAGCACATCAGCCTCCCGCTGCCGGAAATACTCCTCCCCATCCTGGGCAAAGATTTCGGATACGCTCCGCTGCTCCCGGCGCACAATTTCCTCGTCCAGGTCCAGAAACGGCAGCTGGTAGGCCACGGCCAGCGCCCGGCCCAGGGTAGTTTTGCCCGCGCCGGGCATGCCAATCAGGTAAAGGCGCATGGGAAGAATGTGAGAAATGGGGGTGGATGTGATGAATGTGAGAAATGGAAAAAATTCGAGGACTGAGCATTCGTGTTGCTCAGAAACAAGGGGCGCGTGTACTGCTTACGTTCCTCACATTCTTCGCATTTCTCATATTCCCTCGCACATTATTCACTACCCCAGCTTCACGCGGGGGTCCAGCACGGCGTAGAGCACATCTACCACGATATTCACCACCACAAACAAGGCGGCAATGAAGATGGTAGCGCCCATTACTACCGGAAAATCCAGATTTTCCACGGCGCGGAGCGTTACGGTGCCCAGGCCTTTCCAGTTGAAGATGTACTCAATAAAGAACGCCCCCGCCATCAGGGAAGCCAGCCAGCCCGATACGGCCGTAAGTACCGGGTTCAGGGCATTTTTGAGGGCGTGGCCCGCTACCGTCCGGTAACTTGACAGCCCCTTGGCCCGGGCCGTGCGGATATAGTCTTGGCTCATCACATCCAGCATGGAGGAGCGGGTAAGCTGCACGATAACCGCCAGCGGCCGCACACCCAGCGCGATGGCGGGCAGCAGCAGGTTTTTCAGCACCAGATGGCGGCCGGTGAAGGGGTCCGTTTCGAAGAGCTGCCCGGTAAGGTTCAGGCCCGTCCAGCGGCTCCAGTAGAACCCGAACGTAATGGCAATGAGAATGGCCGCCACAAACGACGGCACCGAAATACCCAGCACCGAGGTAGACACCAGCACCCGGTCCAGCCAGGAATGGGGCCGCAGCGCCGCCACCACGCCCAGCCCAATGCCCACCACCGCCGCCAGCAGCATAGCCGCCAACGCCAGCCACAAGGTGCCGGTGAAGTGGTCGAGCAGGATGTTCAGAACTTCCTTGTTGCTCTGAAAAGAACGGCGCAGATAGGGCGTTTTCAGCACCAGCGCCTTCTCCGCACCCAGCGGCACCAACTGCACGCCACCGTACTTGGCCACACCCGCCGAGTCGCGCGGGTGTACACCCACCGGCGACACGTCATTGAGGTAGCCCAGCAGCTGCACGGGCAGGGGCTGATCGAGGCCCAGGTCCTGGGCAATGGCGGCGCGGGTGGCCGCATCGGAGCGTTGGCCGGCCAGCAGGGCCACCGGGTCACCGGGCAGCACCTGGAACAGGAAAAACACCGTGAGGGCCACCCCCAGCAGCACCAGTACGCCCTGCCACAACCGCGTCAGAATAAAACCAATCATTTTTTAGTGCTTGGTGCTTAGTTATTAGTGCTTAGTGTTCGGATTCTGATTGACCAGCCTAAGCACTAGGCACTAATAACTAAGCACTATAGAAGGTCTTCCAGCTTGCTGGCGTCGGGAATGTCGTGGTAGTGGTACTTGCCCTTCACCACGCCATCCTGGAGCAGAATAAAGCCGGGGTTGGAGCGAATCATGGATTTGAGCACCGTGGCATCGGCGAAGTAGTAGGTACCGGGCAGGTTCATGTCGTGGCGGAAGGCATCGAACTCCTGAGGGCTGCTGCTGGTGATGATGAGCGGCCGGATCTGCTTGCGCGACTTGGCCGTGGCTTCCATCAGCTTGTTGATGTCCTTGAACCGGTCCCGGTCGGCGTCCTGCACGTTCTGAATGATGAGCAGGAGCTTGTTGCCTTTCAGTACATCGTCGGTGTGGTTTTGCTGCTCGGCGTCGAAGATGGAGAAGTCGGTGATGATGGGCTTGCTGGCCTCGGGGTTCAGCACCTCCATGCTCTTGTACTTCCAGGTCGAGTCGGTGGGGTACTCCGTGAAGGTTTTGGTTTCGCCGTTGCGCTCCATCACGTACTGGTACTTGGCCTGCTCCCGGGGCTTCATCAGCTGCGGAATGTTGTTCCCGATTTTATAGGGCAGAAAATCGAAGTAGGGCAAATGGCCCAGCGCCCGCACGCCCACGCCCACCGCCACGGCCGTAGCCAGGGTAATGTACATCACGCCCAGCGTGCCCTTGGCAAACACCCGGCGCAGGTAGCGCTGGTTCAGGAACACCACCACCCACAGCAGCAACAGGAACATATCCTTGGCAAACGAAGTCCAGGGCGTGAGCTTGAGGAAGTCGCCGAAGCAGCCACAGTCGGTTACTTTGTTAAAGGCGGCCGAGTAGAACGTGAGAAACCCGAAGAACACCAGCAGCCCCAGCAGTACCCACAGCGTCTGGCGCAGCATCCAGCGCAGCAGTAAGGCCACCCCCAGCACTACTTCCAGGGAACTCAGGAGGATGCTCAGGGTGCGGGAATAGGGGACGAAGAAGGAAAAGAACGAGCCGAAATCCTTGGCAAATACTTCAAAGTATTCTTCCAGCTTCAGGGCCGTGCCAATGGGGTCGTTCAGCTTCACGAGGCCCGAGAAGATAAACACAGTGCCCAGCAGCAGCCAGCAGATGCGGGTCAGTTGTTTCATAAAGGGGGACTTGGGAACAGGGGCGCTTGGTGCTTGAGGGCTAAAGGTACTGGTCATTGGGAGCTTGTGCAGGACTTTATCACGTGGAGATAATACTCACCATTGCCGAAACAGTTGCCTCCCGGTAATAAGGTCCTAGACAGGCGCAGAACAGCGCGTTACGGTTGCTCCCCGTAGCCCATTTTGATGAGTACAAACACGGCGTAGTTGAGCATGTCGCGGTAGTTGGCATCCACGCCTTCTGATACGCGGGTGAGGCCGCCCAAGTCCTCAATCTGCTTGGTGCGGTGCAGCTTCATCAGAATAATATCCGTGATGCTCTCGATGCGCATCTGCCGCCAGGCCTCGCCGTAGTCGTGGTTTTTGGCGAAGAGCAGCTGGCGGTTGGCCTCAGTTTCCTCGTCGTAGGAGCGGGCCACGGCGGCGGGGTCCAGGTCCAGGGGCGCATCGGCGGGCAGGCGCAGCTGCATTAGGGCAATGAGGCAGTAGTTGATGATGGCCACAAACTCCTCCTCTACCCCATCGGCCACCAGCTGCGTGCCCTTCTCCTGAATGCTGCGGATGCGCTGGGCTTTGATGTAAATCTGGTCGGTGACGCTGGGCAGCCGCAAAATCCGCCAGGCCGTGCCATAGTCGTGGGTCTTAGCCAGAAACAGCGTCCGGCACCGGGCCAGCACCCGGTCATATTCAAGCTGAGTTTGATTCTCCAAGTTTTTGCGGCTATTTTGAGGAGTCGACGTCCTGTCGGTTCTGCAAAGCCTAGCGCGGCATCTTACTCGCAGAAAGCTCTGGCTGACGAAAAACATCAGCCCGCGAGATGCTGCGCCGCGCTTCGCACGACGACTTATGTATTCCCGAAAATCCATGTTCCAGGCCCCGCAAGATACGTGCTTTTCCCCGAGGCTGACGCTGCGCTGCCCCGGCGGCCGCCTGCTGGATTTGCGGCGCCCGCAGGTGATGGGCATCCTCAACCTGACGCCCGATTCCTTCTACCAGGGCAGCCGCGTAGCCGCCGAGGACGACCTGCTGCGCCGCGCCGAGCAGATGCTGCGCGACGGGGCCGCCGTGCTCGATTTGGGCGGCTACTCCACCCGTCCCGGCGCCGAGGACATCAGCCCCGACGAAGAAAAGCGCCGCCTGCTGCCCGCCGTGGCCGCCGTGCGCCGGGCGTTTCCGGAGGCCTTCATTTCCGTGGACACGTTCCGGGCTGAAGTGGCGGCCGAGGCCGTAGCCGCCGGGGCCGACATCCTGAACGACGTGAGCGGGGGCCAGTTGGATGCCGACATGCTGCCCACGGCCGGCCGCCTAGGCGTGCCCTACATCCTGATGCACATGCGCGGCACGCCCGCCACCATGACCCAGCTCACGCACTACGAGGGCGACCTGGTGCTAGAGCTGGTGCGCTATTTTTGGGATAAGCTAGCGGAGCTGCGCCAGCACGGCGTAACGGATGTAGTGCTGGACCCCGGTTTCGGGTTTGCCAAAACGCCCGCCCAGGGCCACGAGCTGCTGCGCCGGCTGCGGGAGCTGCACGTGCTGGGGCTGCCCATTCTGGCGGGCCTCTCGCGCAAAAGCATGGTGTATAAGCCCCTCGGCCTCACCCCCGATGCAGCCCTGGCAGGTACGGTTAGCGTCAATACCCTGGCCGTGCTCAACGGCGCCCGGCTGCTGCGCGTACACGATGTAGCAGAGGCAACCCAAACCATTCAACTGGTAATCAACACATTCCCAACTCCTTCCCCGTGATAGGCTCCTTCGGCATCGGCTTCCTGCGCATTGGCTGGGTAGACGTCGTGGACGTGCTGCTGGTCACGGTATTGTTCTATCAGCTCTACAAGCTGCTGACGGGAAGCGTGGCGCTGAAGGTATTCCTGGGCTTCATGTCCCTGTACCTGTTTTACCTGGTGGTGAAGGCGGCGGGTATGGAGCTGCTCACCAGCATTCTGGGGCAGTTTATGAGCGTGGGCGTGCTGGCGGGCATCATCCTGTTTCAGCAGGAAATCCGGCGGTTTTTGCTGAACGTGGGCAAGGCTACCAGCTTCAGCAACCGGCTGCGCATGTTCTCGTGGCGGCGCGATACCCAGCAGGAGCGCATGAACATCACCCCGTTCATTGAGGCCGCCAAAAGCCTGGCTAGCAAGCAAACCGGGGCCCTCATTGCCTTCAGCATGGCCTCCGACCTGAAGTTTTTCGCCGATTCCGGCGACCTGCTCGACGCTACCGTGAGCAAGCGCCTGCTCATGAGTATCTTCAACAAAACCAGTCCTTTGCACGATGGGGCCGTCATCATCAGCAACGGCCGCATTAAGGCCGCACGCTGCATTCTGCCCGTCAGTGAAAACCCGGATGTGCCGGCGTCCATGGGCCTACGCCACCGTGCCGCCATCGGCCTCACCGAGGTGACGGATGCCGTGGTACTGGTAGTGAGCGAAGAAACCAGCCAGATTTCCCTGGTGCGTGGTGGGGAGGTATTCCGCAACCTGTCGGCTGCCGACCTGCGCGCCCGCCTCAACGAGTTCCTGTTCGACGCTGCTCCCAAGCCCACGGCTTCGGCCAGCTCTACGGCTGAAGTAGCGGCCTGATTGTTTTTTGCGGGCTCGCAAATATGCCCGCCCTCTTCTACCGCCCACACGTCACCGCCCGCTTCCCGGCTTCTACAGCCCGGAAGCGGGCGGTGGTCGTCAGGACCTGTCAGGTTTTCGGGAGGAGTATGCGCATAGGGCTTCGCCTTGTCGCCAGACCGGTTCAATCTTTAGTTAATTATATAGTTTCAATACTATGTATTGCAACAAATTAACTACCACCTATATACAGTTTCAGCAAATTATATTTATCTAATAACAAATAAATATATTTATATTTTATTTTGGAATACCTGTATGTTTGCAGCCAGTGTGAAAATCCATGATTTTCACCGATAAACCTCATTTACTTCTTTTTCCCATCTCTCCACTTCTCTTCCCACAACCATTGCGTATGCAACACAACCTTTACTCATTGGCCGGCCAAACTACCTCCCGCTGGGGCAGTCAGGCACTACGGCTACTTCTGTTAACGTGTGCGCTGGTGCTGAGTGTAGCCACCGCTCAGGCCACTCACTTCCGCTATGGCAGCCTTACCTGGCGCACCGCTCAGAGCGACCCTACCGGCCGCACCATTGTATTTAAAGTAAGCCAGGCCTGGCGCAGCAGCGCCTACGGCAATCCTACCGTGGGTGCCAGCATTCCTACCGACGCACTGATATTCGGCGACGGTCAGTCGGCTGGTATTACCCTGCAGGTCACCTCGGTTGATCCGCTGGCTGACAATTTCTATGGCGAGGCCACCATTACGCATACCTACCCGGCCGCCACAGCCTATACAGCCTACTACTCCAGCTGCTGCCGTATCTCATCGTTGTTCAACAACCGTGATGCCAGCTGGTATGTGAGTACGCGGGTGCAGGCCGGCTCGGGCAACAACTCGCCCGTATCCACCATGCCGCCGGTGGTAAACCTGGCCACGGGCCAGACGGCCGCCACCTTCCAGCTGGCCGCCACCGACCCCGACGGGCAGTCCCTGCAGTATTCGCTGGCTACCTCGGCCGACCTGGGCGGGGTAGGCTTTACCAACGCCCCCGGCCTGGCCGTAAACCCCACTACCGGGGTGGTTACCTTTAATACGGTGGGCGCTCCGCTGAACCGCCTGTACAATGCGGCCATTAAGGTGAGCGACGGACAAACCAGCGTTATCGTTGATTTCATCATCAACATCACGCGGGTATCGGCCCCGCCGGTATTCGACTACAGCCTCACGCCCAGCAACGGCTACGTGTATCAGCTCTCCCCCGGCCAGACCCTGACCTTTGGGGTACGCGCCACCGACAGCGACGCCGGCGACCAGGTGCGCCTGCAGGCCATTGGTCTGCCTCCCGGAGCAGGTATGTCGCCGGGCCTGCCCGCAACGGGCAACCCCGTGCAGAGCACGTTCACCTGGACGCCCACCATCAGCAACCTGGGCAGCAGCGTCATCAGCTTTGTAGCGCAGGACCAGGCTGGGGTGCAAACCACCTCCTCGGTTACGATAGTAGTGAGCACCCGTCCCGTGTTTGATGTGCCCCCCACCGCCGCCAGCGGCAGTGTGCTACACGTGACGCCGGGCACGGTCATCAACCAGACCATTCAGGCCTCCAACGCCGGCACCGGCAGCCTGGTGCGTATTACAGGCGCTACGGGCCTGCCCGCCGCCGCCACGTTCTCGCCGGCCCTGCCCACGCTGGCTGCCAACCCCACCAGCACGCAGCTGAGCTGGACGCCCGCCGTGGCCGACTGGGGCCTGCACACGGCTACCTTCACGGCTACCAACAACTACAACGATCAGGCCACGCACCAACTGCAGTTCATCGTTAACTCGGCCCCGTCGTTTGTGTCGACCCCAACTTCGCTGAACGTAGTGGCCGGTCAGCCCTTCGTATACAACGTGGTGCTGGCCGATGCCGACCTGCCCTACGGCGACGAGCTGGAGATTGAGCATCCCACCCTGCCTGCCTGGCTGACCCTCACCGACAACGGCGACGGGACCGGCACCCTGAGCGGCACGCCCGCCGTGGCCGATGCCGGCCTGAACCCCGTAACGCTGGTGGCCGCCGACATCTACCACCACGGTATGAGCTACGGCCTCATTACGCAGTCGTTCGACATCAACGTGATTCCGTGCACGGTGCAGGCCCTGGCCCAGGACGTGACGGTGCAACTGGACGCCAACGGCCAGGCCCAGGTGCTGGCCTCGCAGGTGGATGCCGGTTCCACGGCTTCCTGCGGCGTTGCCTCTATCAGCGTAGCGCCGGCCTCGTTCGACTGCTCGGCCCGCGGTACCAACCAGGTTACGCTCACCGTAACCGACAGCAACGGCTACACCGCCACCGCCACGGCTACCGTAACGGTAGTGGATGGTATAGCCCCGAGCCTCACGGCCCCGGCCGCGGTAACGGTTTCGGCTGATGCCGGCCAGTGCTCGGCCAGCAACGTAGCCCTGGGTGCGCCCACGGCTACCGACAACTGCTCGGGCGTGACGGTAACCAACAACGCTCCGGCCATATTCGGCCAAGGCACCACCACCGTAACCTGGACGGCCACCGACGCAGCTGGCACCACCACCACCGCCACCCAGCTGGTAACGGTGAATGACACCGAGAAGCCGGCCCTGACCGTGCCGGCCAACCTGACCGTAACGGCCCCCGCCAGCACCTGCGGCGCGGTAGTGAGCTTCCAGCCCACGGCCACCGATAACTGCGGTACCGTGAGCATCAGCACCAGCGTGGCTTCGGGCAGCCTGTTTGCGGTGGGTACCACGCCCGTCACCGTAACGGCCACCGACGCGGCCGGCAACACCAGCACCGGCAGCTTTACGGTAACCGTGCTCGACGTAACGGCTCCGACCGTGGCTACTCGCAACGTGACGGTAACGTTGGTAAACGGCGCGGCTCAGATAACGGCCGCCGACGTGAACAACGGCAGCACCGACGCCTGCGGCCTCGCCGGCCTGACGCTGAGCCGCCAGCAGTTCAGCTGCGCCAACCTGGGGGCCAACCCGGTTACCCTCACGGCAACTGACGTGCACGGCAACGTGGCCAGCGCCCCGGCGGTGGTAACGGTAGTAGGCAGCATTCCGGCACCCGTTATTACGGTTACGCCCGGCACCAACGTGTATACGGGCGGTGTGGCCACCACGCTGTACTTAGGCTACGGCCCGCAAACGGCTACCCTCACTGCCACCGGCGGCGTCCAGTATGCCTGGAGCCCGGCCGCTGGCCTGAGCAGCAGCAGCGTGGCAAACCCTACGTTCACGGCTCGCACTCCCGGCACCTATACCTACATCGTAACGGTTATCAACCAGTATGGCTGTTCGGCTACGGCCACCGTTACTCTTACGGTAGTAGATGTGCGTTGCGGCAATAAGAACGAGAAGGTGGTAGTGTGCCACAATGGTCACGAAATCTGCATCTCCCCGAATGCCGTGCCGACACACCTCACCCAACACCCCGACGACCGGTTGGGAACCTGCTCTGCTGCTGCCCAGGAAGCTCGCCCAGCGGCAGCAGCCGAAACCGCCGCGGCCGCCGTTACGGCGTCGGACCGCCTGGTATTCGACGCTTATCCCAATCCCTTCAGTGCCAGCACTACAGTACACATACGCCCTACTTCGGCAACTGCGGCCAAGGTGCGCGTGTACGACAGCATGGGCCGCGTAGTGGCTGTTCTGTTTGACGGTATGACGGAAGCCGGCCGTGACTATGAACTCACGCTGGATGCCCGTACGCTGGCCACCGGCCTGTACCTGTGCCGCTATGAGGCGCAGGGCCAGGTAATCACCCAGCGTCTGGCTGTAAGCAAATAATACCCGGCTTGTTCCGCATACAAAAGAGCCCCCCGGCCGCGTGGCCGGGGGGCTCTTTTGTACCGGGGTGGTCCGTGACTGACGGCCACGAACCGCACCAACTTATTTCTTCAGCACTTCCAGCTCCCGACCTACCTCAATAAAGGCAGCAATGGCCTTGTCGATGTGCGCGCGGGTGTGGGCGGCGGAGAGCTGCACCCGGATGCGGGCCTGGCCTTTGGGCACCACAGGGAAGTAGAATCCCACTACGTAAATGCCCTTATCTAGCATTTTGGCGGCGAATTCCTGGGCCAGCTTGGCATCGTAGAGCATGACGGGCACGATGGGGTGCTCCCCGGGCTTGATGTCGAAGCCGGCTTCCGTCATTTTCTCGCGGAAGTATTTCGTGTTTTCCTCCAGCTGGTCGCGGAGCCGGGTGCTTTCGGTGAGCAGCTCCAGCACCCGCAAGCTGGCCCCTACAATGGCGGGCGCGAGGGTGTTGCTGAACAGGTAAGGGCGGCTGCGCTGGCGCAGCATGTCAATGATTTCCTTGCGGCCCGAGGTGAAGCCGCCCATGGCCCCGCCCAGCGCCTTGCCCAGCGTGCCGGTGATGATGTCCACGCGGCCCAGCACGTTGCGGTACTCGTGGGTGCCCCGGCCGGTTTTGCCCAGGAAGCCCATCGAGTGGCACTCGTCAATCATCACCAGGGCTTCGTACTTATCGGCCAGGTCGCAGATTTTGTCGAGCTGGGCGATGGTGCCGTCCATCGAGAACGAGCCGTCCGTGACGATGATACGGTGGCGGGTGCCTTTGGCCTGAGCATCCTGGAGCTGCTTTTCCAGGTCCTCCATGTCGTTGTGGGCGTAGCGGTAGCGCTGAGCCTTACACAGGCGCACCCCGTCGATGATGCTGGCGTGGTTCAGCGCATCCGAAATAATGGCGTCCTGCTCATTGAACAGGGGCTCGAACACGCCGCCATTGGCATCAAAAGCCGCCGCGTACAGGATGGTATCCTCGGTGCCCAAGAACTCGGCCAGCTTGGCTTCCAGCTCCTTATGAATATCCTGGGTGCCGCAAATGAAGCGCACCGACGACATGCCGTAGCCGTGGGAGTCAATGGCCTCTTTAGCCGCCTTCACCACCTCGGGGTGCGACGACAGGCCCAAGTAGTTGTTGGCGCAGAAGTTCAGCACTTCCCCGGCCTCATTGGTTTCAATTTCGGCGCCCTGGGGCGAGGTAATTACCCGCTCCTTTTTGTAAAGGCCGGCATCTTTGATTTCCTGGAGCTGCTGCTGCAGATCGGGCTGGAGGGTGGAGTACATGCGGTGAGGTGGTGAGTTAGTGACTTGGTGAGTGGGAGATTGGGCAAAGATACTACGCTGGGCTTCTGAGCAGAGTAAGGAACTGGCTTACGTGAAATTGTTCAGGATGCTGGCAGCCAGCAAATCCGGTGCTCCTGGCGGGTAACCGGCACGCCGGGAAACAGCGGTTCCAACGCTCCTCCGTTGTCCAGCAGGCAGGTAATCAGTATCTGCTCTTCACTGCGCAGGTATAGCACCTGATAGTCGTAATCACTCCAAAGGCTGCTGCTGTAGCGACTGGTGTGCCAGGTGATGCCCGTTATATCATCAAACTTAAAGACCAGGGGTATGCCGTGGTTGTAATACACCGCCGTCCTCTCCGTGGGCCTCACATGCAGAGCCGCTCGTTGGTCGTGGTGCCAGTAGCTGCGGTGCAGCTGCCAGGTTATCCCGAACATCACCCCAAAAGGCAACCCCGTCAGTATTAGAACCAAGATGGCATCGGAAGCCGAGGCCAGAGTGGCCGCGCTTTTCAGCAGCAGCAGTGCCATTACCAGAAATACTCCGTTCATCAGCCAGGTTTGCCAGCCAATCTGCCACCAGCGCGCCACATATACGGCTTCCAATGCTTGGCGCTTTTGGGCTCCCTGATACAGCCAGAACGGGCGTAACACCGCGTAGAATCCGCCACCGATGATTACTACCAGAGCAAGGGCTGTCCACGCATCCATAGTCAGCTACCGGGTGCTCCCCGTTACCGGCCGTCCGAAAAACGCCTGCACGCCGCGCCGGCCGCTGGCCATCAGGCGCTGCTTGTCGGCGTCGGGCATGCGCTTGATTTTGGGGGCGAAGCCTTCGGTGTTGATGCTGATGGTGCGGGGCCAGTCCTGGGCGCGGGTGGGGTTGAGGGTTTCCTCGGTCAGGTTGTACAGCGCCCCGATGTAGCTGCCGAAGCCGTTGATATCGTAGGGGGCCAGCTGCTGGCGGCCGGTGGGCAGCGTGTCGCAGGCAATCTGCTCGGCCCGGTCCAGGCGCAGGCCCAGGGTTTCGGGGTTGTACACGCGGCCTTCGGCGTCGGGCTTGGTGGAGGCGGAGAGCTGGCCCAGCAGGTAGCGCGGGTGGTCGAACAGCTCCACGGGGTAGTTGGCCAGCAGGCCCCCATCTACCAGCACCTGCACGGGCTGGCCTTTCTGGGGCTTACCCTGGATGACGTTGCCCCGCGCATCGAGCAGCACCGCCCGGAAGTAGAGTGGAATGCTCATGCTGATGCGCACGGCATCGGCCACGCGCATGGTGGGGTTGGTTTCGTAGCTGAATACCTGGATGCGCTGCTGGGTGAGGTTGGTACCGGTGGTGTACAGGTCCAAGAAGCGGCCGGGCTGCTGCTGAGCCAGCTGGTGCAATTCCAGCAGGGTGAGGTCGGGGCGGTTGGTTTTGCGGGCCACCAGCTGCCGCATGTGCTCGGTGAGGGCGTCGCCGCGGTACCAGCCAAACTGCTTGGTGAAGCGGTGGCTCCCCCCGATGAATAGAAACCGCCCATCGTTGAAACGCTGAATGGGCGTGTTATTCACCACATCGATAATTTCCCGGGGAGAAAACCCCACGGCCAGCAGCGCCGCCTGAATGGCCCCGGCCGAGGTGCCGCCTACCCGCTGCAGGCCCGCCAGCACGCCTTGTTTTTCTAGTTCCTCCAGCGCCCCGCCGTAGGCCACTCCCCGGATACCGCCGCCTTCCATCACCAGGTTGCGGTACGGGGGCCGGGCGGTAATGGACTGGGCATTGGCCGCGCCGTGCAGCAATGGTAGTACACTCAATAACAAGAGAAACCAGTAGCGCATAGCCTCACGAGGTAGATGACAGAGAGTAGAGCCCAAAGATACTGCCGCCGTTGCGTTTGTGCTCCATCACATCCAGCTACCGAAAGCCCGTCGGCCCCGTATCTTTGCATTCCTTTACCACCCTTTTTTCTTCACCACCCTCCCGAATGGCTACATCCAGCACTTCCGCCGCTACCACCCCCGGCGACACTATCCTCGTTATCGGCGCCGGCGGACAGCTGGGCCTGGAGCTTACCCACGAGCTGCGTCAGATCTACGGGGCATCCAACGTAGTGGCTGCCGATGTGCGCGCCCCCAAAGACGCGGAAACGGCCCAGGCCGGCCCTTTCGAGCAGCTGGACGTGCTGGATAAAAACCGCCTGGAAGAAGTAATTCGGCAGTACAAGCCCAAGCAAGTGTACCACCTGGCGGCGCTGCTGTCCGCCACGGCCGAGAAGAACCCCAAGTTTGGCTGGCAGCTGAACATGGATGGGCTGTTTCACGTGCTGGATGCCTCGGTGGACCTGGGCGTGCAGCAGGTGTACTGGCCCAGCAGCATTGCCGTGTTCGGGCCCGATACCCCGCGCCACAACACGCCCCAGCTCACCGTCATGAACCCCAACACGGTGTACGGTATCAGCAAGCTGGCCGGGGAGCAGTGGTGCGAGTGGTACTTCCGCAAGCACGGCCTGGATGTGCGCAGCCTCCGCTACCCCGGCCTCATCGGCTACAAGAGCCTGCCCGGCGGCGGCACCACCGACTACGCCGTGGACATCTACCACAAAGCCGTGGCCGGCGAGAACTTCGAGTGCTTCCTGCAAGAGGACACCTATCTGCCCATGATGTACATGCCCGACGCGCTGAAGGCCACCCTGGACCTGATGCACGCCCCGGCCGACAACATCAAGGTGCGCAGCAGCTACAACCTGGGCGCCATGAGCTTCAGCCCGCAGGAAATTACGGCCAGCATCCAGCGCCACTACCCCGATTTCCAGGTAACCTACCAGCCCGACCAGCGCCAGCAGATTGCCGACTCCTGGCCCGCCAGCATCGACGACAGCCAGGCCCGTCAGGACTGGAACTGGCAGCCGGAGTTTACCCTCGATAAGATGACCGACGACATGCTGCTGCACCTGAAGGAAGCCGTAGTGCTGAAGTAGTATGGGCGTTATTGGCTTCCTGCTTGGGCTGGTTGTCAATGCCGGCGCTGTTTACCTGATCTATTGGTTTTTTCGCACCATCATCCGGCGCTACTACGGCAACGTGCGTTCTGCCAATCCATTTCAGGCCGGCTGGGCACAGTTGCTGGACCAGTATGAAAGCTCGCATGGCATATTGCGCATGGCCCCATTCTACGCCCTAATTGGGGGAATATGGTACAACGATGTGCTGCAGATTGGCTTTGATTCGCAGGATGTCGTCATCCGCAACACTATGGGCTTTTCTTCCCTGGTCAGAATCCCATACAGCCATATCGAACTGCTGCGGCAACCAGAGCCATTTAAGGCAACTTCCCTGAGCGAAACAGAATACACACCCGGCTTATTCCAGGTTGGTATGGTTGAAGTTGGGTTAGATGCGTACTGGACCGCGCAATTCCTGCAACGCATGGCCGCTGCTTCTCCCTCTACGTCCTGATTAGCTGACTTTCTGAATTTTCGCACGCCCCGCCTCATCCGGTGGGGCGTTTTGGTTTCTAGCTCCTGCTGAAAACCTGCGTGGCGCTGGTGCGTTCCTCTTGGCAAACATTACCGCACCCTGCCATGATTGTCAACTACGTACCCACCGGCTGGCAGATTATCTACCAGCAGGCCCACGCCCTGCTGGCGGCCCAGCTACTGCACCAGTGGCCCCCGTTTCTGCCCCTCGACCAGTGGGTGGGCCTGCTGGCCGCCGCCGCCCAGCACGACGATGAGCAGGCCGACTGGACTGGCCACTATGGCCTAACGCCCGCCGGAGCACCGGCCAACTTCACCATGAAGGAATTTTCCCTGGAACAGGCCACCCGCCTGATGCACGCGGCGCGGTTTCAGGGCCGGTGGCGCAGTCTGCTCACCAGCCTGCACCTGAGCACGCTCTACGAGAGCCTCCGGGGTCAGCAGGCGGAAATTGATGCGTTTCTGGATGAGCAGCAAACCAGCCAGCAGCGGTGGCGGCGGGAGCTGAAAATCAAAAAAGCCGACGCCGACCAAGCGTATACACTCCTGCACTGGTGCGACCGGCTCAGCCTCATCCTCTGCCGCCGGGAGCTGCCGGAAATGGGCCGGGCCCTGGAAATCTACCACGGCCCCGACGGCCGCCGCTACGAGGTGCTGCGCCCCCGTGAGGACGGCCCGGTACAGGTGCAGCCCTGGCCGTTTGCGGAGGCGCAGTTTACGGTGAGCGTAGAGGCCACCATGCTGCACCAGCTGCAGTTCCGGGACGATGCGGAGCTGGCCCGGGCCCTGCGGGAAGCCCCCATCGAAACGCTGCGCTGGGAGCTGCACAAATAAGCCCACGGGCCGGCCACTCATCGGTATTGACCAGCTCAACCGGAACGCCTGCGGGCCTCGGGCCGTAGTACGGGCACCTTCCTTTCCTCCGAACCACTGCCGTATGGCCACGCACTACAAGCTTTCCGACGTTCTCAACATCCTCAAAACCACGGCCAGCGAGTTCATGGTCAATAACTCGCTGCGGCACGCGGCGGCGCTGTCGTACTACACCATTTTCTCGTTGCCGCCGCTGCTGATTATCGTCATTACCACGGCCAGCACCGTGTTTGGCACCGAAGCCATTACCGGCCAGGTGTACGCCCAGATGAAGGGGTTGGTAGGCACCGATGCGGCCAAGTTTATGCAGGACAGCATCAATGAGTTTAATAAGCAGGAGCGCAGCGGTTTCGCGGCCGTTATTGGCATCGGCACGCTCATTTTTGCGGCCACCACATTCTTCGTCACCCTGCAGGAAAGCATCAACGACATCTGGAACCTGAAGGTGAAGCCCCACAACAGCCTCTGGCAGTTTGTGCGCGACCGGCTGCTGTCCTTCGGGCTCATTCTGAGCGTGGCCCTGCTGCTGCTCATTTCCTTCGTCATCAGCGCCACACTTAGCTTTTTTACTGATTATCTGCAGCGCATCATGCCGGAAATAACCGTTTTCCTGCTTAAGCTCATTGATTTCAGCCTCTCACTGTTCATTACCTCCCTGCTGTTTGCCCTCATCTACCGCTTCCTGCCCGATGCCATCATCCGGTGGCGCGACGTAGGCGTGGGCGCGTTTATCACGGCCCTGCTGTTTATGCTGGGCAAGTACCTCATTGCCTTCTACATTGCCCAGGCTAACCCTGGCTCCACATTTGGGGCGGCGGGCTCGGCCATTATTCTGCTGGTGTGGGTAAACTATTCGGCCCTCATCATCTTCTTCGGGGCCGAGTTTACCCAGGAGTTTGCCGATGCCTTCGGGCAGCGCGTGCAACCCAAAGCCCACGCCGTGCGCATCGAAACCCGGGAAGTGCCCGAAGGCCAGACCGCGGAGGAAATTGCCACCGGCCGCCCCCGCCCCCAGGGCCGCTGGCGTGGTTAAGGAAATGGATTGCGTCAGCTGCAGTAGGCATTGGCGCGTCTGTTGCCAGCAGAATGCTCTCTTTAAAAGTCTATACCACCGAGCTTTCTTTTATTCACATCCTTCACATATTCAATTCATTAATACCACAGCACATACCCTGCATAATGGTAATCACAAGCCGTCATGAAGTCTGATGCGGGCGAATTATGTTGGCGCGGTATAGCAACCTGCGTGCGGGAAACTGCTAGGTTTGGCAAAACGCATTAGCCATCCTTTATGCAACGTTTCCTGTTTCTGTGTTTCACGATTATTTGCTTGCTAGCAAGCCCCGCCCGAGCCCAAACGCCCGGCACTCGTACACTTATTCTCAGCCCGCTGGTGGGCGAGGTGATTGACGGCCGCGAGAAATCCCGCTACGGGCTATTCCCAGCTATTTCGGCCAATGATTTTCAGGAGGCCCGCTTTGAGCAGAGCCTCAGCGCCGACAGCGCCGTAACCTTATACCTGCAACTGCGCGACGGGCGCATGCTCCTGCAGGCGTACCGGCCGGCCGACTTGGCTAGCCTGCGCCAGCAAATCAGTCAGCGGGAGCAGGAGCTGGCCGCCCCCGCCAGCGGTACGGTGCCTGCCGACTCAGCCGGGTGGCAGTACCGCGTTACGCTCCGCTCGGGCTCCACCTTCGACGGGGAACTGTTGCGCCGGCTGCCGGGGCACCTGGAGTTTAAAACCAAGGACTTGGGTACCGTGCAGGTAGAGCGCACCAACGTAGCGCGGCTGGAGGTACTCACGCAGCAACTGGCCGGCCGCCCCGCCGGTTGGCACGACATCGGCAGCGGCAACCGGCTGTTCTTCGCCCCTACCGCCCGCAACCTGCGCAAAGGCGAAGGGACACTGCAGGTTATCAGCCTCTACGCGCTGGGCGTCAACTACGGCTTCACCGATTATTTCTCGATGGGGGCGCTGGTATCGGTAGTACCCGGCATTCCCCTCGGCGACCAGCTGCTGGCACTTACACCCAAGCTCTCGGCCCGGCTGTCGGACCAGTGGCACGTGGGAGCCGGGGCCATGTACCTGCGCGTGCCCAGCGACTACTCCAATAAGCCGGGCTACGGCGTGGGGATTCTGTACGGAGTAGCTACCTACGGCTCGGCCGAAAACAACTTCACCATGGGCCTGGGCTACGGCTTTGCCGGCCGGGAAATGGGCCGCACGCCCCTGCTGCAGATTGGGGGCCAGACGCGCATCAGCCGCCGCGTTTCGCTGATAAGCGAAAACTACTTCACCACCGATGCCGACGCCGGCGTATTCGGCTTGTACGGCGCTAAAATCAACTGGCGACGCACCAGCCTGGGCCTGGCGGGTATCTATGCCTTGCCCTACGAGGGCCAGGGTTTCAGCTCCTACATCATCCCGCTCTACATCGACTTTACGTACCGCTTCGGCCGCGCCAGCCGGTAGGTTTCTACGCTTGCGTATACCACAACGGCCCGCTGTACAGCTTGTACAGCGGGCCGTTGTGATGTAGCACCTGCCGGTTTAGGCCGGTTGGGGCTGGTTTTCCTTGGTGGCCAGCTGCCCGCAGGCGGCGTCGATGTCCTTACCGCGCGAGCGGCGCACGTTTACCTGAACGCCGCGGTCGGCGAGGTACTTCATGAAGGGCACGAGGCGGTCTTCCTGGGCATTGAGGAAGGCGGCCGGGGCAATGGGGTTGTACTCGATGAGGTTCACCTTGCAGGGAATCCACTTGGTGATTTCCAGCAGGGCCTTGGCATCGTCGATGGAGTCGTTGAAGTTGTCGAACACGATGTACTCGTAGGTTACCATGCGGCCCGTTACCTGGTGGTAGTGCTGCAGCGCCTCCTTCAGTACCGGCAGCGAGTTCGACTCGTTGATGGGCATGATAGTGTCGCGCTTCTCGTCGGTGGGCGCGTGCAGGCTCAGGGCCAAATTGGCCTTGAAGCCGTCGTCGGCCAGCTTCTTGATCATCTTGGAGATGCCGGCGGTGCTCACCGTGAGGCGGCGGGCGGCCATGCCCAGCCCTTCGCGGTTGTCGGTGATGCGCTCCACGCTCTTAAACACGTTGGCGTAGTTGAGCAGCGGCTCACCCATGCCCATGTACACGATGTTGGTGAGCGGGGTGCCGAAGTGCTCCTGGGCCTGCTGGGCAATGATGGCTACCTGATCGAAGATTTCGGCCGTATCGAGGTTGCGCTTGCGCTCCATATAACCGGTGGCGCAGAACTTACACGTCAGCGAGCAGCCCACCTGCGAGGAGATACAGGCCGTCATGCGCTCATCCTTCGGGATGAGCACGCCCTCTACCAGGTGTCCGTCGTGCAGGCGAAAGGCGTACTTGATGGTGCCGTCGGAGCTTTGCTGCTGGGTGTGAATCTGCACGCTGTTGATGACGAAGTGCCGCGTGAGCAGCTCGCGCGTGGCCAGGCTCAGGTTGTTCATGTCATCGAACGAGCCGGCTTTGTTTTTCCACAGCCATTCCATCACCTGTTTGGCGCGGAACGGCTTTTCGCCTTGCTCCACGAAAAAGGCTTTCAACTCATCGAGCGAGAGTTTACGGATGTCGCGCTTGGAAACTACGGGCAAATCAATCATCATGGGGCAAAGATACAACACCACACGCCGAAGCCCTACGCTCCGGGCCGGGAACGTGCTTTAACTCGCTGAAAGTGAAAAAAGTGCCGGGCGGTGAAGTTGTGAAATGATGAAGTTGTGAGTTTATTGTTCGGCAGCATGTAACCCCGGCAGCTCCAGACAGGCTAAACACTCGCTAAATCACCGCCTCACCGCTCCGGAGGCGGGCGGCGGCTTCCGGTGGCAGGGCCCGGAGTTTGCGGGTAGTGTAATCGAAGCAGAGCATGCCGGTTTTGGCCCGGGCAATTTCCCGGCCCTGAGTAGTGTGGATGTGGTACACCACATCGAAGCCGTACTTGTGCAGGTCGGCGGCGGCCATGCGCAGGTGCAGCACGTCGCCGTAAAACCCTTCGCCCTTGTACTCCACGGCCAGATCGGCCATAATCAGGCCCTGCTGCGTGGCAGGGTCAAACTCCGTCAGGCGCATCTGGCCCAGAAACTGTACCCGCGCCTCGTGTAGCAGGCTTACCAGCGCATCGTTGCCGAGGTGGTTGCCATAGTTGAGGTCGGTGATGCGGACGAGAAGTGCCACCGTAACCGGAAAAGTGGCGGGCAGGTCAATTTTAATTCGGGCCATAACGCGGAGCAAGAGGAAAACGGGCGGTAAAATACAACAACCAAGCTCGGCCGGATTCCGCCGAATCCGCCGTATATTGGGCTACGGTGCCTGCCGGGCCATCAGCCGCCGCCCGCACTACTATTTCGTTTTCCGTATTCCTGCCTTTATGATGACGACGCCCCACGTCGAGGTGCGCGCTACCGCCGATGGCTCTAGCACGCTTTACGTTCCGGCCCTGAATGAGCATTACCACAGCACGCACGGGGCCTTGCAGGAAGCTCGCCACGTGTACTTGGCCGCCGGCCTGGAACCGGCCCTGCAGGATGCTACCGAGCCGGTGTGGGTGCTCGAAATCGGCTTCGGTACGGGCCTGAATGCGTTGCTGACGCTGGAGCGCGCCCTCTCGGCCCCGCAGCCGGTATTCTACGATACCATTGAAAAGCACCCGCTACCCTGGGAAATTGTGGGGCAGCTGGGCACCGAAAACTACCTGCACGAGCCGGAGCTGCTCGACTACCAGCAGCAGCTGCATGCCTCCAGCTGGGGCCGGCCGGTGGCCCTCACCCCGCACTTTGTACTGCTGAAGCGGGCCGGGGAGCTGCAAACCACGCCCCTGCCCAACGATACCTACCACGTTATCTACTTCGATGCCTTCGCGCCGGAAAAGCAGCCGGATATGTGGACGGATGAAGTTTTCCAGCAGCTGTACGCCGCCGCCGCGCCGGGTGGCTGCCTGGTAAGCTACTGCGCCAAGGGCTCTTTCAAGCGCAGCCTGCTGGCGGCGGGCTGGCTGGTGGAGAAGATTCCGGGCCCGCCCGGCAAGCGGGAAATGACCCGGGCCTGGAAGCGGGGGTAGCCTAGCACAATACACCATGAAACTGAGTTGTCGCCTGAATCAGCTGACGGAGCCAGAATATCTGCACCTGCTCGCCAATTATCGGCGCTACACCAATTTCAATTCCCTAGGGCTGTTTCGCAGCTTACTGGAAAACGAGAAGCTGAGCCAGGTGCAGCGGCAATACCTGCGGGATGCTGCCATAGCCGCGTTTCCGAAGTTCTACGAGTTTCTGCAGCTGAAAGACCCCGTCACCTACGCACAGCTCAGCATGCTGGGACAGGAACTGACCGTGGCCGATGAGCGCGCGGTATGGGAGGAAATTAAGCGGCAGCAGCAACGCCTCCTTACTCAAAAGCGGCTTGGACACCGCAACTTTGGCACCTATTCCCGCCATAATTGCCCATATACTACTTGCCCATATAACGGACTGATGGTTCGGCAGAACTCCCGATTGGCAGAAAGCGTGCTGCGTTTTCATTCCGAGCGGCGGATTGGTTGGGGTTATCACAACCATCAGGCCGCCCGCCGCCGCCAGGAGCGGAAAGCCTGGGCGCAGGGCCGGCAACCACGCACTGAGTAGGCTGGTCAGCTTAATTCCGCGGAGCCTGCGTAAGTTGCCAGTGCTATGAGTCGAAAATTACTGGAAACCGACGGGCGGGAGTGGGTGCAGAAAGGCCTCATTTCGGAGGCGCAGCGGGAGCAGCTGCTGACGCTCTACCCCACCGAAGCTACTGCCGTAGGGCTATTGCCTTTGCTGGGCAGCCTGCTGGTGGGCTTAAGCGCATTGAGCGTAGTGGCCGCTAACTGGCAGGCTTTGCCGGAGCTGGTGCGGCTGGCGCTGCTGCTGGGCTCTTTGTGCGGGGCCTACGCCGGGGGCGAGTATTTCCGGCGGCGCGGCAACCAGGATTTGGCAATGGGCCTGGTGGCGCTGGGCCTGCTTCTGTTTGGGGCCAGCATTGTACTTACCAGCCAGCTGTATCAGTTGATTGGCTACGACCTGACCGGCCTGCTGGCCTGGGCGGTAGCCGGCATGGGCCTCACGTGGCTGTACCGCAGCCGCTTGTTGTTTCTGATGACGGCCGTTATCAGCGGTATTGTGCAAGGTTACAATACCGGGCAGTTGGGTGCATTCAGCTACCTCACGGCCGTTGGCACCGCTTTGGGGCTGGGCTACTACTGGTGGCGGCGGCCCGATGCGCTGCTGGGCGGGGTACTGGCTACGGGCCTGCTGTGGCAGGCGGCACTGCTCATCAACTTTCTGCACGTTAAAATCACCTGGTTTTTTATTCCGGCCACGCTGGTATATGCCCTCGGCGACTGGCAGCCCGACCGACCATCGGGCCGGGCCGTGCAGGGGCCGCCGCTGGTAGCGGCATTTCTGTTTACGCTGGGGCTGGCTCTGTTTGGCGAGTCTGATCTATACGCCGGGCAGCTGCGGGCCCCGCTCGTGCCGTATCTGGCGGCGCTGCTGGGCGTGGCGGCTTTATCGGCGGCAGGCAAACAGCGCCGGGGGCGGCTGGGTAGCTTTACGGATTGGTTACTGCTGCTGCCGGGTTTCTACTTCACCGGCGGGCTGCCGCTGGCCGTGGCTACCCTGGTGGTGCTGTACGCATATTCCGGGGCGGTGCTGTGGCGGGCTCACCAGGAGCAGAACCCCGACCGGGTAACGTTGGGTACGGTGCTGTTTATTCTGACCACGGCCGTAGCCTATTTCAAACTCACCTGGGGCTTCATGGATAAGTCGTTGTTTTTCCTGCTGGGCGGCTTGTTGCTATTGGGTATCTGGTGGGTGCTGCGGCGGCGGGCGGCCCGCACGTTTTCCGGCCCTTCTTCCACTCCCTCATGACTCCGGATACCTTTCCCACACCCTTGCCCGATTTACCCGACCCAGCCCGTCGTCGGTGGCTGCGGTGGCTGGTGGCCGCCCAGGTGTTATTCGTGCTGGGCGTAGCCGCCGCTGGTTACGCTACGGCGGCCCTGGGCCGCACCTTCTGGCTTAGTACCCAACCCGTTGATCCGCGCGACCTGCTCTACGGCGACTATCTGAACCTGCGCTACCAGATCAATGAGCTACCGGGCAGCCTGTGGCGGGACTCTGCAACGCCGCGGCGGCAACAGGCGGCCTACGTGCTGCTGGCACCCACTCCGGCGGGCACGTACCAAGCCACTGCTGTTTTTCCAGAGCGTCCGGCGGCTACCGGCCAGCAGGTGGTGTTGCGGGGCTCGGTACAGGCCGTGTGGCGGCGGGGCCTACGCCTGCGCTACGGTCTGGAGCGGTATTACGTACCCGAAACCATGAGCCGTCGGCTTTCCCGGCGGCGCCCCATGCGCGTGCAAATCAGCGTGGCGCCCTGGGGACAGGCCCGCATTGTTCGTTTGGATACGCTGGCCCAACCGTAACCAGTGGCCGGCGCTTATCAGTGGTTGCACAATTGCCGGTTCTTGTTGTATCTTGGCTGCCCTGCCTCTATCTACCTATTGCATGTTGTTGTATCCATTTACCCGTTTCCCGTATGAAAGTCACCCTATCCACCCTGGCCGAGGTGCTGGCGGCCCAGCGTCGTGCCGCAAAACCGGCTAAATCGCCTAAAAAACCAACCGTTTCGGCTGAATCCACGACGGCCCTGCCGCTCCAGACAGCCGAATCCCTGGTATCTTCCTGAATGCACAAACGCCCGCCCTGCCAGTAGCAGCGCGGGCGTTTGTGTTACGCAGGCCGGCTGAGCGGACCGCTAGCAGCTTATTTCGCCTGGGCCAGTAGTTGTTTATCGGCCGGGGCCAGGTCTACCAGTGCGTATTTCGGCGTATCCGTGATGTTCATTTCGTCCAATGCATCTACCATGCTGCGGTACTCCGCTTTATCGGACGCTTTGATGAGCACCATACCTTTTTTCTGCCGGAACTGCAGCAGCACTTTCCGTAATCCATCGGTACCGAAGGAGGTGGTGTGCAACTGGGCGGGCTCGGTTGTAGAGTTGAGGCCGTAGAAGTAGTGCACCGTGTGGTTTTTATCCAGCAGCACCGTCAGAGCCCCGGAAGCCGGCACGTCCGTTTCGCCTTTCGGGTCGGGCATGGCCACTTCCATGATGGTGGGCTTGCTGAAGGTAGTGGTGAGCATAAAGAACGTGAGCAGCAGAAATGCCAGGTCCACCATCGGGGTCATATCGAGGCGGAAGGCATGTTTCTTGGCGCGGGGCTTGGTGCCCTTGGCGGCGGGGGCGGCGGTCTGGAGGTCGGCCATAATGATATTGGGGTTAGGTGAATATGGATTGTCTGCAGGCAACGCTATAGCCGGGCCAGGTATTGTATCTACCAGACCGCCGGGTAATCTTGCATTCGTTTTTACTTTATCCTAGACCGCCGCGCCATCTTCCGGTTTTTATGCGCAGACTTCTTCCGCTTCTCGGCATCAGCCTGCTGATATGGGGCCTGTTGCTCTGGCTGCTGCTGGGTAAGATGGCCTTACACGCTACCCTCGACATTCAGCTGCACAATACTTACGTGGTGCTAGGGAGCTATGCCGGGCAACTGGGGCTGCTGGCCCTCGTGCTGTTGCTGGTGCTGGCCGCCGACAGCCTGAAACGGCGGGCCAGGGAAAGCAAGCTGCTGCTCGGGCTGCTGGCCGGGGGCGGATTGCTACTGGAAATACTGCTGACTAGCTTATTCCGCAATACTGCCTTCTCCATTTATCCGCCTCTTTCTGCTGACTCAACCATAGCCGCCGACCCTTTTTTAGCTGTGCGGTGGATATCGTTGGGCCTGCAGGGCTTTGTGCTGCTGGTTATCCTGTGGGCTGGTATCCGGCTGCTACGCTTAGTGCGTCAGCCGGCCTCCACCTAAAACCGCCATACCCGCTCGGGGGTGAGGCAGGCGTGCAGCGGCACGTCGCCGGCCCATACATCGGCAATGGGCGGCACCGGCGACTCCAGGCTCACTCCGATGCGCAGCGTATCGGCCCGGCATTCGGTTAAGAACCGGTCGTAGAAGCCTTTGCCGTAGCCTACGCGGTGGCCGGCTTCATCCACGGCCAGCAGCGGAATCAGTACGGCATCCAACTGTTGCGGCGCTACTTCGGCCGCGCCCACCGGTTCCGGAATCCCCCACTTGTTGTTCCTGAGTTGGGTGTTGGGCGTGAGGTGGAAGTGACGGAGCGTGTGGCCGTCGGGCTGCACCACGGGCACGGCCAGCTGCGGGTGCGGCTGCGCCCAGAGCTGCCGGATCAGCGGCCAGGTATCAGGCTCGTGCTGCTGCGGAATGGGCAGAAACAGGTGCAGCCACTGCCACTGCGCTACCGGAAAACCGGCCCGCAGCTGCTGCCACAGCGCCGCGCTGCGCTGGGCTACTTCGGCTTCGGGCAGGGCGCGGCGGCGGGCCAGGGCTTCGCGGCGGAGAGTGGCTTTGGTCATAGATTTTCGCGGATTGGACTGATTATGCTGATTTTTTATCCGCTGAGACAAACAGCAGAACACTTTTTTCGACTGGTTTCTTTTGGCTGAGCCAATCAATCCAGCGCCGTCACGTAGAAGCCCACCTTCAGCTGCATGCCGGCCAGGGCCATACCCAGCGACGGACGCTCCCAGGAATCCTGGCTGGTTTTGCGAAAGTACAGGTCGCCCTTGCCGTACCCCAGCGCGCTGGAGAAATGCATGTTCTTGCTCACGTCCTGCGCCGCGCCCCCACTTACCCATTCCAGCGTCAGCAGAAAATCCTCTTCCAGCACCAAGTGGTCGGCCGTCAAATCAACCGTGAGCGGTTCGTCGGGGTTGGTGCGGCTGGCCGTGCTCACCAGCAGGTTGCGCGCGAGCAGCTTCTCCGTGGAGGGTTTGCCGTTGGGCAGCAGCCGGTACGCATTCACCCGAAACAGCAGGGTATCGGGTTGCCGGTACAGCACGTTGAAGCGAGCCGAAAGCAGCTTCGTGGGCTTATGCTTCAGCGAAATGACCATGCCTACCTCCGCGCCCAGGTGCTCGGCTTTAAGCCCAGACAGAATGGTTTTGGAGTCGGTGGTGCAGCCCAGCGTGCGGCGGCGCTTGTAGAGGCCCGCGGCCTGCACCCGTACATCGGCCAGCGGCACGGCCACGGGCACCAGCGTGCGGTTGGGCTGCGCCACCAGCTCGCGCAGCACCACCCGCTGGGGCCGGTAGCCCAGGCTGGATAGGTACACGGTATCGGCGAGGTTGGCCGGCGTGTAGGCCAGCTGGTAGCGGCCGTGCTCATCCGTCACGGTACCCACCGTCTTGCCCGGAATACCCAGGTTAGCATACGGCACCGGGCCGGCCGCGGGGCTGGCGGTGATAGTGCCGGTTAGTATCTGACCGATGGCCGTCAGAGGCAGCAGGCCCGCCAGCAGCCCACCGGCCACCTTCCGCAGCCAGGAAACAGAGAAACAGGAACGTCGAATAGCCGCCATCAGCAATAAGGAGTGGGTGAAGTGTACCATACCTCTCCCCCAGAGCCCCGCCGGTGGCCGATGGTTGCCTTCCCGGCTTAGTTGAAACAGTTATGCTGAGCTTGCCGAAGCAGCTCTACCGCGGCTACTCAACAAGTTAGCATTGCGGTAGAGCTACTTCGGCAAGCTCAGCATGACGTTCTTTGGTGACTTTCCGACAAGCTGAAGCTGTTGCTGTTTACTCCTCTTCCAGCACCGTAAACTCCAGGGCCAGCGGGTCGAAGGCGTCCAGCAGCTGGTTGATGAAACCTGGGTTGTTGATGAGGATGCTCAGCACGTTATCCTCCCGCTCCTGCAGGTGGCCGTTGGGCATCAGCTTGTCTTTGAGGGCCGTGAGCTGGGTGTAAGCCGTTTCGTGCTTGGCTTCGGCGGCTTTGCTCAGGCGCTTTTCCAGGCCCTGCACAATGCCGGCTACCTTCTGTTGCTCCGCAGCCACCGTTTTTACCAGCGTAGGGTCGAGGCGCTGAGCCAGCTCGGCCATCTGCTGGAAGGCGGTAGCCAGTTGCTGCTGCTGCTCCCGCAGGCTCACTTCCTCCTGCCCCAGCGTAGCGCCCACCTGCTTTTTCAGCTCGGGCAGCGGCCGGAAGATATCCAGCGAGGTGAGGCCCAGCTTGCGCAGCTTGCCGGCGTTGGCTTTGCCCACGTACTGGGCCGAGTTGCGGGGCAGCAGAATGGGGAACGGCACCTGGTTCTGCTCAAACACGCCCTTCAGCTGGAACCAGTAGGCCACCTCCGCCCCGCCCCCGATGTAGCACAGGTTGGGCAGCAGCAGCTCCTGGTACAACGGCCGAAGCACCACGTTGGGGCTGAACTGCTCCGGGTGCTCCTGGGCCAGCGCCAGCAGCTCCTGCTGGCTGTGGCAGCGGCCAGTGTTGCGCACCGTAATCTGCACGCAGTCCTGGGCCGCGTCGTACTCCAGCCGCTCCCGCTTGCCGCCATCGGTCAGGAAAAACAGGTTGAGGGGGCGCGAGTACACCTGGGGCTTGTAGCCGGCGGCTTCGAGGCGGGCGTTGGCCGCCTGCACGGCCTGGTTGGAGGCCTGGGCCTGAATTTCCTGCTCCAGTACCGGTACCAGCGCCTGCTTCAGGGCCGGCGCGTCGGCATCCAGGCTTACCAACCCGTACTCGCCAAACAGCGCGTGCGTGAGGCGGCGGGTGGCTTCGGCTAACGTGCCCGACTGCTCGTAGGCCTCGCGGAACAGCGCCGGTACATCGGCGGGCAGCTGGTCGAGCAGCTCCTCTTTCAGACCCGCCAGCGGCAGCCGGCCCACGGGCCCGCCCTGGTCGGCGGCGTTCCACTCGTACTTTTTGCCGAACAGGTTCAGGTGGTTGATTTCGGCAAAGTCGTGGTCCTCGGAGGCCATCCAGTACACCGGCACGAAATCGTACTGCGGGTACTGCGCCTTCAGCTGCCGGGCCAGCTTCACGGCCGTTACAATCTTATAGATGAAGTACAGCGGCCCGGTAAGCAGGTTGAGCTGGTGGCCGGTGGTGATGGTGAACGTCGTGTCCTTTGCCAGCAGCGCCAGATTGGCCTGCACCGCCGGGTGCACCCCGGGCAGCGCGGCGTACTGCCGCTGCAGCTCGGCCGTGAGCCGCTGCCGGGCCGCGGGCGGGTACTGGGCCTGCTTCTCTTGTATCTGCTCGGCAAAGGCAGCCAGCGTGGGGAAGCGGTGGTAAAAGGGCTGCAGCGCTTCCGCCTGGCCCAGATAATCAGTGAGCAACGAGGAAAACGCGCCGGTTGCGGCGTACGAAAGAGTCGTGACGGACATACGAGAAGAGGATAATCGGGCTATAACCGGCCAGCGGCCACAAAGTAACTGAGCTTTTTTTCAGCGGTTGGTTTTTAGCTGTGTTTGCTAGTATGAGAGCAGGCAGTTTTTAGCCCGCAGAGGACGCGGAGGTAGCGCAGAGGGCGCAGAGGCAGATAAGATTCGTCTGCCTCTGCGCCCTCTGCGCTACCTCCGCGTCCTCTGCGGGCTAAAACACTTGGCTTACACCAGCTTGCCGTACAGGTCGAAGTCGGAGGCCTCGGTAATCTGCACCTGGGCGAAGTCGCCGAGGCGCACGTAGGTGTCTTTGGTGGCGGGCACCAGCACTTCGTTGTCTACTTCGGGCGAGTCGTACTGGGTGCGGCCCACGAAGTAGCCGCTTTCCTTACGGTCAAACAGCACCTTGTGGGTCTGGCCCACCTTCTCCTCGTTCAGCTCCATCGAAATGCCTTGCTGCAGCTCCATAATCTGGTCGGCGCGGTCCTGCTTTACGTCGGCGGGCACGTCGTCGGGCAGGGTGAAGGAGTGCGTGTTGTCCTCGTGCGAGTAGGTAAAGATGCCCAGGCGGTCGAAGCGGGTGTCTTCCACGAAGCGGTACAGCTCCTCAAAATCCTGCTGGGTTTCGCCGGGGTGGCCGGCAATGAGGGTGGTGCGCAGGGCAATGTTGGGCACCCGCTGGCGGATGGTGTCCACCAGCTCCACCGTGCGGCGCTTGCTGATGCCGCGGCGCATGGTTTTCAGCATGTTATCCGAAATATGCTGCAGGGGCATATCCAAGTACTTGCAGATGTTGTCCCGCTCGTTCATCACGTCCAGGGCATCCATCGGGAACTGCGAGGGGTAAGCGTACTGCAGCCGGATCCAGTCGATGCCGTTCACGTCGGAGAGGTGGCGCATCAGGTCGGCCAGCTTCCGCTCGCCGTAGTGCTGCAGGCCGTAGTAGGTCAGGTCCTGGGCAATGAGAATCAGTTCCTTGGTACCCATCGAGGCCAGGCGCTTGGCTTCCTTCACCAGGTCTTCTATAGGGCGGTCCTGGTGCTTGCCCCGCATCAGCGGGATGGCGCAGAACGAGCAGGGCCGGTTGCAGCCCTCGGCAATCTTGAAGTAGGCGTAGTGTTTGGGCGTGGTCAGCAGCCGCTCGCCCACCAGCTCGTGCTTGTAGTCGGCCTCCAGCGTTTTCATGAGCTGGGGCAGTTCCAGGGTGCCAAAGAAGGCATCTACCTGCGGGATTTCCACCTCCAGGTCGTCCTTGTAGCGCTGCGAGAGGCAGCCCGTCACGTACAGCTTCTCCAGCTTGCCCGCCTCCTTTTCGTCGGCGTAGCGCAGAATGGTGTCGATGCTTTCCTGCTTGGCGTTGTCGATAAAGCCGCAGGTGTTGATGATGACGATGTTGGCGTCGCTCTTGTCGGCTTCGTGCGTTACCTCAAACTGGTTGGCGCGGAGCTGGCCCATGAGCACTTCCGAGTCCACGAGGTTCTTGGAGCACCCGAGGGTGATGACGTTGACTTTATTGGCCTGCTGGCTTCTTACTTTCATGCTGGATTGAGTAGGCGGGCGGCCGGACAATTTCTTAGCACTGAGAAACTTGCCCGCTACGGCCCGCGACGAAAAATCGGACCGCAAAGGTACGAACCCCGCAACGCCTTTTCCTACTGAGGAAGTTTCTTTGTGCGGCAGTATAGCCAGAGTGGGCACTAATGCAGAACGTCATGCTGAGCGAAGCCGAAGCACCTCTACCGCTTCGTTGTAACGAATGAGTTACTTACGGTAGAGATGCTTCGGCAAGCTCAGCATGACGTTCTTTCTTCGTCTATTCTAATTCTGTACCTACTTCTTAAACAGCGAATTCACGAACGTCGTCCGGTCGAACAGCTGCAGATCGGTCATCTTCTCGCCCACGCCGATGTAGCGCACGGGCACCTGCAGCTGGTCGCTGATGCCAATGACCACGCCGCCCTTGGCCGTGCCGTCGAGCTTGGTAATGGCCAGGGCCGATACCTCGGTGGCTTTGGTGAACTCCTTGGCCTGCAGGAAGGCATTCTGGCCGGTGCTGCCATCCAGCACCAGCAGCACCTCGTGGGGCGCGTCGGGAATCACCTTCTGCATCACGCGCTTGATTTTGCTCAGCTCGTTCATCAGGTTCACCTTGTTGTGCAGGCGGCCGGCCGTGTCGATAATCACCACATCGGCCTGCATATCCACGGCTTTCTGCACGGCATCGAAGGCTACGGCGGCGGGGTCGGTGTTCATGCCATGCGAAATGACGGGCACGCCCACCCGCTGCCCCCAAATGATGAGCTGATCCACGGCAGCGGCCCGGAAGGTATCGGCCGCGCCCAGCACCACTTTCTTACCGGCCGAGTGGAAACGGTGGGCCAGCTTACCAATGGTGGTGGTTTTGCCCACGCCGTTCACGCCCACCACCATAATCACGAAGGGTGAGCCGGTATTGTCGGGCCGGTCGAGGATGGCGCGGGAGCCGGTGGCCCCGCTGTTGCGGTCCAGCAGCTCCACAATTTCCTCGCGCAGGATGCGGTCCAGCTCCGAGGTGCTCACGTACTTGTCGCGGGCCACGCGCTTCTCGATACGGTCAATCACCTTCACCGTGGTGTCGATGCCCACATCGGCGTGCACCAGCATGGTTTCCAGGTCGTCGAGCACGGCCTCGTCCACGGTGGCTTTGCCCACCACGGCCTTGCTCAACTGGTCGAAGAAGCTGGTTTTGGTTTTCTGCAAGCCTTCATCCAGAGCCTGCTGCTGCTCCTTGCTTTCCTTATCCTTCTTGAAAAAATCGAAAAGTCCCATGCGGAGAGTAGCGCGAAGCTCCAGCTTCGCGCATCGTTGCTGACGATGAACGATGACGTGGGCACCACCCGCCGGGCGGCCCCTTCAACGGCACGCGAAGCTGGAGCTTCGCGCTACAAACGCAAAAAAGTCCCACGCTGGCGGGACTTCTTCACTTATTCAGAATTGCCACAAAGGCCAGGGCTTATTTAACGCCGGTGGCGATATAGTCCTGCACTTTGTCAACGGGCACCATTTCTTCGCGGAAGGTGTAAGCGCCGGTTTTGTCCGATTTCACAGCACGGATGACTTTTGCCCAGTCCTTGCCGGTAGCGGTTTTCAGGGTTGCTACTACTTTCTTAGCCATTGCTCAATTACTTGATTTCCTTGTGAACGGTCATCTTCTTGAGCACGTTGTTGAACTTCTTCAACTCAATGCGCTCAGGCGTGTTCTTGCGGTTCTTGGTGGTGATGTAGCGCGAGGTGCCCGGCTGCCCCGAGTTCTTATGCTCAGTGCATTCAAGGATTACCTGCACCCGGTTGCCTTTCTTAGCCATCTCGACGGGGGTTTTGGGATTAAGGACTGCAAAGGTACAAGGACTTTCGGAAAAGTCAAATGCCCAACAGCTAAATAGTTGATGGAATGTACGAAGAGTATCCGTCAGGGCCCGCCAGCGTTGGGTTTTGAGGCAGCAGCCCGGCGGTACCTACCGCAGCACCGGCAGCTTGAAATTATCCAGGGCACTGGGCTGGGTCATCATGCCCTCAATTTCCGCCACGGTACGCGGGGCTTCGCGGGAAAGGTTTTCGGAGCCGGTGCTGGTGATGAGCACGTCGTCTTCAATGCGGACGCCGATGTTCCACCACTTCTTATCGCAGGGGCTCCCCTCCGGAATATAAATACCTGGCTCCACGGTAATTACGTTGCCTGCTTGCAGGGGCTCGTAGTTGCCCCGGTCGTGTACATCCAGGCCCAGGTAGTGGCTGGTGCCGTGCGGGAAATAGGTGCGCACCTCCTCGGGCTTGCTGATAATGCCCAGCTTCAGCAGGCCGTCGGTAATCACCTTCTGGGCTGCTTTATGCGGGGCCTGAAACTCAGCTCCGGGCCTGCAGGCCGCAAAGCCGGCATCCTGGGCGGCTAGTACTATCTCGTAAATCTGGCGCTGGGCCGGGCTGAACTTGCCGCCGGGCGGAATGGTGCGCGTCACGTCGGCGGTGTAGCCGTGGTACTCGGCGCCGCAGTCCATTAGCAGCAGGTCGTTTTTTACCTGGGGCTTGTCGTTGGTGATGTAGTGCAGCACGCAGGCGTTGTTGCCGGCCCCTACAATGCTGGGGTAGCCCTCAAACTCGGCCCCGTATTTCTTGTACACGTACTCGTGCAGGCCCTGGAGCTCCATTTCGCCCATGCTGGGGGTGGTAGCCTTCATCACCTCCTGCTGCCCCACGGCACTGATGCGCACGGCCCGGCGCAATAGGGCTAGCTCCTCGGGCGTTTTCACAGCCCGCAAATTGCTGAGGATGTCGTTCAGGGTCCCTGTATCGAAGTGGGACGAGGGGCGGTTGGCCACGGCCTGCTGGCGCTCCGCGTCGGTAGTAGCTTTCAGGTAGCGCTGCACGTAGGCATCCTGGGCTACGCCGGGGTTCTGCTTGGTGAGGTTTTCGAGGTAGGGCCGCAGGTTGGCCGCGTTGCTGAGGCCGTACCGCTGAATAGTTTTGTGCAGGTCCGACTGCTCGGGATTGAAATCGGCGGGCACGGCCGCTTGCTCCCGAAATGAAGCTACCAGATTGAACAGGTCGGCCGGGTCGCGGGTATCGTCGCGCACATCGGCGGGCAGCTCCACGAACAGCACGTTGCTGAAACCGGCCCACTTGATGCCGCTGGTGGCAAAGGCTTTGTTATCGGCGGCAGCCTGCAGCCCCAGCTGCTTTTTGGCTCCTTCAGAGCCGAGCCGGTGGCCCGTCCATTGCTCCCGCTGCGGGTCGCGGGGGTCCACAAACAGTATTTCCGTTATGCCGGACTGCCCACCCACGGTTTGCGGCTCCTTGAACAAGACCAGCATACTGTTCGGCTCCTGATAACCCGTGAGGTAATACAGGTCGGGGTTCTGATGGTACACGAAGTCCACATCGTTGGCCCGGTTGCGCACCGGCGCGGCAAACACCACGGCCACCGAGCCGGCCGGCATGGCCTGCCGGACCAGCTCGCGCCGCTGCTTGTGGAAAGCCGGAGTCAGCAGGTCGGCCGGGTGGTCGGTGCTAACGGGGTTTTGGGCCTGAGCGGCGGGCACGGCCGTAACCAGCGTGGCGGCCAGCAGCAGCGGCCGGAAAGTGCGGGCGAAGAAGGGAGTAGGCATAGCGGAGCAAAGACTGCCGCGCGGCGCATGCGTTGCGCGCAAACCGGCAGCCCGGCGAAGGTACCAGCCCGGCCCGACAGTTGACCAGCTCCGAAAACATAAAAAACGCGAAGCTTCCGCGGCTACATTCAGGATAACCCGAATGCTAAGCCGCGGAAGCTTCGCGAAAAAAATCGACTGAATTTCTCGGCGCGAGAAACTAGTACACGATGAAGCCCTGCTCCTTCGCCTTCTTCAGGACCGACATGATGCCGTTCTTGTTGATGGTGCGGATGGTGCTGGTAGCCACTTTCAACGTAACCCAGGCGTCCTGCTCAGGGATGTAGAAACGCTTCTTCTGCAGGTTCGGGTAGAACTTGCGCTTGGTTTTGTTGTTGGCGTGCGAAACGTTGTTGCCTACGCGGGTACGCTTGCCAGTAAGGTCACAAACACGGGCCATGATATCAGAAAGTTGAGTGTTACAAAGCAGAAAAACGGGGCCGCAAATATCGGAATTAATATTTCGAAATCAAACCGCCTCGCTGGAAAATAGCGGGTTAGGTAAAAAAGATGTCGAAAGCACGAGGCCGAAAGCGAAATCAGGTTGCTCTCCCCGGGCCGGCGTGGCAGCTGTTGGCAACGGCAAAGGCCGCGTACATCCGGCGCCTAGGGGCACGGGTTGGTTTTTCGGCAGACGTGAACCCACGGGCCTGCCGTGGTTGCTATTTTTCACTTTTCGCTTCCTTTTTCCGCCAGGGGCAGTGCCGGCAGCCGCTGCCGCAGCAGTAGCCCCGCCGCCGATGATACTGCTCCGTAAACACCAGATAGCCTTCGGGAGTATAGTAAAAGTCGCCGGGCTGAAGGGGCTGAGGAGCGGGCTGGGGCACGGGCTGCAGGTTGGGTGAGGCAGCAAGTTACGTATTGGGGACAAGGTGAGGTGGCAACCCCTATCTTGCTCTTCCATTTCAGCTACTGGTATGCGTGTGCTGCGGCCTATTTTGTTTTTTCTGTGCACCAGCCCGCTGGTAGTAGCAGCCCAGCCAGAACCGGCAGGGCCCTGGCAGCTCGTGCGACAGGTAACGCAGGCTCCGGCTACCCTTCCTGCCCTGCCCCTGAAAGAAGCACACCGTACCTTGGGGGGGGCCCGGCAGCAGTTTCGGCAGGGCTTGCCGGCCGGGGCGCAGCTGTACGTGGTGGCCCGGGGACTAAACGAAGCGGCTACCCCGGAGCTGCTGGTAGTGCGGGTGCAGAGCTGGCAGGGCCCGCAGCTGAAAGGCCTCATCATGCGAGCCGAAACAACCGCACCGCCTGCCCCCATTGAGCTGCCGGAAAGTGCCGTGCAGGACTGGCTGCTGCTGTTTGGCACCGGCCGGGAAGAAGGCAATTATTTGGGCAAATACTGGGACCTGGAGGAGCGTCTGGCAGAGCAGGAGTAGTCACTTCCGGTGCGCTTATCCCCCGTTGCCTTGACCGACCAGCCTGGTTTGCGTAGTTTTGAGAACACCCATCCATTCCCGTTTCGCTTATGTTGATGTCCGCCCACCTCCCTGCTACTGATACTGCCACCCGTAGCCGCAGCCAGGAGCTGATGGCTCTGGAAGACCACTACGGAGCCCACAACTACCATCCGCTGCCCGTGGTGCTGAGCCGGGGCGAGGGCGTACACCTCTGGGACGTGGAGGGCAAACGGTACTACGATTTTCTATCAGCCTACTCAGCCGTGAACCAGGGCCACTGCCACCCCCGCATCATTGGGGCGCTGACGGAGCAGGCGCAAAAACTTACGCTCACTTCGCGGGCGTTCTTCAACGACCAGCTGGGCCCGGCCGAGAAGCAGCTCTGCGAGCTGTTCAACTACGACAAGGCGCTGCTGATGAACTCCGGAGCCGAGGCCGTGGAAACCGCCCTTAAGCTGGCCCGCAAGTGGGGCTATCAGGAGAAGGGCATTGCGCCCAACCAGGCCCGCATTCTGGTGGCCGAGCACAACTTCCACGGCCGCACCACCGGCATTATTTCCTTCAGCACCGACGGCGACTCTACCGGCGGCTTCGGGCCGTACATGCCCGGCTACCAGGTAGTGCCCTATGATGATCTGGTGGCGCTGGAAGAGGCACTGCAAGACCCGCATGTGTGCGGCTTTCTGGTAGAGCCCATCCAAGGGGAAGCGGGTGTAATGGTACCTTCGGAAGGCTACCTGGCCAAGGCTGCGGCCCTGTGCAAGGCCCGTAACGTGCTGTTTATTGCCGATGAAATTCAGACGGGTCTGGGCCGCACCGGCGAGCTGCTGGCCGTGTGCTACGAGGGCGTGCACGCCGATATTCTGATTCTGGGCAAGGCCCTGAGTGGAGGCGTGCTGCCGGTGTCGGCGGTGCTGGCCCGCAACGAAATCATGCTCACCATTCAGCCCGGGCAGCATGGCTCCACCTTCGGCGGCAACCCGCTGGCGTGCGTAGTGCTGCGGGCGGCCCTGGATGTGCTGGTGGAGGAGCGCCTGACGGCCAATGCCAAGGCCTTGGGTGAAGTATTCCGGGAGCGGATGCGCCGGGTGCAGCAGCAGCGCCCCGAGGTGGTGGAACTGGTGCGCGGCAAAGGCCTGCTTAACGCCGTCGTCATCAAGCCCTCGGCCGATGGCCGCACGGCCTGGGACGTGTGCGTGACCCTGATGGAGCGGGGCCTGCTGGCCAAACCCACCCACGGCGACATTATCCGGTTTGCCCCGCCGCTGGTAATCAACGAAGAGCAACTGCACGAAGCCTGCGACATCATTGAGCAGGTAATCCGGGAGTTTTAAGGCGGCCACCTGCTGGCTGATTAAGCACGATGAACGGCTGGCGTCCTGCGGGAAGCCAGCCGTTCATCGTGGTGGAGGCGCCGTTCACCGGCCCCCGCTTTTGCCCGCCGACAATTTTATTTCGCTGGCAGTCTGGGGTGGGCGGTTGACCGAAGAAGTCGGTTTGGCGGCAGTGGGAGGCCGTACCTTTGGTACACTTCTCCCTTAAAGCCTACTTGTTATGCGTGCTCTTCGGATAGTTTTATTCTGCGGTATTCTCGCTCTGCTGGCCAGCTGCCAGACCACCCGGGCCACGTTTATCTCCCGCACGCTGGGCACCGTAGCATCTTTCCCCGCCGACTCGGCCAGCACCGTGCTGCTGCTGCACGATTCGCAGGGCCCGCAGGCCACCCGCGCCATCATGACGGCGGCCGAAGCTGCCTCGTACCGGCAGCAGTAAACCAGCCGCCCTTTCCCCGATACAGCCGCTCCCCTCAGATACCTAGTTTGCCGTGCTTCTGCCTGCTCAGGCCGAAGCACGGCGTTTTTTTTAGCCCGTGCAGACGCCACCAGGTCAGTTAACAGTCAACCTCGGGCAGTTTGTCGCTACTTTGGGGCATGCAAGTAACCACCCGCCTGTGCTGCGGCCTGCTCCTGACGGTGCTCAGCAGCTGCCGTAGTGAGCAGACTGCCTTTTCCTTTCGCGCTGCAACTTCTGTAGCTGTACTGCCGGCAGCACCCTCCCCCCCAGCCCCGGCCCCAGCCCACAATCCGGAAGTACCGGTAGCTCAGCAAAGGGTGGAAGTAGCCGCTCATCGAGCGGCCCGGCCTCAGGCTACGGGCCCGCAACGGCACGTCGCGGTTACTTCCAATCCCCAGATCCAACTCATCCGGCCCTTCGCAGCGCAACACCTGCACCCCGAAACCGCCGCCCGGCCCCAGCAACCAACCCGCCACGATACCCTGCACATTCTTCTGGGTGGGCTGCTGATTCTAGGCGGCATCGTAGGCGGTATTGCCCTGGGCGGCTGGTTGGGCCTGGGGGTGGGCGCGGTGGTGGTGCTGCTGGGCTATTACTTTCTGGTGCTGGGCATTGGCGGCAAGCACGCCTGGCTGGAGATATTTCAGGAATTCTTCAATATGTAGCGCGGCAGACGGCGCCGCGGGAAGCGGCTCGGCACCCGGTTGAATCCGGTTCGGCTGCAACCTTACCTTTGCTCCCGCTGTTCTATCCCGTCTTACCAATTGACCTCAACGATGCCCAACGTACCCACGCACCGCCCGCGCCGCAACCGCAAATCTCAGGTTATCCGCGACATGGTGCAGGAAACGCACCTCGCCACCCACGATTTCATCTACCCGATTTTTATTACCGAAGGACAGAACCAGCAGATTGCCATTAAGTCGATGCCGGGGATTCACCGGTTCTCGGCCGACCGGGTTATCGACGAAATTGGCCGCTGCGTGGAGCTGGGCATTAAAAGCTTCGCCCCGTTTCCGCAGGTGAACGAGGCGTTGAAGGACCGGCTGGCCCGGGAATCGGCCAACATGGACGGCCTGTACCTGAAAACGGTGGCCGACATCAAGCGGCAGTTTCCCGACGTGGTGCTGATGACTGACGTGGCCATGGACCCTTACTCCTCCGATGGGCACGACGGCGTGGTGGACGCTGAATCGGGCGAAATCCTGAACGATGCTTCCCTGGAAGTGCTGGGCCAGATGGCGCTGGCACAGGCCCGGGCCGGAGCCGACATCATTGGCCCTTCGGATATGATGGATGGGCGCGTGGCCTGGATCCGGGAGGTGCTGGACAGCAACGGCTTTTCGGGCGTGAGCATCATGAGCTACACGGCCAAGTACGCTTCCGCCTTCTACGGTCCCTTCCGCGACGCGCTGGACTCGGCCCCGAAAAAAGGCGACAAGAAAAGCTACCAGATGAACCCCGCCAACCGCCGCGAGGCCCTGCGCGAACTGGCCCTCGATGAGCAGGAAGGCGCCGACATAGTGATGATTAAGCCCGCCCTAAGCTACCTGGACGTGATTCGGGAAGTGCGCGACAACACCCAACTGCCCGTGACGGCCTACAACGTATCGGGCGAGTACGCCATGGTGAAGGCCGCCGCCCAGCAGGGCTGGCTGGATGGGGAAAAGACGATGATGGAAGTGCTCACCAGCATCAAGCGGGCCGGGGCCGATGCCATTCTGACCTACTTCGCCAAAGAAGCCGCCGAGGTGCTGCGGCGCGGGTAACGGCCCTCTTTTCGTCTGTCATCCTGAGTCCAGCGAAGGAACTCACCAGTAAAGAACGCCCCCGTATTCAACGACTTGCTCTTGCTCGGTAAGGTCCTTCGCGGGGCTCAGGGTGACACGCTTTTCTCCCCATCATCCTCTTACCCCTCAGCCAGATGCTCCGCCTTGCTACCGCAACCGATATTCCGGCTGTTCTGCACCTGATCCGCCAGGTGGTGCCATTGATGCAGGCCAGCGGCAATTTTCAGTGGACTGCTGACTACCCGAACGAAGAAGTGTTTCAACGGGACATTCAGCAGGGCCATTTGTGGGTGGCGGAGCTGGCTGGGCAGATTGCCGCCGTGGCCGCCCTCACCCACAACGACCAGGACCCCGAGTATGCCCAGGCCGACTGGGACGTGGCCGAGCCTGCCCTGGTTACGCACCGCCTGGCAGTGTCACCGGCGGCCCAGGGCCACGGGCTGGCGGCGGCTTTATTGGCCCAGGCAGAGAGGCTGGCGCAGCAGCAGGGTTTGCGGGTGCTGCGCGTGGATACCAACTCCGAGAACCGGGCCACGCAGCAGCTGTTTCCGAAGCTGGGTTACCGGTTTGCGGGCGAGATTACGCTGGCGTTCCGGCCAGGCCTGCGGTTTTTCTGCTACGAGAAGCGGCTGGCGTAGCCGGCCACCACCCGCATCAACTCTGGTCGGGCAGCGGGTCAGTGGGGGCAGGATTTACATGGCTCGGTGTACCAGCAAACGGCCAGCGGCCCAGGCGGCGGCTCCAGAGCAGGAATACCACCGTACCCAGCACCATCATCAGTAAAGCCCCTGCCTGGAAGGGCAGAAACACCGTTGTGCCGAGCACCGCCACCTGAATACCTTCCCGGATACTGGCAAATACCCACAGCCACACGGCTACGGCCACCACCACGGGCAGCGGGTACAGGGGCATCCGGAAGGGCAGCCCCGCCACCCCGCGCCGACGGCGCAGCAGCACCACGCCAATTGCCTGCCCCACAAACTGCACCAGGATGCGCATGGCCAGAATGGCGCTGATAACCTCGCCCAGCTTAAACAGCAGGCTAAATACGAAACCCACGCCCCCCAGTAGCAGCAACGACACGTGCGGAAAGTGCTTGGTAGGGTGCGTGCGGGCAAATACCGGCAGGAACTCTCCGTCGGCCGCCGCCGCGTAGGGGATGCGCGAGTAGCCCAGCAGCACCGCAAACAGGGAGGCAAACGCCACCCACAGCACCAGGGCCGTAGCCGCTTTAGCCGCTGTGGCCCCGTACAGGCGCTCCACAAAGGTGCTCACGATAAACTCGGACTGCCCGGCTTCCTGCCACGGAATAACCGAGCCCACGCTCCAGTTCAGCAGCAGATACAGGGCCATAATACCCAGGATACTCAGGAAGATACTGCGCGGAATCAGCTTGTGGGGTTCCTGCACCTCCCCGCCCAGGTGGCACACGTTATAGTAGCCCAGGTAGCTATAGATGGTTTTGACGGTGGCCTGCCCCATAGCCGCTGACAGCAGCACGCCGGGCAGCGCCCCCGCCCCCCCGGCCGGCAGCCACTGCACTGGCTGGGTGGCGTGCGTGAGCCCCCCGAAAATCAGCCAGCCCATGAGGCCCAGCACGCCCACGCACAGCAGCACGCCCAGCCGGCCCACTTCCTCAATGCGGCGGTAAAGCAGCGCAATGAGCAGCAGCACCACCACTCCCGATACCAGCTTGGGCTGCCACCACTCAGTGAGGGGCACCAGGTAGCCGAAGTACTGCGCAAATCCAATGGCCCCCGAGGCTACCACCAGCGGAGCCTGCACCAGCGTCTGCCACACGTACAGAAACGACATCAGCCGGCCCCAGGTATGCTCGCCGTAGGCCAGCTTCAGGAAACGGTAGGAGCCGCCGGCTTCGGGGTAGGCGGCCCCCAGCTCACTCCAGATCAGCCCGTCCACCAGGCTCAGGCCCGCGCCCACTACCCAGGCCAGCAGAAAGTGGGGGCCCATAAACCCCATCACCAGCGGCAGCGTCACGAAGGGCCCGATACCCACCATGTCAATCATGTTGAGGGCCGTGGCCTGCACCAGCCCCAGACGGCGGCGCAGGGGCGGGGGGCTGGACGAAGTATCGGGAGCGGAGGAGAGGTTGGGCATGCAGAGAGGAGCTTGGAGTTGCTAAAGCTGCAGCCGCCCCAAATGTTCTGGGAGGAAGCAGGTCCGGCCGGAGTGCCTGGTTAACCCCAGCCCGCCGCCCCCCGTACCATGCCCGCACCTTACCCTACGCTATGGCCGGTACTTCTTCCTCTAAAATTGCCATTTACGGGGCCATCGGGGCCAACGTCGCCATTGCCATCAGCAAGTTTGTGGCGGCATTTTTCACCGGCAGCTCGGCTATGCTTTCCGAGGGTATTCATTCCCTGGTAGATAGTGGCAACGGGCTGCTTATCCTGTACGGGGTGAGGCAGTCGGAAAAGCCAGCCGATGCCCGGCATCCCTTCGGGCGCAGCAAGGAGCTGTATTTCTGGTCCTTGATTGTAGCCATTCTGGTATTCTCGGTGGGCGGGGGCATGTCGTTTTACGAAGGTGTGGAACACCTCAAGCACCCGGCCCCCATCACCGACCCTACCTGGAACTATGTGGTGCTGGGCCTGTCCTTGCTGTTCGAGGGCACTTCTTTTTTTCTGGCATTGCGGGAGTTCAACAAAACCCGGGGCACCGATGGCTTCTGGACGACGCTGGGCCGCAGCAAAGACCCGTCAATATTTGCCATTCTGATGGAGGACCTGGCTGCTTTGGTGGGGCTGGTGCTGGCCCTGGCCGGGGTGTACTTCGGGCACGCCTTCAATAATCCGTACTTTGATGGCGGGGCGTCCATCTGCATCGGGGTGCTGCTGGTATCAGTGGCCATTTTCCTGATTTATAAGACCAAAGGACTGCTGGTAGGGGAAGGCGTGGACGATGCTACCCTCGACAGCCTGGAGGCTCTGGCTCACGCCCAGACGGGCGTGGAGCAGGTGCGCCGCCCCCTCACCATGTACATGGGCCCCCACGATGTGGTGCTGGCCCTGGACGTGGAGTTTCACGACCACCTTTCGGCCAACGAGGTGGAGCAGGCCGTAGACCGGCTGCAGGATGCCATCCGGGCCAGGCACCCCGAGTTCAAGCGCATTTTTGTGGAAGCCAAAGGCCTGACCGGTAAACACCGCTACCCTTCCGTTACTGATTCACCCTCCCCCCAGATTTAGCCACCCCGGCGCTGCGGGTTCTGCCTTTCCTTTCTGCTATGCAATATGACTTTCTCTCAGATTCTCCCTTCCGCTCCTTCTGGATGGCCGGTTTTGAGTGTACCGACCAGCAGAACGCCTTCGGACACCGGGTGGACTTTCTGACCCTTACCGGCCACTTGCAGCTCTTGAATGAGGACTACCAGGCCATTCAGGAGGTGGGGCTGCACACCGTGCGCGAAGGCATCCGTTGGAGCCAGGTGGAAAAAACGCCTTACCACTACGACTGGAGCACCGTGCTAACCCTGCTACAGGCCGGCCGCCGCCACGGCGTGCAACAGGTATGGGACTTGTGCCACTTCGGCTACCCCGACGACCTGACGCCTTTGCACCCGATGTTTGCCCGCCGGTTTGCCCACTTGTGTCGGGCCTTTGTGGCATTCTACCGGGAGCATTGCCCCGCGGAAACACTCATTATCACGCCCATCAATGAGGTGAGCTTCATGAGCTGGCTGGGCGGTGATGTGCGCGGCACCTCGCCCTACTGCGTGGGCCAGGGCTGGGAGGTAAAACGGGGGCTGATGCGCGCCTACATCGAGGGGGTGGCCGCCCTGCGTGAGGCCGACCCCACCGTCCGGATTCTGACCACTGAGCCGCTCATCAGCATCGTGCCGCGCCCCGGAGCTGGCCCCGCCGAAGTGCGCCGGGCCCGGGAGTTCGACCTTAACCAGTTTCAGAGCGTGGACATGCTGGCGGGCCGGCTGTGTCCGGAGCTGGGCGGCCGCCCTGAGTACCTGGATCTGCTGGGCTTCAACTACTACTACGACAACCAGTGGCAGCTGGAGCCGCGCATCACCTTGGGCTGGGCCAACGAGTACCACGACCCCCGGTTCCGGCCTCTGAGCCAGCTGCTGGAGCGGGCGTACCGCCGCTACAACCGCCCGGTGGTGCTCACCGAAACCAGCCACCCCGGCGAGGACCGGGCCCCCTGGCTGCGCATGATTGCCCGGGAGGCCGCCTCCGCACTGCGCGCCGGGGTGCCGCTGCTGGGCGTCTGCCTCTATCCCATCATCGACCGGCCCGACTGGGACCACCTCACGCCCTGGCACCGGGCCGGCCTCTGGGATGCGGACGTGGCCCAGCCCGTTCCCGGCCTCACCCGCGTATTGCACGCGCCCTCCGCTGAAGCCCTGCTGTGGGCCCAGCACTACGTGGCGGAGGCCCTGCCCCAGCCAGTTGACGTACCCTTGCTTACCCTTTAACACCCTCCCATGCCTGCTTCCTCCGAGGCGGACCTGCTCCGGCAGTTTCGCCAGGCTTTCGCCGATGTCAACCTCTCCCCCACCGAAGCCCGCCAGCTCCGCGAACAGCTTACTGAGTTTCAGCAACAGCACGGCAACGTGGACCAGCTGCGCCACCAGCTGTTCGAGCTGGCCAGGGAGCGGTTCAACACGTTCAAGGACAAGGCGGTGATTGAGTGGCTGGAAGCGGCCAGTGCCCTGCTGCCGGCTCCCGCGCCTTCAGGAGCATCTGCGAATTCCCGGGCCGGCAGCGCCCAGGTATATTTCAGCCCCAATGATGAGTGTGTGGCTGCCATCCGCCAGTTTCTTATCGGGGCGCAGCACACCCTGGATCTGTGCGTATTCACCGTGGCCGATGACCGCCTGACGGATGCCATTCTGATTGCCCACCAGCGCGGAGTACGGGTGCGCCTGCTCACCGACGATGAAAAGCTGTTCGACCGGGGCTCGGATGTGCGCCAGCTACGGGATGCTGGGGTACCCGTGCGCACCGATCAGTCGGCAAACCATATGCACCACAAGTTTGCCCTGGCCGATAATCGGGCCGTGCTAACCGGTAGCTATAACTGGACCCGCTCGGCCGCCGAGTTCAACCTCGAAAACTTTCTGATATCCGCCGACCCGTTCATCGTGGATCAGTACGCGGCCGAGTTTTCCCGGCTCTGGGACCACCTGCCGGAGTTTGTCGGCTAACGGCATACGTGGCTAACTAACCGGCCGGGCGGGCGCAGCAGTTGCTGCGCCCGCCCGGCCGGTTGACTTTTATGCCCTTACAAAGGCTATTTGCCGGTGGCAGCACCCACTTCCGGAGCATCGGCTGCGGGCCGACGAATAGAAATCAACTGCCGGGTGTTGGTGATACCCACCGTGAGACTCAGGTAATAGTCGCCGGCGGGCAGGCCCGTGAAATCCAGGGTCTGGTGGTGAGCCCCGGCCGCTTGTTTACGGTAATCGGAAACGCGGACGGCCGTTCCGTTCTGGTTGTAGAGCACCCAACCCATGGGCCGGGCCTCACCCAGCGTGTACGACATCTGCATAACGCCGTTGGAAGGGTTGGGATACACACTCATGTTGTTGGCCCCTACGCCGGGCACGCTGGGTGCCCCGGCCAGCATGGGTTCTTCTACCGGCTTTACGGGTATCAGCTTCCACTGCTGGTTGGTGGCTCCGGTGTATTTGAGCTGTTGCAGACCGCCCTGCAGTGTGTCGCCGTAGGTAATTACCTTTTTGCGGACGTGATGGGGCGTAAGCTTGTAGTAGCCCTCCCCGGTTTCCTCAATTTTCCAGCGTTGGTTGTAGCCGCTATAGTACGTCCACACGCTCAGCGGTGCCCCATTAGAGGTAGAGCTGCCCAGTACTTCCAGCACTTTATTGCTGCCTGGCAGCACCAACCGGTATAAGCCTTCACCGGCGGGCTCAATGCGCCACTGGGCTTCCTCTTTCGCCCCGGCCACTTGGGCAGCCAGTTGCTCAGCCCGGGTAGCCGGGCGGTCCTGGCCTACCTTCAGCGGCCGGCCCGTAGAGCGCACCGTGAGCGTGTACAGGCCCGAAAGGTCGGCGGGGGGCTTCACCTCGGCCACTTCCTTCGCCGGTTTAGGCGGTTTCACGGGCTTGGGAGCCTTTTCGGCCGGGGCAGGTTTGGCGGCTTTGGCCGGAGCCTGCGCCACGGGTTTGGGGGCGGGCTTGGCCGCCGGGGCCGTTTTGGCGGCTACGGCCGGTTTCGCCGGGGCAGGTTTGGCAGCGGCCGGCTTGGGGGCGGCGTTGGGGTTGGGTGTCGGAACGGCTTTGGCTTTGGCTACCGGCGGCGGACCGGCGGGGTCGGGCGTGGTGGGTGAGCCCAGCGGATACAGGTTGCCCGAAGGAATGACCTGCGCTATCTGCCCGGGTGGCACCCATTGCAACTGAATGCCCGCGGTGCCGTCGGCATCGTTATACTCCAGCTTGATGGTAGTTTTCTCCCCGGCCGCCAGCGTTACCGTGGCGTCATCGGTACTGCTGGGCTTGCGGCCATTCCAGGTATCCAGCACTTTCTTGCCATTCACCCACAGCCGCACCTCATCGGAGGTAACGGCCACGAAGCGGTAGCGGCCCGTGGTGGGTGCGGCCAGCAGCCCTTCCCAGCGCACCGAGAAGTTATCGGTGGGAAGCTCGGGCGCCGGGGCACCCGCTCCCCACTTAAAGTCAATTACCGCATCCTGCCGCTTCAGCACGGGGGCTCCGGCCAAGGAGCCGTTGTTGTAGTAAAAAGCCGTGAGCCCGGTACCCCACCCTTGCACCGGCAAGGGGCTGATTTTCGACTCAACCGTTTTCCCGGGCAGTTCCGTAGCCGAAACAGCTGGTAGCAAACCGGTTAGGCTTACTCCCAAAACAGAGCAAAAAAGTAGATACCGCACAGGCTGAAAAGCGTTGAATGGAGACAGGCGAAGGTAAAACCAGGCATCTGAAAAGGGCCCAAAAAAGTAGGCGCAGATTTATATTTTTCCGATTTCTGGCATACTAATATACGTCTTTTTCCAGCGCCCCCGACATTATACGGCGTTCCGGGTAGTTCCATTGACTCAGCAAAACCAGCAGTATTTGGCCACAATATGGGTTTTGGGGCAAAATCGGTAATTTTGGATTTCTCCACGTAGCTCTGTTCCCCATGTCCGTTGCCAGCGCCATTGTAGGTACACCATTGGGCCCGCTTCGGCTGGAGAGTACGGGGGCCGGACTTTGCAGCGCGCAGTTTGTGCAGCCACTTTCCTCAGCAACTCCCTTACCAGCCGTTACTCCCGCGCTGCAGGTACCAGACTGCCTGCGCGAAGCCTACCGGCAGTTGCAGGCTTATTTTGGGCGGGAGCTACGGCATTTTACGCTGACTACGGACGTGAGCGTGGGCACCGTGTTTCAGCAGCGGGTGTGGGCCACCCTGCCAGGAGTGCGGTTTGGCTGCACCGCATCTTACCTGGATATAGCCCGCCAGCTGAACAGCCCCGGAGCCGTGCGGGCCGTGGGGGCCGCCAACGGGCGGAATCCGTTGGCCATTGTGTGGCCCTGTCACCGCATTATTGGAGCAGGCGGGCAGCTGACCGGCTACGCGGGCGGCTTGTCGCGCAAGCAGTGGCTGCTGGCGTTTGAGCAGCCACTGCTGCAAACCAGCTTGTTCTGAGAAGCCCCCCGGTGTGGGCCGTATTGTTGGTTTCTGTCTAATTGGCGAGAAGTCAGCCAACTGGCTTCAACACCTTGGAGCAGCGAACCGACGTGCCGGGTGCGGTCCGTCAGGAGCCTATCAGCTCCCGCAGCTGCTGGTACACCACGTTACGCACCCAGTACAGTTGGAGCACCATCGGAATGTGCTTTTTACCCGGCAGCACCGTGTAGCGGGGCGCGTGGCCCAGAGCTTCCAGATTTGCCCGGAACCGTTGGCTGCTGCTGCTGATGGACGGATAGGTGCGCCCGCCAATCAGCAGGACCATGGGCGGAGTGTGCGGGGTGAGGTGGTAAAGGGCCGAGGTCTGCCGCCACACGGCCGGATTGCGCCCGAAGGGTACCAGGTACTGCTCATCGCCGGGGTATTCCATCTTCTGGAGGTAGTCGTACATATCCAGGCCGGCGGGGTCATCGAGCAGCACGCCCCGGACTGGGTTGTGGGGCATTCCCCAGCGGCGGAGCAGGTCATCATCGGTAGCCAGCAGCGCCGCCAGCCCACCGCCAGCCGAGTGCCCCATCAGAAATACCCGCCGGGCGTCGCCGCCGTACTCCCCAATGTGGGCTACCGTCCAGGCCAGAGCCCGGGCGCAGTCATCCGCCATCTGGGGTACCCGCACCTGCGGGGCCAGCCGGTAATTAAGAATAACAGCCACTATTCCCTGCCGGGCCAGTCGCCGGCCAATGAACGTGTACAGGTTTTTGCTGCCGCTGTTCCAGCTGCCTCCGTGCATAAAAATGACCACTGGCAGCGGGCCGGACGCTTTTTTCCGGGGCGTGTACACATCCAGCCGGTGGCGGGTGGCACTGTAGGCGGTATCGGTGGCTGGTACGTAGGCCACATCCGCTACGCGGCGGCTGGGGCGGGCCACGGCCAACTCAGCCAGACCGGCAGCGCTTATCGACAGAATACACAGGAGCGGCAATACCCGCCCCAGCCAGAAACGCACCATACACAGCAGAGAAAGAAGAATGCACAAGTACGCGCCCGGTCCCGGCCCGGTTTGGCCGACTGAGTACTGGCGGCCGGGTTTGGCAGTCTTTCTATCTTTGGTAACTGGCCGACAGCCAATTTTTCATCTGCTTTATTCGTTTCGTGTTCATGAAATCATTTTTTCTGCTGGCTACCGCGGGCCTGCTGTGGATGGCCACCCCCGCCCAGGCGCAGCGTAAAGGCAAAACCGACGCTGCCTCGACGGCCACTTTTCAGCGGCTGCAACCTAGGTTCGGGGGCCTTACTCCCGCCCAGGCCGAGCAGGTTTTGGGGCCGGCCTTCGTTACCAAGCTGGCGGGCAGCTTCAGCTCACGGGCTGAGGCCAGCCGGTTTTTCAGTGCCAAGGGCTACGAGTACCTGAGCGAGAACCAGCCCGATACGGCGGCCTACCGCTTCAACCTGGCCTGGGTGCTGGACCCCGCCAACGCCGACGCCTACCACGGCCTGGGCATCATCAGCAGCACCACGGCGCCGGAACAGTCGCTGAGTCTGCTCAACCAGGGCTTGGCCCTGGCGCCCACCAACTCCTATCTGCTCAGCGACCTGGGGGCCAGCTACCTGCTCCGGTACCAGCAGACAAAGAAGCAAAAGGACCTGACTACTGCCACCGAGTTTTTGCAGAAAGCCACTACGCAGGATGCCGGCAATGCCGCCGGCTGGCAGCAGCTGGCCCGCGCCTATTTCTACCAGGAGCAGTACCCGCAGGCCTGGGAGGCCATTCACAAAGGCCAGAGCATCAATTTTGCTTCTATGGACTTTGATCTGGTGGCCGAACTGAAAGAAAAGCTTCCCGACCCGCAGGGTACCATCAAATAGCCGACGCCTCCGCCGGACAACCCGCTGCCGATGACCGCGTATTTCCGGGCTTCATCCTCATTGCTCTTACCCACACCGCGTGACTTCTCGTTCTCTATTGTCTGCTGCGCTGCTCTGTATGGTGGCAGCCCACTCAGCCACTGCACAGGATACCGGCCCCGAACGCCGCCGCCGGCACTACGATGGCAAGGCGCGGGCCTACTACAAAGGCCCCGTGCGATTCACCCTGGGCGGGGGAATTGGCTACTACAATGGTGACCTGACCAGCAGTCCCGGCGACCAGTTTTTTGGGCCCAGCGTTACCGGCGGTGTGCAGTATCAGGTGCACCCGCACTGGCAGGTGGGCGGCGAGGGCTCGTACATCCGGCTGGGAGCCAAAGACTATTTGCCGGAGCGCGGGCTGGCTTTTCAGAGCCACAATTTTGCCGGTATTGCCTTTGTGCGCTGGGAGCCGCTGCACGATGAGGGAGCCTACGCCGCCCCCCGCCGGCCGGCGTCCATTGTCAAGCCTTATCTGAAAGTGGGCGGAGGCTGGGTATTGTATAACCCTAAGGCCTTCCGCGGCACAGAGCGCCCTGGCGGCAATACCTCCCCCACTTACCTGTCGCCGGAACGTAATGATTATTCGGCGCTGGCCCTCACGCTGCCCGTGGGCGTGGGCTTCACGGTGCGCCTCACACCCAAGCTGGGTGCTTCGCTGGAAGGCTCTTACTCCTTCACTTCCACTGACCAGCTGGACGATATCAGCCCTGCCTCGGGCCGGTCGGCCTCTTCGCTGAATGATGGCTTTGGGCAGCTGGAGTTGAAGCTGGAATACGCTCCCTGGGGCCGGTAATACTGAAAATGCGCGGTTGAGTGCCGGACTTTTCAACGCATCTTCCTTCAACAACAAAGGGTTGCCAGCTGGCAACCCTTTGTTGTTGAAGGAAGATGCGTTGGAGTTATTCCTTCACGAATTTCTCGTGGAAGGATTTCTGGCCGTCGCTAACCGTGAGCAGGTAGATGCCTTTAGCCAGGCCGGCTACGTGCAGCTGGCCGCCCTCGAAGCGGGCTCCCGCTACGCGGGCACCGCGCAGGTCGGTTACCGTGGCCGATACCACGGCTGCCTTGCTGCCCAGCGAGATGCTCAGCACCTCGGAAGCCGGGTTCGGGAACAGGGTTACGGACTTCTCAACCGAGTTGCTCAGCGAGCTGCCATTGATGGTAGCCACGCCCTGCGGAGCGAAGGCGCCGCCCGTAATGTTCACCGTGTAATCTTCGGTTTCGCCGTAGCTGTAGCTGTTGCAGCTGGTAGTAGCCGAGGCGTCGCTCATCACCACCCGCAGGCGGGTAGCCCCCGATTTGGCCGTGGTGGGAACCGTGAAGGTGCCCGTCAGTGTGCCGGTGCTGGCCGAGGAGCCCGATACCACCGTTTCGCCGGAATCAGCGAAGTCGCCATCCTGGTTGTAGTCGATATAGACTTTCCAGTACTCGGTGTACGCGGTGGAGGCGTATCCAGCCGAGAAGCTGATGGTTTGCGAAGAGCCGGCGGCAATGGAGGTAGAAGTGGCCGTGCCGTTGTAGTAACCGGCATCGGCTCCGGAGGTCCGGGCAATGGTGCCCAGCTTCACGTAGTCAATCCACTCGTAGGCCACACTGTTGCCTTTGCTGGCGCAGTACGACGCGGCAGGCGGGGGCGTGGTAGTACCACCGTAGGCAGCACCTACCCCCACAGCGTACCAGGCATTGGTAACGGCCTGCTCCTGCGAGGAGCCAGCCCCGAACAAATCCTTGGCTGCGCTGATGGTAGCCGTGCGGGCCGAGGCGTAGGTGGACGAAGAAGTCAGGTACACGCTCTCGGCGCGGTAGGCAATTTTAGCCGCATTCGTGATGCCCAGACCAGCAACCGAGAAGCTCAGGCCTTTTTCATTGGTTCCGGTTTTGCCCACTGAAATGAGGTAAAACCAGTAGTTAAGCACGCCCGAGTTGGTGTGCACTCCGCCATTGTCGCCGGTGCCGCTGTACCAGTAGCTGCCTTTGTAGTACGCGGGCTGGCCCTGCGAATTGGGGTTGCTCATGGAGCGCAGCGCAGCCTGTTGCTTGTCAATCTCCTCGCCAATCAGCCAGGTGTCTTTGGCTTTCGCCCCACCCGACGTAGCTCCCAGCGTGGACACGGCGTAGCTTTCGATGGCGGCTCCCCAGATATCGGAGAAGCCTTCGTTCATGGCCCCCGACTCGTTGGAATACACCAGGTTAGCCGTTTTTTCGCACACGGCGTGGCCTATTTCGTGCCCGCACACATCCAGCGAGGTCAGCGGGCGGAAGCGCGAGGCCCCGTCGCCGTAGGTCATTACCGAACCGTTCCAGTAGGCGTTTTCGTAGCCCACACCGTCGCCGGGGGTGTCGTCGAAGTGCACGTAGCTCTTGATTTTGGCGCCGGCGTTATCAAAAGAGTTACGGCCATGCACATTTTTCCAGTAGTCGTAGGTGGCCTGGGCACCAAAGTGCGCGTCGCCGGCCACGTTATCGAAGTTGGCGTTGTTATACTCCGTCCAGCTGTTATCGGCGTCGGTGAAATCAACGGCCGAGGTATATGAGTTGCCTTTTTTGCAGTTGTAGGTCTCGATGCCCAGCCCGCGGGTAGCTTCGCGCAGGCGGTAGGTGCTGCCCGTGTAGTCATTGGCTACGTTGCGGGTACCGCTGTAGGCAGTGGCGAACGAACCGGTAGCGGCCGTGTGCTTGATGATGTCGTTTTTGAATATTACCTCGCCGGTGTGGGCATCCACGTAAATGTAGGCCCGGCTTACCGGAGCCTGAGCATACACGTCAAACTTCCAGGCCAGAGCGGGCTTGCTGGCTTTCAGCGGATTCTGGCTGCGCTGGTTGCGCACAATTACCAGTTCACCCTGGGGTTTGTAAGTGGCCGCAGCGTTGTTTTCCTGCTGCTTCAGGCCGGCTTCAGCCTGGGCATCCTGCCACATGTAGCGCTTGGCACCCACAAACGAGAGGGCCCGCTCCAGGGCGGCCGAGGCGGTTAAGGAAGGGGCGATGTTGAGGCCGCGCACGGTTTCAAACTGCCCACTGATGCTTTCCACGCGGCCCTGACGGGCGTGCACGGAATAGGTAGCGTAGTCTACCTTGATGCCCTTATAGTACTGCTGATATTTCTCGTGCACGAAACCCAGTTGATCGGCTTCCGTTTTGGCTTGCACCAGCTGGTCATCCTGCGTTAGCTGCAACTGCTCGCGCAGCACAGCCTGGGCGTTGCTGAGCTGGGCTTCAGCACCCGTACGGAACTGCACCATGTATGGCGTGCCATTGTCATTCAGCTCTTTGGCCTGCACGCGGGAGTAGTCCTGCGCCAGGGCCGACGACGTTACGCCACCGAGCAGCAATAAGGTTGCCGCGGAGTATTTGTTGATCATACCGTGTGGTTGGTTGTGGGGGAGTGAAATTGAACTGGGCTGATACCGGGCTTCATTCCGAAATCAGCATCCTTCTGGCGTCTAAATTAAGAATATTTTAATCTTATAGATCATATCATGAAAAATTTATCAAAACCAGTACATGTTTCTATAAAATTTACTTAAAAAAAGCTATTCATATAGAAAGTTGTCAAAGCATGTATCAGACAGCTATTAAGAAGATTAGGGGTTTATTGTATCCTACCAGGTTCAATATTCAGCCGACACAGGAGTCAAAATTTTAAACATTTCAAGAAACAGCTTCATGAATTCTTCATCTTTCTCACTGATCAACGCGCGCTGGAGCCTACAAGGCCAGACGGCAGTTGTTACCGGAGCTTCCAAAGGCATAGGGGCCGCCGTGGCCGCGGAGCTACTGCAGTTTGGGGCTAGTGTACTAGCCGTAGCGCGCACCGCCGCTGAGCTGGAGCAACAGGTAGCCCAGTGGCGGCAGCAGGGTCTGGATGCCCACGCTTTGGCCGCCGACGTCAGCACGCCGGAGGGCCGGGCGCAGGTGCTGGAAGCCGCGCAGCAGCGGGGGGCACAGCTGCACATTCTGGTAAATAACGTGGGCACAAACATCCGCAAGCCAACGGCCAGCTACGCGCCGGACGAATATCAGCGGCTGCTGGCCACTAACCTGGAATCGGCGTGGGAGCTGAGCCGGGGCCTACAGCCGCTGCTGGCGGCGTCGGGGGCAGCCAGTATTGTCAATATCTCGTCGGTAGCGGGGCTTACACACGTGCGCACCGGCTCCATCTACGGCATGACGAAAGCGGCCCTGGTACAGCTCACCCGCAACCTGGCCGTGGAATGGGCCGGGCAGGGCATCCGGGTAAACTGCGTAGCCCCGTGGTATATCCACACGCCGCTGGCCGCCGGCGTACTGCAGAACGAGGCGTATCTGCAGGAGGTAGTGAGCCGTACCCCGGCCGGGCGCATCGGGGAGCCGGAGGAAGTGGCCGCCGCCGTAGCCTTCCTGTGCCTGCCTGCTGCCGCCTACATCACCGGCCAAACCCTGGCCGTGGATGGCGGCTTCACGGTGAATGGGTTTTAGATGGTGAAATGGTGAGATAGTGAAATGGCGAGATGGTGAGTTTGCCGTTCTACCTGCACCATGAGGTCCGAGAGAACGGCAAACTCACCATCTCGCCATTTCACAACTTCGCCATTGCCCGCAAAGCGGCTTCGTAGCGGGGCAGGGCCTGCGCATCGGAGGCCAAGTAGAGAAAGGGCTCAATGAGCTCCAGCTCCATCAGCAACAGCTCGCCGTTTTGGTCCACGCCATCCACGCGGGCGTAGAGGCAGCCCGGGGCGAAGCGCTGCACGATGTCGTCGGCGGCGCGGCGCAGGTGAGCGGGGGCTTCCCGGGTTTCGATGCCCCCGCCCAGATAGTGCTGCACCCGAAAGTCGCCGGCTTTGGGCGTTTTGAGCACGCAGTGGCTGAACTGCCCGCCATAGTAGAGCAACGACCACTCACCTTCTTCCTGAATGCGAGGCAGGAAGGGCTGGGCCAGAAAATCTTCGTGCTGCAGCAACTCCGTGAGTTGGGGCTGGCGCACGGCGGTTTCCTGCCGGGTGAGCACGAAGGTGTTCTTGGCTCCACCGCTCACGGCCGGCTTGATAACCAGCTTTTCCTGGTTCATTTCCTGCAGCAGCTGGGCGGCATCCACGGCCTGGCCGCGGGGCAGCAGGCGGGTGGGCACGATGCGCACCCCGGCCTGCTCCATTTCCAGCAGGTACTTTTTATCGGCGTTCCAGCGGATGGTAGCGGCGGAGTTAAGCATCGGCACGCCCAGCTGCTGCATGCGGTCCAGCCACGCGTAGAACTCCCCCACCCGATCGAAATAATCCCAGGGCGACTTCACCACCACCACGTCGTAGCGTTGCCAGCCCACGGCCGGGTTGCTCCAGATGCGGGGCTCCACGGTATGGCCCTGCGCGCGCAGGTAGCGGGTTAGCAGGCTGTCCTCATCATCAACGTTGGGGGCGGCGTACTGGGCCAGGCTTTCGCAGGTAACAAGGGCAATATTCATCAGAATTTGGGCGGAGCTAAGGAGTGGTACGGCTTCGGGCGGGTCTTTCTGCTACGCCCGAACGGGCTACTAGACGGCAAAGGCCCACGCAGGTTGCGCTTGGCGGCCGTTGGGGGGCGTGAAGTGGAACATCCCAAATCCGTGCACACCGCTGAATACGCATAATCCGCGCGTTACTTTTTGGCGGTGGCCAGGTAATCGGTAGCCAGCGTTACCAAGGTGCGTACGCCCAGGGTCAGGCCGCTTTCATCCACGAAGAAGCCGGCGGTGTGGTGTGGGGCGGTATCGGCGGGGTTCTTGCCCTTGGGCATGCCGCCCACAAACACGAACACGCCGGGCACTTTTTCCTGGTAGAAGGCGAAGTCCTCGGCCCCGGTCACGGCTTTTTGCACGCTTACGTTGGCGGCCCCGGCGGCCCGGTTCAGGCTGGGCACCACTTGGGCGGTCAGGCGCGGGTCGTTGTAGGTAATGGGGGCGTAGTTGACGATGTCCACCTCGGCGGTGGCCCCGGCGCTTTCCGCAATGTTGGTGGCGGTGCGGCGCACGGCGGCCCACACGTTCTGCTGCATTTCCTTGTTGAGGCAGCGAATAGTGCCCGTCAGCTCTACCTGCTCCGGAATGATGTTGTTGCGCACGCCGCCGTGCACCATGCCCACCGTCAGTACCACCGCGTCCTCCGTCAGCTCCGACTGTCGGCTGACGATGGTTTGCAGGCCCAGAATAATCTGGGCGGCGGTTACCACGGGGTCCACGGCCAGCCAGGGGTAGGCCCCGTGCGCCGATTTCCCTTTCACCTTGATGTTGAACACATCCGAGGACGCCATTTCGCCCCCGGGCCGGTAGCTGAGTTTGCCTACTTCCGTCTGAGCCTGAATGTGCAGCCCGAAGATGGCGTCCACCTTCGGGTTTTGCAGCACGCCTTCCTTCACCATGAGCCGGGCCCCGCCTTCCTGGCCGGGCAACGAGCCTTCCTCGGCGGGCTGGAAGATGAACTTCACGGTACCGGCCAGCTCCTGGCGCATCTGCACCAGCACTTCGGCCGCGCCCAGTAGCATGGCCACGTGGGTGTCGTGGCCGCAGGCGTGCATCACGCCCACTTCCTGGCCGTTGTACTGGGCACGGGCCTTGGAGGCGAAGGGCAGGTTGTTGCTTTCCGTCACGGGCAGGCCATCCATATCAGCGCGCAGGGCCACTACGGGGCCGGGCTTGCCGCCTTTCAGCAGGGCCACCACGCCGGTACGGGCCACGCCGGTTTGTACCTCCAGACCCAGCTTGCGCAGGTGCTCGGCCACTAAGGCGGCGGTGCGGGTTTCCTGGTTGCCCAGCTCCGGGTGCTCGTGCAGGTCGCGCCGCCAGGCTATTACCTTGGCTTCCTGCTGCTGCGAGAGTTTGGCAATGCGCTCCGTGAGGGCCGTATTCTGGGCAAAGGCGGAGGTAGTGGTAACGGCAGCAACCGTCAGGGCAGTCAGGTAACGAAGGGTCATAGCAGCAGAAAAATGCGGGTAGAAAGCCAGCCGACAATGGGTCGGCGCAGCTCGTTGCCCAAGGTAAGCCCCCGCTGGCTGGAACAAAAACGACGGCTCCCGTTTTCCGGTGCTTCTTTGCGCTGCTATTTCCCCTCCGGCTCATGACCCTCCCTGACCTTACCTGGCCCGCGGCCTGGCGCCACCCCGTTTTTCGGGGGCAACTGGGCGCGGTGGTAGCATTGCTGCTGCTGCTGGCCAGCCAGCTGCCGCGCTACTTTGCCTGGGTGCAGGCCCGCCCCGGCCGCATCCTCCCCGACCCAGTCCTGACTGCCCTGCCCGCCCACGATGTTTCGGGGCCGACGTTTGCGGTAATTTACCTGGGTATCGGGCTGGGCGTGGTTACGCTGCTGCCCCGGCCGCTACGGCTGCTACGGGCGTTGTGGGCGTACCTGGGGCTGCACCTGCTGCGCTGCCTCACGCTGTATCTACTGCCCCTGGAGCCACCGCCGGGCCTGGTACTCCTGCGCGACCCGCTGGTGGACCGACTGATTTACGCCGCCCCCGCCCCCATCACCAAAGACCTGTTTTTCTCGGGCCACACCGCCACGCTGCTGCTGCTGGCCCTGGCCGTGCCGGCCGGCTGGCGGCGGCAGGTACTGCTGGCGGGCACCGTGGCTATTGGCACGCTGGTACTCGTGCAGCACGCCCACTATACCTACGACGTGCTGGCCGCGCCGCTGTTTGTGGGGTTGGCGTGGTGGCTGAGCGGGCACGTGGGAAGGATGAAATAGTGAAGGGTGAAGCTGTACCGGGTCATTGCGAGCAGCGCGAAGCAATCCTTCCTGTTCAAGGAGGTAAGCTCTGCAGAAAGGAAAAGCCCTTACTGCTACACTAGCCGTAAGGGCTTTTGCATAGGTCAGCGTTGCGTGCTAGGTGAAGGAAGGACTACTTCGTCGTGCCTCCTCGCAACGACGCGGCACAGCTTCACCTTACAGCTCTACTCACTTCAAATGCTTCTCGTAGATGCCGGCGGCAATACGCTCCGTCAGACTTTTGGGCACGAAGCTGGTGAGCGTGGCGGAAACTTTGTTGAGGGCTCCGGGAATCAGCTCGGCCTCCCCGGCCAGCAAAGCGGCAATGCCGGCCTGGGCTACTTGGGTGGGCGTCATGGATACTTTATTGGCGGTGGCCTGCAGCTCGGCGTTCATGCCGGCCCGGCCGGCAAAATCGGTGGTGGTAGCGCCGGGGCTCAGGCAGGTTACCGAAACGGCGGTGTCGCGCAGCTCGTAGCGCAGGCCCCGGCTGAAGCTGAGCAGAAACGCCTTGCTGGCCGCGTAGAGCGTGAGCGTGGGCACGGCCTGGTAGGCGGCCGTGCTGGCTACATTCAGAATGTAGGCTTTGGGCTGGCGGCGCAATACGGGCAGCAGGGCGTGGGTGAGGGCCACCGGCAGGTGCAGGTTCAGCTGCAGCATGTTCTGCTGCTCGGCCAGGCTCAGCTCCTCAAACCGCCCCCAGAGGCCGTAGCCCGCGTTATTTACCAGCACGGCCAGCTCAGTGGTCTGGGCCGTGGCCCAGCTAGCCAGTTGCTCCGCCGCACCCGGCGCGGCCAGATCCAGGGGCAACGCCTGGGCCGCGCGGCCCAGCTTGCGCGCCTCCGCCGTCACCTCATGCAGCTGGTTTTCGGAGCGGGCTGTAAGCAGTACATCGTAGCCAAGCCGGGCCAGCTCTAGGGCCATAGCCCGCCCAATGCCGCGTGACGCGCCCGTAATCAGTGCTGTTTTCATAGAGTAACGGAGTAGCTGAGTAACGGAGTAACTGAGCAGCCGGCCTGACAATCCAACCGGCGCAGATTGCTGACAACAGAACGATTTACTCCGTTACTCAGCTACTCCGCTACGCTATTTAACCAAGTGTAAAAACCGCAGGTAGAACGGCGTGGGGCTGTTTTCGTGCTTGGGCTCGTATTTACCGGCAATGATGGGCACGTACATCACGCGGCGGCGCGAGGCCTCCCCCACCAGTGGCGACTGGGCCACGCGGTGCCACATGCGGCCGTCGTGCACGGTCAGGTCGCCGGACTCCGTTTCCACGGCTATTTCGTGCTCGTCGGGGCCTACGTCTTTGTAGTATTTCTTGCGGAACAGGATGTCGCGCAGGCCCTGGCGGTGCGTGCCGGGTATCAGGCGCAGGCCGCCATTGGTGGCGGGCGTGCCATCGAGGTGGACGCCCACGTTCAGCATCGGCCCTATTTTCTTGCCGTAGAACACGTCCCGCAAGGAGTCGGTGTGCCAGCCCATCTGCGAAAACTCCGAGCCCGGCACGTTCACGTAGTGGTTGATGACGAGGCCGTCCTTCTCATTTTCGCCCACCCGGCCGCCGGGCGCTTCCAGCAGCGGAAACAAGGCCCGGAAACGCGGGTCCTGCAGAAACTCGTGCAGCACCGGGCTGTGGTGGGAGGCAAAGGCGAAGCGCTGCACGATGGGTGAGCCATCTACGTCTTTGCCGTATTTAATAGGTACACCGTTCACCTTTTTTACGTCGTCGGTGAGCCACTGCTGTTGCACGGCTTCGGTAGCCCGCAACAGGCTCTGAACGGTATCGGGGGAGATGAACCCTCGGAAATGCAGGAAGCCATGCTGGCGGAAAAAATCCAGCTGTTCCGGCGTGAGGCTTTCGCCCAGGGTAAAGCGCGGATAGTGTGGTTGTGATGACATAAGCAGAGGCGGTCAGAAAACACGCCCATTCAGGCAGCGGCAAAGATACGCAGGTCCGGCCGCCAACCCGCTGTTAGGGGCGGCAGCCTACCAGATGACGTACCGGCCGCAAGTTGAAGGCCGGCTGGTGAAGAACGAGTGAATCAACCGGACGGGCGGCGTTTGGTTTGCGCCGTTGTCCGTATCTTGGCAGGTATAGCCGCCGCTTCCCAACCACCGTTCCGCATGAAACGACTTCTGCTTCAGTTGCTGCTGCTGCTGGCCGGCGCGGCTTCCGTGGCACAAGCCCAAACCGCGCCTACCCGCCTGGTACCGTTCCGCCAGGGCACCCGCTGGGGCTACGCCGACCGTAGCCGCCGCCTGGTGCTGCCCGCCCGGTTTGATGAGGCCGGCCCGTTTCAGGAGGAAATTGCCTGGGTGCGGCAGGGCCAGCTCTACGGCTACATTGACGGGGGCGGCAACCCCGTAACGCCCGTGCAGTACACCCGCGCCGGCAATTTCCGCCTGGGCCGGGCCACCGTGGAGCTGAGCGGCGAAACCTTCGACATCGGAGTCAGCGGCCACCGCCTCACCGAGCCCGCCCCCGCCGAGCCCGAAGAAGAGCCTTTGGAACAGGGCGACGTGGTGCGCAAAGACGGCAAAGTGGGCTTCCGCTTCACGGTGGGCACGGCCTCCGTCCCGGCCATCTACGACGAAATTCGGGACAACTACAACGGGCTGCTGTTTGTGCGCCAAGCCGGTAAATGGGGCGTGCTCAACGCCAAAGGCAAGCTGGTGCAGCCCCTGCAGTACGATGCCATCCGCCTCACCGGCAACCTGGTGTACCCCGTGGTGCAGCAAAACGGCCTGTTCGGCTACCTCGATGCTGAAGGCAACCGCCTCACCGAAGTGCGCTACCTCCAGGCGGAGCCTTTCCTGCAGGACGTGGCCCGGGTGCACACCCCCGACGGCCGCGTCGGCTACCTCGACAGCACCGGCCGCGAGTTCTGGACCGACGAACAGTAAGGGGCGCAGCCCAACAGCGGTATATTTCAGGTAGTAGAGGCGCGAATACGAGCGGCTACATCGTTTGCTGAAGTATCCGTTACTCTATTCGTCGTTATGCTACCACTCCCTATTCTAAATGTGCGCCTGCAAGCCTGCTCCGAAAGCTGGCAGCACATGACGCCCACCGCCCAGGGCCGCCACTGCCGCAGCTGTAGCCGCACCGTAATCGACTTCACCGAAGCCACCCAACCGGAGCTGGAAGCCGCTTTCCAAGCCTCCCCCGACGGCCGGGTATGCGGCCGGTTCCGGGCGGAGCAGCTGGCCCCGGACCAGCCAGCTCCCCTGCCGCGCCGCGTGGCGCTGCGCCCCCGGCTGCGGAAGTTTCTGGTGGCGCTGCTGCTGGTGTGCGGGTTGGGGCTGTCGGCGCGGGAGGCCGTGGGACAACTACTCTCCTGCACTAAACCGAACTCAACCGAGTTTTCGTCCATTGCGGACATATCAGCCGAAGCTTTACACTTACCCTACCCGCCAAGCTATTTTTCTACCCCTCCACCTCCACTTTTAGGCATCGTAGTAGAACAAATGCCGGAATTCAAAGGCGGGCGAAAAGGCGTACTATCCTTTCTGGAGAAAAATCTACATTACCCCAAAGGTGCCACCTCAGAAGGAAGAGTTTTCGTCATGTTTACTGTAGCGGCTGATGGCCGGGTAAAAGACGCCAGCATTGTGAAAGGTCTGGAGCCACTACTGGACCAAGAGGTACTACGAGTCATTAAGTTGATGCCGGCCTGGCAACCAGGAAGCCAACAAGGTCGGGCGGTGGACGTGCGTTACACTCTGCCTGTAACATTTAGCCTAACAGAAAATGAATAGGCTAGTGTTATTACCGCTGACTTCATTCCTCTGGCTTCTCAGCCTCCACACCGTCGCAGCCCAAGCTATTCCAGCAAAGCCTAATCCGACCTTCCCAATGGGCTATATCCCCGGTGATGTGCTGTTTCACTGCTCCGGCTGCAAATATCCGGTCTATAAGAATGGTGATGTTGAAGGCATGATTCGCGCAATTGGAGAAAACGTGCGCTTTCCGCAGCACCTGCAACGAGACGGCAAAGTCTTCGTGCAGTTCACAATTGATGAACGCGGCCACGTACGCAACGCCGTGGTAAAAAAGGGCCTGCAGCCCGGTGCTGATTCAGCGGCCGTGCAGGCCGTGCGGCTGCTGGGCGAGTTCGTTCCCGCTCTGGACGCGCAGGGCCGGCCTATTGCCGTAAAGCAGACGGTGCCAGTTACTTTCCAACTTAAGTAGCAGTATGAACCGGCTCGTTTTTTTCGCTTGTGTGCTCCTTACACTCAGCCGCACCGCTGCCGCACAGACAACGCCAGCAGCATTTGATACCATTGATTTCCATCAACTGGCACCACTATTAACAACGACCCTTACGCACTACCAGATACCCTACCGGGGTCCGGGAGTGCATATCGAGCAGATGCCCATATTTGAAGGTGGCACGGAAGGATTGCTCTGTTTCCTTTACCAAAACAACCAATTAAGCCAACCAGGAGGTGAATACCCATCCGGTAAGGTGTTTGTTAAATTCATCGTTGATACTGCGGGCCATGTACAAGGTGCTCAGATTTTGAAAAGCCTACATCCGGCCCTGGACGCCGAAGCACTGCGGCTGGTAAACCTACTGAGCGGACGTTTTACGCCAGGACGACAAAACAAACGGCCGGTTGCCGTTCCCTATACTCTACCTATTCAATTTCCGGCCGTTGTGCCCACTGGCCGTAGGCAGCTGAAACGCTGTGCTTCATCTTTTAAGACCAATACCCGTTGATCTATCCAAAACCTTTCTATTTTCCCCGACCCGATTCCTAACCCAACTGCGCCTGCTCTATGATTTTCACGCCCAGCCCCATGCTGCTTAAGCTGCTCTATACCCGCGGCAGCCTCCACAATACGCCCGAGGGCGTGGCTTTCAGCATCAAAAACCGCCTCGATACCGTGCGCATTACCCGCGTGGAGGCCGTGGTGCTGGATGGCAAGCGCATTGGGGTGGAAGAAATTGCCCTGGACCTGGGCTCAGGCGACGTGCGGCCGGCCACTACGTTTAATGCCGATGCCGCCGGGTTCACGCTGCCGGTGGGGCAGTCGGCTACCTTCCACTTGCACACCGCGCCGCTCAAAGAAGGTCTGCACACGGTACAGGTACAGTTCTCGGCCGACCCATTCGGAGATTTGACGGTGGAGGTGGAAGATTCCATTGCCAATCTGCCGGCGCAGGGCCACAAGATTCCGCGCTCCGAGAAAGATGATTATTCCGACGAGGCCATTCGGGCGCGGCAGCAGTTTGCCGAGGAGTTTTCGGGCCAGCAGTTCCAGCACCTCAAGCAGTATTCCTTTGATGCTCACGAACTGCAAGGCAACTGCGAGCATTTTACCGGCGTGGCCCAGATTCCGGTGGGGCTGGCCGGGCCGCTGCACGTGAACGGGGAGCACGCCCAGGGCGACTTCCTGATTCCGCTGGCCACCACCGAAGGCACCCTGGTAGCCAGCTACAACCGCGGCATTCAGCTGCTGAACCTGTGCGGGGGCGTGAAATGCACCGTCATCGGCGACGCCATGCAGCGGGCCCCGGTGTTTGTGTTCGACGATGCCCGCGGGGCCCGGGATTTTGGCAAGTGGGTGGAGGAGGAAATCGAGCGGATCCGGCCCGAGGCCGAAAGCACCTCCCGGGTAGCCAAGCTGCAGTACATTGATACCTACCTGGCCAACAAGTTTGCCTACCTGCGCTTCAACTTCAGCACCGGCGACGCGGCCGGCCAGAACATGGTGGGCCGGGCCACCTTCGCGGCCTGCTCCTGGATTCTGGAAAACTACAAGGGCGCGCCCGTCCGCCACTTCTACCTCGAAAGCAACTTCGCCACCGACAAAAAGGCCTCGCAAATCAACGTGATGCGCACCCGCGGCAAGCGCGTGGTGGCCGAGGCCGTTATCAAGCGCGATATTCTGCAGCAGCGGATGCGCGTGACGCCCGAGCAGCTGGCCTACCACGGGCAGGTCAGCAACGTGGGTGCGTTTATCTCGGGGGCCAACAACAACGGCGCGCACTCGGCCAACGGTATCACGGCCATGTTCATTGCCACCGGCCAGGATGTAGCCAACGTCTCAGAATCATCGGCCGGGGTGCTCTACTCCGAAATCACGCCCGAGGGCGACCTGTACATCAGCATCACCATTCCGTCGCTGATTGTGGCTACCCACGGCGGCGGCACCGGCCTGGCCACCCAAAACGAGTTTCTGCGGCTGCTGGGCTGCGTAGGCCGCGGCACCGTCAACAAGTTCGCCGAAATAGTAGCCGGCGTAGTGCTGGCCGGCGAGCTGAGCCTGGGTGCCGCTATCAGCAGCTCCGACTGGGTAAGCTCGCACGAGCAATACGGCCGGAATAGGTGAGATGGTGAGCTGGTGAAATGGTGAGTGGCCGTTCTGAAAGCGCATTTCGCGCCAACAGAACGGCCACTCACCATTTCACCATCTTACCACTTACAACGGGTCGGCAGTTACTTTAAAGCGGGAGTCCGTGCGGATAGTGATGTCGCGGCTGATGGGCTTGCGGATGCGGGCTTCCGTGGACAGCGTGTAGCTGCTCGCCTTTACGTATTTATCCAGCTTCTCCTTCGTTGGCGTGAGCTGCAGGGTGTTTACGCCGGTGGGAATATTGTCCTGCGAAGCCAGCAGAATCCGGTCGTTGTTGTCGGTGCTGATGTAGATGCTGATGCTCTGCAGGAAGTCGAAATTTTCGGTGCTGGGGTCCGTTACGGTAAGGGTGAGGCGGTCCAGCTTCACATCTTTGACCAGATTGGCGCTGGTGTTTTCGTTTTTGAACTTCTCATCGGAGCGGGTAGGTACCGAAATAGGAGTCAGTGGCACCACCTGCCCCACCGGAAACGCACTGGCAATTTTCACCGACTGCGAATCTTCAATGTAAAACGTCAACAGTTTGTCCAGCTTGTCGCAGCTGCTCAGAAAAGCCAGCACTACCAGCACAGGGGCCAGAAACAGGATTTTTTTCATAGGGGTTGCAATTTGCCCGAAGGTACGAAGTCCGATTATTTTCGGTTTGTCAGATCAGCCGGAACAAGACTCGTGCCACGTAAATCCAGTCAATATCTCGACAAAACCGGCACCGGGACGTTAGCTACCTAACGCCCCGGTGCCGGTTTTCGTGTGTTAGCACCAGAATGTCGTTCCGAGCGAGGTGAGGAATCTGGGTAAATCGTTTCAGGACTAATTCAGATTCCTCACCTTGCTCGGAGGAGTAACAGCTCTACCAAGCTAATCCATCATATCCGCCGCGCGGGGTGGGTCGGGCACGAAGTCGGGCTGCCAGCTCATGGGGTAGCGCGGGTCCACGTAGGGTAGGGCGGCCTCGGTGAGGTAGAGGGGACGGAACGTGTCGAGCATTACGGCCAGCTCGTGAGTTTCCTTTTTGCCGATGCTGGCCTCCACGGTGCCGGGGTGCGGGCCGTGCGGAATGCCGCTGGGGTGCCAGGTGAACGAAGCCAGATCCACGCCCTTGCGCGACATGAAGTTGCCCGCCACGTAGTACAGCACCTCGTCCGAATCGACGTTGGAGTGGTTGTAGGGAGCCGGAATGGCCAGTGGGTGGTAATCGAACAGACGCGGCACGAAGGAGCAGATGACGAAGTTGTTGCCCTCGAACTGCTGGTGCACGGGTGGCGGCTGGTGGATGCGGCCGGTAATGGGCTCGAAGTCGTGGATGCTGGTGGCGTAGGGGTAGAAGTAGCCGTCCCAGCCCACCACATCGAAGGGCGAGTGGCCGTACACCAGCGTGTGCAGCAGCCCGTCCTTTTTCACCCGCACCTCGTACTCACCCGATTCGCGCACGTCGCCCTCAATCAGCTCCGACGGCCCCCGGAAGTCCCGCTCGCAGTAGGGCGCGTGCTCCAGCAGCTGCCCGAAGTGGTTGCGGTAGCGGCGGCAGGTTTCCACGGGGCTGAACGACTCGATGATGAGCAGGCGCACGGGGCCTTCCTCAAAGTGCAGTTGGTGAATGATAGTGCGCGGAATCACCACGTAGTCGCCGGGCTCGAAGGCCAGCTTGCCCAGCTGGCTCCACAATTCCCCCCGGCCCTCGTGCACGAAAATCACCTCATCGGCCAGCGCATTCTTGTAGTAGTAGTCCATGCGCGGCTCCGTGGGGTTGCAGATGCTCATGGTCACGTCGGCGTTGCCCAGCAGCGTCTGGCGGGCCTGCAGGTAGTCGCCGCCGGTCCTGGTCTGGGCCAGGGTGCGCAGGTGGGCGGGTTCCAGCGGCCGGTCTTTCAGCAACTTGGGGGCGAAGGGCCGGGGCTCCCCTACCTTCTTGATTTCGGTGGGCGCATGCCGGTGGTAGAGCAGCGACGAGACGCCGTGGAAGCCCAGTGTGCCCACCAGTTGCTCGTGGTAGAGGGAGCCATCGGGCTGGCGGAACTGGGTATGACGCTTGCGCGGAATCTGGCCTAGGCGTTGGTAGAAGGTCATACGGGTGGAGAATTGCGGGTGGGAAACAAGCAAAGAATGCCGGGCAGTGAAGGTACAGGATTTGCCGCTGACCTGATGGCCTAGCCGGCCACCGGCCCGTTCAGGCAGGCCGATTATATTTCCCCCCGGCAGCATCATTGTTCAGCTGTCCTGCTTAGTATTGCGCCCAGTATCCGCCCCCGTATTGCCTATCTATTGCACGTGAGTACCTGGCTTCAACTGGTTGCGCCGGGCGTATTTTTCCCTCCTTATTTTTTAAGTATGCTTACCACATTACGCGTACCGAGAGCCACCCTGTTGGCTCTCGGTACGCTTGGCTATCTGTCAAGCTGCTCCAAGGAACAAGCGGAACCTGTTACTGCACAAAGTGCGCAGGACGCCAAAAAAGTACCGGCTACCCAACAGGAATTAAAAGCCGCCTGGGAAAACTTTGTGCAGAAGGTGGAGAAGGGCGAATGGAAAGACGCCTTCGGTCAGTACGTGAGCAAAGACACGTACGTGGCAAGCAACGGCCAGGAACGACCCACGCGCCCGAAAAAAGACGCTGAAAAGCGGGAGTTTAAACGGATTACGCGCCGGTCAAGCAACGGGGATATTACATCGTTGATGATTCCTATCGATGAGCCCTGCCCCTACGATGCTATTGACTGCGGCGGCAGCGGCGGCGGTGGTGGCTACACTCCCCCGAATTACACGTTTGTGACGACGGAAGATGTGCAACCTTACGGGGCCAGTCCTTTCACCAGTAACCCTACTGGTACTTCAAGCCGGCCTGCTGGTTTCTACACTACGGAAAACCCTAATGGCTACCTTTTTGATTTAAAAATTGTCAAAGGTCGCGGCTCCTATCAGCCTACATTCAATGGCAGCAATTACTATACATAACATTGGTCTGGATTTAAATAAAGGGGCCGGTGGCGAATACATCTATCTGTCTTTTACTCGCGACCCATTTGCTGTAGCATACCAACGTAACGGCTCTTGCGGAGATGAACAACCTAAAGATGCAAGTGGTCAATACCTAAATTATCCCATCACCTCAGTGGATACGCGTGTCGTAGGGAATACTGGTACACTGATTAAGTGTTTTAATGGTTATACGCCTATGTGGGCGGTGAACCCACTGGGCAACTTTGAAGGCAACTATATGAAGTTTCCAGACTTAAACGATGGTGCTGGCGGTAGTTATGTGTATGGTTACCAATCAAGAAGTCAATCGTATGGCACACCTATAGAATTAGGAATTCTTGCCGGCAACAACGTAAATATTCAACCCCCGGCCGGTTCTGGGTATGTTCGTGTAGGAAGTGATTTAAATAGTGGTGCTGGCGGAGACTACATCTTTTTCTGCATTAAACATCGGTAATACACATTCCTCCTTTCTGCCGTGCGCTCTTACTATACTTCCCTGCTAGCTTGCCTTCTGCTGTCAGCATCTGTACACTGTACAGCCCAGGATACGCCCGGCTTTCCGCGGCTGTACGCTGGCATCTATGCGTCAGCAGGAAACTACCCCATTTTTTACCCAAGAGAAACAACATCCTACCTGATTGCCTCAAAGCCGGTGCAGGTAGGTGTCGGGTACCGTTTTACACCACAATGGGCCATTCAGGTAGGCTACACGGGCAGTCGGCAAGCCTTTCATGATGCGGGAGGCTACATAGGCTCAACCGGGCAAGCCGTAGCTTACGATACGCGGGATACACAACGGAACACGGCTCTACCTCTGTTGGCCCGGTATACCGTTACCCGGCGCACCTCCCACCGGCTGCAATTCGATGCCCTGGCAGGTATTACCGTCGTTTGGGCTTCTTATCACAAGCAGGGCTACCGAACTGAGAACGGGGCTACTGTTTTTCAGGAAAACAGGGCCAACCGCGCCACCAACGCATTTTTAACTGTCGGGCCTAGCTTGCGCTACGTTTTGGGCAAGCACTTGCAACTAACTGGTGCGGTGGCGGTGCATAAGTCTTTGCACAAAGCCAGTGCTTCCCCCGGCTTAGGCACTTCGGTAAGTGCGGGGGTGCAGTATCTATTTGGCAAGTAGTGAGCAGTACGTGAAGCAGTGGCGCAAGCCTTGAAAAAGCCCGTTGCACAGTAATGCAACGGACTTTATTATCAATGAATTAACAGGCTTACTTGTGAGGCACTACCTTTTTCTGCTTTGCTGGTTGTTTCCTGCAGTCCTACATGCTCAGGATACATCCAGCTTCCCCCGCTGGTATGGCAGCCTGCAATACGGCCGGCAGAATTATCAGCTTTTTCGTCCTAATAACCCGGAACCCTGGCGCACCAATCAGCGGCGGCCGCAATTGGCCTTGGGCTATCAATTCACCCCACGCTGGGCGGTACAGGCAGGCTGGGGACCTGCCCGATATAGTGGCACAAACTCGGCCATCGGGACAAATGAATTAGGGCAGCCGCTGACAGAAAATAGCTGGGGAGAGGACCGCAGCAATGTATTCTCCGTTTCCGGGCGCTATACTCTCCCCCGCGAAGTGCTGAAGCATCTGCAGTTTGAAATAGTAGGTGGCCCGATAGTTTTGACCGACCATAACTGGGGAGAAACCACGCACACGGAAAACGGACAGGTCACGCTTTATCATAAGAGCGACATCCGCTCCGTGAATGTGTATGCGCTGCTGGGCGCGGGGGCAGTATATTCTTTCGGCCGGCATTTCCAGGCTACCGCCGACCTGACGTTCAACAAGAACTTCAAACGCACGCTGGACGCCTACAATGTATATACTACCGGCAACCGGGCCGGCATCAGCCGCTCCGTGAGCCTGGGCGTGCGGTACCGGTTTCTGTACCGCTAAGTTTGCTCGAACCCGTTGTACGGCCCTGCTGGCTTCCGCCGGCGGGGCCATGTTGTTTTCTGAAACCGGGCCACTGTTTGGCGCTTGGTCGTCGGCAGCAGTAGCCGAACGGCCACTAACTGGAAAACGCCGGTGGCCAGCAACTTTTCTGCCCGTCCGTAGCTTTGCATAGTTCGCCAACTGCCCGCGCCGTGTACTCGTTTCTGCTGCCCCTGCTCTCGTTTCTTGCCCCCGATGCGCCGGCCGCGCCCGCGCCGCGCAGCCGCACGTTCACCTTCACGTACGCGGCCACCGTGCCGCCCCTGCCCGCCGGCACCGACTCGGTGGAGCTGTGGCTGCCGGTGCCCCACCCCGATGCTTCCCAGCAAATCAATGGCCTGACGGTGAAAACCACCGCGCCCTACACCGTGCGCACCGGCCAGTACGGCAACCAGCTGCTGCACCTGAAAGTAGCCGCCGCCCAGGCTGCCAGCCTGCGGGTGGAAATGCAGCTGCAAGCCACCCGCCAGGAGCGCCTCAACCCCTACCTGACCAGCACCGCGCCCAAAAAAGCCCGCCGCGCCGAATCCACCGACCCCGACATGGCCCGCTGGCTGCAACCCGACCGCCTCGTGCCCCTCGACGATAAAATCAAGCAGTGGGCCCAGGAAGTCGTCACGAAGGCCCAGGCCAAAACCGACCTCGAAAAAGCCCGCGCCATCTACGAGCACGTGGTGAGCACCGTGACGTACGACAAAACCGGCCAGGGCTGGGGCCGGGGCGACATCTACTACGCCTGCGATGCCCGCCGCGGCAACTGCACCGATTTCCACGCCGTGTTTATCGGCTACTGCCGGGCCGTAGGCATTCCGGCGCGCTTCAGCATCGGGTTTCCGCTACCGCCCGAGCGGGGGCAGGGCGAAATCAAGGGTTACCACTGCTGGGCCGAGTTCTACACGCCTGAAACCGGCTGGGTGCCCGTCGATGCCTCCGAAGCCGCCAAAAATCCCACCCGCCGCGACTACTTCTTCGGGGCCCACGACGAAAACCGTCTGGAGTTCACCCGGGGCCGCGACCTGGTGTTGTCGCCGCGTCAGGAAAGCACCCCGCTCAACTACTTCATCTACCCCTACGCCGAAGCCGACGGCAAACCGCTGACCGGCCTCCAGCAAACCTTCCGGTTTCAGGATGTGAAGTAGTAATTATGGCCGTTAGGAAAGCTTATAAGACTGTCATGCTGAGCTTGCCGAAGCATCTCTACCGCTTCGGTTGTTCGGTAGAGATGCTTCGGCAAGCTCAGCATGACAGTTCTATTTTTTTGGCAGTGGCCTAGCGGCAACCCTTTCTTTCCTACTTCTCCAGCAGCCCAAGCATCACGGGGTTATTGGGCTCCTGCACGGCTTTCAGGGCCTGCTGCATTTCGGCGTCGTCCTGGTTCAAGACCTGGAAGTAGGCCGATTTGCCGTAGGCGCTGCGAGCAATGAGGGCTTTGAGCTGAGTGCGCAGCAACGGCGTGCTGCGGCGCAGGCCGGCGGCATCGGCCGGCACGCCATTCTGAGCCGCGCGGGCGGCCAGCTGCTGCAGTTGCGCTTCGCTCACGCGGAACGCCTGATTGAACTGCTCAAACCGCAGGGCTTCCAGCTCGCCTTTGTGCTCCTGGTAGTAGGTCACGGCAAACTCCCGCACCAGGTTGTTGCTCTGCAGCCGGGTGTAGTAAGCTGAGGTAGCCGAGGTGTCGCGGGGCACAAAAAGGTCGGGCATGATGCCGCCGCCCCCGTACACGGTGCGGCCGTGGGCGGTGCGGTAACGCAGGGAATCGGCAAAATGGATGCTGTCGGCGTGGAACAGCTCGCCGTGGCGCAAACGGTTCTGCAGGTCCTTCTCGTACTCACCCAGTCCGCCCCGGTAGGATTTCTGGATGCTGCGGCCCGAGGGTGTGTAGTAGCGGGCAATGGTGAGGCGCAGCTCCGAGCCATCGTTGAGGGCAATGGGCTGCTGCACCAACCCTTTACCGAACGTACGGCGACCCACCAGCACGGCCCGGTCGTGGTCCTGCAGGGCGCCGGCCAGCACCTCGGCGGCCGAGGCGCTGCCTTCGTCCACCATCACCACCAGGGAGCCTTCCTCGAACTCCCCGACTACCCGGGAAAAGGTCTGGGTGTCGTACTGGTCACCTTTGCCGTCGGTGTACACAATCTTTTTGGTGCCCCCGATGAACTCATCGGCCATTTTGGTGGCCCGGTCGAGGTAGCCACCGGGGTTGCCGCGCAAATCCAGCACCAGCCGCGTAAGCCCCTGCCGACGCAGGTCGCCGAGGGCGGCCTTGAACTCATCGTAGGTGCCGCTGGCGAAGCGGCTTACTTTAATGTAGCCGGTCTGGTTGTCCACCATGTAGGCCACGTCCACCGAGGCATTGGGGATGCGGTTGCGCGTTACCTGCACGTTGATGGGGCGCGGCAAACCGCGCCGCATTAACTGCAGCACCACGTTGGAGCCCCGGGGGCCGCGCAGCTTGCCGAACATCTGCTCCGTGGTCATGTGCACGCCCGAAACCCGCTGCCCGTTCACGGCCAGAATCCGGTCACCGGGCTGCAGGCCGGCCTGCTCGGCGGGCCCTTCGCTGAGCGGAGCCACTACCGTTACCGTGTCGCGGAACAGGTTAAATTCTACGCCAATACCGTCGTAGTCGCTTTGCAGAAAGGAGGAAGCCTGCTGCTGCTGCCTGGCGGGGATAAATACGGAGTGCGGATCCAGACGCTCCAGCATGCGGCTGATGGCGTAATCCGACAGTTCCTCGGCATTCACCGAGTCCACGTAGTCCCGGTCCACGTAACTGAGGATTTCCTTGAACTTCAGGTAGCCCCGGGCCGTGAGGTCGGGGTTTTGGTCGGACGGGCGGAAGGGATTGGACCCCAGCAGGATGCCGGCCAGTAGTGCCAGCCCCAACAGCAACGGCTGCCGTACCTGCCGCCGGGTATTCCGCGGGGTCGGCTTCGACGCGGACAGCGACGAGTCAGGAGGCTCGGGGGTCATAACGCGTTGAGAGAGTAACAGTTTAGCCGATAGGTGGGAATGCTCAGTACAGACAGGTCTTCAAAACTATTGAAACTTTTCCAAGAAACCACAACGCCTAGCAGACCGTCCGCTACTTTCAAATAACAGTACAATTTTTTATTCATCCAGAACAATAAAATACCTCCGCAGATTATTCCAGTGCAATACGAAATCAACTGACTGTGAATCGAATACAAAGGTTATTTTATCATTTTAAAAAGAAGGCGGCTCTTCGACCAATGCTGACTTTCACGCCGTGAGCAACTGTTTGCGGGTGGCCTACGGCTTTTGGTGCCCGACCAGCGGCTGGCACCTTTCTTCGGGGGCCTCGTATCTTTGTGCGCGGGGGCGACTCACCGATTGCGTAGCGGCCCCGCCACGTACCTTTATTCCTGTTCCGATGGGCCGCATTCTTGCCATCGACTACGGTCATAAGCGGGTGGGTCTTGCTGTAACGGACCCGCTTCAGCTGATTGCCACCCCGCTGGACACCATTCACAGCCAAGACCTGCTGACTTACCTGAAGGCGTATCACCAGCGCGAACCGCTGGCGGCCCTCGTCATTGGCATGCCCAAAAGCCTCAACAACGAGGCCACCGACTCCACCAGTGCCGTGGTGGGTGTGGTGCGCAAGCTGCGCAAGGAGTTCCCGACGGTGCCCGTGCACGAAATTGACGAGCGGTTTACCTCCCGCATGGCCCACGCCGCCATGCTGGCCGGGGGCCTCGGCAAAAAAGACCGCCGCGACAAAGCCACCGTAGATAAGGTGGCCGCCACCATCATTCTGCAATCCTACCTCGAATCCCGATGATTTACCCCATTGTTGCCTTCGGCGACCCAGTGCTGAAAGCCAAAGCCAAACTTATTCCAGCTGATTTTCCGGCTGCGGAACTCAAGCAGATTATTGCCGACATGTACGACACCATGTACCACGCCCACGGCGTGGGCCTGGCCGCGCCCCAGGTGGGCAAAAGCATCCGGCTGTTTGTCATTGACTCCGAGCCGATGCTGGATGAGGACGAGGACGGCAACCCCATTGTGGAGGAGCCCACGGCGGCTCCGGTAAAGCGGGCCTTCATCAACCCCCAGATGGTAAGCGAAACCGGCGAGGAATGGGGTTTTGAGGAAGGCTGCCTGAGCATTCCGGGGGTGCGCGAGAAAGTGGTGCGCCACTCCACCATTGTACTGCGCTACGAGGACGAACACCGCCAAGAGCACGAGGAAACCTTCTCGGGCATGACGGCCCGCGTGATTCAGCACGAGTACGACCACCTGGAGGGCGTCCTGTTCACCGACTACGTGTCGGGTCTGAAGAAGCAACTGCTCAAAGGCAAGCTGGCCCGCATCAGCAAAGGCGATGTGAATGCCGACTACCGCATGAAGTTTGCCGGCCAGGGCCGGCGGTAAGCATTCGTTCGTTCCTTTCTTTCCGTTATCCGGAGCAGCGCGAAGGACCTTATCATGTCAGAACAAATCGGTTCAGGCACGGCAAGGTCCTTTGCGCTGCTCCGGATACCAGTTTTTTCTTCTGGCTGAGGTTGTTACCTTATGCTCTATGAAATCCTTATCCCGTTATCAGCTGACTATTTTATGCCTGTTGCTCACGGCTTCCTCGGCCCAGGCCTGGGGGTTTTTCGGGCATCGGCTGATTAACCGGCTGGCGGTGTACACGCTGCCACCCGAAATGATTGGCTTCTACAAAGCCAACATCGACTACCTCACCGACAACGCCACCCGGCCCGACTCCCGCCGCACGGTAGTGCCCGGCGAGGCCCCGCGCCACTTCCTGGACGTGGACGTGTACGGCGACTCGGCCCTGACCAAACTACCCCATAACTACGCCGATGCCGTGGCTTTGCTGGGCGAGGACTCCTTGCTGCGCCACGGCATTGTGCCCTGGCAGGTAGCCCGGATGAAGGGCCAGCTCACGGCCGCCTTCCAGGCCCACGACGCCGACCGGATTCTGCACCTCTCGGCCGATATGGGGCATTACGTGGCCGATGCCTGCGTACCGCTGCACACCACTCACAACTACAACGGGCAGCTGACCGGGCAGCGGGGCATTCACGGACTCTGGGAAAGCCGCCTGCCGGAGCTGCTCAGCAACGGCTACGACTTCTTTACCGGTCCGGCTCCGTACCTCGACCGGCCTACCGACGCCATTTGGACCACGGTGGCCCGCTCCAACGCGGCCGTGGACTCGGTGCTGCGGTTTGAGCGGGAGCTAAGCCAGAAAACGCCCGAGGACCGCAAGTACGGCTTCGAGCAGCGCGGCAACCTCACCGTGCGCACCTACTCCCGCGAATTCGCCCGCGAGTACCACCAGCGTCTGAACGGGCAAGTGGAACGGCAGATGCGGCTGGCTCTGCGGCTGGTGGGCGCGTTCTGGTACACGGCCTGGGTGGATGCCGGCCAGCCCGACCTTGACCGGCTACCCCGCACGCCTTCCGAGAAGGAGCAGCAGCGCCTGGCCCTGGAGGCTAAGCAAACCGAGCAGGCGCCCGCCAAACCCGTAGCCGGCCACGAAGAATAGCGGGGGATGCGCTCTGCAAAGCCGGCTGACTATTCGCCGGATACCCGGCTTTCACCCGCTTTCAGCCCGCGAAAAAGGCCCTGCGCCGAGTGAGGCGTACGGCTCAGCTCGGGGCGCGCAACTTGCCGGCTTGGTCTGCGTAGGAAACGCGCCCCTCCTTCGGGGCTTTTCCCCGTTCCATTCCCCTCCGTTTGTATGCGTAACTCTACTTGCGTCGTTGCCTTCCTATGCGCGTGGCTGCTGGCTTCCTTTACTGCTCAGGCCCAGAAAGTAGGCTTGGTGCTGAGCGGGGGCGGGGCTAAAGGCCTGGCCCACGTGGGTGTGCTGCGGGTGCTGGAGGAAAACCGGATTCCCATCGACTACATTGTGGGCACCAGCATGGGGGCCATTGTGGGTGGCATGTACGCGGCCGGCTACTCGCCCCGGGAAATTGAGGAAATCATTTTAAAGCCCGAGTTTCAGACCTGGGTTTCGGGCCGGCCCCTGGAGGGCAAAGTATTCAACTACTACGATACTGACCCCAGCCCCGCCGCCCTGCACCTGCGCCTGGCCCTCGACTCAACCCTGAAAGTGCGAGTGACACCCCGCCTGGTGGATGACGTGACCCTGAACTACGTGCTGGCCACCATGCTGGCCCCGGCCGGGGCCATTGCCAACTACAACTTCGATAACCTGCTGGTACCGTACCGGGCCGTGGCTTCCGAGGTGTTCACCCGCGAGAAGGTGGTGCAGCGCAACGGCTCCCTATCTGATGCCGTGCGCAATTCCATGGCGTTTCCGCTGGCATTCCGGCCTATTCGTCAGGCCGATGGCCGCTACCTGTTCGACGGGGCTGTGGTGGATAACTTTCCTACCGGCGTAATGCGGCAGGAATTCAAGCCCGACGTCATTATTGGGGTGAACGTGGGCGACGTAGCATTTGAGAAATACCCCAAAGAACGGGATGACGCGCTGCTGACCAGTACGCTGCTGTTCCTGGGCTCCAACGTGGCCGATACGACCTCCGTGGGCCGCAACGGCATCTTCATTCAGCCCAAGCTGGGCGACATTACGGCGGCCGATTTTACCAAGGTGAAGCAACTGGTGGCGCTGGGCACCCAGGCCGCCGTGGAGAAGCTCCCGCTGATTCAGCAGCGCATTACCCGCCGCGAGGATACCTTGGCGCTGCAAGCCCGGCGCCGGGCTTTCCAGGAGCGGGCCCCGCGCCCCGAGTTTAAGCAGGTGAATGTACAGGGCATTCCGGAAGTACAGCAGACGTTTGTGCGGCGCTTCTTTCAGCGCTCCGGCTCTACCTACTCCCCGGCCGATATTGAGGAAGGCTACTACCGCTTGGTTAACAACGACTTCTTCAACAACGTGTACCCCCGCATCCGCTACGACCGGGACAAGCAGGGCTACGTGCTGAACGTGGATGCCCGCCAGAACTCCAACCTCTCCACCGACCTGGGCGTGCTGCTGACGACGCGCTCCATGAACAACTTTTACATTGGGGGCAGCTACCGCTACCTGAACCGCTACCTGTACACCATCAAGGCTGATGCCACCATCGGGCGCTTCTACAACGGGGCCCGGGGCTCGTTCCGGGTGAGTATTCCGGGCAACGTACCGGTGTATTTCGAGCCCACTATCCTGTTCAACAACTTCAACTACCAGGATACCGGCGGCCTGCTGGGTACCGGCAAAGCCGCCCAGAACATCCAGATTCAGCAGCGCGACCTGAAAACCTTCGTGCAGGTGGGCATTAGTCCCAACTACCGCAGCCGCTACGTGCTTAGCGGGGGCCTGTTCACCAACCGCGACAATTTTGCCAACACCGACCAGATTCGCTCCGATGACAAGCTGGACATCAGCCGCTTCCAGGGTGGCACGGCCGCCGTGCGATTCGAGCGCAACTCCCTTAACCGTCGCCAGTACCCCACGGCCGGCCGCCGCGTAGAGGTAGCTTTCCGGGGCGTGAGTGGGCAGGAGAAGTACGAGCCGGGCTCCACCGCTGAGGGGCTGACGGCTCGCAGCCATAATCACCAGTGGCTGAAAGCCACTCTGTTTATGGAGCAGTATTTTAACCTCAATAAAGTAGATACGGTAGGGGCCCGCACCAATGCCTGGGGCTTTATGGTGGATGCCGTGGCCAGTACGCAAGGCAAGTTCTCCACGTACCGCTCCTCCCTCACGGCCGCCCCGGTCTTTCTGCCCTTACCCGACTCGCGCACTATCTTTCTGGATAATTACCGGGGCACCGCCTACGCGGCCGTGGGCCTGCGCTACGTGAAGGCCCTGTTGGGCTCTTTGGAATGGCGCACCGAGGGCTACGTACACACGCTGATTCGCCCCTGGGAGCGGCAGGCTGAACGCCCGTTAGAGGCCCGGCGCGGCACCATTGCCACCCGCCCCTACCTTACCCTCATGACGGGTTTCCAGTACCAGACGCCCGTGGGTCCGGCCGCCCTGCAGTTTATTCACTACGACGAGAAAGAGCACAAATTCGGCGTCTTCGCCCACATCGGCTACGTGCTGTTCCGGGACCGGTCGTTGGATTAATGAAACGTCATTGCGAACAAAGCGAAGCAATCCGTCCTGCGAACAGCTCAAAGCCTTGGTAAGCACAAAGCCCCTGACGTCCGTGCTGATGTCAGGGGCTTTTGAATGGGTCGATATTTAGCGCTTAGAGAAGGACGGATTGCTTCGTCGTACCTCCTCGCAATGACACCTCACTCACTCACTCACTCACTCACTCACTCACTCACCAGAATCAGGGCGGAAGAGGCCGGCACTTCCACCGTGGCCCCGGCGGCTACCGGCAGCGGGCGGAGGCCTTTCTGGTTGATTTCATCTCCGCTGAGCACTACCGAGTAGGTACCGCCGGACACGGGCAGGTGGGCGAGTTGGCGGTTGCCGTTGAACAGGACCACGATGTTGTTCCACTCGTCGCCGCCGGCGTGGTTTTTCAGGCGGTAGCCAATGGTGGTAGCGGGCAGATTGGGCAGGAATTCCAGATGCTGCTGAATGAGCTCCTGCGTGGGCAGGCGGAAGGCCGGGTGAGCCTGGCGCAGGGCAATGAGTTGGCGGTAAAACGCAAACACGCGGCCGTACTGCGCCTTCCGGCGCCAATCAATCTGGTTGATGCTGTCGGGCTGGTTGTAGGAATTGTGGGAACCGAACTTAGTGCGCAGAAACTCGTCGCCGATGGGCAGGAAGGGTACGCCCTGGGAGGTAAACACGATGGTGTTGCTGAGCAGGTCCATCCGCAGCCGTTCCTCCTCCGAAGCCCCGGGGTTGGAGGCGGCCAGCTTATCCCAGAGCACCATATCATCGTGGCAGGCCACGTAGTTGATAGTTTGGGCCGGGGAGGCTGCCCAGGGAGCCTGGGAGTAGTTTACCTTGGTGTAATTCAGCTGGGGGTGCTGGGTAGCGGCCACAATACCGAACTTCACGCTTTCTTCCAGGCCCGGCCGGCCGCTGGCAAACCCCGGCTCCGTCTGGCGGGCAAAGTGGCCCTTCACCCCGTCGCGCAGCTCATCCGAAAACGCCGCCACGCGGTCCATTTTCAGCACGTTGACTTTCAGGGCCCGCTCGGTGTCGGGCAACGGACTGCTGCCGGCCGTCCAGCCTTCCCCGTACACGAAAATGCTGTGGTCCTGCTGGTCCAGGGCCACGCGCACGGCCCGCATGGTGCGCAGATCCAGCACGCCCATCAGGTCAAACCGAAACCCATCGGCGTGAAACTCCCGGGCCCAGTACGCTACTGACTCCACGATGAGCTTACGCACCATGGGCCGCTCGGAAGCAATTTCGTTGCCGCAGGCGGCCGCGTCGGAAAGGGTGCCATCGGGGCGGTGGCGGTAGTAGTAGCCGGGCACCAGCTGCTCGAAGGAGGTGCGCCCAACGGCCGTGGTGTGGTTGTACACCACATCCAGCACCAGCCGCAGGCCCCGGCGGTGCAAGGTTTGTACTACCTGCTTCAACTCCCGAATGCGGCTGGCGGGGTCAGTGGGGTCGGTAGCGTAAGAGCCTTCGGGCGCGGAGTAGTGCAGCGGGTCGTAGCCCCAGTTGTATTGATTATCGGTTAAACGGCTTTCATCCACTGAGGAGAAGTCGTTGGTAGGCAGCAGGTGCAGGTGGGTGATGCCCAGCTCCGCGAGGTGGTCGAGGCCGGTTCTGACGCCGCCGGGGCCGCGCGTGCCGGCTTCCGTGAGGCCTAAGTATTTGCCCTTCTGCTGCACGCCCGACTGCGGGTGCATGGACAGGTCGCGCACGTGCAGCTCCCCAATCACTACATCGGTTGGCTGCTTGAGCTGAGGCCGCGCGTCCTCGTCCCAGCCGGCCGGGTTTACGGTGGCGGGGTCAAGCAGAGCCCCGCGCTGGCCGTTCAGGCCCACCGCGTGCACGTAGGGGTCGGGTACTTCGGCCATCTTCTGGCCTTTGATGGTGGCCTGCACCACGTAAAACCGGCCGGCCGGCTGAGCGGGCAGGGTGTACACCCAGGTTCCGCCCGATGATTTCTGCATGGCGTACTCCGCCGCCGGGCTTCCTCCGGTACCGGTAGTGTAGAGCTTTAGTTGGAGCTTTTCAGCCGTTGGGGCCCATACCCGCAGGCGGGCCTGGCCCTGGCGGAACGTCAGACCGAGGTCAGGACCCTCATAGGTGGGGTAGGCATCGTAGCCCTCCCCTACCTGGGCCGTGCGGCAGGTAGTCAGGGAAAGAGCGACGGAAACAAGCGTCGGGAAGAGCCAGGCGTTCATAGAGGGCAGAAAAGTCAGCCCGCAAGTTCGGGGGTTTGCCGCGCTTCCCAATACGTTGGACAGGCCGGTTTCAATGGGTACTGCACCGGATATCCGGCCGTGCCGGCAACAACCGGCCCAACGGGTTGAGGCAGCTAAAGCAGAGTGTTGTTATGCCGTTTTCAACCGCTCGGCAAACCGGCGCAGTAAGGCCGCTACTTCCTGCGGGGCCTCGTAGGGCAGCAAGTGGCCTGCTCCTTTGATAATTTCCAACGGAGTACCCTCGGGCAGCAGCGGCAGGGTTTCCAGCCCGTGTACCGAAGGCGACATCACCGCATCCTGGTCGCCGGCCACAATCAGGCAAGGTACCAGCACGTCGCACATCCGGGTGCCCATATTTTCCCGGCTGCCGTGTAGCAGCCAGGCATCCCAGGCGGCCCGGGAGCTGCGCAGGTTATCCTGCACAATCTGCTGGTGTACTGCCGCGGGCAAAGGCCGGGCGGTAATGGTGCGGAAGGTTTTTTCGGCTTCGGCAGGCTTACCGTAGGCTTTCACGCTACTCATGCGGTCCTCGTCGGTCATAGGCTCGGGCGTGGGTGGGGACGGGCTCAGCAGGGCCACGCCCGCCAGACCAACAGGCTGCCGGGCCGCCAGAGCCAGTGCTATTTTCCCACCCATACTGTGCCCCACCAGCACGTACCGCTTCAACTTTCGCTCAGTAATGAATGCCGCTACTGCGTCGGCGTAGGCATCTACTGAAAATTTGTTTGCCTCGGATGGAGCTGCGCCCCCAAAGCCCGGCAGGTCGGGGGCGAGGAACGGGTAATTGGGGGCCAGAAGCTGGGATATGGCGTCGAAGGCGCGGCTGGAACCGGCCCAATAGTGCAAGCCGATGAAAGTGAGCGGAAATGATGCAGGCATACCCGCAGTACGCAGCCAGCCGGGCTAGGGCTGACCAGAATCGGCCAGTTTTTCCAGTGCGGCCTGAAACGCCGGGGTATCGTAGTCGGCCATACCCTCGTGGCGGGCGGCTACCCGTCCGTCGGGGCCCAGCAACACGGTGGTTGGGATGGACTCGGTATCAAAGGGAGCGGGCAGCGCAGCCGTGGGGAAATACACGGGCATGGTGTAACCCCGGCGCTGTACCAGGCGCTGGGCTTTAGCGGGGTTTTCGTCCAAAGAAATCAGCACAAAGGCTACTTTGTCCTTGTCTACCCGTTCATATAAACGCTGCAAACCAGGCATTTCGGCCACGCAGGGTGGGCACCAGCTGGCCCAGAGGTTCACCAGCACCGCCTTTCCCCGCAACTCCCGCAGGTTCAGGGTGCTGCCATTGAGGCCGCGCAGGGTAAGCGCGTGCGGGTAGCCGCCCATTGTAAGCCGGGCCGGCGGGCCAGCTGGAGCAGTGGGTAAAGCAGGCCGCCACAGACCCGTAGCTAACAAACCTTGTTGCAGCCGGCCCAGTACGGGCGTGCGCAAATCGGTGGTCAGAACGACGATAAAGGCTAGTAGAAGCAGCCACTGTAACGCGGTGCTGAGTTTGGGACGACTCATTGAGAACGGGTATTCACTGCAGTAAAACGGACAAAGCTACTCCCACCGGAATACTAACCGCACGTACACCCTGGCAAAACCCCTACAGGCTCCCTGGTTGTGTATCAGCCCGAACACCCAGGCCCTCCCTACATGCCGTTGAGCGTACCAATCTGCCGGTTGAAAAGTCAGATGTGCTGGGTGCTTACCTTTCAGATTCACCGCCTGGCACCCAAAAACCGGCTTTATACAGCTACGCACTACCATCTACCTGACTAACAGAAGTCAGGCGAAGCCGAATTCCGGATTGTATGGAACGGAAATAAAGCTGCTTCTTCGGCTTCTAGTCTATCATCTCCTGCTACCGCCATGAAATCTGCTATTCACCCCAGCCTGTTTGCCGCCGCCGCGAGTCTTATACTGGGCGGCGGCTGTCAGAAACAGGACCCCACTCCGGACTGCCCGGGCGGCTGCACTACTGTGAAAGGGCGTTTCGTAACGGGTAACGGCCAGGCTCCCCTGCGCGGAGTTGGTCTGACGCTGGTGTGGTATAAGGGCTGGGGATTTTTTGGGCGCACCGGCGCACGTACCAAGGCCACTGCCACCACCGATGCCAACGGTAGCTATACCCTAAACTACTCCCTGAGCGAAGAAGAGGTCCAGACCGGCCACCTTCATGTTGATGTGAAAGCGCCCTCTTACTTTGGCGTGAGTGGGGTGTACCTGCCGGCACCCCAGCAGCGCGACACTACAATAACGGCCCCTACCTACTGGCTGCCCCGCACGGCCAAGCTAACCTGCCAGCTTACCAATTCAACTGCACTACAGGGAAGTGACCGAATCAGCGTAGATATCAGTTTCAAGCCGGGTCCGGCCCGCACGGGTTTCCAGGCTACCATTGGCGGGTTTGCCAGCGCGGCCCAGGGAGGCAGCAGCAGCTTTGAGCCCGAAGTACCGGCCGAGCAATTACTGCGCATCAAGGTGCTGCGGTACCGTAATGGGTCGTATGTTTCGTTCCGCACCACCCAGGATTCAATGTTGCTGGCCCCAAACGAAACGCGCACGTATCCGGTGGCTTTTTAGCACGCAGCGGCGCTATTTCTCCACTTTGAGCGTGGCGGGGCGGCCGGTAAATTCGAACATCTCGGCATGGGGCACAATGGTTATCTGGCCGAACTCCTGAATCATCATCTTGTAGCTCTCCCCCACCGGCCGGATTTTCCGGTCCAGGTCGTAGAGGCCGCAGGCGTTTACCTTCAGGCGCTTCTCCCGCAGGCTGATGTCCCAGTCTACCTGATCCAGCAGGCTGTACCAGGTGAAGCCCACTACCGGTACCCCATCCTGCCGGATGCGCTGCACGTTCACCCACTGTTTCCACAGCCAGCACTCGGCGTCCTTGGGGTTGAAGGTGTTGGTTTCGGTGTGCATTACGGGCTTGCGGTACCGCTCGTAATACTGTTTGGTCATGGTGTACCAGCCCAGCACATCCTCAGCCTCGCACCAGTCGCCGTTGGGCTTGATAATTTTCTCGTTCCGACCATAATAGTCATTGCCCATGATCTGGTAGCCGGGCGGCTCGCCGGCCATAAACCACTTCAGCTCCTCCCGGCTCATACCGTTATCCATGCAGTACAGCAACACTTCCGCATCAATGGTGTGGGCGTACAGCAAATCGAGCGACAGGAAGCGCAGCTTGTTCTGCAGCCGGATTTCGGGACTTTCCACGGCCCGCATCTCGTGGATGTACTCGGCCGACTCACTTTGCACAATGATGCAGTCGGGCCGCACTTTGGCAATCTGCTGGGTGCCCATGATGCTGGCCGCCGTAATGTGCTTCATGGCCGTAATGAAGGCACGGTCGTCCTTGAGCTGTTCGTTCCAGATACCGTCTTTGGCCGAGGCCCGGGCGGTTACATAAATCTCATTTACGGGCGTGTAAAACCGTACCCAGGGGTAGCGCCGGGCCACGGCACCGCAATACTCCGCGAAGTGCACCGGCAGTTCGGGGTTCTGAAAATTGCCTATCCAGTCGGGTACGCCGAAATGCATCAGATCCAAAATGGGCGTGATACCCAGCCGCTTGATTTCGGCCATGGCCAGATCCGCAAATTCCCAGTCGAACTGGCCCGGCCCTTTATGAATGAGGTAGTACGGCAGGTTGTAGCGCAGCACTTTCAAACCCAGTTCCTTCACCAATCCCAAATCTTCCTTGTAGCGGGTATAATGGTCGGTTTCGGCCAGCAAATCGCGCCGGATGGTGCCGTTGGCAATGGTCGGATATGAGCACTCTATACCAGTGGCAAACATAAAGTTGCCTGGCGTACCGGTGGGCAACCCGGAACCGTCGTGGCCGCCGGCGCCACCAAACTGGTCGCCCTCGTAGCCACCTTTACCGAATTTCTCTTCAATATGAGTGAGGAAGGATTTCATGTGTTAGTGCTTAGTGCCTAATGCTTAGTTGGTCGTGTTTGGGAAGCAGATGTTAGTTTCTCCTGGGTTGATGAAATAGTCTAAGCCCCAAGCACTATCCCCTACGCACTCAAACTGGCCAGAAACTTATCGGCGGTGCGCAGACTCAGGGCCATGATGGTAAGAGCCGGATTAACGCTCAGGGCGCTGGGGAACACCGAGTTGTCGCAGATGTAGAGGTTGGGCACATCAAAGGCTTTGCCGTCGGGATTTACCACCGCGTCGTCGCCGCTGCGGCCCATGCGGGCCGTTCCGATAACGTGAGCATACCGTTCAAATGCCCAGATATCGGTGGCACCGGCAGCTTCCCAGATCTGGCGCATAATGCGCTCCGCGTGCCGGTTCATGCGCTGCTCGTTTTCCTGGGCCGTGAAGTGCAAACGAGGCTTGGGCAGGCCGCGGGCGTCCTTTTCGTCGCTGAGCTCCATAAAGTTGGCTTCGTGCGGCAGGCAGTCACCCAGAATGTTGATGCCGGCAATGTGGTTGTAGTTGCGCATATAGTCGCGCAAGGGCTGGCCCCAGAGCTTGCGCTGGCGTACCATCTGGGTGGCAAACGTTACGGGCATCACCCCGATGCTTTGCAGCAGGTAGCCGCCGGCAAAGTCGGCATCTTTCGGCCGGTGGGTGTCCTCAGAAATCAGGCCGCCGGGAATGCCTTTGTAAGGCCGGACATCCTCCTGGAACGTGCCCCACACCTGCATACCGGGGTGGGCCATGAAGTGTTTGCCCACGTGGCCGCTGCTGAGCGCTAACTCATTAAGCATGAGCAGACGGGGCGTTTCCACGGCCCCGGCGCACAGAAACAGGTGGCGGCAGCGCTGGCGCACGGTGCGGCCGTGCTGCTCGTACACCACGCCCGTTACGCGGCCCGAAGAGTCGCGCTCAATTTCCGTCACGTAGGCATCCGCCCGGATTTCGGCCCCGTAGCTTTCGGCCAGCGGCAGGAAGGTCACGTCCATGCTGGCCTTGGCCCCGCGGTTGCAGCCGGCCTGACAGAAGCCCCGATTGGTGCAGGCCTCGCGCCAGCCGAGGCCCTCCTGGTAGTAGCGCGCCGAAAGGGCCGCATTAGCCGCCGGTGAGGTTTGGATTCCGAGCTGCCGACAGGCGCGCTCCATCAGCTGAGCTGCGCCGTTTAAGGGCAACGGCGCTAATGGGTAGCCCTTGCGGCGGGTAGGGTCCCAGGGGTAGGGCGTGGGCCCCGAAATGCCCAGGAAGTGCTCAATTTCCTCGTAGTACGGCTCCAGCTCCTCGATACCAAAAGGCCAGTCCACACCCTGACCGAAATCCGTGTGCAGTTGCAGGTCGCCGCGGTGGGCGCGGGGCGTGTAGGCGGTGTAGTGCAGCGTGGAGCCGCCCACGCCGGTGCCGGAATTATTCTTGCCAAAGGCCACCGGGTTCTGGCCCGCCGAGAGGCGCTCATCGTTCCAGAACAGAAAGTTCTGGGCTTTCTCATCGGTGGCGTAGTCCTTGGTCGGGTCGCGGCGGGGACCGGCTTCCAGGGCCACTACTTTCAGACCGGCCATGGCCAGCCGGGCCAGCAGCGGTGCCCCGCCCGCTCCGGTGCCAATCACTACGCAGTCCACTCCATCAGTTGGGTCGGGCAACGGATCAGGGGATTCCTCGCCGGTAGGCTCCGTAACCGGAGTGGCTTCGTTTTCGGCCAGAATGCGTTGAAGCAGCGGGTCCTGTATTTCAGGCTGAACCGGGTTCAGTACGCCTTCTTCGAGTACTTCTTCGTCGGGCATTTTAAGAGTAACTGAGTAGTTGAGTAACTGAGTAGAGAGTGATTAAGTAGCCGGGTAATCACCTGTTGATCAGTACAGATTACTCAGTTACTCAGGCACTCAACTACTCTCCCGCGGTTCCCGGTCTTCCCGCTCATTGAGGCCGATGCGCTGCCAGCCGGGCACGTCGGCCATGCCTACGTAGCCGATTTCTTCCTGGGCCAGCGGATGGGCGTAGTAGCTCTCCGTCAACTCAGCCAGCATTTCCTCGAAGAAGCGGTTTTGCGGTAACTGCTGCCAGTTTTCGCCCGGAGCTTCGCCGGCTGCCAGCTGCCCGATTACCTGGTCCTGCTGCGCCGGCGTCAACTCAACAAAGGCCTGCTCAAAGATCTGCTGCGCCGCCTGGTTGATGCCGCCTAAGCCCAGACGGTACGCTTCCCGGTCGGGGGGCATGGCGTCGTAGCGCCAGCCGTCGGCAGTGCCGGCCAGCAGGCGCTTATCTATGTTAGGAGCCAGCTCGATGGGCGTTTCCCGCTCGGGCTGGGGGAATACGCGGGCGGCCACGGCTTGCAGCAGTGCGTAGGTATCGGCGTCGAAAAACTGGGGCTGATAATTGGCCGGGGCATTCAGGCGGGCCTCCAGCGCAGCGCGGGTTGCGGGCGTTACCTGGTCGGTAGCCAGCAGGGCCCGGACGGTACCTTCGGGATAGTGGGGCATATGGTGAATGAGTAAATGAGTGAATGAGTGAGTAGTGAGCAGTTGGAATGAGTTACTGCACGTAGCTTCCCTCATTCACTCATCTACTCATTCACCTACTGGTCGCTGCTCATTTTGCCGCCGGTTACGTGCACCAGCGAGCCGGTCATGAAGGAGCCATCCTGGGAAGCCAGCAGCACGTAGGCCGGAGCCAGCTCTTCCGGTTGGCCGGGGCGGGCCAATGCCACCTCGTAGCCAAACTTCTCAATTTCCTCTCGGGGCATGGTGCCGGGAATGTTGGGCGTCCAGACCGGGCCGGGCACTACGCAGTTTACCCGGATACCCCGCTCGCCCAAGTGAGTAGCCAGGCTCTTGGTAAGGGCGTGAATGGCTGATTTGGTGCAGGCATAATCAATCAGAATTGGAATGCCCGTCAGCCCCACAATGCTGCCGGTGTTGATAATACAGTCGTCCTTTTTGAGGTGCGGCACGGCCGCCTGGGCCATCCAGATATAGCCGAGAATGTTGGTATCGAAGGTGCGGCGGATCTGCTCCTCGGGAATGTCCTCGAACTTCTCCTGCGCCATCTGGAAGGCGGCATTGTTGACCAAAATGTTGAGGCCGCCCAGCTCGGCGCGGGTACGGCGCACGGCCTGCTTGCACTGCTCCGGGTCGCGCACGTCCAGCTGCAGCAGAATGCAGCGGCGGCCCTGGGCTTCCACGAGGCGCTTGGTTTCCTCGGCATCCACCACATTTTCGTTGAACAGTACGGCTACGTGAGCTCCTTCCATGGCAAAGGCCACGGCCACCGCCCGGCCAATACCGGAGTCGGAGCCAGTTACCAGCGCAATCTTGTCCTGCAACTTACCAGCGGCGCGGTAGGTGCTGAAATTCATGGCAGGCTGCAGCTTCATATCGGCCTGTTTGGCGGGATAAGGCAGCGTCTGGGCGTGCTGTTTCATATCCTTGGCCGTAGGCCGCTTCACGGGGGCGGGTGCTTCGGCGGCGGCTTTGGCAGCCTGTTTGGCAGCGGGCGTAGCGGCCGTTTTGGCGGTTTTACCAGTAGCAGGGGTATCGGGGGTGGCAGCTTTTTTGGGAGCCGCCGCTTTTTTAGCAGCCATAGAGCGGAGTGGTCAAGGAATACGATTGAGCTTATGCCTTACGCGAAACTGATGAGGTTGTTGAGCGCAGGCCAAATTGATGTACGTACACGCAGATGTTTATGCTTACAGAATTTCGGCATCTGCCGCATGGGCCCGGGTTTACATCAACTCACTACTACAGGCCCACGTACCACCTTTACCAACAGGAAGTTTACTTAGCCCTGTTTCCATCCGTTATGCCCACTAAGAAAACCACTGCTTCGCATACCACTGCCAAGAAAGAAGACCCCTGCTGGAAAGGCTACGAGCAAGCCGGCACCAAAAAGAAAGACGGTAAAACCGTACCCAACTGCATCAAGAAAGATTAGCTGCAACCCGGTACGCTGCAACAGGCCCGGCCGCACGTGTGCGGCCGGGCTTGTTGTTTTTCGGGCGTTGCGGCGTATCTTCGTCCTGTTACTTATCCAGAAAGACCGAGGGATTGGGCCCGATGACGTCTTAGCAACCTGAAATAAAACAAGGTGCTAACTCCCTTTCCACCGTCTTAGCGGGCGTTGGAAGAAGATAAGTGCGGAACCGGCCTGCGCGCCCGGCTCTTTCTGGATAGGCACTTTTCGCCGCTGATTTCCCTTAGAAGAGCCGATATGCCGACCGTTTCCCCTGCCCCCGCCCCCGTTGCATCCCCTCTCCACGATATCCTGCGCCGCCGCGTGCTGATTCTGGATGGTGCTATGGGTACCATGATTCAGCGCCATACGCTCACGGAGGACGATTTCCGGGGCCCGCGCTTCCAGGACCACCCCAGGCCTTTGCGCGGCAACAACGACCTGCTGAGCCTCACCCGGCCCGACATTATCAAAGGCATCCACGCCGAGTACTTTGCCGCCGGGGCCGACATGGTGGAAACGAATACGTTTTCGGGCACTACCATCGCCCAGGCTGATTATGCCCTGGAGCACATCGTGTACGAGTTGAACTACGAGTCGGCGCGTATTGCCCGCGAGGTAGCCGACGAGTTTGAACAGAAGGACCCCACGCGCAAGCGGTTCGTGGCCGGCGCCATCGGGCCCACCAACCGCACTGCCTCTCTCTCGCCCGACGTAAACCGGCCCGGCTTCCGCGCCGTGACGTTCGACGAGCTGGCTACGGCCTACCTGGAGCAGGTGCGCGGGCTGATTGACGGCGGCTCCGACGCACTGCTGATTGAAACCATCTTCGACACGCTGAACGCCAAAGCGGCTCTGTACGCGGTGCAGCAGTTCTTCGACGAGGGCGGCCGGGTGGTACCCATCATGATTTCGGGCACTATTACCGATGCCTCGGGCCGCACGCTGAGTGGGCAGACGGTGGAGGCCTTCTGGAACTCCATCCGCCACCTGCCGCTGCTGAGCGTGGGCCTGAACTGCGCCCTTGGGGCCGACCAGCTGAAGGTGTACATTCAGGAGCTGAGCCGCCTGGCCGACGTGCACATTTCGGCCTACCCCAACGCCGGCCTGCCCAACGCCTTTGGGGGCTACGATGAATCGGCCCAGGAATTTGCGGCGGTGGTGGAAAACTACCTGCAGGACGGGCTAGTGACGGTGGTGGGCGGCTGCTGCGGCACCACGCCCCAGCACATTGCCGAGCTGGCCAAGCTGGCCGATAAATATCAGCCCCGCCAACTGCCCGCCGTGAAGCCCGCCACCCGCCTCAGCGGCCTGGAGCCCTTCGGCATTACCGAGCAGAGCCTGTTTGTGAACGTGGGCGAGCGGTGCAACGTAACCGGCTCCCGCGCCTTCGCCCGCCTCATCCGCACCGGCAACTATGAGGCGGCCCTGCAGGTGGCCCGCGACCAGGTAGAGGGCGGCGCCCAGGTGCTGGACGTGAACATGGACGAGGGCATGCTTGACTCGGAGCAGGCCATGACCACCTTCCTGAACCTGATTGCCTCCGAGCCCGACATTGCCCGCGTGCCGGTGATGATTGACTCCTCGAAGTGGACGGTGCTGGAAGCCGGCCTCAAGTGCGTGCAGGGCAAGAGTATCGTCAATTCCATTTCCCTGAAAGAAGGCGAGGAAGCCTTCCGGGCCCACGCCCACAAAGTGCGCCAGTACGGGGCCGCCGTGGTGGTAATGGCCTTCGATGAGCACGGCCAGGCCGACAACTACCAGCGCCGCATCGACATCTGTAAGCGCAGCTACGACATCTTGGTCAACGAGGTAGGCTTCCCGGCCGAGGATATCATCTTCGACCCCAACATCCTGACCGTCGGCACCGGCATCGACGAGCACCGCAACTACGCCCTCGATTTCATTGAGGCCGTGCGCTGGATTAAGGCCAACCTGCCCGGCGCCCTGACCAGCGGGGGCGTCAGCAACATCAGCTTCGCCTTCCGGGGCAACGACGTGGTGCGCGAGGCCATGCATTCGGCCTTCCTCTACCACGCCATCCGGGCCGGGCTGGATATGGGCATTGTGAACCCCGGCCAGCTGGCCGTGTACGACGATGTGCCCCGGGAATTGCTGGAACTGGTGGAAGACGTGCTGCTAAACCGCCGCCCCGATGCCACCGAGCGGCTCGTGGACTTCGCCGAAACCGTAAAGGACCAGAAAGCCACCGGATCCGGGGCCGTAACCAATACGCTGGCCTGGCGGGAGCTGCCCGTGGCCGAGCGCCTGCAGCACGCGCTGGTAAAAGGCATTACCGAATTCATCGACGAGGACACCGAAGAAGTACGCCGGCAAGTGGGCCGCCCTCTCGACGTGATTGAAGGCCCCCTGATGGCCGGCATGAACGTGGTGGGCGACCTGTTCGGGGCCGGCAAAATGTTTTTGCCCCAGGTAGTGAAGTCGGCCCGGGTGATGAAGAAGGCCGTGGCTTACCTGCAGCCCTTCCTGGAAGCCGAAAAAGCCGGCAGCGCCCGGCAGTCGGCCGGCAAGATTCTGCTGGCCACGGTGAAAGGCGACGTGCACGACATCGGCAAAAACATTGTGGGCGTGGTGCTGGCCTGCAACAACTTTGATATTGTGGATTTGGGGGTGATGGTGCCGCTGGAGCGGATTCTGGACGAGGCCCAGAAGCAGCAGGCCGACGTTATCGGCCTCAGCGGGCTGATTACCCCCAGCCTCGATGAAATGGTGTACGTGGCCCAGGAAATGGAGAAGCGCGGGCTGAAAACCCCGCTGCTCATTGGCGGGGCTACCACTTCCCGCCTGCACGCGGCCGTGAAAATTGCCCCTAACTACAGCGGCCCCATCGTGCACGTGAACGATGCTTCCCGCTCGGTGGGCGTGGCGGCGGGCCTGCTGGGCTCGGGCAAGGAGGCCTACGCCCGCACCGTACGCGACGAGTACGACACCCTGCGCCACGACTACGCCGGCCGCCAGCGCGAGAAGAACTACCTGCCCATTGAAGCCGCCCGCGAAAACGGCTTCAAGGCCGATTGGGCCACTACGCCCATCGTGAAGCCCACCTTCCTCGGCACAAAAACCCTGGACAACTACTCCCTGGCCGAGCTGGCGGAGTACATTGACTGGACACCGTTCTTCCACACCTGGGAGCTGAAGGGCCGCTACCCGCGCATTCTCTCCGATGAGCACGCGGGCGAAGCGGCTACTCAGCTGTTCAACGATGCCCAGGCCATGCTGCGCCGCATTATTGATGAGCAGTGGCTGACGGCCCGGGCGGTGCTGGGTTTCTGGCCGGCCAACACCGTGCAGCACGATACCATTGAGGTGTACCAGGACGACTCCCGCCAGCAGGTGCAGACGGAGTTCTTCACCCTGCGCCAGCAGAGCGAAAAAGCCGAAGGCGTGCCCAACCTGGCCTTCTCCGACTTCCTGGCCCCCCGCGAGTCGGGCCGGGCCGATTACCTGGGCGGGTTTGCCGTCACGGCTGGTATTGGCATCGAGAAGTGGCTGGCGAAGTTTGAGCAGGAACACGACGACTATTCCAGCATCATGCTCAAAGCCCTGGCCGACCGCCTCGCCGAAGCCTTTGCCGAGCGCCTGCACCAGCGGGTACGGGAGGAGTTCTGGGGCTACAACCCGGCCGAGAACCTCAGCAACGAAGACCTGATTCAGGAGAAGTACCAGGGCGTGCGCCCGGCCCCCGGCTACCCCGGCTGCCCCGACCACACCGAGAAAATCACCTTGTTCCAGCTGCTCGACGCCGAAAACCAGACCGGTATCCGCCTCACCGAAAACCTGGCCATGTACCCGGCCTCCTCAGTGAGCGGGCTGTACTACGCCCACCCCAGCAGCCGCTACTTCGGCCTCGGCCGCATCGGCCGCGACCAGGTAGCCGACCTGGCCGAGCGCAAGCACATGCCTTTCCCGGAGCTGGAGCGCTGGCTGGCCCCCAACCTCAACTACGACCCGGCCGCTGTGCCCGTAACGGCGCTGTAACAACGCGTCCCCTCCCCTCCGCAGATGAGGAGGGGAAGGGACGCGTTGTTACAGCCAACCCCGGAGTGGTTGAAGGGCGTTGCTGACTTCCGCGTCACCCGGAACTACCCATCGGCCTTCAACTAGCAACCAGCTTTCCCGCTAAGCAACGTCAGCAACGCCCTTCAACTACCCCCACCGCCGCTAACGCGCCGGCATTTCATCCTCTGCGGAGGGAAGTTGCGTTCTGCTTCCTCTCATATGAAAGTAACTGAGCATATCACCCGCGCCAACGGCCGCACCCTGTTCTCCTTCGAGGTGCTGCCTCCCAAGAAAGGCGAGAACATCCAGACCTTATTCTCCAACATTGAGCCTTTAATGGAGTTTAAGCCGCCGTTTATTGATGTCACTTATCACCGCGAGGAATACGTGTACCGGCAGCACCCCAACGGCCTGCTGGAAAAGAAAACCGTACGCCGCCGCCCGGGTACGGTAGGGATTTGCGCGGCCATCAAAAACCGCTTCGATGTGGATACGGTGCCCCACCTCATCTGCGGGGGCTTCACCAAAGAGGAAACCGAAAACGCCCTCATCGACCTGCATTTTCTGGGCATTGACAATGTGCTGGCTCTGCGCGGCGACCCAATCAAAAGTGAAGGCCAGTTTAAGCCCGAGCCCGACGGGCACAGCTATGCCTGCGACCTGATTGGGCAGGTAGCGGACCTGAACAAGGGAGAATACCTCGACCAGGAGCAGGATGATACCTGGGCCACCGATTTCTGCATCGGCACGGCCGGCTACCCCGAAAAGCACTTCGAGGCTCCCAGCCACGCCACCGACCTGCGCTACCTTAAGCATAAGGTGGACCGGGGGGCCGAATACATCGTAACCCAGATGTTCTTCGACAACGAGCAGTTTTTCACGTTTGAGCGCCGGTGCCGGGAAGCGGGCATCACCGTGCCCATCATTCCGGGCCTGAAACCCCTGACCACCAAGGGTCAGCTGACGGCCCTGCCCCGCTCCTTCTACCTGAACATGCCCGACGAGCTGGTGGACGCCGTGCACCTGGCCCCTGACAACGCCGCGGCCCGTGAAATCGGTATTGAATGGTGCATCAACCAGAGCCGGGAGCTGATGGCCCACGGTGTGCCGGTGCTGCACTATTACAGTATGGGCAAATCGGAGGCGGTGCGCCGGGTAGCAGCGGCCCTGTTCTAGAAGCGCGTGCGTGAAATTGTGAACTGTTCGGCTAACTGTGCTTTCTGACTTCGCGTACTTCTAGGACTGCTCGCTCTCACCTCTTCACCTCTCACCACTTCCCCGCTTGGATTCCCTTGACGACCTGTTTGACCGGTTGCGCACGGCCGCCTCACCTGCCGAAATTGAGGCCCTGCAGGATGGCATCTGGCAACTGTGGCTGACCACCGCTCACCCGCTGCTGGATAAATACCTGGAGGCTGGCATGCGTGCCTTGTCGGCGGAGGAGTACACGCTGGCTATCCGGGAGTTTACCGAGTTGACGGTGGCGGCGCCCGAATACGCCGAAGGCTGGAATAAGCGGGCCACGGCGTACTACCTGCGCGGTGAGTTTAAGGCGGCCCTGCGTGACGTGGCCGAAACCCTGCGCCACGAGCCCCGCCACTTCGGGGCGCTATCAGGCTGGGCAACTATTCTGCGCACCATCGGTGACAACCGCGGAGCCCTGCGCGTACTGCAGCGGCTGGAAAAGCTCTGCCCACACTGGCCCGGACTGCAAAATCAGCTCCGCGACCTGCGTGACACGCTGGAAGACTAACAGCGAAAAAATCAGAGACTTAACCAGGCATCGGTTGGCCGATGCCCTGGATAGTTGTATATTTCCCGGACCTAGCCCGGCGGCTCGTCAATCTTTCGAAGGAATTATTGCGTACGTGCGCCGCTGCTGGCTGGGAACTTACTTGGTTTTACCCGCTCTCAGACCCACGCGCAGGCCCCACCCTGCATTGCACTAATTTTATATTTTTCTTACCGCAGCCCAGCCTTTCTGCTCCCCGTTCAGCAGGCGGCCCTGCGTTTTGCCCGCTCCCCACCTTCCACTCCCGCCCATGAAACAATTTTTACTCGGCTGCCTGCTGCTGGCCGCCTATAGCACGCAGGCTCAAAAACTCCGCAAAACCGATGCCGCCAGTGGCATGCTAGATAAGGGCGAAAAAGTAGGCGTGTGGGAATATTACGCCTATACCCGCGACGGAAGCCAGGTAATTGCCCAGAAATACGACCACACTACCAAGAAGCTGCTGTTCTATCGTCCCTTCGATGACGTGCCCTACTCCGTACGTACGGCCAGCGGCGAATGGACGCGCCAGCGGGTAACGCACCCTATTTTCTTTATCGGCGGCGACGCGGCCCTGGCTCCTTACATGAGCAAAATGGTGTACCCGGCCAACGCCCAGGCCAAAAACGTGCAGGGCCGGGTGGTGGTTGCCATTGTGGTTGATACCTTGGGGCATGCCACCGACCAGCAGGTGCTGTACGGCATCGGAGCGGGCTGCGACGAGGAGGCTTTGCGCGTGGCTCGTACAATTCCCGACCAGTGGATTCCGGCCCGTGTAGGCAGCCGGGCCGTGGTGTCCAAGTTTGAGCTGCCGTTCACATTCCGGCTGCGCACGCAATAGGCCGCCTGGCTGGGCCCGCTAACTACCGACCGCTCATTCCCGTATCTTACGCTCATGAAACAGCTCATATGGGCAGGTGTACTGGCAGCCGGGGCGCTGCTTACAGCCTGCGACTCGACGCCCCGGGAACGGCAGGATATGGTAAAGGAAGAAGCCCGCAAGCTGGATACGGCCGTGGACGAAGCCGCCGCCAAGCTGCGCGTGGCCGGCCGCCGCGCCGCCCGCTTTGATTCGGTATCCAAATCCCGTAGCCGACAGCCGCTGGACAAAGCCGCCGAAACGGCCTTCACCAACGAGTTGCTGGGCACCTACGCAGCTATTGAAACGTTAACGCCCGCCACCATTGAGCCCGCCTTTGTGCAGTTTATGCAGCAGGTGCGGGCCCGCCGCAAGCAGTGGACCCAGCGCGACTGGGACTACGCCACCAGCATCAGCCGCCGCCTCAATGCACAGTTCCGCAACATCCGCCTCGATATCAAAGGCCGCGACGAGCTGCATATCCGGGCTCTGCAAACGGAATTTACCGCTCTGGAAACCGGCCGCGACGTGAAGGACCTCGGTGAGGCCGTAAAGCAACCGTAGTCCGCTATTCCCTCGTAGTACCCAAGCCCCGCCCTGCGCGGGGCTTTTGCTTTCCGGTTTATGCTGCTTCGTTACTTCCTGCCCTTCCTGCTGAGCGTGGCCGGCCTGCACCGGCCGCTCATGGCTCAGGCCCAGCGTCGTCCTGCACTACGCCCGGCACCCACTGCCGCCGCTCCACCGCCCATTATTACCGCCGCCGAAACCGTTCCGGCCCAGGACCAGTGGCTCCAACCCGGTGACCGGCTGCAGGTGCGGCTGGTGGGCACTCCCGGCCTGCAGGGCTCCTTTCTGCACGGACAGCCGCTGCGGGAGCTGCCGCCGGCCCAGACCCAGGGCAAGCGGGGGGTGTATCAAGGCACCTACGTGGTGCAGCCCGGCGACACGCTCCAAGACCGCCCCATCGGGTTTCAGCTGATAGCCCCGGACAGCGCGCGCATTACTGCACTGAGCCGTACAAAAGTGCGGTTTCTGAACCCGAACGAGCCGCAGCTGGCCCTCACCAAAGGCGAGTTGGCCTACCTGAACTATGGCTTGGGCGAGGACCGATTAGGCGGGGCCAAGCTGGGCTACCTTGATTCGGCGGTGGTGCTGCATCTCACGGGCCGGGTGGGCAACCAGTACCGGGTGCAGCTTTCGGAAACCAACGTGGCCTGGGTGCCGCAGGAAATTGTGCGCCTGTTACCCCCGGGCGGTTTTGTGCCAGCTTCACTTACCGGTTCCTGGAGCGTGCAGGGCGATTCGGTGTACGATTACGTGCGCGTGCCGCTTACCCAGCGCCTGCCTTACCGCTCCCAGCTTCTTACGGAACCCAGCCGGCTGGTGGTAGAGGTGTTCGGGGCTACCTCCAACACCAACTGGATAACTCAACGCGACGGGCTGCAAGCGTTGGGCGACGTGACCTATGAGCAGCCGGAGCCCGACGTGTTCCGGCTGGTGCTGACGTTGCGCCACCGCCAGAGCTGGGGCTACCACATTGGGTACCGGGGCAATACGCTGGAAATCCGGGTGAAGCACCCGCCGCAGAAGCTACGCCTGCGCGGCCTAACCGTCGCCGTGGATGCCGGCCACGGCGGTACTAATGTGGGGGCCGTAGGTGCTACCGGGGCCCGCGAGAAAGACCTGACGCTGGCCATTGCCCTGAAGCTGCAGCGTGAGCTGGAGCAGGCCGGAGCCCGCGTGCTGATGACCCGCACCACCGATGCCACCGTGGACAACGGCGACCGAGTGCTGCAGCTGCGCCGCCTCAACCCGGATGTGCTGGTCAGTATTCACGTTAATTCCTCAGGCAACGCTGCCGTGCATGGTACCAGCACCTTCTACCGCTACGTGGCGTTCCGGCCGCTGTCGGTGGCCTTGTATGAACAGATGCGCCGCACCGGGCTGGCGGGCTTCGGCAACGTGGGCAGTTTCAACTTTGGGCTGAATGGCCCCACCGAATACCCCAATGCGCTGGTAGAAACCGCCTTCGTATCGAACCCGGCGGACGAGCAACGGCTAACGGACCCAACGTTTCAGCAGCGGATGGCAGAGGCGATGCGCCGTGGTCTGGATGAGTTCCTTCGGCAGGCTCGCGCCAAAGGTATCCGCGGCTGGCTGCTGAAACGCACGGCTCTTCAGTAAGTTTTCCAGCCGAATTTCTGCGTCTTCGCCCCCCGGCGCAGGCCCTGAGCCGGGGACACGCGACTTGCTATAGCATTTTAGCAAAAAATAGTGTGCCCAGCGGCTGAAATGCGCGGCCAGGCTTCTACCTTACTATCGGTCAACTCGTACAGTCCGGCAGTAGCCGACTGGCCGGCGGCCAGCCCGTTCTTCTTTTCTTCCCCAACACCCACCAACTTTATGGCAAACGACTCTTTGCTGGACCGCAGCCGCACCGTGGCCGGGCCGGGTTACAACCGCTGGCTGGTGCCGCCGGCGGCCCTGGCTATTCACCTCGCCATTGGCCAGGCCTACGCCTTCAGCGTGTTCAAAAAACCAATGGGCGCGCTGCTCAGCGGCAACGTAGACCAGCCTGCCCCGGCCGACTGGACGCCCGGGCAGCTAGGCGTTATTTTCTCCATTGCCATTGTGCTGCTGGGTCTTTCGGCCGCCATTTTTGGCAAGTGGCTGGAGCGGGTAGGCCCGCGCAAAGCCATGATGGCCTCCGCCCTGTGCTTTGGGGGTGGCTTTTTCATTGCGGCACTGGGCGTGCACCTGCACAACATCTGGCTGGTATATTTCGGCTACGGGTTTGTGGGCGGCATTGGATTGGGTATCGGTTACATCTCGCCGGTGAGCACCCTGATCAAATGGTTTCCCGACCGTAAGGGCGTGGCTACCGGCATGGCCATTATGGGCTTTGGAGGTGGGGCCATGATTGGCTCGCCGCTGGCCGTGACGCTCATGGACCACTTCAAGGCCGCCGGTACCGGTTCGCTGGGCGTGGCCGCTACCTTCCTGGCCATGGGACTGATTTATCTGCTGTTTATGCAGTTCGGCGTCTGGACCATTCGGGTGCCGGCCGACGACTGGAAGCCGGCGGGCTACACCCCACCCACCGACCACAACGCCCTCATTACCACCGGCAACGTGACGGCCGACAACGCCATCCGGACGCCGCAGTTCTGGCTGCTGTGGGTGGTGCTGTGCATGAACGTGACGGCGGGTATCGGCGTACTCGAAACGGCCTCGCCGCTTATTCAGGAATCTTTCTCGGATGCCGTGATGGGAGCCGGGCGAGGCGTGACGGCGGCGGCGGCAGCGGGCTTTGTAGGGCTGCTGAGCCTATTCAACCTGCTGGGCCGCTTTTTCTGGTCGTCGGCCTCGGATAAGCTGGGCCGCAAAACTACCTACGCCATCTATTTTGGCCTGGGTATTCTGCTCTACGCCCTGATTCCGACGCTGGGAGCCAGTGCCTCGTTGACGCTGTTCGTAGTGGTTTCCTGCGTGATTCTGACCATGTACGGCGGCGGTTTCGCCACCATTCCGGCCTACCTCTCCGATTTGTTCGGTAAGCTGCAGGTGGGGGCCATCCACGGCCGCCTGCTCACGGCCTGGAGCACGGCCGGCGTGCTGGGGCCGCTGATTGTGAACTACCTGCACTCCAACGCCAAGGCCAACGGCACTACGGGCGCGGCAGCCTACCAGTCGGTTTTCTACACCATGGCGGCCCTGCTAGTGGTGGGCCTGATTGCCAACTTCCTGGTGCGGCCCGTGGCCCAGCAGTATTTCGAGAAAACCGCCGATAAAAAGGTAGCAGCCTAGCTGCGCAGCCATTCACTTCTCCCTTATTCGTAACCCATATGGAATCTAATCATGCTTCTTCGGAAGTTGCCAGCAGCTCAACTGGCTCGTTGGTGCTGGCCTGGCTGGTAGTGGGCCTGCCCCTGGCCTGGGGCGTTTCGCAGACCTTCATCAAGGCGCTGGCGCTGTTCAAATAGGTTTTTCACCCTGAAATACGCATCTTCAGAAGCACCCTAACGGGTGCTTCTGTCGTTTCCAGGCTTGTATGGCCCGCTGGCCCGCCTCCCGTCATGTCTTCAGATTCTGCCACTCCCGCCAACATTGTGTTGCTCGACTCCTTTTCGGATGGCATTGCCGCCCACCTGGCCAAAAACCAATTGGAAGCGGCCGGTATTCCGTGCTTTCTCAGCAACGAAAGCCGGCCTTACGGCCCCGCGCTGGGTAGTGTGCGCCTGTTTGTGCGCCAGCCCGACGTGGCGGCGGCCCAGGCTGCCCTGCACCCCCAGCGCACCGTGATGCACGCCATGCCTCCCGAAGCTCCCGGCGACGACCCGGCCACTGATGCTACCCTGCGCTGCCCCCGCTGCCACCACCCCGATGTGGTATGCCGCCACCAGCCCCAGCCTTCCGATAGCCTGTTTGTGAAGCTGCGCCTGTGGCTGCTGGCGCCCGAAAAGCCCCAGTGCCACTGCTTCCAGTGCGGGCTGGATTTCGAGGGGTAATTCTTTGCTCTGCTTGCAACTTCCGCTCTTTTGAATAGCTCTGTAGTTTATCTACTTTCTTTTCACGCTTTATCTGCCGTATTCCGATGAAATTGTCTAAAGTACTTCTCAGTGCCTTGGCAGTAGGCCTGGCAACCCAGGCTACCAGCTGCAACAGCAACGACGACCCCAAGCCCAAAGACCGCGAGGGCGAAAAAACGGAAACCGTGCAAGTGCCCGACAACTGCCCCGCCTGCGGCAGAGGCTAAACCATGCAATCCGCGCCTGTCCCAGCGCCGCCCGTGTTGGCGGCGCTGGCCTGCAACCTCGACACCGATATCCTGACGGCGGCACTGCCCCTGCTGGCCGAGGGCCGGGTGGAGGCGCTGGAATGGTCTTTTGATGTGCTTTCTCAGACGGAGCAGCTACCGGCTTGGTTTGCGCAGCTGCTCGACACGTACAGCACCGGTGGCCGCCTGCTGGGGCACGGCGTGTTTTACTCCCTGCTATCGGGGCGGTGGCAACCAGCGCAGCAGCAGTGGCTGCAACAACTGCGGACCGTAACCCAGCAGCTACCTTTCGCCCACGTTTCCGAGCATTTTGGATTTTTCACCGGGCAGCACTTTCACGCCGGTGCGCCCTTGCCTGTTCCGTACACCACTGCCACTCTGCGGCTGGGACAAGACCGGATGCAGCGTCTGGCGCAGGCTGGTCAGTGTCCGGTGGGGCTGGAAAATTTGGCGTTTGCCTACAGCGTAGCCGAAGTGCAGCAGCACGGAGAGTTTCTGGGTAAGCTTCTGGAGCCTGTCAATGGGTTCATCATTCTGGACCTGCACAATCTGTATTGTCAGCTTCATAATTTCTCCGCCTCCTTTGACGAACTGCTGGGCTCCTATCCGCTGGATCGGGTACGCGAAATTCATATTTCCGGGGGCAGTTGGGCTCCGGCCCCTACGGCTCCGGCGGGTCGGGTCCGACGCGACACTCACGATGCGGCCGTCCCGGAGGAAGTTTTCCACTTGTTGGAGCAAGCTATGCCTCGCTGCCACAACCTCCGCTACGTGGTGCTCGAGCAGCTGGGTACAGCCCTAACAACGCCTGCCAGTCACCGCTCTTTCCGTCGCGACTTTCGCCGGATGGCCCGGCTGGTGGAGCAGCATCGGGCCAGTCAATCCGGCACAGTGCAGCACGATTTTCGCCCCCCGCCGTTGTCGGTGCCAGAGTCCGCTCTGGAAGATGAGGTATTATACGAGCAGCAACAGCAACTGTCGCACATCCTAGAAACGGCCGCATCCTACGCGGAAGCGCAAGACCATCTGCGCTATTCTTCACTGGCTTCCTCCGCCTGGCAAATTGAGCATTGGGCTCCGCACATGCTGGAAACCGCCCGCCAGATTGCCCGGAAGTGGCAACAAGCTACGTAGCTTTACTCACCTCCGAAACCGCCATATCAATAGCACCGGTCCGGCGGCGAATACGCCCGTTCGGGGGTGGCTTAAGGAGGTCGCCGGAAGTGAACAGGTGCTGTCAGCAGTCCACCGATAACCTGTTTGTGAAGCTGCGGCTGTGGTGGCTGGTCCCCGAGCGCGCACCCAGTGCCACTGCTTCCGGTGCGGGCTGGATTTCGAGGGGTGACTACCAGGGTGGCCGGTTCCGTCTGATAATAGAAATACTGCCCCGCTAGCACTTATTCCTTGCCTCTACCCGGCATCTTTGGAACCATGAAACGTACACTATTCTGGTTCGGCATTCTGTTACTGGCCCAAGCCTGCCAGACCCAAACCACGGTTGATGATTTTGCCTTGGGGGAAACAGCACTCAATGGTGGCAACATGCCCGCTGCCATCCGGCATTTTGATGCTGTATTGAAGCAACAGCCTCAGCAGGAAAGAGCCTTGGTACTGCGCAGCAAGGCTAAGTACCAGCAGCACGATTACGAGGGTGCCCGCGGAGACTCGCAGTTGGTTTTAGACATTAATCCGGCCCAGTTTACGCCAGATGACTATAATGCCCTGTGGAATTTGGGGGTAATCCACAACAGCCTGCGCCAGTTCGACAAGGCTCGCCTGTATCTCAATAAGGCAAAACAGGCTGATTCGACCGATGTACGAATTTATGAAAACATTGGCTACAGCTATTTGCAGGAGCATAATTACCCGGCAGCACTAACTGAGTTTGAACAGGCTGTTCGGGTTTCTCCTTCTGCTAAAACCAGTTTCTACGGAATTGGGAAGGTGCACCTTATGCAAGGCCATTTTGAGCAAGCAATCCGGGCTTATGATCAGGCTATAAAATTAGACCCCAACTACGCTGCAGCTTACGAGAACAGAGCAGCGGCCAAGTATCAACTCCAGGATGTAGCCGGCTGCTGCGCCGACCTTCAACGGTGCATTGCGTTGGGTATGACTCAGGTAGCAGAGTTTCAGAAGCAGGTATGCCACTGATTTCCACCTGATCCGCCGCTACCCCCTAAACCGCCATACCGGCAGCACCGTGCCGGCCGCAAAAAACTCCTGCTCCGGCGGCAGTTCTAGGAAGCCGGCCGAGGGTAGCAGGCTGGCCATGTCGCCGGAGCCGCCGGCCCGCTCGGGGGTGGCCAGCAGGCGGCCATCGGGGCCCGAGGCCAGGCTTACCAGCTTGAAGTGGGTGATGCGCGGCTTGAATACCACGTCTTCGGTCAGCACGGCCGGAACGGGTCCGCCCAAAGCCACGCTGCCAAAATCGGCGGCGGTGGGTTGCTGCACGGCCAGCAGCCAGGGCCGGGCGTAGCGGTAGAAGTTTACGAACGTGGACACGGGGTTGCCGGGCAACGCAAACACCACGGCCCCGCCGGGCTGCCGGCCAAACCAGAACGGCTTACCGGGCCGCTGCCCCACTTCGTGAAACAGCTGCTCCACACCCAGCTCCCGCAGCGTCTCGGGCAGGAAATCGGCCTTTCCCTTCGATACGCCCCCGCTCAGCACCACGGCATCAAACCCGGCCAGCAGGGCGGGCAGCCCCTGGCGCAGTGCGGCGGGGTCGTCGTTGAAGTGGAAGGCTTCGGCCTCGGCCCCGGCCTGCCAAGCGGCGGCCTGCAGCATCAGCCCATTGGAGCGCCGAATCTGGTGGGCCTGCGGCTGCTCGGTGATAGGCACCAGCTCGTCGCCGGTACTCACCACGGCCACCCGGGGCCGGCGGGCCACGGCTACGGTAGCGGCCCCCACGGTGGCGGCTACGGCCAGCTCGGCGGGTTCCAGGCGGGTACCGGCGGATACCAGCAGGTCGCCCTGCCGGCGGTCGGCAGCCCGGGTGTGCACGTTGTGGCCCGCGTGGGGCGCGGGTACCTGCACGGCCGCCCAGCGCTGGCCGGCATCATCGGTGCGGAAGGTGAGGTCCTCGTAGCGAATCACCGTATCGAGGTTGGGCGGCAGGGCCGCGCCGGTCATGATTTCCACAGCTGCCGTGGCATCCTGCGCCGGCACGGGTGGCTGGCCGGCAAACTGGGTGCTTTCGATGCGAAACTCCGTCTGGCCCGCCGCCAGCGCTGCGTAGCGCAGGGCAATACCGTCCATGGCTACCCGGTTGAAGGGCGGAAAGTCCCGGTCGGCCCGCAGGTCTTCGCGCAGTACGCGGCCGGCCGCCAAGGGCAGCGAGAGATACTCGGAGGGCAGCGGCTGCACGGTGGCGGCCACCAGCCGGTTTGCTTCGTCAACTGAAATCATAAGCACGAAGGTAGGACAAGCCGTAGCTTGCGCCGTTTCTCAACGAGGAAACCGGCGGGTTGTTTGGAACGGCTGATGTAGAGACGCAATATCTTGCGTCTCTACATCAGCCGGGAACCTCGTGTAGCCGCCCGGAAAGTAGCGCGAACTTTGTAGTTCGCGCCCCAGAATGATAACTGGATGGCCGACGTCCAAACGGCGCGGGGGCGCGAACTGCAAAGTTCGCGCTACTTTCCGGGCGGTACCTTCGTACAGGCCTTACCCTTTATTTTTCCTCTAACCACAAGCTGACGCTTGTGCTACGTATGTCCGACTCTGCTAAACTCACCCACCTCAACGACGCTGGCCAGCCGGCCATGGTGGATGTGGGCGCCAAACAACCTACCCGCCGCGTGGCGCGGGCCCGCAGCCGCGTGGTACTCGGCCCCGAAATTATGGCGCTGGTGAAGGAAGGCGACCTGCCCACCCGCAAGGGCCCGGTGTTTCAGACAGCTATTCTGGCCGGCATCATGGGGGCCAAGCGCACCTCCGAGCTGATTCCGCTGTGCCACCCGCTGGGCCTGGATAACTGCCAAGTAACGGTTGAGGTGGACGGCCCCGACGCCGTGCTGATTGAGTGCACGGCCACCGTGACGGGCAAAACCGGGGTGGAAATGGAGGCCCTCACCGGGGCCTCGGTAGCCGCCCTTACCATCTACGACATGTGCAAGGCCCTCTCGCACGACATTCTCATTCAGGAAACCCGCCTCATCAGCAAAACCGGCGGCAAACAGGATTTTCACCATGCCGGATAACGCCCCCATCGACAAACCCCGCAGCAAGCACGCCCAGCTGGCCCGCCCCCACGGCGGCGAGTTTGGCCGCTACGAGCTGGCCATTCTGGGCGCCCCCTGCGGCCGCATCAAGGAGCTGGCCGCCCGCCTGACGCCGCTGCTGGCTGATACCTTGCGCGTGGCCTACGTGGACGCCGACCACGCCGCCGGCGACGACGCGGCCCAGGGCGGCAGCGGCGGCCAGGATGCCCTGCTGCAGGCCGGGGCCGCCGCCGAGTTGACCGACAAAATCACCTTCACCCGCCTCGACGTAAAGCGGCCCCTCGACCGGTTCAGTCAGCCCGAGCTGCTGCAGCACCAGAACCTGGTGCTGGTGAACGGCAACCATTTCCGAGCCGCCCGGCAGCTGGTAATTCTGGACCCCGCCAAGCCCCTGGAAAAGAAGCTGGACCGCCTCACCAACGTGCGGGCCCTGCTGCTGCCCGAAGGCGTGACGGAAGTACCCGCCTACCTGCAGGCGCACCTGGGTGAAGCCAACGTACCCATCCTGCCCCTGCACGATACCGCCGCTATTGCCCAACTGATTCTGGATGAATGGCACCAAGCCGCACCGCCGCTGCGAGGCCTGGTGCTGGCCGGGGGCCGCAGCCAGCGCATGGGCCAGGACAAAGGAAAACTAGCCTACCACGGCCAGGAGCAGCGCGCCTACGCGGCTGAGCTGCTGGCGCCCTTCTGCCAAGACGTGCACGTTTCCTGCCGCCCCGACCAAGTGGTGGAGCTGGAATACGCCGGCCTGCGCCCCCTGCCCGATACCTTCGCCGACCTGGGCCCGCTCAGCGGCCTCCTCTCGGCCCTGCGCCTCGACCCCAACGCCGCCTGGCTGGTGGTGGCCTGCGACCTGCCCTTCCTCTCGGCCGATACCCTGGCCCACCTGGTGCAGCAGCGCCAGCCGGCCCGACTGGCCACGGCCTTCCAAAGTCCCTCAACCGAGTGGCCCGAGCCGCTGATTACCATCTGGGAGCCGGCCAGCTACCCGCAGCTGCTGCGCTTCCTGAGCTTGGGCTACAGCTGCCCCCGCAAAACCCTCATCAATTCTGACGTGGCCGTGCTGCCCGCCCCCGACCCCCAGGAGCTGCGCAACGTGAACACGCCCGAGGAAGCCGCACAGGTACGGCAGGAGCTGGAGTAGCGCGCAGCTCCGCTTCGCGCACGAGCCGCAGGCGAGTAGCCGCGCGTATGCCCGCCGGGCACCAGAAAAAAACCGGATAGAGTCAGGGAGTTGCCGCTACTTTAGGGCCACTTTCTGACTCTATCCGGTTATATGAAACGCACGTATCCTCTCGTCACCTTATTGGCCGCCGGCTTTTCGGCCCAGGCGCAGCAAGCAGCACCTAACCTCAACCTCGATTTTGAGCAGATAGTCCGGCAGACGCAGCAGCCGGCACATTGGTGGGCACCAACCGATAATGGCTACACCGTGGCCGTCGATTCGATGGTGAAGTACCAGGGCCGCTACGCGTTGCGGCTGCAGGGACTCAATCAGCCGACCAGTACGGTTTTGGGGGTAGCCTCGGTGCAGCTCCCCATCAGGTTTCAGGGCCGGACAGTGAAGCTCTCGGGCTACCTGAAAACCGACAACGTACAGAACGGCTATGCGGGGTTGTGGCTGCGCGAAGACGGCCCCGGTGGCACGTTGCAGCTGGATAACATGAGCAAGCAGAACCTGCGGGGCACTACCGGCTGGCAGCAGTATTCCGTAACGCTGCCCTTGGAGCCCGAGGCCAAGTCCCTGGTAATTGGCGGCTTGCTTACGGGTACCGGCACGGTGTGGCTGGACCAGCTGGAGCTGACCGTGGATGGCAAGCCCTGGTGGCAGGCTCCGGCTCAAGTGGTACAGCATTTCAAGGCCGAGCAGGATACCGCCTTTCGGCAAGGCTCCGGCATCAGCCTCCAGACCCTGAGCAAGCAGCAGCTGGAAAACCTGGCGGTGCTAGGCCGGGTGTGGGGCTTTGCGAAATACTACCACCCCGTAGTGGCCCGGGGTGAGGTGAACATGGACGCCGAGCTGTTTCGGGTGCTGCCCAAGATACTGCAGGCCTCCAATCAGGAAGCCCGCAGCCAAATACTGAGCACTTGGCTCACCAGTCTGGGCCCGGTGCCGGCCTGCTCCGCGTGCCGGGAGCCGAAACCCAAAGAGGTGCGGCTTCAACCTGACTTAGACTGGCTTACCGATAAGCGGCAGGTAAGCCCGGCCCTCAGCCAGCAGTTGGTGTACCTGCGCCAGAACCGCAGCCAAGGCCCGCACTACTACGTGCGCAGCGCCCCGAACGTCGGCAACCCCTTGTTCGAGCACGAAGAAGCCTATCCGTCGGCTCCCGGCAGCCTGCCCGACGACGGCCTGCGCGTGCTGTCGTTGTTTCGATACTGGAACATGGTGGCTTATTTCTTCCCCTACCGCTACGCCATTGGCGAGGACTGGCAGCAGGTGCTACCGGAATTTCTGCCCAGGATGGTAGCAGCCCGCACGCCGGAGCAATACCGGGTTACGGCCCTGCAGCTCATTGCCCGCATCAACGACTCGCACGCGAATATTTCAGATGCCGATGCTGTACTGGCCAGCTACCGGGGCAGGCTGTATGCGCCCGTGCAGGTGCGGTTTGTGGAAGGCCAGGCCGTGGTGACGGAATACTTCAACCAAAAGCTGGGAGAAGCCACCGGTTTGCAGAAAGGCGACGTGGTACTATCCGTGGATGGCCGCCGGGTAGCGGACTTGGTGAAGGAGCGCAAACCGATTACGCCCGCGTCCAACGAGCCTACCCAACTGCGCAATATGGCCCGCGACCTGCTGCGCGGCAACACTGAGCAAGTGCGGTTGGTAGTGCGGCGCGACGGCCGGGAGCTACCGTTTACCGTCAGTCGGTACCCGACTGCCCAGCTGAATCTGGCAAAGAATGGCGGTACGCCCAGCCCATTGGCGTCCGCTTGGCACCTGTTGCCGGGTAACATCGGGCACCTTACGCTGGGCACCATCCACAACAAAGACCTGCCCACCATTATGGAGGCTGCCCAAGGCACCAAGGGACTCATCATCGACATCCGTAACTACCCGTCGGATTTCGTGGTCTTCACCCTCTCCCGCTACCTGCTGGCCAGGCCCCGGGAGTTTGTTCGCTTCACCAGCCCGCAAATTACCTACCCGGGTATGTTCCTCTTCTCAGAACCACTGCAGGTAATCCCAGGCAAGGAACAGCCGTACGCGGGCAAAGTGGTTATTCTGATAAACGAACTCTCGCAGAGCAATTCCGAATACACCACCATGGCCCTGCGCACCGTGCCGGGGGCCGTGGTGATGGGCAGCACCACCGCCGGGGCCGATGGCGACGTATCGGCCATTACGCTGCCCGGTAACCTGAGTACCCGCATCACCGGCCTGGGCGTGTACTACCCCAATGGCCGCGAAACCCAGCGCATCGGTATTGTGCCGGATATTGAGGTGAAGCCCACCATTGCCGGCATCAGAGCCGGCCGCGACGAGGTGCTGGAACGGGCCGTAGCACTGATTGAAAAGAGCGTGGCCGTGGCGAAGTAAGGTAGCGCGCAGCTCCACTTCGCGCACGAGCGAAGCGAGTAGCAGGCGTGCGGCCCTTGCGCTCCGGAACTCGCCTGCGGCTCGTGCGCAAAGCCAAGCTGCGCGCTACTTTATGGGTGCGCCGCTACCCACACGTCCCCGTCCTCATAGAACTCCTTTTTCCAGATGGTAACTACCTGTTTCAGGGTGTCGATGATGTACTGGCAGGCGGCAAAGCTCTCGGCCCGGTGCGGAGTGGAAACGGCCACTACCACGGCCACGTCGCCTATATAGAGAGTGCCTTTGCGGTGCACCACGGTTACTTTTTGCAGCATGGGCCACTGCTCGACGGCCTGTTCGGCTACTTTGCGCAGCTGGTGCAGGGCCATGCTGTCGTAGGCCTCATACTCCAGGCGCACCACGGCGCGGCCGGTGCTTCGGTTGCGCACCGTGCCGATAAACGTGTTGATGGCCCCGGCCCCATCGGCTTCCACGCTCTGCAGCGCGGCCGAAATATCAATAGGCTGGTCGGTTAGGTCGATGTGAATCAAGGAAAGGAAGGAGAGAAAGTGAGGAGAAAAGAACGTCATGCTGAGCGCAGTCGAAGCATCTCTACTGCAAATCGTGAGGACGAAGCGGTAGAGATGCTTCGGCTGCGCTCAGCATGACGGGCGGTAATGTTTGAAGACTGATAACTGGCAGCCGGCAACTGGAATTATCCGCCGCTTACCGGCGGAATCAGGGCTATTTCGTCGCGCTCCTGCAGCGGGGTATCGTCGGCGGCGTACTCGTTGTTGACGGCTACGGCCAGGCTGCTCAGGCGGGCCAGCTCGGGGTAGCGGGCGTGCAGGCTCTGGAGCAGCCCCTGGGCCGACTGGCCTTCCGGCGCGGAAACCTCCAGCGTAGGCTGCCCCACGATTTCGCGGGCAATGCCGAATAAAGCAATTTTCAGGTTCATGGGTTATCAGGTAAGAAACCGGTAGCTACCCGCCAGCCAGGGGGCTTGCCGCCCGGGCGGCGGCAACGGCCGAAGGTATTGCTCCGAACGGAAAAGCCGGATTTACGTTGTTTGTTTGGGTGCGCCCGCCCCGCCCGAATCTTTTGCTTTCTTTGTCTATGTCTGCTGCTGTACCCTCCGTGCTGTTTGATAACCACGGCCGCCCGCTCGAATACCTGCGGCTGGCCGTAACGGACCGGTGCAACCTGCGCTGCTTCTACTGCATGCCCGAGGAAGGCATCAAGTACCTGCCCAAGCAGGAGCTGCTGACCTACGAGGAAATGGAGCGGCTGGTGACCATCATGGCCGGCTTGGGCGTGCGCAAAGTGCGCCTCACGGGCGGGGAGCCGTTCGTGCGCCGCGACCTGGTGCCGTTTATGGACCGGCTCAGCCAGATTCCGGGCATCACGGAGCTGACCATGACCACCAACGGCGTGCTCACCGCCCCCCACGTGCCCGAGTTGGCCCGCCTGGGCCTGAAAGCCGTGAACCTAAGCCTCGATACCCTTGACCGGGCCCGCTTTGCCAGCATCACCCGCCGCGACGAGCTGCCCCGCGTGCTCGATACGCTGTACGCCCTGCTGGCGGCCGGCATCCGGGTGAAAATCAACGCCGTGGTGATGGACGGGCAGAACACCCAGGACCTCATTCCGCTGGCCGAGCTGACCCGGGACCTGCCCGTGGATGTGCGCTTCATCGAGGAAATGCCCTTCAACGGCGGCAGCCACGATGCCGCCGCCCTGCCCTGGAACCACCGCCGCATTCGGGAGCACCTGGCCCTGAACCTGGGCGAGCTGACGCCCGTGCCCGCCCGCTCCGGCGACACGGCCTCCCACTACACCGTGGCCGGCCACCAGGGGCGTCTGGGTATTATTGCGGCCTACTCGCGCACCTTCTGCGGCACCTGCAACCGCATCCGCCTCACGGCCGAGGGCGGCCTCAAAACCTGCCTCTACGACCAGGGCGTGCTCGATATCCGGGCCCTGCTACGCGGCGGCTCCTCGGATGAGCAGATTGCCGACGCCCTGAAATCGGCCTTCCGCAACCGTGCCGCCAACGGCTTCGAGGCCGAAAGCCAGCGCCCCCTGCACCAGCTCAGTTTCGAGTCAATGAGCACGATTGGGGGGTAGGCGGAACCGTTGACGCGTAACTTGCGGCTCTGCTGCTGTTCGTTTCGTTTCCCGTGCCATGACCGTACTCCTGAGCTGCCTGCTGATTTCCAATCTGCTGTGCTTCCTGCTGTTCGCCCTCGATAAACGGAAAGCCCGGCGCGGAGACCGGCGCATCCCGGAGAAAACGCTGCACCTCGCCACGCTGCCGGGCGCGGCTACCGGCGCGTGGGCGGCCATTCTGCTGCTGCACCACAAAAACCGCAAAGCTGCCTTCTGGAGCATTACGCTGCTGCTGACGCTGCTGCAAGTCGCGGCACTCTATTTCATGTGGCCTTATTTGCAGGAGTTGGTTTCCCCGGAACAAGTGGCTGCGCAACCGTAACGAGCAAGCACTTTGGCTTCAGGCGAAGCTTTTTATCGCAATTCACTGACCAGTGTAGAGACACGACACTTCGCGTTTCCTCGGATGCGCCGCCCGAACGAAATCGGCCAACGCTGAGACGCGAAGTGTCGCGTTTCTACCGCCGGCGCACATCAGGCACAAACTGGTGTAACCTGACAGTATTCCGTGTAAATCCGGTATCCTTGCCCCACTATGAGGGTGCTATTCTGGATACTTGGTGTGGGGGCGGTGCTGTACGTAGCGGTGTGCGTGCTGCTGTATTTTCAGCAGGAGCGGCTGCTGTTCTTTCCGGTCAAGCTGCCCGCCTATTACCGGTTCCGGTTCAGCAACCGGTTTGAGGAACGGTGGATTCCGACGGCCGACGGCACCCGCCTGCACGGCCTGCTGTTCCCGGCCGATTCCGCTTCCAAAGGCCTCATTTTCTACCTGCACGGCAACGGTGGGGCGCTGGATAGCTGGGGTGAGGTGGCGGCCACCTACACCCAGTTGGGCTACAGCGTCTTTCTACTCGACTACCGGGGCTACGGCAAAAGCGAAGGCCGCATCAGCAGCCAAGCGCAGCTACTTGCCGATGTAGATACGGCCTATCGGCAACTCACGCGCGAATTCCCGGAAGACCAAACCGTGCTGCTGGGCTACTCGCTGGGCACCGGGCCGGCGGCGTGGCTGGCGGCCCGGCACCACCCGCGCCTGCTGGTGCTGCAAGCTCCCTACGCCAGTATGCGGGCCATGGCGCGCCAGCATTACCCCTGGGTGCCGCCCTTTATTGTGCGCTACCCGCTGGCTACTGATGAGGTGCTGGCCCGCGTAACGGCCCCCATCGTCATCTTCCACGGCGACCGGGACGAGGTCATCAGCCCCGCGTCCACGGCCCGGCTCCGGCAGCAGCTTAAGCTCCAGGACCAGTTTATCACCCTGCCCGGCGCGGGCCACAATGGCCTGACCGACAACCTCGACTACCAACGCACTATCCGGCGGGTGCTGGCGGAGTAGTGGCCGCACAATCAGAAATTGACGGAAAGCCACTGCACTCGCCCGAGTGAAGTCAGGACGTTGGGTATCTTCGGCCCCCCTATGCTGCTCCGTTCCACCTTCCCGGTTTATTACGCACTGCCCGTGCTTGGCAGCTTGAGTCTGATATCGGCCGCGCAGGCCCAGACCAACGCCGGGCTCGACCGGCAGTGGGGCACCTGGCACATTGCCACGGTGGTGCTGCCCGGTGGCCCTAAGCACTGGGGCGGCTACGTGGAGCTGCAGGCCCGGTCCAACAGCCCGTTCCGGCAGTATTTCTACTATGAAACCAAGGCTGGGGTAAGCTACGATGTGGCCCGGAACTTCACTTTCATGGTAGCCGGGGGGCGGTACTCCACCTCCGATTACCGGGCCTTGAGCGCGGGGCCGCTGAATGTGGAGAAGCGCCTGTGGGAGCAGGTGACGTTTACGCACTATAGCGCCCGCCTGAAGGTGGAGCACCGCTACCGCGTGGAGCAGCGCTGGTTCCGCTTCCGCGACGACGTGATACCCACTGGCTTCAGCCGGTTTCGGGGCCGCCTGCGCTACCGGCTCAATGGTTTTCTGCCCCTCAACCAGCCGACCATAACCACCAAGACTGTATTCCTGTCGGTGTACGATGAGGTGTTTTTCAATCCGCGCGGACCGTTTTTTGAGCGCAACCGGGTGTATGCCGGCGCGGGCTATCAGTTTGATGCGCACTGGACGGCCCAGGCCGGGTGGTTGAACCAGGCCAACTACACCCCCGCCAGCTACCGGCAAAACATATTCATTCCCCAGACCACCGCCACCAAAAATAATGTGGTACTATCGGTGATATACCGCATTGGCCGCAGGAATGGCTCCTCTCCCGAGTTTGTACCTTCCCAGCCGGATTAGTAGCGAGTAGTGAGTAATGAGACATTACCGGCGGCAGGTACGGAGTGCTTGCATCGTGTCCTGTCCACGTCTCACTACCCAGTACTTCATACTTCATACTAAAGACTCACTACTCGCCTGGCACCAGATGCAGCGTGAGCGTGTGGCGGGCCTCCCCAACATAGTGCATATGCAGCTCCAGCGTCAGGTGTTGCGCCGTCAGGGTTCTGATGAGCAGATGCAGCGCTGCCTCGTTGCCGGCCTGCACAATTTTGCCGGCCTGCTTTACCCAGCCAGTAGCCGGAGCCGTAGCGGCTGGCTGGTTCAGAAAGCTGAAGTCGAACACGACACCTTCGTCCATGCTCCAGTAGCCCTGAAACGGCTGCGGGCCGGCCTCAATGCGCACCGTTTTCCAGACCTGACAGAGTATTCGTTCTTCCATACGCAGTTATTTTCCCAAGCCTACCCAGCCGCGCTGCATGGCGTAGTACAGGGCCGTACCCACTATAAGGCCTACAAGGTACCCATACGGCAGCCCACTGCATAATAATCCTACCAATAGTGCCAGCAGCAGGTCGGTGCGGGAGCCGGCAATATCGCGCAGCAAGGTAGCCAGCGTGAGGGCCTCAAACAGGAGCAGTACGCCGAGAATGGGCAGCGGAAAAATCTGGACAATTTGCTGGAAGCCCTGGCTGAACCCCAAGCCCAGCACCAGAAACAGCAGGCCATACAGCACGACTGAGCCGCCGGTGCGCCCCCCAAACGTGTAGTGCCCCACCATGCCGCCCGAGCCGTGGCACACCGGAAATCCACCCAGAAACGGATTCACCAAATTCATCAGGCCATAGGTGAAGCTGATTTGCCGTACCGTAAGCGGCCGGTCCGGGAAGTAATCCTCCACCACCTGCCGGGTAGCCAGCACCGAGTTGCCCAGGGAAAGCGGAATCTGGGGCAACGCCAGCAGCACCGCACCGGTCAGGATATCGGGCCACTGCGGCACGTGCCAGCCGGGCAGGTGCAGGCCAATGGCCCGGTGCGCCGTGGCCACATCCAGCTTGAACAGAAGGCCGTAGGTGACGCCCAGGGTTAGCACAACCAGGGCGGCGGGCCAGCGCCGGTTACCCAGCAGCACTACCGTTACCAGAAACGCCGCCGCCGCCAGCACGAACCCGGCTACACCATCGGCGGGCACATACTCCTTCAGGGCTAGCGTGGCCAGCTGCAGGGCCAGCCCAAACTGAATACCCCGGATAACGGCCTTGGGCACCAGTCGGGCCAGCGCGTCAATCAGGCCGGTTACCGAGAGCAGCAGCATGCTTACCCCAATGGCCAGTCCACCCCCAAAAATGATGCGGCCGGGAATTTTCTGGGCGATAACCAGTGCCGCAAAGGCCTTAAGCGGCTGTACCGGCATAGGCATGCCGTACCATAGCCCCGAAAACACCTGCATCAGCCCAAACATGACCAGTACCCCGGCGCTATCCATGCCGGAAGCGGCAATGATGCCGATAAGCAAGGGCAGATCGGTCCCCAAATCACCGAGCGCGCCCGCCAGCTCGTTTCTGTCGAAGCGAATACGGGGGCGGGGTGGCGGAGTAGCGGTAAGCGGCATGGGGAACTGTCAGAAGGCGTAAAGACGCGTATTCGCGGCCGGTCGTTGTGTAAGCTGTGTACTTGGTACCATTTAGCGTGGTCCTAGTTGATGTAGAGCGTCATGCTGAGCGAAGTCGAAGCATCTCTACTGAGGGCAACCAATATCAGTGCAACGAAGCGGTAGAGATGCTTCGACTTCGCTCAGCATGACGTTTTTATTCTCCCAATTATCTCACCACCTCATCACCCATAGCCGCATCTTCCCAGGCCAGAATGCCGCCTTCCAGGTTAATGAGGTTAGCCAAGCCGAATTCCGTTTGCAGCCGTTCGATGGCCTGGGCACTGCGCCGGCCGGAGCGGCAGTACACTACTACCGGGTGCTGCTTGGGCAGGAGGCTTACCCCCTTTTCCAGGGCACTCAGGGGCAGCAGTGTGGCGTTGGGCAGGTGGCCGGCGGCGTACTCGTGGGGCTCCCGCACATCCAGCAGGAAAGGCGGCTGGGCTGAAGCTACTTGTTCCTGCAGCTCTGCGGCCGAAATACTGCGTACCGATGCCCCGCACAGGTCGGCATAGTCGGTGCGGCTGGCGGTGTCCAGGGTAATGGCGGCTTGCTCAGGGCGGCGGTTGAATTTCAGGGTGCGGGTCTGGAAAGTCAGCGCGTCAAACAGCCAGAGCCGGCCGCTGAGCACCTCTCCAATGCCCAGCAGCACCTTCAGGGCCTCGGTGGCCTGAGCCGTACCCACCAGGCCAGGCAGCACGCCCAGCACGCCGGTGGCGTCGCAGTTGGGAGCCTCAGCGGCGGACGGGGGCTGCGGAAACAGGCAGCGGTAGGTGGGGCCGCCCTGGTAGTTGAACACCGACACCTGCCCTTCATACTTGTAAATAGCCCCGGAAATCAGCGGCTTGCCCAACAGCACGCAGGCGTCGTTGAGCAGGTAGCGGGTAGGGAAGTTATCGGAGCCATCAACAACCAGATCAAACTTGCTCACCAGCGCGCGTACGTTGCCCAGCGTGGCCCGGCAGCCGTACACTTCGGTGTGAACCAACGGGTTGATGCGGCGCACGGCGCGGGCGGCGGTGTCGGCTTTGGGCTGGCCCAGGTCGGCGGGGCCGTATAGGATTTGGCGCTGCAGGTTGCTGCGGTCCACTTTGTCGGCATCCACAATGCCCAGGGTGCCCACACCGGCGGCAGCCAGATACTGCAGCACGGGGCAGCCCAAGCCGCCAGCACCTACTACCAGTACGCGGGCCGCTTTCAGCTTTTCCTGGCCGGCTTCTCCAATTTCGGGGAGCTGCAGGTGACGGCGGTAGAGGTGGCGTTCTTCGGGGCTGAGCATAGCTGAGTGATGATATGACCCGCAAAGTGGTCAGGATGAGCAATGTACATGGCAAACCAACCGGCCTGGCCACGCAGCTTCTGAAACTCAAACTTAGTTACGGCCCCGAAGGTTAACCCAATATACCACCAGTCCGGCTGCTGGTGCGTAGAGCCTGCTGATTCCATCCGTTTTTCCCCCCGCCGTGTCTGCTCCTGTTTTTCTTCCTCCTACCAGCTACGAATACGCCACCGTTCACCGCGTGCAGGGCATGGCCGTCACAGAAACTTCGGATGTACTGGCCGCCGAGGAGCCGCTGGAAATCCGGGTGGGCTACGGACCGGCAGACGGGCGGCAGCATCGTACCCTGAGTATCACTATGCGTACGCCGGGCCACGATTTTGAGTTGGCAGCCGGTTTTTTGTTCACGGAGGGCCTCATCCGCAGCCGGCAGGAGCTGCAGGGCATTCTGTACTGCCCCGATGTGGAAAAGGAAGAGGAGCGGGAAAACGTGGTGCGGGCCGAGTTGGCCCCCTCTGCCCTGCCCGACCTGCCCCGGCTGGAACGCCACTTTTACACCAGCAGCAGCTGCGGGGTGTGCGGCAAAACCAGCATTGAAGCGGTGCACGCGGCCGCCTGCCCCGTGCTGCCTTCCGAAGGCCCGTACGTAGCTGCCCGCGTAATTCATCAGTTGCCCGAGCGGCAGCGGGAAGCACAGGCCCTGTTTGAGCAGACGGGCGGGTTGCACGCGGCGGCCCTGTTTTCGCCGGAGGGCGAGCTGCTGCTGCTGCGCGAAGACGTGGGCCGCCACAATGCCCTCGATAAAGTAATTGGCGCGGCGTTGCTGCAGGAAATGGTGCCGCTTCATCACACTGTGCTGCTGGTAAGTGGCCGGGCCTCATTTGAGCTGGTGCAGAAGGCCGCCGTAGCCGGCATTCCGGTGCTGGCGGCCGTGGGCGCCCCCAGCTCCCTGGCCGTATCCGCCGCCCGCGACTTCGGGATGACGCTTTGCGGCTTTGTGCGCCAGAACCGGTACAATGTGTACTCGCACCCCTGGCGGATTCTACCGGCTGAAAACGTATAAAACGTCTGTCAGCCCAGGCGTAGCGCCCATCAAGCCCGAATCCAGGATCTTGTCATCCGCCCGTTTTCATCTCCCTTACTATGAAGCTTCGTCTCGAAGATAATACGCTCCGCCTGCGCCTTGACCCACCCGAAGTGGACATATTCCGACAACAGGGCCGCCTGCAAACCACTGTACCACTGGGTCCGGCCGCCTTCGAGCAACTTACGTATAGCCTGGAGCGTGATGCCGGGGCCCCCGCCCTTATGGTTCGCTACGAGGCGGGTCACATTCGGGTGCTGTTGCCCACAGCCGTAGCCGACCAGTGGACCTCGACCAACGAAGTAAGCCTGCGCGGCAGCATCGAAGTTGCGGATAACCAAGTATTGCATATTTTGGTAGAGAAAGATCTGGGCTGTAAACACTAACGCCTTGGCTTACCTGCCTTCCCACCGTCATTTCCACCCAGCACCATGGAAGAATCTCCCGCCCACGACCCCAGCAAAGCCGGCAAACCCGAACAGCAAAAAGCGGAGAACAAGCCCCGCAGCGGCGAGCGGCCCGACCAGGGCGAAGCTCCCGCTCCCGACCACTACCGCCCCGATCCGCAACACGAACGTGACGAAAGCATGATACCCGCCCCCGACGTCCCCAACGCTAAATACCGCCACCCCATTCTGGCTCAGCCTCCGGAAGCCTTTACCGGCCTGAAGCTGGAGGAACGAGCCAAGGTAGCCGCCGGAGTTACCGCGGTTATCAAGAGCATGGAGTTTAGCTGGAGCGAAGGGGGGCTGAACCGCGGCACCCGGGGTCTGCTGAAAATGAACCAGAAGGACGGTTTCGACTGCTCCAGCTGCGCCTGGCCCGACCCCGACGACCACCGCTCGGTGGCCGAGTTCTGCGAGAACGGGGCCAAAGCCACCGCCTCGGATGCCGACGATAAAGCCGCCGGCCCCGAGTTCTTCGCCCGTCACAGCCTGGCCCAGCTTTCCCAGATGACCGACCGGGACCAGAACAACGCCGGCCGCCTTACCCACCCCATGGTGAAGCGCCCCGGCGACAACCATTACTCCCCCATTGCCTGGCCCGACGCCTTCCAGCTGATTGCCGACAACCTGAACTCACTGGCCTCGCCCGACGAGGCGGTGTTTTACACCTCGGGCAAGGTGCCCAATGAGCCGGCGTTCCTGTTTCAGCTGTTTGCCAAGCTCCTGGGCACCAACAACCTGCCCGACTGCTCCAACATGTGCCACGAGAGCAGCGGGGCGGCCCTGAGTCCCACGCTGGGCCTGGGCAAGGGCTCCGTTACGCTCAACGACATTCACGAGGCCGAGGTCATCCTTATCATCGGGCAGAACCCGGGCACCAACCACCCACGCATGCTCACGGCCCTGCAAAAGGCCAAGCGCAACGGGGCCAAAATCATTTCGGTGAACCCGCTGCCGGAAGCGGGTCTGATGGCGTTCAAGAACCCGCAGGATTTCATGAACCCCTTCAAGGCGCTGGGCGCGTTGCTGGGCGACGGCACGCAGATTACCGACCTATTCCTGCAAGTGCGCGTGGACGGCGACATGGCTTTGCTGCGCGGCATCATGAAGCACCTGTTCGAGGCTGAAGACCGCAACCCCGGCCAGGTGGTTGACCGGCCCTTCATCGACAAGTACACCACCGGCTTCGAGTCGTTTGAGCAGAACATCCGCAACACCAGTTGGGAGGATATTGAGGAGCTGAGCGGCATTTCGCGCGGGCAGCTGCTGGAGGCGGCCAACATCATTGCCACCAAGCAAAAGATTGTGACCTGCTGGGCCATGGGCGTTACCCAACAGCGCCAGGGCGTGCAGACCATTCAGGAAATCGTGAACCTGCAGCTGATGAAGGGCGCCATTGGCAAGCCCGGCGCGGGTACCTGCCCGGTGCGCGGCCACTCCAACGTGCAGGGCGACCGGACGATGGGCGTGTGGGAGCAACCCACCAAGGAGTTCCAAGATTCGCTGGCGAAGGAGTTCAACTTCCAGCCGCCCTACGAGCATGGCTACGACACCGTGGAGGCCATCAAGGCCATGTACAAGGGTAAAACCAAGGTGTTCTTCAGCCTGGGCGGTAACCTGCTGGCTGCCGGCCCCGATACTGAGGTAATTGCCGAGGGCATGCGCAAGCAGAAGCTCACCGTGTTTGTGGGCACCAAGCTCAACCGGGGCCACCTCACCACCGGCGAAACCAGCCTGCTGCTGCCCTGCTTCACCCACGCCGACGTGGACATGCAGAAGTCGGGCCACCAGATGACCTCCTGCGAAAACTCAATGGGCGTGGTGAGCCAGAACAAAGGCGTGTTGATGCCACTACCCGGCCAGATGATGAGCGAAGTGGCTATCCTGTGCGGTATGGCCATTGCCACCTTCGGCAACAAAATCAACATCGACGACTGGGTGGCCATGACGGAGAACTACGACGTTATCCGGGACCACATCAGCCGGGTAATTCCGGGCTTCGAGAACTTCAACGAAAAGCTGCGCCGTCCCGGCGGGTTCTACCTGCCCAATGGCCCTCGCGAACGGAAATTCACCACCAAAAACGGGAAGGCGAACTTCAGCACCACTGAGCTGGAGAAGTACACCCACGAGCCCGACCAGCTGATTTTGATGACTGTGCGCAGCCACGACCAGTTCAACACCACCATCTACGACTACAACGACCGGTACCGGGGCGTGCTGGGCGAGCGGCGGGTGCTGTTCATGAATGAGCAGGACATGGCAGCCCGGGGCCTCAAAGCCAAAGACCTCATCGACATTACCAGCCACTTCAAAGGCGAGCAGCGCACCGTGGAGAAGTTCCTGGCCATTCCCTACGACATTCCGAAGGGCAACGTGGCCGCCTACTTCCCCGAGGCCAACCCGCTGGTACCGGTAGGCAGCGTGGCTAAAACCAGCAACACGCCCACTTCCAAGTACGTGGTAGTAACCGTGGTACCCGCCCACAAAACGGTAGGAGCGCCGGTAGAGGTGCGCATGGCGGCGGAGGCGTAACGCTGAATAACAGTATATTACAAAGAGGCCCGGTTGCAGTGCTGCAATCGGGCCTCTCTGTGTTAAAAATATTTCTCAAGCTCAGCAGTATCGATGAATAACTACTAGGTTTGTACTGCTTGCTCGACACTAGTACCCCGCGCTTGAGCTATGCCCCTTACCTGTTACCTATTGTTACAAGGTGTTTTTCTAAAATGAATAACGCCATAATAAATCGAATAACATATTAGTACATAATGTAAATGAAAACCAAAATTTTCTTGCTAGCACTTTTCACATTAGTGCTCAGTAACACAGTGCAAGCTCAGCGTAAACTGTACTTGGATGTTAAGGCAGGAAGTGAATATGCTTATGCCGAAGGTGCTCATTTCGGTTTAGGCTAAAGACCACTAAAAGGAAGAAAATTCATTATGAAGTTCGTTCCTTCGATAACAGCACGTTATCAGCTAAATGAGAAATTATCTTTCTCTACGGGCTATTCCGGCGGAGCAGCCGGTTTCGGCTATAAGCTGAAAATACCGGACAACATTACGCATAATGATTTTGGAGGCGCATGGAATTCGGCCGCTTCTGCAACGTACATAGACAGAATTCCATCCCTAGTAAATTATAGATTTCATCAATTTAATTTCACACCGATAGACACTGACAAAAAATTATATAATTATTCTATAAAGTTTGATATAACAGCAGGTGTATGTGTCAACAGAATTCATAGCTTCACTAACAGCAAGCTTGCGCTTGGCCCTGTATTTCTTAAAGACACTATAGATTTCAACGAGTCTAATTCTCAGATAGTCAACCGCTGGGGTGGCTATGCAACGCTGGGAGCTACTGCGCGGTTTTATCACCTAGGTAAGGAGCGCATGAATGTTAGCTTGTTCATCAATCAGGGCTTCACTGATTTGATGCATACCCAACTTGACTATACCTACAATTCCCGCACGGGTACTCAGCTGTTTCGTTCGCGGGGCTCAGGAGTTGGCTTTGCCGTGGGTATTCCGCTTCTGCTGAAAACCTTCGAAACCAAAGCGAAACCCGCTCCTTAAGGCGGCAAGGCGCAAACTACCTATATAAAAGGCTCAGCTACACAATTAGCTGAGCCTTTTACGTGGTGGGCTTGAATTATGCGCGGCTAGAATGGATACCCAATGGCAATATTCAGGCGGCCGGCTCCCAGGTCCTGTTTGCTGAACGATTGGTTGAGGCTGGGGCGGATAACCTCATTGTTGGTGTAGGGCACGCGCAGCGGGTAGGCGTAGTCGAAGCGGATGACGAAGAACTGCACGTCGATGCGGATACCGGCGCCCGCGCCTACGGCCAGTTCTTTCAGAAACGTGCTGGGCGAGAATTGGCCGTTTTTGCCGTCGGGGTTGCCATCCTTGTCCACCGTCACGCGGCTGGGGTCTTGGTTGATGAGCCAGATATTGCCAGCATCTACAAACAAGGCCCCTTTCACGTACGGGAACAAATCTTGGCGGTACTCGGCGTTGGCTTCCAAGCGCATGTCGCCCACTTGGTCGTAAAACGAACTATTCTCGGAGGAAATAGGGGCACGATACGTACCGGGGCCAATCCCCCGGGCAGCAAAGGCCCGCACGCTGTTGGGCCCGCCAATGCCGTACTGCTTCAGATAGGGCAGCACCCGCGAGTTCTGGTACGGCAGGCCCGCCCCAATCAGCAGGCGGGTGGCCAGCTTGTTGCCGCTGCTGGGGTTGGAGCTGGTGCGGAAGTAGTTGCGAAACTCCAGGTCGACTTTGGTGTACTGGGCAAACTGCTGGCTGAGCAGTGTATAGGCTTGGCTGCCGTCGGCGTTGGTAATGCGGGGCTGCCCAGTCCGGGAGCTAAGCAGGTACGCCAGGTTACCGGCCACTTCCACACCGCCGCTGAAATACACCTGATTGCGGCGCTGCTCCAGCGCCTGCTGGTTGTAGGTGTAGCGGTAGGAGCTGGCCAGCACAAACTGCTGCCGGAAGGAGTTAGCTAGAAATGGTCGCTCTAGTAGTAGCCGATTAAACGTAGCACTGGTATCAGCCAGACGCAGGTACTGTACGTCGATAGGACGCAACTCGTGCTCATTGGTAAGCCGGTTTTTCCAGGTGTAGCCGTAGTTCACGTTGAACGCCTGCTGGGTAAAGGCGTCGCGGCGGGTAACGGTTTTGGCTCCTACTCCGAACGTAGTACGGGGCTGGAAATCGGAGTTTTTCAGCCGGATATCGAAGGGCGGCGTAATGAGACGGGGCACCACCAGTTGGGCATTGGCCCCCAGCTCGTAACTGGTCAGACCAATGGTATTGGTGTTGCTGCGCGTCTGGTTTTCGAACGTGCCCGTTACGTTCACCAGCAGCTGCTCAGCCCCGCGCAACGCCGAGCGGTTACGGAACTGTATTTGGAAGCCCGGTCCTGTAAAGCCGTTCGATTTGCTCACCAGCAGCACCTCGGCCCGCAGGCTTTTCTTGGGCAGCTGGGTCATGCGCACGTAGGAATTCAGGAAGCCGTACCCCGCCGAATCCGCCTTCTGGCGGGCGGGGCGGAAACCGATGTCCACGTACTTGAAGGTGCCCAGGCTCATCAGGCGACTCAGGGTCTGGTCCTGGCGGCGGCGACGGTACAGGCTATCCGGGTACAGGAACACGGCGTTGGTAATAGCCTTGGCCTTAAACACCTTTTCATCGGGGTAGTAGATGTAGCCCTGGTAGCGGATGGGCCGCTCACTCACTGTCGTATCATTCAGGGTATAATCGGTATTCAGCCGAATACGGTCCAGGATATAGGGCTTAGCGGCCTGGGCCGGGGTTTTGCCCTTGATTTTTAGGTACACATTCACCTGGTTGTTCAGGGTGCTGTCCACCTGAAACAGAATGTAATCGGGGTTGAAGTAGTAGAACCCCTGATTCTTCACGGCCTGGTCGATGCGGAGCCGTTCGTTGGTGAAGGTTTGCAGGCTGTACGGGTCGCCCACTTTCAGCAGCGAGGCCGCCTGGGTGGCGCGCACGGCGCGGGGCAGCAGGGAGTCGCCTTCGGGGAAGTGAATTTCCTTGATGGTGTAGGGCCGGCCCACGGTGGCGGTGTAGTCAACGGAAGCGGCCTGGCCCTTCACCTGTACTTTGCTGTGCACTACCGGCTGGAAGTACCCGTTATTGTACAGCCGGTTTATCATCAGGCCCTTTACCTTCTGGGTATCAACTTGGCTTAATAGCACGGGCTTTTCGCCGTACTTATTAGCCAACCAGTGGCCCAGACCTTTGGTTTTGCCCTCGCCCATGTGCCAGAAATACAGCTTGGGCCGCAACCCCAGAAAGGAGGCGTTGGGCTTAGGCGTAATCACGCCGGTCAGCTCCGTGGTCAGTTCCGCTTCCTTGGGAATCGGGCTTGCGGACTTCACCTTCACCGTGCTGCCGGTATAGAGCTTGCTGCCCTCTGGAATGAACTTCGTACCCGAGCAGGCCGCCAGCAGCAGCCCGCTGCCCAGCATCAGCCACCGCCGAAGCGCCTTCCCCGGCCCATATTCCGCGGGGGAACAAGCCGGAGCCTGACGATTGGTATCGGCAGCTTGCGTGGTCGATGAAGAAGCAGGTCGGTGAAAAAGCATGCGGTACACGTTCAGAACGAAGAATCGGTAGGCTCCTGTCAGGAGCCGGAATAAGGTTATCGGCGGGTAGAATCGGGGCGGGAAACCGGGCGACTGGCGCGCCGGGCCGAATCGGGCCGAGCGGCAGGGCGCTGACGCAACGAGTCGGGCCGGGGGCTGGGGAAAGCCGCGGAAGAGTCGCGGGCGGTGCGGCGGTCCTGCCGACGCTGGCGGCGGTTTAGCTTGATGTCCTCCTTCACGTTGTCGTCGATGCCCTTAAACAGGTCGGCCAGGGTCTGGTAGTCGCGCTGGAAGATGAGCGAAGCCCCGGTGCGCACAAACTGCCCGTCAATGTCGCCGTAGGCGTTGTTGCGGAAGGCCCGCAGGCGGATGCGGCCGTTGGCCAGCACGTTGTACTCCACGCTCACGTCGCCGGCAAAAGCACTCACGCCGGCCCCGTTCTGGCCGGTGCTGGTTTGGTTGCCCCCGCCCAGCGGCACATCGGTGCCGAGGCGCACAGTGAGACGGTTGTTGAGCAGCTGGCGGCGCACGGCCACGTTCAGGTCGGTGCGGGTTTTCTCTTGGCCGCTGCTGAAGTCGGCGTAGGAGTTCACGCCCAGCTCCACGCCCAGGTTGGAAAGGTAGGAGCCGGTGAGGTTGTTGAGCTGCTGGGTGAGCACCTGGCTGGCCGAGCCGCGCAGCTGCTGGGCCACCAGGTTGCCGCTGCTGCTCCGGAAGGGGTCGTCGGCCAGGAAGCGGCCCAGCACCAGCAGCGAGAACACCTGCTTGTTCAGCTCGCTTTCCTGGGAAGGCTGACGCAGCTGGGTGAGGCGGGCCTCAATGGGGCCGCGCAAGTCGGAGCGGGCCTCCTCGGGCAGCCGGATATCAAACCCGATAACCGGCTTGAGCAGCTCCCCGGTTACTTTCAAATCCACCACAAACGGCAGCGGATTGCGGCCGATGGCGTTCAGGGTTTCGTCAGTAGTCCCCTGGGCCGAAATCAGCTCGGCGGGCGCGGCCCGCACGTTGTAGAGGGCCGTTACGTTGGCTTGGCCGTTGTAGGGGTCCCCGCTCCAGGTGATAGACGAGCCGGGCGCAATATCGAATTCCCGGGAAGCCAGGTCGTAGAGCGACATCTGGTACTTGCCCTTGGCTACATCAAGGCGGCCGGTGAGGGTGATAGTGCCGGTAGGGTCGATGGCCGTGTTGAGCGTGCCGTTGGCCTGCACCTTCAGGTTGTCGCCGGAGGCCTCGTCCACCACAATGGTAAAGGGCGTGTTGTCGGTTACCGTTACTACGGCCTGAATATCGTAGCCGGCGGCGGTTTGGGCGGTGTCTAGGGCCAATTGCCGGGCCAGCATGGTATCAATGGGTGCGCTCTTGTCGATGAACTCCACAATGCCGTCGCGCTCCACTTTCACCGGGTCATCGGTGGGGATGCCCACAAACAGGTTGGAGCCGTCGGCCACGCGGGCCCGGGTACGCACCACTGGCAGGTTCAGGGAGCCGGTAATGCGGGAGTCGGAATCCACGAACAGCTTGCCCCAGAACAGGTTGTTCTCGCGGCGGGAGCTTTGCACGGCCAGGAAGTTGTCGGTAGTAGCCTCCAGGTTGAAGCGGAAATCCGACACGTAATCCGTAGTCAGCACCTGCCCGTTGATGAGGGCTTCGCTGCCTAGGGAGTCCGTCACGGCAAAGTCATCGAAGCTGATGCCTTGGTTGGTAAACGCAATTTCCTGGGATTTCAGGAAGAAAGGAGCCCCCAGCTGGCTGAGCGTGAAGGTGGCATCAGGCGTAGTGGTGAGCGTGCCGTTGATGTCGGGGCGGCTTACCGTGCCCGTTACGGCCAACTGCCCGGTTACGCCCCCGCCCATCTGCTGGAGTTGGCCCAGGGAGAAGGGCTCGATGATTTTCAGGTCCAGCCGGTTCACGTTCACGTCAAACTGAATGGGCGAAGGCGGGGTGGCCAGGTAATAGCCCACGGCGCGCACATCCATGCCCTGCTGGTTGGTGAGGCGGGCATCCACGTTGAAGCGGTCGGGGGTGGGGTTGGTAGCCTGCACGGCCACATCCCCAATAATGGACTTGTTGTAGGTGAAGCCGCCCAGGGTGGCATTGGCCGTGAAAGCCTGCCGGGGCTGGCCCAGGCTGTAGGCCACGGCCTGCCCGTTCAGCGTACCCGCAATCAGCGAGTCCTGGAAGCCGGCAGCCCGGCCCAGGGCGTTGATTTCCAGGTTCTGCATGTTCACCTGCAGCGGGAACTGCGGCCCGGTGAGGGTTTCGAGGCTGAGGCGGCGCTGGTTGCGCGAGAAGCTCACGTTGCGGGCGAAAATGGCCCCGGTGCCGGTGGTGTAGCGCAGCTCATTATCTGCCGGGGTATCCCACTGCTTGCGGTCCAGCATCAGCTTGGGGTCGAAGCGGAACACGTACGCCTCGCCACCGTTCAGCTCCCGCAACGCCCCGGCCAAGTTCAGCCGCTCGGCGCTGTCGGATTCGGCAATGCGCAGGCGCGTCCCGATTTCGTTGTTCTGGATGCTGCCCGTGAGGCTGGGGTTCGGGATGGTCAGCGTGGTATCCTGGCTGACTTGGCGCAGGCCCAGGGCATAGTCCAGCTTCTGGGGGTCCGACTGCACGGCCAGCTTCAGGGAGTCCATAGCATAGCCCATGTACACGATGCGGCGGATGGCCGTGTTCAGGCGCAGATCGGCCTGGCGGCTGTCGTAGCTGCCGGTGAGCTTGAAGGGCGTGAGGCGCTTGAGGTCGGGCACCAGCTGCTGAATCAGGCGGGGCTGCTTCACATTGGCCTCGAACGAGAACTGCCGGTATTCGCCGCCGGGCCGGAACTGCACGCCCGGCAAATCAAAGTACCGGTCGATGTGCTGCTGCAAAGCCGTGGCAATGTCGCCCAGGCGGGTGTTGCCGCGCAGGGTCACGTCGGCCACCGAGCTGGCAAAATCCACCTCGGTGCGGCCGGTGCGCTGCACAATGCGCCCACTCACCGAATCCAGCGCAAATGGCTGGTTGTTGCTCACAATCACGATGCGGTTGCCGGAGAACGTGCCGTTCAGGGTGTTCAGGTCGGAGCCGCTGAGGTTGGCGGTCAGGTTGCCCTGCACGCGAAGGTCGCCGCCCGAGTAGAAGCCCAGGGCCGTGAGGTTGGCCCCGCGCAGGTTCAGGCGGTCCACGGTGTAGGTGGGGTTGGCAGCGTTGCGCAGGTCGATAGTGGCCAGCACGTCCAGGTTCAGGTTGGGGTCGTCCTTGCTGCTGGCTTCCACCACGTAGCGGTTCCGGTCGATGTCCACGTTGGCGGTGATGCCGCGGTAGGTGTAGCCGTTGTAGGTGGCCTGCTGCACGTTGGCTTTCAGCTGGCCCCGCAGCTGGTTGGGGTCGAGGCCGCCGCGGCCGGTGAGGGTGCCGTTGGCGGTTACCTTGCCAATGGTGGGGTCGTTCAGAAACTTGCCCACGTCCAGGCCCTGGGTGCTGAACACGGCCCGCACCGGCTCCTGACCCTGGGGCCCCTCACCCACGTTCACCTTGACGGCCAGGTTGCCGTAGGTGGTGCGGGCCTTCAAATCAGTATCAAACACCAGTGCCGTAGGCCGACCCCGGAACGTGCCGGTGGCCGAAATGCGGGGTGGCAGGTTGTAGCCCGCCGGAATGGTGCCGGCTGGCAGAATTCCCCGAATATCGGCGGCGGTAGAGGTGAACTCCTTAATGTTGAAGTCCACGAACAGGCGGCGGTCCGTATTCGGCAAACCCACCAGGCGGCCGGTAGTCCGGATGCGGGTGCCCTGCAGGCCCTGGAAGTTGATATTGGTGAGGGCCAGGTTGCTGATGCGGCCCCGCACCTGCCCGCTCATGGTCATGGGGGCGTTGGGGTTGATGCCCAGCTCCGGCAGCGTGCCCTTGGGCAACAGGCTGCGCAGGTCGTTTTCGGTGGTGCGCACGTAGCCCAGGTTCAGGTCCAGCACCAGCCGGTCGTCGGTGTTGGGCAGGCCCTGGATGCGGCCTGAGCCCCGCACCACGGAGTTGCGGAAGCCCGTGAAGTCCAGGTTCTGCACCCGCAAATCACCCAGCCGCCCGCTCACCAATCCACTTATCAAAAACGACTGATTAGGCCCGCTGCTGAACGGGGGCGTGTCAATCAGGCTGGGCGTGATATACAGCACGTCGCGGAAGCCCAGACGGGCCTCGCGCAGGTCACCGTTCATCCGCAGGTTGGGCAGGTCGTCGGGAATAGCCGCTAAGTCTTTGAAGCCAATACCGATGCGGCGCTTGAGGTGGCTGTGGGGCGTAACCAGGTCCAGGTTATTGAGCTGAATACGGTTGGCGTCGTAGAGCACGTCGGCGGCAGCGCGGGTGATGGCAAAGCCACTCTGCTCCTGCCCCGCCAATTGGTTGATACGGCCGGTGGTGCTGTCCTGGGAGTAGCGCAGGTCCTCAGTATTGAGCGTGAGGTTCGTGAACTTCAGGTGGTTGTAGTCCATGCCCTTAATGCGCGTCTGCTGCCGGGGCTCGTTGAAGTTGTCGAAGGCCACGTCCACCCCGCTGATATCCGACTGCTTGAGCGTCACTACCCAGCTGGCTTCCTGGCCGGTGGCGTTTTCCACCGAGGCGTTCAGGTCGCGCACGGCTTCGGCGGGGTTCACCACGCGCCGCTCCACCGGCACGTTCTCGTTCTGGGCGTAGGCAAAGGTGGTATTCTTGAGCCGGAGCGTGTTCAGCGCCACCCGGCTATTTTTCAGGTCGATGTTATCGGCCGTCACGTCGGCCTCGCCAATGCGGGTGCTGATGAACTGGGCTGAGGGGTCGTTCCGGTAGCTCAGGCTCACGTTCTGGAGCTGGGCCCGGTTCAGGCCGAATTCCAGCTGCAAAGCGGCCGTATCCTGGGGAGTGTCCGGCGGCACCTTCGTCTGCACGATGGTAACGCCGGTGTTGCGCAAAGCGGCCTGGTCTACCCTATAGGTGGAGCCATCCACGTCCACCTCGTCCATGCTCACGGCCAGCTCGCCCACCCGGGTGCGCACGTTCATCCCGTCCACCTGGTCGTTGTAGGTGAGCAGGATATTGGTCAGGCGCAGGTCGCCGATGTTATACTTAAAGCCCGCCCCGGTCGTATCGGCCGGGGTGGTTTTTACCGTGGAGGTATCCCCGCTGGCAAACGCTTTTACAATAAAGTCGTAGTTGGAGATACTGTCGGGCTCGGTGCGCTTAATGGCCAGCCGCCCGTCGTTCAGCTCCAGGCTCTTCAGGTTCACCTGTGAATTGAGCAAATCCCAGATACCCAGGTCCACGCCCAGATGCCCTACCGACAGCAACGTGTCGCCTTTCTGGTCTTCCAGGTACACGCCATCGAAGCTAATGGCGTGCCGGAAGTCGGAGCGAAACTTGCCGATACGGACCTCCGTCTGCAGCTTATCGCGCAGGTAGTCTTCCGCCTTGCGGGCCACAAAGTCCTGGCCCGAAGAAGTCTGAATATAGACGTACAGGCCAGCCAGCAGCAGCAGCACCAACCCAATCAGGCCCAGCAGGCCATATAAAATACGACGTAGAGTAACCGGCAAAAGGCAGAGCGTATAGATGAAACTCAGTGAGCCAAACGCAAAATTTTGGCTATGGTTTGGCAACCTACTCGTTTCAGCAATGACAACTGCATTTTATTGACTAATCTAGCTGAACAGTAGCGCGCCGCTACCACTGTACCGGGGAAACAGCATTTTCCCGGTACGGTCCGTTCTCTCTACCCGTTCACCGCTCACACCCATGCTACCACCCGCTGTTTCTCGCGTATTATCAGTCCGGATGCGTCCTCTTGCCCGTGCCACCGGCTCACTGGCGCTGTTACTACTGGCTTTGACCGGCCGGGCCCAGTCGCCCTCTCCAACTGCCCCCCTGGAGTTTACGGGGGCCGTATTCAGCACCTCCGGGCAGCCACTGGCCGGGGCTACGGTGGCGGTAGAGGGCAAGGCCCTGCAAACAGCCATTGCCAACGCCGAAGGATTCTTTTTGCTCCGCCTGCCGGCCGGGCAACCGGCCCGGCTGGTGGTGGCATTTCCCAGCCACGAAACGCAGATAATAACACTCAACGCCCCTGAAAAAGAGAAAAATCTGGTCGTGACGCTCCCGCAACTTTCGAAGTACTCCGCCGATGCCAAGGCATTACGAGCCCGCCAGAAAAAATACCGCCGCGCACGACAATAGCATCCGGGAGACTGGGCGGGTTATTGAGCACTCACTCCGGCCACGCGGCCCTGCATCAACGCGGCACCAACCAGGCATCAACCCGGCATTAGTCCGAAAAAAAATCACCGTAATTGCCCCCCGAAATGGCTGGTTACCGCAGGTTTCCGGTGCTGTTTTAGCGTATTAAGAGCTATCTTCGGGCCCCAATTTTTACTTGTCCGTTCCCGATGATTCTTCGCTTTACGCTACCCTTCCGCACGGCCTGGGGCCAGCGCCTGGTGGTGTGCGGTTCCTTGCCCAGTCTGGGCCAGTGGAACCTCGACCAAGCCCTGAGCCTCCATTACCAGCCTGAGTCCGGTTTTTGGACCCAGGAAATCAGCCTGCCCGACGACCAGTTGGGTACCGTAGAGTACAAATACGTCCTGCTGGATGAGCGGGACGGCGGCAAGCACTGGGAATGGGGTCCCAACCGCGCCATCGGTACCGAGCCCGGTCAGTTTACCCGTATTGTGCTGGAAGATTACTGGCGGGCTCCTGCCCTGCCCGAGAATGAGTTGCATACCGCCGCCTTTACCAAGGCCCTGATGCGCCGTCTGGTGGCCCCTGCTCCGGCCGCTAACCCGGCCCGGCTGGCCGACTCGGTGGTGCGCTTCCAGCTTTCGGCCCCGCGCGTGGATTCCGACCACCAGCTCTGCGTACTGGGCTCAGACCCCGCGTTGGGGGCCTGGGATGCCAAGAAGGCCGTGGTATTATCGGATGCCGACTACCCGACCTGGTGCGCCGATGTGGCCCTGGAAAATCCGGGCCGGACGGTGCAGTATAAATACGGTATCTGGGACCCGCGCGACAAGAAGATTCTGCAGTTGGAAGCCGGCGAAGACCGCCTGATTGCTGCCAGCCAGGACAAGCGTACCCTACGCGTGAAGGCCGACGACCAGTTTCGCTACCCCACCGGCAACTGGCGCGGAGCCGGCGTGGCGCTGCCGGTGTTTGCCCTGCGCAGCCGCCAGGGCCTGGGCGTGGGCGAGTTTCCCGACATCAAGCTTTTGGTGGATTGGGCCGTGGCTACCGGCCTCAAGCTGGTGCAGGTGCTGCCCATCAACGACACCGTGGCCACTCACACGTGGGTGGATAGCTACCCCTACGCCGCCATTTCGGTGTTTGCCCTGCACCCGCAGTATCTGAACCTTGATGCCGTAGCCGAGTTGCAGGACGAAGCCGCCCGCGAGGAGCTGGCCCGCCTGCGCGAGGAGTTCAACGCCAAGGATTTTGTGGATTACGAGCCGGTGATGAACGCCAAGTGGAAGTTCATCAAACAGCTCTACCAACAGGAAAAGGCGGCCTTGCTGGCCGACCCCATGTACCAGCTGTTCCGCGACGAGCAGAAATCCTGGCTGCTGCCCTACGCGGCCTTCTGCGGCCTGCGCGACCGGTTTGGTACGGCCGACTTCACGCAGTGGCCCGAGGAGTTCCGCTCACCGGCCGTGGCTGCGGAGCTGGTGCGCGAGGACAACCCTGAGTTCGACGAGTTTGGCGTGCATCTGTTCACGCAGTTCCACCTTGACCGGCAGCTGCTGGACGCCGTGGACTACGCCCGCCAGCACGGCGTGGTAGTGAAGGGCGACCTGCCCATCGGCATCTACCGCCACTCGGTGGACGCCTGGACGCAGCCCGAGCTGTACCACATGCACCAGCAGGCCGGTGCCCCGCCCGACGATTTCTCGGTGACGGGCCAGAACTGGCGTTTCCCTACCTATAACTGGGAGCGGATGGCCGAGGATGGCTACCAGTGGTGGCAGCAGCGCATGGGCCACCTGGCCCGCTACTTCGACGCCCTGCGCATCGACCATATTCTGGGCTTTTTCCGCATCTGGGAAATTCCGGGGCACTCGGTGGAAGGGTTGCTCGGGCACTTCTCGCCCGCCCTGCCCCTGCACCGCCACGAAATTGAGCAGCGCGTGGGCTGGTTTGATTACGGCCGCATGTGTGAGCCGTATATCCGCTGGCACACTCTGCAAGAAATCTTCCACGGCCAGGCCCAGAACGTGTTCGATGAGTTTATGGAGGATGCCGGCTACGGCGCTATCCGCCTGAAGGAGCACGTGCGCACCCAGCGCCAGATGGAGGCCGTGTTTGCCGAGAAAATCCAGCAGGATCCCGCCAACACCGAACACTATACCTGGCTGCGTACCGGCCTGTATAAGCTGGCCAACGAGGTGCTGTTCGTGCCCGACGACCAGCAGCCCGATTTCTACCACCCGCGCATTACGGTGTACCTGAGCCGCTCCTTCAAGGAGCTGGACGAGCAGACCCGCCCCCGCATGCACGAGGTGTACATCGACTTCTTCTTCCGCCGCCACGAGGATTTCTGGCGTCGCCAGGGGCTTGTTAAGCTGCCCGCCGTGCGCTGGGCCACCGATATGCTCATCTGCGGCGAAGACCTGGGCATGGTGCCCGAGTCGGTGCCGGGCGTGATGAAGGCCTTGGGCATCCTGGGCCTCAACATTCAGCGCATGCCCTCCGACCCGAATGTAGAGTTCGGGCACCCCAATGCGGCCCCATACCTGAGCGTGGTAAGCCCCGGCTCGCACGATATGAGCACCGTGCGCGGCTGGTGGGAGGAAGACCGGGAGAAAACCCAGAAGTTCTTCGAAACCATTCTGGGCCATTGGGGTGAGCAGGCTCCGCAGTACTGTGAGCCGTGGGTAGCCCGCGAAATAACCGTGCAACATCTGTATTCCCCAGCTATGTGGGCCATTTTCCCGCTGCAGGATTTGCTGGCCATGGATGCCCGCCTGCGTCGCCAGGACCCCTTGGAGGAGCAGATTAACGTGCCGGCCAACCCCACGCACTTCTGGAAATACCGCTTCCACATTCCGCTGGAGGAGTTGCGCCAGGAAACCGGGTTCAATGATGAGGTGCAGCAGCTGGTAAACCAGAGCGGCCGCAACCAGACGTATTAACCCTCCGCGTATCCGCGTATTCATTCGGCAAACGAAAAGCGCCCGGCCAGTTGGTCGGGCGCTTTTCGTTTGGTAGGGCCGGAATGGTTAAGTAGGTCGCGTTCCACCGACGTAACCCCGAACTAGATGTGACTGGTTGTCCGCTTACAGCAATCAGTCACTGTTTTCAGCGGCGGGCAGATCCCGCCGTTGCTACAGGTGGCGTAAAGCTCAGCAGGGGCAACCGGTACTATTTCGGCTCCAGCTTTTTCCTGTTTCATTTCTGGAAACTGTGTGTATACCCAGGATGAAATCTGTCAACTCAGAACCGAGCAGCTACTGGCATCCCGCTGCTTTATTTATTGATTTTCAACCTGATACACGATAAGCCTTTTAGCACTTAAATCAGTTTCGATTTTCCTCGGAATCTGATTCAAAATGATTCAACTTCCCAATTTTAGAATGTATCTATCTCATTACTAAGCAATTGAACCAATTGCTGTTTTCTGTACGTAAGTTAACACAGCACGACTGAGCTTTTGTCGGAAACAAAGAGCAGTGGCGACGGAATTGTGAGGTATCGATTCCGTTAGTCGCCCCCTGAATGCCGGAGTACCGGCTCTGCTTTGTGTAACTGACAGCGGCTGATCTGGCTGAGTTTATACCCTATTTATGCACTCATGAGGAAAGCTTTACGTCTTTGGGCAGCACTCCTTTTTTGCGCCTATCTGGCCTCACCCAATGCACGGGCTCAACGTACGGTTCCGGCCAGCACCCTACCCGCCGTGATGCCCAGCATCAGTGACCTGCAACCCCCATCTTTCCGGCAGCATAAGCCGGTTGTTGTGCCGGCCCAATTTGTAACAATGCAGGCTACGCCCGGCCAGAGTGCCAGCCGGCCTACGGCGGCCCCCACCGTTGCCAGCCAGACGGCTACTATCGGGGGTACAACCGGGCTATTCTACATTATAAACCTGGCGGTAACCAACGACGGCGGCTCTCCGATTACTGCTTACCGCTTCTTTACTGTGCCCAACCCGGCCGTGGCGGAGCTGTATGTATTCAACTCCAGCACCAATAACCTGCGGCAGATAACGACTGTACCGGACGAAACATTACTGGCCGATTATAACCAGGTACTGATTCGCCCGACGGCCAATGCCGCGGGCACCACCGCCTTTCAATGGCGGGCCCGCAACAGCAACGGGGAGCTTTCCTCCAGCTCGGCCACCTTCACTATTAACGTGGAGCAAACGCCGGTAGCCGCCCCGCTGGTGTCGCAGATTGTGCCGGCCGGGGCGCCGGCCACTCCGCTCACGGAGCCGCTGTCGGTAGAGCCCGGCAGCATTGCCGCCACTGATTACGTGATTCTGAGTTTGCCCACGGCCGCGCAGGGCGTGCTGGCGCTGAACGGCACCCCGGTTACGGTAAATCAGGTGCTTACGCCGGCCCAGGCCAACCAGCTGACGTTTGACCCCGCCGCCGGTTTTTTCGGTACGGCGGTTTTTAACTACCGGGCCCGCAACGCCAATGGCACCAACGGCAGCAACGCCAGCTACGGCATTCCGGTAGCCAAAGCCATTTGCGGCCAGGCCAGCACGCTGAATTTCGCCACTCAGCCCGACGGGCGGAATTTTCAGAATACCCAGTCGATACTGGTGGAGGGCGTGACCGTTACGGCCAGCAACTACACGGCTCCCGGCGGACAGACGACGTTGCAGGTGGAAGACAACCCGGCCCTGCCCGGCAAAACGCTGCTGTGGTCAACGGATTACACGTCCTCGGCCAACAACACGTCGTTCGTGGACTTCACCTTCAGCCGGCCGCTGGACAACTTCTCCCTGGCCCTGGCCGACATCGACCAACTCAACAACTCCTGGCGCGACCAGTTGCAAGTAGATGGCTACACGGCCGGCGGACAGCTGGTAACGCTGTCGGCGGCGGATGTGGCCCTGGCACCCAACGGCTCCAACAACTTCTCGGCCACCAACCTGATTACGGGCCAGGGCAACACCAACAACTTCGGGCCCAACAGCAACGTGGTAGTCACGTTTCCGCAGGCCATTGTGCGCCTGCGCCTTACGTACCGCAACACGGAGCCCATTGCCGACCCCGGCGGGCAGGTAATCGGTATCAACTCGATGTCGTGGTGCTCGGTGGTAGATGTGTACACCCGCTTCACGGCCGGGCCGGTGGCGGCCAACGTGGGCAACACCGTCAGCTACACGGTGGAGTACGGTAACAACGGCCCCGACGCGGCCCAGCAGGTGACGCGCACGGTTACGCTGCCCCTTGGGGCGACCAACGTAACCATTCCCTCGGGGGCTAGCTACGATGCCGCTACCCGCACCATTGACTTCGGCACGGCCGCCTCGGTGGCCAGTGGTAGCCCGGCATCATTCACGTTCAGCTTCACGGTGCCCTCGATGACGGGAGCTTATGCTCTCACGGCCAACACCAGCACGCCCGGCAACGAAAACGGGGCCACGGCCAACAATACGGCCACCCGCAACCTCACGGTAAGCGACTGTAACCAGGTAAGCACTCTTAACTACGCCACGGCCCCAACCGGTGACCGGCGTACGGCCGTGGAAACGCTGGGCGGCACCACGCTCACGTACACGGGCTACACGGCCACAGCAGCGGGTACCAACGTGTTCAGCGTAGGTACCAATACCGGCATATTGCAGGGCCAGTCGTTGGTCTGGACGCTTAACACGACTACCACGCTCGGTAACGCAACCGTTACGCTGCTTTTCAACCGGCTGGTAGATAACCTGACGCTGAATATTCAGGATATTGACCGGAACACTACCACGGCCAACTTTATTGATAACGTGCAGTTTGATGGCTACTCAGTGCCAACTGGCGGCACGGCCGTGACGCTGAGTGCCACTAACTTCTCGCTCGGCGCAGCGAATAGTTTTGTTTCGCCGAATACCGTCCGCGGTACTGCCTCCGCAGCGGCCGGTGATGCGGCGGGCAACGTTACGGTGCGCTTCACCACGCCCATCCGGCGGTTGGTACTTACCTACTCCAACGCTTCCGGCAGCTTGACCGGAGCGCGGGAGCAAAACTTGGGCATCAACAACATTTCCTTCTGCGCTCAGGCCGACCTGGCCACTACGGTAACGCCCCAGACCACGCCAATTAACGCGGGTACCCAAGGGCAGTTCAACGTGACGTTCACCAACAACGGCCCCGATGCCTCCAACAACGTGGTGCGCCAGGTGCAGCTGCCGGCCGGCCTCGCGGGTGTAACCGCTTCCAATGGCGGTACCTACAATAGCGCCACCGGGCTAGTGACCTACACGGCGTTGCCTTCGTTGGCCAGCGGGGCTTCCCAGAATTCCACTATCACTTTCACGGCTCCGGTTAATGCGCCTTCCGTCACGGCTACGGCCGTTATCAGCGGCGACGCCAGTGAGGGCGGCAACACGGCCAACAACTCGGGCAGCGGCACGGTGGTCATAACCCCCGTGGCCGACGTGACGACGGTTATCAGCGGGCCGAGTACGCTGCTGGCAGGACAGCCGACGGGCACCTACACAGCCTCGTTCAGCAACACGGGCCTGAGCACTGCCAGCACCGTGACGCAGATTGTTACCCTACCGACCGGGGCAACCAATGTGGTGATTCCCAACGGTGCTACCTATAACACTACGACCCGGGTTATTGACTTCGGCACGGCGGCCACGCTGGCGGCCGGGGCCACTACTACCTACCAGTTCAGCTTTACGGCCCCCACTACTCCCGGAGCCGCCAGCCTCGTCAGCAATACCAGCACCACTACCGCGCAGGGCACCAACCCCGGCCCCGATCAGTTTACGCTGCCGCTGGACGTACAGGCCGTGGCCGATGTGGCCGTGGCTCTGACCACGACAGCTAGCCCTATCAGCGCGGGCGGCCAAGGCCAGTTCAACGTAACGTTCAGCAACAATGGCCCCAACACGGCCACCAACGTGACGCGGCAGGTGCAGCTACCGGCCGGCCTGACGGGCGTATCGTTGCCGGATGGGGGCAGCTATGATGCTGCCACGGGCCTGGTTACGTTTCCCCCGCTCTCCACGCTGGGCAGCGGGGCCTCGGCCAGCTTCCGGATTCTGTTTACGGCCCCGGCTACCGGCAATGGCGTAACGGCCACGGCCAGCATTTCAACCCCGGATGTGGAGCTGGGCCAGACCGCCAACAATACGGCCACGGCTACTATTGCCATCAATCCGGCCTTCGACCTGCTCACGCGCATCACCGGCCCCACTACCACAGTAGCGGGCACGCTCACCACGTTCAGCGTCATCACCCAGAACAACGGTCCTTCGGTGGCGGTGGGTGCGGTACAAACGGTGCAGCTCCCGGCGGGCCTGACGGGGGTGTACGTGAGCAACAACGGTACCTACAACAGCAGCACGGGCGAGGTAACTTTCCCAGCCATTCCTGCCCTGACCAGCGGGGCCAGCCAGAACAACACCATCAGCTTCCTGGCTCCGGCGGCGGGCTTTACCGCTACGGCTAGCGTAACGCCCACTTCCGGCGACGCCAACCCGGCCAACAACTCCGCCACGGCGGCGGCTACGGCCGTTACCCCGGCTCCGGCTGGCAGTGCCAACCTGTTCACCACCATCAGCACGCCCGTTACCTCGGTGGCTCCGGGTGGCGCGGTAACGTACACCATCAGCCAGGGCAACGATGGGCTGAACCCGGCCGCCAACGTAGTCACGTCGGTTTCGCTGCCGGCCGGCCTGACGGGCGTGACGGCATCGGGCGGGGGCACGTACAATAGCACTACGGGCCTGGTTACCTTCCCGAGCATTGCCTCGCAGCCAGCGGGTAGCAGCACTTCTTACACGGTTACGGTAAACGCGCCGGCCTCCGGCACGCTTACCGCCGTGGCCTCGGTGGCATCCGGCACTACCGACCCCATGCCCGCCAACAACCTCTCCTCCACCGCCGTGCGCATCAACCCGGTAGCGGACGTGGCTACCACGCTCAGCGGACCGGTAACGGCTACGGCCGGCCAAGCAGTTACCTACACCGTTTCAACCCTCAATGCCGGGGCTGCCCCGGCCACTGGGGTTGTGCAAACGGTGCAGCTGCCAGCCGGGCTGACGGGCGTGACGGTATCGGGCGGGGGCACGTACAGCAGTGCCACGGGTCTGGTAAGCTTCCCGGCCATTGCTTCTCAGCTGCCGGGTGCTTCCGTAACCAACACTATTACCTACACTACGCCCGCCAGCGGCCCGCTGAATAACGTAGCCTCAGTGGCAACTACCACCGAGGAGGCCACCGTGAGCAATAACCGCTCGGCCGTTACTACAGCGGTAACGTCAGTAGCGGATGTGGCCGTGAGCCTGACTGCTCCGGCTACTGTGGTGGCCGGTAACCCAATAGTGTATGCGGTTACGACGACCAATAACGGCAGCTCGGCGGCCCAGAACACCGTAACCACTGTGCAGTTGCCTACGGGTCTGGCGGGCGTCACGGTGTCGGGCGGAGGCACGTACAGCAGTGCCACGGGCCTGGTTACCTTCCCGGCCATTGCCTCGCAACCGGCCGGTTCGGTTACCAACACCATCAGCTTTGTGGCTCCGGCCACCGGGCAGCTGGTAGCCACGGCCAACACGGCCGCCGATAACGAGGAAGTTTTCACGAACAACTCTGCGACGACGACTACCACGGTGACAGCCGCTACTGCCCAGACCGTGGACGTGGTAACTACACTGGTAGTTGACAACGCAACCCGTACGCCCGGCCAGCCGGTTACCTTCACTGTGACGGTGGCCAACGCGGCCTCCAGCGGCACGGCGGCTACCACGGTGCAGCCGGTAGTGTACCTGCCGGCCGGCCTGACGGGCGTTGTGCTGCCAAGCGGAGCTACCTACAACAGCACCACTGGAGTGGTTACCTTGCCAGTCAGCTCCTCGCTCGCAGCGGGGGCCACGGGCGTATCGTACGTCATTACGGTAAATGCTCCGGCCAGCGGGTCGTTCACGGCCCTGGCTTTTGCCAGCGCCGACCAGACCGATACTAACCCGGCCAATAACTCCGCCACGGTGCCGGTTACCGTTACGCCCCAGGCCGATGTGACGACTACCGTGGCCGGTCCGGCCAGTGTGAGCCCGGGAGCCTCGGCCACGTACACGGTGCTGACGCAGAACAACGGGCCGGCCGCCGCGGCGGGCGTACGGCAAACGGTGCAGCTGCCTACAGGCCTGACGGGCGTCATCGTATCGGGCGGGGGAACGTACAGCAGCGGCACAGGCGTGGTTACTTTCCCGGTTATCAGCGCACTGCAGCCAGGCTCGGCCAATCAGGTAACCAATACCATCAGCTTTACGGCACCCGTTACGGCGTTTTCGGCCGTGGGCTCGGTTACCACCACTACGGCCGAAACCAACAGCGGCAACAACAGCTCCACCCAGAATACGGCCATGGCCAACCTGGTACCCACGGCCGTTGCTGTAGTTACCGCGCAAACAACTCCGGCCGGTAACTCAGCTGGTCCGCTGGCCCTCTCGGCCCTGCAGGGGCGTGATGCAGATGGCACCGTTGAGTTCTTCAACATCACCACCCTTCCCACGGCCGATCAGGGCGTGCTGTTCTACCAGGGCAGCGCCGTAACGCTGAATCAGCGCATTCCGGCCGCCGATGCCGCCCTGCTCACCTTCGACCCCGCCGCCGGCTACGTAAGCAATGTATTCTTCACCTTCACCGCCACAGATAATGCCACGGCCGTTTCCGCGCCCGCGTTGTACACCATTCCGGTGGGGCAGGATGTGAATTCAGTGTACACGGTTGTACCGGTGAAGGGCGGGGCCACGGTGAATGCCTACCAGAACAACGACCCTATTGCCACGGTATTTGACGTGAACGGGGGCAAGTACAGCGCGGCCGGTGCCGTTGCTACCAACGGCCTCACGGCCGCCTCCACCAACCCGGCCGGCACCACCCAACTTGCTTCCCTGGGCCTGCAGCTCAACCCCACTACCGGGCTGATTTCGGTACTGGACCGCACGAAGCTGCGGGCTGGTTCCTACACCATCCAGGTAACTACGGTGGATGCGTTTGGGGGCACCAACACCCAGCCGGTTAACTTCACTATTGGGGCGGCTCCACTACCGGTTACGCTGGTGAGCTTCTCGGCCAAAGCCACCGGTCCGGATGCTCTACTCACCTGGAGCACGGCTCAGGAGCTTAACAACAGCCACTTTGTGGTAGAGCGAAGCCTGACCGGTCAGAAATTTGAGGCCATCGGGCAAGTGCAAGGGCAGGGTACCAAAGCCACGACTACCAGCTACACCTTCCTCGACCGGAGCATAGGTCGGCAGACGAGCAGTGCGGTGTACTACCGGTTGCAACAAGTGGACCTCGACGGCTCCGCCACCCTGACCAGTGTGCAGACCGTGACCTTCTCCAGCCTATCCGCAGCACCCGTGACGGTGTACCCTAACCCCACCACCGATCAGGCAGAGACCTTCATAGACCTGGCAGGACTGCCAACCGGCAGCTATTCCATCACCATCATGGATATGGCCGGCCGGGTAGTACGCACCCTCAGCAGCCCCGGCGGTAGCCAGCAGACACTGAGTACCATTGGCCTGCCCAAGGGTAGCTACCTAATAAAGCTCCAAGGCAACGGATTAATTATAAACCGTTCCTTCACCAAGGCAGACTAACCGCCCGATCATCTGCGCCTTCCGGCTGTAAAAGCCCGGCTACCAACTTCTGGTGGCCGGGCTTTTTTCGTGTTTCGGCAAGGCCTGTTGCCACGTTCAATACAACCCCACCCCGGTAGCCAGCTTGCCGAGTGGGTGGCTACTGACCTGGCTTCGCGAAATCATAATTTCGTAATGCGCACAAGAATCCGGCTGCTAGCTCAGTTGCGTAGTCTTGGTGCTGACCGGAGGAGCCGCACGTTGGAACAGTGGAAGCTAATAGACACCAAACTAGGCTGTGTCTGAAAAGTGGTGTTGCTTAACTTAGAGTATGGCAGCACGATACGAGTTAACGGATGCGCAGTGGGTCGTGGTGGCAGCCGAGTTGCCACCGCAGCGCACGGGCCGGCCGCGGCGCGACGACCGGCCGCTGTGGAACGCGTTGTTGTGGATCCTGTGCACGGGTGCGGCGTGGCGGGACTTGCCGGCGCGCTACGGCCCGTGGCAAACGGCTTACGAGCGGTTCCGGCGCTGGTCCTCGGACGGCACCTTCGAGCGGGTGCTGGCCGCCTTGCGCTTACGCCTGGACCAAGATGGGCTGCTCGACCTGGACACGTGGCTGGTGGACTCGACCACGGTGCGCGCCACGAAAAGCGCGGCCGGCGGGGCGAAAAAAAAGCCCAGTGCCTCGGGCGCAGCCGCGGTGGTCTGACCACGAAGCTGCACGTGGTCTGCGACGGAGCGGGCACGCCACTGGCCCTGCAGCTCTCGGCCGGGCAGCGCCACGACGCGCCGCAGTTCGAGCCCTTGTGCGAGCAGGTACGCGCCCGCCGCCGACCGCGTCAGCTCATTGCCGACCGCGGCTACGACGCACAGCACATCCGCCGCTGGCTGCGCCGGCGCCGCATTCGCGCGGTCATTCCGCGGCGCCGGCCTGCCGCAGGCCAGCACTGCCGCCGACGCGGCCGCCCGCCGCGCATCGAGCCGCAACGGTATGCCTGCCGCAACGTCGTAGAGCGCTTTTTCGGTTCGCTCAAGGAGCACCGCCGCGTGGCTACTCGCTACGACAAACATGATGCACACTTCCTCAACATGGCCTTGTTGGCCTGTATTCGGCGCATTTTGCAACACCACTTTTCAGACACAGCCTAGTTTTTACTGATGAAATCAGCTGGTTTACCGCTAAGAAAGCCCTGTTCGGCGAGTAGCAAGCAGTTGAATTTCATCTCGTATTACTTTTGTTTCTGGAGTACCTTGCTCCCAAACTCATATCGGATTTTTCTGCATTCACCTTATATCTTTCCCATGAAAACACGCTTACGATTGGCGGTGTTATTGACTTTGGGAGGCTTGAGTTGCTCTGTTGCACAGGCGCAGCTGCTATTGCCTACCCAACGTGACGCGGCGACAGACGACTGGTCAAACGGAATATCGGCTCTGGTGCAGCCGATGCGAACCTTATCAGCTGCAGGCAAGCCCGGCACGGCCAATAAGGTAGCCGCCCTGCCCGTGGCCGTGGACGTGCTGTCGACCACCAATGTGCCGCGCACTAATACGGCCACCCAGCTAACAGGCGGCTTGGCGGGCACCGACACTGACAACGACCTGAATCGGTTCCGTATTGTAACGCTGCCGCCCGCCTCGCAGGGTACGCTGGAAATTGCCAATGCAGCCCTTAACGGCTGGATTACTGCCGCGGCTAATACCATCTATTCCAGCCAGCAGGCCCAGTTTCTGCGCTTTACCGCCCCAGCCTCGGCTACCGTAGGCACCACGTCCTTCACTTTCCGGGCCATCGATGCGGCCAACAACGAATCGTCTAATACGGCAACCTACTCGTTTGGTGTGGGCACGCCAAATACCAGTTCTATCACTGCCGATATAATATCCAGTGCTGCCCCCGCAACTACGCTAGCGCCACCGCTCTATGGCACCAACTTGGACGGGGCCGGCACTGCCGTTGATTTCGTAATTAACTCTGTGCCCAACGCCGGCTCTCAGGGCGTACTTGCCCTCAATGGCAGCGCCGTGACAACAGGTCAAGTGGTGACAGCGGCACAAGCCAGCCAACTCACATTTGACCCGGTAGCCAGCTTTTTCGGCACGGCCTCATTCACGTATTCAGCCCGGGGCAACGGCTCAGCTACTGACCCTACTCCGGCAACCTACGCCATTCCGGTAAGCAAAAGCACCTGCACCGACGGGCGAGCGGTCAATTTCCGAGCTCAAGCGGATAACGAGGACTGGAAAGCCACGCGGACGCTCACAGCCGGAGGTATTACCCTCACTGCCAGCAACTACACTTCTGCCGCTGCCGCCGCCGAAACGCAGCTACAGGTTGTAGGTGGAACGAGTAATAAAACCCTGACTTGGACGACGGATTATACTGGCACAACCAACGTGTCGTCAGCCGTTACGCTGACGTTGAGCCAGCCCGTGACGGGATTTACGTTCTCAATAGGTGACATTGACAAGCTGGTGGGCACAAACGCCAATACTGGCTGGGAAGATGTAGTGAAGATTGACGCGTACCGGGCTGATAATAGCTTGGTAACGCTGAGCGCGGCAGATGTAAGCCTCGGCAACTCGAATACATTCAGCGGGAACAACTCGATTACTGGCACGGCCAATAGCACTTCCACTGCTGGTAACGTGGTAGTAACTATTCCGGCCCGCATAAATCGGGTGGTGATTACGTACAGCAACGCGCAGCCGTCAACGGTACAGCCCAACCCTGGCAACCAGATCATTACCTTTAACTCGTTTGGGTGGTGTTCTTTGGCTGACGTAGCTACGTCGATTACCGCCCCGGCGTCTTTGCAGGCCGGGCAAGTATCGGGCAACTACACCGTTACCTACGCCAACAATGGCCCGGACGCAGCCACCGCAACCACTCGGGTGGTTACAATTCCCGCCAATACGGCCTCTGCCGTTACCTCGGCCAGCGGCACCGTTACCGGCAGCCAGGCCGGCGGCTGGACTATCACTTACCCCAGCGGCACTTTCGCCTCCGGCAACTCGGTCAGCTACACTTTTAACCTGACCCCGCTCCCGGTAGCCAACGTTACTGCTACAGCCACGACGACGACCGGCACCGACCAGGGTGCCGATACCGGAGCTAACACGGCTTCCGTTACCACGGCGGTAACGCCGGTGGCCGATATTACCACCACCTTGAACACCGCGCAAACGAACGTAGCGCCGGGCACTTCCATCACCTATACCGCGCAGGTAAACAACAACGGTCCTTCGCCGGCTCTTTCGGTAGTACCCACTGTACAGCTGCCGGCTGGCCTGAATCTGGTGGCCGCTAACCTGCCTGACGGGGGCAGTTACGACAATAACACAGGAGTAGTAACGTTCCCCACCACGTCGTCGCTGGCCAGTGGAGCTTCCACGTCTTACCGCATTGTGTTCCCAGCTCCCAACTACAACACGACCATTACGGGCAAAGCTAGCAGCACCTCTACTACTACGGACCCCACTACCGCCAACAACGACGGTAGCCAAGCCAACGCCAATGTAGCTACCACGGTAACGCTGCCCGCCAATGGCTGCGCCGGTGCCCAATACGGTCCCACCCGCAGCAGCGGTCTGTACGGCGAGTACTTTAATGGCTACTTCAATGATGATCTGGCGTTCCTGAATGGTAAAACGGCTGGCCTGACCCGGTATGATGCCACGCTGAACTACCCTTCAACGGCAAGCTGGGGTAACCTGACGCCTACGGCCGCTGGCACACCCAGCAACCCTGATACCTACACTGCCCGTTACCGCGGCAGCCTCAATATTGCTACCGCCGGTTCCTATACTCTATATCTGACTTCTGACGACGCCGCTTACCTGTGGCTGGACGGAGCCGCGCTGTCTCCTACTGTTGCCAACGCCCTCATCAACAACGGTGGTCAGCATGGTTCCCAGGAGCGAACCGCTACGCTGAACCTTTCGGCTGGCGTGCACAACCTGTTAGTGATATACGGCGAGAACTTTGGTGAAAACGTGCTGAGACTGGAATATGCCAGCACTAATGCCAACGTTGCCCGTCAGGTTATCCCGAACTCGGTGCTGTGCGCCAGTGCCTCGCAGCCCCCGGTGGCCAGCAACATCACCAACTCCCCCACTATACCGGACAACAACGGCCCCACGGCTATTGCTGCCCTGAGCGCCACTGACCCCGACGGGCAGATTGACAGCTACACCATTCTGACGCTGCCAAATTCGACAACGGGCATTCTGTACCTTGCTTCGGGCTCCACGCTTACGGCTGTGACGGCTGGCCAGGTGATTCCGGCTGCCAGCGCCGGTAACCTGCGCTTCGACCCCACGGTGGGCACTACTTCGGCCAACTTCACGTACTCGGCTACTGATAACAGCGGCACGGTATCCAACACAGCTACCTATACTATTCCGGTGGGTGTATCGCCCGCTGCGATAAACGACCAGAACTTCACGGCTCCGAATACGGCCGTATCGTTCAACGTGACGACCAACGACACGGGTGCGAAAGACGTTGCCACGGTTGACCTCGACCCCAATGTGGCTGGTATTCAGACGAGCAAAACGGTAGCGGGTCAGGGCACCTTCACGGTAGATAACACCGGCCAGGTAACCTTCACGCCCGTGAATGGCTTCATTGGTACGGCCGTCATTCCGTACACCATCAACGGTACTTCGGGCGCGGTATCCAACCAAGCTAATATTGCCGTAACGGTACGGTCTCTGGCCGACGTATCCACGACCATCAGTGCCAACGCCAGCACGGTTACGGCCGGGCAACAGGTTACGCTAACGGTGGTAACGGCCAACTCCGGCGCAGCCGGATTCACTACGGCTACCGGCGTGAACCAAACGGTGCAGTTGCCGGCTGGCTTGGGCACAGTTACGTTCTCCAATGGTGGTTCCTATAACAATACGACCGGCCTAGTAACCCTGCTCAGCAATGGTACGCTGAATGCGGGTGCTTCCAACACCTACGGTATTACGTTCACGGCACCCAGCAGTGGCCCGGTAGTGGGCACTGCCCAGGTAACGACCACCAGCAACGAAACAGTGCTGACCAACAACCTAAACTCGGTTTCGGTGAACGTAACGCCCACCTACGACCTGACCACCCGCATCAGCGGACCGGCCACGGTGGTAGCCGGCCAACCGGTGACCTTCAGTGTATCGTCCCTGAACCTCGGCACTGGTCTAGCCAGCAACGTGGCCCAGACGGTTACGCTGCCCAGAAACCTAACCAACGTGTACGTATCGAACAACGGTACTTACGACGCCGCCAACGGCATTGTGACGTTCCCGACGCTGGCAACGTTGCCCAGTGGCCAGAACGTGAATCACGTAATTAGTTTCGTGGCTCCGGCCGCCAATGCTACGCCAATTTCGCTGGTTGCCAATATTTCGGGCGCGGGCAATGAAACGCCCACGAACAATAACCAGGCTTCCGCGTCGCTGACGGTTAATGCCGCTACCACGACCAACCAAGCCAACCTGTTCTCGACCATTACGGCCTCTACTTCGGCCCCGGCTCCCGGCGAGGTATATACCTACACGGTAAACTTCGGCAACAACGGTCCGGCTACGGCTACCAGCACGAGCCTGCGCATTCTGCTGGCTCCGGGCCTGACGGTTACGGGTCTGCCCGCAGGCTACTCGTACAATTCAACAACGGGCGAAATCACTCCCTCGGCCGTAACGGCTACGATGGTAAGTGGCTTCTCCAGCAGCTTCACCTTCAACGTAACGGCTCCGGTGGCGGGCACCGTGCTGGCTACCTCTTCTATTGCTGGTACCACCATCGACCCGGTTCCGGGCAACAACCAGACGGAAGTATCAGTAACCGTGACGCCCCGCACCGACCTAGTAACTACTATTGCTGGTCCCAGCAGTGCCACGGCTAACCAGCTGGTGACCTACAACGTGACGGCTGCCAACAACGGTGCGGCCGCAGCGGCCGGTACCACGCAGGTAGTCCGCATCCCGGCTTACCTGGGTACCAGCAACGTGACCATCTCCGGGGGCGGCACTTACAATAATGGCACGGGTGAGGTGACCTTCAGCCTGGGTACCCTTGAGGCTGGTCAGCAACTGCAGAACACGGTGAGTTTCTACATGCCTACCGAAACACAGATTACGGCAACCTCTTCGGTGGCAACGGGCACTCCGGAAACTTCCCTGACCAATAACACGGCCTCGGTAACCACTACCGGCCAACGCTCCTCGGACGTACAGGTGTACCTGGCAGCCCCGGCCAGCCCCATTGTAGTAGGCACACCGGTACTGTACTCGGTAACCACGGTGAACAACGGCGAGTCGGCAGCGGCTTCGGTAACCACCACGGTCCAACTGCCGACTGGCCTGACGGGAGTAACCGTATCGGGTGGCGGCACTTATGATGCGGCTACTGGAGTAGTAACCTTCCCTGCCCGTACGGGGGTAGCCCCGGGCAACGACGGTACCATTACCAATACCATCAGCTTTGTGGCTCCGGACGGTAAGCGTCTGGCGGTAGTGGCAACGGCCAACGTATCCAACGCAACCAACGACTTGGATCTAAGCAACAACGTGGCCCTGTCAAACATTACCGTTAACCAGCCCACCACCACGTTCAGTGACTTGGCCGTGACCATCAGCGCCAATGCCGCTACGTACACGGCGGGCTCGCCCATCACGTACACCGTAACGGTTACCAATAACGGTACGGCTACGGCCACTGATGTGCGCACTCGCATTGCGCTACCGGGCGACCTCACGGGTTTCACCAGCTCCACTGGCTCTTCCTATAACGCTAACACGGGTATTGTACAGGGGGCTCCAGCTACTGACAATATCTCCCTTGCCAGCGGTGCGTCTACCACGTACACCTTCAGCGTGAATGCCCCAGCGGCCGGCCCGGTTCTGGCCGTCGCCAGCGTATCGTCGGATGTGTCGGACAACGTGCCGGCCAACAACATCAGTCAGACCAGCGTAAACGTAACCGCCCTAGCTGATGTGGAAACGATTATTGACGGGGTGGGCACTGCTACGGCCGGCAATACGGTATCATACACGGTGATTACCCGCAACAACGGTACCTCGCCGGCCAGCAACGTACAGCAGACGGTACAGCTGCCCACGGGCCTGACGGGAGTAACTGTATCGGGCGGCGGCACTTACGACAGTGGTTCGGGTGTAGTAACCTTCCCAGCTATTACGACCCTCAACTCGGGCAACGCCCAGGCGGTAACCAACACGATCAGCTTCCCCTTCCCCACAGCCTCGTACCGCTTGGTAGCCAACGTAAGCACTGGTACCACCGAAACGGCGACGAGCAACAACACGGATGGCTTCACGACCAACATTGCCAACCAAGCTCCGGTAGCACGCAACGTGGTGAATAACATCACTGCCCCCGATGCTACCAACGCGGCCGTGGCTCAGCCAATTTCAGCTCTGTTCGCCACGGATGCCGATGGTAACATTCGCTCCTTCACCATCAGCAACCTGCCAAATACCACCACCCAGGGTACTCTATACGTGAATGGAGTGGAGGCTACTGAAAATCAGGTGGTGCTACTGGCTGATGCATCGAAGTTGTCGTTCAAGCCTGTGAACGGTTTTGTTGGCAACGCCTTCTTCACCTACACAGCCCTCGACAATAACAACCTAGTATCAAACAACACGGCAGTATATACGCTGCCCGTAGCGTCGGATAACAACTCGGCCTACGCTACTACGCCCACCAAAGGTGGCGCCAATCAATACCAGAACAATGATGTGCTGGCTTACGTGGTTGACCCTAATGGAGCCGTGTACAGTAGCACGGGTACCGTGTACGATGCCACTACGGGGGCGCTAGTAACCAATGCTTCTAACGGTCTGCCCACCTCTGGCACCAACGCCACCATTTCTGCGGCCGACCAGAACAAGCTGAGTGCCGTGGGTCTGGCTCTGAACCCAGCTACCGGTCAGGTATATGTGATTAACCGTTCGCTGCTCAAACAGGGCACTTACTCGGTAAGCATCACCACCACAGATATCTACGGAGGGGTTACTACCCAAACGGTGAACGTGCCAGTTGGCGCCAACCCCCTGCCCGTAACGCTGACGGCCTTCACGGCCCAAGCCGCCGGCCAGGACGCCAAGCTGACCTGGAATACGGCCCAGGAAGTGAACAACGACCACTTCCTGGTGGAGCGCAGCTTCGACGGGCAGCAGTTCTCAGCCATTCAGCAGGTGAAAGGCCAGGGTACCAAAGCCACAGCCACCAGCTACACCGCCATGGATGCACAGGTGGCCCCCGCCGCCCAGGGCCGGGTAGTGTACTACCGCCTGCGCCAAGTGGACACGGATGGCACCAGCTCGTTCAGTTCGGTGCAAGCAGTGCGCTTCCCGACCACCATCCGGGCGGCCGTGGAAGTGTATCCCAACCCGGCTTCCGGCCAGCAGGATGCCCGCCTCGACCTGAGCACACTCAGCCAAGGCACTTATCAGGTAACTATCACCGATATGGCTGGCCGCACAGTGCGCACGTTTGCCCAACCGGGCGGTAGCACCCAGCTGCTGCAAGTAACAGAACTGCCCACCGGCAGCTACCTGATTCAGGTACGCGGCAACGAGCAGTCCTTCACTAAGCGGCTGGTGAAAGAGTAATCTTCGAAGGAACTCCTGTTACCCGTTGAACGGCCCCCTCTCCGCTGGAGAGGGGGCCGTTTCTGTTATGGTCAGCCCACTTCGGCCAACCCCACACCCGCTTTAAGGGTATAGAATTCCTTACCCAATTACCCTGATATCCACATGCGCCACCATGCCCCCCGCCAGCCCCTTACCGATGTTGATGTTGCCATAGTGGGCGCGGGCTCCGCCGGCCTGAGCGCCGCGCTGGTGCTGGGCCGCTGCCTGCGGCGGGTGCTGGTGCTGGATGGCGGCGCACCGCGCAACGCGCCTTCCCCAGCCGTACAGGGCTTTTTCACCCGGGACGGTACCAAGCCCGCCGACCTGCTGCACTTGGGCCGGGAGCAGTTGCAGCCGTACGAAACGGTGGAAATCCGGGAAGCCCGGGTAATGGGTATCACCCCGAAAGACAAGCATTTTGAGCTGACGCTGGAAGGTCGCACCGGCCGCACGAGTACCGTTACGGCCCGCAAGGTGCTGCTGGCTACCGGCGTGGAAGACGAGCTGCCACCCATCGACGGGATGCGGCAGTTATGGGGCCGGGGCGTACTGCACTGTCCCTACTGCCACGGCTGGGAGGTGCGGAATCAGCCGCTGGCCGTGTACGGCCGCGCCAAGCTGGTAACCGGGCTGGCGTTGCTGGTGAGCCGCTGGAGCCCCGATGTGGTAGCCTGCGTGGAAGACCCGGCCTACCTCACGGCCAACGCCCGCCGCCGCCTGCGCCAGCAGAAAATTCAGGTGCGGGAGGAGCCCATTATCCGGTTGGAGGGTACCAAAGGCGGAGAGCTCCGGCACATCGTATTTGAGTCGGGGGCGAAGCTGGCCCGCACGGCCGTGTTTATCCACGCCCACCAGCACCAGCGCACTGCACTGGCTGAGCAGTTAGGCTGCCGCCGCAACAGCAAAGGCGCGGTGTGGGTGGATAAAAAGCAGCAGACCACCGTGCCCGGCCTCTACGCCGCCGGCGACACTACCCCCGGCACCCAGCAGGCTCTGCTGGCGGCCGCCGAAGGTAGCGCCGCCGCCATCAACATCAACGAAACCCTCACTCGCGAGGAGTGTCCGAAGTAAGCGCGACCTGCTAGCCAGGGTGGGTTCGTTCGGTTTTCCGGTTACCGCTCGGTATCTTACTGCAGTTAGTTTGCCCTGCTCCGTCCCATTCCGATTGTTTCCATTATGCGTCCATTTTACCCGCTGCTGTTACTGCTCTTGCTGGTAGGCGCTCCGGCGGCCCAGGCGCAGCGCATCGTGTTCAGCGGACGTATCACGGAGGCCAGCACGGGCAAGCCCGTTCCCTTTGCCTCAGTGTTTGTGCGCGGAACAACCCAGGGCGCTACCGCCGATGAGACCGGCCGCTACCAGCTCACGGTAACCGGCCCCGTGGATACGCTGGCGGCTTCGGCCATTGGGTTTACCACCCTGAAGAAAAAGGTCAGCACCACGGCCGGAGCGCAAACCGTGCATTTTGCGCTGGGCAGCGGCTCGGTTTCGTTGGGCGAAGTGGTGGTGCGGCCCCGCGAGAATCCGGCCTACCGCATTCTGCGGCGGGTGCAGCAGCAGAAGTCCCGCAACAACAAGGGCAGCCTCACCGCTTTCGAGTTCGACAGCTACAACCGCACCGAGGTGGCCCTCAATAACCTGCCCGATGCCGTGAGCCGCCGCCGGGTGCTGCGCCAGCTGACGCAGGTGGCCGACAGCCTGGGCGTGGGCCGCGACGCCAACGGCAGGGCCATGGTGCCGGTATTTGCCTCCGAAGTGCTGTCGAAATATTACCAGTTGAATGAGCCTCTGCGGCGGCGGGAGGAAATCCGGCGCACTCAGATGCGCGGGGCCACGCCCCGGGAGGGCTCGGTGGTGTCGCAGATTATGGGCTCCTCTTTTCAGGACTGGGACTTTTACCGCAACTGGCAGCAGTTGCTGGGCAAGGACTTTATTTCGCCCATTGCTGATGGCTGGAAGTTCACCTATGAGTACGAGCTGCAAGACTCGGTGCTGGTGGGTTCCGACTTCTGCTACCGCATTGGGGTGCAGCCCCGGCGGCCGCAGGACCTGGCCTTCGTGGGCACCATCTGGATTACTACCGACACCTACGCCCTTCGCAAGCTGGACCTAGTAGTCAGCCCCGAGGCTAATCTGAACTTTGTGGAGCGCGTGGCGGTGCAGCAGGAGCTGGTGCCCAGCTCGGCCGGGCCCGGGCTGCCGCGGCGCACGCACGTGGTTATCGGCATCCGGCCCACCAAGGGCAGCACCGGCATAGCCGCCCGCTTCACCACCATCAATTCCGGCTTCGTCGCCAACCAGCCCCGGCCTTTGCCCTTCTACGACCGGCCGCTGGAAACGGCCGCCGATGCCTTCGACGTGCCCAAGGGCTTCTTCGAGCAGAACCGCCCCGATACCCTGAGCCAGCAGGAGCGCGCCACGCTGATGGTGCTGGACACCGTGCGCAAGCTGCCGGCCGTGCGCTCCTTGCTGGAGCTGGCCGATGTGGCCGTGAACGGCTACTACCGCGCCGGTAAAATCGACTGGGGCCCGCTGCTGAGTACGTACAGTTTCAACAACATTGAGGGCCACCGGCTGCGCTTCGGTTTCCGGACCACGCCCGAATGGAGCCGCGACTGGCTGCTGCGCACCTACCTGGCCTACGGCACCCGCGACGGGCGCTTCAAGTACGGCCTGCGGGTGCAGCGCGTGCTGGACCGCCGCCACTGGACGGTCACCAACTTTGAGCACCGCCGCGACTTGGACCAGGTGGCGCTGCTGGATAACGACTATGCCCTCGAAAACCCGCTGTTCGAGGCCTCGGCGCGCCTGGGCAACATCAGCGGCAGCCGCCCCCTCATCCGCGACCTGACCACGCTGAGCCTGCAGTCGGATTTATTCCGGGGGTTCACGCAGCGGGTAATTCTGCGCCGGCAACGGTTTCAGCCGCTGTACCCGTTTGCCTACTACACCCGGGAGTTTGCCCCCGGCGCCCCTACCAACGACCGGTTCGACCTCTCGGAGCTGGTGCTGGAATCCCGCTACGCCCGCGACGAGGTGCTGGTGCCCGACAACCGCAACCGCCGCACGGCCATTGGCCTGAAGCGCTGGCCGGTATTCACGGTACGCTACACGCTGGGCGTAGATGACGTACTGGGCTCCGATTTCCGCTACCACAAGCTCAACCTGCTCATCGACCAAAGTATCCGGCTGGGCCAGGTGGGCCGCCTCGACTACCGCCTCGATGCCGGCTATATTCCCAGCACGGTGCCCTACCCGGTGCTCAAAACCCACCTCGGCAACCAGTCACCGTTTTATAACGCCGGGGCATTTAACCTGATGCGCTATTTTGAGTTCGTGAGTGACCGGTACGTGGCGTTGCGGGCCGAAAACCTGTTCGATGGGTTTCTGCTGAACTCCCTGCCCGCCATCAAGCAGCTCAACTGGCGGCTGGTAGCTACCGGCAACGTGCTGTGGGGCGGCGTGAGCGAGGCCAACCGCCGCATTATTCCCCGCGAAGACCCCGTGAATGGCGGCCCGCTGCCGGCGTTTCAGTCGTTGGGCCGCCTGCCCTACGCCGAAGTTGGGTACGGGGTCGAGAACATTCTGCGGGTGGCGCGCGTTGACTTCCTGCACCGCCTCACGTACCGAAACTCGCCCGGAGCCCGTACCTTTGGGGTCAAAGTCAGCTTGCAGTTCAAGCTGTAGCCTGTAGTTTAATTTGCTGAACCTGACGAGCTTCAGCACGCACCGGGAATTATCCTGGTCGATTTTTTGTAGAACAGCGCATCATGCCGAAATACGAAGTTGCCAACCTGACGCTGGCGGAAGCCACCCGCCACGCTCCTTTAATTGATTACGCCCGCTGCGTGGACGCCGGACAGCGCCCCTACAACCACGTGGGCGACTGGCCCGAGGAAGGCCAGCTGTACCCCGTGCGCGTAGTGGACTCGCGCACCGAAGGTATGCCCCTGGTACACGTACTGGGCTTCGAAGGCGAAGCCCCCTACTATAACGCCTACGGCCCCCACCGCTTCGAAATGCTCCTGACCGTGTGGCTGAACTAGCCCGCCCGTCATTCCGAGCGAAGCAAGGAATCTGATGCAGCATATATCAAACAGCCCCCGGCCTGCTACAGGTCGGGGGCTGTTTGGTTGCAGTCGCTTCGGTTCGCCACTGGTGGCGTATCAGGCTACGCCTGCCGCAGCGCGTAGAGCACCGGCTTACTGGGGCTGGCATCCAGCTGCAAACTGGTTACCTGCAGATTCAGCAGATACAGGCCATCCTCCACCTCGTCGGGCACGAAAATCAGCTCCGTGATGGTGGCCGCGTGGCGCGTGTTGTGCGGGTACTGCCAGAAGGCGTGGTGCGCCAGCAGCTGGCCGCCGTCCTCTTCCCGGTCCACACTGGGCAGGTCCAGCAGCAGGTGCTCCATGTGGTGCGCGGCCAGGTATTCAGCCAAAGCGGGCTCTAGGTAGGTGGGATTGGTGCCGGAATAGTGGCGGGTGCGCTTGCTGCGGTGGTTGGGCAGCGTGCGGAGAATAAGTGCCTCGGGCTGCACGGCGGCATCGGGGCCGTGTTCCAGCTCCCGGCGCACATCTTCCAGCAGCACTACCTCGTCGCCGTTGGGCCGGGGGCGGGGCTGCACCGATACCAGCCGGGCCACAAACAGGAACCGCCGCAGGCACCGGTCGAGGGTAGCGGCGGGGTCGGGGGAAATGTGGCCGTAGCACTCCGTATGGGTGCCGTTGCCATGGGGCGTGAGGTGCACGCGCTGGTAGTTGGTGCTACCGCCCAGCGCCACGCTGCCCACAAAGCTGCCCACCCGAATCACCTCCACCTGCACCGGCTCGGCCCAGAAACAGTTTACCTGCTGCTCGCCGGGGGCCAGCGGCAGCGAAATATCCAGCGGCGCGGCCGGGTCGAAGGCGAAGGTATGACCCTGATAGGGGTACGTGGCAAGCATAGGGGTGATGAGGTAGTGAGGATGATGGGCATTTAGACTTCCGCCGCCAGCTTGTTCAAAATGCGGCTGATTTCCTTGGCGTGGCTGTATACCATGAAGTGGCCACCACCGGGGATGAGATACTCCACGGGTGTGGGGCCGGGCGGAAATACCCGGTCGTGGGTGCCCAGAATCTGGATACTGCGGCCCACGTGGGTGCTGTCCCAGTGCAGGAGGCTGGCCACGGCCCAACGGGTGTAGCGCGGCTCCATATCCCGCAGAATCTGCTTGAACATCCGGTACTCCGCTCCATTCTGCACCCCGAAATACCACTGCCCCGCCCGCGGAAACAGCTTCAGCCACTGGGGCGGAAACACCCGGTAAAGCCCCGAGGCCCGCACCAGCTTCAGCAGCGGCGGCAGACAGCTGGCATCCGGAATGCTGCTGATGAGCACCGTGCGCAGCCCCGGCCGCAGCCGGCTGATTTCCAGCGCCACCACGCCCCCAAACGACACGCCTACCAGCAGCCCCGTGGCGTCCGCCGGAATATCGGCGGCCATGCGGGCCGCGTAGTGCGGCAAGGATTCATCGGGCTCCGGCGTGAGCCAGGGCAGCAGGCAGGTTTCGCCGCGCAGCAACGGCTGCAGCCGCTGAAACACCCGCTCATCGGCTCCCAGGCCGGGAATGAGGTAGAACATAGCTGGTTGAGAGTTGAATGATGAGTTATGAGAGTTGAGTTCCGGGCTATTACTGCCGCTGCTACAGTACAATCAGTTCATAACTCAACTCTCATAATTCATCCTTTTCTCTCACGGCTCAATGCGCAGGAACACGTCTTCGAGGTAGAAGATATTATGGGGCTGGCCCGATTCGTACTCCTCCTCGCTCTCAGCGTTCATACTGATATCGAAGCTGTCTTCTTCCTCGCCTTCCTCTTCTTCATCCTCAAACAAGTCGGCGGGATAGGTGCAGGACAGCTTCAGGGCCACGTTGGGCAGGGGCACGGGCGGGTCGGCCTCCGTATTGTACTGCAGCAGGCAGGGCCACTCCTGCACGGTGGCCAGGGCATCGGCTACGTCTTCCTGAAGGGCTTCGGCCCGGCTGCCGGCCAGGCGCAGCAGCAAATCCAGCTGCTGGAACGGCAGGCCCAGGTGGAAAAAATGCGGTTCCTGATCAAAGTACGTGGTAGCCCAAATCGTTACGTCGTCGGAGTTGTCGAATACAATGGCCGTAATCTGTACCTGCTCAATAAAGAAATCGGTATCATCGGCCAGGGCGTCAATTAATCGTCTCATTTTCATGCTGCTGGCAACTTAACCGGTAGGGTACCCGGCGGCGGTAGCCCGCGCTACTGCTGAGCGGGCGGCCGGTTGGCTGTTTCAAAGAAAAAAGAAAAGCCGACAATGGCTACTATTTCCCGATGCGGGCGGCCCGAAACGCAAACACACAGAGGCGTGCTAGCCCTGAAACAGCTCCAATGTAATGTGGTCGGCCAGCAGCTTGCCGGCATCAGTCAGGCGCAGATACTCATCCGCGTCGAGATGAGCCAGGCCGGTTTGCTCAAGCTCCCGCAGGTAAGCGCCCTTCTCGCCCCGCAGGTCTACGCCCAGCTCAGTGCGCAGGCGGACCAGGTTGCAGCCCTGGGCGGTGCGCAGGCTGGTCATCAGGTACTCGTTGGCCTGGTCGCGGGGCGAAAGGTACTCCACGGTGGCCGGCACGGTGCCCTGCTCTAGCACCGCCGCCACGTACTGGTGGTTGTGGGCCACGGTGTACTGCCGGCTGCTACCATTGAAGGAATGGGCGCTGGGCCCCAGCCCCAGATAGGGCACCCCGCGCCAGTACGCCGAGTTGTGCCGCGATTCGCGGCCGGGCTGGCAGAAGTTGCTGATTTCGTACTGCTGGTAACCGTGGCGGCCCATTTCCTGCAGCAACAGCTCAAACTGCCGGGCCACAAACTCCTCCGGTGCGGCCCAGAACTTTCCTTTCTGCAGCTGGCGGCCAAACACCGTGTCGGGCTCAATGGTGAGGGCGTAGCAGCTCAGGTGGGGCACCTGCAGGGCAAAGGCCTGGGCCATATCCTGCTCCCAGATGCCGTGGTCGGGGGCGGGTACGCCATAAATCAAATCCACCGAAATATTCTCAAACCCGGCATCCTGGGCCCGCCGTACGCCCGCCGTGGATTCCTCCGCCGAGTGGGCCCGGTTCATCATCCGCAGGTGGGGCTCGTGGAAGCTCTGCAGCCCGATGCTGAGCCGGTTGATGGGCGAGGCGGCCAGTTCCCGCACCTTGGCGTCAGTGAGGTCGTCGGGATTGGCTTCCAGCGTGATTTCCGCGTCGGATGCTACCCGGAAGTGCCGGTGTACCGCCGTGAGCAGAGTATCCAGCTCCGTGGCCGTCAGCAAGGAAGGCGTGCCGCCCCCGAAGTAAATGGTGTTGAGCGTGGTATCGGCGGGCAGATAGCTCCGGCGCAGCTCCAGCTCCCGCACCATGGCCTCCGTAAGCCGGCTTTTCAGCCCCAGCGAGGTGCTGAAGTGAAAGTCGCAGTAGTGGCAGGCTTGCTTGCAGAAGGGAATATGTAGGTACAGGCCGGCCATGCGGTGTAGAACTGGCTGCCGCCGCCGAAAGTTCGGTAAACCGGTGAGCGGAAGCAGGAAAGGGTACTTTTGGGAAATTAAACGCGCTGTTTCGCGTTTAGCCCTGCAAATGTACGCCCGCGCCCTTGTTTTCTGGTGGTTACTGCTGCTGAGCCCGTGGCTGAGCGGTGCCGTTTACGCCCAGGGTACTACCCCACTCAATCCGGCGGCACCGCCCGTTTCGGCCGTGCCCGCCGCGGCGCCACCGCCCGACTCCACCCGCAAAACCCCGCTGGCTCCACTACGGCCGGTGCGCCCCGTTACCCTGCGCTTGCTGCTGGAAACTGCCGACCAGCCTGTGCTGCGGCCTTACCGGTACCGCACCACGTTGCCCGATTCCTTGGCCGCGTTGCGGGAAGTGCGCAATTTGGTACTGGCCCTTCAAAACGATGCCTACCTCACGGCTTCGGCCGATGAAGTGCAGTGGCACCACGATACGCTGCAGGTGCGCCTGTACGTGGGCGAGCAATTCCGCTGGGCGCAGGTGCGCAACGGCAACCTCGGCGACGGCCTGCTCACCCGGGCCGGCTTCCGCGACAAACTGTTCCGGCAGCAGCCGCTACGCCCGCAGGAGTGGGCCCGCCTCCAGGAAAACATCCTGCACGAAGCCGAAAACCAGGGCTACCCCTTCGCTACGCTCCGCCTCGATTCGGTGGGGCTCACCGAGCAGGGCATTACCGGCCGGGTAGTGCTGCAGCGCGGCCCGCTGGTAGTGTTTGATTCCATCCAGATTCTGGGCAAGACCAAAACCCGCGCCCGGTTTCTCACCGATTACCTGCAGCTGGAGCCCGACCAGCCTTTCAGCCAGCAGCGCATTCAGGAAGCCGCCCGCCGCCTGCGCCAACTGCCCTACCTGCAGCTCAAGGCCGAGCCGGAAGTGCGCTTTGCCCGCGGCCGGGCCCGGGTATATTTTTTGCTCGAGGACCGCACGGCCAATCAGTTCGACGCCATTGTGGGCGTGCTGCCCAATCCCTCGCCCACTGTAGGCCAAAAACGCGTGCAGATTACCGGCGACATTACCCTGAACCTGCGCAACCTCAACGGGGGCGGTAAGGGTGTAGGGCTGCAGTGGCGGAAGCTGGATGCCAATTCCCAGTTGCTCGATGCCCAATACGTGCACCCCGCCTTTTTCGGGACGCCCCTGGAGCTGAGCGGCTCCTTCAATCTGCTCAAGCAGGATACCCTGTTCCTGAATACCCGGCCGCGGCTACAGGTTGCCTACCCCACGGCCCTGGCCGGGCGGCTGGCCGTATTTGCCGAGTGGCGTAACTCCCGCCTGATTTATTCCTCCCTCGATAAGGCCACGACGCTACCGGAAAACGTTGATTCCCGCTACGCTTCCTACGGCCTCAACTATACCTGGAACACCCTCGACGACCCGTACTTTCCGCGGCGGGGGCTGCTGGTAAGCGGGCAGGGAGCCGTGGGCACTAAGCGTATCAGCAAAAACGCCGATTTGCCGGAAAGCTTCTACGAAGGCGTGCCGCTGAGTACCCGGCAAATCACGCTGGGGCTGCGGGCCGAGTATTACCTGCGGGTAGGCCGCCAGGGCGTACTGCTGACGCGGCTGCGGGGTGAGGCGCTCATTAACAACCGCCTGTTCCTCAACGACCTGTTCCGGCTGGGCGGCCTGGCCACGCTGCGGGGCTTCAACGAGCTGAATTTCTACGCCAGCCAGTACGCCGTGGGCACCGCCGAGTTCCGGCAGTTCACTGGATCCGATGCCTACGTGTTCCTCTTCGCCGACCAGGCCTACCTGCGCCGCGCCCTCCCCAACGACCCGTATCCGCAGGATTCGCCCACTGGCCTGGGGGCGGGGCTGAGTTTCCGCACCGGCGCGGGGCAGTTTCAGTTTGTGTACGCGCTGGGCCGCAGCCAGCAGCAGCGGCTCTCACTCAGCGCCGGCAAAATCCACTTCGGCATCACCAGCCGATTCTAACTGTCAGAGCTCAGAACAAAGAGGTTAAAACCAAGAAGTGGGGTTCCACTCTGCGCCCTAGGTGGGACAACGGAGCGGAAGCCGCACTTCCTGATTCTAACCTCTTTGTTCTAAGCGCTCAGTTTTATACTCTGAATCTCAGGCTCTACTTCATCAGGGCGTTTTTCAGCTCGCCAGCGGCTAGGTCCTGGGCCTCGGTGGCCTGGGGCACTAGCGGCGCCATCCCGAAGAACTCGTGCGTTACACCGTCGAAGTTCTGGTACTTGGTGGCTACGCCGGCTGCTTTCAGCTTATCGGCCAGCATTTGGCCGTCGCTCATCAGCGGATCCAAGCTAGCGGTAATAACCGTTGTGGGCGGCAGGCCCTTCAGGTTGGCATTCACCAGCGAAATCATGGGGTTCTTGCCATCGGCGGAACTGCGCAGGTATTTATCAAAGAACCACGCCATCATGGGCTTGTTGAGCGGCTTGGCCTGGGCATTCTTCTGGTACGACGGCGTGTTCATGTCGTAGCCGGCAATGGGGTACACTAGCACTTCGTGCTTGGGCATCATCACCTTTTTGTCGCGGGCCATCATGCTCACGCTGGCCGCCAGGTTGCCGCCGGCGCTTTCACCCACCACGGCCACGTTTTGCGGGTCGCCTTTGAAAGATGCGGCGTTGCGCAGCACCCACTGATAAGCCGCAAACGAATCGTTGTGCGCCGTCGGGAATTTGTGCTCCGGTGCCTGCCGGTAGGCCACCGATACAAAAATGGCCCCGGTTTTCTCCACCAGCCCGCGCACCGAGGCGTCATACGTATCGAGGTTGGCAATTACCCAGCCGCCGCCGTGGTAATATACCACCACGGGCAGCGTGCCGGTAGCATTTTTGGGCGTGTAGATGCGCACTTTCACGCCGGGCATCACCATGCGGCTCATGGTATCAGCCGTTACCGGGGGCATAGGCATATTATTTTGCTGCATCAGCTTCATCACGGCATCGGCCGGGGTGGGCTGTTGCCGGGCTTCCTGCGCCGATAGGGTCTCAATGGGCTTGCCGCCCAGGCCGACCAAAGTTTCAATTACGGCCTGCATTTCGGGCTTGATGCCGGTAGCCCAGGCCGGAGCCGGCCCGGTGGGTTTCACGGGCGTGGGGCCAGCCGGCGCATCGGGTGCGGGCGTAGCAGTAGCTGTGGTATCCGTGGCAGTACTGGTAGAGGCCGACTCGTTGGTTTGAGCAGTGTTACAGGAAGCCAAGGCTAAGCCGGCCAGTACCAACGGCGTGCTCCACTTCGAGAGCGTAGTAGTGAGGGAGTTCATGGAGGTGCAGGTTGAGGGAAGAATTGAACTGAATATTTACTGCTTCCCCTTACGGAACTGCCCGGCTTATAGCGTAGGAAGAGCATAATCCTATACATCAACCCTAGTTTCCGCCGTAAGCCAGCTATTTTACCAATCTGAATATCAATCAATAATAAAATATTCTTGTATTTTTGCACCCCCAAATGCTGCGTTTGTCAAAAAGGCTTGTACATTTGTATTACCAAACAGTGCGGGGTGGAGCAGTTGGTAGCTCGTTGGGCTCATAACCCAAAGGTCACTGGTTCGAGTCCAGTCCCCGCTACCTCGAAAAAGGCCCGGTAACTTTTATAGTTACCGGGCCTTTGTGTTTCTACCTTTTTTCAGGCAGGATGCGGCCCCTACTGAACTGGTCTTTACCGGAAGACAGGCAGATACGAATACCAGCCGAGCGTTTCTCGGCGTACCCAGGGCCGGATACGCTACTCACAAACCAGCAACTTACCCGGCCCCGGCAACCGTTTGCTAAAACCAGGAAGCTACCAGCGGCATCAATTGCTCCAGGGCCTGCTGGTCGGCTTCGTCAAAATCATTGAGCTGGTCACTGTCCACGTCCAGCACGGCTACTACCGCGCCGTCTTTCAGCACCGGCACCACAATTTCCGATTTCGACTCCGAGCTGCAGGCAATGTGGCCCGGGAACTGCTCTACATCGGGCACCAGCAGCGTGGCGGCTTGTGCCCAGCTGCTGCCGCATACACCCTTGCCGCGCCGGATGCGCGTGCAGGCAATCGGGCCCTGAAACGGGCCCAGCACCAGCTCGTCCTGCTTTACCAGGTAAAAACCCACCCAGAAAAACCCGAATGCCTGGCGCAGAGCGGCTACGGTATTGGCCAGGTTGGCTATTAAATCCGGTTCGCCGGTGGTCAGGGCCTCAATCTGGGGCCAGAGCTGACGGTACTGTTCGGCTTTGCTGAGGGTGGTATCGAGGTGAAGTTCTTCGGCCATGAGACAAGGTGAATTACGGGCTGCAGGCAGAATAACTGCCCACCGGCAACAAGGTTGGTGCCGACTACCAGTGTAAAGGTACGGCAGCCCCCGCTACTGTGGCAGGTTCCCGTTTACCCGCTGGCATTAGAGCTTTGCCAGGCAGAAAGATGTTGTATTTTACGGCTGCATCTACTGGCTACTGTTCAAGCAGTTACCCACTCCCTGCCCTTTCGTTTGTCGTTTCCTGATTTCGGTGACCGTCCGGTACCGGCCAGGGTCCCGTACGTAAGGTTTTGCCGGGTAGCGCCCGGTGGCTGTTCGCTCTGTTCTTTCCTGCCTCACAACCATTCCCACCCAATTCCCCCATGCGTAAAGTTGTTCTCTACATTGCCACCAGCCTCGACGGATACATTGCCTCGCCCGATGGCTCGGTGGAATGGCTGCCTACGCCCCCGCCCGGCGAAGATTACGGGTACGCCGACTTCCTGGCCACTGCCGATGCCACCCTGCTGGGCCGCGCCACCTACGAGCAGATTACCACTTTCGGCGAGTGGCCCTACCCCACCCTCACCAACTACGTGTTCACCCGCCGTCCGCCCTACGAGGCCGCCCATCCTTCGGTGCAGTTCATCACCGATGACCCCACGCGCTTCGTGCGCGAGCTGCGCCAGCAGCCCGGCGGCACCATCTGGCTGATTGGGGGCAGCACCCTGGCTTCGCCTTTGCTGGCGGCGGGTTTGGTGGATGAGCTGATGCTGTTTGTGGTGCCCCGGGTACTGGGGGCCGGCATTCCGCTCTGGCGCCACCAAGACCACGCCCAACCCCTGCACCTGCTGCGCAACCAGGCCTGGCCCGACGGCATGATGCTGCTGCACTACCGGTTATCAGAAGCAACGGAAACAGCGAGCTAACGGCGAAATACTCCCTAGCCAACAACGGCCGCCCCGGATATCCGGAGCGGCCGTTGTGCTTTCACTGCAGAATCAGAACGAATCTGTGTAATCAGCTCACGCTGTGTATATCCGTGCTTAGAAAAGACTGGGCGTAGTGGTTTTCAGTTGAGCAATAACCGTCTGGCCACCTTTTACCTTCTCACCAATCTGCACCTTTACCTCCGTGTCCACGGGCACGAAGATATCCACCCGGGAGCCGAATTTGATGAAGCCGAACTCCTCGCCCTGGCTTACTTCGTCGCCTTCGTTCACGTACCACACAATGCGGCGGGCCATGGCCCCGGCAATCTGCCGGAACAGCACGAACGGGCCGGCTTCCGACTCCACTACTACCGTAGTCCGCTCGTTTTTGGTGCTGCTTTTGGGGTGCCAGGCCACCAGGTAGTTGCCGGGGTGGTACTTGAAGTAGCGCACGATGCCCGAAATGGGGTTGCGGGTAATGTGCACGTTAATCGGCGACATGAAGATGCTGATCTGCTTGCGCTCATCGTCGAAGTATTCCGGCTCGTGCACGTTCTCAATCACCACCACTTTACCATCGGCCGGGGCAATTACTAGGTCTTCGTGGGTGAAGAGGCGGCGGGCCGGGCTGCGGAAGAACTGCAGCAGCGTGAGGAACACGATGACGGAAATACCGGCAAATACCTTGTTGAACCCGTCGTTTTCGGCGTTGTAGCGGAACAGCAGCAGGTTCACGGCCAGCAGGGCCAGCAGGGTAAAGAACAGAATTCGTCGTCCTTCTTTGTGGATCTTCATGTATCGCAGATTTGCGCTGATTACGTTGATTTCGCTGATTCAGACGACTTTCTGAGAATAAAAGTGCTAGCCTGCCCCGCGCTTACCCAACTGCCCCATCGGGGGCAGCGGACATAAAGATAGCCCGAGCCACCGGCCCGGGCTATCCAGAAGCAAATATAAGGAGGAGTTAGGAGACGGAATACAGGAGTCAGCGGCAAACGCTGATACTTTCTCCTGCCCTTTCCGTTACCGGCTCATCGTACTAGAAGCCACCACGGAACTTGTAGGTCTGGGCTACTTTATCAATGGCTACCACGTAGGCGGCAATGCGCATCGGGATGTTGTATTTCTGGCTGGTGGCGTACACTTTCTCGAAGGCATCGGTCATGATGCGGTCGGCGCGCTCGGTTACCATTTCCTCGCTCCACTTGAAGCCCTGGCGGTTCTGCACCCACTCGAAGTACGATACCGTTACCCCGCCCGAGTTGGCCAGGATATCGGGCACCACCATAATGCCCTTCTCGTTGATGATGGGGTCGGCGGAGGCCGAGGTGGGGCCGTTGGCACCCTCCACAATCAGCTTGGCTTTGATATCGTGGGCGTTGTGCTCAGTGATGACGTCCTCCACGGCGGCGGGCACCAGCAGGTCTACGTCGGCGGTCAGCAGGTCGTCGGCATTGTCCATCAGGGTAGCGCCGGTGAAACCATCAAGGCGGCCGCTGTGGGCGTTTTTATAGGCTACGGCCTCATCAATGTTGATGCCGTTCTCGTTCCAGTACGCGCCCGATACGTCGGATACGCACTTGATTTTCACGCCCTGTTCGCTCAGCAGCTTGGCAGCCCAGGAGCCCACGTTGCCAAAGCCCTGCACGGCGGCCGAGGCTTGGGTGGGGTCCATGCCCAGCTTTTTCATGGCGGCCAAAGCCGATACCATGACACCACGGCCGGTGGCCTCGGTACGGCCCAGGGAGCCACCCATTACCAGCGGCTTACCGGTTACCACGGCGGGCGAGGTAGCACCCACGGTTTTGCTGAATTCGTCCATCAGCCAGGCCATTTCGCGGGGGCCGGTGCCCATGTCGGGGGCCGGAATGTCCCGGTCGGGGCCGAATACGTCCTTCATGGCCAGGGTGTAGCCCCGGGTGAGGCGCTCAATTTCGCCGGCGCTCATCTTGGTTGGCTCGCAGATGATACCGCCTTTGGCACCGCCGTAGGGGATATCCACCACGGCGCACTTCCAGGTCATCCAGGCGGCCAGGGCCTTCACCTCGTCGAGGTGCACGTTCTTATCGTAGCGGATACCGCCTTTGCTGGGGCCCAGGATGGTGTTGTGCACCACGCGGTAACCTTCAAACACGCGCACTTTGCCGTTGTCCATCGTCACGGGAATGTGCACGATAACCTGCTTATCAGGGGCTTTCAGTACGTCGTAGGTTTCTTCATCAAGGCCGAGGATTTCGGTGGCCACGTTGAAGCGCGACATCATTGATTCCAGCGGATTCTCGGCATCCACGCGGGGAGCCGGTTCTTTGTACACCGTGGTGGCAGCCATACGGAGGTGGGGTTGGGGTGGGTTGAGGAAATGAACGCCCCGGCGGAAATGGTGGGCAAGTCGGCCGGAAGCGGGAATTTTGGGTGGTCAAAGGTAAGCGGTTTACTGCATACGCGGCACGGCCGTTGCGTTGGGCCGGTTGGCGGCCAGCGGCGGCATTAGCCGCGTAGCAAACTCCGTGCGAAATGCCGGTGAGTTTGGCAGTTTATTATTCAGTTTCTGCTATTCTTTGCAACACAGGCACCGGTTTGCTGCCATAAAAAAATCGGGCGACTTCCCGCCGGAAGTCGCCCGATAGTCAGCAGGTTACCCATTGCGGTAGCCTACCCGAACAGTAGCTGCAGCAGCGCCAGTACCGGCAGAATAAATAGGAAGGCATCGAACCGGTCGAGCAAACCACCGTGGCCGGGCATGATGCGGCCGGAGTCCTTCACGCCCACGCTGCGCTTGAGCATGGACTCGGCCAAATCACCCAGCGGCCCGAACACGGCCACCGCGCCCGCCGCCACCAGCCGGTACGTGAGCGAGAGTTCCGGCAGCAAATAGCCCAGAGCCCAGCCCACTACCAGCGTCAGCACGAAGCCGCCAACAGCGCCTTCCCAGGTTTTACCGGGCGAGATTTTGGGGGCCAGCTTGTGCTTACCGAAGGTTTTGCCGGCCGCGTAAGCACCCGTATCGGAGGCCCACACCAGCAGCAGCAGCGCGAAGATGCGGCGGTAGTCGTAGCCGGTTTCGGTGAAGGCCACTACGCTCAATAAGCTCATGGGCAGACTCACGTACAGCAAACCTAGTAGGGCCACGCCCACATTAGAGAAGGGGGAAAGCTCTTGGTTTTCGCGGGGCCACGCCATCATTTCCCGCAGGATGAGGATGACGGGCAGTAGTAGCCCTACTGCATATAAGACACCTTGAGCCACAGGAAGCATGTTAAACCACGAAGTTGCTTGCTCCATTGGATAAATGGTGCCTTGCCGCATAACTCCGGCATAGTGGTAGACTCCGTTCAGGTAATGAATGGCACCGAAAAGGCTTATACTCAGTCCTCCACCCAACAATGCCGCCGGCTTGTACCCGGCGTGCCGCATCATGCGGTAAAACTCCCAGAGCATACGCATCTGCACGGCCCCGAAGAACAGGGCAAACGTCCAGGCGCTGTACCACACGCTGCCCAGCAGCAGGGCAGCCCCAATCAGCCCGAAAATGATGCGCTGGGCCAGGTTGGACATGCCGGGCTTATTGGCGGGCGGTTCGGTGGTAGCGGGCGTGGGGGCGGGAGAGGTAGTCAACGGAGAAGTAGCAGAGAGAGGATAGAGAAGGCCAACCGGAACGGGCAGCTAGTTGGCTTTGGTGGCGTCCACACCGTCGTGGCTGAGGGTGCGGGCGGCGGGCGTAGGAGCCTCGGGGCGGCTTACGGCCACGCCGCGGCTGCCCAGGGTGTGCATTTCGGTGGGTAGCTCATCGGGGCGCGGGGCCTGAGTTTGCTGGTAAAGGTACCACAGCCCGGCCGCGCACAGCCCCAACGACAGCAGCACCCAGTACCAGGGCAGGGCCTCAGTGGAATCGGGGTCGAATTCGGTGGCCGTCCACTGCCGCTGTTGCACGTACAGCAGCAGCAGCTGGAAGGCATTCTGGGCGAAGTGAGCCGCCATGGGCACCAGAATGTTGCGGCTCCACTCATACAAGTAGCCCAGTACCAGCCCCAGCACAAACCGCGGCACAAAGCCCTGAAACTGCAGATGAATGGCACTAAAGATGATGGCCGCCAGCCAGACGCCGCCGTGGCGGCCCAGCCACTGCACCAGGTTGCGCTGCAGCACGCCCCGGAAAAACAGCTCCTCGCTCACGGCCGGCACTACGGCCATTACCAGCACGGCCACCCAGAAGCGCAGCGGGGAGGAAAAGTTAGTAAGCGTTTTCAGGATGGCATTGGCCTGGGCCTCCTTGGCCGTGGCCCACTCTGGCAGGTGCCAGCTGGCGTTCCAGGCAATGAGCACCGACATAGCCGGCAGGCTGGCTACTATAATAAGAGCCGCCAGCACGGGCCAGCCCAGCGGCACCGGGCGGCGGGGCATAAAGTAATCGGCTGGTTTGTTGCTGGTAAGAGCCGCCAGGGCCAGCGCCGCGCCGCCCAGCCCGCCCAGCAGCAGTACGCCTTGGCTGAGCATGGATACGCCCCAGCCATTGGGGTAATCGGCCGGGCGCTGGGTTACGTTGCCCATATCCTGCATGCCCACTCCAAACAGCAGGGAGTTGAGCACCATCACCAGGAAGCTGCCCACGCAGAAGGTGGCCAGCAGCAGCAGCAGCAGCAGCCCGATGTTCGTCAACGGGTGCAGCTTACTGGAAACGAAACCTTTCATGGCGTTTTGGTGCTTAGTGCTTGGATTTTAGTGCTTAGCGGCTGGTGAGGCCAACTGTGCGCCGTGGCTGAATGAGCTATGCACTAGGCACTACGCACCGAGCACTAAATCCTATTGTCGTAAATTTGCGCAAAATACTAGAATAGCCTGCCGTGGTACACATCCGCAACATTGCCCTGCCCGATTTCCCACTCTTGCTCGCGCCCATGGAGGACGTGTCGGATCCGCCGTTCCGGGCCGTGTGCAAACAGGGCGGGGCCGATTTGATGTACACCGAGTTTATTTCCTCGGAAGGCCTCATCCGGGCCGCCGCCAAAAGCCGGCAGAAGCTCGACGTGTTCGACTACGAGCGGCCCATCGGTATTCAGCTCTTCGGCTCCGATGTGGAGACGATGGGCGAGTGCGCCCGCATCAGCACCGAAGCCGGACCCGACCTCATCGACATCAACTACGGCTGCCCCGTGAAGCAGGTGGCCTGCCGGGGTGCCGGCGCGGCCCTGCTGCGCGACATCCCGAAGATGGTGGAAATGACGGCCGCCGTGGTGCGCAACACCCATTTGCCCGTGACGGTGAAAACCCGCCTGGGCTGGGACGACTCGACCAAGAACGTGGAGGACGTGGCCGAGCGTCTGCAGGACATTGGCATTGAGGCCCTCACGGTGCACGGCCGCACCCGCGTGCAGATGTACAAGGGCGAGGCCGACTGGGAGCTGATTGGCCGCATCAAGAACAACCCCCGCATCAAAATCCCCATCTTCGGCAACGGCGACATCGACTCGCCCCAGAAGGCCGTGGAGTACAAAAACCGCTACGGCGTGGACGGCGTCATGATTGGCCGCGCGGCCATTGGCTACCCCTGGATTTTCCGGGAGGTGAAGCACTACGCCGCCACCGGCCAGCTGCTGCCCCCGCCCACCGTGGAGGAGCGGGTGCAGGCCTGCCGCATGCACTTCGAGAAAAGCCTGGAGTGGAAAGGGCCCCGGGCCGGGGTGTTTGAGATGCGCCGCCACTACGCCCAGTATTTTCGCGGCTTGGAAGGAGCCCGCCAGTGGCGCACCCGCCTCGTAGACAGCAACGACCCGGCGGAAATTCACGCCATCATGGACGAAATCATTGCCGCCGAGCCGGTGCTGGTGGGGTAGCACTGGCAGGTGTTGCTTTGAGTATTCCAATTGTCATCCTGAGCGGAGCGCAGGACCTTATCACGTTGTTACATCCATCGTTTCAACGTGATAAGGTCCTGCGCTCCGCTCAGGATGACAGTTTTTATCTGTTTGTCCTCTTTTCTCCACCTTTCCCCCACCCATGCCTACCACTACTCCTGCCCCCGCCGTAACGGCTGCTCCCGAAGTACCGCCCGTGGCTTCGCCCCCGCCCCACCGCACGCCGGCTTCGGCCTGGGTGCTGCTGCTGGTGCTGGCCAGCATCTGGGGCACGTCGTTTATTCTGATGAAGAAGGGGCTAGTGGTGTTTTCGGCGCTGGAACTGGGGGCGGCGCGGGTGAGCGTGGCGGCGCTACTGTTGCTACCGTTTGCCTTGCGCCACGTGGGCAAGGTGGAGCGCAGCCGGTTTAAGTGGCTGCTGCTGAGCGGGGTGGTAGGCACCCTCATTCCGGCCTTCCTGTTTGCCTACGCCGAAACCCGGCTGGCCTCGGGGCTGGCGGGCGTGCTCAATGCGCTTACGGCCGTGTTTACGCTGGTGGTGGGCGCGGCCTTTTTCGGGCAACGACTCACGGGGTTGCGGGTGCTGGGCATTGGGCTGGGGCTGCTGGGCACGGTGGTGCTCATGCTGCTGGGCGGCAGCGGCGGCGACGCCACGCCCTCGGGGGAAAGCAACGCCTGGTACGGCCTCTACATCGTGCTGGCCACGCTGGGCTACGGCGTGAGCGTGAACGTCATCAAGCACCACTTCCAGGGCATTCCGGCATTGGCCGTAACGGGGCTGCTCCTGCTATTCATCGGCGGGCCGGCGCTGGCGTTTCTGCTGCTGGGCACGGAGTTCGTGTACAAACTGCAGCACGTGCCGGGGGCCTGGGCGGCCTTCGGCTACATTGCCCTGCTGGCTACCATGAGCACGGCCGTGGCCATGGTGCTGTTCAACAAGCTCATCCAAAGCTCCACGGCCTTGTTTGCTTCCTCCAACACCTACCTGGTGCCCGTGGTGGCGCTGGGCTGGGGCTTGCTCGATGGGGAGAACTTCAACCTCTGGCACCTGCTGGGCATGGTGATTATCTTGGTGAGCGTAGCCATTATTCACAGGGCCAAGTAGAGCGCCGGGCAGACCACCAGTGTCTGCAGTTCCGAAACAGCCACCCCCTAAAAGGCCACCAACACCCCAAACTGCACCCATTTGTGCGTGCGGGCTCCGGTAAATTCCGGGGAAAGCCACACGGCGGAGGCTGTCAGGCGCAGGCCGGCGTAGCCCAGGCCTACGGTGCCGGTACCTTTGGCTACCGCGCGCCGCACGGCCGCGGCGGGCAGGGTGTACGGGTTATCGGAGCGAAATAATCCGCCCTGTAATGTGGCGTTGTAGCCCACGAGGCGGCCTTCCAGCTGAGCTTCGGTGTAGAGCTGCACGCGCCGCTGATTGGGCTGACGGCTCACGCCCAGGTTGCTGAAATACGGCTGAAATAGACCAACCCGCAGCCGCGCTCCGGCTCCGGCGTGGGTGTAGAGCGTGCCCAAGGAGGCGTTGACGTCGCCAATCAGCTCGGCGGCGCGGCCCACGGCCAGTATTTGCTGTTCCAGCCGTGCCTCGTAGCCCAGCACCACATCGTTGCGTATCTGATAGTCCCAGCCCCGGGGCGTGGGCGCGCCCAGCCACCGGTGCAGCGTGGTCTGGAAGCCCTTGGCCCCGGCCGCGGGCCCGATGAACCCCACGTTCAGGGCCGTGGTGAGGCGGAAGCGGCGCACTGGCTGGTTAGCCACCCGAAACAGGCTGGCGTACCAGTACGACGCATACGGCCGGTCACCGACCCGAATAAACGGGTCCTGAATACGCAGGGGGGTAAACCCATCGTAGTGCAGCCGGATGCCGTGGTAGCGGGTGCTGCCCGCCGGCACCGGACCCAGCAGACGGTTTATGGGCGAGTGGCGCAGCGCCGGCAGCACCACGCCCCCGGTCATGCCCTGAGTGAAGTAGTAGTCGGTGCGGAAAAAGGCGTCGTTGGCGAAGGTGTAGAACAGCAGCCGGTCAGGACTGGTTTGGGCGCTATCCGGATGCTGGGCGCGGGCGGCTCCGGCAGTAAACAGGTAAATCAGTAATAGCAAGGCGCGCATTGGCAGGAACACTTTCCGCTACCTACGCACCAATCCTTGGTGCGGCTTTCCAGGCGAGCGTGGAGACGCGTAGTCGCGTCCTGGCGTTGAACGAGTGGGGCCACGCCCGGCAAATAACAGCAGCAATGGCGTGACGCGAATACGCGTTCCTACACCCGGTTTAACCCTGGTCGGGCAGATAGGGCCAGTGGTGAAACCGCTCCGGCAGCCCCAGCCGCTGCGGGTGGGCCAGCAGATACGTTTGCACGCGGGCCAGCTCGGCGGCGTCCAGTAGGGGCAGCTCGTGGAAGCCGGTTTGCCAGAAATCAGCTTCGGGCGGGAGCTGGCCGCGCAGCAGGCGGCGGGCCTGGGCGGCAGTGCGCTGGTGTAGCAGCTCCACGGCTTTCGGCAGCGAGAGGCCGGATCCGGCCGGCAGGTGCAGTACCGCGTGCAGGTGGTTGGGCAGCAGCACAAAGCCCGGCACCCGCAAACCTTGCTCCTCCAGCATCAACAGCTCCCCGGCAACGGTTTCAGCTAGCTTTTCCTTTTCCAGGTACGCCGGGCCCACGGTACGGGCATCCAGCAGGGCATCAAAGTCGGCGAAAAACTGCTTCTCGGCGCGGCGGTGGGCCTCCGGGGAGCGGGCGGCTTGCTGGGTGGCTACACGTTGGGCGTGCAGCTGCCGGCCGGCCCGCGCCGGAACGGAGCCGGCCAGGCGGAGGGTGAGCAGGATGGTTTCGCCTTCGGATGGAAGCATACGGTGTTGGCCCGCAGAGGGCGCAGAGCTGTTTTAAGTAGCCGGTTGCAGGATGCCATCAATTTCCAGCAGCTCGCCCCGCTCCAGCAAGCCGGCCAGTACCGGCTCCAGTTGCTGGCGCATTTCAGCCGTTAATCTACTGAATCCCAGCAACCGGACGGTGGCAAGCAGTGCCTCCTCCCGGGGCAGCGCAAAGCTTTGCCCCACTACGGTGCGCAGGGCCAGAACCAATTCCTCGAGCGATACGAACGTGAGCTTGCGGGAAATGGCGGGCAGCTGGCTTCGGTTGCGCAGGGGAGGCTGCTGCATGGTATTTTCCCACAAGAACTCGCCCTGTTGCCGCAGGTGCCGCAAATTGGCCGCCAGCAACGCCGCCGCCCGAACGGCTTTGCGCATGCGGGCCCCTACCTGCGTGGCTCCGCCCGCCTGGGCCAGCCGACGCGTCGCCTCATCCAGGTGAATCGGGCTTTCAATACGAACCACCAGGGTAAGCCAGGTAGCCAGCTGCCCCAGGCTGTGCTGGTGCAGTTCCCGATGCCCCACGGCCTGCGGCAGCTGCGCCAGCTGGTACGGCTCAGCCAACGCCTGCCCAGAAACCGACGACACTTCTCGCTCAATCTCAACAGCTTGCAGTTTTTCCTCTATCGGAGGCGAAATAGCAGGCGCAGGTTGAGCAGTAGCCTTGCGGGCTTCTTCAATGGCCTGCACGGCCCGCTCGGTTTCGCGCGCCGGGTCCCGGAACCAGTCGGTGCTCCAGATGCGGTGTAGCCGCCAGCCCACGGCCTCCAGCACCTGCTGGCGCAGCCGGTCCCGGTCGCGGGCCGAGCGGGCCGCGTGGTACATGGCCCCGTCGCACGCAATACCCAGCACGTAGCGGCCCGGCTGGTCGGGGTCCACCACGGCCAGGTCGAGGTAGAAGCCTTGGCTGCCAACCTGGGTGCGCAGCTGGTAGCCCCGGGCCGTGAGGGCGCGGTACACGGCCTCCTCAAACGGCGACTCCACTGCGCGGCCGGTTTCCGTGTGCTGGCTAAGGCGGCCGTGCCGGGCGAAGTTCAGAAAGGTTTTAAGGGCCGCCACGCCCCGGGCCTGGGTCCGGCTCAGGTCCAGGTCGTCGGCGGTGAGGTTGGTAAAAACTTCGCAACGCTGCTTAGCCCTGGTGATGAGTACGTTGAGGCGCCGCTCCCCGCCCTCGCCGTTCAGCGGCCCAAAGTTCATGGCAAGAAAGCCTTCCCGGGTACGGCCGTAGCCGAGGCTGATCAGCATCACATCCCGCTCGTCGCCCTGCACGTTTTCCAGGTTTTTGATGAAGAACGGCTCGTGGGGGTGCCGGTTGAAAAACGCCTCGGTTTCGGGGTGCTGGCGGCGTAGTGCTTCCAGCGCATCCTGAATAGCCTGGCGCTGCACCGTGCTGAAGGCCACCACCCCCAGCGTGAGCTTAGGCGTAGTGTGGGCATGGTGCAGCACCGCCACCGCCACCGCCTGCGCCTCCAACGGGTTGGTGCGCGTGGTGCCCCGCTCGTAGTAGGTTGCGGGCAGATGATGATACACCAGACCCAGCTCGCCGCCACTGCCGGGGCTCGGGAAAACGACCAGCTTATCCTCGTAAAACAGGTGATTGGAGGGCTGGATTAAGGATTCGTGGCGGCTGCGGTAGTGCCAGCGCAGCATCCGCTCGGGCATTTGCCGGGCCTTGCATAACTCCAGAACGCTCTGGAGGTCAGCGGTTACGTTTCCTTCGTCCGAGTCCTCCTCACCGCTGGTCAGGGAGTCAAAAAAAGAGGACGGCGGCAGCTGGTTGGAATCACCCACCACCACCAGCTGCCGGCCCCGGACAATGGCCCCCAGCGCATCCACGGGCTTCACCTGGGAGGCTTCATCGAATATTACCAGATCGAACTCCACCGAGCCCGGCGGCAGGTAGCCCGCCACCGACAGCGGCGACATCATAAACACCGGCTTAATGGCCTGCACGGCCCGGCCCGCTTCCAGTAGCAGGCGGCGCAGGGGCTTGTGGCGCATTTTCTTGGCAAACTCGTTCCGGAGCACCAGCATCTGCCCCCCGGCCTGCGGGTGCGGTAGCCCTTCATGGTGGCGGAGCAGAGCCCGGATGCGGTGGAAATACTGGGTCGCCTGGTCGGCCTGACGGAAGTGGGCGGCGGTGGCCTCGTGGCGGGCCCGCTCGAACTGCCGCAGGGCCGGGTGTTGCTCGTAGGCCCGCCGCTGCAGGTATTCCAGCCAGGTCTGGCGCACGGCGGCGGCCAGCCACTGCGGAGCCTGGGGCCAGCTTTCGGCCAGCAGCAACAGTTCCGGCAACTGCTCCTGCTGCACGGTGGCGGCTACGTTGTTCCATTCCGTCACGAGGCGCAGGGCGGGCACATTGGCCGCCCAGGCCGCCAGGGTTTTCTGCTGCACGTCGAACGACTGAAACTGCAACCGCCCTTCCGGCCCAAACCGCCGGGCTTCATTCAGTTGCAGCCTGTCTGCTACGGTCTGCAAAGCGGCCCGATGCTGATTCAAAGCCGTTTCCAACGCAGCCAATGGAGCCGTTACGAATTGAGCGGAAGCCGCTTGCGCCAGGTACGGCAGCAATTCCGGCGGCAGCTCCCCCCGGCTGATGCGCTGGTGCGTGAGGGCCAGGTATTCCTGAACGGTGGTCAATCGGGCCCAGTCGGAACGGAGCCCGTGCCACGCGGGCCCGAATAGCCCACTTGCCCAGGAATCGGCTTCGGTTAGCTGCTGGTGGTGGCGCGCCGCATCGTGCACGGCATCCATAACGGGCAGGATTTCCCTGCTATCCTTGGGCAGCGGGCCGCGCCACACCGTTTGCAGGCGCTGGCGGGCCCGGCGGTAGTTTCCACTCAAAAACCGCCACCACTTGCCGCCATACAGTAGCACGGCGGCCCGCTCCTGGTGCAGCTCCTGGCCCCAGGCCTCGGGCAAAAGCACGGCATCGTACCGCTCGCGCACTGCCTTATAGCCAGCGCCGGCCTGCAGCAGCTCCGTCAGGCGGCTGCGTTGCTGGTGCCACGCCGCGTCGTGTACGGCCACTCCGGATAGCGGCGGGGCCAGTTGGGCCTGTCGGGCGGCGGGCAGCAGCTTTTCGGCCGCGGCACGGTCGGGAGGTGGGGGCAGCCGGAGTAGCTGGGCCAGGCTGGCGGCCTGCGTTTGCAGGGCGTGCACGGCGTTTTGCGCGGTGGACAAACAGGTGGCAATGGCCGCCTGGTCGGCGGGGAGCAGCACCGTTAGCTCACTACCCCAGAACTGGAGCTGCTTGGGTGGACCAGTCTTTTGCAGCGTGGCCTGCAGGCTACGGGCCAGGTTTTCGGCTCGGGCAGCCTCGGCATCCGTCCAGCTGCCCAGGTTGGCAAAGGCAACGCGCGGCAGCTCCACCGCGCCGCGCTCCTCGTTCAGCCGAAGCAGTTCGCCCGCTACCTGCTGGGCCGTGCGGCGGCTCTGGCCAATGGGCGCATTCACAGCCAGGGCGTAGTCGTTGAGGGCCTGGCGGTGGCGGGGCAGCTGGGCTACCTGGTCTGCCAGCGCCTCCCCGCCCGCCGGCTTACCCAGGGCCAGCGTATTTTTCAATTCCTCCAGCACCGCCTTCTTGTTGGTTTTGTGGCTGTGCAGCTCCAGGCAGGCGGCCCCCAGCCCTAAGGCATCGAGCCGGCGCTTCACCACTTCCAGCGCAGCCATTTTCTCGGCTACGAACAGCACCCGCTTACCCGCGCCAATGGCTTCGGCCAGCAGGTTGGCAATGGTTTGCGACTTGCCGGTGCCGGGCGGCCCCTGAACTATAAGGTTGCGGCCTTCCTGCACCGCCAGCAGGGCCAGCAGCTGGGAGGAGTCGGCATCAAGTACCTGGTTCAGTTCGTAGGCCGGGCTTTCCGTGTCCAGAAATGCGCCTTCGTCCACGCTGGGCGGGGCGTCGGTAAAGCCGGTTTCCTGGTCGAGCAGGGCGCGGATGGCCGGGTGCGCCAGCAGGGCGGACGTCCCACCCTCGGCAGTAGGCCAGGTAGTCGGGTCCAGGTCCCGGTAGAGCATCAGCTTGCTGAACGAGAAGAAACTCAGCGTAATGGCATCGGCTGCCACGCTCCAGCGGCTGCGGCCGGCCAATGCCTCCCGCACGGCGGCCACGTACTCCGGCAACGACTGATTATCGAGGTCGGGCAGCGGTAAGCTGATACCGAAATCAGCTTTCAGCCGAGCCTGGAGGCTGAGGTTGCCTTCCACCTCGGCCCCGGAGTAGGTGAGCTTGAACCGCTCAGCCACGGTGCCGCGCTCCAGCACCACCGGCAACAGCACCAGCGGGGCGCGGCGCGGCTCCGGGCTGTTTTCGGCCTCGTACCAGGTTAGTTGGCCCAGCGCCAGGTACAGGATGTTCACGCCGGTTTCCTCCAGACTGGTGCGGGCCGTGTAGTAGGTGTTCAGCAGGCGGGTTTCCAGCTTTGCGGGCAGCTCAGCGGTTTGCAGCCTGTTATCGGCGGGGTCGGCGGCCAGCGCGGCGGCCGTGCTCAGCTGCCCGGGCGTGGCCGCAGTGGGCATCGGCAGGCCCAAGGCGGCGGCGCGGCGCGCGGCGCGCTCCGGGTCGCCTTTCCAGCCCGCGGGTACGGGCCGGGCCGCTTCCGGCAGGGGCGCAAACACCATGGGCCGGCCCTTCTGCACCAGCCGCTCCCACACCGCCGCCGCCTGCTCGCCTACCACCTCCACGCCCCGCACTTTCGAGGGCCGGAAGTTCAGCAGCGGGTTGCGCAGCCCCAGATCCAGCAGTTCCTGGCGGGAGGCAGCAAGGCGGGCAGCAAGCACGGAATCGACGGGCATACAGGCGTTAAAAATACGGTGAGCGGCTCAGGTCAGCTGTCGGCGGTTTACGCAACAAACCCGCCACCTCTGCAGGCCGGCGGGTTTGGTTGGGCTTCCTTAAAAAGAGCTAATCTTTTACTGACCAACTGCTTTCCGCAGTCCCAGCTTGCTGTGCTTGGCCCCGTAGTTGAAGTACACCACCAGCCCCAGCAGCAGCCAGGCGAAGAACAGCACCCAGTTGTACACGCCCAGCTGAGTCATCAGGTAGAGGTTGGTGAGCAGGCCCAGCACCGGCAGCAAGCTCAGCTTTTTGCGGAACGAGAGCCAGGCCAGCGCCAGGCAGAACCCAAAGAACACCAGCATCGGAATGTAGTGGCGGCCTTCCTCGTAGCCGCTGCCCAGGGCCGTGGTAAACTCCTGAATACCGGCCTGGTTGTACACGAACAGCAGCCCCGCGCCCACCAGCAGCACCAGCGGCACCAGAAACTGCCCGTTGATGTAGGGCACCTTGAAGCGGGCATCACTCTTGCCGTAAGGGTCGATGATGAGGATGCCGCCGCACACCAGGGCAAAGGCAAACAGCGTCCCGATAGAGGTCAGATCAATTACCAGATCCATGTTCAGCAGCATGGCCGGCACGCCCACGAAGAAGCCCGTGACAATAGTGCTGAACGAGGGCGTGTGGAACTTGGGGTGCACCTTGGAAAACACCGGGGGCAAGAGCCCGTCCCGGCTCATCGTCATCCAGATGCGGGGCTGCCCGATCTGGAACACCAGCAGCACCGAGGCCATGGCCAGCACCGCTGATACGGCCACCACGCCGCCCAGCCACTTCACGCCTACTTTGTTGAACACGTAGGCCAGCGGGTCGCCCACGGCCAGCTCCTTATAGTTTACCATGCCGGTGAGCACCAGCGTGATAATCACGTACAGAATCGTGCAGATGATAAGGGCGTAAATCATGGCCCTGGGCAGGTCGCGCTGGGGGTTTTTGCACTCCTCGGCCGTCGTCGAAATGGCATCAAACCCGATGTAGGCAAAGAACACCGCCGACACGCCTTTCAGCACGCCGCCAATGCCATTGGGGGCGAAGGGGCTCCAGTTTTCGGGCTGCACGTAGAACGCACCCACCAGAATCACCACGGCTACTACCACCAGCTTCAGGGCCACCAGCAGGTTGCTGGCATTCTTGCTCTCCTTAATGCCCACATACACCAACGCCGTAATAGCCAGCGTGATAAGCCCGGCCGGCAGGTCCAGCACCAGCCGCAGGCCACCGCCCAGCTCGGGGGCGGCACTCCAAGCGTTGTAGCCTTCCAGCTGGGCCGCTGAGGCCTCACTCAGGGGTTTGCCAGCCTGCATCAGGGCCAGTACCTCGTTGTAGTATTTGTGGGCGCTCTGCATGCCCATGGTCAGCCACACCGGCAGGTTAATGCCGACCCCGCTCAGCAGCCCGGTAAAGTAATCCGACCAGCTGATGGCCACCACAATGTTGCCCACGGCGTACTCCATAATCAGCGCCCAGCCGATAATCCAGGCGGCCAGTTCCCCGAAGGAGGCGTAGGCGTAGGTGTAGGCCGAGCCCGATACGGGAATGGTGGCGGCAAACTGCGCGTAGCACAGGGCCGAGAAGGCACAGGCAATGGCCGTAAACACGAACAGCAAGGACACGGCCGGGCCGCCATCATGCGAGGCGTTGCCGATGGTACTGAAAATACCAGCCCCGATAACGGCGGCAATGCCCAGGGCTGTCAGGTCGCGGACGGTGAGGTGACGCTCCAGGCCGCCGTGGCTGTGGCCATCGGCATCGGCGGGCGGGTTGTGCAGAATGTCGTCGAGGCTCTTGCGGCGGAACAAACCGGTGGAGCGGGAAGGGGGAATCTGAGTAGACAAGGCGTTGGAGAGGGGTTGTAAGAGGGGCAAAAGATACAGAATAATGCCGGCGGCTGCACATTCTCCTCACGGCTACCCTATCTTCCGGCAACTACCGTTATCCGCTCCACTGTGTCTTCCCGCATTTCTATTCCCGAGCCCTGTCCCGCTTCCTGGGCCGATATGACGCCCGCACCCGGTGGCCGCCACTGCGCCGCCTGTAACAAAATAGTAGTGGATTTCACCGTTATGACTGAGGTCGAAGTAGTAGCCGCGCTGCGGCAGCCGGGCCGGGTGTGCGGCCGGTTCCGGTCTGAACAGCTAACCACCCATGATACGCCGGCCGGCGGCTGGGCCCGGTGGCTGGCCGCCGCCGCCGTGACGCTTTCAGCTTGCGAAACCAATCCACCCGCTACAATTCCCCCCGATTCGGATTCGGTGCCTACTTCGCAGAGTGTCGCTACGCTACGTGTGCAGGGCCGCGTGGTGGATGCCACCTCTGGCAGGCCGCTGTCCGGTACGCTTATTATCAGTGAGGAGGATACGTCCTGGCACACTCGCACTCGTGCCGATGGCACCTTCGCGTTACAACTGCCCCAGAGGTTGCGCGGCACCCGCCTGGTAGCGGCCCAGCCCATGCCCAGCGACCTACGACCCACCGACCCCGAGCCCGGTTTCTACATTCCGCGTTACTTCAAGGCGGAGGATGGCTCGCCGGTTGTCGTTCGGCTGCGCAACCCGGGCCCGATGATTGGTCAGCCGACCCTAGAGCCTCAGGAAAACTATTCGCCGGCCGTTATGCCGCGCATCCTGCATCTAGCCCCGCCCCCACCGCCGCCCACCCTGTCCAACTAACGTTTTTTCACCAGCGCGTGTGGAATCCGGCGCGGCGCGGCATCAGACTGCCTGAACCGAAGCCCACTATTATGTCCCGCGCCCTCACCCTTGCCGTTCCCCAGCCCTGCCACGAAAACTGGCAGGCCATGACACCCGCCGCCCAGGGCCGCCACTGCGCCGCCTGTAATAAAGTGGTAGTTGATTTCACGCGCATGACCGACGCCGAGGTAGTGGCCTACCTCACCCAGGCCAGCGGCCGAAGCTGCGGCCGGTTTCGGGCGGAGCAGTTGCAACGGCCTCTCCGAGTGGCTACCGAAGCGCCGGTTTCGCGGCGGTGGCTGGCCGCCGCACTGGCAGTGCTGGGGCTGGGCGCGGCCGGGCCGGTGGCGGCGCAAACCCGTTCTGCCGCCCCGCAGGAGCAGCGGCTGTTGCTAGGAAAGCCGGTAGCACCAAAGCCTGCCTCACCTGAACGAGTTATCCGGGGACGGGTGACGGATGCAGGTAGTGGCGAGGGGTTACCGGGCGTTACGGTGCTGCTGAAAGGTAGCCATGTGAGGATAGATACTCAAGCTGATGGCTCATTCGAATTGACATTGCCTGAGTTGGCTGGTCAGGAATCAATGCTCATATTTTCCGCAGTTGGTTTTAACACGAAAGAACACCTAATCAGAAGCTTACAGTCTTCAGAGAATTTTGTCAAGCTGCAATTAAATCCTGATGTTAAAGGTTGGGCGGTTGTAACCCCAATAGAAGCCCCCCGCGGCCTGTGGCAGCGGCTGACGCGGCCGTTTCGACGGTAACAGCGTGATGGGAGAGTAGCCTAAGCACTTGCTGAAAGTGCGCTTTTTTACATGTAACCACGTTGCATTTACCAATTCCGCCTCTACCTTTGCCGCTCATCAACTGAGGCGGTGAAACGTGCTGAATAAGCGTAAATTGGTTTCCTGGTGGCTGTTGCTGCTGTTACTGCGGGTGCTCACCCCCGAGGCAGCCCTGTTGCGTACGCACTTTCACCAGCACACCGACGACACCGCTACCGCGCGGTACGCTGCTCAGGCGGGAGCAAAAGCCGTAGTTTCGGCCGAGCACCAGCACTGCCAGACCGAGCACCTGTTTGACGCGCCGTTTCAGCCGGCTGGGCCGGTGCTGCTGCCCGCGCCCCTGGAGCTGCGGGCGTATGCCGTGTACCGGCCGCAGGCTCCGGTGTGCCGGGCCTCCCACCTCCTGGATGGCGCTTCCCTGCGCGGTCCGCCCGCCAGCCGGGCTTAACCGGCTCCAATCTACTTTCCGGCTTACTCGTGCTCTGCCCCTGGCTTATCGCCTGCGGAGCCGGCGCAGCTTATCGTTCCGGGTAGCTGGTACCCACCATGCCAGGCGTAGCCGCTTACGACCTGTCACTCTGCTAATTGCGCAGAGTGAATTACCGGCCATTGCGCCGTTACGAGCCCGCGCTTAGCCGCCTGCTGGGGCGCATCTCCTCTCATTTTCCTGACTTCAACCCACCCGGCGGCTTTGTGGCCCCGGGCCTGGGTACGCGCATTTTTTCATGCAACGAATTCTATTCTGTCTGCTGCTGCTCTGGCCTTTGCTGGGAGCGGCACAATCTTTCACGGGCCACCTTGACGGGCACGTAACCGGGCCGAACGGGCACGGGCTGGAAGGCATTTCGGTGGTGGAAACCACCGGCCGCTTCTCCGCCTTGACCGGAGCCGACGGCCACTTTGCCCTCACGCTGCCATTAGGCGAATACACGCTCATCACCCGCAGCCTGAGCTACCAGGAGCAGCGCCGCACGGTGGTGCTGACCACTGAAACACCCGCGCTGACGGTGGATTTCACCCTGCACCCTACTACCACGGCCCTGCAGGAAGTGGAGGTGCTGGGCCGCAACGAGAAAACCTACAAGAGCGACTACAGCTTTGTGGGCACGCGTACGGCCACTGAGCTCCTTGACGTGCCGCAGTCGATTTCGACGGTGACCAAGGAGCTGATGGAGGACCGCCAGGCGCTGCGCCTCACCGAAACGGTGAAAAACGTGGCCGGTGTAGCGCAGTACTCGCACTACGATGACTTCACGATTCGGGGGTTTCGCAACGGCTACGAGAGCGGCTTCCGGCTGCTGAATGGGTTGCGCTCGGGCTTCAGCTACGGTAACGCATTCACCCAGGCTCCGCTCACGGTGAACCTGGAGCGGGTGGAGGTGCTAAAAGGGCCCGGCGCGGCCCTGTTCGGCGACATCAACCCCGGCGGCACCATCAACATGGTAACCAAAAAGCCCCTGCAAACCGACCGCAAGGCCCTCACGTTTTCCACGGGCAGCTTCAACACCACCCGCGCCACCGCCGACTTTACCGGTCCGCTCACGGAGCAGAAAAACGTGCTCTACCGCTTTAATGCCGGCTACGAGAAGAGCAACACGTTCCGCGACGTGAACGATACCCGCTCCCTGATGCTGGCCCCCACCGTCACGTTTCTGGTATCGGATAAAACTACGCTCAACGCGGAACTGGTGTACACGGCCATCGACGGCTTCCTGGACCGGGGCCTGCCCATCAAGAGCAACAACCTGTACGGGGTGCCCCGCTCCTTCACGCTGAGCCAGCCGAGCGACTATTTCCGCACGAAAAACTATTACCTCAACGCCTCGCTCAACCACCGCTTCACCGAATGGCTCTCGTTCAACGCGTCCTACCTGGATTTCACCTTCAACGAAAACCTGAGCGAGCACCGCACCCTCAACTCCTACGACAACTCCGACCCCACCAAGCCCACCAACTCGGTGATGAACCTGCGCTACTTTGACCGCCGCGTGGAAGAGTACACCAAGAACCTGTCGGCCTACTTTGTGCTGAACCGCAGCACCGGTCCGGTGGCCCACAAAGTGGTAGCGGGGGCCGACTACATCCGCTTCCACACCGATAAGGAAAGCGCCATGTTTGAGGCGCGGCAGCGGGTGGTAACCAGCGTGAGCAACGGCGTAGTCAGCCAGCGGGTGGTGCCATTGCAGTTCGACCTGAACAACCCGACCTACGAAATTCGCGACCCGAGCACCTACGTGCGCCGACCCACCCCGGCGTTTTTCCTTGACTACCTCAACGCCGTGTACCACACCACCGGCCTGTACGTGCAGGACCAGCTGGAGCTGACGCCCCGCCTGGGCCTGCTGCTGGGGGCGCGCTACGAGCTGTTTGCCGATGAGCGGGACTACGGCGACGGCTCGACGAACATTCCGCAGACCAGGTTTCTGCCCCGGGCGGGCCTCACCTACTCCCTGCGCCGCAACCTGAACTACTTTGCCAGCTACAGTGCAGGCTTCCGACCGCTGCGGCCCGAGCTGATCCGCTTTCCGCAGCGCTACGGCCGCTCGGAGCCTTTCAGCCCCGAGACCAGCTACCAGCTGGAAACCGGCCTGAAAGGCGAGTTTTTCCGGAAGGCGCTGTTTGCCACCGTGGCCGTTTACCAGATTGAGCGCCGCAACCAGCTGGTGAATACCGGCTCGCTCACGGCCGAGGGGGCCGCCATTTACCGCCAGAACCAGGCCCGCTCGCGCGGGGTGGAGGTGGAGCTGACGGGCAACATCCTGCCCAATTTCAGCCTGAATTCCAGCTACGCCTTCAACCACACCGCGGTAACCAAAGCCGACCTCGCGGCCGAACTGGGCCAGCCCCTGGCCAACGCGCCCCGCAACTCCGGCGGCCTGTGGGCCAAATACACCTTCCTCTCACCGACGCTGCGCGGCCTGGGCGTGGCCGTGGGCGGCAACTTCGTAACGCGCCGCCGCTTCGAAAACCAGGTGAAGCCCCTGGACGGCGGCCCCGACGAGTGGGCCTACTGGCCCGGCTACGCCGTGGCCGATGTGGCTCTGTTCTACACCGTCAACCGCTTCAACTTCCACGTGAACCTGAACAACGTGCTGAACACCTACTACTTCGTGGGCGGCTACGACTACTTCCGGGCCAGCCCCGGTACCCCCCGCAACTTCATGGCCACGCTGGGCTACACGTTTTGAGTAAGGTGGGCGGGTAAGCGGGTATGGGGGTAGGAGGGTGAAAAGAAGCCGCCTTCCCTTCCTACCCCCATACCCGCTTACCCGCCCACCCTCTTACCCTCCTACCCTAACTACATGACCTACCTTCTCGAAGCCCGGGAGCTACGCAAGCAGTACGCCGATAAGCTGGCCCTGCGCGGGCTGAATCTGCAGATTGCGCCGGGCGAAATTTTCTGTTTGCTGGGCCAGAACGGGGCCGGCAAGAGCACCACCATCAACCTGTTTCTGGGCTTAGTGGCGCCTACCTCGGGCGCAGCCTTCGTGAACGGGCTGGAAGTGGCCGCCAATCCGCTCGAAATCAAGAAGCACCTGGCCTACATTCCGGAAAACGTACTGCTCTACCCGCACTTGTCGGGGCTGGAAAACCTGGCGCTGTTCAGCAGCTTGGCGGGCTTCAAATACCCGGAAGGCGAGCTGCTGGCTTACCTCACCGACGCCGGGTTGCCGGCGGAGGCCGTGCGGCGACGGGTGGGCACCTACTCCAAGGGCATGCGCCAGAAAGTGGGTATTGCCATTGCGGTGGCCAAGCACGCCACGGTGCTGCTGCTCGATGAGCCCACCTCCGGCCTCGACCCCAAGGCCAGCAACGAGTTTTCGGAGCTGCTGCGGCGGCTCAGCGGGCAGGGCACGGCCGTGCTTATGGCCACCCACGACATCTTCCGGGCCAAGGAAGTGGGCACCCGCGTGGGCATCATGCGCGAGGGCGAGCTGGTGGACGTGCGCCCCACTGCCGCCCTCAACGCCCAGGAACTGGAGCAGCTCTACCTCACCTACATGCACTAGCCGATGATCCGGAGCATTGCCCGAAAAGAATTTATCAGCACCCTGCGCGACCGGCGTTTTGCGGTGCTCAGCGGCCTGGTACTACTACTGTTGCTGGCCGCCACGCTGGTGGGCCGGGCCTCGTTCCGCACCCTGCAGCAGGAGCGGCAACTGGCCCAGCAAACCGTCAACGACAAGTTTCGGAACCAGCCGGCCCGGCACCCGCACCGCGTGGCCCACTACGGCTCGTTTGCGTTCCGGCCGAAATCGGGGCTGAGCTTGCTGGACGGCGGCGTGGACTCGTTTACGGGCAGCGCCGTGTACCTGGAAGCCCACCAGCAGAACAGCATCAACTTCAGCCAGGCCCAGCAGGCCGGCTCCCTTATCCGGTTCGGGGAGATGACCGTAGCCTTCGTGCTGCAGCTGCTGGTCCCGCTGCTCATCATTTTCCTGTGCTTCGGGGCCTTCTCGGAGGAGCGCGCCACGGGTACGCTCAAGCTGCTGCTCAGCCAGGGCCTCACGCTGCGGCAGGTAGCCTGGGGCAAGATTCGAGGGTATAGCCAGGCCGTGGCGCTGGTGGTAGCACCGGCCCTGGCCCTAGCGGCGGCGTTGCTGTTTACGGGTGAGGAGTTTGCCGGCGGCCTTGATCTGGCAGTCCGGCTGGTACTGTTCGTAGTGAGCTACGCGGTGTACTTTTTCCTGTTTGTAGTGGGCGCGGTGGTGGTATCGGCCTGGCAGGCCAGCTCCCGCGCGGCCCTGGTTACGCTGCTGGGCCTCTGGATTCTGGGCTGCATCATCTTGCCCAAAGCCACGGCCAACCTGGGCACCACACTCTACCCCACCATCACCAAAGCCCAGCTAGACGCCGAGGTGCACGACGAGGCCCAGCACGGCATCAACGGCCACGACCCGCACGACCAGCGCGCCGCAGCTCTGAAAGCCGACCTGTTGAAAAAGTACGGGGTTGACTCCGAAGAAAAGCTGCCGGTGAGTCTGGCCGGGGTGCAGATGGCGGCCGGGGAGGAGTATTCGGCCAAAGTGTATCAGCGGCATTTTGCCGCGCTGAATGCCACCTACGAGCAGCAGAACCGCCTGTCGGAGTGGGCCGGCTTGCTGAATCCCTACCAGGCCATCCGGCCGCTGTCAATGGGACTGGCCGGCTCTGATTTTGCCCACTACGTGCACTTCCAGCAGGCCGCCGAGGCCTACCGCTACGGGCTGGTGCAACGCCTGAACGGCCTGCAGGCCAGCATGGGCTACGGCGACAAAGAGCGGCGCCTGGATGCCAGCACCTGGCGGAAGCTGCCGGTATTTTCTTATCAGGCCCCGCCGCTGGGCTGGGCGCTGCCGCGCCTGTTACTGCCGGTGGCGGCGCTGCTGCTGTGGGCCGTGGGGTTGTGCTGGCTGGGGCTGCGGCTGATTTCTAACACGTCTGTTTCCTGAGCTGATGCGCGTATTCTCGATACTGTTTGCCGCCGAGTGGCGTCACTTCCGGGCCGCTAAAGGGCTGGTATTGCTCTGTGGGTTGCTGCTGGCCACCGGCCTCTACGGCATCTACTACGGCACCACCGAAATTGCCCGGCAGCGCCAGCAGCTGGCCGCGCTGCCCGAGCTGACCCGCCGCAACGTGGCGGAAATGAAGGAGAAGTTTCCCGGCCCGGCCGACGCCGGCGACATCGGCTATTTTCACTCCACCTTCGCCGTCCACCACCCCGATGCGTGGGCGGCCCTCTCCCTGGGCTTGCGCGACGTGAACCCCAGCTACGTGAAGCTGCGCCTGCTGGGCCTGCAAAACCAGCTCTACGCCACCGATAATACCAACCCCCTGAAGCTGCTCAGCGGCAACTTCGACCTAGCCTTTGTGCTGGTGTATTTGCTGCCGCTGCTCATCATTGCCCTGAGCTTCAACTTGCTGTCCAGTGAGCGGGAAGAAGGCATTTTGCCCCTGCTACTGGCCCAGCCCATCCGGCCGGCCACGGTTATCGGGGCCAAGCTCGCCTTTCGGATGGCCCTGGTGTTCGGGCTGGTGGGGCTGCTGTCGGGGGTGGGGATGGTGTGGGCCGGGGTACCGCCGGATGGCCGCGTGCTGAGCTGGCTGGCGCTGAGCACCCTGTATTGTTTGTTTTGGTTTGGGGTGGTGCTGGTGGTCACGGCTTTGCAGCGCACTTCGGCGGTGAATGCCGTGGCCTTGCTGGGCGTGTGGCTTTTGGTGGTGGTGCTGGTGCCCAGCCTGCTGAGCCTGGGCGTAGCCGCGGCCCGTCCGTTGCCCCAGGGCATCGAGCTGACCATCAGGCAGCGCGAGGAAATCCACGGGGGCTGGGACCGGCCTAAAATGGAAACCATGAGCCGCTTTTTCGCCCTCTACCCGCAGTTCCGCGACACGGCCACCATCCGGGAGCGGTTTGTGTGGCGCTGGTACTACGCCTTCCAGCACCTCGGCGACCTGGCCGTGGCCCCGCAGGCGGCCGCCTACGCCACCGGTTTGCAGGCGCGCCACAACCTGGCCGAAAGCTTTAACCTGTTGTCCCCGGCCATCAACGCCCAAACCAGCTTCAACGCCCTGGCCGGCTCCGACCTGCCCACTCACCTCGCGTTCCAGCGCAGCGTCACCCGCTACCACGATGCGCTGCGGGCCTTCTACTACCCGTTCCTGTTCCGCAAAGTCGCCTTCACCCACGATGATTTTGCCCGGGAGCCCCAGCATTCCTTTACCAGCCAACCCGAACTGGCCACCGCCCAACGCGGCTTGCTGAAGCTGCTGCTGAGCGTGGTAGCGGTATTCGGGCTGGGTCTGGCGCTGCTGGGGGTGCGCCCGGTGCTGCCGCGCTAGGGCCGAAAGGTTTGACAAGGAATAAACCTTTCGGCCTTAAAACGGCTTATTCCGGCAGTATGAAGAACTACCTGCTGGCTATCTTTTTGCTGTTTGCGGCGGCGGGCTGCGCGCTGAAGCCGACCAACAAGTACGACGTGTTCACGGAGCGGGCCCAGCTGCCGCAGGAGGAAGCCGTGCACAAGCAGAATTCCCTGGAGTGGTGGTACTTCACCGGCCACCTGCGCGACGTGAAAACTGGTGAGCAGTTCGGGGTGGAGTACGTGTTTTTCCATTTCAACCTGAACGGCAAGCGGGATTGGCAGATGGTCAACTTCGCCCTCACCGATCCGCAAGCCCGGCAGTTCCACTACGACTATAAGGTGGAGCGCCTGCCGCAATTGCTGGAACCCCAGCTACCCATCAGCCTGCAGACCAAGAAGAATGATCAAACCTGGACCCTGGACGGGCAGGAAGGTCGCTACCACTTACAGGGCCGCATGGCCGCCCACCAGGGCCACGCCCTCGACCTGCGTACCACCCCCGCCAAGCCGGTGCTGCTGCACAGCAGCACCGGCTACGAAAACTACGGCGACGTGGCCAAAGCCGGCTATTACAGCTACCCCCGCCTCACAGCTTCCGGCACGCTGGAAGTGAACGGCCAGGTGCACGAGGTGGAAGGTGAGTTATGGTACGACCGGCAATGGAACTGCAACAGCGTCACCAACAAAGGCATCGGCTGGGACTGGTTTTCCTTGCAGCTGAACGAACCCGAACCCGGCGCCGCAGCGCCCACCCGCCACGATATCATGACGTATCTACTGTTCGACCGAAACTCCGACCGGAGCGTGAGCGGCGGCACCTACAGCGCCCCCACCCAGAACGTAGACCTCAAAGCCCAGGATTTCCAGCTCGAAGTTCTCGACTATTGGACCAGCCCGCATTCTAAACTGCGCTACCCCAGCAAGTGGCGCCTGCGCATCCCCAGCCAGGAGTACGACCTCACCATCACTCCGCTGGTAGCCGACCAGGAGCTCACGCTCAAACTATTTGCCGGCATCAAGATGCACTACTGGGAAGGCATGTGCCGGGTAGAAGGCACCCACCACGGCCGCCCCGTGCAGGGCAACAGCTACGTAGAGCTGACTAACCGCGGCAAGTAGCGCGAAACGGCGCGCTACCCGTTCAGAATCACCCGGAAGGTGGTACCGCGGCCTACTTCGCTCCATTTCACGAACAGTTTACCCTTGTGGTAATTCTCGATGATGCGCTTGGCCAGGGCCAGCCCCAGGCCCCAGCCCCGCTTTTTGGTGGTGAAGCCCGGCTGAAACACCCGCTCCATTTTGCTCTTGGAAATGCCCTTGCCGGTATCCGTTATATCAATGGCAATCTGGGACTTGTTGCGGATGGGGCGGCGCAGGTGAATGGTAATGCTGCCCTTGCCATCCATGGCGTCCACCGCGTTTTTGCAGATGTTTTCAATCACCCAGTCGAACAGCGGAATGTTCACCTGGGCGGGCGTATCGGTGGGCAGGTCGGTTTTCACCTCGAAGGTTACTTTCCGGGAAACCCGGCTTTGCAGGTAGGCAATGGCATTCTGGGTTACCCGCAGGATATTTTCGTCCTTGAGCACCGGCACCGAACCAATGTTGCTGAACCGCTCGGTAATGATTTCCAGCCGCCGGATGTCCTTGCCCAGCTCCTCCACAATGGGCTCGTCCCGGAACCGCTCCGACTCCCGCAGGTAGGCCTGCCAGCCCACCAGGCTGCTGAGCGGCGTACCTAGCTGGTGGGCCGTTTCCTTGGCCAGGCCCACCCACACGCGGTTCTGCTCGGCCCGGCGCGAGTAGCTGAAAGCGAAGTAAGCAATAACCCCCAGGCACCCGATAATGGCCAGCTGCACCAACGGGTACAGCCGCAGCTGCGTAAGCAAATCCGACTCCTTATAATAGATGTAGTTGCGCAGCCCGGCCCCGATTTCGATAATGATGGGCGGGTGCTGCTCCTTCATCAGCTCAATTTCCTGGCGCAACAACTTGTTGGAAGCCTGCTCCGATGCGCCTTTGGGCACGTTCACGTTGCGGGCATCCACAATATTGCCCTCCCCATCCGTCACAATTACCGGAATAGTAGTGTTGGCCCCGATAATCTCATCCATCAGAAACGACAGATTGGAGGTTTCCTCGGTGTTGATGATGTAGCGCTGGGTTTTGGCGTACAGGTCAATCTGCTCCTGTTCCCGCTCCGAGAGGCGCTGTACCAGCACGTTGGTGTAGATAACGGTGGCCGCCCCAATCAGCAGGGCCACGGCCACAATAACGAGCTTGATGCGGGACTTTTGGTCGTAGATGGGAATGGGCAGCACGGGCACAAAAATTCGGAAGTCAGCAGGGCCGGATACGGCCGCCGCCCCGGCGAAGATACGTTTCCGGCCTCCGCCAGGACCGGGCCAGCAACGCCGGCCGAATGATTTTCGTCAGTTTCAGCCGGAATAATCGTGTATTAGCCGGTTTAAACCCGGTTTCTGTCCCAATTTCGGCTACCTCCGAACCCCAAGCACGTTCCAACTGTTTTTACCTAGCAATTTGTAACGTATTTTTGCCCCCTGATTTCCGCACTAGCAACTGCTATGCTTCAACCTTTCAAGGCTCTAAGTCTGTCTTTCAAAAAAGCTCCCCTTGAAATTCGGGAGCTGATTGCGTTGGATGAGGCTGCCTGCCGGCGTTTCCTGCACACCCTGCACCACGAGCTTGGCCTGACCGACCTGCTGGTGCTCAGCACCTGTAATCGTACCGAAGTATATTATTCGGCGGAGCGGGACCAGAGCCCGGCCATTATCGAAGCCCTCGGTCAGCTGAAAAACCTGCCTGAGGTAACGGAGTACTTTCCCTACTTTGATGTCCTGAACGAACAGCAGGAGGCCGTGCGCCACCTGTTTGAAGTGGCCATGGGCCTTGACGCCCAGGTTGTTGGCGACCTGCAAATCAGCAATCAGGTAAAGCAGGCCTACCAGTGGTCGGCGGATGAGGACGCCGCCGGTCCCTTCCTGCACCGGCTGCTGCATACGGTGTTCTTCACCAACAAGCGCGTGCAGCAGGAAACCTCCTTCCGCGACGGGGCCGCCTCCACTTCCTACGCCGCCCTGGAGCTGGTAGAGGAGCTGACGGCCGACGTGGCTAACCCCCGCGTGCTGGTAGTGGGCTTGGGTGAAATCGGGGCCGATGTTTGCCGCCACCTCGGCGACAGCAAGGTGTTCACTGATGTCACCATCTGCAACCGCACCCGCTCCAAAGCCGACGAGTTGGCCCAGGAATGCGGCCTGCAGGTGCTGAATTTCGAGAATCTGGTGCAGGGTATGAAGGAGGCCGACGTGATTATCAGCAGCATTTCCCGCCAGGACCCGTTCTTCACCCGCGACATGGTGGAGCGCCTGGAGGTGCTGAGCTATAAGTTCTTCGTTGACCTTTCCGTGCCCCGCAGCATTGCTACCGATGTGGAGCAGGTGCCCGGCGTGCTGGTGTATAACATTGATGCCATCCAGAGCAAGGCTTCGGCCGCCTTGGAGCGCCGCCTAGCCGCCGTACCGCAGGTGCGGGCCATTATTGAGGAAAGCATCCTCGGTTTGCAGGACTGGAGCAAGGAAATGCTGGTGTCGCCCACTATTCAGAAGCTGAAGAATGCCCTGGAGCAGATTCGGTTGGAGGAAATGGACCGCTACCAGAAGAAAATGACCCCCGAGGAAACCAAGCGCATGGACGACATCACCCGCTCCCTGATGCAGAAAATCCTCAAGCAGCCCGTGCTACAGCTGAAAGCCGCCTGCAAGCGTGGCGAGGCCGACCAGCTCATCGACGTACTCACCGATCTGTTCGACCTGGAGCGCCAGCCCAACGTGGCCTAATCCACTGTCATTGCGAGCAGAGCGAAGCAATCCTTCCTTTCTCGAGTGCCGAACCTAGAGTAAACTGAAAGCCCCTGACGTTTGTGCTAACGTCAGGGGCTTTTGGATAAATCGGGGCTTAGCTCTTCGCGAAGAAAAGATTGCTTCGCTTCGCTCGCAATGACCACTTAAATCGTGTCGCAGCAGTCCTCCAAGGAGTCGATGACGTCGAGCAGCTTGGGAATGGAGAGGGAGTAGTAGATTTTGGTGCCCACTTTGAATGACGACAGGATACCCCGGTCTTTCAAGGTGATAAGATGTTGGGAAGCAATGGCCTGAGGCAAATCCAAGGAACGGTAAATTTCCGTGACGGTCATTTTCTCCTCCTTGCCCAGCAGGTCCACGATGGCCAACCGTTTGGGGTGGGCCAGCACTTTCAGCATAGCGGCGGCCTTATCTACTTTTTTGGATTCTACTCGGGAAAGCAAAGGTTTCATATATCGTTACAACGGTGGTGGTACCAGTGAGTGGATATGCAGGAATATGCGTAATACGATATTTCAACCCCGCAAAGTTCCTCCCAGTGTACCAGGGGCAAAAAAAAATTATAAAAGCGGCAAAATTGGATCCGTACGCCCTTTTTACGCCTATGCACCCAGAACAGACAATTTCTGCCGGGTAAGGCTGCGTCGCTCCCGGTTCCAGGTCCAGTTTGAGTTGATTTATACCGGATTTGCTCTGGCCGTATTTAGTAGCTGTTCGCGCTGGGCCAGGTTGGTTGCCGCCGGGGCTGCTTACCTTTGCGCCCCTGAGTTCCACCCCACCCCATCTACTACTTCCTCATGAAAGACCTGCTAGCCAAGTTTGAGAATAAGCGCCCCGAAATCGTGTTTGAATGGAAAGACGCCGAAACCGAAGCGGAGGGCTGGGTGGTCATTAACTCCCTGCGCGGTGGGGCGGCCGGCGGCGGCACCCGCATGCGCAAGGGCCTGGATAAGCGCGAGGTAGAAAGCCTGGCCAAAACCATGGAAGTGAAGTTTACCGTGTCGGGCCCGGCTATTGGCGGGGCCAAATCGGGCATCAACTTCGACCCCCAGGACCCGCGCAAGCGCGGCGTGCTGGAGCGCTGGTACAAGGCTGTTATTCCGCTGCTGAAAAACTACTACGGTACCGGCGGCGACCTGAACGTGGACGAAATTCACGACGTGATTCCGATTACGGAGGACTACGGCCTGTGGCACCCGCAGGAGGGCATCGTAAACGGACACTACCGCGCCACTGAGCCCCAGAAGATTCAGAAGCTCGGCCAGCTGCGCCAGGGCGTGGTGAAGGTGCTGGAAGATGCCACCTTTACCCCCGACCTCAGCCGCAAATACACCGTGGCCGACCTGATTACCGGCTACGGCGTGGCCGAGGCCGTGCGCCATTACTACCAGCTGTGGGGCGGCCGGGCAGTGCAGGGCAAGCGCGCCATCATTCAGGGCTGGGGCAACGTGGGCGCGGCAGCTGCCTACTACCTGGCCAGCCAGGGTGCGCGTATCACCGGCATCATTGACCGGGCCGGCGGCCTGCTCAAAGAAGATGGCTTCACGCTGGAAGAAATCCGGGAGCTCTTTCTGCGCCGCGAAGGCAACGCCCTCACGGCCGACAATTTGCTGTCGTTCGACGAGGTGAATCAGCGCATCTGGTCATCGGGGGCGGAGATTTTTATTCCGGCGGCGGCTTCGCGGCTGGTGACGCGCCAGCAGGTAGAGCAGCTGGTGGCCGGCGGCTTGGAGGTGATTAGCTGCGGGGCCAACGTGCCGTTTCAGGATCCGGAAATCTTCTTCGGCCCTACCGGCGAGTTTGCCGATGCGCACACCAGCGTCATCCCCGATTTTATTGCCAACTGCGGCATGGCCCGGGTGTTTGCCTACCTGATGGAATCCAACGCTGAAATCACCGACCAGGCTATTTTCCAGGATACGTCCCGCATCATCCGGGCGGCGCTGGAGCGCACCCGCCACCAGGGCGACTCCCGCACTGGCATTGCCCAGAAATCATTTGAAATGGCTTTGCGCCAGTTGGTATAGCTAGAATATGGTGAATGTGCCCGTTCGGGTAAAAACTTTTCATTTTTCGCATTCACCACATTCAACCACGTTTCTCACATTCTTTCATGAGCATCCAGGAAATCCTTAACTACCGCTTTCTGGGCAACAATGTGGCGGCGTACCTGTGGTGCGCGGGTATTCTGCTGTTCGGGTACGCGTTCAAAACGCTGCTTTCCCGGCTCCTGTCGAAGCTCGTGTTTCGGTTTATCCGCAAGCGCACGGAGGGCGTATCGGAGCAGCAGTTTCAAGCGCTGCTGATTCAGCCACTGTCCATTGTTATCTTTTTGGTGACGGCCTACTTTGCGTTTCAGGTACTGGACTATCCGGTGCGCAGCTCCGAGCTGGAGCACAACGAGCCCTGGGCCAAGCGCTTGTTGTTCCGGCTGTTTCAGATGGCCGTTATCTGGGGTATTGGCTGGGTATGGCTACGCATCATCGATTTCCTGGTCCTGGTATTTCAACGCCGCTCCGAGAGCAGTTCTTCCCGCCTCAGCAACCAGCTTATTCCCTTTGCTAAGGATTTGCTGAAAGTGCTGGTGCTCACCATTACGTTCCTGGTCATGCTGAGCAAGGTATTCGGCGTGAACGTAACGGCCCTCATTGGCGGCTTGGGCATTGGTGGCCTGGCCGTGGCCTTCGCCGCCAAGGAAAGCCTGGAAAACCTGATTGCCTCGTTCACTATTTTCCTCGACCGGCCCTTCGCCGTGGGTGACCTAGTGGATGTGGGTGGGGTAACCGGCACAGTGGAAAAAGTGGGTTTCCGGAGTACCCGCCTGCGCACCGCCGAGAAAAGCTACGTGACGGTGCCCAACAAGAGCATGATCGACAAGCCGCTGGACAACCTGTCCTTGCGCACGGCCCGGCGCGTGAACTTCACCCTGGCCCTGAGCCACGCGACCACCAGCCAGCAACTTCACCGCATCGTGCAGGACGGCAAGCTGGCCATTGAGGACAACCCCCTGGTGACCAAAGAGGTGCAGATTCAGTTCTCGGCCCTGACCCCGGCGGCGAAGGAAGTCACGGTGCAGTACTTCGTGGAAACTACTAACTACGACGAGTACCTGCAGGTGAAAGAGGAACTGAACTACCGCCTTATTGAAGCTGTGGAGCAGGCCGGCGGCACCTTTGCCAGTACCGGCACCACCATCGTGCAGGTGAACGGGTTGCCGGCCTAGCCACGCCTATGGCTTCATACCCAAAAGAGGCGCTGAACCCACGGGTTCAGCGCCTCTTTTGGGTATACCTGCTTATCGGAACTTCGGGTTAGCCACCCGGCGGGGGCGCTGAAAATCAACGGTTTTATCCTTAGGATATTCTACCGTGAAGGTAAAGCGCAGGCGCTGGCTGGCCCCCGGTGCCAGGCTCACCAGCCAGGTAAGCCGGCCATTGGTCTCATCCAGCTGCGCGCCGCCGGCCTCATCCAGCTTCACGCGCAGGTCGCCTTCCTGCGACACCGGAATCTGATCAAGCACCCGTACCCGCACGGGCTGGGCGTGGCGGTTGCGCAGGTTAATCTCGTACGTTACGCGGCTAATCTGCTGGCCCCCCAGCCCCGCCTTCCCGTTGAAATCCAGCGTTTTGGTCCGGCTCACCAGAATCTGGTCGTCGTGGCCAAGGCTGATTTCCAGGGAATCGTTGAAGGCGCGCGGGTCTATTTCGGTGGTGCCCACGTAGGAGCCCCGGTAAAATACGCTGGCTAGCATCTCCTGCGTAGGCAGGTTCACCTTGTCCCAGCCGGTTACTTTGGCTTGCAGGTACACTTTATCGGAGAGCTTGGGAATGGCCAGGTACTCGGGCCGGGCCGGCAGCACTTGTTCCGGTAGCTGAATCTGGTACGTTTCCCGGGCGGCAATGCTTACCGGCTGCGGCACCACGTACGCACTGCTGGGCTCCACCGGGGCCGCGGCGCTGCCGGTGGCCTTGCCCTTCACCACAAACTTATCTACCCGGCCTTCGCCCCCCAGGCTGCGCTTGAAGTTCATCGACCACGTGGTAAGCTCCGGGCGGGTTACGTCGTTTTCCACCTCCTCGTTTTTGATGGCCAGCTGCACGTTGGTCCAGGGCAGGCCCGAGCCGTTGTACACCTCCGCCCGGGTACGCAGCCGTAGCTCCCGCCCCGATTCCGGCACTCTGATTTCCGGCATAGCCTCCCAGTTGCTGCGGCTTTCAGTGTAGCGCAGGGTGAGCTGCACCGTAGCCGGGCGGGCCAGGCTCAGCGTAACGCGCACTTGGGGCCGCGCCCCCGCGCCGGTGCGCAGCCGCTCCTGCTGGCGGCTAAGCTGCTCGCGCTGAGCCGTGAGGGTTTCCGTCTGGGTCTGAATATCCGGCAGGCGCGTCCGCAGCAGCGTGGCCCCTCTCTGGATTTCCGCGCTCCAGCCGGTCTGCATACCGGCGGGCAAGGTGCGGTTGGCCAGCAGGAAGGCTTTTTCCTCCTCCAGACCTTTCAGCTCGGCTTCCAGCCGCCGCACCCTGGTTGCCAGTAGCGTGACACTGTCACGCACCACGGTGCTTTGCGCGGTGCGCTCGTAGCTACGCTCCACGGCTATGAGCTCCGCGTTGTCCGAAGCTTCTACCTGAATACTCTCCGTTGACATATCGGCCACGTCCTCCACCACTACCACCGTACGGCCCGCCGGCAGGGCTACGGTGCCCTGGTGCTGTAATTCTGCCTGGTTCAGAGCCAGCGTAACGGAACGCAGGGGCAACCGGATTTTGGTAGGTTGCTGAGCCTGTACACTACCGGTCCCAATCAGGCATAGCAGTAATAGAAGTGACTTCATAGATAGTAAGAATAAAAAGCGGCGCAGAGCTGTCCCAATAAAAAACCCTTCAAGATGCACAACTCCGGCGGTACGGCCACAAAAAAAGCCGACTACCCGTAGGGGTAGTCAGCTTTTTCAGAAAAGACAGAATACGGGAAACCTTACCGGCCACCCAACAGGCCGCCCAGCAAACCGCCCATGCCGCCGTTCATCAGGCCACCCAGCCCGCCGCCGCCGTTGCTGCGGGGCTGCGAGTTGGGCTGTCCGCCCAAGCCGCCCAGAATAGACATTAATGAGCCTAAACCGCCGCTGCCCACGTGCGAGCCTTGCTGCGGGTAGTTGCCGTACGCATCGGTTGGTCGGGACTGGCCGCCGCCGAGTACACTGCTGAGCAAACCGCCGCCCAGCAGGCCGCCAAGTAAGCCTCCCATGCCGCTCTGAGCGGCACCACCGAGCAGGCCGCCCATGGTACCCCCACCCATCATACCACCACCTATGCCGGAGCTTTGGCCACGGCCGCCCATTACTTTCGAAATAACCATGGGGGCTACTACGCCGAGTAGTCCGGCCATTAGGGCACCTTTCGGAATGCCCACGCTATCCAGCTTATCGGTGATACCACTGAAGAAGCCCTGCTTGGCGGGGTCGTTGGCATCGTGCGGCACCTGGGCAGCTTGGTCTACTACCTGGTTAAGAGCCTGGGTTTGCTGGGGCGTGATGTTGAGATAAGCGGCTATTTTGTTTACCATCGCCTCCTCATCGTTGGCGTACGAGCCGTCGGCGCGGGCAAAGCTGATCAGGTCGGTAACCAGCGAAAAACGCAGGTCGCTGCCGCGCAACGCGTCCAGGTTGCTTTTGATTGATTCGTTGGTGGCATCTTTGGCCGAGGCCAGCACCTGCTGGGTTGCCCCGCCGCTCAGACCGGCCTGGTGGGCCAGCTGCTGCAAAAATTCAATTTCAGCCGCCGATGCTTCCCGGTCGGCGGAAGCCAAACTGGCTATTACGCTCAGATAAGCGGCTTTTTCCTGGTCAGAGTAATTCTGGAGTAGTTGCGTATCGTTCATGGCGAGAGGAGTTGGAGTGGGATGTAATTCGCCCTTCTTAACGCACTGCCAGCAGTTGAGGTTGACCCGTGCATCGGATGTCCGGCTTTTAAAATTCGAAATACTCTCCTGCCTGGGGTTGAGCCGGTTTTTTTACCGGCTTTTTCAGTTCGAACGAGGGACGCCCAGCCGGCCGGGTACCGGGCGCGGGCTCCGGGGCCGCGGACGAAGCTGGCAGCGGCATACCGGCGGCTACCGGCGGCTCACGGAGCCGGTCCGGGGCCGTTTCGTACCGAACGGTAAACCGGTCTTCGGTTCCCTGAATGGCCAGGCGCAGACCCGGCCCATCGGCGCGGGCGGCGGCCCGGGGCAGCAGGCCCGGCAGCAGCGGAATCTGCACGTGGTAGTCCATCTGCTGATCGAAGGTGTGCGTGCCCGTCACCCGGATGAGGGAAGCCGCCCGCACGTTGGAGCGGATTTCCATTTGCGGAATATACACCGTGCGACTCTGCACATACAGGCTGTTGCGCAGCTCGGCAAAGCGCAGGTGGCGCAGCGTGGCCCGGTCGGCCACCAGGCTCAGCCGCTGCAACGGCTCAAAGCTGAGCAGCTGCCCGTTGTGGATGGTGGCGTGCACTTCGGCTTCCAGCCGCTCCGTCAGTGGCGTAAGGCGGCCGTCGAAGTACGTGTCCGACTCGGCAGTGGCCGTGAGCCGCCCACGCAGGTGGCGGGCCGTGAGGAACTGCTGCCCGAAATCCTCGAACACGTAAAACAAACTATCCAGCGGCAGCTGCTGGCAGCTGGCTACGGTGCTGGCTTTCAACAATGCCGGCCGGCGGGCATCTACCGTGCCCCGCACGCTTACCAGCCCCCCGGCGGCCCGCAACGCCACGCCTGCTGAGCTGAATACCTGCTTGCGAAGCCGCAGATTGCCGCGCAGCTCCCGGCCCCGCAGCCGCCGGAACCGCACGTGCCGCGCCTGAACCTGCAGATTGAGGGCCACGGTAGCCGGCACGTGCAGCCCTGCCGGTCCAGCACCCGTACCAGCGCCGGGGGCAGAGTTGCCCGCCGGCTGATATACATACAGCAATTGGTTGAACTCCAACAGGTTCGACGTCACGGCAGCCTCTACGCTGAGCGGCTGACCGGCGTGGCTGGCCCAGCCGGCCACGTTGCGCAAGGTGCCATTGGCCTGAAAATCAGAGCTACCCAGCCAGCCACGCACATTCTGCAAAGCCACATCGGCCCCGCGCAGTTGCAGTTGGCCGCTCAGCCCGGTGAAGGGCTGCCGGAAGTCGCGCAGGCGCAGACTCACGTTGCGGAACGTGAGCTGCCCCGTTGCCTGCCGGGCGGTGGGCCGCTGCCGGATTTCCTGCCACGGGCCCCTCAGCTGCAAGGCTATCTGGGCCGTTCCCCGCGCCGACTGCACTGCCGCCACTGGGAAAAACTGCACGGCCCGCGCCAGGTCCATATCAGCCCGGACATTCAGGACCAGCTGCGGATTCTGAAAGTTCTCCAGATGCAGCGCTCCGCTGAACGGCCGCCCCGCCAGTTGGCCGTGCACGTTTTGCAGGCTTAGCACCGCCGTCCGGGCCGAGCGGGTAGCTCCGTTGTCAAACGTACCCGTGAGGCTGACCTGCTCAACCGCCTGCCGGTATTGGGGGTGAAAGAACGACGCTTGCCGGCACCCAAACTGCATCTGCACAGCCGGCTGCCGCCTTCCAGACCACTCGCCGCGCACCGTACCCTCGAAATACACCTGCCCCCGGCTACGGTAGCCGGCCACCGCGCGCGTGAGCCGGGGCGGCAGCAGCGCCAGCACCGATTGTACATCGGCCCCGGTAGCCCGGCACCGTAGCTGCAATACTGGTGCGGCCTGGTACGCAATGGTGCCAGCCAGCTCATAGCGAGCTAGCCCGATACCAATAGAGGAAGGCTGAATGGTCAGCTGCTGCCGCGCCCGGTCAATACGGACGGTAGCCTGAAGCTGCACCTGTTTCTGCTGAAAGTAGTCGTCGGTGCCGAGCCGCACGGTGCGTACGAGGGTGGTGCCGGTGGCCGCCACGGTTACCACCGGGCCGATAATGGCTACCTCGGCCCGCACGCCGGGGGTATAAAGGGCTACCTGCTGCTGCCGGCCGGCGTCCTCGTACACCATCGTCACCCGCTCCAGCTGAATGCCTTCCAGTGCCAACGCAAATGGCGCATCGCCGGGCTTGGTAGCGGCCGAATCAGGGCAGAGGATGTGGTAATTGCCCATGCCTTGCCGGTTGCGCCGGATATGCACCCGCGCATCCGACAGGGTAATTTCCCGGATGCGGTACTGTCCGCTGAGCACATCCCAGGCATTGAAGGCGCAGTACAGCCGCTTCGCCCGCGCCAGCTGCACGGTATCCTGGGGTAAGGAACCCTGCATCCGCACGTCGTGCAGCGTTACGGAAAGGCGAGGAAACTGGTCCAGGGCCGATATTTCCAGGCGGCTGGCTTGCACAGGCACGCACAGGTAACGGTTGAGGCCCGTTACGAACAGCTGAATTACCGCATCCTGTCCCAGCCACAAGCCCAACCAGCCCAAGCTTAGCACGGCCAGCACCGTGAAACAGAAAATTTTCAGAAACCGACGCACGCTTTTCCTTCTGCTGAAATTTCTGATTGGCAGTTAGTTGCCGATAAACAAACGAACTACTGCAAAAAATCTTCAGCCAAAGATGGCAGAAAGAGTTGCGTTTTCGAAAACAGCCCCCCATATTTGCCATCCCAAACAGGACACGCCCATTGGGAGATTAGCTCAGCTGGTTCAGAGCATCTGCCTTACAAGCAGAGGGTCACTGGTTCGAACCCAGTATCTCCCACTTTTTTAGAGTACGCTTACCCCCTCGGGAGATTAGCTCAGCTGGTTCAGAGCATCTGCCTTACAAGCAGAGGGTCACTGGTTCGAACCCAGTATCTCCCACAAATTAAAGGACTGCCACAAGTGGCAGTCCTTTTTTGTTTTTCAGCTACTGCCGCGCCCGGTGGTGGCCGGGTAGCCAACCCAGCCGGCCAGCCACCAGCAGCGGAAACAGCAGCAGGGCCGGCTCGGCGAAGAACCGCCACCGGAACCCCACGAAAAACACCAGGCTCAGCAGCCACGCGGCCACCAGCGGCGTGAGCAGCAGCCCATCGGCGGCTTGGAAGCGCAGGCCCCGGTAGCCCAGCACCGTCAGCAGCAGGGCCGCACCGAAGGCCAGCAGCGTGAGGGCCGTAAAGGGGTTCCACGGGGTGCGGGGGGCATCGGCAATGAAGTTTTCGGGGGAGAAGAACAGCAGGGTTTTGCGCAGCAGCAGCCGGGCTTCCGCTCCGGGGTGCCCGGCCACCCACTGCCGGGCCAGCCGGGCCCGGGCCTGGCTTTCCTGGTACTGGTTCAGGGAATCGAGCTGCGGAATATGCCGGCGCACAAACCGGTCGAACGGGCCCTGCCGGTCGTCCCAGTCGAACATAAATCGGCCCTGGGTGACGCTGTTGTGGCCCTGCAGCAGCTCAAACCCGGCCTGGTTGCTGAGCGTGTAGGCCCCAAACATGCGGTAGTTTTTCAGGAAGATGGGCGCGTGCGCCGCTACCAGGGCCAGCAGCAGCCCTAGGCTGAGGGCCCAGGCAGCCACGCGCTGCCGGGCCGATTGCCGCGTCATCAGCCCCAGCCACACGGCAACCAACAGCCCGTACACCGCCAGCAGGTAGCCCCGCAACAGGCACGAGAGTACCACCGCCCCGGTGATGAGCAGAGCATCGGGCCAGCGCAGGGGCCGGCCGCCGTGCAGGCGCAGCAGCTTGTACACCACCAGTAGCAGCAGGGGCAGGGCCAGGTTTTCAAACCACCAGAACGCCCCAATGTAGTACACCACCCCCGGCGACACGGCCCAAAGCAACGCCCCCAGCCAGCCCACCTCCGGCTGCAGCCCCAGGTACTGCAAGGTGCGCTGCACGTACAGCCCGCCCACCAGATACAGTCCCGCGGCGGCGGCGTACACCAGCAGCGTAAGGTAGTGCCGCGGCAGCCCGGCCCGGCTCCAGCCCACGTACACGAACACCGGGAAGCTGGCGTGGAAGGCATCGGGCCGGAGTTGCTGGCGCTCGGGGTCCAGGCTCACGTAGCCGCGGCCGGCCAGGTAGTTATCGGCAATGCGGCCGTTACGGCGCTCATCGTAGTTCCACTCCAGGCCGGGATTCAGGCCCAAATTGAGCGCCAGCCGAAGCATCAGCAGCAAAGCGGCCACCGGCCATACGTATCGAGGAATGGAGCGCAGCACGAGCAGCGGGGTAAGGTTGCGGATGAATTGCCGAATTTAGCGGCGTTTCCTGAGCATACGACGCCGATGGGCTTTTTCCCCACCTTGTGGCGCCCCCGCCGGTTCAGCTGGATGGTGGGCGCATTTTTTGGATTGCTGACGCTGCTGGGCGTGGCCCTGTACCGCGACTATGGCGTAGGCTGGGATGAGCAGTTGGACCGGCTCAACGGCATCATCAACGCCAAGTACGTAGCCCTGCAGCTAGCCCCCGAGCTGGCCCGCCGCCAAGCTACCTTCGCCCAGATACCCGATATGCGCGACAACCAGGACGCCGACCACGGGGTACTGTACCAGCTGCCGCTGGTGGTGCTGGAAAAGGTGGTGGGCGTGGAGGACTCGCGGGACGTGTATTTTTTCCGACACCTGGTTATCTGGCTTACCTGCGTGGCGGGCACCTACGTGGTGTACCGGGTGGCGGCCCGCTACCTGGGCAGCCGGCCCTGGGGGCTGCTGGTGGCCGGGGCGCTGGTCCTGTCGCCGAGGCTGTTTGCCGAGTCGTTCTACAACTACAAGGACGTGGTGTTCATCGGTTTTTTCGCGTTGGGCATTGGCACGCTGTGGTGGTGGTTGCGGCGGCCGGGCTGGGGGCGGGCCGCCGTGCACGGTGCCGTCGTGGGGGCGGCCATTGATGTGCGTACTATGGCGGTGCTGCTGGTGGGCTTCACGGTGGGCTTTGCCGTGCTGGAAGGCTGGGCCCGGCCCGCCATCCGGCGGCAACTGTTCGGTAGCTTTCTGCTGCTGGTGCCGGTGCTGGCGGTGGTTATCGTGATGGGGTGGCCGTATCTGTGGGAAGCCCCGGTGCAGCACTTCGTAGCCGCCTTCACCAGCTTCAGCCGCTACCGGGCCGATATGCTAACGGTGTATCTGGGCCAGGAACAATCGGTGCGGGACCTGCCCTGGCACTACCTGCCCGTGTGGATGCTGGTCACGACGCCCCTGCCCTACGTAGCCCTGCTGCTGGCCGGCCTGGCCGTGGTGGGCCGGCAGGCCATGCGGGGCCTGAGCACCTGGCTGCATACTACCGCCGGCCGACAGGATGCCCTGGTACTGGCGTGGCTGCTGGGGCCGCTGGTAGCCATTGTGGTGCTGCGCTCGGTGGTGTACGATGGGTGGCGACACGTGTACTTCGTGTATCCGGCGCTGCTGCTGCTGGCTGGCCGGGGCGCACAGGCGTTGTGGCGCGACTGGCATGCTACCTCGCGCCCGGCCCTGCGCCGGGGGGGCTACGGGGCCGTGGCGGTGCTTGCTCTGGGCCTGGGCCACACGCTGCTGCGCATGGTGCTCGACCACCCCTACCAGAACATGTATTTCAGCTTCCTGCCGGGCCCGGTGGCGGAGCGCCTGTTTGAGCGCGACTACTGGGGCCTGTCGGGGCGGGAGGGCGTGGAGTGGATACTGGCCCACGACTCCAGCGCCGTGGTGCCGGTGGCTACCGAGCCCCGCACCGCCCTGATGCTGCACAACGCCCAGCTGCTGCTGCCTCCCGCCCAACGGGCCCGGCTGCGCATGGTACCGGTGGCCCAGGCCCGGTATTTCCTCACCACCTACCGCTGGCACCCCGGCCCCTACCCCGACTCCGTGGGCCGGCCCGTGTACGTTCGGCGGGTAAATGGCCTTACCTTGCTGTCGGTGCTACGCCGACCCACGCGGTAACGCTGGCCGCCACGGCTAGCCTTTTCTTTTCCGGCCTGAGCGGCTCTTGTTCCGCCTTTCTGATACTCAGCCTCATGCCCCTGCTCGAAGTAACTTCTCCCGCGCTGGCCCGACAGTTTCTGGACCTGCCCGCCCGCCTCTACCAGAATCAACCCCAGTGGATTTCACCCCTCGACCACGAAATTGAGGCGGTGTTCGACCCAAAGAAGAACCCCAACTTTGCCCACGGCGAGGCCATCCGGTGGGTGCTGACCGATGCGGCCGGTACGGTTATCGGCCGGGTGGCGGCGTTCATCAACCGCCACACGCCCCAGACTGACCCCACCCAGCCGGTGGGCGGCATGGGCTTTTTTGAGTGCATCGACGATCAAGCGGCAGCCAACGACCTGTTTGAAGCCTGCCGCCGGTGGCTGGCCGAACGGGGTATGGCGGCCATGGACGGGCCCATCAACTTTGGCGAGCGAGACCGGTTCTGGGGCCTGCTCACCGATGGCTTCACCGAGCCCAACTACGGCATGTTCTACCACCAGCCCTACTACCAGCGGCTGTTTGAGGCGTACGGGTTTCAGCTCTATTTCAAGCAGTACACCTGTTACCGGGAGGTGGCCACGCCCCTGCACCCGGCCTTCGATAAGGCGGCGGAGCGCTACGCCCGGGAGCACCCCGAGTTCAGCTTCCGCCACGCCAACAAGCGCGACACTGAGAAGCTGGCCCGCGACTTTCACCACGTGTACAACCTGGCCTGGGCCAACCACAGCGGCGTAAATCCCATGAGCTTGGATAAGGCCCGCGACCTGGTGAAGCAGATGAAGCCTGTGTTGGACGAGCGGATTCTGTGGTTTGCCTACGCCGGCGAGGAGCCGGTGGCCTTCTTTGTGAGCCTGCCCGAGCTCAACCAGATTTTCAAGCACGTGGGCCGCAACTTCAACCTGTGGGGTAAGCTGCGTTTCCTGTGGGAGAAGCGTAAGTACGAGCAGCGCACTGATAAGAAGCTGTTCGGGGTGATTTTCGGGGTGGTACCGGCCTGGCAGGGCAAGGGCGTGGAAAGTGCCCTGATGGTGCACGCCCGCCAGGAGTTTCTGCGGGCAGGCTACGCCGATATCGAAATGAACTGGATTGGCGACTTCAACCCCCGCATGCTGGCCCTCACCCGGTCCATCGGGGCGCGCATCTACAAAACCCACGTCACCTACCGCTACCAGTTCGACCGCACCCGCCCCTTCGAGCGGAGCCCCATTATTCGGTAGCAATACGGTCATTGCGAGGAGGCACGACGAAGCAATCCGTCCTTTTCAGCGTGACAAGCCTTAAATAACTGCTAAACCATCATCATTCGGTCGTATAGGTACTTCTAGCGCCCGAAATAATACCAGCCCCCAAGAATGCTTTTCGACACGCAAAAGCCCCGGTCGTTTCGCACGTCCGGGGCTTTTGAGTAGGTCAACGTTCCGCGCACAGAAAAGGAAGGATTAGCTGCGCTGTCCTTCGGGTGCTTCGGCTCTGCCTCGCAATGACCGCTACGCCCGGAACCCCGCATCCAGCCGCAATACCTGCGGGATGAGCAGGTGCGCGTCGTCGTTGTGGACGACGTGCTGGGCGCGAGTCATTTTTTCCTCTTCGCTAAGCTGTTTGCCGATGATGTTCTGCACATCATCGGGGGTGCGGTGCGGGTCGCGGCGCAGCACGCGGGCCTGGCGCAGGGCCTGGGGGGCAAACACGGTAATCACCTCATCGAGCTGCTGGTACGCGCCCGATTCGTAGAGCAGGGCGGCTTCCTTGAGTACGTAGGCGTGGCCCTCGGCCCGGCGGGCAGCGGCCCACTGGGCAAAGTCGCGGCCCACGTGGGGGTGCACCAGGGCGTTGAGGCGGGCCAGCTGGACCGGGTCGGGAAAGGCCACGCGGGCCAGGTACGTGCGGTTAAGCTGGCCCTCGGCAGTGAAGGTTTCGGGGCCGAAGGCGGCCGTCAGCTCGTCGCGCAGCTGCGCATCGTGGGCCATTACCCACTTGGCCCGGGCGTCCGAATCGTACACCGGCACGCCCAGCACCTGAAACAGGCGGCACACTACGCTTTTACCCGAGCCGATTCCGCCCGTAATTCCAATCAGCCGCATGTTTTGTTAAGAGTTGAGTTATGAATGATGCGTTATTAAGCAGGGCATAAGCCTATTATACGGACACTTAGCAGGCAAGAAAGTAGAAAGAATGGTGTAGCGTTGCTAGGTACGCCAACGCGGCACCCCTATTTCATCATTCAGCACTCATCACTCAACTCTCCTTACTCGCTGTGCACCCGTACACCGCGCGTAAGTACAAGGTAGCCGCGGGCCTGGGCGGGCTTCTCGGCCAGGAAGGGTCGCAGGCTGGAATCCTGATTGATGAACTGCCCGAAATGCAGCTGCACCCGCACCTGCTGAGGCCGGAACCCCACCGTGTCTTCCGGAAAAAACTGCAGCCGCACGCGCACTCTGGCCGGCGAAAAACGGTACGCGCGGCCCGGCGGCGCATCCAGCAGCTCGGGCACCACCTCCACGGGCACCGTTATCATGGGCCGGCGCAGCAGCCGCACCCGCACGTCCTGCACGTTGGTTTGGACCAGCTCGGGCCCACCAATGGGCACCCGAATATCCCCGGTGCTGGAACCGGCCGGGGCCTGGGGCAGGTGCACCGGATACGGGCTGGGCAAGGTGCTGATTTTGCTTTCCGGCCCCCGAAACACCACCTGCGCGGGCTCGAAACGGGCATCGTAGGGCAGGGCCAGACCGTTGGTGGCCGGGCTCAGACACAGGGGCAACCGGCGGCTCACCAGCCGGTCCAGTTCCACCCACAGGGTATCGGAGAGCAGGTAGTTGAACTGTAGGCCTTCCATGGCCTGCTGCAGGGCCGGCCGCAGGGTGCGCGCCGTGAGGTAACGGGTGGCGGCGGGCGTGCTCAGCGTCAGCTCGGCGGGCTTCACGTCCAGCAGCAGCTGGCGGCGCAGCAGCTTCCAGCCCCGGCCGGTTACATTTACCGGTACCTCAGTGGGCAACGGTTGCACCGGAATAAACCGGCTTTCATCGTAACGCCAGGCCAGCGGATAGGTAATGCGGGTGGTGTACGTTTTGTTGAGGGCATTAAGCAGCCAGAAGGTGCTGGCAATCAGAAAGCACGCCGTAACAGCCCGCCAATAGCTCCGCTCCTGCCCGAAAAACGGGTCTACGAACCAGCGCAGCCAACGGGTAGGAACAGATGACACAGCAACAGACAGCTTGGTGAGTTGCCGGCAAGGTACTAACCCAGCGGTTAAAGAACGAGTACCCCGGAGCACGGCTTCGGCCTCGCTGCAAAAGGCGGGTAGCCCCGCGCGCGGGCCGGAGCCGCGCTCCGGGGTACTCGTTCTGGGGGCCGGCTAAGCAGGGTTGCTTAGCTGGCAGGCGTAGGGTTTTTGCCCGCCACTTCGCGGGAAATGGCCGAGCGGTCGAAGCGCAGGCGCACGCCTTTATCTACTTCCACCGTCACGGTTTCTTCGCTCAGGTCCACCACTTTGCCGTGCAGGCCTCCAATGGTTACCACGTTGGCCCCTTTGGCCAGAGCGGCCCGAAACTTCTTGGCATCCGCAGCTTTGCGCTGCTGGGGCCGGATCATGAAGAAGTACATCACCACCACCATTCCCACAATGGGCAAGTAGCTGATCAGACTGCTGGTGGGGGCGGGAGCCGCCTGCAGAAATAAGGTTGCGAGCATGAGCTACAAATTCAGGAAAGAACGAAAAAAAAAGAAAGAGCCGACGAGTTGGGGCCAACCGGTTTGCCCAGCCGTGCCTCACCCCGCCAGCTCCTTTCCCGCATACGTCGTTTAACGGGTCGGGCCGTTCTGACCGTCGCCGAGAATGTTGGTCTTAATTACCACTTTGGTAATGCTGGGCTGGGTGTTGGCCTGAATGGCTACCTCCTTGTTCTGGATGCCCATCTTACCGTGCGAGTCGAACTGCACGTCAATGGTGCCTTTGGCGCCGGGGGCAATGGGCTCCTTGGTCCAGTTAGGCGTGGTGCAGCCGCAACTGGCCGTAGCATTCTCAATCAGCAGCGGCGACTTGCCAGTGTTCGTGAACTCAAAGGTGTGCTTTACTACCTCACCTTGCTTGATGTCACCGAAGTCGTGCTCCGCTACGGCGAAGGTCATTACCGGGGCGTTCGGGTTCGGGGCCTCCGTTTCGTTGGTCACGTTGGGGTTGTCAACGGTGGGGTTGGCAGCAGCCTCGTTGGCGGTGGCGGCCGCGGCGTTCATGCCCTCAGCGCCCACCTCGGCAGTTTTGTTGTTGTTGCAGGCCCCCAGCAGCAGCGCGCCGGAAAGCAGAACGGCAGAAAACAGCGTACGTTTCATAAGAATCAGGAAAAGAAGCCCGTCGGTAGTCTTCAGGGCGTTAAAGGTAATATGATGAGCGTTGAATTATGAATGCTGAGGGCTGAATTATGGTTCGCTCCACTTCAGCACTCATCTCTCACAACTCAACTCTCATACAAACTACTTGCCCAGGTTGTCGATGATGGCTTGGGCAAACTCCGAGGTGGAAGCCGAGCCGCCCAGGTCGCCGGTGCACTTGGCTTTGTCCTGCAGCGTCAGCTCCAGGGCTTTCTCAATTTTATCGGCCTGCTCATGCTCGCCAATGTGGTGCAGCATCATCAGGGCCGACCGAAGCAACGCAGTGGGGTTGGCTTTGCCCTGGCCGGCAATGTCGGGGGCCGAGCCGTGCACGGCCTCAAAAATGGCCATGTCGTCGCCAATGTTGGCACCCGCTACCACCCCCAGGCCGCCTACCAGGCCGGCGCACAGGTCGGAGAGGATGTCGCCGAACAGGTTGGTGGTCACAATCACGTCAAACTGCTCGGGCTTGCCCACCAGCTGCATGCACATGTTGTCGATAATTTTCTCCTCGTACTGAATCTGGGGAAACTCGCGGGCGGCCTCCTGAGCGGCATCCAGCATGATTTTGCCGGGCACTTTCAGGATGTTGGCTTTGTGAGCCAGCGTTACCTTTTTGCGGCCGTGCTTGGCGGCGTAGGCAAACGCCGCGCGGCAGATATTGCGGGCACCCTTCACGGTTACGCGGGCAATAGAGTCGCCAATGCCATTCTGCTCATCCCAGATTTCCAGACCGGCGTACAGCCCCTCGGTGTTTTCGCGGAATAGCACCAAATCGATACCCTCATAGCGGGTTTTGATGCCGGCCGTGGTTTTGCTGGGGCGCACGTTCTGATACAGGTCGTACTTCTGACGCAGCGTGACGTTGATGCTGCGGAAGCCCTTGCCCACGGGCGTGGTGATGGGGCCTTTCAGGGCCACTTTGTTTTTCTCCAGCGACGTGAGCAGAGCCTGCGGAATCAACTCGCCCGATTGGTCGAAGGTGGTCTGGCCTGCGTTCTGTTCTTCCCACTGCACGGGCACCTGGGCCGCCGCGAAAATATCGGTTACTGCTTTCGTGATTTCGGGGCCGATGCCGTCGCCGGGGATGAGCGTGATGAGATGCATGCTATTGAGTTGGGTTAATGGGCAAGAGGAAGGCGAGCCGGGCAGCGGAGGAGAGCAGCTCGCGGGGGCACTAGGCGGGGCGGACCGCAACAACCGGCCCAATCCCACAATTTTGCACAAAGGTACCGCCTACCGGCGGGTGCTGAAAATGAAAATGTGCGAACGGGCCCCGATAGTTCAGGAGCACATTCGCACATTCGCACATTTCCCACATCTGGCTATACCGTTTTGCGGGAGTTAATCTGATTGATGAGCTGGTCCACGTCGCCGAGCAGCTGTTCGGCCTTACTCTTGGCGTCCTGAATCACACGCTGGCCCTCGCTCTTGGCGGAACTGGGCCCCTGATCGGCGCGGCTGGTCACCAGGTTCTCGGTGAGGTCGGCCAGGGTTTCGCGGTATTTCTCCAGCTGATAGCTCAGCCAGCTGCGGGTTTCGCGGCCCTTTTCGGGCGCGTACAGAAGTCCGATTACGGCCCCGGTGAGGGCGCCGCCGGCGAAGCACAGAATGCCGGTGGTGGTTTTGCTACTCATATTTCTTGCTCTAGAAGTGAGTACAGGTGGATGATGACGTGAGAATTGGGAGTACCCAATACTACGCAAAAAAGCGCCGGAAGATATAGGTTAGCTGGTAGCTATTGGCTGCTGGCCGTTAACCAAGCTAATAGCCAGCAGCTAACAGCCAATAGCTAAACATACTACTGGTTATCCAGCAGCCCGCGGCCCGATTTGCGGATGGCCCCGCTGGCCGTTAGGTCCTGAGCCAGCTTGTCCAGAATACCGTTTACGAACTGCTTGCTCTTGGGCGTGCTGTACATCTTGCTGATTTCGATGTACTCGTTGATGGTCACTTTCACCGGAATAGCCCGGAACAGGTGCATCTCGCAGAGGGCCATCTTCAGCAGAATCTTGTCGGTAAGGGCCACGCGCTCCACGTCCCAGTTCTGCACCGATTCGGCAATCAGCTGCTCGTACTTCTCGTCGTCGGCCAGGGTTTGCTGGTAGAGGCTTTCGGCAAACTCCTTGTCTTCCTGCCAGTTGGCCGACAGGGACATGAGTACCAGGTTTTCGTCGGCGGCCTCATCAAGCATCTTCACCGTCTTGATTACCAGGTTTTTCACCACGGCGCGGTTTTCCTCCCAGTTCAGGTCGTCCTCCTCAATGTAGGCCGGCAGGCTCTCACCCTTGAACACGTAGGTTTTGTAGAGGTGCTTGAGGATTTCCTGATCTTCCTCGTAGCTGCCAGCGGGAGCAGCCAGGTAGCTCAGCAGCTCCGGGTCCTGCTTCATCTCGTTGCGCCAGGCGGTGCGCAGAGCCTCCAGCTCGTCTTCCCCGTGCCAGCGCATAGCGCGGCGGATAGTGAGGTCCTGCAACTGCAGATTGCCGATGAGCTTTTCGATGGCCTTGTTCTCCAGCAGGCGCGTGGCGTCCAGCAAAGGCTCCTTAGCGGCCGTGAGGCGGCGGGAGTCGCGCACCCGCTCCTCCTCAATCACCTGCAACAGCGCCTCGGGGATGTTGAGCAAATGAATGTACTGGTTATGAATGCTTTCGGCCGCGTACACCATCTGACCGGCGTAGTAGGTAGCATCCTTAGCCGTGGCTTTCTGGTAGTAGTTGATGGCGTCCTTCACCGCGTCGTTTACGTCGGTGTCATCGGTGGCTTCCGGCTGCTCACCGGTTTTGTGCCACTCCTTGAAAATGAGCTCGGCCATTTTGCGCTGGCCCTGCAACAGCTTGCGGTCCTGGGGCTCCGGCGAGTTCAAATCGGGCGCGAAGGCATCCGCAATCCGGTCAATGGCGAGTAGAAAATCGGACCCAACAGCCTGATGATAGGCGTATAGGGCTTGCATGACCTTGATGCGGAGCGTGCGACGGTTGAGCATTCTTTCGAAAGTGAATGAGTAAATGAGTGAATGAGTGATGTAATGAGTGGATGATGTGCCGGAAGCCCCTTCCACTCATTCACTCATTCGCTCATTCACCGTTTAGTATGTTGATTTAACCTTGCCGATGGCGGCAATGCGCTCCTCGGCCTGGCGGGTAGCGGCGGCCTGGGGGTGGCTGCCTTCCTGCTCGGCCTTCTGGAGCACCTGGGTAGTGATGTCGTAGATGCGCTCCGTCTGGGTCATCACCGACTGGCGGTTGCCACCCTGTACTTCGGAGCACACGTTGATGAGGCCGCCGGCGTTGATGAGGAAGTCGGGGGCGTAGATGATGCCGCGGCGCACTAGCTCGGGGCCGTGCACGTCTTCGTTGGCCAGCTGGTTGTTGGCGCAGCCGGCTACTACCCGGGCTTTCAGGCGGGCAATGGTGTCGTCGTTGAGGGTGGCCCCCAGGGCGCAGGGCGAGTAGATGTCCACGTCCTGGTCGTAGATTTCATCCAGGCCCACCATGCGGGCGTTGAAGCGGGCGGCGGCTTCCAGGGCGCGGTCTTCGTAGTAGTCGCAGAGCACCAGCTGGGCACCTTCCTTCTGCAGGTATTCCATCAGGTAGGTACCCACGTGGCCCACGCCCTGCACGGCAATGCGCTTGCCAGCCAATGAGTCGGAGCCGAAGGCTTTGTTAGCGGCAGCCTTCATGCCCATATAAGTGCCGTAGGCCGTTACCGGCGAGGGGTCACCGCTGCCGCCCATGCTCTCGGGCAGGCCCGATACGTGCTTGGTTTCCATGCGGATGTACTCCATGTCCTTGGTGGTCATGTTCACATCCTCGGCCGTGATGTACTTGCCGTTGAGGTTCTGCACGAAGCGGCCGAACTTGCGCAGCAGGGCCTCCGTCTTCATGGTTTTGGCGTCGCCGATGATGACGGCTTTGCCCCCACCCAGGTTCAGGCCCGAAATGGCGGCTTTGTAGGTCATACCGCGGCTCAGGCGCAGCACGTCGTTCAGGGCTTCGGCCTCGGAGGTGTAGTGCCACATGCGGGTACCGCCCAGGGCCGGCCCCAGCACGGTATTGTGAATGCCAATGATGGCCTTCAGTCCGGTTTCGTGGTCGTGGCAGAATACTACCTGCTCATGCTGGTGCTCGGCAATTTGCCCAAAGACCGACGTTTCGGTCAGCACGTTCGTTTCTACCATTGCTGTTGGGGGTGGAAAAAGAGGTGGGTGGGGTGGTTGTTGTACCTTTGGGCGGCGCTTCGGTGGCGGCAGGTGCCGGGTGCTTCGTTAAACGAATGGCAACGCCTCGAGGCTGTTTTCCCGTCGTTCAATGAAACCCACAGCTCCTGCTCCGGTCGGAGTGCTTTCCGCAATGCGGGTGCAAAAATACGCCGATTTTCGGATTTCAGCCATTCACGGGGTGTCTTTCCGGCGGTTTAGACGTTTGGCTGCTAAGTTGTTAACCCCCGCTTTTTCGGCTTACGCAAACCGTTTAGCAGTCTTTTAACTTTCTACTACCCAATCTGCTAGTTTTTATCCGGCCCCGTTGAAAATATGGTAAAAGAGTACCCTTGACTGCTTTGCTTTCTCCCGGAAGCGCAACCGTGCTTCCGGACTTCTTGCCTGACAACCCTACCCTTGCTGGCTGCGTCTTTTCACTTTCTCTCTTTCCATCGTGCGCGCACTTTCCGCTACCAATAAATATCTGCTCCGCTATAAGTGGCACTTCCTTGGGGGCGTACTGTTTGTAGCTCTGAGCACGCTGCTGGCCATTTTCCCGGCCCAGATTGTGCGCTACGCGTTTGATCTGGTGGGCGAGGGTATCGACCTGTACCACCTCTACGCCGGCACCCGGGCCCAAAGCCAAGTGTATGAGCTGTTCGGGCGCAACGTGTTGCTGTACGGGGTGCTCATTCTGGTGATGGCCCTGCTGCGCGGTATCTTCCTGTTCTTCATGCGCCAGACGCTCATTGTGATGAGCCGGCACGTGGAAAACGACCAGAAAAACGAAATCTACCAGCACTACCAGAGCCTGCCGCTGAGCTTCTACCGCCGCCACAGCACCGGTGATTTGATGTCCCGGATTTCGGAGGACGTGGGGCGGGTGCGCATGTACATCGGGCCGGCGCTCATGTACTTTATGCAGCTGGTCATTCTATTCCTGCTCATCGTGCCGCTCATGTTCATGGTGAACGTGAAGCTGACGCTGTACACCCTGCTGCCGCTGCCCATCCTGAGCGTGAGCATCTTCTACGTAAACAACCTCATCGAGAAGAAGTCCGACGAGATTCAACGCTCTTTGGCCGGCATGACCACGTTTGTGCAGGAGGCGTTTTCGGGCATCCGCGTGATTAAGTCGTTTGTGCGGGAGGAAGACTCGCGCCAGCAGTTTGCGGTGGCCTCCGAAGAATACAAGCAGAAAAGCCTGAGCCTGAACTTTGTCAACTCGCTGTTTTTTCCGCTGATTCTGTTCCTGATTGGCCTGAGCACCATCATCACCGTCTGGATTGGCGGGCAGGAAGTTATCCGGGGCACCATCACCACGGGCAGCATTGCCGAATTCCTGATTTACGTAAACCTGCTTACCTGGCCCGTTACGGCCTTGGGCTGGACCAGCTCCCTGGTGCAGCGGGCCGAGGCCTCGCAGGCCCGCATCAACGAGTTCCTGCACCAGCAAACCGATATCGTGTCGCGCCGCAACCTGGAGCTGGACATTCAGGGCGACATCGTGTTCGACCACGTGTCGTTCACCTACCCCGATACCGGCATTCAGGCTTTGCGCGACGTGTCGTTCCGCATCCGGCCGGGCCAGACGCTGGCCGTCATCGGCAACACCGGCTCGGGCAAAAGCACCGTGGCGGCCCTGCTCTCCCGCCTCTACGACGTAACCGAAGGCAGCATTCGGGTGGACGGCGAGGACGTGCGCGACCTGTCGCTGCGCACCCTGCGCGGGCAGATTGGCTACGTGCCCCAGGATGTGTTCCTGTTTTCCGACACCATTCGCAACAACATCAACTTCGGGCTGGATGAGCCCGACGAGGCCCGCATGCTGCAGGCCGCCAAGGATGCCAACGTGTACGAAAACATCCTGCGCTTCCCTCAAGGCTTCGATACCAAGGTGGGCGAGCGGGGCATTACGCTGTCGGGGGGCCAGAAGCAGCGCGTGAGCATTGCCCGCGCCCTAGTGAAAGAGCCCAAAATCCTCATCCTCGACGACGCTCTCTCGGCCGTGGATACCAACACCGAAAACGCCATTCTGGGGGCGCTGCAGCGCATTATGCACAACCGTACCAGCCTCATCATCAGCCACCGGGTCAGCTCGGTGAAGCTGGCCGATGAAATCCTGGTGCTCGACGACGGCCAGATTGTGCAGCACGGCACCCACGAAGCCCTCATGCAGGACCCCAACGGCCTCTACCGCGCATTGTACGAGCGGCAGCTCCAGAGCGAGGAAGCGTAGCCGTCGTTGCCAGGAGGCACGACGAAACAATCCTTCCTTTTCGCAACGCACACCGCTGACTTACTCAAAAGCCCCTGACACCAGTACGGACGTCAGGGGCTTTCTGCTATTCGGGGCTTGGTGCTCCGTGAAGGACAGATTGCTTCGGCTGCGCCTCGCAATGACGGGAAATCAATTACTCATTAGTTGCGCGGCTTGCCAGCCGCTGCCGGCACCCATGGCCACGCCCATGCCGTTGCAGCGCACCGCCACGAACAGTCCCGGCTGCACCTGCTGGATAATCGGTTCCAGTTCCTGCCCGAAGGCCATTACACCACTCCACCGGTAGTCGATGCGGGGGCGGCGGCCGGGCACGATGACGTCGTGCAGTAGCTGCTCCAGGTACTGCTGCACCCGCGGGGTGAGGCCGGGCTCGGTGGTTTCCTCAGCCTGAAAATCGAGGTTGCGGCCGCCGCCCAGCAGCACCCGCTCGCCCACCTGCCGGAAGTAGGTATAGCCTTTATCGTAATGGAAGGTACCGGGCAGGTGCAGGCCGGGAATAGGCTCCGTTACCAGCACCTGCCCGCGGCCGGGCACCACATCCAGCGCCGGCAGCAACTGCTGGCTGAAGGCGTTGGTAGCCACCAGCACTTGCCCGGCCGTTAGCTCCAGCCCGCTCAGCTGCACCCGCACGCCACTGGCTCCCCCCTCCACGCCCAGTACCGGACAGCCGTGCAGCACCATTACACCCGCAGCCCAGGCGCGCCGCAGCAGGGCCTGCATCATCCGGCCGGTATCAAGGCTGCCTTCAGCGTTGTTTTCCAACATTACCGTGGCACCACCCAGGCCCAAGGCCGGTAGTTGGGCCGAGGCGTTGCGGAAAATAGTCTGCCGCCCGACAACGGGGGCCAGCAGTTCATTGTAGTAAGCTATTTGCTCCCGGCAGGCGGCGGCCAGCTCCGCTTCGGCAGCCCGAAACAGCTCGTATCCGCCCTCGGGCCGGTAGCCGATGGCCTCGTCGCCGAGCAGCTCCCGCAGGCGGCGCAGGCCCTCCCAGCGGGCCTGCACCACGCGCAGCAAATCGTGGGGGCCGCCGCGGGCTTCCTGCTCGCGCAGCTCCGAAATGCTCCCAAAGCAGGCAAACCCCGCATTCTTGGTACTGGCTCCGTTAGGCAGCGTATCCCGTTCCAGCACCAGGACCCGGGCCGCGGGCCGCAGCTGCCGGGTATAAATGGCCGCCGTGAGCCCCACCAGCCCCGCCCCAATTATTACCACCTCCGCGCCTTGCAGAAACGTTTGGTGCTCCCAGTACGACAGGTTATTCATGCGTAGTGCCCTATTCTAAATGGCAGCCGGAAGTTCGGGCAAAGCAAAAGCCCCGCAAATAAAATTGCGGGGCCTTTGCAAAGACAATGGCGGAGCCAGTGCTTACTGACCCACCATCACGCGCTTGAGGCCGCGCCGCTCCCCGGAAGTGCACTGTACGATGTAGGAACCGGCGGGCAGATTGCTCACATCCAGCACTGCCGCGGCATCCCCCGAAATCAGGTCCCGGGTCAGCACGGGGCGACCATCGGTGCCGTTGAGCTCCACGCGGGTGGGGCCGGTGGCATCGGTACGCACCGTGAGGCGCTTAGTAAGCGGGTTGGTCTCAGCCCGCACTTTCAGGGCGTTAGTATTGGGTGTGGGGTCCGCCATCTTATCTGTGATGAGGGCTGGAGCGGCCACCGCAACTACCGAAGCGGGAGCGGCATCGGCAACTGGCTTGGGGGCCGGGGCTGCTACTGGTTTGGCAGCCGGAGCAGCAGGTTTAGCAGCGGAGGTAGCCGGTTTAGCAGCCGGCTTGGCGGCGGCCTTGGTTTGTGCCTGCGCAAATTGCCCGGTCAGGAGCAGTGCCAGCAGGCAGCCCAGCAAAGTAGAAGTTTTCATACGCGTTCCTATCAGATTACGTGAACGATACGGGTAGACGAAGATACGAAACTATACCCCCATATCGGATTGGTCGAGCGTAAAGTGTGCGACGAGTACCTGTGACAATAAACGCGCCAGAGTAATTTTTTATTTCGGGCGGGCTGTTTTCCTACGTTTCCAACGTGCACATTCTGAAACAACTACCGCCCATTGGCCCGGCAGCAACGCGACCAGCCAACGCAAAAAGCAGAAAAAAACACCCGCAGAGTTGCGTAGATATCATTTAGCGGGTTACATTTGCATCACAATTCCTCGGGGTGTAGCGTAGCCTGGTATCGCGCCAGCATGGGGTGCTGGAGGTCGTAGGTTCGAATCCTGCCACTCCGACCGAAGAGTTTATCTGATCGAAAAGCCTCTGGGAACCCCACCCGGAGGCTTTTTTCGACAGAACAGTACGAGTACCCGATTTTTCCTTCGGGGTGTAGCGCAGCCCGGTAGCGCGCGTCGTTCGGGACGACGAGGCCGTAGGTTCGAATCCTGCCACCCCGACTCTGGTACTCTCTCCTTTAAAAAGCCCGCTGAACTCCGGTTCGGCGGGCTTTTTTGCTTTGCTATATATTGTTGGTCTGATTTATGCTAAAAAAGTTCCATTGACCATCCTTTTTTTATTCACTCTTCTAATTCACCCCTATGAATCGTTTTTGGTTACTTGCTACCAGCCTCATCCTGTTGACTTTAGCAGCCGAAGCACAAATTACAAAGGGTACCAGGCTGCTGGGTGGTAGCGTGGGATACAACCAATCCAAAAATACGTCGACATCTCGCAACCCAACATTTCCGGCAACGCAGCCTGAATACGAGCAGGCTAACCGTTCTTTCAACGTAAGCCCACGGGTGGGTATATTTATAGCTGATAATCTGGCCGCCGGTCTTTCTATTGGCTATTCTTCCCAGAAAGCCACGGCACCTTATTACGACTATTATTCCAGCGGTAACCCTGTAACTTACCAGCGGATCGACCGCAGTAATACATTATATGCCGCTCCCTTCCTCCGCTATTACTACCTGCCTACAGCTACGTTTGGCGTATACGGGCAACTCACGGCCAGCTACGGAATGGGCAAGAATACATCGGAAAATTCGGCTCCTAACCAGTCAAAAAACGAAGCAAAAAATTCCGGTTTCGGGATTGGCATCAGCCCGGCCTTGGTATTTTTCCCAATAGATAAGTTGGGGTTGGAACTGGCGTTTGGTGGAATTGGCTACGAACGCAATACCGTGAAAACAGATGCGGCTCGGAACCAGCTAGAAGGAAAAACTACTTCCTCCCGCTTCGGCGCTAATTTTGGCTTGGATCAGCTAAGCCTAGGGGCCTCTTATTATTTTGGCCGATAACGCCTCTGCCCCCCATCAACCAGAGCGCCCGCCCGGATATATATTCTGGGCGGGCGCTCTGGTTGATGGGGGGGTTGGAAGTGGTTACTTCACTACGGCCAGTACTTCCGGCTCGCTTTGCTCCGGAAAATGCTCCAGGTACACGTGCTGCAAGGTGAGTTTCTGCGCTTCGGCGGCATCTTTCACGCCGGTGTAGAGCTTGTCGGGGGCAATGAGGTAGCTGGCCTGAATACGGGCATGCAGCACGCGCTGGCCCGCTGGGAAGGTGCGGTACTGGTAGCCGGCGGGCAACTGCTGGGAAGTGGTATCGGCCACGAGCACGCCCACGAACACCCGGGCTGAGTCGCGGGAGCTTTCGGGGCTGTTGTAGAAGATATTGCCGAAGTCGCCGCGCAGCTTACCGGCTTTGCGCAGGTTATAGGCCTCCCGGGTCAGGTCGCCAAAGGCTTCGTCCTGGGCCGGGCCTTCGTAGTAGCGGCCAGCCAGATAGTAGGGCTTGGCAGTAGTTTCGAGGGTTACGGTTGCCGCTTTAAATCCGCCCATACGCCAATACGCCACAGCAAAGCCAGCGGTAAGGAGCAGGGCCAGGGCCAGGAAAATCTTGTTCATTCTAGGGGAAGAAGTAAGGAGGCGGGTGGTTTTTTCGGTTAGGAGATGCAAAGAAACAATAGAACGTCGTGCTGGCTGTTCTCCCTGACCTATTGCAGCACATCCTTGTACTGCATCTGGTAGAGCGTGGCGTAGAAGCCCTGGTGGCGCAGCAGCTCCTCATGGGTACCGGCTTCCTTGATTTCGCCCCGGTCAAGCACGATGATCTGGTCGGCTTTCTGGATGGTGCTCAGGCGGTGGGCAATGACAAGGCTGGTGCGGCCCTGCATCAACTTCTCAATAGCCTGCTGAATCAGCTCCTCGGTTTCACTATCCACCGACGAGGTGGCCTCGTCCAGGATGATGATGCGGGGCTGGTACACCATGGCCCGCACGAAGCTGATAAGCTGGCGCTGCCCCACGGAAAGCGTGGCTCCGCGCTCCATCACCTGGTAATCGAGGCCGCCGGGCAGGCGCTCGATAAAGCGGCGGGCTCCCACTAGGTCGGCGGCGGCCCAGATCTGCTCGTCGCTAATGTCCTGCTTGCCCAGGGTGATGTTGTCCCGAATAGCCCCGGCGAACAGAAACACATCCTGGAGCACCACCCCGATGTGGCGGCGCAGGTCCTTGAGGTCGTACTCGCGCAGGTCGTGACCGTCGATGCGGATGGTACCCCGGTTGATTTCGTAGAAGCGGCTGAGCAGGTTGATGATGCTGGTTTTGCCGGCCCCGGTAGCGCCCACGAAGGCAAACGTCTGGCCGGCCTTCACCGAGAAGTTTACGTCGCGCAGCACCCATTCCTCGTCGTTGTAGGCAAACCACACGTGGTCGAAGTCCACGTCGCCACGCAGGTCGGCGGGGGCGTAGGTGCCGTTGTCGGCAATGAGCTCCTTACTATCCAGCAGCTTCAGCAGGCGCTCCGTGCTTACCAGGCCCAGCTGCAGAGTATTGAACCGGTCGGCAATCTGGCGGATGGGCCGGAAAAACAGCGCGTTGTACATGATGAAGGCAATGAGCGCGCCCTTCGAGATGGTACCCTCAATCTGCCCCTGGGCGGCGTACCACACCAGCAGGCCCACGCCGGCGGCGGCCAGCACCTCGGCCACCGGGAAATAGATGCTGTAGTAGAGCACCGAGCGGATGTTGGCGCGGGTGTGCTCCTGGTTGATGGCCTTAAACTTGCGCAGCTCCCGCTCCTCGTTGTTGAAAATCTGCACCACGTTCATGCCCGTGAGGTGCTCCTGTACAAAGGAGTTGAGGTTGGCTACGGCCGTGCGCACCTCCTGAAACGACTTCTTCACCTTCTCCTTGAACACGTAGGTGCTGAACAGCAACGGCGGAATCACCGAGAGGCTGATGAGCGTCAGTCGCCAATCAATGTAGAACATGAACGACACGATGAACAGCAGTTGCAGAATGTCGCCAATCATGGCCGCCAGCCCCTCGCTGAACACGTCGGAGAGGGTTTCCACGTCGGAGATGTTGCGCGTTACGAGCTGACCGATGGGTGTCTTGTCGAAGAACTTGAGGCGCAGGTCGAGGATGTGTTTGTACAAGTCCACCCGGATGTCGCGCACAATGTACTGGCCCAGCCAGCCCCCGAAGTAGGTTTGCAGGTAGCTGACAATGGCGTGGGCCACCAGCAGCACCAGCAGCAGCCCAAACATGCGGTTAAGCCCCTGCCAGTCGCCCTGCTCAATGGTCACGTCCACCATCCGCTGAATCAGGAAGGGCCGCAGGGTGCCCAGCACGGCAGTGGCAATGGTGAGGAAAATCAGAAAGTAAAATACCCGCTGATAAGGCCGCACATACACCATCAGCCGCCGCAGCACCTGCCAGTCGAAGATATTGCCGCTTTTGGGGGCGGTAGTTGCTTGCTCCATTTCGGTTGTTGGGTGGTAATGGTTAGAAGGTAACCGGCAGATGGGAGAAAAGTAGCGCGCAGCTCCGCTTCGCTCGTGCGCGAAGCGAGTAGCAGGTGTGTGGTTCTCCCACGTGGGAACTCGCTCCGCTCGTGCGCGAAGCGGAGCTGCGCGCTACCTGGCGAAGTACGGCAAACCAGTGGGCAGCGCTGCATCAGCCAAGATTTCAGCTGGGTATTCGACGCGGCACAGGAACAGCCCGTTGGCCAGGGCCGCGCCGCCGGCGTACACGCGGTTGAGGCTGCGGAATATTTCTCCGAACTCCCGGGGGCTCATTTTGCCCCGGCCCACGCTCAGGAGCGTGCCCACCACCAGCCGCACCATGCCCCGCACAAAACGGTTGGCCCGGATGCGGAACACCAGCCCGCCCGGCTCCGCGTGCCAGCCCGCCTCGAAACAGGTGCAGTTGTAGTGCTTCTCGGCCCCTTTCACTTTGGAAAACGTGGTGAAGTCGTGGGTACCAAGCAACATAGCCGCGGCCTCGTTCATGGCCGCTACGTCGGGGGCCCGGTCAAGGTAAAGGCTAAAGTTGGCAGCAAACGGGTCGGGGGTGAGGCGTACGTGGTACTCGTAGGTGCGGGCCGTGGCGCTGAACCGGGCGTGGGCCTCGGGTGGCACCGGGTGCAGCACCTGGCAGCGGATACCCACCGGCAAGGCCCGGTTGAGGCGGTAGAGCAGCGTGGCTTCGTCGAGCCCCGGGGGCAGGTCGGCATCAAAATGCGCTACCTGGTGACTGGCGTGCACGCCCGAGTCGGTGCGGCCGCTGCCCAGGCAGTACACCGGCTGCCGCAGCACCTGCGAGAGGCAGCGGTCCAGCTCCTGCTGCACGGTAATCACGCCCGGCTGAATCTGCCAGCCGTGAAACGCGGTGCCATCATAGGCCAGGTGAAGAAAATAGCGCATTGTTAAGCTTGAGAATTCGGAAAGCTTATATCTAATGACATTTATTCACAATCAGCGTGTCTCGTACTATGAACTCGTATTTATTTTTTTTCAAAAAATAAATACCCCTGACTTTGATATAATTACTATCACACACTCCTATGATCTTGACATAAAAATAAGCGGTATCACCTTCGTTCATATCAGATTTACTGTAGGAAAGTTCCTGCCCTCTGTTCTCTGCTAAATTCTCCATTACAGCGGCATTATTCTCTATATCGTCACGAATAGAAAACAGAAAATCGGGTGTAACAGAATATCCGTAAGCCAATACAACTATTACGCCTATTACTATAATTGATATAATAGTAATTAATAGCGCAGTATGTATTTTTCTTAAAACGGATAAATAATCTTCCAGCCTCATACCACCAGCGCGTAGAGCAGGGAATCCAGCATCTGGCCGTCTTTCACGATGCTGCGGAGCATACGGGCTTCTAGCTCGTAACCGGCTTTTTCGAGCACGCGGCCGGAAGCGGGGTTGGTGGCGAAGACGGCCGCGTAGAGCCGGCACACGTCAAAATTAGCCAGCACATAAGCACTGAGCGTACGTACGGCCTCCGTGACGATGCCCCGCCCCCAGCAGGCCGGCGTGAGCCAGTAGCCGATTTCGGCGGAGCGGCGGCGCACATCCGACTTGAAGTGTACCCCAATGCCACCCACGGCTTCCCCATCTACCTCAATGGCCAGAAACAGGTCCCGGGAGCTATCCGCCACCAGGCTTAGAAAAAATTCCGCGTCCTGGGGCGTGTAGGGATGCGGGAATGTGTCGCGCAGGTTGCGGGCAATCCGCTCGTCGTTGGCGTGGCGGGCCAGGGCGGCAGCATCCGAAAAGCGCCAGGGCCGCAGCCGCGCTCCGGCCACTGGCAGGGCAAGCGTCGGGGTCAGCAGGGAGTCGGCCATTAGGTGAATGCGGGAAATGGGGTGACAAAGCGGTGAATGTGAAAAATGGGGTGGGGTGACGTTGAGCATCCCACCCCATTTTTCACATTCATCACATTGTCAACTTACATCTTTTCGTAAATCACGGCGGCACCCTGTCCGACGCCCACGCACATGGTGGCCAGGCCGTAGCGTACTCCTTCGCGGCGCTGCATCTCGTGGAGCAGCGTGGCCGAGATGCGCGAGCCGCTGGCTCCCAGCGGGTGGCCAATGGCAATGGAGCCACCGTTCACGTTCACTTTAGCGGGGTCCAGGTCCAGGTCGCGCATGCAGGCAATGCTCTGGGCGGCGAAGGCCTCGTTCAGCTCAATCAGGTCCATATCCTGCAGGGTGAGGCCGGCGCGCTGCAGCACTTTCTGAGTGGCGGGCACCGGACCGATGCCCATAAACGCGGGGTCAACGCCGGCTACGGCCGAAGCCACCACCCGGGCCATCGGCTTCAGGTTATAGCGCGTGAGAGCCTCCTCGCTCACCAGCAGCAGCGCGGCGGCACCGTCGTTGATGCCGGCCGAGTTGCCGGCCGTTACGGTGCCATCTACCTGGAAAGCCGGCTTCAGCGTAGCCAGCTTTTCGAGGCTGGACAGGCGGGGCGGCTCGTCCTGGTCGAACAGCGCCGTGTTGCCTTTGGGCTGCGGAATGAATACCGGCACAATTTCCTTGCGGAAGCGGCCTTTCTCGAAGGCCCGCTGGTATTTGCGCTGGCTCTCAAAGGCAAACTGGTCCTGCTCCTCCCGGGTGATACCGTAGCGGCGAGCCACATTCTCGGCGGTTTCGCCCATGGCGTAGGGGTGGTGCAGCTTGGAGAGCTTGGGATTCACGAAGCGCCAGCCCAGGGTGGTGTCGTGGGCGGTGAAGTCGCGGGCGAAGGCCGTGGCCGACTTGGCCATTACGAAGGGCGCGCGCGTCATGCTCTCGGCCCCGCCGGCCAGGTACACGTCGCCTTCCCCGGCCCGGATGGCCCGGGAAGCATCCATGATGCTTTGCAGGCCGGAGGCGCAGAGGCGGTTGACGGTGTTGCCGGGCACCGTAATGGGCAGGCCGGCCAGCAGCGCCGCCATGCGGGCCACGTTGCGGTTGTCCTCGCCGGCCTGGTTGGCGGCCCCGATAATGACGTCCTCAATGGCGGCTTTATCCAGGGAAGGGTTGCGGCGCAGCAGCTCCCGGAGCACGTGGGCGGCCATATCATCGGGGCGGACGCTGCTCAGCTCGCCGCCAAATTTACCAATGGGGGTGCGGACGGCGTCCACAATGTATGCAGTTGGCATCGGGTTAAATGCGTTATTCCGGTCGTAGTTGGCTACTTTTGCCGGCCCCGCAGGGCGGTCATTTCCTAAGTAGAACTGTCAAAACACAAAGATGATACAAAGAATCCAAAGCGTATTCCTGCTGCTGCTGGCCCTGGGCATGCTGAGCCTGCTGTTTCTGCCCCTGTGGAGCAAAACCGACCCCGCCAGCCAGCAAACCGTGGTGCTCACGGCCACGCATTTAGGCTACCAGCACGCCGATGCCGGTATGTCGGTACCCCCGGCCAGCCCCTGGCCTATTGCGGCGCTGGCCGTAGCTTCGGCGGCCGTGGCGCTGCTGGAAATCTTCCAGTTCCGCAACCGCTTCAACCAGCTCAAGCTGGGCATGCTCAACATTTTGCTGATTACGGCTACCATCGGGGCGGCCTTTTACTACTCGGGCATCGGGGAGCAGATGCTCAACATCAAGATTCCCGGCACGTTTGAGGCTGGTTTCTACATTGCCACTCTCTGCCTGCTGCTGAACCTGCTGGCCTCCCGTTTCATCCGCCAGGATGAGAAGCTGGTGCGCAGCATGGACCGCCTGCGGTAGCGAGCTGTTTTTAGCACAAGCCTGAAAACGCAACGGCCGGACTTTATGAAAGTCCGGCCGCTGCGTTTTCAGGCTTGTGCGGATGATTACTGTTTAGCGCCGAATAGGATACCACCGGTAATGGTAAATCCTTGATGCCGCAGGGTATAGTCGGTACCGTTGTAGCTGCGCACAAAAAAATCTCCCAGATCGGGCGAATAGCGGCCAGTTAGGCTGAAGGCAAGCCGCTCCGACTGCTTCCACAGCAGTCCACCGCCCAGGGCCACTCCGGGCACAATATTGTTGTTGGTATAAGTATTTCCCGAAGAGTAGTAGTTCGGATTCGTTTTCCGCTCATTCAGGGCAAAATTCAATACGCCCCCACCCTGCACGAACATAGCCAACTGTCCGGTTTCCGGCACCTGCAGATGCAGCAACAGCGGAATTTGCAAGTAGTGCATACTAATCGGGTCCTGGTCACTGAAGACCCCGCCGGCCATCTGTCCGCCTTTGCGGACGTAGTTTAGCTCCTCCTGCAGCCACAGAACGCCGTGCAGCTGTTGGCGGGCCAGTACGCCAACTGTTACAGCTTCAGCCGGTCGGTTTTCGGCGGAATAGTTGCCATAGTAGCCCGTAGATTGCCTGGTAAAGTAGTCTACTTCTGAGCCGGACAGATGGTGGTTGCTGTAGCCAATCTGCACGCCCCAATAATGCGGCTTGGCGGGAGTTGCCGCTCCAACAGCGGGAGTTGACTCCGTGGTTTGAGCCGCAGCAACGCTGCCAGCTAATAAAAAGACCGTGCTACAGAATAAAAATGAGCGCATATACAAGAAAAAAGTGAGCATACACCCTGTATGCTCACTTCAAAACTACTGCGCAGGCCTCGGCTTTCCTTGCAGCACCAGCAGCTACAACGCCTGCACAATGTGCAGCAGCTCCTGCTGAGTACTCAGGGTTTTGTCCTTGGCGTACCAGCCGTGAATTTTCTCGGCGTACTCTTCATGAGTGGCCCCGGCGGCTTTCAGCTCCAGCAGCAGGTTCTGAGCCTCGTTGGGGCGGGGGCCCCAGATGGTGGCCTCCGTAAGGGTATCGGCGTGCAAAATGAGCAGCTTGGGAATGGAGCGGCTGCCGTTGGTGAGGTAGCGGTCCATCAGGTCCAGGTTTTCGTCGCGCAGCAGGTAGTGGGTGCGCAGGCGGCCGTGGCTGGCCCGGGCTATTTTCTCCAATACCGGCACTATCTGGGCCGCGTCGCCGCACCAGCCTTCCGTGATGATTACCCACTCGTAGCTGCGGGTGAGCTTGTCCAATGCAGCCTGCATTTCCGGGGTCAGCTCGGCCTTTTTATCCAGCCGCTCCATGCGCTGAATGTTGAGGCGGGCGTAAGCCGTCAGCTCGTCCGATTGGTTTTCGCCGGTGGTTTTGCCCTCAGCCATCAGCGTATCAATCAGCGCACGGTACGCATCGTAGGAATACGCCTGGGCCAGGCGTTCGGGACTGATAACGGGGGGTTGCGCGGGAGGATTCATACAGAGTTGCGGCTCAAAAAACGGTGGAGAAAGTGTTTGCTGAAGATAACAAACGAAAAACCCCTACGGTTGGCCGAAGCTCCACCGCAGGGGTTTTCAAAAACTGCTGACTCGGGTATCCTTACAGGCTGGGCACATCGGCCATTTCGGCCTTCGCCGACAGCTCCCGGCAGTAGGTGATAAAGTCAGTATTGATGGGCTCCAGGCCGGCCGCGCGCAGCTCCTTGGCCACTTGCGCCCGGTGGTAGTTGCCGTGTACCGGCACGTGGGTCAGAATATCCGACACCTGGCTGGTATAGCCTTCCCCGACGGAGTTGGTGTAGGTGATGAGGCGCTCCAGTTCAGCCCGATTAGTGGTGGTAGCCTCCACGCCGTACTGGTGGAACCGCTCAGAGGTTTGCGCGTGCCAGTGGTGCAGGCCAGCCAAATCGTGCTCCTGCCACACTTTTACGGGGCTGGGCGTGCTGGTGAGGCGGCCCAGCCAGATGGCCTGGGCATTGAGTACGTGGCTGAAGATGCGCAGGGCACCCTGCGGCAGGGTGGCACCCTCGGCCACGAGGCCGTCGAGGTGGCGCAGCAGGGTAGCATTAGCCCACACAGAGTAGGCCCCCAGCTTTTCGATGGTATTGATCATGGTACTAGAAGTGAGTACAGAGACATGAGAATGGAGACTCTGCCGGGCAAAAGGGAAAAAGGAAGCGGTACAGAATCTCACTTCTCATGTCTCTGTACACGCTTCTAGCTTGGGTAGCTTACCGGGGGTCCTGCCAAACCAGCCGTTCCTCGGTGCGCTTTTTTGTGAAATCCGGACACTGGCCGTCGCCTTTGCCCGTCAGGCCGCCTTCGGGGTGGCAGAGCATTTTCCCGTCGGCAGCGTAGAGGTTGGTGTACTGGTCGCAGCAGGGGCTGGTTTCGTAGTACACCGTGGCTCCATTGAACTGGTAGCTGTAGATGTGAATGGGCGGGTTAGCCTTTTTCTCGCTGAGGTGGCGCTGAATCCGGTCCTCCAGCCACTTCGGCCGCTTCTTATCATCAAAAGCCGGCGTATTATCGGGGGTGGGCTCAATGGTGTTCACGCTGGTCGGGGCCGGGGTGGATACGCTGCCGGCCAACCCGGTCTGGGGGGCATCGGTGGGCGTGGTAACGGCCACGTTGCGCTGGCAGGCAGTGGTGGTGAGCAGGGCCGCTGCCGTAGCAGCCACCAGAAACAGGGAAGAACGCATAAGTCGAAGGGTCGGGGGTAGGCGGGAAACCGCTGCATCCGCACGCGCAATGGGGCGGCAAAGATGCACACAAACCTGCGTTACGCAGTTATCCATCCAGTGTTCAGTAGCGCAAGCCTTTCTTACGGCCCCAGCAACGCCCACACCCGCGGCCCGAAAATCAGCAGGCCCACCACCAGGGCCGCCAGGGCCATTACCAGCACCGCCCCGGCCGCCACGTCCTTGGCCCGGCCGGCTAGCGGGTGGTAGTCCGGCGACACCAGATTTACCACGGCTTCAATAGCCGTATTCACCAGCTCGGCGCACCACACGGCCCCCACCGCCAGGGCCACGGCCGCCCACTCCCAGCGGGCCAGCCCAAAGCACAGCCCCAGGGCCACCACTACCACCGTAGCCGCCGCGTGAAACCACAGGTGTATCTCGGTGCGCAACGCCGCGCCCACGCCCCGGAAGGCGTAGCCGAAGCTGGCTGCCCGCTGGCGCAGCACCGCCGGAAACCGGCGCGGCGAGGGTTCATTGGGCTCAGCCACGGGTATCAAACTGTTGAAAGACCGTCTGGCGCAGGCGGTTCCACTCGGGCCGGATGATGCTGAAGATAACCGTGTCGCGGCGGCGCTGCCCCTGGGTAACGCGGTGGCTGCGCAGCGTGCCCTCCTCCGTGGCTCCCATGCGGCGCATGGCATTCTGCGACTTGTGGTTGCGCGCGTCGGTTTCCAGCTCCACCCGCTCACAGCCCAGCCCGTCGAAGGCGTAGCGCAGCAGGGCGTGCTTGGCGGCCCGATTCAGGCCGCTGCGCTGAAACTCCTCTCCTACCCAGGTGTAGCCAATGCTCAGGCGGGCATCGGCCGCATCCACGTTGTAGTAGCTGGTGCTGCCGGCCACGCGGCCGGTGGCTTTGTCGATAATCAGAAAAGGATAGCGGCGCTGCTGCTGCCGGGCCTGCAGGGCATCCGTGAGGTACTTCGCCAGGCTGATGGGGTCGTCGGCGCGGCTGAGGGTATAGGTCCACAGAGCCGGCGTGGCTGCCACCGGGCGCAGCGCTTCAAAGTCGGCCGTTTGCAGGGGGCGCAGCAATACGCGGTTGTTTTCGAGCTGAATATCCTGGGCGAAATCCATGCGGGCGAAGGGAGTTGGGAAGTGGGATGTAAAGATGCCAAAAAAACAAACCGCCGCGGCCCTGCTTCGGACCGCGGCGGTTTGCGTAGTGCTTGGTTGTTAGCGCCTAGTGCTTGGGTCGTTTGGATAGACTAGTACCATCAACTAAGCCCCAGGCCCTATCAACCAAGCACTATTTCTTGATTTCGCCCACCATATCCTCGGGCTTCAGCCACTCGTTGAACTGCTCCTCGGTGAGGTAGCCGAGTTGCAGGGCAGTTTCCTTCAGGGTTGAGCCGTTCTTGTGGGCCGTTTGCGCAATTTCGGCGGCTTTGTAATAGCCGATGTGGGGGTTGAGGGCCGTTACCAGCATCAATGACGAATCGACGTGCTTCTTGATGTTGGCTTCCAGCGGCTCGATGCCCACGGCGCACTTATCGTTGAACGATACGCACACGTCGCCGATGAGGCGGGCTGAATGCAGGAAGTTGTAGATCATCACCGGCTTGAACACGTTCAGCTCAAAGTGGCCGTTCATGCCGCCGATGTTGATTGCCACGTCGTTGCCCATTACCTGGGCGGCTACCATGGTCATGGCCTCGCACTGGGTGGGGTTCACCTTGCCGGGCATGATGCTGGAGCCGGGCTCGTTGTCGGGAATGTGCAGCTCGCCGATGCCGGCGCGGGGGCCCGAGGCCAGCAAGCGGATGTCGTTGCCGATTTTCATCAGCGAAGCGGCCACCGTTTTCAGGGCACCGTGGGCCTCCACAATGGCATCGTGGGCAGCCAGAGCCTCAAACTTGTTTTCGGCCGTCACGAAGGGCAGACCGGTCAGCTCGGCAATGTATCTGGCCACGTTCTCCGAGTAGCCGGCAGGCGTGTTGATGCCCGTACCCACGGCGGTGCCGCCCAGGGCCAGCTCCGAGAGGTGGGCCAGCGTGTTCTTGATGGCACGCAGGCCGTGGTCGAGCTGCGACACGTAGCCGCTGAACTCCTGCCCCACCGTCAGCGGCGTGGCATCCATGAGGTGGGTGCGGCCGATTTTGACGATGTGCATGAACTGCTCCGATTTCTGCTTCAGCGTGTCGCGCAGCTTCTCAATGCCCGGAATCGTCACCTCCATCAGGATTTTGTAGGCGGCAATGTGCATGGCCGTCGGGAACGTGTCGTTAGAGCTTTGGCTCTTATTCACGTCGTCGTTGGGAGCCAGCACCTTCTTCTCGTCCGAGAGGCTGCCGCCCTGCAGCACGTGGCCGCGGTAGGCCACTACCTCGTTCACGTTCATGTTGCTCTGGGTGCCCGAGCCGGTCTGCCACACCACCAGCGGAAACTCCTTGTCGAGCTTGCCTTCCAGAATTTCGTCGCACACGCGGCCAATCAGCTCAGCCTTATCGGCGGGCAGCACGCCCGCGTCGCGGTTGGTGAGGGCCGCGGCTTTCTTGAGATAAGCGAAGGCGCGGATGATTTCTTTGGGCATCCGGTTGATGTCCTGGGCAATCTGGAAGTTATCGATGCTGCGCTGGGTCTGGGCGCCGTAGTAGGCGTCGGCCGGCACCTGCACGGTGCCCATGGTATCTTTCTCGGTGCGGAACTGCGTCATACTTCTGGTAGGGTGAGAAGAGAATGAGGTAACAGATGACAGGCCACGGCCGAAGCCGCGCCGCAAAAGTACGCAACGCCACCCCGCCCCCTACCGAAACGCCAAAATTCTGCCGCTTCCTGGCCCGGCTGCCGGGCTTCCGTCTGCGTACACCGGTGCAGCCGACTATTCCGGCTCATCATTCAGCTCTTTCAGCCATGAAAAAGACCTTCGAAGACGAATCCGACGCCCTGTCCACTTCGCCCACCACGCCAACTGCTCACCAAAGCGCCGCCGTCACGCCGCCCAACCACGAAAACCAGGAGTCTACCAGCACCCGAATATCTGGTGCCTCCGCTACTACTGACACACCGGTAGCCGTAGCCGGCAATGGGGCACCCGACTATAGCCAGGTAGAATTGAAAACGGAACCCGAGCTACCCACCCCCGATAAAGCCGGCGGCAGCGCTACCGAGCCCGAGAGTGGCGGCGGTTACAGCGGGTAGCGGTGAACTGATGCAGTGTCATTGCGAGGCCAAGCCGAAGCAACCCTTCCTTTTCACTGCTCAACGCCCTGAAAAGCAGAAAGTCCCTGATGCCTGGTTCTGGCGTCAGGGACTTTCTGCGTGAGGCTGGGTTAGGAACTGCGTGAAGGACGAATTGCGTCGGCTTCGCTTCGCAATGACACTGCACCAGTTCACCATTCGTTACCGTTGCTCTATTTTGAACGGAACACCCACCACTACCTTACGGGCCATACGGCGGCCGTTTTGCACGGCCGGGAACCAAGTGGGGCCCTCTTTTAGCAAGCGCAACGCCTCCTCGTCGCACTCCGGCGACACGGATTTTACCACTTTGAAGTCGCTAAGTTTGCCGTCGGCCCCTACTGTGAATTGTACCCGCACGGTGCCTTCGCGGCGGTCTGTCAGGGCTTTTTCAGGATAGTCGAGGCTGTCGGCCAGGTACTGGCGCAGCTTGCCGTAGCCCCCGGCCGGCGTAGCCGAAATACTGGGCAGCATGGGCGGGGCCTCGCGGCGCACCACCACTACTTCGCTGAGTTGCCTGGTATCGGGAGCCAGGGCCAAGGCCAGCGTGGAATCGGAGGGGCGCAGGGACTGGGTTTTGCTGGTGTAGCCGATAGAGGTAATCAGCAGCTGCCCAGTAGCGGCGGGTACACGCATCTGAAATCTACCATCGGCGTCGGTGCTGGTTCCGTTCTGCGTGCCGGGCACCAGCACAGTAGCACCCGGCAGCGGTACGCCGGCAGCATCCGTTACGCGGCCCTGAATAGTCCGGGTAGCGTCAGGCACCGCCGCCGGCACTGCAGCTGCAACGCCGGCCACCCGCGCCATTTTGGCTTTTGCCGCCGCTGGTTGGGGAGCCACCGCAACTTCCGCGTCACCAGCTGTCGGCTCAGCTTTCGACATCACCGCCGCTGTCGGCTCCGATACCACTGCCGCTACATCGGCCGCCGCAGCTGCCCGCTCGGCCTGGTCGGCAGACTGGTTAAGGGTTGTTTCCGCGTCGGCTACCACAACCGGGCGGCGGAAACGAGAGGCCAGTAGTGGCCGCCGTACCGGTGAGGTGGGAGCTACTGGCGTTACAGCGGCTACTTCCGGAGCCACTGTAGCGGCGGCTGGTTCGGCCGGCTGCACCGAAGCGGCCCCAGGGCTTTCAGGAGGAGTTACTACCGGGATAGATCGGGTAGCCAGCCCAACCGGACTGCTGAAGCGGCTGATGGCCAGCCACCCTACTATACTAAATGAAAGCAGCAGTACGGCAGCCGCAGCCAGAGGCCGCCACGCCCACAGTGGCAGCACGGCAGGCTCAGGGGCAGCCTCATTCGCCAGCTCTGCCACGCGGGTGCGCAGGCGTTGGCGTACCTTCTCCATGCTGGCATCATGCGCAGCGGCGGATTGCAGTTCCAGGCCCTCCAACACGTCGGCGCACACCGCACAATCCAAGGCGTGGGCTTCCACGCGGTGCTCCTCGGCAGGCGGCAGCTCCCCCGCCACGTACCGGCGCAGCAGCTCCACGGGCAGGTGGGCACCAGCCGGAGTAGAAAATGCGGACGTGGACTCAGGGCGAGGCATCGGAGGCGGAGGCTTGCAGCAGGCGGCGCAGGTTGCGCTTGCCATTTTGCAGGTGACTTTTTACGGCATTCAGGTCGAAACCCGTAAGGGCAGCTACTTCGCGGTAGCTTTTCTTTTCTAAATAAAACAGTTCCAGGCACTGGCGCTGACCGGGGGGTAGTTCGGCGAGGGTGTGTTCCAGCTGTTGCAGGTGCTGCTCGTGCAGCTCAGCTTCGGCGGGGTCGTCGGCCGTTAGATGCCGGGCCGCCACCAATTCCATACCGGCCTCGTCGGAAAAATGCACCACCGCAGGGCCGGCCCGCTGCCGGGCCCGCAGCACCATCAGGCAGTGGTTGCGGGCGGTGGCGTGCAGCCAGGGCGGAAAGGTTTCCACTTCGTGCTGCCGAAGCTTAACCACTAGCTGCTCAAACAGCTGCATCACGGCATCCTGGGCATCTTCCTCGCTGTGGAGGTAGCGCCGGCAGATAGCCAGTACACCGCTCATGTGCCGCTCGTAAAGCACGCCTACATCGGCTACGTCGCCCTGGGCACGGTAGCGCCGGAGCAAATCCTCATCGGACAGCTGGGCAGCGGGCGTAGGGCGGGAGCGGCGGAACAGCATGGCGGTGGCAAGCTAAAGCATTCAGCGCGAAAATGCCGTGCTCTACACAACCGAAACGCCGCCCAACTAAGTTAAGCGGCGCTTCAAACGAAAAATCAGTAGTGCGGCGTTTACCGCCCCGCCGGTAGGGTACTGCTGTACGTGTTGGCCTTACCAAACGACTCCTTGATTTCATCGTAGGCGGCGCGGCTGCTCAGACGCTTAGGCTTGGTGTTGAGAAAAGTACCGTCTTCGGCCAGCAAAAAGTAGCTGGGAACATCCTGAATGGCGTAGGCCCGGGCCACAGTTGAGCGCATACCGCCGGGCGTGCGCACATGCAAACCAGGGAGTTTCTTGCTGATTACCAACTGTTTCCAGGCGCCATCATTTTCATCAAGCGCAATGTTCAGGAACACAATGTTGCGACCTTCAAACTTCTTAGCCAACTCCGACTCGTACGGCAGGTCGCGCAAAGCTAGCCCGCTGGTAGTGCGCCAGAAGTTGATATATACCAGCTTGCCGGCAAAGCTTTTCAGGCTTACCGTGTCGCCTTTCGAGGAAACCAGCTGAAAATCGGGCGCCGGGGAGCCGATGGCGAAGGCTTTGTGAGTATCAAAATCCTGCTTCAGAACCGGGTAATACTGGTTTTTTTCATCAACGATGCGGAAGTCCTCCAGCATAGCCGCCGACTGCTTTACGTGCCCAAACCGGAATGACTCCTTGAGTACGCGCCCCATTACAATTGGCTTAGCTGGCCCCTCCAGCTGTTTCTTGGCCAAATCGTAGCATACTTGGTAAAAATCGGGGTCAGTACGCTGCTTGCCGCTGGCCAAGGCCAGGTAGTGAATGTAGTTGAGCAGAAACTCATGATACATTTCACTCTGCACTGCCCCGCCGTTGTTGATCAGGCTTTTATCATCCAGAAAACCATAATAGCCCGGCGACATTTTCAACCGTGATTCGGTGGCTACCACCTGTTCGCGCAGGTCCTGGAAGGTGAGGCGGTCATTGGCGTAGCTATAGTCAATTTCGGCCTTCACGTAGTTGCGGAAAGCTGGGCTGAGACCCTCGCCACCATCTTCCAGAAACTTATTCTCCTCTTTACGGCGGTACTCCAGGAACGAGAGGAAGGGGGCTTCGTAGAGCATGATATTATCAGGAAGCACCTGAAAACCATCATTTTCCACAAACTTATCATCCATTTCGGTCAAGAAGGTGTTGGCTTCGGCCCCTTTGCCCTTGTATCGAACGGAGGTAGCCAGATCAGAGCCTTTGAAGCGGACATCCAGCTGATCACCAGGCTCCAGAAACATATCGGCTACGTCGTCACCGTACACCAAATCGGCCCGGGTAGGACCGTTAACGGTCAGTGCCAGCCGGAATTCACCTTTACTATCAAGGCGAGCGTAGGTAATCTGCTCCTTCGCATCCAGCGGATTCTCGCGCACGGATACGGCCACAGTATCGGCGGTACGGCCACTCACTTTACCCGTGAGAATAACGGTTCCTTGCGCCCGCCCCAGCAACGGGGCGGCCAGCAACCCAGCCCAGAACAGGGCAGTAGAAAGAGTAAATCTATAGGCCATTGGTTGGTTGCGGTTGCGGAGAAGAGAATCGGACCCTACACAGCCGCAGGGCAGTTTCTGCCCCACGAAACCAGTTGGTTCGCGGTAAAAGCCAATTCCTTATCCGAAGATACGAGAGAACTGTCGAGAAAGTCCAATCCGGCGAGTCACTTTTTTCGTAACCCGCTGACCGATACCAAAGTTTTGAACGCCGGCGTAACGACACAAGGTACCACGCAGGTAAAAAACAGGATTTAAACCAGTCCGAACGCGGTGCAAAGGATACGGGTGGTTGATTGTACTGCCCAGCCGATTATCCAAACAAACCAGTCAGTACTTCATCCAACCGCCCCGATGGGTGCACCCGAATACCGTAGCGGGCCAAGTCCAGACCCTTTGCATTAAACTGCGAAATGTACATTTCCGCAAATCCCAGCTTCTCGGCCTCGCTCAGACGCTGGTCGAGGCGGCTTACGGCCCGGATTTCCCCGCTTAGCCCTACTTCTGCCGCCAGGCAAATTTCGTTGCGGATGGGTACATCGTTCAGGGAGCTAACCACGGCCGCGCACACGGCCAGGTCCAGGGCGGGGTCTTCAAGACGCAGCCCCCCGGCAATGTTCAGAAACACATCATGCTGGCCCAGGCGCAGGCCGCTGCGCTTTTCCAGCACCGCCAGCAGCATCTGCAGGCGCTTGGCATCGAAGCCGGTGGCGCTACGCTGGGGCGTACCGTAGGTGGAGGGCGTTACGAGGGCCTGCACTTCTACCAGCAGCGGGCGGTTGCCTTCCAGCGTGGCCCCGATAGCCATACCGCTCAAACTTTCGGTGCGCTGGCTGAGCAGGATTTCGGAGGGGTTGCTCACCTGCCGCAGGCCGGCACCCTGCATCTCGTAAATGCCCAGCTCGGAGGTGGAGCCGAAGCGGTTTTTCACGGTGCGCAGGATGCGGTAGGTAAGGTGCCGGTCGCCCTCAAACTGCAGCACGGTATCCACCATGTGCTCCAGAATTTTGGGGCCGGCAATGGAGCCATCCTTGGTGATATGGCCGATGAGCAGCACTGGTACGCCAGTATCTTTGGCATACTTCAGCAGCTCGGTAGTACACTCGCGCACCTGGCTTACCGAACCCGGACCGGCCTCCACAATAGTACTGTGCAGCGTCTGGATGGAATCAACTACTACCACGTTGGGCTGCAGCTGGTCAATCTGCCGGAAAATATTCTGGGTGTTGGTTTCAGTGAGGATGTACAGGCCGGGGTGCTGGCGGCCCAGGCGCTCCGCCCGCATCTTGATCTGCTGCTCACTCTCTTCCCCGCTCACGTACAGAATGCGTAACCCATTGAGCTGCATGGCAATCTGAAGCATCAGGGTACTTTTGCCAATACCCGGCTCGCCCCCGATCAGCACCAGAGAGCCGGGCACCAGCCCCCCACCCAGCACCCGGTTCAGCTCCCCATCGTGGGTGTTCAGGCGAGATTCCTCTTCGTAGAGAATGTCGCCCAGGGGCTTGGGCTTGGCCGCTTTGGTGGTAGTGCCTACCGAGGTGGAGGCCTTCCAGGCGTTGGCGGCAGTGTTGGTGTCGGGCTTTTCTACCACCTCCTCCACGTAGGTGTTCCACTCGCCGCAGCTGGGGCAGCGGCCGATCCACTTGGCGGATTGAGCCCCGCAGTTCTGGCAGAAAAAGAGCGTTTTGACTTTGGCCATGCCGATGAGTTCAGAAGCAACAGGAAAAACTAAAGAATGCAGCGCGGAGCTAAAAAGTTTGGCAAGAAACAGGTTTTTCGGCTTGCATACGCACTACCGGGCGTAAGTCCTGATTAAGAGTAGATCAGGAAAAAAAGCGGGAACGATGCTGCGCTATGGAGGGAAGAAGGCTGGAAGTCGGTTATACTTTATTAATATATTACTCTAAATTAATATATTACTCTAAAATTTTCCTCTGGCGCTACATCAGGCCGGTGGCAGAAACTACGGTGTTGGAGTTACTCAGAGAGGAGTTACTCAGCAAACAGGACATTAAAAGAATCTATTTAGGAAGAGTAGCCTGGTTCAGCAGCGTTACGATGCCAAGCCTGATTGGTCATGGTCTTTTCGTTAGCGAGCGAATAATTGTACTTATCTACTATACGTGTTGATACATATTTATCATTGATACTTTTGCGCGCACACTGCTCATTGTCAAATACCTTTCCTCCAGGCTGCTATACAATTTGTTGCCATGCGCTCTTCGTCCGAACACACCTTGCCTTACGCAGTAGGTCAGCTATTGCCCGTCACAGTGCCCCGTACCTGGCCGCACCGCCTGCTGGTGTTGGCGGGCCTAACCGTCAGCTTGTCAGCCGTGCGGCCGGGCAGCGCCCACGCGCAGGCTCAGTACAAGACCAACGGAGCAGCGGCGGCCAGCACCACCTGTACCAACGGATTTACCTTAACACCGGAAGCCGGCCAGACGTCGGGCTCCGTGTGGCGGCTGCAACAGCTTACACTGGCCAAGTCATTTGTCTTCAATTTCTCGGTGTACCTCGGCACCCTCGATGGCAATGGGGGCGACGGAATGGTTTTCGCCCTGCAGCGTAACTCCAACGGCACAACAGCCTTGGGTGGCGGGGGGCAGAACATGGGCATGGCTGCCATTTCTCCTTCCGTCAGCATTGAGTTTGACACGTATGATAACGGGAACACCATTGGGGATATAGCCGCCGACCATATTGCCATTGTCAGAAATGGTCAGTTTGGCAGCCCGGTTACGTTTACCACGCCCACCGGCGGCACAGCCCAGGCCATTCCGGCGGCAGTTGATGCCAACGGTGCGGCCCTCAACATTGAAAATGGCGCGTATTATCCAGTGAAGGTTACCTGGAACGTGAAGACCAAAACGCTGCAGGTGTATTTCAACAACGCGCTGCGGGCTACGTACGCCGAAGACTTTGTCAGCACCGTATTCAGCAATAATCCGTTGGCTTACTGGGGTTTCACGGCCTCGACCGGCGGCGCGTACAACAAAATGGAAGCCTGCAGCCTGGCCTTCGACTACGACCAGGATACCGATGGCCTGACCGACACGCAGGATGCCGACGATGATAATGACGGTATTGCCGACACCTCGGAAGCGGGCAACGTGGATGCTACCGCCGACGCCGATGCTGACGGCGTACTGAATTACCAGGATGCTGATTTCGGAACGCTTAACGCCAGAGGAGTAGTGAGCAGCCTGGATGCTGATGGTGACGGAATCATCAATCAGTTTGACCTGGACTCTGATGCCGACGGTATTGCGGACGTAGTGGAAGGCACTGATGGCAAAATGAGCAACGGATTCCGCGCTATATACAGCGCCGCCGATGGGCAATATACACCCGCGGTAGATGCCTCCGGCCGGCCTCAGAACACCAGTTCCTACACCTCGCTGCCTGATACCGACGGGGACGGCAAACCCGATTACCTGGATACCAACGCCGACAACGACGCCGTGCCCGACTGGATGGAAGCGTTTGATGACAATACGAGCGGCTACTCCTCCGATGACCTGGTTGCCCGCGCGGCAGCCTTTGTAGCGGCCGGCGGCAACAGCACCTACTACCCCAGCACCGACGCCAACAACAACGGCTCCCGCGACTGGCTGGACGACGGCAACGCTAACGGCATTCCGAACTTTCTGGACGTGAGCAGCACGTATTTCCACGACACGGATGGTGACGGGCTGGTGGATTTGCTGGATGCTTCTAACCTGGGCAAAGGCTACGCCGATGTAACCACCTACCCTGACCGAAACGGCAATACTATTCCAGATTACCGGGATGCCGCCGTGGTAACCCCGCTGCCAGTGGAGCTGGTGTCGTTTACGGCGCGGGGGGTGGGCCACCAGGTACTCCTGACGTGGGTTACAGCCTCCGAGCTCACGAATGCCGCCTTCGTGGTAGAAGCCAGCCCCGACGGCCAGACATTTTTCGACCTGACCAAAGTACCCGGGGCCGGCACCACCAATCAGCGCCATGAGTACCAGTACACCGACGCTACCCCGGCCCGCTACGCCTCGGTGGCCGTGTACTATCGTCTGCGGCAGGTAGATACCGATGGACAGGTGCGGCTGTCAGCAGTGCGGGTGGTGGCGGTGAGGGTGCCAAACGGCCCGATGCTCGCCCTACCGACCCCTTTCAGCACGCAACTCACACTGCAGCTTTCTGCAACGGCAGCTGGCCCTGCCCACCTGGAAGTGCTGACGGCCACTGGTAAACGCCAGTTGGTGCAAGAGGTAGTGTTACAGACGGGCAGCACGACGCTGCTGGTTCCTCAGGCAGCAGCCTGGCCGGCCGGTCTGTACACCGTGCGCATTACGCAAGGCCAGCAGGTGTACCGCACAAAAGCCGTGCGGTACTAATTATTCCGGCCCTTCACCAGCAACAACCGCCAGCCTTTTACCGGGGCTGGCGGTTGTTGCTGGTGAAGGGCCGTCAGCCGGGGCTGCAGCCCCGCCGTTGGACGATAGTTCGGCAGTTTCTGCCCTGTACTATGGCTACAGAAGCAGGAAAAAGTAACTTGACCCCTTCACCACCGGCCGGTGGATTGTTACTGATTTTTCCCGGTCTGTCCCACCATCTGCCATGCCTGCTCCCGACTTAACCCGCATTCCGACCTTCGCCGGCTTACCCCCCGAAACCCTGGACTGGCTACTGGCCAATGGGGAGCAGCGGTGTTATGAGCCTGGTGAAATAGTAGCCCGCCCCGGCGACGAAGCCGAATACCTGATGGCCATTCTGGCGGGCGGCCTGCAGTTCTACACCCTGCACAACGGCAGCCGGGAGCCGGCTTTCCGGGTAGAAGAGGGCCAGGTGAGCGGCGTGTTGCCGTATTCCCGGCTCCGCGTTATCCGGGGTGAAAGTGTGGCGGTGGGCGAAACCTGGCTGTACCTGCTGCACCGCAGTAAGTTTCCGGACCTGGAGCAAACCAGCCCCGAGCTGGTGCAGCGGCTGGTGAGCCTGATGAGCGACCGGGCCCGGCAGGAAGCCCGCACCCAGGAGCGCGACGACAAGCTGCGGGCCTTGGGGAAGCTCTCCGCCGGCCTGGCCCACGAGCTCAACAACCCGGCCGCGGCCATCATGCGGGCCTCTGAGCGACTCACGAGCAACCTGCAGGCCCGGCCCGCGCTGTTGCAGGCACTGGTGCGCCACTGCCCCAGCCCCGAAGCCCTGACGGAGCTGACGCGGCTGGCGGCCTCACCGGTTATACCCGCCTTCACCTCGGCCCTGGACCGCGCCGATGCCGAGGATGAGCTGGCCGACTGGCTGGAGGTGCAGGGCGTGCCCGATGGCTACCAACTGGCGGCCGGGCTGCTGGATGCGGGCCTTACTTTGTCGGGCCTGTCTCCGGCCCTGGCGGCGTGGGCCGCCGAGGCCCGGCCCGCCGCCCTGGCCTGGCTGGAAGGCCAGCTCACGGCCCTGCGCTTGGTTCACGATGTGCAGGAAGCCGGCTCCCGCATTACCACGCTGGTAGCCAACGTAAAAACCTACAGCCACATGGACCGCGGGCAGGATTTCGCCCCGCTGGATATTCATACTGGCCTGGAAAGCACCCTCAATATGCTCGGCTATTCTTTGCGGGCCAAAAACCTGCGGGTAGTGCGCGACCTGTCCCCCGACCTGCCCCAGGTGCGCGGGCAGGTCAGCAGCCTCAATCAAGTATGGACCAACCTGCTCGACAACGCCATTGATGCCCTGCCCCCCGGCGGTGAAATCACCCTGCGCACCCGCCGGGAAGACGATTTTGTACGGGTCTTCATTATCGACAACGGCCCCGGCATTCCGCCGGAGGTGCTGCCCCGGGTACTGGAGCCCTTCTTCACCACCAAGCCGGCCGGCGAGGGTTCCGGCCTGGGTCTCGATATTGCCCTGCGTATTGTGGAGCAGCACGGCGGCCACCTGGAAATCCAGTCGGAGCCCGGCCACACGGAGTTTGGCGTGTGGCTGCCGGTACGGTGAAATGGTGAGTTTACCGCTTATCAAAACCAAAGTGCTTGACCCGCGCTGGCAGCATCACTAAAACAGCAGCTCACTCTCTTACAAATTCACCACTCCATGAAAAAGCCGGTTCTCCTCTGCGTAGATGATGATCCGCAGGTACTCAGTGCCATTGACCGGGACCTGCGCCAGGAATTCCGGCGCGACTACCGGGTGCTGCGGGCCGGCTCGGGCACCGAGGCCCTGAGCATTGTGCAGGAGCTGCACGACCGGGACGAGCCGCTGGCCCTGGTGCTGGCCGACCAGCGCATGCCCGATCTGGAAGGCGTGGAGGTACTCACGCGCACCCGGGAGCTGTTCCCAGAGGCCAAACGGGTATTGCTCACGGCCTACGCCGATACCGAAGCAGCCATCCGGGCCATTAACTCCGCCCGCCTCGACCATTACCTGATGAAGCCCTGGGACCCGCCTGAGCAGTTGCTGTACCCCACTCTGCGGGACCTGCTCACGGCCTGGGAAGCGGCCTACAAGCCGCCTTACCGCGGCGTGCGCCTTATCGGGTTTCAATGGTCGCCCCGCTCCCACGAGCTGAAGGACTTCCTGGCCGGTTACATGATTGGCTACCAATGGCTTGATTTTGAAACTGATGCGGAGGCTCAGGCGCTGCTGGCCCGCAAGCAGCTCACCTCCCACCAGTTGCCCGTCGTGATTCTGGAAGACGGCACGGCCCTGCCCAACCCCACGCCCACGGAGGTAGCCACCCGCATCGGCCTCACGGTGCAGGCCTCGCAGGAACTGTACGACGTAGTGGTAATTGGGGGCGGCCCGGCCGGGCTGGCGGCCGGCGTGTACGGCGCTTCGGAAGGCCTCAAAACCCTGGTGATTGAGCGCCAGACGCCCGGTGGGCAGGCCGGTACCAGCTCCCGCATCGAAAACTATTTGGGCTTCCCTACCGGACTGAGCGGCAGCGAGTTGGCTCACCGCGCCTGGACCCAGGCCGTACGTCTGGGGGCCGAAATTCTGGCTCCCCAGGAAGTGGTGGACCTCTGCGTGCAGGATGGCTACAAAGTGCTCAGGCTCAGCGACGGCAGCGAGGTAAAAACCCGGGCCGTAATCCTGACCACGGGCGTGAGCTACCGCACGCTGGAGGTGCCCGGCATCGACCGGCTGAGCGGGGCGGGCGTGTACTATGGCGCGGCCCGCACCGAGGCCCGGTTCTGCCAGGAGCAGGACGTGTACATTGTGGGCGGGGGTAACTCGGCGGGGCAGGCGGCTATGTACCTGGCCACCTACGCCCGTCGGGTATTCATCCTGATTCGGGGTGAAAGCCTGGCTGCCAGCATGTCGGCGTACCTGATTGAGCAGATTGGACAGACGGAAAACATTGAGCTGCTGCCATTTACTGAAGTAGCCGAAGTATGCGGGGCCGACCACCTGGAGGAAGTCGTGATTCGGCGGCAAGGCCAGCTGGAGCGCCGCCCGGCCCGGGCGCTGTTCGTATTCATCGGGGCCCGGCCCAGCACCGAGTGGGTATGCAATACCATTGTGTGCGACGGCAAAGGTTTCGTGCTGACCGGCCGCGACCTGGTAACGGACGCGCGCTACGCCACCTCCTGGAAGCACCCGCGCCGGGAGCCTTACCTACTGGAAACCTGCGTGCCCGGCGTATTCGCCGCCGGTGATAGTCGTTCGGGAGCCATGGCTCGGGTGGCTTCGGCCGTAGGCGAGGGCAGCATGGCTATCAAGTTCGTGCACCAGTACCTGGATGAGTAGCAATCAATGGCTCCAAATGCCGGTTTCGACGGGTGTTCGGAGTTTTTTTACTGGAAACGCGGGCTCTCTGCCCGGTAGTGCAGAACCTGATTTTCCGGCCCTGATGAGCTGTAAAGCTACTTCTTGCCGGAAACGCGGCTGCGCAGGCAGCCCCCCAGACCACCCGAGCCCTCGGTTGGGGGCAAACTCTGCGTATGCCTCGCTAGTATATAGCGCCAGGCCTATCCCGTCGGACAGGCCGGTTGTTGTATTCAGTGCCGAGGCGTATGCGCTCATCTTTCCAAACTTTCTCCCTGCGGACTTTGCTGCCCGCAGCGGCTTCTCTCTTACTTGGCAGCTGTGACCTGCTTGAGTTCAGCCCCAACGACCACCGCGCCCCCGATTCGGAGCGCGACCTGACGGCCAAAAACCTGGCCCTGCTGGCCCAGCGCCCACTGCCGGCCGGTGATACGCTGCGGTTTGTGTTCACCGGCGACTCCCAGCGGTTCTACGATGATGCGGAGGACCTGGTAAAAAGCGTGAACCAGCAGCCGGGCATCCAGTTTATGCTGGTGGCCGGCGACATTTCCGACTTTGGCTTTGCCCGGGAAATGCGCTGGGTAAATGATGACCTGCGCAAGCTGAAAGTACCCTACCTCACGGTGGTGGGCAACCACGACCTGGTGGGCAACGGCCGCAAAGCCTACGAAGCCATTTTTGGGCCGCGTAACTATTCCTTCGTGTACGCCGACACCAAGTTCATCTTCGTGGACACCAACGGCCGCGAGTATAACTTCGACGGTACGGCCCCGGACATGGCGTTTGTGAAACGGGAGCTGGCCGATAACTCAGTGCGCCGCCACGTCATTATCAGCCACGTACCGCCCCAGGATGAGGACTTCGACCCCGCTCTGCCGGAGCAATACACCCAGGCACTGCGCGAAGACCCACGGCTGGTATTTGAGTTGAACGGCCACCGCCACTCCTTCAGCATCGGGGAGCCTTTCAACGACGGTGTGACCTATATCAACTCCTCCTCGTTCGAGTCGCGCCAGTACGTTATCCTGACGGTGTGGGGTGACAAGCAATTCCGCCTGAAAAAAGTAACCTTCTGATTCCGATGCTGTACCGCCTGATTCTGGCTGCCCTGGTGGCGGCCCCGCTGACCGCGTCGGCCTCTTCTTTTGCTGTTGCAGCCCCTGCCCCCGATACCACCGGTGCTGCTCCCGCGGCCGGCTCAGCCCGCCGCTGGTATCAGCCGGCCCACGTGGTGCTGCAAACCGGCGGCGGCCTGGGCATGGTAGCCGGGGGCGTCGGCTTCAGCCTCAAAGACCGCCTCGACCTGGATATTCTGGTGGGCTACGTTCCCGAGAAGTACGCCGGATCGGCTTTGTCGCTGGCCTCTGCCAAATTGTTGTTCTCGCCCTGGACCCTGCCGCTGAGCCCTAAACTTTCGGTGAAGCCCTTGTCGGTGGGCGGCTATTTCAGCTACACCCACGGCACCCTCAACGACGAGGAACCCAACCAGTATCAGCCCGGCTACTACTGGTTCTCGACGGATACCCGGATTGGCCCCCTGCTGGGCAGCCGCCTGAGCTACGCCCTGCCCCCCACGGCTTCCGGCCGCCACCGCAACCTGTCGGCCTACTACGAATTCAGTACCAACGACCTGTATCTGGTCAGCTACGTGCAGAATACCAAAAGCCTTTCCCCGGCTGATATCCTGACGCTGAGCCTGGGCCTGAAGCTGGACATTTAGCGTTGCGGGCTGATTGCGGTGAGTTGCCAGAACCTTGGCCCAGGCCCCCCGGCTACGTACCCGCTACTTCGCCAGGTACGTAGCCCGGGCCTCGCGCAGCAGCCGTATCAACTCAGTGCGCTGGCGGAGCAGTGCTTCCAGCCGCTGAGGATGTTGCCGGAACAGGCGTTGCACCCGCAGGCGGCGCAGGCGACTACGCAGGTTGCCAGCGTAGCTCAGGGCGTAAAACCCGGTGAGCGGCAGACTGATAAAGTACAGCAGTGCCCAGAGCCAGCTGCCGGTGAAATGGTGCACCAGGGCGGTTTGGCCCAGGTAGAACCCGGTAAAGGCTATCATACCTACTACCAGCATGATGGGAGCTACAAACTCCACATCCTTGGTGGCCCTGCGGGCTACCAACGACGGGAGCTTGTAGGGCAAATAGTTGTTGATGAGCCCGTACAGATACAGCGGCGCCCCCAGCACCAGCCGCACCCCGGCCGATACGGCCCGGTGCAGCCGCCCCCCCGACGGCCCCCGCATTTCCAGGGCGTCATCGGTGAGGCGCAGGCGGTGCAGCTCCTCGTGGTAGGCCTGTAGCTTCTCCCGGGCCTCGCCCAGGCGGCCGGCATCGTGCTGCTCAAAATAGCGCACGGCCTTGAGCAGGGTGCGGCTGAGCTGAAAGTTGTCGTAGAGGGTTTCTTCGTCGTCTTGGATAAGGTGCTGGCCGAAGGTGCGCTCCACCTGCGTTACCAACTCATCTTCCTCATCGGTGCGCGTAATTACCAGCCGTTGCTCCATGCGGCGGCGAATTTCCTCCGTGAGGGCATCGGCGGCGGCTTCGGGGTCCTGGCGGTACTGGTCGGCGTACTCGGCCACGGCAATGGGCTCGGCCACATCCACAAACACGTCGGAGCGGAACCGACTGGGGTCGAAGTAGTTGATACCCATGGGCAGAATGCGCAGGCCCAGCCGGAAATCGTGGCGGGCCTCGGCCCCCAGGGCAATGCGGGCCGCTCCGGTTTTCAGGGGCCGCAGCCGCCGCTCCTGCACGCTGGTACCCTCCGGAAAAATCATAATGGTGCCGCCCCTGTCGAAGTAATCATAGCAGCGCCCGAAAATCTTCTCGTTCATGGCTTCCAGCTGGGCCGGCGTCAGCTTTTCGGCTCCGGAATCCACATCCTGGCGACGGTAGATAGGAATGGAATTGCCCGACTCCATAATGGCCCGCAGAATCGGGTTCTGGAAGAAGGTGCTCTTGGCCAGGAAGGCAATGGGCTGGCGGCGGTTTACGGCCGCCACCAAGGGGTCCATGAGTGTGTTAGGGTGGTTGCTGCAGATGAGCAGCGGCCCGGGCTGCTGCAGGCGCTCGGGGTGGCGCACTTCCAGCTGCCGGAAAAAAACGCGCAACGCCACCTGCACCAGGGGCTTCATAACGGTGTAAAAAAGCATACCCGTGGGAAAGGGTGAGAGGAGAGTTGGTTATACTCAACCGTGGCCCCCAAGTTGCGGGAACGGGTTGGGGGTAGCAACCTGCACAATTTTCGGCGGAAGCGTCCAACCACAACCCGCCGAATTCAGACTTTTCAGCCGTGAGTCAGCCCGCCAAAAACCTGCATCTTTAGCCCTCGATGGCGCGCCTGTTTTTTCTCCTGTTTGTATGTTCCGCTGGTCTGGCCCTATGTCCGGCCCAGGCCCAAACCACAGCGGCTACTGCCGCTGCGGCCGAAGCAACGGCGTTGCGCCAAGCCCGGCAGCTGGTGATGGAGCGCCGCTACGAAGCCGCCTGGCAGCTACTTACCCTCACCGACCCCGCCAACGCGGTACCGGCCGTAGTGCTGGAGAAAACGGATGTGGCCCTGCACTACTATACCAACACCGAGAGCCTGCGCCGCTTCGCCTTCCGCAACCTTAAACTACTGGACCCCAGTCTCGACAGCATCCGCCAACTGGGTACCGACTCGTTACGCTACCGCTTTCCGGTACGCAAGGTGCTGGAACGTCTGCAAACCCGCTTCCCGGATAACTACAAGCTGGCCCGCGCCCTCGGCGACTACTATTTCACCGTGCAGCAATGCGACTGCGCTGAGGCCGAGTTGGGTGAAGACGAGGTGTTCCGGCGTACCATCAGGCAGTACCAGGAAGCCCACGCCCACGGCCAGGGCGACTACCTTTCTTACTTTGCCCTGGGCTATGCCTACCAGCGACTGGGGCAGTTTCAGGAGAGCTTGGCCCCGTTTGAGCGCAGCCTGCAGCTCCGGCCCACCTACGCCACCGCTCACCTCAACCTGGCCTTCGTACTGCTGGAAATCAAGCAGTTCCAGAAAGCCCAAGAACACGCCCGCCGAGCCGTGGAGCTGTTCCCCGACGACGCCCACAAGGAAGATGCCGCCTTCCTGCTCAGCCAGATTGAGGAGCGGATGAAATAGGTGGTTGGGTGGGTAGGTGGTTGAACGGCTGAGTTGCTATTGCGAGCAGCGCGAAGCAATCCGTCCTTTCCAGTGCTCCAAGCCTTGAAACGCAGAAAGCCCCTGACGTCTGGTTCTCACGTCAGGGGCTTTTGCGTGGGTCAGGGTGTTAAGCCTAGAGAAGGACGGATTGCTTCGCGCTGCTCGCAATGACAGTTCAACCACCCATCCACCATTCAACCATCTATTTTTGATTCATCACGCGGTTTTGGCGGTTGATGGACTCTAGGTGCACCGCGTCAAAGTACTTCATGATGAAGTCTTCGGTGAGGCCTAGCTTGTGGCCTTTCTGGATGCCGCGCTCCAGGATTTCGTTCCAGCGGCTGGCCTGCAGAATGGTGATGTTGTTTTCCTTTTTGTAGGTACCGATGTTCTCGGCTACCTGCATGCGGCGGCCCAGCAGGTGCAGAATCTCGTCGTCGAGCTGGTTGATTTGCTCGCGCATCTGGGCCAGCTTGTTCAGGAACTCCTGCTGGTCGGTGGTTTCGTGACGCCAGATCAGGCCGTCGAGCAGCTCGGCCAGGCGCTGGGGCGTTACCTGCTGCTTGGCGTCGCTCCAGGCGTTATCCGGGTCGATGTGCGACTCCAGCATCAGCCCGTCGAAGTCCAGGTCGATGCTTTTCTGGGCCACGGCGGCCAAACCGGTGCGGTTGCCGCAGATGTGGCTCGGGTCGCAGATGATAGGCAGCTCGGGCAGGCGGCGCTTCATTTCAATGGGCAGGTGCCACATGGGTGCGTTGCGGAACTCGGTGTTGCCGTAGCTAGCGAACCCCCGGTGAATCAGGCCCAGGTCCTTCACGCCCACTTTCGCCAGGCGCTCCACCGCCCCCAGCCACAATTCCAGGTCGGGGTGCACGGGGTTTTTGATGAGCACCGGAATATCTACGCCCCGCAGCGCATCGGCTAGGGCCTGCACCGAGAAGGGGTTGACGGTAGTGCGAGCCCCAATCCAGAGCACATCCACATCGAAGGCCAGGGCATCTTCCACGTGCTTGGGCGTGGCCACCTCCACGGTGGTAGGCAGGCCGGTGAGCTGCTTGGCCTTCTGCAGCCAGGGCAGGCCCTTGGTGCCGATGCCCTCGAACATGCCCGGCTTGGTGCGGGGCTTCCAGATGCCGGCCCGCAGCATATCCACCTTGCCGGTAGCGGCCAGCTGGGTGCAGGTGGCAATGAGCTGCTCCTCGGTTTCGGCGGAGCAGGGCCCGGAAATGATGAGCGGTTTTTTCTTCAGCAACGAGGTGGCAACGGGTTGCTCGGCGGTAAGCGACTGACTCATGGTATGGTTAGGTTGTATGTTTTGCGAGGAGCGGCTGTGTAACAACAGCTTACTTCAGAATTTTCTTGATGAGGTTGGCCTGCTGGATCTGTTGATAAACAGCCGGGTAGTCTTCCTGATTCAACAGCTGGCGCAGGTGCTGAAGCTGGTGAATATGCTCATCCAGCACATCGAGCACGTTTTCCCGGTTCTGGCGGAAGATGGGCACCCACATATCGGGCGAGCTTTTGGCCAGGCGCACCGTTGATTCGAAACCGCCGCTGGCCAGGGCGAAAATCTGCTCGTCTTCCTTTTCCTTTTCCAGCACCGTGAGGGCCAGGGCAAAGGAGGTGATGTGCGAAATGTGCGAAATGTAGGCCGTGTGCAGGTCGTGAGCGGTGCCATCCATGTACACCAGCCGCATGGCCAAGCGCCCAAATACAGCTTCCACCCGGGCCACGGCATCCGGGGCGCTACGGGGCGCGTCACAGATTACCAGCGTCTTATCCCGGAACAGCCCCGGCAAAGCCGCCGAAGGCCCCGAATACTCGGTCCCAGCCATAGGGTGCACCGCCACGAAGCGGCTCCGCTGGGGGTGATTCTCTACCGCGCCCAGCAACAGGGCTTTGGTGGAGCCTACGTCGATAACCGTTTGCCGCTCGGTGGCCGCGTCCAGCACCTGGGGGAGCACCGTGAGCATGGCATCCATGGGCACGGCCACCACTACCAGGTCGGCGCGCCGCACGGCCTCGGCCAAGTCCTGGGTGGGCTCATCAATGAGGCCGATGGCCACAGCTTCGCGCAGGTGCTCAGGGCTGCGGTCCACCCCGATGATGTGGTGGGCCAGGGCGGTTTCCTTGAGGCTCAGGGCCAGAGAGCCGCCAATCAGGCCTATTCCGATGATGGTAACTACCATGACGATGAGATTATTTGCCTAACGCCTCCCGCACCCGCGCCAGTGCCTGCTGCAGCACCTCAGTGGGCTGGCACAGACTGATGCGAATGAAGCCGTTGCCGTTGCTGCCGAAGATGCCGCCCGGCGTCAGGAACACCCGGGCTTGTTGCAGAATTTCGTCGCTGAGGGCGTAGCCGTCGGCATACCGGGCCGGCACCTGCGCCCACACGAACAGGCCTACCTGGTTGGCATTGAAGGTGCAGCCCAGTAGGTGCAGCAGCTCGAACACCAACTCCCGCCGGGCGCGGTAGTGGGCATTCAGCTCCTCGTACCAGCTGTTGTCTAGGTTCAACGCCTCCACGGCGGCCAGCTGCACTGGCAGGAACATGCCCGAGTCGAGGTTGCTCTTGAAGCGGAGCACGTCCTGCAGCACATCGGCCCGGCCGGCCAGCAGCCCCACGCGCCACCCCGCCATGTTGTGCGACTTACTCAAAGAGTTCAGCTCCAGAGCCACTTCCCGCGCCCCTGGTACCGCCAGCAGGCTCTGGGGCTGGGTTTGGTTCAGGATGAAGCTGTAGGGATTGTCGTGCACCAGCAGAATGTTGTGGGCCTGGGCAAACGCCACCAACTGCTCGAAAAACTCGGGGCTGGGGGCCGTGCCGGTGGGCATGTGCGGGTAGTTCACCCACATCAGCTTCACCCGGCTCAGGTCGCGCTGGGCCAGGGCCTGCAGGTCGGGCAGCCAGTTGTTCTCTGGTTTCAGGTCGTAGTCGACGGGGGTGGCGCCGCTGAGGTGGGCGGCGGCGCGGTAGGCCGGGTAGCCGGGGTTCGGAATCAGCACCTCGTCGCCGGCTTCCAGCAGCGTCATGCTGATGTGGATGATGCCTTCCTTGGAGCCCAGCAGCGGCAGCAGTTCCGTGTCGGGGTTCAGGGCCACGCCGTATTGCCGCTGGTACCAGTCGGCCATGGCCTGGCGCAGCGCGGGCACGCCCTTGTAGCCTTGGTAGGCGTGGGTGTTGGGCTGCTCGGCGGCGCGGGTGAGGGCGGCAATAACCTTGGGGTGAGGGGGCATATCGGGGCTACCGATGCCGAGGTTAATCACCTGCGCACCGGCTTTGTTCATGCCGTCAATTTCCCGCAGCTTCTGGGAGAAGTAGTATTCCTGAATATGCTGAAGGCGGCTGGCAACTTGCATGAGGGTAAGCTGATGGTTGGTTGTAATGGTTGGTTGAGGGCCTTGTTGTGACAAACAGCTGGTTGTTTAATTAGGCAAGCGTGAGCAGCTTCTTCGCCGGCTCCGAATGCAGGTTTTTGCTGTCATCCAGTCCTTTCGCGTAAGCTCCCAGCAGCTGCAGATTTTCAGTGAGCGGGGCCAGGGCAGCCAGGGTTTCGTCCAACTGGGCCGGAGCGTCAAACTCCAAATCGGCGTGGAAGAAGTAGTGCCAGGTGCGGCCCGGCTGGGGGCACGACTGCAGCTTGCTCAGGTTCACGCCCCGCTCGGCCACGGCCGTCAGGATGCGGGCCAGGCTGCCGGTAGTGTGCGGGGCTTCGAAATAGAGCGAGGCCTTGGTAGGTTGCTCCGTCATCGGGGCGTTTTCCGGGAGGGCCACCACCAGAAACCGGGTGTAGTTGTTCTTCTCCGACTGAATATCGGCGGCCAGCACGTTCAGGTCGAACAGCTCGGCGGCCAGGTGCCCGGCCACGGCGGCCACGCCCGTGCGCAGCCCTTCCCGGATGCGCTGGGCGCTCAGGGCCGTATCCTCGGTTTCTACCAGCTTCCAGTGCGGAAATTGATTCAGGTAATCCGCGCATTGCAGCAAAGCCATGGGGTGCGAGTGTACCTCCCGTATATCCTCCAGTTGCTGCCCGGGCAGCGCCAGCAGCTGCTGGCCGATGTGCAGGTACACCTCGCCTACCACCCGCAGGCCGGCCTTGCGCAGCAGGGTGTAGTTGGGCAGAATGCTGCCGGCAATGGAGTTTTCGATGGCCATAACGGCGGCGCGGGCCCGGCCCTGGGCCACGGCCTGCACCAGCGCGGTAAAGGTGGCGCAGGGCAGTACCGCCACGTCCGCGCCGAAGTGCTGGCGGACGGCTATCTGGTGGAAACTTCCGGCGAAACCTTGAATGGCAATCATTTTTTAGAAGTGAGAAATGAGTAGTGAGTAGTTAGACTGAGCAACAAAAAAGGGCCTCCGGTGTGGGGCCCTGGGTTGCAGTGGCGTGAAGCGTGGTGCTTCACAACTGGCAAGCGGGCCCCGGCGGCTTCCGGTAAAAGAAGCCGTAGCTAAAGCCGTAATAGAAGAATGCCTGCGGTGCCATGGGGCGGAAAAGTGAGCGTAAAAAAAGCGCCTCCCGAGCTGGTCGAGAGGCGCTGAAGAGTTCGGGTTAGGAAGGCTACAGGGCGGCCGCTCGACTACGCGTTGGCGTAGTAGAAATAATAGCTAAAAAAGAAGCGGGCCGTGGGCTGAGCCATGAGTGTCAGGGGGTTTACTGGCGGCAAGGTGGGGCCGGCCGGCGGCAATTCCAAATGCAACATGTAAAAAAAGCCCGAACAACTGTTCGTTTGTCTCCGAAATCAGCCGGAAAAAAGGCAACTTTCAGCTACCGTAGCGGCCTGACTGCCCGTCTCAGAAACAAGATAGATAACTCGTTGATTGATGCGTTTTTATAGCATAGCTACCGTGCTGGGGTTAACCGTTCAGGTGGCCTTGGCCCAAACTCCCGCGGCAACTGCCCTGACCCGCGCGGCCCAGCTCACAAAAGAGAAAAAATACGAATCGGCGTTTGACGTGCTGGACAAAGCCGACCCCAAAAACCTGCAGCCGGAACTACTGCTGGCCAAGGAAAAGCTGGTGCTGGAGAACTACCTCATCAGCATGAACCACCAGGCATTCGGGCTGCGCGACCTGGCTCCCGGCGAAACCGTGGAGAAGCTGCGTGGCAAGGAAGGCGACTACTCCATGCACATGCTGAATCTACCGCTGGAGCTCAACCGCCTGCAGCGCAAGTACCCCACCAACTACGCCCTCAGCAAAGGCCTCGGCGACTATTGGTACGCGGTGCTTATGTGCGGGTGCGGGGAGCAGGATAAGCCCGAGCGGCAGAAGCAGGACCTGGTGTTGCGCTACTACAACGCGGCTCACGCCCACGGCCTCGGCGACTATACCTCCTACTTCGGCGTGGGCTACGTGCAGCTGCTGCGCGACCAGGTTGTGCCCGCCACGGCAGCCTTCGAGAAGTCGGTAGCCCTGAAGGCCGACTACCCGAACTCGCACTACAACCTCTCCTACGCCCTGTGGCTGCAGAAAAAGCCGGCGGAAGGCATTGCGCACGCCAAAGCCGCCTACGACCTGTACGCAGACGAGCCGCGTCGCCGCGCTGATGCCGCCCGCATGCTGGGCATGCTGCAGGAGCAGCAGCAGAAACCGGCCGAAGCCAAAGCCGCCTATCAGCAAAGCCTGGTCCTGAACCCGCAGGATGCGCCATCCATGCTCGGGATGCTGCGGCTGGCGGTGGCGGCCCACTCACCGGAGGCGCCCACCTGGGCCGCCAAGCTCTACCAGCTCAATCCGGCCGATGACCAGATGTTCAGCGACATTCTGGACGTGTACCAGGAACATAATCAATGGGCGGAGGCCGAAGCCTTTTTCCGGAGCCAGCTGCCCACGGCCCCCAAGGAACCTACCGCGCAAGGCCTGCTGCATTTTTACCTTGGCACCCTGAATATGCAGCTGAAGCAGCCCCAGGCCGCTCGCCCGCACTTTCAGGAAGCCAAGAAGCAGTTGGCAACGGTGGTGAAGCCCGACCACCCAATAATGCAGGTTATTGAGAAAGGCCTGGCCGAGTCGAAGCCGTAACGGAGCAGCTTAGCACTGTTTTTGCCCGGCAGGCTTCCTACGCCTTTCTTCCTATTCCTATGCTGATTTCTACCCTGCTCGTATTGCTAAGCGGCCCGGCTCAGGCTCCCGACACCACTGGTACGGCTCCCGGCTACGGCGGCCACACCTACGCCTGGGGCACACTGGTGCCTCGGCGCGGCCCCGTGGTGCGGGCCTATCTGCCCACCACCGATGCTGGTTTTGAGATGCTGGTGCCCTACTACTCCAGCCTGCCCGCCGCTGCTACCCTCAAACCCAAAATGATAGCGGCCGCCAACGTCCGCTGGGTGCGGGTGGGCACCCACTACTCGGCGCTGATGCAGCCCGACAAAAACGAGCTGGGCGAACTGGCATCCCTTCGGGTATCGGGACCGGTAGAGGTATACCGCGTGAAAACAGTACCCCTTCCGGTGGCCAGCTTCATAGGTTCGGCCCCGGTGCTGAGCGCGCCAGCCTCGGGTAGCGTAACCACCGGTGCCCGGTGGTACCTGCGCCGCGCCGATGGCACCATCCTGCGCATCGACCCCGAGAAATTTGCTACCCAGGTAGCCGGCTTTCTGGCCGCTGACAAAGAGCTGGCCCAGCGCGTAGCCACGCGGCAGCCCGGCTACGGCTTAGCCGAGCTGGAAACCGTGGTGCGCCAGTACAACCAGCGGGCAGCTAGCCGTTGAATAAGTTGTTCAACAGACCATCATTCCGAGCATGTGGCGCATCAAGCCAGGGTCCGAGGAATCTCGCGTGCTGACGTTGCTACACCATCCGTCCTGCTGAGCTTGTCGAAGCATCTCTACCGCTTCGTTAGGCTATCATCACAACATCAGCACGCGAGATTCCTCGGCTGGGCTCGGAATGACGGTCTAATAAAGCGGTAGCTCTACAACAACCCATGCTCCACAGCCAGCCGGATGAGGGCGGCGGTGTTGTTCACCTCGAATTTTGCGAGGATGTTGCGGCGGTGCGTTTCTACGGTGAGGGCGCTCAGGAACAGCTGTTCGGCAATGGCTTGGCTGGTGAGACCCTGGGCAATGAGGGGCAGAATTTCCTTTTCGCGGCGGGTGAGCGGTGGTAGTGTGGGCGCGGGCGGCGAGGGTTGCAACAGTAGCTCCTGCACTTCGTCGCTGAAGTACTTGCGGCCCGCGTGCACCCGGCTGATGGCTTCGGCCAGCTCCTCGGGGGAGGCATTTTTGAGGACGTAGCCGGCGGCTCCGTCCTGCATCAGCCGCTGCACCATGCTTTTCTCGTTGAGCGTGGTGAGCACCAGCACCTTTACGCTTGGGTAGGTGCTGGCAAGCTGGCGGCACACGGCGCTGCCGGGCTGGTCGGGCAGGTTCAGGTCCAGCAGCACTACATCGGGCACCTCGGCGGCTACGGCGGCCAGGGCTTCGGCGGCACTGGCGCAGGTGCCCACCACCTGAATGTGGGGCAGAGGCTGCAGCAGAAGCCGCAGGCCTGCCAGCACCATCCGGTGGTCATCAACGAGCAATACACGAATAGCAGCCATACAGGAAAGTAGTCGGAAAGATATCAGGCAGAAAGCGGCGCGGCCCCGGTGGTGGGTACCGGCAGGGTAAGGGTAGCCGTAGTGCCCTGGTCGGTTTCAGATTCAAAGGTAAGCTGCCCGCCCAGCTGTTCGGCCCGGGCCTGCAGGCTGCGCAGGCCCACGCCCGTGCTGGCCAGCGTTGGGTCGAAGCCCCGGCCATCATCCTCTATTACCACGTGCAGCAGGGCATCGTGGCGCATGAGCTGCACCAGCACGTGCCGGGCCTGGGCGTGCTTCACCACGTTGTTCAGCAGCTCCTGCGCAATGCGGTACACGCCCGTTTCGAGGGCGGGGGGCAGCCGCTCAGTGAGGCCGTGCAGGTGCAGCTCCACCTGCAGCTGGCCGGTGCGGCGCAGGGCATCGCAGAAATCCTGCACGGCCTGGGCCAGCCCCAGCGCCAGCAGAGCCTCGGGCATCAGGTTGCGGGCCACGCGCCGCAGCTCACTAATGGAGCTATCCAGGTGCTCTACCGACTGCCCCAGCAACTCAGTGGCGGGCTCCGGCAGCGGGTGGCGGGTGCGCAGGGTGCCCAGGTACAGCTTCACGGTGGAAAGCATGCCGCCCAGGCCGTCGTGCAGGTCGCGGGCCACGCGGCGGCGCTCCTCTTCCTGGCCCTGCAACACCGATTGGGCAGCGCGTAATTCCTGCTCCTGCTCCAGCTGCCTAATCCGCTGCTGCTGCAGCTCCTGCTGCTGCCGGGCCAGCCGCCGCCGGTGCCGCAGCAGCCCCAGCGCCAGCAGCACGGCCACCCCCAGCACTCCGGCCAACAGCAGATATAATGTATTCAGGCGCCGTTGCTGCCGCAAGGCCAGCTGTTGGGCAGCTTGCTGCTGCCGGAGCTGTTGCAGCTGTTGGGCCTGCTGCCGGGTGCGGTACAGGGTTTCCAGCTGATTGACCTGCTGGCGCACCGTGGCCGCCGCCAGGGAGTCGCGCAGGTGCTGGCTACGGCGGTAGTAGCGCAGGGCCGTTTGGTATTGTCCGGTGCTTTCAGCTAGGCGGCCCAGCGCCGTCAGCACGGCGGCCTCCTGGTCGGTATCATGCAAAGGATGAAGCAGCTGCAGACTGTTGCGCAGCAGCTCCACGGCCCGGCCGGTGTTGCCCAACTGGGCTTCCAGCTGCCCCAGGTTGAAGAGCAAGCGGGCTTGGTAAGCAGGGTCACCTTTGCGGGCGGCGTAGGTAGCCGCCCGTTGCAGCGCCGGGTATGCCCGCTCGGGCTGCTGCCGGAACAGGTAATACTGCCCCAGCGTGCCGTAGTACTCGCCCGCGTACAAGCTGGCTTCGGGGTGAAGCGGGCGGGCCAGCTGCAGGAGGGTGTATGCACTGTCGGGCTGCTGCTGCTGGAGGTGCCAGGCGGCCAGCTGCAGGTAGGCGGGCAGCAGCTCGGGCCGGGGGCTGGGGCCGCCGGTTACTACCGCCCGCCGCCAGTAGCGGGTAGCCTGCTCAGGCTGGCGCAGCAACTGAAAGGTGCGGCCCAAGTTGGTGTACACCGTCAGCAGCACGGCCGTTTCGGAAGTATTTTCCAGATAACCCGCCGCCTGCAGATAGTAGCGCGTAGCCGCAGCCAGCTGCCCCTGCTGGTCGGCGGCGCTGCCGAGGTTGTTGGCAATGCTGGCCAGCAGCCGCCGTAGCCGCCCGCTGCCGGGTTTGCGGCGCAGCAGCGGCTCGGCCGCTTGCCGGGCACGCTCCGCGGCCTGCCGGGCCAGGTTGTAGCGGTGCCCAATAAGATGCAGTGCACTAAGCTGCAGCCAGCTATGCGCCTGTCCATACGCGTAGCCCAGGCGCTGACTCTGGCGCAGGGCCTGGGCGGCTGCTTGTCGGGCTTGGGCGGTGTCGGTGGCCGCCAGCGCGGCCGAGAGCCGCAGGGCCGTTTTCACCTGCTCGGTATCGGCGGGGATGGTGCGCAGGGCACGCTGCAGGCTGTCGATGGCACGTTGGGCATGGGCCGACTGAGGCAGCAGCAGCAGCACCCACACTCCTAGTGTCCGCGCACTTCGAAAACCAGCTGATAGCAACACCATAGCGGCTGCAAACATGCTCGGGTTTTTCAGAAAATTGGGTGCCCCGCAGAAAAATACTGGTTTTCCGGTAGGCCAGATTACCGCTTTCTGGTGAAGTCATGAAGGCCCCGCGTGGATCACCTTTGTATCGGTTCCTCCGCCGCCACCGCTTGCCTTTCTGCGCTATGAAAATCCTGTTTCTCCTGCTATGCACTGGCCTGCCGCTGCTGCGCTACACGCAACAATGGCAGCATGTTGCCGGGTCCGAAACGGCATCACTCGCGCAAACGGGCACTTCCGCGGCGGCCCGGGCTGGCTTCGTAGTGATGCCGGATGCGAAGCATAAAGGCTATTATCTGGTACGGCTGCCCGCCCGGCGTGAGGCTTTGCAGGTAAGCGTACTGGATGCCCACGGCCAACCCATGCAGCCGGCTCAGGTGGTGGCGGCTGCTACCACTACCCTCACCCTCGATGCCCGGCAGTGGCCCGCCGGCCAGTATCAACTACAGTTCCGCTCGGCTTCGGCAAGCATCAGCACCAGCCTGACCATTCCTTAATCAATACCTCGGGGCCTTACCTCCGCTCCTACTTCTTCCCTACTATGAAAACGCTTCGCCTCCTTCTCCTATTTCTGACTGGCCTGTTAGGCCTGATGAGCTGCCAGCACGATGCCGCGCCCGAGGTGCCGGTAACGCAATTGGAAAAGTACCTGGCCAACGACCCGCAGTACAGCACTTTCTACGCCGGCCTGCGCAAAACCGGGCTACTGCCGGAACTGAAGCCCGGTGAATCCTTTACCGTACTGGCTCCTACTGATGATGCCTTTGCCCAACTGAGCACCCCGTACGACGACTTCTCCACGGCCGACCGCATCAATGCCCTCACGGACGCCGGTAAGCTGCAGCTGCTGCGCGAGGTATTGCAATACCACCTGCTTCCCGGGCAGCAGCTCAGCAGCCTTTCTATATTTCCCTCCGTTGGCCGGGCCCAGTTTACCACGCTGCTGGCTGCCCCCAGCACCGCCCGCCGCGAGTTGCAGGTAGTACGTCACTTTGAAGTTATCAGCATCAACGGCCTGCTGAGTGGGGTTACATCCGCCGTCGGCGTCCCGCTGGCCGAATGCACAGTGCACCCGTTACGGCGCGTTTTGCTGCCCGGCACCCAGTCGCTGGCCGCGCTTATTCAGGAGCAGGCCCGGCAGACCGGTGGCCAGCACGCCCTGTTCTGGCAGGCCCTGCAGCGCCCGGCCGCGGCGGCTCTGCTCGCCGAGCTAACCTCTCCGCAAACCGACTACACCGTACTGCTGCCCTCCGATACCGGCCTGCTGGATCGGTGGCAGCAGCAAAACCCTGCCTGGACCAGCCTGAGCGCCGTACCCGATAAAGACCTACTTAAGACCCTGCGCTTGCACATTGTTTCCCAGCACCTGACGTCCAATGTCTTCCTGGGAATGGAGAAATCTCCCACTACTCTGTCTTCTGATATACTCAAGTTCACCGGCAGCTACACTTGGCCGAATGCCAGCAACCCTTCGCGCTATAGCTTTCAGGTGTGCACTCTGTTCTACTCCGGGGTAGAGGACCAGCAAACACCGTTTTTGCAGATTGACCACCAAGCTTCCAACGGCGTCATGCACCTACTGAACGGAGCTATTAAGCCGTGGTAAATCTATTGCAATTTATTGTCTGTGAAGTAACTATGTGAAAATACAATCAAGTGTTACTCAGTTTGCCGCTCGTGTTTCGCGGGCGGCAAACTGCGTTTCCAGGCCTTACAAGCGGTGGCTGATGAAAAAGTTGGCACGGTTTTGAAACACTACCCGTCAACTGGCTGCCCACCCTGCGCACACGCGGCGGCCGGTTTCTCCTTCCAACACCTTTCCTGCCATGAATACGAAGCGACTTTTCGGCCGCCTGGCCGCTGCTACTCTATTGTTTTCGGTTTTCACGTCGGCTGCAGAAGCGCAGGTGGTTACCCACCGCGTGCCCAAATACACCGGCCCGGCTCAGGCCCGCGCGGTGCGCCCGGCTCCTTCCTACTCGTCCTCCACGGCCACAGATGGGGTGAAATTTGGAGTGCGGGCCGGCGTCAACGTCTCCGACTTTTCGGGGGATGCCGTGAACAGCGTGATGGACCTGGCCGAGTACACCAACGGGGCGGTTACCAAGCAGATGAAGCCCGGCTTCTACGCTGGCCTCTACGCTACGCTGCCGCTGGGCCCACGCTTTGCCATCGAGCCCGGCATCGGCTACTCTGAGAAGGGTACCATTCTCACGGGCCGCATTCCGCTGGAGCAGTTTGATTTCCTGAATGCTAAAGTAACGGCCACCGGCCGCCTGGCTTACCTGGATATTCCGCTGCTGGCTAAGGCGTACCTGACGGATGGTTTCTACATCTACGCGGGTCCGCAGGCGTCGGTGCTGCTGTCAGGTAAGGCTCGGGTGCAGGCCGGGGCGCTGGGCTTCAACGCCATCAACACCAACTTCGACATCAAAAACCAGTTCCGCCAGGTTGATTTCGGGGTAGTGGGCGGCCTGGGCTACCAGTTCCAGAATGGCCTGGGCCTGAGCGCCGGCTATGACTATGGCCTGTCGTCTCTGGACAAGAACAACAACTTCAACGCCTACAACCGCGTGATTAAGGCCTCGGTAAACTACTCATTCTAAGCACCCGGCCTTCTTGAATAACGATAAACGGCCCCGCTGCTAACCAGCGGGGCCGTTTTTGCTACACATAGGATGCAGAGGTGGGAGGATATGACACCCAGATCAGAATAATAAAACCGAAGGCGGCCCGGCGGCGTGGGCCAGCGCCGGAGTCTGCAACCTCCTGCGCCTGCCGCCTTGTGAGTGAAGGTGGGCCGCCTCCGGTGAAAGTAAAATCAGAGCCGAAACGCCCGGAACCTTTGGCTAGTGTGGCGACCGGGCAGAATCAAGAGCTCCGGCAGGCAGCTCATAGTTGCATATTCTTGAAAATCTGTTAGTTATTTTTTTACAAAGCTTTTTACCGGGCGCCATACGCCTCGGGGCGCAAGCCTTCGGCCAGCTTCACCAGCCGCACCAGCTCGGCGCGGTAGCCGTCGGGGTCAAAGCGGCGGGCCCCGTCGGCCAGGCGGGTGGTGGCTTCATAGGTAGCCGTGCCCCGGTAGTCGCTCTGGCGGAGCAGCATGCCAAACTGGGCCACCGCCGCCGCAAAGCGCAGGTTCTCGCTGGCCTCCTGTATGGGCCGAGCGGTGCCGGTGAGCGGTATTTCCAGCTTGCGGCTCGTCAGGCCCTGGGGTTCTTTGTAGCGCAGCTTCACGGTGAGCAGCTCGGCTGAGGTTGGTACCGGCGTAGCAGGTTGGGTGGTTTGGTACTTGAGCGGGTCCACTGCACCGGGGGCACCTACGGGTACTACCTCGTAGAGGGCCGTAACGGTGTGGCCGGAGCCCAGCTCGCCGGCGTCTTTGCGGTCATTGTTGAAGTCCTCGGCGGCCAGCAGGCGGTTTTCGTAGCCCACCAAGCGGTATTCGCGCACCCGGCTGGGGTTGAACTCCACCTGCAGTTTCACATCCTTGGCCAGGGTGAACAGGGTGCCGCCGAACTGCTGCACCAACACCCGCCGGGCCTCGTCGAGGTTGTCGAGGTAGGCGTAGTTGCCGTTGCCCTTGTCGGCCAGCAGCTCCATCTTTTTGTCCTGGTAGTTGCCCTGGCCCACGCCCAGCACCGTCAGGAACACGCCGCTTTCCCGCTCCTGCTCAATGAGGTGCTCCATAGCGTCGTCGCTCTGCTCGCCCACGTTGAAGTCGCCATCGGTGCAGAGTAGCACGCGGTTGTTGCCGTCCTTATTGAAGTGCTGCCGGGCCACCTGGTAGGCCAGGCGCAGGCCCGCGCCCCCGGCCGTGGAGCCGCCCGCCGCCAGGTTGTCAATGGCCTGCAGAATAGTGGCCCGCTCGGTGCCGGCCGTGGGGGGCAGTACCGTGCCGGCGGCCCCGGCGTACACCACCAGCGCCACCCGGTCCTGGGGCCGCAGCTGCTTGGTGAGCAGGCGCAGGCTTTGCTGCACCAGTCCCAGCCGGTCCTCACCCTGCATCGAGCCCGACACATCCACGAGGAACACTAGGTTGGCGGGCGGCAGCTTCTCGGTGACTACCTGGCGGGCCTGCAGGGCTACCTGCACCAGTTGGTGCTCGGGGTTCCAGGGGCACTGGGCCTGCTCGGTGATGATGCGGAAGGGCTCGGGGACCGTGGCGGCGGGCTGGGGGTAATCGTACTGGAAGTAGTTGAGCATTTCCTCTACCCGCACGGCATCAGCGGGCGGCAGCTGGCCCTGCTGCAGGAAGCGGCGCACGTTGCTGTAGCTGGCCGCGTCCACGTCAATACTGAAGGTGCTCAGCGGCTCCTTGGCCACTTTTTGGAAGCCATTTTCCTGCACGTGGGCATAGGTTTCGCTGGAGCTAGGCGTGGGCTGCGGATATAGGTAACCGGGACTAACGGCCACGCCGGCTACGCGCCCCGAAAGGACATCTTTTGCGGCCCGACGCTTCTCATAGCTCCGGTTGCCACGGATGCGGCCGGGGGCGCCTGTTACTATTACTTCGTTCAACGTTTTCTGGTCGGCGGCCAGGGTTACGTTGATGACCGTTTGGCCATTGAGTTTTACTTCTTTCGCAACGTAGCCAACCGAGCTGAAAATAAGCGTGGTAGCTCCGGCCGGCAGCGTGAGAGTGTACGCACCATCATGGTCGGTACTTACGCCCACGCTGGTACCCTTTACCAATACCGTGACACCGGGTATGCCTTTGCCAGTGCTTCTCTCGCTCACGCGGCCCATGACAGTGTTTTTTTTCTGGGCTGGGTCTGCTACCTGGTAGAGGGCGTTGGCTTGTTGGGCCCGGGCGGCCGGGGCTGCCAGCCAAGCGGCCGCCAGCGTGCAATACAGAAGGGTTTTCATCAGCAGAAAGAATAGCGGTGTAAGGATGGGAACCGGCCGGGTTCTATAGGGTAGATGCCGTACTGTTTCGGATTCCACACGGCGGCGGCAAACTATTTTTTGGGGTAGCCAGAGAAACCCTAGCAAGAGGATTTCCGCCGCTGCTTGTTACTGGTGCCGTACCTTCGCCTTCCGCATGGCCTCCCTCCTCACTGACGCGCTCAACTTCCTGTCGAAAGCTACGCCCGGCCGCCTCTGGAACGGGGCGCAGGTGGTGGGCGGCTATGCCCTAAGCAAGCTCACAGGCAAGGCCCGCCACTGGGGCCTGCCGGTGGCCCTGAGCTTCGAGCCCACCACCAGCTGCAACCTGCGCTGCCCCGAGTGCCCCAGCGGCCTGCGAAGCTTCACGCGGCCCACCGGCATGCTGCCCGATGCGCTGTTTAAAAAGACCATCGACGAGGTAGCCTCCCGGCTTTGGTACCTGATTTTCTACTTTCAGGGCGAACCGTACCTGCACCCCAACTTTTTGGATTTGGTGCAGTACGCCAGCCGCAAGGGCATTTACACGGCCACCAGCACCAACGCCCACTACCTCAACGATAACAATGCCCGCCGCACCGTGGAGTCGGGACTCGACCGGCTGATTATTTCCCTGGATGGCACCACCCAGGATGTGTACCAGCAGTACCGGGTGGGCGGCAAGCTGGACAAGGTGCTGGAAGGCACCAAAAACCTGATTAAGTGGCGGCGGGAGCTGAAAAGCCAGACGCCCCGGGTGGTGTTTCAGTTTCTGGTGGTGCGCCCCAACGAGCACCAGATTGAGGAAGCCAAGCAGCTGGCCCAGGAGCTGGGCGTGGATGACGTGTGGTTTAAAACCGCCCAGATTTACGACTACCACAACGGCAGCCCCCTCATCCCCACCATCGACTACTACTCGCGCTACGAGAACAACCCGGACGGTACCTGGAGCATCAAAAACCGCCTGCTCAACCACTGCTGGAAGATGTGGCACTCCTGCGTGATTACCTGGGACGGCTTGGTAGTACCCTGCTGCTTTGATAAGGACGCGGAGTACCGCCTCGGCGACCTGCAAACCCAAACCTTCCGCCAGCTCTGGCACGGCACCAAATACCGTAACTTCCGCAGCGCCCTGCTCAAAGGGCGCGACCAGATTGAGATGTGCCGCAACTGCACCGAGGGCACCAAGGTGTGGGGCTAGGGTTGAATAGGTGAATTTGTGAACTGGCGGGCCGGGGCCGGATGTGCGGCAGAGCACTTATCTTGGCAGGTATCTAGCCCCCTGTTATCCACTACCCTATGTTCTCCACGGCCCGCATCACTACTATCCGCAAAAGCAAGGGCCTTTCGCAGGAGATGCTGGCGGAGCAATCGGGGGTGAGTTTGCGCACCATTCAGCGGGTAGAGCAGGGCGAAACTGAGCCGCGCGGCTACACTCTGCAGGCCTTGGCCGCCGCCCTCGATGTACCATTGGAAGCCTTCCGACCGGAGTCGGAGCCGGAACCGGTTGCCCCTACTCCACCCGCGCCCCCGGCCCCAGCCGCCCTCCGCTCCGACCCCGATTTTCTGCAGTTGCTCAACCTGAGTGCGCTGAGCTTTCTGGTGCTGCCGCTCCTGAATATTCTGGTGCCGTGGTGGCTGTGGCGGGCGCGCCGGCATACTACGGCACATGTGGCGGAGGTAGGCCGGCGGGTGCTGGGCTTTCAGATTTTGTGGCAGGTGGGTAGCTTCTTTGCCTTTATGCTGGTGCTGGTGGCGCAGCTGTTACTGGCTGGTTCGCACCGGGCCGTTTTTCCTGCGTTGTATACAGGCATGGTGGTGCTTACCTACGGCTTCAACGTGCTGATGATTGGCTACTATGCCATGCAGCTGCGTCAGGGCAACCTGGATATTTACCTGCCCCGGCTGTAAACCACAATTTCGCAGCGCATTATAAATCAGCTACATACACACAATGGCGGGCAAATGACGGGAGAATGACGCAGGGCCGAGTGCAGACAACCCGCACTTTTGGTGACATCAACCACCTGTGCTTACCCTGCTATGAAAACCCTGTTCAAAGTTCTCCTCGTTCTGATTGTGCTGCTGGTAGCCAGCGGCATTGGCGGCTACTTCTACGCTCGGCAAGCCTTTGCGCCGCCGGCCAATCAGCTTACCGTAGCCGGCCTGCCGGCTACTACTACCTTCGCCTGGCAGAGTGACTCAACGGTTACGCCGGCGCGGCCCCACGCGGTGCTGCTGGTGCCGGTGCAGCTGGCGGGCTGCCGCCGCACCTGCTACCTGCAGTTTGATACCGGTGCTCCGTACACGGTGTTCTACGCTAAGCCGCTGGCTGCCCTACGCGCCGCCTACCCCGCCACCCAAAACGCCCTGCTGCCCCAGCACGATACGCTCCGGGCCGTACGGTTCGGGTTGGGCAACGCGCAGGTAGCAGTAGCCAAAGCGCCAGTGCTGCGTTACGGTGCTGCCACGCTGCCCGCGGATAGCACCGCGCCGTTTGTCATCGGCTCACTGGGGGCCGATGTGCTGGTGAACCAGGCGTTGGGCATCGACTTTCCCCGGCAGCGCTTCAGCCTGTACTCCCGGTTGCCCGACAGCCTTACCCGGCGGGCCCAGTTCACCAAACTCAGCTTCGATAACCGCCGGGTGCTGGTGCAGGCCACCGTGCAAAACGACCAGCAGAATTACCTGTTCGACTCGGGCAGTAGCGCGTTTTCTCTGCTCACCAGCCAGGCCAAGTGGGAGAAGCTGGCCACCCCAGCCGCTACGCCCAGCGTATCGGGCGTGAACTCCTGGGGCAAAACGCTAACCGCCCACACCGTGGCCACTACGGCCGCTTTGCAGATTGGTACTCAGGTGCTGCCGCTGCACTCCGTCACGTACATGGATAATGTGAGCTTCTGGCAGCGGGCGCTCATGCAGGTTTCGGGTATGGGCGGCATGCTGGGCAACGAGGCCTTCACGCAGCACACTATTCTGCTTGATACCCAGGGCAGCCGGTTTGGCGTGGTGCAGTAAACTGCTTGGGCTCTGGCAATAAGAAAAGGCGTCCCGAACGAATTCGGAACGCCTTTTCTACTCATACGAGTACAGTTATTACTTGTGCTTCTTATCGAGGTTTTTACCCAGATCCTGTACGGTTTTCAGGAAATCATCCACGTCAGTATCAGCGTAGGTGCCGAAAGCGGAGGAAATAGTCCCGCGCGTACCATCGGCAGCCTCCACGGCGTACAGGATGGACATATCATCGGGGTTGCTTTCACCTTCGAAGCGGTAGAAGTCCACGATGGTCACGTCCTCGGGGCCGTAGCCTTTCGAGCGGTCATCTCCCATCGGGTACAAACGGCCATCCGTCACCCGGAAATCAGCCGTGAAGCCCTCTTTATTTAGTCTGCGCTCTACGTTTACGAGGGTGCGTTCTTCTTCTTTGTCCTGCATGGCGAGGGGTGTTTTAGGGAATAGGAAGGGATGGGGTCAGTGGGAATGTGGGTGGCCACGAAAAAGCCCCCGTGCCGGGCTATACGTAGCCGGCACGGGGGCGGGTTATATCCGAGGGCAAGAATATTGCGCCGTCAGGCTTTGGCTCCTTCACGGGCGGCAGCCAGCTCAATGGTGCGCTGCAGGCGGTCAACATCAATGGTGGAGCAGGCGCCCCCGCAGCCTTTAGCGCAGGCCGTTTGGTCTTTGGAGAAAAAGGAACGCCAGAAGATGCGCCCCACGTACCAAGCTGCCCCAACGAACAGCAGGGCAATGATGAGATACTGTATCCACATGATGCTCACAAAACTACGATGCGCGCCGGAAAGTTTACCGGTAAGGCCGAATCCATTTGGCTGTCATTCCGAGCGAAGCCGAGGAATCTTGCGGGCTGACATTGAATTAGGCAACTCAACGAAGCAGTAGAGATGCTTCGACAAGCTCAGCATGACAATACCACTGCAACGTCAGCACGCGAGATTCCTCGGCAGGCTCGGAATGACGAACAATGGTGGCTATGTGTACTCTACTCCGCTTCGTGCCAGAACTCCCGGATGGTGTTCTGCATTTCCTGGTGTACCAAGCCGTTGCTGGCTACCACCTGTCGGCCCGAAAGCGGGTCGCCATCCTGCAGGAACTCCGTTACGCGGCCCCCGGCCTCGCGCACCAGCAGAATGCCGGCTGCTACGTCGTAGGAGTTGAGGTTGAACTCGAAGAAGCCCTCGAAGCGGCCAGCGGCCACGTAGGCCAGGTCGGCGGCGGCGGAACCAACGCGGCGCACCCCGTGGGAGCGGCGCATGAACGAGCCCAGCACCTGCAGGTAGTCGTTCATCAGCTCAAACTTGGTGTAGGGGAAGCCGGTGGCAATAAGGCTGTTGTTGAGGTCGGGCACGTCAGACACGTGGATGGGCAGCTCGTTGCAGAACGCCCCGGCACCTTTGGCGGCCCGGAAACACTCGTCGCGCACTACCTCGTACACCACGCCGGCTACCAGCTCCTGGCCCTTCACCAGGCCCACGCTCACGCAGTACACCGGCAGGCCGTGCACAAAGTTGGTGGTGCCATCCAGCGGGTCGATAATCCAGTTGTATTCCTCGGCCCGGTCGGCACCCTCGGTGCCTTCCTCGGTGATGAAACCGGCTTCGGGCAGCACCTCGCGCAGGCCCGCCACCAACAGCTTTTCGGTTTCCTTATCCACATACGACACCAGGTCGTGCACGCCTTTCAGTTCAATGTGGCTGCGGTTGAACGTGGCCGCCTCTTGGCGGATAAATTGGCCTGCGTGGCGCGTTACGGCCGCCAGCTGAAAGCTGAGTTGATTGTAATCCATGCAATTAGTCGTGTTAAATCCTGCTGACCAAAGTTGAAGCAGAACATTCTAAGCCATTTCAGGCTGTTTGGGTTGTCTTTGTAATACGGCTCGCACCGCAACCAGCACCAACAGCAGCACTGCCAGCACCTGGCAGGCAGGGCCGAGCAGCTCGCCGTGCTGCACGTAAAACGTCAGCTCGGTGTTCAGGTGAACAGTGGCGCGGCTCACGGCGGGCACCCACCAGCCGGTTTGCTGGGTGATTTCGCCCTTCTGGTTGATGAAGCCCGAAATGCCGGTGTTGGCCGAGCGGGCCACGTCGCGGCGGGTTTCGATAGCGCGGAGCGTGGCGTACTGCAGGTGCTGCAGGTGGCCCGGCGAGTCGGACCACCACCCGTCGTTGGTGATGATGCCAATGAGCGTGGCCCCGTTCTGGGCGTACTGGTTCACGAAGTCGCCGTACACCGATTCGTAGCAGATAACCGGGGCTACTTTGAGGGCGGGCGTGGCCATCTGGTACACCGTGCGCTCCTCCTGGGAGCCCAGGCCACCGGCCGTACCACCCAAATCAATGACGAACATGCTCAGCCACGGCGGCACGCCCTCCACCCCCGGCACCAGCCGGCTTTTGTGGTAGAACTGCCCCGGCCCCGGCAAGTGCACGGCCGCGTTAAAGACATCATAGTAGCCTAAATCCTCGCGGAAGCGGGCGGTAGGGCTGGCCTTGGCTTTATCGGGGCCATACTGCTGCACGGAGGTGAGGCCGGTGATGAGGTCGAGGCCGGGGTGGCGGCTCAGCCACTCGCGCAGGCGCTGCACCTTTGGGTAGCTGTTGAAGGTAGCCTCGAAGTAGGTTTCGTCGAGCGACGTTTCGGGCCAGAGCACCAGCTTGGTTTGCGGGGTCAGGTTCTGCTCGGTGAGGGTCAGCAGGCGGGTCAGCTGCTCATCGTAGGACACAAACCGGGAGCCGCCCTCGAATTTCTCGTTGTAGGGGTCGATGTTGGGCTGTACCACCAGCACCTCGGCCGTTTCGCCCTTTTCCTGGTAGCGGCTTTCGATGAATTTCGACAACCCGATAGGCAGCAACACCGCCAGCAACGGCAGCAGCACCAGCCGCTGTAGCTGCACCCGTGATAAAGGTAGGCCTCCCGGCCGGGAGGCGGCGCGGTAGTCGCGGAAGGCAAAGAACACCAGCAGATTCACCACCCACATCCAGAGGGAGCCGCCCAGAAACCCGGTGTACTCGTACCACTGCACCCACTGATTGGCCTGGGCAAAGCCGTTGCCCAGCGTGAGCCAGGGCCAGGTCAGGAACCAGTGCAGGTGCAGCTGCTCGAAGGCAATCCAGAAAACAGGCAAAGAAGCATAGCCCAGCCTGGGGCCGAAGTGCTTCTTGGTGAGGCGGAAAGCGGTGAGGGGCAAGCTCATGAGGGCGGCATTGGCCACCACGGCCGTAATGCCGCCGCCCAGGGTGCTGTAGCTTACCCAATAGGTGGTAAACAGGTTCCAGAGCAGCAGCAGCAGGTAGCTGTAGCGCCACACTTTCCAGCCGCTCGCGCCGCGCCGGGTGAGCAGGTGCTCCAGCGTGAGGTAGGGTACCCAGCCCACCAGCAGTACCGCTGCCAGTGGGGCCGGATGCACCGGCCAGCCCAGCCACAGCAGAAATGCGCCCAGCAGCGCCAGCATAGTGGGCAGCCAGAACGCCGGAGTGGTGGCGGCCGGCGCGGTGGTGGCGCGGGTGGCGTTATTCGTCACGGTCATCGTTCTTGTAGCGGTCTTCTTTGGCGGGGCGCTCCTCCTTGCGGCCCTGCACTACCAGCACTATTTCGCCTTTGATGGCGGGGCGGGCGGCAAAGTTCCGGGCCAGGTCGGCCAAAGGAGCGGTTACGGTTTCCTCAAACAGCTTGGTTAGTTCCCGGCTTACGGAGGCCGGCCGCTCGGGCCCCAGCACCTCAGCCAGCTGCTCCAGGGTTTTCACAATGCGGTGCGGCGACTCGTAGAAAATCATGGTGCGGTGCTCCTGGGCCAGCTCCTGCAGGCGCGTCTGGCGGCCCTTTTTCACCGGCAGAAACCCCTCAAACGTGAACCGTTCCGCCCCAAACCCCGATTTCAGCAAGGCCGGCACAAAGGCCGTGGCCCCGGGCAGACATTCCACTTTGAGGCCCCGGGCCAGGCACTCCCGCACCAACAGGAAGCCGGGGTCGGAAATTCCGGGCGTACCGGCATCGGATACCAACGCCATGGTTTCGCCTTTCTCCAGGCGCTCCAGCAGGCGCTGCACCTGCTGGTGCTCGTTGTGGAGGTGGTAGCTGAGCATGGGCTTTTTCAGCTCCAGGTGCTGCAGCAGCCGGCCGCTGGTGCGGGTGTCCTCGGCCAGCACGGTATCTACCTCCCCCAGCACCCGAATGGCGCGCAGGGTTATATCCTCCAGGTTGCCGATGGGTGTGGGCACCAGGTACAGCAACGTCTTTTCTTGGGGTTCAGCCATACGGGCAAAGGTAGTTGAAGGGAGAGATGAGTGATGAATGATGAGAGTTGAGTGATGAATGATGAGTTTGTGTCGGAAGCCATATACTCCCCAACTGTTTAACTCATAACCCATCATTCATCACTCAACTCTCATACCTAATCACTCAACTCTCCACAGTTCCGCCGTAGTCAGCGGCCAGCTTGTCAATGGCAGCGGCCAGCTGGTGGTCTTTGGCGGTTACGGTATTGCCCGCGTCGTGGGTGCGCAGGCGGAAGCTGACCACATTATACTCGTTGCTCCACCACGGGTGGTGCTCCTGGTACTCGGCTTCCTCAGCCACGTCGCTCATGAAGCTGAAGGCCATTTTGAAATCCGGGAAGCGGAAGGTGCGGGTGAGGGCGTTGTCGGTTTCGGTCCACATAGGCGGCTGGAGGAGAAGATTTGAGCGAAAGGTAGTACAGCGGACCTAGTGCTGAGCCACCCAGCTTTTCAGCACCAGCCCGTCCGGTGTCAGAGCTACACTCAGGAAAGCAGGGTCCATGACAGACCAGCCGACCGGATAGAGCAATACGCGCACCGACCGACCGTGTGCCCGAAGGAACTGCGCTTCCTGAGCAGCTACCCGTTCGATGCTATTCATGCGGGAATTGGGGCCGGTAGCAGCACTCTTAGGGAGTGAAACCGAGTCTGGCAGCAGGGTGGTTAGCTCTTCCCGGTAGGGTGGTCCTAGTAGCTGTAGCACTTGCTGCTGCGTCATGCCGGGTCGTAGCTGACGGTGCACTACATCCTCCGCCATGTAACGGCGCGGATTATTCGTGTCCGTCATTTCCGGATTCTGCAGCCACACTTGTTGGTCGAAAGTAGTAGCAGGCTGGCAGGCGCTTGGCAATAGCACCCCACCAAGTAAGCAGTAGCGAGCAAGAGACATATGGTTCGGTTCTACAGTACGAGAGGGGCGCCTTTTATTTAGAGGACGTCACGCGCTTCCATCAGGGCAAAACCCAGCAAATTCAGGCCGGGCCACTCGGCGGGGTTGGCGGCGTGCGGATGATTCTGGGCCAGCCCAATGCCCCAGATGCTGTCAACGGGGCTGGCCTCTACCAGCACCCGATTGCCGGTACCCAGCAAAAATTCTCGTAGCGCCGGGTGCTGGCTGAACTTGGCCACGTTGCCCCGCACCACAATCTCAAACCGCGCAGCATTCCACCGGGCCTCATCGAAACCCTGTACTTGGCGGCCCAATCGTTTGGCCACATCGGGGTGAGGAGCCTGCAGGATGTCTTGGCGGGTGGCCTCATCCTGAAACAGCCGGGCTTTTTCGGCCATCATGTAGTGCTCGGCCGTGACGTACGTATCACCATCCGTCGTAAACGGGGCCGGATACCACTGGCTGAACACCTCTTTGCCGAGGCTGCCCTTACTGGTATAACCCCAGAAATACAGATACTTAGGCGCGGCTCCGTGGTGCAGGTGCCGGAGCAGGGTTTCTACGGAACGAATAGGCGGCAACTGATTGACAGACACAACAGTAAAGCAAATAACACGATAGTCAGGATCACCAAAGCTAAACCCAAACCTGGGAACGGCAGTACACTAACTCAGTACGCTCTGCCCACCTCAACACCTCTTTCACCATGGCTATTGACCCCAAAGACCGCCCCGTGCGCGTCATCAACGACGATACTACCGAACAGGAAATGGCGGCCGGCCACATTACGCCCGGCGGCGACCCACCCAAGAACGAAGCCGCCCGCGGGGGCTTCGGTAACCGGGAAGGCAAGGAAGGCTATGGCACTGACAGCGGCAGCGGCATTTCGGCCGTGTCGGTGAACGAGGATACCGACAAGATTGAGCATCCCGCTGATAACATGCGCACTTCCGACGAAGGCCGTCCCGACCGCCCCAACCAGGATTTGCCCGCTGATGACGACCAGGACCTAGAGGCCCGCCGCCCGGTAGACGAGCTGGATCTGGATGATGAACGCTCCGGCCACGACGAAATGGAAAATCCTGACTCCCGCGTAGGCATGGGGCAGATGGAGCCCAAAACCGGCACCAATGCTGACCTGGCCCGCCAGGGCACTAACGCCGACCTCACCGACCCCAACGCTTCCGATACGGCTATTATTCAGTAACGAAAGCCCCGCTTCGGCTGGCTAAGCCGCCCAGCCTCTCTCCCGCTCTTTTCTGTGAAAACAAACGAAACCACTTCCCGTCATGCCTTACAAAAGCAATAACACCAACCAGCAGTCCAAGGAAAACCACGGCAGCCCCACTCAGAGTGAGCAGCCTAAAGGCACCGGTAATTTACCCGTGAATCCGCGGAGCGAAGCCGAGGAAAACCGCTTGGCCGACGAAGCCCAGGATGCGGGCCAGCAGCACCCCAACCGCAACACCGAAAAGCCCGATCTGGACAAGCCTGCCTACAACTAAGCTGAGCAGTACCAGCAAAAAGCACCTGCCAAGGCAGGTGCTTTTTTTGTGTAACCTATTCATCCGCTGTTTTATGGCCCGCTACGTCACCACCGATTTGCACGGCTGTCTGCAGTCTTTCCAGCACCTGGTTGAATACAAGCTGAAGCTCCGCCCGCAGGACCAGCTTTATGTGCTGGGCGACTACGTGAACAAGGGCCCCGATACCCGCGGCGTGCTCGACTACCTGATGCAGCTGCCGCAACAGGGTTACCGGGTTATCTGCCTGCGCGGCAACCACGACCAGGAATTGCTCGACGCCGCCCAGGGCAATGCGACTCTCACCTGGGCCTCCGCCCAGGACCGGCAGCTTACCCTAAGCAGCTTCGGCGTGGAGCGCCCCGAGGATATTCCCACGCCCTACCTGCGCTGGATTCAGGAACTGCCTTACCAGCTGGAAGTACCGGGGTGGGTGCTGGTACACGCCGGTTTCAACTTCCGCCTCCCCGCCGCCGAAATGCGCCAGGACTGGCACACTATGCTCAATATTAAAGAGTTTGTAGCCGATGCATCCCGCTTGGAAGGTCGCCGACTGCTACACGGCCACGTACCAACACCTACTGCCGAGATTGAGAAACGAGTAAAGGCCCATGCCGGTGCTATTGGGCTAGACGCTGGCTGCGTGTACCGCCATAACCCGGAGCTACGCCATCTGGCCGCTTTCAACCTGGATACCGAGGAACTGATTCTGCAGCCTAACCTCGAGCCGGACTACCCAATTGGGGTGCGGTGAAATTCAACCCATTATTCTTGCGGCAGGGCATCGGAGCGGAGGAGCTGACGGGCAGCCTCCTGATAAGGATTGCGAGGGTCGTTGGCTACGGACCGAAGAGTATTGCGGGCGGCCGTAATCTGCTGGTTGCGCCAATAGGCCATACCCAGATGGTAGCGGGCCCGCCCCGCCAGCCGGGAGCCTGACTGCATAGCTACCCGACGCAAAAAAGGCTGCGCAGCCCGCACCTGCTCGGGCTCATCCTGGCTGAGCAAAAAAATACCGCTATAGTACGTGAGCGTATCCTGGCCCAACGTGCTGGTGGGCACCCGGCGCAGCGTGTAGAGAGCGGGCGTGTAATGGCCGTCCCGGTATTGGCGCATGGCTTCGGCCAGCAGAGGGCGCTGGCTTTCCTGAATTACCTCGTCGGCCAGGCCGGCATCGGGCACGTAGTAGCGGGTCCAGGCAATTTCGGGGCTGGAGCTGGCGGGCCGCATCAGAAACCACCACACGGCCAGCAATGCCACCAGCGCTACTCCGCCCACAATGGCCCACTGGCGCTGTAACCGGCGTTGGCGACGCTTGATGCGGGCCAGGGCCTCCTGGCGCTGGTCGAGGCGCCGGTCGAGGGCGAGCAGGCGCTGGCACAGGGTTTCGTGGCCCGCCACCCAGCGCAGGTCAGCCGAGAGCTGCTCATAGAGCTGATAGGCCTGGTATAGGTCGGCGTCCTGCTCCAGGCGGGTTTCAAAAGCCTCCTGTTCAGCGGCTCCCATCTGCCCATCGGCAAAGCGTTCCAGCTCATCGAGGTAGGGGCGCAGGTCGGGGGTGGGCGGGGTCATTGAAGTGCAGGTGCAGAAGTCGGCGGTGCATAGCAGGCTCAGGAACCTGATGCGGCAGCGTGAAGGAGAAACACAATGAGGTGGCTAAGCTACGCAGAAGCCGGCATAGCCGCTAGCTGGCGGCCGTTTCGGTACGCAGGCGCAACTCGTAGAGTTTACGCAGGCAGATGGATTTCTGCATTCGGGCCACGTTGGCATTGGCAAAGCCCATCTTTCCGGCCATCTTCTCAAAGTTGTAGCCCCGGAAATAAAAGTACATCAGCATCTTCTGGGAGTCGAGCCCCAACTGCCGGAACAGCTCCAGCAAGCGTTGGCGGCGGCCGGCCTCGGCTTTGGGCAGCACGGCCGTGGTGCGGGCAGCCCGCATTTGCTCATCGGCCATACCATACACGTACGCCCGCAGATCGGGGGGCAGTTTGGTCAGGCGCCCATCCGATACCTGATCGTAGAACTCTACCAGCACTGTGCGCAGCAACTCGTGGGCTTTGGGGGCGGAGAGTTGGTGCTGCCGACGGGCCCAGCGTGCAAACAGGTCCCGGTTCTGTTCATAGAAGGTAATCAGAAACGACTGATTGCCGACGCGGAGGCTGGTCAGGACTTCGGCGAGCTGCTGGGGTGTATTCATAGAGGCAAGATACGAGGGAACGGACGTTTGGTGACGCCCTCAACTACAACAGGCGGCCTGCCAGGCGGGAGGGTACTTTCCGGCTTATTGGCCCAGTAAAAAAGGCTGCCCCAGCGGAGCAGCCTTTCCATAGCTGAATTTGAACAGCCGCCGCCGTTACTTAATGAAGCGGCGCACCGTGGTTTTGCCCTCGGCGCTGACCACCACCAGCGAGTAGATACCACTGGGCAGCTTGGCAACATCGACCGGGCCCCGGCCGAGCTTTCCGGAGGCCAGGGTTTGGCCGTGCTCGTTCACAATGCGGTAGCTGCTGCCCGTCAGCACCACGGCCGATTGTACCTCCAGGCGGTCAATGGCGGGGTTGGGATACAAGGTCAGACTGGTTTGAGCCTCCGGCGTTTCTTTGGTTGTAGCCCCTGAAGAAGCCATCCGGGCGGCCGTACTGCTCCTGGTAATGCGCACCCAGTTGATATTCCAGCCCCCGCTCTGGGCGTAGATGCCAAAATTGTAGGTACCGGCGTTGATGGTTACGGTTTTGGATACAGTGGTCCAGGTTTGCCAGCCCCCGGTGCCGGGGATGGTGGAGTTACCGAACTGGATGGTACCGGCGTTCAAATCCGACGAGATGGTGCCCCCGCTACCACCGCTGGCTACGCGGTATTCAATAGTGTAGGTACCGGTGGTAGGGAAGTTGATGTTATTCCACACCAGATAGTCGCCGGCGTCCACGTAGCCCATGTTCTGCCCACCGCCGGCATCGGTGCAGGTTTCCACCGTCATGCCGTTGTTCACGTTGGCCGCTTCCGCCTGCAGGGTTACACTGAAGGCACTGGCAGTAGCCGCACGTACCCGCACTGAGGTAGCCTTATCATTCCAGTTGCCGGCACCCAAAGCGTTGTTTACCAGACAGCTGTTGCCGGCACTACCCACCGTCAGCGAACCGCCCGAGAAATTGTCGTTTTCATACAGCACTACCTCGTAGCCGCTGTTTACTTTGAGGGAGGAAATGTCGTCGTTGAGGATGCCCCGGCTTTGCAGGGCGCTCAGCGTGTAGTCACCTGCGGGCAGGGCTACGGCTGTGCCGGTGTAGTTGCAGTCCTTGTACATGGTGGCCACGCCGGTGCCGCCCGTGCCCTGGCCCGCAAAGCCGCCCCAGGTGGCCGTTACCTGCGTGGGTTGCGGGGTTTGCAAGGTGGCCGACTGGTCGTTCACGTCATCGTAGGCGAAGCCGTAGCTTTTGTTATCGTAGCTCACGCCGGGCAAGTGCCAGAAGCGGGCGTAGTAGTTCATGGGGGCCGCCTGGTAATATTTGCTGGCATCGTAGAAGTTCTGCTGGCCGGGGTTGGCGGTAGTCACGTCAAGTACGTGGCGGTTGATGGCGGCCGTAATCTGTGCCTGCACCACCAGGTCACAGTCTCCGTCGCCTACGCGGTTATCCAGCAGGCCCTTGCCCTCAAAGGCCATCTGGGTGGTGGGGCGGCCATTGATAATGCCCGTGCGGCCGGCAAACGCCCCGCTCTGCCCAACCACCGTCAGCCGGTCGTTGGCATCAATGCGGCCTTTGAATACGCCCGCGTTGCCGGCGTAAAAAATCAGATCCGTGCCTTTATACTTGTTCCAGATGGCGTCGATGTAGCTTTTGAAGTATTGCCCATAGGCCCCGTTGGGCGTGCCGTTGGTGCCGTCGCCGAAGGCCGCCGTTTTGCTGGGGAAGGTGATGACGCCGGTCGTGTTGTTCACGGTGCCCTGAAACTCGGTGGGCACGTTGGCCTTGTAGCGACTCACGATGTCGGCGGCCGTCAGCAGCTCCCCGGTTTTCTGGTACACGTTGTTGTTGCCGCGTAGCTCCAGCCCCATAGGATAGTTGAAAGCATCGACGCGGGTGGTGTTGCCGAAAAAGCCGTACTGGTTGTTGGTCAGCTCAATGTTCTCGTGCACAATGCCCTGGTTCGGGTCGCTGGCGTTTTGCAGGTTAGGGCCGGCGTAGCCGCTGGGTGCTCCGTTGGCCCCAAAGAAATACAGGTATAGCTGCTGCCCCCGCGAGATGTACACCCGGCAGCCGGCAATATAGGGCAGCCGGAACGTCCGGTTCGGGATGGTGCTGAGGCGGAAAAAGCAGGCCGCGTACTTTGAGTTCTGGCCCGGGCCGGTGTTACCGTTGATGGTGGGGCCGGTTACCGTATTATAGCTGGGGCTCATGGGCAGCACCTGGCTGTTGGTGGGGTTCACCCACACGTGGTTGCCGTTGGTATCAATGCCCACAATACCCACCCACAGGTCGGCGTCCGGGGTGGTGGAGTTGTTGTTGATGGTAAACGGGAGGCTGGTGTTCTGAGCCCAGGCCAGCAGCGGAAGCAGGTTGCTCAGTACCAGCAGGCACCAGGCAAAAAGAGTACGGTTTCTCATGGGTAGGAATTTGGTTGTGGGAAGTGAAAAAATGAACGGATTACGACCACGCGCAAGGCTTGGCAGCCCGCCAAAGTAGCCTCCCGCAACCACCCGAAAAATGACTCTTCCACGGTTCGTTTTTCCGTATTTTAGCTACCACACACTCCCCCTGCAAGCTACTGCACACGCCGGCCGGCCCTGCCACGGCACGGGCTTCAGCTTGCCCAGATGCAACCGACACTTAGCGCACACGTGGCCGGCGGCTACCTACCAGAGCAATGCCCAAATTTTATACCTGCTCGGGCAGGCGCTTTGGGGGAGCAGCCGTATCCCCGCTTACTTCGTTTCCTCATCCGCATTTCCGGCTTACCTTTGACCATATGGAAACGCACGCCACCACCCGCACCCTCGATACTGCCGTCTTCGACCTGATTCAGAAGGAGAAAGAGCGGCAAACCCACGGCCTGGAACTCATTGCCTCCGAGAACTACGTTTCGGAGCAGGTAATGCGCGCCCAGGGCTCCATCCTCACCAACAAGTACGCCGAGGGCCTGCCCGGCAAGCGTTACTACGGCGGCTGCGAGGTGGTTGATCAGATTGAGCAATTGGCCATTGACCGGGCCAAGGAACTGTTTGGAGTAGAGTGGGTGAACGTGCAGCCCCACTCCGGCGCTCAGGCCAACGCCGCCGTGATGCTGGCCGTGCTCCAGCCCGGCGACAAAATCCTTGGGTTCGACCTCAGCCACGGTGGCCACCTCACCCACGGCTCCCCCGTCAACTTTTCGGGTAAGCTCTACCGGCCCAGCTTCTACGGCGTGGAGCCCGAAACCGGCCTCATCGACTGGCAGAAGGTAAAGGAAACCGCCCGCCGCGAGCAGCCCAAGCTCATCATCTGCGGGGCCTCGGCCTACTCCCGCGACTGGGACTACCAGGCCCTGCGCGAAGCCGCCGATGAGGTGGGCGCTCTGCTGCTGGCTGATATTTCCCATCCTTCGGGTCTCATTGCCAAGGGCTTGCTGAACTCGCCCTTCGAGCACTGCCACATTGTAACCACCACCACCCACAAAACCCTGCGCGGCCCCCGCGGCGGCCTCATCATGCTGGGTAAGGATTTCGAAAACCCCTTCGGCCTAAAAACCCCGAAGGGCGAAATCCGGCTGATGAGCAGCCTGCTCGACGGGGCCGTATTCCCCGGCACCCAGGGCGGCCCGCTCGAGCACGTAATCGGGGCCAAGGCCGTAGCCTTCGGCGAAGCCCTCAGCGACGCGTACACCGACTACACCCACCAGGTAATTCGCAACGCTCAGGCCCTGGCCAACGGCTTCCTGGAGCGCGGCTACCAGATCATTTCGGGCGGCACTGATAACCACTTGATGCTGATTGACCTGCGCAGCAAGGGCCTCACCGGCAAGCTCGCTGAGAACACCCTCATCAAGGCCGACATCACCATCAACAAGAACATGGTGCCCTTCGATGACAAGTCGCCCTTTGTGACCAGTGGTATGCGCATCGGCTCGGCCGCCGTCACTACCCGCGGCCTCAAGGAAACCGATATGGCCCGCATCGTGGGCTTCATTGACGAGGTACTGACCCACAACGCCGACGACAGCCGCATTCTGCGGGTGCGGGGCGAAATCAACGAGTGGATGCAGCAGTATCCGCTCTTTTCGTAATCAATGCGTGAATGGGTGGATAAGGGAATAAGTGAGTGACTAACCAGCCGTAGAATTAGCGGGAGCAACATCCTGTTACCCGTCGCTTACGTTTGTTCTCATCGTTCCCGCACACTTCACTCATTCACTCATTCACCCATTCACTCAGTGAACCAACCTCAACCTGCGCTGGGCGACCAGCAGGAAATGTCCTTTATCGACCACTTGGAGGCGCTGCGCTGGCACGTCATCCGGGCGGTTATTGCCGTGGTGGTATTTGCCACCGGTGCTTTCTTCGCCAAAGACTTTCTGTTCCACGACCTGATTCTGGGCCCGTCCCGGCCCGATTTCTGGACGTATCAGATGCTGTGCCGGGCCGGAGCCGCGCTGCACGCTGATGGGCTGTGCGTGGATAAAATTGACTTTGTGATTCAGAACCGCGAGATGAGCGGGCAGCTGTCTATGCACCTCAGTTCGGCCTTCGTGGTAGGGCTGGTGCTGGGCTTTCCGTACCTGTTCTGGGAAATCTGGCGCTTTATCAAGCCAGGCCTGTACCCCCATGAGCGGGCCAATTCCCGCGGGGCCGTGTTCTTCGTGTCTATTCTGTTTGTGCTGGGTTTGTTGTTCGGCTACTACATAGCCGCACCCATGAGCATCAACTTCCTGGCGGGTTACGTGGTGGATGCCACCATCGAAAACCAGATTGACATGCAGAGCTACATCAGTACGCTCATGACCATGACCCTCTCGTGCGCCTTCGTGTTTGAGTTGCCCATGATTGTATTCTTCCTGGCCAAAGCCGGCCTGATTACGCCCGAAATCATGCGCGTGTACCGCAAGCACGCCATTGTGGTCATTCTCATTATCGCCGCCATCATCACTCCCCCCGATATTTCGGCCCAGCTGATTGTGACGATTCCAATTATGCTGCTGTACGAGCTCAGTATCAACATTGCCCGCATTGTGGGCCGTAGCCGCACGGCCGCCCTCAACGCCCAACTGGCCGAAAACCAGGGTATAGCATAAAAATATGCTGAATGTGAAAAATGAGGATGAAATGTGACTTAACCGCCCGTTTCATCCTCATTTTTCACATTCAGCACATTCCACTTCATTTTTCACATTGAGTATGAAACTTGCCATCGGCTCCGACCATGCTGGCTTCGGGTACAAACAGATGCTGCTAGAGTGGCTGCGCGATAATGGTTACGAAGTACAGGACTTCGGCACCCATTCTCTCGACTCCGTTGATTACCCCGACTACGTGCACCCCTTGGCCCTGGCCGTGGAGCGCGGGGAGGTTGATTTGGGAATTTTGCTGTGCGGCTCGGCCAACGGGGTGTGCATCACGGCCAACAAACACCAGGGAATCCGGGCGGGCCTGGCCTGGGTGCCGGAAGTAGCCACCCTAATTCGGCAGCACAACAACGCCAACGTGCTCTGTATTCCGGCCCGCTTTGTGAACGAGGAAACGGCCCGCGCCATTACCAGCCAGTTTTTGAACACCGCCTTCGAAGGTGGTCGTCATCAGACCCGCGTAGACAAGATCAGCTGCTAGGCCCGTAAGGGGAAAAAGCAGCGGGGGGTATGAATGACTACTGCACAGTAGTCATTCATACCCCCCGCTGCTTTTTCCCCTTACGGGTTTACATTCTATCAAAAAGTGGCCCTACCAGCCGTAGGCCGGCGGTGGTGCACAGGCCTCGCACATAAGGTCCGCACACGTTGCGGTACACATCGGCCAGGTTGAAGTATTCGGTGGGGAAGTACTGCTCGTTCACTACCAGCCCAAACAGGGCCAGTAATATGTGAGCCGTGGCGCGAGCATCCAGGTCGGCGCGGAACTGACCTTCCTGTATGCCTTCCTGCAACAGCCGAACCAGCAGCGGTTGAGTGTAAGCAGTCAGGTACTCCTGAATAAGGGACCAGGATTCCGGAAAACGTTCCCGCATCACGTGGTAATCGTGGTGGGGAGAGCGGCGCAGCTCCTGCAGGCTGTGGTGCAGCAAGGCCAGCAGGCACTCGGCGGGAGTGGCCAGGTTGGCCAGCAGCTGGTCATGCTCCTGCCGCTGCCGGCTGAGGTTGCGCTGCGTTACGGCGTGCAGCAGCGCGGCTTTTGAACCAAACACTTCCCGAAACGCGGCGGGCGAAAGGTCCAGCTCGGCGGCCAGCTGCTCCTCGTGCACGAGGCCCACGCCTACCCGGCGGAATAGGGTGTTGGCGCGGTCCAGTAATTGATGGAGTACAAGTTCCTCCATGGGGAAGGGCAAAAAATTAGAAATATGTTCCTATCCGCACGGCCCGGCGCCCCCATAACGCCGCGACGGCTCAGAGCAGCATACCCAGACCGAAAAAAAACAAGAGTTGCAGCAGGTACACCGTGGGCACCAACGCGTTACGCTTATCAAATTCTACCCGGTTGAAATACACCTGCAGGATGAGGCTAACTGCGAACCAGCCTTTGAAGTTCAACAGCGGAATTACATCATACTGCCAGCGCCAGAAATCATACCGGACGGCCACGGGCTCAATACAAATATCAAGCCCAACCATCAGGATGGCGGCTACAATGGCCCGCAAAATATCCGGAATGGGCAGGTAACGCGCCAGAATACCAGCGCAATATGTGAGCATCAGCCAGTTTACTCCTATGATAAGCGGGACATCCAGCCATTTCAGACCCAGCGTGGCCCCATATTCATACTGCCCGAACAGCAGCCCCGTCCGGATACCAACTACTTCCACTAGAAAGCCCACCAGAGCTGTCACCACGCAAAACCCCCAGAAAGCAGGCGTGCGGCGGGGTTGGAAGGCCAGCAGTAGCCCCAGGGTGAGCAGCAGATTCAGGGGCACGAATTTCAGATAGAACCCGGGATCCTGCGAGAAAGCCAGCCCCAGAAAGCCGGTAATGTGAAATAGCAATAAGATACCTTGTGCCCAGCGCAAACGCCGTTTCTGCACATCAGGGGTTGCCGTGGTTGGCGGAGAAAGTTGTTGCGTGGGTTCTGGCATGAGAGATAATGATGAAGCAGGAAGTAAGAAGTTTGAGTTGATGATTGTCTCGCCGGCCGGGCTGCTGGTTGGCGGTTTGCCGGCCTGCACTCACAATTCCTATCTCATCATTCATCATTCATAATTAAAGAGGACACAATGCGGGCCGAAAGCAGACAAAGCGGAATACCACCGCCAGGATGCACGGACCCGCCGCAAAAATACAGCCCATGCACTTGCCCCGAAAAGTTGGGATGACGCAGGAAGGCCGCGAGTGTATTGTTGCTGGAACTCCCGTATAACGCACCCCCGAAGGAAGACGTTCGGGCTTCAATGCCGGGCGGGTCCCACACGTGCTCGGCCCGGATGAGGCTACCCACATCGGTACCCAGCGCCTGGCTTACCCGGCGCAGCACGGCAGCGCGGGTCTGCTGCACCAGCTCCGGCCAGTTCTGGCCCTGGTGGTGGGGTACGTTTACCATCACAAACCAGTTCTCCTGACCGGGCGGGGCGTCGGTGGGCGTGTGACCGGAGGTAATATTTACGTACACCGTAGGGTCGGCGGCAATAGTCTTCTCCTGAAAGATGGCCTCGAACTCGCGCTTATAATCCGCAGAGAAGAAGATATTGTGCACGCCCAGCTCTGGGAAGCGCCGGGCAATGCCCCAGTAGAAAATCAGGGCTGAGGAGGAGCGGGGCTGGCGGAGGGTACGCTCGGGAGCCACCTGAGTGGGCAGCAGCCGGCGGTAGGTAGGCACCACATCCATATTACTCACTACCAGGCTAAAATCGTACACATTCTGCGGGGTACGCACCCCGGTTACGCGCCCTTCGGCGGTCAGAATTTCCAGTACCGGCTCCTGGTAGCGGAATTGCACGCCCAGCTCCTGCGCCAGCCGCACCAGACTTTGGGCAATGGCGTAGATGCCGCCTTCGGGGTAATAAGCGCCCAGTCCGTGCTCCAAGTGCGGAATCATGCTGAGTGTAGCCGGAGCTTGGTAGGGGTCGGAGCCGTTGTAGGTGGCAAACCGATCAAAGAGCTGCACCAGCCGCGCATCCTGAAACGCAGCGGCATGGCGCTGGTGCATGGTACTGGTGAGGCCCAGCTGGGGCAAGGCAGCCAAGGCCTTCAATACCTCCGGGCTCAGGTAGGTAGCGGCTTTATGCAGCGACTTTTGCAGAAACGTACCGGCCGTAGCCTCGTAGGCGCGGCCACTGCGACGCAGAAACTGCAGCACCTCTGCGGCAGGCACCTGCAGCTTTTGCTCCACCTCCTGAGCAAACCGCTTCTCATCGGCCCAGGCAGTAAGGCGGGTACCGTCGGCGAAGAAGTACTGGGTAATTGGGTCAAGGCGCTGGTAGCGGAAGTAGTCCCGGGGCTGACGGCCGGCCAGCTGGAATAACTCATCTACCAGATGTGGGAGCGTAAACAGCGACGGGCCCCCATCAAAGCGGTAGCCACCAGGCAGCTCCAGCTGATGCATTTTGCCCCCGAAAGACGCCTGGGCTTCGAACACCGTAACGGGGTGGCCCTGTACGGCCAGCCGTACAGCGGTAGCAATACCGGCAATACCAGCCCCGACAACAGCCACAGGTTGGGGAGAATGGGGGGAGCGGGTACGCGGCACGGAAAACAGACTAAGCGGAAGTACGGAAGTGGAGCGTATAAGCTACGAAGAACGGCATATCGGTAGCCCTAACACAAGCCGCCTTCAGGAAATGTTTTGCTTTCAGGCAGGCAGCAGAGGTAAAGTTGAGAAGTTGAAAAATAATTCTTTCGGAGAAGCTCTTTTTTGCGTGTTGCGTAACCGCCCTTCCCCGCCTATTGGCTCATTCGCTGCCCGCTGTTAAACCTATCTTTTGCGTGTGTGGTAAGTGTATAGCCCTGCGGGCGCAGGGGAGCAAAAATGCCCTTTCAAAGCTACCTGGCTTGATTTTTCCCCGCGTGCAACCTTACATTTGGTAAGCGGCATTCGGTAATTCAGGCCACAGGCCTACTGCACTACGGGGTCCTGCCAGGTGGCCTTGGTTCTGGCCACCTGCCTCCGCGGGCCTTCCCCTCGGCCGCGCCTATCCTCTCGGCAGCGGGGGCTACATTCAGTCCGATTTCTTCCGCAACGGCTACTGCCGGGTTATTTCCGCGGACCCAAGTACACGAGTGAGAAAAGCGGAAACGGAGCGGAGTTTCTCTGCTCTGTTTTTTTCTCTCTTGTTCGCCCTTCTCCCTCCCTAATCCCACCCCGTATGCTTTGCCGAAACTGGTTCGGGCTTAGTGCCCGTCAGGCTTCTCTTTTCTCCCTTGGCCTAGCCGTGTTATTGAGTAGTGGCTTACCAACTCCAACCAAGGCCCAGAAGCTGAGCATGCTCCGTGCGGCCGGTGCTGCAACCGTGAATGCCAGCGGCCAGGAAGTGGTATTACGGGGGTATAACGTGGGTGGCTGGCTACTGCAGGAAAGCTATATTCTGGATACGGATACGCTAAACAGCCAATGGCGCATTAAGCAGGGGATACTGCGCACGGCCTCCGAGGCCGAAATGGAGAAGTTTTATCGGCAGTATCGGCAGCAGTTTATTACCAAGGCAGATATTGACTTTCTGGCCCGGCAGGGATTCAACTGCGTGCGGCTTCCGCTGCACTACGACCTGTTTCTGACGCCCAAGCAGCGCCACGCCCGCACTGAGGTAATCCGGGACCCGCAGAACGACCAAAAGCTGGCGGCCTATGTGCAGGAACTTAGCCGGTGGTACGATATCGGCCAGCTGTTTGCCCGGCCCGGCCGGCTGGAAGGCGTCCGCTACATCGACAACGTGGTACAGTGGTGCGCAGCCAACGGTATGTACGTAGTGCTGGACCTGCACGCGGCCCCCGGTGGCCAGGGTACCGACCGCAACATCAACGACAACTTCCGGCCCCTGGATATGTGGAAGCGCCGGGATGCCAAGGGCCGCCCGATTTATCAGGACATCACCGTGCGCCTCTGGGAAATGCTGGCCGACCGGTACCGCCAGGAACCAGCCATTGCCATGTATGATGTTATCAATGAGCCACATAATCTGAATGCAGCGAACGGATTATCCGATGATAACCAGGAGCTGAATATCTTTTACTCCCGGGCCATTGATGCCATTCGGGCCCGGAATGACCAGCACCTGATTATGCTGGAAGGCAACGGCTACGGCAACGAGTACACCAACCTGACCCCCGACAAGCTCCGTAGCCGGGACAAAAGCAACCTAGTGTACAACGCCCACCGCTATTGGTGTCCTAACACCGCCGAGGCCGCCGATCCTAACCCCAACCAGATCAACCTACTCAGCAACCTCACGGCCTTCCGCGCCAAGTGGCAGGTACCGGTATGGGTGGGCGAAACCGGCGAAAACTCCAACGAGTGGTTTGCCGCCGCCGTGCAGGGCCTCAACGAACGGGGCATTGGCTGGGGCCACTGGAACATCAAGCGGGTGAACTCCGGAGCCGGCTTGCTGCGGGTGGCTCCTTACGGCAGCATCCTCACACCTGCTGGCCGGGCCCAGCTGTTACGTAATGCCCAATTTGCTAACTGCCAGATCAACCGGGACGTGGTGGCTGCCCTCACCCAACCAGCCGCCAACCGGCAGCCGTTCAGCCCTCTAGCTATTCCTGGCACCATTCCGGCTACCGATTACGACCTGGGTCGGGATGGGGTAGCCTACCACGACGACTTCTCGGCCCGTACCGACTACCGGAACCACACGCCCACCAACGGCGGCGGCGCCTACCGTAACGACGGCGTGGACATTGCCCCGAGCCCTGAGATGCCCAATGGCTTTGTTGTACAGGAACTTATGCCCGGCGAGTGGCTCACGTACACCGTGACCATCAATGCGGCGGGCAGCTACCGGGCCGAGCTACACCTGCAACCCGGCACTGAAACCGGCAAGCTCACCTTGCAACTCGGCGACATGCCCATGGGCTCGGCAACGGTACCCGCAGGCCCCAACTGGACCACCGTAACCCTGAACACCCCAGCGCTGCCCGCCGGCCGCCATACTCTGCGCCTGCTGGTAGATGCGCCGGTACAGCAGCTTGGCTGGCTCCGGTTCGAGCCGGCCAAGGTTGCCGGTGGTGCCGGTGAGTGATTAAACACTGCCAGGTTTTCGTACCTTAGAAGTTACCATGAAGCCTGTATTCCCTCACTTCCCACCGCGTCGGGCTACCTGGTTTTCTTCCCTGACGCTTAGCATCCTGCTGTTTATGAGTTCGTTATGCGCTCCTTCGGCGGCGGCTCGAACGGCTGACACCTTACGGGTAAGCTCGGCCTTGGATGAGCTGTTCGTGGACCCCGCATTCTACAGTGTGCTGGAGGACCCCACCGGCAAGCTCACCCTCAACCAGGTACGCCAACCGGCACGGGCCGGCCAATTCCGGGCCGGTAGCCAGCTGCCCACTACCACCATGGACCACCCCGGTGCTGCCTACTGGATGCGCCTGATTATCCGGGCCGATGGGCAACTGCAGCAGCACTGGTATCTGGAGATGTTCGACTCCCACCTTAACCAGGTGGAGTTTTTCCCGGCCGACGGGGCCGCTCCGACCATTACCGGCTCCGACCTGCCCCTGTTCACGCGCAAGTTTCCGTACAAGAATTTCCTGTTTCGTCTGCCCCTGCAGCCCAACCAGACCCAAACCTATTATCTGCGGCTGCAGTCCAGTTCTAAAACCACGTTCCTAAGCCGTCTTCGTACTGAGCAGCCCCTGGCCAACCATTTTCAGGCTGAGTACGGCTTATTGGGGGGCTTCTATGGTATTTTGCTGATCATGGTAGTGTACAACCTGTGTCTCTACCTGTTTATCGGCGAACAAACCTACCTGCGCTATGTGCTGTACGTGCTCAGCTGCAGCCTCGTGTTTTTATCGGAAGATGGCCTGGGCTTTCAGTACCTCTGGCCCGACTATCCGGCCCTGAATGAGTTGATTGTTGCCGGCTCTCCCATTCTGCTGCTGCTTACCTTCAGCTACTACGCCCGGCAGTTTCTGGATATGCCCCTGCGCCTGCCCCACTTTGACCGGTGGGTACGCGGGGTGGTCATCCTGAGTGTGGTTGGACTGATCATTGATGCCTTGTGGCTGAATTCAGGCTGGGGGTTCTGGTTTTACCTGCTACCCTACGGCCTTCTACTACGCGGCGTTTCGGGTGTGGCAGCAAGGGCAGCGCACGGCCCGTTTTTTCCTGCTGGCCCATGCCTTGGTAGCCATCAGCGTAGGCTTTCTCATTCTTCGCAAGCTGGGTATCAGCATGTTCACCAACACAGCCACCGTGTATAGCATGAATGTGGCTTTCGTGATTGAAGTAGTCGTGCTTTCGTATGCGCTGGGCGAGAAAATCAAAGCCATCAAGGATGCCACCATCCGGGCGCAGGATAAGCTGGTGAAGCAGCTACGCAAAAAGCACGAGGTGCAGGGGCAGCTGGTGGAGCAGCTCCAACGCAACCAGGAGCTGAAAGATCAGCTAAACAGCGAGTTGGAAGGCTTAGTAGCCCAGCGTACCGATGAGCTACGGCAGCAGAGCGACACCATTGCGGCCCAGAACCGGGAGTTGCTGCAGGCCAACGGCCTGCTGGCACTGCAGTCGGCGGCCATTGAAAAGCTGAATATGGACCTGCAGCGCGACCTGCAGGAGGTGAAAACGGCCCGGGTTCTTTCCAAGGAAGTAGATTTCGGCGAATTCAGCCAGATTTACCCCGACAAAGACGCCTGCCTCAGCTACCTGGCCAACCTGAAGTGGGCCGGGGGCTACCAGTGCCGCAAGTGCGGACACGAGAAGTACTGCGACGGACGGGAGCCCCATTCCCGCCGCTGCACTAAATGCCGCTACGTGGAGTCGGCCACCGCTTACACCCTGCTGCAGAAGTGTAAGTTCTCCATTATCAAGGCCTTTTACGCCGTTTTTCTGATTTATACGCACAAGGGTAATTACTCTTCTCAGGAGCTTTCCCGCTTGCTCGACTTGCGCCAGGGTACCTGCTGGAGTTTTAGCCAGAAGGTGCTGGAAGCCATGCGCCGCCGCCGCCTCGCTCCCGACTTCGACGAAAACGAAGGCTGGATCCACGTACTTCTGGATGCCACTACCACCGAGCCGGAAGAAACCTCAGACGTTGAATCGGCGGCGCACGCGTAGGGCAGCCAGAGTTCATTCCAACAGGCCAGGCCTTCCCAAGCGGAGGACCTGGCCTGCTTGCTTGTTTTCCAGCCAATCTGGTAAGCCCGCCGTCACCGCCGGAACAAGGTACCAGCTTGGCTTTTTACGGGCACCCTCATGACTGTCTGGCGGTTCAGCACCAAGCGCGTCATACCAGTAGGTAAGCACACACTTTTTCCGGGGCATAAGCACAAAAAAATATCCTGAAGAGGCTACTTTTTTGATTGTTTTTTACGTGCTGCCCCTTCCTTTCCCGAAGGGCCGTAGGGCTCCGCAAGGGCCCTAACTGCTATTGAGTACGTGTGTGGTAAGTGTATAGCCAAATTGTGCAGTAAGCTCAAAAACCTCATTTAGAGATCATACAGGCAGTTTTGCTATTGCTTTTCCTGAACAAGGTCGGATATATTTGAGAGTCCGCTTCTCACTTTATTCAACGGAAAGCAGCCCGAAGCGGCCGTTGACAGCGCACAGCATCAGCCCAAAAGGCCCGCACCGACTTTCCGTCTCATCGCATCGCTCACATTCGGGTCGGCACGCTGTGCCGGAACAATTTTTCAGGGGGCGGCACCACCCCAAGGTGCCGCTGTTTTTTCCTCAGTTTTACCTGCTTTTACTTCCCTCAATTCCCACACATCCATGAACCAACACTTCTACACGCAGGCGCTGCGCCGGGCAATGTGGCTGGCGGCCTGTGGGCTGACGGCGGCACCAGTGCTGGCCGCTGCCCCGGCTAACTCGCTGGACGCTGCCAAGCACCTTTCCACCCCGCAGGCCGACGTACCGGTGTCGGGCCGGATAACCCAGACGAACGGCGACCCGCTGCCGGGTGTTACCATTATTGTAAAGGGTACCACCCTGGGCACTACCACCGACGCGGATGGCCGCTTCAGCCTGAATGCCCCGGAAAACTCCACGCTGGTAATTAGCTACGTAGGCTTCACCCGCCGCGAAGTACCCGTTACGGGCGCTACCAGCACCCTGACCATCTCACTGGCCGAAGATACCCGCGCCCTGAGCGAGGTAGTGGTAGTGGGCTACGGCACCCAGGAGCGCGGCAGCGTAACGGGCGCCGTATCGTCGGTATCGGCGCGGGAAATTGCCTCCCAGCCGGTAGCCGATGCTACCCAGGCCCTGCAGGGCCGGGCGGCGGGCGTTACGGTAACCTCTAACGGCGGTGCGCCGGGTGGAGCAGCCGGTACTTCTATCCGGGTACGGGGGATTACCTCGGCGGGCAACAACAACCCGCTGTACGTGGTGGACGGCTTCCCGCTGCCCGAGGGCGGCGAAAACCAGCTGAACGCCATCAGCCCCAACGACATTGAAACCATTGACATTCTGAAGGACGCCTCGGCCACGGCTATTTACGGGGTACGGGCGGCCAACGGGGTTGTCATCATCACCACCAAGCGCGGCAAGGCCGGCACCTCCAGCATTAACCTGGATGTGTACCGGGGCGTGCAGCAGGTATGGCGCAAGCTGGATTTGCTGAACGCTGAAGAGTACGCCGTTATCAACAACGAAAACCGCCTGGCCGGGGGCGCCCCCATTGTGGTGGACCGCCTGCGCAACCCCCAGGCTCTGGGCGAAGGCACCGACTGGCAGGACCAGGTATTCCGCCGCGCCGCCATCCAGAACTACTCCCTCTCGGCCACGGGCGGCTCCGACAAGGCCCGCTTCGCCGTGTCGGGCAGCTACTTTCAGCAGGATGGTACCATCGTGGGCTCCGATTTCGAGCGGTTCACGCTGCGGGCCAACGGCGACGTGCAGGTAAACAAGATTCTGAAGCTGGGCAACAGCATTTCGCTCACCCACCTCTCCGACCGCCAGATTACCAGCAACAGCGGGGAATACGGCACCGTGCAGCAGACCCTGCGCATGCCCGCCATCTTGCCCGTGTACCGCCCCGATGGCTACTACTATGAGCCCCGCGGTCTGCAGGATAACTTCGTGGAGGAAAACCCGCTGGCCTCGGCTACCATTGCCCAGCAGCGCTTTACCCGCAACCGGGCCCTGACCACGGTATTTGCCGAGCTGGAGCCGGTAAAAGGCCTGCGCTTCCGCACCAACGTGGGCGCCGACTTTATCTTCGACAATTTCCGCGCCTTCCGGCCCGGGGTACCGGAGCTGGTGGTAAACGGCGAAACCTACTCCACGCGCTACACCCAGGCAACGTCCGGGGCCACGGCTACGTCTTCGTACGCGCCCAGCTACCTGATTGAAAACACGGCCACCTTCGACCGGCTGTTTGCCGACAAGCACCAGGTAACGGTGCTGCTGGGCCAGTCGGCGCAGCAGTTCGAGTACAGCAACGTGGAGGCCTACCGCACCGGCTACACCCGCAACGACCTACCCGTCATCAACTCGGGCCCCATCAACACCCAGATTGGTAACGCCGGCACCATATCCGTACCCTCGCGCCTGCTCAGCTACTTTGGCCGCCTGAACTACGAGTTTGCCGGTAAGTACCTGTTCCAGGCCATTGCCCGCTACGACGGCTCGGGCAGCTTCCCGGACGATGACAAGTTCGGCTTCTTCCCCGGTATATCGGCCGGCTGGCGCATCTCGGAGGAGGATTTCCTGAAAGGTAACCGGGTACTGAGCAACCTGAAGCTGCGCGTGGGCTACGGCAAGGTGGGTAACCCCAACAACGCCGGCCGCTTCGCCTACCTCTTCGCCATTAACTCCAACATCCGCTACCCCTTCGGCCCCAACGGCACCCTGCAGACCGGCGCGGCTCCTACCCGCCAGTCTAACCCCGATCTGCGCTGGGAAACCAACAACCAGACCAACATCGGCATCGACCTGGGCTTCCTGGATAACCGCTTCGAGGCCACCATTGACCTCTACAACCGCAACTCCCCGAACCTGATTGCGCCGGTACCGGTGTCGCTGGTATCGGGCACGTATGAGTCGGTAAACCGCAACGCGGCTTCGGCCTACAACCGCGGCATCGACTTCTCCTTCACCTCCCGCAACGTGCAAGGCAGCGGCAGCGCCCTGAACTGGACGACCACCCTGAACGTGTCGGCCTTCAAAACCGAGCTGGAGTCGTTGGGTGTGGGGCAGCCCTACAACGGCCTGGGCGCGCTTAGCGGCACCATCGTCCGCTACGATGAAGGCCAGCCCTTCGGCTCGTTCTTCGGTTTCGTGGCCGATGGTCTGTTCCAGACCCCGGAGGACATCCGCAACCACGCCACCCAGAACGGGGCCGCCCCCGGTGACATCCGCTTCAAGGACCTGAACGGCGACGGGGCCATTACAGCCGATGACCGCACGTTTATCGGCAACCCCAACCCCGATTTCATTTACGGCATCAACAACACCCTCACCTGGAAGGGCTTCGACCTGAACGTGTTCCTGCAGGGCTCCCAGGGCAACGACATTTACAACCAGAACCGCTACATCCTGGAAAGCCCGCTGTATGGCAACAGCAGCGGCAGCACCCGGGTACTGAAGCGTTGGACGGGCCCCGGCACCAGCAACGACGTGCCCCGGGCCGTGGGCGGCGACAATGCCGACCCCAACCAGAACCTGCGCGTGTCCACCTATTTTGTGGAGGATGGCTCTTACATGCGCATCAAGACCCTCACGCTGGGCTACACCCTGCCCAAACTCCTGCAGGACCGCATTGCCGCCAAGCAGCTGCGCGTGTACGTGAGTGCCCAGAATCTGGTAACCCTGACCAAGTACAGCGGCTACGACCCGGAAGTTGGCTCGCGCGGCGTTGATTTGGGCGTGTACCCGCAGCCACGGGTATTCCTGGCCGGCCTCAACATTGGTTTCTAAGCGGAATTTTCTGACAGTCAGCGAAGTTCCTCACCCGAACCAACCTTCTAAAATTCCCTAACAGCTTCTACGATGAACCCCATCACGAAATATACCAGCGCCACCCTGCTCACGCTGGGCCTGCTGACTGGGTGCGGCAAAGATTTTCTCTATGAGCGCCCCAACGACCAGGTAACGGACGCCAACTTTTACCGCACCGCCAACGACGCCATTCAGGCCACTAACGCCATTTACGGCGAACTGATTACGGCCGGCCAGTATAACGCCGCCCTCTGGGGCCTAGGCGATATTGGCTCCGACATCTCTACTACCGGTGGTGGTGGCGGCGGCGACGGTATTGAGTACCAGCAGCTCGATTTCTACAACATTCCCACTACCAACCCGGTAGCCAACCGCCTCTGGGGCAGCTGCTACGTGGGCATTGGCCGCGCCAACATTGTGCTGCAGAAGGTGCCCGCCATGAGCATCGATGCGGCCATTCAGAAGCGCTGCATCGGCGAGGCCCAGTTCCTGCGGGCCAAATATTACTTTGACCTGGTGCGGGCCTACGGCGACGTACCGCTGCTGACCACGCCCCCCGCCACGCTCAACGACGTGAATATTCCGCGCACGCCCGTGGCGCAGGTGTATGCTCAGATTGAGAAGGACCTGACCGACGCCATCGGGAACCTGCCCACCTCCTACAGCGGCGACGACATCGGCCGGGCTACCAAGTGGGCCGCCACGGGCCTGCTGGCCAAGGTGTACCTCACCGAAAACAAGCTGGCCGATGCGGCTACCCGCGCCCGGGAGGTTATCAGCGGCAGCGGCAAAGCCATGTGGGACAACTACGCCGATAACTTTAAGGTAGCCAACGAGAACGGCAAGGAGTCGTTGTTTGAGGCGCAGTTCATCTCGGGCCGTAACCAGTGGACCCAGGATGGTCCCGGCTTTAGCGGCAACGAGTTCTTCGGGCCCCGCGGCCAGGGTGCCGTACCCCAGGGCGGCTACGGCTTCAACATTCCGGAAGCAGACTTTGTGGCGGGCTACGAGGCCGGCGACCTGCGCCGCGACGCCACCATCTGGAAGCCCGGCGACGTGTACCCCGATGGCCGCGTGCAGCCCAACTCCCTGCCCGGCTCACCCAACGGCTACGGCTGCAAGAAGTGGTTTGTGGGCAAAACCAACACCAACATCTGGGACTCGGAGCTGAACATTCCGGTAATGCGCCTGGCCGAGGTGTACCTGATCCTGGCCGAAGCCGCCGGCCCCAGCACCGAAGGCTTCGAGGCCCTGAATAAAGTGCGCCGCCGCGCCTTTGGCCTGCCTATCAACACGGCCAGCGCCCGGGACCTGTCCGGCCTGAGCGGCGACGCCTACAAGCAAGCCATCTGGCGGGAGCGGAAATACGAACTGGCCTTTGAAATGGACCGGTGGTTTGACATGAAGCGCACCGGGGAGCTGCTCACCTCGCCCCAGCTGAAGGCTAAAGGCATTAAAACCTTCAACGTAGTGCTGCCCATTCCGCAGTCGGAGCTGGATGTGAACCCCGGCCTCCGCCAGAACCCCGGCTACTAACCCCACTAGTGCCCGGTCATTGGTCCGGGCTGCAGCCGGGTTGCCCAGTAGGGTAGCCAGAGCAGCCCGGGCCAGTGGCCCACTTCCCACCTTATTCCCACGCACACAATCCATGCAGTTTTTTACCCGCTTTGCGGCTTTGGGCTTGCTGATGGCACCCCTGCTGCTTGCTTCCTGCGAAAAGGAAGACGATAATGCTAAACTGGAAGGCCCCGTGCCCGAGTCCAGTTTCACCTATCAGGTGAACACCACCCAATATCCGGTGGCCGTTACCTTCACCAGCACCAGCCAGAATGGGTTCCTGTACCAGTGGAACTTTGGTGATAACACCCGCGCCTCCGGCAACACGACTACCCACGTGTACACCCAGCCTGGTACTTACCAAGTGGAGCTGATTACGGCCGGCCGCGGTGGTACCGGTATCTCCAACAAGCAGAACGTGGTAATTCCCGATCCGTGCACCAACGCCGGGTTCAGCAAGCTGGTAAACTGCGCCGGCAGCGGCACGCGGGTATGGTCCTTCTCTACTGAGCCGGGCGCCATCGTGCGCGAGTCGGCCACGGGGGCGGTACTTTCCACATCGGGCACGTTGCCCAACTGTCAGCTCGACGACCAGTTTTCATTCAGCAACAGTTATACTGTAAACTACGAAAGCGGTGGCCAGACCTTCCGGAACAACACCTGCGGTACTTCCCTGAACCGGGGCGGTGGCTTTGTGTTCCGGCCGGGCACCGGCGGCCTGGGCCAGATTGTGCTGCAGGGGAAAGGCGGCTTTATCGGCCTGCCCGACTCGGTAGCCAACAAAACCTATGACATCCTGGAAGCCACCGATACCAAGCTGCGTCTGCGGGGCACCAACCCCGACGGTAGCCGCACTACGGTAACCTTCATGCCCTTCGATGCCACGGCTCCCTATAAGCGCCTGCTCACGGGTGGCACCTCCAAAACGTGGATGCTGGACAATAAAACCGACGCCCCCATTACGGTAGGTACCGAAGCCAACCCGCTGGAGTATTTCGCGGGGGTTAAAGCCGGTGAATTGCCCGCCTGCCAGTCCGACGACGAGTACACGTTCTCCATGAACGATACGTTTACCTATGATGCCAAAGGCCAGACCTTCTCGGCAGCAGCGGGCTACACCTGCGCGGCTCCGTTGTCGGGTACCTCGCCCATGGTATTCGGCCCGGCCGCTGGTACCGGCCTGGCTCAGTTCACGCTTACGCGGGCCGGGGCATTCATTGCTGCCACCGACGCCTCGCCCACGGAGCGGGTGTACCGCATTCTGAGCATTGATAACAACAAAATGACGCTGCGCGCCGGCAGCGGCCAGAACGGCGGCACGGTGTTCACCATCAAAATGGTAGCCAAGTAAGCTGTACGCTTCCTGGCCCACAGCTGGCCGGCCAGTGCCACAAACGCGCTGGCCGGCTTTGGCGGTGCCGGGCAGTGCGTTTGTGGCACTTCCTGGGTCTTTCTGCTGTTGCTTTTCGTATGCTGACTACTTCCCGCCGACCCGCCATGCTGCTCACTACTGGTATAGCCTTGCTGCTGAGCCTGAGTGCCTGCACTGAAACTAAAACCAAGAATGTTCCGCAGCCGGTGCCCCCCACCCCTCCTACGCCGGCCGTAAACGAGGAGGCCCGTGACTATGACAAGTACACGGAGCTGGTGTGGAGTGATGAGTTCAACACCGGAGCCCTCGACCAGACCAAATGGACCTACGAACTGGGAGCCGGCGGCTGGGGCAACAATGAGCTGCAGACGTACACCAACGCCAACGACAACACCTACATGAGCGGGGGCAACCTCGTGATTCAGGCCAAGCAGACCGGGCCAAACTCCTATACCTCAGCTCGCCTGATTACCAAAGGCAAGAAGAGTTTCCAGTACGGACGTATTGATGTGCGCGCCAAGCTGCCGAAAGGCAAAGGGGTATGGCCCGCCATCTGGATGCTGGGCTCTGACATCGACCAGAATAACTGGCCTAAGTGCGGCGAAATTGACATCATGGAGCTGCGCGGCAGCCAGCCGCGGGAATTCCTGAGCACTATGCACTTCGGCACTAGCTCAGCCGACCACAAGTACAAAGGGATTACTAAGCCTGTACCCTTTGACTTGTCTGAAGACTTTCACACCTTCTCAGTGGTGCGCAGCAAAGATCTGCTTCGTTTTTATCTGGATGGGGAAATGCAGCCTTATTACCAGTTTACGGGCAGCGACGCCAGCCCCTTTCCTTTCAACAACCCGTTCTTCGTAATTCTGAACGTGGCCGTGGGTGGCAACTTCGACGGTAACCCCGTGGCTTCTACCACTTTTCCCCAGCAGATGCAGGTAGACTACGTGCGCTACTACCAATACAAATAAGCCAGCGCTCCTACTCAGGTAAGGGGGTGGGAAATAAACCAAGCCCGAGTAGAGCACCGGTGCCGCAAGGCCGCTGGCGTGGGTGAGAGTGGAGCCTGGCTGTGGTTTCCGGGTTCCGCTCCTCGCTCATCTTTACTTGCGCATTGTCGCATCCTGTCTGGCGGTAGCGCCGGGCAGACTATACCGGGGCCGGTTCACCAGTTAGGGGGGTGGGCCGGCTTTCGGCTTTTAGCAGGCGGCTGAAATAGTAATGACCTCAGCTAAAACCGTTTCGGGTTTGCGGGCCGAACAGCCGCCGCACCGGTTACTCCGGGGCCGGCAGCTGCTCCAGCCGGAGCTGGCGCGGTTGCTGGGGCTCGAGGTAAAAGGCGTACCGGGCGTTGAGGCCTCGCAGTTCAAACCGGATTTCGGCGGGTCGGCGCGGCGGCCGAAAGCGCGCCATCTGCCGAAACGAAAGGGCCGCCGTACCGGGCCGGCGCTTATCGATGGCCAGCAGGCCCCGCTGCCCATCCAGCAGGTAGTAGGTGTGCGTCTGCCACACGTAGCGGCGGGGCACTTCGTAGGCCATAGTGCCCTCGGTACCGGTGTAGCGCAGCCGCTGCCGTACCCGCCCGCGTGGTGTAATAACAAAGGCATTGGGGCTGCGCCGGCGACGGGCATCTTCCACCCATTGGTCCGCTTCCTGAAACTCCGCGCTGGGGGTCGCCCCTTCAATCGGCAGGTTTTCCGCGGTGGCGGGGCTGGCAGCGGCGGGCGGCGCGGGCCGGTAGTAGCCGTAGCGGTAGGCTGTAAATAAGGTGGTATCGGTGAGCGGAAAAGCGGCCACCAATTCGGCGCGGGACTTTTGCAGCGACACCGGCGGGCCGCTGGGCGGTACCAGGGCCTGGCAGGTAAGCAGCGTACCATCGGTCAGCAGCCGGGGCACACAGTCGGCCGCGCCCCAGTTGGAGCGGTAGCTATTGAACAGCTGCCGTCCGGACCCATCCAGCCGCAGCAGCACCACCACGCGCTGCGCAACATCACTGTACGGAATACCGATTTCCACCGCCAGGGCCAGCCGCTGGCTGGGGCCGTGTACACCCAGCAGGCGCGGGGCCTGCGGCTGGCTCACCGTCACCACGTCGGGGTCGACTACGCCGAAAAAATCGGCCTTGCGCAGCCGCTGCCGAAATACCATCCGGCCCACTGAGTCGAGCAGCGTGATAGTGTGCCAGCCTTCGTAGCCGCGCACCTGCCCGGTGCGGGCAAAGGAGGCCGAATCGGCGGCGAAGAAACTGCCCACGGCCCCCGTGGTAACGGCCAGCAGCGGCTTCGTGGAATCGGTATCGGCCCGCAGCAGCAGCCGGTACCGCTGCCGCCCCACCCGAAACACGGTGTCGTGGCCGACCTGCAGCAGCGCATATCCGGTTCGGCTGGCATCGGTGGTATCAGGCAGAACTACCGGATGCGGCGCGGCGTTACCAGCAGCCGCAGCCACTGTGTCGGCGGGTGCCCGGGTGACAAGCTCAGCGCGAGCCGCCGGTCGTTGTTCGCACCCTGCAAGCAGCAGCCAACCGGCACCGCAGCCAGCCAGCCATTTCCAGTAGTTCGTCATCGACCAGAAATATAAGTGGTTTGCCCACGTTCCGGCCCGACAGTTCATGCAACTCCCGAAACGCACTAAAGCCCGGCTTCTCCTGGTGGAAAAGCCGGGCTTCAGCATGGTAGAAATTCGGGTTACTCCACGGCCAGCACCAGGCCCTTCAGGTATTCGCCTTCGGGGTGGAACAGGCTTACGGGGTGGTCGGCGGGCTGGGTGAGGCGGTGCAGGATGCGAGCCGGGCGGCCAGCCTCGATGGCGGCGGCCAGCACGGCTCCTTCAAACAACTCAGCCGATACCACCTGCGAGCAGCTGAAGGTGAACAGCAATCCGCCGGGCGCAATCTGCCGGATACCGGCCGCGTTCAGGCGCTTGTAGCCCATCAGGGCGTTGTGGCGGGCCGAGAGGTGCTTGGCAAACGCGGGAGGGTCCAGCACAATCAGGTCGTAGGTTTCCTGGCTGTTTTTCATGAAGCTGAACACGTCCTCGGCATAGGCGGCGTGCTTGCTTTCCAGCCCGGTGAGGGCGGCGTTGCGCTCCGTGAGCTCAATGGCGCGCTTCGAGCTATCCACGGAATGTACCAGCTCGGCCCCGGCCTGCAGGGCGTAGGAGCTGAAGCCGCCGGTGTAGCAGAACGTGTTGAGCACCCGGCGGCCGGGCGCGTAGCGGGCCAGCAGGCTGCGGTTGTCGCGCTGGTCGATGAAGAAGCCGGTTTTCTGGCCCGTTTCCCAGTCCACGGCGAAAGGGTGGCCGTTTTCGTGCACCACGTGCTCCTGTCCGCTGCTGCTCCCGAACAGGTAGCCGTTCTGGGCCCCCGGGGCGGCCTTGGCCGGCACGGTTTCGGCACTTTTGTCGTAGATGGCGCGCAGGCCGGGAATCACCTGCTGCAGGGCTTCGGCAATGAGCGGGCGGGCCTTGTACATACCGGCGCTGTGCGCCTGCACCACGGCCGTGTCGCCGTACACATCAATGATTAGGCCGGGCAGTCCGTCGCCCTCAGCGTGGGTGAGGCGGTACACGTTGGTGTTGCCGGTACCCGTGAGGCCCAACCCCTGGCGCAACTGAAAAGCATTGCGCAGGCGGCCTTCCCAGAATGCCGCGTCGGGCAGTTGGGCGGCGGGTCCGAAATCGAGCATGCGCACGGCAATGGAGCCGGGGGCGTAGTGGCCCACGCCCAGCACTTCGCCGTTGGCGGCCTGCACCTGTACCACTTCGCCCTCTACCACCTCCCCCTGCATGCGGCCAATGGCCCCCGAAAATACCCACGGGTGCCGACGGCGCAGGGACTGGTCTTTTCCGGGTTTGAGGGTGATGACGGCAAGGGACATGGCAAATGGCTGGTGAAGTGGACTACAAAGGTAACCCAATCAGTCGGGCCGCAAGGGCGCCCGGCTCACCATCACACCGCGCCGGCCCCGGACAACCGGGTATCGGCTAATATCTTTGCGGCCTCCACCTTTCTGCTGCCCCCATGCCTTCCGCTACCACCGCCCACATAGTGGCCTACCGGCCCGAGCATCAGCCCGCTTTCCAGGCCCTCAATGAGGAGTGGATTACGCACTATTTTCAGCTGGAGGAGACGGACCACCGGCAGTTGCGCGCGCCTCAGCAGCATATTCTCGACCCCGGAGGGCACATTTTTATGGCGCTATTCGGGGATGAGCCCGTGGGTGCCTGTGCGCTGCTGTACGAAACCGCCACCAGCTACGAGCTGGCCAAAATGGCGGTGTCGCCGCATGCGCAGGGGCTGGGCATTGGCCGGCTACTGGGCGAAGCGGCCATTGCGCAGGCCCGCGCCCTCAGGGCTCAGCACCTGGAGCTGCTCTCCAACCGGCGGTTGACTACTGCGCTGGCCCTGTACCGCCGGCTAGGCTTCGTGGAGGCTCCGCTTGCGCCTACCGCCTACCAGCGCGCCGATATCCGAATGGTACTCAACCTGTGAGCCGCAGCTACGCAAACGGGTCGAGGTAGGCAATAAGCACGGCCAAAGCCGCCAGTCCGGCCAGCACCGCCCACACCGGCCCGCCCCAAATCAGCAAGCCAATCAGACTGAGGGGTAACACCACCAGCCCCAGCACGCCCAGCACCGTAGTGCCTAAGCCCACCTCGGCGGTGTGCCGGGGCCCGGCCGCACGACGCGCCGCCTGCCCGGCCGATTTGCCCGCCCGCAGCCGTGGCACCTGCGCTGCCCCAACTTGGGCTACCGCCTGCCGCAGCTGTTGCCGGAGCTGCCGCGGTTTGGGTTTTGTTCTTTGCTGAATAGCGGGTTGCCGCTCAGCCACCGGTTCAGCAGTGGCAATAATCCGGGGAGAAGCCCCGGGCGGCGTGATTACCGGCCGCGCCTCTGCCGTCATCGGCTGCTGCGCGGCCGGCGCGGGCCGGAACTGGTAGGCCGATTGCGAGCTGCGGCAGCCGGCCGCCAGCAGCACTAGCAGCAGCAGCGGGACACCGAAAAAAAACCGCGCACGGCGGGCAGGAACAGTAGAAGCAGGCATGGGCAGAACCAGTAGCAGCCGCAAGGTACGCGGCCCGACGAGCCCTATACGGCAGTTGGGGCTACTACGCTGCCAGTAGTATCGTTTTTACGCGGCAACGGCTTACCGGGCCGCTCAAACCAACGCCGGTAAATGGGCCGCCGCCAGGCAAACTGCGCCCACATGGCCGGCCACAGCAGCCGATCCAGCACCGTGTTACCGGCCGTATATTCCAGGTCCTCCACAATGTAGGTGCCGCCATCGGGGGCGGGCTGCATCAGGTGGCGGTGCTGCCAGTGGCGCAGGGGCGGCGGCAGCTGCCGGCCCTCATCCACGAAGTAGTACGTGCCATCGGGCGTTACGCCGTGGTCGGTGATAAGCGACGTCCAGCGGTAACGCAGCAGGCCGGCGCCCAGCTCAATGTGCACCTCGTCGCCACGGTGGCAGCCATCGAAGCGCAGCAGCCGAAAAGGCGGAAACGGCGGGGCCAGGGCCAGAAACAGCTCCCGAGTAAAGCCCTGCCACACCTGGGCAGGCGGGGCGGCTACGTGCGTGCGGAGGTAGAGGTGCATGCCGGTTTAACTCCGGCTGGCGGCCCAGGGTTTTCGGCCGGAGCCGGCGGCTTGGCCTACCAGCTGTACGTGGGCGTGGGCGTGGGCGTGAGCATCTCGAAGGTGGCAACGGATGCCAGATAGTAACCCCGCGCCTTCAGGCCCAACCGGAAGTGCGTGTCAATGGGCCGGGAATATTCCAGACCGGCCACCACGCCCGCTTCTTCGGGGTAGCTGTTGCGCATACTGGTTTCGTTGAGGGCAAAAACCGGGGCACCATACGCAGTGTACCCTTGGTAAGAGGCCGTCTGCGAAGCCGTGGTCATGTACAGTAAGCCGGCGTGCACGCGCAGGTTGCGGGCTACTTCCCGCTCATACACGGCCTGGAAGGCGTTGTTCACGTAGCGCAGCCGCACATCCACGGTGGGCGTACTGCCCCAGGCGGTTTCATACGGAATCTGCTTGTAGTCGGAGTTGACGGTGCGGGTGTAGCCCAGCGCCACGGCCCCGGTGCGGCCCACCCGGTACGATACCTCAGCCCCACCCGCCGTGCCCAGCAGCCGCACGTGCTGCAGTTCGGAGGGCGTATCCCGGAAAGAAGCTGCGAAAAAATTAGCACTGCCCCCGTAATGCACCTGCAGCCCCAGCCGCGCCGGCGGGAGTGTCTGCTGCCCGTACGCCAACGACGTTATCAACCCAACACTCATCCCCACACCTATTTGCACGCTCCGTATAGCTGTTCGCATACTGTCTGATCTACTATCTGAAAATTGAAACCTATCCGCAGCCGTCGGAGGCTACGCCAGAGCCGTAGTACGTAGCCTTTGCTTTGCACCTGACGACCAGCATGTACCATACTGAGCCTCGTTCCGGCAAACGTGAAGCAAAGGCTGACCGCGCTTACTTCGGCATAAACCAGTGCAGGAAGCCGCAGTTGTCGCACTCGTAGCAGATGGCGTGCGGGTCGGACCAGTCGGAAGTGAACAGCCCGGCGCGTTCCAGCTTCACCTCGTTGCGGTGGAAGCCCTGGTGCCCACAGATACTACACCGGAGCGTGTGGCCCTTTATTTCTACCCGAACAGGTTTTGGCGCGTCGAACAAGCCCATACTGCTTATTTAGCTAACCTTTGTTTCCTTTTAAATATGCCCAGACGACTATTTCTCACTCATCACTGCCATGGCATCTACTATCGTAAAGCTATGGTCATCGAAAGTCAGGAATTTTCCGTTGCCGATTCCTCGTAGTCCGGCTGAAGAGAAATTACCGAAACGCTTGACCTTATCCTTCCTGTTCCACCAGAAGAAACACGTGTCCTCGTAGGAACCATAGAAAATAACGTTGCCACGCGTGGTGGTTAGCGCGTGGCTACCACAAAAGCCATCCGGGGCTTCTTGGTGTATAATCTGGTAGTCAGTAAGACGTAGCTCCACCAAGGGAAAATCAGTGTAGGGATAGAACAGAATACTGTCTTTACCCAGTTTGCACATGCAGTAGCAGTCCAGTATAAAATGAGCTGGGTTGCTTGAGTTGAATCCCCAAAGCTGCTGCCCATCAAAGTTGAACACGGCCAATCCGTCACTACTTGGTTTACTGCTCCCGAAGCCTTCGTCAAAATAAGAAATAACAATCTTTCCGTCCTGCACCAGAACATCTTCAACTGCATCTCCTGCATCGAACGTCAGCATTTTATTACCGTCGACTCCAAAAACATGACCGTTGTCTTGTTGGCTACGCCGGGATTCTATTACCAGGAACCGGGTATCGTCAATTTTTCTGATTAGCGGAAATCGAAACTGCTGATGCAACGGTAGTTGCCACTGGTTGGTCCAGACTTCCCAATTGCTCAGTAAGGCAATAAAGTTGCCGTGCTCGTCCGCATCAAGGTTGAGTAGTCGAAGCTTGCCAGAAGCCAGGGGATGAATGATCTTAATATTCAATAGTTCAGCGTTGTCAACCTGCGTCAATACTACCCCAGCAGTTCCTCAATATCCTCGCGGGTGAGGCTCTTGATAATAGCTTCGTCGGTGGTGATGAGGTCGGTAACGAGCTGGATTTTCTTGTTCTGCAGGGCCAGGATTTTCTCCTCCACTGTGTTCTGGGTGATGAACTTGTAAGTGAACACCGTGCGCTGCTGCCCGATGCGGTGGGCCCGGTCCACGGCCTGGGCTTCCACGGCTGGGTTCCACCACGGGTCGAGGATGAACACGTAGTCGGCGGCGGTGAGGTTGAGGCCCACGCCGCCCGCTTTCAGGCTGATGAGGAACACCCGCAGCTCATCGGTCTGCTGGAACCGCTCCACTTCCTTATGCCGGTCCCGGGTGTTGCCATCGAGGTAGGCGTAGGCAATCTGCCGCTCATCCAGGGCCGCCCGCACAATGTCCAGGTGCTTCACAAACTGACTAAACACCAACACCTTGTGCCCCTCCGATACTACGCTCTTGATCATGCGCACCACTTCCCGCAGCTTGCCCGACTCGTGCTCGTAGTCCTCGTGGGCCATGCGCGGGTGGTTGGCAATCTGGCGGAGCTTGGTGAGGCCCTGCAGCAGCATAAACTGGGTGCTGGCCGTGCCGTGCTCCTCCAGGCTCTGCAGAATCTGGTTGCGGTAGAAGCTCTTGGTTTCCTCGTAGCACTGCTGCTGCTCCTCCGTCATGGGGCAGTAGCTCAGGTTCTCAATCTTCTCGGGCAGCTCCTTGGCTACTTGCGCCTTGTGCCGCCGCAGAATAAACGGCTTGATAAGCGCGTGCAGACGGCGCGTTTTGCCCTCGTCCTTGCCCTTCTCAATGGGTTTGAGAAATTCCTTGCGGAAGAACGCCTGCGAGCCCAGCAGTCCGGGGTTGATGAACGACATCTGCGACCAAAGGTCCATCGTGCTGTTCTCCACCGGCGTGCCCGTCAGAATCAGCCGGTGGCGGGAGTGCAGCCCGCGCACAGCCTGGGAGGTAGTGGAGCCGGGGTTTTTGATGGCCTGCGACTCGTCCAGAATCACGTAATCGAACTTGTAGGTTTTCAGCAGCTCCGTATCCAGGCGCACAATGCCGTAGCTGGTCAGCACCACGTCATAATCGGCAAACTGCTCCACGTTCTTGTCCCGGTACGTGCCCGTGTAAATGAGCAGGCGCAGCGCGGGCGTAAACTTAAAGGCCTCCGTCATCCAGTTATACACCAGCGAGGTAGGCATTACCAGCAACGAAGCCGCGCCTTTGGCCGCGCCACTTTCCTTGCGTTGCAGGAGCAGCGCCAGCGTCTGGATGGTATTATGGGTCAGGATGAAGTCGTCCGTCACGTACAGCCGGTCAGGCGCATCCACGCTGATGCACTGGGCCGGCAGCACCCCCACGCTTTCCACCGCCTTGATGCCCCGGTAGGGCTGGTATTTAGTTTTGGGCCGATACAGCACCGCTTTGCGCGTGAGACGGAAAGGCCGGATGTGCGGGGGCAGGCTCAGGGTAAGCGTATAGGTGCGCTGCCCGGTGCGCTGCTCGCCCTTGTGGGCGTAGGTGGGCAGCTTACTGCTGCGGCGCACCGTGCCGCCCAACGACTGCACCAAGCTGGTAACGCCCTCAATCAGCTGCCCGGAAACCGAGGTAAACTGGCATACGTCGCCACTGGCCGATACGTAGCCATCGGCATCCAGCAGGCCCTGCAACAGCGCCACGCGGGTAGCCACATCATTGAACAGGTAGCTTTCCGGGATGAATTTATCAGCCGACTTCTTGTCTTTCAGCCCCAGCGCCTTTATGTGCTGCATTAGGGCGTTGGTCCAGCCGCTGGCTTTCACCAGGTTGTAGTCGTACCCAGTTGGCGTTACGGGCTGCAGGCGCAGGCCGGTGGGCAGCGCGGCGGCAGCGTAGTTTACTATTTCGGTGTCGGCTGTGGTTTGGTCTACGCTGTTGCGGCGGAAGCACCCGTCGCCGAGCAGCAGCCCCAGCAGGTAGGGGTCCAGGGCAACGGGCCGGGACGCAAACTGTACGGCCTGCACCAGCGGGATAAACCACTTGGTATTGCCATGCTTGTCGTGTAGGTCGGCGGCCATGGTTTGCAGCTCCCGCACTTGGTAGGGCTGGCCCCTGTATTTCTGCACCGGGCTCTGCACGGCCCACAGGTGCTCGGCGCAGCACTCGGTACTGGAGCCATCCGTGAAAGTCACCCGGAAGATTTCCTTTTCGCCCTGGGGGAACACGCCGGTTACCCGGGAGCGGCCACCCTGAGAGTTGATCAGTTCGTCGCCCACCCGCATGTCGCCCATCCGTTTCCAACCCGTAGGCGTCAGGATGCGAGCGTGCAGCGGCTGCGCCTTGCCAAGCCCCATGTCATCGGCCAGGCAGCCCCCAAACTGGTAGTCCTGTACGAAATGCAGCCAGTTGTAGCCGGCCTTCTGGTAGGGCCGCAACTCGCCCCGGAACGAGGCCGGCAACGGGCGGTCCTCCACGGTTTCAAACTCGCGCAGCTTTTCCAGCTTCCGCGACATCACCACCGTGGCCAGGTTGCCGTTTTGCAGGTCTGAAACCAACGCCAAATGATGCTTGCGCAGCGTAAGCGAGTGGTTGTTTTCCTCCGAGAAGGCAAACAGCTCTAGGTACTGGGAAAACCACTCCTCCGGAATAATGGCAATCTGCCCGTTGGGCAGCCGGAATTCGTGGCGCTTGTTGAGAATGTAGGGTCGCAGCTTGATGAAGGGAATCTCAAACTCCCCGAAGCGCACTGTGCCGTGCACATCAAACCAGTCGTTGGTTTCCGTGATGCCCACCTGCACCGTTACCGCCCCAATAAAGTAGTCTTTGCCCGAGCTGCTGCCCTGCTGCACCGTGAAGCCCAGGCGCACCAGCTCATCGGCGTGGTGATGAAGCCAGCGGAAGGCCGTGGCCTTCTCCAGCACGGCCCGGCCGTTGCGCACTTCTAGGGCGCGGTCGGCCAGCTCGGCAATGATTTCCTGCTCCCGGTCGAGGTTGCGGATGAGGCGGTGGAAGATGTAGTTGTCCTCCTTTTTTTCCAGCTTCACGCACACCCGCTTGTCGTGGGCCGTGTGCACGGTATGGTCGCCGTAGCGGAAGCTCAAATCGAAGTGAATGTGGTCGGAGGGAGCCTCCACGGTGGCCACGGCTACGCCGCTAGTCGGGCTGCCGGCCCCACGCCGGGCCACGGCAGTGCGGGCGGGCGGGGCGGTTACCACCGTGGTGTGGGGCGCATCCGTGAAGGTAAGCTGAGGCCGGGCCACGTATCGCTCCGAGCGGATATCAAACCCCCGGGCGTGCACATCGAACGACTCCACCAGCGGGGCCACAAACCGCTGGAAGTAGCTATCCTCCACCTGCCGGGGAATCACAATGAACTTCTTGTTCAGGAACGGCTTGATTTTCTTGCCGTCCACGTCGTTGTGGAAGTTGTGCAGCGTGTCGCCCAGCAGCAGCCAGGCCGGCTGCTCGCACACGATTACGGCGTTTTTGTATTGAAAATCCAGCTTTTGCCCCTGGTACTGAATGGTGGGGAAGTAATGCGTGCTTTCCTCATTGCGCCGGAAATGGAACAGCACCGACGCCGGCTCGGCGGCCACCTGAATTTCGCGCCAGGTTGGCTCCCCATCCTTACCGGTAATAAAGACGCATTTATCCTTCAGCAAGCTCAAAATTTGCCCCATCCGCTCCTGCACGTAGCGACAAATGGCATCCTGCAGCCCCTTGTCACCCTTCTCAGGATCGTATATCTTCAGGAAGAAGTCGGCCGGGGTTGTCTTCTTCGACCAGAACTCTTTGATAACAGCATCCTGCTGAATCTGGTCGGTGAGGGCAATCAGCTCAAAATCCGATTCGTTCAGGCCGTCCGCAAACTCCGGCGCATTCTTGGCCGATACCGTTTGGTGCTGCAGCGTGAGCTGGCCCCGCTGATTGCGTTGCACCACATAAGACTCAAATAAATAGCCTAGATACTCGTGTTCGAGTAAAGAATATACAATCTGAAATGGCTCTGAAGTGGAGACCTTCATAGTCAGTAACTAAAATGCAGCGTTGAAAGTAGTAACAAATGCCAAATACTATATTTTTTACTAAAAAGTAAAATTTAATCCGAGAATAATCATATTATTTTGTTCAATTAGGCAAAAGTGTCTACCGGACTGCCCTTTGCAGTCTACGAAGGTAACGGACTTCTCTTTTTATAGTTATAGTTTCCCGCAAACAATCAATACGTTTTTCGGCGGCAAGTCAAGCCTGCTCCCCCGGATGTATCAGATTGGGAACTAAAGACCCTGTTGAAAGGCACTATAAGCCTATTTCCCACCAGGGGAAATACCTGACATGAAGTGAACTTCCTACAGATTTTCCCGTAGGTCGAGGCTGGCGGCGTTCAGGGCCGGGCGGATGGAAACGCTGATGGTGATAACCACAATGGCAATACCCGTCAGCACAATATCCGATAGCTGCATCTTAACGGGATAGGAATCCACCACACTGGTAGCCATGCCCATGCTCACGATGTGAAAGGTTTGCTGCAGCCAGCAGATGCCAACCCCCAGCACCAGGCCGGTTACGGCCCCCACCTGGGCCACAATGGCCCCTTCCAGCAAAAAGATGTTGCGAATGGTGCGGGAGCTGGCCCCCACAGCCATGAGCACGGCAATATCCTTGCGCTTGTCTATCACCAGCATCGACAGGGAGAAAAAGATGTTGATGCTGGCAATGAGCAGGATAAAGGCGAAGGTGATGAACACGAACATTTTCTCCACCTTGATGGCTTTGAGCAGAGAAACGTGCTGCTCATCGGAATCCAGCACCTTGAAGCCGCGGCCGAGTTGCCTTTTTAGGGCATCCTTCACGTCGCTGATGTCGCGGCCGGGCTTGGCCTTCACTTCCAGAGCCGTGCGGCGGTTGCCGTAGCGCAGCAGGTTCTGGGCAAACTCCAGAGGCACAAAGATGTAGCTGTCGTCAATGTGCTGCTCAATCAGGAACACGCCGCCGGCCAGGATATTCTGCTCGTTAAAGGCCGTTTCAGGGTTCATCGACAGCGTTTTGCGGCCCGTATTGCGCGGGTACAGCAAGCGCATGGGTGAGAACCGGTTATCAAGCGTGATGCTGAGCTCGTGCTGCACGCCGGCCCCTACCAAGGCGTAATCCAGCCCGTCGCGGTGCAGCTGGTGGCTGCCGTCCACAATGGCCGAGTCGATGTTGCTCTGCAGGTGGTAGTTGTCGGAAACGCCCTTCATCTTCACCACCATCTGCCGGTCGTGGTACTGCAGCAGGGCATTGTCCTCGATTACCTCCGTTACCAGCCGCACGCCGGCCGTAGCGCGCAATTTGGCCAGCAGGGCGGGGCTCAGCTCAAAGGACTTGCCCTGCACGGCAGTAATCACCAGATCAGGGTCCGATTTGCCGTAGAGGCTGCGCACCAGATCCTCCAGCCCATTGAACACTGACAGCACAATAATCAGCGCCATCGTTCCCACGGCTACGCCCACCATGGAAATGTTGGAGATGATGCTGATGATGTTGCGCTTCTTCTTCGAGAAAAAGTAACGCCGGGCAATGAGCAACGGTACGTTCACGTGCGGGGCGCGGGAGCGGGGCTAGTGGAGGAAGCTACGTTGGGAAAATAGCAACGGCATAATCAGGAGCAAGATACGCCGCTGCGCGAAAAAGGTCTATTTCCAGGCTTTCACAATCAGGCCCGTGCCCGAATCGTGTTTGGAATTGGCGTCAAACCAGTTCAGAATGAGGCAGAACGGAAAGGTAACGAGATAGTAGAAGGGCAGCAGCAGGAAAAACAGCTTCGATTTACCCAGCATCAGAATGGGATACTTCATGCTCAGGCGCCAGGAAATCTGGCCCGGCTCGCCGTAGCTGTACTGAGCCTCAATCCGCTCGAAACCGGCGGTGCGCAGCTTCTGCTGAATCTCATGGATGTTGTAGCCGTCGCGCACGTGCTCCTCAATGAAGCTGGTTTCACCGTCGGCGTGCACATCGGAGCCCCCCTGGTCGGAGGGAGTGGAGATGAGCAGCATGCCGCCGTCCTTGAGGGAGGTGTGAATGTTGCGGAATACTTCCACGTCTTCCAGAATGTGCTCCATCACATCCACCGACAGGGCCAGGTCGAAGGAGTTGGGTTGCTGGTAGAGCACCAGGTCCTGCACCGCAAACTGAGCATTGGTGCGGCCAATCTGCCGGAAGAAGCGGTTGGAATCGGCCACTTGCTCGTCCTTCACATCCACGGCCAGAATCTGCCACTTGCGGCTCAGGCCTGACAGCCAGTACGTGTACTGCCCGTAGCCGGAGCCGGCATCCAGAATGGCGAGGGGCTCCTCAGTACGGCCTTTAGCCCACTGGCGCAGCTCGCGGTGCACATGCCAGGTGCGCAGCAGCAGCAGATCAAGCAGATGGTAAAACAACTGCCGCAGCCAGGGCGTGCGGTTGAAAACTTCGCCGAGCGACTTCTTAATCGGGTCGTAGTACAAGGGAGAGTAACTGAGTAGCGGAGTAACTGAGTGACGTGTAACTGAATAGCGGAGTAACTGAGTACTTATTTTGGTGACGTGAACCTCAGGAGTATTGAACTAATACTCAGTTACTCTGCTACTCAGTTACTCTCTTCGTCGTCGGCGAAGAGTTTGGGGCGCTTGGGCGCGGCATTGGGCTCATCGGGAGTCGGCTGCTCGGGGATGGCCGGCGGAATGTGCAGGTTGCCGAACACGTTGTCCATGTGGGCCGCGTAGGAAGCCGAGTCGTCGAGGAAGAATACCAGTTCGGGCACAATGCGCAGCTGCTTGCGCACCCGCTTAGCCAGGGCCTGGCGGATTTCCTTGGCAGTATCCTGCACCAGCGCAAGTTGCTGATCGTCAGAGCTGGCAGTGCCTACCGTGAGCACGCTCAGGTACACACGGGCCACGCCCAGGTCGGGGGAGACGCGCACCAGACTGATGCCCGGCGGCAAGCCCGGAAACAGGTGCGGTAAATCACGCTGAAATACGGCTGCCAGGTCCTGCTGTAGCAGGCTGGCTACCTTTTGTTGTCGTTTGCTTTCCATAAGAATCCGCAAAGATAGGGACTTAGGGACTTAGGGACTTAGGGACTTAGGGACTTAGGGACTTAGGGACTTAGGTAAGGGGGAGGGGGTGTGGGGGCTATATTTGCTGCGTAACGGCCGAAGACGTCAGGAAACAGTCGTTGGCGCGTACTGGTGCTGTTTCCAGGTTCCCAAGTCCCACAGTTCCCAAGTTTCTCTTCCCTTGCTTCAATTTTTTAAAAGCTCCCTGCCTACCCGCCTGTTTGTGCTGCTGCTACTGCTGCTGGCCCTGCGGCTGCCGCTGTTGTGGTGGGGCATCCCGCTGATGCCGGTGGAACTGCGCAGTCTGCTGATCGGGGAGCGGCTACACGCCGGCGCCTTACTTTACCGCGACGTGTACGACAGCACGGCCCCACTGGCAGCGGCCCTGGCCGGCCTTTCCGAGTTGGTAGGCAACCGGCTGCTGTGGCTGAACCGGCTGCTGGCGCTGGCGCTGTTCACGTTCCAGGCATTGCGGTTCAACTTTGTGCTCAACCGCGCCGATGTGCACCCCGAACGGGGCTACGTGGGGGCGTTGGTGTATCTGCTGCTGGGCTCCATTACCACCGACCTGGACATTCTCTCCCCCCTGCTGTTGGGCCACTCATTTCTGATTGCCGCGTTTAGTGCGTTGCTGCCCACCTCCCGGGAGGGATATGATAACCGCAGGCTGTTTCGGGCGGGGTTTCTGATTGGGGTAGCGGCCCTGTGCTACCTGCCACTGGCCCTGTTTCTGCTGCTGGGCCTGTTTGCTGTTATCATTTTCGCCGCCAACTCGTTCCGGAGCTTTTTGCTGCTGGTGTGTGGCTTTCTGTTTCCCTACGCGGTAGTGGCAACGTTTTTCCTCTACAACGATTCGCTGCCGGGTTTCTCGCAGTTTCATTTGCGGCCCACGCTCAACGGACTGGTGGCGGGGGCCGATGGCCTGCCACTATGGGTGCACCTGCGGTTGCTGGTGTTGCCGGGTGTGCTGCTGCTACTGGGCCTGGGGCGCAGCTTCACGCTGCCGCCAGGGCTCGTATTCCAGGTGAAGTTTCAGCAGCTGATGCTGGTGTGGCTGGTGGTGGCCGCCGCCATGGCCGCAGCTGGTGGTGGCCGGGCCCCGGGCACCCTGGTGCTTATTCTGCCCCCACTTACGTATTTCAGCCTGTATCTGTGGCAGAAAAACCGTCGGGCCTGGGTGCCGGAAGTATTGCTGCTGCTGGTAGTAGGAGCGGTGCTGGTGGTGCGCTACCGCTCGGCGCTGTTTCTGGATAGCATCATTCCCATTCCGCTGGAAAGCCGCTACGCCGTGCAGCCGAACCCGCGCTATGCGTTTCTGCAGGGCCAGCAGATTCTGGTACTGGGGCCCGACATGCGCCCGTACGCCCACAACCACCTCGCCACGCCTTACCTCGACTGGCAGCTGGCTCAAACCGACCTGGGGCGCCTCAGCGAGTACGATGCCGTGTTTCGGGTGGCGCGCAATTTCCAGACCAGCCCGCCCCGCTACCTCATCGACCAACGGGGCCTCGTACCGGAGCTGCAATACAAGATACCCGCTATTTTCAGCCGCTACGAGCCCACTAATACGCCCGGCGTGTACCGGCTTAAATAGTGAGGTGGTGAACTGGTGAGTTTGACGTTTGAACCGCGCAACTGGCGCAGGCAGAACGTCAAACTCACCAGTTCACCACCTCACTATTTAGCTGATGCTCACGCGCACTTTGGCGGTGTACTCGCGCAGGGCGGTTTTGAAGTCGGTGCCGTGGTCCTGCATGTGGTTGAGGATGAAGATGGCCGCAAACACGTGGGTCAGCTGTTCGCCCTCATCCTCGCCTTCAACCTCAATGGCCAGGGGCTGTTCTTCCAGCAGGGCCTGCTCGGCGGCTACCAGGTTTTCCAGCGTCTGGGTTTCCACCAGGCGCTTGATTACGGGCATTTTCATGGCGGGGCGGGCTTAGTTCAGGCGCGAAATCAGGCTGGCTACGGCCTCTTCCTTGCTGGCAGCCACGGTATCTACCAGCTCCCCGTTGCGGAATACCGCGAAGAAGGGCAGGTTGGTTACGCTGGCCAGCTTGCGGGCCTCGGGGCTGGTTTCGGCGTTTACGTCCAGGAAGGTCATGCCTTCGTTCTGCTCGGCCAGGCGCTTAAACTTGGGCGAAAACAGGCGGCAGTTGCCGCACCAATCGGCGTAGTATTTCACCACTACTTTCTCATTGTCTTGCAGTAGCTGCTGAAAATCGGCGTCGGTGGCTTTCGTAACGGACATTCGGGGGGTATTTGGTGAAAAAATCAAGCGTAGCAGAGAAGAATTATTCTCATCTGGCAGCAAAGGTAAAGGCCGAAACTGCCAAAAAAGTTTGCCGCCGCTAACTTTTCTCCTTGGCCCTGTACACTTTCGGGGAAGCGGAACTCTGGCCCTGGCAAACCGTTTAGCCTGTTCGCCCTTCCCTTTTCGGGCCTTTACTATGCGCACCATTCTCTTCTTCGGCGACTCGCTTACGGCCGGCTACCAGCTCCGGGCCAGCGAGGCGTTTCCGGCCCGGATTCAGGAAAAAATCGATGCCGCCGGCCTGGCCTATAAAGCCTACAACTACGGCGTAAGCGGCGAAACCACGGCCGGGGGCCGGCAGCGCATCAGCACCGTGCTGCCCCGCTTTGAGCAACTCGACGTGTTTGTGCTGGAGTTGGGGGCCAACGACGGCCTGCGGGGTATTCCGGTGCGTGAAACCACCCAAAACCTGCAGTTTATCCTGGATGCCGTGCGCCGCACCCACCCCGCGGCCCGCATCGTGCTGGTAGGCCTGGAGTTTCCCTTTGATCTGGGGCCGCTGGCCACGTTGGGCGGCGGGCGGCTGGGCCATTACGCCCAGGAGTTCAACGCCCTGTTCCGGCAGCTGGCAGAGAAAAACCAAGTCGATTTTGTGCCCTTTCTGCTGCACGGCGTGATGGGCCAGCGCCACCTCAACCTCCCCGATGGCGTGCACCCCAACGCCGAGGGCCAGAAGCTGCTGGCCGCCAACGTATGGCAGGTGCTGCGGCCGGTACTGGAGCGGCAGCCATAAAGCAGCTGGCCAACACCGGATTCCTGCTACTTTCGCCTTACGTTCCGCCACTTCTCTTCATTTGCTATGAAACGCCCATTTTACCGCCTCGGCGACTGGCGCCGCAACCTGTTTCTGCTCACGGCAGCCGCCAGCCTGGGCCTGGGCGCTTTGCCGGCCTGCTCCTCCAACGACAGCCGCCCCGACGCCGCGGATTCCTCCTGGGACAATGCCACCGCCGACTCCTACAGCCAGGGCGTTATCACCGAAATGACGGAGACGCAGCCGGGCCAGTGGAAAATTACGGCCGAGCGGCCAGCTGGCAAGGAGGAAGTAGCCGCTATTCTGCGCCACTTCGACGGCAAGGTGGACACACTGCAGGGCCAGGCCTTGCAGCAGCAGATGCAGGACTACACCCGCCGCAACCCCGAAAACCGGGTAGGCGGCACCAGCATGATGGATGTGCTGATGTGGAGCGGCATTGGCTACATGGCTGGCCGCTGGCTGACGCCCAACACCGGCTACTACGCTTCGCCCGGCATTTTCCAGCGCAACAACGGCTGGCGGCAAACCATTGCCCGGGAGCGGGACAATGAGGGCCGAGGCTTTTTCGGGCGGGGTTTCAGCGGAAGCCGCAGCAGTGGCAACGCGGGCATCAGCGCCAGTCCCACCGTGCGGCGCACCGTGTCGCGCGGCACGTTCCGTAGCTCGGCACCCCGCAGCAGCCGTAGCAGCGGTTTCGGGAGCCGGGGCGGCTCCCGGGGCTTTGGCGGGTAAGCGCCTGGCTACCCAAGCGTTCAGGGCCGAAAAGCTGAGTGGGCTGAACCCACTCGCTGGCAGCACGCTTGGCGCTCCACCCCATTCCGCCAAAGCCTGCGGGAATTTTCAATCAGCGTTGAGCAGCCGGGGCCCGCAATCCGGCCCCCGGCTGCTCAACACCCAACCCCCTACCGTATGATTCGTTTGCTGCCGCTGCCGGGCAACGTGGAGCCGGCCATCCGCCAGCTGGGCTGGGAGTGGGCCGTGGAAGATGCCTGCGCGGCCTACCTGGCTCCCGAGGCCGTGGTGCTGCCCGAAGCCGAAGCGGAAACCCTGCTCCAGGCCGCCGACACGCTTTATGACATGCTGGTGCAGGCCATACCCGACCCCATTCCCAACGATTTTCTGCAGCAGCTCGGGATTCCCGCGAACCTCTGGGAAGCCGTGCGCCACAGCTGGAACGACGAGCGGCACTGGCACCTCTACGGCCGCTTCGACCTGGCCCAGACGCCCCACGGCCCCAAGCTGGTGGAGTTCAACGCCGACACCGCCACCAGCATCCCCGAAACGGCCGTGGTGCAGTGGGCCAGCCTGATGGCCGCCGGCCGCCCTGCCGAAGAACGGCAGGCCAACGGCCTGTTTGAAGGCCTGGAAGCCCAGCTGCGCCGCTGGCGGGAGCTGAACCCCGACCTGGCTCCCCACCTACTGCTGGTATATCTGCCCGATAGCGCCGAGGACGAAACCAACTGCGCCGTAGTAGCCGAGGCCGCCCGCGCCGCCGGGTTCGAAACGGCTTTCAGCTGCTCCGTGGATGCCATGCGCGTGGCGGTGGAAGGAGAGGACCGGGGTGCCTGGGCGGAGGTGGCTCTGGGCCAGTGGCAGCGCTTCGATTTTCTGTTCAAGCTGGTGCCCTGGGAGCTGCTGGCTGCTGAGGAGCCCGAGCTTACCGCCGACCTCACCCACCTGCTGCTCACCCGCGACCTGATAATTGCCAACCCGGCCTACGCGCTGCTGTTCCAGAGCAAGGCCCTGCTGGCTCACCTCTGGGACGTATTTCCGCACCACCCGCTGCTGGCAGAAGCCAGCCTGCGCGACCTGCCGGGCCACCACGTACGCAAGCCTTTGTTCGGGCGCGAGGGCCAGAACCTGACCGAGCTGGACGGCTCCCTCACCCGCCAGGAGCAGCCCGGCGACTTCGCCGACCAGCCCCAGGTACGCCAGCGCTGGCTGGATTTCCCGACTGATGCCCAGGGCCGCCGCTACCAGGCGGGCGTGTTCTGGGCCGGCGAGGCCTGCGCCCTCAGCTTCCGCCGGGACGCGGGCATCATCACCAACCTCTCCGAGTTCGTGCCGCACATTCTCACTGACTGAACTACAAATCGGGCCCCGGTCCGGCGGGCGTAGCCCGTCGGGCCGGTCCCTGCGTGCTGAGGTTGTTGCGTCGTCGTTCGGGTGCCCACTAACGACAACCGGCCCGACGGGCTACGCCCGCCGAACCGGCGTGGTTTTCAATCAGTGTAGGACGGCTACTACTTGGCGTTGTACATCCGCTCGTAGTACTCGGTGGCCATGCGGTGCGACTCAAACTCGGGCTCCACCTCGCGCATGCCGGTTTTCACCAGCTCCAGGAACTTCTCGGGCTGGCCGTAGTACAGGGGCACGATTTCGTTTTCGAGCACGTCGAGCACGTTGGTGGCCTCGATGTTATCCTTCACCTCATCGGGCTGGTTGATGTCGGTGTGCTCAATGATGAAGCCGTTTTCGCCGTGGCGCACGAACTCCGGAATCCAGCCATCGGCAATGCTCAGCGAGGCCGAAGCATTCATGGCGGCCGTCATGCCCGAGGTACCCGAGGCCTCGCGGGGGTAGCGGGGCGTGTTCAGCCAGATATCGGAACCCTTCTTCAGGGCCGCCGACAAGCCCAGCTCGTAGCCCGTGAGTACGGCGCAGTTTTTCAGGTTCTTGGTCTTCTCAATGATGCTGTTGAACAGGCCCACCGCCCCAAAATCCTTGGGGTAGGGCTTACCGGCCCAGATAACCTGCACCGGACGCTCCTGGTTGTTTACAATATCCAGGAACCGCTCAAAGTGACGCAGAATCAGGTCGGCGCGCTTGTAGCCGGCAAAGCGGCGGGCCCACACCACGGTCAGCACCTCCGGGTCGAGCAGCGTGCCGGTCTGGTCGGCCACGATGTCGAACAGCTGCTTTTTCAGCTCCCGCTTGCGGGCTTTCAGGGCCACGTCGTCGCCGGCTTCCAGGGCTTCGTGCAGGGCTTTGTCGCGCCAGTAGGTGCCGTTCTGGGAGTTGGTAATGGCAATGATGGGGCAGATGCCCGCATTGGTGCCCCACATATCGTTGGCCACTTCGCCGTGCACCTTGCTCACGCCGTTGCTGATGCGCGAGAAGCGCAGGGCCGTGAGCGTGTAGTTCAGGCGCTCCTGCTCCACCAAGCCCAGGCGGCGCACTTCCTCCAGCGGCACATTGCCGAAGAACGACATATCGTGCAGCAGCTTGATGGGGTGCTCCTCGTTGCCGGCCAGCTCGGGCGTGTGGGTGGTGAACACCAGGCGCTTCTTCACCTCCTCCAGGTTGCGGCCGTGCTTGTCGTAGAGGTAGAAGGCCAGGGGCAGGCCGTGGCCTTCGTTGAGGTGATACACCTCCGTGTGGCGGCCCAGCAAATCGAGCAGCTTACCACCGCCCACGCCCAGCAGAATGCTCTGGGCCACCCGGGCAGCCGTATCGGCGTCGTAGAGGTGGTGGGAGATGGTGCGGGAGAGGTAGTCGTTTTCGGGAATGTCCGTCGTCAGGAAGAACATGGGGGCCGTCCCGAACGTGTCGGGGGCCAGGTACAGGGCCTTCACCAGCACCTGCGCGTTGTGAATGGTAATGGGGAACACCAGGCCGGTATCCTGCAGGAAGCTGTAGTGCTTGAGGCGGAAATCGGCGCGCATGCTCTGGTCCTCGTTGCGGCCCTGGTCGTAGTAGCCGAACGACCACAGGATGCTGATGCCTACCAGGTTCTGCTTGAGCTCATACACGGAGCGCATGTGGGAGCCGGCCAAAAAGCCCAGGCCACCGGAGTAGGTTTTCAGGGCCTGATCCAAGGCAAATTCCATGGAAAAATACGCGGCCGGGGTGCTGAACTCGGGGGCGGGCGTGTAGGTATTAAACTCGAATGCCATAGGAGCAGAATGTGTGCGGTGAGTGTGAGCGGACGGGGAGCCCCAGACGTCAGCTCACCCGTTGAAAACCCAAAAAAAGCGGAAAAGAATGGACCAAGCGGATTGCATTCAAATAAGAATGCCAAAATGTTAACGAGCCACTAGTAAAAGGCAAACAAGCATCATGTGCCGGTTCATCCGTTTTGCCTGCACGAGGGCCGCTCTTTCCGGCTGGAAATTGTACTTCTGACAGAAAGATACAACCTCTGCACGGCTAACTATTTGATAATAATTCCTTAATATACACTGTCCTTTTCACCGCTTGAAGGCCAGGTACCTTTGCTGAAAGGGTTTCTCAGTCCTTTTTTCATTCCACAACCACACTCTTTCCTATGCGCTACCCCCTGCGCTGGCTCACAGCCTCCCTGCTGAGCCTCTCCGTTCTGTCCTGTGCCAAACAGGATAATCTTCCTTCTCCTGCTGCTGTTACCCCCGCCACCGCCGCCGCCGATGTAAGCAGCGCCGGTTTCCCGGAAGGCTTCGAAACCGGCACCAAAACGGCCTACACCACCGGCTCCGTCACGCTTGGCTCGGGCTCCTGGACGCTCAACGACGCGCTGCTCGGCAATACCACCGCCGACCCCAAAACCGGGGCGCAGTCGGTTCGGATGCGCAACACCGGCTCCCTCACCATGAACTTCAACGCTACCACCGGGGCGGGCGTGGTTACGGTGCAGCACGCCGTGTATGGCACCGACGGCAGCTCCCAGTGGGAGCTGTGGGTTAGCCAGAACAGTGGCAGCAGCTACGCCAAAGTAGGCAGCACTATCACCAGCAGCAGCAGTACCCTCAGCACGGCCTCCTTCACGGTAAACCTGAGCGGCAGCATTCGTCTGCAGATTCGCAAGACTTCCGGCGGTACCAACCGCATCAACCTCGATAACGTGACGATGGAGCAGTACGGGGGCGGTACCACGCCGCCGCCCACCGGCACGGGCAAGAAATTCCTGTTCGATGGCTCGCACGGGGAGCTGGCCGGCAACGCCGACTGGGTGCTGGACGTGAACAGCGGCGTGGCCTCGCGCTACCCCTCGCCCGACCAGAGCGGCATCACCGCCTCTACTCCCGAAACGTACTGGACCGGCGCCATTTCGGCCTGGGGCGTGGCCCTGGTGAAGCTGGGCCACACGGTGGAGCAGTTGCCGGCCGGCGCGGCCATCAGCTACGGCAACAGCAGCAACCCCCAGGACCTGAGCAACTACAGCGTGTTTGTGGTGGATGAGCCCAACACAGTGTTTACCACGGCCGAGAAAACGGCCATCCTGCAGTACGTGCAGAACGGCGGTGGCCTGTTCATGATTACCGACCACACCATTTCGGACCGCAACAACGACGGCTGGGACTCGCCCGAAATCTGGAACGACCTGATGCAGAACAATTCCGTGAAGGCCAACCCCTTCGGTTTCGCGGTAAACATGGACAACATCGTGGAGAACAGCACCAATGCCCTGGCCTCCACCACCAACCCCATCATGAACGGCTCCCAGGGCCGGGTGTCGCAGCTCTCCTTCCACAACGGCGCTACCATGACGCTCAACCCCACCGCCAACAGCACGGTGCAGGGCCTGGTGTGGCGCACTTCGGCCGCCCAGGGCAACAGCCTGGCTATGGCTGCCAGCAGCACCTTCGGCACGGGCCGCGTGGTTATTATCGGCGACTCCTCGCCGGCCGATGACGGCACCGGCTCGCCCGGCAACACCGTGTACGACGGCTGGAACGAAAACGTGAGCCACGCCCGCCTGCACCTGAACGCCTCGCTGTGGCTGGCTAAGCTGTAGAAACAAGCTAGTCTGCTCTCTTAGCCCCGCTACCTGACCTGCAGGTGGCGGGGCTTTTTTGGGCCCGCACCGGCCGGCGGTTGCCGGGGCTGCAGCTACTGGGCACGGTGCCGCCCCAGAGCCGCGCTGCAACGGCATTATCCGGCCTTCGGCACCACTTCCCTGAAAACCCATCAATTCACCACCAAAAACCCGTCAATACATCATCATTTCCAGGGCCCGCAGCAGTAGCATGGCAGGGGTGGGGGTGCGTACCTTGGCAGTTCCGTAATTCGTTTCCACCCCGCCTATGCGCTCCTTCCGATTTTTGCCCCTGCTAGCCGGCTCCTGGCTGGCCGCCGCTACCCCCGCCGCCGCTGCCCCGGCCGTAACCTTCACCGAGCTGGCCGCCCCGGCCGCCAAAACCGCTCCTATCCAGCGCATCGACCCCACTTTCTGGTGGGTGGGCATGAAAAACCCCAAGCTACAGCTGCTGGTTCACGGGCCCGGCATTGCCACCAGCACCGCCACCCTGAAAGCCTACGAGGGCGTGACTCTGGACGGCGTGCAGAAGCTGGAAAGCCCCAACTACCTGGTGCTCAACCTCACCATCAGCCCCTCGGCCAAGCCGGGCAAGCTGCAGCTGGAGTTTAAGGGCAGCAAAAAAACCACCTTCGCCTACGAGCTGCGCCAGCGCACCACCCCCGGCGACAAGCAGAAGGTGCAGGGCCTGACCCAGCAGGATTTCATCTACTTCCTGATGCCCGACCGGTTCTCGAACGGGGACCCCAAGAACGATTACATTGCCGGTATGCGCGCCCCCAAAGCGGCCCGCGACTCGATGTACAGCCGCCACGGCGGCGACCTGAAAGGCCTGGAAAACCACTTCGACTACCTGAAGGAGCTGGGTGCCACGGCCGTGTGGATGACGCCGGTGGTGGAAAACGACATGCCCAAGGCCAGCTACCACGGCTACGCCCTCACCGACTACTACAACACCGACCGGCGCTACGGCACCCTGGAGGAGTACCGGCAGTTTGTGGACCGGGCCCACGCCGCCGGCCTGAAAGTGGTGCACGACGTGGTGCTCAACCACATGGGCTCGAAGAACTACCTGTTCCTCGACCAGCCCGCCAAAGACTGGTTCAACCAGTGGCCCAACTTCACGCGCAGCAACTACAACTCGCAGGCCCTCAACGACCCGTACCGCGCCGACCTCGACAGCCGCCTCTACAACCAGGGCTGGTTCGACACGACCATGCCCGACGTAAACCAGCGCAACCCGCTGGTGGCTACCTACCTGATTCAGAACTTCCTGTGGTGGGTGGAGTACACCGGCCTCGACGCTTACCGCATCGACACTTACCCGTACTCCGACCCCAAGTTCCTGATGCAGTGGGGCCAGGCCCTGAACGACGAGTTCCCCAGCCTGTTCAAGTTTGGCGAGGCCTGGGTGGGCAGCACGGCCCAGCAGGCGTTCTTCGCCCGCAACATCTTCCAGCCGGTGGATGGCTTCAAGTCGAACCTGGAGTCGGTGTTTGATTTCCAGTCGACGTTTGCCCTGCACGACGCCATCAAGGGTGACCAGCCCAACATGGGCAAGCTCTACGATGCCCTGCAGGGCGACTGGATGTACGAGGACGCCACCCGCAACGTAACCTTCCTCGACAACCACGACATGAGCCGCTTCTATTCGGTGATTGGCGAGGACTTCGGTAAGTATAAGCTGGGCATTACCTGGCTGCTCACCTCGCGCGGCATTCCGCAGCTGTACTACGGCACCGAGGTGCTGATGAAGAACTTCTCGAACCCCGATGGCAAGGTGCGCGAGGACTTCCCCGGCGGCTTTGCCGGCGACAAGACCAACTACTTCACGGCCGCCGGCCGCACCGGCCAGGCCGGCGAGGCGTTCAACTACGTGAGCAAGCTGGCCCAGTACCGCAAAGCCCACCCCGTGCTGGCTACGGGCAAGCTGATGCAGTTTATCCCGCAGGACGGGGTGTACGCCTACTTCCGCTACAACGACCAGGGCCAGGCCGTGATGGTGCTGCTCAACGGCAACAAGGACGAGAAAACCGTGGACGGGGCCCGCTTTGCGGAGCGCACCGGCGGCTTCACGGGCGGCACCGAAATCATGACCGGCGCGGCCCTGGCTGACCTGAAGACCTTCAAAATTCCCGGCCGCACGGCCTGGGTGGTGGAGCTGAAAAAATAAGAATAGCGGGTACTACTGGGAACCACCGTCGGTACCCGCTAACTTATACCCTACCACCCGGTAGTATTTTCAGTTTAACCCTGATAAAATCATGACCGACCTGACCGATAAAGTAGCCATTGTAACGGGTGCCAGCCGCGGCATCGGCCGTGCCATTGCCTTGCTGCTGGCCATGCAGGGTGCCAAAGTGGTATCCGTAGCCCGCACGGCCGAGGAACTGCAGGAACTCAACAGCAAAACCCAGGGTCTGGCCATTCCGGCCGACGTAGCCGACGAGGAAGATGCCGCCCATATCGTAGCCGAAACGCTCAGCTACTACGGGCGGCTCGATATTCTGGTGTGCAATGCCGGCGTGGGCTCCTTCAACCTGCTGGAGCACTTTGATGCCGCCGAGTGGGACCGGATTTTCGACGTGAATGTGAAGGGCACCTTCCTGCTGTGCAAGGCCGTAGTGCCCCACTTCAAGGCCCAGGGTCACGGCCACATTGTGGGCATCACCTCCGATGTGAGCAAGCGCACCTTCGAGCACGGCACCGCCTACGGGGCCAGCAAGTACGCCCAGGATGCTCTGCTTAGCTCGTTGCGTAAGGAAGTACGGCCCCACGGCGTGAAAGTGAGCACCATCTACCCCGGTCTGGTAGATACTTACTTCAACGACTCCCGCCCCGGCAGTCTGGAAGCCGAGAAAACCCACCTCAAGCCCTCCGACGTGGCCCAGGCCGTGCGCTACGTGCTGGAAGCCCCCACTCATGTAGTAGTGGATGAGCTGATGCTGCACCCGATGACGCAGGAGTGGTAGCACGTCATTGCGAGCGGAGCGAAGCAATCCTTCCTTTCCTAAGCACTAAGCCTTGACCTATGCAAAAGCCAGGTCTTCGGTAGGCGGTTTACCATTGGCTTATCATATCCGGATGCTTGCACACTATAAAAGGAAGGATTGCTTCGCTCCGCTCGCAATGACAACTCAACCAAACGCCTATCTTGTTTGCCGATGAAATATCCTTTCCTGCCAGCCGCCGCTTGTGCGCTGGGGCTGGCCGCCTTCGGGCTTTCTTCCTTCACTTTGCAACCTCCCGCTTCCGTGGCCGAAACCGTGTATTCTTCGGACCCCAATACCACCGACGAGCAGCCCCAGGATCATAAGCTGGTGATTTACCAGATGATGACCCGCCTGTTCGGCAACAAAACCGCCGTGAACAAGCCCTACGGCACGCTCCAGGAAAACGGCGTAGGCAAGTTCAACGACATTACCACGCCCGCCCTCCAGGCCATCAAAAAGCTGGGGGCTTCGCACGTGTGGTACACCGGCGTGATTGAGCACGCCACCATGACGGACTACACCAAGCAGGGTATTGCCCTGGATGATGCCGACGTGGTGAAAGGCCGCGCCGGCTCGCCCTACGCCATCAAGGATTACTACGACGTGAACCCCGACCTGGCCGTAGACGTGAAGAACCGTATGCGGGAGTTCGAGGCCCTGGTGAAACGCACCCACGACAATGGCCTGAAAGTCATCATCGACTTCGTGCCCAACCACGTGGCCCGCACTTACAAGTCGGATGCCCACCCGGCGGGCGTGGCCGATTTGGGGGAGAAGGACGACAAAACCGTGGCCTTTGCGCCCAACAACAACTTCTACTACCTGCCGGGCAAACCCTTCGTGGTACCGGCCGGCTACAACCCGCTGGGCGCGCTGAAAGGCCCCCGCGAGGACGGCAAATTCCAGGAAAACCCGGCCAAGGCCACCGGCAACGACGTGTTTTCGGAAGCGCCCAAGGTGGACGACTGGTTTGAAACCATCAAGCTCAACTACGGCGTCGATTACCAGAACGGCCGCAAAAAACACTTCGAGCCCACGCCTGATACCTGGCTGAAGATGCGTGACATCCTCATCTTCTGGGCCAAGAAAGACGTGGACGGCTTCCGCTGCGACATGGCCGAGATGGTGCCGGTGGAGTTCTGGGCCTGGGTGATTCCGGAGCTGAAAAAGGTAAATCCCCAACTCGTGTTCATTGGCGAGGCCTACGACGCCAAGACGTACAAGATGTACATCGAGCAGGGCCACTTCGACTACCTCTACGACAAGGTGGGCCTCTACGACGGCCTGCGCCGCCTGATGCGCGGCGAGGGCACCACCGAGGATATTACCCGGGTATGGAAGGAGGAAAGCCGGGGCTTCTCGGGGCACATGCTGCGCTTCCTGGAAAACCACGATGAGCAGCGCATTGCCAGCAAGGACTTTGCCGGCAACCCCCGCGCCGCCATTCCGGCCATGACGGTTTCGGCTACGCTGGGCACCGGCCCAGTGATGCTGTATTTCGGGCAGGATGTGGGCGAGCCGGCTCACGGCTCGGAAGGATTCTCGGGCGAGGATGGCCGCACCACCATTTTTGACTACTGGGGCGTGCCCGAGCACCAGAAATGGATGAACGGCGGCAAGTTCGACGGGGGTAAGCTCGGCCCCGAGCAGCGCCAGCTCCACGACTTCTACGCCCGCCTGCTCACGCTCACCAGCCAGAGCGACGCCATCCGCCGCGGCCGCTTCTACGAGCTACAGGACGCCAACAACCTCGACGCGCAGTACAACCAGCGTCAGCTCTACACCTACGTGCGCTACACCGACAAGCAGAAGCTGCTCATCGTGGTGAACTTCAGCCCCGATAAAACCTATAAGCCTACCCTGCGGATTCCGCCGAACGTGATGCAGCTCATGGGCCTCAACCCCCAGCAGTTCTACACCTACTCGGAACTGCTCAGCCAGGCCCCGGCCGTGCAAACCCTCAACCTCACGCTGGCCCCCCAAAGCGCCTACATCTTCGAAATCAACCCCAAAAAATAGTGCTTAGTTGGTGGTGCTTAGTGCCTGGTTATTGCCAGAACGGCCTAAGCACTAGGCACTAAGCACTAAACTCTTCTTCCCTAATTCCCACAATATGGCAACCAGCGTAGCAGCCGCCCCCCCCGGCATTGAGAATAAACCCCGCCTCAGCTTCTGGCAGATCTGGAACATGAGCTTTGGCTTCCTGGGCATCCAGTTCGGCTTTGCCCTGCAGAACGCCAACGTGAGCCGCATTTTTGAAACGCTGGGCGGCACTGAAATAGCCCTGTACTGGCTGGCGGCCCCGCTCACGGGTATGCTGGTGCAGCCCATTATCGGCTATATGTCGGACCGGACGTGGAGCCCCACGCTGGGCCGGCGGCGGCCGTTCTTCCTGGTGGGGGCTATTCTGGCCTCGCTGGCGCTGCTGATTATGCCCAACGTATCGGCTCTGTGGATGGCCGTGGGCATGCTCTGGATTATGGACTCGAGCATCAACATCAGCATGGAGCCGTTCCGGGCCCTGGTGGGCGACCTGCTGCCCGGCGACCAGCGCACCACCGGCTTTGCCGCCCAAACCTTCTTCATTGGGGTAGGGGCCGTAGTAGCCTCCATGCTGCCCTGGATGTTTACTAACTGGTTCGGTATCAGTAATACAGCTCCGGCCGGCCAGATTCCGCCTTCGGTGAAGTACTCGTTCTACATCGGCGGCATTGCCTTCTTCACGGCCGTGCTCTGGACGGTGCTGACTACCAAAGAGTATCCCCCGGCCGACATGGCCGAGTTTGAGGCCGAAAAACGCCGCACGGCGGGCTTCTGGAACGGCATCCGCGAGTCGTTTGCCGGTATCTTCCACATGCCCAAAACCATGGCCCAGTTGGCCATTGTGCAGTTTTTCAGCTGGCTGGCTTTGTTTTCGATGTGGATTTACACTACCCCGGCCGTCACCAGCCACATCTACCACACCACCGACGCCACCTCCAAAATCTATAACGAAGGGGCCGACTGGGTGGGCGTGTGCTTTGCCGTGTACAACGGCGTTTCGGCCGTGGCGGCTTTGCTGCTGCCCGTTATTGCCCGCGCTACCAGCCGCCGCCTCACCCACCTCATCTGCCTCACGCTGGGTGGCCTGGGCCTGATTTCCATCTTCTTCATTCAGGACCCCAAGATGCTGCTGGTGTCTATGGTGGGCGTTGGGTTTGCCTGGGCTTCCATTCTGAGTGTGCCCTACGCCATGCTGGCCGGGGCCCTGCCCGCCAACAAAATGGGTTACTACATGGGCGTGTTCAACTTCTTTATTGTAATTCCACAGGTAGTAGCGGGCCTGATTCTGGGCTTCTTCACCAAGTCGGTATTCGGCGGCGAATCGGTGTACACGCTCATGCTGGGTGGTGTTTCTATGATTATCTCGGGCCTGCTGACCCTGCGCGTGCACGACGCTGATGAACTGCGCCTGCCAGCCGATGCCACCCTGCAAACCAGCTCGCCGGCTTACGATACTACCATTGAAGCTGATCCGCGCGTGTGATTCCGTGACTACCCGTAAGCCAGACGCCCCGCCGTACCACGTGGTACGGCGGGGCGTCTGGCTTACGGCAAATCCGGAGTTACCCGTGTTGCAGCCACTGTTGGGCCGGAAGTTCTTCGGTGAATACCTGCAGCCGGGTGCTGTTGCTTGGGTCGTGGTCGAACTCGGCAAGGCGGGGGCGCAGGATATCGGCGTGGTAGGGAGTAGTAAAATAGGCGATGCGCCGTGTTACGCCGGGTAAAGCCGCTTTGAAAGCCACCCTGAAGTCCTCCAACACCCACCGCAGGTCCACAGGATCGGCCAGCCCCCGGCTGCGCAGGTCGATCAGCCAGCGGCCTGCCTGCTCCTGCCGGGCTAGTTCCAGGGCTACCTGATAGCCCTCCCGGTGCTCCTCGGAAGTAGCCGGCCGCGTCCAGCGCAGAAACAGCAGCTGCAGGTCGGGCCGATAGGAGAGGCGCAGGTAGTCGAGGGTAGGCAGTGCGGACATAAGACAGGCAGGCAAAGGTACGCTTCTTTTGACCGGGAGGATGCAGCAAAGCTGCAATAAGTACATGAAATGAGCATGAAGCGGCCGGGTGCAACCCACCGCGTTTCCCTTGGTCAATAGCCTATAAAGCCCAACCACCCTCCGCACCCGTTGGCGGTTGGTTTTCGGGCTTTGACGGTTGAAACTATCCGGTTGGTTGGAACCCGGCCGCTTCGACCGGGGGCAATTGCCTTTCGGCGCGTACCTTCCGGTTCCATTTTTCTCATTCCGTATTTCCTTATCCACCGCAATGACCCGCAATCAACTGTTGCTGCTGGGCCTGGGTGCTTCGCTGGCGATGCAACCGGCCGCGGCCCAGCAAAAAACCACCAAGCCTGCCACCGTTACCAAAGCCCCCACGGCCACGGCCGGCGGCGCCCGTCTGGTAGAAAAAATCACCCGTAAACCCGGCGAGCTGGTAATTCCCTACGAGAAATACGTGCTGCCCAATGGCCTCACCCTCATCGTAGCCGAAGACCACTCCGACCCGCTGGTGCACGTGGACGTGACCTACCACGTGGGTTCGGCCCGGGAGCAGATTGGCAAATCGGGCTTCGCGCACTTCTTTGAGCACATGATGTTCCAGGGCTCCGACCACGTAGCCGACGAGCAGCACTTCAAAACGGTTTCGGCCGCGGGCGGTACCCTCAACGGCAGCACCAACCGGGACCGGACCAACTACTTCGAAACCGTACCCAGCAACCAGCTCGAAACCGCGCTGTGGCTGGAGGCCGACCGCATGGGCTTCCTGCTGGACGCCGTGACCCAGCCCAAGTTCGAGAACCAGCGCTCCACCGTGAAAAACGAGCGGGGCCAGAACTACGACAACCGGCCCTACGGCCTGGCTTCCGAAAACGTGAGCCGCACGCTGTACCCCTACGGCCACCCCTACAGCTGGCTTACCATCGGCTACCTCGAAGACCTGGACCGTTCCGATGTGAACGACCTCAAGAACTTCTTCCTGCGCTGGTACGGCCCCAACAACGCTACCCTCACGGTGGGTGGTGATGTGAAGCCGGCTGAGGTGGTGAAGATGGTGGAGAAGTACTTCGGCCCCATTGCCAAAGGCCCCGCCGTAGCCGCCCAGAAGCTGCCCGCCCCCAAGCTCACTCAGGACCGGTACGTGAGCTACAAGGACAACGTGCGCTTCCCCATGCTGCAGGTGGTGTTCCCGACGGTGCCCAGCGGCCACCCCGATGAGTTTGCCCTGGATGCCCTGGCCGATATCATCGGCAGCGGTAAGAACTCCCTGCTGTATAAAAACCTCACCAAAACCCAGCAGGCGGTACAGGCCCAGGCCTACAACAGCACCTCCGAGCTGGCTGGCGAGTTCACCATCGTAACCTTGCCCTTCCCCGGCAAAGGCCTCGACTCGCTGGAGCTGAAGGTGCGCAACACCCTGAAGGAGTTTGAGCGCACCGGCGCTACCGCCGAGCAGGTGGCCCGCTACAAAGCCAGCACCGAAGCCCAGATGGTGAACGGCCTAGCCAGCGTGCAGGGCAAAGTAAGCCAGCTGGCCGCCAACCAAACGTACTTCGGCAACCCCAACCGCCTGCCCCTGGAGCTGAAGGAGCTGCGCGCCGTAACCCCCGCCGACGTAAACCGGGTGTACAACACCTACATCAAAGGCAAAGGCGCCGTGGTGCTGAGCGTAGTGCCCAAGAACGGCAGCGTACAGCCTGCTAAGGCCGATAACTTTACCGTATCGAAGGACGGATATAAGGCTCCCGACTACGGCTATGAGGGCCTGAAGTACGTGAAGCCCACCGATACCTTCGACCGGAGCAAGCAGCCCGCCGCCGGGGCCAACCCCGTGGTGCAAGTACCCGCCGTGTGGCAGGCTTCCCTGGGTAACGGCCTGCGCCTGATGGGCACCCGCAATGCCGAAATTCCGACCGTGACCATGCTGCTCACCATCCGGGGCGGCCACCGCCTGGAGCAGGCCATGCCTAACAAAGCGGGTATTTCCTCGCTCACGGCGGCCATGATGAACGAAGGCACCCAGAAGTACACCGGCGAGCAGTTCAGCTCGGAGCTGGAGAAACTGGGCAGCGCCATCCGGGTAAGCACCGGCGACGATAACACCACGGTGTACGTGCAGAGTCTGACCAAAAACCTGCCCGCCACCATGAAGCTGCTGGAGGAGCGCCTGCTGCACCCCCGCTTCGATGAGGCCGACTTCGCGCGCATCAAGAAGCAGACGCTGGAAGGCATTGCCAACCAGAGCACCCAGCCGGTAATGATTGCCGACAAAACGTTTGCCCGCCTCGTGTACGGTGCCGGCGACATCATGCAGACCCCCGGCAGCGGCACCACGGCCACGGTAACCGGCCTCACGCTCGACGACGTGAAGCAGTTCTACCAGCAGTACTACGCCCCCAATGTGAGCTACCTGGTAGCCGTGGGCGACGTAGATCAGGCTACCCTCACCAATCAGGTGGGCTTCCTGAAAGGCTGGCAGCAGAAGCAGGTGAGCCTGCCCGCCGGCATGGCCACCACCCAGCCCGATAAAACCCGCATCTACTTTGTGAACAAGGACGGGGCGGCTCAGTCGGAAATCCGCATTGGCTACCTCACCCCGCTCACCTACGATGCCACCGGCGACTATTACCGCGCCTACCTGAGCAACTACTTGCTGGGCGGGGCCTTCAACTCCCGCATCAACCTGAACCTGCGCGAGGACAAAGGCTACACCTACGGGGCCCGCTCGGGCTTCCAGGGCACCCGTTACGTGGGCCCCTACACTGCCCAGGCCGGCGTGCGCGCCGATGCTACGGCAGCCTCGGTGAAGGAGTTCATGAAGGAAATTCAGGGCTACCGCAACGGCATTACCGATGAGGAGCTGCAGTTCCTGCAGGCCTCGGTGGGCCAGAGCGACGCGCTGCGCTACGAAACCGGCCAGCAGAAGGCCCTGTTCCTGAGCCGCCTGCTGGAGTATGACCTGCCCACCACCTACGTGCAGCAGCAGAGCGACATTCTGAAAAACCTGAAGAAGGAGGACGTACAGGGCATTGCCCAGAAATACCTGCCCGCCGACAACATGTACATTGTGGTAGTGGGCGACCGGGCTAAATCCTTCCCCGGCCTCTCGGAACTGGGCTATGAGGTAGTGGAACTGGACATGGATGGTAACCGCGTAGCTACTGCTGCTGCTGCGCCCGCTGCCCCGGCCCCCACTTCTACCCTCACGCCTCCCATGGAAACCGAGAAAATGAAGGTAAAAACCAAGGACGCCGACGGTAAGAAAGAGAAGCGCAAGTCCAAGAAAGACAAGGAGGATGCCAAGTAGGCTATTATTCCTATTCTGAATACCCCGGGCCCGATTCCAGCTGGAATCGGGCCCGGAACGTTTTTACGGCAGCAGAGCTTCCCCCGCCACCGGCACACGCTTCCGGACAAAAGGCAGAAACGGCCCATGGACACGTTTCCGATAGTACCAACCCCGGGAACCTCTTGCGCGCCTCTGCGTGTAGCCTGTATGCCGCCGTCGGGCTGAAATCCGTATCTTTCCCATGCCCGGATTAGGCGGCACTCTTATGGTAGTGGAGAAAGACCCCGCAACGACCCGGGCCCTGGACGACGTACTGGCCCGCCTCGACGCGTTTAAGCGTAAGTTTTACCTGAGCCTGTTGGTGCGCGGCCTCGTGGTGGCCGGCGGCCTCGTACTCAGCCTGTTTCTGGTATTCAACCTGCTCGAATACTTCCTGTACCTGCCCACCTGGGTGCGGGCCGGGCTGTTGTTCGGGTTTGTAGGCGGCTTGCTTTACGCTTTCGGGCGCTGGATCTGGCAGCCCCTGGCGGCCCTCACCAACCTGCGCCGCATGCTTTCCGATGAGCAGGCCGCCAAGCGGGTAGGGGAGCTGTTTCCGGAGGTACAGGACAAGCTCCTGAACGCGTTGCAGCTGCGCGGGCAGGCCCAGGAAAACGCTCTGCTGGCGGCCAGCCTGGAGCAGCGTGCCGGGCAGCTGCGCGGTGTGGAGTTCAGCCAGGGCATCAACATTCAGGCCCAGACCAAGCCGCTGTGGAAGTACGTAGCCATACCCGCCGCCGTGGTGGTGCTACTGCTGCTGGTGTATCCCAGCCTGTTTGTGCAGGGCACCGAGCGGATTCTGCACTACGACCGAAAGTACAGCCGCCCCGCTCCGTTCAAATTTGTGGTGGAGAACAAGCAGCTCACGGCTTTCAAAGGCGAAGATTTCACCTTGAACGTGACGGTGGAAGGGGAGGCCCTGCCCAACGAAATCAGCATCGAGTACGAGGGCAAGCAGCGCCATCTGGTGCGCGAGGCGGGCAACCGGTTCCGCTTCGATTTTCGCCAGTTGCGCCGAAGTGTGCCGTTTCAGTTGTCGGCGGCTGGCTTCTCGTCCGCTGAGTACAATCTGAACGTGAAGGAGCGGCCCAACCTGCGCGACTTTGCTGTGCGGGTTTCCTACCCGGCCTACCTGGGTAAGCCCGCCGAAACCATCCGCAACACCGGCAACCTCACCGTACCCGAGGGCTCCGACCTGCGCTGGGAGTTCCAGACCGAAGCCACCGACCAGCTCCAGCTCAAATTCCGCAACCCCAATGAAACCCTGACTGCCACGCCCGACGACGAACAGTTCCTGCTCAGCCGCCGGGCCCTGCGCAGCCAGTCGTACTCGGTGCACCTGCGCAACGCCGTAAGCCCCAACCGGGACCCGATTGAGTACCAGATAACCGTAATTCCAGACCAGACGCCGGAAGTAGCCTTGGAGAGCTTCCAGGATACCACTTCCCAGCGCTACTTGGCCCTGGGCGGCACTATTCGCGACGACTACGGCTTCTCGCGCCTGCAGCTGCACTACCGGGTGTTGAGCAAGGGTCGGCCCAACGCGGCGTACCAGGCCAAAGCCCTGCCCCTGGGCAGCGGCCCCAGCCAGAGCTACGCCTACCAGTGGGACACCCGCGCCCTGAATCTGCGCCCCGGCGACCGGCTGGAGTACTTCGTGCAGGCCTGGGACAACGACGGCGTGCACGGCCCCAAAGCCGGCCGCAGCCGCACCGCCGAGTTCCGCCTGCCCAGCCGCGCCGAGCAGCGCCAGCAGCTGGCCTCCCAGAGCCAGGCCGTGCAGAGTCAGCTCAGCCAGGCGGCCCAGCAAAGCAAGAAAATGGAGCGGGAGCTAGCTAAGGCCGAGGACAAGCTGAAGGTGAAGCGCGACCTGAACTTTCAGGACCGTAAGCAGCTCAAGGATATGCTGGACCAGAAGCAGCAGATGGACCAGGCCCTGGACGAGCTGAAGCGGCAGTTTGAGCAGCTCCAGGACCAGCAAAACCAGCTGGACCCGCAGAAGAACGAGCAGCTGGCCGAGAAAGCCAAGGAGCTGCAGAAACTGATGGAAACCCTGCTGGACCCCGAAACCAAGAAGCTCTACGAGGAACTGCAGAAGCTGCTGGACCAGCAGAAGGACCAGAACCAGCCCGATATGCAGAAACTGCTGCAGCAGCTGGAGAACAAGGAAAACACCTTGCAGAAGGAGCTGGAGCGCGCCCTCGAAATGTTCAAGCAGCTGCAGTTTGAGCAGAAGCAGGACCAGGCCCTGGAAAAGCTGCAGCAGCTGGCTCAGGAGCAGCAGAAGCTGGCCGAGGAAACCCAGAAAAACGATAAGAACAATCCGGAGAATAAACTCTCCAACGACCAACAAAAAACCAAAAACGAACAACTAAAAACCAACCAGGCCGAGCAGCAGCAGAAGTTCGACGAGCTGAAGCAGGACCTCAAGGACATGAAGGAGCTGGACCAGCAGCTCGACGGCCAGAACGGGGCCGACGAGATGAAGCAGGACCAGCAGCAGGTAGATGAGCAGCAGCAGCAAAGCCAGGAGCAGCTGAGCAAAAACCAGAACCAGAAAGCCAGCCAGAGCCAGCAGCAGGCCGCCCGTCAACTGCAGCAGATGGCCCAGAAGATGCAGCAGCAAATGGACCAGGAAGAATCGGACCAGCAGCAGCAGAACATCGACGACCTGCGCGACATCCTGGAAAACCTGCTCAAGCTCAGCTTCGACCAGGAAAACCTGATGAAGCAGTTCCGGCAGGTAGACCAGCAGGACCCGCGCTTTGTGCAGCTCGGCCAGACCCAGCGCAAGCTCAAGGACGACGCCCGTGTGGTGCAGGACTCGCTGTATGCCCTGGCCAAGCGCGTGTTTCAGATCAAGAGCTTCGTGACCCGGGAAGTGGGCGAGATGAACGGCCGCATGGATGAAAGCCTCGACCAGATCCGGCAGCGCAACGTGGGCCGGGCTACCAACTCCCAGCAGCTGGCCATGACCAGCATGAACAACCTGGCCCTGATGCTCAATGATGCCCTGCAGCAGATGCAGCAGCAGCAGCGCGAAAGTCAGCAGCAGCAACAGCAGCAGGGCGGAGGCAAACCAGGCCGCAAAAAGAAGAAAGGCAGCAGTGCGGGCGAGGGCCAGTTGGGCCGTATGCAGCAGCAGCTCAACCAGCAGATTCAGCAGCTCCAGCAGAGCGGTAAAACCGGCCGGGCCCTCTCGGAGGAGCTGGCCAAGCTGGCCGGGCAGCAGCAAATGCTGCGGCAGGCCATGCAGGAGCTGGAGCGCCTCCAGCAGAAAGGCGGGGGCAAGCCTGGCTCCAACAAAGACGGCCAGGGCCAGGACGGAGCCGGCGGCCTCGGTGACGTGAAAAAAATGATGGAACAAACCGAAACCGACCTCGTAAATAAGCGGCTGACGGAGCAGACTGTTATGCGCCAGCGCCAAATCCTCACCCGTTTGCTGGAAGCCGAGAAATCGGCCCGGGAACGGGACCAGGAGGAAAAGCGGGAAGCCCAGACAGCCCAAACCCGCCCTCCGGTATTTCCGCCGGCGTTTCAACAATATAAACGCCAGCAAAACCGGCAAACGGAGATGCTTCGGAGCGTACCGCCGACTCTCACTCCGTACTATCAGCGCGAGGTGAGTGAATATTTTCAAAAAATGAAATAGCGTTCCGCTAATTTTACCCCCTTACCCGCTGCCCCCTTCTTTTCCCTTTTATGAAGCAGGTCAAAATTCAGATTCCTTCCCTTGTTGAGAATATCCGCGTTGTCGAAAGCTTTATCGATAATTCCAAGGATACCTTTCACATCGACGACGACATTTACGGCAATATTATGGTAGCCGTAACCGAAGCCGTCAACAATGCCATTCGGCACGGTAACAAGTTCGATAAGGACAAGAATGTGTTCCTGTCGTTGTTTGTGGAGCCGGACCGGGTGAAGTTTGAAATTGAGGACGAAGGCACCGGTTTCGACTATACCAACCTTTCAGACCCCACGGCCCCCGAAAACCTGGAGAATCCTGGTGGCCGGGGCATCTTCCTCATTCGTCACCTGGCCGATGAGGTAGAGTTCCAGAAGGATGGCCGCCACGTGCAGCTCACGTTCATGCTCCCTTCTCCTTCAGCCACTGAAACCGAGCAGAGTTCAGCCATCAGCGGTACAGCCTCGGCCCACTAATTCTATTTTCAGTTTGCCAGCATGAGCGACCTGCCTACCGAGCACAACGAGTTTGAGGACCAGGATGACTTCGACCGTGAAAGCCACGGCATCGAGTTCATGGTGGAAGACGTGGAATTTGAGCTGGCCGATGCGCAGGACTTAACTTCCTGGATTGAGCGGGTAGCCGAGGTGCACGAGCACGAAATCGTGCAGCTCACGTATATCTTCTGCTCCGACGAATACCTGCACAAGGTAAACGTGGAGTACCTCGACCACGACACGTACACCGACGTCATCACCTTCGATAACGCCGACGACGCCGACATCATTGAAGGTGACATCTTTATTTCGGTGGAGCGGGTGCGCGACAATGCTGTTATCCACGGCGTCAGCTTCCGCGACGAGCTGCACCGCGTGATGATTCATGGCGTACTGCACCTGCTGGGCTACGCTGATAAAGACCTGCTCAGCCAGACTGCCATGCGCAAGAAAGAGGACGACTGCCTATTGCTGCGCACGTTTTAAGCTACGCTACCCTGATAAATGAAAACGCCCACCTTCCGGTGGGCGTTTTTTATTGAATAATGAGGTGATAAACAAAGAACGTCATGCTGAGCGAAGGCAAAGCATCTTTACCTCTGGCTTATTCAATCGTACAGGCGAAGCGGTAGAGATGCTTCGTCTTCGCTCAGCATGACGTTCTTTGTACCACGGCTATTTCGCTATGTCTGCTACACCTTCCCAACATCCGGTTCTGCGGGGCGACGCACTGGACTATTATTTGGCTCAAGGCTATTACCGCATGCAGCAGGATCTGTTTACCTGCCGGTTTCTGCCCGTTGATGGGGAGTTGTACACCGTGCATTGGTTGCGGTTGGTGCTCCCCCAGGTGCAGCTAGGCCCGGAGCAGCGCCGGCTGCTGCGCCTCAATGAGCAGTTTGAAGTGCACATCCGGCCGTTTGAGCTGCGGGCGGAATATGAGGAGTTATACGCCCGCTACCGGACCTCTATTACCTTCGACGCGCCGCCTACCATCGAATCTTTTTTGCTGGGCGGGGCCAGCCACAACGTATTCACCACCAGCGTACTGGAAGTGCGCGACGGGGAGCAGCTCATTGCCGCGGGTATTTTTGATAGTGGCCTGCGCACCCTGGCCGGCATTATGAACTTCTACGACCCCGTGTACCGCCGCCACAGCCTGGGCAAGTACCTGATGCTACTGAAGCTGCAGGTAGCGCAGCGCCAGCAGATGTTCTATTACTACCCCGGCTACCTGGTGCATGGCTACCCCAAATTCGACTACAAGCTGTTCCCCGACCGACAAGCCACGGAGGTATTTGACTGTACCACCGGGTTGTGGGAGCCGTTTTCCTGGGAGGCCGTGGCCCGGCACTCGGCGGAGCTACTGGCCACTTACCCGGATGAGGAGGCCGAGGTAGAGAATCTGGAGTAAACCCGCAGACCGCAAAAAACGGTGAAGTGCGTATCTTTGTGCACGTTTTGAGCGTGTTGCGTCCGACTTTCTGAAGTTGATTTCCTGAGGAAGCGCCCGCCCATACGCGGGCGTTCTTGGTTTAGCTGATGCGGCGAACTTTCTGGTTTGCGGCCTCTGTTTGCCTCAGACGCCCAAGGAAATGTGCGGCCCGCAATGCTGTTCCGGTGCCGGAAAAAGCCGCTCAATCCGCCCCAATCGTTTAAATCCGCAGTTCATGTTTCAGCAAGAAGAGTACGACGTAATAGTAGTAGGAGCCGGCCACGCCGGGTGTGAAGCGGCCGCCGCGGCTGCCAACATGGGCTCCAAGGTGCTGCTCGTGACAATGAACATGAACACCATCGCGCAGATGTCGTGCAACCCGGCTATGGGCGGGGTGGCTAAAGGGCAGATTGTTCGCGAGGTGGACGCGCTGGGCGGGCAGTCGGGCATCATCACCGACAAAACCATGATTCAGTTCCGGATGCTGAACCGCTCCAAAGGCCCCGCCATGTGGAGCCCCCGGGCCCAGTCGGACCGCATGCGCTTTGCCGAGGAGTGGCGCCTCACCCTGGAGCAAACCCTGAACGTAGATTTCTGGCAGGAAGCCGTAACCGGCATCCTGGTAGAAAACGACACGGTGGTAGGCGTGAAAACCCAGCTGGGTATTGAGTTCCGGGGCAAGGCGGTGGTACTCACCAACGGCACCTTCCTCAACGGCCTCATCCACATCGGCGAAAAGCAGTTTGGCGGGGGCCGCGCCGCCGAAAAGGGCAGCACGGGCATCACGGAGCAGCTAAAGGAGCTGGGCTTTGAGGCCGGCCGCATGAAAACCGGCACCCCGCCCCGCGTCGACGGCCGCTCCCTGGACTACTCCAAAATGGAGGAACAGCCTGGCGACGAGGTGCCCAGCAAATTCTCCTACCTCGATACGCCCGCGCTGGTGAAGCAGCGCCCCTGCTACATCACTTACACCAACCCAGAGGTGCACGAAATCCTGAAAGAGGGTTTCGAGAAGTCGCCGATGTTCCAGGGCCGCATCAAGGGCTTGGGGCCGCGCTACTGCCCGTCGGTGGAGGATAAAATCAACCGCTTCGCCGACAAGGACCGCCACCAGATTTTTGTGGAGCCCGAGGGCTGGAGCACGGTGGAAGTGTACGTGAACGGCTTTTCGAGCAGCCTGCCCGAGGACGTGCAGTACCGCGCCCTGCGCAAAATTGCCGGCTTCGAAAACGCCAAGATGTTCCGCCCCGGTTACGCCATTGAGTACGACTTCTTCCCGCCCACCCAGCTGCACCTCACGCTGGAAACCAAGCGTATCCAGAACCTGTACTTCGCGGGCCAGATTAACGGCACCACCGGCTACGAGGAGGCCGCCTGCCAGGGCCTGATGGCTGGCATCAACGCCCACAACCGGGTGCACGGCAAGGAGCCCTTTATCCTGAAGCGGAGCGAGGCCTACATCGGCGTGCTCATCGACGACCTGGTGAACAAAGGCACCGACGAGCCCTACCGCATGTTCACGAGCCGCGCCGAGCACCGCCTGCTGCTGCGCCAGGACAATGCCGACCTGCGCCTCACGCCCCTGGGCTACGAACTAGGTCTAGCCTCCGAGGAGCGCATGGAGCTGGTGCGCCAGAAGGAGCAGCAGACCCAAGAAGTAGCCAAGCTATTGAAGAACTTCGGCATCGAGCCCCAGGAAATTAATGGCTGGCTTACGGAAATTGGCTCGGCCACCATTCACGAAAAAACCCGGGCCGTGAACCTGCTGCGCCGCCCCGGCATCGATTTGGCCGCCCTGAGCCGGGTGCTACCTAGCCTTACGCTGGCCCTGGCCCCGTACCGCCCCGATGCGCTGGAGCAGGCCGAAATTCTGGTGAAGTACGAGGCCTACCTGGAGAAGGAGCACCAGCAGGCCGCCCGCGTGCAGGAGCTGGAAAACTTCGTGATTCAGGGCCGCCTCGACTACACCGCCATGCCCGCCCTCTCGCACGAAGCCCGCGAAAAGCTGCTCAAGATTCAGCCCGAAACCTTGGGCCAGGCCAGCCGCATCAGCGGCGTTTCGCCGGCCGACGTATCGGTGCTGATGGTGTACTTAGGGCGGTAGCCGCCCTGTCATCCTGAGCAACCAGCACGTCATTCCAAGCGGAGTCGAGGAATCTCGCGTGCTGATGTTGTGGTAGAAATCCTCCGTCAGCACGCAAGATTCCTCGACTCCGCTCGGAATGACGGTCTGTAAACCAAAGCGGCCGCAGAATCTTTCAGGTTCTGCGGCCGCTTTGGTTTCGTACTTTCGTGGTGCGCGTAACTATTACGGCTCCCTAACCGCCGGAATCAGCGCAATCAATATTAATCAGCGAGCATCTGTGATTTACGAGCGACTTGAGAAATGCCCGGTGTGCGGCAAAACCGAATTCCGCAACAAGCTAGTGGTGGAGGATAAGTCGGTGAGCAAGGAGAGCTTCGCCATTCAGCAGTGCGTGGCCTGCACGTTTCAGTTCACCAACCCCCGGCCCGACGAAGCCCACATCGGCCGCTATTACGAGTCGGACGAATACGTGTCGCACAACAGTGGGGCAGGGGGGGTAATTAACCAGGCGTATAAGGTGGCCCGGTTCTTCACCATGCGCCGCAAGGTAGCTTTGCTGAACAAGCGGGCCAAGAAGGGCCGGCTGCTGGACTACGGCTGCGGCACGGGGCACTTTCTGGCCGCCGCGAAGGGCAACGGCTGGCAGGTGGCGGGCTGGGAACCCAACGCCCGGGCCCGGGCCGAGGCCAGCCAGCGGGTGGGTCAGCCCATCGGGGTTGAAAGCCTGGTGCAGTTCCAGCCCGGCAGCTTCGATGCCATTACACTCTGGCACGTACTGGAACACGTTCATACCCTGAACGAAACCCTCGCTCAGCTCATCAGCTTGTTGAAGCCCGATGGCACCCTCATTATTGCCGTGCCCAACGTGGACAGCCTCGATGCCCAGCACTACCGCCAGGACTGGGCCGCCTACGATGTGCCGCGCCACCTCTACCATTTCACCCCCAAAACCATTACGCAGCTGCTCAAAAAGCACAAAATGCAGGTGGCGGAGGTGTTACCCATGCCCCTGGATGCCTACTACGTGAGCATGCTCAGCGAAAAGCACCGGGCCGAGCGGGGCGGCGGCATGCTCACGGTGCTGAAAGCCGGCTACAAATCCAACCAGTACGCCGCCCAGCATGAGGGCCAGTACAGTAGCTTGATTTACGTGGCTCACAAGCGCGGCACGGCAGGGTAGGGGAGAGGCCAACCGGCTACTACTGAATACACACCATTCCGGACTCCGGCCGAAACCGGCGGTACGCAGCTGCGTACCGCCGGTTTCGGTCGGGGTCCGGAATGACAGTTTTTAGCCGTTCCAGCGTTGGGGGTTGTACCTTCGGCTTCCGGATGATGGTACGCCGTATCCGGCCATTTTCCCGATCTGTTTTTCGCGTATGACCAACCCTGTTCGCGCTGGTATTGCTGGTATTCTTGTAGTGTGGGCCGCGGCAGCGGGCCTGAGCGGGTGCGCCGCCATCAGCTCGCCGGAAGGTGGGGTGCGCGACACCATTCCGCCCAAACTGGTGCGTAGCGTGCCCGCCAACGGCACCCGCAATTACCAGGGCCAATCGGTGCGGCTGGAGTTTTCGGAGCAGGTGCAGCTGAAGGACCTGGCCAAGAACCTGATTGTGGCCCCTATTATCGGCGACGATAATCCGTACAAAGTGCGGGAGGAACGCTCGGCCATCACGCTCACCTACGATAAGCCGCTGGCCGCCAATACCACTTATTCCTTCAACTTCGGCAACTCCATCAGCGACATTACCGAGAGCAACCCGGCGGCCAAGGCCATCGTCAGCTTCAGCACCGGCCCCGATCTGGACTCGGCTTCCGTGCGCGGCTCCGTGCAGGATGTGCTCAGCCAGCAGCCCGTAGAAAATGCCGTGGTTTTGCTGTACCCCGAGGCCGACACCTCCACCATCCGCCGGGGCCGGCCCACCTACCTGGCCCGCTCCGATAAGGGAGGCCGCTTCGAGCTGAACTACCTCAAGGCCGGCCGCTACCGCGCCTATGCTCTGCTGGATAAAAACAGCAATAACCGCTATGACGAGCCCGAGCGCATCGGCTACCTGCCCGACCTGCTCACCGTAGCCACCGGCCGCACCGACTCGCTGCGCTTCCTGCTGACCCGGCCCGATACCCGTCGCCCGCTCGTGACCACCCAGAAAACTGGTCCCACCGACTTCCGGGTGAGCTTCAACGAAGGCGTGCAGCAGGCTACGCTGGCCCCGCTGGGTAGCGCCGCTGCGCCGGCCGCCCTCAACGAGGCCGTTCAAATCACCGACAAGGGCCGCACGGCCGTGCTCTACCGCACCCCGGAACTGCAGGAAGGTCGCTTCCTGCTATCCTCCGCCGACAGCGCCGGCAACGTGGGCCGCGACACCATCAACGTGCGCTTTCAGGGCAACCCGCCCGCCAAGCGCGGCGCGGCCTACGCCGTGGAGGGCAGCCCCAGGGAAGTGTACCGTCAGGGGCAGGTGAAGTTCGTGTTCAATGAGCCCATTCGCCTCACACCCGGCAAACCCCTGGGCACTTTGCTGGAAGACTCCCTAAAACGCCGCCCCCTCATATTACCCGCCGATGGCAGCCTCAGCCCCGACCGCACTACGCTCAGCCTGAATCTGAACACCAACGCCCGTAAAACCGTCACGTTTCAGCTCGATAGCACGGTGGTGCGCAGCGTAACGGGGTTGCCGCTGGGCCTGAAGCCGCTGCGCCTCCGTGTGGTGGAGCAAACCAGCACCGGCACGCTCAGCGGCTCCATTCAAACGAAAGCCACCCGCTACTGGCTGCAGCTGCTTGATGCCAACGGCAACGTGGCCCTGATGCTGGACAGTCCCAAGGGCACTTACCGCTTCGATAACCTGCAGCCCGGCACCTACCGCCTGCGCGTGCTCCTTGATGCCAACGAGAATGGCCGCTGGGACGGTGGCGACCCGCAGCTGCAGCGCCCACCGGAACCCGTGTATCTGTTCCCTAAAACTATCCAGGTACGCTCCAACTTCGATAACGTCGAAACGCTGACGTTCTAGCGCCCTGGATTACCCAAAAGCAGCTGAGCCCGATTCTGAACCCGGAATCGGGCTTTTTTGCGCGCAACGACGAGAAGTAACGCCTGACTGAATAGCCGGAAAGCCCGCATGCCAAGGGTGCCCTGTGCAGCCTGGGCTACAGGGCAAGGATACGGAATAGGTAACAACCGGATTACTGTAGCTCGGTACGCGTGGCGCTCCATCTTTAACTCTGTACAGGGTTCCACCCGCTCTTCAGGTATGGACTGGTGCTTGCGGCGCCTTCAGTGGTACCAGGCTGGCTGGCGCCCCATCCTCTTTTGTTGCCAGCCGGCGCGCTCAAGGGAGCCTGCAAACCGTGTGCAATCATTGACGACCCACTGGTACCCGTAAAGTACAACTGGCTACTATATAGCTGAGCTACAATAAAGATATCCACATAGTAAAAACGACTTTCCAATCTGCTACGGCGTTTTCCTTCCTTTCTAAAACCGCAATCCACATAGTTTATCCACGTGAAAGCCCGCAATTCGCATAACCTGTGGATAATACTGGGGAAATCTGGGGATAACCCGTGGAGAACTTGCGGAAAAGTTTTTTTGGCTGACTGGTCCGTTTTAGCACCCCCTCGGCAGCGTCTAAAACCTGTGGATTAGGGTGGATAACTTTCCCCCGAAAATCCCACAATCCACACCTTGCTGTGCATGTGAATTGTGGATATGTGTCAAGTCGTGTGAATAGTTGAGAACTTACGTAACTCGTTGTAAATCAACCCAATGATATCCACATACCCTGTTGGTAGCCAGTGGATAACCTTGTTCTTGTACACATGTTACCCACGCCGTGGATAACCCTTGATTTTTATCCACTTATGAACAGCCCTAACGACAGGGATAAAAAGAGATTTTTAAATAAAAAGATTTTTAAAAGTTATTAACCTGTGGAAAAGCACACCCTCCGCTTCTTCGAAAGCCCGTTGCCGCTGGAAACCCGGAGTTGCCGTTGGATGCGCAACCCGTCCGGCAGATGCCGGCCAAACAGCGGCGCCAGCCCAGCAGCCGTTTATGTGACTTCGTGTCCCGGTACGCCTGCCCGGTAAACCGGCTCGGGTGCTGTTGATAAGCAAATGCACAAGTCCGCGCCTGAGGCAGGCGCAGCCGTTTTACTTCCGCATAATGTGTACTACGACGCGGGTACCGGAGCAACGGAGTCGGGGGAAACGCTCACGGGGCAGCAAACCGACAGGAGGTGTGTACAAGTCAGGTAGTTATCCACCAATAAGTGCCAGTTATCCACTCCGGCCGCTGCAAATACCGCAGAGCAAGGCAGCCTCTGGATTGAATCCGGCGTATAGCAACCGATCTGCTTCCTCTCCCACTTATGCCCTTCGACTACACCCTGGATTTTCGTACCGTGGACTTCCGCCGGCACCCCGAGCTGTACCGGGTAGGCAAAGGGGAGCAGGGTGTACTGCTGGTGCAGCCCTATAAAAGCGAGATTCTGCCCCACTGGCGCTTCCGTACGCCCGAGGTAGCCCGGGAGTCCTCAGAAAAGATTTACGGGCTGTTTAAGGCCTATTTACAGCAGCACGATTTTGTGGGGGCCGACATGGCCCGCAAGTTTCTGCAGATGGGATTCACCCGGGCCCGGCGCTACGCCAATCACAAGGGCGGCAAAAAGTACGACGGTCCGGTACCCGACGACAAAAAAGGCCAGAGCGGCAGCCACGGCCGCGCCGAACTGCCCCGCTCCCCCGAAGACCCCGAAAAGGCCGAAGCCGCCGCCATCTTTAAAGCCAAATGGGACGAGGCCAAGCATAACCCCGACTACCTGCAGCAGCGGGCTGAGTTTGAGGAGCGGTACGGCAAATAAGATGTCCATATTTCCTTGCTCGTTTTTGGTTCTTTGCCGCGGCTTATCCACCGCGTAAGGGATGCACAGTGCATACGTGCCGTATGCAACCACTGAAAACCGAACAACGGTAGAGCAGGCAACGGCAAACGAACCCCACAGACCCCTACCTTTACTTTTCCAGAATCAACCTCCTTTCACCATACATCGGCTATGCAGAACCCAGCTCAACCCTCCAGCACCGAAGAAAACGAAATCAGCCTCGGCGTAGGCATGGGCCCTCTCAAGTTCGGCGCTTCCATGGATGAAGTGCGCGCGCTAATGGGGGAACCCGAAGAAATTGAAGAGTCGGAAGAAGACGACGAGTTTGAACATCAGGCCTGGAACTACCTTGAAGAAGGCTACTCCCTGTACTTCGACCGGGAAGACGATTACCGCCTGAGCTGCATCGAGACGGACCACCCCGGCATGCGTCTCTACGGCGAGGCTATCCACGGCAAGAGCCCCCAGGAAATTCAGGACCTGATGAAGCGCCACGGCCACGAGCAAAGTGAAGTGGAAAAAATGGACACGGGCGAGATGCGCATCTCCTACGAAAAGGAAATGATTGACCTCTACTTCGATGAGGACGAACTACAGTTCGTCAACTTCGGGGTGTTCATCAACGACGAGATGGAGGTGCAGTGGCCCGCATAAACCAAAGTTATCCACATTTTGACCTGTTTTTGGTGTTGATAAGTGGATAAAGCGCTAAGTATCGGGAGTTTTCAACAGACTTTGCCAAAAACAAGCCCGCTGCTAGCTACACTAGCACCCCGCTGAAAATCAACCTGTCAACAAAAAAGCCGCCCCAAAACCGGGGCGGCTTTTTTGTGCGTTTTCAAGAACGGCTTACGAGGGCATGATGCTGCGGAACAGCAGGAACAGCACGCCAGCCAGCACCATCGTCACGGGCAGGGTGAGTACCCAGGCCAGGGCAATGTTGCGTACCATCTGAGGGTTCAGGTTTTTGATGCCCCGGTTGGCCACCATGGAACCCGCAATGGCCGACGACAGCACGTGCGTAGTGGACGAGGGCAGACCATAGCCGGTGGAAGCCCCAATCATGGCGGCGGCTACCAGCTCCGACGAGGCACCCTGCGCGTAGGTCAGGTGCTCTTTACCAATTCGCTCCCCGATGGTTTTCACGATGCGCTGCCAGCCCACCATCGTGCCAATGCCCAGCGACAACGCCACCATCAGCGACACTTCCCAGGGGGCGTAGTCGGTGAAGCGACGCATATCGGTCAGGCTGTCTTCGTACACCTTGCGGTCGGAGGAGCTCATGGGTACTTTGTCGCTGGCCGTGAATTTCTTCACGCGGCTGTTAAGCAACAGAATAGCCTTGCGGATTTCGAAGCGGGCTTGCTCGGGCAGTTGCTTCACGTCGGTTTTACCCAGAAAAATGGCGTCCAGCGCGTTGGTCTGGTTGCGCATCTCAGCCAGTAGCTGCCGGTCGGCGGCCCCCAACTCATTCGGATTCACTTTATTCATTACCTGCTCCACGCGGGCTAGTGAGTCGCGCACGTCAAGGGGGTTGAGCTTGGCATTGAGGGCAAAATGCACGGGCACAATGCCAATGAGAATCAGCATAATCAAACCCACGCCCTTCTGCCCGTCGTTAGAGCCGTGAAAATAGCTGACCAGCGTACAGGTAGCAATCAGGATCAGGCGAATCCAGATGGGTGGGGGCTTGCGCTTGTGCGGCTCCTTGAAGATGGTTTTGCTTTTGACAAAGCGCCGCAGCAAAAACATGAGCACGATGGTGAGCGAGAAGCCGAATAGCGGCCCAATGAGTAGGGCCAGGCCCGTTTCGCCGGCTTTGCTCCAGTTGACGGCCGCGGCCGCGGGGCTCAGCAGCGAGAAGGCAATGCCTACGCCCAGGATGGAGCCAATGAGTGCGTGCGACGAGGAGGCCGGAATACCGTAGTACCAGGTGCCCACGTTCCAGATGATGGCCGCCACAATGAGGGCACCCACCATGGCAATGCCGTGGTACACGTTCTGATCCACGAGGCTTTCCACCGGCAGCAGGTACACAATGCCCATGGCCACGCTGATACCGCCGGCAATTACGCCCACGAAATTCCAGAATGCCGACCATATCACCGCCACCCAGGGCCGCAGCGAGTTGGTGTAAATCACCGTGGCCACTGCGTTGGCCGTGTCGTGGAAGCCGTTTACAAATTCAAACGCGCAGGCGGCTAGCAGACAGGCAACCAGCAGCAGCAGCACATGAGGCTCTAAGCCAAACATAAGGGGGGGATTGGTGAAGATTCAGTTTTCGGCAACCAAAGGTACTGCCGCCCAAAGGGGGCGCAAGATTATGAAATTGTTACCGCACTGCCCCGAGGGCCGGCGAGTTGAGCCGCTAAACGCAGGAACCGGCAGCAGGTTCAAGCTCCTGCGGAGAAGGTCAGTAAATTACTGAAAAGCAGCAGTTCATATGCCTTTCTGAGGACCAGGCTAGCACGGTAGTAAATGCTTTGGCTACTTTTGCCATTATTAAGTATTGAGACGGGAGTAGTGAGTACCTAGTATGAACTGCCATCTGGAGTGCGAGAGAAGGGCCGCTTGTCTGCCTTCCGGCACCTACTACTCACTACTCATTACCTACTACTCACGACTGATAGCATGAGCAAACCCGCGCAACCCGCCGCCAATACCACTGAAGGCACCCTGGCCGAAATTGTGTCGCACGCCAAGGAATACGGCTTCGTTTTCCCCTCCTCCGAAATCTACGACGGGCTGGCCGCCGTGTACGACTATGGCCCCAACGGCGTGGAGCTGAAAAACAACCTGAAGCAGCTGTGGTGGAAGGCCATGACCCAGCTCAACCAGAACGTGGTGGGCATCGACGCGGCCATCTTCATGCACCCGACCACCTGGAAAGCTTCCGGCCACGTCGACGGCTTCTCCGACCCGCTCATTGACAACCTCGACAGCAAGAAGCGCTACCGCGCCGACGTGCTGGTGGAGGACAAAGCCGCCGAATACGAAAAGGCCGGCGAGCAGGAGCGCGCCGACGCGCTGCTGGCCACCCTGGGCCGCCTGCTGACGGATAATGACCTGCCGGCCGTGAAGCAGCTCATTATCGACGAGAAAATTCTCTGCCCCATCAGCAAAACCAGCAACTGGACCGATGTGCGCCAGTTTAACCTGATGTTCTCCACGCAGATGGGAGCGGTGGCCGAGGGCTCCAGCGAAATCTACCTGCGCCCCGAAACGGCCCAGGGTATTTTCGTGAACTTCCTGAACGTGCAGAAGTCGGCCCGCGCCAAGGTGCCGTTCGGTATTGCCCAGATTGGTAAGGCCTTCCGCAACGAGATTGTGGCCCGGCAGTTCATCTTCCGGATGCGGGAGTTTGAGCAGATGGAAATGCAGTTCTTCGTGCGCCCTGGCACCGAGGGCGAGTGGTACGAGCACTGGAAAGCCACCCGCCGCCGCTGGCATGAGGTAATGGGCCTGCCCGCCGACAAGCTCCGCTTCCACGACCACGAGAAGCTGGCCCACTACGCCAAGGCCGCCGTGGATATTGAGTACGAATTCCCCTTCGGCTTCAAGGAAATCGAGGGTATCCACTCCCGCTCCGACTTCGACCTGACCCAGCACCAGCAGTACAGCCGCAAAAAGCAGAACTACTTCGACAACGACCTCAACCCCGAAACCGGTAAGCCCTACGGCAACTACGTGCCCTACGTGGTGGAAACCTCGGTAGGGGCCGACCGCCTGTTCCTGGCCACGCTCTGCCAGGCGTATCAGGAGGAAACCATTGTGGAAGGCGAAGGCGAGGAGCAGAAAACCAAAACTCGCAAGCTGCTGCGCCTGCACCCGGCTGTGGCCCCGGTGAAGGCCGCCATTTTCCCGCTGGTGAAAAAGGACGGTCTGCCCGAGAAAGCCACCGAAATCTACAACAGCCTGCGTCACGACTTCCGGCTGGTAGTGGAGGAGAAGGACAGCATTGGCACGCGCTACACCCGCCAGGACCTCATCGGCACGCCCTTCTGCATTGCCGTCGACCACCAGACCCTGGAGGACAATACCGTGACCGTACGCCACCGTGACTCCCGCGAGCAGACGCGCATGCCCATCTCGGAGCTGCGCAGCTACATCGGCGAGGCCGTGAGCCTTTCGCGCATCTTCGAGCAGCTGTAAGGCTGAGCACTGTCCTAAACAATAGAACGGCCGCCGGAGCAATCCGGCGGCCGTTCTATTGTTTAGGACAGTGCGAGAAAAGGCAGTTAATTTTCACTGAGCCACTGGGTGGCGTCGCGGCGGGAGGTGAAGTAGTTGAACTCCACCCGGGACGGAGGTAGGGTAGAAGAGGCCAGGGAATTGCCAATCTGGTACTGGTACTGCCCCTCCGAAACCACAGCGGCAATAAACAACGGGCGGTGGGGCTGATCGGCCAGGGCTTCGGCCAAAGGACCTAGTAGCTCGTCGGCTTCGTCGGTGGGGGGGGCGTTGCGCTTAAGGTCCAGCAGCAGCTTGTCCACATTCTGGGCCAGCATTTCCTCCAGAGCGCGCTGGTAGGCCTGGCCAAACGATACCGACAAGCGGGTGGCGTTGTAGCTCAGGTATAAGGTTTCGGAAACCGGATTGTACGTGAGGGACGCATCCGGGGAAATGTACAAAGTCATGGCAAAAGAAAAAGAACAAGCTGGGCGCGTAATAATTCAATTTTGCGTGCGCGCAACGGCTTGTAATGCGGATGCTTACGTAGAATAAGGCATAAAATGTTCCCTATATTCTGAAGAATAAATGAGTTTTCCAATTGGACTCCTTACATCACCACTACTCTCAGCCGGAGGTTTACCGGCTGATGCTCACTGCTTACCTGCTGGGGGTTGCGTACCTTTGCTGCATTTTACCGGCCTATGTGGAGAAACCTCGCCTTATTCGTCATTAAGAACCGCCGCCTGCTGGTTGGGCTGTTGGCCGTTATAACGGTGTTTATGGCCTGGGAAGCCCGCAAAATCGAAATGACCTACGATTTTGCCCAGGTGGTTTCGCCCGATGACCCGGACATGGTGTACTTCCAGCGCTTCAAGCAGAAGTTTGGGGAGGATGGCAACGTGCTGGTACTGGGCATGCAGGATAGCTCGGTGTACCAGTTGGGCAACTTCAACGAGCTGCGCATGCTCACCGACACCCTGAGCAAGGTGGAGGGCGTGAACGGCATCCTGGGCGTAACGCGCCTGCCCCGGCTGGTAAAGGATACCGCCACCCAAACCCTGCGGGCTGAGCCCATCTTCCGGCGTTTCCCGAGTAGCCAGACGGAGCTGGACTCGCTGATGCGGGTGGTGAACTCCCAGGAGTTCTACAAAGGCCAGCTGATTTCGCCCACTACCGGGGCCACGCTGCTGGCCCTCACCATGGACCCCAAGTACCTGAACTCCAGCCGGCGCGAGGCGGTGATGCAGGAAATCTTGGGCCACGCCGAGCGGTTTCAGCAGAAAACGGGCATCAAGATGCACTACGCCGGCCTGCCCTACGTGCGGGCCACCATGACTACCAAGGTAGCCTCGGAAATGAAGCTGTTTGTGGCCCTCACCATTGTGATGATGGCCCTCACGCTGCTCATGTTCTTCCGCACGTGGTCGGCGGTGGTGTTCCCGCTGCTGATTGTGCTGATTGTAGTTATCTGGTGCATCGGGAGCATGGTGCTGATGGGCTATAAAATCAACCTGCTCACCGGGTTGATTCCGAGCATCATCATCGTTATCGGGATTCCCAACTGTACCTATCTGCTCAGTCGCTACCACTACGACTACCGCAAATCGGGCAACCAGGTGCTGGCTATGGCCCGGGTGGTGCGCAAAATCGGGCTGGTGACGCTCATGAACAACACCACCACGGCCATTGGCTTCGTGGTGTTCTGCTTCACCAACATTGCCATTCTGTTCCAGTTTGGAGCGGTGGCCACCATCAATATTTTCGTGGCCTTTGCGGTGTCGTTTATTTTGATGCCCATTGTGTTCACCATTCTGCCCCCGCCCACGCCCAAGCAGCTGGAACACCTGGAAGCCAAGCCGCTGATGAAGCTGCTGGAGTTCTTTGATTACGTGGTGCTGGAACGGCGGCGCACGGTGTACCTCACGGCCCTGGCGCTGGTGGTGCTGGCCTCGTTTGGGGTAGCCAAGGTGCGCTCCGTAAGCTACATGGTGGATGATCTGCCCAAAGATTCCTCGGTAAACTCCGACCTCAAGTTTTTCGAGCAGCACTTCAATGGCGTAATGCCGCTGGAGCTGGTGGTGGATACGGGCAAGGATAAAGGCTTGCTGAAGCTCAAAAACCTGGAGCGCATTGACCGCCTCGAAAACTTCCTGCGCACCCAACCCGTGCTGACGGCCCCGGTGAGCGTGGTAACGGCGCTGAAAGCTTCTACCCAAGCCTTCTACAACGGTAGCCCCGAGTTTTACCGCTTGCCCGATAACTCCGAGAAAAACTACATCTTCAGTTACCTGGCCCGTTCCCAGAATGCCAAAGGCAGCGAAGGGGCCCTGACCAGCAAGCTGCTCCGCTCCTTCACCGACAGCACCATGCGGGAGGCCCGGATTTCGCTGAAAATTGCGGACATCGGCTCCCACAACCTTGATACCCTGCTCAACAACCGTATCCAGCCCGAAATCGACCGGATTTTCAAGGGTACGGGCATGGAAGTGAAGAAGACGGGTACCACCATCATCTTCACCAAAGGCAACGAGTACCTGATTGGTACGCTCAAATCCAGCCTGCTGCACGCGTTTCTGCTGGTGGGTGTAGTCGTGCTGATTCTGTTCCGTAGCATCCGGGCGGTGTTCTTTACGCTGCTGCCCAACTTCTTCACACTGCTGCTCACGGGCGGGATTATGGGCTACTTCGGTATTCCGCTCAAGCCCAGCACGGCCCTCATTTTCAGCATTGCGCTGGGTATCGACGGCGACAACTCCATTCACCTGCTGGCCAAGTTCCGGCAGGAAATGGCTGCCAACGGCCGCCGTGTGAAGGCCGCCATCAGCACTACCCTCAGCGAGGCCGGCACCAGCATGATTTACACCAGCATTGTGCTGTTTCTGGGCTTTTCGGTGTTTGCCTTCTCGGAGTTTGGCGGTACCAAGGCGCTGGGCCTGCTCATGTCGGCTAGCCTGCTGATTACCAACTTCTCCAACCTGATTCTGCTGCCCTGCCTGCTCGTTACCTTCGAGCACGGCAAGGACGAGGACGTTATCGACCAGACCGGTATCCGGCACTACGACGACAACTACCACGAGGAAGACGACGACCTGGAACTGAACCTTAACCGGATGCAGGTGCAGCCGAAAGGCCTTGCGTAGTCGCCTCACCCCCTGGCCCCCTCTCCGAAAAGGAGAGGGGGAACTAGCTTAAAAATTTAAAAATCTAGTTCTACTAGCTCTGTTGCATCTAGCTCTAGTCCCCCCTCTCCCTTTGGAGAGGGGGCTAGGGGGTGAGGCGACCAGGGTTAGAAAAGACCCTCCCCACAAATGAACTACCCCGAATTCAAGCAGCCGCTCAACTACGGCCAGGTTGGTACTGATATCCTGGCGTGGTGGAAACAAAACGGCATTTTTGAGAAAAGCGTGAGCACCCGCGAGGGGCAGCCCACCTTCGTGTTCTACGAGGGCCCGCCCTCGGCCAACGGCGCCCCCGGCATTCACCACGTGATGGCCCGGACGGTGAAGGACATCTTCTGCCGCTACCAGACGCTGCTGGGCAAGCAGGTGAACCGCAAAGGCGGCTGGGATACCCACGGCCTGCCCATTGAGCTGCAGGTAGAAAAGGAGCTGGGCATCACGAAGGAGGATATCGGCAAGAAAATCAGCATTGAGGAGTACAACCAGCGCTGCCGCGAAACCGTGATGCGCTTCAAAGCCCAGTGGGACGACCTCACCGAGAAAATGGGCTACTGGGTGGACCTCGACGACCCTTACATCACCTTCGAGCCCGAGTACATCGAGAGCTGCTGGGCGCTGCTCAAGAAGCTCTACGACAAGGGCCTGCTCTACAAAGGCTACACCATCCAGCCCTACTCGCCGGCGGCCGGTACCGGTTTGTCGTCGCACGAGCTGAACCAGCCCGGCACCTACCGGGACGTAAAGGACACGACCATCGTGGCCCAGTTCAAGGTGCAGCGCGATGAGGCGTCGGAAAAGCTGTTTTCAAGCATCAAATACGAACTGCCGGAGAACTGGCATACGCTTGATGCGCCTGCTACAGAAAATGCGGGTGAAGTAGCTCGTGAGCAAATCGAGCAAAGCACGGAAGTGTTCATCTTGGCCTGGACAACGACGCCTTGGACGTTACCGGCTAACACTGCATTGGCAGTAGGGAAGAACATTCCTTACGTGCTGGTTTCTACCTTCAACCCATATACCGGTAAGCCAATTCATGTTGTGTTGGCTGAAGCTCTGGTGGGTAAGTACTTTGCCAAAAAGAATGAAGTAACCTCTTGGCAGGGACATTCTTCTTCAGCGGCTAAAGAACAGCCGTGGTTTGTTCAGGCGCGCTTCACCGGAGCTGACCTCGTGGGTATCCGTTACGAGCGGCTGTTTGGGCAGGACAAGGGCTATCCGGCGTTTGAGGGCGAGGAAAACGCCTTCCGCGTCATCAACGGCGACTTCGTAACCACCGAAGACGGTACCGGCATCGTGCACATTTCGCCCACGTTTGGCGCCGACGACTTCCGGGCCGCGCAGCTGGCCGGCGTGCCCGCCCTGCTGGTAGCCGACGACGAAGGCAAACTGGGCCCGGTGGTGGACCGCACCGGCCGCTACGTAGCTCAGATGGGCGAATTTGGCGGCCGCTGGGTGAAAAACTACGACGGCCACGACCAGAGCGGGGCCGACTACAAAACCCTCGACGAAAGCATTGCCATCCGCATGAAAGGCGACGGCACGGCCTTCAAAGTGGAGAAGTACGAGCACACCTACCCGCACTGCTGGCGCACCGACAAGCCCGTGCTGTACTACCCCCTCGACTCCTGGTTTATCAAAACCACGGCGGTGAAGGACCGGCTCATCGAGCTCAATAAAACCATCAACTGGCAGCCCGAAAGCACCGGCACCGGCCGCTTCGGCAACTGGCTGGAAAACCTGGTGGACTGGAACCTGAGCCGCTCGCGCTATTGGGGTACCCCGCTGCCCATCTGGCGCACCCAGGACGGCTCAGAGGAAATCTGCATCGGCTCGATTGCCCAACTGAGCGCCGAAATCGACAAGGCCGTGGCCGCGCAGGTGATGACGCACAACCCCATTGCCAGCGGGGAAATGACCGATTTGCACCGGCCCTACGTGGACGATGTGTTCCTGGTGAGCCCCAGCGGCCAGCCCATGTACCGCGAAACGGACCTCATCGACGTGTGGTTTGACAGCGGCGCCATGCCCTACGCCCAGTGGCACTACCCGATTGAAAACGAGGGGCAGTTCCAGAAGAATTTCCCCGCCGATTTCATTGCCGAAGGCGTGGACCAGACCCGCGGCTGGTTCTTCACCCTGCACGCGCTGGCCGTGATGCTGGAGGACTCAGTGGCCTACAAGAACGTGATGGCCAACGGATTGGTGTTGGATAAGAACGGCAACAAGATGAGCAAGCGCCTCGGCAACGCCATCGACCCGTTCCAGACCATCAGCCAGTACGGCCCCGACGCCACGCGCTGGTACATGATTGCCAACGCCCAGCCCTGGGACAACCTCAAATTCGACCTCAACGGCATCACGGAGGTGCAGCGCCGCTTCTTCGGCACGCTGTTCAACACCTACTCGTTCTACGCCCTCTACGCCAACCTCGACGGCTTCCAGGCCCGCGAGTTCGACCGGGTGCCCTACGCCGAGCTGAGCGAGCTGGACCGCTGGATTCTGAGCAAGCTGCAGTCGTTGATTCAGGAAGTGCGCGGCTATTATGATGGGTACGACCCCACCAAAGCCGCCCGCGCCATCCAGGATTTCGTCACCGACCAGCTTTCCAACTGGCACGTGCGCCTTTCGCGCCGTCGTTTCTGGAAGGGCGAGCTGACCCAGGACAAGAAAGCCGCCTACGAAACCCTGCAGGAATGCCTGGTGGTAGTGGCCCAGCTGATGGCTCCCATTGCGCCCTTCTTCGCCGAGTGGCTGTACCAGAATATGACCGGTGGTATGCGCGCCGAAGCCATCGAGGGTAACACCCCTCTAGCCGCCGAATCGGTGCACCTCACCTTGCTGGTGGAGGCCGACGAAGCCCGCATTGACAAGGCGCTGGAAGAGCGCATGGAACTGGCCCAGCGGATTTCTTCGCTCACCCACTCGCTCCGCAAAAAATCGGTGCTGAAGGTGCGTCAGCCGTTGCAGCGCATTCTGGTGCCGGTGTTCAACGACACCACCCGCGAGCAGGTGGGCAAGGTGGAAGACCTGATTTGCGCCGAGGTGAACGTGAAGCACGTGGAGTTCCTCGACGATACCAGTGGCGTGCTGGTGAAGTCGGTGAAGCCCAATTTCAAGCGTCTGGGCCAGCAGTACGGGGCCAAGCTGAAAGCCGTGGGCGCCCGCATCCAGCAGATGAGCGCCGAGGAAATCAGCACCCTCGAAAAAACCGGTCAGCTGGCCGTGGAAATCGACGGCGAAGCCTACACCCTGGCCCCCGACGACGTGGAAATCCGCACCCAGGACCTGCCCGGTTGGCTGGTGGCCACCGACGGCCCCCTCACCGTGGCCCTCGACGTGACCCTGACCGACGAGCTGCGCCAGGAAGGCGTGGCCCGCGAGCTGGTGAACCGCCTCCAGAACCTGCGCAAAGACAGCGGCCTGGAAGTGCAGGATAAGGTGCGCGTGACGCTGCAGCAGCAGCCCGAGCTGGCAGCCGCCGTGCAGTCGTTCGGCAGCTACATTCGGGAGGAAGTGCAGGCCCTGAGCCTGGATTTCGCCCCGGAAATCAGCGGCGGCGCGGTACTGGAATTCGACGAGTATTCGGTGCCGGTGCAGCTGGAAGTAGCCAACAAATAAGCTCCTTCAAGCGTAAAAAAAGGCCGCGAAACAGATGTTTCGCGGCCTTTCTTTTTATCGTCATGCAGAGGCGCAGCCGAAGCATCTCGCTCGGCTGATGTTGCAATGCCATCTAGGCATCAGCACGCGAGATGCTTCGCTGCGCCTCTGCATGACGTTCGGTTTTCAGTTGAAGAAGGTTTACGGCACCACCAATTCCTGCCGTACTTCGGCCAGCGACTTCTCTGCCAGTACGCGGTACACGTAGCGGCCCGGTGCCAGGCGTAGGGCAGAAAGTCATCCGTCGCCCGGATTTCGTGCACCAGGATGGGAGCCACGTCTTCGCGCACGGCCAGCTCGGATTGTAGATACAACTGTACCAACCGGCGCCCGGTGACGGGAATGGGACGGTACGGCCGCAAATCCAGGGAGGTGGTACGGATTTCGCGGGCCTCAGCGTAGGGCAGGGGCAGCTGCTGCAGCATGAGGTTATTACGCACCACGAGTTCCGCTTCCGGGTAAAACGGGCGACGCTGCCCACGTTGCACCCGGTATATCACCTCGGCCGTGCCGGGGGCCGTAGCCGGCAGCTGGTTGAGCGGCTCGTTGGATAAGCGGGACTGGTTGATGCGCAGTATCGGCCAGCCCGTAAGCTCCGTAAACCGCTCCGGCATTGGTTTCGACACCTGTTGCCCTCTCATCCTCAACTGGCTATTCAGCGAATTACCACCGTAAATCAATACCCGGGCCTGCGCGTCCTGCCGCAAAGCAGCCTGAAGCGCCGCCGCCTGGGCCTGGTTTCTATCGGCCAGCCCGTTGTACGTGTTGTAGGCAATCAGCATGAAACCCAACTGCCGGGCCGTGCGCACCAGGTTGGCGTAAGTGGCTTCCCGGGTTTCCACACCCGCCCATAGCGGCAGCGGAATCTGCCTGCTGGCCGCCGAATCCGTTAATGCCTCCAGGGCCAGGTAGCGGTACCCCTGCTGATACAGGCCCGGCAGCAGCGCCGCGGCCAGGGCCCGGTGCTGGGGCTGCGTAGGCGACTCATCGAGCAGTACGGCACGCACCGACGCCGTGCGGCGCAGAATTTCCGGTACGGCCGCCACGCTTACCAGCGTATCCGAAGCCGCCCGGCGCGGCCGGGCGCGGCTTTCCGAAGCAGCCGGGGCCGGTAACCGCACGTTTTCCAGCTGCTGGAAGTACGCCACCGAATCGGTGTTACCGGCCAGGGCGTGGTATTGTAGCAGCGTGTACCGCAGGGTGCCGTCCAACGACGGGTCGGCGGGGGAGTGGCGGCTCTGGGCCAATGCCACCAACGGCGCCAGATAGTCGCCGTTCGGGCGGCTTTCAAAAGCACTGCTGGCCAGGCGGGCGGGGGCCACCGTGCGCGGCCAGCGCCCCGCCTGCACCGATGGAAACGTGAACGTGACAAACTCGGCATCCATTTCCCGGCTGCGGCTTAGAACAGAAGCCGTCGGCTCTGTTTTGGCGTCGTCGGTGGCCAGCAGATACAGCCAGCCTTCCTGATCGGGTAGCGGGGCGGCGTATTCCATCCGCAAATCGGGCGAGGTAGCGGTAGTGCGCTGGTACCGGCCCAGGCCCGTTTCCTGAAAGCCGGCCTCCTTCCAGTCGGGGTTGCCAGCCAGCCGCAAAGCCCGCAGCTGATACGTTGGCTCGATGGTCGTACGGCCCGTGAACAGCACAGCCGCCTGCTTGCGCGGCACGGCTAGCTGCTGCAAGGTGGCCTGGGTAGCGGCATCGGGCTGGTTGCGCGGCTTCAGGTTTAGGGTATAGTCGCCGTTGAGCAGCAGGCTGGTGTTGAGCTGCTGGTTGTAGAAGGTGATGGTGGTAGTACTGCGCTGCTCGTTGGCGCGGGTAAGCGGGTGGGGCGTGGCGCAACCGCCCAATAACGCAACCGACAACAAGCTGCAACCGGCCATGTGCCGAAGCCGGGAAGGGTATAGTAACATAACAGACACGGTAGAAAGGGATACTGCTGGTAAGATAGAGGAAAGCGGGTTAGGGTATTCAGCCCGCCCGCAAAAGCCCGGCAATTCTGCGGAAGCAGCCAGATGGCGGTACCTTTGGCGAAAACCAGCCGCAGAGAGGTATTAGCACAAAGCCGTACAAACCGGCGGGTGATAAGCTCAAACCGGCACAAAATCCCACTTGCATCATGTACTATGCGGACCAAGTGTCTGCGGGGCCAGATGCAGCATAGTCAAAAAATCTTCGTCAATTTGTGCTTTGAGAGGGTAGAGGTGCCCGTGCTGACACGCTGTCAGGCCGGAGTCTCGCTTCTCACCGCTTGCCTCTCACTTCTATCGAATGAAATACTGGAAATACTACCTGGTGGCCCTGCTGGTCATCGTCATTGATCAGCTCTCCAAATGGGCCGTGCATCGCTACATGCCCATGGGAATGCCTGGGGAAATTCCGCTGCTGGGCGACTGGTTTAAGCTGCATTACACGCTTAACCCGGGCATGGCCTTCGGGGTAGAACTGCCGCCGCCCTACGGTAAAATTCTGCTTACCAGCTTCCGGCTGGTAGCCGTGGCGGGCATTGCCTACTACATTTACCGGCTTTGGAAGCAGCGTGCTCCCAACGGCCTGCTGGTGTGCATTGCCATGATTCTGGGTGGGGCCCTGGGCAACGTCATCGACTCCATTTTCTACGGCATCCTCTACAATAACGCACCCTATGGCTCGCCCACGCCTTGGTTTCACGGGCAGGTGATTGACATGCTGTACGTGGATATCTACGAGGGTATTCTGCCGGCTTCCTGGCCGCTGGTGGGCGGTTCGCACGTCTCGCTCTGGCCTATCTTCAACATTGCCGATTCGGCTATTTTTGTGGGCGTGGCGCTGATTCTCTTGTTTCAGAGCCGTTTCTTCGCGCATCATGAGCAGGCGCACCCGCTAGCGGCTGATGATGTAGCCGCCGCCCAGGCCCGCCGCGACGCGGAAGCTTCGGAAGTAGCGTAAAAAGTCGGCTCTGTGAGTTGACAACGGCCCGCCGGAGCAATCCGGCGGGCCGTTTTTGTATCTTGGCTAAATAAGACTGTCTTTATGATTATCAAACAGAAGCGAATTTACCGCGTCGATTTGCAAGCTCATCCTCAGGTGTTGTATCTGTTTGGTGACAACGAGGAACGGCGTGGTCTGGGTGGCCAAGCAATAGAAATGCGCGGTGAGCCTAATGCGGTTGGGGTTCGCACGAAACGTCGTCCACGCTTGAAAGAAGCTGATTTCTGGACCGATAATACCTTGTCCGAGAACTGTCGGATGATTGAAGAGGACTTGGCTCCAGTTCGGCGGCACTTAGCGGCTGGTAGTACTGTTGTTGTGCCCGAAGATGGAATTGGAACCGGTTTGGCGCAGTTGCAGGAGCGCGCCCCGCTAACTTTCGCTTTTCTTCAGCAGGCTTTACAGCAGCTGGGATAAGCTTTTCTCTGTGTCTGAATCATCCTTTCTCGTGCCCCAGCCAATTCTCTCCGTCCGCAACCTCACCATTGATTTTCATTCGCATCGTGGCACTACGCGGGCCGTGCAGGATATTTCCTTTGAGCTGCACCGGGGCGAGACACTGGCCATTGTGGGCGAATCGGGCTCTGGTAAATCGGTTACCTCCCTAGCCCTGATGGGGCTGATTCCGCTGCCGCCCGGCCAGATTGTGAGCGGCGAAACCCGGTTTCAGAGCGAGACGCTGGGGGAGGTGGATCTGCTGACGCTCTCGGACCAACAGCTGCAGCGGGTACGGGGTAACGACATCAGCATGATTTTTCAGGAGCCAATGACCTCCCTGAACCCGGTGTACACCTGCGGCAGTCAGGTAGTGGAGGCCCTGCGCCTGCACACCACGCTCACGGAAAAAGAGGCCGAGGTCCGCACCATTGAGCTGTTCACGATGGCCCAGCTGCCCCGGCCCGAAAAGATATTCAAGAGCTACCCCCACGAAATCAGCGGGGGCCAGAAGCAGCGCGTGATGATTGCCATGGCTATGGCCTGTAACCCCGCCATCCTTATTGCTGATGAGCCCACCACCGCCCTCGATGTAACGGTGCAGGCTCAGGTGCTGCGCCTGATGGACGGTCTGCGCCGGCAGCACCAGACGGCCGTCATCTTCATCACCCACGACCTGGGGGTGGTGGCCGAAATTGCCGACCGGGTGCTGGTAATGTACCGGGGCCGGGTAGTGGAGCAGGGGCTGGTGCTGGATATTTTCACCAATCCGCAGCACCCCTACACCAAGGGCTTGCTGGCCTGCCGCCCAAAACTTTCCATCGGGCAAAAAAAACTTCCCGTGGTGGCTGATTTCATGCGTGAAACGGTTGAAGGAGGCTTTATCAGCACTGAAACTGCCGCTGCGCAAGTGGCTGACGCTGTTGCAGGTGAAAGCAACGCTTTAACCTCTCAAAACAGCGCTGAAACCGCCAAAACGTTCCCCGTGGAACATGGCGTTTCACGGCCCGTGAAACCAGAATTTGGCTTGGAATCGGCTCCTGGGCTAGAGTCAGGCCAGCCAATGATGTTTGCGGCCGCCGCGCCGGAAGCACCGGAGTCTACGTACTTGGCCGATATGGTACGGCGCCAAGCAGTAGCTGCGGCCCCCTCCGTAGCCCAGGGTTTGAACTCTGGAACGCCCACACCAGCCGCGCCGACAACGAATAACCCACAACCCACAACCCACAACGCCCAGCCCATTCTCCGCGTCGAGAACCTCAACGTGCACTTTCCCATCCGCAAGGGTTTTTTTAACCGGACCAAGGAATTCGTGCGGGCCGTGGATGGGGTGAGCTTCGATATTTACCCCGGCGAAACGGTGGGGCTGGTAGGGGAGTCGGGCTGCGGCAAAACTACCTTGGGCCGGACGCTGCTGCGGCTGGTGGAGCCGACTTCGGGTAGCATTCTGTTCGAGGGGGTGGACCTGGCCACGCTGCCCGCCGAGGAGCTGCGCCGTAAGCGCCGGGAGTTTCAGATGGTATTTCAGGACCCCTACGCCGCCCTCAACCCCATGATGACCGTGGGCGAGGCCATTCTGGAGCCCATGCGCGTGCACGGTGTGGGTGGCAGCCGGCAGCAGCAGAAGGACCGGGTGCTGGAACTACTGCGCACCGTGGGCCTGCGGGAGGAACACTACCTGCGCTACCCGCACGAGTTCAGCGGGGGGCAGCGTCAGCGCATCTGCATTGCCCGGGCCCTGGCCCTGCAGCCCAAGTGCATCATCTGCGACGAGTCCGTATCAGCCCTCGACGTATCGGTGCAGGCCCAGGTGCTCAATCTGCTCAACGACCTTAAGCGCGAGTTCGGCATCACCTACCTGTTCATTACCCACGACCTCTCGGTGGCCCGCTTCATGAGCGACCGGCTGCTGGTGATGCGCCAGGGGAAAATCGTGGAAAGTGGCCCCGCCGCCGACATCTACGCCAACCCCCAACACGAGTACACCCGCCAGCTGCTGGCCGCCATTCCCAAGGATACTCCCGCTGATATCCGCGCTGCCGTAGCCAGCCGGGCGTAGTAGAACGTCATAAGGTGTGCATCCGCTTCGCCAACCAAACCATGCACCTTATCTACCCCTCACTGCCTTACGAAGTGCGTACTGTGGACCCGCTATGGGAACCGGAGTACGCCTGGGCGCGGGAGCAGGGGTGGAGCGTAAGTTTGTACGACAGCGAAACCCCACGCATGTGGTTGACGGCTGCAACAGCAGAGCCCGCTATTTATCGAGGCTGGATGCTATCCGCTGAGGAATATGAGCTGCTGGCAACACGGATAGCTTTGCGAGTATCAACGGTCAGCTATCTGGCGTCACATCAGGCTTCGGGTTGGTACGATATTATTCAACCCTTCACCTTCCCCAGTATCTTTGGTACGGTCGCCACGGTGCCCGACTTTTCAGCCGGGCAGCGCTATTTTGTGAAAGGACTGGTGAAGTCGTTTGGCAACGACTCCGTGGTGGCTTCGCAGGAGCAGTGGATGCGACTATGCCGGGTGCATGAACTATTGCCAACGGAGCCGCTGTTCATACGGCAGTTCACCCCACTGCAAGCCGGTTCCGAGCGGCGCTTCTTTGTGGTGGATGGCGTGGCCTACGGCGCAGCCGGCATCCTGCTACCCGATGAGCTGCGGCCGGTACTTGCGCTGCTACAGCCTCGCCTGTTCTATAGCCTGGATGTTGCCCTTACCAGCGCAGGCCAGCCGCTGATAGTGGAAGTGGGCGACGGACAGGTTTCAGACCTGAAGGAATGGGGACTGGCCGAATTTGGCAGCATAGTGCTGACAGCTTTAGTCCGCATAACGTAAGCATAACTGCCTATTTCATTCCCGGAATAGTTATTCCGCACTATATTCCGTATCATCTCTCCGAAGCCCGAAGCCGGGCTGGATTACTTACCTCCGGGAAACCTCGTAGTAGTACTAGTTTCCCACTTACTCAACCCCGCCGCCTGCGAAAACGACACCTTCTGGCGGCTCCTTTTCTACATGAAAGAAAAAGACGAACCCGCCGCCCCCCGCGCCTCCCGCGCGAAGGCAGCCCGCAACGAAGCCGTTGCGCCCTCCATTTCCCAGGACCTGGTGTTTCGCATCTTCCGCGACAACCCCGGTAAGGTCCTCTCTTACCGCCAGCTTTCCCGCCGCCTGGGCGTAACCACCAAAGAGCAGCGCGAGGATATCTTCACCCACCTGAAAAGCCTCAAGCAAAAAGGCCTGCTTAGCCTGCTCCAGAACGACGAGTATCGTCTTACTGACCCTGGCGCTGCTTATGCGGCTACGGAGCCCGCCAGCGGCCGCAAAACGCGCCGCAACGAGCGGGAACCCTTTGCTGCTACCAACCGCCGCGCCGGCCGTCCCGTGGAAACGGAATTCGGCCAGGACCCCGTGGTACACCGCCGCCGCGAGGCTGGCTTCGACTTCCCCAACTCCGACGACCCCTCCACGCCCCACCGCCGCCACCGCCCCGAGGGCGGAGGCGAGGTAATCACTGGCACCGTGGCCCTGGCTACTGCCTCCTACGCCTTCGTGATTTCGGAGGAAAGCGAGCAGGATGTGCGCGTGTTCACCGACCGCCTGAAGTTTGCCCTGCACGGCGACACGGTGCGCCTGCGCCTGCGCGGCTCCCGCGACGGCAAGCCCGTGGGCGACGTGCTGGAGGTAACCAACCGGGTGCGCCCCGAGCTGGTGGGCCGCCTCTACATGCAGGGCCCGGTAGGCTTCGTGAAGCCTGACAACCGCAAGGTGTACTTTGAGGTGATGGTGCCCGAGGAGCAGCTGCACGGGGCCCAGCACGGCGACAAGGTGCTGGTACAGATTACCGAGTTTCCGGATGGCGACACTGGCCACCTGCCGGTGGGCGAGGTGAAGCGCAGCTTCGGCAAGGCCGGCCAGAACGAAGCCGAAATTAACGCCATCATGGCCGAGTTTGGTTTGCCGTTTGAGTTCCCCGCCGAGGTGGAGGAGGAGTCGGAAAGCATTCCGCTGGAAATCCCGCAAAGCGAGATTGAGCGCCGCCGCGACTTCCGCCACATCACCACCTTTACCATCGACCCCGCCGACGCCAAGGACTTCGACGACGCCCTCAGCATCCAAAAGCTCGACAACGGCCACTGGGAAATTGGGGTGCACATTGCCGACGTGACCCACTACGTGCGCCCCGGTATGGCCCTGGAGAAAGAGGCCCGCTACCGCGCCACCTCCGTGTACCTCGTGGACCGTGTGATTCCCATGCTGCCCGAGCGCCTCAGCAACGGCCTCTGCTCCCTGCGCCCCAACGAAGACAAGCTGACTTTCTCGGCCGTGTTTGAGCTGGATGAGAAGGGCAAGCTGTACAGCTCCTGGTTCGGCAAAACCATCATCCATTCCGACCGGCGCTTCGCCTACGAGGAAGCGCAGGAGCGCATCGAAGGGCTGGACTCCGACTACACGCAGGAGATTCAATTGATGAACTCCATTGCCAAAAAGCTCTGTGCGCAGCGCTTCAAGCAGGGCGCCATCAGCTTCGAAACCCAGGAGGTGAAGTTCAAGCTGGACGCCGACGGCAAGCCGCTGGGCGTGTACGTGAAGGAGCGCAAGGATGCCCACAAGATGATTGAGGAGTTCATGCTACTGGCCAACCGCAAGGTGGCCGAGTTCGTGTACAAGCTCAAGCCCCGCAAGCCGCGCCTGACGATGGTGTACCGCGTGCACGATGCCCCCGACGAGGACCGCCTGCAGAACTTCGCCCTGTTTGCCCAGAAGTTCGGTCACCAGCTCGACCTCTCCAACCCCAAGAAGCTGAGCAGTGAGCTGAACGATTTGAGCAGCGAGGTAGTGGGCCGCCCGGAGCAGAACGTCATCCAGACGCTGGCCATCCGGACCATGGCCAAGGCTACCTACACCACCGACCCGCGCGGGCACTTCGGCCTGGCCTTCGAGCACTACTCACACTTCACCTCGCCCATCCGCCGCTACCCCGATATGATGGCCCACCGCCTGCTGGAGCACTACCTAGAGGGCGGCAAAAACATGGAGGTGGAGCCCATTGAGGAAGAGTGCAAGCACTCCTCGGAGCGCGAGAAGCTGGCCGCCAATGCCGAGCGCGCCAGCATCAAGTACAAGCAGGTGGAGTTCCTGCAGGACCGCCTCGGCGACCAGTTTACGGGCGTGGTATCGGGCCTGACGGAGTGGGGCCTGTACGTGGAAATCGAGGAGAACAAGTGCGAAGGCATGGTGCGCATTGCCGACATCCCCGGCGACTACTACGAGCTGGACAAGGACAACTACCGCCTCGTGGGTAAGAACTCCAAGCGCATCATCCAGTTCGGCGACGAACTGCAGGTGGTGGTGAAATCGGCCAACCTGCTGGACCGCACCATTGACTTCGAGCTGGTGGACAACCGCCCCGATTCGGTGAAACGCCGGGAGCAGGAGGAGCGCGCCGCCAGCCGGGAAACCCGCCGCGGCTACCGCCCCGAGAAGAGCAGCAAAGGCGGCCGCCCCGGTGGCGGTGGTAAAGCCAGCGGAGGCGGCAAGCGCCGCCGGTAACTCCCGTCATTGGAAGGCGGAGCCGAGGCAATCCGTCCTTCTCCGAACACAAAATTCTGACCTACGCTAAAGCCCCCAGTGCACTCCGCACCGGGGGCTTTTTGCCGATGCGCGACATGCTCAGGATGATGGGCCGTTATGGTCGTAGTCACTGCCGAGACCTCGCCGATGACACAGGCGCCTACATCTCCTTCCCCCAACCTACCGTACCTTGCCTGCCTCAACCTTGACCCCGCCATTCGTGGACCTTTCGTACTTCACTACCAAGCTTACTGCCGGCCTTTCCGGCCTCTCCTACGGCGAGCAGCCCACCACCCTCTACGAGCCCATCCGCTACATCATGGCCCTGGGTGGAAAGCGCATCCGACCCCTGCTTACCCTGCTCGGGGCCCACCTCTTCACCGACGACCTGGACGTCGTAGTGAAGCCCGCCCTGGCCACCGAAGTCTTCCACAACTTCACCCTGCTCCACGACGACCTGATGGACCAGGCCCCCCTGCGCCGGGGCCAGGCCACCGTGCACGAAAAGTGGAACCCTAATGTGGCCATTCTCTCTGGCGACGTGATGCTGGTGCGGGCCTACGAACTGTTCCTGGATGTGCCCCCGCACCTGCTGGCCCACGTGCTGCGCCGCTTCTCCCAGACCGCCGCCGAGGTGTGCGAAGGCCAGCAGTGGGATATGAATTTCGAAACCGAGTCCACTGTCAGCATCGAACAGTACCTGGATATGATTCGGCTGAAGACGGCCGTGCTGCTGGGCTTTGCCCTGGAGCTGGGTGCCCTGCTGGCCGGCGCTTCCCGCGAGGATGCCGACCACCTGCGCCAGTTCGGGGTGGGCATCGGGGTGGCCTTCCAGCTGCGCGACGACCTGCTGGACGTGTACGGCGACGCCGCCACCTTCGGCAAACGCGTAGGGGGCGACATTCTGAGCGACAAAAAAACCTACCTCCTGCTCACGGCCCAGGCCCAGGCCAACGACGCGCAACGCGCCACCCTGGCCCGCCATATCGGCCAGCCCGTGCCCGATGCCGAAGCCAAGGTGCAGGCCGTGCGCGCCATCTACGACGAGCTCGAAATCCGGCCTCAGACAGAAGAACTCATCAACCACTACTTCCTCGATGCCCTGCAGCATCTGGAGCGCGTGGCGGCCCCTGAAAAGCGCAAACAGCCCCTGCACCAGCTGGCCCTGCAGCTATTGGAACGAGAGCAATAACATACCCCGCCGGAAACGTTGGCCGGCTCCCTGGCCGTCCGGTTACAACGTTTCCGGTTTCTTTTCACCTCACTTCATATGCAACTCTCTCCTTCCATTCTGCTGGCATTGCTTACCGTCGGCATTTCTCTCTATGCTTGGTTTAACCCCGCGCTGCTCGATAGCTGGGTGCTGGACCCCTACCGCGTGAAGCGCCGGAACGACTGGTACCGCTTCCTCACCTCCGGCTTCCTGCACGCCGATTTCGGCCACCTGCTGTTCAATATGATTGCCTTCTACTCTTTCAGCCAGACGGTGGAGTACGTGTTCGGGCAACTGTTCAGCCCCACTACGGCCGTGCTGTATTTCCTGCTGCTGTACCTGGGGGGCATTGTGGTGTCGGACATCCCCACTTACCTGCGCCACCGCGACGACCCCAACTACCGCAGCCTCGGGGCCTCGGGTGGGGTGTCGTCGGTTATCTTTTCTGCCATTCTGTTCAACCCGCTGGGTGGAATGCGCATCTTCCCTATTCCCCTAGAAATCCCCGGCTTCATCTTTGGCTTCCTGTACCTGGCGTACTCCTACTACATGGGCCGCCGCCGGGGCGACAACATCAACCACGATGCCCACTTTTACGGGGCTCTCTATGGCATAGTACTCACCTTCATTCTGGTACCCCGAGTGGGCACTATTTTCTGGTCTCAAATTCAGGAATATATTAGCTAACTATTTGATTTTCAGATATATAAATAGTACAAATGACGTATTTATATATCTATTTCAGGCAGTATAGCGTAGAGTAGGCTGTAAACTCTCTCAACCAAACCGCACCCTGCACCATGAGTAAGCTCCTCCCTCCGCTGAACCGCATTCCTGCCTATGCTTTATTGCTTTCCGTTGCGTTTATGCCGTTACTGACGGCGTGCGGCAGCGGCCGCCGTGCCGACGGCTCATTGACAATTGCAGGTGTTTTTTATCTGATTTTGGCCGTTGCTGCTTTCTTAAGTCTGATTAAGCAGGACTGGTCAATTGGCAAGAAAATCATCTGGGGTTTGATTATTTGGTTCTTCCCGTTTGGTGGGTCCATCATTTACTTCCTTTTCTCCGGACGTAAATAGGTTCAAGCAACATCACTATTCACAAAAAGCCCCGATACCTCACAGGTATCGGGGCTTTTTGTACGCTCTTGTTACGAATTATCTTCCCAGCAGGTGCTGCTTTTCCATGCGGGCTACGTGCTGAAGTATCTCGCCGGTATTGCTGATTTCCGTAGCCTGCCAATGGTCGCCCCGATCCTGCATCTTCACTTCCAGCACCAGGGTTGTATCGTAGCGAGGCTGGGTAAACTCTAGTCCGATAAAGGCTTGCTCGCCCTCTTCCCGGGAGTATTTTACGCCCTTAAACGTGCTGCCTTCCCCCACTACCTTACCCGCCAGCCCCAGCACCGATACGTTTACCAAAGGCCGCGGGCCGGCCCCCGCGGGTGGCGCAGCACCGGTTTCCACGTAGTGTTTTATCTCCTGCCGGGCCGCCTGTGCCAGCTGCGGCTTCAGCAGACGCAGTGCTCCTTTCAGGGCAAATCCACCAGGATTCAGGGCTCCCAGGGCAGCACTCTGATCGGCCACCTGATCCACTAGGTTGCTGGTTACGCTGTTCACGTCCACGTAGCGCTCAAATGCAGCGGCATCGTGGTCAGATACGGCCTTGTAGGCTTGCATTAGGGAATATTCGGGGCCAGTGCTCAGCTCTCGGTAATACCAATAGGCACCGGCCGCCAGCCCAATCAAAAGCAGAAGAAGGATGGTTTTTTTCATGGCTGATAAGCTGCTGAAAAGTTGCGGTACTGCGTATATGCCTGCTAGAAATAGTTGCAAAAGGCTATTCCCACCCCACTATGAGTTCCGTTTCGCCCCTTTTCCCCCAGATTCATGGACATCGTGGCTGCCGGGGCCTCTTGCCCGAAAACACCCTGCCGGCATTTCTACGGGCAGTTGAGCTGGGCGTAGATACGCTGGAGCTGGACGTCGTTATTTCGGCCGATCAGCAGGTAGTTGTTTCCCATGAACCCTGGATGTCGGCCACCATCTGTCGTACGCCCGATGGGTTGCCCATTACAGATGCCGGGCAGTTCCGGCATAATTTGTATTCCATGCCCTACGCCCGTATCCGGACGTACGATTGTGGTTCTGTACAGCATCCTCTTTTTCCTGAGCAGCAGCCGCAATGGGCCTATAAGCCTCTACTACGGGAAGTACTGGCCGCCGCCGATGCCCGCGCCCGGGAGCTGGGCCGACCCCCACTGGGGTTCAGCGTAGAAGTGAAAAGTTCTCCCGATGGCGACGGAATCTGGCACCCGGCTCCGCCCGAATTTCTGTCCTTGGTAGTCGCCGAGCTACAGCAAGCTGCAGCCCTGGCCCGCACCACGCTGCTTACTTTCGACAAGCGAATTCTTCGGGAAGCTCGCCAGTGGGGGCCGGCCCTGCGCCTCTGCCTGTTGGTGGAAGATACCGCGCCACTGGCTGACCATCTCCGGGAGTTGGGGTTTCTGCCTGATGTAGTCGGCCCGGACTTTCGCCTGCTGACGCCGCCCGCAGTAGCCGAATTACGCAGGCTAGGAGTAGAGCTCATACCCTGGACCGTCAATGAGCTTGCGGACCTGCATACCGTCCTACGCTACCACCCCTTAGGTATCACCACTGATTATCCGGATCGGCTCATTGCCGTGCGCAATTCTTTCACTCGGTAGCCCCGGTCAGTAGTCTCATCTCACAGCTTCAACTGTGTTACACCACTGTTGGTAACACTAAATGTCTTGTTACATTTTTACAATCAAGCAGTGTAACTAGTGCAAATGCATTGCTTGTAAAGTTTACAATATTACGGTTACGTAAGGTGTAAAGACTGTATCAAGTATTGTATAGTTAACATAAAGTAACTGTATCGATTATATATGTGTATATTTACTCTGTACACAGTATGTAACACGTTACTCCCATGCTACATCAAGGCGAAATCCTGCAGGAGGCCATTAAGAACAGTGGTATTTCTATTACACGTATCGTGGAGGAGCTGGGTATTACACGTCCCACTATCTACAGGAAGTTTAAGGATGAAACACTTGATTACGCTTTTGTAACAAGAGTTGGGGAAATTATTTCTCACGACTTTTCTCAGGATTTTACTGCTTTACAACAATCTGTAATCTCATTTCCTGTTACACATGTAACGAACAGTGTAAATAATGTGAATGTAAAGCCTGTTCCTAATCGTATGGCCCTCCCTGCTGTTACAGATGCTGATCCTGCTAAACAGCTTATGGCACTCCAGCAGAAGTATATTGCTCTGCTGGAAGCTTATAATGAGCTATTGTTAAAGGTGTATGGACCTAAGTAACAGATGTGTTCCACGTGAAACATTTTTGTTCCGGAACAGTAGTGTTCATTTTCCTGTAGTCTGGGGTCGGCAGCAAATTCCCCCTTCGCTCATAGGGCAGTAGGCAGCCTTACATGAGTTATCTGGGTACTTTAAGCTGTATCACAGTGCTAGGTTTACTAATCCGCTTTTCATGACAATAACTGTCCAGCCTTTGTACCGGCCCGTGTCCTATTCCCGGGTTACGCTCACTGAGTTGATGATACCATCCTATGCTAACTTCGGCGGTAAGATTCACGGCGGAATTCTACTGTCCTTGATGGACAAGGTTGCATATGCGGCGGCCTCTAAGCACGCAGGTGCCTATTGCGTGACAGTAAGCGTGGACGGGGTGAATTTTCTCCAGCCAGTGGAAGTAGGGGAGTTGGTGTCCCTGCTGGCCTCGGTGAACTACGTAGGACGCACGTCCCTACTGGTAGGTATCAAGGTAATTGCGGAGGACGTACGCACTGGCTCGGTGAAGCACACCAATACCTGCTACTTTACGATGGTAGCGAAGGATGACGATGGAAAGCCTGCACTAGTACCCGGGCTGGAGCTGGAGTCGGTGGAAGACACTCGCCGCTTTATGGAAGCCATCAAGCGGCGGGAGTTTAAGGCGCGCTACAGCCAGGAGTTCGATAATGCCCGGACCACCCTGGCAGTGGAGAGCCAGCAATACGATCTGGAGCAGGAGCGGTGTCGGCTGACCTATACCTCCGGTACTAGCGCTAAATAAACTGCCCCACCCAGACGCGCGGTAGGCGCAGGCTGTGTGGGGCGAAAAGTAGGGGAGAGGTAGGGTGCAGAAAAACGAGAGAGTTAGAGGAAGACGACTTCCTTAATAATGTCTTCCCCTACTTCGGCATTCAGGTTTGCCAGTACCTGGGTCTTGGCCATTACCAACTCGTGCTTCAAGGGAGCCGAAGAAAGCCGCACAAATAGTTTGTGGTTGCTGACGTACACCTGTTGGGTTTTCATGGCCACGGCCTTGCCCATTACCTTTTCCCAACTGGCCACTACGGTCACCTCATTGAGCTTGCCCTGCAGGCGATAAGCCCGAAGCAAAGCCGTAATACCGTCCTTCAGTGGTACGATGTCAGACTGACGGGAATTTTCAGACGAATAAGGTTTTTTGAGGGCCATTGCAGTAATTAACGCGCGAAGAAAGTCGCGGGCCAAAGAGACACAAAGATACCGCCGAGGCGGCCCAATACCTGAGCCGCCCAAGCCCCAAAACGACACTGCTGGTAAAAGCTGGTTAAAGCTGGGTGATGGTACCCGCCTGAACCCGGAACCGCCGCACGTCCTCCGACAAGTTAGCCAGCACCCCATCCGTGCGCTCCAGATGCGTGTCGGTTAAAAAAATCTGCCCGAAAGTATGATTAGCTACCAGCTGCATGAGCCGGGTAATGCGCTTCTCATCGAGGCGGTCAAAAATATCGTCTAGCAGCAGCAAGGGTTTCTGCTTTTTCTGCTCGGCCAGTATTTCGAACTGCGCCAGCTTGAGAGCAATGGCGTATGACTTCTGCTGCCCTTGGGAACCATAGTTCTTAACTGCCAGCCCATCCATCTGAAAGGTAAAATCATCTTTATGGGGGCCCACCGTGGTTCGTTGCAGTGCAAGATCCTTGCGCTCCTGCACGCGCAGCAGCTTCAGAAAATCAGCATCCGGTTGCAGTTCACTTTTATAAGTAAGTGTGACTTGTTCCCGCCCATCGGCCAACTGCGTATAGTGGCGTTGAAACAAGGGCTCGAACTCCAGCAAAAAATTCCGGCGCAGCTGAGCCAGTTGTTCGCCCAGTGGGGCCAGTTGCTCATCCAGAGTAAGCAGGTAGTCCCGGTCGTAGCCTGCCTGCCGGTCAGTGGCCAGCTTTAGCAAAGAGTTGCGCTGCTTAAGCAAGTGGGTGTACCGAATCAGCTGCGTGAGGTACTGGTGGTCCAGCTGGGAAATCAGGCTATCGAAATACTTGCGGCGCTCTTCACTGCCCTGCCGAATGAGGTCGGTATCGTAGGGAGAGATCAGCACCACCGGGTAGCGGCCAATGTGGTCAGATACCCGCTCGTAGGTCTGCTTATTGTGGGTGACGGTTTTTTTCTGGCCCAGCCGCAGACTGCACTGGATGGTCTCCGGTTTTTCCTCCGGTCCTGAACTGAATTTCCCTTTCACCACGAAAAACTCTTCCCCCTGCTTCACGCTGGTACTATCAAGGGAGGTGAAGGCACTCTTGGTAAGCGAGAGGTAGTGGATAGCATCCAGCAGATTCGTCTTGCCACTGCCGTTGTCACCCACAAAGCAATTGATGTGCGGGGAGAAGCTCAGATTGGCGTCTTCATAGTTTTTGAAGAACAGCAGATGAAGGCTTTGGAGGATCATGCTCAGGGTTCGGAATTGCAATCCTTTTACGTACTTTCGCATCCCAAACGCGAACAACCGAAAGCAAGATGGCGGAGACGAAAGTAAAGGCTGCCCCCAAGGCTTCCAATTCGACGAAAAAATCGTCGACCTCTAAAGCTGCCTCCAAAGGCAAAGCGGCTGCTGCTACCACTAAGCAGCCGGATCCGGTATTGCCGCCCGCCAACGAAGAGGCCAAGGCCGCGACGGGTGCCCCAAAAGCAACTACACCGGACAACCCGGAATTCTCGAAGGAAACCTACCTGACTTGGTATGAGCAGATGCAGCTCATGCGCAAGTTTGAGGAGAAGGCTGGTCAGCTATACGGCCAGCAGAAGATTAAAGGTTTCTGCCACCTGTACATTGGTCAGGAAGCCTGCGTAGCCGGGGCCGTATCGGCCCTGCAGAAAGGCGATAAGTGGATAACCGCGTATCGTGACCATGCTCATCCGCTGGCCCTGGGCACCTCGCCCAATGCCATCATGGCCGAGTTGTTTGCCAAAGCCACCGGCTGCTCCAAAGGCAAAGGCGGCTCCATGCACATCTTCGACAAGGACGTGAACTTCATTGGCGGCCACGGCATTGTGGGGGCTCAGGTTCCGATGGGAGCCGGCATTGGCTTTGCCGAGAAGTACAACAAAACCGGTAACCTGTGCATTGCCTACATGGGGGATGGTGCCGTGCGCCAAGGCGCATTGCACGAAGCCTTCAACATGGCTATGCTGTGGAAGCTGCCCGTCATCTTTGTGGTAGAGAACAACGGCTACGCCATGGGTACCTCGGTGCAGCGCACCTCCAACGTAACGGAGCTGTACCACATCGGTCGGGGCTACGACATGCCGTCGGAGCCGGTGAATGCCATGAACGTGGAAGACGTGCACAACGCCGTGGCCCGCGCTGCTGAGCGCGCCCGCGCTGGCGAAGGCCCCACCTTCCTCGAGTTCAAAACCTACCGCTACAAAGGCCACTCCATGAGTGACCCCGCCAAGTACCGCACCAAGGAAGAGCTGGAGGATTACCGTTCCCGCGACTCCATTGAGGCTGTACGCCACACCATCCTCACGCACAACATGGCCACTGAGGAAGACCTGACGGCCATTGACGAGAAGATCAAGGCCCAGGTGCAGGAGTCGGTCGAGTTTGCCGAAACCTCCCCGTACCCCACGCCCGACGAGCTGTTCAAGGACGTGTACGTGCAACAGGACTACCCTTACATCCGCGACTAGCGGAAACTAATCGGGCCGTATTCGGCGGCCGCCTTTCTGCGTAATTCTCATGTCGAAGATTCCTTTCACCGGTAAAAGCCAGCAGGCCCGCCAGCAGCAACAGCAGCGGGTAGTGTCCACGGACCCCTTGCAGCCCGCCGAAGCCTATAACCCCGAGCACCCGCTGCTGGAAGACCCCGATGCGTTGGCTGCCCGCCTGGCTGATTCGGAAGATTTCCTGCGCCGTAACAAAAACGTGCTGCTGGGGCTGCTGGCCGTAGTGGTGCTGGCGGTGGCCGGTGGCTTTGGCTACTACATGTGGCGCGGCTCCCAGGATACCAAGGCGCAGGCCATGCTATTTCAGGCCGTGAACTACTGGGAAGCTGACTCGCTGAATAAGGCATTAAAAGGAGACGGCCGCAACATGGGGCTGGAGAAGGTCGCCTCGGAATACAGCGGCACCGACGCCGCAAATCTGGCTAACTTTTACGCTGGCGTGGCTTCGCTGAAGAAAGGGGAGTACAAGCAGGCCATCGACTACCTGGAGGATTTCAGCTCTGACGATTACCTGGTGCAGGCCCGGGCATACTCTTTACTGGGCGACGCTCACCTGGAGTTGAACCAGCCCAAGGAAGCCGCTGATTTCTATAACAAGGCAGCCAACCACAACGCCAACGAGTTCTTCTCGCCGGGCTACCTGATGAAGGAAGCTACCGCCCGGGAAGCCGCTAAGGACTACGACGGAGCCATTGCCGCCTACGATAAAATCATCACCGATTACGCTTCGGCGGCAGAGGTAACGGAAGCCAAGGAATACAAAGCCCGGGCCGAAGGATTGGCCGGTAAATAAGTATAGCTATAGCGCATAGCTAGGAAAGCGGCGGCCGTCAGGTCGCCGCTTTTTTTGGGGGTATGCTACTCGGTCCGCCGACCTATCTTTGCCGGGCAGCCAGGCTGCGCATATCTCACCGACTTCATCCTTGCCCATGGCCACCTCTCTCAAAAACCTGAGCGACTATACCTCCGACCACTTCGTTGACATCAGCGACAAACGCTTCGGCCTAGTAGTGGCCGAGTGGAACCGGGAAATTACCGATACGCTGGCCCAGGGAGCCTACGACACGCTGCTCAAGCACGGGGCCAAGCCGGAAAACATCTACCGCAACACGGTACCCGGCAGCTTCGAGCTGACGTTGGGGGCCCAGCTGCTGGCCCAGCACGAGGAAATTGACGCCGTGATTTGCCTGGGCGTCGTTATCAAGGGTGAAACCAAGCACGATGACTACATCTGCCACGCGGTGGCCAGCGGCATCACCAACGTGGGGCTCAAGTTCAACAAGCCCGTCATCTTCGGGCTGGTAACCACCAACACGCTGGAGCAGGCCTGGGACCGGGCTGGCGGCAGGCATGGCAACAAAGGCGTGGAAGGTGCCGTGGCGGCCATCCACATGCTGGGCTTCTAGCCACCGCCGGGGAGCAATATTCGCCACATCTGAAAAAGCTGCAACCCTAACCCCGCATCGTGCTGATTCAAGGACAAAGCCGTAGCTTTGCGGCCGGAAACAGCTGGCCCTGGGCCGCCTCGTGCTGTCAGATACGTTCTGCACTTGCCAATAGCCCGGCGCGAAAAGGTAAACTTATTCGTGGAGGCGGCTGTTGGGCGTAACAACTGGCAGATGAGAGGCTACCGGCATCGGCAGTTTAGTCAGTATTCATTTGTATTTAACCTCTTCCTGCAACGTCATGAGTGAAGCACCCCTACGCTATTCCAGGGAAGAACTGGCCGAGTTTGAGCAAATTATTCAGGAGAAGCTCACGGCTGCCCGGAAGGAAGTAGCGTTCATCAAAGAAACACTGAGCCGCAAGAACGACTCGGGCACCGATAACACGGCCTCTTCCTCGAAGGTGCTGGAAGACGGGGCCGATACGGCGGAGAAGGAAAGCCTGAACCAGCTGGCCTCGCGCCAGATGAAGTTTATCCAGCAGCTGGAAAACGCCCTGATTCGCATCAAAAACGGAACCTACGGCGTGTGCATTGGCACCGGCAAGCTGATTCAGAAGGAGCGGCTACGGGCAGTACCCCACACCCAGCACTCCATCGAAGCCAAAATGGCCCGCCGCGACTAAGCACGGTAAGCCGCTTGTATCTGCCCGGACTGGCCACCGGCTTCTGCCTCGCGCGGAGCCGGTGGCCAGTCCGGGCACTGTTTTCAGCAGCCGTACGTTGGTCGGTTTCTGCTTAACCTGATTTTTCACCTCCCGTAGCGATACGGTATTTACGCTTCTACCAGTATGGGTAAGAAACATTTCTCGGGCGATGCTGCCGGCCGCAAAGGTCGCCCCGCCGGCTCCGGCCGTCCTTCCGGCAATACGGAAGGCTTCCGCAAATTCATGCAGCCCCAGCAGGAGCGCGCCGAGCGGGACTCGCGTCGGGATGCTGACCGTGGTGGCTTCGGTCGCTCAGCGGGTGGCAACAGCTACGGCGGCCCTAAAAAGTTCGGCAATACCGGCGGCTACGGTGGACCTAAGAAATTTGGTGGTCAGAACAGCTTCGGCAACCGCGAGAATCGCCCGTTCCGCGGCGACAACGATAACGCGCAGCGTTCCGACTTCAACCGGGAGGAGCGGCCCAAGCGGGAGTTCACGCCCCGCGAAACCTGGCAGGGCCAGCCCTACCGCCAGGAGGGCAAAACGGCCGTGCCGCGCGGCTTGCCCGGCGAGCGGAACCGCAAGTTTGTAAAACAGAACCCAAACCCTGCCCCGGAGCCGGAAGCCTACCGCCCCCGAGCCTCGGAGGAGCGCCCGGAGCGTAGCTTCGGTGCCGACCGGGAAGTGCGGGCAGCCCGCCCGTTTGATTTCCGGGGTCGGCCGGCTGACCTGGACGGTGAGCGGGCGGAGCGACCCAGCCGCTTTGAAGGTGATTCCCAACGCGAGCGGCCGGCTCGGCGGGAAAGCAGCTTTAGCTCAGAGCGGCGCGACTTCAGCACCCGCAAGCCCCAGGGCTTCGGTGGCGGAGCCGCCGGCGAAAAGCGCACCAGCCGCCCCGGCTCGTTTGGTGACAAGCGGGAAACCCGCTCCTTTGACCGGGACGACCGGAAGAGCTTCGGCAACCAGCGCAGCTTCGGTACTGACCGCACTGACCGCCGGGAGGCCCGCCCCAGCGAGGAGCGCCCCCGCCGGGCCCACGATGAGTTTATAGGCAAAGGCCCGCAGACACCGGGCTCCAACCAGGCTGGTAAGCGTAAGTACGGCGAGGTAGCCGGCGAAGCGCCCGACTACAAAAACCTCAAACACTATGAGGAAGACAAAAACCGGGGCAATAAGCGCCGGCGCGAGGAGGACGACCTGAACACCGGCGAGGTGCGCCTGAACCGCTACATTGCCAACGCCGGCATCTGCTCCCGCCGCGAGGCCGACTCCCTCATTGCCGCTGGCGAAATCAAGGTGAACGGGCAGGTGGTAACCGAAATGGGCTACAAAGTGCAGCCCTCCGATACGGTGCAGTACGGCAAAACCAACCTCAACCGGGAAAAGCAGGTGTACGTGCTGCTGAACAAGCCCAAGGACTACCTCACCACCACCGAGGACCCCGAAGGCCGCCGCACGGTGATGGAGCTGATTAAAGGTGCCTCGAAGGAGCGGGTGTTCCCGGTGGGCCGCCTCGACCGGAACACCACGGGCCTGTTGCTGTTCACCAACGACGGCGAGGTAGCCCAGAAACTCTCGCACCCCTCGCACCGCAACAAGAAAATCTACCAGGTAGAGCTGGACAAGCCGCTGACGCCGGAGCACCTGGCCCAGATTGCCGATGGCCTGATGCTGGAGGACGGCAAAGCCGAGGTAGATGATGTGGCCGTAGTGGCCGGCAACCCGCACTTTGTGGGCGTGGAAATCCACATCGGCCGGAACCGCATCGTGCGCCGCATCTTCGAGCACCTGGGCTACGACGTGGTAACGCTGGACCGGGTGCAGTACGCGGGCCTGACCAAAAAAGACCTGCCCCGCGGCAAGTGGCGCTTCCTGACCGAGAAAGAGGTTATTCGCCTGAAGTATTTCATGTAGGCACGCAACCCGGTGCCCGGCGCCGGGCTCTTATGAGTGCATGAGCTAGAATGAGTGGTTCGGCGAAGTTTACTGCCTAGTGACTTCCTGAGCCACTCGTTTTTCATTTTATCCGTTCAACTTACCTGCTTAACTGGCTTGCGGACTCTCGCGCTTGATATTGGCAATACCGCCGTTAAAGTGGGCTTATTTGAGGCTGACGCGCTAATAGAATCGGCGGCCGGGCAAACTCAGGCGCAGGTGCTGGCGGCCGTGCACCGGTACCGGCCCGAGCACGTGGTGCTGGCATCGGTAGCCGAGCCCACCGCCACCTGGGCCGAAACGCTTCGGCCGCTGATACCGGGGCAGGTGCTGGAGTTTGCGCCGGCCACTACTCCGCTGCCTATTGGCAATGCCTACGCTACCCCACACACGCTGGGGGCCGACCGGCTGGCGGCGGCCGTGGGGGCGGCCTGGCTGCTGCCCGGCCGGCCGGTGGTGATTGTGGATGCCGGTACCGCCCTCAAGTGCGACCTGGTTTCGGCCGATGGGGCGTTTCAGGGCGGCAGTATCGCGCCGGGGCTGGCTATGCGGTTTCGGGCCCTGCACACGTTTACCGGCCGGCTGCCGTTGGTGGAAAAACCGGCTGCTGAAACCGAGGACATTCCGCTCACGGGTACCGATACGCAGGCCGCCATCCGGAGTGGGGTATTGAATGGGGCCGCGGCGGAAGTAAGTGGAATGCTAGCCGAATACGAGGCCCGCTATCCGGGCCTGGCCGTGGTGCTGGCGGGCGGCGACGCCCCATTTTTTCGCGCCCGGCTGAAACGGCCTATCTTTGTTGTTCCGGAGCTCGTGCTACTTGGGCTCCACCGAATTTTAGTATATCATGTCGCATCCTAAGTTTGCCGGCTTGGCCGGTGGTTTCTCGCTGCTGGGGCTGCTGGCCGCTTCGCCAGCCGTACTGGGCCAGGGCCTGGGCAACTCCCCGTATTCGCGCCTGGGCCTGGGCGACGCCAGCCTCAACTCCGGCGGTGTGCGGCAGATGGGCATGGGTGGAATTGGCGTAGCCGCTCCCAACAGTGTGAACGTAAATGAGCTGAATCCGGCCTTGCTGTATTACACGGCGCGCACTACGTTTGAAGCGGGTTTTACAGGGCAGTTCAAAACCTTGCGGAACTCGGTAAGCCGTCAGCGTACCGGTTCCGGCAACTTGGGCTATCTGGCCTTGGCCGTACCCATTACCCGGCGCTGGGCCGGAGCCATTGGGCTAAAGCCGTACAGCGCCGTTGATTACGAGTCGCGGACGGTGGATAACACTATCCAAGGCGACCCTACCTCGCAGGTAGAAAAGCGCTACACGGGTTCCGGTGGTTTGGCCGAGGCCTACATGAGCCATTCGGTACGGCTGGCCAAGGGCCTGGTGGCGGGCGTGTCGGCGGGCTACGTATTCGGAAGCATTGAGCAGGAAACCAGCACGCGCATCAGCACAAGTAGCATACCGCTGAGTCTGGCCAACCGGGATATTTACCAGCAGCAGGTGCATTACTCGGATTTTGCTTTCCGGGGCGGGGTGCACTACCGGCACGAGCTGAAGGATAAGCTGAATCTGAACGTGGGTGGTACGTACAGCTTCCGATCCAACCTGAACGGAGAGCGGAGCACCACGTTGATCCGGCAGGATTACAACGAAATTCAACTGAATTCGCTGGCCCAGGAAATAGAAATTGCCGGCAAAGCTCAGGTGCCAGCCCTTACGCAGGTAGGTATCAGCCTGGATAACAACCGAAGCTGGAGCCTGAGCCTAGACGGTGCGCGCCAGCAATGGTCGCAGTTTCGGGCATTCGGGGAACAGGGGGGCTCCGCCATGATTCCGCTCAGCGACACCTACCGCGTGGGTATTGGCGGGGAGCTGACGCCCGATGCCACTTCGGTGGATAACTACTTCAACCGCATTACCTACCGCGCCGGCCTGAACGTGGCTCAGTTACCCTACCGGCCCGGCGGCAACACCCTCTATGATAGGTCAGTGAGCTGGGGCTTTGCCCTGCCATTGCCCACGGCCACGGCCCTGGATGCCACCACCATCAGCCTGGGCTTCACGTATGGGCAGCGCGGCAATACCGATGTACTGCGGCTGTCGGATGGCTCCACGGAGCGCAACGTGAAGGAAGACTACATCCGGATGCAGCTGGGCGTAACCCTGAACAACCGCTGGTTTATCAAGCGGCGGATTGAGTAGCATGGCGGCCGGGGGGATACATCGGGTTTCGGCGGTGCTGCTGGCGGCCGGGCTGCTGGCCGGCTGCCGGAAAGCGGAGGAGGTGAAAGTCAAGCAGGTTGACTACAAAGGCCCCACCATCGAAACTGAAAACGTGCTGATGCTCGTCAGCGACTCGGCCAAGCTGCGCATTCGCCTTACGGCCCCGCTGGAGCAGCAGTTTGAGTCGGGCGACATGATTTACCCGAAAGGCGTAAAGCTCACGTTTCTGGATGGGGCGGGCGAAACGGTGGTGAACACCATCACGGGCCGCTACGGCAAGTTTGAGAAGGCCAAGAACCTGTATACCATGCGCGGCGACGTGCGCGTGACCAACGTGCCCAAGCAGCAGCGCATGAACACCGAGGAGGCCTTCTACGACAAGACCAAGGCCTCCATCTATACCAAAGAGCAAACCGAAATCCGGGTGACCACGCCCACCGAGGTGCTTACGGGCCGGGGCCTCACCGCCAACCAGGATTTCTCGCTCTACCGCATCCTCAATCCCACCGGCGTGTTCACGCTGCAGAATGCGCCCACGGCGGCTCCGGCCGCGCCTAATCAGAAGTAAGCTGCCCTATGAAACGATTCTGGGACCCGGGCATCAGCCGCACCATCCTGTTTGTGCTGAGCGTGTTCACGTTTGTGGTGGCCTCGTACCGCACGCTGGCCATTGGCAAGATGGAAGGCCTGTACGCCAACTACTGGCTGTACATGCTCTCGTTCGGGCTGGTGATCTGGCTGCGCTACCTGCGCCAGCAGGACAAGATAAAGGCCGCCGAGGCCGAAGCCGCCCGCAAAGCCGCCGCAACGCCCGTCAAAAAGACCAAAAAGAAGAAATAACTCCCGGTATATCGTTCGGCAGTTTCACTCCATAGCCCCCGCTCCCTCACCGGATGACGGGGGCTTGCTGTGTAGGTGGCTGGTGCGGATGGCCGCCGGCCCATGTGCCGGAGTGGCATCAGGCCCTGACTATCACTTGGAACAGGATTGCCGAATGACCATCTTTTTTGGTTATTTTGCACCTCATTCACCTTTTCTACCTGCGCTTTTTTTCAAGTAAATGGCATTAATCAACACGATTCGAGAAAAATCGGGCTGGGCAGTCGGCGCCATCATCATCGGCCTGCTGCTTTTCATGCTCGGGGGTGACTTCCTGTACGGTCGGAGTAGCATCTTCGCCGGCAACGATATGTCGGTGGGCGAAGTAGCCGGTGAAAAGGTGGAATACGCAGATTTTGAGAATACCCTGGAGCAGGCTAAGCAGGCCTTCATTCAGCAGCAGCAGCGCCAGCCCGACGACCAGGCGCTGGGCTACCTGCGCGACCAGGCCTGGAACCAGACCCTCTACCGCATTGCCTTCCAGAAGGAATTTGAAAAGCTGGGCCTGAAGGTGTCCGACGAAGAGCTGACCGATATGGTGCAGGGCGTGAACGTGCACCCCAGCATCCGCCAGGCCTTCACCGACCCCAAAACCGGCCAGTTTGATGTGCTGAAGGTGCAAGAGTACCTGCGCAACCTCGACAAGATGGACCCGCAGGCGCAGATGGCCTTCGCCAACTTCGAAGCCAACCTGACCCCGGAGCGTTTAGGTACCAAGTACACCAACCTGCTCAAGCTGAGCACCTACGTAACCTCGGCCGAGGCCAAACGCTACAACGAAGGCCAGGCCGCCCAGGTGAACATGCGCTACCTGTTCGTGCCCTACTTCACCGTGTCGGATTCCAGCGTGAAGGTGAGCAACGACCAGCTGCAGGCCTACATCGACAAAAATAAAGCCCGCTACAAGGTAGAGGACGGCCGCAGCATCGAGTACGTAGCCATTCCGGTAACGGCCTCGGTGGATGACAGCACTACCATCAAGAAAAACGTGGATGAGCTGGCCGCCCAGTTTGCCTCGGCCCCGGTGGATTCGTCGTTCGTGCAGCTGAACTCTGATGCCCCCACCAAGCCCGCCTACCTCTCACCCGCCGATATGCCCGAGAAGTTGCGCGCCCAGCTGCCCCTGCAGGTAGGCAAAGTGTATGGCCCCTACGCCGAAAACGGTACTTACTCGCTGTTCAAAGTAACCGGTGAGAAAGCCGGTGCCCAGCCCGCTGCCCGCGCCAGCCACATCCTCATCAAAGCCGACGGCACCACGCCCGAAGCCGATGCCGCCGCCAAAGCCAAGGCCACGGACGTACTCAACAAGATCAAAGGCGGTGCTGACTTCGCGGCCATGGCCCGGCAGTTTGGCACCGACGGTACCACCGCCACTGGCGGCGACCTGGGCTGGTTCCAGCAGGGCCGCATGGTGCCCGAGTTTGAGAAGGCGGTGTTCGGGGCTACCTCGGCTGGCTTGTTGCCCAACCTGGTGAAAACCTCCTTTGGCTACCACATTGTGAAGGTAACGGCTCCCAAAACCAGCCAGACCTACCGCGTGGCCACCGTGCAGAAGACCATCCAGCCCACCGATGCTACCCGCGAAGCCGCTTACAACAAAGCCCAGCAGTTGAAAGGCGAAGCTACTGACCTGGCCTCGTTCCGGGCCGCTGTAGCCAAAGACAAGAGCCTGCAGAAGGTGGAGGCCAAAAGCCTCGGCCGCGGCGACCAGGCCGTGAACAACCTGCAGGGTGCCCGCCAGCTGGTGCGCTGGGCCTACGGGGCCAACGTTGAAGGCCAGCAAGCCAAAGTAGGCGACGTGTCGCCGGTGTTTGAAATCGGTGATGCTTACGTTATTGCCGTGCTGACTGGAGAGCGGACTAAAGGCACCGCCGACGTGGCCAGCGTGAAGCCCGAGGTAACCGCTCTGGTACGCAACGAACTGAAAGCCGAACAGATCATCAACAAGCTGAACGCCGCCAAAGGCAGCACGCTGGAGCAGATTGCTCAGGCGTACGGCAACGGTGCGCAGGTGAAAACGGCCGACAACGTAGTGTTGGGCCAGGGCATGATTCCGGGCCTGGGCTCGGAACCGGTAGCCGTGGGCAAAGCCTTCGGTCTGAAGCCCGGCCAGAAGTCGAAAGCCTTTGCCGGTGAGCAGGGCGTACTGATTGTGGAGCCCGTAACGGCTACGCCCGCTCCCGCCACGGCCGATGTGAAAGCCGCCCGGCAGCAGCTGACGGCCCAGCGCACCGCCCGCGCCGACGGCCTCATCTTTGAAGCCATCAAGCAGCACGCTAACGTGAAGGACAACCGCACGAAGTTCTTCTAAGCCATTGCTCCAGCAGAAAAGCAAAAGGGCCGTACCTTAGGGTGCGGCCCTTCTGCGTTAGTAAAGGAACTGGATGAACTGATTACTCTTTGCTCATTCACGTTTTCCCCACTTCTCAACTTCATCATCTCACCGCCTGGCACTTCGGGCCGTAGCTTTTCGTTGTAGCGCGTATGAACAAGTCGTTGCGTTTGTTGGCCGGGGTGAGTATGGTGGTGGGGCTGCTGGCGGCCGGCCCAGCTGTAGCTCAGGAACAAGAAGACAGTCAGGTACAGCTGGCCCGCGAGTACGAGCGAAAGGGAGACCATGAAAAGGCGGCCTTCCTGTTCAGCCGCCTGCGTAATGACGAGCAAATTGCGCCCAACATCCTGCCCGACTACCTGGCCGCGCTGCAGGGAATGAAGCAGTACAAAGAAGCTGAAAAGCTGCTGAAGCGGGCCATCAAGCAACGGCCCGGCGAAGCGGCGTTGCCCGTCATGCTAGGCCAGCTGTACGCCCAATCCGTTGATGAGCTGGCCGCCAGAAAGCAATGGGATAAAGTGCTTAGCCAACTGACCGTGGAGCAGGTGCCAGCCGTAGCCTGGGAATTTCAGCGACTAAACCAGCCCGATTGGGCCGTGCGCACCTACCTGCGCGGCCGCGAGCTGGCCCGCTCCGAAACCGAGTTCGGTCCCCAGCTCATTCAACTCTACACCCGGCAGAACCAGCCGGACAAGCTGATGGGCGAAACCCTGCGCCTGTTGCAAACGGATGAGCAGCAGCTGCCGTTCGTGCGCAACATGCTTCAGAACAGCCTGCAGGAGGAAAAGGACTTTGCCGCCCTGGAAAAGGAGCTGCTGAGCTTGGTGCAGAAAAACCCCGACCGGCCCGCCTACAGTGAGCTGCTGCTGTGGCTGCAGGTGCAGCGCCGCGACTTTACCGGGGCGCTGGTGCAGGCTAAAGCCCTCGACCGGCGGGGGCGCACAGAAGGGCAGCGGGTACTGGAGGTGGCCGAAATTGCCCGTCGGAACAAAGACTACGAAAGTGCCATTCAGGCCTACGACTATTTGGTGCGCGAGTACCGCAACAGCCCCTACTACGCCCTGGTGCGGCAGCGGCTGGTGCAAACCCGTGAGGAACAGGTGCGCACCACCTACCCCGTGAACGTGGCCCAGCTACGCGGGCTGCTGCAGGAATACGAGCAAGTGCTCCAGGACCTGGGCCGCACGCCCGAAACGGCCCCCGTGCTGCGCAGCATGGCCGCGCTGCGGGCATTTCAGCTGGATGAGAAGGAGCCGGCCATCAAGCTGCTCAACGAAGTAATTACCATGCCCCGCGCCAGCCTGGAGGTGGTAGACCAGGCCAAGATTGACCTGGCCGACATCTACCTGCTGCGCGCCGAGCCTTGGGAGGCCACGCTGCTGTACTCGCAGGTGGAAAAGTCGCACAAGGACACGCCGCTGGGCTACGAGGCCAAGCTGCGCAACGCCCGCCTCAGCTACTTCGCCGGCGACTTCAAGCTAGCCCAGTCGCACCTGGATATTCTGAAGCAGGCCACCAGCCGCGAAATTGCCAACGATGCCATGCAGCTCAGCCTGCTCATCACCGACAACACGGCTATGGACACCGCCGGCGTGGCCCTGCGCGACTACGCCGCCGTGGAGCAGCAGGTATTCCAGAATAAGGTGCCCGAAGCTCTGCGCGGCCTCGATGCGCTGCTGACTAAATACCCCGGCCACTCCCTGCAGGACGAAGCCTGGTTTCTGAAAGCCCAATTGCTGCGCCGCACCGGCGACTACCCCGGTGCCCTCAGCACCCTGGAGCGCATCACGGCCAACCCCAAGTACGATGTGCTCAGTGACGATGCCCTGTTCCTGGCGGCCAGCATTCTGGAGGAAAATGTGCAGGACCGGGAGAAAGCCCAGCAGCTCTATAACCAGGTTATCACCAAATACCCCGGCAGCATTTACGTGGCGGAGGCCCGCAAACGCTTCCGCAAGCTGCGCGGCGATGTGGTGAACTAGCCTCGCTCGGATAAAATTTTTCGGCGTTACCCAAGTGCTACGGTTGAGCGGCATTTTCAAGCCCTATTCCAGCCTGTGTAAGAAGCTTGTAGCCTCCTTGCCAGGGGCGAAAAATTACATGGATGTACGCGCTCCGGCGGACATGCCGGATTCTGGTACTCTATGGAATCGGTCTAAATCCGTGCGTTTCTTTTCGTACTTTTGAAGATATAGCCCCCGGCAGTATCTGGCAGAAATATGGAAAAAAGATGGATTCGCAAGCCCGCGCCTGACGTTGAAAAAGTCCGGCACCTGGCCGACGCCCTACGCGTCAACGAGGCCATCGTTAGCCTGCTTTGCCAGCGCAGCGTGTGCACCTTTGAGGAAGCCCGCGCCTATTTCCGGCCCGACCTGAGCCAGCTGCCCGACCCGCTGTTGATGCGCGACATGGACCGGGCCGTGGACCGTCTGCTGCGGGCCCTGCACCTGGGTGAGCGGGTGCTGGTGTACGGCGACTACGACGTGGACGGCACCACCTCGGTGGCGCTGGTGTACAGCTACCTGCGCCAGTTCTTCGGGGCCGAGCGGGTGGATTACTACATTCCCGACCGGTACAAGGAGGGCTACGGCGTATCGGAGGCCGGCATCGACCACGCCCACGACTTCGGCTACCAGCTCATCATTGCCCTCGACTGCGGCGTGAAGGCGGTAGAGAAAATAACCTACGCCAACCGCCTCGGCGTCGACTTCATTATCTGTGACCACCACTTGCCCGGCCCCGAGCTGCCCCAAGCCGTGGCCGTGCTGGACCCCAAGCGCGCTGATTGTCCGTACCCGTTCAAGGAGCTGTCGGGCTGCGGGGTAGGATTCAAGCTGATGCAGGCGTTTACCCAGCGCCAAGGCCTGGCCGAGGACGACCTGTACGAGCTGCTGGACCTGGTGGCCGTGAGCATTGCGGCCGATATTGTGCCCATCTACGGCGAAAACCGCACGCTGGCCTTCCACGGCCTGCGCCTCATCAACGACCGGCAGCGGCCCCAGCGCCCCGGCCTGGATGCCCTGCGTGAGCTGGCTGGCCTGCAAACCGCCGAGCTGAACATCAGTAGTCTGGTATTTGGGTTTGCCCCCCGCATCAACGCCGCCGGCCGCATGGGCGACGCCAAGCGGGCCGTGGCCATGCTGCTGGCCGATACTACTGCCGAGGCTGTGGCTACGGCCGGTGTGGTGGACAAAACCAACCAGGAGCGCCGCGGCTTCGATACCAGCATTACCAAAGAGGCCCTGGAAATGATTGAGCAGGACGACCTGCTCCGCTCGGCCCGTACCACCGTACTGTTCAAGCAAGACTGGCACAAGGGCGTGGTGGGCATCGTGGCCTCCCGCTGCCTCGATAAGTACTACCGGCCTACCATCATCCTCACCGAAAGCAACGGTAAGGCCACCGGCTCAGCCCGCTCGGTGGTGGGGTTTGATGTGCACCAGGCCATTGAGGACTGTGCCGAGCTGCTCGACCAGTACGGAGGGCACATGTACGCCGCCGGCCTCACGCTGCCCGTGGAAAACGTGCCAGCCTTCCGGGCCAAGTTTGAACAGATTGTGGCGGGCCGCATCCTGCCGGAGCAGCTGATTCCGCCGGTGGAAATTGACCTCACGGTGCAGCTCAGCGACATTACGCCGGCTTTCTACCGCCTGCTCAGCCAGATGGAGCCGTTCGGGCCCGGCAACCCCAACCCGGTATTCGCCTCCGAGCGGGTGTACGCCGCCCCCGATTCGGCCCGCATTGTGGGCAACTCCCACCTTAAGCTCACTCTTACCCAGGATGGCCACCACACCGTAGATGCCATTGGTTTCGGGCTGGGCGAGTACTACGAGCGTATCCGTCAGGGCCAGCCCTTCAGCGTGTGCTATACTGTGGAAATGAACGAGTACCGCGGCATAAAAAACCTGCAGCTGCGGGTGAAGGATATTCGCTGGGAATAGTGCTGGGCGCATTGTCCGTACGAAATCCGTACGAACAGGGCCACGTAAATTGCCCGGTACGCTGTACCGGCTTCTGATCGGTCATAAGCACTAGGCTGACGCTGTTACCACCGGCAACAGCGTCAGCCGGTGGCCTACATTATTTGGCTACCGGATGCAAGGCGGTTGGCAGCAGGTATTTTTTGGCATTCCAGCTTAGAAACCCACTTGCAACATACAGGCCCGCAAAACCAGGCTGACTCGACTTTGAAGAACTAGTCTTCAGATCCTGGGGGCGGTTCAGTCGTATCCAAAGTGGACGGTCGTTCAGCCACCGCTCATCCAGAATTCGACGGTCGTGCAGATAGGCAGTGTATTTCTCCTGCACCCGTCCGTTACGACGGTAAATAGTGCGCTGCTGCCAGACCAGGACCTTGCGCTTTTTGTACTCCGAGGAATTGGTGTCGGTAGAGTATCTATATCCGCGCACCACGTGAGAGCGGCGCTTGTTAGATGCTTTCAGCACGAAACTGGTTTGTTGGGCCAGTTCCAAACGGGTAGCAGCGGCTACCTGCAGTAGCGAGTCCCGGGCAGCAGTAGCCTGAGATGCCTCCGTAAGTAATTGGGCACGGGCCCATTGACTGCCAAGAGTTATCAGGCCAATAAGAGATAAAGTACGCAGCATAAGAAAGGAGAGGAGGTAAACCCGGCTACTGCCAGTCAATAGCACTGGGAAGTCAGCAGATCATCAAAAATAACGCCAAGCTACGCCACGTATCTGTTACGTTTTTGCCGCTGGCCGCGTACTCCACCACACCCAGCCCATTAGTACCAACTGCAGGGGCAGCCGGAGCCACAGTGCCCACATGGGTACCGGCAGGCCTGCGCCGTGGGTTTGCAGCATGTATACGTTGGCCGGAAACACGGCTACCAGCAGCGCCAGCAGGCCCCAGGCTGCCCAAGGGCGGGTTGCCGGCCACAAAAGCCCGAGGCCGCCGGCCAACTCGGCCGCCCCGCTCAAATACACCAGCAGCAGAGGTGCCGGCAGGTAGGGTGGCACAATGCGCAAAAATCCTGCGGGATTGGTAAAGTGCGTAATCCCAGCCCCAATAAAGAAAACGGCCAGCACGGTGCGACTGATGGATTGTATGCGCATGCCGCCAAAGTACGCAGGAATAGAGCGAGCCAAGTTATTTGATCCAGCGTAACCAGGTTTTCGGCTCAACTGGGTTCGGTGGCGTTTGCATAGGTTAGTGTGTGGCATGTTAAGCAGGATGGAATGATTTCCGCTGCTTGCATGACAAGCCAGCCATTCGACAATCCCCCACCCATACTACCTATCTTCGCCGAGGCGTTAGTGCCGTATTCTATCTATTCTTGTTTGTTGTATGAAAACTGCTTTGCTGGCATTGGGCCTGAGCTTAGCCGCCACCACTGTCTGGGCGCAGCAGCCCGCCGGCTACCACGTTACCCTCAACTTGCAACAAGCCGCCAACGACCGGCTGAAAGTGGTGGTGAACACGCCCCCGGTGCAGGAAAACCAGGTAACCTACGTGATGCCCTCCGTTATTCCGGGCTCCTATTCCAAGAAGGACTATGGCCGCTTCGTGTCGGGCTTCAAGGCCTTCGACAAAAACGGCAAGACGCTGAAAGTCAAAAATAGCGGCCCCAACCTGTTCGTCATCGACGGGGCCCGGCAGCTGGCCCGGCTGGAGTACTCAGTGGATGATACCTGGGACGTGAAGCAGGACGACTCGTTTATCTTCCAGCCCGGCGGCACCAACTTCGACGCCGGCCGCAGCTTCCTGCTCAACCACTACGGCCTCTACGGCTATCTGGAGGGCTATAAAATGGTGCCCTACGAGGTGCAGGTAACCAAACCCGCCGAGCTGTTCGGGGCCACTGCTCTGAATGTGCGCCGGACCTCCGCCACCGAGGACGTATTCACGGCTCCCAGCTACGTAACCCTTTCCGACGGCCCCATTCTGTACGCCCGGCCCGATACGGCCAGCTTCAGCACCGGCGGGGCCCGCGTGTCGGTGGCGGTGCTATCGGAGAGCGGGCTGGTGAAGGCTGCCGACGTGAGCCAGATGCTGCGGCCCATGTCGGAGGCGCTGGCCAAGTTCTTCGGACAGATGCCGGTGCCGCGCTACCAGTTCCTGTTCTACTTCCCGGCCAGCGGCTCGCCGCTCAGCAGCAAAGACGGCCGGTACGGGGCCATGGAGCACAGCTACTCCTCCGTGTACTTTCTGCCCGAAATCAGCAGCCCCGAGCGGTTGAAAAGCATGGTGGTGGAGGTCAGCTCCCACGAGTTCCTGCACATGCTGGCCCCGCTCAACATTCATTCCCGCGAGATTGGCGAGTTCGACTTCCGCAGCCCGCAGATGTCGCAGCACCTGTGGCTGTACGAGGGCGTGACGGAGTACGTGGCCCAGTTGGTGCAGTTGCAGGGCGGGCTGATTTCGGAGGATGAGTTCCGGCAGACGATGCGCGGCAAAATCCGCGACGCGCAGAAGTACCCCGAGGGCGTATCCTTCACCGAAATGAGCCGCCGCATTCTGGAAAAGCCCTACGACGACATGTATGAAAACGTGTACAAGAAGGGTGCCCTCATCGGCCTGCTGCTTGATATCCGGATTCAGGAGCTGAGCCAGGGCCGCCAAACCCTGCGCGACGTGCTGCTGGCCCTGCGCCAGAAGTACGGCCCTACCCGCTCGTTCGAGGATAAGGACCTGATTCCGGAGGTGGTAGCCCTCACCAACCCGCAATTGCAGGAGTTCTTCGACCGGTACGTAATTGGCCAGGAGCCCCTGCCGCTGGCCGAGTACCTGGGCAAAATCGGGTGGGACTACGTGCCCAAGGCCACCGTCAAAATCCGGGCTTTCGGGCAGCTGGGCTTTAAATACGATGAAGCCCAAAAGGAATTCCAGACTACCGAAGTACAGCCCGAAACCAATGCCTTCGGTTTGCGCAACAACGACGCCATTCTGGCCGTGAACGGGCAACCTCTCACGATGGACAATGCCGAGCAGCTGCTCCGTCCATTGGTAGGCTCCGAGAATCTGTCGGATGCTCCCGTAACGCTTACCGTGCGGCGCGGTTCCACCACGGGTACCGTAAAAGGCACGCCCCAGGAGTACCAGGCTGAGGAAACCAACCGATTGGTAAATAGTACTGCGGCTACGCCTGCCCAGCTGGCTTTGCGTCGGCAGGTGCTCACGCGTAAGGGCTAAGTACCCGGACAACCTCTGCCGCCATCCGGCATTCACCTGCGACCTACCCACTACCTTTGCCCCACGATGATATTACGCGCTGAACATCTGGTTAAGAAATACAAGTCGCGCACGGTAGTGAACGACATGAGCCTGCACGTGGAGCAGGGCGAAATTGTGGGTTTGCTGGGACCGAACGGGGCCGGCAAAACCACTTCGTTCTACATGACAGTGGGCATGGTGAAGCCGAACGAAGGCAAGGTGTTTCTCGATGACCGGGACATTACCCGGCTGCCCATTTACCAGCGGGCCCGCCTGGGCATCGGCTATCTGGCCCAGGAAGCCTCCGTATTCCGCGACCTGAGCGTGGAGGAAAACATCCTGTCGGTGCTGGAAATGACCAACCTGCCCAAACAGGCCCAGCGCGACAAGGTGGAGGAGCTGCTCAATGAGTTCAGCCTGACCCACGTGCGCAAAAACCTGGGCCGGGTGCTCAGCGGCGGGGAGCGGCGGCGCACCGAAATTGCCCGGGCCCTGGCCGTGGACCCTAAGTTTGTGCTCCTGGATGAGCCCTTCGCCGGCGTCGACCCCATTGCGGTGGAGGAAATTCAGGGCATTGTAGCCAAGCTCAAGCACAAGAACATCGGCATCCTCATCACCGACCACAACGTGAACGAAACCCTCAGCATCGTGGACCGGGCCTACCTGCTGTTTGAGGGTAAGCTGCTGAAAGCCGGCACTGCCGAGGAGCTGGCCGAGGACGAGATGGTGCGCCGCGTGTACCTGGGCAAGCACTTTGAGCTGAAGCGAAAAATCTAGGCGGCCGGCTCCGGGCGGAGTCGGGTGCCAGACATTTCGGTAACTTTCCCGGGCGGCAGTCGGTACAGAGTATCCGGCTGCCGCCCGCTTGTTTTCCCCGTTTTTAGCTTCTATTCTGTGATTAGTACCGTTTTAACCTGGGCCGTGCAGCGTCGGCTGGCTAGCATCGAGCACATCCGGCAGCAGCCGCTGGATGCTCAGGCCCAGGTACTGACGGACCTGCTCCGCACCGCCCGCGCCACCGAGTGGGGCCGCCGCTACGGCTACGCCGAAGGACCCTCGGCCCGGGAGTTTGCCCAGCGGGTGCCCATCAGCAGCTACGAGGAGCTGTATCCGCAGATTGAACGGGTGTTGCAGGGAGAAGCCAACGTGCTCTGGCCCGGCCGACCGGCGTGGTTTGCCAAGAGCAGTGGCACCACCAACGCCCGCAGCAAATACATTCCCGTCACCCGGGAGTCGCTGCACGGGGGCCACTACCGCGCCGGCCGCGACATGACGGCCCTGGCTACGCTCTACTACCCCGAGGTGGATATACTGGGCGGCAAAACCCTGTCGTTGGGCGGTACGCACGGCCCTAACCCCTTTCGATCCACGGACGCCACTTCCCGCGTCGGCGACGTGTCGGCGGTTATCATGCAAAACCTGCCCGCCTGGGCCGAGTACGTGCGCACCCCACCGCTGGAGCTGGCGTTGCTGGATGAATGGGAGGAGAAGATTGAGCGCATTGCCCGCCACGTGCTCACCCAGGATGTACGGGTGCTGGCCGGCGTGCCCACCTGGATGATTGTGCTGCTGCGCCGGGTGGTAGAGCTGGCCCAGGCCGAGTCCATTCTGGACGTGTGGCCCCGGCTGGGGCTGTTCCTGCACGGAGCCGTAGCCTTCGGGCCGTACCGGGAGCTGTTCCGGCAGCTGATTCCCAGCCCGCAAATGCGCTACTTGGAAGTGTACAACGCCTCCGAAGGCTACATTGCGCTGCAGGATGAGCCCAACTCCGAGGACCTGCTGCTGCTGCTTAACCACGGCATTTACTACGAGTTTGTGCCCATCGACCAGTGGGAAGCTTCCGAGCCCCGCGCCATTGGGCTGGAAGAGGTGGAACTGGGGCGTACTTACGCGCTTATCATCAGTACCAACGCCGGCCTCTGGCGCTATAAAATCGGGGATACAGTACGGTTTACCAGCTTGGTACCCTACCGCATCCGTATAGTAGGGCGCACCAAGCATTTTCTGAATGCCTTCGGGGAGGAGGTAGTGGTGGAAAACGCCGATGCCGCCATTGCAGCTGCCTGCCAGGCCACCGGCTCTACCGTGCGGGATTACACGGCCGCTCCCATCTACTTTGCCGCGCACAATGGCACCTCCCGGGGTAGTCATCAGTGGCTGATTGAGTTCACGCAGCCACCCGAGGCCGTCAACCTGCCCCACTTCACGCAGGTACTGGACGCCACCCTGCGGCAGCTTAACTCCGACTACGACGCCAAGCGCCACCGCGACCTAGCGCTGCAGTTGCCGGTTGTTACGGCCGCGCCGGTCGGTACTTTCGAGCGGTGGCTGGCCTGCAAAGGCAAGCTGGGCGGGCAGCACAAAGTACCGCGTCTCAGCAATTCCCGGGAATTTCTGGAGGAATTACTTTCACAACTAAATAATTAGTTGTAACTATCCGGTACAGCTTTTCTCTGTTGCCGATGCGCTATTTAGTTTGTTGCCTGTTATGTGCTCCGCTTGTTGCGGCTCTGGTAAGTTGTGCCACTGTGCAGCAGCGTGGCCCCATCGGGTTCTGGTCCCGCAACCGCTTTCATGCCGCCGATGATAAGCGGCACGGCCCCTGGCGGGAGTATTTCGATATGGCCGAGCAGCACCCTGCCAATGCCGGGCGCTACCGGCACGGGCTGCCGGTGGGGCGGTGGCGCTATTACCACCCCACAGGCGGCCTGGAGCGGCAGGAGCAGTTTTACCGCCGGCCACCGGGCCTGCTCACCATCCGTTACTACCATTCCAACGGGCAACTGGCTCGGCAGGGGCAGGCGCGGTATCGGATTACGGATGCTAACGTGCGGTTTTTCTGGTTTGGCGAATGGAAGTGCTACGATACGGCCGGCCAGCCGCAGCCCTCGGAGTTTTACCGCAACGGAATAAAAACGACTACCAGCCTCCTTACCCCTGCTGGCGACTCTGCAAAGCATCCCGGCCGCTAAGCCGCGTGAACAGAGAAATTGCACCATAACTCGACTGTAGAGCCGCGAAATAATCGACTGATTGGAGGTTGGAAAGGCAGTAGCTGCTTAGCCAGTGATAGTTTAAGTTAGTCGGGAGGAAGCGGCAATCCGTCGGGTGTCGGAAATCGTAAAGTGTATTATGTCGGGAAAGACCGTTATATTTCCCTATTCGGTTTCTGATCTGTTTCCAAAATTCCCACAAATGGATACTATTTCTACTTCTGCTTCCTCCCCAGGGCGGCAACGGCGGCGTTATCGGCTGAAATCGAGCAGTCAGCCGGAAGCTAAATCCCATAAGCTCACCGTGGTATTTATAGGGCTGATACTGCTGGCCCTGCTGGCCAGCATCGGCGTTATTGCCGCCACGGCCGTTACCTGAGCAGCTCAGTACCCCCACATACGCAAGGCCCGCCGACTGGTAATACTACCTGTCGGCGGGCCTTGCGTATGTAGGGATTGGGCGAAGCTATTCGTCCAGAATACCGCCCACAATGTTGCTGAAGATGCCACCGCTTTCCTTTTGCGCATTGCTGCCGTTGGGAGCTAAGGCCTGGATCAGCTTTTTCACAGGCATGGACTGCAGCCACACGCGGCCGGTGCCGCGCAGCGTGGCCAGCAGCAACCCTTCGCCCCCGAAAATCATGGATTTCAGGCCGCCCGCGCGGGCAATGCTGAAATCAATGCCCGGCTCGAAGGCCACCACGCAGCCAGTATCCACGCGTAGCAGTTCGTTGGTGAGGTGTTTCTCGATAATGGTGCCGCCGGCGTGGATAAAAGCTTTGCCGTCACCGGTGATTTTCTGCAGGATAAACCCTTCACCCCCAAAGAAACCGGCTCCCAGCTTTTGGTTGAAGTGCAGGCTGATTTTGGTGCCCTTGGCCGCGGCCAGGAAGCCATCCTTCTGTACAATCAGCCCCTGGGGTAGCTGGCGCATATCCACCGGAATGATGGTGCCGGGGTAGGGGGCTGAAAACGCCACGTGCGCCTTGCCGTAGCCGCCCCGGTGCGTGAAGTGCGTCATGAACAGCGACTCGCCCGTAATCAGACGGGTACCGGCCGAAAACAGCTTGCCCATGATGCTCTGATTTGCGTCCGAGCCGTCGCCCATCTTGGTTTCGAAGGCAATGGCTTCGCTCATGTATACCATAGCCCCGGCTTCGGCCACTACGGTTTCATTGGGGTCCAGCTCTACCTCCAGCACCTGAATATCATTGCCGAGAATTTTATAGTCCACATCGTGCGACTGCATCGGGAAAAAGGTAAGGGTGAAAGGATGCCCAAGTATAGCAAAAGCCCGATGAAATCGGGCTTTTGCTATATCCACGCGGGAGCGGGCAATGTGCTATTCCCGTTCTTCCGTCGGAAGCTCGTCATCTTCGGCCGCGGCTTTGGCCCCCTTCTTCTTGGCCTCGGTGCTGGTGCGACGCATGAAATCCTCGTCCGATTCCTCGGGCTCCTGAATTCCATCTTCGAGGGGGAAATTCTCATCTTCATCTTTCTCCCCGAATTGTCCGTCGCGGTTCACCAGCTTTTTGTCGCGCACGTGGCGGTTCAGAAACTGGTTGATATCCTCGATGGAATAGTTAGAGGTGATTTCGCCCAAGGGGTTCACCTTGATTTCGAAGCCCTCCAGTTCCTTATGCACCCGGGCTTTTTTCTCGGGGTCGATGGCTTTTTTCTTCGGGTTAACGGGTTTTTTGGCCATGATGTGGGGATCTTAAGCAACAATAAAAGCCGAGAACCGGCTCTTTCTGCATACGATCCAGCAAGCCTACGGTTTACGCACGGTGTCGCCTTACAGCATTGTACCTGCCGGTCGCACGTATAAAAGGCCCTCACCACCAGTAACTGCGGTGCATTGAGCGGCCGCCCTATTTAGAGTCGATAGCCGGCTGATAAACCGATAATCGACGTTAACCCCCCAGGGTAGGACAGAACAGCAAGGCCGCCCCGGGCACCGAGTGACACCTTTGGCGTCATCTGGTACTCGTACTCGGTGCGGAGTTGCCCACCCGCAGTCAGGCCCTGCTTGGATTGCCACCAAACAAGGGCACCGGTAATGATACCGTCGGAGGAACGGATAAGCGAATAGCTAGCAAGTTCGTCATCCTCATAATGCCACAAAGAAGGTCCGGCAGCCAGCCGCAAAGCGTGGCGAGGAAACTTGAGTAGGTCGTATGCCAGCAATGCATCCAGCGTAAGCCGCTGGGTGGGGCGGCCGGTAAAATCAATTGCAAGTTCCGCTACGTGCCAGCTACTCCGCGACTTTCGATACCCTAGCTCTAGCTTGGCAGCTACCCGCTCATTTTGAAAAGGCCGCTGATATCCTATCTGATACCAGTAGCCAGCGTCTGTTGGTAATCCTAATCCATCGGGCAGGCACATTCTACTGACAGCCCCATAAACTTCCTGCCTGAGTGCTGCTGTGGCTTGCCCGCAAGCATAGGTGCCAGGCAAGAGCAGCAGGGCCGGAGCGAGATATAATGCTTTCATCCGCTGACTTGAAATAAGGTATAGTACACTGTTTGGTTTGAAGCTGGGCAGGCCGGTCAATATCTTCCAAGAACGGTAATATTAGGGCCGGATAACAAGCCAGTATGCTAAACAAAGTAAGAAGGGGCTATCCTCTGACAGTGCAGATCAGGTAATGTAAAACGCCCGCCCGGACAAAGCCAGACGGGCGTTTTCAGACGCTGAAATTACAGGCGCTTGCTTAAGCGGGCAGCGCAGCTACGGCCGCCTGAATGCGGGCAGCAGTTTCCTGCGGGCCCAGAATGTGCATGATGTGCATCAGGTCGGGGCCGGCGGCGTTGCCGGTCACGGCCACGCGCAGGGCCTGCAGCACCTGCCCGATTTTCAGGCCCTGGGCTTCCAGCACCTGCGTGAGCAGGGCCTTGATACCATCGGCCGAAGCATCGGTGGTAGCGGGTAGCTGGGCAGCAAAGGCAGCCAGGGCCGCCGATACCTGCGCGTTCCACTTCTTGCTGATTACCTGCTCGTCGTAGCTGGTGGGGCGCTGGAAGAACAGTTGGGCTTCCTTCGCCAGGTCGGCGGGGAAGGTAGCGCGCTCCTTCACCAACGCGGCAATGGGCTCGGCCTGGCCAGCGGGCACCGAAATGCCCTGCTTGCTCAGCTCGTCGGTGAGGTACTGGGCCAGCTCGGTGTCGGGCTTGGCGCGCAGGTACTGCTCGTTGTACCAGCGCACCTTGTTCTGGTCAAAGCGGGCCGGCGACTTGCTCACGCGCTCAATTGAGAAGGCCTCAATCAGCTCGTCCATCGTGAACAGTTCCTGCTGGGTGCCGGGGTTCCAGCCCAGAAAGGCCAGGAAGTTGATGAACGCCTCGGGCAGGTAGCCCGATTCGCGGTAACCGCTGCTGACGGTTGGCTCGCCGGTTTCAGCGTCCTTGCCGTGGAACTCCAGCGGAAATACCGGGAAACCCAGCTTATCACCGTCGCGCTTGCTCAGCTTGCCGGTGCCGTCGGGCTTGAGCAGCAGAGGCAGGTGGGCAAACTGGGGCATAGTGCTTTCCCAACCCAGGTAGCGGTACAGCAGCACGTGCAGTGGAGCCGAGGGCAGCCACTCTTCGCCCCGGATGACGTGGGTGATTTCCATCAGGTGGTCATCCACGATGTTAGCCAAGTGATAGGTCGGCATGCCATCCGACTTCATCAGTACCTTATCGTCAATGGAAGATGAGTGCACCACTACCCAGCCCCGGATGAGGTCGTTGAAGCGAACTTCTTCCTTGCGCGGCACCTTCAGACGAATTACGTAGGGCGCGCCCGAATCCAGCAGCTGCTGCACTTCCTCGGCCGGCAGGGTCAGGGAGTTGCGCATCTGGGCGCGGGTGATGCTGTTGTACTGGGGGTTAGGCACCTTGGCGGCCGTGAGGCGGGCACGCATGGCGTCCAACTCCTCGGGCGTATCGAAGGCGTAATAGGCGTAGCCGTCCCGGATAAGCTGGTCGGCGTACTGGCGGTACATGGGCTTCCGCTCGCTCTGGCGGTAGGGGGCGTGGGGGCCGCCCTGCTCAATTCCTTCGTCGATTTCAATGCCGCACCAGCGCAGCGAATCCATGATGTACTGCTCGGCCCCGGGCACAAAGCGGTTCTGGTCAGTGTCCTCGATGCGCAGCAGCATCTTGCCGCCCAGCTTCCGGGCCAGCAGGTAGTTATACAGCGCAGTGCGCACGCCGCCGATGTGCAGCGGCCCCGTGGGGCTGGGCGCAAAACGCACCCGTACTTCTCTTTCCATAAGTCAGTCAGTTCGCGGCATTTTCGGGTGGGAAAATGCGCTGCAAAGGTACGAAACCCACCGCGGGTACCCAGCACCACCGCAATATTGTGTCGCTACCCCACAAAAACGCCACGCAGCAGGTAGCTGCGTGGCGTTTTTGCAGAGTGTAAGAAGCTACATCAGGCGGCCTGTCGGCGGGCACTCAGCCACAATACTAGGCCTAGCAGCGTGATGCCGCCCTTGATAGCCCAGGCCACCGTGGCACCCCAGTTGTTCATCCAGTCCAGCAGCGGAAACCGGAAATTTGATGGTAGCAGATAGGGCGCCAGAATAGCAATCAGCCCGGCGAAAAACAAAAAAATACCCAACTCGCGCATAGTGGTAAGGTTATGAAGTAGTGAATGTATGTACTAGCGAATTCAACGTTCAATAGATTCCAGACGCACAATCTGCGCAATTCGCGCGTGCGGTGCAACCCCAACACCAGAATCACTCCTTCACTATTTCCCCACCACGCTATTTCCCCGCTATTGCACAGCAATACAGGATATTTCTACCAGCACATCTTTGGGTAATCGGCTTACTTCCACCGTTTCGCGGGCAGGAGCATAGTCCGCCTCAAAGTAGTTACCGTAGATTTCGTTGATGAGACTGAAATTGCCTAAGTCTTTTACAAAAATGCTGCACTTCACCGCGTTGCGCAGCGTCAGACCGGCCGCATCCAGCACGGCCTGCAGATTGCGCATCACTTGGTGAGTCTGCTGGGCTACGTCGCCTTCGCCCACCAGCTGGCCGTTGGCATCAAGGGCAATCTGGCCCGATACGTACACGGTGTTGCCGGCCTGAATAGCCTGGCTGTACGGGCCGATGGGAGCAGGAGCCTGGGGCGAGAAAATGATGGTATGGGCCATGAAGCAGGGCAAGTAAGAGTGGAGAAAGAAGAAACGCAAAGTAAGGGGAAACCGGAACAGATGCGGCCCAAAAAACAGCCGCCACCCCGGAATCCGGAGTGGCGGCTGGTATTGACCTGGTAACGAAGCAGGTTACTCCACCGTTACCGATTTGGCTAGGTTGCGGGGCTGATCCACGTTGCAGCCGCGCAGTACGGCAATGTGGTAGCTCAGCAACTGCAGCGGCACCACTGATACCAGCGGCATCAGCACCTCACTGGTAGCCGGTACCTCAATGGTAAATTCCGCCATCTGCGGAATCACGTCGTCGCCTTCCGTTACCACGGCAATAATGCGGCCTTTGCGAGCTTTCACTTCCTGAATATTGCTCACCACTTTTTCATACGAACTGTCTTTGGTCGCAATTACTACCACGGGCATGTTCTCGTCGATGAGGGCAATGGGGCCGTGCTTCATCTCGGCGGCGGGGTAGCCCTCTGCGTGGATGTAGCTGATTTCTTTCAGCTTCAATGCGCCTTCCAGAGCCACCGGAAAGTTGTAGCCCCGACCCAGGTACAGGAAGTTGGTAACGTCCTTGAACGTCTCCGAGATCTGCTCAATCTGGTCATTCAGCTGGAGAGCTTTCTCTACTTTGCCGGGAATATTGTCCAGCTCCACCATCAGCTCGCGCAGGCGGGTATCGGTCAGAGTGCCGCGCTTGTGACCCACAATCATGGCCAGCAGCGTAAGTACCGTTACCTGAGCCGTGAAGGCTTTGGTCGAAGCCACCCCAATTTCGGGACCAGCGTGGGTGTACGCACCCGCATCGGTGGCGCGGGCAATGCTGCTGCCCACCACGTTGCAGATACCGAAGATGGTAGCACCCCGGCTCTTAGCCAGCTCAATGGCCGCCAGCGTATCGGCAGTTTCCCCCGACTGTGAAATGGCAATTACGATGTCGCGCTCCGTGATAACGGGGTTGCGGTAGCGGAACTCCGAGGCGTACTCTACTTCCACCGGGATGCGGGCCAGGTCTTCCAGCAGGTACTCGGCCACCAGGCCAGCGTGCCAGCTGGTACCGCAGGCTACAATCAGAATACGGTCAGCATTCACAAACTTTCGTTCATAAGCGCGCACACCGCCCATATTCAGGTGGCCGGCTTCCAACTCCAAACGGCCGCGCATGGAGTCGAGGATTGAGCGGGGCTGCTCGAAAATCTCCTTCAGCATGAAGTGCTCGTAGCCACCTTTCTCGATGCGGTCCAGCTCCAGTTCCAGCTTCTGGATGTAGGGCGTCTGCACCACGTCTTCGCGGGAGCGGATTTCCATCTTGCCATCCTTGATAACGGCCAGCTCGTAGTCGTTCACATACACCACTTCGTTGGTGTACTCAATGATGGGCGTGGCGTCGGAAGCCAGGAAAAATTCGCCTTCTCCCACGCCGATAACCAGTGGGGACCCTTTGCGGGCGGCAATCAGCTGGCCGGGGTTGTCCTTGCTGAGCACCACAATGGCGTAGGCGCCTACTACTTCGTGCAAAGCCAGGCGCACGGCCTCTTCCAGGGAGCAGTTGTTTTGCTTCTGGATTTCCTCAATCAGGTTCACGAAAACCTCCGTGTCAGTATCGGAGTGGAATACGTGGCCCTGCTGCTGCAAGTGCTGCTTCAGTGCCGCATAGTTCTCAATGATGCCATTATGAATGATGGCAATGCGCTCCGAAGTGGAGTAGTGCGGGTGGGCGTTTACGTCGTTCGGCTCGCCGTGGGTAGCCCAGCGGGTGTGGCCCATGCCAATATGGGCGTGCGTATCCTGCTCACCAATGAAAGCTTCAAGGTCGGCTACTTTGCCTTTTTTCTTGTAAACCGTAAGCTGCCCGTTCAGCAGGGCCACGCCCGCCGAATCATAGCCACGGTATTCCAAGCGGCGCAAGCCTTTGATGATGATGGGGCAAGCCTCACGGTGCCCAATGTAAGCGACAATCCCGCACATAGCAGTTTATTTATGACAGAGCAGAAAATTCGGAAAGAAGAAAAATCGGGCGGCAGCGGCAAAAGCCGTGCCGCCCTTATTACCAGGCAATTTTGACAGAAAGCGTTGGTTAGCGCAGTTTCGAGTAATACACGCGCAACTTGATGTTGTTAGCATCAAGCTGGGCCCGGTTCAGTCTCAGATTAAAATCGGAGCGCAGAATAGGAGATAGAATCAAGCCTGTTGGTAACTCACCGTTTAATCGGTTCTGCAGGTACGCCTGCAGATATTCCGTAATGGCAACCGTGTAGTACTGCACCGGCGACTGTCCGGCAGGTATATATACCGTGGCCTGAGTGCCCGGACCAACTGAAACAGGGGTCAGGAGCTCCGTTTTTGTTACTGGATTCACTCCCTCGCCCGGCACGAGCCGCTCGTAGGTAGTGCCACCAACGGTACGGGTAAGCACCTCATTTGCGGAGTTCACCTCGTATAGGTACAGGTTATTAGGGTAGGGGAATAGCCCGTTGCTGTACTGCTTCACAGGAAATATCAGCTCCGCCCGATTGATAACGAGGGAGGTGTTATTGCGCAGATCATCCAGCCCCTGGAACTCGATGCGGGTACCCAGGCCGGTGCCCTCCTGAACGTAAGTTAAACCGCTGGTACTGGCTGCTGGAATTGCACTTTGGGCGGAGGTCAGCGCAGCCAAGGGACTGCCCGCCAGATCGGTAGTAAGCTGGGTAAAATATTTGCCAGGAACAGACGACAGGCCGAAGGCCAGCGGCAAACGATAGAAGTGGGACCTAACCGCTCCTTTGGCGCTGGTAGCCGTGTAGTAGAAGGTGATGGCTGCCGCCGCATTGGCGCTAAAAGCAGCAATATTCGCCTCATGCCCGGCCGAAGGCTGCAACGAAATGCCGGCCCATAGAGCATTCAACTTACTCTGAGTAGGTGTACCGTTTTTCAACTCCGCAAAAACAGCGGTGGCCAGCGAAGCAGTACTCGGGTAGCGCTGCATCCGGATGCGAACCACTTGGTCAGGAGTGGTGGTAGTAACAACGGTAGTAGTGGTGTCGGCCCCGTTGCCGGAGCCCACCCGCTGCTTGAGTAGCCTGGTTTTGTTTAACGGCGCCTCAAAGTTCGTCAGCAGGGAATTTCCCGTTGCCACTGATGACGCCGAATTATAAGTTACCCGTTCGTCGAGCGGCTGCTGCAGCGTCTTTAGGTCCAAGCGCAGGGGCTGAGTGGCTGAGCCATACACCGTGCTGAACGGTAAGGAAATGACCGTTGAGTCCAACCGGTGCGCCGAGAAGGTAGCGGGTATTGTATCACCGCTGGCCACCACCGTAATGTTGCTGAAGCCGCTGGCCGTGGTTGTTCCCACAAACGAGTCGCGGAGGCGGCCTACCAGAATCTGATTGGCCCGGACCGTTTCAACCGGCTGCTGACGAACGGTGGAAGATGTTACCGGCAGGTCAAGGTAAGTAGCGGAGATGGGGGAGGTGCCGGGCAGTTCCAGACCCAGATCATTTGCCTCCTCACAGCCAGTGGCCAGAGCCAGCAGGCACATCGCAGCAAAAGAAACCGAAGCAAGTCGGCTGGCGCTAGTTGGCCAATTCATTATAAAGAGCGTAATAAGAAGTCAGCAGGTTGTCGTCGGCGGCTACCTGCTCAATTTGTTTATTGGCCGAATACTCCGTGAACAAAGTATTCAGGTTCTCACTGAAGTCCTCGTCTGATTTCACCACGGCGTCGGCGTACTCCATGCCTACTTTGATGAACCCACCAAAATCAGCCGTTTTCAGCGAGGCCAGCATATCATCCTCAATGTCCAGCATCTTGGCCTTCTCTACAATGTCGCCCTCAAATTTGAAGTCGAATTCATTGTTATAGATGGTGAATACTGACTTGGCATCCTTGAAAATCGGGTCCTTCTTGTAGGTCGTCTTCAGGTACATCGGAATCAGCCCGGTCATCCAGTCGTTGCAATGCACAATATCCGGCGACCAGCCCAGCTTCTTTACCGTTTCCAGCACGCCTTTGCAGAAAAAGATTGCCCGCTCGTCGTTATCCGAGTGGAACTTATCATTTTTGTCAACCAGCACGGATTTGCGGTGGAAGTAATCTTCGTTATCAATGAAGTAAACTTGCAGCTTCGCATTCGGAATGGAGGCCACCTTGATGATGAGCGGCTTCTCATCCTCGCCCACCGCAATATTGATTCCCGACAGACGCACTACTTCATGCAGGCGGTTCTTACGCTCGTTAATAATGCCGAATCGGGGTACAAAAATGCGGATTTCCATCCCCATTTCCTGCATTCCCTGCGGCAGGCGCCGCAAAAACTCTGCTACCTTGGTGGTCTGCAAAAACGGGTTGATTTCCGTGGCAGCATAGAGTATTCTCAACTTAGACATAGAGAGTCAGTTGGGGTGATTGAGGAAGGGCAACACTTTGGGATGCACAAAATTAAACATTTTTGAGGGAAATTTCAATCATAGCCAGCTGGTGACTCGCCGGAGGGCTGTTTTTACTCTATGGAGATACTGAATACCGCCGCGGCGTTGCAAGCCTATTCGGAAAATGCCCGGCGCCAAGGAAAACGAGTGGGCCTGGTGCCTACGATGGGGGCGCTGCATGAAGGCCACCTGCAATTGGTGCGGGCTGCGGCCCAGGAGTGTGCGGTAGTCATTGCCAGCATTTTTGTCAATCCCACTCAGTTCAACAACCCCGACGATTTCCGGCTGTATCCGCGCCTGCCCGAAGCGGATGCGGCATTGCTGGTCCCGGCCGGTTGCACAGCCCTGTTTTTGCCCGCGGTGGAGGAGATGTACCCACAGCCCGCCGTGCTCCGGTTCGATTTCGGACCGCTGGAGCGGGTGATGGAAGGAGAGCACCGACCGGGGCATTTCAACGGGGTAGCCACGGTAGTAAGCAAGCTGTTTCACCTGGCCCGCCCGCACCGGGCGTATTTTGGGCAGAAGGATTTTCAGCAGGTCGCCATTGTGCGCCAGTTAGTGCGCGACTTATCGTTCGATCTGGAACTTGTAGCGTTTCCGACGGTACGCGAGGCCGATGGCTTAGCCATGTCGTCCCGAAACCGGCGGTTATCGGCGGAGGCCCGGGCCGTAGCGCCCCGGCTGTATCAGGGGCTGCAACGGGCTGCTGAACTGGTGCAGGCGCGCACCCAAAGTCCGGCCGCGGTGCAGGCGGCGGTGGCAGCCTACCTGCAGGCCGAGCCAGCCATTACGCTGGAATATGTGGCCGTGGCAGACGCCGATACGCTGCAACCCCTGACGGAGTGGCAGGCCGAACGTCCGGTAGTGGTATGTCTGGCCGCGCACCTGAGTGGTGTGCGGCTGATTGATAACGTAGTGGTATAGCGTAGGAAGAAGGCGCTGAATGCGCAGTGTAGTTAGGTGGCGGGCATATTCTGCCGGGCAACCATCCACCCATTCTCAGTTCGTATCTTTGCGGGCCAAAAACCACCCGCTTCTTTTAGGTCATGCACATCGAGGTACTGAAGTCGAAGATTCACCGCGTGAAAGTTACTCAGGCGGAGCTGCACTACGTGGGCAGCATCACCATTGATGAGGACCTGCTGGACGCGGCCAACATGGTGGAAAACGAGAAAGTAACCATTGTAAATATCAATAACGGGGAGCGTTTCGAAACCTACACTATCAAAGGGGAGCGGGGCTCGGGCATGATTTGCCTGAACGGGCCCGCCGCCCGGCGCGTGGCCGTGGGCGACATCATCATCATCATTTCCTACGCCCTCATTGATTTCGCGGAGGCCAAAGCCCACAAACCTACCGTTATCTTCCCCGATCAGCACAACCGCGTAGCCTAACGTCCCGGCCGCAACTCGTTGCGAATGGCTGGCTGTTCTGCTCCCGGAATAGCCAGCCATTTTTCTGCATACAGGGCATGGCTGGTCCTCTGATTTCCTATGAAGCAACTGCTCAATATTGTTAAATACATCCTGCTGCTGGCTGTGTCGGTGCTGCTGATGCGCTACGCGCTGCAGGGCCAGGACCTGAGCCGCATTGGGCAGTACGTGCGCGAGGCCAATTATACCTGGCTGGTGCTCACGCTGGGCTTATCGGCCCTGGGCTATTTCAGCCGGGCCTACCGCTGGAAAATGCAGATTGACCCCACCGGCCACCGACCCCGCTACTGGGACGTGTACCACGCCATGATGGTGGGCTACCTGGCTAACTTGGTGCTGCCGCGCATGGGCGAGGTAATTCGGTGCTCGGTGCTGCGCCGTACCAGCGGCGTGCCGGTGCAGGTGGCGTTGGGTACGGTAGTAACCGAGCGGGTAATTGACGTGCTGGTGCTGCTGGGTTTGCTGGGAACTACCTTGTTGCTGGATTTTAACACCTTTTGGGCGTTTGTGATGGATAAGGTGCTGGCCGGCCGCTATGATGCCCTGGCCCGCAACCGCACTCCCTTACTGCTGGCGCTGGGTATTGCCGTGGTACTGCTCCTGACGCTGGCCTACGCCGTATTCCGCAACCTGGAGCGGCTGCGCCAGAATGCGCTGTTCAACAAGGCCGTGGGATTTGTGAAGGGGCTGCTGGCGGGGGTATTCAGCGTTATCAAGATGGAGCGGAAAGCCACGTTTCTGTTCCACACCTTCTTTACCTGGCTGGTATACTACCTGATGGATTACCTGGCCTTCTTCGCCTTCCCGGCTACCTACGACCTGGGTATGCGGGCCGGCTTGGCGGTACTCACCTTCGGGGCTTTTGGTATGGCGGCCCCCGTGGCCGGTGGTATCGGGCCGTTCCACCTGATGGTGCAGAGCGTTTTGCTCGCCTATGGTATCAGCAAGGAGGCCGGTATTGCCTACGCGCTGGTCGTGCACGGCTCCCAGACGCTGCTGGTGGTGCTGATGGGCGGCATCAGCTTCGTGGCCAGTATGTTGAAATCAGGCCGGAAGGTGGTGCCGCCGACGGTAGCGGCCTGAACCTGGTAGGGTACTGTACCTTAGCGGCCCGGTTGCGCAACAGCCGGGCCGTATTATTTCCTTTAAGCTGACAAGCCGCTATGCAGTGGACCAAAGACAAAATACTGAGCCGGGAAGCCTTGCTGCCCGTGGTGGCCGGCTGGCAGGCCGCCGGTGAGAAAGTGGTGTTTACCAACGGCTGCTTTGACTTGCTGCACTTGGGCCACGTGGACTACCTCGAAAAAGCCCGGCACCTGGGCGACCGGCTGGTAGTGGGCCTCAACACCGATGCGTCCGTCAGCTGCCTCAAGCCCGGCCGGCCTCTGCAGGACGAAGTGTCACGGGCGCGGGTGTTGGCCTCTCTTTTGTTTGTGGATGCCGTAGTGCTCTTCGGTGAGCAAACCCCACTGGTGCTGATTGAAGCCGTGCGGCCCGACATTCTGGTGAAGGGCGACGATTATCAGATCAGCGGAATTGTGGGACATGAGGTGGTGTTACAAAACGGCGGCCAGGTACTTACCGTACCGTTGGTAGCCGGCTACAGCACCACCCGCATCGTGGAGCGCGTGTTGCGCGGTGCCTGACCTGCGGAGCTTTCGGAAAGAAGCCGCTGCGGGCAGTAGCCGGGCGCTTCTTTCACCCGAATTTCTTTTTTCGTCATGTACCACCTGAATCCGGCTTACATCATTGTGCTGCTCACCATGCTGGGCAGTTGGCTTATTCAGATGCGCCTGCGCAGCAAGTTTGAGCAGTATTCCCAAGTGGCCCTGCGCAATGGCCTGAGCGGCCGCCAGATTGCCGAGCTGATGCTGGCCGACCACGGCATTACCGACGTGCGCATCATCAGCACCGAAGGCCAGCTCACCGACCACTACAACCCGGCCGACAAAACCGTAAACCTGAGTGAATCGGTGTACAACGAGCGGAGCGCCGCCGCCGCTGCTGTAGCTGCCCACGAGTGCGGCCACGCCGTGCAGCACGCTACCGCCTACAGCGCCCTGCAGTTCCGCTCGGCTATGGTACCGGCCCTGAGCGCCGTATCGAAGTTTATGCCCATTCTGCTGTTTTTGGGCGTTATCATGCTGCAGACCACGGCCCTGCCCCTGAAGATTGGTATAGCTTTCTTTTCCCTGACAACCCTGTTCAGCTTCGTAACGCTGCCAGTGGAGTTCGACGCCTCCAAACGGGCCTTGGCCTGGATGGACAAGCGCAACATTGTAACCCCGCAGGAGCACGTTATGGCCAAGGATGCCCTGTGGTGGGCGGCTATGACGTACGTGGTAGCGGCGTTGGGCTCGTTGGCTACTCTCTTTTACTACGTCACCCTGCTGATGGGCCGCCGCCGCGACTAAACCGCCACCAGCAGTAGTAACAGCGCCACCCTGGGTAGCCGGGGTGGCGCTGTTGTTTTACCACGGTATGCGAATCTGCCGTGTTGAAATTCTCCAAAAGCGGCCTGACGGTTCCTGCGGGGCCTGAAACGGCACTATTCTGTGGTCAATGTTGTTGCCAGGGCTCCGAAACAAAAATCCGGCTTCCGGGCTTATACGGGTCGGTTCCCAGAAAAAACTTGTGGCGTCTGCATAATCTGCAAAATCTGCAGTTTAATTTTGAGTCGCCAGCGAATTTACGCTTCGGCACAACCAGTCGCATTTTCCCATCCCACCCCTTATTTACCGCATGGATTTTCAGCTCACCGAAGAACAACTGGCCGTACAGGCCGCCGCACGCGACTTTGCGCAGAATGAACTGTGGGCCGGCGTTATTGAACGTGACGAGCACCAGAAGTTTCCCGCCGAGCAAATCAAGAAAATGGGTGAGCTGGGCTTTATGGGTATGATGGTGAGCCCCGAGTACGGCGGCGGCGGTATGGATACCGTGAGCTACGTGCTGGCCATGGAGGAAATCAGCAAAGTAGATGCTTCCTGCTCCGTTATCATGTCAGTGAACAACTCGCTGGTGTGCTGGGGCCTGGAGAAATACGGCACCGAAGAGCAGAAGCAGAAATACCTGACCAAGCTGGCTACCGGCGAAATCATCGGGGCCTTTGCCTTGTCGGAGCCCGAAGCCGGCTCGGACGCCACCAGCCAGAGCACCACGGCCGAGGACAAAGGCGACCATTACCTGCTCAACGGCACCAAAAACTGGATTACCAACGGCTCGTCGGCTTCGGTGTATCTGGTAATTGCCCAGACGGACCCCGAGAAAAAGCACCGTGGTATCAACGCCCTCATTGTGGAGCGGGATACCCCCGGCTTCGTGATTGGTCCGAAAGAAAACAAGCTCGGCATCCGCGGCTCCGACACGCACTCCCTCATGTTCACCGACGTGAAAGTACCCAAGGAAAACCGCATCGGCGAAGATGGCTTCGGCTTCAAATTCGCTATGCAGGTGCTGGCCGGCGGCCGTATCGGTATTGCCGCGCAGGCGCTGGGTATTGCCTCGGGGGCGTACGAGCTGTCATTGAAGTATTCGAAAGAGCGCAAAGCCTTCGGAGTGCCCATTTCGCAGCACCAGGCCATTCAGTTCAAGCTGGCCGATATGGCTACCAACATCGACGCTGCTCGTCTGTTGTGCCTGCAGGCCGCCCACGATAAGGACGGTCACCATGACTACGCCAAGTCGGGCGCTATGGCGAAGCTGTTCGCTTCCAAAACGGCTATGGATACGGCCGTGGAAGCTGTGCAGATTCATGGGGGCTATGGGTTTGTAAAGGAATTCCACGTAGAGCGCCTCATGCGCGACGCCAAAATCACCCAGATTTACGAGGGAACTTCTGAGATTCAGAAAATTGTAATCTCGCGGGAAATTCTGAAGTAAGGTCTGAATTGCCTAAAAGTCAGGCTTATTGCACAAAACCCAGTCATTTATTGACTGGGTTTTGTGTTTGTGTGAATTTTTATATGTTATTTTGCATTACATAACTGCCGGGTACCATTTCCCGACCACACCGAGCCAAAACTAACCGCCCGCTAAAGATGGAAGATTATAATAAAGTAATAGAGTCGCTGGGGGTTCGCTATATCAAAGCGAAAAACCTGGTGCTACAGCAGCCCTTCACGGTGAAAAACTCCTACGATGTAGGCAACAACCTGATTCTGCTGCATAAGGGCCGTATTTCTTTCGGCGAAGAAGACCAGGCGGTGGAGGAAGGCGAAATGCTGTTCATTCCCGGTGGCCGTGCTACCAAGGTGACCTACGGCGAGTCATCGAGCAAGAGCATTACCAATGACGACCTGATTACCAATAAGGACAAGTTCTTCCACTCCAATTCCGACCTCGACCTGATTGGCGACGCCGAGGAAAGCCACTCGTTCGTGAGCTTCGAGGCCAAGGTGTTCGACTCGGTGAACTTCTTCGCCTCGCTGGATGTGCCGGCCTTCCTGATTACCGGCAACTCCAAGCTGGCGAACTTAGTGATTAAGGTAGTGGAGGAGAGCCTGCAGGAGTTGCCCGGCCGCGAGCGGCTGATTACGATTTACACCGAGAATATTGTGGTGGAAATCGTGCGCTACATCCTGAAGAACAAGATGTTCGTGGAGCAGCTGGCTACCAACAGCACCTACTTCAAGGACCCCCGCCTCATCGACCTGTTCAACTACATCAAGGAGAACATCGGCGGCGACCTGTCGAACAAGGTGCTGTCGGGCGTGGCCAACGTGTCGGAAGATTACGTGGGGCAGTACTTCAAGATGCTCACCGGCATCAACCCGCAGGATTACATTGAGTACCAGCGTATGGAGCGCGCCGTGTTCCTGCTGCGTACCACCAAGAAGAGCATCCGCGACATCGGGAAGGAAGTGGGCTACAAGGATACCGCGTACTTCTGCCGCCGCTTCAAGATGATGTTCGGTATTCCGGCCGGTAAAATGCGCCGCCGCGAATCGGCCATGAACATCTAATCACGGACTCAGACGGATTTTTCGAATTACACGGATTCCGTAAGTCGCTATACAAAGACAAGGCCGCCACTCCAACGGGAGTGGCGGCCTTGTCTTTGTAGGAAATGCGAGAGTAGTATCGGTGTGCTGCTCTGGGGAGTTATAGCCGGGGAGTAGTATTGCCGATGGAGTCATCCGCACAATCCACTGCATCCGATTCCATCCGGGAAAATCCGTGCTCTTGATTGAACTGGTGCACCGTGCGCGACATATCGGCCAGGAAACCCGGGTCTTTCTCAATGTGGTTACCAATGACGATGACATCGGCCCCGGCGGCCAGGGCGGCGTGGGCCTTTTCGGTTGTGTTGATGCCGCCACCCACTAGCAGCGGAACATCCACGGCCTGGCGCACCGCCTGAATCATGGCCGGTGATACGGGATACATAGCTCCGCTGCCCCCATCAAGGTACATCAGGCGCAGGCCCAGCTGCTCGCCGGCCATGGCGGTGCAGGCGGCAATGCTGGGCTTATCGTAGGGTAGGGGCGTGGTGCCGCTGATGTAGCTGGCAGTAGTCTGCCGGCCGGTATCTACCAGCATGTAGCCGGTAGACAGAATCTGCAGGCTGCTGGCCCGCAGCAGCGGGGCCGCCAGCACATGCTGCCCAATCAGGAAATCCGGGTTGCGGCCCGAAATCAAGGACAGCAGCAGAATACCGTCGGCCTGAGCATCAAGGTGCAGGCTGTGGCTGGGAAACAAAAGTACCGGCACTGCCGAGCGGCTCTTGATAAAACGAATGAGGGCAGCCTGATGCGCACTCGTCACCAGGCTGCCACCCACAAAAAAGTACTCTACTGCGTGTTGCTCACTAAGCTCCAGGATGCGCTGGCACCCGGCTTCGTCCAGATTATCGGGGTCGAGCAGGACGGCCAACGATTTTTGGCCGCGCATCCGGCGGTTTGTCAGGGCATCATACAGACTGGTGAGGCGCATCCGCGTCGTCGTGGTGATAAGTAAAGTCGATATCCTTGGTCTCCGGCTCCGCGTGGAACGGACTTACCGTTGCAAGGTCGGGATTTTTGAGCATTGGCAAATATTCGCCGGCCTTCTTGGCAATAAAGGCCATCAAAACCGCCGAGGCCTGGGCAACCAGCATCTTGCCGGTATCCGACTGCATGAACGACTTGACAGCCGACGCCAGAATAGAAGAGGCCTCCCCGGCGTGAGGCTGCGGCTCGGGGCGGTAAGCCCGGGCGGGCACAGCCGCCGGGGCGGTGGGCTGAAACGGGTCGGCATCCGTGTGGTACACGTCGGGGGCAATATCAGCCCGTTCCGAAGCTGGCGTTGTGTGCGTCCGGCCCCGGTCAAACTGGTGGATGCCGGAGCCGAAGCCCAGATCATCGGCCACGGCCGTATCGGCAGCGGTGGAAACGGCCGGGCGCCGGGAGCGGGGGGCGGGCTTCAGATGGCGGCTATACTCCCGCTCGTGCGCGGCAGCCAGTTCTTTTTTGTGCTTGCGGCCCCCCAGGGCTTTGCTCAGCAGCCAAGCCCCGCCCAGAATACCGGCTCCAATGGCCACGTACTTGCCTACTTCTTGGGTTTTGGCTTTAATTTCCTCCACGTCGCCCAGCAGAGCACGCTCGTACTCCAGCTTCTGGCGCTCCAGAAATTCCTTTTCGTCTTCGAACAGTGGGTTGTGCAGATCGGCCATGAGTAGGTTAGGCTTGGCGTTTGTCGGATTTGTAAATGGTGTTGCTCAGCAGCTTGTCGGCCAGGCTCTGGAAGAGCTTTTTATCAACGCCCACCGCAAAAATGATGAGTAGCAGCAAATAAAAGCCCGCTACAATGCCAAACCCCCAGTACGAGCTATCCAGCACATCATTGAGCAGCAGGGCTACAAACAGATTCAGAAACACGAAGAACAGCAGCCCAATGAGCGCCAGCGTAACACCGTGCACGGTGCCCACGAAGGCCGTCTTAACTTTTTCCTGCGCTTCCAGCCGTACCAAGTCAATGCGCGTATCCAGATACCCCATCAGGTTGCCCATCAGGTTATCAGTGCGGGGCGTTTTGGCGGTGTCGTCTTCGGTGGAGAATAAGGCCATGAGGGAGAGAATTTGCGGGAAACAATGTTGCAAGCCGGTCGGTCATCTGGTTAGGTACCGGCCGGCTTCGCAGTAGCCACCTCTTACGGAAAAGGACTCACGATGTCTGAAAATTGCCGTACTTTTAACTATCTACCCACTTTCCGTTGAGTCAGAATCATTATCAGGTACTAGGCGTTGCGGCCTCGGCATCGGCCCTCGATATCAAGCGGGCGTATAAGCGGCTGGCCGTGCAGTACCATCCGGATAAGCACGGGGGCAGCACGCTGTATGAGGAGTTGTTCAAGGCCGTAGCTACCGCCTACCACGTGCTGGGCGACCCGGGCCGCCGGGCGCAGTATGACTATCAGCTGCAGCTTGCGGCCCGCCGGGCGGCCGAGGAACGGCAGCGGCAGCACTACCGGCAGCACAGCCAGCGGGTGTACGGGGTGCCCATGCCTCCGCCTGCCCCATTGCGCACCCGGCCGCCGGCCGGAGCATTCGAGCGGCATTACCGGCCCATTCCGCAGCAGCAGGTTCGTTTTACCCGCCGCGACTACTGGGTTGCCGCGGCGGCCGCTCTTGGGTTTCTGCTGTTCATTCTGTCGGTGAAAGTGACCATGGACCACGTATCGGGCGTGCGAAACTACGAGCGGGGCTTGGCCGCGTATGCAGTTCTTGAGCACGAAGAAGCGCACAGCTACTTTACCGATGCCCTGTACTTTAAGCCTGATTACGAGCCGGCACTCCGCCGCCGGGGCGAGATTGAGCAGTTTACGCAGCGGGATTACGCCGCCGCATTGCTTGATTATACGGCCGCCCTGCGCACCGGTGCTACTGCCCACGCTGCCACGCTCTGGCTGCGCGTTGGGCAGTGCCGGGCTAAACTAGGGCAGCCCGTACTGGCACAGCAGGCGTACCAACAGGCCCTGCAGCACGATAGTACGCTGGTGCGGGCTAATTTGCTACGGGGCGAGTTTCTGCTGTTTGAACGGCAGGATTTTCCGCGGGCGGCTACGCTGTTCAGCCGAGGGCTCCGCCATCAGCCCGCGCAGCTGCAGGCCCGGTTGCTCACCCTGCGCGGACTGGCGTGGTTGAAGCAGCAGCAGTTTGATGCCGCCCAGAACGATTTTTGGGAGGTGCTGACCATTGCGCCTCGAAGCGGGCAGGTATATTTCCTGCTGGGGCGGGTGGCGCAGCAGCAGCACTCCGACAAGGCCTGTGAGTATTTTCAGAAGGCCGTTTTGCAAGGCTATGACTTTGCCCGGGCTGCCCGCGATACTACCTGCGCAACTCTGGCACTGCGCACAAAATAAAAACGCCTTTCCTGCGTCCAGGAAAGGCGTTTTGCTTCACGTACTATGGCGTATACTAACGATGGAAAGGTAACGTAGACTAAGGAATAGGGTGAGGTATAACTACCGTTTCGAGTATAGGACCGGTATTGCGTGCCATACCCCTAACCGTCTCGCAAAAAAATTATTTATCCCACCACACGGGGGTAGTCATGGCATCGGGGCCCTGGCGGCTTACAGCCTGCTGGTAAGAAGCCGGGTTGAGTCGCTGTTCAATAGTGGGGTAGCGTAGCCGCCTGGGTATCTGGCCGTTGGTTTCGCCCGGGCTGAGGCCGGCCCGTAGCGTCGGGAAGCCGGTGCGCCGGTATTCGGCAAAGGCTTCAAAGCCATTGTGCCCGAAGAGGAGCAGCCATTTCTGGGTGATAATCTGCTCCTGCGCCTGGCTGGCTTGGTAGCGGACTCCCGGTTGCTGCAGATAGGTATCGGCAACGGCCGGTGAGGTGATGCCTGCCAGCACCAATGCCTCCCGGATGCCCGCGTTGTACCAGCTTTCGGCGGAACCCGCAGCATCCCAGCCCCGCCAGCAGGCTTCGGCCCGCAGAAAGCATACCTCTGCGTACGTCAGAATATTCTGGTTATTATCGGCCGCCTGGTACCGCTGGCCCGCGGCGCTGAAGTTGCTGGGGTTGTACTGCGGCAGCGTGAGCTGGGTAACGGAAAGCCCATTCGGCAGGCCGCGCCAAGTAGCGGCAGAGCCGGTTACGGGCTTGGCAAACACGGCCAGGCGGGGGTCACGGTAGCGCGTCAGGTAGTCAATCAGCGTGGCGCTAACCCGGCTATAATCAAAACCCAACACGACGGCCAGCGGGTTCTGATTGATGCGGATACTACCCCCGGTATTTCTCATTATCGCCGACTCGGAGCTGCTTTGCATCACGCCGCCCGCCAAGGCCGCTCGCACCTGCGCCGCCGCCAATGCCGGGTCAACCTCCGACAGACGCATGGCCATGCGCAGCCGCAGCGAGTTGGCAAAGTGCTGCCAGCGCAGGTTGGCCAGGGCGGGTGCCGGGGCGGGGTTAGCCGCATCGGGGTTGGCGTACAGCAGGTCGGCGGGCCCGAAGTTGCCGGGCTGGGTATTGTCGAGGGCGGCCGCGGCTTCGGCCAGCTCGCGCAGCATACTGGCGTAAATGGTCGACTGCGCATCGTAGGCGGGCTGCGTGTTGGCGGCGCTGGCCCCGCCAAAGGCTTGCGTATAAGGAATGTCCCCCCAATAATCGGTCATGCGCTGAAACAGGTACGCGCGCCAGATGCGGGCCTGGCTCAGCCGGTTTACCTGGGTCGGGTCGTCTCGCAGGAGCTGGATGGCCTGCTGCAGATCCATGCCGTAGCCTGTATAGAAATGGTCCCAGAATTTGCTGGCCTGGGCGTCGTCACTTTCGTACCGGTCCGTCTTTACCTCGGGCTTGCTGTTGGCGAAATATTGCACCCACATGTTGGCATGCAGATGCTCGCCCACTTCAAAGTCGCTGTCGTAGAGGGTGCCGTATTTCAGGGCCCGGGAGAACAGTTGGTCGGGGGTAGCGCTGGCGGTGGTGGTGGGGTCAGTGTTGATGTCCGCAAACCGGTCGGTACAGGCCGTAAGTGCCAGCAGCCCCGTTACGCGCACCATCCACTGAGCAAAGCGTAAGGTCATGGTTAAAAATCCAGTGTAAGATGATACCCTAAAGAGCGGCTGTTGGGGTACGCACCCGATTCCAGCCCCTGCGCCAGGCTCAGGTTGTAAGCCGACTCCGGATCGAAGCCCTGCGTGGCCCGGTACAAAAACGCGAGGTTGCGCGCCGTGAAGGCCAGACTGGCACTGCGCAGATGCCCGACTTTGGCTACCCAGGCATCGGGCAGCTGGTACGTGAGCGTAAGCTCGCGCAGCTTTACGAAGGAGGCATCGTACACGAAGGGTTCAGAAATAGTGGCTAGCCGGGCCCAGTAGGATTGCGGGTTCACGTAGCGGCGGCTGGGCGAGTAGCTGCCATCCGGGTTTTGCACCGCGCCCTCCACCAAGAGCCCACCCGTGGGCAGCCAGTTTTCGGAACTGACGCCGGCGGCCTTACGGGCTTCTTCCGAAGCATACCAGTCGGCCCGGCCGGCCAGGGTGGCGCGGGCGTTGCCGAATGCCGACGCCTGCTGCTGCGACGCGGAGTAAATCTGGCCTCCCCAGCGGGCATCTACCAGCACGCGCAACTGCAGCTGCCGGAACCGCACCTCCTGCGACATGCCGCCAAACCAGCGGGGCTGAAAATTGCCCAGTCGCTCCAGCGTAGCCAAGGGCTTCAGCGGCAGGCCGTCGGTATCCACCAGCAAGCGGCCATCGGGAGTGCGCCGGAGCCGGGTCCCGTATAAGTCGCCGAAAGGGTGGCCCACGCGCGCCACCACGGCTACGCTATTGGACTCGGTACCTAGCAGATAGGTCTCGTCGGTAGGGCCTAGTCGGAGCACTAAGGAGCGGTTGCTGGCCCAGTTCAGGGCCGTAGTCCAGCTGAATTTCCGGGTTGAAGGAATAGGCGTGGCGCTGAGCGTTAATTCTACACCCTGGTTCCGAATATTGCCGGCATTTACCAACTGGGCCCGGAAGCCGGAGGTGGGAGCCACCGGAATGGCCGTTACCTGGTTGAAAGTATTGGTCCGGTACACCGTTACGTCCAGAATAGCCCGGTTGTGACCAAAGATCAGCTCAGAGCCAATTTCGGCGGTATTGGTAATCTGCGGTTTCAGGCGGGGCGGAGCAATCTGGTCCTGCAGGCTGGCGAAGGGCTGCTCCAGGTGGGAGGAGCCTACGCCCGGGGCTTCCGTCATGCCGGACGTATTGATGTCGAACTTGGTGGTCAGCTCGTAGGGGTTGGCTCCTTTGCCCACCTGCGCCCACGACGCGCGCAGCTTGCCCTGGCGCAGCCAGTCAGACTGCCACCCCAGCAAATCGGTATAGATGATGGCCCCGGACGCGCTGGGATAGAAGTACGACCAGTTGCCCGCAGGCAGGGTAGAGTCCCAGTCGTTGCGCCCGGTCAGCTCCAGAAACACGGTATTGCGGTACTCCAGCTGCGCCCGGCCATACAACGACTGCACTTCCGTGCGCGAAAAGCCGTACACCCGGCTGGCTGCTGCCAGGTTGCTCAGCTTAAATACGTTCGGCTTCACGAAGCCTTTGCCGGTAATGCCATTCGTTTCGTTGCGCTGCTGGAGCAGGTTGCCAAACAGTTGGCCCGTGAGCTGCCACGTGGAGCCTATGGGCTGCTGCCCGTTCAGAATAAAGTCCAGGTTGTCTTCCCGGGTCACTATCGTGGTGGTGCCCAGCCCGCCCCGGTCCGGCTGGGCGGTTGTGTTCCAGGAGGTGTAGCTCGCGTACCGATAGTCTAGGTTGGTGGTGTACCGGTCAGTGCCGGCCCGTACCTGCAGCCACAGCTTATCGGTAAAGGTGTAGCGTACCCGGGCCGAGCCATTGAGCCGGTGCTGTACCATGCCGTTGGTGTTCAGCTGCGCCGACCAATACGGGTTCTGCCGGCTGTTGTTGGGTGCTGAAAACAGCGGGTTCTGGTTCCAGATAATGGGCTGCAGGTTTGCCGGGTTGCGGTAAAGCTGCAGGTCAGCCAGGTCCACATTGCGGGGCATCACGGCAAACTGCGTCATTACGTTATCGGGGTGGGCCGCCTGCGTGGGGCGGTTGAAGCCGTTGGTGTACACGTAGGCCGCTTTTACCTCCGTCATCAGGCGGGCCGTGAGCTGCGTGGCCCCGCGTACCGTCAGAAAATCCCGGACAAACAGGTTGTTCGGGTACGTGCTGCGGTTGCGCATATCGGTAAAAGCCACCCGCAGGGCCCGGCCCCCGGTGCCCATGCGCAGGGCGGCCGAGTTGGCGGTGGTGAACCCCGTCTGGAAAAACGCCTGGGGGTTATCCGGCTGAGGTGAAAAGGGCTTCACCACGTTGTTCCAGTGTTTCACCAGCTGGCCTTCCATGCGGGGACCCCAGCTGCCTACCGTGGCCCCCGCCATCTGCACCTGCGGATAGCCTTCCGCCGTCAGCAGTATCCGGCCGGTGGAGTCAGCCAGGAAATGGCCCTGCTGCCCCTGCCCGTATTCGTTCTGATAATCGGTGAGGAGCTGCACCCGGTCGAAGGACGTAGTAGAGCTAACCGTCAGGCCCGGGCCCTGCCCGCCCCGCTTGGTGGTGATGATGAGGGCCCCGTTGGAAGCCCGGTTGCCGTAGAGCGCCGCGGCGTTACCGCCCTTCAGCACCGAAACAGACTCAATATCTTCCGGATTGATGGTAGCCAGTCCGTCGCCGGAGTCAAACCCACCGAAGCGGCTTGGCTGCAGCAAGCTCCGGTTGTCAATGGGTACCCCATCCACTACTACCAGCGGCCGGCTGTCACGGGTAAGGGAAGTATAACCCCGCAGAATAACATTGGTAGAGCCGGTAGGGCCAGTGCCGCTTCGGCTCACCTGCATACCCGCCACCCGGCCGCTCACCGAGTTGATAAAGTTCAGCTCCCGCGCTACCACCAACTCGCTGCCCGGCAGCGTTTGCACGGCATACCCCAGGGCACGGCGTTCCTGGGTCAGGCCCAGCCCCGTTACCACCACTTCCGATAATAGGCGGGTATCCGGCTGCAGACTAATCTTCAGGGTATTGTCGGGCGTGAGCCGCGCTTCCTGCGGGGCATAGCCCAGCGAACTGACAACGACCACCGAATCGGCGGAGGTAAGCGGCAGCCGAAACGTGCCTTCGGCAGTAGTGGCCGTACCCCGCTGGGTGGCTCGTACCCACACGCTGGCTCCCGGCAGCCCGGCTCCCGTTTGCGCATCCAGCACCTGCCCTTCTAATGTCCGGGGCCGACCTGGGGTGGGAGCTACCTGCGTCAGGATGATCTGCTGGCCGAGTATCCGATACCCCAGCCCCAGCGGGGCGAGCAGCTGGGGCAACGCCTGCTCCAGCGGCACATCACGAAGCTGAAGCCGCGTGATGAAGTGCTCGGATAGCTGCAGGTTGCTGTACACAAAGCTGTAGTGCGTTTGCCGCTCCAGCTCCTGTAGTACTACCGGCAACGGCTGCTGCTGCACCTGCAGCGTAACGCTGGGTGCCGGAGCCTGGGCCAGTGCCGGTCCGGCCATCAGCAAACCAGCCAGTACCGGCCAGCCAAACCGACGGCCGGTAGCACTTCGCCCATTTCGCTGTGCACAAAGGAGCGGGCACTTCATACGGGCAATGAGGGAATGAGGGGAAGGCTTTTACCACGCAATATACGCCGAATAGCGCGGAGCCAAACCCTTCCCGAACTCAACGACAGCCGGCTCCGGTTATCGTCAACTGATTCGGGGTCAGCTCATATTCGAAAGCCCCCGTCAGGGCAAGTACGCTCACTACCTCGCGCAGACTCTGGTTCTGGAAGCGGCCGGTAAGCTGGCAGAAACGCAGCCGGTTGTTGGTCAGCCGCACGGGCACGTTGTACCGGCGGGCCAGGGTACGGGCTACTTCATCCAGCGGAGTCTGCTGGAAGATCAGCTCGCCCCGGCTCCAGGCGGCGGCTTCGCGGCCGTTGGTGGCTTCCCGGTGCATAGTGGCCGTTTGCCGGGCAAATACCGCGCGCTGATCAGGCGTAAGGTACAGCGTATCCTGCGGGGTAGCCGCGCCCGAAGCCGCCCGAATAAAGGCTACCCGGCCGGTAACTACGGCCGTTTCAATCGTGGGCTCGTTGGGGTAGGCCTGCACGTTGAATGAGGTACCCAATACCCGCACCTGCTGCTCGCCTACGTGCAATACAAAGGGCTGCTGCCGGTTGCGGGTCACCTCAAAAAAGGCTTCTCCCTGCAAGTACACTTCCCGCTGCGGGCCCGTGAATTTCCCGGGGTACCAGAGGCGGCTGCCCGCGTTCAACCGTACCATTGTGCCGTCGGCCAGTACCACTCTGGCGGTTGTGCCCGGCGCAGTGTGGTATTCCTCGTAGGCCAGCGGAGCGCCGGCCGCGTTGCGCAGGGCTGGGTACACACCATAATACAGACCACCTGCCAGCAGGCCCAGGCCGGCTACCGCGGCTGCCACCCGGCTGCGCCACCACGGCGCGGCCGGGGCCAGGGAAACTACGCGGGCCGTAGTCGGCGCGGCAGTTGCTGCATCGGCTTCATCCAGCCGGGGCAGCAGCGCAAGCAGGGCCGTAGCCGTTTCGGAGGGGGTAGTAACGGTGGGGGCCGGCGTACGCCAGTAGAGCTGGGTAGCTTCCCAGGCGGCTTTTTTGGGTTCGGGGGCCTGAGCCAGCCAGGCCTGCAGCGCCGCGTGCTCGTCCGGCGTTAGCTCTCCGGCCAACTCTCTGCCCATAAGCTCGTGTGCGGCTGCTTGTTTCATAGCGGATAGCGGAATAACTAGATGGATTGTAAGGGAAAGACAGGCTACTGAGAGTAACACCCTTAAACCTAGGCTGAAATTGTAGGTATTGGTAGAAAGAAAACTTACTGAGCCGCCGCCAGTAGCGACGCCAGCCATAGGGCCAAACGCAGCGCATTGCCCGCCTGACCGGGCCGTTGCGTAAAATGGTGCTGCAAATCAGTGCTGATTTTTTTGAGGGCAATACCCATTTGCACCTCCACCGTTTTGGGAGACAGGTTCAGGATTTCGGCTACTTCCCGATACTTCAGGCCGTCTTCCCGAATTAGCCGGAAAATAGTCTGGCACTGAGGCGGGAGCTTCTGCACGGCCCGCTGGATGTCCTGGTACAGCTCCTCCGTGAGCAGGGCACGCTCAGGGGTCATATCATCAACCTGCCAGGCAGCAGGAACTGCCTCCAGCTCCGCCGTGGGCTGGTTCTCGGCTTTCTGCAGGTAGTTGAGGGCCTGATTCCGGACGGCTACATACAAATAGCTGGTAGGGTGCTGAATGGCGGGGAGAGTAGTCCGCTTCTGCCACAGTTTCAGAAATACGTCCGACACAACTTCCTCGGCCAGCTCCCGCCCCGGCACATACCGCATGGCAAACCGGAGCAGCGGATTGTGGTACTGGGTAAAGAATAGCTCGAAGGCCCGCCGGTCGTCGGCCGTAGCCATACGGTGCAGCAGTTCTTCTAAAGTCGGTGCCGAAATATTCATGAACCCAGGGTAAACACGGGGCAAATGTAGCTGGCCTGCCCCAACCGTATGTGCACAACTGTGGCGCTTCGGCCCGCCAACAATGCCGGCCGAAGCGCCACAATACAATATCGGCAGCCAAACGCCCGGCCGGGAGCCAAAAGTTCATCAGAAGTGCCAGCGCACGAAAGCTTCAATGCCCTCGTACTCGGGGAGGCCCAGCTGGTCGTAGAGGCGGGCAGTGGTGCGGTTGCGCTCCTCGGCCCGCTGCCAGAACTCACGCTGGTCGGCCCCTGGAAACAGCGGGCGGTCCTTCTGGCTCTGGTGCTTGAAGATGGCCCGGCGCTTGCGCGTGAGTTCCTGCGGCGACAGGGGCACGGCCATTTCAATCTGGTCCACGTCCCATTCCTGCCAGGCTCCGCGGTACAGCCACACCCGGCAGTCGTTCAGCCACGGCGTACCAGCCGCCTTCAACCGCCGGATGGCCTCAAATATGGCGGCCAGGCACACCCGGTGCGTGCCGTGCGGATCCGATAGGTCGCCGGCGGCGTACACCTGCTGGGGCTGCACCTGGTCGAGCAACTCCATCGTCAGCCGAATATCTTCCTCGCCGATGGGCTTCTTGCGCACCCGGCCGGTTTCGTAAAAGGGCAGGTCCTGAAAGTGGATGTTCTGGTCGGGAATACCGGCGTAGCGGCAGGCACTCTTGGCCTCGCCCCGTCGGATTAGTCCCTTAATCTGCTGCACTTCTTCCGAATCTACCTGCCCCGGCCGCTTGTTGCGCAGAAAGTCGGCCACGCGCAGGTAGAGGGTTTCGGCGGGTTGCTCATCCAGCCGGAACATCTCGTCGTACTCGGCCACAAACTCGGCAAACCGGATGGCCTCGTCATCAAACACGGCAATGTTGCCGGAGGTCTGGTACGCCACGTGCACGTCGTGGCCCTGGTCGACCAGCCGTAATAATGTACCCCCCATGCTGATTACGTCGTCGTCGGGGTGGGGCGAGAAGATGAGGACGCGCTTCGGGAAGGGGGCTGCCCGTTCGGGGCGGTCCGTATCGTCGGCGTTGGGTTTGCCACCCGGCCAGCCCGTAATGGTGCGTTGCAGCTGCCGGAACACCCGAATATTGATGTCGTACGCCAACCCCGATTCGGCCAGCAGCTCCGAGAGGCCATTTTCATTGTAGTCCTCATCAGTGAGCTTGAGGATGGGCTTTTGCAGCGTACGGGCCAACCACGTTACGGCTTTGCGCACGGTGGGCGCGTGCTGCCAGTTTAGCGTGCTGCCCACCAGCCAGGGTGTTTTCATGCGGGTCAGCTCGGCCCCGGCGGCCTCATCCAGCACCACCTGCACCTGCGGGTGCTGCTGCAGGTACGTGGCCGGCACCGAGTCGGTCATCTCGCCTTCTACCATGCGTTTTACCACCGCCGCTTTGCCCTCGCCCCAGGCCAGCAGCACAATGTGCCGGGCTTCCAGAATAGTACCCACGCCCATTGTAATGGCCCGGCGGGGCACGTTTTCCTCCCCGTAGAAGTCGGAGGCGGCATCGGTGCGGGTAATGTGGTCGAGGGTAATCAGGCGGGTGCGCGACGCGGCCCCCGAGCCAGGCTCGTTAAACCCGATGTGGCCGGTGCGGCCAATGCCCAGCACCTGCAAATCAATGCCCCCGGCTTCCCGGATCTGCTCCTCGTAGCGCCGGCAAAACGGGCCCACCTGCTCCTGCGGTTGCGTCCCATCCGGAATGTGCACGTTCTCCGGCCGGATATCGATGTGGTCGAACAGATACTCGTGCATGAAGCGCACGTAGCTCTGTAAGGAGTCGGGCGCCATGGGGTAGTATTCGTCCAGGTTGAACGTCACCACATTCTGGAAGCTCAGCCCCTCTTCCCGGTGCAGGCGCACCAGCTCCTCATACAGCCGGGTAGGGGTGGAGCCCGTGGCCAGCCCCAGTACGCAGGTACGCTGCTCGGCTGCCCGCTGTCGGATCAGCTCGGCAATTTGCTGAGCCACTGCCACCGACGCTTGTTCGGAATCGGGGTAAATGGTGGTGGGTAGGCGTTCCGCCCGGAGTTCTGGAAAGGTGTACATACAGGATGGGAACTGGTGAATGACACCGGAAGTAGGCAGTTCCACCGGAAATACACCAACAATCGGCTTAAATCTTTTTGTGTCAGGCATAAACGAGCCGTACCGCAGAAGTTTTTTCGCGCGGGTGTCTTCTGCTCTCGGTCACATTTAAGCACAATTCCGTCACTTTCCGTAGCTGGTTGGTCCCGATTATGTTCCCTGCCAGGCGAGGAAGGCACCACCGGCTCTGGGAGCTGGCAGCGCCGTAGCCTGGCTATGTGTCACAAATGGTCCATAGTGTTCCTTTCCCCCATCCCGGCTAGCCTGCACCTTGCATCTCCTGGCCGCCCGCTCACGGGTGGTTGCACCGTTCCATCCCTTTTCAGCTATGCATACAACTACTACTAAAGACGCGTATTTGCAGGAGCTCGGCTTCATCCGAATTTCCCTGTATCAGTCGTGGAATTGCCCGGTAGGTAATGCCGAAGCGGCTTTCCTGCCGGCTTCGGATATCCGCTACCTGCACCAAACCGTGGCCGCCGACGGCACTCGCCTGTATGCCTACGCCTGGGTAGAAGAGCCAGGGTTGCTGCTGACTACGGAACGGCATATTTCGGCTCTGGAGCACATAGTGGGAGAGCTGGAAACCGATGACTTCACCCAACTGGGGCACTTGCTCGAAAAGTTTTTCCAGCGGCATGGAGGGCGCGGGCCGTTGGTTGCTTCCGTCGTGTACCGGCCCCAGCCCATGCTTTCATAAGCGGGGTAACCCGACCGGATAGAAAACAAAAAACCCTCTCGGCGTGATGCTGAGAGGGTTTTCGTGGTAATGGTTGGAATCGAACCAACGACACCAGCATTTTCAGTGCTGTGCTCTACCAACTGAGCTACATTACCAGCTCTTGGCTCCCCGAAGCGGTTGTCGCTGTTGGGGAGCACAAAAGTAGTAAAGGTTTTTCAACCTGCAAGAGCTCCGGTAAATTTTTTTCGGTAACGAAACTAACGACTGTAAAAACTGTAATTTGTTATGCATACCGAGTATATTTCGGGCTGAACCCCAAACCTACCCAAATTCCCGTGCACTTTTCCATCCAAAACATTCTCTTCCTGCTGGTAGCGGTAGCAGGCTTCGGCCTGTTTGCCTGGCAGGCACGGAAGATTCGGGCCAATATCCTCGTCGGGCGCGACCGGGATATGAGCGGCCACACCTCCGAGCGTCTCTGGAAAACACTGCTGGTCGCCTTCGGGCAGCAGAAGATGTTCAAGCGACTCACACCGGCTATTCTGCACCTGATTGTTTACGTTGGCTTCATTGTTATTAACATTGAAGTGCTCGAAATCATGGTGGATGGCCTGTTCGGAACCCACCGATTCCTGCAGTTTCTCGGCCCGGTGTACTCGGCTCTGACCGGTACCAACGAGGTGTTGGGCGCGCTGGTGGTGCTGGCCGTAATAGCCTTCTGGTGGCGCCGCAACGTGGGCGTGGTAAGCCGCTTCACCGGCCCCGAGCTGCGGGCCTGGCCCAAACTGGATGCCAACGTGATTCTCTACGTGGAGGTGATTCTGATGGGGGCCCTGTTTCTGATGAACTCCGCCGACCTGAAGCTGCACCAGCTGGAGGGCAAAGACCTGCCCGGCGCGTTTCCCATCAGCCAGTTCCTCACGGGCCTGCTGCCCGAAAACCTCACGGCCCTGGAGGTACTGGAGCGTGTGGGCTGGTGGGCGCACATTGTAGGTATTCTGCTGTTCCTGAACTATCTGCCCAGCAGTAAGCACTTCCACATCATCATGGCTTTCCCGAACGTGTTCTACTCCCGGCTGGTGCCGCAGGGGCAGTTCTCGAACGTAGACAGCATCACCCACGAGGTGAAAGCCATGCTGGACCCCAGCTACCCGGTGCCCGCCCCACCCACCAACCCCGATGGTTCAGTTGCCGCGCCCACACCCTTCGGGGCCAAAGACGTGGACGACCTGGCCTGGACCAACCTGCTCAACGCCTACTCCTGTACCGAGTGCGGCCGCTGCACCTCGGTGTGCCCGGCTAACCTCACCGGCAAGCTCCTCTCGCCCCGCAAAATCATCATGGATACCCGGGATAGGGTAGAAGAGAAATACAACTCGCCGCTGATTTTCCACCCCAACCTCTACGGCAAGGAAGCCAAGCATACTCCTCAGGAGCAGCTCGATAAGGAAAACCACACCCTGCTGCGCGGCTACGTAACCCCCGAGGAGCTGTGGGCCTGCACCACCTGCAACGCCTGCGTGGAAGCCTGCCCCGTCAACATCAACCCCCTGGAAAGCATTGTGGAAATGCGCCGCTTCCTGGTGCTGGAAGAGTCGGCCGCGCCCAACTCCCTGAACGTGATGTTCAGCAACATCGAAAACAACGGTGCACCCTGGGCCTTTTCTCCCTCTGACCGCTTCAACTGGGCCGACGACCTGTTCGTGGCCGACAAAACAGCCGTGACGGCTTAGGATAGTCAGAACGTCATGCAGAGCAGAGCGAAGCATCTCGCGTGCTGACGTTACATCTAGTAATCAGACATCAGCATGCGAGATGCTTCGGCTGCGCCTCTGCATGACGACCTTAACACCCCAATTACAATGGCTGAGCAAACTGCCAAGCGTCCCGTATCTGTTCCGCTGATGGCCGATCTGGCTGCCCGCGGCGAATCGCCGGAAATCCTGTTCTGGGTGGGCTGCGCCGGGGCCTTCGACGACCGGTACAAGCGCGTAACCCGCGCCTTCGTTCGTATTCTGGAGCACGTGGGCGTGAGCTACGCCGTGCTGGGCATGGAGGAGTCCTGCACCGGCGACCCGGCCAAGCGCGCCGGCAACGAGTTCCTGTTCCAGATGCAGGCCATGACCAACATTGCCACCCTCAACGGCTACGGCATCAAGAAAGTGGTAACGGCCTGCCCCCACTGCTTCAACACTATCAAAAACGAGTACCCCGCGCTGGGTGGCGAGTTTGAGGTGATTCACCACAGCACCTTCCTGCAGCAGCTCATCAACGAGGGTAAAGTGACGGCCAAAGGCGGCGAGTCGTTCAAGGGCCGCCGCATCACCTTCCACGACTCCTGCTACCTGGGCCGCGCCAACAACATCTACGAAGCCCCCCGCGAGGTGCTGGAGGTGCTCGACGCCGACCTGCTGGAGATGAAGCGCTGCAAAACCAATGGCCTCTGCTGCGGGGCCGGCGGGGCCCAGATGTGGAAAGAGCCCGAACCCGGCAAAAAAGACGTGAACGTGGAGCGCGCCGAGGAAGCCCTGGCCACTCTCGATGGCAACGCTGATGTGCTGCTGAACCTGCAGGGCGTGGAGAGTACTGCTCCCGTGCTGCCTGCTGGCTCCAACCGCGGCGGCAGCGTTATTGCCGTGGCCTGCCCCTTCTGTATGACGATGATGGCCGACGGCGTAAAGAACAAGGAGCGGGAACAGGACGTACAGGTATTCGACTTGGCCGAGTTGATTGCCTCCGCCGAAGGACTCAACGCGTAATAGTGCCTACTGCTTAGTTGGCAGTGCGTAGAGGTATAATTTTCTGCAATGAAAAAATTGCAGCCCTAGGCCCTACCACCTAAGCTCTATCACCCAATTGCAGCCCCGCGCCGGAACTTCCGGCCGGGGCTCTTTCTTTGTACCAATAGTAGCCTTTCTCTTGCCCTATGTACGTTCCCTTCGATCAGCTCCCGGCCTCCGCCCGCTTGTGGATTTACCAAGCCAACCGCCCCTTCACAACTGCCGAGGTAGAGGCTCTGCAGCCTGCCTTGCAGCAGTTCGCGGCAGAATGGACCAGCCATGGCCGGGCCCTGCAAGCGTCGGCCGTCATTCTGCATCAGCAGTTCTTGGTCATTGGCCTCAATGAAGCCGTTGCCGATGCCAGCGGCTGTTCCATTGATGCGTCGGTGCGGTTTGTGCGGCAGGTGGAGGAGCAACTCGGGGTTGAGCTGCTGGATAAATCCCAAATGGCTTTTCTGCTCGATAATAAGATGCAGTTATTTACACGCACTGAACTGAAACAAGCGGTAGAGGCAGGCCTTATTGGACCCGGTACGCCCTATTTCGACAATACTATTGCCACGCAGCTGCAGCTGCAAACCAAATGGCCTGCTCCGGCCGTTACCACATGGCTGGCCCGGTATTTTAAGGCAACCAGCAACGCGTAGTTCCCGAAAAGTAAAATTCGCGGAATCAGTAGTATTATTAACACCTACTTACCGCGTAACCAGCTCCCGGCCGTTGCGTACGGTATCATCCCGTCCTCTATGAAACACTATTTCCTTTCCTGTCTATTCGCTGGCAGTGCAGTAGCACTGGTTGGCTGCGCCACCTCCGATGGCCTGTCGAAAGCGGACAAGCGTTTTACCCGGGGAGAATACGAGTCGGCTATTGCGCTTTATAAGGCTGATGTAGCCAAAGGCAAGAATGTAGCTATGGCTAACTATCGACTGGCCGAATCCTACCGCCTCTCAAACCGTATCGACCAGGCCGAGCCGTACTATAAAGCCGCACTGGATGCCAAGGTCAAAAATGCCGACGCCGGCTATTACTATGCCCAGGCCCTGCGTGCCAACGGTAAGTTTGAGGAAGCTGCCCTGCAGTTCGAGAAATACGCCGATGCTGGTGCCAACCGCACCCTGGGTGCCCGCGCCGAGATAGATGCTAAGAATGCCCGCGCGGCTACGTCTATCGTAGCCATGCAAACCAACAACGAGGTGATGCCTCTCGACCAGATCAATACCCCGGCCGCCGAGTTCAGCACCACCCGCATACCGGATACCCGGGAACTGGTATTTGCCTCTGGTCGGGAAGGGAAAGTGTATCCCGGCAACGGGGAAGGATTTAATGATCTGTACGCCATCAAATTCGACGACGAGCAGAAGATGACGGGCGGCACCGTGCGTAAGCTCGACCCCATCATCAACTCTGCCGACAGGCACGAGGCCAGCGCCACCTACTCGCCCGATGGTAAGATGATGGTGTTTGCCCGTTCCAATAATGGCTCCAAGAAAGGCTACCTGAGCGTTGATTTGTGGGGCTCTTACTACCGCAACGGCGCTTGGACCGAGCCCGAAATTCTGCGCGGCCTCAACAGCAGCACCGCGGATGAGTTTTCGCCCGTCTTCTCGCCCGATGGCCAGACACTTTACTTTACTTCTACCCGTAAGGGCGGATTGGGCGGCAACGACCTGTATAAGTCGAGTATGGAAAGTCCCGGCCGCTTTTCTACTCCCGAAAACCTCGGCGACGTAATTAATACGCCCGGCAACGAAAACTTCCCGGCCGTCGCCCCCGACGGCACCTTGTACTTTTCCTCCGACGGGCATCCCGGCCTAGGCAAGCTCGATATCTTTAAGGTAGAGAAAGGAAAGGTGGTGAATCTGGGCGCACCCATCAACAGCAACGGCGACGACTTTGCTCCTTACTTTACGGATAAGAAGATGGGGGTACTATCCTCCAACCGGGCCGGTGGCAAAGGTTCCGACGACTTATATCTGTTTCGCGAGAAGCCCATCAAACTGGTGACCTTTTATGCTGATGGTACATTAGTGGAGCGTAACGACAGAACCGGCGAAACAGCCCCGGTCGCTAGCGAAACAGTTACCCTCTACAATAGCCAGGGACAGAAGCTGCAGGCAGTAACCACCGGCCCCGACGGTAAATTCAGTATGAAGCTGGATACTGCCACGGCGAGCTATTCACTTATCGCCAACCGTAGCGGATATTTCACTGCCCGCAATGCTCTCAGCACCATCGGTCGCCGCCCGGCGCAGGATGCCCTGCCTGATCCAATGAATGACGTAAGGGTGCCCGTGACACTCACGCTCACTAAAATCGTGAAAAACAAAGCTATTGTCGTCGATAATATATTTTACGACTACGACAAGGCCGATATCCGCCCCGATGCTGCGGTAGAACTGGATAAACTTGTAGAGACGCTTAACGACAATCCCAAAATCACCATTGAGCTAAGCTCCCACACCGACTCCCGAGGTAAGGATGCCTACAACTTAGCCTTATCCCAGCGCCGCGCTGAGTCTGCTGTAGCCTATATAGTCTCCAAGGGAATCGATAAATCCCGCATTACGGCCAAAGGATACGGTGAAACCCGCCCGGTGCTCAAAAACGCCAAGACAGAGGAGGACTACCAGCGCAACCGCCGCACCGAATTCAAAGTGACCAAGATTGCCGAGTAAGGCCAGAGCAGCAACATATAAAAGGAGGGCCCGATTCACTTTTGTGAACCGGGCCCTCCTTTTATATAGATGAGTAAACAAGAGGCCTGAATCATTAGGCAACGCGTAGCACCGCCTTGTTCTCAGTTTCAGATACCATCAAATACTAAGAGCTTTCAACAAAACCTCAACGCAACGCCGCCTCACGTGGCTGAAGCATCTCTCAAGAAGCTGGAATCTGGTTTTGTCAGAAACTTCAAGTGCATTCAGTGGCGCTGCACAGCAACTTTCATGCAGCGGACAACTCTCATTGAGGTGAGCCCTAAAATTAATCTCGCTGATACTGTGGCAGAACAGGCGGATCAGCGGGCCTTGAACGGGTTTTTTGGCCCCCGGGTTTGGAAATCCGGGCGCAACCCGCCACTTTTGCACTCCCAATCCGAAACGCGGAGCGGGCCGCTGCCACCCCCTTCGGGCCACCAGCGCGAAACGTCTTCTTCGCCTGCTGGCCCTTTTAGTCGCCCACGGCTTTCCGTATGAAAGGCCCGGTGAAAAAAAGTTAGCAACCGGGGTTGCACAAGTCAGCAAGAAGTTGCTACCTTTGCACCCCGCTTCAACCGGAGGCGCTTGCTGCGAGTCGAAACCGCAAAACTTTTTTCGGTCAGGTTCTTGGAAAAAGGCAGAACAACATCGTAGCTTTGCAGCCCGGTTTCGAACGAGAAACGGGCACGGGGAACCGGAAACGAAGAAAAGAGCGAAAAACTTTTTCTTCCCCGGTTCTTGGAAAAAGCAAAAACGGTGTTACCTTTGCACCCCGCTTCAACCGGAAGCGAGTCACACTGAAAACCGAATGCTTTGCGAAGTTCGCTTCGAAAAAAAGTTTTTCAGAAAGGCTTGCAGAAAGCAAAAAGCTGCTTACCTTTGCAACCCGCTTCGATCGGAAGGGGCTACCAACACGAATACTGCGCCGCTTGCGAGCGGCCCACGGTTACTTCCACTGCGAAGTGACAGACGTTCTTTGAATGACTGGAAAAGACAAAAACGGTAAGCGGCTTCGCTTCCGAGTAATCGGAATAACGAAGTCGGTTTTACAGGTTTTCAAGCGAATCATGGGATGAGCCCACCAAGAGCTCGTCAACATATACGAGTCGGATCAGCACTTGACATCAGCCAGGCTTCGGCCTGGTGAAGAAATTTCTTACAATGGAGAGTTTGATCCTGGCTCAGGATGAACGCTAGCGGCAGGCCTAATACATGCAAGTCGAACGGGCGGTAGCAATACCGCTAGTGGCGCACGGGTGCGTAACGCGTAACCAACCTGCCCTTGACTGGGGGATAGCCCGCCGAAAGGCGGATTAATACCGCATAACCTCGCAGTGTGGCATCACACAACGAGTAAAGATTTATTGGTCAAGGATGGGGTTGCGTGACATTAGCTAGTTGGCGGGGTAATGGCCCACCAAGGCGACGATGTCTAGGGGACCTGAGAGGGTGATCCCCCACACTGGCACTGAGATACGGGCCAGACTCCTACGGGAGGCAGCAGTAGGGAATATTGGGCAATGGGCGAGAGCCTGACCCAGCCATGCCGCGTGCCGGATGAAGGCCTTCTGGGTTGTAAACGGCTTTTCTCAGGGAAGAAAACGACCATGCGTGGTACACTGACGGTACCTGAGGAATAAGCACCGGCTAACTCCGTGCCAGCAGCCGCGGTAATACGGAGGGTGCAAGC